>NZ_CP197469.1:0-4170000 GCF_052180195.1 Bacillus sp. AL-1R
CCACAAGTTATTAACATCTGTGGACAAATAAAAATAAAGAACAACTTATCCAAAGTGGAAAACAAATTAATAATATCAAAAATCTTTAGCTATTTCAATGAGTAGTTAATGTTATCCACATGCTAATCCACTTGTTTAAAAAAATTGTCCACAGAAAAAGAACTTGTGCAAAAAATGTCAATAACTGTTGTGGGTAAAAAATGTGTAGGAAAATATTATCCACAGAGCATTTAACAATATCAAAAAAAGGGGAAGTAGTGTTTTCTGCATGATTTTTTTATTCACTTAAAAGCCCAGTTAAAAAAATCTTTCGACACCATATTTTTACTCGAAATACTCGTTTGAAAATTTATTGGAAGGAAATGATAAAAGTAAGTTTCATTTCTTATATTAAATAAATGTGACTTAATTTTTTTTATACAAAAACTCACTGGATCAACCATTCTTCATAAATTGGAAATAATTATTCAACGTGATTTGATATCTTACATTGACATTAATAGTAGTTATTCTTTATAATTTATAGGACTGTCTATAACAGTAATTCCTCAGGGAGGTGTCATATAATGAAAAGAACATTTCAACCAAACAAACGTAAACGCAGCAAAGTACATGGTTTCCGTAGCCGTATGAGCACTGCAAATGGACGTAAAGTTCTAGCTGCTCGTCGTCGTAAAGGAAGAAAAGTATTATCTGCGTAGGCCACTGTCAACAGTGGTCTTTTTCACTAATAAGAAGGCCTTTTTTTGCTTTTATGTCACAATTTGTAAGTAAAAAAGGCCTCATTTTTTATAAAAAAATTGTTATGATTATTGAAGGAATCATTTGAGGTGTCAGTGGAACATGAACAAGAAAAACAGAATAAAAAAGAATGCAGATTTTAGTCGCGTTTTTCAAGAGGGATCGTCAACTGCAAATCGACAATTTGTAATCTACACATTAAAAAAAGAAGATCAAAAACAATTTCGTATAGGATTATCAGTTAGTAAAAAATTAGGTAATGCTGTAGAGAGAAATCATATTAAGCGGTATATAAGACAAGCTCTTACTGAATTAAGTGATGATCTTCGTGTGAATATGGATTATGTTGTAATCGCGAGAAAGCCCTGTACTGATCTACCTTTTAATGAATTTAAAAAAAGTTTAATTCATGTGTTGAAAAGGGCAGAAGCGCTTAAAATACGTGATTCAAAACATAAAATAAGATAAAAATCAAATTAAGTAATTACATATTTAAATGTAACTTCTTAAAGGAGGAACTAGTTTGAAGACTAAGAAGTACCAATTGCTTGTTACAGTTCTTTTGTTAGTAGTCGTGTTAGCTGGATGTTCGCAAACAAACCAACCGATTACATCTGAAAGTACAGGGATTTGGAATGAGTATTTCGTTTATCCACTATCATGGTTAATCACAGCTGTATCTAAAATTTTTGGTGGAAGCTATGGTATGTCGATTATCGTCGTAACACTTTTAATTCGTTTAGCATTACTACCATTAATGATCAAACAAATTAAAAGCACAAAAGCGATGCAATCAATCCAGCCTGAAATGGCCAAGCTTAAAGAAAAATATTCTTCTAAGGATCAAAAAACTGTCCAAAAATTAAATGAAGAAACAATGAAGTTGTACCAACAACATGGAGTAAATCCTTTATCTGGTTGTTTACCAATTTTTATTCAAATGCCAATCTTAATTGCGTTCTATCATGCAATTATGAGAACAATGGAAATTAAGGCACATGACTTTTTATGGTTCCAATTAGGACACCCAGATCCAATTTATGCTTTACCAATCATCGCAGGTATTACAACTTTCATTCAACAAAAAGTATCAATGAGTACTGGTACAATGACAGGACCTGCTGCTCAACAAATGAAAATCATGCTTTATGTTATGCCAATCATGATTTTAATATTTGCTGTTAGACTTCCATCTGCTTTAGCTTTATATTGGGTAGTTGGTAATACATTCATGATTATGCAAACATTATTTGTTAATAGAGGTAATACTACCGAAAAAAATAACAGTGTAGGAGGGGCTAGTAAGTGAGAGAAGTAACTGCTACTGGTCAAACAATCGAACAAGCAGTTCAAATAGCACTTCAGCAACTTAGTTCAACAGAAGAAGAAGTAGAAATTACAGTAATCGAAGACGGTAAAAAAGGATTTTTAGGATTTGGTGCTAAACCTGCTAAAGTATTAGTTGTTAAAAAGAAGACTTTAATCGAGAAAGCATATGACTACCTTTTTAATATTGTGAAGAGTCTTGACGAAACTGCAGTTGTAAATTTTGAGTTGCAAGGTAATAAGGAACAAACCTTCTTATTTACTGTAAAGGGTGATAAGGTTGCCCTTATTATTGGAAAAAGAGGTAATACTTTAAATGCTCTACAATTCTTAGTTCAAACATTTGTAAATCGTCATTCAAAACAATTGGTTCATGTTGTCGTTGACGCAGAGAACTATCGATTAAAACGTAAGGAATCACTAGAGATTCTAGCAAAAAAGACTGCTCAAACAGTTTTAAAAACAAGAAAAGCTATTTCTTTAGAGCCAATGCCTTCTTTCGAAAGAAAAATTATACATCATATACTGACAGATATGCCAAATATCTCTACGAAGTCTGTAGGCCAAGATCCGCATCGTCAATTAGTTATAGATTTAAAGAAACCAATTAAGGGTTAATCCTTAATTGGTTTTTTAATGTTCTTCTTCAAGTCATATAAGTTTACTTGTACTTTCGTACGGTTATAATATAAAAACATTCAATTATAAATTTCTTTATGCTATGCTATAGATTTAGAAGTAACATGTTAACTTTAGTTTAACATGCTCCGAGGTGATTTTTTGATGGAATTCGATACAATTACAGCCATATCGACACCAAAAGGCGAAGGTGCAATTGCCATTGTTCGTTTAAGCGGCGATGAAGCTGTTCTAATAGCGAATAAATTATTTAAAGAAAAAGATTTAAATATAGTAGATTCACACACAATTCATTACGGACATTTAGTTGATCCAATTTCCGGGAATACTGTTGAGGAAGTGATGGTCTCGGTCTTGAGAGCACCAAAAACGTTCACTCGTGAAGATGTTGTCGAAATAAATTGTCATGGTGGAATTTTTTCTGTTAATAAAGTACTTGAATTGGTATTATCACAAGGGGCTAGATTAGCAGAGCCTGGTGAATTTACAAAAAGAGCATTCCTTAATGGACGAATCGACCTATCTCAGGCCGAAGCAGTTATGGATTTAATTCGTTCTAAGACTGACAGAGCAATGGCTATAGCTATGAATCAAGTTGAAGGTCGTTTGTCGAAACTAGTTAACGGCTTAAGACAGACATTACTTGAAATATTGGCTCATATAGAAGTAAATATTGATTACCCTGAATATGATGATGTTGAAGAAATGACCAATACTGTTTTAATAGAAAAAGCAAAAACAGTTCGAGTTGAAATACAAAAACTGCTAGAAACATCAAAACAAGGTAAGATTTTACGCGAAGGATTAGCTACTGTCATTATTGGTAGACCAAATGTTGGGAAGTCTTCTCTGTTAAATACACTTGTCCAGGAAAGTAAAGCAATCGTTACTGATATTCCAGGTACTACTCGTGATGTTATTGAAGAATACGTAAATGTAAGAGGTGTACCATTACGACTTGTCGATACAGCAGGTATTCGTGAAACGAAGGATGTTGTAGAAGCGATTGGTGTTGAAAGATCTAAAAAAGTATTGAACTTAGCTGACTTAGTTTTATTTGTTTTAAATAATAATGAGCAACTTAGTGAAGAAGACCGTAAATTATTTGGCGAAATGAGCGGCAAAGATGTAATTGTGATCATTAACAAAACAGATTTGTCACAAAAGCTTGATATGGATGAAGTAAAAGCGTTAGTCGGTAATGCTACAATTGTTACGACTTCTTTAAAAGAAGAAAGAGGAATTGATGATCTAGAAAAAGCAATTGCCAATTTATATTTTGAAGGGCAAATTGAGGCACAAGACTTAACTTATTTATCTAATGCTCGACATATTGCGCTATTAAAACAATCAGAACAGACAATTAATGACGCGATTGAGGCAATGAAAAATGGTATGCCGATTGATTTAGTACAAATTGACTTAACAAGAGCATGGGAACTGTTAGGTGAAATCGTTGGAGATACAGTTCAGGAAAGTTTAATCAACCAGCTATTTTCTCAATTCTGTTTAGGAAAATAAAATGGTTAGGAGGAGAAAAAATGAGTTTTGAAGCAGGCAATTATGATGTAATCGTCATTGGAGCTGGTCATGCTGGATGCGAAGCCGGTTTGTCATCTGCTCGAATGGGTGCAAAAACATTAATGCTGACAATTAATCTCGATATGGTAGCATTTATGCCTTGTAATCCATCAGTAGGTGGTCCTGCCAAGGGGATTGTTGTACGTGAAATCGATGCACTTGGCGGTGAAATGGGCAGAAATATTGATAAAACACATATTCAAATGAGAATGTTAAACACGGGTAAAGGTCCTGCAGTACGTGCATTGCGTGCTCAAGCGGATAAATTCGCGTACCAACACGAATTAAAGAAAACCATTGAAAATACGGAAAATCTAACACTAAAGCAAGGTTTAGTAGAGAGATTAATTGTAGAAGATGGACAATGCACGGGTGTAATTACACAAACAGGTGCAATTTATCGTTCAAAGACAGTTGTCATTACAACTGGTACTTTCTTACGTGGAGAAATTATTGTAGGAGAATTAAAATACTCAAGTGGTCCTAATAACCAACAACCGGCAATAAAGCTTTCTGAGCACTTAGAGGAATTAGGAATAGAACTTGTTCGATTTAAAACAGGTACGCCTCCTCGTGTAAATAGTCATAGTATTGATTATTCAAAAACAGAAATTCAACCTGGTGATGATGTACCTCGTGCATTTTCTTTTGAAACGGAACCAGTTGAAACAGAACAAATACCTTGTTGGTTAACTTATACAAGTGAAACTACACATCAAATCATCGACGATAACTTACATCGTTCGCCGATGTACTCTGGTATGATTAAGGGAACTGGGCCACGCTATTGTCCTTCTATTGAGGATAAAGTTGTCCGATTTAATGATAAACCGAGACATCAAATTTTCTTAGAGCCTGAAGGAAGAAATACTCAAGAAGTTTATGTACAAGGGTTATCAACTAGTTTACCTGAAGATGTACAAGAAAAAATGCTTCGTTCGATTGCAGGCCTTGAAAATGTTCAAATGATGAGAACTGGATATGCAATTGAATATGACGCGATTGTCCCTACACAATTATGGCCAACATTGGAACTTAAGCAAATTAAGAACCTGTATACTGCTGGTCAAATTAATGGAACTTCGGGTTATGAAGAAGCGGCTGGTCAAGGTTTAATCGCAGGAATTAACGCTGCGTGTCGTTCTCTAGGTAAAGAAGAGTTAATTTTAGATCGCTCTGAAGCTTATATTGGTGTTTTAATCGATGATCTTGTAACGAAAGGGACAAATGAACCATACCGTCTTCTTACTTCTAGAGCAGAATATCGATTATTATTGCGTCACGATAATGCCGATTTACGATTAACAAAAATTGGTCAGAGACTTGGTTTAATAAGTGATGAAAGATACGCAGAGTTTGAACAAAAGAAAATGTTAATTGAAGAAGAAATAGAGCGTTTAAAAGCAACGCAATTAAGACCGACAAAAGAAGTACAAGAATTAATTGCACAAAATGGTGGTAGTGAGCTAAAAGATGGTATTCGTGCAGCAGATCTTTTACGACGTCCTGAAATGCTTTATGAACATATACACCTTCTTGCTCCATCTGAAAAAGATCTACATCCAGATGTTAAAGAGCAAGTTGAAATACAAATTAAGTATGAAGGTTATATTGAAAAATCATTAAATCAAGTAGAACGCATGAAAAAAATGGATTTAAAGAAAATCCCTGAAAATATCGATTATCAAGCTATTCACGGCCTTGCTACTGAGGCAAGACAAAAGCTTGAGCAAGTGCGCCCTCTATCAGTAGGTCAAGCTTCTCGTATATCTGGTGTTAATCCAGCAGATATTTCAATTCTACTTGTTTATTTAGAACAAGGAAAAATTGCAAGAATATCGAACTAATAATAGATAGGGGTATTACTAGTGAATAAAGAACAATTTATCGCTGCTCTTAAAGATAAAGGAATCGATTTGTCAGATTTTCAATTAAAACAATTTGATATATATTTCCACACACTAGTTGAGTGGAACAATAAAATGAACTTAACTGCTATTACAGAAGAAAACGAAGTATATTTAAAACATTTTTATGATTCCATTAGCGCCGCTTTTTATTTCGACTTCGCTGATGAAATCACTTTATGTGATATTGGTGCAGGAGCGGGCTTCCCTTCTATTCCAATTAAAATATGTTTCCCATCTATAAAATTAACGATCGTAGACTCCCTTCAAAAAAGGATTACATTTCTAAACCATTTAGCGAAGGAATTACAATTAGAGAATGTATCATTTATTCATGATCGTGCAGAAACTTTTGCTAAAAGAACTGGTATGAGAGAATCTTTCGATGTTGTAACTGCTAGAGCAGTTGCTAGAATGTCCGTGTTAACTGAATTATGCTTACCACTTGTTAAACAAAACGGTCACTTTGTTGCACTTAAAGGTGCTGCTGGTCAAGAAGAGTTGGATAAAGCGAATTATGCTATAAAAACACTTGGTGGAGAAGTTAAATCAATTAATCATTTTACTCTCCCAGGTGAGGACAGTGATCGAAATATTGTTATAGTAGAAAAGAAACGTAAAACACCAACTAAGTACCCTCGTAAACCGGGTACTCCTGGTAAAGAACCATTAGAGAATTAATATGATAAACTAACAAATGTTTCACGTGAAACATTTGTTATGTTTATTCTATTGTGAACGAAATTCTAAAAGGGTGGGAATCACATTGAAAAGCACATTATCTAGGTTATTTGGCTTATCAGAAAAAGAAAATAGTGATGACGTTCAAGATTCGGTTTCGAGTAATGAAGTTATTCGCCAGATTCCGGTATCGGACATTGTACCGAATCAGTATCAGCCTAGAACATTCTTTGATGATGAAAAAATTAAAGAACTAGCGCTAACCATTCGAACTCATGGTATTATTCAACCGATTGTTGTTAGGGAAATTAGACCAAACTTTTATGAAATAATTGCCGGGGAAAGAAGATTCAGAGCTGTTTCATCTTTAGGTTGGGATACAATTCCTGCAATTGTGAAAACGTTTAACGATACAGAAACTGCCTCAGTTGCTTTGATTGAAAATTTACAACGTGAAGAACTATCTCCATTTGAAGAAGCTGTAGCTTACCAAAAACTAATTGATTTACATAACTTAACTCAAGAAGCTCTTGCACAGCGACTAGGTAAAGGTCAATCGACTGTTGCAAATAAATTGAGATTGTTGAAACTTCCTGGGGAAATACAACAAGCATTATTGGATAAGTCGATTACGGAACGTCATGCACGCGCACTTATTCCATTAAAGTTACCTCAACTCCAAATTACTCTTCTTCATGAAATAATTGAAAAGCAATTGAATGTTAAACAAACGGAAGAACGAGTAGTTACATTACTTACTGAGAAAAAACCAAAGGCTAAACGTAAATTTAAAGCGATTAGCAAAGATATAAGAATTGCGATGAATACGATCCGTGAATCTTTACAAATGGTTACTAAAACAGGCATGAACATTGATAGTCAAGAAGAAGAACATGATGACTATTATCAAATAACAATTAAAATTCCGAAGAAATAATCCTAAAATTCACCTCTTTTAAGTGGTGAATTTTTTTATTGATTTATAAATCTAAACACAACGATGAATCTATTCATGGTAAAATAGAAAATAAGAATTGTTTGTTGTGGAAGGAGTAGATTACATAGTGGTTAAAGTAATCTCTATAGCTAATCAAAAAGGTGGTGTTGGTAAGACTACAACATCGGTAAATTTAAGTGCTTGTTTAGCTCACTTAGGAAAAAAAGTATTACTAGTCGATATAGATCCTCAAGGTAATGCAACTAGTGGTATTGGAATTGAAAAGGCTGACGTAAATCAGTGCGTTTACAATGTATTAGTTGATGATGTTGAGGCGAAAAATGTCATTTTAAACACTGCTATTCCAAATTTTGATATTATTCCGGCAACAATTCAACTTGCTGGAGCGGAAATTGAATTAGTTCCTACCATTTCTAGAGAAGTACGATTAAAACGCGCTTTAGATACAGTAAAAGGTAACTATGATTATATTTTAATAGATTGTCCTCCATCACTAGGTTTATTAACTTTAAACTCATTAACTGCATCCGATTCAATTATTATTCCAGTTCAGTGTGAGTACTACGCACTTGAAGGTTTAAGTCAGCTATTAAGTACTGTACGTTTAGTACAAAAACATTTAAATAAAAGTTTAGCAATTGAAGGCGTACTGTTAACAATGCTAGATGCTCGTACAAATTTAGGACTCCAAGTTATAGAAGAAGTAAAAAAATATTTTCAAGATAGAGTCTATAAATCAATTATTCCAAGAAATGTACGCTTAAGCGAAGCACCAAGTCATGGTAAACCGATCATTACATATGATCCAAAGTCAAGAGGTGCAGAAGTATATCTTGATCTGGCAAAGGAAGTGATTGATAATGGCTAAAGGTTTGGGTAAGGGTATTGGAGCATTTTTTCAAGATATTAATCAACAAGAAGAGTTAGTCCAGGAAATCGATCTAAAAGAACTTAGACCTAATCCATACCAACCTCGTAAAGTATTTGATGAGACTGCAATGTTAGAATTAACTCAGTCAGTAAATGAACACGGGATTCTTCAACCGATCATTGCAAGAAAAAGTATAAAAGGTTTCCAAATCGTAGCTGGTGAAAGAAGATATCGTGCTGCAAAAAATGCAGGTTTAAATACGGTTCCAGTTATTGTAAGAGACCTGACTGAAGATCAAATGATGGAGTTAGCTGTTTTAGAAAATTTACAGCGAGATGATTTAAATCCTCTTGAAGAAGCAGAAGCATATCAAACTTTAATTGAACAATTACACTTAACCCAAGAACAACTGGCGAAGAAACTTGGGAAAAGTCGTCCACATATAGCTAACTATTTAAGAATTTTAACTTTACCAAACTCTGTTCAAAAAATGGTCGAAGAAGGTACTCTTTCAATGGGACACGGAAGAGCACTTTTAGGACTAAAACGAAAAGGGTTAATTGAAAGTACAGCATTAAAAGTAATTGAAAAAAACCTGAGTGTTCGAGAAGTTGAGACGTTAGTTAATGAACTCAATGAAAATGTTTCACGTGAAACACCAAAGAAAAGTCCAACTAAAAACATATTTTTTAGCGAGTATGAGGAGCTTTTACAAGAAAAATTTGGAACGTCGGTTAAAATTAAATCGGCTAAAGATAAAGGGAAAATAGAAATCCAATTCTTTAACAAAGAGGATTTGGAAAGAATTCTTTCAATTATAAAATGAGTTATTCATTAGGGAATATTAAATGTGTTGTCTTTCAATGCAGTTAATACTCCCTTTTTGTTTTGATTTGCCTTTTTATAATTGAAAGTTAAGAAACTATTATGCTAATAATCTAATTGACGGGTAAATTTTCTTTCGGTTTCTTTAATTGAAGTCGCAATAAACTTAGCCATTTTCATTACTAGGCTTAGTCTAGTATTTTGTAAAACATAAAATTCCATAAATCCACTAACATTTACTACGCCGGTTAAGTTAATTTCGCCTACTAAAGGTAACTCCTTTTTCATTGCAGCTCCAGGTTTTAAAGGACCATTGGATAAGCGCACGCTACCGATGCTTTTTACTCTGCCTAAACATGCATCTACAGCAATGATAAAAGGGTTGTTATACTTGCCTTTAATTATTTCAAGTTGTTCTGAAAGATTTAACGCATGAATTGGTTCATCAAGAGTACCATAATAGTGAAACTTACTTAAGTTTAATTCTCCTAACATGGTTCCCACTAAAGGACCTAAAGAGTCTCCTGTAGAACGGTCAGTTCCAATACATACAAAAACAATTTCTTTAGTGTGTAAACTTGGAAGCGACTTACATAAACGATCTGCAAATCTGTTAATAGCGTTTTCGTCATCTAGAAATACAGAATAATCATCCTTGAATAGGTTACGCAAAGGATTTGCTGAAAATTGCATAATATCGCCTACTTTTCATTTAAGAGAGTAGTATTAGTTTATGCAAAATTTAAACAATTTATACTTTCGTCAAGCGACCTTCGTCATTAAAATTAAACTATTATTACATTTGTTCATATTTGTAGTTTTAAAGTGATAATTCGTTTAGTATTACGTTTGAAGTCATTTGAAAATAGTTAGGGGGAAAAAAGACAGTATGAATAATGCAGCAGAAAATATAGAAAGTGCTGAAAAAGTAATAAAGAAAAGCATGCTAACGCCAGAACAATGGGACAATATTTTAAGATCATCAATAAAAATAGTTATAATTATTATTGTTTCAGTATTGGTTGTAAAACTCGGAAGAAAGTTAATCCGTAATCTCTTAAAAGTTAATGCTAGAGGACCGTTACAAGTATCAGAAAGAAGATCAGTGACGCTTATTAAGTTAATGGAAAATGTACTTGCATATGTCATATTCTTTATTGCTACTTTGACGATTCTCCCGATCTTTGGTGTGGAAATAAAAGGACTTTTAGTTGGAGCAGGAATAGGTGGGGTAGCAATTGGTTTTGGTGCACAAAGCCTAGTAAAGGATATCATTTCTGGATTTTTTATTTTGTTTGAGGATCAATTTTCAGTTGGTGACTATATTAGAGTTCAAAATTTTGAAGGAACAGTATTATCAATTGGTTTAAAAACAACAAAAATTAGAAGCGGAACAGGTGAGCTTCATATCATCCAAAATGGAATGATTACCGAAGTAACTAATTTTTCATTACATAATGCTGTGGCAATGGTAGATGTTAGCATTTCTTATGAGGGCGATATTGAACATGCGCAATCTGTAATCGAAGAGCATTTAGAAACGATGCCAGCTAGATATGAAGAAATGGTAAAACCTCCGGAGTATCTAGGAATCCAAAACTTAGGCCCATCAGAAGTAACTTTGCGAATCGCTTCAGAAGTTAAACCAATGACACAATTTAAGATTTCTAGAGCAATTCGAAAAGAAATTAAGGAAGTACTTGAAAGAAATAACATAGAAATTCCGTATCCAAAGATGGTATTATATAAACAATTAGAACCTAAAAATGAAAATGCGAATGTATAGTTTATATGCTACTATTTTAAGGAAGTGAAGTTTTCGAATGGAAGAAAAAGAATTTAACCTAAATGATATAGTAGAGATGAAAAAACCTCATCCTTGTGGAGTGAACAGATGGAAAATTATTCGAATGGGTATGGACATTCGATTAAAATGTGAGGGATGTGAACATAGCGTATTAATACCTCGTAGAGAGTTCACTCGAAAATTAAAAAAGGTTTTAGTTCGCTCTGAAGAGTAGAACGTTTTTTAAAACAATGGGTATCTAGTAGAGCAACTTGAAGGATCGCTCGTATTAGATACCTTTCGTATGTTATGAATTAATGTTTAGATTTTCTTGTTATTTTTTTTTGAAATCAATATAATTGTGAAAGATTAACTAAGTTCGTATAGGAGTGGAAAATATGGCATTAACAGCAGGAATTGTAGGATTACCAAACGTAGGAAAGTCGACATTATTTAATGCAATTACACAAGCGGGTGCTGAATCAGCAAACTATCCGTTTTGTACAATTGATCCAAACGTAGGTGTGGTAGAAGTACCAGATTACCGTTTAGAAAAGTTAACTGAATTAGTACAACCTAAAAAAACTGTTCCAACAACTTTTGAATTTACTGATATCGCTGGGATCGTTAAAGGTGCAAGTAAAGGTGAAGGATTAGGAAATAAGTTTTTATCTCATATTCGTGAAGTGGACGCGATTTGCCAAGTAGTACGATGCTTTGCAGATGATAATATTACTCACGTATCTGGAAAAGTTGATCCGATTGCAGATATTGAAACAATTAACTTAGAACTAATTCTTGCAGACTTAGAATCAGTTGAAAAACGTATTGATCGTGTAGCTAAATTAGCAAAACAAAAAGATAAAGATGCATCTTATGAACATGAAATTTTAGTGAAATTAAGAGAAGCATTTGAAAATGACAAGCCAGCTCGTTCAGTAGAGTTTACGGAAGAGCAAATGAAAGTAGTAAAAGGATTGCATTTGTTAACGACTAAGCCAATGCTTTACATTACTAATGTTGGTGAAGATGACCTTGTAGATGCTTCAGCTAACGAATACGTTGAAAAAGTAAGAGAATTTGCAGCTAAAGAAGGTTCTCAAGTAATTGTAATCAGTGCAAAAATTGAAGAAGAAATCGCTGAGTTAGATGATGAAGAGAAACGTACATTCCTTCAAGAACTTGGAATTGAAGAATCAGGTTTAGATCAATTAATTCGTGCAGCGTATTCTTTATTAGGATTGGCAACTTATTTTACTGCAGGTGTACAAGAAGTAAGAGCTTGGACGTTTAAAAAAGGTATGAAAGCTCCACAATGTGCTGGTGTGATTCATAGTGACTTCGAACGTGGCTTTATCCGTGCAGAAACGGTTTCTTTTGAGGATTTATCGACTTATGGTAATATGACAGCAGCAAAAGAAGCAGGCAAAGTACGTCTTGAAGGGAAAGAGTACATTGTTCAAGATGGAGATGTAATGCATTTCCGATTTAATGTTTAATCGAATAGCAACTAAATTATTGATTTGCTATCTTAAAAAAACTATGCTATAATTTTAACTCGTGAGTGATTAATAAAATTGCTCCTTGCCCTTAATTGGGCCGTTAGACCAAAAGGAGGTGACATTGTGATGAATAAATACGAAATCATGTACATCGTTCGTCCAAACATGGAAGACGAAGCACAAAAAGCATTAGTTGAGCGTTTCAACAGCGTTTTAACAGAACAAGGTGCTGAAATCACAAACGTTAAAGAGTGGGGTAAACGTCGTTTAGCTTATGAAATTAACGATTTCCGTGATGGATACTACATGCTTGTAAACGTTTCTTCTAAACCAGAAGCGGTACAAGAATTCGATCGTTTAGCGAAAATCAGCGAAGATATCATCCGCCACATCGTTATTCGTGAAGAAGAAAAATAATATTTTTTAAATGCTTTAGGGAGGTAGGAATCAGATGATCAATCGTGTTGTACTTGTAGGTCGCTTAACAAAGGATCCGGACTTACGTTATACACCAAGTGGGGTTGCCGTAGCAACATTTACTCTAGCGGTGAATCGTACCTACTCAAATCAGCAAGGTGAAAGAGAAGCAGATTTTATTAACTGCGTAATCTGGAGAAAGCCTGCTGAAAACGTAGCAAACTTCTTGAAAAAAGGAAGCTTAGCTGGCGTTGAAGGACGCATTCAAACTAGAAGTTATGATGGTCAAGATGGTAAGAGAGTATATGTAACTGAAGTTGTAGCTGACTCTGTTCAATTCTTAGAACCAAGAAATGCATCAGGTAACCAAGGTGGTTCATTCGGTATGAACCAACAAAATCAAGGTTTTAACGCTGGAAATCCTTTCGAAGCACCATCTCAAAAGCCTAGCTTTAATGATGATCCATTTGGTGGGACAAGCAAAACGATTGATATTACTGATGACGATCTTCCTTTCTAATAATAAAAACAGTGTAATGCTGATCGGTTGGCATTACTAAGAAACTAATTTTATAGTAGAGGAGGGAAATAACAATGGCAATGGGTGGACGCAAAGGTGGACGTGCTAAACGTCGTAAAGTTTGTTACTTTACTTCAAATGGCATCACTACTATCGACTTCAAAGATACTGAGTTATTAAAACGTTTCGTTTCTGAGCGTGGTAAAATTTTACCTCGTCGTGTAACTGGTACTTCTGCGAAATACCAACGTAAATTAACGATCGCAATCAAACGCGCTCGTCAAATGGCTTTATTACCATACGTAGCTGAATAAGCTGAGTAATAAAAAGTACAGCATTCTCATGCTGTACTTTTTTTGTATTTATGAAAAAATAAGTTTTATGGTAAAATAAGAAATAGTATGCTTATCGTGAAATAAGTAGGGGTAGTTGAAAGGAGCTTTATTTTGAAATCGACTCGATTTATTACCGAGGGGGCAGTACTATTAGCTATTTACTCAGTACTACTGTTAATATTTAGATTTGTACCGTTTCTCTCATTTATTATGGCATTCCTTATGCCGCTGCCGTTTATTATTTTAAGTATTAAATACTCTATTAAGGAATCACTTTTAATTTGCTGTGTGGCGTTGGGATTAACAATTGTGATTACCTCATTTAATTTACTTCCAATTACATTAATGTACTCAACAGTTGGTGTAGCGTTTGGTTATCTATTGAAAAATGAGCGAAGTAAAGGGGAGATTTTACTTACCAGTACTTTTTTATATTTAATACATACAGTACTATCCTACATACTATTCAAAGCTATTTTTCATATTGATTTCGTTAAAGAGAATATAGACATGGCAACTGAGGCTATAGAAAAAAGTAAGGAACTTAGTGCCAGTCTTGGTACAAACACCAATGAAAAGGCATTGGATAGTCTCACAAATGCTATTAAATTAATTCCTACATTAATTCCTTCATTACTGTTAATGGTTAGTTTTATACTTGCTTTTTTAACACAACTAGTGACTTTTCCATTAATAAGGAGATTAGGTTATAAGACACCGAAATTTAAGCCATTTAGAGAGTTTAGACTCCCAGTTGGATTCATGTGGTTCTTTTTAATTGTAATGATTTTTTCATTCTTCAACTTGGAACAAGGTAGCTTCCTCAATACTGCAGTGATTAACTTAACATATGTACTTCAAATTTTGCTGCTCGTTCAGGGTTATGCATCGATTTTTTATTTTAGTTATTTAAAACGATTTTCTAAGGCAGTACCAATTATTATTTTGATAGTAAGTTTTATCATTCAACCATTAATTTATATTGTTTTACTTATTGGAATCGTCTCAATTGGAATATTTAATAGAAGAAAGATTTAAAATTAAAAACATATGTTACTAATTTGTTGTAAAAAAGTGAATAAACTTTAATATGTAAGTTAGATTTTATTTGGCTTAGGGGTTGAACGTATGCAAGATTTTCATAAGAAACAGATGTTTCTTATACCCGTCTATCTTTTAACTGCTCTTTCAGTGTTTCTGATTGGAACCGTGGTCTATATTCAACCTAAAATAGGGATAATTTTTATCGTTATCTTTTTATGCGTTATTTTTCTAGTTGTAAAATTAGAAATTAAGTATCGCTACGTTTTAGATATGTATATAGAATCAGTTATGTCGAGAGTGAAGAATTTAAGTAATGAAGCAATTACAGAAATGCCAATTGGAGTATTACTTTACGATAGAGAGTACCATATTGAATGGGGCAATCAATATATTTTAAATATTTTAGACGATCGTTCATTAATTGGTAAACACATATATGATCTATCTGAAGGATTAATGGCTTTAATTTCGAAAAAAGAGAAAAAAGAAGATGTATTAAATATAAGTAAAAGAACATATCGAGTTGTTATTAAGAGGGAAGAACGATATATTTACTTATTTGATGTGACAGAACAGGCTCAACTAGAGAAGTTATACGAAGATCAAAGAACAGTAATCGGAGTTATTTTACTAGATAATTACGATGAAATGACGCAGGGATTAGATGATCAGGAGCGTTCTAGCGTAAATGGTGCAGTTACAACGATGTTAAATAGTTGGGCTAATAACCATGGTATATTCTTGAAACGTGTTTCATCCGATCGTTATAGTGTAGTTTTAAATGAAGGTATTCTGGCAACATTAGAAAATAATAAATTCACTATATTAGATCAAGTAAGAGAAGAAACTACAAAACGTAATTTGCCTCTTACTTTAAGCGTCGGTGTCGGAGTAGGCAGTTTAAATTTAACTGAGCTTGGACAATTAGCCCAATCAGGTTTAGATTTAGCGCTAGGCCGAGGTGGAGATCAGGTAACTGTTAAAAACATTAACGGTAAAGTAAAGTTTTTCGGTGGAAAGACAAACCCTGTAGAAAAGAGGACGAGGGTTAGAGCAAGAGTGATCTCGCATGCATTAAGAGATTTAATGAAGAGCAGCACCAATGTTATGATAATGGGTCATAAGTTACCTGACATGGATGCTCTTGGTTCAGCAGTTGGTATTTTAAAAATGGTAATGCATAATGAAGTAGATGGTTATGTAGTAATTAATAAAGATGAAGTAGACAAAAGTGTTCATCGGTTGATGAAGGAAATGTCTAAAAATGAACAATTTATGTCTTGTTTTATTTCACCCGAAAAAGCAAAAGAAATTATTTCTGAAGATACATTAATAATTGTAGTAGATACTCATAGACCAACAATGGTTGAAGAAGAATCACTTTTAAATGAGACAGATAAGATTGTTGTTATAGACCATCACCGAAGAGGAGAAGACTTCATTAAGGATGCAATTTTAGTTTATATGGAGCCGTATGCTTCCTCTACTGCAGAATTAGTAACTGAATTATTGGAGTATCAACCTAAGAAGATAAAATTAAGCATGCTTGAAGCAACAGCTTTACTAGCAGGTATTATTGTTGATACAAAGAGTTTTACTTTCCGAACGGGGGCACGAACTTTTGACGCAGCGTCATACTTACGTTCGAATGGCGCGGATACGATCCTCGTCCAAAGTTTATTAAAACAAGATATGAATGAATATATACGTAAAGCAGAATTAATAGAAGAAGCCTATATGTACAAAGAGGGCTTTGCAATTAGCTTTGGAAAAGATAATGTAAACTATGATCAAGTGTTAATCGCAAAAGCTGCCGATACATTATTAACGATGACGGATGTTATTGCATCTTTTATTATTGCGAAAAGGTCTGATAATGTTATTAGCATCAGCAGTCGTTCATTAGGGAATATAAATGTTCAATTAATTATGGAAGAGCTTGGCGGTGGTGGTCACCTAACAAATGCTGCTGCCCAAATTGAATCTTCTTCAATTAGAGAAGTTGAACAACGTTTATTGAGAATAATCGATGAATATATTGAAGGGAGAACAAACAAATGAAAGTAATTTTCTTAAAAGATGTAAAAGGGAAAGGTAAAAAAGGAGAAACTAAAAATATCGCTGATGGCTATGCAAACTTCCTAATCAAAAATGGAGATGCTATTGAAGCTACTGCAGGTAATATGAAAACTCTTGAAGCGAAAAAAAATAAAGAATTAAAAGATGCACAAATCGAATTAGAAAATTGTAAAAAGCTAAAAGAAACAATTGAAACTTTAACGGTAGAATTAAAAGCTAAATCGGGCGAGGGTGGCCGTCTTTTCGGATCAATCACAAGCAAGCAAATTGCTGATGAGCTTAATAAAGTACATGGAATTAAACTAGATAAGCGTAAATTTGAAATGAATGACGCGATTAGAGCACTAGGTGTAACAAATATTAAAGTGAAATTGCATCCTGAAGTAAGTGCAACTTTAAAAGTACACGTTAAAGAACAATAAGAAAAACAAGCATCTGGAGGACAAGAAATGAGTGATTTGCTAAATGATCGTACTCCACCACAGAATATAGAAGCTGAACAGGCTGTATTAGGGGCCATTCTGTTAGACTCAGAGGCGCTAATATCAACATCAGAACGGCTTTTACCAGATGACTTTTATCGAGCAGCCCATCAAAAAATATTTGAAGCGATGCTCAAGATTGCTTCAAGGAATGAGCCTCTTGATGTTATCACACTAACTTCTGAACTAGCTAATCAAGGTGTGTTAGAAGAAGTAGGAGGAGTATCATACTTAAATGATTTGCTGGCTTCTGTACCAACGGCATCTAACGTTGAATACTATGCAAAGAGCGTTGAAGAAAAATCTACTTTAAGAAGATTAATAAGAACCGCTACAAATATTGTAACCGAAAGCTATGCTCCAGATATTCCAGTAGATGTTGTACTAAACGAGGCTGAAAAAAGTATTCTAAAAGTAGCTCAGCGCACAAACGTTTCTGGTTTTCAAAGTATTAAAGATGTAGTATTTACTACATTTAGTAAGATTGAGACACTATTTAATCAACGCGGCGAAATTACAGGCGTACCTACAGGATTTACTGATTTAGATCGTATGACAGCGGGATTTCAGCCGAACGACTTAATCATAGTAGCTGCTCGTCCTTCAGTAGGTAAAACAGCTTTTGCGTTGAATATCGCACAAAACGTAGCGACTAAAACAGATGAAAATGTAGCAATTTTTAGTCTCGAGATGGGAGCAGATCAACTTGTTATGCGTATGCTTTGTGCAGAAGGAAATATTAATGCCCAAGCATTACGTACAGGTAATCTTGAACAAGAAGACTGGAATAAGCTTACGATGGCTGCTAGTAGCCTAGCTGGAACAGGCATATATATAGATGACACACCTGGTATTAGAGTAAATGACATACGAGCTAAGTGTAGAAGACTGAAACAAGAGCATGGCTTAGGGATGATTCTAATTGATTATCTTCAGCTTATACAAGGGAATGGCAAAAGTGGAGAAAATCGTCAACAAGAAGTATCTGAAATTTCACGTTCTCTCAAAGGACTAGCAAGGGAATTAAAAGTACCTCTAATAGCCTTATCTCAGTTATCACGTAGCGTTGAATCAAGACAGGATAAACGTCCAATGATGTCTGATATCCGTGAATCAGGAAGTATTGAGCAAGATGCCGATATTGTCGCGTTCTTATACCGAGATGATTACTATGATAAAGAATCAGAGAATAAAAATATTATTGAAATTATCATTGCTAAACAAAGGAATGGTCCAGTAGGTACTGTTTCGTTAGCATTCGTAAAAGAATATAACAAGTTCGTAAACTTAGAACGAAGGTTTGATGAGCAAGCACCTGGTGCCTAATAATATTTTCAATTAGTATGATTTCGACTATTTTGTTCTCATTTAAAAAATAATCACATAGTGAATCTATGTGATTATTTTTTTTTGTTAGGGTAAACTACTTTTATCAATTTCTTTAGTTTGTATTTACGAACAAATAAAACTTAGAACATATTTGCTAAAAGAGATTTATTGACAAATTCCGTAAGTTTGATATACTAGTTTTGGTTTTAGTTCGGAAATAGCGTATTTTTAATCGGAGGTGCAGTACATTGTCATCAGTAGTAGTAGTTGGTTCTCAATGGGGAGACGAAGGAAAAGGAAAAATTACTGACTTTTTATCACAACAGGCAGAAGTAGTTGCTAGATATCAAGGTGGTAACAATGCAGGTCATACAATCGTATTTAATGGTGAAAAGTACAAACTTCATTTAATTCCATCAGGTATTTTCTTCTCAGAAAAAATTTGTGTTATTGGAAATGGTATGGTTGTAGATCCTAAAGCTTTAGTGAAAGAGCTAGCATACCTACATGATAAAGGTGTTACAACTGACAACTTGCGTATTAGTAACCGTGCTCACGTAATCTTACCTTATCATTTAAAACAAGATGAGTTAGAAGAAGAGCGTAAAGGTGATAATAAGATTGGTACAACTAAAAAAGGTATTGGACCAGCTTATATGGATAAAGCTGCACGTGTGGGAATCCGTATGGCGGACCTTTTAGATAAAGAAGAGTTTTATGTAAAGTTAAAACGTAATCTTGAAGAGAAAAATAACTTATTTGAAAAAATGTATGATTCAAATTCATTAAATATCGATGAGATTTTTGAAGAATATTATGAGTTCGGACAACAAATTAAAAAATATGTGTGTGATACTTCTGTTGTATTAAATGATGCAATTGATGGTGGAAAACGCGTATTATTTGAAGGCGCACAAGGTGTAATGTTAGATATCGACCAAGGTACATACCCATTCGTTACTTCTTCTAACCCAGTTGCGGGTGGAGTAACAATTGGATCTGGTGTTGGTCCAACAAAAATTAACCACGTTGTTGGTGTATGTAAAGCTTACACTACTCGTGTTGGTGAAGGTGCATTCCCAACTGAGCTTTTCGACGAAGTTGGAAATACAATTCGTGAAGTAGGTCGCGAGTACGGTACAACTACTGGAAGACCAAGACGTGTTGGTTGGTTTGATAGTGTAGTAGTTCGTCACGCTCGTCGCGTTAGCGGTATTACTGATTTATCACTTAACTCAATTGACGTATTAACAGGACTAGAGACTGTTAAAATTTGCGTTGCTTATAAATTCCGTGGAGAAACAATTACTGAGTTCCCTGCTAGCTTAAAACAACTTGCAGAATGTGAGCCAGTTTATGAAGAACTTCCAGGTTGGACAGAAGATATTACAGGAGTAAAAAATCTTGATGAATTACCAGTTAATGCAAGACACTATGTAGAACGTGTGTCTCAGTTAGTAGGTATTCCATTATCTGTATTCTCAGTAGGTCCAGACCGTAATCAAACAAATATCGTACGTAACGTTTACGGAGCTTAATATAATAAAAAGCCCTTAAATAAAATTTTAAGGGCTTTTATTATTTTTTTAAAAAAACTATTGCAAATTTATTTGAAAGTATGATAAGATAAATCTTGTCGTCATAACTAATACATTGTTTATGAATTTTTAATTACGAGCCATTAGCTCAGTAGGTAGAGCACGATCGAATAAACTTCGAAGTAATTACTACAGCGTACTTGTCGAGCTGCTACTTGAATTACGACCTGAGACAAGTACGTCATTAGAGACTAAATAAATTTTTTAAACTGTTTAAGTAATATTTTTAATTACGAGCCATTAGCTCAGTAGGTAGAGCATCTGACTTTTAATCAGAGGGTCGAAGGTTCGAATCCTTCATGGCTCATCTTTTCTTTAATTAATGTGGCCCGTTGGTCAAGCGGTTAAGACACCGCCCTTTCACGGCGGTAACACGGGTTCGAGTCCCGTACGGGTCATCCCTTTATTAAACTTATCTTTGGTCCCGTGGTGTAGCGGTTAACATGCCTGCCTGTCACGCAGGAGATCGCCGGTTCGATCCCGGTCGGGACCGCCATATAATGGCTCGGTAGCTCAGTCGGTAGAGCAGAGGACTGAAAATCCTCGTGTCGGCGGTTCGATTCCGTCCCGAGCCATCATAAAAACTACTGTATATACAGTAGTTTTTTATTTTATATAAACCTTATAGAAATTGAATAAAACAGTTCAAAATTACGGCTCTATACTATTTGTTTGGGTTTGTACACAATTTTAGATAAAAAAACACGTAACATCCAATAATTGTTATACTTGAATTGTCGAGAAACAAGTTAAATGAGTGGAGTTACGTGGAAATAAATTCCATAGTGGCAAAAGTAGAGGAACATAGCGGGGAAATTTGCCATTTTGTTGAAATATTTCGTTATCAAAGAGGCTCAATTGAATGGTTTTCAGCTTTATCATTTCAGGCGATTAAAAGCAGATGGTGTAAGAAAACGAGTAAAATCTAGTTGGGATGATTATGACTGAAAGAAATGTAAGAAAATGCGTCATGTTTTCTATAAAAAGGTTGAAAAATTAACCGAAGAGGATAAATGGTAAATAAAACGCTATTTAAGTTTTCAAAAGAATTAAAACCAGCTTACCAGTTACATCACCTAAAACATTTAACATAGAACCGATTTTACAAAAAAACATACTTAATTTAAAATAGAAGTAAGTGGAGTAGACCTCTAGCAACAAGCTAGAGGTTTTTTTCAAAAATCTAGGTGTATGTAAAAAAAACAACACGTAAAATTGTAGTCATATTATATTTAGAGAGATAGTCCACAAAACGAAATTACTATGAAAAGTTTATTTGTTGCCTAATTTAATAATAAATTGCAAAAGATATGTATAGAATTGATGGTAGCAAAAACTGACTAGAAAAGGAGTGCGGGGAATGAATAAAAAAATATTAATAGTTGATGATGAAAAACCAATTGCAGATATATTGAAGTTTAATTTAGAAAAAGAAGGTTTTGAAATTGTTTGTGCGTATGATGGAGAGGAAGCATTACAAAAAGTAGATGAGTTTCTTCCTGATTTAGTTTTATTAGATATTATGCTACCAATTAGAGATGGTTTAGAAGTTTGTAGAGAAATTAGAAAGAACCATGAAATGCCGATCATTATGATTACTGCAAAGGATTCTGAATTAGATAAAGTACTAGGTTTAGAAATGGGAGCAGATGACTACGTAACAAAACCATTTAGTACACGTGAGTTGCTTGCCAGAGTAAAAGCAAACTTACGTAGACATCAAACAGGAACTACATCTGAAAAAGAGGAGTCAGTTGAAGTTATTATTGGCTCGCTTGTTATTAATCCAAACGCTTATATCGTAACTAAACGAGGCGAGAAGATAGAATTAACTCACCGCGAATTTGAATTACTATATTACTTAGCGAAGCATATCGGACAAGTTATGACGAGAGAACATTTACTTCAAACAGTTTGGGGTTATGATTACTTTGGGGATGTACGAACTGTTGACGTAACAATTCGAAGACTTCGTGAAAAGATTGAAGACAACCCAAGTTATCCACTTTTCATTGTAACAAGAAGAGGAGTGGGATATTACCTACGTGATCCGGAGCAAGATTAATGGCAGCTTATAATAAAGTTGGTTTATTTAAATCAATTGTATTTAAATTTGTACTTGTTTATATTTTACTCATCTTAGTAGCTATGCAAATTATTAGCGTTTATTTTTCGAGAGAACTCGAAAAGCAACTCGTAAACAGTTTTACTGTTGCGATAAACGAACGTGCTAAGCTATTGGCTTATAATATAAAAATTGAGTATGAAAAAAAGAAAACTCTGGACGATCCAGAGGTAAAAGCTAATATCCAAAAAATTGTTTCTGACTTTGGGAAAAATATTGGAATATCAGACGTAAGAGTTATTAACCAAAATAGTGAAGTCATTGCTACTTCAGATTCTAGTAATCGGTCTATTGTTGGAAAAAGGACAACTAATATTTTAGTTAAAAGAGCACTTTTAGTAGGTACTAGAACCGAAAAAGTGTTAATCGATCCTAAAAATGGTCATCGAATGAAAACGATTGTCACTCCAGTAATGGAAGGCGACGAAATTGTTTCAGCCATATATACGAGTGCTTCAATGGAAAGTACTTATGAAAGAATGGAGTTAATTAATCGTATTTTTTCAACTGGTACACTAATAGCAGTCGCGATTACCTCTATTTTAGGGATATTATTGGCTAAGGCAATTACGAAGCCAATCTCTGAAATAAGAAGACAGGCACAAGAAATGGCGAAAGGAAATTTCTCTCGGAAATTAAAAGCCTATAGTGAAGATGAAATCGGTGAATTAACATTATCATTTAATAATCTATCACGTAATTTACAACAAGCTAGAGCTTCAACAGATGGAGAAAGAAGAAAGCTTCAATCTGTACTAGAGCATATGTCGGATGGGGTTATTGCAACTGACCGTAGGGGGAAAATTATTCTCTTAAACGACCCGGCAGAAACGATGCTAAATGTTTCACGTGAAACAGTATTAAATAAATCAATCTTAGAGGTATTAGGAATTGAAAAGGTTAATACTTTAGATGATTTATACGATGAGCCAGATTCAATAATGTTAGATTATAGCGATAATAAGATACCAATGATTATACGAGCTAGCTTTTCAACTATACAAAAAGAGTCTGGTAAAGTTAATGGTCTAATCGCTGTACTTTATGATGTCACTGAACAAGAAAAAATAGATCAAGAACGTAGAGATTTTGTTTCCAATGTGTCACATGAATTAAGAACGCCGCTAACAACGATGAGAAGCTATCTAGAAGCATTATCAGATGGGGCTTGGGAAAATAAAGAAATTGCCCCTAAGTTTTTACAAGTAACTCAAGATGAAACTGAACGAATGATTAGGTTAGTAAATGACTTATTACAATTATCTAAGTTAGATAGTACCGAGTATCGTTTAATGAAGGATTGGGTTAACTTTACGGAATTGTTTAATCGTATAATTGATCGACATGAAATGAGTAAGTCTCAAGAAGTATCGTTCAAACGAGAGTTTATAAGCAAGACAAGATTTGTATTTATAGATGAAGATAAAATTACACAAGTGTTAGATAATATTATTTCAAATGCTTTAAAGTATTCACCAGAAGGTGGGACGATAACTTATCGTATTAAAGAGTCTAGAGATCAAATACTAGTTAGTATTACTGACGAAGGTATGGGAATTCCAAAAGAAAATTTATCCAAGATATTTGATCGTTTTTACCGTGTAGATAAAGCTAGATCGAGACAAGTTGGAGGCACTGGACTAGGGCTTGCTTTGGCAAAAGAAATGATTTATGCGCACGATGGTCATATATGGGCTAAAAGTGAAGAAGGAAAGGGTACAACAGTCTATTTCACACTTCCAGTGGCTGATGACCAAGAGGATGAGTGGGAATGAGAAGAGAACATATAAAATCTGTTATATTAACTACGCTTGTTATAGTAAGCTTAGTTCTTTCATATAGCTTATGGTCATATCAACCAACATATGATGTACTTCAAAATCAAGACTATGTCCAAAAAGTTTCGATTGGTGCGAAACGAGACTTTGGGGACATAGTCATTCCGAATTTGTTAGTTGTTCATGAATCAAATAAAAATTATGAAACAACTAAACAAAGTAACATATCACCAATTTATAGGTCATTGCAGAAATCTGAAATCACAAACTTTGAAAACCTGACAAATAAAACAACTGAAGTTGCCTACCAAACAATAACAAAAGGAAAAAATAAAATAGAAATTATCTTTCCAACTGTAGTGCCGGTGGAGACATTAGGTAAAGTACTTAATTTAGATGCAAAACGATTACAAAATGTTTTATTTGATCGAATTATTATCAATTTATCTACTAAACAAGATTCTTCTGCAAAGATCTACTTTTCAAATGAAGCACAAAATATTCTGTATGGAGCATCCTTTGACAACTCTTTAATTATTACTTCCGTTGAAAAGATAAGAGACAATTACGAAAGCTTTACTGAAAGCTTAAGATATGAGTTAGATTCAGGTAAAATAATTTATCTACCTAAAAAACCAATCAAATTAACAACGATGGAGTTTCTTACAACGGATATAGATGTTGATAAATTAAAAGATGCAATATTTAGTGATCCTTCAAATGTCCGAAGAGAAAGTACTGATTCGGGAGATACTTTCACAGATGGTACTAGGTTAATGTCAGTGTCACCATTAAATCGTTCAATTTCATTCGTTAACCCGACAACAGCTGAAAACAACAATAATCAAAGTCCTAATTTATTAGTTCAAAGAAGCGTTGATTTTATTAATGCTCATGGTGGCTGGACTGATGGATATATATTATCTAGTGTTAAACCAGAGAATAATGAAGTTTCATTTAGACTTTTTGTAAATAATTTACCTGTTTATAATAATTCAACAATTACGACGAGTTGGGGAGTAGATGATATAGAAACCTTTAGACGTCCATTGTATAAATTTACTAGAATCCAGGTGGACAAGAAGGAAAGTGAAATGGAGTTAATGGCTGGTTCTCAAATTATGGAGATCATATCGAATAATAAGTCTATTAACAAATCTCTTATTAAAGATATTAGCTTAGGGTACGAGACGATATTTGATGATGATAAATCAAATATCAATCAACCGTACTATAACAGAGCAATCCAGTTAAAACCTGTTTGGATTATAAATTATGATGATTCATATAAGAAGATTGATCAAGATTTGCTAAGTAGAACTGGGGTGAATATTGTTGGATTGGAGTAGAATCAAAACAATATTTATTTTAACTTTCTTAGTATTAGATTTATTTTTAGCGATTCAATATTATCAAAAGCGAAGTTCCGATCAGTTTGATACGATGGCTGAATCGAGTATTGAGGATCAATTAAAGGAAAATGATATCACATATGTGACATTACCTAAAAATTCTTTAAAGGAATCTTATATATCAGGTAATAGTAAGGATTTCTCGAAAAAAACTGTTGCTGATAGAAAAGGACAGAACATAGAAATCTACAAAGATGTATTACAAAGCCAATTAAAAAAACCAGTTCCCATTGCAACTACAAATAAAATACTCTTTTTAGAAAACTTTGTGAAAGAGCATGTTTGGAATGGTGGTAACTATCGTTATTGTCAAATAGACCAAACAACAAAAACGATATACTTCTGTCAAACCTATAAAGATCGCCTAATTTATAATATCGAAAGCTCAGTAGTTGAAATAAAGTATAACGATAAAAATGAGATTTACGGGTATCGCCAAAGATATTTAGAAAACTTAAAAGAAATGATTGATAAAAAGAATGTGCAAGAAGCTTTACCAGCAATTAAAGCCATTGAAAATTTATTTGTGAAAGATGAGTTAAAACCGAGTGATCGTATTACAAAAGTTGATTTTGGCTATTATACAGTAATCCCATTATCAAATGGAGTTAAGTTCATAGCACCAGCATGGCATATTGTTATCAATGAAAAGCAGGATTACTTTGTAAATGCTATTGAGGGGCAAATAATTAAGATAGATAAAGAGCAATGGAGTGAATAGAGATGAGTCTGCATTTTAGTGTACTTGCAAGTGGAAGTACCGGAAATGCGTTATACGTTGGGACGGAGAAAACGAAGCTACTAGTTGATACAGGACTAAGCGGTAAAGCGATGGAGTCTTTATTTAAAGAAATCAACAGGGATATAAAAGAAGTTTCAGGTATTCTAGTCACGCATGAACATAGTGATCATATTAAAGGACTTGGTGTTCTTGCCAGAAGATATCAAATCCCAATTTACGCGAACGAAAAAACATGGAAAGCAATGAACCATTTAATTGGAGAAATTCCAACAGAACAAAAGTTCATTTTCAACATGGAAACGACGATTCAGTTTGGGGATATTGAAGTAGAATCATTTGGTGTATCACATGACGCTGCTGAACCAATGTTTTACGTATTTCATCACAACGACAAAAAATTTGTTACAATTACGGATACAGGCTACGTGAGTGACCGAATGAAGGGAATCATTTCTAACGCAGATATGTACATTTTTGAAAGTAACCATGATGTCGAAATGTTACGCATGGGTAGATATCCATGGAGTATTAAACGTCGTATATTAAGTGACGTTGGTCATGTATCAAATGAGGATGCTGCACTAGCAATGTCAGATGTAATTGGAGATAAAACAAAACGTATTTATCTTGCTCATTTAAGCCAAGATAATAATATGAAAGAGCTTGCCAGAATGTCTGTTACACAAACATTAGAGGGAAAAGGATTTGAAGTTGGGATGCAATTTGAAATTCATGACACGGATCCTCAAAAACCAACAGATATAGTGTATGTATAAAACAAAGCACATACTTAAGGGGAGAGTTTACTTTCTCCTCTTTTTTATGTTAAAAAAAGGAGCTGTGTATAAATGGAAAAAATGATATTAAGCTGTGATGAGCATATCGAATGGGCTCTTGACGATTTTGTGGATAAGTATAGTGAAACACCTTTGTTGAATAAAGTCGAAAAATCGCATAATATATCCACAACCTGTGAATATTGTCAAAATGATGCCATATATATTGTATCGAACATAGATTCCCCCACTAAATGTGGATAGAAATTGTGGGTATGTGGATAACTTTTGTGTATAACTTGTTTGTAAAGTGAGGATACAGTGTGAATATCTCAATTATCAGTGTTGGAAAGTTAAAAGAGAAGTATTTAAAGATGGGGATCGATGAATACATAAAACGATTATCTAGTTATGCAAAAATGGATATAATCGAAGTTGCAGATGAAAAGGCACCAGAGAATTTAAGTGATGCAGACATGCAAATCGTGAAGGAAAAAGAAGGGGAAAGAATTTTAAGTAAAATAGCAGAAGACACATATGTAATTGCATTAGCAATTAAGGGAAAAGAACATACATCTGAATCTCTAGCAAAAAAATTAGATCAACTTGCTACATATGGAAACAGCAAAGTAGCATTTGTAATTGGTGGTTCATTAGGTCTAAGTGATGCTGTGATGAAAAGAGCGGATGATACATTGTCATTTTCAAAAATGACTTTTCCACATCAATTAATGAAATTAGTTTTAGTTGAGCAAATTTACAGGTCATTTAGAATCAATAGGAATGAACCTTATCATAAATAGATTAGGCTCTTTTTTAGAAGAATAGTTAAAACAGATGGTAAAATTAATATCGTACATGGAGCAAATAATACAAGAAGAAATGTTAGTAGTAAACGATAACTTAAATAGAGTAGAGAATGTTTACAGTGTGACGAAAATTCTAGAGTACGGTTCATGGCTTAGTAGCTAGAGTCACCCCTATAAAAGAGTGGGAGATTAAACTATGATTGACATCAGAAAAATTATTCAAGGAAAGAATCTTTCAGAGGTAGAAATCCAAATAGTGCAATATATCATTAATCATATTGATACAGTTTTGCAAATGGGAGTTCGTAAAATTGCGAAGGAAAATTTTACTTCCCCCGCGACAGTGATTCGCCTGTCAAAAAAATTGGGATATGCCGGATTCGTGGATATGTATTATCAACTGTTGCCATTAGTGAAAAAGGTAGAATTAACAACAAGTGGCGTTGTCGGAGATTTCTTAGAGATTAGTGAAAGAGACTTTTTGAACAATAATTCAATAGAGGATATTCAGTCGTTTATACAAAATGTATTAAATCTGCGTCAAAATTATATTTTTATTTATGCTACTGGTTTTTCAGCTATTGCAGCTGAATACTTGTATAAAAAATTATTAGTATTGGGTAAAAAAACAATCTTTGCAAGTGGTAGTGATTCGATTGGCGTTTTTGAAAATAACCTTGAAGATATTGGTGCTTTAGTGGTTATCTCAAAATCGGGCGAAACACAGTTAATCATTGATAAAATACAGGCTGCAAAAGAGCATAACATTTTTACAGTGTCGTTCACAAAAGAAATAGAAAACCGAATTGCAGGACTTTCTGATTTGAATTTTAAAATCATCGATCATAATAAACTTGATGACCGAAACGTTCTGCCAAATAGCTTTTTTCCAAGTTTGATGTTAATGTTTGAATTTATCGTCAAGCAGTATGTAGAGACGATTATTACCAAAAAGGATAGGAATGAATGAAACGTGTTTCAATATGTGAAACACGTTTTTTGTTCCCTTAATTCTATCGACTATAAAAGGGCTTACATTGTAT
Source organism: Bacillus sp. AL-1R (assembly GCF_052180195.1). NCBI lineage: Bacteria > Bacillati > Bacillota > Bacilli > Caryophanales > Bacillaceae > Bacillus > Bacillus sp. AL-1R. The sequence continues at coordinate 29,307 of NZ_CP197469.1, forward strand.
TCTTAACCTATAAACGAAAACGATTACATATATAGGAGGGGTAAGGCAAAATGAAAATGAAAGTCATGGAGGCCATGCAACGATTTTCAAAAGCAATGTTCATTCCAATACTTATTTTACCGATTGAGGGTATTTTAATTGCATTCGGTAATTTATTTACTAATCCAAAGCTAATGGAAGTCTTTCCGTTTTTGGATAATCCGATTACTACCGGTTTTGGGACAATCTTAACTGGATCATTGGTTTCGATTCTTGCTAACTTGGGACTGATATTTTGTGTAGGGATTGCAATTGGGTTAGCTAATAAAGAAAAAGCGATTGCAGGATTTACAGCTTTATTAGGTTATCTAGTATTTGTAAACGCTATGAATAAATTTATGCAACTTAGCGGAATTCTGTTTGAAGGTGAAACGTTGCAAGGATCAGGACAAACTACCGTATTGGGTGTACAAATCCTTGATATGGGTGTGTTCCTTGGACTTATTCTCGGAATTGTAACCGCTATCGTTCACAATAAATTCGTTGATAAAGAATTTAAAGGTGCGTTCCAAATTTACGGAGGATCACGATTTGTATTTATCGTACTTATTCCCGTTGTTGTACTTTTATCTATTGCACTTACTTATATTTGGCCAGTCTTCCAATCTGGAATTAATGGTCTAGGGTCGTTTATCCAACATAGTGGAAGCTTCGGAATATTTTTATATGGAGCATTGGAACGTTTATTAATTCCTACTGGACTACATCACTTAGTCTATACACCATTTTTATATTCATCATTGGGTGGTGTCCAAGAAGTTGGCGGACAAGTATTTGAAGGAGCAAGAAATATTTATTACGCGGAAATTACAAATCCTTCTGTAAAAGAGCTTTCTCCAAGTGTCGTTTGGGATGCTCGTGGTATTTCAAAAATGTTCGGTTTAATTGGTGCATGTTTAGCGATGTACCATACAGCAAAGCTAGAGAACAAAGCAAAGGCAAGAGCGATTTTAATTCCTGCTGCTATTACATCATTTATTGCAGGTGTTACAGAACCTATTGAATTCTCTTTCATGTTCGTGGCGCCATTATTATTTGTCGTACATGCTGTGTTAAGTGGTTTGGCGATGGTGACGTTCCATCTATTTGATGTTCGTGCAATTGGTCCAAACGGTATGATTGACTTCTTATTGTTCAACGTACCACTTGGAGTCGAAAAAACACATTGGCCAATGTATATTTTAATAGGATTAATCTACTTCGGTATTTACTATGTAGTTTTCCGCTTCTTAATTACGAAATTTAACTTCAAAACAATTGGAAGAGAAGATGAAGGTGGAGAAACAAAGTTATATACGAAGCAAGAATATAAAGAAAAGCAAAGCCGAGGAAAAGCCGAAGCTGCCGCGACGCAAGGGGATGACGGAATTGCCCCAGTGATCGTTGGTGCATTAGGCGGAGCGAGCAATATTACTACAATTACCAATTGCTATACAAGACTTCGACTGACACTGGATAATCCAGAAAAGGTTAACGAAGATGTATTAAAGAGAGAAACAGGTGCTAGTGGCGTTATTATTAGCGATAAAAACGTCCAGGTTGTCTACGGCTTACAGGTAAATAACGTTCGTAAAGCAGTTGATAACTATTTGGGATTAAGTAAAAATGAATAAAAATAGAAGCAAACATAGAACAATAGATTAGAAGGGAATGGAGAAGATGAAAAAATTCTCAGTTGTTATTGCAGGCGGAGGAAGTACGTACACACCAGGGATTGTCATGATGTTATTAGATAATCTTGACCGTTTCCCACTTAGAAAACTAAAATTATATGATAATGATGAGCAACGACAAGCGGTATTAGGTGAGGCAATTGAGATTGTGCTAAAAGAAAATGCCCCTGATATTGAATATTGTTTTACAACTGATCCAGAAGAAGCTTTCAGTGATATCGACTTTTGTTTTGCCCATATCCGTGTTGGAAAATATGAAATGCGTGAAATGGATGAAAAAATTCCATTAAAACATAATGTTGTCGGGCAAGAAACGTGCGGACCTGGTGGAATCGCTTATGGAATGAGAAGTATTGGACCTATGATCGAAATGATCGACTTGATGGAACAATATTCTCCGGATGCTTGGATGTTAAACTATTCTAATCCTGCAGCCATTGTAGCTGAAGCTTGCCGTGTCCTTCGTCCGAATTCAAAAGTACTAAATATTTGTGATATGCCTGTAGGTACACTTCGTAGAATGTCACACATCGTTGGTAAGGAACCAGAGGACTTAGAAGTACGCTATTTTGGATTAAATCACTTCGGTTGGTGGACAAGTATAAAAGATAAAGAAGGAAAAGAATATCTACCTCAAATTCGTGATTATGTAGCGGAAAACGGCTATTTAACTCAAAAAGAAGTCGATACTCAGCATACAGACGCTAGCTGGCAGGAAACACATAAAAAAGCTAAAGATCTTTTAGCGATTGATCCAAGATTTCTGCCTAACACTTATTTAAAATATTACTTCTATCCTGATTATGTAGTAAAAACATCTAATCCGGAATACACAAGAGCAAATGAAGTTATAGCTGGAAGAGAGAAGACAGTCTTTTCTATGGCAAGAACGATTATTGAAAATGGAACTTCCAAAGATTGCGAATTTGAAATGGGAGCCCACGCAACTTTTGTTGTCGACCTTGCTCGTGCCATTGCATTTAACACGCACGAAAGAATGCTGTTAATTGTAGAAAACAACGGAACGATTGCTAACTTTGATAATGATGCGATGGTAGAAGTTCCATGTATTGTTGGAACAGATGGACCAGAACCATTAAGCCAAGGAAAGATTCCTGAATTTCAAAGAGCATTAATGTACCAACAAGTAACAGTAGAAAAACTAGTCGTACAAGCTTATATTGAAGGCAGTTACCAAAAACTTTGGCAGGCATTAACGCTATCTAAAACGGTACCAAGTGCAAAAGTAGCCAAAGAAATATTAGATGATTTAATTGAAGCAAATAGAGAGTATTGGCCAGAATTAACATAAATGGCCGTTTATAAGGAAAATAGAAAAGGGGATGTGCTACCAAAATTTTTGGGAGGCACATTCCCTTTTCTATTTATTAGATATTAATTGTGGCACCACTTAGATTCTCCAATCAGATATCAACATGATCAGTCCTCTTTGTATTAAAGCCTTCAGGACGTTAGGATGTTTCTTATTTTTTCGAACCAATTTTTTATATATGAATTCACGAAAAATCTCTCTAGAAAACTGAAATCTTTTTTTATTAATATTAAGAAAATCTTAAGATTTATATGGGGTGGTTTTTTTAATAAGAAAAAACTATAAATAACAAGTCATGCAGAATCAAACAAAGTATACTTATAGTTAGTGAATTGAACGCCAAATTCAATTAAGGAGGATCTACAGATTGAAGGGAAAAGTAAAAAGAATACTTATAACATTATTAGCAAATCCACTTTTCTTAATTGGATACTGGATATTTGGAGTAAAGTTAGCTGCAATTTGCAAGTATGGAAGTATCGATAAAAATCTACCTATGCTATTAATAAGCTTAGCCCTAATAATATCGGTCATTTTATTTACCGCAATAAAAGTTATAAAAGGTAGTGAGCGGAAACAGAACAAACTAACAGATATAAAAGCATGGAAGTGGATTTCTATAATCTTGTTTGTTGCAATAACATTATTTTATGGAGTGAACATATATAAAAGTGCGACAAATTTTGGTGGTAAACTTGCGTGGTATATAGAGTCATTGAAAAACGAAAGATCGATTAAATTTGATCATAATAATATCTATCAATACGGTGTAGAGGGCATTTTTGAAGATATTAATAACAAGCATAAATTACCTAAAAAACTTTATATGGAAAATAATTTTTCCCTGAAATTTAATTCAGATGGAATCATTACATCTTTTGATACATTTGTTTATGGGAAAAATGACGAAGGAAAAGAAGAGAGTTTTCTAATAACTTATGATAAAAATAAGTCAGAAAATATTACTATCTATTTAAACGGGTATGCCGCTCCTACTTATAATGACGACAAACTATTAAAACCTTTAATTGAAACCGTTAATGTGATCCCAATTAAAAAAGCAGTTAGTAAATGGGATGAAAATCAGTATGGATTGCTCTATTACGGCAAAAGAAATTGGGGGTACAATCCAAATGGAATCATTAATATTGATAAGAATGGAAGAGAATATCATCCGGAAACAGCGAGTACAGAAATCATTGGGTATACTGTATCGTTATTTGTTCCTGGAATGGATCAATTCATTACACCTTCTAGATATAACTTAATAGGCGATCCAAATTGGAGCAAACCTTCTTCAAATCAAGTTACTTCAAATGAGAAGAAAAATGAACAAACAAATACAAACGAACAGTTTTTCCAATCTAAAGAAGTCGGTTATAAATTAAACGTTGCTGATAAGGCTTTAGGGAGCACGTTTTATTCATTAAGCAAAACCACTGATGAAGGCAATACATGGACCGTTATAAATAATGACCCATACAGCGGAACTGTTGGAGGCGCAACGGGAATCATCTTTTTTGATGACAAACTCGGATTTTTAGGAGCAGTTAATCCTTCTGGAAATGAAGGATCCTTATACCGCACAGACGATGGGGGTAAAACTTTCAAAAAAGTAAACTATACACCTCACGAAGTAAAATTGCATTCCGGACAGACTATAAAACCATTTGATACGCCAAGTCTACCTTTTAAGGAAGGCGGAGTTTTAAGCATGTTGGTTGGTCAAGGTTCAGACGGGGATTATAACGGTAATAGTAGCGAACTTTATCAATCAAGGGATAATGGGCTAACGTGGAAATTTGTGAAAGAGGTTAAAAAATAGGTACTCATATTCAAACAGATGATTCTATAAGGAATATAAAGAAAGTTCTCTCAAAAAAATGAGGGTTCTTTTTTTATGTTCTTTACTTGAGTATGTAGATTAAAAATAATTAATTTATCATCAAAATATTGAAATTATTAAAATTTTTAGTGTAACAAGTTACAATTCCCCCAAATCCATCTATATAAATTACTCATGTAAAACAATGAGAAAATGAAAATCACCTCAAATTTTAACAAAAAATGACAAGTTTCGTCCCGCATTTTACGCTAGAATTCCCCAATTTACTGTTCTTATAACCCAAATTATAATGAAGAATGGCGACTTAATTGTCGTAAAATTTTTAAAAGTATAAAAATTTTGTTGTTAAAAGGGGGAAATGGCTAGGGGGGAATAGGACTTTTACTCTATATTAAATTAAGAAGGGAAATGAGAAAGGTATGAGCCATCGTAAAATGAAAAAGATGGTCATGTCAACGTTTCTTGCAACTTCCACACTACTAGGATACACAGTTCCGGCGTTTGCCATGACAGGTGGAACATTTGCAAGTAATAGTCAAACTGTTCAGTTAGGCAGTAATAGCAAACTTGACTTGACTCAAGCACAACAATTACAAAATTTATATTTTGAGAAGCTACAATTTGATCCAAAGCTATTAAATTCTTCAGACCAACTAGATTTAATTATTCAATTTAATGTTGATCCAGCTCCAATTCAAATGAAAAATCAACAGAAGAATGCATCTTCTGGAAAACTTTCTGTTAATCAAGAAAACACACCTGCTGTTACGTTAGAAAGTGCTCAAACAGAAGTAAATAAAACACACAGTGACTTTAAGGGCTTTGTTAGTAATGAGTCTAAAAAATTGAAAGCAGCAGGCGAATCTAGCTCTATTAAAATAGGAAGAGAGTATACTCAAGTATTTAACGGTTTAGCTGTCAAAATTCCTAAAAGTTCCCTTAATGATCTGTTAGCATTACCTTACGTAAAGAGTGTCTATCAAAATGTTAAATATGCTCCAATTCCAGCTTCTCAGTCAATCGATGCTCCTGCGAGCGCAACAGGAGACGGAAAGGTTTCAGATCAAAAAACAAATCCTAATTTATTATCAACTATTCGATTAAATCGCTCTAATATACAAGCAACAAGTAGTACTAAAGAGAGCTCTTCTGTATCAGAAAAAACAGTTAATACGCAGTCTGGGACTGTTCCACCTCCAGGTCCAGAAGGTCCACAATCTGGTGAAACAGCAATTCTTGATTGGTTAAAAATACACGATCTACAAAACGAAAACATCACAGGAAAAGGGGTAAAAGTCGGCGTTATTGACACAGGTCTTGACTATAATCACCCAGATCTTGCTGGAGAATACCAAGGCGGTAAGGATTTTGTAGACAATGACAACGACCCAATGGAAACGGTCTATTCTGACTGGTTAGCTGCAAAGAATGCCAATGATTCACTTCCATCTGATCAACAAGATCCAAACTTTCCAACGGATTATCATAATTATATTACTTCTCATGGAACTCACGTAGCTGGAACAATTGCAGGTCAATCAAGAAACAGTTCTCCATATGCACTTAGAGGAGTTGCTCCAGAAGTTCAGTTATATGCTTACCGTGTGTTAGGTCCTCATGGTGGTACAGATGAGGCTGTTATGGCAGGGATTGAACAATCATATAAGGATGGGTGTAAAGTAATTAACTTATCACTTGGTGCGAATTATAATGATTCTTTGTCTTCTAATGCGGTTGCAATTAATAATATTTCAGATCTTGGAGTTACTGCGGTTATTGCTGCTGGTAATTCTGGGCCGGGGGCTGGAACATTGGGGACACCGGGGACTTCAGCAAAGGCGATAACTGTCGGCGCAATTGCTGCACCTACCCAAATTCCAATGTTTGACATTCATTCATATGGAGCATCAGGAGAAGATTCATTTTCGATTACAAATACTCGTTTAATCGGAAAGGATTTCTCAGAATCGAATTCAAAGCTTAGTGGATTGACTCAGTATGATATCGTAGATGCTGGATATGGCACACCTGCTTGGTACGATTCTTTACGTAATAAAAATATTGATGTGAAAGATAAGGTTGTTATTGTTAAGCGTGGTGCCGCTTCTATGGACCAACTAATGATGTACGCGGCTAATGAACATGCTAAAGCGATGATTTTATGGAATCCAACAGACAATCCTGATCTTCTATTTGATGAGCAAGGGTATTATCCATTTTATTTTGGTTCTAAGGGTAGTACGGTTTACACTTTACAAATAGGCAAGAATGATGGAACAAAATTCTATAACGCTTTTAAAGAAGGTTCGATCAAAAAAATATCTGTATCGAACGCTGGAAACTTCACAATGCCAGGTAATTCACTTGCTAGTTTTAGTTCCACTGGTCCTGTTTCAGGTTCATTAGCAATTAAACCTGATGTAGTTGCGCCAGGTGTAGATATTTTCTCAACAGCTCCATATGATATATGGGAACCAGATAACAAAGATTATTCGTATGCTTACCAATCAATGTCTGGTACATCAATGGCTACTCCTCACGTTGCAGGTATGGCAGCATTGATTTTATCAGCGCATCCAAACTATAAGCCTGAAGATGTTAAAGTAGCATTGATGCAAACAGCGGATGCTATCGACTCACAAAAAAGCTTATTCCAGATTGGCTCAGGTAAAGCTGATCCATATCAGGCAGTGCATTCTGATATGCAATTTAAAGTAAAGGACTATATTCAATCGCGGTCATCAACTGATGATTCGTCAAGTTCCAATATCATTACAGTAGCAAATACAACAGGTTCGTTTTCGTTTGGTTATACAGCTCGTTCACTAGACGGTTCTGTTACGAAAACAGGCGACTTGTATATTACTAATAATGGAGATAGTAAAAAGACTTTCGATGCATCAAGTGTATTCTTTAAGGATTCGTTTGTGACAAGCGGACAAGATGGTAAGGAACAAGGCGCTAAAATTAGTATAAGTAATGCAACATCACCTGAGACTGAATTAAAGTCAATTACAGTTCCAGCAGGAGGAACAGTTCAACTAAATGTAAAATTCAATGCCCCTGCTTCAGCAGCAAGTGGGTATTATGAGGCATATATTAACTTTGTTAATACAGCTAATCCTGATGAAACTTACCGTATGCCTCTTGCTATTAACGTTCAAAGTAGAGGACTAGATTTTAGAATTCAAAGAAAAGCCTTTACGCTAAGTGGCGATAAAAACTTTAATCCTAATACATTTGCTGTTACTCCTCAATCTTGGGCAGAGGTTCGAGTGAAAAGTCCATTAGACCCTTCATTCGGCTTTAAACTTTATATTATGGATGTAACTGGCAGTAAATATATAGGATATATTGCTACATTTAATCTTTCTGCTTTTACTCTTGGTAATCTAGTTTATGCACCGCTATTACTTAATGGTAGTTATTATCCTTATAAAGATCCAATTTCCAAGGATGATCCTAATTTATCAGTTAAACTGACACAACAACAATCAACCCAAAAGCAACTTGGAGAAGGTGGCTATACAATACAAGCGCGTGCTTTAGACGCTTCTAGTGGTCAGTTATATGAAAAAAACAGCACAGTTTATGTTGATAACACTCCACCAACAGTACAAATGGATAAAGGTAGTGAACCAGGTATTTATGAAATTGATCCAAATGGTCCTATGACAGATGGAGCGCTAAAATGGTTCTCAGGAAAGGCTTATGATTCAAATGTTGATTATATGAAGAATGTTGGGCATGAAACGAAAGTTCCTGCACCACCTAACTATGATACTGATACAGATGTAAGTCAATCTTTAGGTAGAATTGACGGAATGCTCGGTGATTCAAACTCAGCACCTTACGTCAATTATTTCCTTACTCCTAGTGGTGATGGACAATTTAAATTTGGTATTAGTAAAGAGGACCTCGTGAATACTGATGCTGACCCTCAAAAAGAAAATTACGGGGTACAGTTCAGAATTTATCCTGAAGATTATTCTTTTGCAGGTAATCTTGAAACGCAAGGACAATTTTATTATTTTGTTAAAAAAGGTAATGAGTATGTAGTGAATCGCTTCGCACGATTAGATTCACCTGGTTCTACTACATTAAATGGGGTCGACCCTGACTTCCTTGTTGATAAAACATTAGTCTCAAAAGAAGACAACTTTAAATCAACTTTATCTATTAAATATCCGAAAAATCTTGTTGGAGCGAAATTCTATATTGATAGCCTTTATTTTGCTGAACTTAAGGATATCGATTTTAGTCCAGAATATAAAGCCTTTTTAGCAACAAAGGGTATCACAGCTGATAAGACTTGGATTCATCAAGACACGGATGTAAATGGCGATTTTATATTCAGTTTCAATCTTCCAAAAGATATACAAGCTCAAGGTGTATTAAATACAGCAGACACAATGAGCGAGGGTGTTGCCAAAGAAATGCCTCTTCTTGATATTAAATACAAAGTGACAAATGATGCTGGATTAGATACATTATGGCTTCAAAGTTCAGCGAATATCCCGGAAATCACAACATATGAAGGCGGGAAAAACGGGATGGATCGAGTCCCTACATTCCTTGATAAAAAACTTTATATTAGAGGCTCAGCTTATATTAGTGGCAGTATTAGACCAGAAGGATTTCAAAACTATCCGACCTCTAATGTATTTGGTAGATCAACGCCAATAACAGCTACTGATTCGGGCGTTGAGATTAATTTTGAAGACCCTAATGCAGGTGGTATTACGTCTAAATTACAGGTAGCTGAAGATACTACAGCCGGCGCTACAAGTGCAAATCCAGGGATTGTTCAGAATGGTTTATTCACAACTGACCTTCCTATGCAAGCAGGAAATAAACCATACAACTTTACAATGAAAATGCCAGGTCATTTAACATACTATGGTACATTAGCTGTTAATACTGAAGGACAATATAATTACGCAGCAGGAGGAAATTATTTTGTTCCGAATGCAATCATGCTTGCAGGTGACGTAAATGATGACGATGTAATCGATATGAAAGACATTGAGGCAGAAAGTGCAGCCTACAATAGCTTTGTCGACACACCATCAACTTACACTAGAAATGCTGATTTAAACTTCGACGGTACAATTGATTATACCGACTTTGAATACATCATCAAAAACTTTGGAAAATATAATACGACTGCACCAAATGCTTCAACTTTAGAAGGAAAAATCGTGTTAACTACAAGTAAAACAATAACGATCACTGGGTTAGGCACATTACCAAGCGGTTCAGATCTTGCTGCATTTAATACTGTTGTAAAACCAGTGCCATATATTAAAACAAGTGATAGCAACGCTTTCGTATATTATGGAAAAGTTAATCCGTTTCAATTATTTTCTGTAAGTTATAAAACACCAGACGTTGTATCGGGTGCATCTACAGTTACACAAATTGAGGACACAACATGGAGAGCTGCAGTAGACGGAGCAGGTGGACAAATTCTGATTGATGGAGTCGACCGAAAAGAAGCTACTAACGTATATAATGGCGTTTCAACAAATTCGATTACCGAAAAAGTTGTAAATGGAAAAGGGCAATATGAATTTGATCCATCATTGTTCAAAAAAGCAGGAGTCCACACAATTGTGTTCAAGGCACCAGGCTATATGGATCGCTCTTTAAAATTTAAAATGCAAAATGGTGGAGGAAATAGCTTTTCACTATTGTCACCAAACAACGTTGCAACAGTTGGAAAAGCGTTGACGTTCACTCGATCAGATACGACGGGCTCAACAGCTGCGCACTATCGTGATATTTGGCAATCGAATATTAATTCAATAACAGTAACCGATCCAAGTAATAATGTTGTTAAAAACTTTAAGGGAGATGAATTAGCTGCTCTCTTTAACCAAGTAACACCTGCAAATGCAACAACATTTAACTTTACGATTCCGGCAGGCGTTTTCTCGACGCCATCATTAAATGGAGCAGATTGGAAGATTTCAATCGCAGCGGACAACTATGACACTTATTCATTCTCGCAAAGAATTAATGCGTTCGCGTCTCCAACATTAACGGCTGAACCAAATCGATATTTTAATGATAATAATTCAAACCCAATTTCAATTGGAGTTGGAGCTACAACCGATACACAAGCATGGAGAGATGCAATAACAGCAGTTCAAATAGGTGGCACTACAATTCTAAGAGCAGATTTTACGGCTAATAATATTATAGTCGATGCACCAGGAACGCCTATTAAAATAGATAAATCGTTGATTACAGCACCAGGAAGCATAGCGATAAGCGTCATAGCAACAAATTACCAAACTGCTACGGTTAATCAACCTTTATACAAGCAAGGTATTACCCTAACAGCTCCTACTGGTACAATCTTTGCTGGAAAAGACCTAGTGATGAATTTCAATCCTAGTACTGCTTCATCTGATTGGATTTCGGCAGTGAAGGCTACTGGTAATATTAAATTTGCTGGAAATTCAATCAAAACTAGAGTTGTGATTGATGAAACAGCAGGAACATTAACAATTCCATATGATTTAGTAAGAACAAATGGTGGCTCTGCAGTTACAAGAAGCTTTGTTGTTTCAGCTCCAGGTTATGCTGACGTTAATGTAAATGCAACTGTTACACCACAAACTGCACCTTCAATTGCACTTTCGTCAACTACAGAAACGCCTCAGTTTGGCGATACGATTACTTACTCTATTAACGGGGATGATAATCCTTTATGGAGAAGCTCAATTTTACTTGCACCAACGTCAGATCAAACGATAGATAATGGTGATGTCACTATTCAGTTCACATCTGTTTCATCAGTAAAACCATATGTCACAACATCTGTAAAAAATGGAACAGGTTCAGTAACGATTGATGGAAATGCAACACAATCTAATACTACTGCAGGTAACAAGAACGTTAAGTTCATATCACCTTACTTTACGCCAATCACAATCGCTCAACCATTTGCTCAAAGAACGGCACCAACACCGGACTTGACGCCAAGTGGAATTAATAAACCAGTGATTATTACAGTACCTAATAATACTGAAAATATGAGATGGGCAAATGCAGCTAAGGCAGTTTCTGGTGATATTACAGTAGAGGGAGTATCGGTTAAATCTGACGCGACAATCTCATCAGATAAGAGCAATATCACAATAACACTTCCTGGAACAGCATTTACAACAACAGGAAACAAAGAGATTAAGTTTACGGCATATTGCTACCCGGACACAAAGGTAACTCAAGTAGTTAAGAACAATGCACCAGTGTTTGCATCAAAAATCGCTTATATTCAAGAAGATACGCAAATCACTACTAGCTACAATCAAGATTCAGATTGGCTTGCAGCTAACCCTGTTGTATCACTAAATGGCAAAGTCGTTGATTCTAGCAAGTACACGCTTACAGCTAAAGAACTGACATTTGTTGATCGATCATTATTTAATGACTTAGGTGATTATCACTTTACAATTTCTGCGCCTGGTTATATCGACACGTCATTTACGATTATCATAAGTGATGATTTATCACATTTGATTTCGGCAACAACTGACAGCAACGGTAATATTGATCCCGAAGGCTTTACTTCAGTGAAACATGGATCAAATCAAACGTTCAAAATCACACCGAATACAGGTTTTGAGATTGGAAGCGTTCGTATTGACGGGCAAGAAGTTACTGTAACAAACGGCGAGTACACATTTACAAATGTAACGAAGAATCATTCGATCAATGTAACGTTCAAACAAATCGTTCACATTATCACGGCAACAGCAGGAAGTAACGGTACAATTAGTCCGAGCGGTAGAATTACAGCAAATTACGGAACAAACCAAACGTATACTGTCACTCCTTATGAAGGTTATGAAGTTGCAACGTTTAAAGTAGACGGCGTCGATGCACAATTAACAAACAATACGTACACGTTTACGAATGTAACAAAAGATCATACAATTCATGTAACGTTTAAACAAATCGTACACACAATCACAGCAGCAGCTGGAAGCAATGGAACGATCAGTCCGAGCGGTAAAGTTTCTGTAAACCATGGGAAAGATCAAACGTTTACGGTTACACCGAATAAGGGCTATGAAGTTGCTACATTTACTGTTGATGGCGTGAATGCAAATCTTACAAATAACTCCTATGTATTTACGAATATAACGAAGGACCACACAATTAACGTAACGTTCAAGAAAATCGTATATACAATTGTAGCATCAGCTGAAGGCAATGGAACGATCAGCCCAAGTGGAGTGCTTACATTAGATCAAGGTGTAAATCAAACATTCAAAATTACACCTGCTAAGGGAAGTTATGAGGTTGCAACGTTTAAAGTTGATGGAGTAGATACAAAGTTAAAAAATAATACGTACACGTTTACGAATATAACTAAGAATCATACAATCAGCGTTACGTTTAAACATAAAGGTAACAGTGAAAAGTAATGGATCAACCGTAATTGACAGAGAATGTAAGACGTTCAAAAAGTAAATGTTTATATAAATAGAAAATATATTTTTTCGAACGGGGAATGAAAGGACTCAAATTGAGTTGAACTAGGCTGTCGGGATTTTCTCGACAGTCTCTTTTTTGTGTATAACTTACATAAATTGGAGTAGTTTTAGACTAAATTTTGGTTACATTAAATAATTTTAAAATAATAAGCAAATCTTTCCTTCAGATATTATATATTGTTCACGAGACAAAGTTAAAATAAGCGCTTACTATATAAAGGTAGGGAATATTAAGTACTAATCTACATGAAAACTTATAACCTCCCACTTCTTTATCTGTTTTTACGCCTTAAAAATAGATCTGTCACCCAAACTCCTGTAAAGATAATAAAAATTCTGATTAACCAGTTTCGCCAATCAGTATCTTTAAACCCTGTTAAGCTTACCACAACACGTGATACTAACAGTAATACAAAGACATAAACAAAGTTAAGTAAATTTTTAGAAATCAAGGTATCCCGTCTTTCCTTTATAATCTTTTTTATCAAGGTATTCCGCCATTGTTTTCCCAATATCTAAGGGTTTATTGCAACCTCTACCGCTATACCTACTGATACCGCTAATTTAGGGGCACCCCATGCCTTTATCTAACTATTCTAAGTATACATCTATTATTCTAAAAAAATGTTTCTGTTTTTTGTATAATTTATGAAGAAAGTAAGAGGAGAGGAAATTTAATCCTGCTTGAAGTTTCAAGCACTCTTTGTCCCTTTGAGTTAGTTTCAAAATACGTGTCTAGTTTTGACGAATAGTAACATTCCGTAAAACACTAGCATTTGTCGCATTCGATTTTGCGAATGAGTTTGTTTCGTAAATTCATATTTCCCATCGGAACCATTGCGCTTTTCCCTTGGTATATCGGTATTCTTCGTTTGACATTCATTTATTCGGAGTACTCCGTATTTTTTGTTGAAACCCTCTGCAACCACATTCTATATTTTACGGAACGCTCCAACCAAAGAAGGAGGATAAAAAGAGGCACATAACGTTTAGTTATATCCCTCCCACATATAGAAAAAAATACTATTATATAGTGAAGTGGTGGATCAACAGTAATTGACAGAGAAAGTAAGACGTTCAAAAAGTAAATGTTTATATAAATAGAAAATATATTTTTTCGAACGGGGAATGAAAGGACTCAAATTGATTTGCACTAGGCTGTCGGGACTTTCTCGACAGTCTCTTTTTTGTGTATAACTTACATAAATTGGAGTAGTTTTAGACTAAATTTTGGTTACATTAAATAATTTTAAAATAATAAGCAAATCTTTCCTTCAGATATTATAAATTGTTCACGAGACAAAGTTAAAATAAGCGCTTACTATATAAAGGTAGGGAATATTAAATAATAGTGGGTCAGAATTTGTTTTTCTAAAATAAGGACCTTAATGATAGATTTTTAACTTTTTTACATTGTTTAAATAGTTTATAATTATCAGATAAAGAAAAAAATTTTTTGGACAAATTATAATAGAAATATACTATTAATTGGTTATAATTAAATAGTGATATACTATTATTAAAATGTAGTTTAAATGTGTTATACTATTAATAAGATATAATTGAGACAGAAAAGGTGTGTTCCTAGGTGGTGCCTTGCTTTTTGTGACACCTAAGCAGGAAAACCTACTTTTTTGCAAAAAAAGGGGAAAAGGAAGGTTATTATGAGCAACAGACAAACTAGAACAGACGTTATCTTAATTGGTGCCGGAGTCATGAGCGCGACTTTGGGATCATTACTAAAAGAGTTAGCACCGGAAATGGAAATTAAAGTATTCGAGAAATTAGAAAAGGCAGGAGAAGAAAGCTCTAATGAGTGGAATAATGCAGGTACGGGACATGCTGCGTTATGTGAGCTTAACTATACATCAGAAAAAGCTGATGGATCGATTGATATTAGCAAAGCAATAAAAATTAATGAGCAGTTTCAACTTTCAAGACAATTTTGGTCATATCTTGTAAATAAAAACTTGATTGGGAATCCAGAAGAATTTATCATGCCAATTCCTCATATGAGTTTAGTGCAAGGTAAAGAAAATGTGGAATTTTTGAATAAACGATTTGAAGCGCTTTCCAAAAATCCTCTATTCAAAGGGATGGAATACTCGGAAGATGCTCAAAAGTTGAAGGAATGGATCCCGCTAATCATGGAAGGACGCACATCTAATGAGCCAATAGCGGCAACAAAAATAGATTCAGGAACGGACGTGAACTTTGGCGCTTTAACACGTATGATGTTTGAGCACTTAGAGAGTAATAATGTAGAAATAAATTATAGACATAGTGTTGAGGACATTAAACGCACTAGTGATGGCGGTTGGGAAGTGAAAGTGTATGATATGAGCACTGGTAACATCGATTCCCACTTTGCAAAATTTGTCTTTATCGGTAGTGGAGGAGCTAGTCTGCCATTACTACAGAAAACTGGCATCCCAGAGTCAAAACATATTGGAGGCTTCCCTGTAAGTGGACTATTCTTAGTATGTAACAATCCAGAGGTTGCCAAGCAACACCATGCAAAAGTATACGGAAAAGCTAAAGTTGGTGCACCACCAATGTCTGTTCCGCATCTTGATACAAGATATATCAATAACCAAAAGTCTTTATTATTTGGGCCTTTTGCTGGGTTTTCACCAAAGTTCTTAAAAACAGGTTCAAACATGGATCTGATTAGTTCTGTAAAACCAAATAACGTTATGACTATGTTAGCAGCAGGCGTAAAAGAGATGGCTTTAACTAAATATTTAATCCAACAAGTCTTATTGTCGAATGAAAAACGTATGGAAGAATTACGTGAATTTATTCCAAATGCTAAGAGTGAGGATTGGGATATCGTAGTTGCTGGTCAACGTGTACAAGTTATTAAAGACACTCCAGCAGGGAAAGGGACACTTCAATTCGGTACTGAAGTAGTTAGTGCAGCTGATGGTTCAATAGCGGCATTACTTGGAGCATCTCCAGGTGCTTCGACAGCTGTTCACGTAATGCTTGAAGTATTAGAAAAATGCTTCCCACAACATATGATGGAATGGGCACCAAAAATTAGAGAAATGATTCCTTCATTTGGATTATCTCTACAAGAACATCCAGAACTTTTGGAAGAAATTCAGGCTTCAACTTCAAAAGCGCTTGGATTAAGCGAAAAAGAGCTAGCTTATAGTTAAAGGTAAAGAACCTTCAAACTAAATTGAAGGTTCTTTTTGTTGTCATCAATAGTTGAGAATAGTAACTAAATAAGGGAGATCATGGTGAAATATGTCGATTTAATTTTTTGGAAAATTTAAAAAAAGTATTCATGATTTAAAAAAAGGGTGATATACTACTTACAACTGGTAATGACATCATTACTAAGAAGGTATTATGAAATGAATACAGGGGGTGAACTGACCGTTTAATAACAGAAACAAACACTTTTGTAAGCCTTTTCAATTTAACTGGTAATAACATCATTACAACATGTTTATAAGGCATATTATTCCGATTCATGTCATTTAGAGTAACTACTGGACTAAAGAGCTATTAAACTTTTAAGAGAAAGAAGGGGAATTAGATGAAAAAGTGGCTTGTTTTGCTACTAACCTTGACTTTAGGATTACTAGGATTAGCTGGATGTGGTAGCAATGACACATCGGGGAATGCAAAAGATGGAAAGGTTGAAATTACTTACGGTTTTTGGGATAAGAAGCAAGTTCCCGCGGTTGATGAAATTATAAAGTTATTTAATGAAAAGTACCCTAATATTAAAGTGAAAACTGAGCTTACTCCTTATGCACAATATTTCCAAAAGCTAGAAACAGCTGCTACAGGAGGAGCATTACCAGACGTTTTATGGATGAATGGTCCACATGTAGTCCAATATGCGGAAGGTAAAGTAATTGTCCCACTTAGTGACTTAGCATCAAAGGACAACTATAGTTTAGATAATTATCCGAAGTCATTAGTCGAACTTTATACAGTAGATGGAAAGCTTTATGGTATTCCAAAAGACTTTGATACTACTGGACTTTGGTATAACAAAAAGATTTTTGATGAAGCGAAAATACCTTATCCAGATGATACTTGGGATTGGAATAAGTTAAAAGAGGTAGCTAAGAAGCTTACAAATAAAGATAAGGGAGTTTACGGATTTGCAGCTTTAATGGGTAATCAAGGCGGCTATTATGATTTCATTTGGCAAAATGGTGGACATATTATTTCTGATGATGGTAAATCAGTCGGATTTGATCAACCTGAGGCGATTGAAGCACTTAAATATAATATTAGCTTTATAAAAGAAGGCATGTCTCCAACTCAAGCTCAAATGACGGAAACAGCCCCATCAGAGTTATTCTCTTCTGGAAAAATTGCTATGATGTTTGATGGACCTTGGATGGTTCCAGAATATAAGAAAAATCCAGATTTAAATGTAGCTGTTGTACCAAAAGGAAAACAACGTGCAGTTTCTATTCATGGGTTAGCAAACGTTATTGCGGCAAATACGAAGCATAAAGATGCTGCTTGGAAGTTTGTGCAATTCCTAGGTTCTAAAGAAGCAGCAGAAGTATATGCGAAAACTGGTACTGTGATTCCTGCTTATAATGGTACACAAGATGCTTGGTTAAAATCTGTTCCAAACTTAAATCTTCAAGCGTTTATCGATGGAGTTGATTACTCTGTTCCATTACCTAGTGTGAAAAATACCGGTGAAATCTGGCAGTATGAAACAGATATCCTGAAAAAGGCATGGAGTAATGAAGAAAGTGTTGAAGATGCTGCGAAAGAATTAACGAAAAAGGCAGACGAGGCATTAGCTAAGAACTAAAAAAATGGAGAGAAGAAGTTTTCTAAAGCCTAAAATTACTTCTTCTCTTTATTTCCCTTAAAAGGAGTGAATACAGTGAAAGAAATGCCTTTACAAGTTGAAGTGAAATCAAATAGTAAATTAAAAATACCAAGCCTTTCAAAGACGAAAAAACGATCAGATTATTTTTGGGCGTATTGTATGATTGCACCGACAATGATTGGTTTAACTATTTTCTATTTATGGCCAATCATTCAAACGATTTACTTTAGTTTCACAGAATGGGGAGCATTCGGCCAATATGAGTGGACTGGATTAGACAATTATAAACGAATGCTAGAAGACTCTAACCTATTACAGTCGTTTAAAAACACAGGAATTTATATCGTTTTTACAGTTCCGATTGGTATTTTTTTATCCATTCTTATAGCAGTTCTCTTAAATCAAAAAATTAAAGGCAAGTCTGTTTATCGAACTTTATATTTTTTACCTGTTATTACAATGCCAGCAGCGATCGCTATGGTTTGGAGATGGTTATATAATTCGGATTATGGGCTCCTAAATTATCTTTTATCCACCTTTGGAATAAAAGGTCCACAATGGGTAAGTGATCCAAAAATTGCATTGTATTCAATTATTGTAGTAGCAATTTGGAGTGGACTTGGTTACAACATGGTTATTTTTCTTTCAGGACTACAAGGTATTCCAAAATCATATTACGAAGCAGCGGAAATAGATGGTGCAGGGCCAGTCAAGGTCTTCTTTAAAATAACACTACCGTTACTTTCCCCGGTTATATTCTTCGTAACAATCATGTCCTTTATTGGAGCGTTCCAAGTGTTCGATTTAATTTTTATGATGATTGGGAAAAGCAGTACAGCACTCGAGAATACCCAATCAATTGTGTACTTGTTTTATCAACATGCATTCGTAATAAATGACAAAGGTTATGCGGCTGCAATTGCAGTTTTACTATTAATCATTATTTTAATCATTACAGCGATTCAGATGGTTTTGCAAAAGAAATGGGTTCATTATGATTGAAGGAGGAGTAACCATTGGAGAAAGCAAGACATCATATTACAAGTAAAACAATCTTAATTCATTTAATTCTAATTGTCGGCGCCTTGGCGATGGTCTTCCCTTTTATATGGATGTTATTAACTTCATTAAAAACTTATGCTGAATCGATTCATGTTCCACCTGTTATTGTTCCAAAGCATTTCCAGTGGGTAAATTATAAAGAGGTGTTTGATTTACTACCATTCTTTAAATTTATGTTTAATACGCTAATCATCACTGTCATTCGCACAATTGGTCAATTATTATTATGCTCTTTAGCTGCATATGCTTTTGCCAGAATTGAGTTCCCGGGAAGAAATATTCTTTTTTTAATCGCATTATCGGTTTTAATGGTTCCAGGGCAAGTCTTTTTATTACCACAATATATGATTATAGTGAAATTAGGCTGGTTAAACACTTTACAGGCAGTAATCGTTCCAGGTTTATTTAGCGCATTTGGTACATTCCTTTTAAGACAATTTTTTATGGGGTTACCAAAGGAATTAGAGGAGGCAGCTAGATTAGATGGCTGTAATCATTTCCAAATCTATTGGAAAGTCATGCTTCCTTTAGCAAAGCCAGGTTTAGTTGCATTAGGTATCTTTACGACATTATGGAGTTGGAATGAATTAATGTGGCCAATGATTGTTAATAGCTCACCGGAATCAATGACATTGTCCGTCGGTTTGTCATCATTACAAGGACAATATTTAACCAATTATCCAGTTTTAATGGCAGGATCATTTTTAGCGATATTACCAATGCTTATTTTATTTATGATTTTACAAAAACAATTTATTGAAGGAATTGCAGTTACAGGTGGTAAATAAAAATCTTACAAAGCTTGGAGGAAACTGATTATGAAAGCAGCGTTAATAGGAGCGGGAAGTAGAGGATTTTATGCATATGGATCATATGCATTACAGTATCCACATGAAATTCAATTTATTGCTGTAGCGGAGCCAAATAAAGAAAAAAGAGAAAAATTTGCAAAAGCTCACAACATCCCCGAGGATATGAGATTTGAAGATTGGACTGAGTTATTAGAAAAAGAACAGCTGTGTGAGGCATTATTAATCTGTAGTCCAGACCGTAATCATTATAAACCTGTTATGAAGGCAATTGAAAAAGGATACAGTATTTTATTAGAAAAGCCGATGTCTCCAGAACCAATTGAGACGTTAAAAATAGCTGAAGCAGCAGAAAGACATAATACATTGTTAACGGTATGTCATGTTATGAGATATGCGCCATTTTATCAAGCATTAAAAGAAGTAGTTGATCGAAAGGTAATCGGTGATATCGTATCGATCCAGTGGAATGAGAATGTAGGTTACTTTCACCAAGCTCATAGTTTTGTCCGCGGAAACTGGCGAAACTCATCTGAATCAAGCTCCATGCTTTTACAAAAAAGTTGCCATGATATGGATATGCTTGCGTGGTTAATTGGCACAGAGTGTAAGAGTGTGTCTTCATACGGAAGTTTAACGTACTTTAAAAAGGAAAACGCACCAGAGGGTTCAACAGATCGCTGCTTGGATGGTTGTAAGGTGGAAAAGGAATGCCCTTATTCAGCGGCAAAATGGTATTTACACGACCGCGATGTTTGGCCAGCAAATGTTATTTCAGCAAGTTCAAGTCTTGAAAGTAGACTTAAGGCAATTCAAGAGGGACCATATGGTCGCTGTGTATATCACTGTGATAATGATGTTGTTGATCATCAAGTAGTTAATTTATTATTTGAAAATGACGTAACAGTAGCATTTACTATGACTGCATTTACAAATGAGACATTCCGTAACTTTAAAATTATGGGAACAAAAGGCGAAATAATTGGAAATGATACGAAAAATGAAATTGAAGTTAATTATTTTTCCGGTAAGAAGGAATTAATTAAGCCATCAACTGTAGATGGTGGTCATATGGGAGCCGATACAAGTATTATGGCTGATTTCATTCAACGCGTTACTAAAAAAGACAAAGGCAGCTTAACATCAGCAATTGTATCTGCTAAAAGTCATATGATCGCTTATGCTGCAGAAGAATCAAGAGTTTCAGGAACAATGGTTTCACTAGATGACTATGAGAAAAAATTAAGAATGACAGAAGAGAGAGTTTTGTAGAAAATTCTGTCGCGACATAATGTGGTATCTTTTTCAATATTATGTATAATAGATGTATATTCAACTGGTTATGACAAAGATACCACTAAAGGAGCTAATCATGGTAGAAAAGGATTCCCGACTTCCTCTTTATTATCAATTAATGGACATTTTATTAGAAAAAATCGAATCAGGCGAGCTTGCTGAAAATGATCAGCTACCATCTGAACGAGAATTATGTGACACTTATCAAGTTAGCCGAACAACGGTAAGACAGACGATGCAAGAGCTTGAAAAACAAGGTTATATTTATAAAGTCCACGGCAAGGGGACATATGTTTCCCAAAGAACGTATAACCAAAGTCTCGTAAAATTTTATAGTTTTACAGAAGAAATGAAAAAAGCAGGGAAAATACCAACGACATCGGTCGTTTCTTTTGAAAAAATCAATTGTGACAGTAAAGTAGCAAAGGTCATGGAAATACCGGTAGAAGAAGAGGTATTTAAGATCGTTCGGTTAAGACTTGCAGATCAGGAACCGATGTTATATGAAACCTCCTATGTACCCGTAAAGGATTTTAAAAATCTATCTAGTGAAGAATTGCAACATACACCGATGTATGAAATCTTTAGAACTCAGTATAATGTAAATATTTCTAGCGCCTTAGAAAGCTTTATGGCTGTTAGTGCTAATAAAGTGGAATCAGAAATGCTTAACATTACTGAGGGTGCACCATGTCTTATGCTTAAACGGGTAACTTACGAACAAAGCAAAGTAATTGAGTATACAATTTCGATTGCAAGAGGAGATAAATTTACTTATACAGTAGAGCTGAAATAGGCACTAAAGACTGCTTATCAAACGAATACATGCGGTCAGTCTAAAACCAGCTTTTAAAGTGTTTTCTACGTGCTAAAAATAGATACAGAGGTATCTATTTAACCAAACTGGTAATGATGACATTAACAGTTAAAATAGGAGGAAATAGAATGGAGCTATTAAAATCGAACGAATATGAAAGAATGAACGTTGGCGCGACTCATACAGCAAAAGAAATAGCCCAGCAACCTAGATTGTGGAATGAAACAATGGATATTCTTTTATTTAATAGAGACCGAATTCTTACATTTTTAAAAAGCATTGAAAATAAACATGATCAGTTACGAATTATTTTAACCGGCGCAGGTACATCAGCATTTGTTGGTGACACAGTCCTTCCTTATTTAAAACAAATTGTAAATAACAAAAAAATAGTAGTAGAGAGTATTGCTACAACAAATATTGTGTCCAATCCATATTCTTACTTAAGCAAGAATATTCCTACAATTATGATTTCATTTGCTCGTTCAGGAAATAGTCCAGAGAGTTTATCTGCTATTCATTTAGGAGAACAAGTTATAGATGATTTTTATGGAATCGTTTTTACATGTAACCAAGATGGACTACTGGCCCAAGAGAAGAAAAATGATAAGAATCATTTGGTCATCTATATGCCAAAAGAAGCAAATGATCAAGGTTTTGCAATGACGAGTAGTTTTACGACTATGCTGTTTTCAGCTCTACTGCTTTTCAATATTGAACAGATTCATACATGGGAGAAGAAAGTCGATGAACTAATCCATGCTGGTCATTCAATTATTAGTGGGAGCGAGGAAAGTATAAAACAGCTAGCGAATTCATCTTTTCAAAAAGTTGTATATTTAGGTTCAGGGGTTTTTGAAGGATTGGCAAGGGAAGCATCATTAAAATTATTGGAGTTAACAGGCGGAACAATTCCTTCTACTTTTGATACTTCATTAGGATTTAGACACGGCCCTAAGTCCATTTTAGATAAGAATACCGTTGTATTTGTATTTTTATCTAGTAACCCTTATACGAGACAGTACGACCTGGACATTTTAGAAGAGATTTACAAGGAAACCAATCGAGGGAAAGTAGTAGCAATTTCATCTTTAAAGGATCAAGTGGCAGAAGAGTATAGTGATCTTTTCTATTATGTGGATCTTCCTGGAATTAATGAAGATATTCTTCTAACTTTCCCTTTTATTTTATACGCACAAACTTTTGCTATGTATAAATCTATTAATCTAGGCTTTTCTCCGGATAACCCTTCTCCATTAGGAGTAGTTAACAGAGTTGTTAAAGGAGTTACGATTCACCCTTTTACAAATGAGATAAAGAATGGAGGAGATTTATCTTGATTACATCAAGAAGTACGATTCTTTTAGAAGCACAATCCAAAGGCTACGCAGTTCCGGCTTTTAATATTCATAACTTAGAAACGATGAAAACAGTTTTAGAAACAGCTCAAGAGCTACGTTCACCGGTTTTGATTGCAGCTACACCTAGTACAGTAAGTTATATGGGGGAAGAATTTCTAATTAGTATGATGGAGGCTTCAAAAAAAAGATACGATATTCCAATTTGTTTTCATTTAGATCACCATGAAAAAGTTAATGATATTAAAGCTTTAATTGATAGTGGAATCAACTCAGTTATGATTGATGCCTCCCATCACGAATTTGAAGAAAATATTCGAATCGTTCGTGAAGTAGTCGATTATGCTTCTTCATTTGGAGTTGCTGTTGAGGCGGAGCTCGGCCGTCTCAGTGGGGTAGAGGATGACCTTGAAGTGGATGAAAAGGACCAAATTTATACAAATCCAACTCAAGCTAAAGAGTTTGTTTCAAGAACGGGGATTGATTCGTTAGCCGTTGCCATTGGGACGGCCCATGGTCTATATAAAGGGGAACCTAAATTAGATATTGAAAGATTAAGTGCAATCCAAAAAGAAGTTGATATTCCGCTAGTTCTACATGGGGCTTCAGGCTTACCCGATGAATTAGTACAAAAAACGATAAAAAATGGAATATGTAAAGTAAATATTGCTACTGAATTAAAAATCGCTTTTGCTAAAGGATTGCGCGGTTACTTAAGAGAACACCCAGATGCTAATGATCCTAGATATTATTTTAAAGATGCAGTAAGAGAAATGAAAATAGTCATTGCTGATAAAATTAAAATGTGCGGTAGTATGAATCGGGGTTAGAAAAATGATTGCTACAATTACATTAAACCCAGCTATTGATATTCGGTATAATCTACCCGTCTTTCATTTAGATGGTGTTAACCGTGTTACAACTGTAGATAAAACAGCTGGTGGAAAAGGACTTAACGTATCACGTGTATTATCTCAGTTAGGGGCTAAAGTTACTTGCACCGGTTTTTTAGGCGGTAAAAGTGGCGAATGGATATCCGAGCAACTCCCAAATTACAATTTAATTAATCGTTTTGTAAAAATAGAGGGAGAGACAAGGTTTTGTTTAGCAATTGAATCGAAAGAAGGTCATACAGAAATTCTTGAACAAGGACCAGATATAGTAGAAAATGAAAGAGAAGAATTTTTGAAAACTTTTGATACCATTCTAGAAATGAATAACTATATTGTAGGTTCCGGTAGTTTGCCTTCTGGAATCGATTCTGATTTTTATAGAAATATAATTGAAAAAACGAATCAAAAAGGGAAGTATTTTCTATTAGATTCAAGCGGAGAATCACTAGCCCATGGTATAAAGGGGAAGCCTTTTTTAATTAAGCCGAACAGAGAAGAGTTTTGCAGGTTAATTGGGTTACACCAATTATCAATAGAGGATATGATCAAGTACGCCCGGGATATATGCCAAAAGGGTACCAAATACGTTTTACTTTCATTAGGAAGAGAAGGTGCTCTTTTAATTAGTGAAAATACTACACTGCAGGCAGTTATTCCATCTTTAACAAATGCGCACCAAGTTGGATCAGGAGATAGTATGCTTGCAGGATTTACCTTTGCTCATTCGAAAGGTTTTTCAATAGAAGATACTTTAAAGTGGTCATGTGCCTGTGGGATTTCCAATGCTTCCTCAGAGAGGACTGGGTCAGTTGAATTATCAAAAGTTCAATATTACTTTAATCTCATTAAGGTGAAGGATTTAACAGGGGGAGATCAAGGTGGAAAATATAGTTTGTTTTGATATTGGGGGTACATTTATCAAATTTGGACTAATAAATCGTGATGGGCAATTGGTCTACAAAGATAAGGTGCCAACACCTAAAAATAATATACAAAAACTGCTTCCTGAACTTTTGACTGAGAATATAAAAAAGCTCCAAAATAATTTTTTAATAGCAGGAATCGGTATCTCCTCCTGTGGTCTTGTAAATCAAGAAACAGGTGAAATTTTATTTTCCAACAATATACCCGACTATTCAGGAATGAAGTTAGGCGAAATACTTTTCAATTTATTTAAATTACCGGTTACTGTAGAAAATGATGTAAAAAGTGCTTGCCTCGGTGAAATGTGGAAGGGAGCAATTCAAGGGAAGAAAGATGTAGTTTTTTTAACATTAGGAACAGGAATCGGAAGCACCATAATCATAGATGGGAGGATTGTAAGCGGCTCACGTCATTTAGCTGGAGAACTTGGTCATACCGTTATCATTCATAATGGACGTTCTTGTGGGTGTGGACGGAGAGGGTGCTTTGAAAGATATGCTGCTACCTCTGCCTTAGTAAGTGACTTTATTGATGAAAAGAACAAAAATGGTGAAGTTATAGGGAAAATCGCTGGAGAAGAAATCTTGGCTCTTGTAGAAGAAGGAGATTCAATTGCTTCTGACGTGTATAAAAGATTTATCCATTATATAAGCATTGGTCTATCAAATATAATCCATCTTCTGAACCCGGAGGCAATTATTATCGGGGGAGGAATTGCTGAGCAAGGGGACCGGTTTATACAGGACATCAACTCTGAGATTAAAAAGGAAACCATGCCAATTTATCATCAAGAAACAATCGTATTTCCTTCGATTCTTGGGAACGACGCCGGGTTGTATGGAGCATGTTACTTAACTTTAAAAAAATTAAATTACTTACATGTATAAGTATTAAATTATACAGGCAGCATCCTAATTTGGTGTTGCCTATTGTTCTTTTTGAAAAAGAATTCTTGCGAACAATAGAGGGGGAAGTAGTGTGAAAGCAATTAAGCTAGAAAAAATTTATACACCCGGTAAAGTAGTTGCAAATGGCTATATACTGATTGAGAACGGAAAAATAAGTGAAATAACAACAGACAGACCTAGTTGTGAGATTTTGGATTATGCCAATTTTGTAGCCATTCCAGGCTTGATTGATCTACATATTCATGGGATTGCTGGAAATGACACGATGGATGCTAGTATTCATTCATTACGAGAAATGTCTCTGTCACTTGCACGTCATGGGGTGACGGGATTTTTGCCAACTACACTGACTCATGATTTCGAAAAAATTAAGAAAGCTGTAAAAATCGTAAGTGATTCGATGGGACAAACAGAAGGAGCAGAAATCATTGGATCATATGTAGAAGGTCCGTATATTACAACTGAGCATCGCGGTGCCCATCCAGTCAAGTATATCCGTGAACTTCAAACTGATGAGTTATATGAACTTATAAAAGTTTCAAATAATACGGTTAAAGTAATCACAATAGCTCCAGAAAAAGAGAATGCGGGGGAAGCTATTAAATTGCTAACAGATAAAGGAATTCACGTGTCGATCGGTCATACAAATGCAGACTTTGACACAACGAATAACGCAATTGAACATGGGGCAAGAATATCTGTTCACACTTTTAATGGCATGAGGGGATTTAATCATCGCGATCCTGGCTGTCTCGGTGCAGTTTTAACAAACGATCAATGTTATTGTGAATGTATAGCAGATTTACAGCATGTCCACCCTGGAGCAATTAAACTACTATACAAAGCAAAAGGGATTGAGCATATTCTTTTAATAAGTGATTCAATGGCTGCTGCTGATTTACCAGATGGATTCTATACTCTTGGAACATTAGATGTTAAAGTGGAAAATAAAATCGCTCGAACAATAGAAACTGGCTCGTTAGCAGGAAGCACGACAAATTTAATGGAGTGTTTAAAAAATGTAAATGACATTTTAGAGGTCCCTTTAGAAACTATTTTACCAATGGTCAGTCTTAACCAAGCAAAATTACTTAAAATTGATCATGAAGTTGGAAGTATCGAGTGCGGGAAAAAAGCAAATATCGTCTTAATTGATCGTAAGTTTAATGTTCAAGCTACTTTTGTGAATGGCGAACTTGTATTTTTGAATGAACATAAATAATATTTATGGCGGATTTTAATAAAAAGTAACTATTTGAAGTATGTACAAAAAAATTAATAAATAATAATGATGACCTTACTATAAGTGGTTTAATGATCATTTTTTGGTGGGTCATTTTACTTTTTGAGTTTATGAAACTTAGTCATTAAGATGAAATAATGATGAATTTATATGAGGACTATTGCTTTAAAGATAAAAACGTGGTAGATTAATACAGTATATATAATAGAAATTATGAAGAGGTCATATTTTCCCTATTTTAATTTTACTATACAAATCCTCTAGAGTCAACCCCCATTTTTATCTTTTAAAGGAGTGCATGAAATGAACAACGAACTTCAAAAAGAACAGGTAAGAGTAAATGCTGTGCTTGAATTAATCTCGGACAAAATTAGTAAATTAACAGAAGAAACAGCCCAACGTAAAAACGAAGTAATCAATGTTCGTAAAAACTTTTGGGATGAGGTTAAAGTTAATACAGATAGCTTTGATGACTATTTAGAGACAGTTATTAGTTTGAGACAACAATCTCAACTTTTAGCGATCGGCCAAATTAATCATAAGCAATCTTCCAACCGACTATCAGCACTTCGTCGTATGAAAGAGGTTCCTTATTTCGGTCGCATCAACTTTACAGAAGAAGGATTGTCTGAAACGGAGCGTGTTTATATTGGCGTTTCTACGCTAATGGATGAATCAGGAGAGAATATTTTAGTCTATGATTGGAGGGCCCCGGTTTCGAGTGTTTACTATGATTATCCACCAGGTCCTGCTGAGTATGATACACCGGGTGGAAAAGTAAATGGCGTATTAGATGAAAAGTGGCAATACATTATACGTAACGGTGTAATTGAATCCATGTTCGATACTAGTCTTACAATCGGTGATGAGATTTTGCAACATGTGCTAGGCAAAGGAACGAATAAGCATATGAGAAGCATAGTAGCCAGTATTCAAAAAGAACAAAATCAGATTATACGCTATGACAAAGGCAGATTACTGATTGTTCAAGGGGCGGCTGGTAGTGGAAAGACATCTGCAGCTTTGCAAAGAATTGCCTATTTGCTATATAAATATAGAAATTGGATAAAAGCAGATCAAATTATCTTATTTTCGCCTAACGCAATGTTTAATAACTACGTATCTAGAGTTTTACCTGAACTTGGCGAAGAAAATATGCAACAAGTTACATTTCAAGAATATCTAGTCCATAGGCTAAGTGATGCATTCCAAGTTGAGGATAATTATGAGCAATTAGAGTATGTGCTAACTGCTATGGATGATCCTTCCTATAAGACTAGGACTTCAAGCATTCGATTTAAAGCTTCAACTCATTTCTTTGAAACGATTAAGGCATACAGACAATCGCTTGAATTATCCGGTATGGTCTTTAGAGGATTTAAATTTAGAGGTAAATCAGTCGTTACAGCTAAACAGATATATGAAAGATTTTATAGCATCGACACTTCTTTAAAATTTAACAACCGCTTAGAGAAGTTAACGGAATGGTTAAACAAACAAATCAATGAAATGGAAAAGCTAGAATTGAAAAAAACATGGGTACAGGATGAAATCGAGTTACTCAGCAAAGATGATTATCAAAAAGCATATAAGTATTTACAGAAAAAACGTTCTAAAGAAGATACATTCGATGATTACGAACAAGAAATTAAGGTATTAGGTCGGATGGTCGTGCGTAAAAAACTAAAGCCACTACGTGAGTGGGTTCGAGGATTGCGTTTTATTGACATAAAGGGTATATATAAACAGCTATTTTCCAATCCAACTCAAATTGAACAATGGATTGAAGGGGATACCCCTGAAAATTGGGAAGACATATGTCAGTTAACATTAAATATGTTAGATGAAGGCAAATTGTTTTATGAGGATGCTACACCTTACTTACTTTTAAAAGAATTGATTCAAGGCTTCCAATCAAATGTTACGATTAAATTTGTGCTTGTAGATGAAGCACAAGATTATTCTCCATTCCAATTTGAATTTTTAAAGAGATTATTTCCTTCTGCAAAGATGACTGTTTTAGGAGACTTTAATCAGGCTATTTTTGCGCACGCCAGTGAAATGGGGGATTTTAATGTTCTTCAAGGGTTATATGGACCAGATGAAACAAAAGTGATTAATCTGACACGCAGTTACAGATCAACAAAACCAATTGTTGAGTTCACACGTAGACTCATACCAGGAGGCAATCTAATTACACCTTTTGAACGTGTTGGGGTTAAGCCTGTGTTAACACAAATATCTAGTCGAGAAGATTTGCACAGTCATATTGCATCTAAAATAGAAGATTTAAAGAAAAGTGAATTTAATACAATTGCTGTCATTTGCAAATCTGCTGAGGAAAGTTTAGAGGCATATGAAGCATTAAAAGATGTAGAAGGAATCAAGCATGTGAAGAGAAACTCCGTTGAATATGAACAGGGAGTAGTCGTTATTCCCGCCTATTTGGCAAAAGGGATTGAATTCGATGCAGTGATTATTTATGATGCATCAGCTCGAGTTTATGGAGATGAGCGACTACGAAGACTATTCTATACTGCATGTACACGAGCAATGCATCAGTTACACCTATATAGCTTAGGTGAAGTGACTCCTTTTCTGCATGAAATCGATTCAGAGTTCCTACAACTAAATCAGACGATCGTACATGAATAATCATAGACTTCCCTTCATTTATATGAGGGAAGTTTTTTGCATTGGATATGGAAAGAAATTTTTTTATCTAAAGTTCATACTTAATTCATAATTAGTCGATATATTCATCTTGTAATAAGTCGTAAAGGAGGAAGTAAATTGGAATATTTAAATAAAAAAATAATTACCCCTAATAATGGAGATTTAGCCGTAGAAGCGAGTGGTTTAGTGAAAGTATTTGGTGAAAATCGTGCGGTTGATGGAGTAGATTTAAACGTTCGTGCTGGAAGTATTTACGGTGTACTTGGTCCAAATGGTGCAGGGAAAACAACGACAATTAGAATGCTGGCTACTTTACTAAGACAAGACGCAGGTACTGCACGCATATTCGGACATGATGTTTTAAAAGAGGCTCAAATTGTGCGTCAATTAATTGGCGTTACTGGTCAGTATGCCTCGGTTGATGAGTCACTAAGTGCTACAGAGAATCTGATCATTTTCTCAAGATTACTAGGTTTGGGTAGAGCGGAATCTCGAAAGAAAGCAGCTGATTTATTAGAGGAATTTGGATTAACGGAAGCAGCAAAACGTCCACTAAAAAATTTCTCAGGTGGAATGCGTCGTAGGTTAGATTTGGCTGCAAGTTTAATTGCTCAGCCACCACTTATCTTTTTAGATGAGCCGACAACTGGTTTAGACCCTCGTACGAGAAATCAAATGTGGGATACGATTCGTCGTTTAGTAAAAGAAGGATCAACCGTTCTATTAACAACACAATATCTTCAAGAAGCAGATGAACTAGCTGATCGAATTGCAGTAATAGATCGTGGTCATGTAGTTGCAGAAGGTACTGTTGATGAATTGAAAGCTTCAGTTGGTAGTTCATCGTTACAATTAAAGATTCAAGATATAAAAGATGTTCAAAAGGCCCGTCAGACAGTAGAACATGTACTTAAAGTAAAATCTAATATTACATTAGTAGAAGGAAAGATTACTGCACCAATGACAGATCCTGACCGAGTGACAGACTTACTGGTCGCCTTGCGTGATGAAGGTATTCATCTAGCCGAGATGAGTGTACAAAAGCCGACTCTTGATGAAGTATTCCTTACGATTACTGGTAATAGCGTAGAAAATGATGGATTAATGGAGTCAGATAAAGTAAAAGAATTGGAGGGAGAAAGAGTATGAGCACTTCAATAAAACAAGCTGCTTATCGTGAATTGAAAAATAAAACTAGCTTTAGACAATCAGTAAAAAATTCATTTACGATGGCTTATCGTGGTCTATTAAAAATAAAGCGTACTCCAGAACAATTATTTGATGTTACATTACAACCTATTATTTTTACCCTTATGTTTACTTATATCTTTGGTGGAGCAATCTCCGGAGATGTTAAGAGTTATTTGCCGGTAATCATACCAGGAATATTAGTTCAGACTGTCATTACTACTTCAATTGTTACAGGTGTACAATTGCGTGAGGATATGGATAAAGGTGTATTCGATCGCTTCAAGTCGCTGCCGATCGCTCGAATTGCACCACTCGCCGGTGCTTTATTGGCTGATACGATACGTTATACAATCGCTACAGTTCTTACTTTCTCTATGGGATATATAATGGGATATCGCCCTGAAGGTGGATTGGGCTATGTCGTTTTAGCCGGGCTACTTGTCATTGTCTGTTCATGGGCGATTAGTTGGATTTTTGCCTTTTTTGGAGTAATTGCACGTACAGCATCAAGCGTACAAGGAATTTCTATGCTAGCACTATTTCCATTGACATTCCTTTCTAATGCCTTTGTGCCAGTCGATACAATGCCAAATTGGCTTCAATGGTTTGTAAAAATAAACCCAATTTCACATTTGATCACTGCTGTAAGAAATCTTACGAACACAGGAACTGCAGGTTCAGATCTAATCATTTCGCTTATTGGAGCAGCCGTAATTGTAGCAATTTTTGCACCACTAACTGTAAAAGCTTATATGCGTAGAACATAATAGAAGGTGTTCCATTAGTTTTTTTCTAATGGAGCACCTTTTCCTACATTTTCTACTTGAAAATATTGAATAGCATGTGTAACATTATCAAGGTACAAATAGATAAATAACTCATATAATCATGGGGATATGGCCCATAAGTTTCTACCGGACGACCAATATAATCGACCGACTATGAGTGAAAGCACATCTAGGGTTCCGCATTTACTGTATAAGTTAAATGGCTGGTCCAAGCGATGTGGGCACTACACGTGCTACACCATTAGGGATAAAAACCCAGAAGGACAGGTTTCACTTGAGAGAAACATACTCAAGCGGAACCTGTCCTTTTTTGTTTATAAAGAGTAATAACTGTACAACAAAATATAGATAAATTAAAGCAATGACAAGGGAGAGAATCAGATTGTTAAGTAAACAAAAAGCATTCACATTAGGTTTTCAACACGTCATGGCTATGTATGCCGGTGCAGTTGTTGTACCTCTTATAATAGGTGGCGCGCTTAAACTTACGCCAACTCAGATCGCATATCTAATTGCAGCAGATTTATTTACTTGTGGTATAGCAACAATTCTGCAAAGCATGGGAACTAAATACTTTGGTAGCAGATTACCAGTTGTTTTAGGATGTACCTTTACGGCGGTTGGTCCAATTATTGCAATTGCTTCCACATCAAACTTACCGACAGCTTACGGTGCTATCATTATTTCGGGGATTTTCGTGGTTTTAGCTGCTCCTTTTTATGGCAAGCTTTTAAAATTTTTCCCTACAATTGTAACGGGATCAGTTGTAACGATTATTGGGCTTTCTCTAATTCCAGTGGCTATGAATAATGCAGCGGGTGGACAAGGTAGTCCAGACTTCGGTAAAGTACAAAATTTATTACTAGCACTTCTTACACTTATCGTAATTTTAGTTGTTAATAGATGGGCTAAAGGGTTTTTACGTACAATTTCTGTACTTGTTGGTTTAGTTGTAGGTACAATTGCAGGCTATGCAATGGGTATTGTCCATTTTTCAAGCGTATCAGAAGCATCGTGGTTCAGTATCGCTCAACCATTCTATTTCGGAACACCGAAAATTAGTATTACAGCTATTATCACAATGATTATCGTATGTATTGTTAGTATGGTGGAATCAACTGGAGTTTATTTTGCAGTTGGAAAAGCGACTAATCAAAAGGTTAAACAGGATCAAATCGTTAATGGATTGCGTTCAGAAGGTCTTGCAATTATGCTCGGTGGTATTTTTAATGCATTTCCGTATACAGCTTTTTCCCAAAATGTTGGTTTAATTTCACTTACAAAAGTGAAATCTCGTGAAGTTATTTATGCTGCTGGAGGTATTATGGTTGTTCTTGGCTTATTACCTAAACTAGCGGCTTTAACGACAGTTATTCCGAATGCTGTTCTTGGAGGCGCAATGATTGTTATGTTCGGATCTGTCGCGGCTGCTGGGATCTCAATACTATCAGAAGTCGATTTAGGAAAAGGAGACAACCTATTAATCGCAGCATGCAGTATAGCAGTAGGGTTAGGTTCAGCAACACTTCCACAAATGTTCGACCAACTACCTGACTTTTTAAAAATGTTAATGCAAAATGGAATCGTGACAGGCTCCCTAACTGCGATCATTTTAAATCTATTCTTAACAAAACGAAATGTGTCAGTAGAAGCAAAAGCGCAAGAACAAGTTACGAAAAAAATATCATAAACTACACACTAGAGACCCCTAATAATTGTAGGGGTCTCTAGTGTGTCGACAAAGTACAAAAAATCTGATTTTCAGACTGATTGCAAGCGCTTGTCTTTCGAGGCGCAAAGCCTGGTGAGGAGCGGAGTTACCCTAGACGGTAATGAGCACCGCAGACAGGCGAAGTAACGAAGAAAGCGAGCGTTTGTCAACAGTCTGAAGACCCCTAATAATTGTAGGGGTCTTTTTAATATTTATTACTAATAAACTTTGATTTTAAATAATGAAAAATCATGTACGAACTAACAACTAACCTCGCTGTACTCCCATAAACACTAATAAACTTGCCTTGAATTGCTGAAAACTCGATATTAAATTGCATACGTTTCGAATACCGATCCCAACTTCCAAGCATTATAACAGTCAGGAAACAAATTTGCGGAGAGAACACAGGTTCATCAAATACACCTGTAAACAAAATAATTGATAGGCCGAGCAAAAAACTGTTTAAGTAACATTTCCTACTGCGCTCAAAAAAGAATAAATGAATCCATTTAACAATTTGTACACTAATTAATGTTAAAAAAGCCAATCCACCTAATGTCCCATATTCTACAAACATACCTAGCAGTAAATTATGTGCATGGGTGATGAAATGACCATATTGCATTTCATACTCTTGACCAAATCCAATCGGTGTCACACCAAATAGTGGGTGATTTCTCCATATCAAATATGCGTTTTGCCAAATGTCCAATCTTTTCTGCCCTTCTTGAAAAATAGAATCGGCTCTTGGCATTATATAAAGCAACCATTTCGAAAAGAATAGCCCGATGGTTGTACAAAAAAAGAAAAAGATTCGATTAAATCGGAAGAAAAAAAGTAAATAAATCAGAATCATTGTCGCAAAGCCAGCTCTTGAACCGGTAAGATAAACTCCATAACTAAGTAGTAGTTGGATTGGAAGCTGCCATGCTAAGTTTATATAGTGCTTTCTGTCTAAACTAGAAAGTAAACTAGCAAGAAGAAAAGAGAGAGCGATTAATAAAATAAAAACAGTAAAATTGGGATTGTATGCACAACCAATTAGACGGTTAAAATTTTTAGGTTCTATTTCTCCAAAAAGCACTGTTCCTAATAAATAACCAACTATCTTAGGAAGTGCAAACCATTTAGAAATCCACCCAATTACACAACTATATACGCCCCCAAAGATTATGATCATACGAAATCTCTGAAATAATTGACCTTTCTCAGTTACTAAAACCCTACAATAAATTCCCCAGTAACTAAGAATCGTGATACTGACCAATAAAAATAATCTATTTCTACTTAATAGAGCAGCACCAATAGTAGATAAAAATAAGCATAAGAAAAAGTATGAACTAAACGAATAAATAAAACGTTTTTTAATAAACCATTGAGTAGACAGTGTATGAAGCCCGATGATCAATAGCATTGAAATACCTATTGGAGGTAAGAGAAAGCAAAGAAGTATGCTGATCTCCACTAAAGAGAAATTTTGATAAAACAGTGTAATCTTTTTCATTGTAAACCCCTAGTTAAGTGACAAAATATCCTTAATCATACGGAGGATGTTGTTGTCTTTTCATCTATATAAATGCATTTTATTTTAATGAAGTTGTCATTCGATTAACAAACATATTTTAAATACATAGGTTTAAAATGCCACAATGGTTTATTAATTATGTTTTGAAATTGTAATTTTGAAATTAAACTTTTTTGCTGGATAAATAATAAATTTATGCAACTTTTAATAGAAAAAGTGTTAGTAGGGGTTTTATGAATATGACATTTATTTGAACAAAAATACGAATTAATAATATGAAATTTCTTCCTAATGGATTTTAATGTTGAAATTTTATTTCAAAGATAGTTATAATATACATGAAATTAAATTTAGTTTTAAAAAATTACTTGAGGTGAAGCGAACATGCTTGAGAATTTAACAACCGAGACAAGAAATGAAAAAACAATGAATTTAGATGAGATGTCTATAGAAGAATTTTTAACCGTAATGAACGAAGAGGATGCTAAGGTTGCTGCTGCCGTTCGAAATGAAATTCCTAATATTTCTAAAGCTGTTGAAAAAATTGTAACTGCTTTCAAAAATGGAGGTCGCTTGATTTATATAGGTGCTGGTACAAGTGGCCGTATTGGACTTTTAGATGCAGTGGAATGTCCTCCTACTTTTGGAACAAGCCCAGAAGAGGTAGTGGGGTTAATTGCAGGGGGAGAAAAGGCTTTTATAAAAGCAGTTGAAGGCGCAGAGGATAGCGAAGAACTAGCAGTTGAAGATTTAAAGGAAATTAAGTTAAGTAAAAATGATATTGTAGTTGGAATTGCAGCAAGTGGTCGTACGCCTTATGTTATTGGTGGTTTAAAATACGCCAAAGAAGTTGGTGCTTCAACTGTAGCGGTTAGTTGTAACAAAGGATCAAAGATAGGACAAGAAGCAGAAATAGCAATCGAAGTTGTTAATGGACCTGAAGTATTAACAGGTTCAACTAGATTAAAGGCCGGTACTTCTCAAAAGTTAGTATGTAATATGTTATCTACAGCTTCAATGGTTGGTATAGGTAAAGTATACGGTAACCTAATGGTTGATGTTCAATCAACAAATGAAAAACTAGTTGAGCGTTCAAAGCGTATTGTAATGGAAGCAACTTCTTGTACGTATGAAATTGCAGAAGAGTATTTAACGAAGTCGAATCAAAGTCCAAAAGTAGCAATCGTTATGATTCTTACAGGATTTAGTTATGAGCAAGCAATTGAGCAATTGAAAAAATCAGAAGGATTTGTTCGAAAAGCGATACAAAAATAAATTTTTGGAGGAGAAGAAGATGGATAAATATCAAAGAATAGCTTCTGAAATCGCTGATGCGATCGGTGGTACAGATAATGTAGTTTCATATACGAATTGTATGACAAGACTTCGTGTTAATGTGGCTGATCGTAGTTTAATCAATGAAGATCAAGTTAAAAAAATTAACGGTGTTTTGGGAACTGTTGATGATGAGACATACCAAATTATTTTAGGTCCTGGTACAGTAACTAAAGTTGCAGAGCAATTTGGTCATCTGAAAAACAGCTCATCGGGAAAACAAGGAACTTCATCAGCGGCTTTAAAAGAAAAAGGATCAGATCTTAAAGCTGAGTTAAAAAAGAAAAATAATACACCTTTTAAAAACTTCTTACGAAAAGTCGGTAATATCTTTATTCCATTAATTCCAGCATTCGTAGGTGCAGGTTTAATTGCTGGTATTGCTTCAGTTTTATTAAATAATATTACTGCTGGAAATCTAGAGGTGGCTACTTGGTCACAATATGTAACAGTTTTAAATGTAATTAAAAACGCAATTTTTGCTTATTTAGCAATTTATGTTGGTATTAACGCAGCGAAGGAATTCGGGGCGACACCATCCCTAGGTGGAGTAATTGGTGGGGTAACACTTTTAACAGGTATGCTTCCTGATCAACCAATTAAAAATATCTTTAATGGTGAACCATTGGCTCCAGGACAAGGTGGTATTATTGGTGTACTACTTGCAGTCTATTTATTATCACTTTTAGAAAAACAATTACGTAAAGTGATTCCAGATTCTTTAGATATTATTATTACACCTATGATTGCTTTATTAGTAGTAGGTTTGCTAACAATTTTCTTCATCATGCCATTTGCAGGATTTATTTCTGATAACTTAATTGGCTCAATTAACTGGGTTATTTCAAAAGGCGGTATTTTGGCAGGATTTATATTAGGTATGGGATTCTTACCATTAGTAATGTTAGGTTTACATCAAGTATTAACACCGATTCATATCGAATTAATTAATACAACAGGTGCAACAGATTTGTTACCAATCCTTGCAATGGCAGGTGCAGGACAAGTTGGTGCAGCATTAGCATTATGGTTACGTTGCAAAAAGAATAAATCATTATCAAATATGATTAAAGGTGCTCTTCCAGTAGGTATTTTAGGTATTGGTGAACCATTAATTTATGGTGTTACATTACCTCTTGGTCGTCCATTTATCACTGCTTGTATCGGTGGTGGTATTGGAGGTGCAGTAATAGGAATGCTTGGTCATGTTGGAGCAATTGCAATCGGTCCTTCAGGTCTAGCGTTAGTTCCACTTATTGCGCACGGAATGTGGATTAAATATTTGATCGGATTACTTGCTGGTTACGCTGGTGGTTTCGTTCTAACGTATTTATTCGGTACTCCTAAAGATGCAATGGCTGAACAAGAATAATTAACAAATATAACCCGAATAATTAGACACATCAATGTCTACTATTCGGGTTTTTTCATTTAATAAGTATTAGAATCGATATACTGAACGATTCTTTCACAAATTTCGTGAGTGATTAAGGAATCATCTATTGAAGGATCTGGGGTTTTATTCTGTTTTAAACAGTCGAGAAAGTGGTCAACTATTTGGTAAAATCCGCGTTTATATAAGGTTGGTTCCCAATCACCAAATTTCGTAATATTTATTTCTTTATTATGATAATGGGTTGTTTCGACTAAACTACTTACTACATATTTATTTTGTGGTGTCATATATTCAATAATTTCTTCCGTAACACCATTATTTCTGTTCATTATTCCAATTGCCGTGCAACCTTCTCCTATAAGATGGATGACTAAGTGTTCGAGCATATTATCTTTTTTTAAGAAGTTTACTTTTAAATCAACTACATTAGTGGACATTAAATACCTAAGTGTGTCTACTACATGAATAAAATCCTCTACAACAAATCTTCTAGTATATTCAGGAAAGTTAAATCTATTTTTTTGCATGATTATTAAGTTAGCTTTTCCATGCATAGTCAGCTCTCTTACTCTAGGGATAAATCGTCTATTGAAACCAACCATCGCTATTTTTCCTTGTTTCCTGGCCAGATTTACAATTTGTTCAGTTTCACTAAAGTTCAATGAAATGGGCTTATCGATATAAACGTTTATACCATTTGATAATAACTTTTTAGTTATCAAATAATGAGCTTCCGTAGCTGTACTAACAAATGCTGCATGAATATTCTTTTCTAACAAATCTTCTACTGAATTTACTGTTTCAACGATCCGATATTTGTTTGATAAAAAGCCCAGTTTTTCATTATTTCTTGTACATAGCACTAACTCGATATTTTCTTTTTCAGAAAGAACTGGTAGATATGCCTTTGTAGCTATATCTCCTAGACCGATTATTCCAATTCTCATATGCTAACACCTCACTTGTTATTAATTGAAACATAGAAAAGTGGTAATTGTATGTGATTTTACTAAAAAAATTTTGGATACTCAAACTAAGTATTTTTTAAATTTTCAAAAAACTATTTATTCATTTAAGCTTTTCCATTATAATAAAGTCTAAAGTTAACAATATTGATCATATTTTACTATTCCACACATTTCCTTTCCACACTAAACTTAGCAAATACCTCACTTTGTAATTTACTTTCAGTTAATTTTCAGGAGATCCTATTTAAATCAAATGATTTGTAAGCGTTTTCTGTTCTGGTGGTTATTTTATTAAATTGCCCTGTACTTTTTTGTTAATGACTAACATTTGTATACATACAAGAAAGAGATGTCAGTATTAAAATTTAATATTAATAAGGTACATAAGCGAAAGGGGAAATTTATGAGTACTTCACATTTTGCACATTGGCCAAAAAGGGTTTCTAAATCTTTAACTTTACCTGAGACAACACTTTATGATAATTTAGTCGTTTCAGCAAAAAGATATCCAAATAAAACTGCCATAGAGTATTATGGCGCATCAAAAACGTATAAGCAGCTTCTTGAAGAGGTTGATTATTTAGCAGGATATCTTGAGCATAAGTTAGAAATATCCCCTGGTGAACGTGTAATGCTTTATATGCAAAACTCACCTCAATACGTGATCGCCTTTTATGCAATATTAAGAGTAAGAGGAATTGTAGTACCAATTAACCCGATGAACACCACTAATGAACTTGAATTTTATCTAAATGATTGTAAAATTAAAACCGCAATCATTGGCCAAGAACTAACCTCTCAAATTGAACCTTTACAAGCTACAACTGAATTAGAGAATTTAGTCGTTGCAGTTTACTCTGAATACTTACCAACCATTCCTTTAGTTTCCGATTTAACGGCAGAAATAACTGAGTCAAAGAAAGTTTATCAAAATAAAAATCTATTTTATTGGGAGGATGCTATACAAACACAGCTCACTCCATCACTTTATGAAGGTAATTCAGAAGATGTTGCAGTTCTTCCATATACTTCAGGAACAACAGGTTTACCGAAAGGCTGTATTCATACGCATAAAACGGTACAAGCAAATGTAGTAGGATCTGCTGTTTGGATGAATATTTCTGCAAATGCCGTTAGTTTTTCAACTTTACCTCTATTCCATGTTACAGGAATGGTTCATGGAATGCATACTCCGATTCTCACTGGTTCAAGTATGGTATTGCTAACTAGATGGAATCGAAGCCATGCATGCAAACTGATTAAACACTATCAATGTACTCATTGGGTAAATATAAGTACTATGCTAATCGACTTTTTATCAAATCCAAGTTTAAATACTGACGACATCAAGTCCCTTGTAAATATTGCAGGTGGAGGGGCTCCTCTACCAGAAGCAGTAGGAGAGCAACTTTTCCAATTAACAGGTTTAAAGTTTGTAGAAGGGTATGGATTATCTGAAACAATTGCTCAGACGC
The DNA here is from genome assembly GCF_052180195.1 of Bacillus sp. AL-1R. Lineage (NCBI taxonomy): Bacteria > Bacillati > Bacillota > Bacilli > Caryophanales > Bacillaceae > Bacillus > Bacillus sp. AL-1R. Next base: position 69,908 of record NZ_CP197469.1, read on the forward strand.
ATTTTAATCCACCAGATCGACCAAAACTTCAATGTCTTGGAATTCCGTCATTTGACGTAGACGCCAGAATTATCGACCCATTAACAATGAAACAGTTAGGTGTTGGTGAGGTTGGTGAGATTATTGTCAATGGACCACAAGTATTTAAAGGCTACTTTAATCGACCAGAAGAAACGAATGAAGCTTTTATAGAAATAGACGGAAAACTATTTTTCCGTACAGGAGATATTGGTCGGTTTGATGATGAAGGGTACTATTTTATCGTTGACCGTGTTAAAAGGATGATTAACGCGTCAGGCTTTAAAGTATGGCCAACTGAGGTGGAGAACCTATTATATAAACATCCGGCTATTCAACAAGCATGTGTTGTTAGTAAGCCAGATGAAAAAAGGGGAGAAACAGTAAAGGCATATATAATCTTAAATCCAAATTATTTAGGCAAAGTCAGTGAGGATGACATTATCGATTGGTCTAAAGAGCATATGGCTAACTATAAATATCCAAGACATGTCGAGTTTATTGATCGATTACCAACTACTGCAAGCGGGAAAATTTTATGGAGAACTCTTCAGGAGGCAGAATGGAGTAAAGTTGGACAAATTAATAAGTGACAGGGTAGGTGTAAATGAATAGTAAATAAGGAAGTAGAAAAGGGAGCCTCAACATCAAATGTTTAGGTTCCCTTTTTTGTGTTGTTTTCATTTAAACTAACTATTATCTCAAGATTAATTTCACCTATCTGGTAGTTATTACTAGGTAGGTGTTTTTAATATTCAGACTAATGCTAAATATAGTATGATTATTTTAATATAAAGCCCTTACATTATCTTACTACTGAAGAGGTGATTAAAATCCTCAAATTTAGACTACGGATCAGAAAATTAAACACTTTACGAAATCAAATATTGGCAGTTTTCTTGATTGTTATGGTGATTGTTTTATCGATTGTATCCATAATGGTATATAACCAAGTTGGAACTTTAATGAAAGATACAACAGAGAAACAAATCAAACAAACGGCTGTTGAAGCAAACGGAAGAATGGAAACCTTGTATAAGCAAATTGATACTTTGTCAAATCAATTAATGACTAACGAGACAGTTCAGCAAATATTACTTGGATTGAAAAACGGAGAAAGTGTTGATTTTGCGAAAAGACAATCATTAATTAGAGTAATAAATAACTTTTTAGCTTATTCAAATGGAATCTCTTCTTTCGAGTTATATTCTTCGGAAGGTAATCGTATTTTTCCATTCGGTGAAAAAAATTTATCTAGTGTAATCGATGAGAAATGGGTAAAGGAAGCGGAAGCTGAGAAAGGAAGATTAGTGTGGGTAGGAAAAGATCCTAAAAATAGTAACTATTCTTATGCAATAAGAAGGGTAAGCTTAATGGATCGCTGGTTTTCAAATGGAGGCTATTTAGTAGTAAGAATTCTTAATAGTTACTTTCAAGTTGAAGAAAGTAATTTATCTCCTGGGGAGAAGGATTATATGATGCTTCTTGATAGGGATTTAACTCCGATAACGGATAATTATGGCATTGATATTCAAAAATTTTTAGTAGAAGGATACGAATCGATAAAAGTAAATAAAAAGCAATATATGATTGTCACACAAACATCTACAAAAACAGGCTGGACGCTTGTTATTTTAAAACCTACAAGCTTTTTAAATGAGAGAGTAACACCGGTAAGAAAAGTAACTCTTTTATCTGGCGCAATTGGTTTTATCATTTTTGTCGTGTCATCCATTATTCTAGCAACAATGATTACAAGACCGATAAAGAAACTTACAAATACAATGAAGAATGCGAAAATGGACGAATTGAAAATTAACAAGGAAAGCGCAGCTTCATTAGAAATTATTGAATTAAATAGAACGTATAATCAGATGGTAGAAAACACCAATCATTTAATACAGGTCGTTTATGAAAAAGAATTACTTCGTAGTCAAACTGAGTTGAAGGCACTACAAGCCCAAATTGATCCGCATTTCCTATATAATACGCTAAATGCACTTTATTGGTCTTTAGATGATAGAGGTGAGGATGATTTAGCAGAAATAGTGATTGCAATGTCAGGATTATTTCGCTATACAATTGGTAACGCAAACAGTAGTGAATGGGTAACTATACAAGCTGCTCTTGACCAAATTGAACGATATTTACAAATTATGAAAATGAGATTAGGAGAACGGTTGTTATGGGAGATATCTGTTGAGCCTAATCTATTAGCCATTAAAATACCTAAACTGTTAATCCAACCTTTAGTTGAAAACGCTATTATGCATGGTATTGAGAGTAGTCGGGAACAAGGGCTTGTATTAGTCAAGATTGAAAGAATTGAGGACACTTCTAATTTATTAGTAATTGTTCATGACAATGGACCAGGGATTGATCGAGAAGCCCTTGATGCTCTTAATCTAGCAATTAAAAATGATAATATGTCATCCTTTAAAGGGATCGGGATGGCACTTACTAATGTAAATAAAAGAATTAAATTATATTACGAAGGTTATGACTTAAGAGGCCTTCATTTAGAAAGTGAGGTCGGTAAAGGTACAACTGTATTATTCGAAGTTCCAGACAAAGGTGGAGAATAATTTGGATACAAAGACGATTCTAATTGTTGATGATGAACAAGTGACTAGACAAGGATTAAAAAAAACATTAGAGAAATGGTCAAATGGTAAATTTGAAATTCTGAGTGCGGCAAATGGTCAAGAAACATTTGAACAGATGAGCAGAACAAAAATTCATTTATTAGTAACTGATATTTGTATGCCAGAAATGAATGGTTTAGAGCTTTTAAAAACCCTAAAGGACAAAGGTCATAAGTTTGTTTCCATTATTATTTCTGGACACCCTGACTTCGAATATGCCCAGGAGGCTATTCGTCTAGGAGTTGTAAATTATTTATTAAAACCGGTAAGTAAACAAAAATTAATTGAGGCTATTGAGCAAGCGCTTGAAAAGGAAGCGAATAATGAACGGATTGAGTATATGGAAAAAGTGACTGATCAGAAATTATTAAAGCTAGATCAAGTTCATAATCGCTCTAATTCAATTAAGTCAGCTAAAGTATTTATTAATCAGAATATAAGTAATCAAATTTCATTAAAGGATGTTGCAGAAGCGGTACACCTAAATGCGAGTTATTTTAGTGTGTTATTTAAAGAGCAGGTGGGGTTAACGTTTAGTGAGTATTTGACTAGAAAGAGATTACAAATTGCAAAAAATCGGCTACTGACAACTGATTTGCAAATTGAAGAAATTGCACTAGAAGTAGGCTATCAAACAGCTAAATATTTCATTAAGATCTTTAAGGATTACGAGGGTATTACCCCTAGTAAATTTAGAAAAATGTCAGAACTTGATGATGCACTAATCCAAAAATAGTGGAATTTTATCCAATCGTGGTTACCTTACCGCGTTTTTTTTTTAGTGCTAGAATTTACTTGTAACGAAAAATTCAAAAAATGGAGGTTTGACATGTTTAAGAAAGCGTCTTCATTAATGTTAGCATTAGTCCTTATTCTTATGGTTGCTTTAACTGGCTGTGGTAAATCGAATAACGCCTCAACTGAAAGCGGTTCCAAAAAGGTAATTAAGTTTATGCATCTTTGGCCGGCTGGAAGTTCTAAGCAACAAAACTTAATTGTCTCTGACATTATTAAGCAATATGAGGCTGAACATAAGGATGTAAAAATCGAGGTAGAAGTTCTTGAAAATGAGCAATACAAGAATAAGATTAAAGTTCTTTCTTCGTCTAACGAACTTCCTGATGTTGGGTTTACATGGGCAGCAGGATATATGAAACCATTTGTAAAAGGTGGCCTTTTTGCTGATTTAGATGATGTGTTAAATAACGGACTAAAAGATTCATTTGTAAGTGGAACAACAGAAGCATATGCAGTTGATGGTAAAACATATGGATTACCTCTAGAACTAAACATCGCTCCAATTTATTACAATAAAGCAATTTTTGAAAAATATAATCTTCAAGTACCACAAACTTATAGCGAATTCCAAAATGTTGTTAAAACACTTGCTAAAAATGGAGTTGCTCCTATTGCTTTAGGAAATAAAGATCGTTGGACAGGTTCACTTTGGTATATGTATTTAGCAGACAGAATTGGTGGAGCTGATGTATTAAACAAAGCAATTAACCGTACAGGAACATTCGAGGATCCTGCACTTGTAACAGCGGCAACAGAGGTTCAAAACTTAGTGAAAGAAAAAGCATTTAATAAAGGTTTTAATGGATTATCTAATGATGAGGGTAAATCTGAATTCTTAAATGGACATGCAGCTATGTACTTAATGGGAACTTGGGAGCTTCCAAACTTTACGACAAATGAAGAAATTCCTAAAGATTTCCGAGACAATGTAGGTTTCTTTAAATTCCCTACCTATGAAGGCGGAAAAGGAAATATTAATAGCTGGGTTGGTGGACCTGGTGTTGGTTTATTCGTAGCAGAACATTCAAAAGTTAAAGCTGAAGCTAAAGACTTTGTGAAATTTTTTGTAGAGAAGTGGGGAGAGCAATCTGTTGAAAAAGCGGGTGTAATTCCTGCGACAAAGGTTGATACTTCAAAAGTAAATTTACCACCGTTATATATTGACGTGTTAAATGAATTAAATAAAGCTAGCAACCTAACACTATTTGCTGATGTTCAAATGAGTGCTTCTGTAGCGGAGACTCACTTAAACTTAATTCAATCTTTATTTGGAAATGAAGTAAAACCAAAAGATTTTGCAAAACAACATGAAGAAGCTTTAAAAGCAGAAGAAAAATAAATTCTAATGTACAAAAAGAAAAGGGCATATGGCTTCATATTGAATATGCCCTTGATTTTTAAATAGAAAGGAAGGAGTTGAATCAAAATGAATAAAGCTATGTCAAATAAAAAAATAATCGCCTTATATATTACACCAGCTCTTTTTCTAATCCTTGCTTTGATTTACGTTCCAATTGTACAAACTGGATACTTTGGCTTAATGAAATGGAATGGAATTGGGGAAAAGGAATTCATAGGTTTAAAGAATTACTCCCACTTATTACATGATCCTCTATTTTGGAAAAGTGCTTTCCACTCCTTTTTATTAGCGGTATTTTCGGCAGTTAGTTTAATTGGTTACTTGTTCATCTCATTTATACTTGCCGGAAAAATAAAAGGTGCAGACCTTCTTAGAAAGATCTATCTTATTCCAATGCTGCTTGCTTCCGTTGCAATTGCTCAGCTTTGGCTTAAAATCTATCATCCCACTAACGGTATTCTAAATAGCTTACTTGTTTCTCTAGGGGTTAATAATCCACCGGCATGGTTAGCAGATACAAACTTAGCACTATATGCGATTATTATTCCGATTATTTGGCAGTACGCTGGTTTTTATATTCTGATTTACTATGCAGCTCTTAAAAATATTCCAGATTCTCTAATCGAAGCTGCAAGAATTGACGGGGCGACCCCAATTCAAATCGCATTGAAAATAAAATTACCGTTAATTATGAATGTCGTTAAAGTAACGATTGTTCTTGCTGTTGTTGGATCACTTAAATATTTTGATTTAATTTATGTTATGACAGGTGGGGGGCCAAACGGTTCAAGTGAAGTAATGGCATCTTATATGTATCAAAAAGCATTTAAAGGTTTTGACTTTGGATATGCAAGTGCAATTGGATTTTTCTTATTAGTTATTTGTTTAGTCGTTACTTGGATTATTCGTAAGTTTACTGAAGCAAATAACGATATTTACTAAAAGGAAGGGGGATTTAAAGTGGATACGGTAAGAGCTACAGGATCTCAAGCCATTGTAACAGAAAAGAAAACTGACCGTAGCAAAAATAGTATTTTTAGTAAAATTGCTTACGGATTTATGTATCTTTTCCTTACAATCGTAGCGATTTTTCAACTATTTCCGATCGTATGGTTATTCCTTTTTTCATTAAAAAATAACCAAGAAGTGTTTAATATGTCACCTTTTTCTTTACCTGAAAGCCCAAAGTGGGAGAATTATACGAAAGTTTGGACTGAGGGAAATATTAGTCAGTATTTTTTTAATAGTGTAACTTATACAATTGCTGCCGTTATTTTAACAGTTGTATTAGCTAGTATGGTAACCTTTGCAATTACAAGAATGAACTGGAAAGCAAGTAAATGGGTATTAGGGTTATTTATGGTTGGTTTAATGATTCCGGTCCATTCAACGCTGATTCCTTTATTTAATACTTTTACAAAAATAAATTTAATTGATAATCCACTCTCGGTAATCCTTACGTACACAGCTTTTAACTTGCCAATTACGATTATGATTTTAATTGGTTTTTACGAGGCTCTCCCTAGGGAGGTAGAAGAAGCAGCGATTATGGACGGGGCATCAATTAACCATATCTTTTTTAAGATTACTTTACCAATGACATCACCAGTAATTGCTACAGCAGCAATCATAAATATGATTTACAACTGGAATGAGTTTGTTTTCGTGAATACATTTATTAGTTCAGATCAATTTAAAACACTCACAGTTGGTATTCAAAACTTTATTGGACAGTATACGACTGATTGGGGAGCAATTGGGGCTACATTAGTTATTAGTATTCTACCAATCCTAATTGCCTTCTTAATATTAAGTAATCGAATTGTAGAAGGAATTGCTTCTGGATCGGTAAAAGGTTAACGCCATTAGATAATGCTATAGATGAATTCGTAAAGGAGGGTGATTAAATGATACTCGGAAAAACAATGGGAAAATTGTTTACGTTATGTGAGTGGGTTATGAAATTAGCCTATGTCAATCTACTATGGTTCCTCTTTACAATTGCTGGACTGGTCATATTTGGTTTTTTCCCAGCAACAGTGGCCCTTTTTACAATTGTACGTAAATGGATCGTAAAAGAAACAGAACTTCCGATTTGGAGAACATTTCTAACTGTCTTCCTGAATGAATTTAAAAGTTCTAATAAACTTGGCTTGGTATTCATTTGTAGTGGTATCTTCTTAACGTTTGATGTATTTTACATTCGAATGATAGAAGGGATGCTCCAATTTATATTAATCATTCCTTTATTAATCATTGCAGCAGTTTATTTATTGGTTTTCCTATATATTTTCCCACTTTATGTACATTACGAATTTAGTCTTAAAGACTATTTAAAAAACGCATTCTTTTTAAGTGTTTTTCATTTTCACATTACTTTACTAATGCTAGTTAGTCTAATCGCTATATTATTTTTGCTACTATATCAGCCAGGACTAATACCATTCTTTAGTGTCGTATCAATTGCATGGATTTTCATGTTCTGTGGTATGTACAGTTTTAATCGCATAGACGAAAGACAAGGCAAGATTAGTAAAGTCTAAGTGTAGAAAATATGACAGAACGGGGTATCTAGATGAATACTTATGCTGAGGAAATCACTTTTTTAGATGAACCGGCGATAAAAGCAGGTAATAGTGAATTAGAGATTATCATTATTCCTGGATGGGGATCAAACTTGATTTCCATGGTTCATAAAAAATCAAATACTGAGCTTTTAAGAGTCCCAGACTCAACTGAAGAGTATTTGGCTAATCCAGTTCTCTACGGTACACCAATTTTGTTCCCACCAAACCGAATCGATCAAGGTAAGTTTCGATTCGGAGAGAGAACGTATCAATTTGAAATGAATGAAATGGACAAGCAGAATCACATTCATGGTTTTGTTCACAAAAGAAAGTGGACGATTTCCAGTGTAGAAGTTAATAAGCAAACAGTGAAAATTACTACTGAGTTTGATTCAAATAAGCATGAAGATGTTATGGAGCAATTCCCGCATCATTTTGTGATTAGGATGAGCTTTATTCTGAATGATAATTTATTCGCTAAAAGAGCAGAAATAATGAATAAAAGTAATGAAGTCTTACCGTTTGGCTTTGGTTATCATACTAGTTTCTTATTTCCAGAAGAAACTTCAATCTTCAAGCTTCCAGTTGATAAACGCTGGAAACTAAATGAACGATTTTTACCAACGGGAGAATTAGAAGATATTGAGTACAAGTATGAGCTAGGTGAAGGCATGAGTTTGTACGGGTTAGAGTTAGATGATGTTTTTTTAGCTAGTCCTAATAACAGTGGCCTACAGACGGCACAAATAACAAACAAATCAACAGGAATTGAGATTAATTATACAGTTGACCAAAGCTTTAAGCATTGGGTTGTTTATAACAAAGATGGGAGAAGTGGCTTTTTATGCCCAGAGCCCTATACGTGGGTAACTAACGCCCCTAATCTTGGAGTTAATAGAGAATTGACTGGCTTACAAGGTATTGAGCCAGGTGATTTGAAAGTATTGCGCACATGGATTGTCGTTTCACACAAGTCATAACATATAAAATTATTATTTTAGGAGGAATTAAACATGAGTTACTTTACTAATATTAACAAAATCAAATTCGAAGGTCCTAAATCAAAAAATCCATTTTCATTTAAATATTATGATCCACAAAGAATAATTAATGGCCAAAAAATGGAGGATTTACTTCGTTTTTCAGTTGCTTACTGGCATACATTTACTGCAGATGGTTCAGATCCATTTGGAGCAGGTACAATGCAACGTCCTTGGAACCATTTAAAAGGAATGGACCTTGCTAAAGCACGTGTAGAAGCATCATTTGAGTTTTATGAAAAGTTAGATGTTCCTTTCTTCTGTTTCCATGATTCAGATGTTGCACCTGAAGGAAATACATTAGGTGAAACTTATAAAAACTTAGATGTCATTGTAGAGATGATAAAAGAATATATGAAAACAAGTAAAACAAAATTACTTTGGAATACGGCAAATATGTTTACTCATCCTCGCTATGTAAATGGGGCTGCTACTTCAAATAACGCTGACGTATTTGCATATTCAGCTGCAAAAGTGAAAAAAGGATTAGAAATTGCAAAAGAGCTTGGTGCAATTAACTATGTATTCTGGGGTGGACGTGAAGGTTATGACACGCTTTTGAATACAGATATGAAGCTTGAGCAAGACAACCTTGCACGTTTCTTCCATATGGCTGTAGATTATGCAAAAGAAATCGGTTTCGATGGTCAGTTCTTAATTGAACCAAAACCAAAAGAACCAACGAAGCATCAATATGACTTTGATGTGGCAACTGGACTAGCTTTCTTACAAGCTAATGGTTTAGAGAAACATTTTAAATTCAATATTGAAGCGAATCATGCGACACTTGCTGGGCATACATTTGAGCATGAATTACGCGTAGCTCGAATAAACGGAATGCTTGGTTCAGTTGATGCAAACCAAGGTGATAAGTTAATCGGTTGGGATACAGATGAGTTCCCTACAGATCTTTACTCTACTACATTAGCAATGTATGAAATCTTAAAAAATGGTGGCTTAGAAAAAGGCGGCCTGAACTTTGATGCAAAAGTAAGAAGAGGATCATTTGATGTAGAAGATTTATTCCATGCACATATCGCTGGAATGGATAGCTTTGCAATTGGCACGTTAGTAGCTAATAAACTAATTGAGGATAAAGTATTTGAAAGTTTTATTGAAGATCGTTATAGCAGCTTTACTTACGGTATTGGTAAAGAGATCGTAGAAAATAAAGCAAATTTCCATACGCTTGAAGCATATGCGTTAAATCTAAGTGATATCCAAAATAAATCTGGTCGTGAAGAACGTCTTAAATCAGTACTAAACCAATATTTATTAGAAGCGATTTCTGAATTCGCTACAGTTTAAAAACCATTTGACCATGAAATGTGCTGGGAAATTTATAATTTCCAGCACATTTTTCTCATACGATTTGATCAAAAACAATAAAAGGATGATTGTTATGAAATATGTAGTAGGAATTGATTTAGGTACAAGTGCTGTAAAAATTTTATTAGTTAATCAGTCCGGAGAAGTATGCCAAGAAGTATCTCGTACCTATCCATTAATACAGGAGAAATCCGGGTATAGTGAACAAAATCCAGAGGAATGGTTTGAAAAAACAATCGACGGACTCACCGAACTAGTTAGAGACTTTAATGGTCACCCAAATGATATAGAAGGGATTAGTTTTTCTGGTCAAATGCATGGTCTAGTGCTATTGAATAAAGAAAATGAAAGCCTTCGTAATGCAATTTTATGGAATGATACAAGAACGACTGAGCAATGTGAACAGATCAATTCAATAGTAGGTAAAGAATGTTTACTTGAAATAACAAAAAATCCAGCGCTAGAAGGATTTACCTTACCAAAGCTTTTATGGGTAAAGGAATATGAACCAGAAATTTATCAGCAGGCAGCAGTATTTTTACTTCCTAAAGACTATCTTCGTTTTCGTCTGACAGGAGAAATTCATACTGAATACTCAGATGCTGCCGGTACATTACTTTTAAATGTAAAAGAAAAGCAGTGGAGTGAACAACTATGTACTAAATTTGATATTCCTCTGCAACTTTGTCCACCAATCGTCGAGTCTCATCATTGCGTTGGAACAATTACAAAAGAGGTTTCTAATTTGACGGGACTTAGTCGTGAAGTGAAAGTATTTGCAGGGGGAGCTGATAATGCATGTGGCGCAATTGGCTCAGGTATTTTAAAAGAAGGTAATACGCTATGTAGTATTGGTACTTCAGGAGTTGTTCTTTCTTATGAAGAGCACGCTGAACATGACTTCAAAGGTAAAGTTCATTATTTTAACCATGGTAAAGAAGATGCTTTCTATTCAATGGGTGTAACGCTAGCGGCAGGATTTTCATTAAGTTGGTTCAAAGATACTTTTGCTGAGAGTGTAAATTTTAATCAACTTTTAGAGGATGTCGATCGTGTTTCAATTGGATCAAATGGTTTAATGTTTACTCCGTATTTAGTTGGTGAAAGAACGCCTCATGCTGATTCAGTTATAAGAGGATGTTTTATCGGTATGGATGCAGCACATAAGAGAAGTGACTTTGCGAGGGCTGTCATGGAAGGTATTACTTTTTCATTAAACGAGTCAGTTGAGATTTTCCGAAACAATGGTAAAAAGATTGATTCAATTATTTCAATTGGTGGCGGTGCAAAAAATCCTATTTGGCTTCAAATGCAAGCAGATATTTTTAATGCGACAATTATTAAGCTTTCAAGTGAGCAAGGTCCTGGGATGGGTGCAGCGATGCTTGCTGCTTATGGATGTAATTGGTTTGAATCATTAGAAGCTTGTGCAGAAGAGTTCATCAAGCCAGTCACTTCATATAAACCAGTTAGTGAAAATGTTAAGCAATATGAGAAGCTTTATTCAATTTATAAGCAAGTTTATTCTAGCACGAAGGAACTAAATAGAATGTTATCTGAATTTAGAAAGTAGTATAAGACGTTAGATTGCATTAGAGGAGGAGTTTCACTTGAATTATCGAGAACTTGGTAATACAGGTTTAATGATTAGTGAGGTAAGTTTTGGAACTTGGGCAATTGGTGGAGCATGGGGAAAAACAGATGATGCAACAGCTTTAAAATCCTTACAACATGCAATCGATCAAGGTGTAAATTTTTTTGATACTGCAGATGTTTATGGTGATGGTCATAGCGAAGAACTATTAGCTAAAGCCACAAAAGGACTAGAAGATAAAGTTTATATAGGAACAAAATTTTGCCGGAGAGGTGATATCTTTTCATCGGATAATTACTCATATGAAGCGGTTAAGGCTTATTGTGAGGGTAGTCTTAAACGATTAAACCGAGATGTGATTGATTTATATCAAGTACATTGCCCAGCAACTGAAATTTTAAAGGATGGACAAGTATTTGATGTACTTGACCGCTTAAAAAGTGAAGGGAAAATCCGTCATTACGGGGTTAGCGTTGAAACGGTTGAAGAAGGGATGATTTGTTTAGAAAACCCGAATGTGAAAAGCTTACAAGTTATCTTTAATATTTTTAGACAAAAGCCATTAGAAGCATTACTTCCTGAGGCTTATAAACGTGGAGTTGGAGTTCTTGTAAGATTACCACTAGCCAGCGGACTTTTGTCTGGAAAGTATAAGGCTGACCATATTTTTGAAGAAGATGACCACCGAAACTTTAATGAAAATGGAGCGGCCTTTAATATCGGGGAAACATTTGCAGGCTTAGGTTTTAAAAAAGGAGTAGAGTTGGCAAACCGAATTAATTGGATTGCTGAAGGAAGATCATCAATGGCAAGTGCGGCTCTTAGATGGATTTTAGATCATAAGGAAATTACATGTGTAATTCCTGGATTTAGAAATGAAAGCCAAGTGAGTGCCAACTTAGATGCAATGAATATACAATCTTTTTCGAAAGCTGAATTAGATCAATTAGAGCTTTTCTATCAAAAGAATGTTTCTGATTTTATTAAAGGTGCTTATTAAAGAAGTAAAGTATTGAACGATATAAATACATATGGAGGAGTTTAAAATGGCTAAAATTAGTAATCCAATTTTACCGGGATTTAATCCGGATCCAAGTATTTGCCGAGTAGGGGAAGATTATTACATTGCAGTTTCAACCTTCGAATGGTTTCCAGGAGTAGGGATCTATCACTCAAAGGATTTAAAGAATTGGCGCTTAGCATCAAGACCTTTGAATCGTTTAAGTCAATTAAATATGACAGGCAATCCAGATTCGGGCGGAATTTGGGCTCCAGCATTATCTTATCGTGACGGACAGTTTTGGTTAATTTACACGGATGTAAAAGTAGTTGAAGGTCAATGGAAAGATTGTCATAACTATCTTGCAACATGTGAAACGATTGATGGAGAATGGTCAGATCCAATTTATTTAAATAGTACTGGATTTGATCCGTCGCTATTCCACGATGAGGATGGAAAAAAATACTTAGTTAATATGGTTTGGGATCATCGCGTAGGAAATCATCCTTTTTATGGTATTTCATTACAAGAATACAGTGTAGAAGAACAAAAATTGGTGGGTAAAGCAGAGGTTATCTTTAAAGGAACTGATATTAAACTGACGGAAGCACCACATTTATACAAAATAAATGATTACTATTACTTATTAACGGCAGAAGGCGGTACGAAATATGATCACCAAGCTACAATTGCTAGGTCAAAACAGTTAAGAGGTCCATATGAAGTACACCCAGAAAATCCGTTAATTTCGTCATTCCATGCGCCAAGAATTCCCCTTCAAAAAGCAGGACATGCATCAATTGTTCAAACGCATACAGATGAATGGTTCCTAGTGCATTTAACAGGCAGACCATTACCAAGAGAAGGACAACCATTGTTAGATCCAAGAGGCTTCTGTCCATTAGGAAGAGAAACTGCTATTCAAAGGCTTGAGTGGAAAAATGATTGGCCGTATGTTGTAGGCGGGAATAGTCCTTCACTTGAAATAGAAGGACCAAAAATAGATGAAGTAAAATGGGAAATTGATTACCTTGAGAAGGATGACTTTGACTTAGAAATCTTAAACCATCACTTTCAAAACTTGAGAATTCCATTAGGAGAGAAGATCGTTTCACTAAAAGACAATCCAGGGCATCTACGTCTTTACGGAAGAGAATCCCTAACATCTAAGTTTACTCAGTCATTTATAGCAAGACGCTGGCAACATTTTAACTTTACTGCAGAAACAAAAGTAGCATTTAATCCAAATACATTCCATCAATCAGCTGGTTTAGTAAACTATTACAACACTCAAAACTGGACTTCATGTCAAGTTACATGGAATGAAGCAAAGGGCAGAATTCTTGAAATAGTAACATGTGATAATTTTAAGTTCGATCAACCTCTTCTAGGCAACGAAATTACCGTTCCGGAACATGTTGAATATGTGTATCTTCGTGTAGACGTGAAAACGAATGTTTATGAGTACTCTTACTCATTTGATGGAGAAGAATGGACAGTAATCCCTGTAACACTTTATTCATATAAACTGTCTGATGATTATATTCAAGGCGGTGGATTCTTCACAGGTGCATTCGTTGGGATGCAATGTCAGGATACGACTGGTCAGGGGCTCCATGCGGATTTTGATTATTTTATATACAAATACTAAAAAAGTTCAACCTTAATAAAAAAACTATGCAGCTTTAAGAAGATGATCTCTGTATTGAACAGGATCATCTTTTTTAAGTTGAAAATGTTTGTTCTTTTAAAAGCCCCCTTAGTTAACAAGTATACAGTCCATCTGTAGGGGATCATCATACGTTTGAAGTCCCTAGAAATTATAAGCTAATCATTCAAAACGTAGAGGACTGAATGGACCAAACTGTAAAACCTCTGAATAATACAAAATGCACCCCCTAATATTAGTATTGACTAACATTTGAGGTGCACTAGTAATTATTTTAGTATAGTTGAACAACACAATACATAGGTTCAACAAAATTAGATTTTAGTAACCATGGTTTACTTTGCGCTTGAAAAGTTTTTCTCGAGACCCCCATTAAGAGCTCATGATTAAATGACTTATCTTTTTTATTTATTAGTTTACACCTACAGAAGTATATGCATCCATGACTGCTTGTGTTTCTGCTGAAGGAGCACCGTTTTTATCTGGATATAAGTCACGTGCAGCTTGGATTGCAGCTTCTCGCATCTCTTTAAATCCAGAAGATTGAGTTAGATAGAGAGTAAGTGCACGGTAATAGATTTTTTCTGCTTTTTTATTTCCAATTCCTTTAATTGTAATACCATTATTCGTTCCACCTTGAGTTAATAAATAAGCAGCTTTGTTATTGATTCCACTGTTAATGTGTACGCCACCATTATCTTCAGTACCTAAGTAACGATCTTGGTATGTATCAGGATAGTGACCTGATGGCATTAAACTTTGAGCCTTACCTGCAGGGTTACTCATTGAACGAAGTCCTCCGTCCCCATTGATGTAAGGAGTAAAGATTTCTTCTCCAAGTTCCCACTCAGTTACTCCAGTAGTGTAAATTTGAGCGAAATTACCTAAAATATCTGCTAGAGATTCATTCAGAGCTCCAGATTCATTTTTATAAATTAGATCAGCAGAATTTGTAATCACACCATGCGTCATTTCATGGCCCGCAACATCTAAACCACCAGCTAAAGAGCTATATTTAACTCCGTCGCCATCTCCGTATACCATTTGTTTTCCATTCCAGCCGGCATTATTCCATTTAACTCCAACGTGAACAGTGTTAATTAGTGTCATACCTTTATTATCTAAACTATTACGTTTATGAATATATTGATAGTATTGGTTGACTTTATCCGAGTTGTATTGAGCTGAAATGGCTGCAGGATCAGTAAAGAAATTACTTGAGCTAGTGGTTGTAATATCATAACCACTAAAACCAAAAGCAGAAACAATTTGAAAGGCTGTTTCATTAGCACGATTTGCAGTAAAAGTAGAAATAGGAACAGTATTAGTTCCGTAAACTGATGCACCGTATAAATAACTAGTTCCAGTTGAAAGATCCTTTCCGACAGGGAAAGTTTGCATCTTGCCGTGAAGGTCTAATCCTCTTCCAGTTACTGTTGAAAGTGTTGTTGGGTCAATTGCAGTATCTAATGCGTCATAGCTATCAATCACTTCTCCGCTATTTGCATCTACAAAGTAGTGGAAGAAACCTGGAGCTGGTGCTGAAGTTGACGCTTTAACTAAATAAGTTAAATAATATTTTCCGTTAAAAGGATAGATTGTTAGTTGAGAATCAATTTGATCATAACGTTCAACTGTTCCAATTTTTGATTCAACTTTATCTTTTGCAATCTCAACAGCATCTTGCTCTGAAAGTGTTGCTTCAGTCGGTATTAATGAACGCGATAGATCTTGTGTTACCTTCCCGATAGATGAATAAACATTATTATTTTCATCTAGTGCAACAGTTTGCCCTGATCCATAAATTGGTATTCCTTTATACTGCTCAACTGTGCGTACATGATAAGTACCAGTTAAAGAATCCGTTTCTTCGCTCATAATTTTAAATTGTTCACCAATATTGACTAGTCTTGTTCTTTGATTTTCTACTTTTGAATGTAGAAACGCTTTGATAATCTCGTCCTTATTTACCACATCTGAAACGGTTGCAGCACTTGCTTTTCCAGATCCAAATGTTGTAGCTGGAATTAAGCCACCCATTGCAACGGATAAAGATAATACTGCTGGTATAACGGTTTTACTTCTAGTTCTTTTCGAATTTCTCTTTTTCACTGTTTACACCCCTAAATTTGAATTTTGGAACAATTACAATTATTGAAAAAAAACCCAACTAAATCAATGGATTTTCGATTATTTAATCTTGAGAGATATATGAGTAGATACATAGATTTTTCATACAAATAATTCAAAATTCGACAAAATTCTACCATGATTTTAATAGAAAATATCTCGGTAACAATTTTCAGCAAATTCTGTATAATAAAAATCAATTGAGTTTGATTACATCACAAGAGGGGGGAACACATGAGGAATTCAATTCATAAAATGATCATTTTGCCTTGCTTATGCAGTATTTCATTTTACGTTGGGGTGAAAATCGTTGGAGAAACAGAAGCTTCCTTTTCTACTAAAGAAACGTTAAGTCCAGTGGAAGTATCAACAGCATTTGTATTTCCATCAACAATTAAACAGCTAGTGAACGAATCAAAAGAAATTGCTAAGACTATAAACAAAGAATATGAATCTATTGATCCTCCATCTACAGATGATTCTCTCCAAGAACTGAAGGTGAGTGAAGAGAAGATCAAAGAAACTGATCAAAAAGTTCGTCTTCAATACAAAGCTTTAGAAAGTAATGTAGAAGAACTTTCACGATTCAATAGTCAAATACAAAATCAAAAAAATGCAGACCCTAAGGCATTCGATTATGTAAGCGAGGGATACCATGATGTACTGTACATTTCAAAAAATGTTCAATCCACTGTTGACTTTGACTATATAGAAGAAGTTCATTCACTAATCTCATTTCAAATAAAACAACTAGAAAGTGAAACAAATAATGTACAGGAGTTAAATGGAGAACAAAAATAATTTTATGTAGGTGAAGAAGTTGAAGAAACTATTAACTATATTAGGTAATTTCATCAAAGTAATGTTTGGAGGACTAGTCTGTATTTTAGCATTTGTTGTTATTTCTTCAAGATTATCCGGGCATGAACCTTCGATGCTTGGTTACCAAGTGAAATCAGTATTATCTGGCTCAATGGAACCGACTTTTCAAACAGGATCGATTATCTCAATAAAATTACATACAAATCAAACTAACTACCAAAGAAATGATGTTATCACCTTTCGGGTTAAAGAAAAGTTAATAACTCATAGAATCATAGAAAAAAAAAATAAGAACGGCGTCATCACATATAAAACAAAAGGTGATAACAATAATAGCCCAGATTTATGGACAGTCACAAAGCAAGACATAGTAGGGAAATATACTGGTTTTACGATTCCTTATTTAGGTTACGCGTTAAACTATGCGAATTCAAAAATTGGATCATCGCTTTTATTAATTATACCAGGCATCTTACTTATTATTTCTGCTATCTATTCAATTGGAAGTGCAAAAAAAGAGCTAGAGCAAACAGCAAAAGCCTGATTAAGTTGATTAGATCTCATATGTATCACCTATAGAATACATAAGAGTTTAATATATTATACCTAAGGGGGAAATAAAATGAGTTTTACGAAGAAAGTAAGTCAAGGAGTTATGAGTGCTGCATTAGGATTATCTTTAATTGGAGGAGGAACATTTGCATATTTTAGTGACACAGTTGAGACACATAATACTTTTGCTGCAGGAACATTAGACTTAGGATTAAATCCTAAAGCTGTTGTAAATATTAGCAACATCAAACCTGGAGATGAAATTTACCGTGAATTTACATTGGAAAACAATGGCTCATTAAATATCAGTAAAGTATTATTAGACACAAAATATAATGTGAAAGATGCTAATTCAAATAATAACGGTGATGATTTAGCTAAACATATTAAAGTAACAATTATGTATAACACTAGTAGTGCAACAAATCCAATTGTTGAAACAACACTATATGACTTACAAAATCAACAACCAGATATCACTCAAATTGATACTTTAAATGGTCCTATCCCAGATGGCATTTTAGCAGGCAATAAGGAAAAAATCTTCGTATTATTCGAGTTTGTAGATAATGGACAAGACCAAAACCATTTCCAAGGAGACAAGCTACAAGTAAACTGGACATTTAATGCACAGCAAGAAGCTGGGACATATCATGATGATACAGATGAAAACAGTAACTAACTATAAGCTCATAGAAGAAGAGGTTTCATTCTGATTTTAAGATAAATAGTAATCCGATCCTCCATTAATAAATATATCCAAAACATCTCAAACAGATTGCTTTATAAAGAGCGTCATGTTGGAGGTGTTTTATTTTATAATGATTAGATAATCAAATACTTTAATGTGGTTCCTAAAACATTTTTCCATATACTAGCAATTAGATTTGAAGAATTGTCAACTCTTTGCAAGTGATGATATATTAAGATAAAGTTAATTATATTAAAAATTTAATTAATTAGGTTGAGTTTGAAGGAGTAGAGTATATTGTCAGTTGGGCAAATCATCAGATTTTATCGGCAAAAAATGGGGTTAACACAGGAAGAATTAGGGAGGGGCATTTGCACACTTTCCTATATTAGTAAAATTGAGTTAGAGCAAACAGCTTATTCCCACGATATTATTAAGGTTATTTCAGACCGGTTGAAGATTGATATAGAAAAAGAAGTTGCTCTTCTTTATGATATGGAAAATCAACTTAATCGTTGGCATAAGTTCATCATTATGCAAAAGATGGATTTTGTAGAGGCGATGTATAAAGAATTTGAAAGAATTCCATTTCTAAACTCTACTGAGTACGCAGCTTACTATACCTTGTTAAAGGCCAGATATTATATCTTAAAAAAAGATTATGTTAAGACATACTCTATTTTACAAAGTGTAAAAAAGATCTATCAAAATCTTCCCCCTTTCGAAAAGAATCTCTACTTGCATGTGTGGGGAATCTATTACATTGAAACAGATGAAATATCATTAGAAAAAGATACACGACAGGCGATCAATATCCTAAAAGAAATTGATATAGATAAATATAGAAATGATGAATACTACTACCACATAGCGAGAGCTAATTACTTAATTCAAAACAAAACAATGGCATATGCACAAGCTGAAAAAGCTCTGCGTCACTTTAAAGATACGAAAAACTTTAAAATGGCTTTAGAGACTGAAGCTTTTATGCTTGCACAAATTCACAATGATAAAAATACAGACATTAAACAAATAGAGGAAAGCTATTATAATTTAATTCAGGAATGTGATTTATTGAATGCAGTTGAAATTAAGTCAATACTATTAAGTAATTTATCTTTCATTTACTGGGGAAGAAAGGATTACTTAAAATCACAAAGATTATGTATAGAAGCACTTAATCTGGTTGAAAAACCTTCAGCCCCATATCTCAAAACTCTACGTAATTATTTGATTCTTTGCCAAGACGGTAAATTAATCAAAAAAACAGAAGCGTTAAGATTGGCACATAAAGGTAAAACAATCGCAAAAAATATGAACAATATGTTATATCAAATTTTATTTAAAATAATTATTTTTCGTATAGAGTATAAAAAAAAGCAATACTACGAGTATATAGAGGAAAAAGCGCTTCCGTATTTCCAGTCAGCAAACCACTTATCTTTGTTAAAAAAATATGCTATGGAATTATACGAATACTATCTTGAAACAGAGCAATACGAAAATGCCGCTAAAATTTCGTATATTTTAGTAGCAGTATAAAGTTAACATTAGCAATAATCATGGAATAGATCTATTTCTATAAAAATATATGTAAAAGACTAAACCTATGTTTCCAAGTAATATACTTGCTAACAATGGTTTAGTCTTTTTTGTGTCCACTTTCTATTGGTATATCTTGATGGTATGTCTTAAAATTTGTAGATTTTTTAAGTTTGGGAATGCTCTATTTTAATTCTCCGCTAACTTTTTCTTAAAGTTAGTACTAGTAGTTTTTTCTTTTACGACAGGTTCCTCTGCAGCTGTTACACGTTTGATAAAGAAAGCAAGTACTAGCGCAACTGCGGCAACGAAAACCGTCACATAAAATGAGAAATTAATTCCTTCTAACATTGCTTTCATTGTGATCTCTTGTTTAATTTGAGCAAGCATCTCAGGTGTAGGTTTACTAGTCACATGTTTCATCGCTTCGGCAGCAAGTTCTTTAGCTTTTGATTCTGTACGATTCGACATCACTGTTACGAGTAAAGCAGTACCAATCGCACCAGATACTTGCTGTAAAGTATTATTCATCGCAGTACCATGTGGATAGAATCGTTTTGGTAATTGATTTAAACCATTTGTTGATACTGGCATCATGACCATCGACATACCGAACATACGTAATGAGTATAAAATAATAATATGTGTATAAGTTGTATCCATTGTTAATTTACTTAATAAATAAGTAGTAACCGTCATAATCGCTAATCCTGTTACTGCAAGTATTCTTCCGCCAATCTTATCAAATAACTTACCCGTAATTGGCGACATAATTGCCATTAATAAAGCACCTGGTAATAGCATTAACCCTGCATCAAATGGTTTGATGCCGCGAAGTGTTTGAGTGTAAATCGGTAAAAGCATCATTGCTGAGAACATAGCCATTGTGACAACAATTGAGATCGCTGATGATAAAGCAAACATAGGGTAGCGATAAATTCTAAAGTTTAACATTGGCGTATCAAGTTTTAATTGACGTACAATAAAGGCGACTAATGAAATAACCCCTGCAATTATTGTAACGAAAACTTCTGGACTATCCCATCCTTTCGTTCCTGCAGTACTAAAACCGTACAATAATCCACCAAAACCAATACTTGATAAAAGAACAGAGAAAAGGTCGATTGTACTGTTTGATTTCTCTTTTTTATCTTTCAGTAAGAAAAAGCCAATAATTAAAATCGTCAGTGCAATTGGAGAAACAACATGGAACAGCATTCTCCAGTCATAATGTTCGATAATCCAACCTGATAAAGTTGGTCCGATTGCTGGTGCACCCATCATTACTAACCCAAAGAAGCCCATTGCAGTTCCTCGTTTTTCAACAGGGAAGCTAGTTAGCATAACATTCATTAATAATGGCATTAAAATAGCCGAACCGGAAGCTTGAATCATGCGGCCCGCTAATAATAAAGAAAATACATGTGCAAATCCTGCAGTTAAAGTACCAATATTAAATAAAAGTAGTGCAGTTAAAAATAAATGTCTAACAGAAAATTTTTGGATTAAAAAAGCAGTAGTCGGAATTAATATTCCATTTACTAGCATATATCCAGTAGAAAGCCATTGAACAGTCGAAGGCTCTACGTCTAAATCCTTCATAATGGAAGGTAAAGCAATATTAAGTAAAGTATTGTTTAAGAAAGCAATAAAAGCTCCAACCATTAAGATTGTAATAATTCCGTATGGTGGATTAATCGATTTATTCATGGACTGATCCATGATTTCCCCTCCTCTTTGTACATCTAGTTCAATTTTTTGAACTATGTTTCCATCATCTATATAAGATAATATGATATACCATTCATTCATTAGATGCAATTATAATAACCATTAGAAATCTTTAATAAACTAAGAAGATATTTACTAGTTAAAAATGCTAAAATAATGTACTATGTTTTTTAAGCAGTCATTAACTAGAACCAAGGTGATTATATGAATGATCGTAAACAGCATGTTGTAAAAATAGCTCATGAATTGTTTATTGAAAAAGGATTTCAAGCAACATCTATTCAAGACATATTAGACTATAGCGGTATTTCGAAAGGTACATTTTATAACTATTTTTCGTCAAAAAGTGATTTAGTAGTCGCACTATTTAATATGATTTATAAAAAGCTTGAACATGAAAGAAATGAGTTGTTGATCGGACAGAGCCCTTCAAATATTGAAATTTTCATTAAGCAAATAACTTTATTAATGGAGGCAAATAGAGATAATAAATTGATTTCTCTATTTGAAGAAGTAATTTATATAAATGACTTAGATATTAAACAGTTCATAAGAGAAGGTAATTTTAAGACATTAAATTGGGTATATACACGTTTAATAGACATCTTTGGTAGTGAGAAGAAAGACTTTTTATTAGATAGTGCCATTATGTTTTTAGGAATTATACACCATAATGTGAGGTACTATGACCTCGCAAAAGATATGAATATTAGTATGGATCAAGTTGTTCGATTTAGTGTAAAACGTTTGATTAAGATTGTTGAGGATGTTGAGGAATCTGGTGAACAATTATTCAATTTACAATTATTAGATAGATGGTTACCAGTAAGAAAGACCGAAGAAAATTTTCAACAAAAGCTATGTAGTGTTATTTGTACAATAAAAAAATCAGTTATAAATAGTAAAGAACAACAAAAGTACAATGAGCTACTAGATTTTATACAAAACGAATTGTTGCAGTCAAAAACGCCGCGAAAATTTTTAATTGAAAGTGCATTAGCATCCTTGAACGACGGGAAAGCGTTACTTGGAGAAAAAGGAATAAAAAGGCTGAATGAGTTGATCGACGTTAATTTTATTCAACATGTAAAATAACTCAATGAATATAAAAGAAGACCATTCTGTAGCTTTAATGCTTAGGATGGTTTTCTTTTGTTTTAAAAAATGATTAGGTCAAATGTTCCGAAGCTAAAGTTGTTTTTTCCCTTTGATTTCTTCAATTCGATAAGTTCAATACAACTTTCGTCTACTTTTATGAAAAAAAACTAGATTAGAATCAGTATAAATGTCGTTATTATACTTTTTTTACCACTAATTGACAAAAAATTCTGAATTGGTGATATACTTTCTTTTATAAATGAAAAAGGAGGATCTTGGTTGTGAAATCTTTAAAATCAATAGTAGTTTGGGGATTAATTTCAATACTTGGAGCTTTCTGTTTTTCTGTATTAGCTTTAAAAAGAGGGGAAACAATCAATGCAATTTGGCTCCTCACAGCTGCAGTTTGTACATATGCAGTAGCTTATCGTTTTTATAGTAAGTTTATTGCAGAAAAAGTATTTAAACTTGATGAAGATCGTAAAACACCTGCGGAAATTAATAATGATGGTAAAGACTTTGTACCAACGAATAAGTGGGTATTATTTGGTCATCATTTTGCAGCGATTGCAGGGGCTGGACCTCTAGTTGGACCAATTTTAGCTGCGCAAATGGGTTATTTGCCCGGAACAATTTGGATTATTGTAGGGGTTGTATTTGCTGGAGCAGTACAGGATTTTGTCATATTAGCTGCTTCGACACGTAGAAATGGTAAATCGCTTGGAGAAATGATTAAAGAAGAGATTGGTCCTATAACTGGGGTCATTGCTTTAATTGGTATTTTAGGAATTATGGTTATTTTATTAGCTGTTTTAGCGTTAGTTGTAGTTAAAGCGCTTGCAGGAAGTCCGTGGGGAATGTTTACGATTGCAGCAACTATTCCAATCGCGATTTTCATGGGTATTTATATGCGATACATACGTCCAGGCCGAGTAGGAGAAGGGTCTTTTATTGGCGTGATTTTATTACTAATTTCATTATTTGCAGGTCAATTTGTGGCAGAAAATCCAACATTAGCGGCAATGTTTACGTTTAAGGGAGAAACAATTGCTCTTATGTTAATTGGTTATGGATTTATAGCATCAGTACTTCCAGTTTGGTTACTATTAGCTCCACGTGATTATTTAAGCACATTTTTGAAGGTTGGTACGATTTTAGCTTTAGCAATCGGCATTATTATCGTAGCACCTGACTTACAAATGCCGGCCGTTACAAAATTTATTGACGGAACAGGACCAGTTTTCGCCGGAAATCTATTTCCATTTTTATTTATAACAATTGCTTGTGGATCTGTTTCTGGATTCCATGCATTAGTTTCTTCAGGAACAACTCCTAAAATGATTGAGCGTGAAACGCATGCACGAGCTATTGGTTACGGTGCTATGTTAACGGAGTCTTTTGTAGCTGTAATGGCTATGATTGCGGCTTGTTTATTAACTCCAGGTGCATATTTTGCTATTAATAGCCCACCTGCTGTAATTGGAACTGACGTGAATCAAGTGGCTCAAGTTGTTTCAAGCTGGGGCTTTACTATTGCTCCAAATGATTTAACTACGCTAGCGAAAGATGTAGGGGAACAAACAATTCTTTCTCGAACTGGTGGAGCACCGACCTTAGCAATCGGCATGGCGGCACTCTTTTCAAAAGTAATCGGTGGTAAGGCATTAATGGCTTTTTGGTATCATTTTGCTATTTTATTTGAGGCATTATTTATATTAACAACAATTGATGCTGGAACCAGGATCGGACGTTATATGACGCAAGATATTTTAGGAAATGTGTATAAGCCACTTGGAAAGACTGATTCACTTCCTGCAAATTTAATTGCGACAGCCATTTGCGTTTTCGGCTGGGGGTATTTCCTTTATCAAGGAGTTATTGATCCACTTGGTGGCATTAATACTTTATGGCCATTATTCGGTATCGCAAACCAAATGCTTGCAGCGATTGCATTATTGTTGGGCACAACGATCCTACTGAAAATGGGGAAAAAGGTATATGCTTGGATTACATTAGTGCCAACAATATGGATCTTAATCATCACAATGACAGCCGGTTGGCAAAAACTATTTCATCCAGCACCAAAAATAGGGTTCTTAGCGCATGCTAAAATTTTTAAAGATGTAGATGCTGGGACGATCCTTGCTCCGGCAACTAGTAAAGCACAAATGAACCAGATTATTCTAAATGACTATATTGATGCAACGATTTGTGGTTTGTTTATGATCATCGTACTTTTAGTTCTAATTGCTTCGGTTCGAAATTGGATAAATATATTATCTAATAAACCAATAAAATTACATGAAACTCCATACATTAAACGGGAAGAAAGTGAACCGAAAAATTATGCATTATAAGATGGAGGAGTTTAAAAAATATTATAAGCAGTTTATTAGTTTATTAGTAGGTGTACCAAGCTATGAGAAATATGTAGAACATATGAAAGCACACCATCCAAATCAACCAATTCAATCTAGAAAAGAGTTCTTTATCGAAGCGCAAGAGTCACGTTATAATTCTAAAGGTGGTAAAGTTACTCGTTGTTGCTAAAAAAGTATAATAAAACAGGCTACACTTCTAAATAATTTAATACATGAAGAAAATCCACAAGAATATCTTGTGGATTTTTGACTTTTATTTTTTATTCCTGCGATATAAATCCATTGTTTTATAACCAGCACCTAAGGCCATTTTCATTTCTTCACGCCTTTTTGTTTTCGTTGCTTCTTGCTTAGCGCTATATATATAACGAGCCCAGTCTTTACGATACCCAGGAGTTAGAGAATTATAGATCTTAAGTATATTAGGAGAATCTTCTAAATCTTTTTCAACGTTTGGAATCATATCGATATAGTCATCGACACATTGACTTGGTTTCGATGAGTTGTCAGCTTTTGTTTTCGTCGTATCTTTTAATCCAACAACCGTAAAGACATCATCAAGTCCAACCATTCGAGCAAATTTAATTGAACTTGAACCAATATAGCCGCTCTCATCAGCACCTAATCCTTCGAATAAATCGTCACGATGAATATAAGTCGGGTAGACTTTGTTTCCTTTTTTAGGATAGGCAATAAAAATATAACCATTTTTATCTAAATAATGATTCTGGATAATTTTTGGGACTAGTTCTTTTAGTGAGTCCATATCAAGTACAAAAGCAAATATGAGATCGTAAGGATGGTTTTGTAGATCCGTATCAAAATGTGGTAAATCTGCAAAATAATTTGCATCACTCGGTTGATTTAAAATGGTAGCTTTTTTATACTTTTTTAAATTTAGTTTTTCAACAATGGTTTTCGTCATCCCGATCCTCCTATAAAGTAGTATGTATAAAGATTTTATAAATCAAAATAAGTAAAAAAATAATAGAAGCTCAAGGTTCCAGCTTCTATTATTTAATAGGAAGTAGTATTAGTCTAAAGAGCTTCTTTAATTACTTTTTTATAATAAAGAACGGATAAAAGACCAAATACAGAGTATAAAATAGCATATAAAACCATCACGATTATCATTGGTGTCCAAACTTCAGTACCGAATAAGAACCATCCAGATTGGACAGCAAAATAGCTATGGATCAGTCCGATTACTAAAGGGATACCGAAATTAAATAGTTGTTTAGAGCGTATTCCTCTTAATAAGTCTCTACGAGAGAAACCTAGTTTACGTAAAATTGTATAATTCGGTTTCTCGTCAACACTTTCATCCATTTGTTTAAAGTATAAAATACATCCTGATGTCATTAAGAACGTTAGTCCTAAAAATCCGACGATGAACATAATAAGACCCATATTTGCTTTCTGGGTTTTAATGATTTCAATTCTAGAATCATTAGGATAATTCTTATCTAATTGATGATTCATAAAAATATCATTTGCTTTTTCGATTAGTTTTTCATCACTTATATTAATGCCATTATAGATAGTAGAATCTTTTTGAATTGATGGATCAAGATTCTGTTTTAACGTTTTATACACTTGATTGTCTACTATGACAGTAGGAAATCCACCATTTGTGAAGTAGGAAGGTATAATCTTTTCACGTTTTAATCCTAAATAGTTTAAATTAAACTTTTCCTTATTGCTAATTAATTCAACTTGCCCTGATTCCTTTATCGTCATAAACTTTTGTAGCATATCATCGTATCCAGTAAATAACGCTTCATTAGAATGGAGGTTTACTTTAATTGACTTTTCACTTACGACGGCAAGTGGAAACTTTTCTGTATCCTTCATCATACCGTCTAACCCTTTTTCTAGTATATTCTTTATATTTGCATTAACTTGAATAACCTCAGTATGTTCTTCTGTATATTTAATACCATTTTTATTTAGCGCAGATGTGAAAGTTTGTAAATCCTTCTTATTATTTAAGAAAAAATCAGCAGGGACATGGCTCTCAGCTGTCTTTTCAGCAGAATAATAAGAAATATAGCTTAAAGATAATAAACCAATTGCTAGTGCCGATACAGTTGTAATAATGGTTAGTAACAAAGCATTAGACTTCATTCTAAACATAATTGAAGATAAAGAGAGAACATCATTAATATTTAAATAGCCCTTTTTCTTTTTTCGAACGATATTTAAAATAAAGCGAACAGAGCTTTTATATACTAAATAAGTCCCAATGATGACAGACGCTAAAATATAGATCATTACTGCAAATAGTTCAGTCGTAGTTGTAAAATCACCATCAAATAGTTTTGATGATAAATAGTAACCTGAAATAATTAGTAAGATACCTAAAATTCCAATAGCTATTTCAAAAATAGACATTTTTTTAAGCTTACCTTCAGTCGATGAGACTACTCGGAATAAAGATAAAATAGTTTGTCTTTTTATAAAGACATAATTCATTAACATAATGAAAGCATAAATGACAACAAATACAATTAATGTCTGTACTAAAGCTTCTGAAGAAAAATGTAAAGTAGCGATCGCTTTAACGCCTACGATTTTATATAAAATCATAATGATTAGCCTTGAAATCGAAAAACCTACTAAGATCCCAAGAGCCAGTGAACTAAAATAGAGAATACAATTTTCAACTGTTAAAATACCAAAAATCCTGTTTTTAGTCATACCGATTAATTGAAACAAACCAATTTCTTTACTTCTTCTTTTTATGAAAATCATATTTGCATATAAAAGGAAAATCGAAACGATTGCAACAAGTAAAATCGACGCCGAGCGAATTGCTGCTGCTCCTTTGATCGAACCCTTTGTCGCTTCCATTGATGGGTCATATTGTAAGGTAACAAATGAGAAGTATAAAGCAGCACTAAACACTAAAGCAAAAACATATAAATAATAGTTTTTTATATTCTTTTTTAAATTTCGGAATATCAAATGATTAATGCTCATTGTGAACACCACCTAAAACACCTTGAGTTTTCATGATATCTTTAAAGAAATTCTGTCTCGTATCATCACCTTTGTGTAGTTGCGAATAGATTTGTCCATCTTTAATAAAGACTACGCGGTTGCAAAAGCTTGCTGCTACTGGATCATGTGTAACCATTACAATTGTCGCGTTTCTTTTCTCATTTAGTTCACTTAGTTTATTTAATAAATCTGAAGCGGATTTTGAATCTAATGCACCTGTAGGTTCATCAGCGAAAATAATACTCGGTTCATGAATAAATGCTCTAGCGGCTGATGTACGCTGTTTTTGACCCCCAGAGATTTCGTTAGGGTACTTATCTTTTAATTCATAAATACCAAGCTCTCTAGCAATTACTTCAAACTTTTGATTGGCTTCACTTGATGAAGTTTTTGTTATTGATAAAGGTAAAAGTATATTTTCTTTTACTGTTAATGTGTCGAGTAAGTTGTATTCCTGGAAAATAAAACCTAAATAGTTTTTACGAAATTCTGCTAATTGTTTTTCTCTCATGTCCGTTATATCTTTACCTTCAATTGCAATCGTTCCACTGTTGATCTTATCAATTGAGGAAAGAACGTTTAGTAAAGTTGTTTTACCAGATCCAGATGGACCCATGATACTAACAAATTCACCTTTTTCGATGTTTAAATTAATGCCACTTAACACTTCTTGTTTATTAAATTTATTTCCGTAACTTTTATGAATTTTATTTGCTTCTAAAATATTCAATTCATTCACTCCTTTATTTTCATTCGATAAAATTAGTATAAATGGTTACTAAGACCGTTTCCTTTGATTAACCGAACAATAAACAAAAGCATGTGACAATTTTGTCACATGCCTGTTATTTTTACAAATTCATTTCGATTAGGGAAGATTAGTGTGAAAATCGAACCCTTTTCTAATTCTGACTTTACTTGGACAGTAATATGTAGGGACTGGGCAGCTTTTTTTGCTAAATATAATCCCATCCCTGTAGAAGCGTTGTCTTGATGTTGGATTGTAGAAGTAAATCCTTTTTCGAAAATTCGCGGTAAATCTTTTGAGTGAATACCACGACCAAAGTCCTGAATTTCAAGAATCACTTGTTCATTTTTTTGCTTACTTATAATCCGAATGTCAGAGGATGTACTATATTTCACCGCATTTGTTAATAGCTGTCGTATTATATATGATAACCATTTAGCATCACTGAATACTTCTAGCTCCTCTAACTCAATATCAAATCCAATACCTTTATGAATACACCATGATTGCAAAGTTTTTATCTCTGGATAAATGACATCTTCAAGTTGAATTTTTTCGATATAAAGATCATTTTCAATAAATGGAATCCTTTTTTGGTGAAGCTGTTGATCTAGTAATAGGTGGATACGTAACCATTCATAAGTTAAATTTGATTTCAACTTTTCATCCTTCATCCGATCAATCATTAAATGCATTGCTGTTAAAGGCGTTTTTACTTCATGGATCCATGATAGGAGCTCATCTTTTTCTTGCTCTAAATAAGTTTGATTTTGAATAGCTATTTTTTTAAATAAGATTGTTTGGTTCGTTAAACTGTTTTCTACAATTTCTTCAAATGGACTATTTGAATCTTCAATACCAGTCAAATCAAGGTTATCTTCACGTTCGATGAGACTTTTATAAAATTTTATTTCTTTAGGATATCGAACGACTAAAAAAATAAAAAACAATAATAGTGATAGAAAGACAATGTAAAGTAATGATTTTATTGGAATTGACGAATCAATAAAAGAAACAAATACAATGAGTACTTGCGTTAATAGAAAAAAAAGTATCCAACTAAATCGCTCAATTAAAAATGTTCTAAACATTAGATCGCCTCTTCTAAAGCAATATATCCTTGACCAACCTTTGTTTCAATAAATTGCCCTAAACCTATTTCATCTAATCTTTTACGTAATCGATTTACGTTTACAGTCAAAGTATTATCACTAATAAATCGCTTATCATCCCAAAGGGCATTTATTAATTCCTCACGACTTACAATTTTATTTTTTTGTTCAATTAGCAGTTTTAAAATATAAATCTCATTTTTTGTAAGTTCAATTGCACCATTTTCATTCGATACCGTATTTTTTTCATAGTCCACGGTTGCACCACACCAAGTTTTAAGAGCAATTTTTTCAGTATTGTAATTATAAACGCGTCTAAGAGTAGCTTGGATTTTTGCAATTAGTACATCAAAATGGAATGGTTTTTGTATAAAATCATCTGCTCCAAGCTGCATTGACATGACCATATCTGAAGGGTGATCTCTTGAAGATAAAAAGATAATTGGTACGTTTGAATGGGAACGGATCATACGGCACCAGTGAAAACCATCGTATTTTGGTAGTTGTATATCAATGATAACTAAATCTGGTTTGATCTCTGTAAACTCTTGAATTACCTTACTAAAGTCATTTATGCCATATACCTCATAGGACCATCCTGATAAACGGTCTTTAATCTCAGTGAATAGGGAAGAATCATCTTCAATGAGTAATAGTTTAAACAAAGAATTCACCACACTTTTTTATTTACTTTCCATTAATTGTAAAATAAAACGACAATGAATGCTATTAACTATAGAATTTAATGAAATTAAGAAGAAATAGAATCATAATTAACTCGAGTAGGATGAAAGTAGTGAAATAATAAGTTCTTACGAAGCTGATACTCCTAAGAATGGAGTATCAGCTCTTCATATACACAGACAATAGACATATTTTCAAGGACTCTAATTCGAAGATTGTCATATTAAATCATATTTTACACAGGAATACCATACTATTAGACTAAAAATCCCCATCCATCGACAAATCAAATCAAGATCATTTAAAATCCTGTATTGTTAATAATTCTGAATACTCATAATATTAGGTTGTTGAGTGCTCAATCTATTATTTTTTCTAAAAATCCATATGATCGTAAGTTTAGTATTTCTTCAAATACTAGTAATTTGTTATGAAAAAGTTCTAATTTCAATCTGAATTAAAATTTTAGGAGGACAACAAATGAGGTTACAGAGCCTTAATCGGGTTTTTACATTAACGATCATTTTTACATTATTTATCTCTTTATTTAGTAATTTGACCTTTGCAGCATCGAAAACAGAAATAAAGGTCCCTAAGAGTAAAAAAATTGTAAAAATGCTTCCTAGTGAGTCTACGGTATCTTTTGCACTTTCAGAAGTCAGCCATAAATTATCAATTGTAGCAGTATACGAAGATGGCACTAAAAAGGATGTCTCAAAAGAAGGACAATGGACTTCTGCCAATAAAAAGATTGTAACAGTAAAAAATGGGACACTAAAGGCTATTTCTACGGGATCTACACAAGTTCAATTTAAGCTTGGAGCAGCAGTATCAAAAGTTGATGTTTCGATTACTATAAAGAAAGACAAGCCTAAAACTCAAAAAAAACCGAAAATAGTCACTTTAATGCTATCAGCTTATCGAACAACTTTTATTAAACAAGGAGAAAAGAAATCAATTCAATTGAAAGCACTTTATAGTGACGGTTCTGTAAAAGACGTAACTAGTTCTGCTACTTGGAAATCGAGCGATACTTCAATTGTAAAAGTCTCAAAAGGAGAAATAAAAGGTATTACAGCAGGTGATACTTTTTTAAAGGTTAAATATTCAACATTTCCTGAGATTAACTTTTTTGTTTCAGTTAAAGAGGTTTATGTAGAAACAACAGGACTTGAACTTTCAGTAGGGCAGTTAAGACTAGAGGCAACTGACAAGCCTGTCCAAGTTGAAGCTCAAACTAGAACATCTTTAGGTGTAGTGAAAGATGTGAAAACACTTGGTAAATGGGAAGCAACAAATACTAATGTTGCAACCGTAAATAGTAGTGGTTTGATCACTCCGGTTGGGGTAGGAGAAGCATATATTTATTTTAAGTATGATAAATTTGTAGATGCTGTACGGGTTAAGGTCGTTAAACCGAAAAAACTTGTAACGGATACACCTAATATTGAAATTTTACCAAATGCTTCATTCGAGGCAACCTTAAATGAAGTATTTAATGACGGTACGTCTGTAGATGTCAGAGATAAAGCAGCTTGGACGAGTGATAATCCTAGCATTGCCACAGTAACAAACAATGGTTTAATCATTGGAGGTAAGACAGGTAAAACAAAAATTAGAGCTTCCTACCGCTCTAATCTACATCCTCCAATTGAAATAAATGTCAACATCACAAATAAGCTTTCTGCACCTAAACCAATTGGCTTAACGGCTACACCTTCCAACTTCTACTTAAAAGCTGGAGAGGAAAAGAAAATATCAATTAAAGCCATATATAGTGATGGAATGGTAAAGGATGTAACAAATTCCGTTGAGCTAATTAGTAGCGATCCTAGAGTAGCGTCAGGTAGTTTAGATAAGGTGACGGGCCACAATAAAGGTACAGCTATATTAACTGCTATTTTTGAGAGGCAAACTGTCGATATTCCAGTAATAGTTAAGCAATACAATGCTACTCCATTGCCTGAAAAAATTACCGTTACACCTAATGTGACGAATATGATTGTAAACGAGCAAAAGCAGTTAAACGTGAAAGCATACTATTCGGATGGATCTGAACTGGATGTAACTTCTTTATCACTTTACAATTCTTCTAACCCAAATGTCGTTTCGATCGATAAAGATGGATTGATTACAGCTCATGGTAAAGGTACAGCAAATGTAAGCGTATATAGTATGGACTACACAAAACGATTTGAAATTGTTGTATCAGATAAAAAGATAGTTAGTCGAATAATTGATTTAGAACCAAGTGAAACAGACATTAAATTTAAAATAACTGAACGAACGCACCCGTTTTCTGTAAAAGCAAAATATCAAGATGGTTCAAATGCGGACGTTACATCTCTTGGAAGATGTACAACACTAAATCCAGATATTGTTACAGTAGAAAATGGTGTACTGACTGCGGTCTCACCTGGTACTACACAAGTTCTAATCAACAACGGTACAATTACAGAAATACTTGATGTCACAATTTTACCTGAAAGTCCACAACAAGAAAAACAAGAAACGGATTTAAAAATTGAATCATTACTAGTTAATACCTTCGATGTTGTCGTTCAAAGAGGTAAACTTTATCCTTTTAAAATTTCAGGGCAATATAATGATGGCGTTCAGAGAAATCTTACACAGTTGGTAAAATGGAAAGTAAAGAATCCATCAATTGCTAGTATTTCAGAAGGAAAGATTATTGGTAAAAAGAATGGAAAAACTACTATTATAGGTAAAATAGACGGATACCAATTTGAAATTCCTGTTAATGTAATTGAAACACTTGGACCCGTTAACTTATTTTCACTTACTTTAAGTCAGGGGTATCTGCTAATGCAACCAGGAGATCAGCCAGTAGATATCATTCCATTCGCAGAGTATACAAACAGTGAAGTTGTAGAAGTCGATCGAGAGGGAAAATGGGAGTCTACAGATGAGAGTGTTGCTAAGGTTGATCAAAACGGGGTTATCACGCCAGTAGGCACGGGTGAAGCCCATGTCTTCTTCCGCTATCATAATGGCTTTAATGATGCAGTTTGGGTGAGAGTAATGAAGCCTAAGGAATTAGTGTCAAATGTCGGTGATGATAAAGTAGTTTTAGAACCAAAAGAAATGACGAATATAAGCATTGATGCAGTATATGGTAATGGTCGGTGGGACAGATTTGAAGTAACAGATAATGTAGAATGGAGTGTTGCAGATGAAACAGTTGCAACCATTTCTGATACCGGACGGATTACTGCCCAGTCCGTTGGAAAAACGACAATTACCGCATCCTATTTAGGAGTGACGAAAGAGCTAAATATTGAAGTTGTTGCTAAACATGCCACTCATGTAGTAGGAATATTCGCTACACCAGACAATGTTGTTAAATCAGTAGGTTCAAAAATGAAATTAAAAATTAATGCATTATTTAGTGATGGTACTGTAAAGGATATTACAACTGAAGTGTTTTGGAGAATGTCAAACTCTGATGTCGCTTATGTTACGAAAGATCATTATGTATTTGCAGCCTCTGAAGGAGCAGCAGTTGTAAGAGCGGAGTATGCAGGATTTAGTTATATTATCCCAATTGTGGTAATAAAATAATAAAATTTAGTTCCCCCCTTAATTAAGTTTAATAAAAAAAAGCTCATTTCTAAGTTATGGGAAATGAGCTTTTTTATTCAAGTTAAAATACATAGCGATTAATCCGATTATCGATTATCAATCTTCTCAGGATATAAATCATGGTTCATCATACGATGTTCAGCCATTTTTTCGTATTTTGTACCTGGGCGACCATAGTTGCAATATGGGTCAATTGAAATTCCACCACGTGGAGTGAATTTTCCCCAAACTTCAATATAACGAGGATCCATTAATTTAATTAGATCATCCATAATGATATTCATGCAATCTTCATGGAAATCACCATGATTACGGAAGCTAAAGAAGTATAGTTTTAATGATTTACTTTCAACCATTTTCTTCTCAGGAATATAGCTTATATAAATTGTCGCAAAATCAGGTTGACCAGTTTTTGGACAAAGTGAAGTAAATTCAGGGAAATTAAATTTTACGAAATAATCACGATCTGGGTGAGTATTATCAAATGTTTCTAATATTCCTGGATCGTACTCAAATAAATATTTAGTGTTGTTACTGCCAAGTAATGATACATCTTCTAGTGAACCTTTTGATCTTCCTACCATTCTGGTTAAACTCCTCTCTTATTTCCCCAAACAAATGCATGTAATTGAGGTAAAACTTTTACATTTTTAAAGACGTTTGATTTCATTGCTTCATCTATAAGCCATTCGTAACGATTTAACATGTATTGTAATAAAGTGCCATCATCCGCATTTAGCCAACTATTTCCGACTTGTAAAAAGAACGGAACATGTGGGAATTTTTGATGAACAGATTCTGCATAAGCTAAATCTTTTCCATCAAAAATAACAACTTTTAAGCAAAACTTTGGGTGGTTTTCTAAACTTTGAATAATGCTTCCTAGCATTTCAAAATCAGTATTCATGCCACTGCTAGGCGGTTTAGGCGATAAAGTAACTTCATCTATAGAAGGTAACCAAGACTGCCACTTACTACCTTGAGTTTCAAGAGCCAAAGTCATATTCTTTCCTTTTAAAAACTCAACAACAGGGCCTAAAGATGGAAGTAAGGCAGGGTTTCCACCAGAAATCGTAATATGAGAGAAAGTATCGCCACCTAAACTGACTAAATTCTCCCAAACTTCTTCTGCGGTCATCCATTTAATATTCTCTTTTTCACTACCATCCCAGGTGAATGAAGAATCGCACCAACTACATGAGTAATCACAGCCAGCTGTACGAATAAACATCGTTTTTTGACCGATTGCCATACCTTCACCTTGTACAGTAGGTCCGAATATTTCAAGTACAGGAATTTTATTCATTGATCATCCACTCCCTACGAGCTTCTGCATAGCTTGTAGGCGTTTCAAATAAACGAACAAACTCAACTCGAATATCTTGTACAGGATTTGTTTCATCTTTAAGCGCATTTTCCATTTGCTCAAAAATCCAAACAACCATGTTCTCCGCTGTTGTATTCATCGGAGGTAGCATCTCATTTAAATAACGGTGATCTAAATAGATTTCGATTTTTTCTTTCCAGATCTGCTTAATATCTCCAAAGTCTATTACTAAGCCGATCTCATCAACAAAGCCACTGATTCCAAAAATAACTTTATATGTGTGGCCGTGTAAATTCTTACATTTACCTTCATAGCAGTGTAAGTGATGTGCAGCATCAAACGTAAATTCTTTATTAACAAGAACTCGTTTATGGTGATATTTTAAGTCTTCTTTTTTTATATGCTCATCGATCTTATGAAGTCTTTCTACAATGCGAAAATCAAACATGCTTTGGGGCTCCCTTCGATTGTAGGTAACGATCTAAACCAGCCTGACGAAGCTCACATGCCGGACATTCTCCACAACCATCTGAAATGATGCCGTTATAGCAAGTTAATGTTTTATTTTTAACGTATTCAAATGCACCCAATTCATCAGCTAATTTCCATGTGTCAGCTTTATCAATCCACATAAGTGGAGTATGAATAACAAATGGATAATCCATTGATAGATTAAGAGTTACATTTAATGATTTAACAAAGATATCTCGGCAGTCAGGATATCCGCTAAAGTCAGTCTCACAAACACCAGTAATAATGTGCTTTGCTCCTTTTTGTTTAGCAAGTACTGCTGCAAAAGATAGGAATAATAAGTTACGTCCATCGACGAATGTAGAAGGAAGTTCGCCTTCTTCGTGAGTTATATCAATATCTGATCTTGTTAAAGCATTTGGTGCAAGCTGATTTAACAAGGACATATCAAGGATATGGTGAGGAATATTTAATTCCTTACAAATATCTGCAGCTACATCCAATTCAAGTTTATGGCGCTGATTGTAATTAAATGTAACAGCTTCAACCTCACCAAATTGTTGCATAGCCCAGAATAAACAAGTAGTACTGTCTTGGCCACCGCTAAATACAACGATTGCTTTTTCATTTTTCATATTTCTTCTCTCCTTTACATGATTAAAAAGAAGAGGGCATCCCGAATAACAAAAATAAAAACAATACGACAAATATTGTTTTTCGCCTTATTTTTTTGTAGAGGGGAGTTTGCGACCTCTACCATAAGTAATATAACTTATGGATTTTTTTATTTAATTCTTTATCTATTAAATTGTACTAAAGGAGTACAATCATAATTCCCATTATAATCGTTTCATGTTAAAAGAACAAAAACTTTTGTAAGAAAGTAAAAAATTACATAAATAGAATGGGGGTTAAATTTTAGCTTTATTTCGATAACGGGAAAAAGGAAATAGAAATGTTTTGAAGAGATTGGTTGGCCAATAAAGGGCACTTTGATATCAAGGAGATTGAATAGAGTAAGTATTGTTTCATTAAAGGAGATATGGGGAAACGTATAAGGCTCTAGTTTTTGGTTGTTATTTTAGAGACTTAATCTGCGCAGTAACGACAAAATCTGCGAATTCGAAATTGGATTTCTCCGTATTCAATTACATAGGGTAAATATTATTCTATTACTTGAAGTTAATAGAAAGAATATAACCGAGTGCTGGGTAAATTTATGGCTGATCTGGTGTAGGGGACATAAAAAGGGAATTTGTAACCAAGGGATGTATTGAGAGAGGGACAAGTGGTAATCATGTGATCACGCAATTATTATTGGACTTTTATATATATGAACTTTGTTATATTCACATCAGTTGCATAGAGAAATTTGCCTATATATTTCGCTAGTAAGTTTCAATAATCGATAGAAAAAAATAGTAAGGCCCCATTTTAATGACGAATTATGACAGAAATTTATTTAATTTTAATCCTTTACCGAGAAGGTTTTATTTAAAATTAACAACAAAATAGAGCTAGGATTACCAAATAAAATTCAGGATTTAAAAATTACTTCTTTCTAAATAATTAAGTTTTAGTCATAAAAAATAAGTAATCCACATGTGGACAATTTTAATGAAAGGACTTATCCACATACTGACAGGTAGAAACCATCTGCCTGGTTATTTATTTTTGGGGATAAACTGTTCTAAATGAGTTGTACACATGTTTGCACACAAGAATACATTTTGTAAACAATTGTACACGATAAAGTATACATGTACACAAAAACGTAAACTTTTATTTGTAGATAGGAAATAGTTGTTCTGAAAATAATTTTAGAATGAAAAAGTCAATGTATACACTTTTGTATACAAGTACACGTTTTTGTAAACATTTGTATACACTTTTGTACACATGTATACGTTATTGTATACGAGTTTATGTGTTTACAATATTGTATACAAGATGACATTTCAGTTACATTTTAATAATAGTTCAGTGGTGGACATTGACCAGATGGCTAAAGTTAGATAATCTAATATCAGAATTATCTATAAATATGTAAACCTATTAACGAAAGGGATGATTTAGGTGGTAAATGCTCGTATAGCTGCTATTGATGTAGGAAACGATTCACTCAAAGGAATTTTTGGGAAGATGGAATCTGAAATTAATATTCCTAATATTATTGCAAGGGATACAGAAGATCGTCCAATCATTGGGATAGAAGAATTAGACAACCAAGATCCAGTTGATGGAATACATATTCGCGTTCACTCTCCTACATTAAAAGAGAATAATACTGTTTATCGTGTAGGGAATTTGGCAACAAAAAGTGGTAATGCAACCGAATTAGATCCTGGGAGTAATAAGTCTGAAGAGGATCAAACACTTATTATGTTATTTGCAGCTTTAGCGTTAGATGCTGCTAGAGAAGAGAATAAACAAATTGTAAAAAACTCTAATAATGTAATTGAGGCAACATATGTATTGGGAACGGGTCTTCCGCTTAGAGAAGTAAAGGAAGGAAAGGACGTAGGTTATCGTTCACGATTACTTGGCTCAGTTCACCAAGTAGAGTTTTTAGTAACACCAAGACATCAAGGTTTAAAAGTTAATATTAAGTTTGAAGATGTTAAAGTTTATCCTGAAGGATTTGCAGCTTTTATTAACTTAGTTATGGACAATCATTTAAACATAATTAATAAAGACCTTATAGATAAAAAAATCCTTATTCAAGACATCGGAGGGTTATCAACTGATATTGCGGTCATTAGGAATCGAAAGGTAGATGACGATAAAGCTCAAGGTTTTAATCTTGGTGTGGCAGAATCCCTTGAAGCTATTCGTGAAGAGATTCGTTCAAGACATGGAGTTGAACTTGATAGCCGAAGAGATGTTGTAGAGATCATTACGAAGAAAAATGATCGAAATCATATAATGGTTAAAGGTAGTCGGACAAGCGTTCATGATATTGTAGACCGTATTCTGTTAGAACTAGCAAAAAAACAATATCGCCATTTGAGAAATATTTGGCAGAAGAACTCTCAAACTGAAATATGCTATTTCATTGGTGGAGGGTCGTTGATCTTAAAAGAATATCTTAAAACACTTAATAATAACCTAGATGGTTATAATATCGATTTCTTTGAGGACGAGAAGGAAAGTATCTGGATGATGGCGAATGCTTATTATAAGCTAATCGCTGATTTTGAATTAAAAAGAGCTAGAGAAGTTAGAAGAGAAGCACAACATACTGGAAAAGAAGAACAAAAAATGTCTAAAGCAAAATAAGGTGATTCCATGAAGGAAAAAGAATTGACGAGGGGACAACCTATTACATTTCGTATCCCTTCTGATACGCCTGATCAGATTATTAAACATTTGCAGCAGCTTAAACAAAGCGAAAGGCGAAACTTTTCAAGTAAGATTGCTGAGTACGTAATAAGCGGAGTGAATGACTCATTATCAAAGCAAAGGCAAACAATAACGATTCCACTTCCGAAAAGCCTAGATAAAGCTCAAAGAGATTGGTTAAAACATGAACATTCTGAGGCATTATTAGGTAGTATTGTGTATCAATTATTATCCAACCCGATTCGAACTGCTTCTCTTATTACATCGCTAAATAGTAATAGTTTAGCAATTGAAGAGGCGTTATATCTTCAAGAAGAAATGAATGAATTAGAGCCAGAATTGGAACCTGTTCAATCAAAACGTTCAAGCGAACCGAATTTAGATAAGACCGGAAGAAAGTCCGATCTTGATGATGATGATTTAGATAACTTTAATTGGGATGCTGCAAGCAAAAGCGAAATCTCTGCAGCTAAAGAAGAAATTGAAGAGGAAGATATGGATAGTCTACTCGGAGATTTTCTCGCACAAATGAATAAGTAAAAAGTAAAAATGGGACCGAATACTAAATACATCGGTCCCATTTTTCTAGTTATTGGATATCATTCTGAGAGATTTGTGATAGTGCTTCGCCAGCACTTTCATCTGACTGCTCTTGTACTGCTAAGTCACCGAGTGAAAGGATACCAACAAGGTTACCATTTTCTATGACTGGTAATCTTCTGATTTGATGTTGTGCCATTAAATGTGATGCCTCTTGAGACTTGCGTTACAATCAATCGTCACAATATTATTAGACATTACTTGGGAAGCATTCGCGTTTCCACCTTGATTAATACCACGTAAAGCTAAATCTTGGTCTGTGATCATACAAACTACTTGTCCACATTGTTTCCAGTCTAAGATTGGAATACCTATTTAATTATTCGAAGTATTAGTAGATTTATGTTATATAATGTATCTTTTATGAGTTTTATTGAAAAAAATATTTTTATGCTGATTGAAGTGACTTCCTATTAAGAAATTCAGGTAAAACGATACCGATTAAAATTAAAATGATACCAAAATATTGTAGAACACCAACCGTTTCCTTCAATACGATTGCTGACATGAATGTAGCTGTCGGTAACTCTGCTGCACCTAAAATAGAAGCAAGACCAGAACCCGTTAAAGGAACGCCTTTTGAAAACATTAATGTAGAGAAAAATGGACCTAGAAAGCCTAAGATTAACCCGTACTTTAATGAAAGCTCTACAAATAAGTGCC
Source organism: Bacillus sp. AL-1R (assembly GCF_052180195.1). NCBI lineage: Bacteria > Bacillati > Bacillota > Bacilli > Caryophanales > Bacillaceae > Bacillus > Bacillus sp. AL-1R. The sequence continues at coordinate 110,428 of NZ_CP197469.1, forward strand.
AATTTGTGAAAAATGTAGGTGGTAGGAAGATCGCACAAATGATGAAACCACCTGTTATCATTAAGGCGGTTTTTGTGATAGGATTAGCTTTTAAGGCGATTCTACCGCTTAGTAAGATAAAAATACTATACGAAACCGCGGATAACGCCCCAAATAATACCCCAAACCAATTCAGTGAACCAATTCCATCGGTTAAAACATTTGTCGCAAAGATTGTACCGATTACAAGAGGAATCAGTGAGAACAATTTACTTTTTTCAGGAAGTTCTCGATTGACTATTGATTCTAATAAAACGCCAATCCAAGTGAACTGGAATAACAGTACGATTGCTAATGAGGCTGTAATGTATTGCAAAGCCAAATAATAAAACATCCCTGTTAAGCCAGTCGTAGACCCAAATACAACAAGCAATAAACCTTCTCTCTTTGTAGGCTTTGAATATTGTTGATTATTTGATTTAGCAGATCTACTTTTATTTAAAAGTACGATGGACCATAACAATAGAGCCCCTACAAACATTTGAATTCCGACTACATCATTTACAATAAAACCATCACCATAAGCCAATTTTACAAAAGTAGACAAAACGCCATAACAAACAGAACCAATAATAATAAATAGTATACCTTTCAAATTTACACCCCGTTTTCATAAAAAAAGTAAAGAGGAAAAACCTCTTTACTTTTATCTAATTTCTGCCTAGTTGAGCAGATATTTCTCCGGTAATACTGTCTTGAGAACTACTCAAACGCTTTTTTGTATTGTCTAGCTCCAGGCGTTAGCCCCTCGAGGTCATAAGCCGAAGCTTAATAAAGGTAAAAACCATCCTTTATCGTTCTTTGTCTTATGCTTGTCGGGGCTGTTCAAACGCCTTCCGCATTTCGAATTACATTTCTTCTAAAATGCCCTTAACTAAGTTAACAAATTTCGTTCTAACCATGCTTGCTACTTCAATTACTTCTTCGTGGTTTAATGGTTGGTCTAAGATGCCACAAGCCATGTTAGTTAGGCAAGAGATACCTAATACTTTCATATTTCCGTGAACAGCCACGATTGCTTCAGGAACCGTTGACATTCCTACAGAATCAGCACCAAGGGTACGAATCATGCGAATTTCAGCAGGTGTTTCGTATGAAGGGCCACTCCACCAAGCGTATACACCTTGTTGTAATTTAAGATCTTGTTTCGCAGCAACATCTAATGCAAGGCTACGTAACTCTTTGTTATATACTTCAGAAACATCTGGGAAGCGTGTTCCTAGTTCTGGGTTATTTGGTCCAATTAAAGGATTTGTTCCTACTAAATTGATATGGTCAGTAATTAACATTAAATCGCCTGGTTTAAAGTTCGTGTTAACAGCACCACAAGCGTTTGTTACGATTAACTTTTCTACTCCAAGTGCTTTCATTACACGCACAGGGAATGTTACTTCATCTAAAGTAAAGCCTTCATAATAATGGAAACGGCCTTTCATTGCTACCACCGCTTGACCTTTTAACTCACCAATTACTAATTCATTTGCATGTCCAACTGCTTCAGACTTTGCAAAGTGAGGAATTTCACTGTAAGGAATTACAACAGAGTTTTCGATTTCATCTGCAAGAGTACCTAGGCCAGAACCCAATATTAATCCAACAGTAGGACGGTAGCTTGTTTTACTTAGTATAAAATCTCTTGTTTCTAAAATATGTTCAGTTTTATGCATTTATTTAACCTCCAAAAATGAGCGATAGGGTTTGTTTAAGAATTCTAATAAATAATCATGCTTTTAACATAAGTCTAATGGATAATTCCTAACTTGTAAACAGACTAAAAACCATTTTGGTAAAAAGTTAACTTCTTTTTACCAAAACCGCTGTAAATATAGTGTATAAATAGCTATACTTAATTCATAAAATATAAAAAGTTAAGTGAAAGTAAAATAAGATTAGAGTGTTGGAGGAGTCAATGATCAGGCAATTTATAGGTTATCAGTCGCCCAAAATAAAAAGTTTAAAGCATTTATATAGTCTAATACGAAAATTAGGGCCAACTAAAGTTAGTACATTAACAGAGACGACAGGGTATAAGCATACTACTTGTGTTCGGTTATTAGATGAACTAGTACAGGAAGGACTTATATACGACACTGGTTTAGGGGTTTCTAGCGGCGGAAGGAGACCAGCCTTGTATGTGATTAACCAAACTGCGTTCTACTTAATCGGTGTCGAAATCACGAATTTATATACAACAGTACTACTGCTTGACCTAAATCTATCTATTATCGATTCTAAAAAGTTGAAAATGAGCAATGTGAGTACTGGGGAATATACTTTAGATTTTGTAACCAAAAGCGTAAGAGAATTATTAGATCAAAATAGTATTAATAGAGAACGATTATTAGGTATTGGAATTGGGGTGTTGGATCCAATCGATCAAGAAAAGGGTGTAATGATTAAATCAGGATCATCTTTAGAAGATGGATGGGACGATCTAAATATTGTTAGGCACCTAGAAGAAGCTAATCAATGCCCAGTATTACTTAATAACGGTACAAATTTAGCCGCCCTAGCGGAGTACAGGCTAAATTTCAGTAAAGAGAACAAAAATATAGTTTTTGTTTCTAGTGATATGGGAATACGATGTGGAATTATTCAACAAGGTAAATTAATAAATAATAAGAACGAAATGGACGATGCTTTTGGCCATATAATCGTTGATATTCATGGAAAACTTTGTTCATGTGGTTCATATGGTTGTCTACAAGCGTACAGTAGTTTACCTGCAATTCGAACAGAGGTGATCAAACGTGTTAAGCGCGGTGAAATGACTTCTTTGAAGGATGAATTAAACGATATCGAAAATATTAGCTATCATAGAATTCTTGATGCCTTAGAAAAAGAAGACGCACTTTGTTTAGAAGTCATAAAAGAGGCTGCTAATTACTTTGGTATTGGACTGACTAATCTTATTTATATTGTTCGACCTGATATTGTAATTTGTGGTGGTACTTTAGTTCCAAAGCCATTATTTTTTGATGTAGCATGCGAAACAGCACAAGCAAGATTAAGGAAATATCCATACAGTCCTGTTCAAATCATTAAATCATCAACAGCGTATAATATCGTTGCACAAGGAGCGGGCTGTATCGTATTTGATCACTTTACAGAGGAATCTATGTAATAAAAACGAAAAACCGTTAATGCTCTACCTGGAAACAGATAGAGGTTAACGGTTTTTTATTCTATTAAAATACGGATTCATGAAGATCACTAAATAAAGTATAGTCTGCTAGTACTTGGTAATCGTAATTTACAATTAGAAGTTGAGTGTAAGCATTAATGTCATGACGCCTTATTTAAAATTAAAGCGATTTCCATGGAAATGAATAAGGAGTGAGAACGTTTACAAAAAACGCTTGCAATCCTGTACGTACAAGAATATACTAATCTTGTACGTACAGGATAAATAAAAATGATTAAATAAATTATAGATTGCTCGAGGAGGGGATAACATGAGCCGATTTAGTGATGAAGCAAAACAATTACTTCAATCCATTGGTGGTAAAGAAAACATCGCTACAGTAACTCATTGTGCAACACGAATGCGTTTTGTTCTGAAAGATGTAAAAAAAGCTGATGAAAAAATGATTCGAGAAATTAAAATCGTTAAAGGTACTTTTACGCAAGCTGGGCAATTTCAAGTCATTATCGGTAATGAAGTATCTATTTTTTATAATGAATTTGTAAAGTTAGCTGGGGTAGAGGAAACTTCCAAAGAAGAAGCTAAAATAGCAGCAAGGCAAAATATGACATGGATTCAAAGATTACTTGCTCACTTAGCGGAAATCTTTTCACCATTAATTCCTGCCATTATTGTAGGGGGGTTGATCTTAGGATTCCGTAACATTATAGGAGATATTAAACTACTAGATCATGGTACAAAAACGCTTGTCGAAACCTCTCAATTTTGGGCAGGTACACATTCTTTTTTATGGCTGATCGGTGAAGCCATCTTTCATTTCTTGCCAGTCGGTATTACATGGTCAATTACAAAGAAAATGGGTACGACTCAAATTCTAGGGATTGTTTTAGGTATCACACTTGTTTCACCACAACTACTTAATGCATATGCAGTAGCAAGTGGGACTGTACCTCCAGTTTGGGACTTTGGTTTTGCTAAAATTAATATGATTGGTTATCAAGCGCAAGTTATTCCAGCTATATTAGCCGGTTTCACTTTATCAATTTTAGAGATAAATATTCGAAAAATCGTACCAAGTGCAATTTCAATGATTGTTGTCCCGTTCTTTGCATTAGTACCAACAGTTTTAATTGCACATGTAGTATTAGGCCCGATCGGTTGGAAAATCGGTTCAGTTATTTCACATTTAGTTTATTCAGGATTAACATCTTCATTTGGATGGCTATTTGCCTTAGTTTTTGGATTCTTTTATGCACCACTAGTTATAACTGGATTGCATCATATGACTAATGCAATTGATCTGCAACTAATGAGTCAGCTAAACGGAACGAATCTGTGGCCGATGATCGCTTTATCAAATATCGCTCAAGGCTCAGCTGTTTTAGCAATCATTTATCTAAATAGAAAGAATGAGGAAGAAAAACAAGTATCAATACCTGCTGCTATCTCATGTTTCTTAGGGGTAACAGAGCCGGCGATGTTTGGTATTAATTTAAAGTATGCTTATCCATTTGTAGCTGCAATGATTGGATCTGGTATAGCGGCTATTGTATCAGTTGGTACAGGTGTAATGGCGAATTCAATAGGTGTTGGAGGTCTTCCAGCCATTTTATCTATTCAACCTAAACATATTGGAATGTTTTCAATCGCTATGCTAGTTGCAGTCGTTGTCCCATTCATTTTAACGATTATCTTTAACAAGAAAAAATTACTAGTGAAAAACTCATAATTATTTAAGGGGAAGGAAAGCTATTTTCCTTCCTTTCGAATTTATTTATAAATCAAGGAGATTATCAACATGAAGGATTTTAAGAACAGTGTCATATACCAAATTTACCCTAAGTCTTTTTATGATTCGAATGGAGATGGTTTTGGAGACTTAAGAGGAGTTACAAAAAAGCTTGATTATTTAAAAGAATTAGGTGTTGACTACATTTGGCTTACTCCATTTTATGTATCTCCTCAAAATGATAATGGTTATGATGTAGCAGATTATCGAAATATTGACCCAGCATACGGAACAATGGAAGATTTTGATGAATTGATCAAAACTGCGAAACGTTATGATATAGAAATAATGCTAGATATGGTATTTAATCATACTTCATCAGAACATGAGTGGTTTAAGAAGGCTCTTAATGGAGATGAAAAATATAAAAACTACTATATTTTTAGGGAAGAAAAAAACGGCAAAGAACCAACGAATTGGATCTCCAAATTCGGTGGTTCAACTTGGGAAAAAGTTGAGAATTCAAATGAATATTATCTACATTTATTCGATAAAACCCAACCAGATTTAAACTGGGAAAATAGTGAGGTACAAAACGAAATATTCGATATCGTTAACTTTTGGATTGATAAAGGAGTAAAAGGGTTTCGCTTAGATGTAATTAATCTGATTTCAAAGCCAGAAGTTATGGTTGATGATGAAACGGGTGACGGCAGAAGATTCTATACAGACGGACCTCGAATTCATGAGTTTTTAAAGAAGCTAAATGATGAGACGTTTGGTAAGAGGGAAGAAATCATTACTGTTGGTGAAATGTCTTCAACTTCAATTGACCATTGTATTCGATACTCAAATCCGACTGAGAATGAGTTATCGATGGTTTTTAGCTTCCACCATTTAAAAATTGACTATAAAGATGGGCAAAAATGGTCATTAATGGATTTTGATTTTATCTCACTTAAGACAATTCTAGATCAGTGGCAAAAAGGTATGCAATCGGGAAATGGATGGAACGCCTTATTTTGGTGTAATCATGACCAACCGCGTATTGTTTCACGAATTGGAAACGATCAAAAATTTCATAAAGAATCAGCGAAAATGCTTGCTACTTCAATGCATTTATTAAGGGGAACTCCATATATTTACCAAGGAGAAGAAATAGGTATGCCTAATCCTAAATTTGATGCAATTGAAGATTATCGAGATGTAGAAAGCTTAAATTATTATAAAATATTAAAAGATAACGGGGTTCCAGAAAGTGAAATATTAGCCATTTTAAAGAGTAAATCAAGGGATAATGCTCGTACTCCTATGCAATGGAATGATTCAATACATGCAGGCTTCACTACTGGGACACCTTGGATTTCAACAGGAAAAGATTACGAACAAATAAATGTCGAAAAGTCTCTAGCTGATGAAGATTCGGTGTTTCATCATTATAAAAAACTAATTAATTTAAGAAAAGAATTCGAGATTATTTCGTCAGGTACGTATCATTCTTTATTACTAAATCATGAACAAATCTTTGCATACACTCGTAAACTGGGGAATCAAATGTTGTTAGTTATTAATAACTTTTATGGCAAGGATACTATTTTTAAACTACCAGAAGATCTTGCTATTGGGGATTATAACAAGCAGATACTCATTTCAAATTATACTGATTCTAGTCAGGATTTAACCGAATTCACGTTGCGTCCTTATGAGTCTATTTGTTACCTTCTTGAGAAAAATGTGAGAATATAATAAAATTTTTCTAGGTGATGAAAATGAACGCAAAGTATATTTCAATCTATCATAAGTTAATTGAACAGATTGAAAAAGGTGCTTTTTCTGTTGGTAGTAAAATACCTTCTGAGAAAACATTAATGGAGCAATTCGATGTCTCTAGAGATACAATTAGAAAATCATTACAAATGCTTGAGCAAAACGGTTATATAAATAAAGTCAAAGGTAAAGGTTCGTTTATTTTAGATACTGCAAAGTTAAATTTCCCAGTAACAGGTTTAATTAGCTTTAAAGAATTATCAAATCAAATCGGTAGAGAAGCAGAAACGATTGTAGAAATTCTTGAAAAGAAATGGCCAAGTAAATTTATAAGAGAGCAACTAGAAATAGATGACCAAATAGCGGTTTGGAAAGTAGTAAGAGCTAGGAAAATCGACGGGAAAAAAATAATTTTAGATAAAGAGTACTACAATAGTGTATTTGTCGAAAAACTTTCTAAGTCAATCTGCGAAGGATCAATTTTTGATTATATAGAAAATACGCTGCATTTAAATATTGGCTTTGCAAAAAAAGAAATTGTAGTACAAGCTTGTACAGAAGATGACCAAAAATATTTGGATTTAGATGGCTATGATATGGTAGTAGTTGTCAATACGTTCGTCTATTTAGACGATGGTTCTCTATTACAATACGGTCAATCTAGGCACCGTCCTGACAAGTTCAAATTTGTTGATTTTGCTAGAAGAATCCAACAGGTTAATGAATGATATAAAAACTCTAATTAGTTTGATTGCGCCCCTTAAAGTAAACGTTAAAAAGCCCTAGTCGGATAACATTGAAATTAAGGGGTGTTTTTATGATCAAAATAATGTTGTAAAAAGAAGTTATTTCCAAAGAAATTAATTCTTTTACATTTCTAATTTTGGAGATAAAGCAATATTAAATTACTTCTTTAACATTAAATATTATATAAATTTTCTTTTAATTCTATCTATAAAACTCTGCTTAACAATAGGATTTCCAATGAAAAATCGGTTTTTGTTTCGGTTCATTTGCAAATTTTCTTTAATAAAATAAAGTTTTTCTGAAACCAACTTTAATTCAGTTAATGATTTTTCAATTGAAGAAAATGGGAGCATCTCGGTCTGATTGTATGAATAAATATAGTTTTCACTCTCAAAAAGATCATGACTTTGAGTTTCTAATTCTGTATAGGCATGTACACTGTCATTAGTAAAAAAAATCGATTCACCAATTTTTCTTGCTGGATTGCCCGCATATGAAGAATTAGATTCAATTTTTTTCCCACTAACTAACGACATACCTCCGATAATACTACCTGATCCGATTTGTGTTCCTTTTAAAATAAAAGCATGTTGACCAATCCAAACATGATCGCCAATATAAATGCTTTTGCTTGGATTAACTCTTTTTTTCGTATAAGAATCGTAAATTAGATGAGGGTCCGCAGTTCTAAACCAACAGTCGAATGAAAATAAACAACCTTCCCCCACAATGATATTTTTTTGCTCTGAAATAATGATATTTAGTTTGCTGTTAAAATAATTATCACGTCCAAAAAATAACACAGAATTATTGTAAACAGTTGCATTGAGTAAATAATCAAAACTACTTTTACAAAGAAAAATAATCGAATCATATCCATTAAACTGAATAGCGCTATTTACTAAATGAACATCGTCATGATCACAATAAAGAACATTTCCTGTTCCCTTAAATACTATTTTTGAATTTGTTAGTTTAGGGTTGCCTATTATGTAATTCTCTTTTAAATCCTCTATTTGTTTTGTTTCATTTATGACTTCCATATTTTTTCCTTTCACTTAGATCATGAATGTGTTCTGACTTAATATTTTGGCTTTTACTTTAGTATTGCCACTTTTGCAATTACATTAAAGTTATTTTGAAGATTATGTGAATTGTATAGCATGTTATAATGAAAGACTTAACAGCTCGTTAAGCGTTAAAAGGCTTTTAGCGGTTATTAGTAAGAAATATTTTAAATTAAAAAATTTACACTTTTGTCTAGAAATATGGAAATAATGAGTAAAAAGTGAATGAATGGATGGGCTTATGAAAGAAATGAATCTAAAGATTAAACAAAAATTTGTACGAGATTATAAAAATGGGTATCCACTAATTTCAAAAGAATCGATCTTGAATAGTAAAGATTTAATTAGTGAAGGTACGAAACTGAATTTAGTTGATGAGCGTAATGGCTTTATTGGAAAGGGCTATTATGGAAAGCAAAATAAGGGTTTAGGTTGGATTCTTAGCTTGAAGGAGAATGAAGAGATTAGTCCTAAGTTCTTTGAAGACAAAATTAAACAAGCAATCGAAGACCGCCAACAGTTTTATAATAGCTCTGATACGACAGCATTTAGAGTCTTTAATGGGGAAGGCGATGGAATTGGTGGATTAACGATTGATTTTTTTGACGGATTTTATTTAATTAGTTGGTATAGCGAAGGAATCTATCAATTCAAAGATTGGGTTATTCAAGCGATAAAGAATATTGTCGAATTCAAAGGGATTTATCAGAAAAAGCGTTTCGATACAAAGGGTCAATATATTGAAGAAGATGATTTTGTGATGGGGGAAAGGGGTCAATTTCCTATTATCGTAAAGGAAAATGGAGTTAATTTTGCTATTTATTTAAATGATGGCGCAATGGTAGGCGTATTTTTGGATCAACGTGAAGTTAGAAAATTAATACGAGATAAATATGCTTACGGGAAAACAGTCTTAAATACTTTCTCATATACAGGTGCATTCTCTGTCTTTGCAGCAATTGGAGGGGCAAGTAGGACTACTAGCGTTGACTTAGCTAATCGGAGCTTAGATAAAACAAAAGAACAATTTAAAATTAATGGAATCGATCCTGCTTCTCAGAGCATAGTCGTAGAGGATGTATTTCATTACTTTAAATATGCAGTTAAAAAGAACCTTTCTTTCGATATGGTTATTTTGGATCCACCAAGCTTTGCAAGATCAAAGAAACATACCTTTCGTGCTGAAAAGGACTATAAGAATCTGTTGAAAGAAGCGATTACGATTACAGAAAAAGATGGCGTAATTGTTGCTTCAACAAATTGTAGTACTTTTGGAATGAATAAATTTAAAGGGTTTATTGACACAGCGTTTAAAGAATTAGGAGGACAATATAAATTAATGGAAGAATTCAGTCTACCTAATGATTTTAAAACAACTAAACAGTTTAAAGAAGGTAACTATTTAAAGGTCGTATTTATTCGTAAAATTAAGTAAAAAAATAGGACTGACATTACTGTCAGTCCTATTTTTTACTTAGAAGTTGCCTTTTGTTCATATAATTTGATCACTTCAATCATAACATTTGTTGCTTTAATCATATTGTCGATAGAAATGTATTCAAATTTACCATGGTAGTTTTCTCCACCTGTAAAAATATTTGGAGTAGGCAGTCCCATATATGAAAGCTGTGAACCATCTGTACCACCACGAATTGGTTCTACAATTGGTGTGATTTCTAGGTTTGTCATTGCCTCGTGAGCAATGTCAACAACCTCTTTAACAGGTAAGATTTTCTCACCCATATTATAATACTGATCTTTTAACTCTAACGTTATACTGTTTTCACCATGTGTTTCTTTTAATTGATTTACAATATTCGACAAGGTCTCTTTTCGATTTGCAAATTTAGTTTTATCATGATCTCTTATAATGTAGTGCATTTTTGTTAGCTCTACATCACCTTCAATTGATACTAAATGATAAAAGCCTTCGTAGCCTTCAGTTGATTCTGGAGCCTCTTCAACAGGTAATAAATTATTTATTTCCATGGCAATTTTCATAGAATTTATCATTTTACCTTTAGCTGTACCAGGGTGCACATTTTTACCTTTTACTGTAATCATTGCACCTGCAGCATTAAAGCTCTCGTATTGAAGCTCTCCTAGTGGACCACCGTCCATTGTGTAAGCATATTTAGCATCAAAGGCTTTTACATCAAATTTATGTGGGCCTCTACCAATCTCTTCATCTGGTGTGAATGCGATTCTTATTTTACCGTGTTTGATTTCTGGATGTTGAACTAAATACTCCATGGCAGTCATAATTTCAGCGATTCCAGCCTTATTATCTGCACCAAGTAATGTTGTCCCATCAGTAGTCATTAATGTGTGACCAATATATTTACTTAACTCTGGTGAATGACTTGGAGATAATACAACATTTAAACGCTCATTTAACACGATGTCACCTCCATCATAGTTTTCAACCAGTTGAGGGTTAACATTTTTTCCTGTAAAGTCTGTCGCCGTGTCTAAATGTGCTAAAAATCCAATTGTCGGAATTTCTTTGTCGGAATTTGCCGGAAGTGTAGCCATTACATAACCATTGTCATCCATTGTTACGTCAACTAATCCGATTTTGTTTAGTTCCTCCACTAACATGCGACCTAAAGTTAATTGGCCAGGTGTAGAAGGGCATGTTGCACTACTTGCGTTTGATTGTGTATCAACTTTTGCATAACTAATTAAACGATTAATTAACTCATTTTTCATATGAAAATCTCCTTTTTTTACATTTCATAATTTTTATGTAATGCGCTTTCATTCTTTGTTATAAGTGAAAAGAGGCTACATATATATTGTAGTTCTTTCTTTATTTGAAAGTAAAATATTACGCAACTCTCTTTCTATTTAAAATGCTTTTTGCGATGAAAAACTGAGCAGAGTAGTAAGTGATCATGATCAATTCATGACTATGTTTAACAGTTTCTACAAATAGATCCCATGATAAGATAGAATCTGAAATAATAAATAATAAGCTTCCTAAAATAGCCCATTTGTTTCCAGTCATTATGGCTGTAAATACCATCAAAGAAATGGCTACTGAATAGGCGATTACCGGTATAACTAGATTTTCCTGTCCACTTTCGTTTAAAGATTTTACTAAATTAGAGCATAGAAAAATCGCATAAACTGCAATTGGAATGATCGCTAGTAGGCGATAAATTGAAAAGTTCCATCTTGATATAAAACCGGCAGCATAAAACAAATGACCAATTAGAAAAGCACTTAAACCGACTACAAACCATATCAATGTTCCGTCACCAACCATACAAAACATAAGACCAAAAAGGATAAGAACACGATATTTAGTTGACTGATAAGGTGTTTGTAAAAAGGCATAACTGATCAACAACACCATTGGAATAATCTTAAATAGTATTTTTATGCTTACAGGCTCTGAGGGAATAAAAAAGATATAGAGAATACCAAAAAACAAAATAAGGATAGGTAAATATCTCTTCAAAATAAAATTACCCCTTTCTAACGATTTCCTTTTTACTAAATATTATCAGTGAAATATGAAAAGAATGCTATTACAAATAAAGATAGTAGTCTATTAAACTAAAAAAAAGCAAACCATAAAAGGTTTGCTATTGGGCGATGGACATACCATATGAGTGGGCAATTTGCCCATTTGAATTAGAAGACTTTGCAATAATAACTGTCGCTCCAACATTTATTTGATCGAATAACCATTGGATTTCACTGTTATGCATTCGGATACAACCTGAACTAACCGATTTTCCGATTGAGCTTTCGTTCGCATTTCCGTGTATTCCATATGAGCTTCCAGGCGAGCTACCGGCACTTAAACCCATCCATCTTTTACCGAGTGGATTATTTGGAGCACCACCAGGAATATTTCCTTTATACCAAGGTCTATTTTTAATCTTATTTAAGACTTTATACTTACCAGTAGGTGTAGGAGTAGAAGCTTTTCCTGTTGCTACATTAAATGTTTTTACTAGTTTTCCTTTATTGTAATAAGAAAGTTTATTTGTTTTTGTATTAACAATAATTAATTGCCCATTTGAAAGGGGCTTGGAGCTCTTTGCCTCGGTAAATGAAAACTTACTTTGATTTCCGGCGGCGTCAATTGATTGTACTTTTATAGGCGTAAATGCTTTTAACTTTGTAACCTTAAAAGAATAGCTACCATTCTTTAATGCAGACGTTTTAGCAGTATATTTCCCGTTTAGATACAGTTTGACGGAAGCGTTTGGTTCTGTTTTTCCACTAATAATCGTAGCATTTTCTTTAACTGTTTGGATTGTAGGAGCAGAAGGTGCAGTACGATCTAATACACGAATGGAAACAGGTTTACTTTGATTCTTACTTTTATCAACTGCAACAACTTGAAGAACTGTGTTTGCCTTTTGCTTCGCCATTTTAATCGTAAACTTTCCTGCCGTGTTAACTTTCCCTTTTGCTAATACTTTCTTGTTTAAGTAAATAAGAACATCAGCGTTTGGCTCTGATTTACCTGATATACTTTGAGATTGATCTGAAATTGAAGGTATTGAAGTGATAGTAGGTGCGATTACATCTGAAACATATGATGTAGCGATTTTACTTTTTAATCCAATTGAAACACCAACTGCATTTATTTTAGTAAATTCTTTTAGAGGTTTAGTATTGAATTGAAAATTTCCTTTTGTATCCGTTTGTACAGTACTTACCAGCTTATTGTTGATAAGAATTTGGACACTGCTTTTTTCCAAAAATGATCCTGTCACGGAAGTCGATTTATTCGTAATTTGATTGATTTTCGGAGTAGGTAAATCTTTTATTATAAAATTAATATTTTGGTCTGAAACAGCTATCGTTTGATCATCCAGTGAAATTGAACTTAATTGATAAGTACCTTTTGTAAAAGAAGCTGCAACCCCAATTTTTCCAGAATAGTAAAGTTCTGATGACGAAGAATTTTTCAGTAAAACTTCCGTCAAATTAGTCCCGTTTTTAAATGTGAGAGTTACATTGTTGAAATGTTCTTTAGTCGTTAATCCAACTTCAATCGATTGTCCAAAAGTGGCTTCAGTAGTGTTTAAATTTAGATTATCTATATAGTTCGATAACTCTCCATCACTAAAACCTTGAGAAAAAGAAGTTGCGTTAGCAGTGGGTAAAAGGAACAAAAATACCCCCAAAAGCACAGATACAATCTTATTTATCATTGTCTCTCTCCTTATATATGGAATTAATTACTAAATTTGCCATATAGAGAGTAAATCCCTTTGTTTTCTTAGTAAAATAAAACGTCAATTTTCAGCAAAAAAAGAAAAAATAGAGAGAAAAATGTTATCCCAGGTACTTTTTAGTTAATGCTCTTTTCTAAGAGAAACGATCGAAACTACTATTATTGCAATTATTGAGGATAAAAATAGAGAAAAGCCAATTGTACTTAATCCAAGCCCATGCCATCTTCCTACGACTACCCCAAAAATTATTACAGCAATACCTAATATGGAAATAACTAGTGGAAAAACATACTATAATGGTGACTTTTTTCTATTCAAAAATAAAGAAATAGAAATTAGAACACTAGTTGAAAGGATTGTAACTAACAATAGAGGATTCATCTATTTACTCCCTTCAATATGTATATAAAAAAAATTATATTACAAAGAGAAAAGCCATTTATTGAGCGTCTTTCATTTCCTCTAACTTTAGTATATAGAATAATGATTACAGCGGAAGCGTTAAAAATGAACAATTTTAGTGAAAATGAACTTAAATATTGTCTTGATTTAAGAAGAAAGTTATTTGAAGTTAGTAAATCACTGGTAAACTGCGATTTAGAGGAAAGAAAGTTATATGAGAAACTTTATATTTTACTAAATTGAAAGCACTAGTGTGTTACCATACCTGGATAAAAGTAATACAATTAGATTTTGAATTTAGATTAGTAGAAGTGTTAAAGTTAGTTAATAAGAATATTGAATTTAAACTAAGGAGTAGTCTATGAGTAAAACAGTAGTATTAGCAGAAAAGCCTTCTGTTGCTAGAGATATAGCTAAAGTGCTAGGGTGCAGTCAAAAAGGTAACGGATTTTTAGAAGGTAAAAAGTATATTGTGACCTGGGCATTAGGGCATCTTGTGACTTTAGCTGATCCAGAGGGATATGATCATAAATATAAGTCATGGAATTTAGAAGATTTACCAATGATTCCAGATAAATTAAAGCTTGTTGTTATTAAAAAGACAGGCAAGCAGTTTCAAGCCGTGAAATCTCAATTATTAAGAAAAGATGTTTCCGATATTGTTATTGCAACGGATGCAGGGCGTGAAGGTGAGCTTGTTGCAAGATGGATTCTTCAAATGGCAAAGGTTAATAAACCGATTAAAAGGCTATGGATTTCTTCTGCAACAGATCAGGCAGTAAAAAAAGGCTTTGAAAATTTACGTAGTGGTAAGGAATATGAAAATTTATATCTTTCTGCTGTAGCAAGAGCTGAAGCAGATTGGATCGTAGGGATTAATGCAACAAGAGCACTTACTTGTAAGCATAATGCTCAACTATCTTGTGGTAGGGTTCAAACTCCGACACTTTCGATGATTTTAGAGCGTGAAAAAGAAATAAAAGAATTTAAGCAACAAACTTATTACGGGTTACAAGTATTAGCAAATAATGTAATCTTTACGTGGCAAAATCGTAAGTCAAATGACCAGAAAATTAAAACATCCGATGAATTACAAAAGATTATTGGAGCGATAAAGGGAAAACAGCTAAAGATAAAGGAAGTATCAACTGCTGAAAAAAAATCCTTTGCTCCGCAGCTTTATGATTTAACTGAGCTTCAAAGAGAGGCGAATAAAAGATTTAACTTTTCACCTAAAGAAACCTTATCGATTATGCAAAAGCTATATGAGCATCATAAAGTCGTTACGTATCCACGAACTGATTCTAGATACCTATCATCGGACTTAGTAGATACATTAAAAGAACGATTATCAGCATGTAACATAAAACCGTATGGAAAAATCATTATGAAGTTAACGAATCAACCGATTAAAGTAAATAAGTCATTCGTTGATGACAAAAAGGTTTCTGATCATCATGCGATTATACCGACAGAGCAGGCACCTATCATCAGTGAGCTTTCTTCAAAAGAATTTAAAATATATGATTTAATCGTAAGAAGATTTTTAGCAGTCTTACTACCTCCTTACGTATATGAACAAGAAAAAGTTATCGCAGAAATTGAGAATGAGTTATTTGTTGCGAAAGGTAAAAGGGTTATATCATTGGGGTGGAAAGAAGTCTTTAAAGATGAAGATGATCTTGAGAGTACAGAAGATCAACGTTTACCAATGATTAAAGAGAATGAGCGTATTGAAGTAGTTAAAGTTATTGAAACTAAAGGGTATACGAAACCACCAGCGTACTTTAATGAAGCCACACTTTTAAGTGCAATGGAAAACCCAGTTCATTTTATGTCTGGTAATAGTAATGATCTAAAGAAGACGATAGGCGAAACAGGTGGATTGGGAACAGTTGCAACAAGAGCGGATATTATTGAAAAACTTTTTAGTAGCTTTTTAATTGAAAAAAAGGGAAAAGATATTTTCATCACAAATAAAGGAAAGCAATTGTTAAATCTTGTTCCAGAAGCTTTGAAGTCGCCAGCCCTAACGGCCGAGTGGGAGCAGAAGCTTCAGGCAATCTCCAAAGGTAAATTAGCTAAATCTAAATTTATGAGTGAAATGATTAAATTTTCTTCAGATGCTGTGAAAGAAATAAAACAAACTGAGCAAAAATTTAAGCACGATAATATGACTAGCACTAAATGTCCCGACTGCGGAAAGCTTATGTTAGAAGTGAACGGTAAACGCGGAAAAATGTTAGTTTGCCAGGATAGGGAATGTGGTCATCGTAAAACAATTTCACAGTCTACGAACGCGAGATGCCCTAATTGTTTCAAACGTTTAGAGCTAAGAGGTGAAGGGGAAGGTCAAATTTTTGTATGTGCATGTGGACATAGAGAAAAACTTTCTACTTTTAAAGATCGACGTTCAAAAGAAAAAAATAGTAAAGTTTCAAAACGAGATGTTCAAAAATATTTAAAGCAACAGAACAAACAAGATGATGAACCATTTAATAATCCATTTGCAGAAGCTTTAGCAAAGCTGAAAAAACAATAATGTAAAGGTCCCTGCAATTAGAACCAGTCATATGAAATTACTCTATGACTGGTTTTTTTCGTTCAACAGCATATTCATCCACGACTTCACTATAATGATCGTCAAAATAATTATCTAGTTCCTTTTTTATTTTTTTTGATAAGACTGGACTTTTACCTGAAGTTGAGACTGATACAATCAGATCTCCTCTACGAACCACAGCAGGTGTATGGAAATCACTATTATTTTGATCACTTACATCATTAAACCATTGGAAGTCTGATGTACTGTCTTTAACGAATTTATTTATATTTTTATCGTCAGTAGCTGCTATCACAATATGAGCTCCAGTTAGATCAGTTTTTTCAAAATACTTATTAATCCATTTGATTGTAGGAAACTGTTTGAATTCATCACAAAGTTGAGGGCTAATAATTGTAATTGTAGCACCACTTTTTATAAATGCTTTTGCTTTTCGAAAAGCGATTTTTCCTCCACCGACGATTGTGATCTTTTTGTTTTGAAGTGAGAAAACTAATGGAACCATTTCAGTCAACTTAAATCGCTCCTATCTTTTAATGATGAACATCTTGTTATACATCATTATTTTAACATATGTATTTCCAACTTTTAGAACTACTACTAAATGATTCATGAGCGGTTTTTATGTCTTTTATTGTAAAAATAAGACAGTTTGGTTAATAATTCAATAAAAGTTCAACTTTTCTTTAGCATAAAAGTGATTTTTCTGTTAGGATAATTAGTATTATTTTTTCTGAAAAGATAATGATAAGACTGGAATCTAAATTAAAGAAAAGGTGAGTATTATGTTTAACAAATTAAAAAAAATGTTCGGTTTAGAGGAAGAACAACAACAAGGTTCTGCAGCTGTAACTAAAGCAGCAAAGAATGTTGTTATTAAAGCGCCATTAACTGGAGAAATACATCCACTATCTGAAGTACCAGATCCTGTATTTGCAGAAAAAATGATGGGTGATGGATTTGCAATTACACCATCAGAAGGTGTTGTTGTATCTCCTTTTGATGGAGAAATCGTACAAGTTTTCCATACAAAACACGCTATTGGAATTCGTTCAAATGAGGGTGTTGAAATCTTAATTCACGTTGGACTAGAAACAGTTAAACTAAATGGTGAAGGTTTCGATGCTCATATAACAGAAGGACAAAAAGTTAATGCAGGAGATCATTTATTAACATTCAATATCGACTATATTAAAGAAAATGCAAAAAGCACAATTACTCCAGTTATTTTTACAAATGGAGATGCGCTTGAAAATATTAAAGTTACAGCAACTGGCTCAATTCAAAAAGGTTCAGATGCAGCTGTTGCTACATTAAAATAAAAAAAATAGCCCTTGGGCTATTTTTTTTATGCAGTTCTTGCGTTTAAATGTTGTTTTCGTTTTACATTTAAACCAATGAACAATGGTTTTATAGTAGGTTGTGTTTCAATAATAAATTTCTTCGCAATCATAGGCACAGCTAAACCAATCATTGTGTACAATAACGGCCCATAATCGAAAAACTGTGAAAAGACAGCATTTGCAAAAATATGAATATACATTATTGTTAATGATTCTTTCCCAAATATAGTGTAAGGCTGGATAAATTGTAATCTTGCTAGCTTTTGACATAAATAAAGCACGGCAATCGTCATCGTTATTGGAATTAAAGCATCCAAAAATAAATGGTTATATCTTAAATATTTAAGACTTAAATGGTAGTCTAATTTATTCAATTCATATAAGGTCATATAAACAATACTAAGCGTAATACATGATATTCCAAGGAAATTATGAATTGACGCGATCAATTTTTTCGTAAAGAATCCTAACCCTAAAAAGAAAATTGCTAGTAAAGCAACATCCACATTCCAAGGAATGGAAATTTGATTAAAGGTATTTTTACCGATTTGTGGAATTAATTTAATTGTTTCAAAATGTGCACCTAAATAGCAAGTAATGACGATTAATAAGCGGGTACTAGTCTTTTTAAAGTATAAACAGATTAACGCAAATAATATTTGTGTAATAAATAAACATGTCACATACCAAAATACACCATGGACCCCTGTAATAAACCTTCCACCAATTAACAATGAGAGGACTTCTTTTGATAAATTTGACTGGTTAATCGTTCCGTCTATTACCTCAATTGTTATGTTATATAAACTAAATAAAATCAGATACGTACAGTAGGGTACAAGCAATCTATATGTTAGTTTTTTTATATAAAATTTGAGTTCATTAATTGAATTCACGGGTTTAAATAAATAGCCACTAATAATAAAAAATAGAGGCATGTGAAACCAGTAAATAAATGTAATAGAATTCGGACCTTCTGTAGAATGACCATAAACAACCAAAAAGATGCCGATCATTTTGGCAACATCCAACCATTTTTCACGTTCTATTTTCATTTTATCACCTTGTTTTTATGGCTCAATTAAAGTAAACAACTTCAAATCAGAGCCAATTTTTTTAAATAATGTCCAACATATTGTAACTTATGAGTATTACAAAGTGACAACATGGGCGTTACAATCAAGTTATAAAATGTGAATGATTATTTCATAAAAAATGCAAATAGTTTTGGCTATTTTGCATATCATGGGATGACACAAATTGGTAAAAAATGTAAATTTAATTAAAGATTATTAATAATCAGCCTTTTCGACAAATATATTGTGTTTTGCATTATATACTTAGCAGGCTGAATTATAAAAGATGTACGCTTTTTAACTAATCATTCAAGTAGTCGAGGTGAAGGAAAAACAATGAGTTCAATTATTAATGTTGAAAATCTTAAAAAGAGATATGGAGATTTTTACGCTGTAAATGGCATTAGTTTTGAAGTTGAAAAAGGTGAAGTATTTGGATTACTCGGTCCAAATGGAGCTGGTAAATCAACGACGATGGAAATGCTTGTAGGATTAAGAAAACCAGATGAAGGTACTGCTACTATTGCAGGGCATGTAATTGGTAAAGACTCAAATAAAATCAAACAAGAAATCGGCATCCAACTCCAATCAACATCATTATTTGAGCTGTTAAAAGTAAAGGAAATCATTGAGATGTATGCAAGCTTCTATCCAAGTCATATCCCAATACAACCATTAATCGATGAAATGCTTTTATCGGAAAAACAAAATAGTCTAGTAAAAAGTTTATCAGGAGGACAAAAGCAGCGATTAGCGATTGCATTGGCACTAATTCATGATCCTCAAATCATATTTTTAGATGAGCCAACTACAGGACTTGATCCACAAGCTCGTAGAACGTTGTGGGATATCATTTTAAAGCTAAAAGAACGAGGTAAAACAGTCGTATTATCCACTCACTACATGGATGAAGCTCATGTACTTGCTGATCGGATTGGTATTATGGATAAAGGTAAGTTAATTGCACTAGATACACCGAACAATTTAGTGAGTTCAATTTCTGCAGAGAGTGCGATTGAATTTAAAACAAAACTACCCGAGCAAGAAGAAAAGTTCGCACAATTAGACAGTGTAATGAATGTCGTGATTAATCATGATTTCGTAACATTGTATACTCATAACTTACAAGCTTCATTAATAGCCCTACTTGAGTATACAAAAGAACAGAATATGGAAATTTCAGATTTATCGACACGAACCGCGACTCTAGAGGACGTATTTTTACATATGACTGGAAGGGGGTTACGTGAGGAATGAAGGCTTATTATCAATTAACTTTAGCGCAACTCCGAATTTATGTACGTAATCGCCAGGCTTTAATTTGGACATTATTATTTCCATTTTTCTTTATGATTATTTTTGGATTAATGTTCAACGATGGGAATACAACTAGTTACTCAGTAAACCTAATTGATTATGATAACACTCAAGTAAGTAAACAAATTACAACTGTTTTAGAAAAACAAAAGTCACTTAAAATACATAAAAAGACAAATGAATTAAAGTCTAGGAAATTATTGTCTGATGGCAAAACAGATTTTGTAATCATCATAAAAAAAGGGTTTCAAAATCAAGTGACATCTAAACAACAATCAGCTCCAGCGCAAATAAAGGTACTATATAATGAAAGTAATACGGGCCAGCTTCAAGGTGGAATAGCAACGATTACAGCATATGTTGATGCCGCTAGTAAACAAATGGCAGGGTATACACCTAAAGTCGTCACTGACTTTAAAGGAGTAGCTGGTATTACTCTTTCATATTTAGATTTTTTGGTACCTGGGATTATTGCAATGCAAATCATGAGTAATAATATGAATGGTGTTGCTGGCCAAATTGCGTCTTGGAGGGAACGAGGAGTTTTAAGACGAATGCAAGGCACCACATTAAAAGCTTCGACATTTATTGCCGCGCAAATTACAGCAAGGCTTATATTGAATAGCTTACAAGCAATCTTAACAATTCTAATTGGTTATTTTGGATTCGACGTAAGTATTCGAGGATCATTCCTATTAGTGGTGTTGTTTGTAGTATTAGGTACATTAACATTTATGAGCATTGGATTTATTATAGCAAGTTTAGCAAAAAGTCCAGAAAGTGCTGGACCAATTGCAGGCTTTATTTCGTTCCCACTTATGTTTTTAGGTGGAGTATTTTTCCCTGTAAATAATATGCCTGACTATTTACAACCGATTATAAAGACTATCCCAATTACACACTTATCAACTGCAATGCGTGACATCATGAATGTCGGAGCATCATTTGGGGATTTGCTTCCAGATTTCGGTTGGTTATGTGTCTGGATGGTCGTAAGCTTCTTAATCGCTGCACGTACTTTTAGATGGGAATAAGGGCATAAACTAGATTATGTAAGTAGATAAAACATAAAGTATTTAGTCAGAAAAGACTTTCGCTAATTTTGGCGGGAGTCTTTTTTCATTTTACTTTTTCTTTACCTCAAATCATCTACTCTTGCCGTTAAGAATAGTTATGCATTATTTATTGCATACTATTTAAAAATTAAGATTAGGTGAGTTATAGGTGAGTTCAATAATTGAAATCTATTTTCGTGATATAAAGCGCGTTGTAACAAATTGGGCTGCATTGATGATTATCGTTGGTTTAATTATTATGCCCTCAATGTATGCATGGTTTAATATAAAATCTTCTTGGGATCCGTACGGTAATACAAAGGGTTTAAAGATTGCAATAGTAAACGAGGATCGCGGTGCCACTGTCTTAAGCAATAAAATTAATATCGGAAACGAAGTCATCAATTCTTTAAAAGAAAATCCTTCATTAGGCTGGAGATTTACAAGTAAAAAAGTCGCATATGAAGGGGTTAAACAAGGAAAATATTACGCTAGTATATTAATTCCGAATGATTTTTCAAATAAAATTAGCACAGTATTAACAGATCATCCTCAAAAACCCGAACTAGTTTATCAAGTTAATGAAAAGTTAAATATTGTTGCACCAAAATATACTGAAAAAGGTGCCACCGGTATTGCCAGTGAGATTACAAAGAAATTTGAAAAGACCGTTAGTAAGGAATTATTGCAGGAGTTTAATAAAATAGGAATTGATTTACAAGCAAATTTACCTGAAATAAAAAAATTTGAGCAAATGGTTTTTAAGCTTGAAAAAGATTTACCGGAAATAAAGACAACTGTGAATACAGCCTTAAATGATTATAGAAAAGTACAAAACGTTATTCAAACTACAAAAAAAGACTTGGAACTGATTAATAAGATCATAGCGAATGGTGAAAAATTAACGGCTAGCTTAAGTGGTTTTTTTAATCAAATAAACAAAGTAATTCAAGATTCAACTCCATTTATTAAAGAGACACTTAACCTACTCCAGAACCAGTCTGTAGTTATACAAAGTACATTATCACAAATACAGAATCAAACGGTTAGTCAAGACGAATCAATGAGGCTATCAAATGAAATCGGAAAAATATTAGCAAATTCAAAAAATATGGTTACTTCTTTAAATCAAGTTCTTCAATCTTTTAATAGCTTAGGTACTACAGCAGATTTTAGTAGTAATATTAGTGTATTAAAAGATCTAGAAGCAGATTTCATGATGATTCAAAATGAGAATGCGCAATTAAAAGATGCAATACAAAGCGGAAACGGTTTACCGAATGATTTACTTCAAAAAATGAATGATAGCGTAGCAAGTATAAATAACAAAATAAATAGCTTAAACGGAAATTTTGATCAAGATCTAGCACCAAAAATAAGAGAAGCTTCAAGATTAGTGAATGAATCAGTAAAAAATACCGAGATTGTTTTAACTGATGCAAAAACGAGTATACCTACAATAAAAGGTGTACTTCAGGACACGTCAAATTTATTAGCAACGAAAAAGGGTGACATTCAGCAATTAGTAAATGAATTACCGATAATAGAAGCGAAAATAAAAAAAATAGCAAATGAGATTAGAAAGGCAAAAGAAAAAGGAAGTATCGAGGATTTAATTAACTTTCTACGAACTGATATAGAAAAGGTAAGTGATTTTTATTCTAACCCAATCGCTATCAAAAAGGAGCGAATGTTTCCAATACCGAATTATGGTACAGGATTGACCCCTTTTTATACAACATTGGCGTTATGGGTAGGAGCTTTATTAATGGTATCATTACTAACTACTGAAGTTCATGAAGAAAAACCATATAAAAGTAGAGAAGTTTATTTTGGAAGACTATTGACCTTTATTACAATTGGGTTACTACAGACTTTAGTAGTGACTACTGGTAACTTCCTGATACTAGGTACTTATGCAGCAAGTAAAGGTTATTTTATCTTATTTGCACTATTGATTAGCATTGTATTTACGTTTATTGTTTATACGCTTGTTTCCGTTTTCGGAAATATAGGCAAAGGGATCGGTATTATCTTTTTAGTACTCCAAATATCTGGAGCGGGAGGAGTTTATCCGATACAAGTAACTCCACCATTTTTCCAAAAAATTAACCCATTTCTACCTTTTACCTATGCATTGGGCATGTTGAGGGAGGCGACCGGAGGAATCGTTTGGGAAACCATTTATAAAGATGTTCCGATATTAGTTCTTTTTGTCATCTTTGCAATCATAGTGGGAGTTGTACTTAAAGCACCTATTAATAAAAGAGCAAGTAAAATCGTAGATCTTTCTAAGAAGAGTAGACTCATTCACTAATCGTCTGAAAAAAAATTCATATAAAAATCATTGAACTGTTTTGCCGAGTGCTATAACATAGATAAAAGTTATATCCTCATAGCTTTTAGGAGAAGTAGGTGTTTTGTATGAAATTATCTGTTGTTGTATATTGTTATAATAATGGAGAAAATTTTGAGAGATTTCACGTTAGTTTATCTAATACAATTAAGTTACTTAAAGAAGATTATGAAATTATCTATATAAACGACGGAAGTGATGATGATACACTACTTGCACTTCAAGTTGTTTCAAATCATAGCAGTCATTTGAAATATATCTCATTTACTCGCCGCTTTGGAAGAGAGGGAGCAATTTGTGCTGGACTTGATCATGCAAAGGGCGATGTAGTCATCTTAATGGATGGAAACTTTATACATCCACCGAATGTTATTTTAGAGATGATGGATGAATACAAAAAAGGGCATAACCATGTAGTTGCATCGAAAAAAGTGGAGAATTCAGTTCTAAAAAAAGCGAAAAAAGGCATTTTAGAGAAGATCATTAAAAAATTTGTGGACCCTGATCTTTTGCAAAACGAATCAGACTTTCGTTTGTTAAGCAGAAAAGTAGTAAATGCTATTTTAAGCATGCCAGAATCAAACCGCTATTCTAAAGGTATTTTTAACTGGATTGGTTACAAAATAAAAACGATTGAGTATGAAATAACATCAAGAATCATAAACAAAGAATCAGAAGTAAAAAGACTGGATTCGATAAAAAGATCCATTGAATATATACTGTGTTTTAATACAAGACCTTTGAGGTTGTTAACGAAAGTCGGATTATTATTAATTGGTATAAGTCTTATAATTTTTATTATGATGAGCTTTAAAGTTCTTTTAGTAGGGGTTAGAATTCCTGGTTTATATACGATATCTAATTTCATTATGTTATTTGGCGGAGTTCAAATCTTAATGATTGGTGTATTAGGTGAATATATAGGTAAAATTTATTACGAAACAAAAAGAAGACCTCAGTACATTGTTGAGGCTTCAAGCTTTGATGAAAATTAAATTTATGTATGATAAATTTGGAAATTCGACAAGAATCTTGTCGAATTTCTTTTTTCGTTACATAATGTTGAAGGATAGAATAATATTTTATGAAAGCTTGGAGAATATATGGGGAATATTTATAAAGTTATTCCAGGGTTGGTTCTTTGCCTTATGATTGCACTTATTAGTGAACTACTTTCTTATATATTACCGGTTGGAGCAGCTACATTTTCGATATTAATCGGATTGATCATCGGTAATACAGTGCACTTAAAGTCTTATTTTGAAAGTGGTAGAAAGTTTGCCGAAAGTAAACTTTTAGAGATTTCAATCTGTTTATTAGGGGCAACGATTAGTATTCAAATGATTAGCCATCTAGGGTTAAAAGGAATCCTATTAATCGTGACACAAATGTGTTTAGTCATCATTTTTACGATTTGGTTAGGCGAAAAATTAGGTTTTGGTTTGAATTTTAGTTATTTAATGGCAAGTGGAAATGCAGTCTGTGGTTCTTCAGCAATTGGCGCAACAGCCCCGGCTATACAAGCCACTCAAGAAGAAAAGGGACTGGCTGTGACACTTGTAAATATGATGGGAACAGTCTTAATGTTTGTTCTGCCTTTAATAGCATCTGTATTATATCGTTTTGAAACACTGCCGACCTCTGCATTAATCGGCAGTACATTACAATCGGTGGGACAAGTAGTTGCTAGTGGTAGTTTAGTGAATGATGAAGTAAAGAATTATGCAACTTTATTTAAATTGATTCGAGTAGTTTTTTTAGTTTTTGTAGTTTTTAGCTTATCTACTATAAAGAAAAGACACTTAGCAGAGGAATCGATTGAGAAATTAAGAACCAAATTTCCATGGTATGTAATTGGATTTGTCATCCTTTGTGTTTTTTATAGTTTAGGAGTGTTACCAAGTTGGACTGAAAATATTTCAAATAAAACTAGTCACTTATTAGAAATTATTGCACTAGCTGCAATTGGTTTGAATGTAAATGTAAAAATGATTATTAAACAAGGGAAGTCGCTTTCACTTTATGCATTAAGCATTGTAGGTTTTCAAATCATCATTGCGGTTTTACTAATCCAAGTAATCTATTAAGAATCACAAACGACGACAATAAACAACAAATCATGTCTATTTCTCGGGAAATTTCGTCAGGAAAGGTGGTATTTCATTGCTTCAACTATCATCAAATTGGAGAGAAATATTAAAACCAGAGTTTGAAAAACCGTATTTTAAAGATTTATTGCAATTTCTTGAAAAAGAATACAAGGAACAAACGATATACCCTGCCAAAGAGCATTTATTTCAGGCTTTAAACGAGTGTTCATATGAAGATTGCAAAGTAGTAATAATTGGACAAGATCCGTATCATCAGCCAGGCCAAGCGCATGGGTTAAGTTTTTCTGTATTACCGGGAGTAAAAATACCGCCTTCTTTAAGAAATATTTATAAGGAATTAAGTAGCGATTTAGGGTTAGAAATACCAACGACCGGCTATTTAATTAACTGGGCTAAGCAGGGGATATTATTATTAAATACTGTGTTAACTGTTCGTGAAGGTGAACCAAATTCCCATAAAAATAAAGGATGGGAACTATTTACGAATACAATCTTATCTGAGTTAAATAAGCAGGAACGTCCGATTATTTTTGTTCTATGGGGTAAACATGCCCAAGCTAAAGAGGTATTGATTACGGGTAACCATCATGTAATATTAAAAGCACATCATCCAAGTCCATTATCAGCTAGTAGAGGATTCTTTGGAAGCAAACCATTTTCACAAATTAACCAAAAACTAGTGGAACTTCAATTAGATCCGATTGACTGGACAGTAGAGTAGTCATATATATAGTTAGAAAAGGGTTGTCTTTTTTGGACAACCCTTTAAACTGCTCTTCAAACGCTCGCTTTCTTCGTTGCTTCACCTTCCTATGCGGTGATCATTACCGTCTAGGTAACTCCGCTCCTCACCAAGTGCTCCAAAAGCAGCCTGCAATCAGGTATTTATTATTTAGAACTCAATATAAACTCTTCAACAACTTTAGCGACACCATCTTCATTATTTGTAGCAGTGACGTAATCAGCTTGTTGCTTAATTTCTTCAGGAGCATTTCCCATCGCAACGCCTAATCCCGCAAATTTGATCATCGGTAGGTCATTATATCCATCCCCTACAGCGATTACTTCGTCCTGTCGAATTCCTAAAATTTGAATTAAGTGATTTAGGCTTTTACCTTTATCTACTTCACTGTTCGTTAGTTCTAGAAAGAAAGGCTTCGAGCGCATGACACTAATTTTACCTTCGAGCTCTTTTTGGAGTATTTTTTCAACTTGTGCTAGTTTTTCTGGATCTTCTAACATTAACAACTTCACAACGTCATTTTGCACATGTTCGGTAAAGCTGCTCACTTCTTTTATTGGCATGCCTGTTAGCTGGCCTTCGATATCTGTATATTGATTCCCTTTTTCTGTAATAATATCATTTTCAACATATGTATGAACGAAAACATTATGTTTCTTACTAATCTCATAAAGTTCATGTGCTTGTTCTTTTGTTAGTGTACATTCATAAACATTATTTTTTGTTCGATAGTCAGTAATGATCCCTCCGTTAAATGATAGGACATAGCTACCATAGTCATGCAGTAACAGTTCCTCAGCTAACTTATGCATTGCAAAAGTTGGTCTACCGGAAGCTAACACTACTTTTACACCCATATCTTGAGCTTTAAGTAAAGCTTCCTTTGTTCTTTGCGATATAACATGTTGATCCGTTAATAATGTGTCATCAATGTCCAAAACGATCATTTTATAGTTCAAATTACATTACCTCCTAAAAATTAACTTTTTTAGTATACCACCGTTCCATTAAAATAGTTGCTAATTTGGTTCGTATTCGCTTTCAGAAAAAAGCCATAGTATAATAGGATTTATTGGATTGTGTTAATAATGTTTGGTGGTGATTTATCTGAATATCAGTGTAGAAAAAGTAATCCAGCAAATTGAAAATGAGTTACATAAGGCAAAAGTAAGTACGCAAAAACCTGGACAATTTCGAGAAAGAATTGCCAGCATTCGTTCTTTATGTGAATTACTTCTTGAAGACGAGAGCAGCGGTGTAGAGGTTCCAAAAAATATAGTAACTAGTAGTATTGTTCAATCAATAACAAGTCAACCTATTATGTCTGGACCTTCTGTTATGCCTAAATTAGATGACTCGGAACAAAGTGGATCATTATTAGATTTTTAAGATAAAGGGGGAGAGAAAGTGAAACTATTTTTCTTATTAGGTAGTATTTTTGCATTTTTAGCGGTCGCATTAGGTGCATTTGGAGCACATGGACTTGAGGGGAAAATCTCCGAAAGATCACTTCAAATTTGGCAAAAGGCCGTTCAATATCAAATGTTCCAAACTGGTGGACTATTTATTATTGCATTTTTAATTGATAAATATGGTTCAACTACTCAATTAACGTGGGCGGGATGGTTATCTGTAATTGGGATCATCTTATTCTCAGGAAGCCTGTACATATTAAGTGTATCAGGAATTAAAATACTAGGTGCAATTACTCCATTAGGTGGTTTAGCATTTTTAGTAGCTTGGATATTAGTAGGGATTTCAGTAATGAAATAAAAAAAGTGTTCAATATAAGTGCAATTATTGCACTATATTGAACACTTTTTTTTAAACTTGATAAGGCAAAGCAATTTCTTCGTCAAATGTGATGTAATCTAAGTATATTGTTAACAATACGAAAGTTTTAGTTGTATTCACATCTCTGAGAACAATATGATCCCGTCCGGCCCCCATAATATACCCGACAAATACTTGTTGTTGGTGACCAGTGAACGTCATATAAATCGTAGCAATTTTTCCACGATTTGCTCTAAGTATATTTTCTACATAGGATTGTTCAAAAAGACTAGGCGAGCCGGTAACTTGACCTTGTTGGGTGATCATACCGCCTGATGGGGCCGCAAATCCTTGCCCCTGTCCAGTTTGTTGTCCTTGCCCTTGGGCAGGTTGCGCCGGACGATATAGATTTTGATAATATTCGTAAGGATTACTCAAAGAAAAAACCTCCCTTAGTTAAATCATTTTAAACACTGTAAACTTTAGGACAATCTTGATCAGTTGGTTGATAAAAGCAATGCGACTTAAATCTTCCTGCTAGCTTTTGGTTAAACCAAGTTGCTGGGCATGAACCTGCAGGTTTGAAGAACCATAGACCATAAGTTGCTGGCCAAAAACGCTGCCCTGCGATTACTTTTCTAGATAACTCAATGTCTTGTTCTCTAGCACGCTGATAAAAGTAAGATTTTTGAACAGCTTCGAATCCACCTGGACTCTGATAAACCATATCTTTTATACTTCGAAGATCTCTAAAATCTAAGCAATCACACAAAACCCTATTAACACATACATTTCCAACCATTAACATTCCTTGTTTACCTTCGCCTTCAGCTTCAGCACGCATTAATCTAGCAAGCAAAGAAACCTCAGCGTCAGTGTACCGAATTACAGCCATAAAAAAGCCTCCTCATCCGAATTAAATATTCTGCAAAAATCCCATTGGTGATCGGAAAGCGAGGACTAATTAGTTCGTTCACTACTGTAACTATATTAAAATTAGAAGTAACATATGACTTCTTTTCCAACAGGAAAATAAAAAAACTTCTCAAAAAAGAGAAGTCTTTTAATTTATATACTATGATTGATTGAATTCATTGGGTACTCTTAAAATATTTAATTAAACGTATAGATATTTTGAGAATGCGTCCTCTTTTAGGATTGTTCCAACAAAGAATGAACCAAATACTCCATAACGAGCACTTACTTCATCAAAACGCATTTCATAGATTAATTTTTTAAATTGAAGTACGTCTTCAGAGAATAAAGTAACGCCCCATTCATAATCATCAAAACCTACAGAACCAGTAATAATTTGTTTAACTTTACCTGCGTATGTACGACCAATTTTTCCGTGGCTGTACATCATTTCTTTACGAGCTCCAGAAGGAAGCATGTACCAATTATCTTCGCCTTCACGCTTTTTATCCATAGGATAGAAGCATACATATTGAGATTTTGGTAAAGAAGGATAAAGTCTAGCGCGTACATGAGGATTTTGATAGGGATCCCCATCTTCTTCGCTTAAGTAATTACTTAATTCAACTACAGAAACGTATGAATAACTTGGAATCATATACTGAGAAAGTGTAGTTTTATTAATTTCTGTTTCAATATGTAATAACTCATCCATTGTAGGTCGTAAAACCATAAACATAATGTCTGCTTTTTGACCTAAAATATTGTAAATAGCATGGCTACCTTCACCAGAATCAGCAACTTGATTCCATTTTGAGAAAACTTGTTGGAACTCTGTGATTGCTTGTTGACGCTCATCACTACCTAGTTGTTTAAATGCATGCCAATCCATACTTCTAAAATCATGTAAACAATACCAGCCATCTAAAGTTTTTGCAGCTTCACTCATTTTAAATCCCCCAAACGTTATTGAATTGATTTTCATTTATATAGCATACTACAAATAAAAGTATTTTGTAAAAACATACAAAATTATACAACATTCAGATTTAGTTAGAATATTAGGAATTAATTTACTTTAAATGATAGCGCTTTATTTAATGTATTATATTTTTCATTATTCTAAAAAGGTTTTATTCTAATTATATACAAATAAAATAATTTTAACGATTTTGGAGGCTATTATGAGCAATTTATTTGAAAGCATTAAACAAAAAGTATCAGGTAAAGGTATTTCGATTGTTTTACCAGAAGGTACAGATGAGAGAATTTTAGCAGCAGCTGATCGATTAGCGAAAGAAGATGTATTAAAACCGATTTTAATAGGTAATGTTGAAAGCGTAAAAGAAAAAGCAAATAGCTTAGGTTTAGAACTTCAAGGAGTAGAAATTTTAGACCCATCTACATATGAAGAAATGGAGCAATTAGTTGCATCATTTGTTGAACGACGTAAAGGAAAAGCAACAGAAGAACAAGCCCGCAAAGCATTATTGGATCCAAATTACTTTGGAACGATGTTAGTATATGCTAATAAAGCTCATGGTTTAGTTAGTGGTGCTACTCATTCAACAGCAGATACAGTGCGACCAGCTCTTCAAATCATTAAAACAAAACCAGGCGTTACAAAAACATCTGGTGTATTTATCATGGTTCGTGAGGATGAGAAATACGTATTCGCTGATTGTGCAATTAATATTGCACCAAATAGCCAAGACTTAGCTGAAATTGCAATTGAAAGTGCAAAAACGGCTAAACTATTCGACATTGATCCAAAAATTGCGATGTTAAGCTTTTCAACTAAAGGATCTGCAAAATCGCCTGAAACTGAAAAGGTTGCTGAAGCAGTTAAAATTGCAAAAGAACTTGCTCCAGAGTTAACTTTAGATGGTGAGTTCCAATTTGATGCAGCATTTGTACCATCTGTTGCAAAAAGCAAAGCCCCAGATTCAGTCATTCAAGGTGATGCTAATACATTCGTATTCCCAAGCCTAGAAGCAGGTAACATTGGTTACAAAATTGCTCAACGCTTAGGTAACTTTGAAGCAATCGGACCAATCCTACAAGGCTTAAATATGCCTGTTAATGACCTATCTCGTGGTTGTAACAGTGAAGACGTTTATAAATTATCAATTATTACAGCTGCTCAGTCACTATAATTAGGACAGAGTTACGGAAAAAGAGTGCTCTTTTAGTCAATGGACTTTCTGAGCACTCTTTTTTATTAGATAAACACGTATCAGAAAAATTTATGATTCTTGCATCATACTTACTTCCGAATTACGATCAATCATTCGTTGCAAATGGTAATTATATAATTCTATTTCATCATTAAGTAATGAGTTAGGAGTTAATTTTGGAGTTAATTTAATTAATGATTGAAGTAGTCTCGTCATTACGTCCATTACTGTAAGATTTAATGAAAGTAGTTCGGAAAGAGATGCCATTGTATCAGGAATAATTGTAGGATATTTAAATGAAGTATCTTTGTTATCAATCGCAATTTCATAAAAATCTTTAATAATTGAAGCACGTTTTGAACCACTCTCGTTAATACATAAATAAATTTGAACAGCAACTCCTTTACGGATCCGGCGCTGAGAGATACCCGCAAACTTCTTGTCATCAATGCTTAAATCAAAATCTCCTGGACAATACGATCCAACTATTTCTTTAGCAACTATTTTATCTGTTAAATCCTTAAACATATCTTGAATTAGTGCATACATCGTTTCATAACCATCATTAATTTGCAGCTTATGTTCAGCCTCTGGAAAGAGGAGAGAGATATTCAATACGCCTTCATCTAAAACAACAGCAAGCCCACCTGAATTTCGTACGATTGCTTTGTATCCATGGTCATTAAGAAATTTAACCCCGCTTGCTAGATTCGGAAGTCTAGTATCTTGTATTCCGAGAACGATTGTATTGTGGTGTACCCAAGTTCGAATTGTTGTTGGAGACTCCATTTTCCCAATTTTTGTACATAATGTGTCATCTAATGCAAAAGATTGGATCGCCTCAAATGATGGCCCTAAAGTTGAGCCGTCTATAAAACGTATTTCATCTGTTTGTAATCGATTTAAATGTTGATTCATTAAATAAGCCCCTTGCGTTTTGCGTTTGTTTTCCTATTTTAGCATGATTGTGAATTAAATAAAAAACTTCAAATTCAAATACGCAGATGGTGATCAATCATTACATACAAAAAAGCTTGGCAAAAGGCAGTTCAATCAGCGGGCCTAGTTACATTTGTAAAATAGCTAGTATTCTTTAATAAATATTTAGGAAATTAATAGATTTTAGAGGGAATTTTAAATTTAGAATGCATAAAAATAGAGGAACCATATCAAATTTATGATTTGGTTCCTCTATTTTATAGCTAACAATGTTATTCTGCAATTTTCTCCAAATTACCGTTTTTATCCATTCTAAAGGATGTTGCTGCTGGTTTCTCTTCCTCTTCAAATAATACTAATTTTCTAGCGCGGTTCATTATTTTCATCATTGTTTCATAGTCTTCTTGAACAGTAGTAGCGTCTTTTTCAAGCTTTTCAACTTGTCTCTGTAACTGGGTGTTTCGTTCCTGTAATTGCATAAGCTCTCTTTTAAGTTGCTCATTTTCACGGATTAAACGATCGTTACCAATCTGACTACTGGAAAGACCTTGCAAGAACTGGATGACATCAAACATAGTAATTGAACTTTTTCTTGTATTCACTGGTGAAGCTTGTGAGTTTTGTGATTGGTATTGATTTTGAACTGACGGAGCACTTGAAAATACCTCTGTCGTTTGTTCCTCGTTGTGCTTTACTTCAACACTAGTGTTATTTTCATTGTTAGTTTCCACAAAAGATCCAAATTCTTGATCAAGTTCAACACCATATTCTAAATCTTGTTCATCATTTAAATAACGATCAAAATTACTAGATACATCTGTTTGTATATAACTAGATTCAGAAGGTGTATATAATAATTTTTTCTTAGCATCTTCACCTTTAGCGTGTCTAAGCTTTTCTTTACGGAATTTCTTTGCTAATTGAAGTGCTTTTTCATAATTATAGCGAACTACAGCATTCCAACGAAAACCACATGCAGCCGAAGTACGTTCTAAAATATCACCTACTTCTTCAAAGGCATTTAATTGTGTACTACCTTCTCGTACATGACGTAAAACGGTTTCTGCTAAAAGTAAATCATTTTCTTCAGTCCATGCATCCTGTCTTAATTTCATCATAGAAACTTCCCCTCAACTTTCTTTTTTAATTATTCAATTTTCAATTTAATTTCCTAGCTGATTAATAGAAGTTTGGACAAAAAAATAGAAAACTATACAAAAAATAGAAAATAGTAGAATACTATTTGGATTGATTTAATTGGAAAACTTGCATGTCCTTTTTGGAACGAGTAAAATTACTGCTGAGTATGTTCAATTTAGAACAGAAAGGATTGTAAAAAAATGTCAAACGAATTTAGAATATGTGATGACTGCCAGGCGACAAATATAAAAACATTAGTCCCTCGCTTAAAAAGAATAGATGATGAAGCAGAGATTAAAATTGGTTGTCAATCTTACTGTGGACCAGGGCGAAAAAAATCATTTTGCTTCGTAAACAATCGTCCCTTATCCGCACCAAACGAAGATGATCTAATTGTAAAGATAAAATCAAAACTAGGTAAGAATTAAACGCTCCTTCATCTTCAGGAGCGTTTTTTTGATATAATAGTAAAGAAATGCGGAAGGCGTTTGCTCAGCCCCGAAAAGCATAAGACGAATTCCAAGGAAGGTTGGTTTTTACCTTCATTGGAATTTGGCTTATGACCTCGAGGGGCTAACGCCTGGAGCTAGACAATAAGAAATGTGGAGAAAGCTTGGTCAGCTCTGAAGGAAATATCTCCATCCAGCTGAAGAAGTGGTGGTTTTTCCACTTCAAAGTTGGATGGAATATTACCGAAGAGCTAGCTTTCGGAACTAGACACCATGAAAAACATATTTTACCTAAGATATATAAGGACCAGGGGTTAAAAGTAAATAAAGAAAGTGGAAGGTTGGTTTTTACCTTCAAATGTAGCGCCTTGTTATAGAAAGTAAATCAATTAGCATATAAAGAATTAGTATACATATTGAAAGGGGGCCAAGGTATGTCATATCGTTTCCAAAAGCTTTATGAGGAAAAAGTATTTAAAGATCCTGTACATCGTTATATTCACGTAAGAGATCAGGTTATTTGGGATTTAATAGGAACGAAGGAATTTCAGAGACTACGCAGAATTAAACAGCTTGGTACTACATATCTGACGTTTCATGGAGCCGAGCATAGTCGATTTACTCATTCGCTTGGAGTTTATGAAATTATTAGACGTATGGTAGATGATGTTTTTTCTGGTCGTCCCCAATGGAATGATGATGATCGCTTATTAGCTCTTTGTGCTGGATTATTACATGATGTTGGTCATGGTCCTTTTTCGCATACATTTGAGAAGATATTTAAATTAGATCATGAAGAATTAACGAGAGAAATTATTGAGGGTTCAACAGAAATTAATAAAATTCTAAAAAAAGTAGGGGATGACTTTCCTAAAAAAGTTTCGGAAGTCATTGAGAAAACATCGGCAAATAAATTAGTAACGAGTATGATATCAAGCCAAATCGATGCAGATCGAATGGATTATCTCCTTAGAGATGCATATTACACTGGTGTAAGTTACGGGAATTTTGATATGGAACGTATTTTGAGAATTATGCGTCCTCGACCAGATGGTGTCGTAATAAAACAATCTGGGATGCATGCTGTTGAGCACTATTTAATTAGTCGATTCCAGATGTACTGGCAAGTTTATTTTCATCCTGTTTCTAGAAGTGCAGAAGCTATTTTACAAAAGATTTTACAAAGGGCTAAATATTTGCATGAAACAGGTTATCATTTTAATTATGTACCGGTTCATTTTGGTCTTTTGTTTGAGGGAAAAGTTGATTTAGATGAATATATCAAATTAGATGAATCAGTCCTTTTGTATTATTTCCAAGTATGGCAAGAGGAGTCCGATCAAATCTTAAGTGATCTATGTCAACGTTTTTTAAGTAGAAAATTATTTCAATATGTAGACTTTGATACACAAAAACATACTGAAAAGTTTGCTGAATTAAAAGAATTATTTTTAGAAATTGAGATCGACCCGGAATACTATTTAGTCATCGATACGATTTCAGACGAGGCTTATGATTACTTTAGGTACGGTGAAGAAGATGGAAAGAAGCCGATTTTACTACTGCAAACAAACGGTGATTTGAAAGAAATATCGCGCAAATCAGAGCTTGTGGATGGTATAACAGGTAAAAAGTTATTCGATTCTAAGTTATATTTTCCTCATGATTTAATTTATAGCAATCCTGATGAAAAGAAAAAGAAAGTAATCGAAATGATTGAAGAATTAGCTGGGGCTAAAAGAAGATAAAAACAGTAAACGGATGTAATTCCGTTTACTGTTGATGCTGTATGTATGGAATTCTATTCGTCACTAAGACGTTTTCCAGCAACTGCATAATGGTTTTTTGTCATTTCTTCAATGAAAACAACAATCTTATCAGTTGGAGCACCTGTTGTTTCACTTACAGCTTCAGTAACTTTTTCAACTAGTGCTTTCTTTTGTTCTTCAGTACGACCTTCTAGCATCTTTACTGTAACGTATGGCATATTAGGACCTCCTTCGTTTTGTCATTTTTATTATAACTCAGGAAGTCTGAATAATAACGATTAATTCGATTAACATTGAAGAAATCATAAAGAATAATTAAACTATTAATAAATTAACTGTTTTAGTGAGATAAAATAGCAATTTCTTGAGAGGAGCAAAGAATGGGATCATTTTTTCAATATCCATTAAAAGATATACCATTAATATTACTAGTTGTTGCAATTTCGTTATCAGTTCACGAATTTGCGCACGCTTTTATAGCTTATAAATTTGGAGATGACACGGCAAAAAGACAAGGCAGATTAACACTTTCTCCGTTCAAACATTTAGATATTTTCGGAACAATTGCGATTATTATATTAGGCTTTGGTTGGGCAAGACCAGTACCTGTAAATCGTCATAACTTTAAACACCCGAGATTAGCGGGAATCTTAACGACTGCAGCTGGACCGATTAGTAATCTTATACTAGCGATGCTTGGTTTAATCGCTTATTCACTATTATATAAGTACGGATTTTTTCATTCTTTCTCACAAGCATTATCACTTACTTTAGATTCTTTCTTTAATATTTTCATTCAATTGAATATTGTATTATTTGTATTTAATTTAATTCCTCTTCCACCATTAGATGGATATCGAATTTTAGAAGATTTAGCTCCTAACGATCTTCGTGCAAAAATGTCACAATATGAACAGTATGGAGCATTTATATTTTTAGTTTTAGTATTAACTCCATTAGATAACTACACAATACAACCTATTTTCCAGGTTGCTATACCGTCAGTTTTCCATTGGATTAATTCAATTGTTACACCATTAATTTTTTAGGAGGGGCACAATGTCTGATCAACCAAAGAAGAAATCACTAGGATTTAATATATTAAAAAATGATTCAACGAGTGGGCATGGCGGATTTGGTGTTGGAGCAATTAGTTTAGAAAATATTTCGCCAGTTTTTATTGATATACAAGAAAATGATGTATTTGTTGATATCGGTGCAATGCACGCAAGAAGTTCAGTTGAAAAAGGAATCAAATTCTTAACAAATGAAGAGGAAGTTCCTAATGGAAAACCATATTGGTTAGTGTGGGTTGCAACTGAGCGAATTGAAAAAGGTCCATATTATGCTGGAGTGACAGGTTGCTACATGACTGTTGATCGTGAAGCTAGAAGAGGATATAAACTTCTTCCTGATCACGTAAATAAAATGGATAAAGCGATGAAACGAAAAATTATGGTTGAACATATGGATGAAAAATCTCGCAAATTATTAGCGGAGTTTCTAAAATCACATAGTGAAGAGATGTGGAATAACTCATCAGACGAACTAAAAACAGAACTTTTAGGTTAATGTACTTTTTTGGTAAATTATATAAAAAATTTGAAGAAA
Organism: Bacillus sp. AL-1R; assembly: GCF_052180195.1. NCBI lineage: Bacteria > Bacillati > Bacillota > Bacilli > Caryophanales > Bacillaceae > Bacillus > Bacillus sp. AL-1R. The sequence goes on from NZ_CP197469.1 coordinate 147,864, forward strand.
TCGTCGAATAATCTTTTTACATTTAAGACTAAATAAAGTAAACTAATAATAGCTTGGACAAAGCTAGGACTAGGACAAACAAAAGACCTTACCAATTTGGTGAGGTCTTTTGTTTTTATAGTAAATATTGCGAATACCAAGGCTTATTGTCCTTATTTTTCTTTTTTTGTTTTTCGTTCATTTTTTTATTTATACAAGGTTTTGTAGGTTGTGTCCCTCTACGAAAATAAAGTGAAACCTTATTTCCACAGCCTTCCTTATATAAGAGACCCGTCTTTTCATCTACTGCAACTTTAACTAGATTATTTGGTAGTTTAGTAACTATATTTTTATCCGATAAATTTGTTATAACTGATGCCCACACTTTCTTGGACAATGAACTTTCCTCTACAGATAAATTTTTTGAATGATCATACCCAACCCATACTCCAACAATAAGATTCGAATGGAATCCAATCATCCAACTATCCTTTTTTGTAGTACCAGTTTTACCATAATAATCTTTTGGTAGTTCAGGAATAATACTAGTACCTGTTACTGGCAAGTAGCCTGAAAAATTTGTGTTGAACATTCCGTTCATTAGTTGCTTAAGAATAATGGTTTGATCTTTATCTAATCTTTGTTTTTCATCAAACTTTTCTTTATAGATCGTCTTTCCAGATTGAGTTTTAATCTCTTTTACAAAATGAGGAATAACATCTTTACCGTTATTCGCAATTAAAGCATAAGCTCTTGTCATATCGAGCAATGATGCATCTTGAGTGCCCAGTGCCATTGAAGGTAGTTTATTATTTGGTGCGGTTAAATGGAATAACTTCTGTGCTTTAATAAATTCGTCTGTCCCAACTGCCTGTTGTGTTTTTACTGCATATATATTGTCTGAAACAGCAATTGCTTTAGCTAGAGTGATTGAATCATGTGCGTATAGATTGCCACTATTTTTAGGACTATATGAATCTCCATCTTCAAAGTGAAATAAAGTAGGCTTACTTAGAAGTCTTGTAGATGGGGTATATCCATTTTCAAGTGCACTGTAATATAGAATTGGTTTTATTGTACTTCCTACCTGTCTTTTCGACGTTATTGCTCGGTTAAATAAAAACTGTCCTTTCTCACGGCCTCCAGTCATACCTAATACTTCACCAGTTTCACTATTTAATACAATTACACTCGCCTGTAAATCAGTTCTTGGTCTAATAAACTTATCAAATGCTTGATCAATGTGCTTTTGAATAGAGGGGTTAAATGTAGTATAAATTTGGCTACCATTGTTATTGATCGATTGTCCAATTGAAGTCATAATCTCTTTTTGAACACTTTGTTGAAAATAAGATGTAAATGAAGAATTTGATGTGTGTTTAATTGGTTTTAACTTGATCGTTTCATCAATTGCATTTTTAACACTTTTTGAGTTGATTAATTTATTTTGTTCAAGTGCCGATAAAATTCGTTGTTGCCTTTTCTTTACAGATGAAAAATGAACATAAGGATCATAGACTGAAGGATTAGCTGGAATACTTAATAAAAATGTAGATTCACCAATTGTGAGCTCATTTGTCTCTTTTCCTAAGAAAGTATTCGCCGCAGTTTCTAGACCATAAACACCATGTCCAAAATAAATGGTGTTTAAATACGCTTCTAATAGTTTGTTTTTACTGTAAGCTGACTCTAGTCTCATCGTCAAAAAAGCCTCTTTAAATTTACGTTTAAGCGTTTTTTCTTGTGAAAGATATAGATTCTTTGCAAGTTGCTGGGTAATTGTACTTCCGCCTTGAGCGTATTGTCCCTTCGTTATATTAATTAAAATAGCAGAACCAACCCTTTTTAAGTCAAAGCCATGATGATGAAAGAAATTACGATCTTCAGAAACTAAAATACTATTAACCGCAATCGGAGGTACATCTGCAATTTTAAGTGTTTTACGATTTTGAAGTAGCTTAGTTTTACTAATTAGTTTTTGATTGTTATCATAGTAACTTGAATTTGACTCAATAAATAATGAAGGCTTTGTAGATGTAATTGCAAGGAGATAGACACAAGATAAAAACAGTGTCCCTGAAATTGAAATAATAGTGAGCAATATGCCGACCTTTTGGAGTGTACGCCAATGAAAAGAGTAGTTGAAATTATACAAAAATGTATCCTCCTTTCGATTTGTTTCTCTAATTTACTACTAGTATGGTAGATTAAGAGAAATTTTATTCAAATTACCGAAGTAAAAAATATCAAATAATTTAACTTTAAAAATCTTGCATTTCACAAAAATTACTCTATACTTTTCTTTTGTACGGCAAAAAATTGTCGTAACAACACAAATCCGATAGGAATTAGGAAGAGTGGGGATAATACGAAACATAATCGAAAAGTTGTAGCGCCTAGACGTTGGAACTAGATATTACGATACTTTATGTTTCAAACTAAATCTTGATAAAGAAGGGTAGATGCATTAAATGGAATTATGGTTTACTGAAAAACAAACAAAAAACTTTGGAATTACTGCTAAAATTAATAAAACTTTACATACAGAGCAAACTGAGTTTCAAAAGCTTGACATGGTAGAGACAGAAGAGTTCGGAAACATGCTTATTTTAGATGGTATGGTTATGACAACTCAAAAAGATGAGTTCGTTTACCACGAAATGGTAGCGCATGTACCTTTATTCACACACCCAAATCCTGAAAACGTATTAGTTGTAGGTGGCGGTGACGGTGGTGTTATTCGCGAAGTATTAAAACACCCAAGCGTGAAGAAAGCAACTCTAGTTGAAATTGATGGAAAAGTAATTGAGTACTCTAAAAAATACTTACCTGAAATCGCAGGAAAATTAGAAGATCCACGTGTAGAAGTAAAAGTAGACGACGGATTTATGCATATTGCAAATAGTGAAAATGTTTATGATGTAATAATGGTAGACTCAACTGAACCAGTTGGTCCTGCAGTTAACTTATTTACAAAAGGTTTCTATGCTGGCATCGCTAAAGCATTAAAAGAAGATGGAATTTTTGTGGCACAAACGGACAACCCATGGTTTACTCCAGAGTTAATCACACAAGTTCAACGTGATGTAAGAGAAATCTTCCCAATCACTCGTTTATACATTGCAAATATCCCAACATATCCAAGTGGTATGTGGACATTTACAATTGGTTCGAAAAAACATGATCCACTTGAAGTAGAAGAGAATCGTTTCTTCGATATTGAGACAAAATATTACACAAAAGAGCTACACAAAGCAGCGTTCGTATTACCAAAATTTGTAGCTGATCTTACTAAATAAGGGGGCTTTATTATGCGTTTTGATGAAGCTTATTCTGGAAATGTATTCATAAAGAGTCATCCAAACTTTGAAGAAAGTAAAGCGGTTATTTATGGTATGCCTATGGACTGGACTGTAAGTTTCAGACCAGGCTCTCGTTTTGGCCCTGCACGTATTCGTGAAGTTTCAATTGGATTAGAGGAATATAGTCCTTATCAAGATAAAGAACTTGAGGAAGTTAAATATTTCGACGCAGGGGATATCCCATTACCATTTGGTAATGCTCAAAGAAGCCTTGATATGATTGAAGATTATATTGATGGCTTATTAGCTGAAGGCAAATTTCCACTAGGAATGGGTGGAGAGCATCTTGTTTCATGGCCGGTAATGAAGGCTATGTACAAGAAATATCCTGATTTAGCTATTATTCATTTTGATGCTCATACTGATTTACGTGATTCATATGAAGGTGAGCCATTATCTCACTCAACACCAATTAAAAAAGTTTGTGATTTAATTGGACCAAAAAATGTTTATTCATTTGGAATCCGTTCAGGTATGAAGGAAGAATTTGAATGGGCTAAAGAAGTTGGAATGAATTTATTCAAATTCGAAGTGCTTGAGCCGTTAAAGAAAGTACTTCCAACACTTGCTGGGCGTCCAGTATATGTAACGATCGATATCGATGTACTAGACCCTGCACATGCTCCTGGAACAGGAACACTTGAAGCTGGTGGTATTACATCAAAAGAAATGCTTGATAGCATCTTAGCAATCGCAAATAGTGATATTAACGTTGTTGGGGCAGACCTAGTAGAAGTAGCTCCTGTATACGATCATGCAGAGCAAACTCAAGTTGCAGCAAGTAAATTTATTCGTGAAATCTTATTAGGTTGGGTAAAATAAAAGATTTATAAAAGGCGATTTTTCGTTCATTAGGACGAGAATTCGCCTTTTTATATTGAATTTATAAAACCGTTAACTACTTAAATAATTATTTAATCAAATATCTAAAATTCCTATTGATAATGATAATCATTACCTTTATAATTGAGAACGATTATTGTTATCAAAATAAGGGGGAAGAGAAGATGAAAAAAGGGGTAAGGAAATCTATTTTAATGCTACATTTGTTGTGCAGCTTAGTTTTTGGACTTTTTATTATTGCTGTTTGTGCAACAGGTAGTGTATTGGTGTTTGGCAATCAGATTGAGCATGTTTTAAATCCACAGTATTTTAAGCCGGCAAGTAATGAAATAAATGTTGGCATTAAAGAAGCAGAAAAGATTTTCCTTGAACAGTACAAAGGTTTTCAAATTTCAAGGATGGATGTGCCTTCAAAGTTATCGGATGTATACCATGCAAGTATGTCAAAAGGGCATAATGAAATTGATGTATATGTAGATCCAAGTAATGGCAAATTATTGGGGAATTTTGATAGAGAAAAATCAGTCGTTTCTTTTGTTAAAGAGTTACATACACATTTATTATTAGATGAAATTGGTGAAACAATTATTGGTATCGTTGCAATTGCATTTATTATTATTCTTATTACAGGTGTTTATTTATGGTATCCAGGTATTAAACGAATGTTTAAAAGCCTAAAAATTAAATGGAATAAAAGTCAAATGGCAAAAAATCTATCATTACATAATTTCATAGGGGTTATTACTTTACCATTTTTACTTGTTGTAGCAATTACGGGGATGCTATTTCCATTCCAAGAAAAGATTGAAGAATCTTTGAAATTGAAATTTACATCGAATTATCCTGAAGATCTTAAATCGGTTGATAATGGTAAACAACGAATTGGACTGGATTCGATAGTTGCCCAAATTAATAAATTACACCCGGAAGGTGAGTTATACAAGTTCAGACTTCCATCGGATAAAGAAGGTGTTATAGAAGCACAATTAAGTGATGGCAGTTACGATCCTGAAGGTAAAGGAAATACAAGGGAATTCTTTGATCAATTTTCTGGAAAGCATTTAGGAACATTTTCCAAAAATACTGAAACAGCCTATGATAAATTTTTTGTTTGGCGTGAAAGTTTGCATAGAGGAACTTTCGGTGGCGTGTTCGTAAAAACAATTTATGCCTTAGTTGGCATAGCTCCGCTTGGCTTAGGTATAACTGGGATTACAATGTGGGCGTTAAAGAGAAAAAACAAAGCTAAAAAATTGAAAAAATTACAACAAGCAGCATAAACCAAAATTTTATATTGAAGTATGTTTTTAACCAAATCGGTTGAATCATTGATAGGACCCGTAAGAAAATGCGCAAACAGCCGTATTTATCTTTCGGGTTTTTTTATTGGGAACAAATATGAGTATTTGTATTGTTTTTATAGTAAAACAACCGTTTTGTAGAAAGATAAAAATAGAAAAATGTAAAAAGTTAACGTTGACGTTAACGATATACTAGGAGTAAGATAGATAAGTGATATAAAAAGGGGAAATTCATTTCGAAAGGAGAAAATGATTTGCTTTACAAAATAGATGAAGTAGCGAAGGAATGTGGATTAACAAAGCGATCGATTCGTTATTATGAAGAAATTGGTTTAATCTCACCACCTGAAAGAAGCGAAGGAGGATTTCGACTTTATTCAGACTTTCATATCGAACGACTGAAGAAAATAATGAATGTTCGTGATGTTCTTGGATTTTCTTTACAAGAGGTACAGGAATATATGGCAATCAGTGAGGCGTTTGAAGAATTCCGATTACAATATAGAGAAAACAAGGAAAAGATGACTGAAGAAGAAAGAAAAGAAAAGCTTCTAGGGGCGGAAGAAATACTTGGTCAACAATTAAAAATGATTGATGACAAGCTTGAAAAAATGAACGAGATTCGAGATGAAATGAATGAGATGTATCAAAAGGTGAAAAAAGCATTAGAACAATAAATACTATGGGAGATGGATAAAAGATGTCAAACTTGGCAAATAGTAAAAAACAAAAGACAAAGATAAATCAAAAACCTAGTCTTTTGAATCAACCAAAGGCAATATGGGCAGTTGGTTTTGCCTGCGTTATCGCATTCATGGGAATTGGTTTAGTTGATCCAATCTTACCAGCAATTGCTGAAAAGATGCATGCTTCTAAAAGTGATGTAACGCTTCTTTTTACAAGTTACAATTTAGTAATGGCAATCGCGATGTTAATAACAGGTTTTATCTCTTCACGTATTGGAATCAAATGGACACTACTTTTAGGCATACTAATTATTGCGATTTTCTCAGGTCTTGGAGGAAACTCAAGTAGTATTTGGGAATTGGTATGGTTACGTGGAGGTTGGGGTCTAGGTAACGCATTATTCGTTGCGACTGCATTATCTGCAATTGTTTCATTATCTAGATCTGGTGTTGCACAATCTATTATTTTATACGAAACAGCGATTGGCCTTGGGATATCAGTTGGTCCACTTTTAGGTGGAGAATTAGGTTCAATTTCTTGGAGAGGTCCATTTTTTGGCGTAGCTTGTTTAATGGTCATTGCATTTTTATCTCTATCTATTATGATGCCAAAAACACCTATAACAAAAAATACGAAAAAAGCATCATTCCTTGATCCATTCCGTGCTCTTAAACATAGATCGTTATTAACATTAGGTATTACAGCATTTTTATATAACTTTGGATTCTTTACTTTATTAGCATTCTCACCATTTTTTATGGGTTTAAAGGAACATGGTTTAGGATTAGTTTTCTTAGGATGGGGACTTTTATTAGCAATTACATCTGTATTTATGGCACCAAAATTACAAAAGAAATTCGGTACACTTAAATCGATGTATGCTATGCTAACACTTTTCGCTTTCACACTGATCGTAATGGGAATTGGAACAGAAACAAATAGTGTAATTATTGTCTGTGTAATAATTGCTGGTGCATTTTTAGGAAATAACAACACATTAATTACAACAGCAGTAATGCAAGCAGCTCCAGTTGAACGCTCAACAGCATCAGCTGCATATAGCTTTTTACGTTTCCTTGGTGGGGCAATTGCACCATATTTAGCAGGTAAACTTGCTGAATGGTATAATTCACATGTTCCATTCTATGTAGGTGGATGTTTTGTATTACTATCGGTACTTTTCTTGTTTATTAATAAAAAGCATTTAATTCATATTGATAAAGCAGAATCTGCACATTAATATAATCGGGTAGTTCTTAAACCCGCTAGGAATTGCGTATTCCTGGCGGGTTTTTGTATTTTAAAATGAAAAAATAAAAAACAGCCCACTACGAACTGTTTTTCATGGTCCGAAATGACCAAACACCGCTAGATAAACGATGAAGCCAATCAATGCGAGTAATCCAATTAGTGCTGCTGTAAAACTTCCGAACATGATTGCTTTTCGTTTGAAAATGAACCACAAGATGAGTCCTACAACGAATGGCACAAAAAATACGTACAAATAAATGAGAAAAATACTCGACAATGAAATGATCCCAATGCCTAGTCCAATGAAAAATAGTTTGATGGATGATAGTTGTGCAAAAGTTTTCATAAAATCCCCTTTAATTCATCATATGTTCTTTATTGTCTCACAAATGGTTTTCAATTGAAAACAAAAATCCCCCTTAGTTCAAGGCAAGATTATTTATGCAATTCAAGTTGATTACGTTCAATGAGTCATTAAACAATTTACATTTATTTTTCAAAGTCTGATGATTTTGTTCACTTTAATGAATAATTTTCACAATTTTTTTCTTACCTATTTTATTTTTTTAATTAGATTATGCTAAAATGGGAAAAGATGATTTTTGGATGTGATTCGTTACGTTCATGGGGAGAAAAGGACGTGTAAAAGTGAAAGGACAACAAGGTATACCTGTCTCAATTGACTTTGAGACTTTGATAAAAGATCCACACGGGCGTGATAAAATCAGTTTTCAAGCAAATGGCCTATACTATAAAAAAGATGATGTTTCATATTTATTATTTGATGAAAATCACGAGGATCGAAAAGTAAAGGCTACTATGAAAATAGGTAAAGGGGAAGTAACGATTATTCGAAATGGCGGAGTTATGATGCGTCATCAATATCGAGTAAATGAAACGACTGAAGGTACTTTCTCAAATGAGTTAGGCGTATTTCAAACGAAGGCATATACAAAAAAACTACAATTTCTAGTATCTGAAGAACCTTTGAAAGGGTTACTTCAATTAGGATATAAGTTATTCGTAGGAGATGAAAATGCTGGTTCGTATAACATTACAGTATCAATTAAGGAGGCAACGAAATGAATACATTAGAACAAGTAAAAAATCGATTGAAAAATGAGATCGAAGCTGCGGTATTAAAAGCAGGACTAGCAACAGAGGAACAATTACCTCAAGTCGTATTAGAAACACCAAAAGATAAAGCGCACGGAGATTTTTCAACAAATATGGCGATGCAATTAGCACGAGTTGCTAAAAAGGCTCCTAGAATGATTGCAGAGGAGTTAATTAATTCTTTTGATCAAAGTAAGGCAAGCATTCAAAAAGTGGAAATTGCTGGACCAGGATTCATCAATTTCTATATGGATAATAGTTACTTAACTGATTTAATCCCTACAATTATTAAATCTGGAAACGAATATGGCCAAACAAACTTTGGTAACGGTGAAAAGATTTTAGTTGAATTTGTTTCAGCGAATCCGACTGGAGATTTACATTTAGGACATGCTCGTGGAGCAGCGTTTGGAGATTCACTATGTAATATTTTAGACAAAGCAGGCTATGAAGTAACTCGAGAATATTATATTAACGATGCAGGTAACCAAATTAATAATTTAGCTTTATCAGTAGAAGCTCGTTATATGCAAGCTCTTGGAATGGATAAAGAAATGCCTGCAGATGGCTACCATGGGGCAGATATTATTGAGATTGGTAAAACATTAGCTGCTGAATTTGGTGACCGTTATATGAATGAACCAGAAGATACTCGCTACAAATTCTTCCGTGAGTATGGTTTAAAATTAGAAATGGAGAAACTGCAACGAGATCTACGTAATTTCAGAGTAGACTTTGATGTATGGTATTCAGAAACGTCATTATATGAAAACGGTAAAGTGCTAGAGGCTCTTGATGATTTAAAACAACGTGGTGAAACATATGAAGAAGAAGGAGCGACGTGGTTCCGTTCTACAACATATGGAGATGATAAAGACCGTGTACTGATTAAAAGTGACGGCTCGTATACTTATTTAACTCCGGATATCGCTTATCACCGTGACAAGCTTAGTCGAGGAGCAGATAAATTAATTGATATTCTTGGAGCTGACCATCACGGATATATTCCTCGAATGAAAGCAGCAATTCAAGCGCTAGGTTATAATGCTGATACGCTAGAAGTAGAAATTATCCAAATGGTTCAGTTATATCAAGACGGTCAAAAAGTAAAAATGAGTAAACGCACAGGTAAAGCAGTAACTCTACGTGATCTAATGGAAGAAGTAGGTATTGATGCGACACGTTATTTCTTTGCAATGCGTGGATGTGACTCACATTTAGATTTTGATATGGACTTAGCTGTGTCTAAATCAAACGAAAACCCAGTGTATTATTCTCAATACGCACACGCTCGTGTGTGTAGTATTCTTCGTCAAGGAGAAGAAATGGGTATTGTTTACAATGGAGAAGCTGATTATAGCCTTGTTTCATCTGAAAAGGAATATGAGTTATTAAAGAAATTAGGAGAATTCCCAGCGGTGGTTTCATTAGCTGCTTCAAAACGTACTCCTCATCATATTACAAACTATGTGTTTGAATTAGCGGGTACATTCCACAGTTTCTATAATGCAGAAAAGGTGTTAGATCCTGAAAATGTTGAAAAATCAAAGGCTAGATCGGCATTAATGAAAGCTGTTCAAGTTACATTACAAAATGCATTAGCTTTAGTTGGAGTTTCTGCACCAGAAAAAATGTAAGTAATTTAGTGAAAGTATCATATCCCTATTTGGGGTATGGTACTTTTTTTGTTTGATAAATTACAATCAATCGATTTACTAAATATAAATTTGTAATATTTTAGTTTGATAATAGATAAAAAAATGTCGGTAAATAGGGAAAGAAAACAAATTTCACCATTTTTTTATAAATTTCTTAAAACGACCCCCTAAAAAAAGAAATTCTCTGCGAATAGATATAGTGAGAATAAATAAGAAATTATTACTAAGGGGAAAAAACTCATGAAAAAGTTATTAGTACATACAACTGCAACAGCATTATTACTATCTCAGTTAGGTTTCTCAAGTTCAGTACTTGCTGCAGAAAATGAAACTGTTTCACCAACTGACACAAAAGAAGAAGCACCTGCATTAGTTAAAGGCGATTTCTTCTACTTTGTAAAAACAACTGTAGAAAAAATTCAACTATTACTAACAACAAATAAAGTTAAAGAAGCAGAACTTTTATCTAAATTTGCACAAGAGCGTATCCATGAAGCAAGAGAATTAATAAAAGAAGGCAAAGAAGATTTAGCAAAAGAAACAATAAAAGAAGCTTTAGGCAAGATTGAAGTTGCTCAAGGCCAACTTGACAGTAAACAACCAACTGCTACAGAACCAGCTGATGATTCAACTAAAGTAGAAAATGAAGAACAAGATAAAGCTAAAACAGAAAAAGAACATGTTGAAAAACATGACAAACAAAAATTAACAAAAGAGCAAAAAGAAATTGCCAAAGTTCAACACCATCTAAATAATAATTTACTTGTATTGGCAAATGTTTTAGATCAAGTTAAAAATCCAAAAGCAAAAGCTGCAATTGCTAAAAATATTGAAAAGAGCTTTAATAAAATTTCTGAAAGACTAGAGAAAGTCTTAAAGCATACAGAACAGGATTCACCAGTTTTAAAACCAGTTATTACAGTTCAATATCCTGATGCAACGGCAGAACAGTCAGCTACTCCAGAAGTTATTACAACAGTTACTAAAATTGAAGACGTAAATGATACAGAAGTTAAAAATGTTAATGAAGATGACCAAGGTGAAAATGATGACAAAGAAGCAGCTACTCATGTTGCTACAAAACCTGTAACAGTAGAGCATAAGGTAGGATATCAACATAAGTCAAAAGAAGTAAAACCAGTTAAAGTAAAAGTTGAAAAAGAAGAAAAACAGATAAAGTATGTAGTAAAGCATGAAAATGGTACAAACCATAGAAATCAAGGTGAACATGAAAAGCGTGGAAAACATAAGGGAAATGAAAAGCAAGAGTGGAAAAAAAATCATAACTCAAATAACCAAGGTGAAAACCATGGAAATGGACATGGTAAAAACTAATAAGTGATTATTTCCATTCACCTTTCAATAAAATCATATGGAACATTTCATAGGTTGAGATATGCTTAAGTTTAATGACTAAATTTAACTGGTGCCTCATACATTCATTTGATTATATAATGAGTGGAGGCGCCTTTAAGTTTAAACGGCTAAGCAATCCTCTTTTGAAAGGAGATCGGGTCTTGTTACTTACAATTTTTCAGACGCTTTATAAAAGAAGAGAAAAGATTGAAGAGATTGTATTAACAATACAACAATCTTCATCAAAAGAACTAGATGACTTTATAGTTCAATATACTCCTTTTATAAACAAAACTGTTTCTACTATTTGTGGAAGATATATATCTAATCAAGAAGATGAATTTAGTATTGGTTTAAATGCATTTCATGAAGCTATTAAACTATATTCATATAAAAAAGGTGCATCATTTCTATCTTTTGCTAAGTTGATCATAAAGCGAGAGTTAATTGATTTCTTTCGCAAGGAATCTAAATACCAATCATTGACTCTTGAACAAACTAACTCAGATGATATACATAAACAATATGATGACCATGTGTATAACTCTTATATAAAAAACTTTGATGAAATAAATCGTAAAGAGGAAATTATTCATTTCAGTGAGATGCTTAAACAATTTGGAATTTCATTAGAAACTTTAGTTGAGGTTTCACCTAAACACGAAGATACAAGAGAGCATATTTTTTCAGTTGTAGACCTTATTACATCTGATGAAGAAATGCTGACTTTTCTATATAAAAAGAAAAAATTACCGATGAATAAACTAGAAACGAAAGTTAATATTAGTCGAAAAACACTTGAAAAACATAGAAAATATATCATTGCCATGAGCATTATAAAGGTCAATGAGTATATGTATTTACAAAACTATTTGAAAAGGGGGAGCTGAAGATGAACAATGGTATTGTATTAAAAATTAATCGCTCATCCGTAGTTGTACTAACTGCGAACGGAGAGTATTTAAAATGTAAAAAGTTATTGTCATCCTATTCGATTGGTGAAGAAATTCAGTTCCCCAACAATGCAATTATTTTAAATAAAAAAGTGAAAATGAGTTTTCCTAAATTAATACCTGTCGTAATAGCTAGTGGATTAATTCTTTTTTCTTTTTTATTTGTAAATAAGAACAAGAATGAAGCGTTGGCCGCAGGAATGGTTACAATTGACACTAAGGCAAAAGTTTCATTAATATTGGACAAACAATTAAATGTTATTAAATTAAAAGGTCATAATGAACAAGGTAAAAAAGTAATCGACAAAATGGATAACTGGAAGAACGAGCCTATCCATTTGGTTATGGATGAATTAGTTGGTGAAATGGAGAAATCTAAGGTAATTGAACCAAATGAAAAAATCAATCTAAATGGTGAAATGAAAAAAGAATTTGAACATAAACAAAGTGAGTTAAATCATGAATTGAAGGATATTCAAGAAAGCCATAGTCATATAAAAAAACCAGAATCTAAGGAACTAAATCAGCCTAAGATTAAAACTCAAAATCAACATAAACAAGAAAAAAGTTCTATTTCTAATTCAACGAAAGTGACAAAAGGCGAAACTAATTACAATGACAAATCTAATTTAAAGTCACCTACAATCGCAAAAGAAAAAAATAATAATAAAGGTCATTCACAAGAAGTTCAGAACAATAGACATCAAGATGGGCAATGGGGACATAAGCAACCTTATTCGAATCATAGACATCAAGTGGAACACCATGAATCATCGAATCAAAATCAAAAGAAACAATACACCAACTATAAAAAGCATCAAGACGAAAAAAAAAATGACTATAATGATGACCGTAAATTAAGAAGAACTACTAATGAACAACGAAAATATATAAATAATAAAGAATGTTATAAGTGCAATACTCGTTATAAAACCAATGGAAATGAGAACAGACAAATTAATGGCTGGCAAAATAGCAGTAAAAAACGCTCAGATTAATAATCTGAGCATTTTTTGTCCAAATACCAATCTAAACTCATGAATGAATAAAAACCCAAGAAATGCAAAACAAAGTGATCTTGAAAGTCAGATTCATTAAACAGTTTTGTTAAAGCTAAAAGAAGCCCTCAAGATAAGTTAAACTTACTTAAGGGCTACATTAGTATATAGGAACTTCTTAAATGCTTTCCTAACCCCTTTATTTTCTCCTGAAAGGACTTCGGTCAGCATCTTAATTAACTTCGATCATACCACCACTTATTCGCTTATATCCCCTCAATTTAGACAGATCTTCCATTAATTGCAATAAAGCTAAATCCTTTTTTTTCGATTCAATCATTATATCGATATCATTTCCAATTGATCTAACAATGTCAAAAAAGGGCTTAATAAAATCAAGGTCAATTAAATCTGAATGCGCTCTAAACTCTTTATCAGATTTCGGGGATGAAATATGAATTTTAGGTTTCAAATTTGTATGTTCCCAAGTAGAGAATATAAGGGGTAATAATTTCTCTAACGGCTCTTCACATAAGTTTGCCATATGATGATGATAGTCAAATACGAGTGGAATTCCTTCGTTTTTACAAACCATAAGTGTCTCACTGGTATTATACGTTTTATCGTCATTTTCTAGGGTCATTTGTTTTTTTACATGAGTAGGGAGTTTCTTTATATTTTCATAAAAACGTTGAATTGCAAGCTCTTTATTTCCATACGCTCCTCCAATATGTATATTAATGACGCTTTGTTCTGAAATACCCATCGCTTCTAGAACGTTATAATGATACTCCATATCAATAACAGCATTATCAGTTATATGAGGTTTATCACTTGTAAAAAGCGTGAACTGGTTAGGATGAAAGCTAACTCTTAATTCATGCTTCTTAATAAAATCACCTAGTTCTTTAAATTGTTTTTGAAAAATATTAATATAATCAAATTCTACATCTGGATGAGTTGCCAAAGGTACCATTGATGAAGACATTCTATATAAGGGAATTTGTTGCCCTACATTATAATGAAGGGCCCTATATGTATTTTCAATATTTTGCGATGTAACATAAACTAATTTCTCTAAACGTTCGTCACGGTCAAGGGCTTTATAACGTGTAAAAGTAAGAGTTTTTGCAGGTGAACAATTATATAATGATAATGCATGAGATACATATCCAAATCGAATAATCATCGTTTGTTCACCTCTACATCGGTTTTTGTATTGTACAAAATATTACATTAATGGAGAAAGAAGCTTAGATAAAAGCTTGCGACATTTCCATAGGAATGTTGTATTTTTATAATGTCCAATAGGATATGATTTAGAGCATTCTAAGTCCTTTACGAAAATCTCTTTGATCTTCATTATGAAAGACTCATTTGAAAAAATACAACTCCATTCATCATTTATGCATAGACTTCTACGATCAAAGTTAACGGATCCTACATCACAGCAACAATCATCGATGAGTAATACTTTGGCATGAAAGAATCCTTTTTGATAATGAAAAACTTCTCCACCACCTTCTAAAATTAAAAGGAGATGTGGGAAACTTGCCTCTTTAACTAGTCTGTGATCTTCTTTTTCCGGGATCATTACGCATATGTGGACCCCTCGATTAAGAGCGGCAAGAAGTGCGTTCATCAGTTTTTTTGTTGGAATAAAATAAGGTGTACCAATATAAATATGTTTTTTCGCTTGATCTATTAGATCTTTATATAGGTTTTCGATACGTACAAAGTCCGACGAATAGAAGTGATGCTCGATTTTACCTTTTGTTAATTCATTATCTTCAATAAGTGTAAAGGATTCGCCGCCACTTCTAACCCAGTCGATTAAAAATTGAACGTGTAAATCCTTTACACCTTCACCAGTCATTCGGATATGATAATCTCTCCAATAACCTAATTCTTCATCAAAACCGATGTATTCTTTGCCAATGTTAAAACCACCAAAATAGCCGATTTTTTGATCTATTACTGTAATCTTTCGATGGTTACGGTGTTGAAATCGATAAATAGTATATGGAAATCCAGTCCGACGATTAAAAAATACTTCCACGCCATTTTCTTTTAGTTTTTTTATTCTTTTACGCTTAAGTCTAAAACTTCCGATCCAATCAACAAGCAAACGTACTTGTAATCCTTGTTGTGCTTTTCTTTCGAGTAGTGATAAAAATTTTTCGGATGTTTCATCGTTTCGGACAATATAAAAAAGCATAGAAATGCTACTTCTTGCTTCTGTAATATCGTCTAGAAGTTGCTTGTACAATTTATTACCATCCGTTATTAACATTGTTTCACTATATCTTTTTTTAAATGGACAAGTTTGATCATATTTATGAAATGCTTTATAACCAAAATAAAGATCTAAGACAGCAAGGAGTATAAGAAAAAGTAGAGCAATTAAGCAAATGCAAAGAATCATATAATTAAACTCCTTTACCTTTTACGTGTTGATAGTATGACCATATACATTGAAGAATATGAAAAAGAGCCAATTTAATATGAAAAAGTATTTGACTGAATAGTCATTCATAATATAATTAAATTATATATTTTCTGAATATTATTATGGTTATAAATTTTTAAACAGTAAGCGTTTTCTTTATAGCCGGTAAAATTGGGGGAGGAATACATCATGAATCATGCACTTTTGTATTTGAACGCACTAGGGTTTGTGGCAATTACAGTTTATGCAATTTATTTATTCATTTACCTGATTAAAACAAGAATTGCCTACATCAAATTAGGTAAAAAAGAAGAATTTGAAAGAAATTTGAAAGAACGCTTTCAAAAAATTTGGGTCAATGTTTTTGGACAAAAAAAGCTTTTGAAAGATAAGAAAAGTGGATTTATTCATTTGTTATTCTTTTATGGATTCATTTTAGTTCAAGCCGGAGCTTTAGACTTTATTTTAAGAGGTCTTATTCCTGAGGTACATTTACCACTTGGACCTTTATATGGTGCATTTACGTTTTTTGAAGAAATCGTTGCTTTATTAATATTGGTGGCAGTAGTTTGGGCCTTCCATAGACGATATATTGAAAAATTAGTTCGATTAAAAAGAGGTTGGAAAAGCGGTTTAGTTTTAATTTTCATTGGTTTACTAATGTTATCAACATTGTTTGGTAATGGTATGGGAATTATTTGGAGTGGAGAAGAAACGAGCTTCCACGAACCAATCGCATCTTTAATTGCGACAATTTTTAATGGTATTAGTGAACCTTTAGCCATTTCATTCTTTTATGTTGCTTGGTGGATTCACTTAATTACACTTTTAACGTTCTTAGTGTACGTGCCACAATCAAAGCACGCCCATTTACTTGCCGGTCCAGCAAACGTATATTTTAATCGTTTAACGAAGGCAGGAAAATTAGAAAAAATAGATTTTGAAGATGAAACACAAGAGACATTTGGCGTTGGAAAAATCAGCGACTTTCGTCAATCACAGTTAATTGACTTATATGCTTGTGTAGAATGTGGTCGTTGTACAAACGTCTGTCCGGCAACTGCAACTGGAAAAATGCTTTCACCAATGGATTTAATATTAAAACTTCGTGATCATTTAACTGAAACTGGAGCAGTTGTAACATCTCGTGCACCTTGGGTTCCAACTGTTGCATTTTCAAAAACAAAAGGAAATCAATTAGCATTTGCCTCCCAAGGAAATCAAGAAACAGCAGCAACATTGGAATATAGTCCAAGTTTAATTGGTGACGTAATTACTGAAGAAGAGATTTGGGCATGTACAACTTGTCGTAACTGTGAAGATCAATGTCCTGTAATGAATGAGCACGTTGAAAAAGTAATTGATTTACGACGTTATTTAGTTTTAACAGAAGGTAAGATGCAACCAGATGCTCAACGTGCAATGACAAATATTGAACGTCAAGGAAATCCATGGGGATTAAATCGTAAAGACCGTGAAAACTGGAGAGAACTTGATGAAAGCATTCATATCCCAACTGTAAAAGAAGCTAAAAAAGCAGGAGAAGAAATTGAGTACTTATTCTGGGTTGGTTCAATGGGTTCATATGATAATCGAAGCCAAAAAATCGCATTAGCTTTTGCAAAACTTATGAATGAAGCTGGAATTAAGTTTGCTATTTTAGGTAATAAGGAGAAAAATTCTGGTGACACACCTAGACGATTAGGTCAAGAATTCCTATTCCAAGAGTTAGCAAGTAATAATATAGCAGAAATAGAAAAAGCAGAAGTAAGTAAATTAGTAACAATTGATCCACATGCTTATAACACATTTAAAAATGAATATCCTGATTTTGGTTTGAAAATTGAAGTTTATCATCATACAGAATTATTAGCTCAATGGGTTAAAGAAGGTAAGTTGAAGCCAGTTCATGAAGTGAATGAAGTGATCACGTACCATGATTCATGTTATTTAGGGCGATACAATGAAGTTTACGAAGCTCCTAGGGATATTCTTCGTGCTATTCCTGGTGTCAAGCTTGTTGAAATGGAACGTAAACGTGAAACAGGTATGTGCTGTGGAGCGGGTGGAGGATTAATGTGGATGGAAGAGCATGTTGGAAACCGCATTAATGTGACACGTACTGAACAAGCACTTGCTGTCAGTCCAAATGTAATTGGAACAGGTTGTCCTTATTGCTTAACAATGCTATCAGATGGAACGAAAGCAAAAGAAGTAGAAGAAAGTGTTAAAACACTGGATATAGCAGAGCTGTTAGAGTTATCGATTTTTGGTGACAAACAAAGCCAAGCTTCGTAAAAGTTCTATAACTATACAATTTTCATAAATTAACAATGAAAGGTGTGCGACTTGTACACCTTTTAATTGGTGAATTGATGTTTATAGGATTTTTTTATAGAGGAGAAATAGATAAAAATTTTAAGGGGGAATAAGGGATGAGTAAAACAGTTATAGTAAGTGCAGTTCGTACACCATTAGGACGTTTTGGAGGAGCTTTAAAAGGCTTTAGTGCTGCCCAGTTAGGTGGTATCGCAATTAAAGAAACGTTGAGCCGTGTTAACCATCCGTTAGAATCAATTGATGATGTAATAATGGGAACTGTTTTACAAGCTGGACAAGGACAATTACCTTCAAGACAGGCGCTTCATAATGCGGGACTACCTTGGGAAACAAGATCAGAAACAATAAATAAAGTGTGTGCATCTGGTATGCGTAGTGTTATGCTTTCAGATTTATTGATTCGATCTGGCGAAAGTAAACGTATAGTTGCAGGTGGAATGGAATCCATGAGTAATACACCTTTTTATCAAACCTCTTTAAGATGGGGAAATAAAATGGGGAATACAGAGATAAAAGATGGGGTTCTATTGGATGGTTTAACTTGTTCATTTACTGGAGTTCATATGGGTACATATGGAAATGAAGTTGCTAAAATCGAAAACTTATCTCGTGAACAACAAGATGAGTGGGCACTTCGTAGTCATCAACTTGCGGTGGAATCGATTAAAACAGGTAAATTTAAAGATGAGATTGTAGCGATTGAGTCAGTTGATAAAAAAGGAGTCGTTACAAAAATTGAAGAAGATGAGTGTCCAAGGGTGGATACTACAATTGAAAAACTAGCAAAACTATCACCAGCGTTTGACCGTGACGGAACAATTACAGCTGGTAACGCACCTGGACTTAATGACGGAGCTGCAGCTCTTTTATTAATGAGCGAGGAAGAAGCAAAACTAAATGGTTACTTACCATTAGCTACAATTGTTGCAACAGAATCAATGGCTACAGAAGCAAAAGACTTCCCAAGAACTCCGGGATATGTTATTCAAAAATTATTACAAAAAACAAATAAAAAGATTTCAGATATTGATTTATTTGAAATTAACGAAGCATTTGCAGCAGTAGTATTAGCAAGTTCAAAAATTGCAGATATACCTTTAGAAAAAATTAATGTAAATGGTGGTGCAATCGCTCTAGGACATCCTATTGGAGCAAGTGGTGCAAGAATCATTGTTTCATTAATTCATGCTCTTAAAAACAGAGGTGGCGGCTTAGGAATTGCTGCAATCTGCAGCGGCGGTGGTCAAGGAGACGCAGTTTTAGTAGAGGTACGATAAGAGGGAAAAGCAAGAAATGCAGGTATGGGATGAGCAGGAAAGGTATGGAGGGGAATAGAGCCTTTCACCTAAGTACTGCCTCCCTTTTGCTGTTAATTTTTGCTTTTCTTTTTTTGTTTTTTGCCTATTATCTTGATCTTGTTTTTCCTTCCTTCTAGAATGAAAAATTTTTCTACAAAAAATAACAGGAATTTTCAGATTTTTGTCTAATATTATACGAAGTAGACTATCTTTTAGTCAAAGTAGAAATATTTTTGTTAACGCTTACAAAATTCGACAAAAACAACATGGCAGTGATAAGGGGGCAATTAAGTTAAAGGGAATAGGATATAGAATAATGATCTTTAATGAAACCCTTTATTTAATTGTGATCCTTGTCCTAGCAAAAAATCGGGGGAAATGATCTATGCAATTTCGTTTAAGTGAAGAACATGAAATGATTCGTAAAATGGTAAGAGATTTTGCTAGAAATGAGGTTGCTCCGTCTGCTGCTGAGCGTGATGAGCATGAAAAATTTGATCGTTCCATTTTTGATCAAATGGCTGAGTTGGGATTAACAGGTATTCCATTCCCAGAGGAATATGGCGGAATCGGTAGTGATTACTTAGCTTACGTTATCGCAGTTGAAGAACTTTCTAGAGTTTGCGCTTCAACAGGTGTAACTTTATCAGCACACACTTCATTAGCTAGTTGGCCGATATATAAATTTGGTACAGAAGAACAAAAACAAAAATTCTTAAAACCGTTAGCACAAGGAACAAAAATCGGTGCATATGGATTAACTGAACCAGGATCTGGATCAGATGCTGGTGGTATGAGAACGACTGCAAGAAAAGAAGGAAATGAATATATATTAAATGGTTCGAAAATATTTATTACGAACGGTGGAGAAGCGGAAATTTACGTTGTATTTGCGGTGACTGACCCTACTAATAAACACGGAGTTTCTGCGTTTATCGTTGAAAGTGATACGCCAGGTTTTTCAGTTGGTAAGAAAGAAAGTAAATTAGGTATTCGTTCATCACCAACAACTGAAATTATTTTTGAAGAATGCCGTATCCCAGCTGAAAATCTATTAGGAGAAGAAGGTAAAGGATTTAAAGTTGCGATGCAAACCCTTGATGGTGGTAGAAATGGAATCGCTGCTCAAGCAGTCGGGATTGCACAAGGTGCTTTAGATGCTTCAGTTGATTATGCTAAAGAGCGTGTTCAATTTGGCAAACCAATTATTGCTCAACAAGGTATCTCTTTTAAACTTGCGGAGATGGCAACTAGTATTGAAGCTTCTCGTCTATTAACTTATCAAGCTGCATGGTTGGAATCTAATGGACTTCCATATGGCAAGGAATCTGCAATGTCAAAATTATTTGCTGGAGATACTGCAATGAAAGTTACAACAGAAGCAGTACAAGTATTTGGTGGGTATGGATATACAAAAGATTATCCGGTAGAACGCTTTATGAGGGATGCTAAAATTACACAAATTTATGAAGGAACACAAGAAATTCAAAAACTAGTAATCTCAAGAATGCTGTAAAAATAAAATATTTTATGCTTCTTTTCGCATTAAGATGATTAGGAACGCTTGGTACAAGGGAAAATGGATTTCCTTTACCAAGTTTTCTTTTACAAAAAAGGCAATTATAATTTCGGGGGATGATTAGTATGGTAGAAAAGTATCAAGCTAAGCACAAGATTCGTTTCGTTACTGCATCAAGTTTATTTGATGGCCATGATGTTTCAATCAATATGATTAGAAGATTATTGCAAGAAAATGGTGTTGAAGTTATTCATTTAGGCCATAACCGATCTGTAGAAGAAATTATTAACGCAGCAATTCAAGAGGATGTACAAGGTATTTCAATTTCTTCCTACCAAGGTGGACATATGGAGTACTTTAAATATATGTACGATTTGCTTCAAGAAAGAGGCGCATCTCACATCAAGTTATTTGGTGGCGGTGGCGGCGTAATTCTGCCTAAAGAGCAAGAAGAGCTAGAAGCATACGGTATTACAAAAATCTATTCACCTGAAGATGGCCGTATAATGGGACTTCAAGGAATGATCAATCATATGCTACAAAGCACTGATTTTCTTCCACCTTTGAAGGACTTAGAAAACGTTCAAAAACTATCTGCTACAAATCATAAAGAAATTGCAAGATTTATTACTTTAGCTGAAAATAAAGGCTCTCTTGATTCAAGTCTAGAGTTGGCTGCAACATTAGAAAAAACAGAAACTACTAAAAGTGTAGTCATTGGTATGACAGGTACTGGTGGAGCGGGTAAGAGTTCATTAACGGATGAACTAGTACGCCGTTTTATTCAAGAGTTTCCAGAAAAAACAATTGGTATTGTTTCAATTGATCCAACAAAACGTAAAACAGGTGGAGCGCTATTAGGTGATCGTATTCGTATGAATTCAATTCACCATCCAAATGTGTATATGAGAAGTTTAGCTACTCGAGATAGTCAATCTGAGATCTCAAATGCATTAGAGGATGCTATTTCAATATTAAAATCAGCTGATTTTGATGTTATTTTTGTTGAGACAAGTGGTATAGGTCAAGGCGATGCTGCAATTACTAAATACAGTGATATTCATTTGTATGTTATGACAAGTGAATTTGGAGCACCTTCTCAATTAGAAAAAATTGATATGATTGACTTTGCAGATTTAATCGCAATTAATAAATTTGAACGTCAAGGTTCTGAAGATGCATTACGTCTTGTTCAAAAACAATATCAACGTAGTCGCCATCTTTTCCATGATGATCCAGCTACAATGCCTGTATACGGAACAATCGCTAGCCAATTCAACGATGCAGGAACTAATAATTTATTTTTAGCTTTAACAAAATCAATTGAAAAACACACTGCAAATGAGTGGAGTACGACATATATTAAGCCGGGTAATGTTGAGAAACAACATGTCATTATACCAAGTAATCGTCGTTTTTATTTAAGAGAAATCGCAGAAACTGTAAGAAACTATCACGAAAAAACTGAAGTTGAGGCTCAAAAAGCTTCAAAGCTTTATCAAATTGAAGGAACGCTTTCTGAAATAGAGTCACAAAATATTGAAGATGCAAAACATACATTAGTAGATTTAAAAAATAAATTTGAAGAATCTCTTGCTCCATCTACAAAACAAGCTCTAAATCATTTTAAATTGATTAAAGAAGCTTATTCAAAAGATCAACTAGTACAAAAAATTAGAGATAAAGAAATTAAAGTTGATTTAACTACTACAACTTTGTCAGGTACAAAAATACCAAAAGTATCTGTACCGACATACAGAGATTATGGAGATTTATTAAGATGGGTAGCGAAAGAAAACGTACCTGGATATTTCCCATTTACAGCCGGCGTGTTCCCATTCAAGCGTCAAGATGAAGATCCGAAGAGACAATTTGCTGGAGAGGGACCACCAAGCAGAACAAATAAACGATTCCACTATCTATGTGAGAATGATCCAGCTAAACGTTTAAGTACAGCATTTGATTCAGTAACTCTATACGGAGAAGACCCAGCAATTCGTCCTGATATTTTTGGGAAAATTGGTGAGAGTGGCGTAAATGTATGTACTTTAGATAATATGATTGAGCTTTACAAAGGCTTTGATTTATGTAGTCCACAAACATCTGTTTCTATGACAATTAATGGTCCAGCACCAATAATTTTAGCTATGTTCTTAAATACTGCTATTCATCAACAAGTTGAAAAAAGGGAAAAAGAATTAGGTAGAATTTTAACAGTTGAAGAATTCACTGAAATAAAGCGAGAAACTTTACAAAAAGTTCGTGGTACTGTTCAAGCAGATATTTTAAAAGAGGATCAAGGGCAAAATACATGTATTTTCTCAACAGAATTCGCTTTGAAAATGATGGGAGATATTCAACAGTATTTCATTGATAATAATGTTCGTAATTATTATTCAGTTTCAATTTCTGGATACCATATTGCAGAAGCTGGAGCAAATCCAATTTCACAACTAGCATTCACTTTATCGAATGGATTCACTTATGTTGAATATTATTTAAGTCGAGGTATGAAGATTGACGATTTTGCACATAATTTATCGTTCTTCTTTAGTAATGGACTTGATGCTGAGTACTCAGTAATAGGACGTGTAGCAAGAAGAATTTGGGCAGTTACGATGAAAGAAAAATATGGTGCATCTGAACGTAGCCAAAAACTTAAATACCATGTTCAAACATCAGGTCGTTCATTACATGCTCAAGAAATGGCATTTAATGATATTCGTACAACATTACAAGCGTTATTAGCTTTATATGATAACTGTAACTCACTTCATACAAATGCATATGATGAGGCTGTTACAACTCCTACTGAGGAATCTGTACGTCGTGCAATGGCGATTCAGCTTATTATTCAAAAAGAAAATGGCCTATCGAAAAATGAAAACCCAATTCAAGGATCATTTATCATTGAACAGCTAACAGACTTAGTAGAAGAAGCAGTTTTAAAAGAGTTTGAGAGAATCAGTGACCGTGGTGGCGTATTAGGTGCGATGGAGCTTCAATATCAACGTGGTAAAATTCAAGAAGAGTCACTTTATTATGAAACACTTAAACATAGTGGTGAACTTCCAATCATAGGAGTTAACTCTTACATCAATCCTAACGAACAAATGGAATCAATCAATACTATGGAAATCGCTAGATCAAGTTACGAAGAAAAACAATCACAAATTGATCATGTAGAACAATTCCAAGTGAAACACAAATCAGAAGCGCAAGTCGCTCTAGAACAATTAAAACAAGTTGCACGCCAAAACGGTAATTTATTCGAAGAGCTAATGAATACTGTTCGCGTTGCTAGTTTAGGACAAATCACGCAAGCATTATACGAGGTAGGCGGACAATACCGTAGAAATATGTAAAAAAGAATTGTGAAAGAAAAGAAAAGGACATATGGCTGAAGTTAGGTAGAATGGGCGTCTTTTAGACGCTCATTTTACTATTTTCGTGAAAAATTAATCTAATATTGAAAAATATAGACAAGGTGCTAGCATATTTAACTTAGTTTTGTTTATAATGAAAGATATGTATTTTATAACTAACAAGTAAAATTTATACATAATGTCATTAGATTATGGTGAAAATATTATTTTTAAAGGAGTGCTTACCTTGAGTCTAACGCAATACTCGGAAGAGCAATTAAAAGAATTATCGCTTATTGAATTAGCATATGAACTTTTTTCTGAAACAAAGGAACCTATTTCTTTTTATGATTTAGTAGACCAAATGGCAACAGTTTTAGGTGTAACTAGAGAGGCTCTATTAGAAAAACTTCCTCAATTTTATACAGAATTAAATATTGATGGCCGTTTCGTATGTCTAGGTGAAAACCGTTGGGGATTACGTGCTTGGTATCCATATGATCAAGCGGAAGAAGAAGTATTACCTGTTGCAAAACCTAAGAAGAAACGTAAACAATTAGAAGAAGATGATGAGTTCGAAGACTATGATCTATCTGAAGATGAAGATTTTGAAGAGGAAGAACTTGAATTAGACGAATTAGATGAAGATCTAGTTGAAGACGATGAAACTGATGAGTTTGATGACGAAGAAATCGATGAAGATGATGAAGATCTTGAATTAGATGATGAAGATCTTGAATTAGATGATGAAGAAGATGAAGAATTAGATGAATTTGAAGAGGAAGAAGAACTATAAGTTCTTGACTTTTAAGTACTGAATGAGTAGAATTCTTATTGGGCTCTTTAAAAAGAACGAAATATATTTTGACGCTCCCTATTTTAAATAGGGGGCGTCTTTGTTTTTTTACAAATACACAATGTAATAAAACAATAAAAAAACTGTTTGATTTAGATTCAATTGTTAAAAATTTGCATGAAAAAACCCAATTTTGGATGACAATAAAGCATGCATACAAAATATTATTAAATAATTTTTTATAATGGTTTAGCTTTGTAATTTCTTGTAAGGAAAAATAAAATACGAATGCTAAAAATGAAAGGGGCTCAATTATGACAAAGTATATTTTTGTAACAGGTGGCGTAGTTTCTTCTCTTGGTAAAGGGATTGTAGCTGCATCTTTAGGACGACTTCTAAAAAACAGAGGATTAAATGTAACAATTCAAAAGTTTGATCCATACATTAACTTAGATCCAGGAACAATGAGTCCTTACCAACATGGTGAAGTTTTCGTAACAGATGATGGTGCAGAAACAGACTTAGACTTAGGTCATTATGAAAGATTTGTTGATATTAACGTTACTAAATTCAACAATGTAACTTGCGGTAAAGTGTACTCTACAGTTTTACAAAAAGAACGTCGTGGAGATTACTTAGGAGGAACTGTACAAGTTATCCCACATATTACAAATGAGATTAAAGATAAAGTTTTCCGTGCGGGTCGTGAAACGAATGCTGATGTTGTTATCACTGAGATCGGTGGAACAGTAGGTGATATCGAGTCACTACCTTTTATTGAAGCTATTCGTCAAATTAAAGGTGATGTAGGTCGTGACAATGTAATGTATGTTCACTGTACACTTCTACCTTATATTAAAGCTGCTGGTGAGTTAAAAACAAAACCAACACAACACAGTGTAAAAGAACTTCGTAGTATTGGTATTCAACCAAATGTTATTGTATTACGTTCTGAAACATCTGTACCACAAGAAATGAAAGATAAAATTGCTCAGTTCTGTGATGTAGATGCTAAAGATGTAATTGAGTGTGTAGATGCAGATACTCTTTATGAAATCCCATTAGCATTACAAGCACAAGGTTTAGACAGCATCGCATGTAATCATTTAAAATTACAAACAAATGAAGCGGATATGACAGAGTGGATTTCTTTAGTAGATAAAGTTAAAAACCTAACTAAATCAACAAAAATTGCGCTTGTTGGTAAATATGTAGAATTACAAGATGCTTATATTTCAGTAGCAGAAGCATTAAAGCACGCAGGATATGCTTTTGATAGCGAAATTGAAATTAAATGGATTAACGCAGAGGAAGTTACTTCAGCTAACGTGAATGAACTTTTAAGCGATGTAGATGGAATTCTTGTACCAGGTGGATTCGGAGATCGTGGTGTAGAAGGTAAAATCTTAACAGCACAATTTGCTCGTGAAAATAACGTACCATTCTTAGGAATTTGTTTAGGTATGCAAATTGCGTCAATTGAATTTGCTAGAAATGTTTTAGGTTTGAAAGGTGCTCACTCAGCTGAAATCGATCCTACTACTAACTATCCAATTATCGATTTACTACCAGAACAAAAAGACGTAGAAGATTTAGGTGGAACATTACGTTTAGGCTTATATCCATGTAAATTAGTTGAAGGTTCAAAAGCATACGAAGCATACGGAGAAGAAGTTGTTTACGAACGTCACCGTCATCGTTATGAGTTCAATAATGAATACCGTCAACAAATGGAGCAAGAAGGATTTATCTTCTCAGGTACTAGCCCAGATGGTCGTTTAGTGGAAATTATTGAGTTACCAAATCACCCATGGTTTGTAGCTTCACAATTCCACCCAGAGTTTATTTCTCGTCCAAATAGACCACAACCATTATTCAGAGATTTTGTAGGAGCATCACTACAAAACAAACGTTAAGGAAATAAAAAACACCCAGCAGATTTTATAAAAATCATGCTGGGTGTTTTTGTTTTTTTATTCGAAATCTGATAGGATTTCACTCATTGTAAGTAGTAAACAGTGATAAATAAATAATCCTGTGAGTAGGGTTGGAAGACAAATTCTTTCTCCCTCGTCAGTTGGAACGAGTTTTCTCGTTAACTCATAGTTTATAAATACATCAGCAAGTTCCGATAATTGGTCTTCTCCATTAATTGTGGTAGAGACGATTACTATTCCAATGTTTGATTCGGATAGTTTATTAGCAAGAAGAATAGCTTCTTGATCATCTGTCTGTCTTGTAAATAAAAGTACTCGATCTACTGGAGATAATTGCTGAATTTCGCCGTTAATCATTAACGGTTTAATTGAGTTGTTTTGTTCTGCTCCATCAGTTATTTCTGAAACAATACCAGCGAATTCTTTTGTACCATGTACATAAACGCATCCCTCGCCTATAACTGCCTGTGCTAAGAAGCGTGAAGCATCTTCAAATACTTCTTCTTGCTTAAGTATTTTTTGAAAAACTCCATTTAATTGTGTCGAAAAAATTTTTAACATTATCTAATACTCCCTCTTATAAAAGTATGGTCTAACCATTATACTGTAATTTAGATAGATACAAAAAATTTAAAAAAAGTAATTATTTGTAAAATTTTCAAACTAATGCAGGAAAAAAAGGTTTTTAAGTAGAATGTAAAAATTTAGGGGAATTTGTATATTTATAAGTAAGGTTATCTGGTTTAGAAAGGTGGTACTATTTTTGGGAAGTAAATTACTTATAGTAGACGATCAGTACGGAATTCGTTTGCTTTTACACGAAATTTTCAAAAAAGAAGGCTATGAGGTATTTCAAGCAGCTAATGGTTTTCAAGCAATTGATATTGTAGTGAAGGATTGTCCCGACTTAGTTATTCTTGATATGAAAATACCAGGTATGGACGGAGTGGAGATTCTAAAGCGCATCAAAGAAATTAATAAAGACATTAAAGTTATATTGATGACGGCTTATGGTGAACTCGATATTATTGAAGAAGCTAAAAAATTAGGAGCACTACAATATTTTCCAAAACCATTTGATATTGATGAAATTAAAAAGGTTGTCAGAGAGCATACTTCTCAACCACAATCTCAGCAGTAAAATAGCAGATGGGTAGCGGACCATCTGCTTTTATTTTTTCACAGAGAAATGTAAGCGTTTACGGGATTTGCAGGTGAAATAGCTTAAAATATCTATTATCTGTCAAAAATGTTACGAATAAACGAACATTAGATGATATTTGTTGTGTTTTCATTTCATTTTTTGTATTCTTATGATGTGATATAAATACCTTATAATTTACATAATAAAGAACAATTTGTAGCATTATATTCTTGTTAGTAAAATTATGGGTGCAGAATAATTTTCATAAAAGAGTATATAAGGAGGGCTTAAAATGCCTTTAGTATCTATGACTGAAATGCTTAATAAAGCAAAAGAAGGAAAATACGCTGTTGGTCAATACAATATCAATAACTTAGAGTGGACTTATGCTATTCTTACTGCAGCTGAAAAAGAAAAATCACCTGTAATTCTTGGTGTTTCTGAAGGTGCAGCTAAATACATGGGTGGATTTAACACTGTTGTAAAGATGGTAGAAGGTTTATTAATTGATTTAAAAATTACTGTACCTGTAGCAATTCACCTTGATCACGGTTCAAGCTTTGAAGCATGTAAAGCTGCAATTGACGCTGGATTTACTTCAGTAATGATTGATGCTTCTCACGATCCATTTGAACAAAACGTTGAAACAACTAAAAAAGTTGTAGACTACGCTCATTCTCATGGTGTATCTGTTGAAGCTGAATTAGGAACTGTTGGTGGACAAGAAGATCACGTTGTTGGAGACATTATTTATGCTGATCCAGCTGAGTGTAAAGAACTAGTTGAGCGTACTGGCATTGATTGCTTAGCTCCAGCATTAGGTTCTGTTCATGGACCATACAAAGGTGAACCGAAATTAGGTTTTGATGAAATGGAACAAATCGGAAACGAAACTAATGTACCATTAGTATTACACGGTGGAACTGGAATCCCAACTGAACAAATTCAAAAAGCAATCGCTCGTGGAACTGCAAAAATTAACGTAAACACTGAGAACCAAATTGCTTTCAATAAAGCTGTTCGTGAATTTGTTGCAAATGATCAAAAACAATACGATCCACGTAAAATTCTTGGACCAGGCCGCGAAGCAATTATCGAAACAGTAGCTGGCAAAATCCGTGAGTTCGGTACTAGTAACAAAGCATAATATTTTAAGTTTTTTAGCTTAAAATATGATATATTATAATAAATTAAGCCGTCTAAATTATGTTTAGGCGGTTTTCTTGTTTAACAAAGCCTTTTTTAACAATAAATTTTCATGTAGACTTGAAGATATAAGATCATAATGATTAGAATAAGTTTAGGTCTAGCTTAAAAATTAACCAAATACTATTTCACTTTAATAACTAATCAAATAAATTTAAAGGTTTTACTCAATTTTTATTGAATTTCAAGTTATCGTGAATAACAAACCGAAGCAAAAGTCTTTATTAGACTGTAGCTCTCGTATAAACTAAGATTAGAGAAGTAGAATTTTGGAGAAAATAGGTAGAAACTATTCGACAGTTGAGAAGTTTAAACACTTTACTTCTCTACTATTTTCTTCTGCTCATTTAGAAGGGAGTATACTATGGAAAAGCTTGTATTAGAAGGCGGTATACCTTTAAAAGGGACTATTCGTGTTAGCGGTGCCAAAAATAGTGCAGTGGCTTTAATCCCAGCAACTATCTTAGCAAGCTCACCTGTAACACTTGAAGGAGTTCCTTCTATTTCAGATGTCCAAACACTATGTGACCTTTTAGAGGAAATAGGGGGTCAAGTAGAAATATCTGATGAAAAAATAATGATTGATCCATCAAATATGGTTGCAATGCCACTTCCAAGTGGTAAGGTAAAAAAATTACGCGCGTCTTATTATTTAATGGGTGCAATGTTAGGTAGATTTAAACAAGCGGTTATCGGTTTACCAGGTGGATGTTATCTTGGACCAAGACCTATTGATCAACATATAAAAGGTTTTGAAGCATTAGGTGCGAAAGTAACAAATGAGCAAGGTGCAATTTATTTAAGGGCAGAAGAACTAAAAGGCGCACGTATATACTTAGATGTAGTAAGTGTTGGTGCAACGATTAATATCATGTTAGCAGCGGTTTTAGCAAATGGTAGAACTGTTATTGAAAACGCTGCAAAAGAGCCTGAAATTGTTGATGTAGCTACTCTATTAACAAGTATGGGTGCTAAAATTAAAGGTGCTGGTACTGATGTCATTCGAATTGATGGAGTAGAATCATTATCTGGCTGCACACATACAATTATCCCTGATCGTATTGAAGCAGGAACTTATGCAATATTAGCTGCTGCTACTGTACAAGAAGGGGACAAGGTTATTGTTGATAATGTTATTCCTCATCATTTAGAATCTCTTATAGCGAAAATGAGAGAAATGAATATAAATATTGATACGAATGATGATCAAATTATCGTCACAGGATCTAATAAAGAACTAAAATCAGTAGATATCAAAACTTTAGTTTATCCAGGATTTCCGACTGACTTACAGCAGCCGTTTTCTGTGCTATTAACGAAAGCAAATGGGACAGCCGTTATAACAGATACAATTTATGGTGCAAGATTTAAGCATATCGATGAACTTAGAAGAATGAGTGCAACCATTAAAGTTGAAGGTAGTACGGCAATTATTTCCGGCCCTTCAAAATTACAAGGCGGTCGTGTAAAAGCTAGTGATTTACGTGCTGGAGCGGCATTAGTTATCGCAGGACTTATTGCAGAAGGTAAAACAGAATTAACTGGATTAGAGCATGTTGATAGAGGATATGAGGATCTAGTTGAAAAGCTTCTAGGATTAGGAGCGAATGTTTGGCGTGTTCAACTAACTAAGGAAGAAGTTGAACAATTAAAAAATGCGTAAGATTGGGTGTCTATATACTCCAGTTTAACATAATTAAGATAGTTTTCATTTACATCAAAGGGGGAGTTTTAAATGGAAAGAAGTTTATCAATGGAGTTAGTGCGAGTTACTGAGGCAGCAGCATTAGCATCTGCAAAATGGATGGGTTTAGGTAAAAAGGATGAAGCGGATGATGCTGCTACAACAGCAATGCGTGATGTATTTGATACGATTCCTATGAAGGGAACAGTTGTAATTGGAGAAGGGGAAATGGACGAGGCTCCGATGCTTTATATCGGTGAGAAACTTGGTAACGGATATGGTCCAAGAGTGGACGTAGCAGTTGACCCACTTGAAGGTACAAATATCGTCGCATCTGGTGGATGGAATGCTTTAGCAGTAATTGCCATTGCCGACCATGGTAATTTATTACATGCTCCTGATATGTACATGGAGAAACTTGCGGTAGGACCTGAAGCGGTTGGTAAAGTTGATATCAATGCGTCTGTTCTTGAAAACTTAACAGCAGTAGCAAAAGCAAAAGGTAAAAATATTAATGAAGTCGTTGCAACCGTATTAAATAGAGAACGTCATGAGAAATTAATTGAAGAAATTCGTGCTGCAGGTGCTCGTATTAAACTAATTAACGATGGTGATGTAGCTGGTGCAATTAACACAGCTTTTGATCACACTGGTGTTGATATTTTATTTGGAAGCGGTGGAGCACCAGAAGGAGTTATCGCTGCAGTTGCTTTAAAATGCTTAGGTGGAGAACTTCAAGGAAAGTTGTTACCTCAAAATGAAGAAGAGATCGAACGTTGCAAACGTATGGGTATAGAAGATCCAAACCGTGTATTATATATGGACGATTTAGTTAAGGGTGACGACGCAATTTTTGCGGCTACTGGTGTAACTGATGGAGAATTACTAAAAGGTGTACAATACAAAGGGAATGTAGGAACTACGCAATCGTTAGTAATGCGTGCTAAATCAGGAACTGTTCGTTTTGTAGATGGACGTCACAGTCTAAACAAAAAACCAAACCTAGTTATTAAATAATTAAAAGTTTGATATTAATTTAGTAAAATAATGACTCTTTCCTTTATTTACTAAAGGAAAGAGTCATTAAATAGTTTAGTCGAAAAATAGTTGGCATAAAAAACTCTTTCGAATTATAATCTCAATAGATAGTAAACCTATTAATTCTAATTACTTAGAATATTTTTAGGGGAAAAGGTTACACTAAAGAGTAATACTTTATGTAAGTTTCCTTCAAAAAACCTTCTAAATAACCTTCCGAATTAAGAAAACCCTAATATGAATGAACGAATAAAAGTAAAGAGTGGTGTTATATGAGTTTAACAATCTCTGCATTAGAAAACATGAAATTAAAAGATTTATATGAACATGCGAAGGTAATGAAAATTTCGTATTACAGCAAATTAACGAAAAAAGAACTTATTTTTGCAATCCTTAAAGCGCAAGCGGAAAAGGATGGATTAATGTTCATGGAAGGTGTACTAGAAATTATCCCTTCAGAAGGGTATGGATTCTTACGTCCGATTAATTATTCACCAAGTTCAGAAGATATTTATATTTCTGCATCTCAAATTCGTCGTTTTGACATGCGAAATGGTGATAAGGTTTCTGGAAAGGTACGTCCGCCTAAGGAAAATGAAAGATACTTTGGTCTTCTTCAAGTAGAAGCAGTAAATGGAGATGATCCAGAGAATGCTAAAGAACGAGTTCACTTCCCGGGATTAACTGCATTATATCCAAATAGACAAATGAAGCTCGAAACATCTCCTGCTAAGTTTTCTACAAGAATTATTGATATGATTGCCCCAGTAGGATTTGGTCAACGTGGTTTAATCGTTGCTCCTCCAAAAGCCGGTAAGACAGAATTATTAAAAGAAATTGCAAATAGCATCACAACAAATCATCCTGAAGCTGAACTAATTGTATTATTAATTGATGAGCGTCCAGAAGAGGTAACGGACATTGAACGATCTGTAAAAGGTGATGTTGTAAGTTCAACGTTTGATGAAACGCCTGATAGTCATATAAAGGTTGCTGAATTAGTATTAGAGCGTGCTATGAGACTAGTTGAGCACAAGAAAGATGTCATTATTTTAATGGATAGTATTACTAGGTTAGCTCGTGCGTATAATTTAGTTATTCCACCAAGTGGCCGTACATTATCAGGTGGTATTGATCCTGCTGCGTTCCATAGACCAAAACGATTCTTCGGTGCTGCACGTAATATCGAAGAAGGTGGAAGTTTAACGATTTTAGCAACGGCTCTAATCGACACTGGCTCACGTATGGATGATGTTATTTATGAGGAATTCAAAGGTACTGGTAATATGGAGCTTCATTTAGACCGTTCATTAGCTGAACGTCGTATCTTCCCAGCAATTGACATCCGTCGTTCTGGAACGCGTAAAGAAGATCTATTAATACCAAAAGATCATCTGGACAAGCTATGGTTAATGAGAAAAACAATGTCAGATATTCCAGACTTTGTTGAACGTTATTTCAGAATGCTTCGTCAAACGAAAACAAATGAAGATTTCTTCAATACAATGACTGAAGAAAGTAGAAAAACGCCAGTCTCTAATAAATAGTTGGAAGATATAAGCAGTCTGAAAGAGAAATAGTGGGTTGCATTCTCCCGGGTTAGTTGCTATAATTTCATTTGTATGTGAAATGTAAATTATGTGGTATACACATGGTTTCTTATAACTCTGATTTCAAGGATTTCAGGGCGGAAGGAGATGAAAAACATGAAAGCGAATATTCATCCTAATTACAAGAAAGTAGTGTTTATGGATATTAACACTGGTTTCAAATTCTTAAGCGGATCAACAAAATATTCTAACGAAACAATTGAATGGGAAGATGGCGAAACTTACCCTCTAATCAAAGTTGAGGTTTCTTCTGATTCTCACCCATTCTACACTGGACGTCAGAAATTTGCTAACGCTGCAGGACGTGTTGAACGTTTCAACAAAAAATACGGCCTTAAGTAATATTGATGAAAAGCAGGCGGGTTATTGCTACTTTGCCTGCTTTTTTTACGCATTTATAGTCACATAACATACTAGTTTAATTCAATTTAGTGAATTTTTATATAAATAGTCATGATACTTATACGAATGATATTACTGCTGAATTAACCGGCGTTTAAAATAAATAATAAACAAGTCTTTGTACTGATATAGAAAGGTGAGACACATAATGTTCTTTATGATGAAAAAAAATGGTTGGATTGAAATGATTTGCGGAAGTATGTTTTCTGGAAAATCAGAGGAACTAATTCGCCGTGTTCGTCGTACGCAGTTTGCCAAGCAAAGTTGTGTTACATTCAAGCCATCAATTGATAATCGATACAGTGAAGTAGAAGTGGTGTCTCACACAGGTATGAAAGTACCTGCATATGCAGTAACACACTCATCACATATTCTTAAGTACGTTACAGAAGAAGTTGAAGTAGTTGCAATTGACGAGATTCAATTCTTCGATGATGAAATAGTTTTAGTTGTTCAACAACTTGCGAACTCTGGAAAACGGGTCATTTGTGCAGGTTT
Source organism: Bacillus sp. AL-1R (assembly GCF_052180195.1). Classification (NCBI taxonomy): domain Bacteria; kingdom Bacillati; phylum Bacillota; class Bacilli; order Caryophanales; family Bacillaceae; genus Bacillus; species Bacillus sp. AL-1R. The sequence goes on from NZ_CP197469.1 coordinate 182,654, forward strand.
AGACCAGGACTTTAGAGGCTTACCATTTGGTAAAGTTCCTGAAATATTATCAATTGCAGAACATGTAACGAAATTAAACGCAGTTTGTGCTTCATGCGGATCACCTGCAAGTAGAACGCAAAGATTGATAAATGGTAAACCAGCTTTTTATGAAGATCCTATTATTTTAGTAGGTGCATCTGAATCTTACGAACCAAGATGTCGCCACTGTCACGAAGTACCAACGAAAACAATTCAACCAGCACTTCAAAGTCAGAACGATTAATTTCACAGTAGGTTGAAAATTAGCTATTTAGACCATATACTTAGAAATGTGGAGAAAGCTCGCCCAGCTCTTATCGAAGAGCTAGCTTTTTGAACTGGACAGTAATAATTGTGGATAAAGTGTTATTTGCGCTTTTCCTTAGAATTTAAAATGAAAGAAGCGATTTAGAATCGCTTCTTTCGATATATATTTAAGACGAAAATGTCGAGGTGAAAAATTATGTTTGATCGATTACAAGCTGTAGAGGATCGCTATGATAGATTAAACGATTTACTTAGTGACCCGGAAATTATAAATGATTCGAAAAAGTTACGAGAATACTCAAAAGAACAATCAGACATACAAGAAACAGTTGATGTATACCGTCAATATAAATCAGTTAAAGAACAAATTAAAGATGCAAAAGCTATGCTTGAAGAGAAGCTTGATGCTGATATGCGCGAAATGGTCAAAGAAGAATTAAATGATTTGGAAAACGAATCAAAGGATTTAGAAGAACGTTTAAAAATCCTTTTAATTCCAAAAGACCCTAACGATGATAAAAACGTTATCGTTGAAATTCGTGGTGCTGCGGGAGGAGACGAAGCTGCATTATTTGCTGCTACGTTATACCGTATGTACAGCCGTTATGCCGAGGTCAATGGATGGAAAACAGAAATCATTGAAGGTAACTATACAGAGCTAGGTGGCTTTAAAGAGGTTATCTTTATGATAAATGGTAAAGGTGCGTATTCAAAACTAAAATTTGAAAATGGTGCACACCGTGTTCAACGTGTTCCTGAAACAGAATCAGGAGGACGAATTCATACTTCAACTGCAACTGTAGCAGTGTTACCAGAAGCTGAAGAAGTTGAAATTGAAATTCATGAAAAAGATATTCGTGTAGATACATTTGCTTCAAGTGGTCCTGGTGGACAATCAGTAAATACAACGATGTCTGCGGTACGTTTAACCCATATTCCGACAAATACAGTTGTATCATGTCAGGATGAAAAATCACAAATTAAGAATAAAGAAAAAGCGATGAAGGTTCTTCGTGCTAGGGTTTATGATAAATTCCAAAGAGAAGTACAAGCAGAATACGATCAAAACCGTAAGCAAGCAGTAGGTACAGGTGACCGTTCAGAACGTATCCGTACTTATAATTACCCACAAAACCGTGTAACTGACCACCGTATTGGATTAACTATTCAAAAGCTTGATCAAATCGTTGAAGGTAAAATCGACGAAATTATTAATGCGTTAATTATGGATGATCAAGCAAGACGAATGGAACAAAGTCAATAATGACAACTAAGATATATGAAGCCCTAAAATGGGCTTCTTCTTTTTTACAAGAACACGGTCGTGATGTAAATGTGGGTGAAATTGTATTAAAACATCTTTTAGACTACAATCGAACAGAATTACTGATAAATATGAGAGAAGAGTTAGATGAAAAGCATTGGATACAGTTTCAAGGATTAGTTCAAAAGCACATAGGTGGCCAACCAATTCAATATTTAATAGGGTATGAATACTTTTATGGTCGAAAGTTCTTCGTTAATGAAGAAGTACTAATTCCAAGACCAGAAACAGAAGAGTTAGTGGAAGGTGTGCTTCAACGTATCCAAAAGCATTGGGAGGATTCAGACCATCTTGAGCTAGTAGATGTAGGAACAGGTAGTGGGGCAATTGCAATCTCGCTAGCGCTTGAAAATAAACAATTAACAGTTCATACAGTTGATATTGCAGAAGAATCTATCCAAGTTGCTAAACGAAATGCTCAAGAGTTACAGGCAAATGTCCACTTTATACACAATGATTTACTGAATTACTTTATTGAAGAAAACAGGAAAGTTGATATTGTTGTATCAAATCCACCATATATTCCGTATGAGGATTGGTTGGGTTTAGATGACGTAGTTAAGGATCACGAACCATACCGTGCTTTAGTAGGTGGGGAAGATGGTCTAGATTTTTATCGTCGCTTTGCAAATGACTTGCCTAAAGTATTAAAAGAAAAATCACTCGTTGCATTTGAAGTTGGAGTCAATCAAGGTGAATCAGTTGCAAATATTTTAAGAGAAGCGTATCCGAATTCAAATGTTGAAGTTGTTTTCGATATAAATGGCAAAGACCGTATGGTTTATATGGTAAATGGTTAGTTTGAATAGTGAATCGTATTGATGTTGACTACAAAAAGTCCATGTATTACGATTCTTTTTTTTGTGTTAAAGTTGTAAAAGATGAAGAAAATATCTATCAATAAAAACAAAAACATTACGAAAGAAGATACTTAGAATGAAAAAGTTTAAAGGTTGGATTGTATTTAATGGTCATATTACAGCTACAAAATTTACCGAACTTTTCGAATGGTTACGAGATACAGCAATTGCAAAAGGAATAGATGTTACTTTAGTTAAACATTATGAACTGATCCCAGTAATCGAAAAAGGTCAGTCTATTTTAAAAGGAAAATATGCGAATGAGAAACCCGATTTTGTCATTTTTTGGGACAAGGATGTTCATTTAGCAAGGCATTTAGAAAATATGGGGTTAAAATTATATAATTCAGCAAGAACGATTGAGATCTGTGATGATAAGGCTTTAACTTTTCAGGCATTATCGAACTTCGATATTCCTATGCCAAAAACAATTACGGCGCCACTGTTATTCCCTAATTGTGATCTAACAAACTATGATTTTTATGATGAAGTGATAGCAGAATTAGGTTTTCCTTTAATTATAAAAGAGTCATTCGGTTCTTTTGGTAGACAAGTTTATTTAGTTGAGAATAGAGAAGATTTTTTTAAAAAGGTAGACGAACTAAAACACAAGCCTCACGTATATCAAGAGTTTATAGAATCAAGTAGAGGGACTGATATTCGCATCCAAGTAGTAGGTAATCAAGTAGTAACAGCAGTATTAAGAAAATCAGAATCAGATTTTCGTGCAAATGTTACAAACGGTGGAAAGATGTATAAGTATGAACCAACTGAGGAACAAATCAATTTAGCACTTAAATGCTCAGAAATATTGGGAGCTGATTTTGCGGGAATTGACTTATTGTTTGGAGAAGATGGAAAAACATATATATGCGAAGTTAACTCAAACGCACATTTCAAAAATATTTATCTATGTACAGACGTGGACACAACGAAATATATAATTGATTATATTATCTGGGACTTGGAGAAAAACATATGATTGGTTGGCTAATCTATTCAGAAGTAGATGCAGAAAAAAACAGAACGTATATCGACTGGTTAGTAAGCAGTGCTTCAAAAAATGGAATTGAGTTAAAGTTAATTTATACTGAACATATCGTAATAGGTGTTCGAAACGGTATTAATATACTTTGCTATGAAGGTAAGGAATTATGCAAACCGGCTTTTGTCATTATGAGGGCCATATCGCAAATATTATCTTCCCACTTTGAAGAAATGGGAATCAGAACATTTAATAACCGGGCGATTTCAACGATGGCTAATCATAAGTTTCTAACACATCAGAAGCTTGCAAGTCTAGGTATCCCAATGCTAGACACATTTTATTATAAGAAAAGTACAATTATAAAATCTTTAGGTATAGTCCATTTCCCTTGTGTGCTTAAAAATTGCACAGGAAGAGGTGGAAGTGAAGTCTATTTTATAAACAATCAAGAAGAGCTACTGGAAACCGTGCAGAACTCAAATTTTGATGAATTATTAATTCAAAGCGTTGCAGAACAACTAGGCAAGGATCTAAGAGTTTTCATTATCGGTAAAGAAATTGTTGCAGCTGTTTTAAGATATTCAGAAAAAGACTTTCGAGCGAATTTTTCACTAGGTGGAAGCGCAATGCTTTACGAACTTTCCAAATATGAAAGAGAACTTATTCAAAAAATAGTAGATTCCTTTGATTTTGACTTCGTAGGAATTGACTTCATGTTCGACGCAAACAACCAATTGATTCTAAACGAAATAGAGGATGTAGTAGGGAGTAGAACATTATATACAGTATCAGACATAGATATTGTATCGTTGTATATGGATTATATAAAAAAGCAGATAAAGTGAGAATTGAAAAAATAGAATACTAGTGTTTAAGAAATAACTAATTTGTCTACACTGTTCCTAGAGGGATGGTGGAGAGAATGAAAACTAAAAATAAAACAAATATAACATATAAAATTATTTCTTTATTTATCATATTATTGATTAGTTCATCAGTATTAATGCCACTTCGAGATACAAATGCAAAAGGTAATGAAATGGTCGTGATTCCGAAGAAAGCTGTACGACTAAGAATTCTAGCTAATAGTGATTCTAGTGAAGATCAAGCTCTTAAACGTAAAGTTAGAGATGAAGTTAATGCTCAAATTAATACTTGGGTAAAAGATTTAACAACTTTTGAAGAAGGACAAAAGGTTATTAAAAGTCATATACCAGATCTACAAAAAACAGTTGCTCGTGTTATTAAAGAGGAAGGGTCAAATCAATCATTTACAATTACTTACTCTAAAAAAGTAAAATTCCCTACAAAATTATATGGTAGTTTCTTATATCCTGCTGGTGATTACGAAGCGGTCTTAATTAAAATTGGTGCAGGTCAAGGTGCAAACTGGTGGTGCGTGTTGTTCCCACCATTATGTTTCCTGGATTTTTCAAACGGTGATGCAACGCTAAGTAAAGAGTCACTACAATCGCAACAAAAGGTTGATCATGAAACAAAAATCGAAAATGAACCAAAAAAAGAGTTTAAAGAACAAGAAGCATTACGTTTAAGTGATGATGATTCTCTTGCTACAACAAATAATAAATCATTTTTCGAGGATGATAATGAGTCAAAGAGTAGTGAAGATGCAGTTGTGGCTTCAACTCTACCTGGTGGAGAACCAAAAGAGGAAATTAAGGTAGAGAGCTTCTTTGTACAAATGTTAAAGCAATTATTTTAGTTCTAGCAATCTCCCTATGTGCATAAAGTAGTACAAGCATACTAGGGAGGTTTTTTTATGAAAATACGTTCAGCGATTCAGGAAGATTTTGAAACAATTTTTTCATTCTTAGGACAAGCAGGGTTATCTACAAATGGACTTGAGGAGCAACAAGAATCTTTTTTCATAATGGAAGATGAGTTTGGGAAAGCACAGGCTGTAATAGGATATGAACAAGATGGAGAAGAAGCGTTGTTAAGATCACTTGTAGTTGCACCTACCATTTACTCACAGCATATGGTACTCTTTTTACAAAGTGTTCTTGAAAAATTAAAAGAAGAAATGATTAGTAAAGTATATTTATTAACAAGACAACATGTAGTTCAAGATTTGTTCCTTTTACTAGGTTTTGGGCAAGTTGAACAAGAAAGTGTTTCGAACAGTATTAAAGAAATGAAACATTACCAAACTACTATTACGAATGAAGAAGTATTAGTTTATCAAAAAGAACTATACACAAAGTTATCCACGAATTAGCAAGTTTTGTCCACAATTTGTGGATAAAACTTGCTTTTCATTCTATAGATAATGTCTAAATTTGTAAAATATATACTATTATTCACTCTAAAGAGAGGTGCAATGTATGGAAACAAAAATATGGTATGTGGATAATCCTGTGAATAAAGATGAAATTTATCCACAGATTGTGGATGCAGCAAAAAAATTACAGTTAGGACAAGTCGTCGCTTTTCCTACAGAAACCGTTTATGGATTAGGGGCAAATGCTCTTTCAGACGAAGCAGTTCAACGAATTTTCCAAGCAAAAGGTAGACCAAGTGATAATCCTCTTATTGTACATATTGCTAACAAAGAACAGTTAGGTCATTTAGTTGAAGAAATTCCATTAGATGCAAAAAAACTAATGGATGCTTTTTGGCCAGGGCCACTAACGTTAATTTTAAAAAGTAAAAGAAATGTATCAAAATATGTAACGGCAGGATTATCCACTGTTGGAATAAGAATGCCTGATCACCCGGTTGCTTTAGCGTTGATTGAAGCATGTAATTTGCCAATAGCAGCACCTAGTGCAAATACTTCAGGCAAGCCTAGTCCAACTTCTGCTAAGCATGTATTTGAAGATTTAAATGGACGAATTGTAGGAATAGTTGATGGTGGAAGTACAGGAGTCGGAGTTGAATCAACAGTTATTGACTGTTCACAAGATATTTTTACAATATTAAGGCCAGGTAGTATCACGCCAGAAATGATAAAAAAAATAATTCCAACTGTTGAAGTAGATCCAGCAACAATGAAGGAAAATGAAGCACCAAAATCACCAGGAATGAAATATAAACATTATGCACCAGATGCTCAAATGCACCTTGTAAATGGAAGTATTGAATTTATGCACAAACTTATACACAATTCCAAAAAAGAAGGAAAAAGAGTAGGGATATTAACAACTGAAGAAAATGCAACTCAATATGATGCAGATGTAATTCTTACATGTGGAAAACGTAGTGAATTAGCAACAGTAGCTGCAGCATTATATGATTGTATTCGCAAATTTAATGAAGAACATGTTGATATCATCTATTGCGAAACATTCCCTTATGAAGGCATTGGAATTGCCATAATGAATCGTCTGTGGAAAGCCTGTGGACATTCGGTAATACAGGAAAAATAAAAGAAGAAAAGGGTTCGGGCCTTTCTTATCTGTAAGAGAAAGCTTTAAAAACAGCGTGTTGAAATATAAATGTTATAACTAACTGTCAAAAATTAAAAATATCTTCTTTTTGACAATGAATAGTTGTAAAGTTGTGAATGTCGTCATCAAAAGTTTCATTTTAAGTTTTTAAGACTATTTCTTTTATAAAGAACTTGATTGGAACGAAAGGTTGCCAGGCTCCTATGGGAGATTTTCAACGTCGTATAAAAAACTTATTAATTTCCCTCATATGATTTGTGGGACTTGCATATCTTTTAATAGCAAGTCCTAGGGGGGAAAGCATGAGTAGCTCATTAATCAATGAACTAATTACATTAACTATTATGGGATCTGCGCTAGGTTTAGATGCATTTTCAGTTGGATTAGGAATGGGAGTTATACAACTTAAATTTAAACAGATTATTAATATTGGGATTGTAATCGGACTCTTTCATGTAATTATGCCTTTAATAGGAATGATCATTGGATATGAGTTATCAGAGAATCTAGGACGATTTGCTGTATTACTCGGTGGATTCTTATTAATGGGAATAGGTTTTCACATGATCTATTCAACTTTATTTGGAAAAGAAGAAAATAAATATTCACCGACAGGAGTAGGTTTACTTTTATTTGCATTTAGTGTAAGTGTGGACAGTTTTTCGGTTGGAATTAGCTTAGGAACATTCGGTGCTAAAACCTGGCTAACCATTTTATTATTTGGTATGATCAGTACAATTTTAACTTGGGCTGGATTACTGCTAGGAAGAAGAGTAGAACAGGAACTTGGTATATTTGGAGAACTATTGGGTGGTTCGTTCTTACTAATTTTTGGAATTAAACTATTATTTTTTTCTTAATACATATGGTGAATAAGAACAAAGGATGGAGACGATTGCCCCATCCTTTTATTTTTTAGTAAAATAGATTAAATAAAACGTTCAGATTAATGAGGGTGAGGTTATAAGATGGAAAATATATTATTTGTTTGTACCGGAAATACATGTAGAAGTCCAATGGCAGAAGCACTATTAAGGCATCATGGAAACGAACTCTATCAAGTCAAGTCTGCTGGAGTGTTCGCTATGCCAGGTGACCCTGCTTCTCAAAATGCGATATTAGCACTAAAAAATAAAGGGATAGAAACAAATCATTCCTCCCAGCAAGTAAATGAAGAACTTTTGGAATGGTCTTCGAAAGTCTTAGCAATGACATTGAGCCATAAACAAATGTTAGTTTCTAAATTTCCTCAGTATAAGGATAGAATCTTTACATTTCATGAATATATAAACGGCCAAGATCAGGATATTTCTGACCCTTATGGCGGGTCATTAACAACTTATGAAAAAACGTTGAGTGAATTAGAAGAATTGGTAAAACAGATTGTACAAAAACCTAACGAATAATGAATTTATTTAGTGATTGGCAGTTAATTAGATACCCTAAATCTGAACATAATAGTGTAAGATAGAAATTGAAGTTAATTCAATAAAAAGAAAAAATCAAAGATATCAATACGGGGGTTATCTAATGAAAGTAGCAATAGCATCGGATCATGGTGGATTAAATATTCGTCAGGAAATCATGAATTTAATGGATGAAATGGGCATTGAATACGAAGATTATGGTTGTGAGTGTGGTACTTCTGTAGACTACCCAGATTATGCATTCCCAGTAGCGCAAAAAGTAGCAAGTGGAGAAGTAGACCGTGGAATATTAATTTGTGGAACTGGAATTGGTATGTCAATTGCCGCAAATAAAGTTGAAGGAATTCGATGTGCATTAGTACATGATACTTTCAGTGCAAAAGCAACTCGTGAACATAATGATACGAATATTTTAGCTATGGGAGAACGAGTAATCGGACCTGGTTTAGCTAGAGATATTGCTAAAATCTGGTTAACGACTGAATTTGAAGGCGGTCGACATGAAAACCGAGTAAACAAAATTAAAGACTACGAAAAAAATCATCAATTATAAAACTTAAACGAGAAGCCGCTAATCCAAACCATAATGTGAAGATTATCGGCTTTTTTAATAATGGGTAAGTCTATTAATAGAATTTTTCTACGAAAGGAGTAAAAATAAATGAATGAAGAATTAAGGTTAGTAGCCGGTCAAGTAAAATCATTATTAAATGAGCTAAATGATCATGTGAATTTTACAAGTGAGCATGTTTTAGTCATTGGATGTAGTACTAGTGAGGTTAGTGGACAGAGAATTGGAACTTCAGGAACAATAGAAGTTGCGGAAGTTTTATTTAATGAGATCAAGGCATTTCAAGATGAAACAGGAGTACAACTAGCATTTCAATGTTGTGAACATTTGAACAGAGCTTTAGTTGTACAAAGAAAGACGGCAAAAAGTTTACATTTAGATGAGGTAACCGTGATACCGGTTCGTACTGCAGGAGGGGCACTTGCTTCTTTCGCATTTAGACATTTAGATAATGCTGTAATCGTTGAAAACATTAAAGCGGATGCAGGCATTGATATTGGTGATACTTTAATTGGTATGCATTTAAAGCATGTGGCAGTTCCTTTAAGAACAAGTATTAAACAAGTTGGACAAGCTCATATTACGGCTGCAAAAACTCGTCCAAAGCTGATCGGTGGAGCACGTGCAGTTTACTCAATTGATGAAGACGTAAAATAAAGTACTTAAAAAATTTAATGTTAGTTATTTGAAGATATATCTTTCATTTTTAAAGTAAAACATGGTAAAATAGAAATGAATTCGGTCGTTTTATCGAATAATATAGTAAATTTATACTAGTAATGTTCGTGTTTTATAAAAAGGGGGATATAACTGTGGAAAATTTAAAAAAGCAAGATCCATCATTGTATGAGGCAATACAGTTAGAGTTAGGTAGACAGCGTTCTAAAATTGAGTTAATTGCTTCTGAAAACTTTGTAAGCGAAGCAGTAATGGAAGCCCAAGGTTCAGTATTAACAAATAAATATGCTGAAGGATATCCAAGCAAACGATACTACGGCGGTTGTGAATATGTTGATATCACAGAAAACATTGCAAGAGACCGTGCAAAAGAAATTTTCGGAGCAGAACACGTAAATGTTCAACCTCATTCAGGTGCTCAAGCGAATATGGCAGTTTATTTCACTATTTTAAAACATGGTGATACAGTATTAGGTATGAATTTATCACATGGTGGACATTTAACTCACGGAAGTCCAGTAAACTTCAGTGGGGTACAATATAACTTCGTTGAATATGGAGTAGATTCAGAAACTCAAGTAATCAACTATGAAGATGTATTAGAAAAAGCTAAAGCTCATAAGCCTAAATTAATTGTAGCAGGTGCAAGTGCTTATCCAAGAGCGATTGACTTTAAGAAATTCAGAGAAATTGCAGATGAAGTTGGAGCTTACTTAATGGTTGATATGGCACATATCGCTGGTTTAGTAGCAGCAGGTCTTCATGAAAATCCAGTTCCATATGCTGATTTTGTTACAACAACTACTCATAAAACATTACGTGGACCACGTGGTGGTATGATTTTATGTAAAGAAGAATTCGCAAAAGCGATTGATAAGTCAATCTTCCCAGGAATTCAAGGTGGACCATTAATGCACGTAATTGCAGCTAAAGCTGTAGCATTTGGTGAAGCATTACAAGAAGATTTTAAAAAGTATGCACAATCAATCATCGATAACGCTGCTCGTTTAGCAGAAAGCTTAAAATCTCACGGACTAAACTTAGTATCTGGTGGAACTGATAATCACTTAATTTTAATTGATGTTCGTTCATTAGAATTAACTGGTAAAGTTGCTGAGCATGTATTAGATGAAGTTGGTATTACATGTAACAAAAATACAATTCCATTTGATCCAGCAAGCCCATTTGTAACAAGTGGTATCCGTATCGGTACTGCTGCTGTAACTTCAAGAGGATTTACTTTAGAAGATATGGATGAAATTGCATCAATCATTGCTGAGACATTAAAAAACCACGAGAATCAAGAAGTGCTGGAAGCATCTCGTAAACGAGTAGATGCTTTATCAAGCAAATATGAATTATATCCTACATTTTAATAAATAAAGTATAAAGTAAGCTATCTTTAGAACTGTGTTTTCAACATCGAAAATACAGTGATACTAAAGATAGCTTTATTTTTTGGAGAGTTTGTGATGAGGTTCACAGAAAGTTCACTAAAACATGTGAAATGATTCACAATAATAATTGGAAATGGAGTACAATAACTTATGTAAACAGCAATTAAAAATATTATTCAAACGGAGGCAAAAATTATGTTTATTAATTTTTTAAGAACTAATAAAATTGCATCTGGTTTCTTAACTATTATTCGTCTTTATTTAGGGTATGAGTGGATCCATGCAGGGTGGGGTAAGTTATCAGCTGGCGGATTCGATGCTTCAGGTTATTTAGGATTTGCGGTAAAAAGTGCCACTGGTGATCATCCAGCAGTTCAAGGATGGTGGGCAGACTTCCTTACAAACTTTGCAATACCAAACATTGGTTTATTTAACTTTTTAGTACCTGTTGGAGAATTTGCAATCGGACTTGGACTAATTCTTGGATGTTTTACAAAAACCTCAATGTTCTTTGGTTTAATGATGAACTTTGCATTTATGTTTAGTGGTACAACTAGCACAAATCCACAAATGGTATTATTAGGTATCTTTATTATAATAGCTGGATCAAATGCAGGACGTATCGGAATTGATCATTATATTAGCAAGTTTATTAATAGAAAAGCTTTTTTCAAATCAAAAGTAAATGATCATAATTTAGGGAAAGTATCTTAACCTTACACATCAAAGAGGGAACCAAGTGGTTCTCTCTTTGCGCATTATTTTAAAAACTTCTTTGACTTATTATAAGGGGGGAAGAGGAGTTTTTTTACCCGAAATGGGTCAAAATAACAACTAGATTAGTAAAAAAAGGAAATATTGAAGTTATATATATAATTAATTCAAAGTGATTGTATGATGTAGCTTGAATTATTTAACCGCTTTCGGTATTCTTTTTAAGAATAAGAAATTACTAAGTAATTGCAAGGAGCGATAATAGTGAGTAAAGTATACGTTTTTGATCATCCGTTAATTCAACATAAAGTTTCTTTAATTCGTAAAAAAGACACTGGAACAAAAGAGTTTCGAGCACTAGTTGATGAGGTTGCCGGCTTAATGGCATTTGAAATCACTCGTGATCTACCATTACAAGAAGTGGAAATCCAAACACCAGTAGCAACTGCAAAAGCAAAAGTTATTGCTGGTAAAAAATTAGGTATTGTACCAATTTTACGTGCAGGCTTAGGGATGGTTGATGGCTTCCTTCAATTAGTTCCTGCAGCGAAAGTTGGACATGTTGGATTATACCGTGATCCTGAGACATTAAAACCAGTAGAATATTATGTTAAACTTCCTACGGATGTAGAAGAGCGTGACTTCATTGTAATTGATCCAATGCTTGCGACAGGTGGATCAGCAGTTGAAGCAATCAACTCTTTAAAAACAAGAGGTGCTAAAAATATTAAGTTTATGTGCTTAATAGCTGCTCCAGAAGGTGTCGAAATTTTACAAAAAGCACACCCAGATGTGGACATTTACATAGCTGCCCTTGATGAAAAATTAAATGATCATGGTTATATTGTTCCTGGTCTTGGCGACGCTGGAGATCGTTTATTCGGTACAAAATAATTACATTTTAAAAGCTTTCCTAGCCATAGGAGAGCTTTTTTACATTAAGAAAGTATAAATTGGCAGCGGGGAGTTTTTTTGATGTAGTTGGCATCTTTAGGAATTAAGGATAAGAGAAACTACTCCTCGCCTTTGCCTAAAAGGTTCGTCAGTAGTTTTCTTACATTAAAAGGGGTATAATAATTAAAAATTTGTACGTGAAATAAGGATTGGTAAGTTAAAGGGGATTAGGGAATGTCACTTGAAAAACATAGGTTAATAATAGATGCTGCAAGACTATATTATGATTCTGATTTTAGTCAACAAGAGATTGCGACACAATTAGGAATTTCTCGTCCAACTGTATCAAGATTACTCCAACAAGCAAAGGAATTGGGATATGTACGCATTGAAATTATTGATCCCCTAGAAGGTAATCAAGATTTAGCACGTGAGTTAAAGAAGAAATATAATTTACAAACTGTTGAGGTTTGCTATTCACCAATTGATGACTACAATGAAGTTTTGCAAACAATCACGAAAAAAGCAGCGGAAGTGTTAGTAGACTTAGTCCATGATGGTGATGTTGTAGGAGTAACATGGGGAACAACGATGTATCATATAGCAACGAAGTTAAGTAATAAACAAGTAAAAGGTGTAGAAGTAATTCAGCTAAACGGTGGTGTAAGTTACTCTAAAACGAATACTTATGCATCTGAAACGGTAAATTTGTTTGCTGAAGCGTTTAACACTGTTCCAAGATATTTACCATTACCAGTAATATTTGATAATCCACAGGTTAAACAAATGGTCGAGGAGGATCGTCATATTCGTCGATTAATTGACTTGGGAAAACAATCTAATGTCGCAATTTTTACTGTAGGAACTGTTAAAAAAGATGCCCTGTTATTTAAAGTTGGCTACTTAAACGAGAAGGAAGAGGCGGATTTACAAACATTTGCTGTAGGAGATATTTGCTCACGATTTTTTGATAAAGAAGGAAAAATTTATTCTGAAATACTTAATCGACGAACGATTGGAATTGAATTAGATGAACTAAGAAGTAAAGAAAAGTCTATATTAGTAGCAGGTGGAGAAAGAAAAATTAATGCTATTCACGGTGCTTTAATGGGTAAATATGCAAACATATTAATAACAGATCAATTTACTGCAAAAAGATTGCTAGATCAATGATAAGAAAGGGGTAAAGTTTTCAAAGACTTTGCCCCTTTCCTCTGTGTAAAGTTAATCTGACTTAGGAGACAGCTTTTTTATTATAGGAAAATTTATCCTTGAACATAAGTTCAATTAATGTTTTACAAAATTTCACGTCGGTGTTATAGTAAAAACATATTCAAATTAACATAGTAAATATAGATTTTCTAAATAAAAAACAAAACCATTAAGGGAGCGATTATATATGAATTACGCAAGTTTAGTAGATCACACATTATTACGAGCTGACGCAAAAAGAGAGGAAATTGCAAAATTAGCTGAAGAAGCTAAAGCATTTAGCTTTGCATCAGTTTGCATCAATCCTACTTGGGTTTCATTTGCAAGTGAATTATTAAAGGATTCTTCAGTGAAAGTTTGTACGGTAATTGGTTTTCCTCTAGGAGCTAACACTCCTGAAGTAAAAGCATTTGAGACTACAAACGCAATTGAAAATGGTGCAGAAGAAGTTGATATGGTGATCAATATTTCTGCATTAAAAGAAAAAAATGATGAATTAGTTGAAAGAGATATACGTGCAGTTGTTGAAGCTGCTAAAGGTAAGGCTTTAGTAAAAGTAATTATTGAGACTTGTCTTTTAACTGATGAAGAAAAAGTTAGAGCATGTGAATTAGCAGTTAAAGCTGGTGCAGACTTTGTTAAAACATCAACAGGATTTTCAACTGGTGGAGCAACTGTAGAAGACGTTACATTAATGCGTAAAACTGTTGGAGAAAACGTAGGTGTTAAAGCTTCAGGTGGAGTTCGTAACTTAAAAGACGTTGAAAATGTAGTAGCTGCTGGAGCAAACCGTATTGGAACAAGTTCAGGTGTTAAAATCGTTCAAGGTGAAGAAGCAAACACAGCTTACTAATGTCGAAATTATTTTAAAATAAAAAAAAGTGAGTGAGTTATTGCTCTTTAGCTCTTACGTTGGTAATATGGTAAAGCGAAGACAAAACTCACACACTTTAATAAAGAATTACCTAACAATTCGTTAAAGGGTGATAAATATGAATACACAATCATTAATCAATGAAGCTTTAAAGGCCCGTGAAAACGCATACGCTCCTTACTCAAAATTTAAAGTAGGTGCAGCAATATTATTGAATAACCAAACAGTCTACACAGGTTGTAACGTAGAAAATGCTTCTTATGGACTAACAAATTGTGCAGAAAGAACAGCTATATTTAGTGCAGTCGCTGCGGGAAACGGTTCAGCAAAGATCGAATCAATCGCAATAGTAGGGGATACTGAAGGTCCAATTTCACCTTGTGGTGCATGTAGACAAGTAATTGCAGAATTTAGTGATGAAAATACAAAAGTCTATTTAACTAACTTAAAAGGTGACATCGCTGAAACAACTGTTAAAGAATTACTTCCTGGATCATTTAGTTCAAAAGATTTACAAGGTTAATCCTTGTCTGACATCTAACTTCTATATGATGTCGGACATCCAACAAATAAAAGTTGTGTTCGTTTTGAAAGCGCTTATATTAAATAAAAAATTTATTGGATTTTCGGGGGAGAAACATGAAATATATTATTGCTCTTATTGGACTTTTAGTTGTTTTCGGTCTTGCTTTCATCGCTAGTAGTGATCGTAAAAATATTAAATATCGTCCAGTATTCATTATGGTTGTTATCCAAATCATATTAGCATTCTTATTATTAAATACAGAAGTTGGTTTAGTATTAATTAAAGGAATTTCAAATGGATTTGGAAAGTTATTAGAATACGCTGCTGAAGGTGTTAATTTCGTATTTGGCGGAATGGCAAATGAAGGTGCATTTCCATTCTTTACAGGTGTGTTATTACCAATCGTATTCATTTCTGCTTTAATTGGTATTTTACAATATACAAAGATTTTACCGTTTGTAATTAAATATATTGGCTTAATCTTAAGTAAAATCAATGGTATGGGTAAATTAGAGTCTTATAATGCAGTGGCATCCGCAATTTTAGGACAATCTGAAGTATTTATTTCAGTAAAAAAACAATTAGGACATTTACCAAAAAATCGTTTATATACTCTTTGTGCATCAGCAATGTCAACAGTATCTATGTCAATCGTAGGTGCATATATGACAATGGTTGAACCAAAATATGTCGTAACAGCAATCGTCTTAAACTTATTTGGCGGATTTATTATTTCATCAATTATCAATCCATACACTGTTTCAGCAGAAGAGGATATCTTAACAGTACAAGAAGAAGAAAAACAAACATTCTTCGAGATGCTTGGTGAGTATATTTTAGATGGTTTCAAAGTAGCAATCATCGTTGCAGCAATGTTAATCGGATTTGTTGCATTAATTGGTGGAATCAATAATGTTTTTGATATGATTTTTGGAATCTCATTCCAAGGGATTTTAGGTTATGTATTTGCTCCATTCGCTTTCATTATGGGTGTACCATTTAAAGAAGCGGTTGATGCAGGTAGTATTATGGCAACAAAACTTGTTTCAAATGAGTTCGTTGCAATGATGGATTTAGCAAAACAAGGTAAAGAATTCTCAGATCGTACATTAGGAATTGTATCTGTGTTCCTTGTGTCATTTGCTAACTTCTCATCAATTGGTATTATTGCAGGTGCAGTTAAAGGTTTACATGAGAAGCAAGGTAATGTTGTCGCTCGTTTCGGATTAAAATTATTATTTGGCGCAACATTAGTAAGTGTTTTAACGGCAATTATTGTAGGGATTGTTTTAAAATAGTTTAATCCAAGCGTTTGACTTAGATCAGGCGCTTGTATTTTTTTTTTCTAAATCTTAAAGTAGGAGGGTTGAGTTAAAAAGTGAATTTTTAACAATTTTCTTTTTAACGAATCACTATGGGATCTGTAGGTTTACTTTTATCTGGTGCAACTCTGTTTTTAAATAGTCTTGTTTTATTAAATAAAGCGAATGCTAAAAGTGCAGCTTTATTAAACTTATTTGTGGGTACATTACAAATCATTTTTCCTATCTATTTATTAATGCATTTAGGAGCTGGAAAGTGGGAATTATTTAATACAGCAAGCATTTTCTTTTTCGGCATTACTTATTTATATAATGGATTTACAAACCTGAAAGGCTTTAATGGAACTGGCTTAGGTTGGTTCTCACTTTGGGTATCCATCATGTCTGTACTTTGGGCTTTTGTGAACTTTGCTATTATTCATGATGTTGTAAACGGACTATTATGGGTTATGTGGGCATATTTATGGTATTTATTCTTTGCCGGTCTTGTATTAGGTAAAAAAATAGAACGATACACAGGAATCGTTGCAATGATACAATCTTGGACTACAATTACTCT
This sequence comes from Bacillus sp. AL-1R, assembly GCF_052180195.1. NCBI lineage: Bacteria > Bacillati > Bacillota > Bacilli > Caryophanales > Bacillaceae > Bacillus > Bacillus sp. AL-1R. Next base: position 199,698 of record NZ_CP197469.1, read on the forward strand.
TCCTGCATTTTTTATGCTTTTAGGGATTTGGCAGGAGAGAGTCATTTCAAATGCATGGATTGTAGTTTTAGGAGCATCAATATTGTATTTTGTCATACACGAAGTTAAAGCGTATTTTACTAATAAAAAATTTCAGTTGTTTAACCAACCTGAATTAAAAAATTAATCATCATAAAAAGACTAACTTTTTAGGTAAGCTTAATGCAAAATCTAAAGTTAGTCTTTTTTTTATTTAAAAAAATTTGTCGGTTCTAGAGAAAATTACCTTTTTATACATGAATGAACGATTAGTGAGAAAGCTAAAAAGAAAATATTATATATAAAGGAGAACCTACATTGAATGAAAAAATACTATCTTAAAATAATTATTTGTTTAGTTTTTTTACTATTTCCATTTAAAAATGTTTATGTAAATGCACATGAACAACAAAAACAAGTAGCTTTAATTTCGATTAAAGATGGAATGATTACACAGGCCATAAAATATATAGGTGAACGTTTCCCGAATGTAACCGTAAGGCAACAATACACAGAGACGTACTATGGTTTTTCAGTATCGGGTTCTCTTGAAGAGTTATCACAGTTAGCTAAAATGCCTTTAGTAAAGGATATGCATTTTGTTACAACATATAGAGCGCATTTAGAAGATAGTATCCCTTTTATTGGAGCAGACGAAGCTCAATTATATAAGGACCAAAGGGGAAGAAAGATTACTGGGGAAGGTGTTAAGGTAGGTGTAATTGATACTGGTGTAGATTACAGACATCCTGATTTGAAATCGAATTATGGTGGCGGTTACGATACGATCGATTTAGATAAAGACCCAATGGAAACTAAGCTTGAAGAAAAAAGTACATTTCATGGTACCCATGTAGCTGGTGTAATAGCGGCTAATGGAAAAAGAAAAGGCGTTGCCCCTAAGGCGAAAATCTACGCATACCGGGCTCTAGGTCCTGGTGGTGTGGGTACATCTGAAACTGTTATGGCTGCAATTGAGCGGGCAGTGAAGGATAAAGTAGATATAATAAACTTATCACTAGGTAATGATGTGAACGGACCTGACTGGCCGACGAGTATTGCATTAGATAAGGCAGTAGAAAAAGGTGTTCTTGCAATTACGGCAGCAGGAAACTCTGGACCTGGACTATGGACTGTTGGTTCTCCTGCAACTGCAACAAAAGCTTTAACAGTTGGTGCAAGCTATCCACCTGTACTTTTCACATCTATACACGTCAAAAATAAAGAGACAATTATTAGCCCTATGATCGGATCTGCTAAATGGAGTAAAGGTTTAAATGGGAGATTTGTATTTAAGAAATATGGAGAAAAGCGTGATTTAAGGAGAGTAAAAGACAAGATTGTCTTGCTTGAAAGAGGAAAAATCACATTCACTGATAAAGTTAAAAATGCACAGGAGGCTGGCGCTAAGGCTGTTATTGTCTTTAATAATATTGATGGAAATTTCATCGGACAAATTAAAGGGAAATTTACTGTTCCAGCTGCGACTATTTCAAGAAAAGAAGGATTAATGATTAAGAAAATCATTGAAAAAAGTAAAGTGGACGCTAAAATTGGACATGAAAAGAAGGTGGACATTCTTGCAGATTTCAGCTCTAGAGGACCAGTAACAGGTACTTGGCAAATGAAGCCAGACCTATTAGCTCCAGGTGTACAAATAAAAAGTACAATTCCAGGTGGGTATTTAGCACTTCAAGGAACAAGTATGGCGAGTCCACACGTCGCTGGGGCGGCTGCCTTATTAAAACAATTGCACCCAGATTGGAGTATTGATGATTTAAAAAGTGTTTTAGTCAATACAGCAACACCATTATATAAGAATAATAAAAAGATGTATCATGCGTACGAACAAGGGGCTGGAAGATTAGATATTGAAAAAGCATTAGAGACTGAGACAACATTGTTTCCGACGTCTTTAGCTTTAGGAGTAACTAGAAAAACAGATTTACAAGTAAAGAAAGATTTTGTCGTAAGAATATCAAATAAATCAAAAATACCAAAACAAGTTACAGCTATAAATAATCAGCCAGCCAATGGAATACAATGGGTATTACCTAAGCCTTTTACAATTCCAGCGAACAGTAGTAAAAAGATTAGTCTTAGCGCAACTGTTGATACGAAAGTATTAAAGGATGGATTTTATGATGGGGCAATTACATTCAGTACAAATGATGATGAAAGTCTAAGAATGCCATTTTTATTATTGCAAGGTGAACCGAACTTTCCATCAGTAATGGGATTTCACTTTGGGAGAGTAAAAGGTAAGAATCGCTATAAATATGAACTTTATTTACCAAGTAAGGTTGAGGAATACAAAATTGCTGTTTTTGAATCAGAAACATTCCGCTTATTAGGTGTAATTGATGAACAGGAAAATAGTAAGAGGGGAATTATCAAGAAGGAATTAGTTTTAAAAGACTTTCCTAAGAGTGGTATTTATAAGTTTGTGATTTTTTATAAACGTAAACAATATGAAAGTGCAACGGAATCTTACGTCAATGTCGCAAAAATTTATGTAGAAGACTAAAAATTGGTAAGTGAATTTTAATAGTTTTTTAATTTAGGTAATTGACACATTTTTGTAACATATTGTATGCTTAACATGAATGTTTAAAAGGGTTTTCAATGTATGTAAATACTATGTTATTAAAATTTTTTGAACGTTTTGTGAACAATTTGTGAACGTTTTCAATGTTTAGAGATTTTAGCACGTATTTGTTGTAGAATTAACCAAGATAAGATTTTTGGCAATTTTTTGAGAATGAAAATTGACATGGAGGGATTTTTGTATGAAAAACAACAATCAACATCCTCTTAAAGCAATGGCACTCATGTCTTCCATTCTAGCTCAGCTTGTCGGTTCGATTCTCATAGGCATCTTTTTAGGAAGATGGATTGATTCATTTTTTAATTGGCCAGTACCGGTATTTATGATCATCTTTTTACTGTTAGGATTATTTACTGGGATTTATGGCACGCTTAAATTAGTTAAGCAATTCACACCAGGGGACTAGTTACATGCAAAAAGATAATTTTAGACGATTCACACGAGATATGTTGTATATAATTGCTTTAGCAGTTTTGGGTTGGGCATTTACCGACTATAAAACAATATTCACAGGCTATATTCTCGGAACTGTAACTAGCTTTTATTGTATATGGATTCTTCACAGAAAGATAAATACCTTCTTTGACCGAGTTTTAAAGCAACAAAAAGTTCGATCTTTAGGTACTGTAATTTGTCTTTCAGCGGTGGCTCTAGCTATGGTCATCGCGCTTCGGTATGAAAATTTTGTGAGCATACCGGCACTAACTGCGGGACTAATGACAGGACATCTTGTCATTATGATACATTTTGCATTACAACAAACGTCTTTTGCAAGGAAGAGAGGTGAATAAATTGGAACACGGCACTTATGGTTTTAAATTTATTGGTTTAGATTTTACGTTAACAAATGTTCTAATGACTACCATTGCTGCAGTAATCGTCTTTATCATCGCAGTTACATGCGCAAGAAGCCTACAAATACGCCCAACAGGAAAACAAAACTTTTTGGAGTGGGTTATAGACTTCGTTAAAGGCATTATCAACAGTACAATGGATTGGGAAACTGGTGGTCGCTTCCTTACATTAGGTGTGACATTACTTATGTACATATTTGTTTCAAATATGTTAGGTCTACCATTCGATATCTCAGTCGATGGAAAATCAGTTTGGAAATCACCTACATCAGACCCAGTCATTACTTTATCATTAGCAATCTTTATTGTTGGTTTATCACATTATTATGGTATTAAGATGCGAGGTTTTGGAGCGTATGGTAAAACATTCTTCCAACCAATGCCATTCTTATTCCCATTAAAAATTATTGAAGAATTAGCAAACACATTAACGCTAGGTCTTCGACTTTACGGTAACATTTACGCGGGGGAAATCTTACTAGGTTTACTTGCAACAATGGGTACACATGCTTATGCAACAAGTTCAGGAGAAGGCGTTCTTTGGACAATTGCAGCATCATTACCAATGATCGTATGGCAGGGATTCTCTGTATTCGTTGGTTCAATCCAAGCGTTTATCTTCGTAATGTTAACAATGGTTTACTTGTCACATAAAGTGGCGGACGAGCATTAATCTGCTCATTAAAATTGGTAGTTAGATAAAAATTATAATAAAAAATATATTTCTTATGATTAAGAAGGAGGAAATTTAAAATGGCTTTAATCGCAGCGGCAATCGCAATAGGTTTAGGTGCACTAGGTGCAGGTATTGGTAACGGTTTAATTGTATCACGTACAGTAGAAGGTGTTGCTCGTCAACCAGAATTACGTTCAACTCTTCAAACTTTAATGTTCATCGGGGTTGCATTAGTTGAGGCACTTCCAATCATCGCGGTAGTTATCGCATTCATGGCATTTGGTAAAGCTTAAGATTTATACAAGCAGTTTAAAAATGGCGAAGTTTGTGTTCACATTTACTTCGCCATTCCTTTATAACAGTTTTGTTGTAAAGATTTCATTTTGAAAATAAAGCATAGGTCGGTAAGAGTCCTAGGCTATGTTATAAAAGAAAAATTATTAAATGATACCCTCGAAGGGAGTGAAGGCTTGTGTTAAACGGATCATTATTCGTAATAGGTGAAGCACACGGAAATGGTATACCTTGGGGCGATGTAGTGTTTCAATTAGTAATTTTCTTAATCCTACTTGCTTTATTACGTAAGTATGCATTAGGACCTGTAATGGGAATTATGAAACAACGTGAAGATCACATCGCAAATCAATTAGATTCAGCTGAGAAAAACAATGCTGATGCAATGAAACTAGTTGAAGAGCAAAAACAAGAGTTAGTTGCAGCTCGTAAAGAAGCTCAAGAACTTCTTGAGAAAGCTAGAAAGCAAGCTGACGTACAACGTGAAGAAATCGTTGCAGCTGCTAAAGCAGAAGCTGAAAACTTGAAAGAAAGCGCTATGCGTGAAATTACTCGTGAAAAAGAGCTTGCAGTACAATCAGTTCAACAACAAGTGGCTTCATTATCTGTATTAATTGCTTCTAAAGTTCTTGAAAAAGAAGTGAAAACTGAAGACCAATCTGCTATTTTTGATCAATATCTTAAAGAAGTAGGCGAAGCTAAATGAGTAACGAATTAGTTGCAAAACGCTACGCAAACGCTCTTTTTGAATTAGCAACTGAACAAAACTTAGTTGGAACTGTTGAACATGACTTACAAGTAGTGAAAAAGGAGTATGTTGGAAACTTAGAATTAAATAAGTTTTTAAAACATCCTGGAATCACAAAAGAAAGCAAAAAGTCTGTATTAAATGACACATTTGCTTCAATTTCTCAAACGGTATTAAATCTAGTTTGTTTATTAGTTGATCGTGGCCGAGTAAACATCATTCCTAGCTTAGTAACTGAATACATTCAAATTGCGAATGAATCTCGCAATATTGCAGATGCAACAGTTTACTCTGTAGAGAAAATGTCTTCTGAAGAACTAGATAAGATTGGAGCATTATTTGCTTCAAAATTAGGTAAAAATTCTTTAAGAATTACGAACGAAATAGATTCTACTTTAATCGGTGGTTATAAAGTACGTATTGGAAATCGTATTTATGACGGAACTTTAAAAAATAAACTTGTTCGAATTGAACGTGAATTAATCGCAAAATAGTTTGTAGAGGGGTGAAATGCATGAGCATCAAAGCTGAAGAAATCAGTGCGCTGATTAAAAAGCAAATCGAAAATTACCAAACTGAAATAGAAGTTAGTGATGTTGGTACAGTTATCCAAGTTGGTGACGGTATCGCTCGTGCTCATGGTCTTGACCAATGTATGTCAGGGGAGCTAGTTGAGTTCTCTAACGGCGTTATGGGACTAGCACAAAACTTAGAAGAAAACAACGTAGGTATCGTAATCTTAGGTCCTTACACAGGCATTAAAGAAGGCGACGAGGTTCGTCGTACTGGACGCATCATGCAAGTTCCAGTTGGTGAAGAATTAATCGGTCGTGTAGTAAATCCATTAGGTCAACCAGTTGATGGTTTAGGTCCAATCGCGACTTCAAAAACTCGTCCAATCGAAAATCCAGCACCAGGCGTTATGGCACGTAAATCAGTACATGAGCCATTACAAACTGGTATCAAAGCGATTGACGCTCTTGTACCAATCGGACGTGGTCAACGTGAGTTAATCATCGGTGACCGTCAAACTGGTAAAACAGCTGTAGCAATCGATACAATCCTTAACCAAGCTGACCAAAACATGATCTGTATCTATGTTGCAATCGGTCAAAAAGAATCAACAGTTCGTGGACTTGTTGAAACATTACGTAAGCACGGTGCTTTAGATTACACAATCGTTGTAACAGCTCCTGCTTCATCTCCAGCTCCAATGTTATACTTAGCTCCTTTCGCTGGTGTAACGATGGGTGAAGAGTTTATGTACAATGGTAAACACGTATTAGTAGTATACGATGATTTATCAAAACAAGCGGTAGCTTACCGTGAGCTTTCATTACTATTAAAACGTCCTCCAGGTCGTGAAGCATATCCAGGGGATGTATTCTACTTACACTCTCGCTTATTAGAGCGTGCAGCTAAGTTAAATGATGAGTTAGGTGGCGGTTCATTAACTGCATTACCATTCATCGAAACACAAGCTGGTGATATCTCAGCTTATATTCCAACAAACGTAATTTCAATTACTGACGGACAAATCTTCTTACAGTCTGACTTATTCTTCTCTGGTGTTCGTCCAGCGATCAATGCAGGTCTTTCTGTATCACGTGTTGGTGGTTCAGCGCAAATTAAAGCGATGAAATCAGTAGCAGGTACTTTACGTCTTGACTTAGCGTCATACCGTGAGTTAGAAGCGTTTGCTGCGTTCGGTTCAGACTTAGATAAAGCAACTCAAGCGAAACTTAACCGTGGTGCTCGTACAGTTGAAATCCTTAAACAAGGTTTACACAAACCATTAAAAGTAGAAAAACAAGTAACATCTTTATATGCCTTAACACGTGGTCACTTAGACAGCGTACCGGTTGAAGACATTACACGTTTTGAAGAAGAAATGTTAGCTTGGATGGATGTAAACGCAAGAGGTCTTTTAGATGCTATTCGTGATACTGGAAAATTACCAAACGAAGCTGACCTTGACGCTGCAATCACAAGCTTTAAAAAGAACTTTATTGCTTCTAAATAATAAGGCAATTTAAATATCTGGATTTGAAGGAACGGGCGCTTAGCTCGTCCTTCATTTAACTGTTTACCAAAAGGTGGTGAAAACCTGTGGCATCATTACGCGATATAAAAACAAAGATTAATTCAACAAAAAAGACAAGCCAAATCACAAAAGCGATGGAGATGGTATCTGCTGCTAAATTAAACCGTGCTGAGCAAAACTCTAAGCAATTCGTTCCTTATATGGAAAAAATGCAAGAGGTAGTTGGTAGCGTGGCAAAAGGTGTAAACAGTAGTCATCCGATGCTAGTAACACGTCCAGTTAAAAAGACTGGTTACATTGTCATCACTTCAGATCGTGGTTTAGCTGGTGCATTTAACAGTAACGTATTACGTACGGTAACAAATACAATTAAAGAACGTCATAAATCAAATGATGAATTTGCAATTATTGTACTAGGTCGAGTTGGACGTGACCACTTTAAGCGTTTAGGTTATCCAATCGTTGAAGAGGTTCTTGGAATTCCAGATCAACCTTCATTTGATGATATTCAAAAATTTGCTAATCGTACAGTTCAAATGTACACAGATGGCATTTTTGATGAGCTTTACTTATCTTATAACCATTTCGTAAGTAAGATTTCTCAAGAAGTTACTGAGAAAAAGCTTCTACCTTTAACAGATATTGACACAGGTAAAGCAACAACTAACTACGAATTTGAACCATCTGATGATGAAATCCTAGAAGTATTACTGCCTCAATATGCAGAAAGCTTAATCTATGGTGCATTATTAGATTCTAAAGCTAGTGAACACGCTTCACGTATGACAGCGATGAAAAATGCAACTGATAATGCGAAAGAAGTTATCAGCAAGCTTACTCTTCACTATAACCGTGCGCGTCAAGCAGCTATTACACAAGAAATTACTGAGATTGTCGGCGGTGCAGCTGCATTAGGTTAATCTGTCTTCAAACAGTAATATAAATTGATCGGCTTTAAAGGAAACAATGCTAGGAGGAAAAGCGATGAGCAATGGTATTATTACTCAGGTATTAGGTCCAGTAGTAGACGTAAAGTTCGAAAACGGCCAATTACCACAAATATATAATGCGTTACGTGTTCGTAAAGAAGCAGGAAGCGCTAATGAAGTAAACATTGATTTAACATTAGAAGTTGCTCTTCACTTAGGTGACGATACTGTTCGTACAGTTGCAATGGCTTCAACTGATGGATTAGTACGTGGTATGGAAGCAGTTGACACAGGAAAACCTATTTCGGTTCCAGTTGGTGACGCTACATTAGGACGCGTATTCAATGTATTAGGTGACAACATTGACTTAGATGAGGAAGTTGGAGAAGACGTACGTCGTGACCCAATTCACCGTCAAGCACCTAAATTTGAAGAATTAACTACAAAAGTAGAAATCCTTGAAACTGGTATCAAAGTAGTAGACTTATTAGCTCCTTACATTAAAGGTGGTAAAATCGGTCTATTCGGTGGTGCGGGTGTAGGTAAAACTGTATTAATTCAAGAATTAATCAACAACATCGCACAAGAGCACGGCGGTATCTCAGTATTCGCTGGTGTAGGTGAGCGTACTCGTGAAGGTAACGACTTATACCACGAAATGAAAGATTCTGGCGTAATCAACAAAACAGCGATGGTATTTGGACAAATGAATGAACCACCTGGAGCACGTCAACGTGTTGCTCTAACTGGTTTAACAATGGCTGAATATTTCCGTGATGAGCAAGGACAAGACGTGTTATTCTTCATCGATAACATTTTCCGTTTCACTCAAGCAGGTTCTGAGGTTTCTGCCCTATTAGGTCGTATGCCTTCAGCGGTAGGTTACCAACCAACTCTTGCTACTGAAATGGGTCAATTACAAGAGCGTATCACTTCAACAAACAAAGGTTCTGTAACTTCGATTCAAGCGATTTACGTACCTGCCGATGACTATACGGATCCAGCACCAGCTACAGCGTTCGCTCACTTAGATGCAACAACAAACTTAGAGCGTCGTTTATCTGAGATGGGTATTTACCCTGCGGTAGATCCATTAGCATCTACATCTCGTGCACTTAACCCTGAGGTTGTTGGAGCAGAGCACTATGAAGTAGCTCGTCAAGTTCAATCAACTTTACAACGTTATAGAGAACTTCAAGATATCATCGCAATCTTAGGTATGGATGAGTTATCAGAAGAAGATAAATTAGTCGTAGCTCGTGCTCGTCGTATTCAATTCTTCTTATCTCAAAACTTCCACGTTGCGGAGCAATTCACAGGACAAAAAGGTTCTTACGTACCAGTTAAAGAAACTGTTCGTGGATTCAAAGAGATCTTAGAAGGTAAATATGATACTCTTCCAGAAGATGCATTCCGTTTAGTTGGACGCATCGAAGAAGTAGTAGAAAAAGCAAAAACATTAGTATAATAATTGTTTGATTAGCTCACGAAGCTAGACAGGAGGAGTTCACTATGAAGACAATGAAAGTCAGTATCGTCACTCCTAATGGACCGGCTTATGAAGGCGAAACAGAATTCGTTAGCACGAAAGCAACTAGCGGTGAGCTAGGTATTTTACCAGGACACATTTCAACTGTGGCACCGTTAGCAACAGCACCTGTTAAAATTAAAACACCAGCTGGAACAGATTACGTTGCAGTTAGTGGCGGATTCATTGAAATTCGACCTGAAGCCGTTACAATATTGGCTCAATCTGCTGAAGTATCAACTGAAATTGACGTTGAGCGTGCAGTAGAAGCAAGAAAACGTGCAGAAAAACGTCTGCAAGATAGACGCCCTGACACAGATATCAAACGTGCAGAACTTGCTTTACACAAAGCAATGAACCGTTTAAACGTAGCACAATATAAGTAATTAAAAAAAGAGCCCTCGTGGCTCTTTTTTTTGTTGGATTAAGTGGGACGTTTTTGGGGTGAGAGTGCTTTAGTTAGTTCTTTTTTATGAAATCACGGTAAATAATAAACAAGTTAGAGACTTACTCTATGTGCCCACTAAAACTCTTTTAATACTTCCTCTATCTAATCAGGTGTCATAGCAATCCACTTTTTAGTTTAATTCCAATCCCGCTGTTCCTAATATTCCATTTCTTGAGATTTTTAAAAGATATTCTGCCATATGTTTTTTTGTGTATGGCATGTCATTTTCAACCCAAAATGAAATTACGCTGAGTGTTGCTCCTGAAACATAACTTACTAGTAGGTCTTCTGGGACAAGGTATTTATTCTTTTTTGGTTGTATAAATGCAAAGCCTGTTTCGAACGTTGTTGATAATACTTCGTAAAGTTTTCTTCTAAAAATATTTGGTCCTTGTCGTTTTAGTAGGACTTTGTAAAAGTAACTGTTTTTTTCGATATGATCGAATAGATGGAAGTAGGATTGTAAAGTCATTTCATCGAGTGAGTGTGGATTTTGGTCATACATACTAAAATCTACATTCTTCATAGCTTTGTCCAAATCAACTAGTTTTTCTCTAACGATTTGACGGACCATTTGATACTTGTCTTCGTAGTGGCTATAGAAGGTTGCTCTGTTGACATTTGCTTTTTTTGTAATATCTTGTACACTGATCGCTTCGAATTCTTTATCCGATAATAATGTAATTAATGCATCTTGTAAAAGTTGTCTAGTTCGAATGACACGGGGGTCAAGATTATTTTTTATGCTCATTTAAAAACTCCTTTATTAAATAACGTTAAGAAATTAAACAGTTAATAATGGTAGTGTTGCTTAAGCAACAAATTTTTAATTTTTAACGGTTGAGTACGTTTATAAATCAATTATAATTAAAAACTATGAGAAGTAAAACGACATTGTGTTGTTTTATTTTTTTTGCCTATATAGAGAGACGATTAAAAATTTAGGAGGAATTTATTTATGGGGAACATGAAGAAAATGGTACTTGTTAACATAATTACTTTAATCATACTAGTTGCTGGTGGATTTGCCGGTTATTACTACTATGATCAATCTACAAATTATATAAAAACTGATAATGCAAAAATAGATGGGCAACAAATTGTCATTTCATCTCCTGCTGCTGGTAAGCTTGAGTCATGGTCGGGTACATTCGGGAGAACATTTTCACCAAATGAATCAATTGGGAAAATTTTAACTACGCCTCAAACTGCTGGTGATACTGCTCATGAAGTATCAGTTTCAGTGCCAACAAATGCAACAATTGTTCAAACAAATGCAATTAAAGATCAATTAGTTGGAACAGGTTCAACTCTTGGTTATGCATATAACTTAGATAATCTTTGGGTTACTGCAAATATTAAGGAAACTGAAGTAGAAGATGTGAAAAAAGGTCAAGAGGTTGATGTGTATGTGGACGCATATCCAGATACTACTTTAACAGGTACTGTGGAATTCGTTGGATTAACAACTGCGAATACATTTAGTTTATTACCTTCTGGAAACGCTAATGCAAACTATACGAAAGTTGAGCAGGTTGTACCTGTAAGAATTGCTTTAGATCATAACAAGTCATTTGAAATTGTTCCAGGAATGAATGCTTCTGTTCGTATCCACAAGTAAGGAGGAATTTCGATGTCTACAGGAATGATCATAGCATATGGAGGGTTTTGCTTAATTGTTTTCTTTGTTATTAATCGAATTGTATTAAGAAATAAAGAAGATGACTTAAAAATAGATAAAAGAGTAGAAATGGTCCATTCGGAAGAACCAAATAAAATAGAAAAAACTGAAGAAATTCAAAAGAAATCAGTTCCAGCAAAATCAAGTGAAAAACAAAGCTTTAGCATGGGAAAAGTTTTAACAGTACTATTATTAGGTATGTTTGTGTCTATTTTAAATCAGACCTTAATCAACGTTGCTTTACCGAAGTTAATGGCTGATTTTAATGTAACTACTTCGACTGCACAATGGTTGTCTACCGGTTTTATGTTAGTAAATGGTATTTTAATTCCAGTTAGCGCTTACTTAGTTGATACATTTACTTATCGAAAATTATTTATCTTTTCGATGTTTGCCTTTACAATTGGCTCGATTATTTGTGCTTTATCAGGAAATTTCCCAGCTATGATGGCAGGTCGTGTAGTTCAAGCAGTCGGGGCAGGAATTTTAATGCCACTTGGTATGAATATCTTCATGACGATCTTCCCCCCTGAAAAACGTGGGGCAGCAATGGGATTGATGGGGATTGCTATGATTCTCGCACCAGCTATTGGGCCAACAATAACTGGGTATGTAGTAGAAGATTATTCATGGCATTTCTTATTTTATGGAATGGCTGTGTTAGGTGTCATTTCAATCGTTTTGTCTAACGCTTGGTTTCATATTTCGCGAAAACGTTCATTCCCAACTTTAGATATATGGGGAGTACTAAGTTCGTCAATTGGATTTGGTAGTTTACTATATGGATTTAGTGAAGCAGGTAATAAAGGCTGGGATAGTACTGAAGTCGTTCTTTCTTTATTAATAGCTTTTATAAGCTTGAGTTTATTTGTATGGAGAGAATTAACTGCAAAACAACCTTTAATCAATTTAAAAGTATTTAAATCATTTTCGTTTTCTTACACATTATTAATTAACTTAATCGTTACAACAGCATTATATGGAGGGATGATTTTACTACCTCTATATTTACAAAACATCCGTGGGTTTACACCGATAAAAGCGGGATTATTATTACTTCCTGGTTCATTGATCATGGGTGCTCTTGGTCCACTTACGGGAAAATTATTCGATAAATATGGGATTCGTCCTTTAGCTATTTTTGGTTTACTCATCATGACATATACAACCTATGAGTTTACTAAATTATCGATTGATACTCCGTACTTAAAAATTATGTTTTTCTATACTTTACGTTCATTCGGCATGTCATTTATTATGATGCCAATTATGACAGCTGGTCTAAATAAGTTGCCTCTTAAGATGATCTCGCATGGTACTGCAACTCAAAATACTTTGAGACAAGTTGCTGGTTCAGTTGGTACAGCAATTCTTGTTACAATCATGACGACGCAGACGACAAATCACATGGCAAACTTTTCAAATGAAGTAACGTCAACGAATCCTTTCATCATGGATTGGATTCATCAAACTGGCTCACAGTTAGCTGCAGTAGCTGGATTAACGCCAACACAAGGTGGATCTTTAGCGGTAACATCACTTTATAGCCAGGCATCTAAATTAGCTTCAATTAATGGAATCAATGATGCATTTATTTTCGCAACAGCATTATCTGGAATTGCATTAATACTTTCATTTTTTATGGGGAGTACAAAAAGTAGAAAGCTTGCGCAACCTAAAACTAAAAATAAGCAGTCTTCAGAAACGATTGCATCATAAAAAATGGCCAGTTCATGTTTTGAACTGGTATTTTTTTTCGACAATTATCACTATTTTTTAATTTGTGGGAATTGTGAATAACTTTCTGTGGATTTGTGGATAACTCTTATACTGATATATAATTTTAGTTACTGGTAACAACGATTAAAGTATTAGAAACTGATAAGTCGACATACATATAAGATAAATTATAAATAATGGAATTTATTTTCCAGCTATATTATTCAATTTTATGATTAATGGCAATAAATATCGACACGTTTTTGTCACATTTGTTATAATGGATACGATTACAAAACTGAATAGTAAAAATTAAATGAAAAATACATTATATTTATAATAAGTATATAATGTAGAGCTCTGTAGTTAGAGGAGGGACAAGTTTCGTGAATGCCTATTTAAATAATTATGTGATTGTAGTTGTGTTTCTAGTTATAGGAATTGCACTTCCGGTTGTCGCACTCTCGGTAATAGGTAAATTCTTAAGACCGAGTGTACCAACTGAAGCAAAAGCAACGACATATGAAAGTGGTATTGAACCATTTCATGATGCAAAGGTTCGTTTCCATGCTGGGTATTACATTTTTGCACTATTATTCGTTATTTTCGATGTTGAAACTGTTTTCTTATATCCGTGGGCGGTTGCATATGATCAATTAGGGCTTTTTGCTTTTGTTGAGATGATTATTTTTATTTTAATGCTACTACTTGGACTTATTTATGCTTGGAAGAAGAAGGTGTTGAAATGGTTATGAAGTTAGATGGAATTTCTGTTGCTGAAATGGAAGAACTCCAAAAGAATATTTTTTTCACGACGTTGGAAGAAGTGAAGGCATGGGCAAGAAGTAACTCGTTATGGCCATTAACATTCGGGTTAGCTTGTTGTGCAATCGAAATGATGGGTGTAGGTTCATCTCATTATGACTTAGACCGATTTGGCTCATTTTTCCGTACTTCTCCTCGTCAATCTGACTGTATGATTGTTTCTGGAACTGTTACGAAAAAGATGGCGCCTATTGTTAAACGTTTGTACGATCAAATGCCAGAACCTAAATGGGTAATTGCGATGGGTTCTTGTGCCACTGCTGGTGGACCATATGTTAACTCTTATGCAGTTGTTAAAGGAGTGGACCAGATTGTTCCTGTAGACGTGTATATCCCTGGGTGTCCTCCGAATCCAGCAGCATTAATTTATGGTATTAATAAATTGAAAGAGAAGATTCGTTACGAAGCTAAAACTGGAAAGCAGGTGACGAATAAATGAGTGAAGATAAGTCAAAAGAACAGTTAAAGAAAGAAGCAGCCGAGAGGGCTAAAGAAGCGGCTCGACGTAAGATGGAACAATTGAAGGCAGAGAAGGAATCTGCAAAAAATATTGAAGTTCAAAAAGAAGAAGCTCCTGTAGTGAAGGAACCAATTGTTGAAAATGAAGGTAAACAAGAAGAAACAGCTTCAGAAGATGAAAAAGCGAAAGCACTTGCACTAGCGAAAGCAAAAGCAGTAGCAGCAGCAAAAGCAAAGGCGGCAGCAATTGCCAAACAAAAAGCTGCAGAAGCAGGCGAACAGGCAAAAGCAGAAGAGCCAGAGGTGATTTCTGAAGACGATAAGGCAAAAGCTTTAGCAGCGGCGAAGGCAAAAGCAGTAGCGGAAGCAAAAGCAAAGGCGGCAGCAATTGCCAAACAAAAAGCTGCAGAAGCAGGCGAACAGGCAAAAGCAGAAGAGCCAGAGGTGACTTCTGAAGATGATAAGGCAAAAGCTTTAGCAGCGGCGAAGGCAAAAGCAGTAGCAGCAGCTAAAGCAAAGGCAGCAGCATTAGCGAAGCAAAAAGCAGCAGGAGGAGAGGCTCCCGCAGAAGGTAAAGACGATGAAAAAGCGAAAGCACTTGCAGCAGCAAAGGCAAAAGCAGTAGCAGCAGCAAAAGCAAAGGCAGCGGCATTGGCAAAACAAAAAGCAGCGGGTGGAGAAGACACTGCAACTGCTGGTTCTGACGATGAAGCGGCAAAAGCAAAAGCGAAAGCACTTGCAATTGCGAAGGCAAAAGCAGCGGCAGCCGCAAAAGCGAAAGGTAAAACAGAAGGTGTTAAAGAGGCTCCAGTTGAAGAAGTAAAAGCTTCGCACAATCAACCATTGTTAGATGAAGTAAAAGCACTAATTGAAAAAGAGTTTGGAGCGGAAGTTATTGAGGAAGCAATTATTAATACGCTATCTAAACATGATCCAACTTTTACAATTAAAAAGGATGCTTACTTTAAAGTAGCACAGTTCTTAAAGAATAATGAACAACTACAATTTACTTATTTATCTGGATTACATGGAACTGATTTTGTTGATTACATGGAAGTTTACTCTTACATATATTCTTATAAACGTAAACATGGAATCGCTTTAAAAGTAAGAGCAGACCGAAATCAGCCTATTGTTGATAGTATTACTCCAATTTGGGAAGGTGCAAACTGGCCAGAGCGTGAAACTTACGACTTACTTGGTATACAGTTTGAAGGACATCCAAAATTGGAGCGTATATTACTGCCAGATAATTGGGTTGGCTATCCACTAAGAAAAGATTACGTTCAATTTGATGAGGGGGTGTAGGATAAGCCATGATTCGTACGGAAGAAATGCTATTAAACGTCGGACCTCAGCATCCAAGTACACACGGTGTATTTCGTCTTGTGTTAAAGATTGATGGAGAGATCATTAAAGAGGCGACACCAGTCATCGGTTATCTACACCGTGGTACAGAGAAAATCGCTGAAAATCTTCAATATACACAGATTATCCCATATACAGACCGAATGGATTATCTATCAGCAATGACTAATAACTATGTTATCTGCCATGCAGTCGAAACAATGATGGATATTAAAGTTCCAGATCGCGCAGAGTATTTACGCGTTATTTCGATGGAATTAGGAAGAATTGCTAGTCACTTAGTTTGGTGGGGTACAAACCTACTAGATATTGGGGCGGTAAGTCCATTCCTTTATGCTTTCCGTGAGCGTGAAATGATTATCAATCTACTAAACGAACTTTGTGGAGCGAGATTGACTTTTAACTACATGCGTGTAGGTGGGGTTAAGTGGGATGCTCCTGAAGGATGGATTGAAAAAGTAAAAGAGTTTATTCCTTATATGAGAGAGCAATTAAAAGGATATCACGATTTAGTTTCTGGTAATGAAATCTTTATTAATCGTGTAAAAGGTATTGGTGCATATTCACAAGAAGATGCCATTAATTTTTCATTAAGTGGTGCAAATCTTCGTTGTACTGGTGTTAAATATGATTTACGAAAAGATGCTCCATATTCTATTTACGATCGCTTTGATTTCGATGTTCCAGTGGGAACAGTTGGGGATGCATGGGATCGTTATATGTGCAGAATGTTAGAAATTGAAGAGTCCCTAAAGATTTTAGAACAAGCTGTTGCACAATTCCCTGCTGAAGGTGATATTTTAGCAAAAGTTCCTAAAATCATAAAAGCTCCTAAAGGTGAAGGATACGTTAGAATCGAGTCACCGCGTGGAGAAATCGGTTGCTATATTGCAAGTGATGGAAAAAAAGAGCCGTATCGTTTGAAGTTTAGACGACCATCCTTTTATAACCTCCAGATTCTTCCAAAACTATTAAAAGGTGAAAACATCGCAAACTTAATTACTATTTTAGGTGGCATTGATATTGTACTTGGGGAGGTAGACGGATAATGATAGAAAATCTTCTACAAAGTACACCGTCTTGGATAAATTTTCTCATCTATTTAGGCTTAGGCGTTATTTTTCTATTTGTAGTTTTAGGTTTTGTTACGTTTGGAATCCTATCAGAACGTAAAGTCATGGGTTTCATGCAAGGTCGTATTGGACCCAACCAAGTTGGTGGACGTTTTGGTTTACTTCAAACAGTTGCTGACGTATTAAAGCTACTTTTAAAAGAAGATACAATTCCAAAAGCGGCAGATAAACCATTATTTATACTTGCACCAGTCATTGCATTTGCTCCAGCTTTTATGGTTTTAGCAACTCTACCTTTTACAGAGAACTTACAGTTTGCTGATATAGGTGTTGGATTACTTTACTATATTGCTGTATCAGGATTAACAACAGTTGGGGTTGTTACGGCAGGTTGGGCTTCAAATAACAAGTACTCCCTTATTGGTGGTATGCGTGCAGCGGCACAGATGATATCATATGAAATTCCGTTAGTAATGAGCGTATTAGGTGTTATTTTATTAACTGGAAGCTTAAATTTAAATGATATTGTTAATGCACAAGAAAATGTATGGTTCATTGTAACTCAGCCGATTGCTTTTATCGTTTTCTTAATTGCAGCTGTAGCTGAATTAAATCGTACGCCTTTTGACTTACCAGAGGCTGAGTCAGAACTAGTAGCAGGTTATCATACAGAGTTTTCAGGCTTCCGTTGGGCATTCTTTATGCTCTCAGAGTATGTTTACTTTTTTGCAATGTGTTCTTTAATTACGATTATTTTTTTAGGTGGATGGAATCCAATTGCAGGTCTAGACTTTATTCCTGGAGCTGTTTGGTTCTCTTTAAAATTTAGTGTAATTTTATATTTATTAATTTGGTTCCGTGTAACATTCCCACGTTTACGTGCTGACCAATTAATGGAGTTTGGTTGGAAGGTATTATTACCAGTTTCGTTAGCTAATATTTTAATAACTGCATTAGTAAAAAGCTTATTCTTCTAAACAAATAGACCAATCTAAAGGGGTGTGAGTCATGATTGGGTTAGTAAAAGGTTTAAAATATACTCTTCAAAATTTAACGCGCGAGAAAGTGACGTATGATTATCCAAATCAGCCGATTCCGTTACCAGATCGTTTTCGTGGAATTCAAAAGTTTTATCCAGAAAAATGTATTGTTTGTAATCAATGTTCAGCAATTTGTCCAACAGACTGTATTACATTAACTGGGAAAAAACACCCTGATCCTACGAAAAAAGGGAAAATTATTGACACATACGATATAAATTTCGAAATTTGTATTCTATGTGATTTATGTACAGAAGTTTGTCCAACAGAAGCGATTATTATGACAAATAACTTCGAACTTGCTGAATATTCACGTGATGAATTATTTAAAGACCTTCAATGGCTTGATGAAAACGATCAAAACATTCGAAAGGAGAATAAAGCATGAGTGGTTTTGTAGTTGCTTTCTTTCTTCTTTCTTTATCAGCCATTTTAGGTGGCGTAATGATGCTAAACTCAACGAAAGTTATGCATATGATGCTTTCACTTGTTTTAACATTCATTAGTATTGCAGGAATTTATGTCCTTTTATCAGCTGAATTCGTAGCTGTTGTTCAAATTCTTATTTATTCTGGAGCAGTAACGATCTTAATGATTTTTGGAATCATGTTAACAAAACATGATATTGAAAGTGAAAAGCCAAAAAGAAATTGGAGAAATATTGCTGCATTAATCGGTATCGTTGCATTTGGAGTCGTTATGTTTTTAGGTGTAAACGGACTTTCAATTAACGCAACAGATGTTGATTTAGCAACAAACAATACGAAAAATATTGGCTCACAATTATTTACAGATCATATTGTGCCATTTGAAGTAATGTCTGTATTATTACTTATTGCTTTAGTCGGAGCAATCATTTTAGCAAAATCAGATGATTCAAAAGAGGAGGGTACGAAGGAATGAGTTCAGTTCCAATTAATGCTTATCTTCTCTTAGCGCTAATTTTATTTTGTATCGGATTATATGGTGCATTAACAAAACGAAATACAGTAATCGTGTTAATTTGTATTGAGTTAATGTTAAATGCCGCAAATATTAATCTAGTAGCATTTAGTAAGCTTGGTGTAGCACCGTCGTTAACAGGACAAATTTTTTCATTATTTACGATTTCAGTTGCAGCCGCTGAAGCTGCAGTTGGCGTGGCAATTCTTATTGCATGGTATCGTCATCGTCAGACAGTCAATATCGATGAAGCTGATTCATTGAAAAGATAAATAGGAGGTGGAATTTGATGATGCAGTATGCTTGGCTTGTTCCGGTACTTCCGCTAATTTCCTTTCTAATCCTTATATTAGCTGGTACAAGAGGAAAGAAAGGTAGCGGGATTTTAGGAGCAACTTTAACAGGAATCTCATTCATCATCTCCTTGTTCGTCTTATTTGACCGTCTACAAGGGGATACAGTGCAGAAACTATACAATTGGTTAACAATTGGAAATATCGATATTCATGTTGGATATGTAGTAAATGCGCTAAATTCGTTAATGCTAGTAATCGTTACGTTTGTTAGTACATTAGTACATATTTATTCAACAGCTTATATGGAAGAGGATGACCGAATTACAGTGTTCTTCGCATATTTAGGCTTATTTACATTTGCGATGTTAGCACTTGTCATTTCACCAAGCATTCTACAACTTTATGTATTCTGGGAGTTAGTAGGGTTAGGTTCATTTTTACTTGTTGGTTTCTACTTTTATAAAGAGGAAGCTAAAGCAGCGGCTAAAAAAGCGTTCATTATGACTAGAATAGGGGACGTTGGTTTATTTATTGGGATGGTACTTTTATTTTGGAAAACAAAGAGCTTTGATTTCGATCAAATTTTCAATGTAATCCAAGGTGGAGAAGTGAGCACAGGTATGTTAACACTTATTGCGATCTTGATTTTCATAGGAGCAATGGGTAAATCAGGTCAGTTCCCACTTCATACATGGCTTCCTGATGCGATGGAAGGTCCAACACCTGTTTCTGCATTAATTCACGCAGCAACGATGGTAGCAGCCGGTGTTTACTTAGTAGCGACGACTTATCCAATCTTTATCGCAAGTGGGACTGCTTTAACGGTAGTTGCGATTGTCGGTGGATTTACAGCGATTTTTGCAGCGAGTATTGGACTTGTTCAAAGAGATATTAAGCGAGTATTAGCATATTCTACAGTTAGTCAGTTGGGCTATATGATGCTTGCATTAGGTGTAGGTGGTTATACAGCAAGTATTTTCCATTTAACAACTCATGCGTTTTTTAAAGCATTGTTATTCTTAGCTGCAGGTAGTGTAATTCATGCCGTACACACTCAAGACATTTTTAAAATGGGTGGATTACGTCAGAAAATGAAATGGACATCTACACTATTCTTAATTGGTACATTAGCTATTACAGGTGTACCATTACTATCTGGTTTCTTTAGTAAGGATGAGATTTTAGCTGCCACTTGGGGAAATGGAAATTACGTTTTATTCATCGTTGGTTTAATTGCTGCATTCTTTACTTCTTTCTATATGTTCCGATTATTTTTCTTAGTGTTCACTGGAGAAGAAAAGACAAAAGGTGCTCACGAGTCACCAATGTCAATGATTCTTCCAATGTCATTATTAGGAATCCTTGCTATATTTGCAGGTTATATTAATACACCATTCTTTGGTCGCCATTTAAATGAATTTTTATTAGATGGAGCTCCATTTACGATTGCTGAGCATGCTCATGAGCCGGTTTGGATTATGGTCGTAGCAACGCTTGTTTCTTTAGCTGGTATAACGCTTGCTTACAATATGTATGGAAGAAAAGAAAAGCAAACGAAACAAGAAGAAAATGGATTGTTTTACGATATTCTTCTTAATAAATACTATATTGACGAATTATATAACGGTTCAATCGTAAAAGGTATGTTTGCAATCGGACATGTAATGTTTGCAATTGAGCGTTTTGTAATAGAGGGGCTAGCAGTTCTTGTGAAAGGAATTGTAAGTAGTATCGGTGGAATGGGTTCAAGGCTTCAAAGTGGTCAAGTCCAAACGTATGGATTTATCACATTACTTGGTCTTGCCCTAATCTTATTAGCAATCGTTGTGACAGGGGGGTACAACTTATGATGTCTCATTTCTTATTATGGGTTGTTTTCTCACCTTTATTGGGATTATTACTAGTTTCTTTTGCGCCAAAGAATTCTTATAAGCTTTGGGCATTATTGACTTCGATTTTATCATTTGCAGTTACTATACTTGCTTATATAGCAGGTCAAACCCATTCTAGTTTAAAAGATTTGAATATTTCATATGATTGGTTTTCATTTGGAAAATTTTTCGCTGGATCAACTAGATTATTCCAAGTTAAATTTGAGCTTGGAGTAGATGGTCTTTCATTAGTGATGATTTTACTTACTGGTATTATCTCATTAATCGCTGTAATTGCAGGTTACTCAATTAATAAAGGATCAAAAGGCTTCTATCAGCTACTATTTATTGTTCAAGTAGGGATGTTTGGTGTATTTGCTGCTCAGAACTTAGTGTTATTCTTCTTATTCTTTGAATTAACGCTAGTTCCAATGTTCTTTTTAATTGGTAAATGGGGCCGATTTGATAGTGAACGTGCTGGATACCAATTCTTAATTTATAACGGATTAGGATCTGCATTCTTATTATTTGTTATAGCTGTCCTATTTGCCCGTACAGGCACAACAAATTATGAAGTTTTAGCAAACATCATACCAACAGGACAACAAACAATTAGTCCAATTTCAGAGCATTTAAAAATGCTTCTACTAGTTAGCTTATTAATTGCATTTGCAATCAAACTACCATTGTTCCCGTTCCATCGATGGATGGTGAATGTTCATACACAAGCCAATCCTGCTGTAGTAATCATTCACGCTGGTATCCTATTAAAAATTGGAACTTACGGTTTAATTCGTTTTGCTTTAGGGGTATTCCCAGAGCAATTTGAAAAAATGTCGGTAGCTCTTGCGATTATTGGTGTTATTAATTTACTTTACGGGGCTTATATTGCTTTAATCCAAAAGGACTTACGTTCTGTATTGGCGTATTCAAGTTTCTCGCACATGGGAATTGTTATTATTGGATTAGCAGCAATGAATAGCGCTGGAATTCAGGGAGCGATTTTACAATCAGTATCTCATGGTTTAATTGCTGCACTTCTATTTTTAATAGTTGGCATGTTAGAAAACCGAGGTGATACTACTAGTTTTGACCGTATTTCAGGTCTTTCAAAATCAGCTCCAAGACTAGCAGGCTTATTGCTTTTTGGTGGTATGGCCTCGTTAGGTTTACCGGGTCTATCAGGATTCGTAGGAGAATGGCTATCGTTTGTTGGTCTTTTCCAATCTCATAAAGCAATTGCAACTGTCGGTACGTTAGGAATTATTTTAACTGCAGCTTATATATTAAGAGCAATTTTACAATTAAGCTTCGGTAAAAGTAGCGAATTTATTTCATCCTTCACTGATTTGTCAAAACGCGAAGCAATCGCTTCAGTTATTTTAGTATTTGCGATTGTCCTGCTTGGTGTGTACCCAGCTTTCGTAAATGATATGATTGTGTCATCAGTGGATTTTATCATTCAAGGGATTAGAGGTGTATAGAAGATGACATGGAAAGCATTATCTGAATTTCAATGGGGAACAATGGGTCCTGAGATTATTCTAGTAGCTGCTGCGCTTCTTCTATTAACTCTTGAACTCTTACTACCTAAAAATGCGAGTCGTAAAATAGTCGGTTGGGTTGGTTTATTAAGCGTTGTTGGATCACTTGCATGGTTATTCACACTTTATTCACATGAACCAATAAGTCTATTAGCGGGATCGTTTAAGCTTGATTCATTTGGGCTTCTCTTTAAAACTATTTTATTAATCGGAGCAATCTTAGTTTTATTACTTGCTCTAGGAGATAAAGCAATTGCAGAGCGCTCAGAGTACTATACATTGTTTATTACAGCGTTAATTGGAGCAATGTATATGGCTTCAAGTAGTGATTTAATTACATTATTTGTTGGATTAGAGTTACTTTCGATTTCATCCTATATTCTAGTTGGAATTCAAAAGAGAAGAGAAGGCTCTTCCGAGGCAGCACTTAAGTATGTAATTAACGGTGGTATATCAACTGCAATAACATTATTCGGATTAAGCTATACTTATGGCTTAACAGGAACAACAAACATTACTGAAATGAATTTGGCTCTTCAACAAGGTATTCCAAGCAGTAATGAGTTTCTTATGATCATAGCATTTGTGTTAGTATTTGTAGGATTATCATTTAAACTTGCATCTGTTCCGTTCCATATGTGGGCGCCAGATGTTTATGAAGGCGCACCAACACCTGTAACAGCATTCTTAGCAACAGTTTCAAAAACAGGTGGGTTTATCATCGTACTTCGCATCTTCTTAGCAATTTTTACTGGTGCATTATTGATGAAGGAACAAAAATCTGTATTTGAAGTAATGCAACCAGTTGTTGCTACATTGGCTGCGTTATCGATGATTATTGGTAATACAATTGCTTTAAAACAAAACAGTCTAAAGCGCATACTTGCATACTCAGGTATTGCACATGGAGGTTATGTTCTAGTCGCATTTGTAAGTATTTCACCATTCATGTTTGAGGGGATCTGGTTTTATTTATTAACTTATACATTCATGACAATTGGTACTTTAACAATCGTCTACAATGTACAACAACAAAGGGGATCTGACTCTTTATCATCATTTGCAGGGCTAATTAAAACAAATCCATTTTTAGCGATTACAATGACAATATTTGTTTTATCGCTAGCAGGTATTCCATTAACTGCAGGGTTTATAGGAAAGTTAAATATTTTCTTGGGAGCTTTTGTCCAAGTTAAAGGATATTATGTACTAGGTGGAATTCTACTATTAACTACAGTAGTATCTTATTTTTACTATTTCGGCATCCTTCAAAATATCTTCTTTAGAAGTGGTGAAGAACGTAAAATAGTACTTCCAAAGACACATCTTTTCGTTATATTGGTATGTGCTATCCTAACAATTGTATTAGGTATTAAACCATCTTTAGCTTTAGATGTATTTCATAAGCTAGACATTGTGAAAGACTTCTTTATGGCGTAAAATAGATTTAACTTAAAAGTGTGGGATGTTTCCTGCACTTTTTAATTTGTAGAAAAAGTATAAAATTTGATTTTCTAATAAATTATGGGCTAAAAATCCAACTTTGCAATTTGAAAATTTTTTTATCATAATCAACCGAAAAGAGGACGTGAAAAATGGAAGCTTTAGTTGGGACAGAAGCATTATTAGCAATAATTGTCCATTTATTTTTCATTATTTTAACTTGGTGGGCTTTAACTGCAATTAAGTGGGAGAGTATTATGAAAAAAGGTCATGTTGCCCAAATTCGACTTTTTATGGTACTACTGACGATTACAATTTCTTCTGCTGTAAGTAGTTTTTTCTTAGACTATCTACAATATACAAAAAACATTACATATTTATTGAAATAATTTGTCAAAAAGTATGTATCAATGTATCGTATAAACCCCTCTCTACCTGTGAAAAATGGAAGTAAGAGAGGGGATTAATTATGAAAAAGACAATGTACTTATTTTTAATTACGATTACTTTTGCTTCTGCACTATTTTTTAATTGGGGTAAGATTGGTATGGCTAACACAGGTGTAAGTCAATTGAACCGCTTTGCAGACTTATTAAATAAAAAAGACATTTCGGTTACAAGTTGGAATTTATACGCAAGAGAAGCTAAAATGAATACTTCGGTGTCCCAAATAGTCGGGAAATATAAAGCGGGATTTAAAAAATTTAAGTGGACGAAAGCTGATAATGGTAATAAAATAATTGGTACATTTAACCATAATTTAATCACAGAGAGAATCGTTGTTACATCTACTGACAATAACAATAGTTATGTAATTTATGAGCTCAGTGGGACTAAATGGGACCATCAGACAGAAAAAGAAACAAATAAACTGATAAAAGACTCATTGGAAAATATTTTTAGTAAACAACCTACTTTTTTTACTTGTATAAAGGGGACAATGGGTGGTAAACTTGAAGGTGTTTTGCAGGGTATAAAAAATAATTTTTTGGAGACTTTTAAAGCAACAAAAATAGAAGAAATAAAAGAAGGGGCATTCGTCTCTGTTTCAGCATATACTGAACAGTGGAATGACGCTCTGGTTGCAAATGGCAAAAAAATTAATTTACAAATTGCAATACGTGAAAACAATGTTGATAAATCAACGACAATTATTATTGGCACACCGATTATAACAGTAGAATATTGATAGATCTATATTAGGACACGGAGGGGAAAAGTTTGGATAAAATCATTGTCCGTGGCGGGAAACAGCTTCAAGGCACAGTTCGTGTAGAAGGTGCAAAAAATGCTGTCTTACCAGTTCTTGCTGCAGCGCTACTAGCTAGTGAAGGAAAAAATGTAATTCATGACGTACCAACTCTATCTGACGTTTACACGATTAACGAAGTACTTCGTAATTTAAATACAGAGGTTGGGTTCGAAAATAATACAGTAACAGTTGACGCTTCAAAAGATTTACATGTTGAAGCACCATTTGAATATGTTCGTAAAATGCGAGCATCTATTCTTGTAATGGGACCACTTTTAGCAAGAAATGGTCATGCACGTGTAGCGTTACCAGGTGGATGTGCGATTGGATCTAGACCAATTGAACAACACTTAAAAGGATTTGAAGCAATGGGGGCTCAAATTACGGTTGGTAATGGTTTTGTAGAAGCAAAATCAAACGGTCGTTTAAAAGGGGCAAAAATCTATTTAGATTTCCCAAGCGTAGGTGCAACAGAAAATATCATGTCTGCAGCTGCACTTGCAGAAGGTATAACAATTCTTGAAAATGCTGCAAAAGAACCTGAAATTGTTGACTTAGCAAACTTCATTAATGCAATGGGTGGTAAAGTTCGTGGTGCTGGAACAGGCACTATTCGAATTGAAGGTGTACCAACATTATTTGGTACAACTCATCACATTATTCCAGACCGTATTGAAGCTGGAACATTTATGGTAGCAGCAGCTATTACGAATGGAAATGTATTAATTGAAAATGCAGTTCCAGAGCATTTAAGCTCAGTTGTAGCGAAAATGCGTGAAATGGGTGTAACATTTATCGAAGAGGAAGAAGGTCTTCGTGTAATTGGTACTGATAATTTAAAACCTGTAGACATCAAAACAATGCCTCATCCAGGCTTCCCAACAGATATGCAATCACAAATGATGGCACTTCTATTAAAAGCTAATGGAACAGGCATGATTACTGAAACAGTATTTGAAAATCGTTTTATGCATGTGGAAGAATTCCGTCGCATGAATGCGAATATTAAAATCGAAGGTCGATCAACTATTATTCATGGACCAAATGATCTTCAAGGAGCAGAAGTAGCTGCTACGGATTTACGCGCTGCTGCATCACTTATCCTGGCTGGTCTAGTTGTTGATGGATATACACGCGTTACTGAATTGAAACATTTAGATCGTGGTTATGTAAATTTCCATGAAAAGCTTGCTGCACTTGGAGCGGACATTGAACGTGTAAACGAACCAAGCACAGCTGTAGAGGAAGAAACACTTAAAGATTTACAAGCGTAAACTAAAAACTAATTCAAATGCCTGGCACTTTGTGTTACCCCACATTGAGTCAGGCATTTTTGCATTTTCATGCAACTTTCTACTATCAGTTATAGACAGAAACCAGCTAAAATATTCTAAAAATAATAAAAAAATAATACAATTTGTTAAAAGAATCTAATTTGAAATCATACTATATTTGTTCTAAATGCTTGTCCATATACATAAATTATCTTTAGAAAGGGCAATTAGTTGAAAATTGTCATTTAAAGTTGTTTTGAAATGGATAGGAGGAAAATATGAAGTCATTTAAAACATTAATCACTGCAGGATTAACTACTTGCTCAGTCGTTATTATTATCCCTACATTGCTTGTTCTACCATTTCATAGTCATACAGATGGTAGATTGGTTGATCAGCTACAGAAAAAAGCAAACCAAGTTGCAGCAGCGAACAAAAATGACAATCTAAGTATTGAAGTTTTTAGAACAAAAACAAAAAAAGTTGAAAAACTTCCAATCGAGGAATACGTATTGGGAGTAGTAGCATCAGAAATGCCAGCAAAATTTGAATTAGAAGCACTAAAAGCACAAAGTTTAAGTGCTAGAACATTTATCATCAAACGATTGAAAGAAGGAAAACCGCTTGAAGAAGGTGGAATTGTAGATGATACAGTTAATTTTCAAGTCTTCCAAGATCGCGACGACTTGAAGAAAAGATATGGCGCTCAATACGATAAAAATATAGCCAAAATTGAAAAAGCTGTAAAAGCAACTGAAGGACAAATATTAACTTACAATGGACAACCTATAACTGCTTCATTCTTTTCCACAAGCAATGGATACACAGAAAACTCCGAAGAATATTGGAAAAATAGTGTACCATATTTGAAAAGCGTACCGAGTCCTTGGGATTTTGTTGCTCCAGACTATATATCAAAAAAGTCATTTACAATAAGTGAGTTTGAAAGGAAACTTAATGTAAAAATTAATAAGTCAGACATAGGGAAAGTCACGTCAAGAACGCAAGGTAAACGAGTAGAACAAGTAGCGTTTGGTAAAAAAACACTCTCGGGCAAAGAAATTAGGGAAAAACTAAACCTACGTTCAACGGATTTTTCGTGGGAGCGTTCTGGTAATGAAATCATTATTACTACAAAAGGTTTTGGTCATGGAGTAGGTATGAGCCAATATGGGGCAAACGAGCTTGCAAAGCAAGGGAAAACTTTTGATGAGATTGTTAAGTATTATTACAAGGGAATCAGCATAAAGAAGCTTAGTAAGAAAGATTATGATGGATTGGAGAAGCTTTGAGAGAAGATATTTTAAGACAGACCTCATAAGGGTCTTTTTTTTGTTTAATTGCTAAGATTATTTTTTATAAAAAGAAGAAAACAACTAAAAAACACTCTAAATTGAACTAAGATTCGTCCATTTAGAGTGTTTTTTGATTTGGTATTGCAACATACTGGTTCTATTTCAGTTGCGAAAGTTAGTTCGTTACGAAACATAAGTTTTTCTTCAATACGACTTCTTTCCTTAGCTCCTATTGCTTTTGGGCATATTTATAATAAAAATAGCCAACAAATGGACGTACCTTTATGTTTTTTACATTTGATTTTTGCAAGTATACGTAGCCAGCTTGGTAAACTGGAGCAATCGCAGCATCATCTAGTAAAAGGTCTTCAGCATTATGAAGCAGTTGAGTACGTTCTGATTCGTTTTGTAAGCTGATTGTATTTGCTTTTTGAACAAATTGATCATACTGAGCGTTTTGATAGTTTAATACATTTAAAGCTGATTTAGATGTAAACAATTCTAAATAAGTCGTTGGATCCGGATAATCTGCACCCCATGTATCTAGAGAAAGGTCGTAGTTTCCTTGTTGACGTAATTCAAATTTTTGTTGTGCAGGTTGTACGACAATATTCACTGTTAAACCTTTTAAATTTGTTTCTAATTGTGATTTTAAATATTCACCGATTTTACGCGAAGTATTGTTATCACTTACTAGTAATGAAATTGTAGCCTCTGATTTACTAAGCTCAGATAAAGCTTCTTTAAATAGTGTTTTTGCCTCCTTTAGACTTACTGTAGAAGGATGAGATGTTGAGCTAACAAAATCCACACCTTTAGAGTTTTTTACTAAACCTTTAGGAATAATTCGATCAGTAGGAATAGAACCATCGTTTAATAGCGTTGTACTAATGTCCTCTTTATTAAAACCGTTTGCGATTGCCTTACGCATTTTTTGATTTGATAAAAATGGGTTTTTTTGATTAAAGCTGATATAAGAGACAATTGGCATAGCTAATTTGTTTAATTCTTTATTCCCTTTATAACGATCGATCACATTAGAATCAATAATCGCTTGGTCAAGTTCACCAGTTTCATAAAGATTAACTGCAGTTGTTGTTTCTTTCATGATTTTCACGTCGATTTTATTTACATGGACATTCTTTTTATCATAGTATTGTGGATTTTTTTCCATTGTAAAGCCAGCTTCATGTTCCCATTTACTTACAACGTAAGGGCCATTATATAAAGTTGTATTTGCTTCTAGACCATATTTGTTACCTTGCTCCTTAACGAATTTTTCATTTAACGGGAAGAACATCGGTAAACTTGTCAGTTGAATGAAATATGGGATCGGGCGTTCAAGTTTAATTTGTAATGTTTTATCATCTATTGCAGTTACCCCGAGTTTATCGACTGGCAACTTTCCTTGGTTAATTTCTTTTGCATTTTCAATATCGTATAAATCGTAAGCAAACTGAGCTTTAGTTTTTGGGTCAATTGCACGTTTCATTGCAAAAACAAAATCTTTTGCTGTTACAGGGTCCCCGTTTGAATATTTGGCATCTCTTAATGTAAATGTATAAACTTTGCCATCTGTACTAACTTTATGTGACAAAGCAGCAGCGGGAACGTATTCTCCTTTTTCATTTGGCATATAGAGACCTTCCATTACACTATTAAGTGCGTTTAATGAAGGTCCATCTAAAGCTAGTGAACTATCAAGACTTACAACATCCGAAGTATCCATTAAATGTAGTGTGTGATCATCTGACTTAGAAACTGTCTGATTTGATTGTTGTCCACAGCCTGTTAGTGCCAATGTGAGTAATAAACTAATTGATACGAATTTTTTCTTAGTAAATATCATTTTATTTTTCTCTCCTTATTTTTGGGTACAAAAAAAGAGTCCCCGCCTTATAAAAAGGACGAGGACTCCCGTGGTGCCACCTTAATTAGTCTAAAAACGTTAGACTCACTTTGCAGTATCAAAACAAATGAATTGAACTACCTTGTGAC
Organism: Bacillus sp. AL-1R; assembly: GCF_052180195.1. Classification (NCBI taxonomy): domain Bacteria; kingdom Bacillati; phylum Bacillota; class Bacilli; order Caryophanales; family Bacillaceae; genus Bacillus; species Bacillus sp. AL-1R. The sequence continues at coordinate 229,925 of NZ_CP197469.1, forward strand.
AAAAAGCAGTATCGAAACATGAGTTTGAATACCTGTCTCTTTTATCGGTGAGACGTCCGCCAAAGCCTACTGCATATATAAATATGGTTCGGTTTGATTGCTCAGAAGCCCATTCAAAAATATGTCCGTACTGACTTGCACCAACCGTCAGCTCTCTGAAACTTTCATATAATCTACTCTTCTTCATCATCGCAAAAAATATATAATGACTGAAATAATCTTTTAAGTTTAAGTTTTTAATACATCGTACAAGCTTGTAATGCGATTATATTTTGTAAAAAAGAAAAATGCAAGAAAAATATTTTATTAACTTCATAACGGGACTTTATTAACTTATCCACAAATATTGTGTATAAACTTTGTGGAATTGTGGATAAATCGCTTTCATTTGTTAATATTTTTCAGTATTTTGTGGATTAATGTGAATTAGTTTGAAATTGTGTGGAAAAATAAGAATTTTGTCGAACTAAAATTTTCTAAATTGCGTATATAATTCCAGAAATTTGTTGACAATGATTGCAGAGGTGATAAGGATGAGAGAGGAACAAAACAAAAAAACTTCTCAAAAAGTTATTAAAATGTTAAGAAAGCGTTGGGTAGTACCAGCAATTTATTTAGTAAGTGCGGCAGTAATTTTAACTGGTGCGTTATGGTATCAATACAGTAATGCTCCAACTCCAACAAAAACTGGAACTACAGTTGATACGAGAGAGCCTGAAGCAATCCCAGCTTCACAGCCAGAAGAAAAATTAACTTATCCAGTTTCTAAAGAGGCAACAGTTCAAGTTAAGAGTCATTATTACGATGATACTGCTTCAAAAAATGAGCAACAAGCATCATTAATACAAATGGACAATAATACTTTTACGATTAACACTGGTATGGATTTAGTTGATAAAAGTGGAAAAGAATTTGATGTAACTGCAGCTCTTAGTGGTACTGTTACAAAAGCTCAAAAAGATGCTGAGCTAGGATATGTAGTAGTAGTAGAAAGCGGTAACGGATTAGTTTCATATTATCAAAGCTTAAAATCTGTAAGTGTTGAACCAGGAACAAAAGTTTCTCAAGGACAAGTTCTTGGTGTAGCTGGAACAGCTTTAATTGGCAAAGAAAATGGCATTCATGTTCATTATGAATTACGTAAAGATGGTGTAGCTATTAATCCAGAGAAATACCAAGGGCAAGATGTTTCATCTATTATTAGTTCTGAAAATTCAAAAAGTGAAACAAAAAAATCTAATACAATGAATACTTCTGGTAATGTATCAGATGATCATGAAGAAGATTCTTCTAATACTGATTCAGCTGGAAATAAAATTCAACAATAATAATTAAGTAATTCACAAAGTGCCTAACACGTGGGAATCATACCCCATATGTGTTAGGCACTTGTTTTTTTCTGATAATTGTGCATAGTTAGACGCCTTTGCTAATACAATGTTATAAACCCATCAAAGAGGTGTTTGAGGTGAGGAATCGTGGATTTTCTACCTAGTCAAAATAAATGTACCTCAGCAGGTCAGTCAGAGCAGGAAAAAGAGCAGCTTAGTCAGTCAAAACGAGTCTCATTTCATGCTTCTCACATCCATTTAGAGGAGGAGAGTAGTGTGCACGATTACATCAAAGAGAGAACGATCAAGATTGGGAAATATATCGTGGAGACGAAGAAAACAGTACGCGTAATAGCTAAAGAGTTTGGTGTGTCAAAAAGTACTGTACACAAAGATCTAACAGAACGCCTACCTGAAATCAATCCTGATTTGGCAAATGAAGTAAAAGAAATTTTGGATTATCACAAATCAATTCGTCACTTACGCGGTGGAGAGGCTACAAAGCAAAAGTATCAAAAAGAAGACGTTGAGAAAGTAACTAAATAGGGTTTCTGAGCCTTGAAAACAAAATTAGAAATATTTAACCTCCTGTTCACAAATATTAATTACTAAATGTAGTTCTTTATGGTAAAATTATATTTTGGTATGGAACGTATTCGGGGAACTGCTCATGAGTATAGTGAATAAGGAGGAGCCAAAAGGAATGTTTTCTAAGGATATCGGAATAGATCTTGGTACAGCCAATGTCTTAATACATGTTAAGGGTAAAGGAATCGTATTAAACGAACCTTCAGTAGTTGCAATAGAGCGTAGTAGCGGAAAAGTATTAGCAGTAGGGGAAGAAGCAAGTCGCATGGTAGGTCGTACACCTGGTAATATCGTAGCGATTCGTCCACTAAAAGATGGTGTAATTGCTGACTTTGATATTACTGAGGCTATGCTACGTCATTTTATAAATAAATTAGATGTAAAGGGATTCATGTCAAAGCCGCGTATTTTGATTTGTTGTCCAACAAACATCACTTCTGTTGAACAAAAAGCAATTCGTGAAGCTGCTGAAAAAAGCGGCGGTAAACAAGTTTATCTTGAAGAAGAGCCAAAGGTTGCTGCAATCGGTGCTGGAATGGATATATTCCAACCAAGTGGTAACATGGTAATTGATATTGGCGGTGGGACAACCGATGTCGCAGTTTTATCGATGGGAGATATCGTCACCGCCTCTTCAATTAAAATGGCAGGGGACAAGTTTGATATGGAGATTTTAAACTATATCAAGCGTGAATACAAACTGCTAATTGGAGAACGTACTGCAGAACAAATTAAAATTGAAGTAGGTACTGTTTTCCCTGGTGCTAGAAATGAATCAATCGATATCCGTGGACGTGATATGGTAACTGGATTACCTCGTACAATTACTGTACAATCTGATGAAATTCAAAGAGCACTAAGTGAACCGGTTTATTTAATTGTACAAGCTGCAAAAACAGTACTAGAGCGTACACCACCTGAATTGTCAGCTGATATTATTGATCGTGGAGTTATTCTAACTGGTGGCGGTGCATTACTTCATGGAATAGATATTTTACTTGCTGAAGAATTAAAAGTACCTGTTTTCATTGCTGAAGATCCAATGCAGTGTGTTGCAGTAGGTACTGGAATTATGTTAGAAAATATTGATAAGATTCCAAGTCGTTATTTAAAATAAAAGGCTCAAGCTTTGTAGCTTGATTACACACTGAAATCTCAAGCAAATAGAGCTTGGGATTTTTTTGTTTGGAATTTATTATGGGCAGGTAACTTTGTAAAAAAGTGTTTATGTTTGTAGACACGGCACTTAAAAGATCACGCACTCTAGAGGGGAAAATTAAAAATTCTTATAACAAAAGTGAAGAGGGGTGTCTCATAAGACAGCCTTTTTTTGTTTGTAAAATAAACAACTTAGAAAACAATACATTAAATGAAATATTTTGGAAAAAGTATAAGAATAATAAGCCATGATTATGGGGCGGTGAAAAAATGTTAAATTACAAAGAAACCAATAGTGCAGCTACTAATAAAAAAATTCCATTTCAAAATAATATATCTCGTTCTTTAAGTAAAGACATTTTAGAAAATATCAAAAGAATAAAAGATGATTTTGGGGATAGCTCCGACCTTGTGGTTCGTCATGAAACACTAGGGGAAGGTATGCAGTATTCTTTTGCGACGATTCATATTGATGGAATTTCAAATGAGCAATTAGTGAATGAGGGAATCGTTGAAAAAATCGTCAAAATTAATTCAGAAAAAGAAACAACTCTTTCATTAACAGATTTAGAGAATGGGTTAAAAAGTATAATCGCCGTTTCAAGTTTAAAATCACAATCAAGCTATACAAATCTCTTATCAGCTTTATTGATTGGAGATACGGTTATTCTTTTAGACCATGATAGTAACTTCTTGGTTGCATGTACAAAAATGGTTCAATCTAGAAGTATATCAGAGCCTTCAACGCAAACTGTAATCAGAGGGCCAAAGGATAGTTTTACAGAAAGCTTACGTACAAATACTTCGCTAATTCGAAATAGAATACAGCACCCAGCGCTACGAATTGATGCAATGAAAATAGGCGAAGTAACTAGAACAGACGTAGAAATAATGTATATAAAAGGAGTTGTAGATGAAGAGTTATTAAGGGAAGTAAAACATCGTTTAGAGGCTATTAATGCAGATGAAATCTTAGAATCCAGCTATATTGAAAACTATATTCAAAACGACCAAAAAACCATCTTCCCTACAATCATTAATACAGAGAGACCTGATGCTGTAGTAGGTAACTTACTGGAAGGACGCGTTGCTATTTTTACAGCTGGTACACCTTTTGTCTTAATTTTACCAGCTACATTTACGCAGTTTTTTCAATCCCCCGAGGATTATTATCAAAGCTCATATATTGGTACTTTTTTAAGATTGCTGCGTTATATATCCTTTTGGACTGCTTTGTTTGCACCTGGAATTTTTATTGCAATTACTTCATTTCATCAAGCTGTCGTTCCAACAGTATTATTAGTAAGCTTAGCGGCCCAGCGTGAAGGTGTGCCTTTGCCAGCAATTGTTGAAGCGCTTGGTATGGAGCTAATTTTTGAAGTATTACGTGAAGCTGGAATTCGAATGCCAAGAGCGGTTGGGCAGGCGCTTTCTATTGTTGGAGCCTTAATCTTGGGGCAAGCAGCTGTACAAGCAGGATTTGTATCTGCTTCAATGGTAATTATCGTATCCATTACAGCGATTGCTAGCTTTACGATCCCTTATTATAATATGTCAACCGCCGCTAGGATTCTTAGGTTTATATTATTATTGGCGGCAGCTTATATTGGTTTATTTGGAATTTTGATCGGTGGGTTAATTATATTATTACATATGTGTAGCCTACGATCTTTTGGAGAGCCATATTTTGCACCATTTGCTCCATTCCGTATAAAAAGCCAAAAAGATACTATTTTAGTTGTACCTAGTCAAGGGAATACCAAAACTGTTAAAGAACAAAGATCTGGAGAATAAGTATGAAAAGAAAAAGTATGATCTTAATTCTAATTACAAGTTTACTTTTGGTAAGTTGTTCTAATTATAAAGAATTAAACAGTGTTTCAATCGTGGTAGCCATGGGTATAGACTATATACCAGAAGAAAATCAATACAATATGGTACTTCAAGTCGTTAATCCGAGTGCAATTGCAAGTTTGACTGGTTCAATCGGTACGCCAATCGTATCCTTAGAACAAAAAGGTAGAACAATTTCTGAAGCAGCACGAAATGTAACAAAAAGTATTTCTCGATCGAATATTTATTCTCACGTTGCACTTGTTGTCATTGGGGAAAACTTGGCAAAAAAAAAATCATTAAATTATATATTTGATGTATTTGAGAGGGATTCCAAAATACGTGTTAATATTCCGGTCATTATTGCAAGGAAAGACAGTGTTTATAAGGTAATGAATAATTTGCCAGCACTTGATAAATTACCGGCTAAGTCAATCGTAGGAAAAATTAATAATACGTCAGCTCTTTTAGGCGAAAATCCACAAATACAAATGCGCCAAGTAATAGCAGCTCTTTCAAGCAGTGGTAGAGAACCGGTCGTTAATGGTGCAGTTTTAGAACATGAAACGAAGGAATCTGAAACGCTTGAAAATTTTTCAAATGTGAAATCATCTTATAACAAAATTGAAGGGCTAGGGATTATTAAAAAAGGAAAGTTAGTTGGATGGTTAGATGGTCCTCCAGCAAAATCGGTACAAATAGTTGATAATACAATAAAGGAATCGAATTTACAGATAAAATGTGGCAAAAATGAATTTGATTCGATGGAGCTTACACGGGTAAAAACGGACACGAAGGTTAAAATGAAAGATAAGGTACCGAGAATTACCATAACTGTAAAAGCCATTGCTGTTATTGATGAAGTACTCTGTAGTGACAATTTCGATCAAGCCAAAACGCTAGAAAAATATGAGTTATTAAGTGAGAAAGAGTTAAAGAAAGTAATACGAAAAGGGATTAAAGAAGCACAAGGGTATGGGTCAGATATTTTTGGATTTGGTGATAAACTTCATTTATCAGAACCAAAGGTTTTTAAAAAATATGAGAAAAATTGGAATGAACAATTTCAAAAAGCAAAAGTGAAAGTTAATGTAGATGTTCAAATAAATAATATAGGTATGAGAAAAAAAGCTTATCCATTTTAGAAAAGAAGGGAATGCTAATGAATCGAAAATTATCAATTGGTGCTTACCAATTCTTTAGTATGTTATATTTATTTGAAATGGGGAGCGCTACATTAGTAGGACTTGCATCTGGTGCAATGCAGGATGCTTGGATTAGTGTTTTAACCGCCTTGGTTACGGGATGCTTACTATTGTGTGTTTACATTAAATTATTTGATCTATATCCCGAATTACCATTTACAAGATATATTCAATCTATTTTGGGGAAGTTTGCAGGCAAAATACTAGCAATGGTTTATATTCTCTATTTTATTTATATAGGTGCCCGAGTTCTTAGAGATTTTGAAGAATTACTAGTGATTACACTTTACAACGCGTCCTCAAATATTTCAATCGGTATTTTATTTTTATTCTTATGTATGTATGCAGTCTTTAAAGGATTTGAAGTATTCGGCAGGGTATGTGAGTTTGTGTTTTTCGTAATCATCTTCATAACGGTAGCATTAATTGGTTTTGAAGTAATTGCAGGGATCATAAAAACTGATAATCTAAGACCCGTACTAGAGACGGGGTGGAAGACCATAATAAAAGAAGCATACCCTTTGACCGTTACTTTTCCATTTGGTGAAACGATAGTATTTACAATGATTTTACCTTATTTAAAGAAAGCGGAATATGCGTGGAAGATCGGCATTCCTGGTTTAATTTTTGCAGGCCTGGTTTTAACGTTAGTAACGATGCTAAACATATGCATTTTAGGAGCTAACACGGTAGAGAGAGCTACATATCCGATTTTAACAGCAATAAGTTACATCAATATTGCCGATTTTATTCAAAGACTTGATTCAATCATTGTCATTATTATTGCTGTAGGGGGATTTATTAAGATTACGGTGTTTTTCTTTTGTGCAGTCATTGGAGCAGCAGATTTATTTAAAATAAAGAAATCGGATACACTTACTTATCCAATTGCAGTAATCATATTACTTAGTTCTGTATGGATGGCACCTGATTATTTAGAGCATTATAAAGAGGGATTCGACATTGTGCCTTACTATCTACATATCCCATTACAAATCATTATTCCAACTGTTCTGTTGGTCATTGCAATTATCCAAAAAAAAGCAAAAACAAAAGAGAATGCAGCATAGAAACGCTAACTGCATTCTCTTTCGTTTTAATTAGAAGTATTTTGATTTTGTTCTTGGTTTCGTTTCTTTTTTAGTTTTTTCATATACGATAGGACGATTTTAGCAACTCCGAATGGTACAGTAAAAAAGAAAATTAAAACATAATCTTCACCTACTAGCTCTGTTTTGCTAAGCTTTATATTCATTAGTAGATGAGGAAAATGATCGCCATTATATAAGTCGATCCCTTCCAATAAACACATCTCTAGTATAAATAAACATAGAAAGACCCAAAACACCTTCAATGCACAGCACCTCATTTATAATGACTAATTACTATTATTTTGGTATTCGATGGCATGGAATATACGGAAAGTTAAGGGGATTGGAAGAAAAGTCTATGAATTTCTATTTTTAAAATTCAGCTAATAATACAAGGAAAGAAAGTGGGGAATAGTTGATTAAGAAACTTACCGTCACAGCTCACATAGAGTAATGGGAGTAAAACAGGTAAGCAATTGAGCTGTTTCATTATTGGTTTGCGTTAAGGTACAAAATAAGATAGTATTATATTTATAGCGCATAGAAGCTGGTCTTAAGACTTGCTTCTTTTTTATTAACAGAATGAATCTTTACAAATGGAGGACTACATAAAATGTTAGATATTAAAGCAATTAAAGAAATTCTTCCTCATCGTTACCCATTTTTATTAGTAGATCGTATCATTGAGCATGAAGAAGGTAAACGTGCAATTGGTATTAAAAATGTAACAGCTAACGAAGAGTTTTTTAATGGTCATTTCCCTGATTATCCTGTAATGCCAGGTGTACTAATTGTAGAAGCTCTAGCACAAGTTGGAGGAGTTGCGGCGTTAAGCCTTGAACAAAATAAAGGAAAACTAGCATTATTTGCTGGTATCGATAATTGCCGTTTTAAAAGACAAGTAGTACCAGGTGATCAGCTAAGACTAGAGGTTGAACTAGTGAAAATGCGTGGACCAATTGGTAAAGGTAAAGCAGTAGCAACAGTTGACGGACAAATTGCTTGCGAAGCTGAACTTACATTTGCACTTAAATAAGTGAATAAAAAAGAAGCATATTTTTTGAAAAAATAGGCTTCTTTTATTAAGTAAAAATTGAAACTGGGATTATCACAATATAATAATCCCAGTTTTTCTTCCTATTAAACACCTAACAACTCAACAAGTTCATCCATGGACAATTCTGTAATCCATTGTTCGCTCGTTATAATTGTATCGTTAAGTGATTGTTTCCGTTGTAGCATTTCATCAATTTTTTCTTCTAGCGTTCCAATCGTTACAAATTTATGGACTTGAACGAATTTTGTTTGCCCGATTCTGTAAGCCCGGTCAGTTGCTTGGTTTTCAACTGCTGGATTCCACCAACGATCAAAGTGCATTACGTGGTTTGCAGCTGTTAAGTTTAATCCAGTTCCACCAGCTTTGAGTGAAAGAATAAACACTTTTACATCGCCGTTTTGGAAGCGAGAAATCATATTATCCCTAGCAGTTTTAGGCACACTACCATTTAAGAATAATACCTCTTCTCCAAATTTTGCTTGGATTGCTTCTTTAAGCATATCACCCATTCTCACATATTGAGTAAAGATTAGACAGCTTTCTTTTTGTTCAAGAATTGGGTCAATTAGTTCGAATAGGCGCTCAACTTTGCTTGATCTCTCTTCGAATTCAACAAGCTGTGATTCTTTTAAGAATAAAGAAGGGTGATCACAGATTTGTTTTAATTTATTTAGCATCCATAAAATGCGGCCTCGACGTTCGATACCAGTTAATGTGTCGATTTGTTTTAAGCTGTCTTGAACAACTTGTTCGTATAATGCAGCTTGTTCAACTGATAAAGGACAAAGCATCTTTTGTTCTTGTTTTGGTGGAAGATTTAAAGCGACATCTTCGTCTTGCTTTGTTCTTCTTAGTAAGAATGGTGAAATTAAACGATGGACAGCATTGATCTTTTCTTCATCTCGGTCTTTTTCAATTGGGTTTACATAATTGCTAGCGAAACGGTTTAATGAACCAAGATATCCTCTATTAATAAAATCAAATATTGTCCAAAGCTCAGTTAAGCGGTTTTCCATTGGAGTACCAGTGAGAGCAATGCGGTGCTCGGCTTTTAAACCACGAACTGCGCGAGACTGTTTTGTCATTGGATTTTTTATGTTTTGAGCTTCATCAAGAACGATACTTTTCCAAACATATTGCTCTAGGTCTTCATAATCTAACACGCTTAAAGCATAGGAAGTGATGACAATATCGACATCTCTTATCATAGAAAATAAGTCCTCACCTTTTAAACGGTTACCTCCATAATGAACGTGTACAGTTAAATCAGGATAAAATAATTCAATTTCTCGTTTCCAGTTGTTGATCACAGAAGTTGGGCAGACAATCAATGACGCCCCTCGTTTTTCTTCGTTTTCTTTGCGATAAGCCAAATAAGAGATCGATTGAATTGTTTTACCAAGCCCCATATCGTCAGCAAGTAGTGCACCAAATCCCATATTTTTTAGATGAACTAACCATTCGAATCCTTTTTGCTGATATGCTCGTAATGTTGCTTGCAGACCATGAGGAACATTAAGCTTAGGAACTTCCGAAATGGATGTTAATCGTTTCGTTAGTTCTTTGAATACATCATCTACTTCAATTTCAACTTCGGCAAAAGGTGAATGATCGTCCTCAGGTTGTTCAGTCCCTTGCAGTAGCTCATGTTGAAGGACTTCGTGAAATCTAAGGCCTTGCTTTTCAGCCTTTGCCATCATTTTCTTCATACGTGCAATAAAAGCAGGGTCAAGTGCAATCCACTGACCGTTAAACTGAATTAAACGTCTTTGATTTTCAACAAATTGCTGGAATTGTTGTTCTGAAAGCTCCATTCCATTTGTGGATATTCGCCAGTTGAAATCAACTAATGTTTCCATATTAAAAAATGATTTTCCGGCAGGCTTACCTTTTACACTTGCTTTTAAGGTCATCTTATTTTGTTTTAAAGCTTGCCACCAACTTGGTAAAAGAACTTGAATATTTGCAGAAAGTACTTTTTCACTATCTTCCGTTAAAAATGTCCAAGCTTCCTGTTCACTTAAAACTTCCTTTGGCTTATCATCATCGATTAAGTTTGGTGCTAATAAACCTACGCCTTGGAATGTTCGATCCAAATACTCAGCATAAGATGAATGCTTTTTATGTAATGATTCATGTCCGTTATATTCATATGGTTTTATCGTTTTTCGTTCGTCTATTAAATAGGTACGTAAATTCCAATCATCATGTTCACTCATTGGCTCTTCAAGTACTAATCGAATTGAAAATGGAACGTCATCGTCTCGTAGCCCGATTTTTACGTGCCAATCGTCTTCATCAATACTATGTGTGAGTTGTTGTTTTATATAACTTGGATTGTGATACAAGCTCCTAGCAATATCCCATCGTTTAGACTGTAATGATTCTATTTCAAACTGCTGTTTAATTGCAGAAGAAACCAATTCCTGTAGAGTTGGTTCTAATTGTTCATATCCATCAACTTTCCATAACTCCTCGCCAGACTGATAATGAGCAAAACTTGGCGAAACGTGTCCCTCATTAAAATCATCATATAATCGTGAAATTACCGAATGAAACTCATTAGCTTCATCTAAATAAGTAATCTCTACTAATGAGTTTTCTTGATGTTCTCTAAAAAAAGTAAGTGCTTCGATTGGAGTTAAAAGAATTCCTTCAATCTGACCGACTCGGGTCGGCTGCAATAATGTCCCATAATATGAAGGTTCATGCCATTGAAACACTAGATGCTTCCATGCTGTTACCGGTAAAATGACACCGTGACTTTGCATTCCATAAATGAGTAAGCCTTTTCGCTCGACCCATTTTACGGCAATACTAAGATTTGCTAGTCGCTTCATTGACTAATTTTCCTTTCTTTAATTCCTCTTGAAGTGCACGTAAACGAATAAATTGAGATTCAATATACTGTATATAGAACTCCCACTCATTCATACGTTTTAATTTTTTATAATTTGTTCTTAGTTTTTTTAAATATCGAACAGCTATTTTATAGTTTGCTCGGCCTTTTAACTCAATGTAATAAATAACTAAGTGATGATAGATTGGTAATACAGATTGAGGTGAGTACTTATGTACTTCCTGAAGGTCATGTTTATCAATGTAATCAGGATTGTAAGAATATAATTGCATTTGTAGCTCAGCCCATCGTTTGTATTCTCGATTATGCATTAAATAATCAGTATACTGCATTACACTATATGGAAGAAGTGCTTGATAAACTACCTCTAGTCCGGACGTTTCATTCGTATAAAAACTATTGTACTCATAATTAGTAAGGAAATGTTTCGCGAAAGCAGTTTTTGCATATTCATCATCGCCAATTTTTAAAAAGTGTAAAAGCATTTCGTAATATAATGGCAAAAATAATGTTAGTCGATCTGTTTCATTATTTTTTCGAAGACTTTCTATCCAGTAAGTAAAGCAATAGAGAGTACGTTCATTATTACTGTATTGCTTTATTAAAGATAGCATTGTTTCATCTTCTTTTAATAAAAAATATAGATGGGCTTTTCCTAAATCTGCATAATAACTGTCTTCAACCTTTGATAAAGTTTCTAAATCCTTATATAAAATCTTTGGATTATTTAATAACTCTTTATATACATAACGAAAAGCGTTATATCGAGGAACTATACAAAGGTTTCTTTCTAGTAAAAGAGCTTGCAACTGCTCCCGAAGAACCTCTTCGTATTGAATAGAAACAGAACCCCCAGTTAAATTATGTAACTGCCTACTTACTGCATCAATTTGATTTTCTAACATTGTCATTTCGCGAGGTAAATGCGCATTGTCGTAAACTGTACTTTGAATTTCGATTTGACCGACCATTTTATTCATTGTAAAAATTGATGCAAGTAACTGGTATTGCAGTTTTTCCTTTTCTTGACGTGGTTGTTGATTCAATAATCCATGATAAAACCGTTCATATAATGGATAAACAAAATAAACATCTTGGTAAAATGAGGTTCTTTGCTGTTCGATATATTCCTTATACTTTTGCTCAAACAACGCAACTGTCTCTTTAGGTCGATCCTGCTCAAGCATACTCATTTGATCCAATAGTTGGCGTCCAGTCATGATATTTGGGATTCTTTTTAAAGAAGACTGTTTAAACTTCCTCATAATATCTCCGACTAAAGAAAACGAAGCGGCAGCATAGCAAAGTAGTGCAATTTGGTGTTGACACGGAGGAGCTTCGTAGCAATCACATCCATTTTGATCATGATTTTCAATATGTAGAATTGGTAAATGGATTTGATCTCCTTCTTCAACAACACCAACTAGTCGGCCTTCACGTACCGACACATTGTATACTTGACCTAAACGATACAACTGCAGGCCAGTATCAACAAGCTCGGCGTCCCTCGTATTTTGAGGAGAAAGCTTTGAAAAAAGTGAATATGAAAGTTCATAAATAATATCTTTACTTAAATCACGCTGAAGCATTCGATGCCTCCTTACTCGAAACATTCTTTATTGGTAATTATACCCCAAACAAATACGATACACATAGCCGAAAAGGGAAAAAGTAAAAGTTGACATAGATTGTTAATACTATTATAGGAATAAAAATTAAAAGCAAGGGGTCTAGGAATCTCAAATAAAAACCAACGAACTGAATAAATTCAAAAAATAAATCGCTCTAATATGTAAAATCCTCATAGTTTCAACTAAATTCTATGAAAACATACCTATTTAAATTAAATAAAGTAATATGGATGGGGGAAAGTGTAAAGCAATTGCTACAAAATGATCAAATAAAAGAAATATAGCTTGTTCACTCCCGTAAAAGGAGGACACGGTGGATTAAAGACAGGTATATTGCAGCAAAAACACCTTACAAAATAGTTACTTTAGTAGTATTAGGAGAAGAATGATCGGTTGGTTTAAACCTCTAACGACAGTAAAAAATAAGGTCATTTTTTAATAAAACTTATAAAATTTAATTATTCTTCGTGCACAATTTGTTTTTCATTTCATTTTATGTTACCATAGGTACATACTTAATAAGAAATTGGTTAATTCAATTCATGTGTTAAAAGGGACGAATTTTCATCCTGTTCTAATGTGTGTATTTTTTCTTAACAATACTCATTAAGTGTAAAAAAACAGGTATAAATGGAGGTTCGTACAATGAACACAGGTACAGTTAAATGGTTTAATGCAGAAAAAGGTTTCGGATTCATCGCTGTTGAAGGTGGAGACGATGTATTCGTACATTTCTCAGCTATCCAAGGCGAAGGTTTCAAATCTCTTGAAGAAGGCCAAAAAGTAAGCTTTGAGATCACTCAAGGTAACCGTGGCGCTCAAGCTGAAAACGTAGTTAAATTATAATTTTCACTTCTTTAGTGAAATAAAAGGCTGCTAGCATTTTTGTTAGCAGTCTTTTTTTTTATTTGTTTGGAGATGTAAAGTGGAAACGAATTCGACTAAAAAATAAAATGTTCAAAGCTGTAAATAAAACTGTCAAATATGAAAAATTCTTCCAATTTTTTATTATAATGGGATAGAATCAATCTTCTCCCTCTAAGTATCCAGGGAAAGTTACTGTTAAGTTTAAAAACCAATAAAAAAAGAGCTTAAAGTTAAGCTCCTTTTCTAAGTAAATCTTTATTTTAATGCAGAATCGATTAATTCAGTTGCTTCAAGCTGCGAAATGCCTTTAATTAAGCTAAGTTCACCAACAAACATGCGTTTGGCCGTGTCTAGCATTTCTCTTTCACTTGGATTTAAAGGTTTTTCCCTACTTTGTAGTGTTAAATCACGTACAACTTGAGCACCAGCGAGCAATTCGCCAGACTTTAATTTTTTCATATTTAAATCATATTTTTGTTTCCACGATAAGGAATCGTCGGGAAGACCATTTGAGAAGTCATCTAAAACATTATTTAAATGTTCTTTGTCTTCAACTAAACGAATTTTCGTATTTGACACTTTACCTTGAGGGACCATCAACTTTAAATTGCTGGATGGTATGTTGATTATGTAGTACTGTTGTGTTACACCTTGTATAACTTTCTCTTCGATGGAATCAATTACTGCAGCTCCCTGCATTGGGTAAATAATTTGATCGCCAATTTTGAACAATGTACCCACCTCCGAAAATTCTTATAACTTAAGTATAACATTAAAAAATGAAATATCAAAATTTATATGATATCATCTATAAAATAAACCTGTCAATAATTTTTATGTATATTTTTTTACTTTTTTGGGGATAAGATGAACATGTCAGATGGTCGTGGACATAATATAAGAAAGAGACTGTCGAAAGGAGGTTAGGTTACTAATGAATTTTCGTGTAGTTATTTTTATCGTTACAGTACTTACTTTTTTTACAACGACCACCGGATGTAGCCAACAAGAGCAAAGAGAGCTAGAGAAACTTCCAGTTGGCGTATTACTAGCGGCATCCGAGCTATCTTATGAAGCATTTCTAAATAAAGAAATAGGCAAAAGTTTAAGAGAACATAAAGGGATTGTAGATCCATTACTTACTCAAGTCCATGAGAATCTTAGCGAATATCGACTTGTTTCTATTACATCAGGTAATATTGGATTTTCAGCAATAGCATTAAAAAACAATAAAAATAATAGTTTACTATTTGCATTTAGTGGATTAAAGAAAATCAATTTACAAGATATTTATCAAAAATTAGTTGAATTTGAGACCCCAGAGAATGGTTCACCAATTGTCGTAGACCAACAAGCTCAGCAAGCATATGATTGGGTTACATCAATATTAACTAAAAAAGAGAACAACCATTCAAGTGTATATGTTACTGGACATTCCTTTGGAGGTTATTTAGCTCAATTTGTAGGTTATCAGCTGAAAAATGATAAAAAATTGAAAAATCATCTATTTGTACAGGGTGTTACTTTTAACTCATTAGGTGTACTTTTAGATGATGGTTCGAAAAAACTTCATGCAAAGTCACAAAAGATCCAAAAAACGTTTAAACCACTATTTACAAACTACATTGTAAAGGGTGATCCACTGGACTACGCCAATAAAACTTTCTTTAAACAAATTACTGGGTACTCACTCCAGCATCTAGGTAATGTAAAATATATTACAGTTGATGAGAATTACAAAACGTCTTTAACGGCTTTAGAAAAAACAACAGATTTATGGACAAAAGCAAGATTATTGAAACCTTTGTACCCATATCACGATTTGGTTGAGTTTGAGGGTGCGTTTTGGAAATAAAAATGAACAATTAGAAAGCTACTACCTGTAAAAGTAGTAGCTTTTTTAATGAAGTTATTATTTATATTGTATGTCATCTCTAAGTGATTCGACCTTCGTTAAGGCTTGATCAATATCTGCCTCGCTTACCCCAAAGTGAGCTAAAGCATCATGGAGATGGGTAGCAATTGCATTAAAATGTTCAGGTTGAATATTCATTCCTTCATGGGCTTTTGACATGGATTTACCAGTATATTTATTTGGTCCACCTAATGCAAAGCTAATAAATTTCGTTTGATGACGGCGTTGCTTGTCCATATCCGTTTTATCAAAGAAATGATTAACTGTTTCATCTTTTAGTACTAATTCATCATAAAAATAATCAACTACTTTTCCAACTGTTTCTTCTCCGCCATATTTTTCATAAAGAGTTTGTTCCATATAATAGCTTCCTTTCAATGTAGGATATGAGTAGAATCCCCTAAAATTGGTGAAATATAACAAATTATTTACAGTAATTGACCTTCTTAATAATAATTTATAAAAGACTAATAGAAAAAGTGGAAGGAAAAAAATTAAAATTTGACCTAACTTGAAAAATATCAAATAGTGTTACATACATTTATTAATAAGAAATAAAGGATTTGTAATGAAGAATTGTTCTATAAAATGGAAAATTAATTAAAAGATGAGTATTTGTGCTTACTAATTTAAACTTTTAAGTATAATTTACACTTTAATAAATCTTATTATTTTTTTAAAATTTAAAATTATTTTACAATAAAGGATAACTATCGTTGACTTGTTCTTTATAAAGAATTAAAATGGTTTCATAATACTTATTTTCAGTAGTTTTGAGTTCGTTTTAGAGAAAAAGAAGATTTTATTTTTTTAAGTGTTTGTTCGTTATATAGAATTACTAGTGCTTTAGTACTGTTCAGTTATTTCTTTAAAAATTGAGGAGGCAGTAATGGGGTTAAATAAACAAAATGCTTTAATAAAAAATGTAAAAAGGAAAGAGATTGATTTAAAAGAGTACTTCGAGGTAATAAAGAGAAGAATCTGGTTAATCTTAGCTGTTACTGTACTAACGTCAATTATGGGCTTAATATATAATGAATTTTTCAAGCAAGATGTACCGATTTATAGAGCATCTAGACAAATATTAATTGATGCTGATAATGAAAACTTAAAAACTCTAACAGTTATGATTAAATCACCTATGACTATTGAAAAAGTTAAAAATGAATTAAGTTTAAATAGAACGACTGATGAATTAATCAATCAAATTAATTTTGCTAGAATAGATGAATCAAAAGTTTTTGAGATAACAGTAGATGATCCCAATCCCCAAATGGCTACTGAGATTGTAAATAAAACAGCTATTGCATCAAAAAATCAGATGGCTGATTTTTTAAAATTTGACAAAGTCCAATTGATTCCAGAAGCTGAAGAAAACGTTATTCTCATAAATGGACAACAACATAATATTATAAAGTATACGATTGTTATCGGTATTATCTTAGGAGTTGGAATAGCTTTTTTATTTGATTCCTTAGACGAAACTGTTAGAAGAGAAAGTGAAATTGAAGAAATATTAGATGTTCCAGTTATTGGTTTAGTATCAAATATGAACAAGAAAAAGTTATTGCGTGAGAGAAAAAAATATAAAACTACAATTTCAAAGGGTGAAACAAATGCTTTTTAAAAAAAGATATAAAAAAAATGTAAAAAAAAGATTTCTAATCACATTTACTCACCCAGATTCGATGATCTCAGACCAATTCCGTATGATTCGTACGAATATAAATTTTTTAACGGAAGAGAAGAAAAAACGTAACATACTTATTACTTCGCCAGAAAACGGGGAGGGGAAATCGACAATAACAGCAAATTTAGCCGTCTCTATGGCACAGCAAAAGGAAAAGGTGCTCTTAATTGATGCCAATTTAAGAGATTCGAATATACATAAAATTTTTAAAATAGAAAATAACATTGGTTTAACAAATGTACTAACAAAACAAGTAAACCTTGAGGAAGCGGTAGTTCAATCAGGTATCGGGAATTTAGATATTTTAACTAGTGGCACAGTTTCATTTAATCCTGTTGAGATATTAGCTAATGAAATTGTAGAAGATTTATTAAAAATACTAGTTAATACTTATGATATTGTTTTAATCGACTCTCCCTCAATCTTGGAATTCACCGAGTCTAGGGTGTTAGCAAATCATTGTGATGGAGTTGTTCTAGTTGTTAATCGTGGAAGAACTGAAACTGATAATCTAATAGAAGCAAGAAGAGTAATCGACCTTGCCCATGGAAATTTAGTTGGGGCAATCTTTAATGAAATATAAAAAACATTATTAGTAATTATGTTAAGGATATCAGAAATGTGGTATTCTTAGCTTTTTGTTCTTTATTAAGAACTAACGGTGATGTCTACTTGCCATTATCAAATGTAGGCACTCGATCATGCTGTGGGTTGAAATAACCTTAGACGCGAGTCGTCAAGAGTGTGGTGTGAGGGTGGGTTAGATGCCCGATTTATTTATAAAGTATTTATTTTAGTGTTTTTTTTAAAAAGCATTAACATAAATACTTTAACACAAAACGGGATGGAGATGTCTATATGATAAAAACTTAGTATGGTCCACCTAAAGTGTCAAAGATACAATTTGTTTATACATCAGGATGCAAACCTTAGATCAACTAGTGGAGATTAAGAAGTATTTGGATTGCACAATAGATTTGTAGAAAAATAGATCTTTAATTAAATGGGGACAAGGAAGGTGTAGGTAAGTGACTTATAGGCAAAGACTATCTTTATTCATTTTAATCGATTCATGCATCGTTCTGTCAGCAATTTTTATTAGTAGATTTTTAGTAGAGGGAACTATTTATGTTGTCTCATTCTCAATGATTATTAGTTCTCTCATAATTTTAGCAAGCCATTATACTTATTCTATTCTATTCAAGTTATATAAGAAAGCATGGGAATACGCTAGTATAGGTGAACTTTTGATTATTTTTAAAGTTGTTAACTATTCTATTGTGAGCTCGATGATTATTCATTTAATTTTCATGCAAAAAGTAAGTTTTAGACTTTATTCTGTAACTTGGCTTCTACATATTTTATTAATTGGTGGGTCAAGGTTTACTTGGAGGCTATATCGTGACTCCGTTGCTAAGAGGACTGATAATAAAAAAAGAACATTAATTGTAGGTGCAGGATCTGCGGGAACAATGGTTGCAAGGCAATTATTAAAAAATAATGATACAGATCTTCTTCCGGTTGCGTTTATCGATGATAATAAAAAGAAACATCATCTAGATATCTTAGGAATTCCTGTTTTAGGGGGAGTAGATCAAATAGTAAGCTTAGTAAGTAAACTTTCTATTGAAAATATAATCATTTCAATACCTTCATTAAGTAAAAAAGAATTAAATATAATCTTTCAAGAATGTTCAAAAACTAAGGCCAGTACAAAGATACTTCCAATGATAGAAGATATCATAACTGGGAAAGTTTCTGTAAATCATTTTCGTGATGTGCAAGTTGAAGACTTACTTGGTAGAGATCCAGTCATGATGGATATTGAAAGTATATCGGATTCAATTTCGAATAAAGTAGTTCTAGTTACAGGTGCGGGTGGATCGATTGGTTCTGAAATTTCGCGTCAAATTTCAGAATTTAATCCCAAAAAGCTAATCCTACTAGGTCATGGTGAAAATAGCATCTATACAATTGAAATGGAATTAAAAGAACGATTTAAAAACTCGCCGATTGAGTTTATTACTGAAATTGCTGATTTACAGGATACAAAGAAAATGATGGATGTTATGGATCGATATAATCCAAACGTTGTCTATCATGCTGCGGCGCATAAACATGTACCTTTAATGGAACGAAATCCTGAAGAAGCTTTTAAAAATAATGTGATCGGAACAATGAATGTTGCTAAAGCAGCTAGTTGGCATAGTGTTGAAACCTTTGTCATGATTTCAACTGATAAGGCAGTTAATCCTACAAGTGTAATGGGGGCTACAAAAAAACTTGCAGAGATGGTAATTCAAGATATGGATAAAAATAGTAACACAAAATTTGTGGCAGTAAGATTTGGTAACGTGTTGGGTAGCCGAGGTAGTGTGATTCCGTTATTTAAGAAACAAATTGAAAAAGGTGGACCAGTAACGGTTACTGATCCTGAAATGGTACGTTACTTTATGACAATTCCGGAAGCATCGAGATTAGTCATACAAGCTGGCGCTCTTGCAAAGGGTGGCGAGATATTTGTGTTAGATATGGGTGAACCGGTAAAAATAGTAGATCTTGCGAAAAACTTAATACTATTATCTGGTAACTCAGTTGATGAAATTGGAATTGAATACACAGGTATGAGACCTGGAGAGAAATTATTTGAGGAACTATTAAAGGAAGACGAAGTACATGATGAACAAATTTATCCAAAGATTTATATCGGAAAATCAACTAACTTATACATAAATGAGATTGACGAAATCATTAATAACTATCAAACATTGGATCAAAATGCTCTGAAAGAAAGAATAATAAACCTAGCAAATAACCGCATGGTCACTCAACAAAGTCCGGTAATATAAATTATTAATTCAAAAAGGGGGGCAAGAAATGAAAATAAAAAAAGCGATTATTCCAGCTGCAGGTTTAGGTACCAGATTTCTTCCAGCAACAAAAGCTATGCCTAAAGAAATGCTGCCAATTGTTGATAAACCTACAATTCAATATATTGTAGAAGAGGCAATAGAATCAGGAATTGAAGATATTATTATCGTTACTGGTAAAGGAAAAAGAGCAATTGAAGATCATTTTGATCATTCATTTGAATTGGAACAAAACTTGTTAGAAAAAGGTAAATTTGAATTATTAAGTGAAGTTCAGAAATCATCAAAGATGGTAGATATTCATTATATTCGTCAAAAAGAGCCAAAAGGTTTAGGGCATGCAATTTGGTGTGCACGTAAATTTATAGGTGATGAACCATTTGCAGTATTATTGGGGGACGATATCGTTAAAGCTGATAGACCATGTTTAATGCAAATGATTGATCAGTATAATCGGTATAACGCTTCCATTTTGGGTGTACAAACTGTCAATGAAAACGAGGTTTCTAGATATGGAATCGTTGACGGAAGTCTAGTCGATAATCAGTTTTACAATGTTCATAATTTAGTAGAAAAACCAAATCAAGATGACGCACCTTCAAACTTAGCTATATTAGGTCGCTATATACTAACCCCTAGAATATTTGAAATTTTAAGTAGCCAGAAGGCAGGAGCAGGGAATGAAATACAACTGACTGACGCAATTGCGGAACTTAACAAGTATGAAGCAGTTTATGCTTATGAGTTCGAAGGAACACGTTATGATGTAGGAGAGAAATTAGGATATATTAAAACAACACTTGAGTTTGCTCTTAACCGAGAGGATTTAAGAAATAGTGTTCTAGATTATTTAACAGAATTAATGAAAAAAGAATTAATTAATTAATTAATAAACAAAATAATTCGAAAATAATATTAATAGGTGAAAGAAATGGCTAAAAAAGTACTTTTTTGTGCAACTGTAGATTATCATTTTACAGCATTTCATATGCCATATATAAAATGGTTCAAGGAAAACGGCTGGGAAGTACATATAGCTGCAAATGGAGAAATCCAAATCCCATACGTAGACAAAAAATTTAATGTATCAATTCAAAGATCACCTTTTAAATTTAAAAATATTAAGGCTTTAAAAGATCTAAAAAACATTATTGAGCAGAATAATTACGAAATTATACATTGTCATACTCCAATGGGAGGTATTCTTACCCGCCTTGCTGCGCGAAAATCTAGGATTAATGGAACGAAAGTTATTTATACTGCTCATGGTTTCCATTTTTGTAAAGGTGCTCCTTTACTTAACTGGTTATTATATTATCCCATTGAAAAATTCATGGCACATCTAACTGATTGTTTAATAACAATTAATAATGAAGACTATGAACTATCTAAAAATAAGTTAAAAGTCAAAAGAATCGAGTATATACACGGTGTTGGAGTAAATGCGGAAGATTTTAAACCAATCGATGAATTGAATAAAAAAGCACTGAAAGAGTCATTTGGATATCAACCAGATGACTTTTTACTTTTTTATGCAGCTGAATTTAATAAAAATAAAAACCAAAAATTTTTACTGAATTCATTAGCTTTAATTAAAGAGGATCTGCCGAATGTAAAGATTTTACTTGCTGGTGAAGGAGTTTTACTTAATGAATGTAAGCAATTAGCAAAGAAATTAGAAATTTCGCATATGGTAAACTTTTTAGGTTTTAGAAAAGATATTAAAGAAATTGTTCCAATGTGCGATGTTGCGGTTGGATCAAGCTTACGTGAAGGGTTACCAGTCAATATCATGGAAGCCATGGCCTGTGGTTTACCAATAATCGCAGTTGATAATAGAGGCCATCGAGAGCTTGTTATGGATGATAATAATGGGTGGTTAGTAAAGAGTGATGGCGAAACTGATTTTGCTAAGAAATTAAAACATCTAGTGAAAAGTGAAGGTCTTAAAGAAAGGCTAGGAATTAATAGTAGAAAAATAATTTTGAGCAAATACAGTATTGATAAAGTAATTGAGAAAAAAAGTAAGGTGTATAAAAGGTATATGAATGAAACGGAGGATATTACGTGGGCAACCCTTTAAGAGTTTTACACTCGGTCGTTAATATGAACCGGGGTGGTGCTGAAACACTGATTATGAACTTGTATCGTAATATTGATCGATCTAAAGTACAATTCGACTTTTTAACGTGTAAAGAAGGAGTATTTGATGCTGAAATAGTTGCTATGGGAGGAAAGATTCATCGGATCCCTTATGTAACTGATGTTGGCCACTTAGGTTATATAAGAAAATTAGATAAATTTTTCAGGTTAAATCCTAATTATAAAATAGTTCATTCTCATATGGATAAAATGAGTGGACTAGTTTTAAGAGCAGCAAAGAAAGCTAATATTCCTGTGCGAATTGCACATAGTCATAATACAAAAAGTGAAGGTGGGTTCGCTTCACAATTATATAAATGGTATGCGGGTAAACAAATTACACCTAATGCCACACATTTATTTGCTTGTTCGGAGGCTGCGAGTAAGTGGTTGTTTTCTAAACGAACAAATGAATCACTCCTACTAAAAAATGGAATTGAAAGTGATAAGTTTCTTTTTTCACTGCAGTCAAGAGAAAAAATTAGAGAAGAGTTAAATATTGCTAAAAAATCATTTGTAGTTGGTCACATTGGAAGGTTTAACCATCAAAAAAATCATCTTTTCTTATTAGAGATTTTTGCTGGACTATTAAAAAAGATGCCCAATGCAGTTCTAATCTTGGTCGGTGGTGGGGCACTTCAAGCAAAAATTGAAGCTAAAATAAAAGAACTAGAAATAGAGAAAAACGTAAAGTTACTCGGAATAAGAGAGGATATTCATTTAGTTCTACAGGCAATGGACGTATTTGTATTTCCATCTTTGCATGAAGGCTTACCTGTAACTTTAATTGAAGCACAAGGTGCCAGTTTAACATGTATTATCTCAGATTCTATTACAAAGGAAGTAGATATGGAAATCGGCTTAGTACAGTATTGCTCTTTATCTGATAAAGAAAGATGGATTGAGAAAATCTTAGAAGAGGCACAAAAAAATTATCCTAGGAAAAATGCAGAAAGTGCTTTGTACCAAAAAGGTTATGATATTCGAAAAACAGCGGAGATTACGCAAAAGACATATATCTCGTTAGGGAGGTAGGATATGAAGAAATTAACTGTATTTACTCCAACTTACAATCGAGCATATTGCCTTCATAACTGTTACGAGAGCTTAAAGAATCAAACTTGTAAAGAATTTATTTGGTTAATAATTGACGATGGTTCATCTGACGAAACAAAAGCATTAGTCGAAGGGTGGATGGAAGAAAATGAAATTGAAATAAAGTATTTTTGGCAAGAAAATCAGGGAATGCATGGTGCTCATAACACTGCTTACGAGCAAATTAATACAGAATTAAATGTGTGCATTGATTCAGATGATTATATGCCCTTAGATGCAGTAGAAAAAATTATTTGTTTTTGGAATCAATATGGTAATGAAAATGTAAGTGGAATCATAGGTTTAGATTCTTATACAGATGGTAAAGTGATTGGTACAAAATTGCCCGTTAATTTGAAGCAATCAAGATTATTTGATTTATATAATAAACATAGGGTAACAGGAGATAAAAAACTAGTTTATCGCACTGAGCTAACAAAGTTATTTCCATACCCACTATTTGAAAACGAGAGGTACGTTGGGCTAGCGTACAAATATCATATGCTTGATAAACAGTACGAAATGTTATTAATGAATGAGGTACTGTGTTGCGTTGAATATCTTCCGGATGGTTCTTCGCATAATATGTTAAATCAGTATAAAAAAAATCCCAATGGATTTGCTTTTTATAGAAAGGAAATGATGAAATTACCATTTGCTAGTATCACATTCAAATTTAGACAAGCTATCCACTATGTATCTAGTAGTTTCATAAGTAGAAATAAAAATTTCCTAAAAGAGACACCAAAGAAAATTTTAACGATATTGGCTATACCTTTAGGAATATCATTGTATTTTTATATTATAAGAAAAACAAAGACTATATAATTTATCTACTTTTAGTTGAAATTGTTTTTCTTCTGGAAGGAAAAATATAATATGACTCCTTTATGGATTAATCTTGCTTTAGTATTTGTTTTTTCATTTTTTGCAAGGTATGCTGCAATTCCAAATTTCTCTTATGAGTTAAAATATACGCCAGTTAGTATTAGACCCAATAAGATATTAGTATTTGGTGCACTATTGTCACTTGTGTTGATCTCAGGGTTAAGATCAAATATTGGCGATACATATTTTTATGCTCATATTTATAAAATGTACGATTTTACTTGGGATTACGTATTAAGCCAAAAAGATATTGGATTTGGTATATTTCAAATGGTTTTAAAACATTATTCAGATGATCCACAGATTATGATTTTTATTACAGCTATGATTACCAATATATTGATTGTTGCAGTTTTGTACAATTATTCAAGAATTTTTGAAATCAGTATGTATGTTTATATTACTGGTGGGCTTTTCCTAGTATCAATGAATGGTATTAGGCAAGTTCTTGCAGCGTCAATTGCCTTTACAGGGATAAAGTTTCTAATGGAGGGAAGTTGGAAAAAGTATATTCCCATAATTCTTCTAGCTTCATTATTTCATCAAAGTGCATTGATCCTCATACCAATTTATTTTATAGTTCGTTTTAAAGCATGGTCGAAAATAACAATTGCTTTAGTACTTTTGTCAATTGTAATTGTAATTGGCTATAGTCAATTTTCTTCAATATTATTCTCAGCAATACAAGAAACCCAATATGGAGGATATCAAAACTTTAATGAGGGTGGAGCTAGTTCAATAAGAGTGGTTGTGAATGCGGTACCTCTTCTTATAGCATATTTAGGCAGAGATTATTTAAGAGAAATTTTCCCAAAGAGCGATATAGTTGTAAATATGACATTGCTCGGATTTATTTTTATGATAATAGCGACTCAAAACTGGATATTTGCAAGATTTTCTATTTATTTTAGTCTGTATCAACTAATCTTAATCTCATGGATTATTAAGTTATTTAAAGATAAAGATCAGAAACTAATTTACTACGGAATAATCGTTTTTTATTTTATATATTATTATTACGAAAGCGTAGTCAGCTTAAATATTATCTATGAAAGTAATTACTTAAATTGAAAAAAGTAACTCTGGTAAAGACCAAAGTTACTTTTTTTATTTAATTAGGAAAGTGAGGAAATAAGAAATGGCTGTACTTGTTACTGGAGGAGCAGGTTATATTGGGAGTCATACTTGCGTTGAACTGATTAATAAAGGTTATGAAATTATTGTCATAGATAATTTTTCAAACAGTAAACCTGAGGCCTTGAGAAGGGTTGCTGAAATTACTGGAAAATCATTTGAATACTATAATATCGATTTATTAAATAAAGATGATCTTGAAGAAGTATTTACTAATCATAATATTGACTCAGTAATCCATTTTGCTGGATATAAAGCAGTTGGTGAGTCAACGATGTATCCAATTGAATACTACCATAACAATATAACCGGGACTCTTATACTTTGTGAAATAATGAAGAAGTATGAAGTGAAAAAGCTTGTATTTAGCTCGTCTGCTACAGTTTATGGATCGACAGACCAAGTTCCCATTATTGAAGAAAGCCAATTAGGGGCAGTAAATCCATATGGTCGTACGAAACTAATGATTGAGGAAATATTAAGAGATTTAGCTCATTCTGATCCATCTTGGAGTATTGCTTTATTAAGATATTTCAATCCAATCGGAGCTCATGAAAGTGGACTTATTGGTGAAGATCCAAAAGGAATTCCAAATAACCTTATGCCGTATATATCACAAGTAGCTGTTGGAAAATTACCAATTTTAAGTGTGTTTGGAAACGACTATCCTACTATAGATGGAACAGGTATAAGAGATTATATACATGTTGTGGACCTAGCGATTGGACACCTGAGAGCCTTAGAAAGAGTACAGGAAAGTCATGGCATAGATGCTTATAATCTTGGAACAGGTAGAGGATATAGTGTATTAGAGGTAGTGAAAGCATTTGAAGATGCAACCAATCGAAAAGTTCCTTATGAAGTGAAAGAAAGACGTCAAGGTGATGCTGCAATCTGTTTTGCTGATGTTACTAAGGCACAAAAGGAATTAGGTTGGCAAGCTAGTCGAAGTATAGAAGAAATGTGCGAAGATACTTGGAGATGGCAGAAAAATAACCCAAATGGTTATCAAATAGAAACTAAAAATAACGGTAATATTAAACATGAAAAACTAGTAAATGCAATAGCGGTAAGTGAGGTGTAACCTTGAAAACACTAAATTTAACACAATTACAGCTATTGGAGATACTAAAAATGCATTATAAAAAAGGTAATGAGAATATTGAAATAAAAACAAAAGATTTTGTAAAAGAGATGATTCAATCTATTGAGGGAATTTGTAAGACTAATACAATTAATTCTAAATAGAATATAAGGAGTAAAGGCTTATGAAACGAGTAATAGATTTAACTATTTCTTTAGTTGCCTTATTATTATTATCCCCTTTAATAATTATTTTAGCCATATTAGTAAGGTTTAAAATGGGATCACCAATTCTTTTTACCCAAGAAAGACCTGGATTAAATGGAGAGCCCTTTTATCTTTATAAATTTCGCACCATGAAAGATTTAAGAGATAGTCAAGGGAATCCCTTGTCGGATGAATTACGTTTAACATCGTTTGGTAAGTTGCTAAGAAAATATAGTTTAGACGAGTTTCCACAGCTACTTAATGTAGTAAAAGGAGAAATGAGCTTAGTAGGTCCTAGACCATTATTGATGGATTACCTTGATTTATATACTGAAAGACAGTTTAAGCGACATGAAGTTAAACCTGGCATTACAGGATGGGCTCAAGTAAACGGGAGAAATAGTATTAATTGGGAAGAAAAATTTGAACTTGATATTTGGTACGTTGAAAATCAAAGTACTTTAATTGATTTAAAAATTGTGTTTATTACCTTAATCAAGGTAATAAAGTCAGAAGGTATACAGAATAAAAGTCATGCCACAATGCCAGTCTTTAGAGGAGATAAAAATTATGAAGCATAAAATAAACATTTTGTTTACAAGTTCAGGAAGACGTGTTTCTCTAATTCAAAAATTTAAAGAAACTTTCAGTATCGAACAAATAAAAGGAAGCATAATTACGGCCGACTTTAGTAAGAATGTTCCAACTGCATATGTTAGTGATAGACACTACACTGTTCCTCGGGTTGATCACTATAGTTATATAACAGAATTATTAAAGATTTGTAGAAAAGAGAAAATTACACTAATTATTCCTCTTATTGATACAGAATTAAATTTATTATCGGAAAATAAACATATCTTTGAGGAGAATAACGTAAAGGTGTTAGTTTCTGGCTCAGAATTAAATAAAATTGCAAGTAATAAGAATTTGACTTATCAATTCTTTGTTTCTAAAAATATTAGTACACCCAAAGTTTATGAAGAATTCCAATTAGATATGAGGGAATATAAATTTCCACTACTAATAAAACCGTTCGACGGGAGCTCTAGTAAAGGAGTAACAACGATAAAAAATGAAGCAGAATTGGTATTCTTTAAAAAGCATATTCCAAATTCTATGGTACAAGAATTCATAAATGGTGAGGAATATACGGTTGATGTAATGGTGGATTTTAAAGGGAATTTGAAAACAATAGTCCCTAGGTTACGAATGGAGACTAGAGCCGGGGAAGTAAGTAAAGGAGTCACTAGAAAGGATTTTAAAATTATAAACGCAGTTAAGGATGTGGTTAAAGTTTTACCAGATCCGGTCGGATGTATAACTTTACAATGTTTTAAACAAGAGAACGGTGAAATAACGTTTATTGAAATTAATCCTCGTTTTGGGGGAGGCATACCACTATCTATTGAAGCGGGTGCAAATTTTCCTTTGTGGGTCATAAACATGTGCCAAGGAGAGATTTTTACTGAAGAAGATTTTAGTTGGACAGAAAACTTAATGATGCTCAGATATGACGAAGCGTTTTTTATGGAAAAGGTAATACAATGATTCGTGCAGTGGTTTTTGATATGGATGATACACTATATGAGGAAAAAGAGTATGTAATAAGCGGATTTAGGGCTGTAGACAAATGGGTGAGAGAAAACTATGGAATTTTTGTTTTTTTTGACGTGGCTAAACAATTGTTCGAGTCAGGAGAAACTAAGAAAATATTTAACAAAGCTCTTGAATTATTAAACCTTGAATACGATGAAAAAATAATAAGTAAAATGCTATATATTTATAGGACTCATGAACCTGAAATTCAATTGCTTAAGGAAGCTGAATGGGTATTCAGTAATCTTAAAGACTCAGTAAGAATTGGATTAATATCAGACGGATTTATTTATTCCCAAAAAAAGAAAGTAACCGCATTAAAACTGGATAGTTTATTCCATTCAATAATTTTAAGTGACCATTATGGACGAGAGAACTGGAAGCCAAGTAGTATACCGTACGAAAAAGCAATCCAAGAGTTAAATTGCAATCATTTTGAATGCGTATATATTGGAGATAACTTACAAAAGGATTTTATTACAGCTAAGAAACTGGGATGGTTAACTGTACACATAAATCGCTCTAATGGAATTTATAATGATGTAGTTGTTCCAATAGAGTATGAAGCGCACTTTCAAGTTGATAATTTAATGGATCTTTCAAGACTCCCGATGCTTAAACAATTATTTAAATCCCTGTAAATAGGAGGTTAATTCGTTAATGAGTACCATCAAATCGCGGATTTTTTTATCGCCGCCACATATGAGCGGAAATGAACAGAAATATATACAAGAAGCATTTGATAGCAACTGGGTCGCACCTCTGGGTCCTAATGTGGATGCTTTCGAAAAAGAAATATCTTCTTATTTAGGAGCCAGTGAAACAGTTGTTGTTAATTCGGGTACAGCTGCAATTCATTTGGCTCTTTCTTTATTAGGCGTCAATAAAGGTGATAGAGTATTTTGTTCTAGCCTTACCTTTATAGCAAGTGCTAACCCTATTATCTATCAGAATGCGGAACCAGTTTTTATTGATTCGGAGCCAGACACATGGAATATGTCTCCACAAGCACTTGAAAAAGCTTTACAAGAAGCATACTTAGAAAACAATTTACCAAAAGCTGCAATTGTTGTAAATCTATATGGTCAAAGTGCAAAATTTGATGAACTTCTTACTATATGTAATCAATATAACGTGCCAATTATTGAGGACGCCGCGGAATCCATGGGTTCTACTTATAAAGGTAAACCTAGTGGTACGTTTGGTAAATTTGGTATTTTTTCATTTAATGGTAATAAAATTATCACAACATCCGGTGGAGGGGCCCTAGTTTCAGAAGACATTGAATCCATACAGAGAGCTAGGTTTTTATCTACACAAGCACGTGATACTGCTCCATATTATCAACACTCCGTAGTAGGATTTAATTATCGAATGAGTAATATATTAGCAGGGGTAGGTAGGGCTCAACTCCAAGTATTAGAAGATCGTGTAAAAACAAGAAGGTTGATCTATGATCGTTATTTTACTGAACTATCTAAACTGTCTGGTGTTAGATTTATGCCCGAACTAAAAGGTACGAGAAGTAATCGTTGGCTAACCGCATTAACAATAGATGAAAAAGAGGCGGGTATATCATCGACCAAGTTAATAGAAATATTAAATGAAAATAATATTGAAGCTCGTCATGTTTGGAAGCCGCTACACTTGCAACCCCTATTTAAAGAAAAACTTTATTACCCTCATTCAGAAGGTGACCATATAGCTGAATCATTATTTAAAATGGGATTGTGTATTCCTTCTGGCTCAAACCTAACTGAAGAAGAACAATATAGAATAATAAATTGCATTAAGTCTGCATTTAGAAAGAAAAAGAACAAATTGAGCATCTGTTAATGAAAAAGTGAGGTGTACCTGGATGATAGGGAGGAATATTCATAAAATACGAAAGAAAAGAGGGATTACATTATCGGATCTGGCTGAACAAGCAAATATTTCAAAGTCTTATTTAAGTAATATTGAGCGAGAATTAAATGACAATCCGTCAATTCAAGTGATGGAAAAAATATCTAGTGTTTTAAAAGTGGATTTGCAAATTTTATTAGCTGATAGTTCTGATTTTACTAAATTAGTTGAGAGTGAGTGGCTACTATTTATTAAGGAACTTAAAGAATCTGGAATTGAAATTGATAAATTACGAGAGTATAAAAAGGTATTTGAGTTTGTTAAATGGCAAAATGAAGTTGAGAAAAACGCTAATTGAAGTTTAAATATAGGGTGAGAAAAATGGAGAAGATTAAGCCTATTAGAGTTCTTCATGTTGTTGGAGCCATGAATAGAGCCGGAACTGAAACAATGTTAATGAATATCTATAGGAATATTGACCGTAAAAAAGTGCAATTTGACTTCATATCTTATAGTTTACAGGAAGCTCATTATGATGAGGAAATAATCAGTTTAGGTGGGAGAATAATTAGATTATCTAAAACGCAATCCATAAAGGAACTGTACAATGCTATGAAAAAATATGGTCCTTATGATGTCGTTCATTCCCATACGTTATTTCATTGTGGGATTGCTAATGTAGCGGCCTTAATGGCAGGAGTTAGTGTAAGGATTTCACATGCTCATACTACTTTGGATAAAAGCAATTCTTTGGTTAGAAAAGTATATATAAAAATTATGAGATTTATGATAAATCATTTATCAACGAATTTAATGGCATGCAGTAAAGGGGCAGGAAGCTACTTATTTGGTGAAAAAAGTATCACCAAAAAGAAATATTCATTTTTTCCTAATCTTATAGATTACTCAATGTTCCTAAAGGAGCCTAGAAAAGAAGTTATACAATTTAAAAAAGAAAAGAAAATTAGTGAAAATATAGTCATTGGTCATATCGGTAGGTTTATAGAAACTAAAAATCATAAGTTTTTATTGGAAATTATGGAGTCAATAATAAAAAAGGAGCCCTCTATTAGGCTAGTGTTAGTAGGAGATGGGGATTTAAAGATACAAATTGAAAAAGAGGTCAATGATGCAAAACTAAATGAATATATTGTATTTACTGGCATAAGAAGTGACATACCTACTTTGTTACATAGTATGGATTTATTTGTATTTCCGTCATTGTATGAAGGACTAGGGCTTGTTTTACTTGAGGCACAGGCAAGTGGTTTACCTTGCATAGTATCCGAGGCTATCCAGCCTGAAGCTGACCTAAACTTGGGGTTAATTACAAAAATATCTATAAGTGATGGGGCGGAAGTTTGGGCTGATACCATTTTAAAAATAGTTAAAACTAAGAAAAAAAGAATTAATAACATTGTTGGTGGATTCGAGCAAAATAATTATTCTTTAAAACGCGGAATTTCCAGACTTTTTGAAATATACAGGATAAAAGAAGTGGGAGATAGTAATGAAAAATATTTTAATAGCTTCATTTGATTTAGAAGTTGGCGGGGTAGAAAGAAGCTTAATAAATTTGTTAAATATTTTTGATTATAATACCTACAATGTTGATCTAATGCTCTATAGCCATACAGGTGATTTTATGAAATTACTTCCAGAGCATCCTATATTGCTAAAAGAATCAAAAAAATATAAAACATTTAGAATGTCTATAAAGGAAACGATTAAATCAGGCGAATTGAGAATAGGACTAGCGAGGATTATAGCTAAATTAAGAGCATTCTTTCACCCGGCAACGGAAAAGGGCTACACACAAATGCAATATATGTGGAAATATAGTTTACCATACTTACCTAATACTGAGAAAGAGTATGATGTTGCAATTAGTTTTTTATGGCCACATTATTTTGTGGGTGAAAAAGTAAAGGCAAAAAAGAAAATTGCTTGGGTACATACAGATTA
Source organism: Bacillus sp. AL-1R (assembly GCF_052180195.1). NCBI lineage: Bacteria > Bacillati > Bacillota > Bacilli > Caryophanales > Bacillaceae > Bacillus > Bacillus sp. AL-1R. The sequence continues at coordinate 261,979 of NZ_CP197469.1, forward strand.
TTCTACTATCGAAACAAACGTAAAAATTGATATTGATATGTGGAATCAATTCGATCATATTGCAGTAGTATCAAAAGAATGTGGGAATGCTTTTAGGACTAAATATCCTTCATTACAAAATAAAATAATTATTTTAGAAAATATTCTTAATACCGAAGTGGTCACAGATTTAGCTAAGCAGGAGATTGTTAATCCAATGGTTAACGATAAGAGATTAAAAATTTTGACAGTTGCTAGGCTTTCACATGCTAAAGGAATAGACCAAGCTATACTTGCTTTTAAAGAATTAAAGTTAAGTGGCTACCAAAATATTGTTTGGTATGTCGTCGGTTATGGTGGTGAAAAAAAAATGTTACAAGAATTAATCACTAAACATGAATTAGAAGATAGCTTCATCTTATTAGGTAAGAAAGATAATCCATATCCATTTATAAGAGAATGTGATTTATATGTCCAACCGTCTAGATATGAAGGGAAGGCGGTTACTGTAACAGAAGCAAAAATGTTGGGAAAGCCGGTACTTATAACAAGTTATCCTACTGCAATAAGCCAAGTAGAAAATGGAAAGGATGGTCTGATTTGTCCTATGGGTGTAAGTGGTCTTGTAGGAGGAATAAAAATGCTTATTAATGATGTTGAACTAAGAAAGAAATTATCTAATAATGTAAACAAAATTAATTATAGTAACGAACATGAGATAGAAAAACTCTATAAAATAGTAAATCAATAAATACGAAAAACTTACATAAATGGGAGGAGTTAATGTATGGAAAGTGTATTATTGCTGGATACATCAGTTGGTTCAGCAAATAAGGGTGACGATATTATTATGAAATGTGTGAGGCATCATTTATTCGAAATAATTAAAGAACATTATGTTTATACACTCCCTACTCATGTTTCACCTTTTCATTGGTATCAAGTTGCTAGAAATTCATTTAGAGTACAGGATTTTAGTAAAGCGAAATTTAAATTTGTTGGTGGTTCAAACTTATTAACAACAAATATGTTTACTCACTTTCCTCAATGGAATATTAATCTATTCAACTATGGTCCACTAGCCGGAAGTGTTCTCGTAGGTGTTGGTGCTGGAAAAGGAGATAAAATTAATAGGTATACAAGATTGTTATATAAAAAAGTTTTATCACATGAGTTTATTCATAGCGTTAGAGATGAAAGAACAAAGAAGATGTTAGAGGAAATTGGCTTAAAAGCAATTAATACCGGTTGCGCTACTTTATGGTCGCTAACACCAGAGTTTTGTAGTGAAATCCCTAAGCAAAAATCTGAGTCAGTTGTATTTACATTAACGTATGATCCAAATGGACCACTCAAAGAAGATCAATTCTTAATAGATATATTAGTCAAAAACTATAAAAATGTACACTTCTGGGTCCAAGGAGACCAAGATTTAAAATATTTTAGGAACTTTAATAATATAGAAAAAATTCATGTTCTACCCCCTATCTTAGATGAATTCGATAGAATTTTAAATACAGATATTGATTATGTTGGGACAAGATTACATGGAGGTATTTTTGCTATGAGACATAAAAAGCGATCAATCATAATAGCTATTGATGAAAGAGCTCGTGGTATGAGCGAAACTTATAAAATTAACTCCATCGATCGCAATAATTTAGAAGGCCTCGAGAGCATGATAAATTCTGAATTTTCCACAGAAGTCAATGTGGATTTTAATAAAGTCAATGACTGGTTAAGCCAATTTAAATCAAATAAGAATAAGTTATTGAACGGACATATGCAATTCGTTAATAGATAAATTAATGAATAAGAGGGGTTAATATGAGTAAAATTGAGCTTAATAATATTATTGTAAAAAATAACAAGGTAGACTATTTTTTTAATGTCAGCGTAGAACTCCAAAAATATTTTAAGAACACAAATCATTTATTTCTTGACTATAATATTAATTTATCTGGGATTCCAAATAGTATTTTGGTTATTCCTTTTATAGCTAATGTTGTTCCCCTTGTCTGGATTAGTGATTCAACGTTGGTAATAGATGAATTAGATAAAAGTTTTTACGAGTGTCTTTATGATATTAAGGTCGCATATCAGAAAATGTTCCCGGGTATAGAGTTTAAGGGGAAAATTATTGCCAACACATTAATTGAAAACACATATACACCAGAACAACAAGTAGCTTCGTTATTTAGTGGAGGACTTGATGCACTTACCACATTTATTAGAATAAAAGATAAACGCCCAATACTAATTACCGAGTATGGATGGCACGAAGATGAGATAAGGAAAAGTGATGTTTGGGAAGCAGATAAGGAGAATGCAATTGAATTTGCCCAAAAATATGGATTAAATAATATATTGATTCAATCAAACTATGGGACCTTCATTATAGCCGAGAAAATAGACCTCGATTTTAGTAAAAAATTAGGAGACTCTTGGTGGCATGGCTTACATCATGGTTTAGCAATAATATCTGCAGCTATTCCAATGGCTTTTAAATTAAAAGTTGGCAGCATTTATATTGCGAGTTCAAACTCACCTTTGCTAAAAGTTACATGTGCATCTGATCCAACAGTAGATAATAAAATAAGATTTGCCTCTGGGAGGGTATTTCATGATGGATATGAACTTAATAGACAAGATAAGGTGAAGGTTTTAGTAAACTACTATTCTTCCACAAAAGAGAATGTGAATGTAAGAGTCTGTTTTAAAAACGAAGAAAATTGTTGTAAATGTGAAAAATGCCTAAGGACAATTATGGGTATAATTGCTGAAGGAGAAAACCCTACTCAATTTGGTTTTAGGATTCCAAATAATATTTCAAATTATCTTAAAACTGCTTTAAATGAGGAAGTTAAATTTTTTAATGATACTTTTATTAAAATATACTGGGAGATTATCCAAGAAAAAATGAAATCTAACAAAGAACAAGTATTATACAAAGACTTACTAAAGTGGTTTTTAGATTATGACTTTAGAGTTGAGCGTAAAAAATCGCTGCTTAAGTATAGGATTACGAAATTTTTTCCTATAATTAAAAGAAGAATTGTTAAAAAGTATAAAACGTTAACTGCGTCGAATAGTTAGAATAGAAGGTAATTAATATGAGAATCCAAAATTCGCTAAAAAATATGTTTTTTGGCTTATCGGGTCAGATAATTAGTACTGGTATGGGTTTTTTTGTTCGAACGGTTTTTATCTACACTTTGGGGGTTGAATACTTAGGTATAGATGGGCTTTTTTCTAGTATATTAATTATGTTATCCCTTGCTAACTTAGGTTTTGACACAGCAATGGTATATAGCTTATATAAGCCTTTAGCAGAAAAAGATACAAAAAAAGTACAAGCCTTAATGAACTTATATAAAAAAGCTTATAGGCTTATAGGAATGGTAGTTTTAATGATAGGAGTGTCTCTGCTGCCATTTCTTCCGAACTTGATGAACGGGAATACAAATATAAATAACATAAATATTATTTATATTTTATTTTTAATTAACTCGGTTTCCTCCTATTATTTTATTTATAAGCAGTCTATTTTAATTGCTGATCAAAGGAACCATATTATTTCTAAAGTCCATAGTGTATTTACGATTATTTCAAATATAGTTCAGATTTTATTATTGTTAGTAACAAAAAATTTTATAATAGTACTTTTAGCTCAAATTATTTTTAGAATAACTGAAAATATATATATAGCAAGAAAAGCCAATATTCTATATCCATATATTAAAGAAAAAAATAATCAAGAGTTATCTAAAAAAGATAAAAAGCTTTTCTTTGAAAATCTATATGCTCTATTATTGTATCGTATAAGTGGTGTGGTAATAAATGGTAGTGGGAATATAATAATGTCTATGTTTATAGGAATAGTTTCAGTGGGGATTTATTCTAACTACATGCTTATCATTAATACAATTAATACTTTTTTAAGTCATTTATTTTACTCTCTTACAGCTAGTATAGGAAATTTAAATGTAAAAGAGAATGAAGAAAAAAAATACTTTATTTTTAAGGTATTATATTTTACAAACTTTTGGATATATGGGGTATGTGTAATATGCCTTTGGAGTCTAGTTAATCCATTTATTAGACTTTGGCTAGGACAACAATATTTATTTGATAAGTACATTCTTTTAGTTATTTTATTAAACTTTTTTACCACGGGTATGCAAAATGCTTCTACAACTTTTAGAGATACCACAGGATTATTTAAAAAAGGTAAGTATAGGCCAATATTCGCAGCAATTATAAATATTGGAGTTTCAGTTCTTTTCGTTCAAATGATAGGAATAGTAGGTGTCTTACTTGGGAACATAGTTAGTAGATTGTGTACATATTTTTGGTATGATCCCTGGGTAATATACAAATATGTTTTCAAAAGAAGTGTAAAAGAGTATTTTATAAAGTATATATTATATTTTTTATTAGTAATAATAACAGCAATAATAATAGACTTTATAAGTAGCCTAATTCAATTAAATATATATATAAATATTATTTTACGCGGAGTCTTATGTATTACTGCCCCAAATATTATATTCTTTTTTGCTTTTAGAAAATCTGATGAATGTAAATATATATGGAACTCTATCCGACCTGTTATTAGTAAAACATTTATTAAGGAAAACGCTGTCTAGAAAATTTGAATAAAACACCTTAAATATAGAAATGATTTACTTTACTATAATAAAAGGTGTTTTTTCTAATGAATTAACTATTATTTTATGTCCTCTTTTAAATTATCTCTCCGAATTGTTTAAACATAGCTAATTCATCTATAAATTGCCAAGTAATAGTACCGTCTGATGCGGTGCCAGATGTATGCAAAGGTGCGATTGTACCACTTTTACCTGCTACAATACATTTATAAACTTTTGAATTAGCATTAACTAGTGTATTTAATGGATAATTAGTAGACGGTAACCAATTACTCTTATTAGCTACTCCACCAGTAATACATACCCAACCAATATATCCACCAGAAGTGGGGGTTGTATTATACAAAATTTGTCCTTTTGCAAAGTAAAGGTTGCCTGGTTCGGTTGACATTTTATAATAGGGATCAATGATGTTATCTATAACATTATTAGTTAATAATTCTGTCCCATTTATTTTTAAAGTAGTTTTTTTCAATACGTTATCTGAAATAATAATTTCAGGTTTATTGATAGTTTGATTATCAATAGCAATTTGTGGGTTATTTGTAGCATAGATAAAATTACTCGAGAAAATAATTTGATTCCCTGAAAAAGAAGAATCTAAAGTCACAATCGATCTTGTTAAAGTGTCATTTGTTATCTTTATAGTATTGTTTTTTAATATGACATCTTTACTTACGTTTTGAATTTTTAACACCCAACCGGATGTCTTTTCAATATAACAATTTTCCATTCTAAACGACTTTAAATTATTAATGACTAACATTATATTATTTGAGTCATTACTTAAAAATTTACAACCGTATAATTCTAAAACATCTGAAGTTAAACCAGTGGCCGATGAATAACTGGATCCAAGAATCGCTCCATCACCAATACAATTAACTAGTCTTCCTAATGTAGGTAAGGGAATACCTTTAAATAAGCAATTTTCAAATAACCAGTATTGTTTTGTGGAATTATTTGGTATATACCCAAAGTACGAAGTGTCCTTTCCCTCAAAAATACAATTACTAAACTTTTGAGGTTGATTTTTATACTCAATAGTCCAATTTATAACGCCTGATAATGAGTTTAGTTTATCGTTATCATTGATAAATCGACAATTATCAAAATTAACTGAATATGGAAACATCGAATCAATTACAAATTTGCAGTTCTGAATTGTACAGTTTGAAATATTTATACACCTGTTTAAGTAAACAGGGCTAGCAGTTATTTGTGTTCCGTAGATATGATTATTTATAACTTGGCATTCTCCACTTAATACAACTTTACTATGCCTAATTGTATTTCCGGTTATAATACATTTGTCAACTCCGGCATTAATACTCAAACTTACATATGCATCGTTATTTATTTTCAATAATGTATTATTTGAAATATAGATGCATTTTCCATTTACTACAATAACATTATATTTTTCATTATCATGAAATAGATTCCTATTAATATGAATAAATTGATTTAAATCATAACCATCTTCAATATCTATTCCAGCTTGTGGATCTGTCCCTTTATAACTTGTATTGCCCCCTATATGGTGAATCTCATTTTCTTCGATAAAAACATTTTTAGCTCCACAAATACTAACTCCTTGTCTTCTATTATGATGTAAATTACATTTCTGTATAAAAACATTTTTCGGAAATGTTGTTGAACGCACATTTATTAAACAGTTTGAGCTTGCAGGGATAGTTGATTGGTGTAGTACTATTTTTGCATAAGAGGAACTTTGAGGAACTTCAACTTCGTCAAAAAACTGAACAAGTGTTTTTGAGGAAATAAAGGAATTGTCAGATTTATAAAACATTACATTGTAATAATCACATGTTATATCAGATCCTAAGGACCCGTATCCATTACCATATAATCCAAAATATCCATTTTTTACTATATCCGGTTGAGTCATATCGAAATTTAATTTTGATCTAATTTTATTAGTGGATACAATAGGTTCACCAGTCATTGGATTTATGTCGCCATATTCCCATGAACTAGATAATGTAGTCGGAAAGGGCGAAATTTGACCAAACGTACTATTCAAAGTAATTGAATCACCTGTGAAATCTGATATATCAAGATTATCCAATATAATATATCTACTGTTACATCCTCCGTTTGTTGGAGGCGTAAAGTTACCAACTTGGATCCCATAACCACCTTCGTGAGTTCCTCCTGATGAGTAGTCATGTAAGTCCCTGTCTCCAATAATTTTTCCATTTGTTATTCTTGAAAAAATCTGGTTTCTTTGATAGCTTATGACAGAATAATTTGTTAGATTATTAGGATTTATTCTTAATGAAGAACCGTTTAGGTTAAGAGTAAAATAACTTTGCGGTTCAATTGTACTATTTTCATCAATTAAATATATCCCTTTTGGTAATAACATTTCCATGTATCCATTTTGAACTGCCCATTCCATTGCATCATTGATTCCCTTAGTTGTATTTATAGGGTCTGTACCATCATTTTTAACTTGCCATTTATTTAATTCTAATACATAAATTGCATTATTTATTGATGTGTTAATTTCATTAATTGCATTAACAATATTTGATTTATCATTTGTATTTAAAGTGCTTAATTTTCCTATTAGTTCATCAATGAAGGGTTTTGTATAGTATCTATTGTCCATACTACCTAATTTATCATTAATTATTTTTAAATCTAAATTAGAAATATGTTTGTCTTTAGTGTCATCGCTAGAATTAGGATCTGCAATTCTATTAATATGATTTGATATCAATAAATCATGTGCATTAAAAGATTCTATTAATTGGTTAAATTCTACGTCTATTTGATTTGCAAGAGTTTTAGTCTCATCTTGAAAGTTATATTTTCTATTGATTTGAGACATCTATTATCCTCCTATTTTGTAGAAATGATAAAAATCTAATATTGGAACACAGTCTGTTTCTTTAATTTGTAGTAAGTTTGTCCAACTTTTAAGAAACTGAAAGTATTGCCTTTTTTGTTTTTAGGGAGAAAGATATAATAATATGGTATGCATTTAAAGTCATTGTGTACCAACAAAATACAGTAAAAATAGTCAAATAAAAAAAGCTAAGAGACTTAAAGAAAAATATTCTTTATTTCTTTAGCTTTTACATTATTTTAGAATTAAAAAATTCCTAAATTCTACGAAAGAGTATTTTAATCTATCATAGCTAAAAAATTGATATTCTATAAAATCGATATATTTCTTTATACACTTACCATTAGGATGTCTTATGTTGTGGTAATCCCAATTTGTGGTAGATATGCAGCAATTAAATGGTTTTAAATAATGTAATTCAGGAAACAAACCATAAACAATAGACAGTGTACGAAGCATTCTCTTCAGTGTCTCATGTGAAGCAGCATCTTGAAACAATTTCTCATAATCTACCTTTTCGCCTAATATATAGATCAGTTGCATAATATCAAGAAAATATTTTAAAGAATCTAAATTATGTCTCCAACCATGTAAACAAATCATATAAAATGTATGATATTCTGATAGCTCATATATATAATTATAGTTTTGCAATGGTTGTGCATTATTCCAAAAGTCTTCTATATCTATACTCGAAGTATCCTCCCTCATAATATTCCAATGTATTTCTACTGTTAATGGGATCGGAGAATTCGGCAAAATTTTACTAAAACTACAGTGAAAATGAGATGTAATAGGATCTTGATTAATAATAAATCCAAGTGACTTTATTAGTTCAATAGCCTGGTTAATATGATTTGGCTTAATTAATATATCTATATCAGATGTAGGTCTGGCTCCTATATTTTCAAAGTATTTTTCCGCAAATGTTACACCTTTTAAAGGAATTGTTATGATCCCACTTTTATCAAATAAAGATGCAATTTTTTCCCATTCGTTTTTAATAAAAATATTTTGATATAACACTTTTGTGTAGTTCTTTTTAAGGCTTTCTTGGAAAAAAAGTGGTGTTTGTTCAAGTAAATTATGTTTTTTCAATAGATAATAGATTTGTCCAGAAATTGAAAAAAATTCAATGTCTTCTAGTAGTTGTTCATAAGATATTGATTCAATAGGTAGCGTTGGTGTCTGGCTATATATTGACTTTAACAATTTTATTATCAAGGTAATTCCCTCGTTTCAATAGTGAAATACAAAATGTTGATTTAAACTTGAGCTTTCATTTTTAATGTGTTTTTTTCACTAGGCTTTTGTTTAATTTTTGTACCGTGCAGTTTGCGGTATTGTCCCTCTACTGAAATAAGTTCATGATGTTTACCAATTTGAACTATTTTTCCGTTTTCAATGACAACAATCATATCAGCGTTTTCAATTGTTGAGAGCCTATGTGCAATGACGAGAGTTGTACGGTTGAGTTTTAAAAAGTCGAGTGATTCTTTTACTTCTCTTTCTGTTTCGTTATCAAGGGCAGAAGTTGCCTCGTCGAGCAATAGGATAGGAGCATTTTTTAAAATAGCACGTGCAATTGCTAGTCGCTGTTTTTGTCCTCCAGATAATTTTATTCCTCTTTCACCGATTTCGGTGTCGTATCCATCAGGGAGGGAGATGATATATTCGTGAATTTTACTTATAGTTGCAGCATCGATCATTTCTTTTTCAGTAATATTTGGACGTGCTAATAGTAAATTTTCTCGTATTGTACCTCCGAATAAGAAGGTTTCTTGTGGGACATGAGCCATAAGACTTCTTATCTCTGAGAGGGTATGATTCTCAATTGATATGTCATTAATTGCAACAGTTCCAAACTGTGGCTGATAAAGCCCTTGCAGAAGATTAAATATCGTTGTTTTTCCTGCTCCACTTGAACCTACTAAAGCAGTTACTTTTCCAACAGGAATTTGTAAGTTGAAATCTTTAAGCACCTTAATATCCTCGTTGTATCCAAAAGTAACATTTTGAAATTCAATCGAATGAATGTTGTGTTTAGGTACTGAATAGGATGCTAACTTTGCCGATTCTGAAGGTGAATCTATTATTTTCGAAATCCTCTCTAATGCTGTAGCAGCTCTTTGAAAGCTCGCCCATTGCCCTGCTAAACCAGTTAGTGGGTATACTAAGTGATCAACTAGATTGATATAAGATAATAACGAACCAACTGTTAACATTTTTTGAGAGACAAAATAAGCTCCTAAACATAAGCTAATTAAAAATGTTATAGCGCTGGCTGCCCGACTGCCAGAAATAAACCATCCACGTAGTTTTGTATTTTTAAGTTCTAGTGCGAACAGTTCTTCATTTTGTTTGACATATTTTTTATACATGAGTTTTTCTAGAGTAAAGGAGCGGATCATGGTGAATCCATGAAATGTTTCACTTAATAAATTATTAGTACTACCTATTAAATCGTGTATCATTCGACTATTATTTCGTAACAATATTCCAAAAAGAGCACTAATAAAAATAGCAATAGGTGCAAATACAATGCTTATTAGACATAATTTCCAATTGATATTAAATAAAAAAATAAAAACAGCAATATAAACGAAAGGTAATCTAATTAAATTAATTAAGCTACTACCGATTACACCATCGATACTGTATACATCATTTGTAAAATGAGAGATTAAATCCCCAGTACGAAGATTGGAAATATTTTTTGTAGGAAGTCGTAAAACATGCTTAAACAGCATAGCTTTAAAATCTCGTTTTACGCCACTTGTTGAGATTGTTTCCAAATAAATATTGTAATAGGTTGAAATGAGGCTCAAAATAATAAGTCCAAAACCAGTTGGAATAAGCCATTTCAGTTTGTTTAGCTCACCTTGTACTGCAGCGTCTGTGATTTTCCCAAAAAACCAAGCATATGCTAGCATTAAACAGATATCAATTACTAATAAGAAAAGAAGACCCATATAGGCCCTTCTGTGGTTTAAAATATATGGACTTAGTAATTTGAAACTTCTTCTAATATCTTCAACTGAAAAATACTTGTTTAAGTCTAAACGTTTCTTTAAGGGTTGAAAGTTCATAAAAACACTCCATAAGTAGACAAATCATTAAGAGATCTTGATTTTGTCTAAATAGATTCTAAATAAACGAGATAGAATAGGAAAACGAAGGACTAGATACCCATACAATTTAGAAAAATTGTTTCTATTCTTTATTCCTCGGTCATGTATATATTCTAGTTTTCCAATGATCTGACTTTCACTTACTATTTCGTCAAATCCAAGGTTTGAATCTCCTTTAAAAAGAAAAGACTTTTTATCATGATTAATAAATGTTTTATGTAATCTGTGAGCAACTAGCTGGCCATTTGTATTATAAAATAATACAATTTCTCCTGTTTTTAAAAGGGTAGGCTTTTTTTCAATAAACCTACATATATCTCCTTCTTGAATATAGGGGAACATACTCTTACCTAATGCCGGCAAATCGATCCAACCTTTTTTACTCATGGTACTTTTAATGAGAGCTACAATTTCTTGATTAGCTTGCATAATTGATTAAATTTAATGTTAATAATTCAGATAGAAAATGGTGAATATCTTCTTCTACTGATTCGTTTACTTCCTCGTATTCTTGTTTTATAGCTTGTACAAGTGTATCTATACTTTGTGGTTGCTTTAATAATGACCAGCAAAATCCACCAATTTCATTAATTTTCGTAACAGTGAATTTGTCAGTATTTAAAATAATCCATTCATTATCAAAGTTAGTCGTTACATCGTATTGTTCGTTTCGAATATATTTATCCATTAAGAAATCAACTCCCAGAATGTATTGTTTTTTTGAAAATAAAGATTATAAATTGGAACTTTGATTATTAATGTTTCAAGAAGCTTTACAATCTTTTTTGTTTCAGATGGATCATGTGCCCAGTAAAAAATTTTATCCATTAATTGTAAGAAACCATCTGCTTTATTTATTTGGACTCTATTATTTTCGAGGGATTGGTGTAATAATTGTACACTTGCCAAAGAACTGCTTTTTATTAATCCCGTTGATTTAATTTCACTTCGGAACGGAGAGTCATATACAGTTATTTCATTTTGTGTAATTTTAACAAGGGTAGCTTCATCCGAAAGTAGCATTCTTGGATGAGATAACTTTGCTGCCGTTGACTTACCTGCTCCGGATTGTCCTGCAAAAATATGTGCTCTTTCATTTTCAATTGCACAAGAAGAATGGATCAGTAACCCCCAGTTATGGTAAACAATATAAGAACTATATAGATTTGTTAATGCATGCTTTAGTGCTAATTTATTATGAACATAAATAGTAGCTACCTTATATTCCTCATCTGTTTCAATTAAATAATCAGCTCTTTGAAAGTAAATTTTTTTTTGTTCTTTTGTAATTTTTATATTGTAATCCACAAACGGTACTCCGTAACCTTTTTTAATATGAATTCTTATATGGGGTTTTTGGTCATGAAGTGAGAGTAAATAATCATTCTCATTAAAAATTGAAGTAGCAAATTCTATATTATTACTAGTTATTTGAATTAAGTGTTCGCCTATAAGTGCATGAATTGTATCCATTGATAGTCTCCTTGTAGTAAATTAACTAGTAGCTTAATTAAGAGAGCCAAATAAAAATGACTCTCCTAACCTTGTTTAAGGCTTCCCGTGGCCATGACCATTCCCGTGACCAGGAGTTCCTGCTCCGCCTGGAGTAGTGTTCGGATTACCTGGAGGGAAGTTAATTCCACCGTTTCCATGACCTGGATGATCTTGATTACCTTTGCCAGGATTCCAGCTTTGAGCTGTTTCAAATCTTACCTGTTGGTGATCCAAGATACTAGGTCTCTGGTAAACTTTAGCCTCAGTCTTTGTGCTATTCATAAAAGCACTCCAATCATAAAAAAATGGTATTACAATGTTCATTATAAAGAACGAGCGATGGTAAGTAAATATAATAATAACAATTTTCAGATATTAATATTGTCAGTTGAAATTTAAATTTGCTAAAGATATTTAAAAATAAATCTTGATTTTTTGAGCATTTTTAGATTTAAAGTTATTGGCCTATTATCAATCTTAGGTGAATATAATTAGAATTGGATTTGGTAATTTTGAATTAGGGAATTCCTTTTATATGGGATTAAAAACAAATAATTAGTCTTGAATTGTCGAAATATTATGTATTTTATAACGCTCTATCAATTGACATGATAAAATGTTCAAGGTAAAATTTAAGTACGTTCTTTATACAGAACAATTGTAGAGATACAATAGTAAACTCAAGGTTTCTAAAATTATTTATATAAGTTCGTTATTAAGAATAATTTGGTATATATATCAATACGCCGAGATGATTCGGATCTTTAATAGCTGTAAAATCATTGTATTGAAAACTGGGGGAGAACATGAGTGCAATAACTGGTATTATTCATTTTACTAACGAGCCTGTCTCTATTGAACATGGTAATGGATTATTGAAGGCTCTAGAAAAATATCCTGCAAATGATGTTCAAGTATGGCATAAAGAAAATGTTCTCTTTGGCTGTCACTCTCAGTGGATCACACCTGAGTCCATTGGTGAGCAATTACCCTATTATGATTATAATAGAGGATTAACGATTACATCCGATGCAATTATTGATAATCGAGAGGAATTATTTGAAAGATTAAATATAAATGAAAATTATAGAAAGACGTTGCCTGACAGTCAGTTGATATTATTGGCGTACGAAAAGTGGGGAGAGGACTCACCCAAATATTTAATAGGAGACTTTGCTTTTATAATTTGGGATGAACGTAAACGTTTACTGTTTGGAGCAAGAGATTTTTCTGGTAGTAGAACACTTTACTATTATAACAATCAACGACAATTTGCTTTTTGTACGATTATGAATCCTTTATTTACTTTGCCGTATATTGAAAAAAAATTAAATGAGCAGTGGTTAGCTGAATTCATTGCGATTCCTGGTAACTTTGAATCTGTTAACACTTCTTCGACTGTCTATAATTTAATAAGACAGATACCCCCATCTCACACAATCAGAATTAAGGATGGAAAAGAAACTCTTACTCGATATTGTAAATTTGAAAGTAGTGAAAAATTAAAACTAAAGTCAGATCATGAGTATGAAGAAGCATTTAGAGAAGTGTATCATAATGCAGTAAAGGCGCGTTTGCGAACTCACAGACAGGTTGGTGCTCATCTAAGTGGAGGACTTGATTCAGGTTCCGTTGTAGGTTTTGCAGCAAGAGATTTACAAAAAGAACAAAAACAACTTTATACATATAGTTATGTTCCAGTAGATGGATTTATAGACTGGACATATAAAAATAGGATTGCGGATGAAAGACCTTATATTCAGTCGACTGTACAACATATAGGAAATATAAATGACCATTATTTGGACTTTGCAGAACGAAACCCTTTAACTGAAGTTGATGATTGGCTCGATGTTTTAGAAATGCCATACAAGTTTTTCGAAAACACATTTTGGTTAAGAGGGATCTATGAGAAGGCTCAGCAAAACGGAGTAGGTGTTCTTTTAAACGGACAACGAGGGAATTGGACCGTATCTTGGGGGCCAGTTTTGGATTACCAAGCTATGCTACTAAAAAAGTTGAACTGGATTCAGTTTTTCAAAGAACTCCATTTATATAGCAAAAACTTGGGAGTAAAAAAATCAAGAGTTTTCTCTGTAGTTAGGAAAAAAGCATTTCCAGCTTTGAATCGTTTAACTACTAATGAAGATTATTTTCCTATCATAATTAATCCGCAATTTGCAAAAGAAAACGGTGTTCTTGAAACACTACAAGAGCATGGAATTGATATGAAGGGATATTCTACCTTAAATGCATATGACATGAGAAAGGAACAATTTGATAAATTGTACTACTGGAGTATTAATGGTACTTATGGAACAAAATTGTCCTTACGTCATTCTTTATGGGACCGTGATCCAACAAATGATTTACGTGTAATAAAATTTTGCTTAGCTGTTCCTGAAGAACAATATGTTCAAAATGGTCTGGATCGATCGTTAATTAGAAGGTCAACTAAAACTTTACTTCCCGATAAAGTTAGGTTGAACCAACGTGTTAGAGGAGTTCAAGGGGCAGATGGGGTGCACCGGATGGCATCTTTCTGGCAGCAATTTATAGATGAACTTAGACAACTTTGTAAGGATTCTATTGCTTCCGATATTTTTAATATAGAGGTTCTTAAGAAATCAATTGAAAAAATTGAAGGTAATCCTCGTCCAGAATTTGTATTTGATTTAGACTTTAGATTTTTAATGCGTAGTCTAATTGTTTACCGATTTATTAAAAATGTCATTTGAAAGGGGGTGAAATAGATGAAAAAAGAGTGGAAAAAACCAGAATTAGAAGTTCTTGATATTAATATGACAATGGCTGGTCCAGGTCATAAAATTCCTGATGCAGTGCAGCCAGATCCAGATGATCCAGTAAAATATAGTTAAATTATGAAATTATAGTTAATAATATTTTTCAATTGCCCTTATATGTTAATACATATGAGGGTTTATTAAATCATTTTATTTTTACATATTGTGTGGAGTGATGAATGTGATAAACATTAAAAATAAAATCCTTTACCGAGCATTTGGAATGAAAATAAGATCTGAGATACCTCTACCGGAGCTTACTCCGTCAAATCAAAAAGAAGAAAAAGGAGATATTACAGTCGAAATTGTAGATTTATCTTTAAAATGGAATGAGGTAGGTGCTCCTCGAAATAAATTTATTGTTAAAGAACAATTTGTAATGTTTGAAGTTCCTGATACGGCCATTTTTTTGATCCAGGATGGAGAGAAAATTTATATTTCCCCTTTTGTTGAAGCCGAAGAAGCTAAAATACGACTTTATATTCTTGGTACATGTATTGGTGCAATTTTATTGCAGAGGAAAGTGTTACCACTACATGGAAGTGCAATTGCCATCAATGGAAAAGCATATGCCTTTGTAGGTGATTCAGGTGCTGGAAAATCAACACTTGCTTCATCATTTTTAAGTAAAGGTTACAAACTTCTTAGTGATGATGTGATTGCAGTATCACTTAAAGAAGACAATATGCCTTATGTTTTACCATCATATCCGCAACAAAAACTATGGCAAGAGAGTCTCAATGAATTTGGGATAGAATCGAATAATTACCAGCCTTTGTTTGAAAGAGAAACTAAGTATGCAGTGCCAGTACCTTCTCATTTTTATTCAAGTCCACTACCTCTTGGGGGTGTTTTTGAGCTAGTTAAAACAGAAAATGAACAAATAGAATTAGTTCCGCTAGAAAAGCTCCAAAGTTTGCGTACATTATTTTTTCATACATTCAGGCATACATTTATCCAAAGATTAGGATTAACAAATTGGCACTTTATACACTCCACAAATATCCTAAATGAAATAAGTGTTTATCAATTAAAGCGTCCAATTTCAAAATTTACAGCGCATGAACTTGTTTCGCTAACGTTAGATCAAATCATTAAGGAGGAGAATCAATGATTAAAACAAGTAAAATTTCATTAAAGAGTCAGATCGTACAAAATGAAGGTAATATTGTTAGTGATATGGATGGAGAAAAGGTAATGTTGAACGTACAAAATGGAAAATATTATAACTTGGGTGAAATAGGTGGGGTAGTATGGAGTTTTCTTGAGGAACCAATTACGATCTCTGGGTTAGTTAAAGCTCTTATTTCAGAGTACGAGATAGAAGAAAGGGAATGTGAGGAACAAATAGTTTCTTTTTTAGACCATTTACTATCTGAAAAATTGATTAGTATTTTAGATGATTCTAATTGTTGATATTTAACTTCTTTATTAAAGGTAGGAAGTAACTCATGGCGATTATTAATAGATTAAGATTATTTTTATCTATGGATCTAAAAAATAAGCTTTTATTCGTTGAAGCCTATGTTTGGTTAGGATGGGGAAGATTTTTGAAAGGTAAGCAATTCGCAAAAGTTGCTCCATCATTAGGTAGCCGAATGGCTGAAACATCAGTCAATTATCAGGAAGAAAATAAACAAATTATAAGAAGTATATCTAGTGCATTAAATATAATGAGCAAATATACGTTTTGGGAAAGCAAATGTCTCGTAAAGGCAATAGCAGGTATGAAGATGCTAGAAAGGCGTGAAATAAGTAGTACTCTCTATTTAGGAACTGCAAAAGATGAAGATGGAAAACTGATTGCCCATGCTTGGCTAAGAAGTGGCCCCTTCTATGTTACAGGCTCAGAAGGTATGGAGAAATTTACAGTGGTTGGAAAATTCGCGAAAGTATTAAATGAGGAATATACAAATGGAGAAAACAATGAGTAAAAATTTCAACTTGGACTTATCTCGTATCCCTAAAGAATTGATCTTACTGCTTGAATTTTTAAAGATAGATGATTGTAATAGCTTATTATTAAATAATGATAGGCTTATAAAAAATATTGATTGGAATAAATTTCTTGATTTGGCACAACATCATCGTGTGTACTCAGTTATTTATCCAAAGTTAAAGGTCATGAATGAATCTATTGTTCCAACCTATGTTATTCAAACACTTAAACACCAATTTCAAAAAAATACATTCCAAATGCTTCACTTAAGCGCAGAGATGGAAAAGGTAAGTAGACTTTTTTCTGTAAATGATATTCGAGTACTTTTTCTAAAAGGACCGGTACTTGCTACAGAACTGTATGGAGATATCTCTTTAAGAACGTCAAGTGACTTAGACATTCTAATTCCAATAAAGGATTTAGATCGAGCAGAACAAGTTTTAATAGAAGAAGGTTTCGAAAAAGATGAGTATATCAAAACGGTACTGAATGACTGGAAGTGGAGGCATCATCATATAACATACTTTCATCCAAAAAAGAGAATTAAATTAGAAGTACATTGGAGACTGAACCCTGGACCTAGAAAGGAACCGAGTTTTAATGATTTGTGGAAAAGAAAAAGGAAGAGTTCAATTACGAAGTTTCCTATTTATATTTTAGGAAGTGAAGATCTGTTTTTATTTTTAATTTCACATGGTGCACGTCATGGTTGGTCTCGCCTTAGATGGTTATTGGATATTCATCAAATAATGACTAAACCGATTAATTGGGAACATATAAGTATTTTATTAAAAAGATATCAATGCTTTCATATCGGAGGACAAGCAATTTTATTATCCTCTCATTTATTAAATACTCCTGTTATTAAAGAAAATGAACAATATATTAGTAGTAACTTAGTTAGGAATTTAGCTCAAGATACTATTTATTATTTAGAAAATATGATTAATTTACATACAGATCCAGTGCCAGAGGATGTATCTAAGTATCACGAACGTCATTTATTTTCATTAATGTCATTCGAACAAAAGGTACTATTTACCCTAAGCTTTTTATATCCATATCCTGAAGATGCGGAATTATTACCACTACCAAAATATTTACATCTATTATATTTTCCTTTACGTCCTTTCTTATGGGTATGGAGAAAAACAAGGAAACTTGTATCCATAGGAGGATTTAATAAATGAAAGATATATTTTATTTTTTGAAACAAATTTATTCATTTACTGGGAAAATCTTATATTTTAACCTTTTGGCTATGTCATTCATTGGGTTGTTAGAAGGATTAGGTATGCTTTTGTTAATCCCAATCATTAATATGAGTGGATTGGTAAATCTAAATAGTTTAAACGGGGGATATTCAGGATTATTAAAATTTCTAAAATATATCCCATTCCCACTAAACTTAGTAAATATTTTATTGATATATGTTTTACTTATTATTAGTCAGAACCTTATTCAACGGAAAATATCAATTCGTAATGTGTTAATTCAGGAGCGTTTTTTGAGGCATTTGAGAATTGAGACTTACACTAAGCTACTACACTCAAATTGGAATTTTTTTATCAAAAATAGGAAGTCAGATCTAATAAATATTGTTCTTGCAGAAGTTGTGCGCGCTAGTAATGGAACAAATTCATTTTTGCAATTTATGTCATCATTAATTTTGACAACTATACAAGTTATTCTTGCATTTTGGCTATCACCAAATATTACACTCTTTGTTATATTATTTGGGTTAATTCTTATTTTCTTTAATCGGAATTTTCTCAAAAGATCATTAACATTAGGGAACAGAAATTTTGAATTAGCCAAAAACTACTTCGCAGGTATTAATGATCAGGTGAATGGAATAAAAGATATTAAAAGTAATAGTCTCGAACAATCAAGACTCGAATGGTTTGGAAAAATTACGCAAGATATGCAGAATGAACAAGTGGAATATACTAAATTAAAGTCAACTTCACAATTATATTATAAAGTTGCTTCTGCTATTTTAATTGCAACTTTTATTTTTATTGGAGTAAAACTATTTAAAGCTCAAGCGGGACAACTTATGTTAATTACAGTCATCTTTTCGAGGTTATGGCCTAGGGTTGCGGGTATTCAGGCTTCAATGGAACAAATAGCAACAAATCTGCCTTCATTTAAAGCTGTAAAAGCTTTTCAAAATGAATGTGACGTTGCGAAAGAATTTGAATCGAAATCAGAACAAATTGTTAAAGCAATTTCTTTAAAGAAAGAAATTGAATGCCGTAATGTATATTTTCGATATAATTCAAATGAAAAGTTACAAGCACTTCAAGATATTAGTTTAATTATACCTACAAATCAGATGACAGCTTTTGTAGGGAGATCGGGTGCCGGAAAAAGTACTTTAGTTGATATTTTAATGGGCCTAAATCAACCTGAAAAAGGTGAAGTATTAATAGATGGAATTCCGTTAATAAAAGAGCATTTACCATCACTTAGAAATGCTATTAGTTATGTGCCTCAAGATCCATATTTATTTAATACTACTATTAGAGATAACTTATTGTTAGTCAATCCAAATGCAAGTGAAGAACAAATGTGGGAGGCTTTGGAATTTGCCTCAGCTGCTGAATTTATAAATAGACTCCCAAATAAATTAGATACATTGATTGGTGATCGCGGCATTAGACTTTCAGGGGGAGAAAGACAGAGATTAGTGTTAGCTCGAGCTATTCTTAGAAATCCATCAATCCTAGTACTTGATGAAGCTACAAGTTCGCTTGATACTGAAAGTGAGGCAAGGATACAAGAAGCAATAGAACGCTTAAAAGGAAAAATGACGATTATCGTCATTGCTCATCGATTATCAACAATACGAAATGCTGATCAAGTTGTTGTTCTAGAGCAAGGTAAAGTAATTCAAAAAGGTGAATTTAATCAACTAGCTTCAGAAAAGAAAAGCATCTTTAGTAATCTACTACGGAATCAATGGGAAGCTAGTCTATGATAAACACTCATTTAATATGTAGTGTTTTTCTTATTTTATTATATGGAGAGGATGGGTTTGAAAAAGGCAAAACATACATTTTTAATCGTTATGTTAGTAACCATTATTCTATTAGTTACCCATACATATTGGCATAATAGCCATATCAAAATTGTAAAACAGGATATTATTATTAATCACCTACCTAAAGAACTTGAAGGATATAAAATTCTCCAAATTACAGATTTGCACAATAAAGAGTTTGGTAAAAATCAAAATCGCTTGATTAAATCTATTAATTCAATTGATTACGATTCAATTGTTTTCACAGGAGACATGGTTTTTAATAAAGAAATTAAAAACTATAAGCCTTTTTATGATCTATTAGCTGGGATTCGAAATAAAGAGAACGCTATTTATGTACCCGGTAATGAAGATCCTGAGGCATATTATGTTAATTCAAAAGGTGACTTGGTAAAAAGTAAGTTTATAAAAGAAATTGAAAAACGAGGCGTCAAATTTTTAGAGTCTGTTTATTCTGTGAAAAAAAACAATTCCTCTATAAACTTTGTCGATTTTGAGATGTCGATTCTAAATCCAGCTCTAGATTATAAACCCACTAATGGAATTTTTTCACCAGATTATATGGGAACAGTACAGTATGCTAATCATCGTGAAAAATTGCTAGGAGAGATTTCTAGTATTGATCATTTAAAAAACAATGACATCTTAATAGCGCTTAATCATTTTCCTGTTGTCGATGCGCGTATTGATACACTATTAAATAATCAAAATTTAAAGTTTAAAGACAGGAAGTATGATTTAATTATTGCCGGACATTATCATGGTGGCCAAATTCGATTCCCTTTAATTGGAGCTCTGTTTGTACCAGAAGCATGGTATAAAAGAAATGGTCTGTTTCCACCACAAAATCGGGTAAGAGGACTATGGGAATACAAACATACGAAACAATATGTTAGTACAGGTTTAGGAAGTAGTGAAGCAATTCCAGGGCTAAAATTCCGATTATTTAATCCACCAGAAATTAATGTATTGACATTAAAAAGCAGTAAAAAAAATAGCAGCAATTAATCCTCATTTACAAGAGTACATAAAGCTAGCTTAATAATGTAAACCAATTTACATAAAAGGAGTAATTCTAATGAGCTGGAAAAAAGTAATGTTACGCATTGGTTTAGCAGTACTAGGTTTAGTGGTAATTGTCGGAGCAACTGGATTCTATATCTACCACCAAGTTGAAAACACGACAAGTACAATATACCAGTCTATAGAGAAGACAAGAAAAAGAAATACACCATTAAATATGAAGGAAAAAGATCCATTCTCAGTATTACTCCTAGGAGTAGACAAACGACCTGGTGATAAGGGACGCTCTGATTCACTAATGGTCATAACAGTAAATCCTACAAAACATACGACGAAAATTATTAGTATTCCGCGCGATACTCGTACTGAAATAGTTGGGAAAAATCGTACTGATAAGATTAATCATGCATTTGCATTCGGTGGTATACAGATGAGTGTAAATACTGTGGAGAAATTTTTAAACATACCGATTGATTATTATTTAGAGGTCAATATGGAGGGATTTAAGGATATTGTGGATGCAATTGGCGGAGTAGAGATCATGAATACGCTAGATTTTACAAATGACGGTTTTCACTTTGAAAAGGGATTATTGTCTTTAAATGGAGAAAAGGCGTTAAGTTTCTCGAGAATGCGTTACGAGGATCCACAAGGTGATTTTGGACGAGAAGCTAGGCAACGTCAAATTATTCAGGAAGTCATTAATAAAGGAACAAAAATTAAAAGTTTAGTTAGTTATAAGGATATATTGAATTCGATAAGTAAAAATCTGGAAACTAATTTAACGTTAGATGAAATGTTCGATATTCAGAAAAGTTACCGTAGTGCTACTGTCAATGTTGAGCAACAGCAATTAGAAGGTAGTGGAAAAATGATCAAGGGTATCTACTATTATTTAGTACCAGAAGAAAATCGTTTAGCACTCTCAAATGAGCTACGTGATCAGTTGGGATTAACACAATAAGCGTGAATTATTAAAAACACCGATTTGTAATATGGTTCAACTATATTACAAATCGGTGTTTTTTTGTTTTGTTTTAACTAATGAATAAGATTTGAACTTGAAAGATTATTCCTCTGTGGTTTCTACAAGTTTCTACATACTGATTCAACCGCAAACTTGTAGGCTACTAAAGACCTAGTACTTAATCCTAGTTTTTCCATTTAAACAAGAAAAAAAATAGAGAATGAACAGTATTTATATTTATTCGATTTCGTATTTTATATGTAAAAAGTACTACCTAATAGAGTTATAGTTAGCAAAGTTCTGTTTTGACAACAGAAAATAACAAATAGAGACAATATTAGTCAAAAATAGATTTAATAAAACAATATTTACGTCGTTTTATGTCTAAATAACACTTTTCATAAGGTTTTAACTCAATTGTTAGATTATTTAGCCTTTTGTATAGTTAAAATGTATACGTTCTCATGGAAGAACAAAATACAAACTATATATACAATTTAGGGAGAGAGAAAGAAATGAAAAAGGTTAAGAGTAAAGTTGTAATTGGGATCGTATCTGCTGGTTTAGTTATTTCTGGAGGAATTGCATTTGCAAGTACTAATGCGGGTGAGTTATTAACGAATTGGGCTAATTCTAAAACTTCTGATGCAAAAACAGAGCTTTCTTCATCATATGATTCAAAATATAATTCTTCAGTTGCAGATATGAAAACTGATGTAAATAATTACAAAGTTGATGCTGCAAACACGATTGAAGCAGTAGGAGACGCTCAAACAAAGTTGGCAAATCAACAAATTAGTGCGGCTTTAAATGAGCATATTGCTGCAATTTCTGAAGCTATGGCAGCTTTAAACATGAGCATTCCTGCTGATTTTGCTAACTATGTTTCAACAACAAATGGTAAAACAACTTCTGATTTAAATGCATTAGCAGATACATTAAATAATAGCTTTAATGCACAGCTTTCAGCGGTTGCTAAAAGTGCGGATTCAAAACTTCAATCTAATTTAAATTCTTCTCGTACAACGGCTGTGAACACTTTAACACAAAAAATTCAAGATGCTAAAGCTGAAATAACTACATTAATTAACACTCAAGCATCTGATTCTGAAAAAGCTGTTTTAGAACACTTATCTTCTGAAATTGATCGTATTGAAGCTTCATTAAAATCTGAAATTGATACGCAAAAAGAAGCAGCATTTAAAACGCTAGAAGATACACAATCAAAAACTACTAATGATGCTATTAAAGATATGCAAGATTTAGTGGATGCGATTAATAAATAAGATATAAAAGTTTGTTTTTTTCATGTAGTCATTAGGGGGTAAATTATGCAGAATCGTATTGAAAAAACGGAAAAACAAACATGGGTCTCCAAAAAAATTAAAAAGCTTTTAATTGGATCTGTTACGTTAAGTGGTAGTTTGCTCATCGCAACGACGTTTTCATTTGCAGATACAAATTTACCGGCAGCAATGACTGCATGGACAAGCCTACAAACTAAGCAAGCAAGTGATTATATTATTGGAATGACGGAAGCAGAATCTACTAAGCAAAAAGCACGTTTAATTCAAGAAGTGCAAAAGAAGGCGAAAGAATCTGCTGATGAAATACAAAAATATGCAACACAAAAAAGCTTAGAATCACAAAGAGAGCTTCAGAAGTATGGAGATCAATTGATTAAACAAATTGATAATAAGAACGAAAAGGATGTACAAGAAGCAAAAGCAAGAATTGATGAAATTATACAAAACGCTCAGGAACAAGTAAAAGAGGAAATTAAACAGCAAGTTCCTAAGGTGAACTCAAATAACGGAAATAAATCCAATGAAACATCTAACTCGGAAAATGGTGATTCACAAAATAAAAACAGCCAAGAACAGTCTAACGAGGAAGGTCAACAGTAATGAATGCTTCTAAAATTGAAGAACAAAACGTAAAAACTTTTAGTCAGTCATTCTTTGAATGGATGAGATTCTTTTTAATTTTAAGTGTTCTTTTAGTTGTTTTACTAAACACAGTTGGACTTACTAAAGTTAGTGGATATTCAATGTATCCTACTTTAAACGATAGGGATATAGTCTTTGTGAATAAATTAGCTCGTTTTACGCACGATCCTGAACTTGGAGATGTTGCGATTATGAAATTAAGAGCTGAGGGATTTGATGTTGTAAAACGAATAATTGGAGTGCCTGGGGACACGGTTTTTATAAAGGATGGAATTATTTATGTGAATAATCAACCGGTTCCAGAAATCTCCACAAATGGGACTTCTGAAGATATGGAAAAAATAACGGTTCCTAAAAACAAAGTATTTGTTGTTGGTGATAATCGAGAGCCGGGAATAAGCTTTGATAGCCGAAGTAAAGATTTTGGATTTATACCTATTAATGATATTAAGGGTTATGTTCTTGTTTCAATATTACCTATTCATAAAATTGCGAAACCACTTAAAGTGTAATCTGTCTAATGGAGGCACGAAAGATAATGGAAAAAAAGTCAATGAAAAAGAAAATTGCAGTTGGAATACTGGCTGCTGGAATCCTAACAACTTCTAGTTTAGCATTTGCATCTACAAATGCTGGGGAGTTATTTACAAATTATGCAGCTCAATTATTAAATGATGCGAAGTCATCTGTTAGTAGCACATTAGGCTCAAAAACTTCAGATATGATTGGGGCATTAAAAAATAAATTAAATGCATATGCTTCTGATACAGAAAATGGCGTTAATAGTAAACAAGGCGAGTTAGAACAAGCTGGTGTTAATAAAATTAACAATCAATCAGATGAGCATATTAACGCAATCAACAGTGCTTTACCTGGAATTAATCAAAATACTACCGACCAATTTTCACAGCTAGTAGCACAATTAAATGCTCAAACTACTGCTGGGGTTGAAGGGGAAGTTAACGGATTAAAACCTGACTTTAGTTCAGAAGTATCAAATGGGCAACAAAAAATTAATGCTGAGCAAGCTAAAGCGCTTAATGATTTAGAAGAGGCAATTAATGCTGCTAAAGTAACTTTAGGGCAATTAATTGATTTACAAAAACAAACAGCTGATCAACAAGTAAAAACTTATTTACAAGATCAAATTAACAAAATAACACAAATTATCAATGATGCAACAAGTGATCTAGAATTCAAAAAATCGAAAGCATTAGCTACTAAGGCAACAAATATAAAAAATGATACTATTAATGATTTAAATTCTTTAGCTAACGGATTATATACTCCACAAAATAGTTATCTAGCGGACTTTGAAAGTACAAGTTCACCATTTTCAATTGCTGGTGATTGGGAAAGAATTAATTCAAAAGTAGATGGAAAAACTGACTATTATTTAATTAGCAATAATATTTCTAATAACAGTTCTTCAACTGCTGAAGTGACAATAGATGTACCGGATAACGCATATAACGCATCCTTATCTTTTGATTATTTAGTTCTTTCGCAACTAAATAAAGATATCTTAACGATTTCATTAGATGGCAATGTACTAGTTAGCGAATCAGGTACAGGTAACAATTGGACAAATAAAAAACTTACGATTCAACCAGGTAAACACGTGTTAAAACTTACGTATTCAAAAGATAAATCTGGTAGCGCAAGCAAAGATGCTGGTTATATCGATAATATATCTTTAAAATACGATTTACGTAAATAAATGAGAAGAAGGGCACTCTTATGTTTGAAGTGCGCCCTTCTTAATTTTTGTCGGAAAAAAACCTTCAACTTAAAATGGAAACATTTTAAGTTGAAGGTTTATTTGCCTTGCTTATACTTATTAAACTCAATAAACTTTAATAATTCATCTTTTGGTATACCTGAATTAATCGCTTCTTGAAGGATATCCATCCATTCAGAATCAATAATTTTCGATGGATCAATATCATCTTTCAGGAGGCTTTCTGCCGTTGTATTGAAGACACCAGCAATTTTTTCAAGTACTTGAATTGAAGGATTGCTTTGTAGATTTCGTTCAATCGAACTTATGTAGGATTTTGCGATACCAGCACGTTCTGCAAGCTCTGTAAGTGACATTCCATGTTGTAAACGTAGTTTTTTAATTCGTTCTCCAATCATATAAGCTACTCCATATCTTTTTGACTATTACAAAAAGTATATCATAGTAGGAAGTAGTTCTCCTAGTTTTGACATGAATCTTTAACGCAATTGTAAAGAAATGCCCGCACATCATCAGGACTTATGCCTACTTCAATGCATTCTAGTAGTAAGTCGATCCAGTTTAATTCGGCAGAATGGTTTTCCAATTCACTGTACATGAATAATAGCCTCCTAAAATTAAGGTATAAAATACCTAGGTAACCCTGCTTTCTTAGTTCGTTTAATAGTTAAAAAATACAGTGAACTAGTGCTTTTTCTCTATATTTACAACTAAGATCAGTGGCTTTGCGTCCCAATCTCTCAATTGGTTTGCCTTTTTCTAGAGAGAGTTTCGGTTGATTTATTATAATTTTTAAAAAATTTATATAATAATTATATAATGAATCAATTACATAGTTTGTAGGAATTTGTAATTTCAAAAAAAACAATAATATTAATAATATTTCAATTATATTAAAAACATTAGATAAATCAAGGTGTTTTTTCATATTTGAAATAAACGAAAAAAATTTCAAAAAAAACATTTCGACATTTGTTAAAAAATATGTCGAAACACAAAAATGATTGGTAAAATTTAGTAATTTTAATATAATGTTACAGAATAGGTAAACAGTAGAGAATGTTAAAAAAGTGTGAGAAGTTTTTACTCAAAACGGCATAGCTTTGAAAATTATAAAAGTAGTAGAAAAGTAATAGTTTTTTTAGATAGATTTGAAATCTATTTTATTTTGAGTTTCTTAATCTTTTTAATGCATAACGATAACTAGACCGAACGCTAGATTCTTTCATATTTAAACTTTTTGCAATTTGAGGAAATTCATGATTATAATAAAAACGTTTTATTAGGATTTGCTTCTGTAAGGGAGAGATCCCATCTAGCAAACTTGTAAAATTAACGAGTGAAAATGATTCATCAAAATAGATTAAATCTTCACCATGGTCAGATGCTACAATTTGTTCATCATACTTAATTGCTTTGGATAGCTCATTTAATAAATAGCCTCTCACTGTAATAAAAGCATAACTTGAAAAGCTGCCCTTCTCAGTTTGATACTGTTGGTAAGCCCTCCATAATGCTATTTGACCAATTTGATAATATTCATCAAAGTTTTTATAGATATGCAGTTTCTTCATCGTTGCTTTTATCATTCGGGAATACTGGTTTAAGCATTCCTCGAATGTACTTGGCTTTAATTTTCCTGAAATTACTTGATAATCTACTTGTTCTTCACTACGCTTCATGCTTATAGCCTTTCTTAAAGGCATGCCCTTTTGTTTATTCCGCGGTGAAGTAACTATATAAAAAAATAGGAAATATATCATATCTGGAAATATCAATTAAGAATAAATGAAATAGAGAGAAAGTTGAGTATTGAAATTAAAACTTTAAATTTACTGGGAAAAATCGATTGAAAATATAATTATTAGTATTTTTAAAGGAAGGTAAAGTTTACTAAATCACTGGTTAACTCGTCATAGAAGTTTCAAAAATGCGGGAAGATAATTTTGATATAATCGAAATGTAAAAAATCCTAAAAAGGAGACGTCTATGTCGAAATTAGATTATGTTGTATCTTATGAAACAATGCTAATTGAAGCTGCGGAACATCCAGAGTATTTAACCAAAATAACAGATAAAGACAAAGGAGTAATCTATTCAAGACGACCAATGAAAGCAATCTTGAATGAATCCGCCCTTTATCATAATCAATCTATTAAAGGCCATCTCGAAGTCGTAAAAAGTAAATATCCAACTATGAAAAAGATTCCTCTTATGATTAATCCCACATTATCAATTATTATGATTCCTACATCTTCTCAAAATAACATATCTTGCAAATGGTTAAATTTTATCCAAATAAATAAATATATAAAAGAAAAAAGAAAAACAAAGATTCAGTTTAGGAATGGGGAAGAGAGGACATTACCAATTTCTTATTACATTTTTGATAAACAAATCAGTAAAGCTTCAAAGATTATTAGTATGTATTTAAGTCAGAAAGTAGAATACAAGCTAAAATCAGATGAAGAAAAGTTAATGATGATTAAGGAATTAATAGAAGGATATTCTTCTAATAAATAGGCTTAGCAGGGGAAGGGAATACAAAAAGCAGGCCTTAAGATCCTATTTGATCATAAATCCTGCTTTTAGCTTAATTATGCTTTAAATAACTTCTTGATCAGGTACTCTAATTGTCCATTGCGAGAACGTATTTATCTCTATTAGATCCTTAGGGAAGATAAATGTCCATGGTTTACTCGTATTTGCCTGGATTGTTAATGGAGGTAAGGTAAATAAACCTTTCGCAATTATTTCACCATTCTCATTTAACATTTCTAGTGGTAGTAATTCTAGATTAACTGCTTGTGTTGAACCATTTCGAACTAAAATATTGACTCCTAAGTTTCCTTCTTCATTATAGCTCGCTCGTAAAGCGTGTAAACTTACTTCATTTATGCGTAATTTAGGTAAAGAATTTACAAGATTGCTTAATTCTGCAATTTGTTCTTCAGTAAGTCGGCCTTCCCATGATGGATCGATATCTAATCTGTGAATAGTTTTTGACAAATCAAATGCTAATTCAAATCCTTTTTCAGGCAAGTCCTCTTTTAGTAAATACTCTCGTTCAAATACGAAGCGCCACGGGCGGCTACTACAAGGAGGCATTTCGCCAAGTTCTTCCAATCTAAATCCTTTTCTTGCTAATAGTTCACCTTCTTCACTAATCAATAATAGTATAGCATCTTCTAAACGAACTAATTTTTCTAAACTGTTGCGAACGAATGCTGTAACAGTTGCACTTCCATCATCATTCGTTTCAAGTTCAATTGCAGATAATGACAATTGATTTGGTTTTAAAGGAGAAAGCTCATTATTTAAAAATTGATAGACATAACGCTTTTCATCTTCAATATGCATTAATGGATGGAATGAAATTTTAGGATGAATTTCAACCACTTCATTTTCTTCAACTTGAACTGCTTGATCAGTAGATGTTTGTTGCAATAATTCATTCGATGAGACTGTTGAATCTTTTCCCTTTTGTAATAAACGCTTAATCGATGATAACATTTTGTTTTTCTACCCCCTGTGGACAAGATCATTCTTGAAATGCTGAAGCAAGACTTGCTGATATTTCTCTTTGTACTTTAGCTATTAGTATGTTCAAACAGAGTAAATCCTTCATATTTAAATGGTTGAATTGGACATCTTGTTGATACTGTCTTAAGTGTATCCCCTCAATCAATTGTTGTAAATACTCTAAATGTTCAGTCTAATATAAAAATTTAGCACTTAATGCCATGCTTTTTAAAATAATAAATTGTTTTTTTTATTCAACTAATAGAGAATGTCCCTAATTCCTCTGTGGGGATAGGGATTTTTTATTTATTAATATAGTATTTTTAAAATAGGTCTTTTCAATTGTGTTAACAACGTATTAAACTTCTATTAAAAGAATTGGATTTTAAGCAAATAGATTAGATAATATGATAAGTGTATCTATTTATAACTGTAATAGAGGAGTGAAAGATTTTGGCTAATAAGGAAGAAAACAAAGTTGAAAGTCGTTCAGAACATAGAAAACTTAAGAATAAGGAAGATGGTTTTAGTATTAAACGATACTTTTCATTAATAATATCGATAGCTGGGGTACTTATAATAGGTGCTACAGCAATTTTTTATGTTTACCCAAAAATAATGAATGAAGGTAATTTTCATCCAAAAAATGCTTCTACAGAGGTAGAAACGAAAAAGGTCGTAAAAAAAGAAACAAAGAGTGAAAAGACGACTGAAACAAAATCTAAGGAAGTTGCTAAAGAAACGACTAAAAAGGAAACAAAAGTTACCGAAGAAGAGAAGCAATCAACAGATTACGTTTTACCAGATAGTAATAGTAGAAAACTAACGAGTGCAGATCTAAATAAACTAGCTCGAAATGAATTGCGTTTAGCTCGAAATGAAATTTTCGCTAGACATGGTTTGGTATTTAAATCAAGCGACTTGACGATTTATTTTTCTTCTAAGTCTTGGTATAAACCAAATCCTGCATATGGCGGAGAACTTAATGATATTGAAAAATATAATTTAAATTTAATTAAATCAAGAGAATAGTTGGAAATTCAACAGTACCTTCTTTAATTAATTAACAAGAAAGCAAAGTTCAGTGATTAATGAACTTTGCTTTTTATCATTTTCATAGCTCCGCTTTCCTTAACTACTTCCTTTGCTGTCATTCCATCCATCTGATAATTCTGCCCCTTTATGAATTAGGGTTACTTCCACTATCTTATAAAAAAATTTCTTTTTACCCTTTAAATAAAAAATAGTATGATAGACTATAGTCTACTTTTTTAAAGTATTTATTTAGATTCATTTTATATGGTAGAAACAAGCATTAGATAGAATGAAAATTTAAGGGGAAGTTAAAAATAAATGGAAACTCAATTAAGAGAACAAAATTCCTTGTCAAGAGCGGGTATACGAACCATGAGAAAAAAACGAATACCTAGTTTTAAAAGAAAATGGATGTTTATTTTAATACCAATATTCGCTATCTTAATTACACATTTAACATTAAAATACTTAAATTCACCAGAAAGAATAGTAAAGATTTTTGATAAAGCAGTGTCAGATAATAATTATAAAGAAGTAACACAGATATTACAAAAAGGTGGTACTGCAGCATCTCTAGATGAAGAGTCAGTAATCGCATTTATGGATTACTTGAATAGCTATAATGTATTAGATCAATTAGACGATATGATTCAAGATAATAAGGTGATTAATAGTAAGTTAATAGATGGGCGTGGAAATTATGTACTATCAATTAGTAAAGGTAGTAAATTTTTAGGGATTTATCAAACGTATTCAATAAGTGCTCAGCCATTCGAATTAAAGATTTCTTCGCCAATTGATGACATTGAGTTAAAATTAAATAATCATATTATCCATTTAAAAAAAGACGAATACGAAACAACATACCATAAAATTTTACCTGGAAAGTACACTATGGCTGTTTCATATAAAGGTATTTATAGTGATGTTAAGGATGCTGTTGATATCGATTTTTCTTCAGCATCAAAAAATAAGTTATCTCAGGAATTAACTTTTAATGTTAGTTATGTCCAAATTTACTCAAACGAACCTGAGGCAGAACTTTTTGTAAATGGAAAAGATACTGGGCAAAAAGTAAGTGAACTAGATCGCTTTGGGCCGTTTTTATTAAATGGTAAAACAGTAGTTCACGCTGAAATTGAAAAGAATGGTGAATTATTTAAAACGGATGATGTTCCAATTACAGGGAAATATGTGGATTTAATGTTTGATATGCCAGTTGAAGACCAGGATGAGAAACAAAACGATGGTTTCTTTGCAGGGCTTAAACGATTTTTTGATAAGTATTTACCTAGTCCTAAGCCTTCTTCTGATTTAGAAGAAAAGCAACTAATTAACGGATTGTTTAATCAAAATGGCCAAGCATTCTTACAGTCTAAGGAATATCAAGACAAAATTAAGAAAAAAGGTACAACGCAAAAACTCATAAGCTTTTCTATGAAAAATTCAAAGCAAGATGATACGGGTATGATTATTACAACAAATGAGTCGTATGAGATAACTGATAAACATGGTAAGACTAAAATGAAATCATTTGAAATTACTTACCACTTTTCAAGAGAAAATGATGAATTAAAAATGGATCGTATAGTAGGAGTAAAAGAAATAAAATAAATGATAGTAAAAGAGTCTAATTTAAGTTGGACTCTTTTTTTTGTTGATTTAAAGTTAGAGGATTTACATTTATTAGGTTAGGTTTCAAAAGAAGAACAATTCTATTAAATGTTTATAATAAGAAATATTTCTTTTTTCACATTTTAATGTCAAATATATGTAGTTTTGACACATAGCTTTTTTAAATAGGAATATTCGTTATAATGTATTAAAGAGAAATGTTTGGAGGTAATGGAAAAGTATAGAATGTGGAAATTTATTAAAAGACTTCTTTTATTTATACTTCTGATGTCAATTATTGGATTATTTGCGATTTATCGTTATTATTTCCAGGATGTACTGAAGTATGAAACACAAGTTTATTATGAATTAAAGACGTCAAATTTAGAAGATTACACCCCTTTATTACTAGGACTAATGATGCAAGAAACGAAGGGGAAAGGAACAGATCCTATGCAAGCTTCAGAATCGCTAGGCCTTGCAAAGGATAGTATACAAGATACTTCAAAAAGCATACAACAAGGTGTCTCACACTTTATAGATGTGTATTCCTATGGTAAAAAGCAAGGCGTTGATTTACAAACCATCATACAAAGTTACAATATGGGAATTGCCTATATTGATTTTGTAAAAACACATGGAGGTAAACATTCAGATCAACTTGCTAAAACCTATTCCTTATCGATGGTAGAAAAGAATCCTGAGCTTTATACGTGTAATAATAATAAGAAAAATTTCAGATATCCATATTGTTATGGTGACTTCACATATAGTCAAAAAGTAATGAAGAAATCAAAGTACTTCGAGATTCTAGTTCCGCTTAAACATAATATAGTAGGAAAACCATAGTCCATGGAGAAGAGTTAAATGTCTTCTTTATGGACTTTTTAACTTTTTTTTTTGAATTATGTCAAATTAATTACAAAATAGTTGTCGTTTCGATAAAATATAACAATTCCCTTTTTTTACCTATATAATAAATATAAAAAATATTTCAATTTCCGACATTTTATGACTTATACTTAACTTTAGGATTAATTTTTTATTAATTTTAATTTTAAAAAATTTATAGTTTATTAATTTTAGTAGCTTAATAGAATTGGATTATTTTATTTTACGTTTTAAATGTAAAAGAGGTAGGAAAGGGAAGTTAAATACATGAAAAAAATAGGAAGAGTTCTTTTGGTATCAACAGGTATTCTAGTAGGCACATCCAGCATATCCTGTCCTAATATTGGCTTGGAAAGATTAAAAGCGAGTGCAGCAATCATAAACATTAAAACAAAGTATCAAACGACAGCAAGTCTAAATTTAAGACAGGGTGCAGGTACAACCTATAAGTCAATCTTGACTATTCCAAAAGGAAAAGTAATAACTGCAACACAAATAAATGGTAAATGGTTTAAGGTGACTTATAATTCCAAAACTGGTTGGGTAAGTGGTACTTATTTAAAGGAATACTATAAATATACTACTCAAGCGACTGCTTATTATTTTACAAATAAAACGACTAAGCTATATCCAACGCCTGATACAAAAAAAGCTGCAGTCTATTCAGTAGCGTCAAATAATGGTTTTAGTAGTACTCAAAACATAGTGAATAGCATTGGCCAGACTTGGTACCGTGTTAGTTATAATGGTAAAACATTGTATGTAAATAGCTCAGATGTTACAAAAAGTGCTGTAACTACTTTTGCTAAGGCAAATTATAAAGCAATTAAAATAGCTGGTTTATATCAATCATTTGGAAATTCGTCTAAACTGCTAGCGAAAATACCAATTGGTACTATAGTTGCATCATCTAAACGAATTGGTAACTGGTATAACGTTACGTATAATGGAAAAACAGGTTATGTTTATATCAGTAATTTTACGAAAGCAAATGAAATAAAATATGAAACAACAAGTACTGCATACTATTTTTCGAAAGCAGTCACTAACTTATATGCAACTCCAGATACTACAAAACCTGTAGTAACTACAGTTAGTGGAAATAATGGCTTTGCTTCAACTCAAAAAGCGACAGATTTGGTAGGGAAGATCTGGTACCGAATTAATTATAATGGGCAAAATCTTTATGTTAAGAGTGAGGATGTAATTGCAAATAGCTTCACAACATTTACAACGACGAAGTATAAAGCAATTAAAATGGCTGGTTTATATCAATCATTTGGAAATTCGTCTAAACTGCTAGCACAAATACCAATTGGTACCATAGTTTCATCATCTAAACGAATTGGTAACTGGTATAATGTTACGTATAATGGAAAAACAGGTTATGTTTATATCAGTAATTTTACGAAAGCAAATGAAATAAAATATGAAACAATAAGTACTGCATATTATTTTACAAAAGCAGTCACTAACTTATATGCAACTCCAGATACTACAAAACCTGTAGTAACTACAGTTAGTGGAAATAATGGCTTTGCTTCAACTCAAAAAGCAACAGATTTGGTAGGGAAGATCTGGTACCGAATTAATTATAATGGGCAAAATCTTTATGTTAAGAGTGAGGATGTAATTGCAAATAGCTTCACAACATTTACAACGACGAAGTATAAAGCAATTAAAATGGCTGGTTTATATCAATCATTTGGAAATTCGTCTAAACTGCTAGCACAAATACCAATTGGTACCATAGTTTCATCATCTAAACGAATTGGTAACTGGTATAACGTTACGTATAATGGAAAAACAGGTTATGTTTATATCAGTAATTTTACGAAAGCAAATGAAATAAAATATGAAACAACAAGTACTGCATATTATTTTACGAAAGCAGTCACTAACTTATATGCAACTCCAGATGCGACAAAACCTGTAGTAACTACAGTTAGTGAAGATAATGGCTTTGCTTCAACTCAAAAAGCGACAGATTTGGTAGGGAAGATTTGGTACCAAATTAATTATAATGGGCAAAATCTTTATGTTAAAAGTGAAGATGTAACTGCAAATAGCTTCACAACGTTTACTGCTACAAATTATAAAACACTTAATGCAACCTATTTATACGAATCGTTCGGCAATGTATCGAAACAACTTACTCAAATTCCAAAAGATACAGTTATCTCGATTAGCGAAAAAATTGGTGATTGGTACCGTGTGAAATA
Source organism: Bacillus sp. AL-1R (assembly GCF_052180195.1). Lineage (NCBI taxonomy): Bacteria > Bacillati > Bacillota > Bacilli > Caryophanales > Bacillaceae > Bacillus > Bacillus sp. AL-1R. Next base: position 296,884 of record NZ_CP197469.1, read on the forward strand.
TAACGATATAAATGGATATGTAAAAGCGGTAGATTTCGAAAAAAGCGATGTCGTGACGATCACAAATATAACAGATACGACATATATTACGACTTCAGAATTGAATTTACGTCAAACTTATGATGCTTCTTCTCCATTACTTATAGTAATTCCGGTTAATATGGTTTTAATTGCAACTGATAAAACTTCTAACAACTGGTATAAGGTTAGTTACAATGGGAAAACGGGATATGTATCAGGAACATATATCAAACAAGTAAAAACTGGTGATCCAATGACATCAAGGGATAGCTATCAGTTTATTGATTTGCGTACACCTTCGCCTGTAACTGCTACGCAAATTAATAACTATATTGCTAGTAATGTGACAAGTGGCGTTAAAAGTATTCTGACTGGTCAAGGTCAATTATTTGTTGATGCTGGAAATAAGTACGGTGTAAATGCACTTTATTTAGCAGCACATGCCATTCATGAAAGTGGATTTGGTAAGTCTCAAATTTCTTTAGGAAAAAATAACTTATTTGGCTTTGGTTCATATGATGCAACACCATATATAGCATCTTACAAGTTTATGAGTGTACAAGAAAACGTAGAGTATATTGCACGCTCAATTAAATCAACCTATTTAAATCCAAGTAACTGGAAATATCATGGTGCATATCTTGGATTTAGTACAAAAGATATGAATAATGTAAGAATTGATCCAGCGAGTGAAGGAATGAATTTTTATTACGCGACTGATCCGAATTGGGGTATTTTGATTGCTCAACATATGCAAAAAATACTACCGTTTGATAAAGCGTACTATGATAAAGCTCAACCGAATACTATAATTCCAGGCAGTCCATCTACTCCTGTTGGTAGTGATGTATTCCCTGCTAGTATCCAAGCGGTTACAAAAGGAAACATCGATCTATATGCTGCAAAGGGAGACACGGCTAAAGTCAAATCGATAGCAGCAGGTACTGACTTCCTTCTGCTTGAAAAAACAAATGATTATTGGATTAAATTATCAATTGATGGGAATGTTTTTTGGACAAACAGTATCAAATTAAATGCTTATAGCCAAACTTTATCTGTTAAAAACTTAGGTAGAACAACAGGTGGTGTAAACCTACGCTCATCTGCAACTATTACTGGAAGCAATATAATTGATACGTTGAACGCTAATACTTATGTAAGTATTGTTTTAAATACAGATGGTACTTTAGCGATGGATAGTACAAAAAAATGGTTTAAAATCCAATTAGAGGATGGAAGCCTTGGATGGATATCTTCAAGCTATATTAAACAAGAATTAAAATAAAAAAAGTGACTCCGTGTGAGTCACTTTTTTACTAGTTTTAAAGAAAAGTATGTTTATATGATACAATGAAAAATAGAAAACTATTTAAGTAGATTGGGGAGGAGTGAAATTTTGAAATTAAAAATGTTAAAAGTAGGCCTATTAGCGACGCTTTCCATTGGCTTAGTTGCAGGAAAAGCATCAGCAGCAACGGATTGGTCTACTAAATGTTTACAAATGGGAGAAATTAAACAAAATGTAAATCCATCTACTCAACAAATTAACTGTTTATTAACGAATGCGGCATTAAGTAAGAATATTCCACCTGAGGTTGTAAAATCAATCGCAATGAAAGAATCATCTTGGAAACAATTTGATGAAAAAGGACAACCGGTAATTTCTTTTGATAATGGAATTGGAATTATGCAAGTAACGGATCCAAACATTGATACGGTAAAGTTAGAGAAATTAAAAAATGACATCGTATATAATATTGAGACAGGTGTTACTATTCTTAATCAGAAGTATGAATTATCATCATTACCAAAAATAAAGGATGCGGGCAGAGGAATTATCGAAAACTGGTATTTTCCTGTTATGGCGTATAACGGTACAATGCCCGTGAATAGTCCTTTGAAAAGAAATGATGGTCATTTAATCATAAGGAATTGGGAAACTTACCAAGATAAAGTGTTTAAAATCATTGAGGATCAAAGTTTATTAGGAAGTACAAAACTTGCTCAATATCCGTTTGCATATGATGATTTTAGTTATGATCCAAACCTAAACGAAAGTATAAAATTTAATAAATTGAACTATACAATGACAAGTGGATTACATGAATCTGCTTATTTATTAAAAAAAGGTGATATCGTCAAAGTAACAACAGCTGGCACAAAACTAAGAACTCAACCGAATACTTCATCTTCTTATACATCCCAAGCTTTAAATAAAGTATTTGTTATTGATGGAGAATTTAAATATACTGAACCAAATAGTAGCTTAAATCACTTTGTTTGGTTCCCAGTAAAATCAACTGATGGAAAAACATCGGGCTATATTGCTTCTTCATATATTGCCAAAAAGAAAGATTTTGTAGCTCCAATCGTAACTGGGGTTAAAAATACTATTTCTTATAATAAAGACGTAAAGATTACATTTGATGAAGGTACTGCTTTATTAAATGGTGCAGTATTTAAAAATGGTCAAATAGTTAGTAAACCAGGCAAATACACTTTAGTTGTAAAAGATGAAGAAAGTAATACAACGACAATCACGTTTACGATCGATAAAACGAAACCGACAACACCAACAATGAATACAGTTTCAGATCAATCAACTACTATCACTGGAACAGCAGAAGCAAGTTCTACAGTTAAACTATATCTTAATGGCAAGTTTCAAAAAAGCACAATAGCCGCATCGAATAAAAGCTATAAGTTTACAATTTCAAAACAAAAAAGTGGAACGACAGTTAGCGTAACTGCTACGGATAAAGCCGGAAATGTAAGTGCTACAAAGTCTTTAAAAGTCTTAGATAAAACACCACCAGCTCTTCCTGTTGTTAATAAAATTACTTCAAAATCAAAAACTGTAACAGGTAGTGCTGAGAAATATGCTTCAGTGAAGGTTTATCGAGGTACTACATTAATAGGTCAAAGCTCGGTGAATTCAAGTGGTAAATTTTCTGTTACAATAAAAGTACAGAAAGCAAACACATATTTAAAGGTTTATGCCATTGATAAATCAGGAAACAAAAATTTTCGTACAATTAAAGTTGTAAAATAATTAAAATGTGATGTGATAAGTATTTTTCTTATTGCATTGCATTTTTTTGTTTTTACTAGTTCTTAGTGGAAAGATGCTCGATCAATTAGTAATCGATCATCTGTTTTTACAAAATATATGTTTAAAATGAATGCAATTTGTTTTTAATATGTGGATAACTTGTGAATAAATTTAATACTTATCGACAGGAAAAAAGGTGTAACTTTTTTCATTTTAGAAGAATTTTGTCGTATCTTTATATTTCTTAGTTGCTTATATTAATTTATAAACAATTGGTTTGTGGATAAGTATTAAATGTTATCCACAAATTGTTAATAAACTTCTGAAATTGTGGGTAATTTTCGGAATTTAAAATGTTTTTTACTTTAAAATATATTTTATTAATCGACTCAATTTAATTTTAAAGAAATTAAAAGGCCTTTTCCCATGTGAGAAAAAGGCCTTTGCTAAACTATTCTAATTTTTAGTATAGAGAATTCTAAACTTTTCTTACATTCATTAACGAGCACCTTCACCGGTTAAGACAACTTTAATGGTTTTAAACATAATTCGAATGTCCAACATGATTGATTGATGTTCAATATAATGTAAATCCAAGGCTAATTTCTCTTTTGGTGTTAATTCATACCCGCCATTCACTTGTGCCCATCCAGTTAATCCTGGTTTGACTGTTAAGCGATTAGTAAAGCCTGGTACTTCATGATTAAATTTGACTAAAAAAAACGCTCTTTCTGGTCTAGGTCCAACAAGGCTCATATCTCCACGTAAGACATTGACAAACTGCGGTAATTCATCAATACGAGTTTTTCGCAGAAAGTGACCTAGTTTTGTAATGCGAGGATCGTCTGTACTAGCCCATTGTGGTCCATTTACCTCTGCATCCATACGCATTGTTCTTAACTTATAAATATTAAAAATTTTCCCATTTAATCCAACTCGTTCTTGGATGAAAAGAGCAGGACCAGGAGAATCAATTTTAATTAATGCGATAAAGAACAATACAAATGGTAAAGAAGTAACAAACGCGAGCGACGCAAAGACTATATCCAATGTTCTTTTTATAAATGAATAAAAAATACTTTTCTTTTTTAATGACTCAAGTTGTTGAATGGAATAGCGGCTTTCAACTTTTTGTTGAGTATTCTGTAAGGCCATTTAAACACCCCAGTTTATAATTTAGGCCCATTCTTGCAAGTGTATTGCAACATGTCCTAATGTATAACGTTTACGTTTTATAACATCATAACAATTATAAATGTTAGCAGAAAAAAATCAAATTATTTTTATGTTACAAGCTAATTACTCCACATAAAAAGTTCACAAGGGTACCTTACACTTATAGTGTGTGCAGTAAAATTTATTAATCGGCATTACAATAATTAGTAATTGATCAAATTCTTATCCAGGTCGACTTTTTAGGTATTATTATTTTGACATAAAGCAAGTGGAAAAATACGTTGAGTTGATTAGTACTTTTCCAAAGGAATTAGTACCCGCATATTTGCCTTTATACTTTATACGCATTATCAAACGTTATTGTAAGGAAATAACTAAACGCATTTTGTTATAAGGATTACCTTTGTATTGTAACTTGGTATGTAATAACAATATTTTGATGATTCTCCATATAATTTATTATGAATAAATTTAGCTATTTTATCCTTCCTTTAAATCGTAAGTAAATTTGTATTTCTTTTAAATATCAACTCCCTTATTAATTGATATTTCTTCGTTTAGCACTTTTCATTGTTTTTATATTGCTATTAAATTTGGTGAGCGCAATTTTATTATTTATGTAGTCCTAAAGGAAGACACTTTCACTTTAGTTTTAATTGCCGCATTATTAAACTTATTATCGGAGAAGAAATATAATTCTAATATTTTTACTTAAAAGGGGTAAGCAGAATAATTATTAAATGAAAAAACAAATAAATTAGTGGGGACATTGTTGAATATGACGAAAAATGAAATGTATTTATCACTTAGTTTCATTCATTTTAATTTAAATTGAGTAGAAATCTGTGGAATCAGTTTCTGTTCCAAATTTTTTATGCAAAGTAATAGAGTGTTTAATATTCGGATGAAATTGAAAATTTTACTGAGAAATGATTCGAACAATTGGTTAATGACATTAGCTGTTTAATGTTTTCAAACTGATTTTAAGCATTATTACCTATGTTACTTTATAAAATCCAGTCAGTAAATACTTACTTATGAAGAATTTTAGTATTTTTTAAGGAATGGAATGAATAATTGTAGTAATATATTGAAGTGAGTCGAAAAAATTTTGTTTAATTTAGTCGAAAGGTTAGGTGTTAAATGCTAGCGAATTATTTCACTGTTAGTGGCTTTGGTAGTCATGAGATTGAGATTGAAAAATCGAAATTTATTTGTTACATAAATGAAGCGAAGACTGAAGTTGATGCACAACGATTCATTTCAGAAATTAAAAAAAAGCATTTTGATGCTACGCATAATTGCTCAGCCTATTTAATCGGTGAAAATGATGAGATTCAAAAAGCCAATGATGATGGCGAACCGAGTGGTACTGCTGGGGTGCCAATGTTAGAAGTTTTGAAAAAAAGAGGTCTAAAAGATACTGTTGTTGTTGTAACAAGGTATTTTGGCGGTAAAAAGCTTGGAGCAGGAGGTTTGATTCGTGCATATGGACAAGCAGTCAGTGAAGGGTTAAACACTGTTGGAATTGTTGAGCGCTCATTAGTTAAAGTAATAAACATAAAGATTAATTATAAATTGTTAGGTAAAGTAGAATTCGCATTACGTAACTCGCATTATCATTTAGAAAATGTTAGCCACATGGAAGAAGTAAGCTTTGAACTATGGATTAAGGTTGATGAAGTAGATAGCTTCAAAAACTGGATCGTTGAGTTAACAAATGGTAGTTGTCATATAAATGAAAGTATTGTTAAATACATGTAGTAGTTTAGCTATTATAAATAGTTAATTTTTGATTAATTTCAAATAGAACAATCATACTAACTTTAAAGGAGGTCTCTTCGAACATATGAATTATAATCATTCTCGAAAAATGGCCAAGAGAAGAAGAAAGAGAAAGAGAGGCTTAATTGCTAGGGTATTATTACTAGTCATTATTGTAGCCTTAATCTTTGTAGGATATAAAGGCGTTAGAACATATCTTGAATTAAATAAAGCAACAAAAGGTGAAGACATTTCATCAAACTTAAGAAATGAAAAAGTTACAATATCAAAAGATCCAATATCAATACTCTTCTTAGGGATTGAAAACTATTCAACTGGCGGAAAAGGTGGACGAACTGATTCGATGATCCTTGCTACCTTTAACCCAAAAGAAGAAACAATTAAAACAATGAGTATTCCTCGTGATACATATGTAAGTATCCCAGGACATGATGGAAAAACTAAAATAAACCATGCATATTCATATGGTGGTTTACAATTAACAGTTGATACAGTTGAGCAATTCTTAAATGTACCAATTGATTATTACGTTACAGTCGACTTTAATGGTTTTAAAAATATAGTTGATGCAGTTGGTGGGATTGATGTAGAAGTACCTTTTGATTTCTGGGAAAATACAGATACTTCACCAAGGAAAAAGCTTTACTTTACAAAAGGTCCGATGCATTTAGATGGACAGCAGGCATTAGCATATTCTCGTATGCGTAAACGAGATCCTCGTGGTGATTTTGGGCGTGAAGAAAGACAACAACAAGTAATTCAATCGATCTTAAAGGAATTAAAATCACCTGAAACAATCGTGAAAATGGATAAATACGCGAAAGTGATTAGTAATAATATTAGTACGAACATGAAACTAAGCGGCGGTATTTCACTTGCGAAGCATTTACCTAATATCAATGAAAATGATCTAGAAACAATAAAAATAAAAGGTCATGATGCTACGATTAATGGTATTTACTATTATGTTCCTGAAGAGGAAAGTGTAAGGGAAATTACTAGCAAATTCCGTGTACACTTAGGTTTAGAAAAGCCACCTGCAACTAACACAACAAATTCAATTAATTCGGATAGTAGTTCTGAAAATGAAAATAGTACCAATCAATAAATAGGTAAAAAGCTGATTCTTTTATGAGAATCAGCTTTTTTTTAGGTCGATTGTAATATAGTTGTAACACTTGTTAACATTGTGTTAAGGATGTTATAGAATGGTTGTTTTTTTTAAAACTTATAATACAATACCAATATACATTGGTAATATAAGGGTTAAATCGGAAAATATAAAAATTTTAGCTTATTTCAAATTTTTGTACAATTATAATCCTAATTACATTATAATATGAAATATACATAAATTTATTAGTCATATAGTAATAGGCTAATGGGGGAAAAAGTGAATGTCATCTAGGAAAATGGACAATCAGACACTAGACGAAATCATGGATAATATGCTCTCATCTATTATAGATAGTAAGTCCCATGTGTTTGGAATAGTTGAAGATACTCGCTCTGAATACGAGACATTAAGAGTAGCGCTTGAAGAAGTAAAATTACAAGTAGTGGAAAAGGTTGAAAATACGGTTCGATTAGACTTATTAGCTCGAGAGGCACGCAAAAAATTAACTGAAGTAGATGGGGAGAAAAATAGGTATGAATCCCATGTAAAGGCAGCATATGAAACTGCTAATAATCTCCAAAAACAGTATTTTCTTTCATTAAAGGAAGAAAAAGTTCTAAACCATCGTAGAAAAGAGTTAGAAAATAAACTTCAGACTTTGTTAGAGAAACTACAAAAAGCCGAATTGTTAATTGCCCGTATTTCAATTGTTCTAAATTACCTTAATACAGACTTTAAGCAGGTTAGTCATTTACTTGAGGATGTAAAACGAAAACAAGAATTTGGATTTCAATTGATACAAGCTCAGGAAGAAGAGCGTATAAGGTTATCACGCGAAATACATGATGGGCCTGCCCAAACGTTAGCCAGTATATTAATGCAGTCAGATTATTTAATCAAAACATATCGCCAAAGAACAGAAGAAGATGCAAAAAAGGAACTAGGTGATATAAAGGAACAAGTCCGTTGTGCACTAGGGGAAGTAAGAAGAATAATATATGACCTACGCCCAATGGCATTAGACGATTTAGGATTAGTTCCAGCCCTTAATAAATATTTAAAATCGCTTGAGTCGTATAAGCATATTGAAATTAAATTTGAATATTGTGGGCAAAACGAAAAAAGACTTAATTCAAAAATAGAAATTGCGATCTTTAGGATCATCCAAGAGGCAGTTCAAAATGCGTGTAAGCATGCCAATCCAACAACAATTTTTGTAAGATTAGAGTTTTTAAGAAATAAAATTAATGTTTTTGTTCAGGATGATGGTGTTGGATTTCCTGTTGGAGAAAACCAAAGAGAAAACTCATTTGGATTAAAAGGAATGAAAGAACGCGTCGAGTTATTGAATGGAGATTTTATAATCGAATCGATACTAAACATTGGTACGACAATTAGAATTACTTTAAATGTAGAAATAGAGAGTGAAATAGAAATGGTAGAAATGGTAGAAATGGTAGTTCAAAATGAAGCGTCTGAAAATTTCTAAAAGTAAAACTTTATTTCGTGTTTTGGGAGATTTGCGTCGAAACCGTTAATAGCATATGGTAAAATATACTATAATTTGAAAAAAATAACAATTTCTACAAATTTCGATAGATTAGCAAACTAGAACAATGAACAGAGGGAGTAATGAAATGAAAACTAGAATTGCAATTGTAGATGATCATAAACTATTTCGTGAAGGAATTAAGAGAATCCTAGATTTTGAAGAAAGCTTTGATGTTGTGGCTGAAGGTTCAGATGGTACAGAGGTTGTAAGTATCATGGATGAACATCAAGTAGATGTATTTATTGTTGATATAAACATGCCGACAATGAACGGAGTAATTGCTACAAAAGCATTACTAGAAAAATATCCTGAAGCCAAAGTAATCATTTTGTCAATCCATGATGATGAATCATATGTAACACATGTCCTAAAAGTGGGTGCAAGAGGCTATTTATTAAAAGAAATGGACTCAGATACACTAATTGAAGCGATTAAAGTCGTTACAAAAGGTGGATGCTATTTACACCCGAAGATTACCCACAACCTAGTAGAAGAATTTAGAAGGCTATCACTTAAAGAACAATTATTTAAATCTCGCGAAGTAGAAGTGCGCCGTCCATTACATTTACTGACTAGAAGAGAATGTGAAGTACTTCAAATGTTAGCAGATGGTAAAAGTAACCGTGCTATTGGTGAAGCCCTTTTCATTAGTGAAAAAACTGTTAAAAATCATGTAAGTAATATTTTGCAAAAATTAGAAGTAAATGACCGTACTCATGCTGTAGTAACGGCAATTCGTAACGCTTGGGTAGAAGTGAAATAGTAAGATGCCAAAAACAGAGTATCGAATGAGCGGTACTCTGTTTTAGTTTGTGTACATAATAAATTTGATAAACGAAGATGAATAAAATGCCCAATTTTTCTTTTCAATAAATAGGCTTTTAAGTATAATAAACCTTTCTAAGTTCAACAGAATTGTCGAAATGGCTCAGAGTAAAGAGAATGAAATACAATGATTTTGCTTAATTAGTTGTGTAAAATTAAACCAATAAATACATAGTTAAACGTTACTATATATAAAAGAAAGGATATGACAATGAGAACTGCAATTGTTACAGATAGTACATCTTATATCCAAAAGGAAGTTAGAGATTCTTTAGATATACATATGTTGCCTCTTAATGTAATCTTCGGAGATGCATCCTACCAAGAAGAAGTTGAAATTACAGCCGAACAATTTTTCCTCAAGGTCCGTGAACAAAAGGAACTTCCAAAGACTTCACAACCTGCATATGGTATGATTATTGAAAAACTTGAACAGTTATCAAAAGAATATGAGGCTGTTGTTGTAATCACTCTATCAAGCGGAATTAGTGGAACATATCAAAGTATTGTATCCGCTAGTTCAATGATAGATAACTTAGAAGTTTTCGCTTATGATTCGGAAATTAGTTGCATGGTCCAAGGCTTTTATGTCATTGAGGCTGCGAAAATGGCAAAGAAAGGTGCCAGACCAACTGAAATCGTTGAGCGTTTAGATGAAATAAAACAATCTGCCAATGCATACTTCATGGTTTTTGATTTAGATCACCTACAACGAGGAGGAAGACTTTCAAGTGCGCAAGCATTTGTTGGAAGTTTGCTGCAAGTAAAGCCTATTCTAACATTTGTAGACAAAAAAATTGTGGCCTTTGAAAAAATCCGAACAGAAAAAAAGGCAATGAAACGGATCACAGATTTATTTGGCGAAGTTGCATCAAAAGGCGAAAAAATGAAAGCAGTCGTCATTCACTCAAATCGTGAGGAAGATGCAAAAAAATTAGCCCAACAACTTAGTGAAACTTATCCGAATGTTGAAATAGAAATTTCATATTTTGGCCCAGTAATTGGAACGCATCTTGGCGAGGATGCTTTAGGATTGGGTTGGTATGTTATTTGAGTAGGAGCTCCTTTATTTAGGGGCTTTTTTGTTTTTTTCTGTAAAAATTGGTTATCGCAATAAAACTCTATAATTTTATTGTAGATTTTTGTTTAATTCTCTTAAAGTAGTTAATTTTTTAGGTGTCTTTATAGAATTTAATAATGTTTCAGTTTTAACTCAAACTTCACAATATATCTATATTTTTGACAAGGAAACTTCACTGTATTTTACGTCGTTAGTGACTGATTGAATGTATTATTTAAAGATGACCATAATTATGTAGATTCTTTTTATTTACTCCAAAGTCGTCTCCCTCAATATATTAAAAAAAGAAAGTAGGTTAATTAATGGACAATTTTTACGGCAGAAAACTCCAACTTTTCCCCACGATAAACCTTCAAGACATTCCCCCAACAAGTCTAGTCATTCAAGCAGTTCAAAAAGTTAAATCTCGCTATATATGCTTTCGTTGCGGTAATCAAATTCAAGAATTTTTCGCTACTCATTTTTGTGCGAAATGTTCGTCACGGTGTACGTATTGCAGAAAATGTATCATGATGGGAAAGATGTCGACATGTACAAATCTAGTCATTAATGAGGTTGATATGAAATTAGATCATTCAATTACTGGACTCGAATGGGATGGTAAACTTTCACCTCAGCAAAAAGAAGCATCAATTAAAGTAGTTGAAGCTGTAAATGCAAATCAAAATTTGCTACTTTGGGCAGTATGTGGTGCAGGTAAAACTGAAATGTTGTTTGAAGGGATTGAAGCTGCACTTTTGCAAGGTAAATTCGTTTGTATCACAACACCTCGAGTAGATGTAGTTTTAGAGTTAGCAATTAGATTTAGACAAGCTTTCCCTACTATTTCAATTGCAGTACTATATGGAGGTAGTGAAGAGAGGTGGAATGGAAATCGGATAACAATTTGTACAGTACATCAGTTAATGAAATTTAGGCATGCATTCCACGTATTGATTATCGATGAAGTTGATGCTTTTCCTTATAATATCGAAAAACATTTGCATTGGGTCGCAAACGAATCAAGAACAATTAAAGGTTCAACAATACAAATGACTGCCACCCCCACTAGTGAACAACAATCCCTTGCGTTAAAAAATAAAATCAAAAATGTAATGGTCCCCGCAAGATACCATAGGCAACCCCTACCAGTACCGAGCTTTGAATGGATTGGCAACTGGCGTAAAACGATCCGTAAAACACAAAAACTTCCAAACTGTTTAGAGAAATGGATAAAATTATTTCTTCCAAAAGGCTGCCCCATCTTTTTATTTGTTCCTACTATTAATGAATGTGTTTTTATAGAAGAAGCTGTAAATAAGATAACAGTTAAATCTGCTTCAGTTCATAGTCAAGATCCACAAAGGCATGAAAAAGTAAGTGCTTTTCGAAGTGGGGACATTCAAGTTTTAGTCACTACGACAATTTTAGAGAGAGGCGTTACGATTGTAAATAGCCAAATTGCGGTACTAGGTGCTGATGAAGAGATTTTTACTGAAAGTGCACTAGTTCAAATTGCTGGGCGTGCTGGTAGGCATATTAATTATGCGAATGGAGAGGTTATCTTTTTTCATAATGGAATTAGCGAAGAAATGGTTAAAGCTAAAAAGCAAATACTTTTAATGAATCATTTAGGTATGGAGAAAGGTTGGTTGGATTGTAAATGATTTGTGTATATTGTGGTACTCAATTTGTTGAGAAGTTTTCCTTGCATAAATTTTTTTTTCGAAATGAAGAATCAGCTTGTTCACAATGCCTAGCAAAGTTTGAAAAAATTATCGGTCCTGTTTGTGAGTCTTGTTGTGGTAAGGTTTTAGATGATCAAAAGCAATGTGAAAATTGTATAGAGTATATGAATTTAAAGCTAGATATTCCATTAATTATCAATAAGTCGATCTATACTTACACGAAAGAAATAAAAGAGTGGCTTACGAATTTTAAATTTTATGGTGATGTACAGTTAGCAGTTTTATTTGCAAGTGATTTAAGAGAATACTATGAAAATTCTTTCAAAAATTATAAAATAGTTCCTATACCTCTAAGCGATGCAAGACTAAAGGAACGAGGATTTAATCAAGTAGAAGTGCTCGCACAATATGCAGGTTTAAACTTAACAAATTGTTTAGAAAGAATTCATACAGAAAAACAAAGTAAGTTAAACCGTTATGAAAGACTAAGCCGAGAACAAGTTTTTTCCTTTTGTGGTGAGAGGAAAATCGATAACGAATCAGTCGTAATACTTGATGACGTGTACACAACTGGTAAAACGGTACAAGATGCCGCTGCAATATTGTTAAAAAATGGTGCTACTGAAGTACATTCCCTCACATTAATTCGAGCATAAAGCTAATTAACTTGATATGCATAAAGTCTCCTAATTTTATTCGGGTTTTACGATATAAATAATGGTCATTGGACAGAATAAATCAAAAATATAGAAATAAGACGAAATTAATAAATAAAGACGAGGTATAAAACGATTAGCGATGAGGTGGGAAAAATGAAGGATAATATATCTGATGAGGATCATGTTCATGTGCATCCGTACAACGTAGAAAAAAATGAACAAAATAAAGTAGAACAAAAAATAGAAACCTCCCCCCATGCGAAGGATAATCAAATCGTCAATCAGATAATCGCAAAACGTGATAAACAGATACAGCAATTAAAGAAACAAATAGAAGAGGGCACATACAAAGTTCAACCAATGAAAGTGGCTGAAAAAATGCTTAGCTATTTTAATAAGAAATAAAAGTTAACAACAGAATAAGGTTGTTACTAAAATTATTTCTTTTATAAGAAAGAAATAGGAAAGGACTTAACAAAAACGTTAAGTTCTTTTTGTGTGTAGTACGGTAATAATGGATTTTCAATACAAAACGAAAGCCTTTGCTATTTGATTCCTTAAGTTTTTAATATCTCATTTCGTTTTTTGTATTTTAATTTGATTTAGAGGGAAGTTAATATTAATTATTTTGAAAAGAACTTAATAAAATTATGGAAAGATTTTCTTAAAATATCACACTTTTTTTTCTAATAATGTGATAAACTCAAATGGTTTGGATTTTAACTTATTATGTAGAGGTGTACATATGTTATCGATATTAAAACGATACTTAATTGGTAAACCACTTAAGTCAACAGAGTTAAGTGAACAAAAGTTATCGAATGCGAAGGCCTTGGCAATCCTTTCGTCAGATGCGCTTTCATCAGTAGCATACGGTCCAGAGCAGATTTTGATCGTTTTAACTACGGTTGGTGCGGTAGCGTATTGGTATTCGGTTCCGATTGGTATAGGCGTACTGATTTTATTATTAGCATTAATTTTATCTTATCGCCAAATTATTTTTAGTTATCCTCATGGTGGCGGCGCTTATGTCGTATCTAAACAAAACTTAGGTGTAATTCCAGGTTTAGTTGCCGGTGGATCCTTGCTAGTTGACTACATATTGACAGTAGCGGTTAGTGTGTCAGCAGGAACGGACGCGATTACGTCCGCCTTTCCATTTTTGCACACTCACACAGTCTTTATAGCTGTTATTTTAGTTATATGTATTACAATTTTAAACTTACGAGGACTAACTGAATCTGCTTCGATTTTGGCATATCCAGTTTATTTATTCGTTGTAGCACTTGTTATTATTATTATCGTAGGGTTATATAATGTGTTTACAGGTCATGCTCCACAAACAGCACATTCACCGATTGGTACTGTTGTTCCGGGGATTTCGCTTTTTATTCTTTTAAAAGCATTTTCATCTGGTTGCTCCGCTTTAACTGGTGTAGAAGCAATTTCAAATGCTATTCCGAACTTTAAAGTGCCTTCAGATAAAAATGCGGCAAAAACACTATTGATGATGGGTTCGATTTTAGCAGTACTATTCTCGGGAATAATGTACTTAGCTTACTGGTATGGAATTGTACCAAGTGCAGAAGAAACAGTTATGTCCCAATTAGGTTCTGATATTTTCGGGCGAAATATAATCTATTTCTTTATACAAGGGACAACTGCATTAATCCTTGTATTAGCAGCTAATACGGGATTTTCAGCATTCCCATTACTTGCTTATAACTTAGCTAGTGATAAGTTCATGCCTAGAATGTATTTACTTCGAGGAGATCGTCTAGGTTATTCTAATGGTATTATTACACTTGGTGTAGCATCAATTTTATTAATTATTGCTTTCCAAGGTAAAACAGAAGAATTAATCCCACTATACGCGGTTGGTGTATTCGTACCGTTTACACTTTCACAAACCGGTATGGTTGTTAAATGGATTAGAGAAAAACCGCCTGGCTGGTTCCCTAAGTTAATTGCAAACTTCGTTGGTGCATTTATTTCAGCAACAGTTTCGATTATTTTCTTAACTACTAAGTTAAATCAAGTTTGGTCGATCTTTGTTTTCTTACCTTTGATCGTTATTCTATTCTTAAGAATTCGTAAGCACTATGAAGCAGTAGGTGACCAATTAAGATTAAACAATGATATTCCTGAAAAAATTAATGGAAATATCATGGTAGTTCCTGTCGCTGGTATTACAAAAGTAGTAGAACGTACAATGCAATATGCGCAAGGGATTGCTGATGAAGTCTATGCTGTTTACATTTCTTTTGATAAGGAAAGTGAAGAGCAAATGAGAGAGAAATGGGAAGCTTGGAACCCTAACGTAAAATTAATTGCTGTTCACTCTGAGTATCGAGAAATTACTAGACCTCTTTTAAAGGTAATAGATGAAATGGAAGCTAAAGCTCATGAACAAGGCTTTGAAATTACAGTTTTAATACCACAGTTTATTACAAGGAAAAATTGGCATAATGTTTTACATAATCAATCAAGCTTATTACTGCGTGCGTATTTACTTCATAAACGAAGTGTTATTGTAACTACAGTACCTTATAGATTTAAGGTGTAGTAGGAAAAATGATATAAATTTTCTTTTTATAAAAATAGGAAAAAAATAATGGGACAAGTCAGAAGGTAAGCGAATATGATAGGTAAGGAAATAATTAGAATTTTTCGTTATTTGTCGAATTCGTGAAAAAAAAGGCGATAAGCTACTTTTGACTTGTCCTAGTTTTATGATGTATAGTTGAATTGTGGAGAAGATTCACAAGTTTTCGACTGAAGGGAATGGATTTGAATGCAAGGTAAAGTAAAATGGTTTAATGCAGAAAAAGGTTTTGGATTTATCGAGCGTGAAGATGGAGACGATGTATTCGTACATTTCTCAGCTATCAACGCAGAAGGTTACAAATCTTTAGAAGAAGGCCAAGCAGTTAGCTTCGAAATCGTTGAAGGTAACCGTGGACCTCAAGCTGCTAATGTTACTAAAATTTAATTTTTCCGTTAATAAGTAAATATTTGCTTATATAGATTCGGACCACGAGGGCTTGCTCATTTTGAGTAAGCCTTTGTTTGTTTGGAAAATTTTTGAGTATTATTAAATTAGTATTAAAATATAATCTGATATAAACAAAAAAGTTCATTAAATGGTCAAAAAAATTTCTCATATTTGACAAATATTTCAAGGAGGAAAATGAAATAGAGGTGTAGAATATAAGTATGACAGCTTTCATTTTTGGAGCTTGATGAAGGAGGAAACCCATATGATGCTAAACATCCGAGGCGAAAATATTGAAATTACTCCAGCAATTCGTGATTACGTAGATAAAAAATTATCGCGATTTGATCGTTATTTTGACGAAGAGTTAACGGCGAGAGTTAATGCTAAGGTATTCCACGACAAGCAAAGAATTGAAGTAACTATTCCTGGAACGTATATGTTATTACGTGCAGAAGAAGAGCATGCAGATTTGTATGCAGCTGTCGATTTAGTTATTGATAAACTAGATCGTCAAATTAGAAAACACAAAACGAAAGTAAATCGTAAGTTAAGAGAAAAAGGTTCATTAAAATTCATGTTTGCACCATCAATTACTGAATCAGCTGTTGCAGTAGAAGAGCAAGAAAATGATATTGAGTTAGTTAAAACAAAGCAATTTGATTTAAAACCTATGGATGCAGAAGAAGCAGTGCTACAAATGAATATGTTAGGTCATAACTTCTTTGTATTCTTAAACGGTGAAACGAATAAAACGAACATCGTTTACGCAAGAAAAGATGGGCGTTATGGTT
Source organism: Bacillus sp. AL-1R (assembly GCF_052180195.1). Taxonomy (NCBI): domain Bacteria; kingdom Bacillati; phylum Bacillota; class Bacilli; order Caryophanales; family Bacillaceae; genus Bacillus; species Bacillus sp. AL-1R. The sequence goes on from NZ_CP197469.1 coordinate 313,608, forward strand.
TAATTGAAGCCAAATAAAATTAAAAAAATAATATTAAAAGGACTGAGCTGAACAATTAGCTTAGTCCTTTTTTGCTTTTTTTGCTTATTTTCAAAAATATTAATTAATTCTAATGAACAATCTCGACATAAGGTTGTCACTTATCTTCATTTAATGATAAAATTAGAAATAGTATCTACTAACTTAATGACATTTTAGTTTATGACTTTAAAATAGAGGAGCGTTACGAATGCTTGGAATGATAAAAAAGGTTTTTGATCTTAATCAGCGACAATTAAATAAAATGCAAAAACAAGTTGATCAAATTTTATCTTTACAGGATCAGTATACAAAATTATCTGATGATGAACTTAGAGGTAAAACATTTGAATTTAAAGAGCGTATTCAAAAAGGTGAAACTCTTGATGATATTTTAGTTGAAGCGTTTGCCGTTGTTCGTGAAGGTGCTACTCGTGTACTTGGTATGACTCCATATCCTGTACAATTATTAGGTGGAATTTCCTTACATGAAGGTAATATTTCAGAAATGAAAACCGGGGAAGGTAAAACGTTAACTTCCACATTACCAGTTTATTTAAATGCATTAAGTGGTGAAGGTGTTCACGTCGTAACTGTCAATGAATACTTGGCAAGTCGTGATGCTCGTGAAATGGGTCAATTGTATGAGTTCTTAGGACTTACTGTTGGTCTAAATTTAAATAGTATGGAATCAGATGAAAAGCGTGAAGCTTATGCTTGTGATATTACGTATAGTACAAATAATGAATTAGGATTTGACTATTTACGTGATAACATGGTTGTATACGCTGAACAACGAGTACAACGTCCACTAAACTATGCTATTATCGATGAGGTTGACTCAATTTTAATTGACGAAGCACGAACTCCATTAATTATTTCTGGACAAGCGAAACAGTCTGCACAAGCTTATATTGCAGCGAATGCATTTGTTGGAATGCTTAAGTTAGACAAAGATTATACGTACGATGTTAAAACAAAATCTGTTTTATTAACTGAAGATGGTATTTCTCGTGCAGAAAAAGCTTTTGGCGTTGAAAACTTATTTGATTTGAAAAATGTTAACTTAAATCATCATATTACTCAGGCATTACGTGCTCATGTTACAATGACTCACGATGTCGATTATGTAGTTCAAGATGGTGAAATTGTGATCGTTGACCAATTTACTGGTCGTTTAATGAAAGGTCGCCGATACAGTGAGGGTCTTCACCAAGCGATTGAAGCGAAAGAAGGATTAAAAATTCAAAACGAAAGTATGACGCTTGCGACAATTACTTTCCAAAACTACTTCCGTATGTATAAAAAACTTTCGGGGATGACAGGTACAGCTAAAACTGAGGAAGAAGAATTCCGTAATATTTACAATATGAATGTTCTAGTTATTCCTACGAACCGACCAATCGCTCGTATTGATAAACCTGATTTAGTCTACAAAACAATGGGTGGTAAATTTAATGCTGTTGTCGATGAAATTGTTGAGCGTCACAAAGCTGGCCAACCGGTTCTAGTTGGTACTGTAGCGATCGAGACTTCAGAGTTAATCTCTCAATTGTTAAAACGTAAAGGTGTTAAACATGAAGTATTAAATGCGAAAAACCATGAACGTGAGGCTGATATTATCGCATTAGCTGGTCATCGTGGTGCAGTTACGATTGCAACAAACATGGCTGGTCGTGGTACAGATATTAAATTAGGCGAAGGTGTTCGTGAACTTGGTGGATTAGCTGTTATTGGTACTGAGCGTCATGAAAGCAGACGTATTGATAATCAGTTACGTGGTCGTTCTGGTCGTCAAGGGGACCCTGGTGTGACAACTTTCTATTTATCAATGGAAGATGAATTAATGCGTCGTTTTGGTTCAGATAATTTATCAGTTATGATGGACCGTTTAGGATTAGATGACTCGCAACCGATTGAAAGTAAAATGGTTTCTCGTGCAGTTGAATCCGCACAAAAACGAGTAGAAGGAAATAACTTTGATGCTCGTAAACAATTACTTCAATACGATGATGTACTACGTCAACAACGTGAAGTTATCTATGCTCAACGTTCTGAAGTTATTGATTCAACTGATTTACAACCAATCGTTAAAAATATGATTGAAGGTACTATTAATAGAGTAGTTCAAGCTCACACTCCTAACGAGCAGCTTCAGGAAGAGTGGAATTTAGAAGGAATCATTGATTTCTTAGAAGCGAACTTAATAAATGAAGATGAAATTTCAGTTGAACAATTACGTGTAATTGAACCAGATGAAATGGTTGAACTAATTCAAAAAGTAGTTTTCGAGCGTTACGAAGAAAAACAATCAGCTTTACCAGCTGAACAAATGCGTGAGTTCGAAAAAGTTGTATTATTACGTACTGTTGATAACAAGTGGATGGCTCATATTGATTCTATGGATCAACTTCGTGAAGGAATCCATTTACGTGCCTATGCACAAATTGATCCTCTACGTGAATATCAAATGGAAGGCTTCGCGATGTTTGAAGAGATGATTGCTTCCATTGAAGAAGAGGTATCTCGCATTATTATGAAAGCTGAAATTGAAGCTGACGTAGAGCGTGAAGCTGTACAAGGCGATGCAATCCATGTAAGCAATGATGGTGATGGTGAAGTAAAGAAAAAACCAATCGTAAAAGGTGAAGAAATCGGTCGAAATGAAGATTGTCCTTGTGGATCAGGTAAGAAGTATAAAAACTGCCACGGAAAAGGAATCTAATAAAATAGAAACTATATGAAAAGGGGCAAGGGCAAGTAGTTATTAAAAGAGAGGGTAGCTATTAATGGTTATTCTTACTTTACTACTTGTCTTTACCTGCTTTTTATTGTCGTAAAATTTAATCGAGGTGTAATGTAATGGAATTAGTAGAAGTAAAGCAAGAACTAGAAAAGATGGCGAAACGCCTTCAAGCATTTAGGGGGTCTCTTTGACGTCGAAACAAAACAAGCAAGACTAGATGAACTTGAAGCATTTATGTCAGAGCCAGATTTTTGGGATGATCAAAAAGCTGCACAAGTAGTAATTAGTGAAGTAAATGGTTTAAAAGAAGTTATTAATGAATTCAATGATTTAAATGAGGGTTATGAGAATCTTGAAGTAACATATGAGTTAGTTAAAGAAGAAAATGACGATGAACTATTTGAAGAACTAGTTACTGAAGCAAAATCTTTAACTGGGAAACTGAATGATTTCGAACTTCAATTATTATTAAGCGAGCCATATGATAAAAATAATGCAATTCTTGAGCTTCACCCTGGTGCAGGTGGAACCGAGTCACAAGATTGGGGTTCAATGTTGTTACGTATGTATACAAGATGGGCTGAAAAACGTGGATTTAAAGTTGAAACTTTAGATTATCTACCTGGTGATGAGGCTGGTATTAAGAGTGTAACTTTAGCAATTAAAGGTCATAATGCTTATGGTTATTTAAAAGCAGAAAAAGGCGTTCATCGTTTAGTACGTATCTCTCCATTCGATTCATCAGGTCGTCGTCATACTTCATTTGTATCTTGTGAAGTAATGCCTGAGTTTAATGAAGAAATCGAAATTGATATACGTACAGAAGATTTGAAAATTGATACGTATCGTGCAAGTGGAGCAGGTGGACAGCACATTAATACAACTGACTCAGCGGTACGTATTACACATGTTCCAACTAACATTGTAGTAACATGTCAAACAGAGCGTTCTCAAATTAAAAACCGTGAACAGGCAATGAAAATGTTAAAAGCAAAACTTTATCAACGTAAAATAGAAGAGCAACAAGCTCAATTAGATGAAATTCGTGGAGAACAAAAAGAAATTGGCTGGGGAAGTCAAATTCGTTCATACGTTTTCCACCCATATTCAATGGTTAAAGACCACCGAACAAACACAGAGGTTGGTAATGTACATGCAGTAATGGATGGAGATCTTGATCCATTTATTGATGCATACTTACGTTCTAAGATTTAATGTTGAAAAATGGGCTGTTAAGAATGGAGGAAACTTCTTTCTTACCAGCCCTAATCTTTGGGGACAAAAGAGGTATATTCTATTATTAGGTTAGTCCTTTTATCCATCTTTTGACCTAAGCCATCTTTTATCAGGCAGCCCGCCAAACACTTGCAGCTAGTCTGATTATCAATTTTTTGGACTTTGTCTAAACAGACATCTTCGTTAGGAGATGTTATTCTTTTGAGCTTTTTTCTTAAGGGGATTAGTAAGTATTTTCACTTACTAATGTGAAGGAGTTACATGAATCATATTTATTTTTAAGAAGTTTTACAAATTGAAGAAAGTAAATTTTGTTTATATGTAATTAAATCTTATTGTTTTTTTCATAATAAAAAATAGAGAGAGTATCCGATAAAAAGGATATAAAAAAGAAAAGTTGTCTGTAAGTGAGAAATATTGAGGGGGATAAGTTTGAAAAAGTTCAGATATTCTACTGCTCTAACTGTTGGGTGGGGAAAAACGTTTTTTGAGTATTTTTTTGTATTAATTGGTTCTGCAATTATTGCTGTAGCGTTTTGTGTGTTTTTATTACCAAATCATATTGCTTCCGGTGGAGTAAGCGGTATTTCGACGATTCTAAAAAGTACGATGGGATTCAATCCTGCGTTTGTGCAATGGGCTTTTAATATCCCTTTATTTATAGCTGGTGTATTTTTCTTAGGTAGACAATTTGGTGTTAAAACATTAGTTGGAACAATTTTTATTCCACTTGTTGTTTATTTGGTTGATTTATACAATATAAAACCTGCAACTGATAATCCGCTATTAGCGTCAATTTTTGGTGGGCTATTTATTGGTTTAGGTCTAGGAATCGTATTCCGTGGTAAAGCTTCTACTGGTGGAACAGATTTAGCAGCTCAAATTGTTCATAAATATACTGGTTTATCACTTGGGATTTGTGTTGCATTTATCGACGGATTAATTGTTCTTACATCTGCAATCGTATTTAATCTGGAAAGTGGTATGTATGCACTGATTGCCTTATTTGTTACAAGTAAAACAATCGATTTAGTTCAAATTGGACTTGCTAGATCAAAAATGGCACTAATCATTACTTCAGAAGTGGAGCCTGTAACAACAGCAATCGTTCATGAATTAGATCGTGGGGTAACAAAGCTTACAGGTGTTGGCGGATATACAAATGAAGACCGTTTAGTATTAATGTGTGTACTTGATCAAACTGAATTTTCTTCTCTGCGTGATATCGTTCGTTCGGTTGATCGAAATGCTTTCATTACTGTCGTAGATGCAACAGAAGTTCTTGGTGAAGGTTTCACAAATTTGACATAAAAAGGAAAAATAAATACTTTTTTTAGTAGTAGACTAAAGTTATGGGATAAATAAAGGGGCGATGATTTTGTGAAAAAGCTACTTCTTGCTTTTATAACTGGTGGCATGTTATTAACAATTACTGCTTGTGGTTCAAATAATAATACAAGTAAAAATAATGATTCAGGTGAGCCGGTTTCTGTTGCTAATGGAGAAAAGATATTTAAACAAAGTTGTGCTAGCTGTCATGGTGGCGAACTCGAAGGGATAATTGGACCAAGCTTAAAAAAGGTCGGAGCAAAATATTCTGAAAAGGAAATAGAAAATATTATCCATGATGGAAGAGGTTCAATGCCTAGTGGAGTTGTTCAAGGAAATGACGCGAAAAGTGTAGCGAAATGGCTAGCAACTAAAAAGTAAAATGTTTTATTTTGTATAGAAAAAAATTAAAGAAGCAGACAATTTTCTGTTAATTAGAAAAGGTCTGTTTCTTTTCATTTTAGTTACAATTTTCCATAATTTGTTAAATAAACTTTTAAATCGTTCAGAAACAATCTTGCTGTTTATTAAAATGTAACATAAATTTATCAATTTTGACATTTTTTAAGTGGTATAATAGAGGAGCTTAGCTGAAATTATCGAAATATGTAAATAGTAGGCGAAATAATAAGATCAAGTAATTTTTTAGTATAATTTCATCCAGAATGGATCTTATATAGTTTGATAGAAGAAAACGGAACAAAAAATTAAGGAGAATGTCATGATTGAGTTAAAAGATGTTTATAAGACTTATCCTAATGGTGTTCTTGCGGTAGATGGTATTAATGTAAAAATTCGCCAAGGTGAATTTGTGTATGTCGTAGGACCAAGTGGTGCCGGAAAGTCGACATTCATTAAAATGATGTATCGTGAAGAAAGACCATCAAAGGGTACAATCTTAATTAATGGAATTGATTTAAGTCATATGAAGGATAAAAAAGTTCCTTTATTACGTAGAAATATTGGGGTAGTTTTCCAAGACTATAAATTATTACCGACCTTATCAGTTTATGAAAATATTGCATTTGCACTTGAAGTTATTGAAGAAAACCCAAAAACTATAAAGAAGAGAGTTATGGAAGTACTTGAACTTGTTAAGTTAAAACACAAGGCTCGATCATTACCAACAGAGCTTTCTGGTGGTGAACAGCAACGTGTTTCGATTGCCCGTTCTATTGTAAATAAACCAAAAGTAGTAATCGCCGATGAGCCAACGGGTAATCTAGACCCTGAGACTACGTGGGAGATTATGGATATATTTAAAGAAATCAATGATCGTGGAACAACTATAGTAATGGCGACTCATAATAAAGAAATCGTAAATACGATTAAGCGACGTGTAATTGCAATTGAAGATGGAAAAATTGTACGCGACCAAGCGAGAGGAGTGTACGGTTATGAAAGCTAGAACTGCAAAAAGACATGTTCGTGAAGGGCTACGTAGTTTAAAACGAAATGGTTGGATGACGTTTGCATCGATTAGTGCTGTTGCCGTTACGTTAATGCTTGTTGGCGTATTTTTAGCCGTAATCATGAATGTTAATCATATTGGAACTACTCTAGAAAAAGATGTTGAAGTACGTGTTTTAGTTGATTTAACAGCAAACAAAGAGCAACAAGCTACTTTAAAAGAGGAAATCAAAAAATTAAATCATGTAACTACTGTAAAGTTCTCATCTAAAGATCAAGAACTAAACAATCTAATTAAAAGTATGGGAGAAGATGGGAAAGCATTCCAACTGTTTGAACAGCAAAATCCGTTAAATGATACGTATATTGTTAAAACCGATTCTCCAGATCAAATTGCACCAGTAGCCAAAAAAATTGCAGGCTTAAAATATATTGATGATGTAATTTATGGTAAAAAACAAGTTCAAAAACTATTTAATGCAGTTTCAGTCGGTCGTAACATCGGTTTAGTACTGATTTTAGGACTATTATTTACTGCGATGTTCTTAATCTCTAATACGATCAAAATTACAATTATGGCAAGACGACGTGAAATTGAGATTATGAGATTGGTAGGGGCGACTAATAACTTTATTCGTTGGCCGTTCTTATTAGAAGGTTTACTTCTAGGTGTTCTAGGATCAGTTATTCCAATAGTTTTACTTTTAACTGGCTATAACGTCATTTATGATATGCTAATGCCAAAATTAGCAGGAACAATGTTTACATTATTACCATTTTCACCGTTTGTGTACCAGCTATCTGCAGTATTAATCGGTATTGGTGCAGTAATCGGGATGTGGGGTTCTGTTATGTCAATTCGTAAGTTTTTACGTAAATAAGATAAAATTTTTTATTTATAGTTTTATTTTTTAATAGAGTAATACGATTGATAAGCTCTAGTTCCGAATTTAACGTCTGTCTGAGTTGATACAGGTACTAGGGCTTTTCTATATACATATAAGGAGGGATCTTAGATGAATAAGAGAAAATCATCGAAAGTAATAACGATTATGTTATGCAGTACTTTCATCATCGGTGCCATCCCATCCGTTTCTTTTGCTGAAAGTAAATACCAGTCTGAAATTGATCGCATTATAAAGAAGCGTAGTGAGGTTAAGGATAAGACGGATGCAACAAAAAATAAAATTGCTGATATAAAGCATGATCAGCAAGAAGTCGTTGCGGAACTTAAAAAACTTGATGTTCAGATGAAACTGACTAAGCAAAAAGTAAGCCAAACTGAAGATGCAGTTAGTGATGGGAAAAAGCAAATTTCAAAACTTAAAGAAGAAATTAAGTTTATTGAAGAACGTATTAAATCGCGTGAAGAATTGTTGAAAAATCGTATGCGTTCTCTTCAAAAAGCTGGCGGCATGGTATCTTATATTGATGTCATTTTAGGTGCTAATAGTTTCGGAGATTTAATTCAAAGAATGAATGCTGTACAAACTATTATGAAGGCCGACGAAGACATTATTAATCAGCAAAACTTGGACTTAAAAGAAGTAAGTGCTAAAAAAGATGATTTGACTAAAAAGCAAGCAAAAATCGAAAGAGATTTAGCGAACTTAAAGAGTTTAAATAATCAACTTGCAAGTCAGGTTAGCGAAAAGAACGAATTAATGGCTTCATTAAAAGCTAAAGAAAGTGAAGCTCATGAAGATGTTTTAGATTTAACGGAACAAGATCAATTACTAGCAAGTCAGCAGGCTGCAATGCAAAAAGCGCTAGAAATCGCTAAAAAACAAGCTGCTGAAAGAGCTGCGGCTGAAGCAAGACAAAAAGCAGAGGCTAAACGTAAGGCTGAAGCTGAAGCTGAAGCTAAAGCTGCTGCTGCTGCAAAAAGCAAAAAGCCATCTACTAGTACAAATCATTCAAATGGATCTGGAAGCTCTAGTAGTTCAGTTAATGCTAGTAACTCAGATAGTACTAGTAGTTCTGAAAACTCACCAACTGTTTCAAGTGGTAATTTCACAAGACCAGCAAACGGCTATGTCTCTTCTGGATTTGGACAACGTTCATTTGAAGGTGGAGAGTTCCATGAAGGAGTCGATATCGCCTCAGCGGGTAGTGTACCAGTTGTAGCGGCAGGTGATGGGGTTGTAATTCGTGCTTATGTTTCATCATCTTATGGTAATTGTGTATTTATTACACATAACATTAATGGTCAAGTTTGGACGACCGTATATGCTCATTTAGCTAGTTTTAATGTATCAACTGGACAAACTGTTTCAAAAGGTATGAAAATTGGTTATATGGGAAATACAGGTCATTCTACTGGACAACATTTACACTTTGAATTACATAAAGGTGAATGGAATTACGCTAAATCAAACGCAGTAAATCCTATGAGTTATATTAATTTTTAGTTTACTTAAAAACCTATCCTACAATTTTAGGATAGGTTTTTTTGGCTATTTAATAAATTGAACAAGCGCTAATTGTGGAATCGTAATTACTTTTATAACTAAGTAGTTCTACCTACAGTGTTATGTGAAAATTATGCTCGATCAAACTTCTAGATTATAATAATTATAATTTGATATTGATTTTCATTATAAGTTAGATTACTATAGAATTATTACTAGATTATAATTATTCTAATTAAGGAGAGACGATATGACAAATAACCGATTAACAACAAATCAAGGCGTGCCAATTGGAGATAATCAAAATTCACTTACAGCGGGACGTAGAGGTCCAACTTTATTAGAGGATTATCAATTAATTGAAAAACTAGCTCATTTTGATCGTGAAAGAGTACCTGAACGGGTTGTCCATGCACGTGGAGCTGGTGCACACGGTGTTTTTATAACAAAAAATAGTATGAAAAAATATACAAAAGCTAAGTTTTTACAAGAAGCCGGAACAGAAACACCAGTTTTTGCTCGTTTTTCAACAGTTATTCATGGTTTACATTCTCCTGAAACATTACGTGATCCTCGAGGATTCGCTGTAAAATTCTATACAGAAGATGGGAACTATGATTTTGTAGGTAATAATCTTCCGGTATTTTTTATACGGGATGCAATGAAATTCCCTGATATGGTTCATGCATTAAAGCCGGATCCAAGGACTAATTTACAAACACCTAACAGATATTGGGATTTCATGTCTTTAACACCTGAGTCAACAAATATGTTAGTACATCTATATTCTGATGAAGGTATTCCAGCGAACTATCGTCAAATGAGAGGTTCAAGTGTTCACGCATATAAATGGGTAAATGAATATGGTAATACTGTTTACATAAAACTTCGTTGGGTACCTAAGCAAGGAATTGAAAATCTATCAATGGAAGAAGCTAGTGAGATTCAGGGCAAAGATTTTAATCATGCAAGCCGAGATTTATACGATTCGATTGAAAATGGGGATTTCCCAGAGTGGGACTTATATGTTCAAGTATTAAATCCAGCAGATATGGAGGATTTCGACTTTGATCCATTAGACGCTACAAAAGATTGGTTTGAAGATGTAATTCCTCGACAATTTGTTGGAACGATGATTCTTAATCGTAACCCTGAAAATGTATTTGCAGAGACTGAATCAGTTGGATTTAATCCTGGCGTGTTAGTTCCAGGTATATTACCATCTGAGGATAAGTTACTACAAGGAAGATTATTCTCTTATTCAGATACACAAAGATATCGTATTGGGGCAAATTATATGCAACTTCCAATTAACTGTCCTTTTGCAAAAGTAGCAAATGGTCAAAGAGATGGTCATATGCCTTTTGGTCAGCAAACACATCAAATTAATTTCGAACCAAATAGCTACTCCGATACGCCGAAAGAGGATACAGATTATGTTGAAGTAGCTCAGCCATTAAGTGGTGTTTCTGAGCGCAAAAAAATAGAAAAAACAAATGATTTCGGCCAAGCAAAAGAAGTGTGGAATAGATACAGTAAAACGGAACAAGATGCTGTTGTTAAAAATATTAGTGCTGATCTAGCAGATGTAGATGAAAAAATTCAGCTTCGTGCAGTTTGTAACTTCTATCGTGCAGATACAAAATTAGGTGAGAGACTTGCAAGTAAATTAGGTATTAATTTAACACCATACTTACAACATTTGCCTAAATAAATTAAACTCTTCAAATAAAAATTTATTAAATCGTGTTCTACTTGCAAACATAAGTGATACAGGCTTATCATATAATAGAACAGAAATGGCATCGCACATCTGTGTGATGCTTTTTCAAATACATACACTATTTAATAGATTTGTACGTTCTTAAGGAACGAAAAATAGGAGGTTCTGTATGAATCGTAAAACGACGGCGCTACTTGCAACAGCCACATTTGTTGTTGGTATGGGGGTAGGTACATTTGCATTTAATGATGGTACAAGTACAATTGTTTCAAAATTCTCTGAGAGTAAAGAAGTAAAAGCTTCTGAAGATGAAAATATTGCTAAAATACAAAAGGCTTACGAAATTATTGCAAATCAGTATGTGAAAAAGATTGATCCGGATAAATTAACTGAAGGTGCAATCCAAGGTATGGTAACAACTTTAGATGATCCGTTTTCTACTTATATGGATGGAAAGACGGCTAAACAATTCCATGAATCACTAGGTTCATCTTTCCAAGGAATCGGTGCGGAAGTTTCTAAAGATGGTGAAAAACTAATTATTGTATCCCCAATTAAGAATTCACCTGCGGAAAAAGCTGGTATAAAACCAAAGGATGAAATTTTATCAGTCGATGGTAAGAGTGTAAAAGGTTTATCACAATATGATGCAGTGCTAAAAATCCGTGGTAAAAAAGGAACAAATGTAACGATTGAAATAAAACGCCCTGGAGTTCCGGACCCAATTAAATTTACAATTAAACGTGATGATATACCAATGTATACAGTATTTAGTTCAGTGAAAAACGTAAAGAACGAAAAAATTGGTTATATTCATATTACCTCATTTAATGAAAAAACAGCTGACGAGTTTAAGAAAGAATTGAAAAAGCTAGAGGATCAAAACATCCAAGGTTTAACAATTGACGTTCGAGGAAATCCTGGTGGTTACTTACAAGCTGTAGAAGGCGTTTTAGAAGAATTAGTTGTAAAAAGTGAGCCTTATTTACAGGTTGAAAATAGAAATGGACAACGTGAAAAGTATTATACTAAATTAAATAAAGCGAAACCATATCCAATTGATGTATTAATTGATAAAGGAAGTGCATCTGCGGCTGAAATTTTAGCAGCAGCATTAAGTGAAGCGGGAGATTATGAATTAATTGGGGAAAAATCTTATGGTAAAGGTACTGTCCAATCTACATTAGATTTCAAAGATGGTAGTAATATTAAGTTAACTCAATTTAAATGGTTAACTCCAGATGGTACTTGGATTCACAAAAAAGGTATTAAACCAGATGTTGCTGTGAAACAACCTGATTACTTCTACGCTACACCAATTGATAAAAAGAAAACATTTAAATTCGATGACAATGATGAAAATATTAAGCAAGCACAAATCATGTTAAAAGGTTTAGGATACGACCCAGGCCGTAAAGATGGATATTTTAGCAAGCAAACAGAGACTGCAGTTAAAAACTATCAAAAAGCTGTTGGGATTACTGTTAATGGTAAGATTGATCCCCTAACTTCGGAAAAACTTGAATCATCGTTAATTGATAAAATTAAAGATGAAAAGAATGATCTACAGTTAGAAAAGGCTTTAGATATGGTAGCTCAATAATATAGTACAAAGAGGACAATTTTGTATTGTCCTCTTTGTATCGATTTATTTCGTCCCCATTTGACATAATTCCCGGGAAATAGATTTGAAATTACAATCCGTGCAGGAGTTTTAACTTAGTATGTCGAAAGTACACTTTATGGAGAAGTGTGCTTTTTTTATTGCTTTGTAGTATATTCTCTTTGAAAAAACATCAATAAACCGATAACATAAGTATATCAATCTATTATATAAAAAAGGTGGTGAATGTTATGTGGTCAAATTTATTATCTGAACTATTAGTTGGATTAGGTAAGCTATTTTTAAATCCATTTACTTATATATTTTTTATCGCATCAATTTTCTGTGGTAATTTACGCGTAAAACGAGAACGAAAGCATTTTTCAGTGCGAAATTTTAATGTAACGTTCGAATGGAAAACTTCACTATGGCATGGATTAATGATTGGATTAATTCTCTCGGTTATCACATTGGTAGCTGGAATTAGCATCCCGGTTGAAATGGTTTATTTACTAAGTGTATTAACGATTATTTGTGCACTAATTTTACAATTCAGATGGATGTCTCCTGCTTATCTATTTGGACTAGCATTAGTTGCTCTTCCATTACTAAATAGAGGGCAAGATTCAGTACCTTTTTTGAAAAATTTTATACCAAATGATCTGAATGCGATGCTCCCTGCTATAACAATTCTATTGGCTTTACTTTTACTAGCTGAAGGGATTTTGGTTCAGCGTAATGCTGCAAATCATACAACTCCTTTATTTATTGAGAGTAAACGTGGAAAAAGAGTAGGGGCACATGAGTCAAATAGATTATGGATGGTGCCATTATTTTTATTAATACCAAGTGGTTCAATCGTTAGTGACTATTCATGGTGGCCTTCACTAGCATTAGGTGATAGTGGGTATTCAATTCTTTGTGTACCTTTTGGAATTGGATTTTATCAATTAATTCAAGGAATGCTACCAAAGGAATCAATTAAGGTTGTTGGTAAACAAATTGTGACTTTAGCAATGATAGTTAGCGTAGGCGGAATTTTAAGTTATTTTATTGGTTTTGTTGCATTTATAGCTGTAGCAATTGCAGTAGTGGGACGCGAAGCTATAAACTATATCCATAAAAGTAAAGATATTAATACACCATCTTACTTTACAGTAAAATCAACTGGCCTAATTGTTTTAGGAATTTTACCTAACTCTGTAGCGGATAAAATGAATATAAAAGTAGGCGAAAGCATTACAAAAGTAAATGGACAAAATGTCTCTACTGTTAATGAGTTTTATGAGGCACTACAAATTAATCGTGCGTACTGCAAATTAGAAGTAGTTGATTTTAATTCTGAGATACGTATAACTCAATCTTCTGTTTATGAAGGTGAACACCATGAGTTAGGATTTTTATTCCCAGAAGAAGAATCAAAATATAGTGGACAGGTCGGATAAGGGTAGTAAGTTGGAAGCTTTCATTCTTACAATACAAAATTAGAAGGAACATATTCATCAATTGGGTATGTTCCTTTTTTCTATTGTTTATGTCAGTTTATGAGGCTTATGTATTGGTGTTCTCGTAGGTATTATGTTGTATTTTTAGGTGAGTTTAGAGACCTATTGCCCAGGTAGGTGAAATCTATCATTCTATTAATAAGAAGAGACTATAGTTAAAGATAGTTTAGCCCTTTTAAATTTTGTCACATCAGTAAGTGACAAATACGAATATTCATTTCATTGTATTGAAACTGTAAGCGTTTTATCATTTGAATATAAGCTACAAAAGGGAGGTAAGATTTTGAATACAGATAGGAACAATCATATAAAAGTAAAAATTCAACGGTTTGGTAGCTTTCTAAGCGGTATGGTAATGCCAAACATTGGTGCTTTTATTGCATGGGGATTAATAACAGCACTATTTATACCTACTGGATGGATACCTAATGCTAAGTTAGCGGTATTAGTAGGTCCAATGATTACTTATTTATTACCATTGCTAATTGGTTTTACTGGTGGAAGAATGGTTCATGACGTTCGAGGTGGAGTTATTGGTGCAATTGCAACAATGGGGGTAATCGTTGGTGCAGAGATGCCGATGTTCCTTGGTGCAATGATTATGGGACCACTTGGCGGTTTGGTGATTAAGAAATTTGACCAAGCTATACAAGGAAAAGTTAAGTCAGGATTTGAGATGTTAGTTAATAATTTCTCAGCGGGTATTTTAGGAGCAGTTTTGGCAGTAATTGGCTTAATAGGTATTAATCCAGTTGTATCAACACTAACAGAAGCATTAGCGAATGGCGTTGATCTGATGGTAAGAGCAAATGTCATTCCATTGGCTAACATATTTATCGAACCGGCAAAAATCTTATTTTTAAACAATGCTATTAACCATGGAATTTTGAGTCCAATTGGACTAGAGCAAGCAAAATCAGCTGGAAAGTCACTTCTATTCTTACTTGAAGCTAATCCAGGGCCGGGCTTAGGCGTACTATTAGCCTATACGATATTTGGCAAAGGTACAGCTAAACAAACAGCACCAGGAGCAGTAATTATCCATTTCTTAGGTGGGATTCATGAAATTTATTTCCCATATATCTTAATGAGACCTTTATTAATTGTTTCGGTTATCGTTGGTGGTGTAGCTGGTACATTTACTTTTAATATATTAGATGCAGGTCTAGTAGCAGCAGCTTCTCCGGGAAGTATAATTGCCATTCTAGCAATGGCACCAAAAGGTGGTTACTTACCAATTCTTGCGGGAGTATTTGTTGCAACAGCCGTTTCATTTATAGTTTCAGCTGCAATTCTGAAATCATCTAAGTCAGTTGCTTCAGATGAAGATTTAGAAAGAGCAGCTCAAAAAACACAAGACTTAAAAGGAAAAGAAAGTAAAGTAGCTAGTCTATTACAGACTGAAAAAGAAGTAGCTAGTTCAATTGGTATTGATAAAGAAGTGGAGAAGATCATTTTTGCTTGTGATGCTGGTATGGGATCAAGTGCCATGGGAGCATCAATATTACGCAAAAAGGTAAAAACAGCGGGGATAGAATTAGAGGTTACAAATGTAGCAATTAATAATTTACCAAATGATGTAGATGTTGTCATAACTCATAAAGATTTAACTGATCGGGCGAAAGCAAAAGTACCGAATGCAGTTCATATCTCAGTAGAAAACTTCTTAAATAGTCCAAAGTATGATGAATTAGTGAATTCTTTAATAAAATAATTAAAATTTAAAGAGGTATATATGTATATATCAGCAAGAGAAAGAGAAATCATTAATTTATTGTTGGATCATCCGGATGGAATCAATGTTCAAGAAATTGCAGAGAACTTAAATGTTAGTAGTCGAACTGTGCAACGGGAATTAAAGGGAGTCGAAAGTATTGCCTCAGCACACAATCTTTCTTTTAAAAAGGTATTAGGTGTTGGAATGTATCTTGAAGGGACACCTGAGCAAAAAAATGAGCTTCAAATTTCAATATTAAAAAGTGCACAAGAGTTTACTCAAAAAGAAAGACAAGAGTTAATTTTATGTTCCTTATTAAAAGAACCAGAATCTATTAAACTAAGCTCACTAGCAAAAGAGTTACAAGTTACCGTTGCTACAGTTAGTAATGATTTAAATAAAGTAGAAGAATGGTTAAAGGACTTTGACTTAGATCTAATTAGAAAGAAAGGGTTTGGCATTGCTTTACTAGGCTCTGAACGAAAAAAAAGAAAAGCACTAGGACATCTAATTGCACAGCAATTAAATGAATACGAGTTTTTATCTGTAGTGGAAGATGAGTATGAGTCTAGGGATCGGTTCTCAAATGGATTAGTAGAAATAATAAAACTAGAAAAACTCACCATGATCGGAAAAATGATTCGAGATATTGAACAACAATTGCCTTATTCTCTAGCTGATAGTGCGTTTATGACATTTACGATTCACATATCTTTAGCCATAGAAAGAATTATTCAGGGCGAGGTCATACAAATGGATCAAGAGGTTCTTGAGGAATTAAGAACCTCTAAGGAATTTAATATCGCAAGTCAGATCGTCATGGAATTAGAAGAAGTGTTTAAAGTTCATATTCCAAATGCTGAAATAGGGTATATTACGATGCATTTATTAGGTGCAAGGCAGCGACAAGAGAAAAATGATTGGTTAGAAGAGAGTAGTACAGAAATTATTGTAGGCTCAAAAAAGTTAATCAATTATGTATCTAAAGAACTTGAACTAAATTTTGATGAAGATAAAGCCTTATTTGAAGGATTAATAACCCATATTGAACCAGCAATCTATCGAATTCAAAAAAAGCTAGATGCAAATAATCCTTTGGCAGGTCAAATTCAAGAGGATTACCCTGCACTTTTTAGAATCATTCATGAAGGATTAATTGAAGCTTTTCCATCGATTGTGTTTCCAACTGAAGAAATAGCTTATCTTGTCTTACATTTTGCCTCATCTCAAGTAATCTATGATAACAGTAAAGTGGTTAGAGCGCTTGTATTATGTTCAAGTGGAATCGGTTCTTCTAAAATGCTAGCGAGTCGAATTAAGAAAGAAATTAAAGAAATAACTGATATCGAAGTATCATCGTTAGCAAATTTAAGAAATATTCAAATTGACCAATTTGACATTATTTTATCTACGGTTGAAATGCCGGGATTTTCGAAAAAATATATTACCGTAAACCCTTTATTGCCAAAGAAAGAGGCTGAGCAGATTCGCCATGAAATAAAACGTAATTCACTTACAACGGAAGCAGCTCTATTAAGAAAGCTCCATAATAAAAAGTCAAAAAAGCAGGTGAAGCCTGCAACGCCTGAATGCATTAAACAAAATTTTGAAGTAGTTCATCAGTACTCAGAAACTGTACTTCATATTTTGAATACATTTGAAACAATTTCATTACCATTTATTCCAACTAGTTCCGTTTTATTATTGGAAGTATGCAAACAGGCAAATAGTAGAGGATTAATAGGTGATTATTTTGAAGTGACTAATCAATTGGCGGAAAGAGAAAAGAAGGGTGGCTTAGGGATACCAGGTACTAGCATAGCTCTTTATCATTGTCGTTCAGAATATGTTATGAAACCAGTGTTTTTATCCTTTTTGCTTCATGAGCCATTGGTAGTCAAAGCAATGGACAATTCGTCAATAAAAATCAATACATTACTTTTATTATTAGCTCCAGTTGATCTGCAAACGGGTCAATTAGAGGTGTTGAGCACAATTAGTTCAACAATTATTGAAGATGAAGAATCAACACGGATTTTTACATCTACTAACTATACAGATATATATAACAAATTAAGCTATGCATTATATGAAAATTTACAAAAAAGATTTAAGAATTGAGGTATTGGATAATGATTCAAACAGTATTACCAACAGAAAATGTTTTATTAAATGTAGATGTGAAAACAAAAGATGAAGCTATTCGTTTAGCAGGGAATCTTTTAGTAAGTAACGGTTATGTAAAGGAAAATTATATTGAAAAAATGATTGAAAGAGAAGAGTCCTTAACAACTTATATGGGTAATTTTATTGCGATTCCACATGGCACTGAGGAGTCTAAACAAGAGGTAATCTCATCTGGGATTTCGATTCTTCAAATTCCTAACGGAGTAGACTTTGGGAACGGAAATATTGTAAAGATTGTATTCGGTATTGCGGGCAAAGATAATGAGCATCTTGAGCTATTATCCCAAATTGCGATCCTTTGTTCAGAAGAAGAAAATGTACATAAATTAGTTGCGGCCACATCAAAAGAGGAACTAATTTTAATGTTTAGCGAGGAGGAGTAAGATGTTAGCTGTACATTTTGGCGCAGGAAACATTGGAAGAGGATTTATAGGACAATTATTACACAAGGCAGGATATGAGATTTGCTTTGTTGATGTAAATGAAGAGATTATTAATGAACTAAATGAGAAGAAATCATATACTGTCATGTTGGCAGATCATACCCAAGAAAAAATAAAGATAACAAATGTTAGAGGGATTAACAGTCTGAAAGATCCCCAGGAAGTAGCAAAAGTAATCTCACAGGCAGATATTATAACAACTGCAGTAGGTCCTTCTATTCTTCCTAAAATAGCAAAGCTACTTGCCGACGGTTTAATTGAAAGGATTGAGAAATCAGATAAAGCGTTAAATATAATAGCATGTGAAAATATGATAGGTGGAAGTACTTTTTTAAGAGAAGAAGTTTATTTGAACATGACATTATCTCAGAAGAAAAAAACTGAACAGTCGGTCAGTTTTCCGGATGCTGCAGTTGATCGAATCGTTCCAATTCAAAATCATGAAGATAAATTATTAGTAGCAGTAGAACCATTTTATGAGTGGGTAATAGATCAATCAAAAATGATAGGTGAAGTTCCAGTAATTAATGGTGTGACTTATGTAGAGAATTTACTTCCTTATATTGAAAGGAAATTATTTACTGTAAACACTGGCCACGCAGCGACTGCATATTTAGGGAATTTCTACGGATATAAAACAATTAAAGAAGCAATTTCTGATGAGAATATTAGAGATACTGTTAGTTCTATTTTAGACGAAACAGGTAAGTTATTAGTTAAAAAATATAACTTTGATTTAGATGAACATAGTACTTATATTAAAAAAATAATCGGTAGATTTGATAATGAATTCATTTCAGATGAATTAACTCGAGTGGCTCGTTCTCCAATCCGTAAATTAGGAGCTAATGACCGTTTTATTAAGCCAGCAAGGGAGTTAATAAACTTTGGGATAACGCCTAACTATTTAGTTAAAGCGATTGCAGTTGCTCTATTTTATAAAAATAATGATGATCATGAAGCCGTTGCACTACAAAGATTCCTACAGGATCATTCTGTAGAAGAGTTGCTCGTTAAATATTCAGAATTATCAGACTCGAATGACTTAATTAGTTTAATTGTTGATGAATACAATCAGTTAGAGAAGGACTTACTTGTACATTAATTTTACTGGAATGATAGATTTTCTAAAATCATTAAAAGGGACAGATTCAAATGGATCAGTCCCTTTTGAGTGTTGAAGTATATTGTAGTCAATATTGAAAAATTGGAATACTATATGAATTTCAAGGAAAAAGAATTTTTATTATTTTTTTGTCATCTTATTGAAAAAACAGTGGTATTGCTTGAAAAATAAATGTTTTAACTACTGTCAAAAATTAAAAATATGTTCTTTTTGACAATCAATATTTGCAAAGATGTGTAAGTCGTCTCCATTAGTTTTTCAATTTGATGTTGAAGAATAAGTGTAATTCATCCGTTCAAATTGAATATTCCAATGTTTTTAAGATTATTATTTTTCATAAAGAATTTGATTGGAACGAAAGGTTGCCAGGCTCCTATGGGAGATGCGGGAAGGCTGAGACCCCACAGGCGGGACGCCGAGAAGGCTCAGGTCTCGCCCCATGGAAAGCGAGCAACCTGTAGTGGAAATCAACGCGACACTTATTACCTATCAATGATCATCCAACAATTTAATTGACAAATTCTTTTTTCAACGGCGTGAAAGGGACAGATTCTAAATCAGTCCCTTTTAGCTATTATCCCCACTTTGAACTGCTTTTTCATACTGTTAGTTTAGGGAGAAAAATAAAGAGAATAAAAAAACAGAAAATCTTTCCCTTACTTTTTTCTAAACACTACTCTGTCTTAATCTAGACAAACACTCAAATCTCCATTTATGCATACAGTATTATGGAATAAAGAGGAGGGGAAGGTATGTATTCTTATCAAAATTCAAATTATTATTTTGATTATTATAGACAGATGGATACAGAGTTAGAAAGAGATATTGAGAAAGCAATTAACTTAAAATATAATGCAATCAATTGCTATGCAGAGTTAGTCAGCCAAGCGCCTAACGATGCTACAAAGAAAGTAATTAATGAAATTCGGGAAGATGATGTTCGACATTATCAAGCGTTCCAGCAAATTTATCGAATTTTAACTGGAAGAACCTATACAGGAAGTATTACTCAAGTATGTGCTAAGACCTTTAAACAAGGTATTGAGGGCTCATTTATCGGAGAACAATACGATAGTCGTTTTTATTTAAAAATTGCTGATAGTACAACGAATCAAACGATTAAAAATGTCTTTTATCGTGCAGCCATTGAAGATGGTATTCATGCAAATTGGTTTTTATACTATATGATAAAAAATAAATAAGAATTCGATGGAAAAGCATTACTAGAAGTAGTGCTTTTTTTGGTTGATGAATGAAAATCATAAAAGTTTAAAGTAAACTAGACATACAATATCATGCTAATTAGGTTAATGAAATTCAATTCAACAGTTCTTTGGGCAAAAAAAGACTGATTCAATTAAAATTGAATCAGATTTTTTTATTTACCATTCATTTGGTTCGTAATTTAATTCTCTAAATAACTGAGTTTTTTCTTTCTTAGATAAGTCTCTCCATTGACCAATTGGTAGATTACCTAGATGAATATTCATAATTCTAGTTCTTTGTAATCGATAGACTTCATATCCAAGCGCCTCACACATACGACGAATTTGACGGTTTAAACCTTGTGTTAAAATGATTTGGAAATCATATTTTGAAAGTTGTTTCACTTCACATGGTAAAGTTTTCGTACCTAATATTTTTACCCCTTCAGACATTTTGGTTAAAAAGTCAGAAGTTATTGGTTTATCGACTGATACGATATATTCTTTTTCATGCCTATTTTCAGCACGTAAAATTTCATTTACGATATCTCCATCATTTGTAAGGAGAATCAAGCCTTCAGAATCCTTATCAAGTCTTCCAATATTAAAGATACGTAAGGGGTGGTTTACAAGATCAACAATATTCCCTTTAACACCTTTTTCAGTAGTACTTGTAATACCTACTGGCTTGTTTAAGGCTATATAAACATGATTTCGAGCTAGTCTAATATGTTCACCATTTACAATTACTTCATCACCAGGTTCAACTTGATCGCCGACTTTTGCTACTCTACCATTTAATTTTACTCTTCCTTCACTAATTAACTTATCCGCTCCACGTCTCGAAGCCTTTCCAGACTCACTTATAAATTTATTTAAACGAATGTTAAACAACCCCTTAAATTCTAAATTATAGTTTCAGAATAACATATATAGCATTTTAATGAGAATACCATTCGACTTTTCCTAAAGGTACCTTTACACAATTGTTATTTACTACTATTTTATCCACATTCATTATAATATTTTCTAAATTATATAACAATAATGTTTTTGTTGACAGACTGTAAGGTAGGTCGTATGATGGAAAAATATATTAATATTTTCTCATATAAACTTGGAAATATGGTTCAAGAGTTTCTACCTAGCATCCGTAAACTGCTAGACTATGAGGAAGAGCTCTGGATTTTTGTTTTCTTTACAATGTAAAACTGCCTGCTTTTTCTCCTGAAAAGTGGGTAGTTTTTTTATTTTAGTATAATAAAGGAGTCGTTACATGTTTCAACTTAAAGAACGAAAAACTTCATTTAAAATTGAAGTTTTAGCCGGTTTAACTACATTCTTAACATTGGCTTACATCATTATTGTTAATCCTATGATTTTAAAAGATGCGGGTGTACCATTTAACCAGGCGTTTTTAGCTACTATTTTAGCTACAATTATTGGCACTTTAACAATGTCATTAATAGCTAATTATCCAATCGTTATTGCACCTGCTATGGGGTTAAATGCCTATTTTACTTATTCTGTAATTGGAGGACATAATCTTCCATATTCAGTAGGTTTTTCTGCTGTTTTTATTACTGGACTTTTATTTTTACTACTTTCTTTAACATCTTTCCGAACAAAATTGATTCAAGCAATTCCTGCTAACCTAAAGCATGCAATTGCTGCTGGAATTGGTTTATTTATCACCTTTATTGGTTTGCGTTTATCAGGTATTGTCGCAGATCATCCTACTAATCTAGTTCAACTTGGTGATTTTAGTTCCCCTAAAGTTGCACTTACATTGATCGGTTTACTAATAACAATTGTATTTATGGCACTTAACTTAAATGGAGCATTATTTCTAGGGATGATTACGACAGGTGTAATTGCCTATTTTACCGGTCAGTTAAATTTTGCAAATGGCTTTGTTGCTATGCCTCATTTACCAAAAGGAATTTTAGTATACAACCCAATTGATTCAGTGAGAGACATTATTGAGTATGGACTTTATAGTGTAATATTCTCATTCTTACTTGTTATGTTATTCGATACAACAGGAGCTTTACTAGCAATTGTTAAACAAGCAGGTCTTATCAAAAATGATAAGTTAGAAAAGGGAGGAAGTGCATTCTCTGCTGATTCAATTGGTACAATTGTTGGTGCGATGCTAGGAACAAGTCCGACTGCAGCAACAGTAGAATCCTCTGCTGGTGTTGGTGCTGGTGGGAAAACTGGTTTAACATCATTAACTGTTGTAGTGCTATTCGTAATTGCAGCATTTTTTAGCCCCATGATCGGTTCTGTATCAGAAGTTGCTGCAATAACTGCGCCTAGCTTAATTATCGTTGGCTGTTTTATGATTAAGAGTATTTCGGAGATTAAATGGGATGATTTTGAAGAAGCATTCCCTGCATTTTTAGTCATTGTTAGCATGCCATTAACTTCAAGTATTGCAAACGGTATTGCTTTAGGCTTTATTTCTTATCCGATTATGAAAATCGTAAAACGTAAATTTAAAGACGTGCATCCATTTGTTTATTTATTTGCTGTATTATTCTTAGTTCAATTATTATTTTTTGCACATAAATAATAGAAAACATAAAAGCAGGTAAATGATCGTGAATTCTTTTACCTGCTTTTTATTAACTTTAAAATCTTATTATCTATTAACTTGCTTTATATTTTTCATCGCTTGTAATCGTTGACTTTAGTTTCCAATAAACAGGTAAACCAACAATTGCAATACCAATTGACACAAGTGCATCTAATGGTGCATTTATAATCGTACTACCAATGATGTAAAGTGTACCTATAATTGCCACAATCGGGGTAATAGGGTATAAAGGTACTTTATATAATTTATTTCCACCTTTATCTTTTTTACGTAATATGAAGATCGCATTAAATGCTAGTCCATAAAATAAAAAGACTGCAAATATAGCCATATCAGAAAGTCGATCTGGGTTCCAGAATATCATCATTGCTAATGCTAAAACAATTTGAAAAATTGTTGAGCCTACTGGCGTATTAAATTTAGGGTGAATACTAGATAATACTTTTGAACCAGGTAGGAAGTTTCGTTCTGCCATTGCAAATGTAACCCTTGGGAATGTAAGAATTTTGCCATTTAAACAGCCAAAAATAGAAACTAAAATTCCGATGGCGAGAATTTTTCCACCGATATTTCCAAATAGTGAAGAAGCTGCCGCAGTAGCTGCATTAGGACCTAATTCAACAATTTTACTTGCAGATAAAACATGTAGCATTGCGATATTAACAGAAAGATAAGCTAAAATAACAATTACAATACCAGAAATAATTGCTCTAGGAAGAGTCTTTGAAGGATTCTTCATTTCACCTGCCATAAAACCTACATTCATCCAACCGTCATATGCCCATAAAGTGGCTAATACTGCTGCGCCCATACTAATTGCATGAGTAGAACTACCGCTCTCTGCATTAAAAACTGATACGTCCCCTTGAAGAATACCAAAAACCGCAATTAAAATAATAGGAACTAGTTTTCCTGCAGTAGAGATAGTTTGAATAAATCCACCAAGTTGAGTGCCTAATATATTTAGACCACCAAGCAATATAATTGTGATAATACCAATCAATTTGCTACTTCCCTGAAAACCGAAAAAATCTGCCAATAAAGAGCCAAAATAAAGACTAAGAGCACCCATAACAGCTGGTCCATAGACAATGGTTTGTACCCAACCGCATAAAAATCCCCATTTCTCACCATAAACCTCTTCAATGTAAGCATATAATCCACCAGTTCTAGGGATTTTTACACTTACTTCAGCAATCGTTAATCCACTTGCTAGTGTAATAACGCCACCGATAATCCACGCTAAAAGAGCCATAGTAGAGTTAGCAGTTGAAGACAGTACGATTCCAGGTTTCATAAAGATTCCGGAACCGATTACTGTACCGATTACTAAAGACGTTGATACGAAAAAGCCAATATTTTTCTTTAAATTTAGTTCTTTTCCCACATTAAACGCTCCTTCCAGGACTATAATTTATAAAATTAGAAGAATTATAGCATATTAATTTTCTAATTTATTTTTTTCTGAAAAGTTAAATTTATGTCTTTGTATTTTTCATATAGTGGATCAGGCTTTTTACTTCTGATGAATCGATCATACTATTTATTCGTAATAATTATAGAACATATAGATAAAAGGTTATTTGTCTTAAATATCGAACACTATAAAGTAAGTATTTCAGATCTATTTAAGTTATGCAAAGAATGCTCTATATTTTGTGGAGGTGAAGACGTGGAAGTTTCTTTTGAACGGGTGGTCGATAACATATACGCATTAGCGATATGGGATACCGAATGGAAGTCATATAATAATTGCTATTTTATCATTCAAGATAATGGTGTTACTCTTGTTGATTCAGGAAAAAAAATCCATTCCCAGTATATTAGGAAAGCTCTGACTGAATTGGGTAAAACAACAGAAGACGTCCATCTCTTCTTAGCTACACATGGACATGAAGATCATATTGATGGTTCTCGTATTTTTAAAAACGCTAGGAAATTTATCCATTCAAATGATAATGCTTTAATTGATTCACTTGAATTAACTCAATTTAGTAATGACCTTGATGATTTTGAAGTAATAAAGGAATTTGACTATGATTTAGTTGGATATCATACACCAGGTTCAGTCATTTTTTATCATCGTCCAACAAAAGCAGTTTTTACTGGTGATTTCTTATGTTTCTTTGGTGATCCTTTATCAAAAGACGGACTAGTCTCTATAGGAGATGACCTTAGAAATGAGTGGATAAAGTATTTGGGAGATGGAGGAGTATCAACAGAACACTTAGAGTATTTTCTAAGTGGACTAAGAAAAATAATTCGGTTTGATAGTAGTGTAATGTGTACAGGTCATGGCGGTGTACTAGTAGGTAATATTAAAGAGTTTATAAGTGAACTAATTGAAGTCGGAGTACAATATAGTAAAAGAGGAGGCTGATTCTATATAAATCAGTCTTTTCTTATTGGGAATAGTCGATCTAAAGTGCTTAATTTTGCACTTTAGATCGGTTAGCATGGAATATTCTTACCAATAATGGACTATATAGACAGTAAAAGGATTTCTTTAAAATACTTAAAATTACTTTAATGGGAGTGTATTATAATGAGTTTAAAAACATTAATTGGACTATTATTAGGTTCATTGACAACATTCTTCATTTTAAGTTTTCTAAGTAATAAACTTACCAATAAAGAGTACTGGTTTTATGCATCAATCTATCTTATTTTTATGGTATTAGCTTACTTTGCAATTAATGTAATTCGAAAAGTTAAGTCATCAAAGAAGACTGATTCATATTGAAAATGGATGCACTCTTGCAAAGAACGTTGAGTGAGATCGATTTCCACTAAAGAATGCTCGCCTCCCACATTTTCCATAGGAGTCGATCAACATTCGTTCCAATCAATTATTCGACAAGATAAGGTTATCGTAAAAATCCTAGAATAATTGGTCGAAAAGTCAAAGAAGACTGATCCCTAAAAAATGAATCCTAACTATTTACCTGTTTTATCAAATCTTTTATTATAAGAAAAATAAATGATGATAAGATGGATAATAAGTAAATCTAATACTAGGAGATAGAGTATGGATCAAATACTTTTAGTTTTTATGGCGGTCGCTGAGAAAAGGAACTTTTCAAGAGCGGCAGAAGAGTTACATATGACTCAACCATCCGTTAGCCAGCAAATTCAATTACTTGAAAAGCATATTGGTGCAAAACTTTTAATTAGAACGAATAAATATGTTCAGCTAACGAAGGCTGGAGAAATTGTTTATTTGCATGCTAAAGAAATAACTGGTTTATACAAGCGTATGTCGACACTTGTAAATGATTTGATGAATGAGGCTAGTGGCTATCTTAAAATAGGTGCAAGTTATACATTTGGAGAATATGTATTACCTCAAATTTTAGCCGAAATGAAGAGGCTTTACCCAAACGTCATTCCATCAGTGCAAATAGGGAATACTCGGGAAATTATTCAGGCTGCACTAAGCTATCAAATTGATATTGGTATAGTTGAAGGAGTAGCAAATCATAAAAATTTAAATATACAACCTTTTGCAAATGATGAAATGCACATTATTGCGGGGACTAATAGCGAAATCTATGCTATTGAAGCTGTGACATTGAATCAAATTGAAAATGAAACTTGGATTGTAAGGGAAGAAGGATCTGGCACAAGGGAAGCGACTGAACGACTATTTGAATTATTAAAGATACGTCCTAAAAATATAATTGAGTTTGGTAGTACACAATTAATTAAAGAAGCGGTTGAAGCTGGTATGGGAATTACCTATCTATCTGAGCTAGCAATAAAAAAAGAAAAGCAGTTAAATACGATTGATTACCTTAAAGTAGAAGGAACACCAATCCAACGGAATTTTTCGATTATCACAGATAAAATCGAACTTCATACGAAATCGATGGAAATATTTATTGAATTAATTAAAAAGTATTACGAGAAATAAAGTAGGAATCTTTTTTAAATTAGTTGAACAAAGAGTAAAGAAAACAATAAAAAATACAGTCTAATCATTAGGCTGTATTTTTTAGTTACTATTTATTTACGCATTACCCATAATAATCTGTTCAAGTGTATTTGCTACATCTTGTGCACTATCTGAAACTGATTCTAACATTTCATAAATTTCTTTGAACTGAATGATTTTGATTGGATCTTTTTCATTTTTAAATAACTCTTTAATGGAAGTACGCAATAACGCATCACACTGTGACTCATAATCTTTTACTTGGATCGCATGTACGCGCATTTCCAATAATTTCTTTCTTGAAAGTAACTGAATTGCTTTTAATATTTCATTCGCAGCACTTCGGATATTTTTGACAAATTTCACCATGAACTCATCAATTTGAACGATGGAGTACATTTCAAACGTTGCTGAACATTGCTCCATTCCGTCTAGTACATCGTCCATTTTATTAGCTAGTTCTAGTATATCTTCACGTTCAATTGGTGTAATAAATGTTTTATTTAATTCAACGATAATTTGATGAATATATGTATCACCCTTTGTTTCAAAAGCTTTCATTTCTTTAGAGAATGTTTTTAAATCAGTGGCATTTTTTATTTTAAAGTCATCAAAATAAATCGAACATTCATTTACATTATTTGCAATATTTAAGAGCATTTCAAAGAATGTGTCATTTTTTTTACCTAGTCTCAAAGTATGGTTCCTCCTAAAAAATAGCTTTAAAATCCTTACATATGTTGCAGATGAGAATGATCTATAATAAATAGTATCTTTTAAAAAACAGGTCCAATTGCATTAATTTTTGCTTTTACGGAAGTTTTAAACTTCACATCCTTATAGTCTTTCTCCCAATTTATTTTTTTCCATAAATCCGGATAAGAGCTAGATAAGATTCCTCCAATTCCTAATGCATCACAATTAGCCTCGAGTAATGAATTAGTGATTTCATTTGCCTGCTTAGTAAGCACTTGTGAAATATCTTTATTTAACTTCTCTTTGTTTAGCTTTTGGCCTGCATTATCTGCTGTATAACTAATGACTGATAAATTTATGACCAAATTTAGTTTACAAGTAATTTTCTTCGTCTTTTTATCCACTTTAACATCTAAATCTCTTTTTATTTGTTTAACCCTAAAAGAAAGTGATTTATGTTCTCCTAACTCTATAGACATTTCACCATATTTTGTTAAACGATCCATTAATAACAATAAAAGACTACCTTTTTCGTTAGGTAAACTAATTCCTGTAAACTTATCGCCATTAAATAGGTCTACCCCACCGATCGTAATTTTGTCATTTTCGTCTTTTTTTACAAAAGGTAAAATGATATCTCTACCTGTATCTGTAATTTGGGTCCATGCTGTAAAAGCAGTTTCTTTCGGAATCTTTGTTGTATTTTCAGCAGATTGTAGTCCTTTTAATATAACAAATGCAATAGGGCTAGTGCCAGAATCGAGTGATATAAGGTCTGATGCTTTATCTTCCGCAATGACGACCCTACTTGAAATATAAGCTTGTCTTGGTCGATAGATGAGCTCTAAAATAGGGTTAATTCCTTTCTTTGCCATATCTCTACCAATTAAGAGAATATGAGCTTTACTTACATCAATTAGTCCAGGTAATTTATTATTAACGTCAATTTCCATTCCTGATACACTAGGTCGCTTTATTTTAACAAGTTCATCCTTAAGTTCAAACTGTCCGCCACCTTTATTCTCTATATTTAAGGCCCTCACTATAGCTAATACATTATCTTCTTGATCTAAATCAAAGCTAATGCCATTAACCATTTTTTTATTTACTAGTAGATTTTGGTCCCAACAGCTAGCTAAAAAAAAGGTAAACAAACATAACGTAATTAAGAAAGGTTTTCTTATAATTGCTCACTCCTTACAGTTTTAGAAACGATGATGGATAGGCATAGCAGTATAAGAGGTAGTCCAAATACAACTACATAGCTTAAATATGTTACATATTTATCGAAAATAACTAGTTGATCCTCATCAAACGGTATGACTGTGATGAAAAAAATTAAGATTCCACTAATAAAAACATTTTTTTTAAATGACTTTTCATTACTAATACTTTTAGCTGATAAAAATAAGTAAATGATTACTGAGGTTGTCATTGGTACAATCCAGACCGACAAAAAAATCAAATCTAAGCGGTCAATCATTTCAAATGAAAGGGCTTTAAATAAATATAAAACCGGTTCCCTAATTTGCAGAAGTTGAGTTGGACTAAAGCTTACTAAGCAAATAAAGGTAAAATATGTATAAAATAATGTAACAGACAAATTGGCAAGACTCACGGTTTTTAAGATTCCTTTTTCAGTATCTAGCACAAAAGGAAAAATTAGTAAAAGACTTTCAAATCCTAATACTGAGAGTAATGATTTATGACTTCCTAAAATGATATTTTTCACTCCTGAATGCCCTATCGGCAGAATAAAGCGAAATTCTTTTGGTAAATAAAACGTAAAGAACGATAGTAAAAATAGAAGGATGATCAAAACCGAGGCTAATACAAAAAATCTCGATATGATTCTTAAGTCACTAATTGTTAAATAAATGCTTGATAAAATTATAATTAATGATAGAATCCACATAGGAGTTAACGGTAATAACCAAGAATTTATGCTTCTGATAAAAAGAGTACAAGCTAGACTTCCAATCATAATAAAATAGATATAAATAAATAAGTTACAGAACTTTCCTACATATTTACCAAAAATTTTTTTTGTAATGTCTGTATACGTTGCATTTGGAAATCTTCTTAATAATAACCAATAAATAAATGTAGTAATTTGGACTGCTACACCTGCAATTAGGGTCGAGATCCACCCGTCACCTTTTGCCGTAGTTTGAACCGCATTTGGTAATGAGAGTAGTCCAATGCCGATTTGGCACTGTATAATAAAAAAATAGAACTGTAATTTAGAAATGGAATTACTATTCGTTATCATTTTTTCTTCCACACCCTAGATATTCTTTGCTGTACAACTTTTTGTGGACGTGCATCAGTTGGCCTTGTATTTTGTTTCCAAGAAGGGAGTCTAAAGAAAGTATCCTTTATATCTTCCTTTCGAAAAGGTGCCATCGGAGAAAAATATGGCATACCAAATGATTTTAATTTACACATATGCATAAAAATTAACATTAAAGTTAGTGTGATCCCAAAGAAGCCTAGTACTGAAGCCATAATCATCGTCGGAAAGCCCAATAATCTCATACTAGTACCCATTTCACTAACTGGTGCTACAAACGAAGCAATGGCTGTAAAACCAATTACAACGATCATTGTGTTTGATACTAAATGTGCTTCAACTACTGCTGTACCAATAACTAGCCCACCAACTATACCAATAGTTTGAGCGATGGGAGACGGTAGTCTAATAGCGGCTTCCTTTAGTAGCTCTAATATGATTTGCATTGCAAAAGCTTCGACGAGAGGGAGAAATGGTACAAACTCTAAAGAAACCCTAATTGAATAAAGAAGACCTAATGGTAATACTTCAGAGTGGAAGGATACGGTTGCAATGTAAATGGCAGGTAAGCTAATTGCAATAATAAAACTAATTACCCTAATAATTCGAAAAAATGATCCAATCAACCAACGATGATTATAATCATCGGGAGATTGATAAAAAGCGAAAAAGGTAACTGGCACTATAGAAACTGTAGGACTCCCATCTATAAGTAAATTTATTTTTCCGTCTAAAAGATAAGATACAGCCCGGTCTGGCCTTTCTGTATTTAATACTTGTGGAAATGGTGAAAACGTACTATCCTCAATCAATTCTTCTAGTTGTCCTGTTGAACGAAGACTGTCTAATTCAAGCCCTGAAATCCTTTCTTCTATGATCTCGACAAGTTTTCGATTTGCAATTGAATCGATATACACCATAGCAACTTTCGTATTCGTAATCTTACCAATCGTAAAATACTTAATCTTTAACTCAGGTGTACGGATTCTTTTTCTTAGTATTTGTATATTTGTATTGATACTTTCTATAAAACCATCGTGAGCACCATTAATATTTTGTTCATTAGCAGGTTCTTGAATTGCGCGTTCCTTATCGTCTGAAGCTGCTGCCAAAATTCCAATTGAACAATTTTCTTCTAAAATTAGACAAAATCCGTCTAATAAACTATCTCCTAATTCTGAAATAATTTTTGAGTTTTTTATCTCATATGATTTCACAATATTGCCTGTTTCATCTTTTCGATCTCTTAAAATAGGTTCAATAATATATGATTGAAGCGATTCTATTTTTATCATTGATTCAAGAAATAAAATAGCAAAAATTTGATCATTTTTATGGATGATCTTTACAACCAAATCTTCTGTATGTCTTAAATACTCTTGAACCATTTCAATATTATTTTTAAGATTATTAGATAAAAATTCTTCTTTATTCGACTTAATTGTAGTTGTATTGGTTCTCATATTGATACCTCATTGATGGAAGGTCTAATTGGTTTTATTCTTTCCAAAATTAGGTTGTGTATGCAATGAGACCTCTTATGAAAAAACTTTATGATTCTATTTTTTAGCGTAACAAAAACGTATAGGATTGATTTTCGAAAAGTAGAAAAATCGAATCTTGTAGAATTAAACTTGTTGACTTTTTATTTTTTGCATAATAATATAAGGACAATTAATTTAAAAAAACATCCATAATTACTTTGCGTTGACGAAGAGTAGTAACGATTACGGAAACTAAAGAGAGCTGATGGTTGGTGCGAATCAGTGTGAAAGTAATCGCGAATGGACTTCCGAGCATTCAAACCGAACCTTAAACAAGTAGTAGGCTTTGGCGAGTAGTCTTCTCGTTATAAAAGACGGGTATTCAATGAAAAATTGATTGGATACCGACAAAGCGAGCTGTTAATCAGCTAATGAAGGTGGCACCACGGGTCTCTCGTCCTTTTTAAGACGAGGGGCCCTTTTTGTATTTCTTTAAAATTAAATCATAATAAATCGCTGAGTAAGAAGAGTAAATATTGGTGAATGTCACAGAGAGTTAGACAATGGTGAGAGTCTAATACAGGAACCTTTATCGAATGGGCTTACGAGAGGCATCTTGAACAATAAAGTAGGGATGCACGGATTTCCACCGTTAAAAGGATAGGATATCGGAATTGAAAACGTCATTAATTCCCGTATCTGAAAAGTGGGATTCAGATCCAATCTGATCCAATCTGAGGTGGTACCGCGGTAGAAACTAATCGTCCTCTATATGCACAATATTCGTGCGTATAGGGGACTTTTTTTATATTCATTATTCTTTTTGGAGGTCGAACAAATTGTCAGTACAAAACAAAACAGAAATAATCATTGAAACAATAATGGGAGATTTATTTACACCGATTTCAGTATTTAAGAAATTGACCGCTAGAAAAAAGTTTTTATTTGAAAGTTCATTTAAGCATAAAGATTCTGGCCGTTATTCATTTGTTGGTTCAAAACCAGCTTTTGAATTGATCGGGACAAATCAAGGTGGCCAAATCATCTATAAAAATGGCGAAAAAGAAGAGTTTGTTGGAAATCCACTTTTAAAACTGAAAGAGTTAATACCGAAGCAGGATTGCTTAGAAATATTGGATATCCCATTCATTGGTGGAGGTATTGGATATGTAGGATATGATATGATTCGCCAATTTGAGGAAATTGGTGATGAGTTGGAAGATGTGATTGGAATGCCAGATCTCCATTTAATGTTTTTTGAAGTCATTATTGTATTTGATCATTTAGAACAGAAAATTCATTTAGTTGGAACAAAGCTTACCGATGAAACAACATTAGAAGATTTGAAAAGTGAAATTCAGAAGTATAAGAGAGTAATTGTCACTAACTCATATCAAGGAGAGGAAATAAAACCTGTTGTATTTTCTACTTTCGAGTCTGAAGTTAGTAAAGCTGACTACATGTCCAAAGTAGAAAAGGCAAAATCATTTATTCAAAAAGGAGATATTTTCCAGGTTGTTCTATCCCATCGAATGGGAGCAAAATTTGAAGGAAATCCATTTGACTATTATCGGAAATTACGAATCCAAAACGCATCACCATATATGTATTATATCGATTTTGGCGATAGTGTTATTGCCGGTACTTCCCCAGAAAGCTTAATAAAAGTTAAAGATAATCAGGTCATTACAAATCCAATTGCCGGTACGAAACGAAGAGGGCTAACGAATGAACAAGATTTAAAGATCGAAAGAGATTTATTACAAGATGAGAAGGAACTTGCCGAACATAAAATGCTTGTTGATTTAGGAAGAAATGATCTAGGCAAAGTTTGCGAGTTTGGAACAATTGAATTAGAAAAATACATGAACGTTGAGAGATACAAATATGTTATGCATATTGTTTCTGAAGTTAGTGGGCAATTAAAAAAATCACATACTTCACTTGATGCGCTTATAGCTTGTTTACCAGCTGGAACTGTATCCGGTGCACCTAAGATTAGAGCAATGGAAATCATTAATGAATTAGAAAGTTCAAAACGAGGGGTATATTCTGGTGCAGTCGGTTATGTATCCGTTAATGGAAACCTTGATTTTGCATTAGCTATTCGAACGATGATTTTAAAAAATCAAATGGCCTATATTCAAGCAGGAGCAGGCATTGTTTATGACAGCAAACCGGAACATGAATATGAAGAAACGATTAATAAACTAAAAGCTTTTTTGGAGGAAAATCATGATATTAATAATTGATCACTATGATTCTTTTACTTACAATCTTTATCAATTTTTAGGCGAGCTTGGCGAAGAAATGAAGATCGCTAGATATGACAAAATTTCGATTGATGAAATAAAAGAAATGAATCCAAAAGCAATCATTCTTTCTCCTGGACCAGGTAAGCCCGAAGAGAAACATGAAACGAATGAACTGATTCAAACGTTTTATAAGACTGTCCCAATTCTAGGCATTTGTCTAGGACACCAAGCCATCGGTTATGCATTCGGTGCAAAAATTAGGAAAGCTAGACAAATCAAACATGGAAAAACATCGAAAATTAGACATGACGGTAGTAACTTATTTGCCTATATGTCTCAACCATTAGAGGTTATGCGATACCATTCACTAGTAATTGAAAAGGAAACGATACCGCCATTACTTGAAACTTTGGCATTTTCTATGGACGATCAAGAAATTATGGCTATTAAACATCGAAAATATCCAATCTACGGTATGCAATTTCATCCCGAATCGATTGGAACAGAATACGGGAAACAACTTTTATTAAACTTTTTAAATGAGATAAAGGAGGAGTTAAAAGATGAAAGAGTACCTTCAACGCTTAGCTAATCGAGAGTCATTTACAGCAGAAGAAATGCAAGTAGCTGTCGGCCAGATTCTCCAGGATGACCAAATTTCAGATAGCGAAATTGCAGCATTTTTAGTTGCTTTAAAAACTAAAGGTGAAACAGTAAATGAAATAGCAGGACTAGTAAACGCTATTCGTAATCATACAGTAGGATTTACTAGAAAGTTTCATAATGTCATTGATAATTGTGGAACAGGTGGGGATAACTCATTGAGCTTTAATGTAAGTACAACTTCGGCATTTGTTATTGCGGGAAGTGGCATTCCAATTGCAAAACATGGAAATCGTAGTATGTCCAGCAAAACAGGTAGCGCCGATGTATTAGAACAATTAGGTGTGGAATTATCGATCCCAACACAAGCTTCTGAGGAGCTTTTAGATGAAATAGGAATTACTTTTTTATTTGCTCCATATGTTCATCCAAGATTAAAAAAAGTAATGAAGGTTAGACGTGAGTTGCAAATTCCAACCATTTTTAACTTAATTGGACCACTAACAAATCCAGTTGAATTAGAGACACAACTATTAGGAATTTACAGAAGAGATTATTTAGAAGTATTTGCAGAAGTACTAAATAAATTAGGACGTAAACGAGCGATTGTCTTAAACGGTGCAGGGCATTTAGATGAAGCATCGTTAGCTGGCGAAAATCATATCGTCCTACTTGAAAATAATGAACTGAAAAAGATGACACTTCACCCGGAAGAAGTTGGATTAACTTGTTACTCAAATACAGAAATCAAAGGTGGAGATGCAAAGAGGAATGCAGATATTCTACTTCGAGTATTAAAAGGAGAAAAAGGAGCTTTTAGAGATACAGTTTTATTAAATGCTGGTTTAGCAATCTATACCTCAGGAATTGTCAATCAAATTACAGATGGT
The DNA here is from genome assembly GCF_052180195.1 of Bacillus sp. AL-1R. Lineage (NCBI taxonomy): Bacteria > Bacillati > Bacillota > Bacilli > Caryophanales > Bacillaceae > Bacillus > Bacillus sp. AL-1R. The sequence continues at coordinate 349,024 of NZ_CP197469.1, forward strand.
ATTAGAAAGGCTGAAGAGAGCATCGATTCTGGCGCGGCTTATGAGAAATTACAAAAACTAGTCGAAAAAACTAGCAAACTAAAAAGAGAGGTTATTTAAATGGAAACTATTTTAGATCGAATCATTTCTCAAAAACAAATCGAAATTAAAAGTTTAAGAGCGATAAGTCGGAAAATAACGAACGAAACAAAGAAATTATCATTAATTGAACAGTTAAAAGCTGCAGACAATTTATCGATCATTGCGGAGTTTAAACGAGCTTCACCATCTAAAGGTGATATTAATACAAATCTGAATCCCGCAGAACAAGCAAAGAAATATGAAGAAAATGGAGCAGCTGCAATTTCTGTTTTAACTGATACAACTTTCTTTAAAGGTTCCTTTAAAGATCTGAAAATCGTTCGGGATTCCGTTAATATTCCGATATTATGCAAGGATTTTATTATCGATCCAGTTCAAATAGATATCGCAAAAGAGCATGGAGCAAACATTATTTTACTAATTGCGGCTGCATTACCTTTTACAGAACTGAATCACTTATATCAATATGCTAAGCAGCAAAATCTTGAAGTATTGATGGAAGTACATGATGAAGAAGATTTGGAAAAAGCGCTAAAAATTAGGCCCGAGCTATATGGCATTAATAATAGAAACTTAAAAACATTTGAAGTGAATCTAAGTGTAACAGAAAGACTAGCTCCACTTATTCAAGCAAATGGAGGATTCATAATTAGTGAAAGTGGAATTTTCAATCAGTATGATGCAAAACGTGTAAGAAATGCTGGAGCAAATGGAATTTTAGTCGGAGAGGCATTAATGAGGAGCAGTGAATTATCGTCAAACATGAAAGAGCTGATGGTTCCTATTTTAAAGGAGGCTAAGCAGTGAAAGTGAAAATTTGTGGTATTACGGATTTAAAAACAGCCCAAAGTGCAATAAATGCAGGTGCTGATGCGATTGGATTTGTATTTGCAGAAAGTAAACGACAAATTGAAATGACTGAGGCAAAAAAGATTATCGAATCACTGCCAGATTCGGTAATGAAGATTGGCGTTTTCGTAAATGAAACAAAGGAGCGATTAGAATCCATCTACCATGAAGTTGGTTTAACCCATCTTCAGCTACACGGAGATGAAACGCCAGAATTTTGTCGTTCATTATCCCTTCCAGTAATAAAAGCATTACGCGTTCAATCGGAAAAGGATGTTGAAAAAATTGCAGAATATGATTGTCATTATATTTTAGTAGATAGCCCGAGTGGGAAGTACCGTGGCGGAAATGGAACAACATTTAACTGGGATCTTGTTAAATCAAAGAATATAGATAATTTGATTTTAGCTGGTGGATTGACGATTGAGAATGTAATACCTGCAAGTAGCGTCGTAAAACCGATAATGGTTGATGTTAGCAGTGGAGTTGAAACGAACGGAAAAAAAGATGAAGAAAAAATAATAAGTTTTATAAAAAAAGTTAAATTAGGAGGAATTTAAATGTCAACTTACACACTTCCAGATGTTAAAGGTCACTTCGGTATATATGGAGGAAAATATATACCTGAAACGCTTGTTCAAGCCATTACGGAATTAGAAGAAGCCTATTCAAAGATTAAAGATGATCCAACATTTATTGAGGAAATTGAAAGATTGTCAAAGGATTACGTAGGTCGCCAAACACCTCTTTACTTTGCAGAGAATTTAACTAAGCATGCCCAAGGAGCCAATATTTATTTAAAACGTGAGGATTTAAATCATACAGGTGCTCACAAAATTAACAACGCGATTGGTCAAGCATTACTTGCGATTCGCATGGGGAAACGAAAAATCGTTGCTGAAACAGGAGCGGGGCAACACGGTGTAGCAACTGCAACAGTATGTGCTCTATTAAACTTAGAATGTGTTATTTTCATGGGCGCTGAGGATGTTCGAAGACAAGAATTAAATGTTTTCCGAATGGAATTACTGGGCGCAAAAGTGATTAGTGTTGAATCAGGAAGTGCGACATTAAAGGATGCGGTAAATGAAGCGCTTCGTTACTGGGTTGCAAATGTAGATGACACTCATTATTTATTAGGATCAGTAATGGGGCCACACCCTTTTCCAATGATGGTACGAGATTTCCAAAGTGTAATCGGGAAAGAAACGAGACAACAATTTTTAGCGAAGGAAGGCAAACTTCCTGATGCAGTAGTAGCTTGTATTGGCGGAGGAAGTAATGCAATTGGTATGTTCCATCCATTTATAATGGATGAAAGTGTAAAGTTATATGGAGTAGAAGCGGCTGGGCATGGAATCCATACAGAAAAGCAAGCAGCATCTTTAACAAAAGGTGTACCAGGCGTACTACATGGTGCATTAATGTATTTACTTCAAGATGAAAATGGCCAAATACAAGAAGCCCATTCTATTTCTGCAGGGCTTGACTACCCAGGGGTAGGTCCTGAGCATTGTTATTTAAAGGATATTAAGCGAGTGAAATATGAGTCGATAACGGATAAAGAAGCACTCGAAGCATTCCAATTGCTAGCAAAATTAGAAGGAATTATCCCAGCATTAGAAAGTGCACATGCAGTTGCATATGCAATAAAGCTAGCAGCAACGATGAACAGAGATGAAAATTTAGTTATTTGTTTATCTGGTAGAGGCGATAAAGATGTTCATACTGTTCGTGAACTATTAAAGGGGGCTAAATAATGAATCGAATTGAATTCCAATTTACAGAACGACTTAAAAAAGGTGAAAAGCTATTTATTCCTTATGTAATGGCAGGAGATGGTGGTCTTGAAGTATTAGGTGGCAGACTAGCTTTATTAGAAAAGTTTGGCGCATCAGCAATTGAAATTGGTATTCCATTTTCAGACCCAGTAGCAGACGGACCAGTCATTCAACAAGCGGGAATACGAGCATTACAAGCTGGTACAACTTTAAAAGCTGTACTTGAAAAAATAAAAGAAGTACGTAAATTAATCTCTGTACCTTTAATCGTCATGACATATATGAATCCTATTTTAGCTTATGGAATTGACCGATTTGTATCTGACCTTAGTCAAGCAGGAGTAGATGGCTGTATTATTCCTGATCTACCAATCGAGGAAGAAGAAATTATTAATCATCAACTTGAAGGATTTGGAATAGAACTAATTCGATTAGTCACAATGGCAACACCAAAAGATCGAATCATAAAAATAGCTGAAAAAGGAAGAGGTTTCTTATATACAGTAACCGTAAAAGGGATTACTGGTGTTCGAAATGAGTTAGACTCAAGCTTGTCATCTTTTTTAAAAACTGTTAAAGAAGTTAGTAATAAACCCGTAATAGCTGGATTCGGTGTATCTAACCCAGAACAAGTAAAAGAATTAAGCCAAGATTGCGATGGAGTCATTGTTGGAAGTAAAATTGTTGATTTATTTAATCAAAATAAGATCAATGAAATTAAACTTTTAATGGAATCAAGTTTAGTAAGTGAAGAAGTAATTTAATAATAAATGAGTCAGGCTATTTTAAGTGGCCTGATTTTTTTATTTTTCTTTGGCTCTAAAATGTAAGGCTTCTCAAATGAAAAGCCTCAATGACAAACTATCCAATAAATTATGCAATTTCCCACATCTTTATAGAAAGTTTTCCACATAATAGCAGAGTATCCACAAAAATCTTACTTCCACTTAAATATAACTACAAATTGTCCACAGAAATTCATATGGTTTAAAAAGTTTTCCACAATTGCAAAATACGTTCATTTTTCTCTTTAGGACATATGTCCTTCCCAAATAACCGTTCAATATCGTTTAATAATGAAGATATCAATATGTCAGGAGAGAAAACTATGAAAGGAATTTTATTAGCAATTGTTGGTGGAGCACTTATTACCCTACAAGGTGTTGCAAATTCACAAATTAGCAGTGATATTGGTACTTGGCAAGCTGCTACAATTACGCAGTTTACAGGTTTTATTGTTGCTTTATTCGTACTACTTTTAATAAGGGATAAAAAATTTGTTGATGTTAAAAATGTGAATCCAATTTATTTAACAAGTGGGGCATTTGGAGCATTTATTATTTTTTGTAACGTAACAGCGATTCATCTCAATGGAGTTACATTTTCAATATCAACTCTTTTAATTGCACAGTTAAGCTTTACTTTTATCAACGATAGTAGAGGTTGGTTTGGAGTAAAAAAACTAAATATGAGTCCGTCACAATTTTTTGGAATTGGTATGATGATGATTGGTGTAATCGTGTTAGGATCTTAAAAGTAATTGCTGGAGGTGAAGTTAACTTGAAATTCCCGAACGATATTGAACAAATTAATCAATTTTTAGCTGATCTCCGTATTGAAGGAGTTTTTAATGAGGAATTAAAAGCTCATATGACACTTCATCGATTCAAGCATGGAGAGCTTATTTGTTCCCAAGGAGACTTATCACAAACTTTGTTTATTTTAGTTAAAGGGAAAGTCAAAGTTTATACAACTACAGCAGAGGGGAAAACATTAATTCTTTCATTTAAAAAGCCGCTTGAACTAATTGGCGACATTGAATATGTAAGGGGAACAAGTTATATAAATACGGTTGAAGCAGTTTCTGAGGTTGAAATGATTGCTTTAGACTATCGATGTTTAAAAAAGTTTGGTCAAGACTATATACCATTTCTTCAGTTCTTATTAGAAATCATAACGGAAAAGTTTCATATTAAGTCGAATGCGATGAGTTTTAATTTAATGTATCCCGTAGAAGTTCGTCTAGCTAGTTATCTATTATCAATATCCTATGATGAAACGAATTCTTTACTAGAGGATCATTTAAAAACGATTAATCTCAAAGATGCAGCGAACTTAATCGGAACGAGTTATCGACATGTTAATCGAGTTATTCAGCAATTCTGTAAGGATGACTTAGTTGAGAGGATTAATGGGGGTATTCTTATTAAGGATCGAGCTCGTTTAAGTGTTCTTGCTAGTGATAATATATATGAATAATATTTTTAGGAATTATACAGTAATTTTTTGGAGGTGAGGCTGATGCTTTATGGTTTACTATTATCTTTAATCTCAGGAGCACTCATTGGTTTGCAAAATATATTCAATAGTAAAGTTAATGAACGAACAGGAATATGGGTAACGACGACATTTGTATTAGGAATGGGTTTTTTAGCTTCTTTCTTAATGGGTCTACTTTTTGATGGTAAGCAGTTATTTATTTTGCATAATATGAAAAAATGGTATTGGATTAGCGGAATTGTTGGTGTAGGCGTTGTATTCTGTTTAACGAAAAGTACTAAAATTCTTGGTCCAACTTATGCTATTTCGATTGTTCTAACTTCTCAATTAATGTCTGCATTATTATTTGATTCTAGAGGATGGTTAGGACTTGAGAGAGTGGGGTTTTCTTTTAAGCAACTAATTGGTGTTTTGCTTATTATAAGTGGTATTTTAATTTTTAAATTGAGCGGAATGAGTTTTAAAGGGATAAAGCTAATAAAAAATCATTCTAGTAAAATATAAATTAAATTAGATACTTGTTTGATCATTTCAAAACTACTATCAAATGACTAGAAAGTAATTCCAACCTATGAAATACAAAATTTTGAAATGTGTAGTTGAAGGGCGTTTGGTTGTCTAATGTTAACCCAAATATTAAAAATAGTTAATAAAAATATAATTGACTATGACTTGAAATAGCCTTATTATCAAGAAGTGATAATGATTATCATTTATATTAAGGGGAATATCAACGATGAAGCAGGCTCTTATTAAAGTAACTTTAACAACTTTACTATTATTAGTTTTACCGTTTAAAACATTTGCACAAAGCCCTGAAGAGGATTTAACACATGCAAATTCGTTTGTAGAAAGTGCAATACAATCTGCACAAAAAGGAGATTTTAAATCTGCTGAGCAGGAATATAAAAAATTCAATGATGAATGGCTTGATAAAGAGGATGGAATAAAAAATAAATCGATTGATGCATATGGCAAAATCGAGGAAGCTATGGGAATGGTTCAGTATAACCTAGCACAAAAAACAGTGAATCAAAATGCACTAGTTACTGCACTTAAAGATTTAGAAGAAATAAATGAAAAGTTTATTTCTCATCAGTTTGCTAGCTCAAAATTAGATTCAAAAAGTACTGGTAGCGTTGAAGATTTAATTGAAATATTAAATAAGGCACTAGCAGATTTAAAAGATAATAATGTATCAGGGGCAACATCGGAAATCAATCAATTTAGAAAATCTTGGATCAATATTGAAGGTGTTGTATTGACGCAATCTCAAACAGTTTATACTGATGCTGAACGAGATATGGTTACGTCTTATGCAATGCTTACTGCAAAAACACCGGATGTGAAAGCGGCTACAAGAACAATTACTAATATGCGGGATTATCTATTACCATTAGCTTCTAAAACTAGTTATACGATGATTGATGCTATAACGATCTTACTAAGAGAAGGTTTAGAGGCATTACTAGTAGTAGTTGCATTATTAGGATTTATTAAAAAGTCTGGACAAGAAAAGAAAAGTAAGTGGATCTGGTTCGGTGTTGGTGCTGGATTAGCTGTCAGTATCATACTAGGTGTTATCGTAAACATTTTATTCTCAGCAGGTGCTTTTGGAAGTAATAACTTCCTAATCGCAGGTTGGACTGGAGTATTTGCTGCTGTCATGCTCTTATATATGAGTTATTGGTTACATAGCAAATCCAATACAAGACAATGGCAACAATATATTAAGACTAAGAGTGATAAGGCATTAAATACTGGTAGTTTATTATCTTTATCAATTCTTGCATTTTTAGCAGTTTTTCGTGAAGGAACTGAAACTGTATTATTCTTTATTGGAATGGCGTCATCAATTAAACTATCGTCATTATTAATAGGAATTGGTTTAGGATTCGCAATTTTAGCAATACTAAGCTTCTTAATCTTAAAGGTTGGGCTAAAAATTCCAATGAGACCATTTTTCCTTATTTCAAGTATATTAATGTTCTATTTATGCTTTAAATTTGCTGGCATGGGTATTCATGGTTTACAACTTTCTGGATTACTTCCAGCGACTCAGGCTCCTATTCCTACAATTGATTTCTTTGCAATTTATTCAACTTGGGAGAGCTTTGTACCCCAGATGATTTTGTTGCTAATAGCATGTATTACAGTTATTTATAATAGATTCTCTAGTAAAAACAATAAAAAAAATAGTGAAAATTCAGGGGGAACAAAAAATGTTATCTAATAAAAAACTAGTCGCAGCAATGGCTTTAGGACTATCATTAACGTTATCTGCATGTGGATCGAAAACAGACGATGCAATTAAAACTGGTTCTGATGATATGATCAAAACGATTTCGGAATTAAAAGCACAAATTTCAAATAATGATGAAGCAAAGGCAAAAGATAGCGGAGAAGCCCTTGAAAAATCATGGGAAAAATTCGAAGACTCAGTAAAAGATAAAGACAAATCACTTTATGAAAAAGTTGAAACGCCACTTCATATTATTGAAGCAGGAGTAAAGGTATCTCCATTGAATGCAGATACACTTAACCAAGCTGGTGACGAATTAGAGAGTGTATTAAAAGAAGTTAAAGATTTAAAATAGAATTAATTAATAGAGCCTACATAGAATTTTCTTTGTGGGTTTTTTTTTTTCTTTTTTTTTGCTCAATTTTTGGGAATTTTTTCTTAGGTAAACCTTTTCATAAAAGCAGGTAGACAATTAACTATCATTGACTTAAGATAAAGATATTGATAAGGATTATCATTATTAATTGTTTGTGAATAATAAGTTTTGATCCGGGGGAATCGCTTATGTTACTTTCAGAATTAAAAAAAGGCGAAAAAGCAAAAATAACGGACTTGTCATCACTAGGTGAGGCAGTGAAGAGACGCCTTTTAGATTTAGGGATAAGTGAAGGGGCTATGGTCTGCCTACAATGTACAATGCCGTTTAAAGGACCATGTATGATTGAAAATTGCGGACAATCACTTGGCATTCGATTTCATGATGCATCTGGGATAAAGGTAGAAAAAATATGTTAAATATAGCGCTTATTGGAAATCCAAATACAGGAAAGACTTCTCTATTTAATAATTTAACAGGTACTTACCAATATGTAGGTAATTGGAGTGGGGTTACCGTTGAAAAAAAGGTAGGGACTATAAAAAATAAACTTGGAAATCTAATCGATTTACCAGGTATCTATTCTCTGAGCCCTCTTTCAAAAGATGAGGCCGTTGTTTCACATTTTTTTGTTAATGAAACATTTGATGGGATGATTAACATTGTTGACGCTGCTCAACTAGAGAGAAATTTAATGCTCACTCTTCAACTTCTAGAGTTTAATAAATCAATGATAATTGGTCTTAATATGGTTGATGTTGCTAAAAGAAGAGGAATATCGGTTGATCCTTCTAGTATCTCAAAGATATTAAAAGTACCAGTAATTCCAATTGATGCTAGATCGGGTAAGGGAACAAACGAAGTAAATGAATTACTAGAGACAATTCCTCAATCTGAAGTTGAGTTTCAAATTGATTATGGAAAAGTTATTGAAGACGGTATTACAAATATTATGACACGATTGCCCTCAACTTTATCTATTCCTAAAAGATGGACTGCAATACAAATCTTAGAAGGTAATAAAGAGGTAATCGAATTTATAGCTTCATCCTACGATTTTAGTAAAATTGACGAAGTAATTAAAATAACAGCAGAGCAATTAAATAGTGAACTAGGTGTATCACCTTCAAAATGGATTTATTCTGTAAGAAAAGAAGTAATTTCAAATTTAATTGGTAGATCGGTAGAGAAAGAATCTAGTGAAGCAGTTACATTAACTGATCGAATTGATCGATTTGTAACACACCCAATTTTGGGTATTCCGATTTTCCTAGTGACAATGTTTTTAATGTTTAAGCTTACTTTTGATTGGTTAGGGTTACCATTATCTGACGCATTAGATGGGTTTTTATCAGGATCTGTAACAGACTGGTTAACAAACGGATTAAATGCAATACATGCATCTGATTTTATTAAAGCAGTTATTCTTGATGGTATTGTTGCCGGTGTTGGTGGGGTTTTAGTCTTTGTTCCACAAATTTTTATTTTGTTTTTATTAATATCATTTCTTGAAGACTTTGGATATATGTCTCGAGCGGCTTTAGTAATGGATCGTTCAATGGAAATGGTAGGTCTAACCGGTAAGGCATTTATTCCAATGATTATAGGATTTGGTTGTAATGTACCTGGGGTTATGGCTGCTAGAACAATTGAACAGCCTAGAGAGAGACTACTCACAATTTTGTTAACACCATTAATGTCTTGTTCGGCGCGTTTACCAGTATACGCACTATTCGTTGGAGCGTTTTTTGCGAAAAATCAAGCAATAGTAGTTTTTTCACTGTATATACTCGGTATAGTAGTTGCATTAATATTAGCTAAGGTTTTTTCATCTACAATATTAAAGAGTGAGTTTTCATTATTTGTTGTAGAACTCCCACCATACCGTATGCCACAAGGTAAAGCTTTGTTTAGAAGCACATGGGACAAAGGGAAAGGCTTTATTCGAAAAGCTGGTACGTTTATTTTTGGTGGTTCTGTAGCTATATGGTTATTATCTTATATGGGCCCAAGTGGTTTCGGTGTTTCTATGGATGATAGCTTTTTAGCAATGATTGGGGGGGGACTTACACCAATCCTTTCACCTTTAGGATTTGGTACATGGCAAGCAGGTGCTTCTTTATTAACAGGATTTTTAGCTAAAGAGGTTGTAGTATCTGCTATGAATATTATCTATCACGTGCCAAATGCACATTCTTTACAAGGGATACTGTCAACACAGTTTTCTGCACTTTCCGCATTTAGCTTTATGGTTTTTGTCTTATTGTATGTGCCATGTCTAGCAACTGTTGCGACAATTCGTAAAGAGACAGGTTCAGCTAAATGGACATATTTCTCAGTTGGTTATGCATTAGTTATTGCATATATATTAGCGTTAATTATTTATCAAGTTGGAAGTCTATTAGGCTACTAAAGAAAGGAGTATCTACTTATGATTGTCAATATTATAATAGGAGCTCTTATTTTTGGATACGCAGGGTGGACACTTTTACGATATATAAAGAAAACAAAAAAAGGTAAATGTGGTTCGTGCTCAATCGCAAAAACTTGTAGTTCAAATTGTGATACAAATTATTCAAAATAGAAATATAGCGATAAGTCAAAAGATTAAATTTAAAGTAATCAATCTAAATACTTGAATATAATAGTTGGATTCATTAAGATGATAAAGTAATCAACTTAAAATAATTGAATAGTACTAGGGGTGCCGTAAATGTTCGGCTGAGATTAAGACACTAAGTCTTTGACCCTTTAACCTGATCTGGATAATGCCAGCGTAGGAAAGTGAACGGTAGAATACATTTTTTGTATTCATAACATTGATTTGTTCGAGCACAAGTCCTTATGGGATTTGTGCTTTTTTGTATTTAAAATCAAGTTTCATCTTCTATCTGTAAGATCAAAGAGTTCTATTCATGAAATAGGGGGAAGAAAATTGAAGAAAGTATTAACGATAGCAGGCTCTGATTCAAGTGGTGGTGCAGGTATTCAAGCGGATTTAAAGACTTTTTCGGCTCATCGAGTATTTGGAATGAGTGTTATTACGGCAGTAACAGCTCAAAATACGCAAGGAGTGTTTGCAGTACAAGACATGACACCAGAGATTATTGCTAGTCAGTTAGATGCAATTTTTACTGATATTGAAGTAGATGCCGTAAAAATTGGAATGGTATCACAAATAGAGACGATTAAAGTGATTACTGAGAAACTAAGACAATATAAACCAAAGCAAATCGTAGTTGATCCAGTCATGGTTTCAAAAAGTGGATTTGACTTATTAAGTTTGGATGCAAAGGAAGCTTTAATTCAAGAATTGATTCCACTAGCAACGGTTATTACGCCAAATCTACCTGAAGCAGAAGTTATTACTGGAAGAAAAGTTACAACGATTGAAGAGATGAAAGAAGCTGCTATTCAAATTCACGCATTAGGTGCTAAGAACGTCCTTGTAAAGGGTGGTCATCTAGAAGGTGAAGCTACGGATATTTGTTTTAATGGTGAGGAATTTACAAGTTTTAATAGCGTTAGAATTAATACAACTAATACCCATGGTACAGGTTGTACTTTATCTTCAGCGATTACATCTAATCTAGCAAATGAACTTGAATTAAATGAGGCCATTAGAGCGGCAAAAAACTATATTACATTAGCAATTAAAAATTCCTTTTCAATCGGAAAAGGGGTAGGTCCTGTACATCATTTCTACTCACTGTATGAAAAGGCAGGCGTTCAACATGTCTAATCAAAATGCAAAAATGACGAAGTGGAACTATACAACACTTTGGTTTGGTGCGGCTGTTTCTGTAGCAGAAATTATGACTGGTGCGCTAGTAGCACCGCTAGGTTTTAAGAAAGGTTTAACGGCCATTTTAGTAGGTCATTTACTAGGTACATTATTGCTTATTTTAGGTGGAGTTATTGGGTCTCAGCAAAGATTGTCGGCCATGGAATCTACAAAAATTTCATTCGGTAGCTATGGTAGCTATTTGTTTTCGATTTTAAATGTTCTGCAATTACTAGGCTGGACAGCAATTATGATTTTAACAGGAGCTCGGTCAATCAATTTAGTTACAATAAAAGATTATCAATTTGACCACCTATGGGTTTGGTGTTTAGTAATTGGAGTATTAATAGCAATTTGGTTGTACTTTGGACAAAATGCTTCAAAAAAACTAAATAGTTTAGCTGTTTGCTTATTATTTGTTTTAACAATTGTGCTTTGTTTTGTCATTTTTAAAAGTGATAAAATCTTAACTCAACCAAGTACTTCAGGATTATCTTTTGGCGAAGCAGTTGAATTATCGGTGATTATGCCATTATCTTGGATTCCATTAATCAGTGATTATACACGATTTGCGAAGACAACAAAAGATGGAGCAATTGGTAGTTTTATAGGTTATATGTTTGGTAGCTCTTGGATGTATATTATTGGACTAGGCGTAGCATTAGCTTTTAATGAAGTAGACCCAGTTGCTGTTTTAATGAGTGCAAATCTAGGATTATTTGCAGTTGGTATCGTCGTCTTAGCGACTGTTACAACAACGTTCATGGATGCTTATTCTGCAGGAATATCAGTTACAACCATTTTTTCAAAACTAAATGGAAAACAGATAGCCCTTATCGTTACTGTCATTGGAACTTTACTAGCCATTATTTTCCCTATAGAGAAGTATGAAGGATTTTTATATACAATTGGTTCATTTTTTGCACCACTATATGCAATTTTATTGACGGACTACTTTATTCTAAAAAGAACAAATATAAATAAATCGTTGAAAATTGATTGGATCGCGATTATCACATGGGTTTTAGGCGTTTTTATTTATCGTAAGTTTGTACAATTAGACTTCTTTCTTGGAGCTACTGTTCCAAGTATGATTTTAATTTGTGTCATCTATATAGTTGTTCAGTTTGTTGTAAATAAGCTTGTTCCAAAACAAATCGGGGGAGAAAAAAATGTTAACTATAAATGAAATGAGTCAAATTCTTGAAAGCGTGAAAGAGAAAAAGCCACTAGTTCATCACATTACAAATTATGTAACAGTTAATGACTGTGCAAATATGGTGTTAGCTCTAGGCGGATCACCAGTTATGGCAGATGATTTAGCCGAAGTAGAAGAAATGGTATCATTTGCTTCAGCTCTTGTTATTAATATTGGAACATTAAATGAAAGAACAATTCAATCAATGATTAAAGCTGGTAAAAAAGCTAATCAATTAGGTGTACCAGTTATATTAGATCCTGTTGGTGTAGGAGCAACAACTTTACGTACAGAAACGACTGCCAAACTATTGAAAGAAGTACGTTTTGCAGTAGTTCGTGGAAACATGTCAGAAATTAAAATGATTGCTGGCTTAAATGTTCAAATTAAAGGTGTTGATTCTGTAGCTGACGAAGAAGACGGTGTTGAAATTGCGAAATCTCTTTCAGCAAAATTAGGCTCAGTAGTAGCAATTACAGGAGCGGTAGATATAATTGCAGAACAAGATCGAGTGTGTACCGTTTCAAATGGAGATAAAATGCTAGCTGATGTTACTGGAACAGGATGCATGAGTACATCATTAATCGGTACTTATGCTGGTGCAACGAATGATTATTTCCTAGCAGCTGTTTCCGGTATAACTACGATGGGTCTATGCGGAGAACTAGCTAAAGCTCGACTAAATGAAGGACAAGGAATTGGCACGTTTAAAGTAAACTTATTTGATGAGGTATCGAAAGTTTCTGTACATACACTTCTAACAGGGGGAAAAATCGAATGGCTATAATTAAAAAGAAGATAGATTATAAGCTTTATTTAGTAACAGATAAAGATGTGTTGGGATCAAGGGATTTAGTTCAATCCGTTGAGGATGCAATAAAAGGTGGAACAACAATCGTACAAATAAGAGAAAAGAATTGTAGTAGTCTAGACTTTTACAAAATTGCTATGCAAGTAAAAGAGGTAACTTCAAAATATAATGTTCCATTAATTATTAATGATCGTCTAGATATCGCTTTAGCAATTAAAGCGGATGGCTTACATATCGGACAAGATGACTTACCTTTAACTGTAGCTAGAAAGATTGTTGGAGAAGATATGATCATTGGCGTTTCTGCAAGAACAATAGAAGAAGCAATGCTTGCCCAGGAACAAGGTGCAGATTATGTAGGTATTGGATCGGTATACCCAACAACTACAAAGTTAGATGCAAAGTATTTAACGCTAGATGAATTACGAAACATACGTGAAGAGGTAAAGATTCCTATCGTAGGGATTGGTGGTATTAATGAAGAAAATGTTTCAGAGTTAATGGAAACAAAAATCGATGGTGTAGCGGTTGTTTCTGCGATCTTAGGGAAAGAAGATATTAAATCGGCTGCTGAACAGTTGAGTATGTTAGTTAATAAGTAAATAAAATTATGTGTAGGGTGCCTATTACATCGTTATTTGATGGATAGGTGCCTTTTTTTGTCTATCTAAAAGTTAAATAAATTGTAAGAAATCATACGTAAACTCCCTCAAATTAATTTAAAGTTTACCGGAATGTCAGCCTATTTTCGAAAAAGATGTATTTTTTATTAGCATACTGACGGTCGGTACATAATATAATCTTACAGAGAAACAAACCGACAGTCGGTATTAACCTGATGTAGCACGTTTGTTTATGAAAAGGATCTGAAGTCTACCTATTAACTGAGCTTAATTAAGCAAATATAAGAACTTCATTCGTAGTATAAAGGCAGAACCAACTCTCTATATAAAAAATTAGTCAAAGGGATGATCATATGTCTAAAAAAATGTATGTTATTTTTACATTAGTAATTAACGGTATTTTACCTTGGGTTATTTATGTTGTGTTATCAGATTACATGAGCAGTATTTTAGCACTTTCAATTGCAACTCTAATTCCATTAGTTGATAATGTAGTTCATTTGTGGAAGCATAAAAGGCTTGATGCCTTTGGAGGTTTAATGCTTTTTACATTAATTCTAACCCTTTTGTTAGTCCTCCTCGGTGGCAGTGAAAAAATTTTGCTTGTAAGAGAATCATTAATTACAGCCTCTGTTGGGATAATCTTTTTAATATCGTTATTATTCAAACGCCCTATAATATTTTACTTAGGAATGCGGTTTATCCAAAATAATCGTTTTGCTGAAAACTGGAATATTAAATACTTTCGCTTTGTTATGCGATTAATGACACTTGTCTGGGGAATTATGTTGTTATCAGAAGCTGTTGTACGAATCATTATGGTTTATGATTTATCAACGGAAAGATATTTACTTTTCTCAAATTATGTTCTTTATGGATTTATAGGTGCTGCAACTTTATGGACTGTTATTTATAGAAGAAAGTCAGCAAAAAAGCTTCAAGAAATTAAATTACAGCTAACAAAGTAATTTAGAAAGGAGAGTAGAGATGGATATTATTCCGATTCAAAAGAAAGATAAAAAAAGCATTTTGAATCTTTATAGAACCGTGACGAAGCACTTGCGCAGCAACCATAATGACCAATGGGATTTATTTTACCCGAATGCATTGGTTATTCGAAGTGATATAACTAACCAAAATATATATGGAATAATTGACAATCATGTCGTAATTGGGGCTGCTGTACTAGATGAATCACAGAGTAAAAAGTATGAACAAATAAATTGGGATGACAAAAATGGGACCCCAGTTTGTATACACCGACTTGCAGTACGACCTGAATACCAAGGAAGAGGAATCGGAAAATTACTATTAGAGTATGTAGAACAATTAGCAATACAAAGGGGCTATACGAGTATTAGATTAGATGTATATTCTTCAAATAACGAAGCAGTGGGACTATATACAAAGTATGGCTATGTTAATAAAGGGACTATAGAGTATCCATTGCGAAAAAATCCCTACTATTGTATGGAAAAACAACTAAATAATCATTAATTTAATAGATTAGAATTATTAAATATTTTGTCATAGGAGGTAAACATGAAAGAGAATTCGCAGCTAAATTCAAGCTTCCAACTGATATTATCAGTTACTGAACAACTCATCGAAGAAAAAGGCTGTAGAAAAACAACGATGCAAGATATTATTGATCGAACAGGACTTTCTAAAGGGGCTATTTATCACTATGTTACTGGAAAAGATGAACTGTTTGGATTGATATTAAAAGCACGTATCGGGCAAGTCGATGCAAAATTTTTTGAAGTTGTTTCGATGAAAGAAACAATAGGAATTAATGACCCACTCAAAGTAATTGCAAGTGGAGTAGCTAAACATTCTACGGAACAGGATGTAACAACTAAAATATTTATTTATCTACTAGGCCGAATGGATAATCAGAAGGTTGAAGAAATCCTAAAGGATGTATATTTGCATAGTCTAGCAACATCAATAAAGTGGATCGAAGTAGGGCAAGAAGAAGGTGCGATTCCTTTAGTAGTTGATGCAGAAAAAATGGCAAATTTATTTCTAACGTTTATGTATGGTTTAAGGGTTCAAAATACAATGAACAAAGACAATTCTAACATAAATATGAGCGATATATTCGAGATTATGTTCAGAACTTTACAATAACAAAGTAACTAATAAGCCTGTCTTATTGAAACTCATAATAAATTGTTATTTTCCGAGACTTCATTCTTACAGATAAAATAAAGATAATGATCGTAAGTGAGGTGGAGATTGTGAAGGCAGTTGTTGTGACTGAGTTTGGGAAACCAGAAGTATTAAAGATTGTTGATATGGAAGTGCCAATAATTAATTCTAAACAAGTATTAATTAAAGTAGAAAAAGCCAGTGTAAATTTTGCAGATGTAAAAGCTAGATACGGAAAAAAAGGTAAAGGAAAAATTCCTTTTATCCCTGGTCTAGACGCAGCCGGGACTATTGAAGCGATAGGAGATGGTGTTAAGCAGTTTAAAGTTGGTCAAAGAGTTGTAGCATTTCCGGTAGGTGGTTCATATGCAGAGTACGTTGTAGCAAATGAGAATTTAACATTCAAAATACCTGAATCAGTTGGATTTGATGTGGCAGCAGCTTGTCCAACGGTATCATTTCTTTCATATAAACTCTTAGCTGACTTAGCTAGAATTGAAAAAGGAGAAACAGTATTAATTCATTCTGCTGCTGGTGGTGTAGGTACAACTGCTATTCAAATGGCAAGGATTTTAGGTGCTAGTAAGATTATTGGAACAGTAGGAAGTGAGCAGAAGATAGCGTATGCATTAAACGCTGGTGCAGATCATGTGATTTGCTATGAAAAAGAAAACTTTTCAGAAATAGTAAATGAGTTAACTGACGGTATTGGCGCTAATATTATTTTAGATTCAGTAGCAGGTAGAATTTCAGAACAAAGCATTAATTGTTTAGCAAAATACGGGCGACTAGTTCATTTTGGAAATTCAAGTGGTGAAGTTGGTCATTTTAAAACAGGCGAGTTACACTCAAGTTGTCGATCTGTCCTTGGTTTTAGTTTAGGTACAACAAGAAAAGAAAGACCAGAGTCATTGAAGGAAACAGCGAAACAAGTTTTTCAATATATAAATGAAGGGCTTTTAAATATTAAGATAGGGCATTATTTTTCATTAGAAGATGTAGTTAGTGCCCATAGATTAATTGAAAGCAGGCAAAGTACTGGGAAAATATTATTAGATATCAATCATTAATTAAGTTAGACGTATCCCTGTATGAATTGTTCCCTATAAAGTGGACACATAAAAAAGAGACTTTCTTAAAGCACAAACTAATTGGCCCCGGTACTCAACCGGGGTCATTTTATTTAATGTCCATCGTGGAAGATGATGATAATTGATACATCAATTCATGAAAATGGTATATTTACCTTTGAATTGTGTGAGTATATACCTTTCTTTAATAGTATCGAATTAAGTAATCATAATGGTAGACTATTAAAATTTAAAACGGGTGATTATCATTTTGAATTGATCGATTTGGCAAATAATATAGCAAATGATTATCGGTGGTACTTAGAGAGTTATAACACAGGTGAAGGTAATTTTAAATTTGAAATGGATGCTAACTTTAGCAGGAAAAATTCTCAAAAACACAGTATGAGTTAAATTCTGCAAATAAAAAGTTAAAAGGATTTAATGCCGTAGAAATTCCCACATTTAAAGAAAAGAATAATACTTTATTCTTTAAATACACTGTAACTAGTTCAACCAAAGTGCCTGGTTCCTATGAAGTTTTGGTAGTTCAGAAGAATAGTAGTGGACAAAAGTATATAATGAGCTCTATTGTTGTTCCATTAGGGGAATAATTAGTAATTAGAATTAAGTCACTTCATTAAAAAATGAGGTGATTCAGACTGTTGACAAACGCTCGCTTTCTTCGTTGCTTCGCCTGTCTGCGGTGCTCATTACCGTCAAAGGTAACTCCGCTCCTCACCAGGCTTCGCGCCTCGAAAGGCAAGCGTTTGCAATCAGTCTGAAAATCAGATTTTTTGTATATTGTCTGCACACTGAGTCACTTCATTAGAAAATGAAGTGATTTTTGTTGTGGAAACGAAAACCCTGGGATAGGGCTAATTCTCGTTATTATAAATAATTAAGTTGGACGTATCCCTGTAATTAGGGGTATGTCTTTTTTATTTTTTGAATAGGGGGACTACTTTTCCGAACCTTTCCTCTCTTGTCTCAATTTGTCGAACATAGATTAAAGGAAAATGGTAGAAAATATCGAATATTATCAATTGTAAGATTAAAATATTTATTTCTTATACACGAAGTATGGGACTCCACTGCTATTTGCTGCAGTTGGAGGCATTCTTACGTTTTTTTAAACGTACCTAAATATTAAAAGGAGAGTGACTAACACATGGATTTTTTATTATCTAAAGAACAGCAAATGATTCAAGAAATGGTACGAGATTTCGCGGCGAAGGAAATTGAGCCTTTTGCAGAGGAACTTGATCGTGATAGCAAATTCCCAATTGAAACGTTCAAAAAAATGGGTGAGTTAGGTTTATTAGGAATTCCGTTCCCTGAAGAATACGGCGGTAGCGGTGGCGATACAATTAGTTATGCTTTAGCTGTAGAGGAAATCGGGCGTGCATGTGGAGGAACAGGTTTAAGCTTTGCTGCAACTTGTTCATTAGGCGCTTCTCCAATTTATTATTTTGGTACAGAAGAACAAAAGCAAAAATACTTAGTTCCTATGGCGCAAGGAAAAACGCTTGGAGCTTTCGGTTTAACTGAGCCAAATGCGGGTTCTGATGCTGGTGGAACACAAACAAAAGCAGTTTTAGATGGTGATGAGTATGTGATTACTGGTGAAAAATGCTGGATTACAAATGCTCAATATTCTAACACAATTATTGTAACTGCTTATACTTCTATTGATGAAAAAGGAAAGAAAAATATTTGTGCGTTTATCGTACCAACAGACTCAAAAGGATTAACAATCACAGATCCTTATGACAAGATGGGTGTTCGTGCATCTAATACGACTCAAATTGTATTAGATGGCGTACGTGTTCCAAAAGAAAATATTCTTGGCAATCCTGATAAAGGTTTTGGCCAATTCTTATATACATTAGATGGTGGTAGAATTTCAATTGCAGCACTTGCTGTAGGGATTGCACAAAAGGCTTTTGACAAAGCGTTAGCATATGCAAAAGAACGTAAACAATTTAAACAACCTTTATCTAGTTTCCAAGCTATTCAATTTAAATTAGCTGATATGGCTATGGGAATTGAGTTAGCAAGAAATATGGTGCACAAAGCTGCGTGGTTAAAAGACAATGGAAAACCGTTTACGAAAGAAGCGGCATTCGCTAAGTTATACGCATCTGAAATCGCTTCCAAAATTGCGAATGAATCATTACAAATTCATGGTGGATATGGTTACATGAAAGAGTATGGCATTGAGCGTTTAGTGCGTGATGCTAAGTTACTTGAAATTGGTGAAGGTACATCAGAAATTCAACGAATAGTAATTGCACGTCAATTAGGATGCCGATAAGGAGAGAGAATATGATCAAAATACTTATTGCAAACCGCGGGGAAATCGCATGTAGAATTATTGAAACATGTAAAAAGCTTCGTTATCAAACTGTAGCAGTTTATTCAGATGCTGATAAAGAAAGTTTGCATGTTAAGTTAAGTGATGAAGCTTTTTCTTTAAAAGGGAATCATACAAAAGATACGTATTTAAACGCAGATTTAATTATAAAAATTGCAAAAGAAAATAATGTAACAGCAATTCATCCAGGGTATGGCTTCTTATCTGAAAATAGTGATTTTGCTAGAAAATGTAAAGAAGCGGGCATTTTATTTGTAGGTCCTAAGCCAGAGCATTTAGAAATGATGGGTGAAAAAATTAGGGCTAGACAAATAATGGAACAATTAAACATTCCATTAATTAAAGGGAATTCTCACCCAATTCAATCAGTTGAAGAAGCAAGAGAAATCGCAGAACAAATAGGCTATCCTGTTATGTTAAAAGCTTCTAGTGGTGGCGGCGGTATTGGTATGAAGTTAATCGAAAACGAAGCACAGCTAGATAAAGAATTTTTAACAACGCAAACGAGAGCTCTTCAATTTTTTGCAAATGATGATGTATTCATCGAAAAAGCGATTATTAAACCGAGACATATTGAAGCGCAAATCGCTGCGGATTCCCATGGCAATGCTGTTTTCCTATTTGAAAGAGATTGCTCAATTCAAAGAAGAAACCAAAAAGTTGTTGAGGAAGCACCATCACCATTCCTTTCTCCACAAGGTAGAAAGAAACTTGAAGAATATGCTCTTACGATTGCTAATCAGATAAAATATGTAAACGTAGGAACAATTGAATTTTTAGTTGATGAAAAAGAAAATATTTATTTCTTAGAAATGAATACTAGATTACAAGTTGAGCACGGTGTAACAGAAGGAATTACAGGAATTGATCTTGTTGAATGGCAGTTCCGTATCACATTCGGTGAAACACTACCAATTCGTCCAACTCATGTAGAAATGAATGGTCATTCGATTGAAGTAAGGGTATATGCTGAGGATCCTAAAACTTTCTTCCCATCGCCAGGAACAGTTCAACACTGTAACTTCCCGGAGGAAATTGGTGTACGTATTGATACGCATCTTTATGATGGATGGGTTGTATCACCGTTTTATGATCCACTATTAGCGAAAGTGATTGTTACGGCTAATACAAGAAAAGAAGCAGTAATTCAACTGCACAATTATCTTAAAAAAATAGAAATTGAAGGTATTAAAACAAATGTGCCGTTTTTGATTGATATTCTATCAACGAATGCATTCCAAGAAGGCGATTATACAACGAGCTTTATTAATGAATATCAAAAAGTGAAATGAGGTAATTAGATATGGAAAACTTAACTGCAATGATGGCTGGAAGCGTATGGAAATGTCTTGTATCTGTGGGGGATGAACTTAGTAGTGATCAAGATTATGTAATCTTAGAATCTATGAAAATGGAAATTCCTCATGCTGCTCCTTATAAATGTAAAGTCGTAAATGTGTTCGTTAACGAAGGCGATTTTATAAACGAGGGCGACACTTTAATTCAAGTTGAAAAACTAGGTTAGGAGTTATTGTGATGAAGCTACCTCAATCGGCTTTTATAAGAGAAGTAGGTCCACGTGATGGCTTGCAAAATGAAAAACAGTTTGTTTCAACTGACAAGAAGCTTGAGTGGATCGATTTATTAGTAAAGAGTGGTTTGACTTATATTGAAGTTTCTTCGTTTGTGAGACCAGACTGGATTCCTCAATTAAGTGACTCAGTAGATCTATTTACAAAGCTTAAGAAAAAAGATGGGGTTACTTATGCAGCTCTTGTGCCTAATAAAAGAGGATTAATGAGTGCATTAGAAGTAGATGCAGATGAAATTAATTTTTTTGTATCTGCTAGCGAAACACATAATTTAAAAAACAAGAACGCGAGTATCGAGCATTCAATGAACGATATTCGCTCAATGATTTCAGAATGTAAAGATAATAAAAAGACTACTAGAGCATATATTTCAACTGTATTTGGTTGCCCATATGAGGGGCCTGTAGACCAAATGAAGGTGATCAAACTTGCAAACCAATTACTTGATTGTGGAGTAGATGAAATTTCCTTAGGAGACACAATCGGAATTGCTAATCCGCTTCAAGTAAATCAATTTTTAGAAAATCTAGTTAAAGAAGTGCCAGTTAATCGAATTGCAATGCACTTCCATGATACATATGGTCGTGCTATTGCAAACCTATATACTTCTTTACTATTTGGAATTGAAAAATTTGATTCATCAAATGGTGGATTAGGTGGTTGTCCATATGCACCAGGAGCAAGTGGTAATGTAGCTACTGAAGATGTTGTTTCATTACTCCATAATTTAGGGATTACAACGAATGTGGATGAAAAGAAACTGCATCAAGCTACATCTTATATCTCTGAACAAATGAACTTAACACCAGTTAGTAAGCTATTTTCCGTATGGAATGGTTCAAAGGAGAGTATTTAAATGGAATCAAGTTTATTAGTAAGTGATATCGGTCATATTAGAATTCTTACATTAAATCGTACAAATGCAGCTAATTCATTATCACGTGAGTTACTAGATGCTCTACATGGCCAAATGGATGAGTTAAAGAAATCATCTGTACGTGCTGTCATATTTACTGGTAGTGGATCTTCTTATTTCTGTAGTGGTGCTGATTTAAAAGAAAGAAGAGGCATGACTGAGAGTGAGGCTCGAGAAACTGTTGAAAAAATCGGGACACTTTTTGAAAAAGTTGAAAGATTACCTATGCCAACAATAGCAGCAATCAATGGAGTTGCCCTAGGTGGGGGACTTGAACTTGCTTTAGCATGTGATTTAAGAATTGCTCATAAAGAAGCAATCGTCGGTTTACCAGAAACATCTCTAGCGATTATTCCAGGTGCTGGTGGTACACAAAGACTACCACGCTTAATTGGACTTGGAAGAGCGAAAGAACTAATCTTTACCGGCAAACGTTTAAATGCACATGAGGCTGAAGGCTATGGGATTCTAGAACATGTTGTTGAAATAGATGAATTACAAAATAAGGCGCTTGAACTATGCGAAACGATCGCAAGCAAAGGTCCTCTTGCAATCCGTGCAGCAAAAAAGGCAATTCAACGCGGTTTCGATCTTCCTTTAGATTTAGGACTAAGATTAGAAACTTATGAATATGAAACTTTACTGCACACAAATGACCGTATGGAAGGTTTAGTAGCATTTCAAGAAAAGCGTAAGCCGCAATATAAAGGAGAGTAATTGCATGTCAAACGAAGCAACATATCAAGCTCGAAAAGAACAAATACTTTCTGGTGGGAAAGAAAAATATCATGAGAGCAATGCCAAAATTGGTAAGCTCTTTGCAAGGGAAAGAATTAATCAACTTTTAGATAAAGACAGTTTCGTGGAAGATGGTTTCTTTGCGAACTGTATGAATGACGAATTTCCAGCAGATGGCATCGTAACAGGAATCGGTAAAATTGATGGCCGTACTGTATGTGTGATGGCAAATGATTCAACTGTAAAAGCAGGTTCATGGGGCGAAAAAACAGTAGAAAAGATCATCCGTATTCAAGAAACATGTTTAAAAATGCTTGTACCTTTAATTTATTTAGTAGACTCTGCAGGAGCACGTATTACGGATCAAGTATTTATGTTCCCAGGTAGACGTGGTGCTGGACGTATATTCCATAACCAAATTAAACTATCAGGTCAAGTACCTCAAATCTGCTTATTATTTGGTCCTTCTGCTGCAGGTGGAGCTTATATTCCTGCATTCTGTGATTCTGTATTCATGGTTGAAGGTAATTCTTCAATGTACTTAGGTTCACCTCGTATGGCTGAAATGGTAATTGGTGAAAAAGTTACACTCGAAGAAATGGGTGGAGCTAGAATGCACTGTTCAGTTTCAGGCTGCGGAGATGTATTATGTGAGACAGAAGAAGAAGCAATTGCTAAGTTAAAAGATTATTTATCTTACTTACCAACTAATTTCAAGCAAGGAGCTCCTGTTGTTGAGGCTAAAAATCCTGTTCAAAAGGAGAAGTCTTTAGCAGAGATTATTCCAAGCAATCAAAACGTTCCATTTTCTATTTATGAATTCATTGATCGAGTAGTTGATGAAGATTCATTCTTTGAAATTAAAAAGCTATTTGCACCTGAACTAGTGACTGGTTTTGCTAGATTAGATGGACGTAGTGTAGGAATTATCGCTAACCAACCGAGAGTTAAAGGTGGCGTATTATTCCACGATTCAGCGGATAAAGCAGCTAAATTTATTAATTTATGTGATGCTTACCATATTCCTTTATTATTCTTAATGGATGTACCTGGTTTCATGATTGGTACAAAAGTAGAGCGTGCAGGAATTATCCGCCACGGTGCGAAAATGCTATATAGCATGAGTAATGCATCTGTTCCTAAAATCTCTGTAATCGTTCGTAAAGCATACGGTGCTGGACTATACGCAATGGCAGGCCCTGCATTTGAAACAGACTGTGTAATTGCATTCCCATCTGCACAGATCGCGGTAATGGGTCCTGAAGCAGCAGTTAACGCAGTATATGCAAAGAAAATTGCAAGCTTACCAAAAGAAGAACAAGCGGCCTTTATCCAAGAAAAACGTAAAGAGTATGCTGAAGATATCGATATTTACCGCTTAGCATCTGAGCTAGTAGTAGATGTAGTCATTCAACCAGAAGAGCTACGTACAGAGCTAATTAAGCGTTTTGCTTATTACTCAGAATCTTATGAAACTCCTGCTACGAAAAAGCATGGTGTTTATCCTGTTTAAATGATAATGAAATGGTCCTATTGTAGGGGCTGTCAGAGTGTAGAGAAACTATTTCTCTACACTTTTTTATTTAATCTGACCTTAGTGGGAAATCTTATGATTTAAACAAACGTTTGATTAAACATATTTCCATAATATTTTAGATTTAGAGGTAATTTATGTTTTATTAAGAAATTATAATAGTAATAGGAGTAGTTTTTATAAACTGCTACTAAAAGGGGGGATTAGATGAGTAAATTAGAACAGAAGCTAAAAGAATGGCACAAACAAGACTTACTAGATGAAGCTTCATTAAATCGTATACTTGAGTATGAAAGGCATCGGGCTAAAGCTGAGAAGCAATCATTTTTAGGAGAGATTGTACCATTTTTAATTGCTTTACTTGTTGCATTTTCAATATTAGCGCTTGTGGGCAGTAACTGGAATGAATTTAGCCAAACCATGAGATTAGTCATTATTTTTGTAACACTATTAGTTTTCCACACAGTTGCATTTATAAGTTATCAAAAGGGTAAAGAATTGTTTGGGCATTGTTTAAACTTTATAAATGTAATTGGGTACGCATGTGCATTTGTGTTAATTGTGCAAATGTATCAATTTGCTAGTGACAGTCCGGTATTTTTGATCACTTGGACAATGCTTTCGTTCCTCTACTACTATGTGTTAAAGCATAATATGTTCTATTATCTTTTCCTAGGAATCGGATTTTTTAGTTTGAGCTATAGTGCAGGAATAGAAACTGCACATGTATATCTTCTCCAAATTCCATTACTACTTTGTTCAATTTACTTCTTAAAAATAATGAAGAGTCGTTGGAATGCTAGCTTTAATTATACATTTCTAGGTTATATAATCGTTATGTTTTTCCAGACAATTTCAGATCGCCAATATATGATGCCAATTATTCTAGTAGTGTTTATTCTTTGGTATTTACATGAACGTGGGGTTATTAATTATGTTCTTTTACCTGTATTTACTGTATTTATATGGTTATTCACATTTTTCACTTCATTATTTGGGGAATCATATGAGGCAGTTCACGAGTTACAAAAGGAATTTACACATGGATTTTTAAAACCAGTTGCGGTCCCACTGTTCGATACGATTATTTTATTAATGCTTTTACTAGCAATCTATACTGTGTACAAGAAATGGAAGGACAATAAATCATTTCATAATTATCTTTGGATCTTCTTATTTATATTCGTACTACCTATATTAGGGGTACAAGATCAATTAGCCAATATGATCGTAGGCATCTTAATACTATTTGCTTATTCATGTATCCGTTTATTTAAAGGCGTATCGGGCCAGGAAAAAGGAAGTATTATTATTGGTTTCATCACATTTGCCTCACTCGTAATCGGAATTTATACAGGATTTGCTATTTCATTTATAAGTAAATCAATCGTGTTTATTATCCTTGCAGTCGTTTTATATTTTGTCTATACCCAATCGAAAAAAGCAAGAGGTGATGAACATGCAAAATAAGAAGAAATTACTTTTGCTTTCAATCATTCAATTTATATTATTACTAGCTTTACTTGGAAACATTATGTACTTTAAGCAATCAGCCGATACGTTTAAAATAAAGTCACAAAGTATGGATCCAGTTGAACCTTTATTAGGTCATTATGCAGCTTTGTCCTATGATTTTGATTCAATAACGATGAAGGATTGGAAAGGTAAAGCTAAACCAAAAGAAGGGGAAAAGGTTTATATTATTTTTAAAAAGGGTCAAAATGATCTTTACCAGTTAGATTATGTAACAAACCATCGCCCAAATCATTCAAAATACATTAAAGCAACAATTCAATACACATATTATGATGAAGCAGAAAAAGAAGAAATACGAATCAACCATAATCTAAGTCGTTTTTACATTCCTGAGGGCCAAATGGACAAATACAATCAAGGTGGAACTAAGTATATTGTGACCATCCAACATAAAGGAGATCGATCAGTCGTTAAAGCTGTTGAAGTTCAATAAAATAATCCTTTAACAAAAAAAGAGCCCATATCTAAAAATGAGCTCTTTTTGTATTACGCTGAAATTTCATCACGTTTTAATAAATTAGCCTTTGCTAAACGTCTTCCAATCACTACACCTAATGCAGATGCTACATATGCTTTAACGAATCCAAGTATAATGAAAGGATAAAATCCGAAAGTCATTGCATCGTGCCAGCTTAAAGTAGCTGCAATTTTTAACCACACAGTACCAAAAATTAATGTAACAAACATTCCGATTGTATTTGCAATCATTGCATTTAAGACCGTGAACTTAGTATTTTCAATAAAGTAAGCGATGATGAAAACTGTTGGAATAAAACCAATTAAATAACCACCAGTCGTACCGACCAGTACACCAAACCCCGCAGCACCACCTGCAAACACCGGAATTCCGACTGCGCCAAGTGCTAAATAAAGAAGTAACGAGATTGTTCCGTACTTTTTACCTAAAATCGTAGCCGCTAAGCCAATTGCTAATGTTTGACCTGTGATGGGTACAGGAGAAAAAGGCAAAGGAATAGATACTTGAGATAGAATACCAATAATTGCTGCAAATAAAGCTGAATTAATAAGCATTTTTAATCTTTCTTGTTGCATTACAATATCTCCCTCTCTTTATGTTAACTTATTTTGTTTGTAAGTTAACATATTATAAATTAATTATATTTTATATAAGAAGATTGTCAATATGTACAAATTCTAAATAATTTAATGATGAAGATGTGAAGTGAAAATATGGCAAAAGAAAAACGTAAAATTACATAAGATTATTTAAAATTAAAAAGAATCTCGTAAGGAATATCAAAATGAGAAAAGAAATATTTATTAGAAAAGTTTTTAAGAATGTTTATAATAAATTTTATTAATATAATTTTTAACGGGTTTAAGCTCTAGTAGAGGAACCATTAACTCTAAATATTAATTGTTAAATCATTGTTTGGAAGGTTAAGAGAGAGTGATTAAATAGATTGCTTATCTATAAATTAAGATAATTAATTCCTAAATTAGTTTTTAAGGTAAGGGGGTTTTTTCAATCGAAATTATTTAAAAACAATGATTATTATTTTATTAAAATAATAAAAAATGTAAAAAAAACAATAGTTAAAAAGTGTTGACATTTACAAAAAATAGGAATAAAGTATGTATTAATTGAATCGCGAAAAGCAATGATAGGAATTTTAGTAGTGGAGTTTTCCCTGTATCAGAGAGCTGGTGGTTGCTGCAAACCAGTACATAGAACACATGAATTACGATCCTAGAGCATCTTCCTCGAAACGAATGGTGAGGGGAAGACGGTGAAGAGCCGTTATGAAATGAAGATATTAGTATTATTTTTCATACTAATAATTTAGGGTGGTACCGCGAATAGACTATTTCGTCCCTACTGTGCAAACAGTAGGGACTTTTTTATTTTAAAAATAATAATTAAATAAGATAAGCAATGATTGGAGCAAAAGTAGTAAAGTTTTCCCTGTAACAGAGAGCTGATGGTTGGTGCAAATCAGTACATAAAACTTTATGAATTACAATCCATGAGCATCTTCTTCGAAACGAATAGTGAGGGGAAGACGGTGAAGAGCCGTTATGAAATGAAGATATTGGTAAGTTTTAGTAAAATTTATTAATAACTAGGGTGGTACCACGAGTTTAACGTTCGTCCCTACTGTATAAACAGTAGGGATTTTTTTTATGTAAAAAATCGTGGATGCATGTGTTGATGGTACGGAATAAGCTACAAGAGTGGTGAAAAAATGAAATCAGAGAAAACCCTGTATTTTATGGTGTCTAGTTCGAGGCGTTAGCCCTTCGAGGTCAGCTAAAGATCAATAAATTGTCTTATGCTTGTCGGGTTTTAGCAAACGCCTTCCACATTTTGGATTTGAAAGGAGTGATGTGTTTGGTTGATTACGACTATATACCGAATAAAAAAAGATTTTGTAGAAAGAAGGAGTAAATTGGAGAAAAGTAGAAATGGTTTAATGATGGAAACTTGCTTAAAAATGCTCAAAAAAAGCTTTTAGCAAGATATAGATAGAACGGGTATTTTTAAGAAAGTAGAGTAATAGATTTTTAAGTGAAATAATTTTTAAAAAGGGGAATTGATGACATGAAAGAAGCAGCTTTTGAAACAAAAGTAATACCACCTCATTTGAAGCAATACTTATCTGAGCAAAATTATGATCTTTACACGCCAATTGATCATGCTGTATGGCGCTATGTAATGAGACAAAATCATCATGCATTAAAAGATAGAGCACATTCTGCATTTGTCGATGGACTAAAGATGTCAGGAATTGAAACGGAAAAAATTCCAAATGTAGCTGAAATGAACGAGTGCCTTTCAAAAATTGGTTGGGGCGCAGGAATCGTTAATGGATTAATTCCAGGTGCTGCATTTTTTGAACTTTTAGCAAATGGTATTTTGCCAATCGCAACTGAAATTAGACAAATTACGAATATAGAATATACACCTGCTCCAGATATTATTCATGAGGCTGCAGGACACGCGCCTATTCTTTTTGACCCTGTATTTAGGGAATACGTACAAAAGATTGGTTCAATTGGTGCAAAGGCATTTGCTACAAAAGAAAAACAAGAATTATTTGAAGCAGTTAGAAATTTAACGATTGTAATGGAAGATCCAAAATCAACACCAGAAGAAAAAGCTGCTGCACAAAAATTAGTTGAAGAAAGACAAAAAGCAATAGTTGGCATTTCTGAAGCTGAAAAAATTTCACGTGTATTCTGGAGAACAGTTGAGTATGGCCTAATTGGTGAATTAGATAATCCAAAAATTTACGGTGCTGGATTATTATCATCAGTAGGTGAAAGTACACATTGCTTTACAGATGCAGTTGAAAGACTACCTTTTTCTATTGAAGCTGCTACATTACATCCGAAAAATATTACTGAAATGCAAGCGCAATTATTCGTATGCAAAGATTTCGAAGAGTTAATGCAAGGTGCAGAAGAATTAGCAAGCACGATGGCATTCCGTGTAGGCGGTACAGAAAGCTTAGATAAAGCACTTAAATCGAAAAGCGTTGCTACATTTGAATTAAATTCTGGATTAAGTGTAACGGGTGTTGTTCATGCAATTTTAAAAGACGAAAACGGTGAAGCAATTTACGTAAACACAACTGGTGAAACAGCACTTTCAATAAACAATAAGCAATTAGAAGGTCACGGAAAAGACTATCATGCTAAAGGATTTGGTACACCAATTGGACTTCTAAAAGGAAATATTGAATTAGAAGAATGTGATGATGTTGCACTTAAAAATTTAGGTATTGTCGTAGGAAACTTTGTTGATTTAGAATTCTCAAGCAATGTAAGCGCTTCCGGGAGAGTTGTGAATATCATTAAAAATGGAGACAAAGTAGCATTAATCTCATTTGAAGACTGCACTGTTACTTACGAAGGAAAAGAGTTATTCAAAAAAGAATGGGGAACTTTTGATATGGCAGTTGGTTCTCGAGTTGTATCAGCATACCCTGGTGCAGCTGACCCGACTTCTTACTTTAGTGATTCAATTAAAGAAGTAGAGTTCGTAATGGAAACACCAGCCCCATTAACTGAATTAGAAAAATTATATAAAGAAGTTAGAGTAATTAGAGAAAAAAATACATTCTGTGATGACTGTATTTCTAAATTGATTGCTGTACATGAAGAGCTTAATCGTGAACACCAAAGCGATTGGTTATTACGATTAG
Organism: Bacillus sp. AL-1R; assembly: GCF_052180195.1. NCBI lineage: Bacteria > Bacillati > Bacillota > Bacilli > Caryophanales > Bacillaceae > Bacillus > Bacillus sp. AL-1R. The sequence goes on from NZ_CP197469.1 coordinate 379,135, forward strand.
AATTACTTGAAATTGCAACAGTTAATCCAAAATTAGAGCAACTTGTTGAGCCGTTAAAGGCTGAATTGGAAGCATTAAGAAAAGAGGATTCTTTAAAGAATCTTATTACAAATGGCTTAAAGTTAGTTTAATATGTAAGAATATTAGGAAAAGCGTTACTTCTATAATGTAATGCTTTTCTTATTTATTCGTTCTGGTAATCTAAAGGTATAAACTTTTCATAATGAGAGTGGTGTTAGAAATGGGATTTGAAATAAAAGGAATTGATCATATTCAATTAGTTTGTCCAAAGGGTGGAGAGGACGAGGCTAGAAAATTTTATCATGAAATTTTAGGTATGAAAGAATTGCCAAAGCCTGATAATTTAAAAGGCAGAGGCGGATGTTGGTTTATTTGCGGCAATCAAGAAATTCATATTAGTATTCAAGAAGATTTTATAGCACCTAAAAAAGCTCATCCAGGCTTAATTGTTACAAACATAGAGGTATTAAGAGAGCAACTTCTTCAACTCGATTTTGAAATCAAAGAGGAACCACCAATAGAGGGTCGAACGCGTTTTTTTGTGAATGATCCGTTTGGGAATCGAGTCGAGTTTTTAGAATTTCATTAAGCATTATTTACTAGCCACTGTTAATTGACGGTGGCTATTATTTTTAAGGGATTGTTGAAAGTATTACTAGAAACATCAATATCTTCTATAAGCAGGAAGTAAAGCTCTTTTTATTGAAACTAATTAAATAAGTAATTTTTATTTAATGGTCGGGAGGTGTACGATGAAATTTGTCACATTCGGAAATAAACACTTAGATGAAGCGGCTAGTCTTTTGGCTATCCGTCATAAGTATGACCGTCGTATAAACCCTGAATTGCCATCAAAATTTGAAGAGGCTACATATACTAAAAAAGCTATTGAGGCACTTTTTAATGAAAAGAATAGTTTTGGTATTGCAGCGGTGGATGATTCTGGTTTAGTTGGGTATATAATTGGGTCAATTCAGACAGATAAAAATCGAGAACGTCATACTTGGATTAAGTATGCAGGGATGGCTATAGTAGATAGTAGAGATGCCGAATTATATCGTGAATTATATACAGAGTTTGCCAAGAAAATGGTAGAGCTTGGTTCGTTTTATCATTATGTAATGGTACCAAGTGGGAATAAATCAACTTTAGATGCTTGGCTTCATTTAGGATTTGCCTATGAGCAGGTTCATGGAATACGTGATTTGTCAGTTTCTTCGGATCGAATATTTAAAGATATACAGATTCGAAAGGCTACTAGTGAAGATGAAAGAAGAATACGTGAATTGGCAACTGTGATCATGGAACACCAAGCGAAGTCACCAGTTTTTGCCCCAGGTTTCATTGAAGAAAGAGAAGATTATCAGGAAGGTTACGCAGAAATTATTAATGATGAAGCCGCGACGTTATGGTTAGCTCTTTATCAAAATGAAATTGTAGGTTTTCAAGTATTTGAATCAGCTGCAACATCCGATGAGAATTTATTAACACCTGAATCTTGCATTAGTTTAGTAGTAGGAGCAACGGTCGAGTCTTCTCGCAAAATGGGAATTAGTACGGCATTATTGCAGCATGGGCTTACTTCTGCTGATAAAGAAGGTTATAAACTTTGCGAAACAGATTGGAGAATAACGAATTTAGAGTCCTCGAGATTCTGGCCAAAAAATGGTTTTAAACCAATCGCTTATCGACTTGTCCGTAAGATCGATCCGAGAATAATTTGGGCAACAGGCGTTTGATGGGTCAGGGAAAGTAGGGGAATTAGGGAGTGTAGGAAAAAAATGAAATTAGTTGGTAATCATATATATTTAAGACATTTAGATGTGGCAGATGCAGAGGATTTTTTATCATACGAAGTTCGAAATAGAGAGTTTTTTAAACCTTTTACATATATAAAAGACGAGAGTTTCTATACTTTGAAAGCTCAGCAGGATCGCATTAGGTCATATAAAGAGAAAAGTGACAATGATCTGTATTATGGCTTTGGTATCTTTTTAAAGGAAACAAATGCTTTTATAGGTTTTATGATGCTATCAGAAGTTTTAAGAGGAGATTTACAAAGTTGTTTTGTCGGTTATTCTTTAGATGAACAACAAAATGGTAAAGGATATACAACTGAAGCTGTAAAGTTAGTTGTGGATTATGCTTTTAACGAATTAAAATTACATCGTATTGAAGCAGGTGTAATGCCACATAACATCGGTTCAATAAGAGTATTAGAAAAGGCAGGTTTCCATAAAGAGGGAATTGCCAAGAAAAATGTACGGATTAACGGGAAGTGGGAAGATCATCAAATGCTAGCTATTATTAATGAAAACGAATAGCTATATATTTTTTGGAGGGATTAGTATTGAATATTATTAGTTATCCAGATTTATCGAGTAGACCACATAGTCTTACAGTGGAACGAGTAATGGAAAATTCGATAGATGTGTTGTATGAAGCTTGGACTAAACGGTTTGGTGATTGGTTTGCTGCACCAGATTCGGTAATTATGAAGGCAGAGGTTAATTCTGTATTTTTCTTTGAGACGCATTTTGAAGATAAACGCCATCCTCATTATGGCCGCTTTTTAAAACTTGAGCATAATCAACTTGTTGAGATTACTTGGTTCACTGCTGGAACAAAAACGGAGACAGTCGTCACTGTTGAGTTTTCAACGAATGAAAGTGGAGCAGCAGTTATTAGATTAACACATGCAGGGTTTCCAGATGAATTATCGAGAGACCAACATGAGCAAGCGTGGCCGATGGTGCTTGAACAGCTTGATCGCCGAATGAAGGAATTAACATAAATGAAAAAAGAATCTTTCCTTTTAGAGCTACAAGTATTAAAAGAAATTGCTGAAATATTGAACGAGGGTACTGATCTACACAGTACCCTCAATTGTGCCCTAGCCAAATTAGTTCAAGTTACGGGTCTAGATACAGGATGGATTTTTTTAATTGATAAAAATGGGGATTTTGAATTAGTCGCTTCATATGAATTGCCACCGGCTCTTATGAACAAAGAAGTTAAGCCAATGTGCAATGGAGATTGTTGGTGTGTTAATAAATATAATACAGGTAGGCTTAATAAAGCATCGAACATCATGGAATGTAAAAGGTTAGAAGACTCAATGATTCATAATTGGGGAGAAACAAATGGTGTCACTCATCATGCGACCGTACCACTGCAAGCAGGTGAAGAATCTTTTGGTTTATTAAATGTTGCTGCTTCTAATAAATTAAAATTTGATCAAGAAGAATTGAATTTACTAGGTGCAGTTGCGTTGCAAATCGGAACGGCAATTAAACGAATTCAATTAACTGAAAAGGTAAAAGAGTTTGAGTTGATTCAAGAAAGAAATCGACTTGCAAAGGACCTACACGATTCTGTTAGTCAATTATTGTTTTCGATTAATGTAAATGCTAAAGCAGGTGCAAATGTATCCGACAGCCCGAGGTTAAAGGAAACATTTAATCATATTCAACAAATTGCCCAAGAAGCACAAGCAGAAATGAAAGCCTTAATATGGCAGCTTAGACCACAAGGTATTGAAAAAGGAATCGTTAGTGCATTAATTGACTATGGAGAAATGCTAGGATTAAAAGTAATTAGCAATGTAAAAGGAACAACGATATTACCATCTAAAATAGAAGAAACATTATGGCGTGTTGGCCAGGAAGCGTTTAATAATTGTAGAAAACATTCAGGGCAAAATACGGTCTATTTACAGTTATCAATTAGTACAAAGAAAGCAAAAATGACGATTTCTGATCTGGGTGTAGGTTTTATATGCCCAAAGGATGTACAAATTCCTACATTAGGTTTGAAAAGTATGAAGGAAAGAGTGGAATCAATAAAAGGATCATTTTTAGTTGAAAGTGATTTAAATAAAGGAACAAAAATTACGACGAGTATCCCTTTTTAAGAAGGAGAGTTATATGTCTATTAAAATATTAATTGCTGATGATCATCATGTAGTTAGGAGGGGACTTATTTTCTTCTTAAATACACAAGATGATATCGAGGTTATTGGAGAAGCATCAAACGGAGAAGAGGCATTAAGATTAGTAAAAGAGTTAAGACCTGATATTGTCATCATGGATTTAGCAATGCCGGTTCTAGATGGGATTGAGGCAACGAAAAGAATAAAACTAGAGGGATTAGCTGTTAAAGTAATGATATTAACTAGTTTTTATGATCAAGATCATATTTTGCCTGCTATTGAAGCGGGTGCAGCCGGATATTATTTAAAGGATAGTGACCCAGATGAGCTCGTTTCCGCAATCCGGAAGATACACGATGGGGAAAAGCAGTTTCATTCGAAGGTTACGACACAATTAGTTTCAGCTTTAACTGGAAAGACCGAAACGAAGAATGATGAGTCATTTAAAGATAAATTAACGAAAAGAGAAATGGATGTATTGAAGGAAATTACGAGGGGAAAGAGTAATAAAGAAATAGCAGCATCTTTATTCATTACAGAAAAAACTGTAAAAACCCATGTTTCAAATATATTATCCAAAACCCAGCTTCAAGACCGAACTCAACTAGCGCTATACGCGGTACGAAATGGGATTTTAAAATAAATCGTAGCGAGTTAAAGATTTTAAATTTTTAGTAGAAAGGAAGAATGTTATGCGAATTCTAGTAGTAGGAGCTGGAGGAATCGGCGGCTATTTTGGAGGACGTTTAGTAGAAAAGGGAGAAGATGTTACCTTTTTAGTACGAGCTAATCGAAAAAAACAGCTAGAGGAAAATGGTTTAGTCATTCGGAGTGTGAATGGTGATTTTTCATTTCAACCGAAACTAATTACAGCAAAGAGTCCAGCCGAGATTTTTGACATCGTACTTTTCTCGACTAAGTCATATCATTTAAGCAACGCTATTTTGGATGTATCACCGTTCGTAGGTGATCAAACTGTTATTATACCTCTTTTGAATGGTATTGCTCATCTAAATCCTTTAAAGCAGACATTTGGTGAAGACAAGGTTATAGGCGGTTTATGTTTTATTGAAACAACTTTGAATGAAGCTGGGGAAGTTGCTCAAACGAGTAAAGCAGCTAGACTTGTTTTTGGTGAATTCTTGAGCAAAGAAACTGACCGTATTAAAAGAATTGCTGATGTATTTAGTGGATCAAAAGCTGACTTTGTCTATAGTAAGCAAATTGAACGTGATATGTGGCATAAATATTTATTTATTACTGTAATGTCTGGCGTAACGTCTCTTATGCGTGCTCCAATTGGTCCGATTAGAGAAAGTGAAGGTGGAAGAGCTACAATCCGTGAATTATTTGAGGAATGCGCTAATATTATGAGGTCACATGGTGCACCAATTTCTGAAAATATTGTAGACGAGCATATGAAATCAATCGATGCACTTGGATATGATATGAAGTCCTCTTTGCAAAGGGATATGGAAAAAGGTTCCTTAGTAGAGGGTGACCACTTGCAAGGGTATTTACTAGAACTTGCAAAAAGAAAGGATATAACTGCTAAATTACTTGAGTTAGTTTATCAAAATATTAAAGTCTATCAAAAAATGAATCAAGATCGAAGTTACCAAGAAATCAAATCAGTCTGAAAATCCAGTTTTTAAATACTTTTTCTACATACTGAGGAAGTAAACTAGCGAAAATTAGAAAGGTACTTCCCTATAACAGGTTCATGAGGAAGTAAACCAGCGAAAATTAGAAAGTTCCTTGCTCATGACAGGTTTTAGTGGAATAAACCAAAAAATTGTCGTAGTTGACAAGCTCATTTTTAACACTCTGAAAATCTACAACTTTGGTTGTAGATTTTTTTATTTTTATGTACTCCTAAACGTGTAGAAAAGTTCTATCAAACGACTGAAGTTTGGTCTTTATTAATTGACTATACTAAAAGTACAAATTAAAGGAGTGGAAAATATGAATATTTTAATGATTAATGGTAGCCCAAGAAAAGATGGCCGTACGGGTAAATTAACGACAATCATCTCGAAAAAATACAATGTAAAAACAATTGATTTGAGTGAACTTGTATTACCAATCTATAACGGCCAAGAGGAGCAAAATGAAATAGCAAACATTCAAAAACTAAGATCACAACTAGAAAATGCTGATGCTATGATCATTGCAACTCCAGAATATCATGGTGGAATGAGCGGAGCATTAAAAAATGCCTTTGACTTTTTAGGTAGTAAGCATTTTAAAGATAAGCCTGTCGCAATCTTGGCAGTATCTGGTGGAGGAAAGGGTGGAATTAATGCACTTAACAATATGCGAATTGTTTTAAGAGCATTATATGCAAATGTTTTATCGAAACAAGTTGTCATTGATCCATCAGACTTTCTATCCGAAGGTACTGCGTTAGAAGAAAATACATCTTATTCAGTCGATAGCTTATTTCAAGAATTGAAGCGCTATACACAACTATCAAAAATGCTAAATGATGAATGGGCAGCTTCAAATTATTAAAGGATAGGGTGATAACAATGAAAAACTGGGTTCAGTTTAGAATTGCAAGACCTACTAACCAATTAGCAGAAATTAGTAAGTTCTACGGAGAGGGGTTAGGACTAAAACGTGTGGGCGGATTTCAAAATCATGATGGATATGATGGGGTCATGTTTGGACTACCAGATGTTGAGTACCATTTAGAATTTACTCAACATATTGATGGAAGCCCATGTCCTGCTCCAACAAAGGATAATCTTTTAGTATTTTATCTTCCACATAAAGCTGAAATCGATCTTGTCAAAAACCGATTAAATAATTTGGGATATATTGATGTGGAACCTGAGAATCCGTATTGGCTCGGGAAAAGTATTACATTTGAAGACCCGGATGGATGGAGGATTGTGTTAATGAATACTGAAGGATTGAGAAAAACTTAGGACTACGTTATAAAACGATGAAGGACTTTCCAAGGAAGGCCCTTCATCGTTTTTTAATTACGCTTTTATGAATCGTTGATCTATCGGTGAAATTTTTTGATAAGATGTTTAAAGCTGAAAAGAGCTTTAGAAAATTATGTATATTATATTGTATGAAATATACATAAGAATCCTCGATACCTTTATACTAGTGGTCTATCGATCAGAGTTGCAAATTCAAGATTATGCTCATGATCATCGTTAATTGTTGTCATTCCTTTGACAAAGTGAACATGCTTTCCGTTTCCTACCGGAATAGGGGGACCTGTTTCAATAATAACTTCGTGATGATGATCGAGAAAATCTGTATTTACTACAATTCGATGGATATGACTATGTCTTCCTACGGGAATGACTTCACTTGTAACGCCAGCAAAACGATGATTATGTCGGTCGTCACCTTCTTCTGCCAGTTTAGTACTTGCAACAAATTCATGTACATGTGTTTGTGGTTTTTCTTCTTTGTGTTCTACTTCTTTCTCTGTTGTAGGCTCTCTTTCATTTTCTTCATTAAACTCCCTTTCTCTTTCTTTCTCCCTTAATCTTCTTCGATATTCAAATGGGTCCCTTTTCATAAATTGACGCCCCCTTCGATAAAGATTGTCTTCCTTTTTCATCTTATTAGTACAGGTAAATAAATATGTTTATTATACGCGCATATTTAGAATGTAATTTCATTTGGGAATATTGAAATACTTTCATAAAATAAGTAAAATGGAATAAATAATTACAAAAAGAAGGTTTGTTTAGATGGATACTTTTGATTTGAAAATTATTAATCGTTTAATGGATAATTCTAGAATAAAATGGGCTGATTTAGCTAGTGAGATTGGCTTGTCAGCTCCGGCAACGGCTGACCGAGTTAACAGATTAGTCGAACAAGGTGTGATTAAAGGATTTGGTGTTTTAATTGATTCAGAAAAAGTTGGGAGTGAATTAACAGCATTTGTAGCAGTCTCACTTGAGCGACCTGAAAATAGAGCACCATTTTTAGAACTTGTTAATCAATTAGAGGAAGTACAGGAATGTCACCATATTGCTGGTGAAGATGATTATTTACTAAAAATAAGAAGTAGGAATACAAAAGACTTGGATCGTGTAATTAGTCATGAAATAAAAGGAATAAAGGGTGTAATAAGAACAAAGACAACAATTGTAATGGATACAACGAAGGAAACATTTCGACTTCCATTACAAAAACATAAATTTCGATAGGGTAGGGAGGGTAATATGAACCTTGAATTTTATTTTAAAGGATTATTAATTGGCCTATCAATTGCTGCACCTGTTGGACCAATTGGAGTACTGTGTATCCGTAGAACGCTAGCGTATGGGCGGATGGTTGGTTTAGTTTCTGGTCTTGGGGCTGCGACTGCTGATGGTATTTATGGGTTAATTGCAGGCTTTGGATTAACTGTCATTACGAATTTTTTAATTGGTCAACATTTTTGGATACAGTTAATCGGGGGCTTTTTTCTATGCTATTTAGGTGTAAAAACACTTATTTCAAAAGCCAGCTTTACTCAATCTGATACGCAGAAGAAAAATATGTTTAATGCATTTTTATCCGTTTTATTTTTAACGCTAACAAACCCAATGACGATTTTATCATTTATCGCCATCTTTGCAGGATTAGGAATTTCTAGTTCAGGTAGTAATATTGTTTCTTCCGTCATTTTAGTATTAGGTGTTTTTTGTGGTTCAAGTTTATGGTGGGTCATATTAAGCACTGGTGTGGGACTATTTAGAACTCGAATTAATAATCGTTCTTTAACAGTAATTAACCGTTTGTCAGGTATTATCATACTTATTTTTGGTGGTATAGCTTTATACGGATTAATGTAAAGTAACTGTGAGAAGGTATAGAATCGAACGGGTAGTTTTTTATTTATTATATCGATTATCAATTTGTGTAATATAATTCTTATTGACAATTAATAAAAGTTGTAACTATAATAGTTACATCGGAGGTTGAATCAAATGAAAATCAGTAGTCGTTTTACTGTTGCTGTTCATATTTTATCTTTGGTCACGATTGAGAATAGTTCACTTTGTACTTCTGAATGGATTGCAGGAAGTGTAAATACAAATCCGGTCGTAATTAGAAGAGTAATGGGAAAACTAAAGAATGCTGGCTTAATTCAAGTCCGTCGAGGAACCGGTGGAGCTACACTTCACAAGCCTTTAAATGAAATTACTCTTTTAGATGTTTATAGAGCGGTGGAAGTTGTAGAAGAAGGAGAACTTTTTCAATTTCATGAGAAACCGAATCCGAATTGTCCAGTCGGCGCAAATATTCAGGCAGTGCTGGAACTGATCTTAAATCGAGCACAAGAAGCTATGGAAAAAATACTGGATGAAGTCACTATGGAAGAATTAGTAACAGTATTAAGCAAAAAAATTGGATAATATCATTCAATTTTTTTTATCACAGATGTAACTATTATTGTTACATCTATATATCATATTTTTTTAAGTGTGTTGTGACTATTTAAGTTACAACAAAGGAATCAAATTATCAAACAATTTATTAAACAATTTAGGAGGAAGAAAACGATGAAAATTGGTATTATTGGAGCAACAGGAAAAGCAGGAAATTTAATTTTAGGGGAAGCATTGGAAAGAGGGCATGAAGTAACAGCGATCGTAAGAAATGCTTCTAAATTAACAAATAAAGAAGTAACCGTAATGGAAAAGGATTTATTCGACTTAAATTCAACTGACTTAAAACAATTTGATGTTGTTGTAAATGCATTTAAAGCAGCTGAGGGTCAAGAGCATCTTTATATTGAAGCTGGAAATGTTTTAATCAATGCTTTAAAAGGTGTTAAAGATACTAGATTAATAGTAGTTGGTGGAGCAGGAAGCTTGTATGTTGATGAAGAAAAAACGACTCAATTAGTTGACACTCCTCAATTTCCAAAAGAATATTTTGCCACTGCATCAAATATGGCAAAAGGTCTTCAAGACTTGCAAAAAGTAACTGATGTGAAGTGGACGTTTATTAGTCCGGCTGCATTTTTTGATCCAAACGGAAAGCGAACTGGCTCATATCAAAAAGGAAAAGACAATTTTATTGTTAATAAAAAAGGGGATAGCTATGTAAGTTATGCTGACTATGCCATTGCATTGTTAGATGAGATTGAAAATCCACAACATATTAATGAACGATTTACATTGGTTTCTGAAGCTGAATAAGAAAAATGATGCGATTCTTTATGAGAATCGCTTTTCTTATTTATAGAAATAAAAATGGACTCCATAAGTATAGGTCCAACGATTATTACCTAAATTTGTTTCTTTTTATAACTATAAAAATACATACTTAGAGGCCACCAAATAACTGCAAAAATTGGATAGACAGCCCAAATTGTTTCTGGAGATGAGATGATATTTACAATAATAAAGAAAATACTGATTAATATGCTAGCTGTAAACGAAAATGATACAAACGATTGTCTTTTCGCATGATAAATAGATAATGGCCACCAAATGATTGCAAACGCTGGATAAATGACCCAAGGATAATTTGGAGATACGATAAAATTTATAAACGCATAGTATGCGATTGTAATGAAACTGCCAAGAAGAGCAATCGGTAATGTTCTAGCTTTTTTACCTAAATGTATAAGAATTGGCCAACTAATAATAGGAAAGAGTGCATAGAAAAACCAAAGATAATCAGGCATGTGAATTAAGTTTTCCGTTAACAAGAAAGCAAGAAGTACGATACTACTTAAGACTGAGAATTGCTTCATCGATCTTTTTCCAATGAAATATAAACTAATTGGCCAAAATAAAATGAGAAAACAAGGGTAAATGAACCAAATCGAGCTAGGAGTTGTAATAAAATTAACTAGCATGAAAAAGACCATCGTCATAATACAGCCTGCAGTTGCAAAACCGATATAATTTTTCACTTTTCTTCACCTCACTTTTTACGTTGCCAGTAGAAATACATTGAAAGAGGCCACCATAATAGGCCAAACGTAGGGTATACAAACCATATAGTCTCTGGAGTGTAGTAAAAATTAATAAATAAGAATAAAGCGATTAGTAAGCCACTTCCCCATATTGAATAGGATAAATTTAGTTTTGCAAAATTTGCTTTTTTGCTATCTGTTTTTTTAACACCAAGTTCTCTCTTTAATTCCTCAATGTCACCAAACTCTACAATCGCTTTGTTTACAGCATCTTCTTCTTCCTTACCATTTTCCATTAAAAACATGACTTTTTCTTCTAAGTTTTGAATAATCTCTTGTTTAACGATTTCTGATTGTTCAGTTTTAGGAACATCTTTAAATAGTTCTTCAATATGATTTCTTATTTTTTTCATTATTTCTCCTCCATGAATAGATTAATAATTTCTTTTACTTCTTGCCATTCTTTTACTAATTCACTTAAATATGCTTTACCTAATGAAGTGATTTTGTAATATTTTCTTTTTCCACCGTGTGTAATATCACCAAAATAAGCTTCCACTAATTCCTTTTTTTCTAAGCGCTGGAATACAGCGTATAATGTTGCTTCTTTTATTTGAAACCGATTGTCTGTCCGTAATCCAATTTCTTGAGAAATTTCATATCCATAGCGATCTTTCTCAGAAATGAGTTTTAATATAATTGAGTCAAGATGTCCACGAATGATGTCGCTTCTAACCATAATCCACCTATTCACCTTCTATAACATTATTCTATCTGATAGAGTAATGTTAACAATAATTACTCTATCTGTCAAAGTAATTTTATGTGATTTTGTTTATGACTATTCGAGTGAAGTGAATAAGCCCTTCCAAAGTTTAAAAAAATTTTTTCCTCGTCCCTGCTTTACTATATGTCACATTTTTTGTATTTCATTCGTCTTAATTAGTGAAGAAAAAGAAAGGGAGAGATCAAATTATGAAATTTAATCAAATAAATGGTTATCAGAAGTGGGATGTTACTGTATTAGGTGGTGGCATTGCTGGATTAACTGCATCAATTTACTTAGCTCAAGCAGGTAAAAAAGTACTTCTAATAGATAAGGCATCTAAATTAGGCGGAAGAGGAATCTCTAATTCAATTGGCGATGCACATTTAAATCTTGGAGCCCACGCATTATATACAAACTGTATCGAAATATTAAATGAAGTAGGTGTTACTGTTTCAGGCAGTGTTCCAAAATTGAGTGGTGCATTTATTCTTGGAAATCAATCTAATCAAATGAAAATAATCGATGCATTTAATTTATTTTTAGGTAATCATTTAAAATGGAAAGAAAAAATGGAATTTATTCGATTTTACCGACATATTCGTAAAATGGATTTAGAGGAAATCAATCATATTAGTTTAGAAGAATATTTAAATAGAAAAATAACAAGTTATCGTGTAAAGAATTTAATTTTAACTTTTATACGTGTAGCTACTTTTACAAGTAATTCTGAATTGATCAGTGCAGGGGTGGCAATTGGTCAGCTTCGTAGTGCGAAAGTCATCTATATAAACGGAGGATGGCAATCAATTGTTAATGACCTAACTAAAAAGGCTAGTCAACTTGGTGTTACGATTCAAAATAGTACAGTAGTTTCCAAAATTACTGGCTCTTTTCCAAATATAAATCTTATTTTGAAGAATGATACTACGATTAACACTAGCTGTTTGTTATCGACAATTAATCCAATTGATTTAGTTAAGTTAATAGATGGGCCAATCGCAGATTCGTTTTTACAAAAATGTAATCAAATGATACCAGTAAAAGCTGCATGTCTTGATCTTGTAATGAATGGTTTACCAAATCCCAAACTAAACTTTGCTTTAGGTGTTGATCAACCTTGGTATTTTTCAAATCATTCATCGGTAGCTAAATTATCGAATAAAGAAGGCGAAATTGTAGTTCATCTAATGAAATATTTGAACTCGGTCAACGAAACAGATTCATCAAAAGACGAGGAAGAATTAGAAGGTGTACTTGATTTACTGCAACCAGGTTGGAGGGACTATGTCATTTCTCGACGCTATTTACCAAAGCTTATTGTTTCCAACGACATAAAAAAACCATTTCATAAATCAGACAACAATGTAACAAATAATGAATTTGGCTCAGAAGGCATTTATGTTGCAGGTGACTGGGTAGGGGAGAAAGAGCTTCTATTAAATGCATCACTAACGAGTGTTAAAAATGCTACTAAACTAATAAATGAGAAGCTAGAACTTCAACTAATCTAAAATAGAGGAGAAGATACTTTATGGAAGTAGATGATCTATATTCTCAATATAAACCACTTTTATTTTCAATAGGGTATAGTATGCTAGGAACGGTTGAGGATTCGGAGGATTTGGTACAGGATACTTTTCTCACATTTCAAAAGATGAATCAGTCACTTACAAAAGAAGAGCCGAATAATATAAAAGCATTCTTATGTAAAATTATGACAAACCGTTGCTTGGATTTATTAAAATCCTCAAAATATAAACGCGAGGTATATATAGGACCGTGGCTTCCTGAACCGATTATTCAAAACTTACCAGAAGATTTACATGATGATCCGATTGAAAAGATGATTGTAGATGAAACGATAACTTACGCATTTTTAGTTTTACTTGAACAGTTAAATCCAACCGAAAGAGCAGTATTTGTATTGCGTGAAGCTTTTTTGTTTGACTTTCGTACTATCGCAAATATTTTAAATAAAACAGAATTGAATTGTCGTAAAATATTCAGTAGACTTCAACGCAAAGTCCAAAGCAAGGGAGTAGTTGAAAAACGAAATCTAAACCAAGAGCTAGCCATTGCAAAACGATTTATTGAAGCTACCGAAACAGGTAATTTAGATATGCTAATATCACTTTTAACGGAAGATATCGTCCTAATTACAGACGCCGGTGGCAAAACGAAAGCTGCTCTTCGCCCAATCAATCAACAGAAAAATGTTATTGCATTCCTTTTTGGGGTAAGGAAGAAAATTAACTCGTCATCCCAAATCGAAATAGCCTTAATTAATAATCAAATTGGTTTAATTGCTAAAAGTGAAGGCGAGGAGCCGACCATCATTTGTTTTGAAATAGAAGGAGAGTGTTATCGAAGTATTTATATGCTTCGAAATCCTGAAAAAATAAGATTTTTAGGTTGATAGGAATTATTAGAACAGGGTGTCCCGCTATGGGATTCCTTGTTTTTATTAAGTGTGAATAAGTGATTTAGCAACTCATATGGTGTGCAAAGTAGGAATAAAAGAAAATTGGTTTTTTTCAAGAAAAGCTTTATAGTTTTAGTAGTTACTATGTTCAGATTAAAAATTATAGGAGTGTTTAATGGAAACGAAAGAGTATCTAATCACGCAGCTTAATGAAATTGAAAAATGGGAAAAAGATCAAAAAAGCGTATTTTTTTGGGAGAAAATCGGTAGAATTCCATTTATGATTTTGGATAAAATTACACCTAAGTTCATTCACGATAAGATTGGTGTTATTTTAGATGAACTATCTAAGTATGTGAATGCTGGTGGTCAATATTTAGTTAGTGTTCCGACCACTCTTTCTAGGATGAGTAAGGAACTTTCTATTAAAGAATTAACCGAAGTGGAAATGGTCAATCAACTTAGTCTTGAACAAATGGATCTTGTTTCAAATAGTTTTATTGCTAGTCGTAAACAATTTGCAAAGGTTCAAGGAGCAACGACCGGTATTGGTGGAATGTTTACGATTGCGATAGATATTCCAATTTTATTAGGACTGACATTAAAGACACTTCAAGAAATAGCGATTTCTTTTGGCTATGATCCAAATGATAAAATGGAAAGAGTTTTTATTATTAAATGCTTACAATTTACTTCAGCTGATATAGTTGGTAAAAAGGCGATATTAGAAGAGTTAACAAATATTGAAGGAAAAAAAGCCTTTTCGCAAATTGAAGGTTGGAGAGAAGTATTTTATACATATCGTGACAACTTAGGATGGAAGAAATTGTTTCAAATGATTCCAATTGCAGGTCTAATATTTGGTGCATATGTAAATAAACAAGCAATTGAGGATGTTGGCGAGGCTGGTAGAATGCTTTATAAAAAAAGACGGATCATGGAAAGATTGAATGATTTAGAATAAGCAGAAAAAAGATGAATTTAGTTTAGCGCTAAATTCATCTTTTTTGTTAATTAATCAAACGTTTGTTTAAGATTTAAATTTATTTGGGAATTGCTTAATAATGCCTGAAGAAATTGTATCTGCTATAGGTAGTATATGTTGAAGTCCTGCATCAAATGCTTTTACATTCCCGTCCCAGTCCTTTTTTATTCTAGTTACTACTTCATTTGTTACCATTTTTAAATGTGTATAAAGTAAGTCTTTTAATTCTTGATTTGTCCAATTTGGATTTGCTTTACTTAAGAATGCAGCAATATCATCAGCATTTTTAAACCAAGTGTCGTTCAAATTTTTTAAAGTTGCCATGTCACCTGATTTTGCAGCATCAACAATTTTACCAGCGATCACTATGTGGGTGGTTAGTAATTTAGCAAGCTGGTCTCCAGCGGCAGCACCATAATAAGGTTTAATTGCATTCCCAGTATCTTGTTGATTTTTTAAGAGTCTTGCAAGTATTACATCCTTATCTGGCATTCCAGCTACGGAACTAACAATATACTTACTAGTCCATATTAAATGATCCATCCAAAGCTTTCTCATATCAGCTTTGAAATTGCATGCTGAGTTACTAATACATCTTCCTTGAGCCCGAGTATCTACTTGCTCGGCAGTGGATTTAATAGGGGATAAAATTAGGGCAAAACATAAAAATAGGGATGTGAATTTTAGTAATTGTTTCTTCATCTAGTTGCTCCTTTGAGATGTTTTCAAAATATACCAGTATTATTTTGGTTTTTTTTTCAAGTAATATTCGTGAAAGTGAGTATTCTAGAAAAAAAGTCTGAATTTACATGGAAACATCAAAAAAGATAAAAAGACAAGGAGCATAATGCTACTTGTCTTTTTTCAACTTCTGAAGCTCTTTTACTGTGACAAATTTATATCCGTCTTTCGATAATAAGTCCAATATTCCTTTAATGGTTTCTAATTCTTTGCCAGTTTTATCATACATCGGATGAATTAAAATAATTGAACCTGGTTTAATATTTTTCTTTACGTAGTTTATTTTATCTTCTGGATTTGTGTAAAAAGTATCTGGTTCCAAATTCCATGTAATCGTTTCGCGGTTATGTTTATGCATGTAATACGGTAATCCAAATAGTTTTTTACCGTATGGTGGTCGGAATTGAATCTCTCCTTTGTAACCCGCTTTTCGAATTAGTTTGTCTGTCTTTTCTATTTCATTTTTAATAAAGGAAGGAGATTTTAGCACCATTCTGTCGTGAGAATATGTATGGTTTCCGACCTGATGCCCCGCATTTACAATTTTTTTAGCTTCCTCAGGATTTTTCTTGATATCATTACCGATTAGAAAAAATGTAGCTTTTGTATTGTATTGATCTAAAAGTGGTAGAATGTCATCAACATTTTTAGTTGGCCCGTCATCAAATGTTAAAGCAACTACTTTTTGATTAGTGTGTACTTCGTTAGTTAATCCCCCAAAAAGCTGAAAAGATCTTGCATTCATTAGCTTGAACAAACCAAATAAGATAAGAAATAAAATTAGAATACTTGCACTTATTTTCAGTAGTCTTTTTTTCATTAATCTACCTGTCTTTCTAGATATTGAAGTTAAACATTATTATATCATCACTAAATAAAAAAAGTATAAAAGAAGGAAATGAAAGGGAATTTAAGAAGACGTAGTATGAAAAATGTTCCATCGTCGTAACAGGAGCCGCCAAAAAGAGAACATAATGGAGTTAAGAATCAACATATTTCTTTTTCGAGAGTCATTTTGAAAAAGGTTTTAAATTCGAAATAAAACAATCTACTTGTAAATTCATCAGTTTAGTATTAAACTGATAACAAGATCGATCAAAGAGGTGTAAAAATGTTAAGTAGTCATAATGAAGCTTCCGGAAATAAATCAAAAAATTTAGCAGTATTACTTTGGTTTCGATTAGCTCGTTTTTATCTTAAAAATGTTAGAGAATCAAATAATCAATTGAAAAAATGGGGACTGACGACTGCACAATTTGATGTAATAGTTCATGTGGGTAGAAATAAGCGTCTTACACAGCAAGAATTAGCTGATAAATTAGTTGTTACAAAAGGCAATGTGACTCATCTATTAAAGAAAATGGAAGAGCTGCATTGGATTAAAAGAGAAGTAGAATGGAAAAACAAATATCTCTCTTTAACAGAGATTGGTCAAAAAATGTATGAAGAAATCGTTCCTACTCAAGAAGAGTTTCAACAAGCTCAATTCAGCAAATTAACCGAAGAAGAGCAATTACATTTACTGACTTTATTAAGAAAATTAAATAAAAAATAAAAAAAGATGGAGGTAAGTTTATGGAAAAAATGAAAGGTGTACACCATATCACTGCAATAGTTGGTGATCCTCAAGAAAATATGGATTTCTACGCTGGGATTTTAGGCTTACGCTTTGTGAAAAAAACAATTAATTTTGATGATCCAGGTACGTATCACTTTTATTTTGGAGACGAAACTGCAAAACCAGGTACGATTATGACTTTTTTCCCTTGGCCAAATGCCTATAGAGGAAAAATAGGAAGCGGGCAAGTAGGGATCACAACATTCTTAATTCCTACTAACTCAATGGAATTTTGGGAAAACCGATTAGCATCATTTAATATTCATACAAAAAAAGTAAGTCGATTTGGAGAAACATTTCTTCAATTTGAAGACTTTCATGGCTTACAGCTTGAATTAGTAGAAAGAGAAGCTGGCGATGAAAATAATTGGGAATTTAATGGTGTTACAAAAGATGTAGCTATTAAAGGTTTTGGTGGTGCAGTTTTATATTCAGGAGCACCTAATAAAACAGCTGAACTGTTGGAAAACGTAATGGAATTAGATTGCATAGGTCAAGAGGGGAATTATTTACGTTTTAAAGCTGCAGGTGATATCGGAAATATTATCGATATTGAATTAGCGGCAGTAGGTAGAGGTGTTATGGGTGTAGGAACTGTCCATCATATTGCTTGGAGGGCGAGTAATGATGAAGAACATGTAAAATGGCAAGAAAAGTTATATGACAATCACTATGGAGTTACTGAAGTAAAAGATCGAAATTATTTTAATGCAATTTATTTTCGTGAAAATGGTGGGCTTTTATTTGAAATTGCTACGGATTTACCAGGGTTTATGATTGATGAGGACATAGAACACTTGGGTGAACAGCTAATGCTACCAAAGTGGCAGGAACCAAATCGAGAAATAATAGAAAATCACTTGCAACCAATTATTGTTAGAGAAGTGAAAGGAGAATGACGATGAAGCACGTATTTAATAAAGGGAGCAATCCATCAAAGCCAACATTCGTATTATTACATGGTACAGGTGGGAATGAACTTGATCTATTACCAATTGCAGGGATGATCGATGATGAAGCATCGGTTTTATCAGTAAGAGGGAATGTAAGTGAAAATGGAATGCCACGTTTTTTTAAGCGATTAGCTGAAGGTGTATTTGATATGGAAGATTTAGTTTTCCGTACAAAAGAATTAAAAGAGTTTATTGAGTCGGCGTCCGTAGAACATGGATTCGATCCAAACAATCTGATTGCAATTGGATATTCAAACGGTGCAAACATTGCTGGTAGTCTACTGTTCCATTATGAAAATGTATTTAAAGGTGCTATGCTATTGCACCCAATGGTACCGATTCGTGATGTAGAATTGCCAAATATGAAAGATGTGTCGGTTTTCATTGGGGCGGGCAAAAATGATCCGATTTGTTTACCGCAAGAAACAGAAGAATTAGCATCAATGTTAGATGGTGCCGGTGCAAAAGTCGTTATACATTGGGAAAACATGGGGCATAGCTTAACTAGATCGGAAATTGAAGCGGCAGCGGAATGGTACAAAAATAACTTTTAAGGAGTATGCAATAATGATGAAATCTTTTTCTCCAACGGATTTAAGTGATCGTGATAATTATAAGTTCTTAATTGGTGGGATTATTCCAAGACCAATTGCTTTTGTTACAACGAAATCAAATGAGAATGTCTTAAATGGTGCACCATTTAGTTATTTCAACATCGTAACGTCTAATCCACCTATGATATCTGTATCTGTTCAGCGACAAAATGGTAAACAAAAAGATACAGCTAGAAATGCAATTGAGAAAAAAGAGTTCGTTGTCCATATTGTTGATGAATCAAATGTTGAAGCGATTAATAAAACAGCAGCTGCACTGTCACCTACAGAGAGCGAAGTTGAATTAGCAGGATTAACGCCAGTGGAAAGTGTGATGGTCTCAGTTCCAGGAGTGAAAGAGTCAAAAATTCGAATGGAATGTATTTTAGAACAGGCAATTCCATTAGGAAAAGATAATGAGGCTTGCGACTTACTAATAGGCAAAGTTGTTTATTTTCATATAGAAGATGACATTTATGAAAATGGCCGTATAGATGCTAATGGCTTGAAAGCAGTTAGTCGTTTAGCAGGGAATGACTATGCTAAAGTTGGGGGAATGTTTACGATTGATCGTCCTAAATAAGTTTAATAAGAGTGAAGGGTAAAGTAAAATTTATCCTTCACTTTTTTTTGAAAAAAACTAAAAGTAAAATGAACGAATTGCAGACCCTAATCGTATAACAAATGAAAACTAAATAAATATTGAATAAGTAAGCAAGGAAGGAGGAAGAGATGGCTGATTTAGATGAGATAGAAATTATAAAGAATGCACAGCAAGGTGACCAAGATGCATTTGCTAAACTTTTTCAAATCCATTATTCCTTTTTATATAAATACGTTTTAAAGATGACACTAAATCAACAAATTGCTGAAGACTTAGTACAGGATACAATGTTGAAAAGTTATGACAATATTAAGAAATACAACGGTCAATCCAAATTTTCAACTTGGTTAATGACAATCGCTACTAGACTTTATTTAGATCAACAAAGAAAGAAAAAGCGCGAATGGTTTTGGCAAAAAAATGAGTCTGAAAAGTTATCGCGCTCCTTAAATTGGCAACTAGCATATAAAGGGTTTGAGTGGAGAGATATTATGGAGGGTTTTGAAAAACTTAAATCAGAAGTGCGAGCGGCCATATTGTTAAAGCATTACTACGGCTATACGAATGAAGAAATTGGAAATATGATGGGGATTCGAGAGGGAACAGTTAAATCAAGAATACACAATGGAATGAAGGAATTGAGAAAGGAGTTACTGCAAGATGGATAAAGAAGAAATTGTTTCAGCGTTTAAGCAGCTTGATGAATTAACGAGTGTTAATGAACCTACAATCAGTGAGATTACAGAAAAAATTAAATTTCATCAAGAAAAAAAGAAAGCCATTTTTCTTAAAGAACTAATCGTATTCATCTGTGTAGCATGCAGTCTATTCATCGGGGCACTTCTTATGGCATTGGAGGCACCAGTAAGCATTGTTATTATTCAAGGGTTAGGCTTTATTGCATTACCAATTATACTTAAACGAGATAAAAAGAAAATTGAAGGTGAGTTGATCTAAAGTGGAGTGGACAACAGAAAATATTATCATATTAGTTTTAGTCTTTATTATTTTAATAACTCAAAGTATTACACTGTTTATAAACGCTAAAAAGAGAAATCGTTCAGCCTGGTTATGGGGGCTGTTAGGAATGATTCAGTTCCCTTGGCCTAGTGTTTTCTTTTACTTTTTAGTCGTTCGAAAAGATCGAAAAAAACTAAATTAAGAATTGTGTTGAAATACTAGACTAATTGGAACGGTTCAATTTTAGTCTAGTATTTTTTTAAATATTTATGTTTGACATTTTTGGTGTACTACATGTATAGTACACATATAAGGTGTATTATTTGAGTAATACACATCATTATGTGTTAAGTGTATGAACTAAGTAGTACACACACATACTACGAAGATCGTAAAAAAGGCGAGGAGGTGGATTGATGGAATTTATAGTGAATAACCGGGAACCAGTTTATCTACAAGTCGTTAGGCATTTTAAACAACAAATTGCGAAAAGACTATTAGAAGCAGGGCAAGAAATACCATCAAGAAGAGAATTGGCTGTTCAATTTAATATAAATCCAAATACTGTACAAAAAGCATACAAGGAAATGGAGGAACAAGGATTGATTACGACTGAACGAAATTTCCCTAGTAAGATTACGACTGACATAAAAGTGTTAAATGGTGTACGAAATGAATTGATTATGGAAGCTGTAAACGAATTTATCGATTCAATTAAAGTGATCAATGTTCCAGTAGAAGAGTTACTTACAATGGTCAAACAAAACTATGAACAAAAGATAAAAGAAGAGAAAGGGGAGGTATAAATGATACAAGTAAAGAATGTTTCAAAAAAATATGGTCGGAAAAATGTTTTACGTGATATTTCTTTCACTGCAAATAAAGGAGAAATCACTTGCTTAATTGGGATTAACGGTGTCGGTAAGTCTACCACAATGAAGGCAATTATGGGGATTACGCCGATCGATCGCGGTGAAATATTAATAGATGATAAAAAAATGAATCATACAATGTACGAAAATATTACGTTTATTCCAGATACGCTGACAATGCTACCTAGTTATACAGTTGGAGAAGCAATGCAGTTTATGAAGGATTTTTATGTGAAATGGAATCCAGAGCGTGCAAAAGAGTTACTTGGATTTTTCCGTTTAAAGGAAGACGAAAAATTAGGTGAACTTTCAAAAGGTAATGCTGCAAAAGCAAATTTACTGTTTGGATTAGGCCTAGATGTTGATTACGTTCTAATGGATGAACCTTTTTCTGGTATCGATATGTTTAGTAGAGAGCAAATAGCAAAAGTGTTTACGAGTCACTTAATTGAGGATCGAGGCGTGATTATCACTACGCATGAAATTAGTGATATTGAGCATTTAATCGATAAGGTTGTTTTATTAGATAATGGTGAAATTTTAAAAGAGTTTTATACAGAAGAAATACGTTTAGAAGAAGGTAAATCAGTGATGGATGTAATGAGAGAGGTGTATGAGTCTTGAATCGATATTTAAAACTAGTTAATTTTGAGGTTAATCGACTTTTTAAATTATATATAGCGTTACTCATTTTAGTAGCTATTTCACAGTTTGTAAGTATATTTGTAGTAAAGTCCAGCTATATGGAAATGGCTAATGAGGCAAATTATGCTAGTTCTGTAAAGGCAACCAAGGAATTTATCACTTCAAACGGTTTACTAAATTTTAACAAAGTGGCTAATCATTCTTTATTTATTGGTCCAATTGTTATATGTATCGCTTTAATGATGTTCTATGTTTTTATCATTTGGTACAGAGATTACTTTGGAAAAAATACGTTTATTTACCGTTTGTTTATGCTACCAACTTCGAGAATGACAATTTACTTTGCTAAAGCGACTACGATATTAATTATGGTGTTGAGTTTATTGGCTTTTCAACTAATACTTTTACCAATCGAAATAAACGTATTCCAAAATATTATTCCGAGTGAACTATTAGGAAAAATGAGTACAGTTGATCTTTTTATGCAACCTAATATTTTTGCGATGGTTTTACCAAGTAACTTTGTAGATTTCATTCTTAGGTATGTGATTGGAATAGGGCTAGTGTTAGTTCTGTTCACATTCATCCTATTGGAACGTAGTTATCGTTGGAAAGGCATTTTATTTGCTGTTTTATACGGAGTTGCAATTGTCATTTTACTTGCTTCACCAATGATGATTGAATCTTTCATTTTTAGAAATGATTTCTCGTTTTATCCAAGTGAAGTCATTTATATGGAAATAGGCTTTTTTATTATCATCATTACAGTTTCAATCTTATTTAGTAGGTATTTATTAAAAAACAAAGTATCGGTGTAAGGAGGAGTTTAGTATGAAGCGATATCGTAATTTGGCAGTAATAGCTGTTGTCACGATGATCAGTCTAGGTACGTTTTTTACGAAAGTAGCCATGTCGGAAAGTAAATTACCTAAATTTTACTTAAAAAGTGAAAATGGTGACTCGAAATACGTTAAAAATTTAATTATTACCGGTGGATATGGTCAAGAAGGTGGTAGAAGTTTAAGTATTACGACTGACGGTAGTGAATATAAAGATAATAATTCAATCTTTAGTGAACTTGATCGTAATTACTATGATTTAAAGAAATTAAATGAGTTGAAAAAGAATGAAAGAAATTTTATGCGCGGAAAATTTTCTTCTTCTCAATTTTATATCGATAAAGATTATGCATGGCATGCTGAGGTAAAAGGTGGAAAGATGGGAGGTACGTATGAACATCAAAATAATCATTTTAAAATGTATATAGATGGGCTAGACCTTCAAAATAAAGATCGTTATAAATTTAAAATTGATATCCCAGGTGAAGAAAATTACTCATATATAAATGTAGAGGATGTACAATTAGTCGGTAAAGAGTTAGTTGTCATCACTTATCAAAATAAAACGATAAATAATATTACAAATTCTGATGCTAATAACGAACAAACTGAACTAGTTATGTATCGAATTAATGTAAACCAAAAGAAAATTGTTGAACGTAAAGTGATTAATAAATCATCCAACGACCAAAAAACGCACACGCGTATTGATATACAAAATTTCATATCAGAATCAGATCAAACGATTCCTTCTAAATTTAATGTTTATCGAAAGGCAAAACTAAAAGATACAGTTCAAACAAATGGAGAAACAATAACTGAAGAAATAAGTAATGAAATAATCGTGTTTAATTTAGAAACTGATAAAGAAGAAACTTTAAACTTATCGAATGAACAGAAAAAAGAATTAGAGGAGAGTAATATAATCTTAGATAAAGATAAATTGTATTTTATAAAGAGCGATGATAAAGATACTTCAGTATTAATCTATAATCTAAACAATAGAAAAATTGAAGGTGAGCCAGTTCATCTTTCTAAAATAAATACAAATAATGTTTCAAATTATAAAATTATTGACGAAAAGCTATACGCAATTACGAATAACAATGAGAATTCTGGAAAGTTAAATAAAGGTTTGATTATTGCCGATTTAACAAGTGGACAAAGTGTTTTCGAAGGTCAGATTGAAGTGAAGAATAGTAAAGGGAATGCTAGTAAAGCATTAAAAAAATTACAAATTTATGATTTTCAGGTTGAATAAGTAGGACAGGAAAAAGAGAAGAGATTGGTTATAGGGAAAGGGTTTTATAAAACTTATAAAATCTTTACCTATGACTTTTTCTTTCTTTATTCCTGTTCTTTTTTCTTTATCTCATACTTAAGTTGAGGAATGTACGTTCTAGTTTGGTAACTTGATTTCGTACTAGAACATCGATATTATGTAAAGATGATTAAATTTTAAAGTACATTTGTTCTGTTTTTGATTGATTTTTGAAAATTTGTGGTAAAATAGAAGGATAGGTATGTTTTGGAAATGGAGGCGGGGAAGATGGAGCGGGAATTCGAGGTAGTTTCTAATTATTCACCTCAAGGTGACCAACCAAATGCGATTAAGCAGTTAGTTGAAGGAATTAGAAATGGTAAAAAGCATCAAGTTTTATTAGGTGCAACAGGAACGGGAAAAACGTTTACTATTTCAAATGTAATTAAAGAAGTAGGAAAACCTACATTAGTATTTGCTCACAATAAAACATTAGCAGGGCAATTATATAGTGAATTAAAAGAGTTCTTTCCTAATAATGCAGTTGAGTATTTCGTTAGTTATTATGATTATTTTCAACCAGAAGCTTATGTACCTCAGACGGATACTTATATTGAAAAAGATTCAAGTATTAATGATGAAATTGATAAATTACGCCACTCTGCGACTTCCTCCCTTTTTGAACGTAAGGATGTCATTATTGTAGCGAGTGTTTCTTGTATTTACGGTTTAGGTTCTCCTGAAGAATATCGTGAATTAGTTTGTTCTCTTCGTACTGGAATGGAAATTAGTAGAGACGACCTATTACATAAGTTAGTAGATATTCAGTATGCGCGTAATGATATTGACTTCTCACGTGGTACATTCCGAGTTCGTGGAGATGTTGTTGAAATATTCCCAGCATCACGTGATGAGCACTGTATTCGTGTGGAATTTTTTGGTGATGAAATTGAGAGAATTAGAGAAGTGGATGCATTAACAGGTGAAATTTTAGGTGACCGTGAACACGTTGCAATTTTCCCGGCTTCCCACTTCGTTACACGTGAAGAAAAAATGAAAATTGCTATTAAAAATATAGAAGTTGAGCTTGAAGAACGATTAAAGGAATTGAGGGATAACGGTAAGTTACTAGAAGCTCAAAGACTTGAGCAGCGTACTAGATATGATTTAGAAATGATGAACGAGATGGGATTTTGTTCAGGAATTGAAAACTATTCTCGTCATCTGACGCTGAGACCACCAGGTTCTACGCCTTATACATTATTAGACTATTTTCCAGAAGACTTCTTAATGGTGATTGACGAGTCACATGTTACAGTTCCACAAATTCGAGGAATGTTTAACGGTGACCAAGCAAGAAAGCAAGTATTAGTAGATCATGGATTCCGTCTGCCTTCAGCATTGGATAATCGACCATTGAAGTTTGTTGAATTTGAGGAAAAGGTTCAACAAACTATTTACGTAACTGCTACGCCAGGACCATATGAGTTAGAGCTGTGTCCTGAGAAGGTAGAGCAAATTATTCGTCCAACAGGTCTACTTGATCCGACGATAGATGTCCGTCCGATTGAAGGTCAAATTGACGATCTGATTGACGAAGTTCGTAATCGCATTGCCAAAAATGAGAGAGTACTAATTACTACTTTAACGAAGAAAATGTCTGAAGATTTAACGGATTATTTGAAAGAAATCGGAATTAAAGTTAATTATTTACATTCTGAAATTAAAACGCTTGAACGAATTGAAATTATTCGCGATCTTCGTTTAGGAAAATATGATGTATTAATTGGTATTAACCTTTTACGTGAAGGGATCGATATTCCTGAAGTTTCATTAGTCGTCATATTAGATGCAGATAAAGAAGGATTTTTACGATCTGAACGTTCATTAATACAAACAATTGGTCGAGCTGCAAGGAATTCAAATGGTCATGTTATTATGTATGCTGATAAAATGACGAATTCGATGGAAATTGCTATTAATGAAACAAAACGTCGTCGCCAGATTCAGGAAGAATATAACAAAAAACATGGAATTACGCCTAAAACGATTATTAAGCAAGTACGTGACGTGATTCGAGCAACTTCTGTAGCTGAAGAAGAAGAAGTTTATGAAAACGGTATTAGTGCTAAATATAAGAAAATGAACAAAAAAGAACGTCATTTATTTATTCAATCAATTGAAATGGAAATGAAGGACGCAGCGAAGGCGCTTGATTTTGAGCGAGCAACAGAACTTCGTGACTTAATATTAGAATTGAAGTCTGAGAGGTGAAGAACTTGAAAAGTATGAATGAAATAATTATAAAAGGGGCCAGAGCGCATAACTTAAAAAATATCGATGTTACGATCCCGCGTAATCAATTAGTAGTAGTGACTGGTTTATCGGGTTCAGGTAAGTCGTCTCTAGCTTTTGATACGATTTATGCAGAAGGTCAACGCAGATATGTAGAATCATTATCTGCGTATGCTCGTCAATTTTTAGGTCAAATGGATAAACCGGATGTTGATTCGATTGAAGGACTTTCACCTGCAATTTCAATTGATCAAAAAACGACTAGCCGAAATCCTCGTTCGACAGTTGGTACTGTAACAGAGATTTACGACTATCTACGACTTCTTTATGCTCGTATTGGAACGCCAATTTGTCCAAATCATGGTATCGAAATTTCTTCTCAAACAGTTGAACAAATGGTCGATCGTGTAATGGAGTATCCTGAACGAACAAAAATTCAAGTGCTTGCTCCAGTAGTATCTGGTCGTAAAGGGACACATGTAAAAGTATTTGAAGAAATTAAAAAACAAGGGTTCGTTCGCGTTCGTGTTGATGGTGAGTTATTTGATGTTTCTGATGAAATTGAATTAGAGAAAAATAAGAAGCATTCAATTGAAGTTGTAATTGACCGTATTGTTGTAAAAGATGGTGTAGCATCTCGACTAGCTGATTCTCTTGAAACAGCATTAAAATTAGGAGAAGGTCGAGTGATCATTGATGTAATAGGTGAAGAAGAATTACTTTTTAGTGAGCATCATGCATGTCCTCTGTGTGGTTTCTCAATTGGGGAATTAGAACCACGCATGTTTTCGTTTAACAGCCCTTTTGGAGCTTGTCATTCATGTGATGGTTTAGGAACGAAATTAGAAGTAGACTTAAACTTAGTCATCCCAAATGATGAATTGACACTTAAAGAAAATGCTATAGCACCTTGGGAATCAATTAGCTCAATGTATTATCCTCAATTACTAGAAAGTGTATGTAATCATTATGGAATTGATATGAATATTCCATTTAAGGACATACCAAAAGATCTCCAAGACAAAATTCTTTATGGTAGTAATGGTGAACAAATTTATTTTAAATATGATAACGAGCAAGGGCATGTTCGTGAAGCAATGATTGAATTTGAGGGTGTTATTTCGAATGTAGAAAGACGTTTTAAAGAAACATCTTCCGATTTTATTCGTGAACAAATGGAAAAATACATGGCTCAACAACATTGTCCAACTTGTAAAGGGCATCGTCTAAGAAAAGAGGCTCTTGCAGTATTTATTGGTGGATTGCACGTCGGTGAAGTAACAAAAATGTCAGTTAAAGAAGCATTTGAGTTCTTTGGTACACTTGAATTAACGCCAAAACAAGAAAAAATAGCAAATCTAATCCTTCGAGAAATTAGAGAGCGTTTAGGCTTTTTAGTAAATGTAGGTTTAGATTATTTAACATTGAACCGAGCTGCTGGTACATTATCTGGTGGAGAAGCTCAAAGGATTCGTTTGGCAACGCAAATTGGTTCGAGATTAACCGGGGTTTTATATATTTTGGATGAGCCATCAATTGGATTACACCAACGTGATAATGATCGTTTAATCTCAACTTTGTTAAATATGAGAGACATTGGAAATACATTAATTGTTGTCGAACATGATGAAGATACAATGTTAGCTGCAGATTATTTAATTGATATCGGACCGGGTGCTGGAATTCACGGTGGACAGGTCATTTCACAAGGAACGCCAAATGAAGTGATGAATGATCAAAATTCATTAACAGGGAAGTACTTATCGGGTGAGAAGTTTATTCCTGTACCGCTTGAGCGTAGAAAAGGCGATGGACGTGAAATTAAAATTGTTGGAGCAAAAGAAAACAATTTAAAAAATGTATCAGCCTCATTCCCGTTAGGTACATTTGTTGCAGTAACAGGTGTATCAGGATCAGGGAAAAGTACATTAATTAATGAGATTTTATATAAATCATTAGCTCAAAAATTAAATGGCTCGAAAGTTCGTCCTGGAGAGCATAAAGAAATTAAAGGGATTGATCAATTGGAGAAGGTTATTGATATTGATCAATCACCAATTGGTCGTACCCCTCGTTCAAATCCAGCTACTTATACTGGTGTATTTGATGATATTCGAGATGTATACGCCGCTACAAATGAGTCAAAAGTGCGCGGTTATAAGAAAGGTCGTTTTAGCTTCAACGTTAAAGGTGGTAGATGTGAAGCGTGCCGAGGCGATGGAATTATTAAAATCGAAATGCATTTCTTACCAGATGTTTACGTACCATGTGAGGTTTGTCATGGTAAACGATATAATCGAGAAACTTTAGAAGTTAAGTATAAAGATAAATCGATTTCTGAAGTTTTAAATATGACAGTAGAGGATGCAGTATCATTCTTTGAAAATATCCCTAAGATTAAACGTAAACTCCAAACGTTATTTGATGTAGGTTTAGGTTATATTACATTAGGTCAACCTGCTACGACTTTATCTGGTGGAGAAGCACAGCGTGTTAAACTAGCTTCTGAGCTTCATAAACGTACGAATGGAAGAACTTTATATATATTAGATGAACCTACTACAGGACTTCATGTTGATGATATTGCACGATTATTAGTTGTTTTACAAAGACTAGTAGATAATGGAGATACTGTGCTTGTAATTGAACATAACTTAGATGTTATTAAAGCAGCCGACTATCTCATCGATCTAGGACCAGAAGGTGGAGACAAAGGTGGTACCATCGTAGCAACCGGTACACCAGAGAAACTATGTAAAGTTGAAGCGTCTCATACAGGTAAGTATTTAAAAGCTGTATTAGAACGTGACAAAGCTAGAATGGAAAAAAGATTAGCTTTGATGGAATCTTAATCTTAAAATAGATAGACTAAGAAATAGTAAAAGAGAGATACAAAGAATAGGACCTAAACTCCTTTTCTTTGTATTTGTTTTTATTTGGAGTTACGTTTACGTATTCATAATTGCTTTTGCTTGAAAAGTAGTCCACATTTCTTTAATGTTTTAACATAGAATAAATAATAAAATAGAAAATAAGTAATGTTAAAAAAATGATGGCGTATCGATAGAGAGGAGATTTTTTTTGAAAAAATTATATCGATCTTCTAAAGATTCTATGCTTGCAGGTGTATGTGGTGGATTGGGTAAGTATTTTAAGATGGACAGTACATTAATCCGTTTACTGTTTGTTATATTATTCTTCGTAGGATTTGGATCGCTACTATTTGTGTATTTAATTTGGATATTTGTTGTTCCAGAAGAAGGTGAAGTCAATTAAATGAGATGGTTATTTTCATTAGCTATTAATAGCTTAGTTTTTATTGTAGTAGCAGGATTTCTGCAACCAGATTTTTATGTAAAAAATATTCCAACGGCTATCATTGCTGCGTTGGTGTTATCGATTTTAAATACAATTATTCGCCCGATCTTAATTTTAATAACGTTACCTGTAACCGTTTTTACAATGGGATTATTCCTGTTTATTATTAATGCATTTACGCTAGAAATGACGGATTATTTATTAGGGGATGCCTTACGAGTAAATGGATTCGGAACTGCTATTATCGCATCGATTCTAATTAGTACATTCAGTATGTTAATTCAATATTTCGTGTTCGGTTCAAAGGACAAAAAAAAGCATAGTAATCGGTAAAAAAGAGGCATCTCTTAAGTAAAATACTTTTGAGAGTCTTTTTTTATTTAATGGATATTCGATATTCGAACATTATGTGAACACCTTTGTTAATGACTGCTCATCATTGCTATCATGCCAAAACTGATTGTATAGTCTCTAAATCCCGTTGATCCATTAATGATTTTTAATCGTTTTATTGCAGTTAGTGGCTTGGCGACATTTTCCCACAAAGTTTAAAAATGGTACAATATGAAAGATAATACATAATTATTAATCCTTAGGAGGCTTGTATGGCTAAATTACGTACAAAGAATCTAGTAGAGTATTTTAAATTAGAGGTCATTAGTGGAAGTGCGGGTTTGAATCGTTCGATTAACACGACTGACTTATCTCGTCCAGGTATAGAGGTTGCAGGTTTTTTTACATACTATCCATCTGATCGAGTACAAATATTAGGGAAAACAGAATTAACTTTTTATCATAGTTTAACTGACGAAGAAAAACATAATCGATTAAGAAAGCTTTGTGCAGATGATACGCCTTGTATTATCGTGACGCGTGGTTTAGAAATTCCGCCCGAATTAATTGAAGCGGGTGACGAAACTGGAGTACCTATTTTACTCTCAAACAGTAAAACAACTACAATGTACAGCAGACTTACTAGTTATCTAGAGGCTAAACTTGCTCCAACTACAGCATTACACGGTGTACTAGTTGATATTTATGGTGTAGGTGTATTAATTACTGGAAAAAGTGGAGTAGGTAAAAGTGAAACGGCCTTAGAGTTAGTAAAACGTGGTCATCGTTTAGTAGCAGATGATTCAGTAGAGATTCGTCAAACTGATGAAGATACGCTGATTGGTTCATCTCCTGAATTAATTGAGCATTTATTGGAAATTCGTGGATTAGGAATTATTAATGTTATGACTCTTTTCGGAGCGGGATCTGTCCGTAACTACAAGCGTATTACGTTGAATATCGATTTAGAGACGTGGGACTCTCAAAAGGTTTACGATCGGGTAGGCTTAGACGATGAAAAACTTAAAATATTAGATACAGATATTTCGAAAATTACTTTGCCTGTTCGACCAGGTCGAAATTTAGCTGTTATTATTGAGGTAGCAGCGATGAACTTCCGTTTGAAAAATATGGGGGTAAATGCTGCACAGCAATTTGCAGATCGTCTAGAGAAAGTAATTCAAGGCGGTAATAGCGTTAGTGATTTAATTTAATGAAAAAGTGGGGAAATTTAAATGGAGTCAAATATTCAGCCATTAGATAAAGTATTTTTACACTTAGGTCCTCTTTCGATAAAGTGGTATGGGGTATTGATCGGTTTAGGTGTTATATTAGGTTTATGGTTGGCAATTCGCGAAAGTAAACGACGTGGAATACCTGATGATACATTTTTGGATCTTATTTTAGTAGCTTTACCATCCGCTATTATAGGGGCTAGAATTTATTATGTACTCTTTGAGTGGAGCTATTACTCTACGCATGTTAGTGAAATACCGGCCATTTGGCATGGTGGATTAGCTATTCACGGTGGATTAATTGGAGCTTTTATTGCTAGTTACTTCTTTACGAAGAAACGAGGCATTTCATTTTGGAAGCTTGCAGATATCGCAGCACCAAGTATTTTAGTAGGCCAAATGCTTGGGCGTTGGGGGAACTTCATGAACCAAGAGGCACATGGTGGTCCAGTAACTAGATCATTTTTAGAAAGTCTCCATCTACCTACTTGGATTATTAATCAAATGTATATCGATGGAACGTATTATCATCCAACGTTTTTATATGAATCATTATGGAGTTTACTAGGGATTATCTTCCTACTAATTTTAAGAAGAGTGAATCTTAGACGTGGTGAAATGTTTTTAACGTATTTAATTTGGTATTCAGTTGGTCGTTTCTTTATTGAAGGCTTAAGAACAGATAGTTTGATGTTAACAAATACAATTAGAATGGCTCAATTTATTTCAGTCGTAATTATTGTTCTATCAATTATCATTCTTGTTTATCGAAGAGTTAAAGGGTTATCGAATGAACGTTATTTAGACGCATAAGTTTGTTAAACAGGAGTGGGAAGCATGTTTGAGACTTTAAAGAGAGGGTTACTAGTTGGTTTACAAACTTCTTGGAAAATAGGGAAAATCATTTTCCCTATTTCTTTCATTTTAACGATTATTAAAGAAACTGCACTTATGGACTGGTTTGTTACTCTTCTTGAACCACTAATGAGTTTTATCGGTTTAAAGGGAGATGCAGCATTAGTATTAGTGCTAGGAAATGTTTTAAATCTATATGCAGCCCTTGGGGCAATGCTACCGATGGATTTAACTGTTAAGGAAGCATTGATCCTTGCAGTTATGTTAAGTTTTTCTCATAATCTATTTGTTGAAACGACAGTAGCAACTGCTGTAGGGGTTCGAGCATCTTTTGTTGTTTTAGTTAGGATAGGATTTGCAATTATATCTGCTATTTGTATTCATTTCTTTTGGTCTGGTGGGACTGAAATCGTTCATAAAGGCATTGCAGTTGCAGAAAGTGTTAACCAGTCAGGATGGGAGATCGTATATACTGCAATCATTTCGTCATTAATGGGTATTTTAAACCTTGTTAAAATTGTTTTTCCATTAATGTTAGTAATTCAAATTGCAAAAGATTATGGCTGGATGAATTATATAACAAAAGCATTATCTCCGTTTACCAAATTAATCGGTGTTGAAGCAAAGGCTGGGGTTACATTAGCTGCGGGATTGTTTTTTGGGTTAGCTTTTGGAGCAGGCGTTATGATTCAAGCGGTTAAAGAAGATGGGGTTTCGAAACGTGATTTATATCTTGTTTTTTTATTTTTAGTAGCTTGTCATGCTGTAGTAGAAGATACACTTCTCTTTATTCCTTTAGGGATTCCAGTTTTATACTTATTTTTAATTCGTTTCTTTGTCGCGTTAGTTGTTACTTGTATAGTTGCAAGAATCGTCGGAAGAGTAGGTAGAAACGCTGAATCAAGTTTAAAAGCTGAAGTGAAATAGAAAGGAAATTCTTATGAAAATAAATACGATATTATTTGATTTAGATGGTACTTTAATCAATACAAATGAATTAATCATTGCTTCATTCTTGCATACATTGAATAAATATTATCCTGAACAATACAAACGTGAACATGTTATTCCTTTTATGGGTCCAACTTTAACTGAATCATTCTCTTCAATAGATCCAGAAAGAGTGGACGAGTTCATCACGGAATATCGCCGTTTTAATATGGAGATGCATGATGAGTTTGTTGAGGAGTATGAAACAGTTTATGAGACGATTGAAACTTTACACAAATTAGGCTATAAAATTGGGATTGTAACAACGAAAGCACGAAATGTTGTTGAAATGGGCTTAAGTTTTAGTCGGTTAAAGCAATTCTTTGATACGGTTATCACAATTGATGACGTTCAAAATGCAAAGCCACATCCAGAACCAATCCAATTAGCTCTTAAAAAATTAAATTCGATTCCTGAAGAGTGTTTAATGGTGGGCGATAATTACCATGATATTGAAGGTGGTCAAAACGCTGGAACGAAAACAGCAGGTGTTGCTTGGTCGCTAAAAGGAAAAGAATTTTTAGCTACTTTTAAACCTGATTATATGCTTGAAAAGATGAGCGATATCTTACCAATCTTAGGAATTGATGAAAAGTGAGGAAAACCAAGCGATACCTAATTGAAGGTGAAAATTCACTATGGCAAGTGTACAAGACGGTTTCATTTTGGAAAACATTTCGGAATGTCATTGTCATTGAAATAGCTCGATATATCCCCTTCTTTAAACTGAAAAACTGGATGTATAGGACTCTTATCGGAATGAAAGTAGGAGAGTATACATCTTTTGCGTTTAAAGTAACGCCTGATTTAATGTTTCCAGAATTAATTTCAGTTGGTAGGAATTCGATTATTGGCTATAATACAACAATCTTGGCGCATGAATATTTAATTAATGAATACCGATTAGGAGAAGTCATTATTGGTAATAATGTGTTAGTTGGTGCAAATACGACAATCCTGCCGGGTGTGACAATTGGTGATGGTGCAAAAGTTTCGGCTGCAACACTCGTCAACAAGGATGTTCCAGCTGGTGCATTCGTTGGAGGTAATCCTATGGTTATTATATCATTACCTCAAAACGAAACGACTATTTAAAGATTGAAAAAAGTAGTTTTCAATAGGTTTTGTTTCGGTTAGAATAATACTTTGACAACTTATTTAGATAATGTGGAAATTGTACGTTCGTTTAAAATTTCTTATAATTTGGACGGCGACTATTTCCTCTTTTTATGTGATATACTGTGATAAGCTTTTAAAAACTGGAGGATCGAATGTCAGAAAATTTGGGGAATCAAACAAATCAATTTCATAATGTCGTTTCGTTCTCGTTACCGAAAGATTATTTCTATGAAAAAGGGATGAAAGCTTATAATAGTAACGATTCTGAGCAAGCGATTTATTATTTAAAAAAAGCTGCTGAAAATGAAGAAAATCAAACAGTTCTTATTGATATTTCTAGAAAGCTTTTATCATTACATCAATATCAAACTACAATTACAATTTTAGAATATATTTTAGATAAATATCCAACAAATGAGGATGTATACTATTTATTAGCATTTGCATTTTTTGAATTAGGATTGTTCCAAAAAGCGAATTTGTATGCTCAAAAGTATTTAGAAATTGGTACGGATGAAGAGCAAATAGAAGAACTAGAAGACTATTTAGATATTATCCATAGTGAAGAAGATGATGATTTAAGTATTAATGATGATTTATTAGTGCTTCAAGAGCGTGTTACAAGCTATTTGGCAAATCATGATTGGAAATCAGCTAAAACAACTTTACTTACTATTGTTGATAAGTATCAAGAATTTTGGCCAGCTTATAATAACCTAGCTTTAGTAGAGCTTCATTTAGGTAATCCTGAAGAAGCTGAGAGAATATTACAATATGTTTTAGAGGAAAACCCAGGTAATTTATCGGCTCTCATTCATTTAACAATGTTAAAAAGAATATTAAATGAACAAGAAGTTGCTCTACAATATCTAGAGGGCTTATCAAATATTATTCCAATCTCTGAAGAACACCGCCACAAGCTTGGTGTACTTTTCTACCAATTTAAAAAGTATGATGAAGCTTATAAGTTATTTAATTTACTTTACATGGAACGACCAGACCGTGAAATACAGTTTTATTATATGTTCTGTGATGCAGCTTATCAATCTGGAAGAATTGAAACGGCAGAGCGTATTTGGAATTTTGAAATGACTAGTGAATTTGATGATCATGAAGAATTGGCTCCTTGGGCTGAAAAAAAACATTCATCAAATGAAATCGAACAATTAATGGCTGAAACAGAGTACCAAGCGAAATACTCCAATTCGAATAGTGAGAGATGGGGATTAATCTTTTTCATGAAGGAATATTATTATGAACAAAAGTTTAGTTCAATCCTTCAAGATTTAAATCCGCTAGAAAATATTGGTCTCGATGAACAATTAGAACAAGTTCTTCTAAATAATATGTGTTATCTAGAGCCTCATCCATCATTAAATATTGCGATTAACGGGGCAAAGAAAGTACAGACAACTTGGGAAGAAGATTATATTATACTACGAAATCATCTTCAATTATGGTTCTTCGCTGTTTGTGAACTAACATTAAAATATAAAGAATTACCTGTAGACGAAGATGTTTTATTAGCTGCTACACATTATCTTGTTGAAAATGAAGCAAAACGTGTATCACAAAAGAAAATTGCAGCAAACTATAATATCTCTACCTATTTATTAAATAAAGGCATTAACGCCATTCGAAGCTTGTTTTAATACCAGATGGTGTTAATGCAAGCTTTCTTTATTTTACATTAAGGTGAGTACAGATCGGCAGCAAGGATTCGTAATCGACGTGGGGTATTATAGGAATTAAGTAAAGAGAAACTATACCTCTGACTTTTCCTAAAAGGCTCGTTTTGTCGACGAGTTTTCTTTATCATGAGCATATGATTTGTTGTTTTATGTCGTCACGTATTAGGATAGTGATAGATAATGAAGTTGGGCAAATTAGCCATTTAAGTACAAGGAGTGATTAAGTAATGGAAGAAAAAATTTATGATGTTATTATCATTGGAGCAGGTCCTGCAGGAATGACTGCAGCTGTATATACATCTCGTGCAAACCTTTCTACATTAATGATGGAACGTGGTATTCCAGGTGGACAGATGGCAAATACTGAAGAAATTGAAAACTACCCAGGTTTTGATAGTATTTTAGGTCCAGATTTATCAAATAAAATGTTTGATCATGCGAAAAAATTTGGTGCTGAATACGCTTATGGGGACATTAAAGAAATTATCGACGGTAAAGAATATAAAACAATTATTGCTGGTAAAAAAGAATACAAAGCACGTGCAATTATTATCGCAACAGGTGCAGAATACAAAAAAATTGGTGTTCCAGGTGAGCAAGAGCTTGGAGGACGTGGTGTTTCTTACTGTGCAGTTTGTGATGGAGCATTCTTTAAAGATAAAGAATTAGTAGTAGTAGGTGGCGGAGATTCAGCAGTAGAAGAAGGCGTATATTTAACTCGATATGCTTCTAAAGTTACAATCGTTCACCGTAGAGATCAATTACGTGCTCAAAAAATTCTTCAAGACCGTGCATTTGCAAATGAAAAGATTTCATTTATTTGGAATTCAACAATTAAAGAAATAAACGGTACTGATGGTAAAGTAAGTAGTGTAACACTTGTAGATACTCAAAATGGTGAAGAATCTGATTTTAAAACGGATGGCGTATTTATCTATATTGGAATGCTGCCATTAACGAAACCATTCGTAAGTTTAGGGATTACAAATGAAAATGGATATATCGAAACAAATGATGTAATGGAAACAAAAGTACCAGGTATTTTTGCTGCTGGTGACGTTCGTGAAAAAACTTTACGTCAAGTTGTAACAGCTACTGGAGACGGAAGTATTGCTGCTCAAGCAGTACAACATTATATCGAAGAATTAAAAGAAGAATTATCTAAAACTAACTAATCTATATAAAAGTAAACTGACAGATCACAGTAAGTTTTAGAATTGTGAACGAAATTGTAATATTCTGAAACTTATATGTAATTAGGATGTAACTCTCCTGAAATATAGTTGCTGTAATATAGACAATAACCAGAGAGCCCCCTAATATATAGGAACATGGATATGCGCTTGTCCATGTTCCCTTTTTTTGTGCATTGAATGATTGAAGTGCATCGACGAAGAATTAATAAAATGTACACTACGCCTTAAGTCTTCGCTAAAAAAGCTCGTCAATCATCGGTGAGTTTTCTTTATTTATCTTCGAATGTAATCGATTTTCTTCTTAAAACCATAGTTGCAATCCACAAAATCTTTTCCTATTGCCTAGACCTTTCTAACCTAATTCCTACTCTTAACAAGTTGTTGTCTGACTAGTTTAACGGTATAATATAGATTGGGCAGTTTCAACCAACTGCAAGTCCAAATTGTAAGTGAGGTATAAGAAATGCAAAGAGTTACACATTGTGTTTTGGCAAATGAAAATAATATCCTCCTGCTACAAAAACCTAGAAGAAACTGGTGGGTTGCACCCGGCGGTAAGATGGAGCCAGGTGAAAACATTAGGGAAGCAGTTGTTCGTGAATATCGTGAAGAAACAGGTGTTTACTTAAAAAACCCAAAATTAAAAGGTGTTTTTACGATTATTATAGAAGAAGATGCTAAGGTAGTGAATGAATGGATGATGTTTTCATTTTTGGCTACCGAGTTTGACGGAGAAAATCAAGATGAGTGTGAAGAAGGAATTCTTCGCTGGCATGCAATAGATGATGTGAAAAATCTTCCTATGGCAGCAGGTGACTATCATATTATCGATTATTTATTAAAAGGTACAGAAATTTTACATGGTACCTTTGTCTATACTCCAGATTTTGAATTATTAAGATATCGGTTGAATCCATCCTAATTAACCTAATTTATAGAAAGGGTTGAATTAAATGCCTACAAGATCACATGTAAAAATGGTTATTATAACTGGAATGTCAGGTGCTGGAAAGACTGTTGTTGTTCAAGCATTAGAGGATATCGGTTATTTCTGTGTTGACAATCTTCCTCCTGCTCTACTTCCAAAATTTGTAGAGCTATTAAAGGACCCGGATCACAATACAACAGATAAAGTTGCTCTAGTTATGGATTTACGAGGAAGAGAATTTTTTGATCAGTTAGGAAGTTCGTTAGATCAATTAATGTCTACTCCTTCAATCATCCCTCAAATTTTATTTTTAGATGCAACGAATGCCGCACTTGTCACTCGCTACAAAGAAACTCGTCGTTCACATCCACTTTCTCCAACGGGATCGCCATTAAAAGGAATTGAGATCGAACGTGCACTTTTAGCTGATGTAAAAGGTCGTGCGCAATTAATTTATGATACTTCAGATTTAAAGCCTAAAATTTTACGAGAAAAAATAATTGAACAATTTAGAGATAATGAACAAGAAGGTTTTTCAGTAAATATTATGTCATTCGGTTTTAAGTACGGAATACCAATTGATGCTGATTTAGTATTTGACGTACGATTTTTACCAAACCCATTTTATATAGAATCAATGCGTCCTTTAACTGGCTTAGATGAAGAAGTTTCTACTTATGTTCTTAAATTTAATGAGACAACCGAATTTATGTTGAAATTAATTGATTTAATTAGTTTTATGTTACCTCAATATAAAAGAGAGGGTAAAAGACAACTAATCATAGCGATTGGATGTACGGGTGGACAGCATCGTTCTGTTACCTTAGCAGAGTATTTAGCTAATTACTATAAGGATCAATATGATACGAATATTAGCCATAGGGACGTTGAAAAAAGGAGTCATAAGTAATGGTCAGTCAGCGTTCGAAAATCGTAATAATTGGAGGCGGAACGGGACTATCTGTTTTAGTCCGTGGGTTGAAAAAACATCCCGTTGATATAACCGCTATCGTTACAGTCGCAGATGATGGTGGTAGCTCTGGACGATTACGTGATGAGTTGAAAATTCCACCGCCTGGTGATGTACGAAATGTACTGGCCGCGTTATCAGATGTAGAACCGATGTTGGAAGAATTATTCCAGCATCGATTCGCAACAACTGGGGACCTTTCTGGACATTCTCTAGGTAATTTAATGCTAAGTGCAATGACTGCGATTACAGGTGATTTTTATCGTGCAATCATTGAAATGAGAAGAGTATTAAATGTTAGAGGGAAAGTTATACCAGCGGCTAATCAAAGTGTCGTCTTAAAAGCTGAATTAGAAGACGGTACAATTGTTTCAGGGGAATCGAAAATTCCTTATTCTGGTAAGAAGATTAAAAGAGTATTTTTAGCACCAGGAAATGTGGAACCTTTAAAAGAGGCGCTTGATGAAATTAATCGAGCTGACTTAATTGTAATTGGACCGGGTAGCCTATATACGAGTATCCTTCCTAATCTATTAGTAACTAAAATTGGGAATGCTGTTGTCGATTCAAAAGCTAAAAAAGTATATGTATGTAATGTAATGACCCAAGCTGGAGAAACTTTACATTATACAGCTAGTGATCATGTAAAAGCTCTATACAAACATTTAGACTCAAGTTTTATCGATACAATTATTGTTAATGAAGGCACAATGCCTAAAAATATTTTAGAACTTTATAAGGAAGAACATGCTCAACAAGTAATACTAGATCTAGATGAGCTTGAATCTTTAAATCTAGAAATTGTTCATAAATCGATCGTTAAATATGATGATAATGTGATTAGGCATGATACAGTAAAATTAGCTGAAATCTTGTGTGATCTAATCCCGACAAAAATAAAAGAATAGTGAAAAAATCTATAGAGCTAGAAGGAGGGGGTGATTCAAATGTCCTTTGCATCAGAAACGAAAAAAGAATTAACAACGATTGAGATCAAAGATTGTTGTTCAAAATCTGAGCTATCCTCTTTAATTCGAATGAATGGTTCATTATCAATTGCGAATCGCCAAATTATTGTAGATATAGTAACTGAAAATGCAGCTATTGCTAGAAGAATATATGTATTAATTAAACGTGTTTATGATGTGGACGTTGAATTGCTCGTTCGTAAAAAAATGCGTCTTAAAAAGAACAATGTATATATTGTTCGAATAAAAGAAGAAGCAAAACATATTTTAAATGATCTTTATATAACTGGTGAAGGATTTACCTTCACGAATGAAATAGCGAAAGAGCTAATTGCTAAGAAATGTTGTAAACGCTCCTATTTAAGAGGTGCTTTTCTAGCTGGTGGTTCGGTAAATAATCCAGAGACATCTTCATATCATTTAGAAATTTTTTCACTATATAAAGAGCATACAGAAGAGATTTGTCGATTAATGAATGAATTCGGTTTAAATGCTAAAACACTTGAGAGACGTAAGGGCTATATTACGTACTTAAAAGAAGCAGAAAAAATTACAGAGTTTTTAAACGTTGTTGGTGCACACTCAGCCTTATTAAGGTTTGAAGATATCCGCATTGTAAGAGATATGAGAAACAGTGTTAATCGTCTAGTAAATTGTGAAACTGCGAACTTAAATAAAACAATCAGTGCAGCCTTCAGACAAATTGAAAATATACGTTATATTCAAAACTCAGTTGGTTTAGATATATTACCGCCAAAGCTACGTGAAATTGCAGAACTTCGAGTAGCGTACGAGGATGTAACATTAAAAGAGTTAGGTGAAATGGTATCTAGCGGTGCAATTAGTAAATCAGGAATCAATCATCGATTACGTAAAATTGATGAAATAGCTGATAAACTTAGAGCAGGAGAACCAATTAAAATAAAATAAAAGTTAAGAGGGAAGAAAAAAATGATTGAGAAAAAAGGGAGAGTACTATTAGAAACTGGAATACAGGCTCGTCCAGCAGCACAATTTGTTCAAGTTGCTACGAGGTTTCGTTCAGAAGTATTATTAGCTTACAAAGGTAAACAAGTAAACGTTAAGAGTATTATGGGTGTTATGAGTCTTGCAGTACCACACGGGGAAGAGATTGTAATTACTGTAACTGGCGACGATGAGGTTGAAGCAATGGAAGCAGTAATGGCCTTTATTGGAGAAGAAATAATATAATTCCAATTTTTTTCTAAAAAAAAACTAGCCGAAAAATTACGGCTAGTTTTTTATTATTATTTAATAGCTGCAGTATTAGAAATTACTTTATCAATTAATCCGTATTCTAATGCACGGTCTGCAGTCATAAAGTTATCACGCTCTGTATCACGCTCGATCGTATCTAATGGTTGACCAGTACGTTCTGCAAGAATTTTGTTTAATTTATCGCGTAAGAACAAGATTCGCTTAGCTGCAATTTCAATTTCGGTAGCTTGACCTTGAGCACCACCTAATGGTTGGTGAATCATAACTTCTGCATTTGGAAGAGCATATCTCTTACCTTTTTCCCCAGCAGCTAATAAGAAAGCACCCATTGAAGCCGCCATACCAATACAAATTGTAGATACTTGAGGCTTAATAAAGTTCATCGTATCATAAATAGCCATACCAGCAGTAATACTTCCTCCTGGACTATTAATGTATAATGAAATATCCTTATCTGGATCTTCTGCTGCTAAAAATAAAAGTTGTGAAACAATTGAGTTAGCTACATTATCATCGATTGCGCTACCTAACATGATGATGCGGTCTTTTAATAGACGCGAATAGATATCATACGCACGCTCACCACGACTTGTTTGTTCAATAACTGTAGGAATTAAATTCATTTTTTCTCCTCCTTGTTTAAAACAAATGAATGATTAATACAATAATACCTTTAAGGTCAGAAAAGGTCAAATAAAAGAGATGCTATTTTAATGTTTATTTTAACGAATAAATATTGACCTTTAATAACATATTTATTTATCTAATACTTCAACATCATTAACGACTTTTCCTATTATTAAACGTAACTTTATGTAGTTTTTCTTTTGATCAGATAAAAAGCTAAGAACTAAATGATTGCAGCTTATTTTATATGGTCAGAAAGTAGACCTTACTTATAAGATGAGAACGATAGAAAGATAGAAGTAATCAATAAAAAAGTCCTCATAAAAAGAGGACGTCATGAATTTATATTTTCTTGTTTAGATTAAGTTTTTGCTTAATTTTTCTTATTAATAACACACAAAAATAAACTATACCACTTAAAATACCAAGTATTATTAGTAAATTTAATAAATTTATAGATCCCAATTTTTATCTCCTTTAGTTTTTTCAGAAAATTTCCTATTCAATTATTTTGGAAAAGCTCCCTAATATAACTTTAGCAAAATTTAATAAATAAAATGGAGATCATTGTGACAATAAATCAAATACTAAACTATTCGTTATTAATGAATAAGCTAGTGGTAATGAAAAAGTGATTCTTAAATATTTACTAGACAACGATAACGAAGGAAAAGGCAGACTAAAAAGCCTCAAGAAAAAAGCTTTTACTGGTACCAACAAGTCACTCAAAAAAGGAAAAAAACTATAAAATCATGATCATAAAAGAATATTTTCCTACTCAAAAAGAAACCTAAATCATTGCGGTCAGAACATTCTAACGATATAATAAAACATAAGACCTATATGCATTCGTAGCCCAGGGGATAAAGCACGAATGAATAAGCACCCATGCAACAACATCGAGCGCACTTGCCGAGCCACACCTTGCAATAACAAACTGAGGCAAGGGTGGGATAGAATAAACATATTTTCTGGTGAAACACCAATCGAGCCGCTCCTTGCATA
Source organism: Bacillus sp. AL-1R (assembly GCF_052180195.1). Taxonomy (NCBI): domain Bacteria; kingdom Bacillati; phylum Bacillota; class Bacilli; order Caryophanales; family Bacillaceae; genus Bacillus; species Bacillus sp. AL-1R. Next base: position 422,013 of record NZ_CP197469.1, read on the forward strand.
ACCAAACTGAGATTGGGGCGACAAAAAGAAGATACTTATTTACCCCACATATTAAAAATGCGTTCGTAGCTCAGTTGGATAAAGCACGAATGAATAAGCACCCATGCAACAACATCGAGCGCACTTGCCGAGCCACACCTTGCAATAACAAACTGAGGCAAGGGTGGGATAGAATAAACATATTTTCTGGTGAAACACCAATCGAGCCGCTCCTTGCATAACCAAACTGAGATTGGGGTGACAAAAAGAAGATACTTATTTATCCCACATATTAAAAAATGCGTTCGTAGCCCAGGGGATAAAGCACGAATGAATAAGCACCCATGCAACAACATCGAGCGCACTTGCCGAGCCACACCTTGCAATAACAAACTGAGGCAAGGGTGGGATAGAATAATCATATTTTCTGGTGAAACACCAATCGAGCCGCTCCTTGCATAACCAAACTGAGATTGGGGCGACAGAAAGAAAATCCTTATTTTAAACCACATATTAAAAAATATGCGTTCGTAGCTCAGGGGATAGAGCACGACCGAATAAGCATCGTAGCGAAACATCAGCGCACCAATCGAGCCGCTTCTTGCATAAGCTTACTGAGATTGGGGCGACAGAAAGAAAATCCTTATTTTAAACCACATATTAAAAAATATGCGTTCGTAGCTCAGGGGATAGAGCACGACCGAATAAGCATCGTAGCGAAACATCAGCGCACCAATCGAGCCGCTCCTTGCATAACCAAACTGAGATTGGGGCGACAGAAAGAAAATCCTTATTTTAAACCACATATTAAAAAATATGCGTTCGTAGCTCAGGGGATAGAGCACGACCGAATAAGCATCGTAGCGAAACATCAGCGCACCAATCGAGCCGCTCCTTGCATAACCAAACTGAGATTGGGGCGACAGAAAGAAAATCCTTATTTTAAACCACATATTAAAAAATATGCGTTCGTAGCTCAGGGGATAGAGCACGACCGAATAAGCATCGTAGCGAAACATCAGCACACCAATCGAGCTGCTCCTTGAGTTAACATGCTGAGATTGGGGTGACAAAAAGAAGATACTTATTTATCCCACATATTAAAAAATGCGTTCGTAGCTCAGGGGATAGAGCAACGGTTTCCGGTACCGTGTGTCGCAGGTTCGAATCCTGTCGAGCGCGCTAAAAGAATAAACCGAGTGATTAGATCTGTAAAATAACAGACCGATCGCTCGGTTTTTATTTTCTTAAAATTAGAATCTCAGTCTTAAACCCTACCAATGCTCTACAACTAAAGATGTAATAAAACTCCATCCAATGAAGAATGGGTTCCTTTAACTTAAAGTCATATATTTAAAGTAAATAAGGGAGGGCATTTAAATGGATATGAATTCTTGGTTTCTTGAAGAAATGGCACAAATCAATAAGGATGAAATAGGAAGAGAATTAAAATTTATAGAGACTTATAAACTGTACGCAACATCTAAAAAGAAGAAACACTGCATCGACTTAATAATCATTAAATTCTGTTTCTAAAATCATGTTTAAAATCATTTTAAATTTATTAAAAAAAGAGCCGAGTAATTTTATATTTATAAAAATTATTCGGTTCTTTTCGTACCTTCTATTTTTTACCTCTATCCTTTTCCCTAACTATATGTTATATTATTCTTTGCGATGAGCTAATTTGAGTAAGACGAGAGATATGCGCAAGCTAAACGCGCGGATGTGGCCGCCCGGTCTCTCGCCTCAAACGCATCAAGACGTCTGCTGCGGCAGGCGTCTTTCTTTTTGTCCATTCATTTGTGTATAATAGTACATATTAATATTGAAGGGAATGTTTTTGTGTTAACGATTGCAGAATACACTGTAGAAGAAATAAAGGATCCTTTTGGTATCATTGAAGGTGATCGATATGAGTTCATTCTTTATATTGATGTACCAGAGGATGATGAATTATTTAATGAAAAAGGTATATACATAAAAGTGTTGTTTGGAGTAAATGGTGATGAGTCAAAATTAATTAAATATGACTTGTATGAAGCTGAGTCGAATCAATATTTAGACTTTGATTTAGAAGAGGATGAAGAAAAAGAAGTATTCGAATTTTGTAAAACTCATTTAACAGTTGAAGATTAATTTTAATGTGTTATCGAATGACACACTTCAGCTTAGAGAATCGTTTAGATTGTGTAATTTGATAACACACTATTGTGTCGTTGTAAACACAGTACTAATTGTACCTACACACTTATAAAACACTAATATTTTAACTAAATATTACGTTTTGAAAACCTTGAATTATCAAGGTTTTTTTTGTTGTTATTGCAAATAGATAGATTTTTTAGAAAATTGGCACAGAATTTGCAATAGTTAAATTGATTAACTAACTTGTCTTTGAAACGCGTAATTCTTTTGTCATTATTTGTAAAAATGTAAGCGTTTCAACGACAGGGAAAAATTGAGGAGGTGTAGGATGAATATCTTATTGGTATGTTCTGCGGGAATGTCGACTAGTCTACTAGTTACAAAGATGGAACAAGCAGCTAAGGAAAAAGGAATTCAGGCAAGAATATGGGCTGTTGCTGGTGATGAGGCAAAAGAAAATCTAGACAAAGCGGATGTATTACTACTTGGTCCGCAAGTTCGTTATCTAGTTTCAGAAATGAAGAAGCTAGCTGAGCCTAAAGGGATACCAGTAGATACGATTAATCCAGTGCATTATGGATTGATGAATGGTGAGGCTGTATTAGAAATGGCTTTAAAGTTAAAAAAATAAAACGGGGAATTAAAAATCTAGAGAGAAAAGAAGGTGTATTAGAATGATGCGTTTTGCTGAGAAGTATATAATGCCTGCCGCAGCGAAGTTTGGGAATCAACGTCATTTGTTAGCGATCCGTGATGCGCTAATTGGAATGATTGCCATTACGATGATTGGAGCTTTTGCTGTCCTTATTAATAACTTAGGTGGCGCAATCCATGGCTACGATAAAATGATGGAAACAGTCTTTGGTGCAAACTGGAAAACACTAGGTGGAGATATTTGGTGGGGAACATTTGCATTTATGACAGTATTTGCCGTAGTAGGAATCGCGCATAGATTAGCACGTTCTTACGGTGATGAAGGTTTTGAAGCAATGCTTGTTGCATTAGCATGTTATTTTGTACTTGTTCCTCAATCATTGGCTGCAGTATCTGTTACATTACAAGATGGTAAGACAGCTACGGGTGGAACATGGGGGTTTATTAGTTGGAATTCATTAAACTCAACGGCTTTATTCACAGGTATTATCGTTGCGATTATTGCGACTGAAATTTTTGTACGCTTAGCTAGAGTGAAACAATTGGTCATTAAATTACCAGATGGTGTTCCTCCTGCAGTATCAAAAGCATTTGCTAAGTTATTACCAGGTATGTTAACAATTTTTATCGTTGCATTAGTTGGCTTATTGTTCAGATTATATATTTCAGATGGCGTATTCTTTAATGATTGGTTAAATTCAGTTCTTGTAAAACCATTAACTGATGCAGCAGATTCATTAGGGTTTGCAGTTGCGATTGCATTTTTTGTACATTTCTTCTGGGCGCTTGGTCTACACGGTCCAAATATTTTAGGTGGTATTACAACACCATTATTAACAAGTTTAGGTAACCAAAACGTTGATTTATATGCAAAAGGTGTGACAGATTTAGATAAGTATGCAGTATTAGCTGGTCCATTCTTAGATGCTTTCGTATATATGGGTGGATCTGGTACTACAATCGGTTTAATCATTGCAATGTTCTTGGTCAATCGAAGACGTCATAAGCAAATGATTGCTTTAGGGACGCCTCCAAGTTTATTTAATATTAACGAACCAATTATATTCGGTTTACCAATCGTATTAAACCCAGTTTGGTTAGTACCATTTATCTGTACGCCAATTGTTTTAACCATAATTTCTTATTTAGCTGTTAAATCGCATCTTGTTTTCCCTGTTGTCTCTACAATCCCTTGGGTAACACCACCGGTTATAGGTGGCTATTTAGCAACTGGTGGTCACTGGAGCGGTGCAGTATTATCGCTTATTAACGTAGTGATTTCAATCGTTATTTACTTACCATTCGTTGTAGTAGCAGAAAGAATGGAAGCTAGAAAGACAACAGAAACGACTAGTAGTAATTCATTAAATGTATAAATGTGAAGGAGAAGAGTGCAAATGCCTACCGACACAAATAATGAACAAATTGCATTTATGCTTATTTTACATTCCGGTAATGCTAAGAGTTTATTAATGGAAGCAATGTATAAGGCTCGTGATGGAGAGTTGGAGGAAGCTCGTAGGAAAGTAGACGAGGCGAATGTGGAACTAAGGCTGGCACATCATTCACAAACTTCACTGATACAAAGTGAAGCAGGCGGACAACAATACAAAATTAATATTCTATTAGTACATGCACAGGATCATTTAATGAACACACTTACAACAAGAGATTTAGTAGAGGAAATAATTTACTTGCATGAAAAAATTTCGCTTAAATAATTGGTAAAAAAAGTGGTGTAGACTAAGTCTACATCACTTTTTTTATGGTTCACATAGAACAAAATGTATAATTTAAGGTAGAGTCGTAAAAGTGTTTTAAAACACAATAATAAATTGTATGTAATTTACAACACACTAACAAGATAACAACACACTAAGGTGCTATAAGAAGATTAACAAACTAGATTTAACACACTAGCATTTTTATGTCCTATCCCTTTTAAGCAAAGAAAAAAGATTTTATAACGATGATCCCTTATGGGACAAGGTTTCAATGAGTAAATTAATTGTTTTTCAAGATGTTAGAAAAAGTTGGCACGCCATTTGCTATATAAAGAGTGTAAAAATAAATTAATCTGTAGTTGCCTTATAACAAACTTTCAACCAAAACTGTAAGCGCTACACTAATTCTAAAACTGGAGGAATAAAAATGAATATTTTATTAGCATGTTCAGCAGGAATGTCTACTAGTTTACTAGTAACTAAAATGGAGGATGCAGCAAAAGCAAAAGGGATTGATGTTAAGATTTGGGCAGTTTCAGGTGATGCTGCAAAAGAAAATTTAGATAAAGCAGATGTTCTTTTATTAGGACCACAAGTACGTTATTTAGCTTCTGAAATGAAAAAAGTTGCCGAACCAAAAGGGATACCAGTTGATGTCATCAATCCAGTACATTATGGACTTATGAATGGTGAAGCGGTATTAGAATTAGCACTTAGTTTAAAAAAGTAGTCACGTACGTTGCATAAATTTTAAACAAAAGGGAGTCTTAAAAAAATGATGAATTTTGTAGATCGATATATAATGCCTGCTGCAGCAAAGTTCGGAAACCAACGTCATTTACTAGCAATACGCGATGCGTTAATCGGGATGATTGCCATTACAATGGTCGGTTCATTTGCAGTTTTATTTAATAATTTAGGTGGAGCAATCAAAGGTTACGACAAAATGATGGAAGCTCTTTTTGGAGTAAACTGGAAGACTTTAGGTGGAGACATTTGGTGGGGAACATTCGCATTTATGACTGTTTTTGCAGTTGTTGGGATTGCGTACAAATTGGCTCGTTCATATGGTGATGAAGGATTTGAAGCAATGCTTGTCGCATTAGCATCATATTTTGTATTAGTGCCACAATCATTAAATACTGTAACGGTTACATTAGAAAATGGAAAACCAGCAACTGGTAGTGTTTGGGGGCTAGTGAATTCTACTTATACTAATTCAACTGCCCTTTTTACCGGTATAATCGTTGCCATCATTGCAACTGAAATTTTTGTTCGTTTATCAAGAGTAAAGCAACTAGTTATTAAATTACCAGATGGTGTACCACCGGCAGTTTCAAAAGCATTTGCGAAGCTATTACCAGGTATGCTAACAATCTTTGTGATTGCGATTGTCGGATTGCTATTCAGATTATATTTATCGGATGGAGTCTATTTTAATGATTGGTTAAGCTCAGTACTTGTTAAGCCATTGACGAATGCTGCAGACTCATTACCGTTTGCCATTGGTATAGCATTCTTTATTCATTTCTTCTGGATGCTTGGTTTACATGGACCAAATATACTAGGTGGAATTACGACTCCTTTATTTACAGCTTTAGGAAATGAGAATATTGATTTAGCTGCAAAAGGTGTTAAAAAGTGGAGCGAATACAATGTAATGGCAGGACAGTTCTTTGATGCATTTGTATTCTTAGGTGGATCGGGTGCTACATTAGGGTTAATTATTTCAATGATATTAATTAATCGAAAACGTAATAAACAAATGATTGGATTAGGTGGAGCACCAGGTTTATTCCAAATTAATGAACCAGTACTTTTCGGTTTACCAATCGTGTTAAATCCGATGTGGTTAATTCCATTCATTGGTACACCGATTATCTTAACAGTTATTTCATATTTAGCGATCTCTTTAGGTATGGTTCACCCAGTAACGACAAATATTCCATGGGTAACACCACCAATTTTAGGTGGGTGGTTAATCACAGGGGGACATTGGACAGGTGCAGCCTTAGCAGCATTTAACTTAGTGATCTCAGTGGTCATCTATTTACCTTTCGTTGCATTACAAAGACGAATGGAATCTAAAAAAATGAGAGAAGCAGCAAGTAATCAAAGCGCTGCTATGTAATGCAGTTTGAGGAGGATACGAAATGAGTACATTAATGACAATCGAGCAAACGGCATTCCAATTAATCTTACACGCAGGAAACGCAAAAAGCTCTTTAATGGAAGGGATGCAGGCTGCTCGAGCGGGGAATATAGAAGAGGCAAATAGTAAGATAGAAGAAGCGAAGAAAGAATTAAATCTTGCACACCATGCACAAACTTCATTAATTCAAGGTGAAGCACGTGGAGAAAATGTTGAATTAAGCATCTTATTAATTCATGCTCAAGATCATTTAATGAATGCATTAACGATGAGGGATTTAGTAACAGAAATAATTTTCCTACATGAAAAATTAAATAAATAAGAGAAAATAGAAAAGTAGTTTCCTAGATGGACCGAGCTACTTTTCTCCTATCATATAAAAGGAGTGAAGAAAATGAGAAACGGTATTAAAATAGCAACTATTGGTGGCGGTTCTAGTTATACTCCAGAATTAGTAGAAGGGTTTATAAAACGTTATGATGAACTACCTGTAAGAGAGTTATGGCTAGTGGACATTGAAGAAGGTAGAGAAAAACTTGAAATCGTTGGAAATCTTGCGAAAAGAATGGTGGAAAAAGCAGGTGTTCCAATGGAAATTCATTTAACACTGGATCGACGTGCTGCTCTTAAAGATGCTGATTTTGTTACAACGCAATTTCGTGTAGGTCTACTTGAAGCTCGTATGAAGGATGAACGAATTCCTTTAAAATATGGCGTAATTGGTCAAGAAACTAATGGTCCTGGTGGACTGTTTAAAGCACTTCGTACGATTCCAGTTATTTTAGAGATCGTTAAGGATATTGAAGAGCTTTGTCCAAATGCTTGGTTAGTAAACTTTACGAATCCGACAGGTATTTTAACAGAAGCAATTTTAAGATACACAAATTTCCGTAAAGTAGTTGGGTTATGTAATGTACCAATTCATATCCACATGAACATTGCAAAAGGCCTAGGAGTAGAAGCTGAGCGTGTGCATATTGATTTTATGGGATTAAATCATATGGTTTACGGAACGAAAGTATTATTAGATGGTGAAGATGTAACAAGTCGTGTTGTAAGTGAGTTTGCCCGTCCTGCTGAAAGTATGACGATGCAAAATATTAAGGCGATGGATTGGAATCCTGATTTTATTGAAGCACTTGGAGCAATTCCATGTCCGTATCATCGCTACTACTATCAAACGAAAGTAATGCTAGAGGAAGAGCTTGAAGCAGCGAAAAATGATGGTACGCGTGCTGAGGTTGTGAAAAAATTAGAAGAATCATTATTCGAATTATATAAAGATCCTAATTTAAATATTAAGCCACCACAATTAGAAAAACGCGGTGGAGCTTATTATAGTGATGCTGCATGCCGACTAATTTCATCTTTATATAATAATAAAGGTGATATCCAACCTGTGAACACGATGAATAATGGTGCTATTGCATCAATTCCAGATGATTGTGCTGTTGAAGTAAGTGCCGTTATTACAAAAGATGGTCCAAAACCACTTACAATGGGTGACCTGCCGGTTGCAGTACGTGGTCTAGTTCAACAAATTAAATCATTCGAACGTGTTGCTGCGGAAGCTGGAGTAACTGGTGATTATAAAACAGCATTGCTTGCTATGTGTATTAATCCACTAGTTGGATCGGATAATTTAGCAAAACAAATACTAGATGAAATGCTAGAGGCTCACAAAGAGCATTTACCTCAATTCTTCAAAAACGAAAAAGTAGCAGCAAATTAACGACTTAAAAGAGGGATGTAGCTCGAATGAAAGAGTGCATCCCTTTTTATCATACGAAAAAGGGGAATGAAAAATGACGAAGCTTATTGTAAATGCAGATGATTTCGGCTACTCAAAAGGTGTAAACTATGGCATTATCGAAGCACACTTGAATGGAATAGTGAACTCCGCAACTATGATGATGAATATGTATGCAGTAGAGCATGGAGTAGAATTAGCAAAATTACATCCTACATTAGGATTAGGGGTACATCTTGTATTAACTGCGGGCAAACCTTTATTAACGAATCTACAAACAATCGTAGATCAAAGTGGGGATTTCCTTAAAAATAGTTATTGGTATAATAATCCAGTTATTAAAGTTGAAGAAGTTGAAAAGGAATGGGATGCTCAAATTCAAAAGTTTCTTTCCTATGGCTTGAATCCTTCACATCTAGATAGTCATCACCATGTACACATGATCCCAATTCTGCACCCAGTAATTGCAAAATTATCCCAAAAGTATGATCTTCCAGTCCGAATTTCTCCAAAAAATCGAATAAACGGAATCACACCTTTTACAGATCAATTGTTAACCGATTTTTATGGTAGTGACATACCAATAAACTATTTTGAGACAATAGAAAACAGAATAAGTAATGGCGCAAAGTCTGTAGAGGTTATGGTTCATCCTGCATTAATCGATAATCATTTAAAAAATGGTACTTCTTATTGCTTTGAGAGATTAACAGAACTAGATATCTTAACGAATTCAAAACTTCCTGATGTAGTAGAGTTAGTAAAATATTAATATAGATTTCAATGTGTAGACAAAGTCCAAAATTTGATTTTCAGTCAAAAAGCCAGTTTCTTCATGGAAACTGGCTTTCACGTTGTTGAAAAAAGAATTTGTCAATTGAATTCTTGGAAGATCATTGATAGGTAAGATGTATCCTATTGATTTCCACTACAGTGTGCTCGCTTTCCATGGGGCGAGACCTGAGCCTCCTCGGCACCGCCTGTGGGGTCTCAGCCTTCCCGCATCTCCCATAGGAGCCCGGCACCCTTTCGTTCCAATCATTTTCTTTATGAAAAAGAATAATCATAAAATAGTCAATTAAAGAATGAATTACCATTATTCATTAATATCAAAATGAAACTAATGATGATCCTTACACATCTTTAAAATCTTGATTGTTAAAAAGAAGATATTTTAATTTTTAGAGGTTAGTTAAACATTTTTATTTCAAACAATAAACGTACTCATCAAAAAAACAATAATAAATAGATATACTATTTTTCAATTCAAATACGTTTAATGTTCTTATTTTTCAATATTGACTATATTATATTTCAACACGCTAAAAGCCAGTTTCTTCATGGAAACTGGCTTTTTCTAATTAAATTATTTAATATAAATTTCTTCATCTAACTTATTTAATTCATTTCTAGAATAAAATTCCATTAGGTAACATATTTCATCATCAGGTATGATAATGTCACATGCCTCCTCAATTTGTTGCAAGATTTTTTTTATTTTTAAATACAGCATATAGTCACTATTAATTTTATCTTCTTTATCTTTAAATGGGATTAAGGGCTGAGAGTTTTGAAGTCGATCAATCATGCAACTCATATGAATAACAATTCCCATTAGATCCTCATTTTTGAAAAATTTATCTGTTTGGATTTGTATATCATTCAAAGCACGCCTAATTACACTAATTACTTTTTTAGCATCTTTTAAAGAAATAGTCTCTTGCAATGTTTCGGCCATCTTTAAATACGTTTCTTCATAAGTTATCAATTCTTGTATTGTCTTTGTAGCCTTCATATTTAATACATCCTGTAAATGAAACGTATTGAATGGAACATTTATATCAAAATTTGAAACTATACAAACAATACTTCGTTCTTTAGATATATCGTTTAACATTTTTTGTAATTCGTCTTTATTTAAAAGGCTAATTGGCACGATTTCTAGCATCTCTTTATCATAGACCAAGTTATTCGCTAGTATATTTTTAATGGCTATTGCACTTCCCTGACCAGTCAGACATGCAGTTAAAATGACAGAACGATTAAATTCAAGTTGTTTCGTTTTATTCGAATGAGAATTGATGAAGAAAGTAGTTAAGTTTCGCACGTCCTGATAAAGCTCGTCTAAATTATATCCTAATGTTGCTTTTCTAGAAGCTTCGATTACATGTGCAGTACTTACCATTTGAATCACACGTACTGGAATTGAAAATTCTGCTTCAATTATGTCACCGATATAAGACAGCGACCCCATATCGATACAAAGTAGAATTCCATTTAATTTACCTAAAGATTTAATATAATCCTTTACTCGAATTAGAAATTCCTGTGGTGGTTCACTTAATGGCATATCGATTCCGATTACTTCCTCATTTTCCAACAATTCATTTGTTACATTTGCCATCTCTCTAGCAATGCCATTACCATGAGCTAACACAATTACTTTTACATTGGAGCTAGTCACCTTAAAATCTTCGTTTCCATATACAAAAAACATCGTTATAAATGCTACTTCATCAAAAGGGATTGAAACATTTGAAAAATCTTCAATCATTTTTACACATTCAATTGAAACGGAAAACTCTTTCTTATATTGATCTCGGATTTGCGTTATATTTGGATGATAAATTTTTTTGTTTGACTGTATACGTTGTAATAGCGTTTGTATGTGTAGGCTGAGTGCAACAAGTATTTTTTCATTAAAACTTTTACTTAATTTTTCTTCTGCTAGTTTTAGTACCTTTTCACTAAGTGTAACGATTTCAGGCTTGATTATTTTTTGGACATTTTCTTTACTAGATAGTTTGCGATTAATAGAAGTTAAATAATGTGTAAAATAACTTTCAATATCGTTTTCCATTAGTAGGGATAACTCGTCCTGAGCAACGCCACGTTGTTTTAGTTCTTCGTATTTGGTGTCAATTCGGTCATAAATTGTATCTGCTGTATGATCCAATTGTTGGTTACTCGTTATACCTTTTGTTGGTGAAAATTCAAATTGCTCGTTTAACAGAGTGACGGCATGCTTTACTTTTTTTTCAATAAATAAACCTTCCTTAACATACCAGTTCAAATCAGTACTATAAATTCGTATCTTGTCATGTTTGTGGGTAATAAAATCTGCGTAAGCCTTTGCGCAAGCTAATTGAATGTCAGCTTTAAGTTGTCCGATATTGTTTTGACATGGATAAAATAGAAAAGAACGAATCGTATTTGCACTTACTACGATCTCTTTTCCTAGGCGAACACTTTCTTCTGTGAAAAAGCGTTTGATAAGTGTCAATCTTTCTTCGTATGTACGATCACGAAGAGCTGGTAAAGTAATGACCATAGGAATTCGACGCGTAAATGTAGATAATAATGTGGACCCAGGATCCTCTGTTGTTGCGGAAATGATTAAAACATTCGATGTTCGTTCGTTTTCTGTCTCTCCTAGTCTTCTATACAACTTATAATCAATGAATGTAAATAACATTTCTTGACCTTCAGGGGTAAGACGATGAACCTCATCTAAAAATAATATTCCATTATTAGCTTTCTCAAGTAGACCCTTTTGTTCCGTTGCACCTGTATAAGCACCTTTTCTAACACCGAAAAGCTGGCCTAATAATAGTTGTGGATTATTTGCATAGTCTGCGCAATTAAAAATAATGAATGGAGAATCCTTTTCTAAAACATTCGAACGAATTGCGTAATCATGCATTCTTTTAGCAAAGGCAGATTTACCAACACCAGTCTCACCGAGTATTAAAGTATGCATACCATTTGGTGGATAGAGAATAGCTGATCTTGCTTTTTCGATAGCAGGTCTTAAGCTAATATTTTCTTCATAAAAATATTCATGTTTATTATCTAAACTTGTTATCTTAATTTGAGATTTATTCGCTTGTTGTAAAGTATGAGATAGAAGTTTAAATACGACCGGTCTAGAATTTGTTTTAATTAATAATTCTTCTTTAACTAATTTATTTAAATCACTGCTAACGTTTGCTCGATCTAAACCGAGCTTTTGAGCAATCTCATTAGCTGTAAAACCTTGCTCTTTATTTTGAAGAAAAACTTTATAAATTTGATTTTTTCTGTTCATAATGGCCCACCCATCATAAAGAGTTGTATACTTTTACTATACAGTAAAAAGTAAACGTTTTCACTATATTTAAATTAGTGTAACAATTCGTCAAGTACTATGAAAAAGTTAAATATCGAGTAAAATAGTAATAAGGGAGTGAAGTAGTATGGAAATGAATTTAATGCAAAAACAATCATTGAAACTTGCGATGACTCAGGAACTACGACAAGCCATTACAATGCTTCAATTTAATGCCCAAGAACTTACTGATTTTTTATTTGAGCAATCATTAGAAAATCCTTTAATTGAAGTTGAAACTCCTTATAACGATTACACTTCTTCAAAAATCAAACAACAAACAACTCCAGGCGGACAAGGAATGGAGTTATATACTCGAAGAACAGAAACATTACAAGAAGAACTTGTTAGTCAGTTAAATGAGTTGAAAATTGATAATGAGGAATATAAAATTATTAAATATTTAATTTATAACTTAGATAAAAATGGATTTTTGATGGAATCCGATGAAGAGCTTATACGTGAATTAAATATTTCTTTCGTTCAATTACAAATCTGCATTGATACACTTCAACGTTTTGAACCCTCTGGAGTTGGAGCAAGATCGGTTAAAGAGTGCTTATTGATTCAACTAAATAGCCTTGAAGTTGATACGGCAATTGCAAAACAGGTTATTAATGATTATTTTGAACTATTTGTTAATAAAAACTGGAAAGAAATAGCAAAGAAACTTAAGATTAGCTTACCTGATTTACAAAAAGAAATTGATTTAATTTTAACTCTTCAACCAAGGCCAGGTTTAAATTATTTCCAAGACCAAGTAAATTATGTGGCCCCTGATTTAACAGTTGAAAAAATAGGCGGGGAATTTGTTGTGCTAATTAATGATAAAATTATGCCGCGTTTAAAAGTACTTAATGAATATTCTTCTATTTTAAATGGTCAACATGAGAAAGAAGTTTCAACTTATTTAAAGGATAAAAATACACAAGTTAATTGGTTAATGAAAAGCTTGGAAGAACGAAAGTCAACGATGTTAGCAGTAATGAATTGTATTCTCCGAAAACAAATTGCCTTTTTTGAAAAAGGTCCTGCAAATTTAAAAACGCTTACTTTAAAAGAGATAGCGGAAGAACTTTCATTACATGAATCGACAATTAGCCGTACTTGTAAAAACAAATATGTACAGACACCGTTTGGTTTATATGAAATGAAAAAATTCTTCCACCAAGGTGTAAGTGTGGACGGCGAGGAGCTAGCATCAACGAGTGTTCAAGTATTCATCAAGCAGCTGGTAGATGGAGAAAACAAAGAAAAGCCATTATCGGATCAAAAACTAGTTGAATTATTAGCTGAGAAACATGGTGTGGAAATCTCTAGAAGAACTGTAGCTAAATATAGAGATATACTTAGAATTCCCGGTTCATCAAAACGAAAGCGCTTTAGTTAAAAAGGAGAATTAGATGTCGATTAAGTTAACTTTATTTACAAAAGAGAATTGTGGATTATGCAAAGAAGCAAAAGATGCAATACGTTTGGTACAATCTGAATATGAAATCGAAGTAGATGAAATTGATATTTATTCTGATGATGCATTGTTAGAGCAATATCAAATAATGATCCCGGTTATTCAAATTAATGGGGAAACAGTTGCATACGGGAAAATTCATAAGATTGACATATTAAATGCCATAAATGGGTAGTTAATAGTTGAAAGAAATGAATGACCCTGTTACAATAATAAATGTAGCAGGGTTATTTCACTTCTGGAGTAAATCTTGTTCAAAAAAACAACGTTGCAAAACGCTGTAATTTTTTTAAAACAAGCGGGACATAATATGTCATAGTGGGACACATTTAGACCCAAGTGAATACTCTGTGAAAGAGGAGATGAAAATGAACCATATTTTAAAGCTACAACAAAAATTATTACCTGATCTAATACCTGTTATCCAAAAAAGATTTCAAATCCTACAATATATACGAATTATGCAGCCTATCGGTCGAAGGAACTTGTCTGCTAGCGTAGGATTAACAGAAAGAGTACTTAGATCAGAAGTTGCACTTTTAAAAGAGCAAAGACTGATTAATGTCGCATCTTCTGGAATGTCATTAACGGATGAAGGACTAAACTTACTTCTAGATCTAGAAGAGCCAATGCGTGAACTATTCGGTTTGAAAAATATCGAAGACTTGCTTAAGGAAACATTCAACCTTAAAGAAGTAATCGTTGTTTCAGGCGATAGCGACGAGTTGGACTGGGTAAAAAAGGAGATGGGTCGAGCAGCAGTAGGTTGTATAAACCAAAGGCTAGAGACAAATAATATTGTTGCTGTTACTGGTGGTTCCACTTTAGCTGCCGTAGCTGAAATGATGAATGATGACTCTAAAGATCTTAATACCTTATTTGTACCAGCAAGAGGCGGTTTAGGCGAAGAAGTAAGAAATCAAGCAAATACGATTTGTGCAAAAATGGCTGAAATGGCAAAAGGTAATTATCGATTACTTCACTTGCCAGATGAACTTAGTGAAGAAGCCTATGTAACTATGATGGAAGAACCAAGAGTAAAAGAGGTTTTAAATTTAATTCGATCTTCTTCAATTGTCGTACACGGCATTGGAGATGCATTTACGATGGCTAAACGAAGACAATCTTCATCAGAGCAGTTAAAAATCTTAACTGAATCTGAGGCAGTAGGAGAGGCATTTGGATATTATTTTAATGAAAATGGTGAAGTTGTTTACAGAGTAAGAACAATCGGTTTACAACTGAATGAATTAGAAAATATACCTTATGTACTCGGAGTAGCAGGAGGATCTTCTAAAGCAAAAGCAATGGCTTCTTTCTTAAAGAAAGGTCATGTAAACATCCTCGTCACAGACGAAGGAGCAGCAAGAGAGTTAATTAAAGGATGTACCCTTTAAAATAAAAAAGCTTCTACCTATTAAAAGGAGGAAATTAAAAATGGCAACTAAAATTGGTATTAATGGATTTGGACGTATCGGACGTATGGTTTTCCGCGCAGCTTTAAACAACCCAAACGTAGAGGTTGTTGCAATTAATGACTTAACTGATGCTAAAACTTTAGCTCACTTATTAAAATATGATTCAGTACACGGTTCAGTAAACGCTGAAGTAGCAGTTAACGGTGATTCAATCGTTGTTAACGGTAGTGAAATTAAAGTAATTGCTGAGCGTGACCCAGCAGTTTTACCTTGGAGCGATTACGGAGTAGAAGTTGTAGTAGAATCTACTGGTCGTTTCACAGATAAAAAAGATGCTGAAAAACACTTAGGTGGATCAGTTAAAAAAGTAATCATCTCTGCACCAGCTTCTAATGAAGATATCACGATCGTAATGGGTGTAAATGATGACAAATACGATGCAGCTAGCCACAATGTAATTTCTAATGCTTCTTGTACAACTAACTGTTTAGCTCCATTTGCTAAAGTATTAGATGAAAAATTCGGTATCAAACGTGGTATGATGACAACTGTTCACTCATACACTAATGACCAACAAATTCTAGATTTACCACACAAAGATTTACGTCGTGCACGTGCTGCTGCAATGAGCATGATTCCAACAACTACTGGTGCTGCTAAAGCCGTTTCATTAGTATTACCTCAATTAAAAGGTAAATTAAACGGTGGTGCTGTTCGTGTACCAACTGCTAACGTATCTTTAGTTGACTTAGTAGTAGAATTAAATACTGAAGTTACTGCTGAAGAAGTAAATGCTGCATTTAAAGCTGCTTCTGAAGGCGAATTAAAAGGTATCTTAGGTTATTCTGAAGAGCCATTAGTATCAATAGATTATAACGGTTGCACAAACTCTTCTACAATCGATGCATTATCTACAATGACTATGGAAGGCAACATGGTTAAAATCCTTTCTTGGTACGATAATGAAACTGGTTACTCAACTCGTGTAGTTGACTTAGTAGCTCACATCGCTTCAAAAGGTCTATAATTTTAATAAAAATAAATATGAGGGCGAGGGGATTTTCCTCCCCTCTTTTGTTTGAAAAAATCCTCTTTTGTCACTAATCCAACACAATTATAAAAAATACTCTAGAAATAAATTCCAAATGATGTACATAATCTGTTAAAATTGCGGTGACAATATCACAGAATAGATACGACTTTGTATGAGACGGATCAATCGGTGGAATTGAACATGGATGAATTAAAACAGTATTGGAGGCACCTACTATGAACAAAAAGTCATTACATGACATTGATGTAAAAGGGAAACGCGTATTTTGCCGTGTAGATTTTAACGTACCAATGGCAAATGGTGAAGTAACAGATGATACTCGTATTCGTGCTGCTCTTCCTACGATTCAGTATTTAATTGAAAATGGAGCAAAAGTTATTTTAGCATCTCACTTAGGACGTCCAAAAGGACAAGTAAATGAAGACTTGCGTTTAAATGCTGTTGCTACACGTTTAAGTGAAAAATTAGGTAAAAACGTTATTAAATCTGATGAAGCATACGGTCCTAAAGTTCAAGAAGAAATTAGCAAAATGAACGAAGGCGATGTTTTATTATTAGAAAACGTTCGTTTCTACCCAGGCGAAGAGAAAAATGATGAAGCTTTAGCTAAAGAATTTGCTACATTAGCAGATGTTTATGTAAATGATGCTTTTGGTGCAGCACACCGTGCGCATGCTACAACTGCGGGTATTGCTAAACATATCCCAGCTGTTGCAGGCTTCTTAATGGAAAAAGAAATAAATGTTTTAGGTAAAGCACTTTCTAATCCAGAGCGTCCATTTACAGCTATTATCGGTGGAGCGAAAGTTCGAGATAAAATTGGTGTAATTGAAAACTTATTAGAAAAAGTAGACAATTTAATTATTGGTGGCGGACTAGCTTATACTTTCTTAAAAGCTAAAGGCTATGAAATCGGTAAATCTCTTTTAGAAGAAGATAAAATCGATTTAGCAAATGAATTTATGCAAAAAGCTGAAGCTAAAGGTGTTAAATTCTATATGCCGATTGATGCAATTGTTGCTGACAAATTCGGAGAAGATGCTAATACTCAAGAAGTAGATATCGATAGCATTCCTTCTGATTGGGAAGCTCTTGATATTGGGCCAAAAACAACTGCTCTTTATGCAGATGTAATTAAGAGTTCTAAATTAGTTATTTGGAATGGACCTATGGGTGTATTTGAAATCGATAAATTTGCACAAGGCACTAAAGGAGTAGCACAAGCATTAGCAGATTCTGATGCATACTCAATTATCGGTGGTGGAGATTCAGCTGCTGCTGCTGAAAAATTCGGCCTAGCAGAAAAAATGAGCCATATTTCTACTGGTGGTGGTGCTTCATTAGAATTTATGGAAGGTAAAGAACTTCCTGGTGTTGCATTATTAAACGATAAATAAGTCTAATAGCTTTACAATATTTAGTAATTGAAATAGAGTAAGATGTTATGTCTTACCAATTGTTAGGAAGGTGTTTCTCATGCGTAAACCAATTATCGCAGGTAACTGGAAAATGAATAAAACGCTTAACGAAGCGATGACATTCGTTGAAGAAGTAAAAAATAGCATTCCATCATCTGATAAAGTAGATTCAGCAATTTGTGCTCCTGCATTATTTATTGCACCTATGCTTTACGGTGTAAAAGGAACCGAATTAAAAATTGGTTCTCAAAATGTAAGTAATCAAGATAGTGGAGCTTATACTGGAGAAATTAGCCCAGTAGCACTTAAAGATTTAGGTGTAACTTATGCGATTATCGGACACTCAGAACGCCGTGAATATTATGGCGAAACAGATGAGTTCATTAATAGCAAAACAAAAAAAGCTTTCGAACATGGACTTACACCAATTCTTTGCTGTGGTGAAACACTTGAAGAACGTGAAGGTGGTAAATTTGAGGAAGTTATTCGTACTCAATTAACAGCTGATCTTGCAGGTCTTACTGATGAGCAAGTGAAGAATTTAGTAATTGCTTATGAACCGATTTGGGCAATTGGAACAGGAAAATCTGCTACAGAAAAAGATGCACAAGATTCATGTAAATTTGTTCGTGATGTAGTAGCAAGTCTTTATGATGAAACTGTTGCAGAATCTGTACGTGTACAATATGGCGGCAGTGTAAAACCTGAAAACATTAAAGAATATATGGCTCAACCTGATATTGACGGTGCGTTAGTAGGTGGAGCAAGTTTAGAACCAGCTTCGTTCCTTGCATTATTGGAGGCTGTTAAGTAATGAGTAAACAACCAGTAGCGTTAATTATCCTAGATGGATTTGGTTTGCGCGACGAAACATTTGGAAATGCTGTTGCACAAGCGAAGAAACCAAATTATGATAGATATTGGAATAAATATCCTCACGCGCAATTAACTGCTTGCGGTGAAGCAGTAGGTTTACCAGAAGGACAAATGGGTAATTCTGAAGTTGGTCATTTAAATATCGGCGCAGGACGAATTGTTTATCAAAGTTTAACGCGTGTAAATAAGGCAATTCGTGAAGGTGAATTCGAAAAAAATGACACGTTCATCGATGCAATTAAAAGTGCAAAAGAAAAAGATAAAGCATTACATATTTTCGGTTTACTGTCTGATGGTGGTATTCACAGCCATATTAATCACATGTTTGCTTTATTAAAATTAGCTGCTGAAGAAGGCATGAAAAAGGTATATGTACATGCGTTCCTAGATGGACGAGATGTTGGTCCAACTACTGCTAAAAAATATATTGATCAAACAGAAGCAAAGTTTAAAGAATATGGTGTCGGAGAATTTGCAACAATTTCTGGCCGTTATTATTCTATGGACCGTGACAAACGCTGGGATCGTGTAGAAAAATGCTATTGTGCAATGGTATATGGAGAAGGACCAACTTATACAAGTCCGAATGAATTGATTGAAGATTCGTATGCGAACGGTATCCATGATGAATTCGTTTTACCTTCTGTAATGGTAAAAGAAGATGGTACTCCAGTTGCAACAATAAGTGATGATGATTCAATCATCTTCTACAACTTCCGACCTGACCGTGCAATTCAAATTTCAAATGTATTTACAAACGATGATTTCCGTGACTTTGATCGTGGAAGTAAGTTCCCGAAAAATGTTCATTTCGTTTGCTTAACACATTTTAGTGAAACAGTACAAGGTTATGTTGCATTTAAACCAACAAACCTGGATAACACTTTAGGTGAAGTTCTGTCTCAAAATAACTTAAAACAATTACGAATTGCTGAAACGGAAAAGTATCCACATGTTACATTTTTCTTTAGTGGAGGCCGTGAAGCAGAGTTCCCAGGCGAAGAACGTATTTTAATTAACTCGCCAAAAGTTGCGACTTATGATTTGAAACCTGAAATGAGTGCTTATGAAGTAAAAGATGCATTACTTAAAGAAATTGCTGCAGACAAGCATGATGTAATCATTTTAAACTTTGCAAACCCAGATATGGTAGGACATTCAGGGAAACTTGAGCCGACAATTAAAGCGATTGAAGCAGTTGATGAATGTTTAGGTGAAGTAGTTGATGCAATTTTAGCTAAAGGCGGTAAAGCAATCATTACAGCTGACCATGGAAACGCTGATGAGGAAATTACCCCTGAAGGTGAACCTATGACAGCTCACACGACTAACCCTGTACCAGTTATAGTGACAAAAGAAGGTATTACGTTGCGTGAAGATGGTATTTTAGGTGATTTAGCTCCAACTGTTCTTGATTTATTAAAAGTAAATCAGCCAAAAGAAATGACTGGTAAATCACTTATTAAATAAGTGAACAGTTAATATAAAAAGTTAATAAATATGCGTAAAACGCAACAAAAGGAGAGATTTTATTATGTCAATGATTATTGATGTTTATGCTCGCGAAGTATTAGATTCTCGTGGTAACCCTACTGTTGAAGTAGAAGTTTATACAGAAGATGGTGGCTTTGGCCGTGCACTAGTACCAAGTGGAGCTTCAACTGGTGAATATGAAGCTGTTGAATTACGTGATGGAGACAAATCTCGTTACCTTGGTAAAGGTGTTGAGAAAGCAGTAGCTAACGTTAATGATATTTTAGCTGAAGAAATCGTTGGATTCGAAGTAACTGATCAAGTTTCAATCGACCGTCGTATGATTGAGCTAGATGGTACTGAAAATAAAGGTAAATTAGGTGCTAACGCAATCCTAGGTGTATCTATGGCAGTAGCTCGTGCAGCAGCTGATGAATTAGGTTTACCATTATACCAATACCTTGGTGGATTTAATGCAAAACAATTACCAGTTCCAATGATGAACATCATCAACGGTGGTTCTCATGCTGATAATAACGTAGACTTCCAAGAATTCATGATCTTACCAGTTGGTGCTGATAGCTTTAAAGAAGCAATTCGTATGGGTACTGAAATTTTCCATAACCTTAAAGCTGTATTACATGACAAAGGTTTAAACACAGCTGTAGGTGACGAAGGTGGATTCGCTCCAAACCTTGGTTCAAACCGTGAAGCTTTAGAAGTAATCATGGAAGCAATTGATAAAGCTGGTTACAAAGCTGGAGAGCAAGTATTCTTAGGAATGGACGTTGCTTCTTCTGAATTCTTTAACAAAGAAACTGGTAAATATGATCTTGCAGGTGAAGGACGCACTGGTGTATCTTCAGCTGAAATGGTTGATTTTTATGAGCAACTTTGCAATGATTTCCCAATCCTATCAATTGAAGATGGTTTAGATGAAAATGACTGGGATGGTCACAAATTATTAACAGAGCGTTTAGGTAGCCGAGTACAATTAGTAGGTGACGATTTATTCGTTACAAACACTAAAAAATTAGCTGAAGGAATTGAAAAAGGTATTTCAAATTCAATTCTTATCAAAGTTAACCAAATCGGTACATTAACTGAAACTTTCGATGCAATCGAAATGGCTAAACGTGCTGGTTACACAGCAGTAGTTTCTCACCGTTCTGGTGAAACTGAAGATAGCACAATCGCTGATATCGCAGTTGCTACAAATGCTGGTCAAATTAAAACAGGTTCTGCTTCTCGTACAGACCGTATTGCTAAATACAACCAATTATTACGTATTCAAGACGAGTTAGGCGAAAGCGCAGTATACCAAGGTTTAAAATCTTTCTACAACTTAAGAAAATAATTGAATCAAAACTAAGTGCATTAACAAAAAACATAATCCATTATAGACACGTTAAAAAGAGAAGGATCGTCACCTTCTCTTTTTTTATTGCTTTTAAAATTTTTTATAATCCTTGATTAATGAGTTGTATATATTGTTTCTATGAAATCTATTAAATCTTACTTAATAATTGTTTATGTAAGTGTTCATCAGCTATTTAATTGATCCGTTAGATATTTTTTGCATTTGTAACAAATAGGATTGATTATTAAATAATCCTAATGTTAATATAAAAATGAACGAACATTAGTTCTTATGTTAAATTGAGATGATTTCGGAATTATTTAAAATAAGAAAGGGGAAAAAATGACTAAAACTATTCCAACAGCTTCAAATCCTTCAATGGCTTCTTTGTTAAAAAATCCTTTTATCCAGACGATTCTTTCAGCAGGTTTATTTATTCAAGTAGGTATTTGGATTCGCAATTTTGCAATCTTATTATTTGTTGTGGAGAAGACAAATGGTGATGCAACAGCAGTATCATTGATTTCAGTAGCTGAATTTGCTCCAATTTTTATATTTTCTTTTATCGGTGGAACTTTTGCCGATCGTTGGAAACCAAAGCGTACAATGATTTGGTGTGATCTTTTAAGTGCTATATCGATTTTTGTTATTCTATTAGCACTATTATATGGAACTTGGAAATTTGTGTTTTTTGCTACATTAGTTTCAGCTATTTTGTCTCAGTTTTCTCAGCCTTCCAATATGAAATTATTTAAAGTTCATGTACCAGGTGAGCAAATGCAAGCAGGTATGTCTTTATTTCAAACAATGATGGCTGTGTTTATGATTTTAGGTCCAGTATTAGGTACATTCGTATTCCAACAAGCTGGAATGTATGTTTCGATGGGAATTGTAGGCATTGCATTTCTTATGTCAGCTTTAGTATTAACAAGGTTACCTAAAGATCAAGAAGAAGAAAAAGCAGAACATACAACATCAATATTGGAAGAAATGAAGTTAGGATTCCAATACGTTTGGTCTCGAAAAATTCTTGTCTATTTAGGTGGTCTATTTGCAGCAGCAGGATTAGGTATTGGCCTAATTCATCCTCTAGCTATCTTTTTAGTCACTGAACGTTTAGGATTAGATAAGGAATATTTGCAATGGATATTCGCTGCAAATGGAGCCGCTATGATTATTGGTGGTGGCCTAATAATGGTCATATCAAATAAGTTGGCACCGCATGTTTTATTATTGATCGGTATGGCAGTTAATGCGATCGGAATATTTGTAATAGGTTGGTCTCAGATGTTCTGGCTAACGCTTGTTGCTGAATTCTTTATCGGACTATTTATGCCTGCATTGCATATTGGTATTAATACAATCATCTTAAAAAATACTGATGAAAAGTTTGTAGGCAGGGTAAACGGTATATTAACACCATTATTTATGGGAGCTATGGTCATTACAATGAGCTTGGCAGGAGTTTTAAAGGAACATTTTTCTTTAATCTCTATTTATCAAGCTTCAGCATTTTTATTCGTTATTGGAATCCTCATTATGGTACCAATGTTCAAAATTATGAAGAATGTCGTAGTTGAGGCAAAATCATAATGCTACATTTAAAAAACCTGATTCTATATACAATCAGGTTTTTTTGTATGTAAAAGTCCATTTAACATTTTGTGTTTGTTTTCTATTTTATAAGGATTTTAGAAATTTGTACGACTTTCTCATGATGTTCCAACTTTGAATAGTGATCATATAATTCCTTAGCGTATTTGTTTATATAATACGTATGTTCATTTAATTGGAAGTATGGTAGCACATCCTTTTCTATGAAGCTAAAATACTGTTCGGATTTATTCTCTAAACGAAGGATCAGAAGTTTGAAAACTAGTTGATAAAAGCGATTTCTCAATTGTTTTGCTAATAAAACTCCTTCTTGTGCCTTTTTCAGCAATCCTTTTTTTGGCCGTAGCTTTCCTTCAAAGCTACTTTCCACGCAATTAAATAGGCGATTAAGATAGGAAAGTGAAGCCTTTTCTGACATTCGAAATGCTTCTTTATAGTATTTATACGCACTTGCGTAATTTTTTCTTTTAAAATGTTCAAAGCCTAAGTTGTTTAAAAGCATTCCTTTTTCTTCATGAGCATGAAGTAATTCACTTTGAAAAATTAGATTTTGGTAGGAATCCGTCAACTCTTCTAAATCTAAGTGCAGATCGTTTCCAATTTGTAAAAGTAATAGTGCTTCAGTTTTGATTGCCATTAACGAGTTATTCGTTTCCCTAAAATACCGAAGTGCTTTCTCTGCATACGCATAGGCCATTACTTTAGAATCGATACAGTAATATGCTAAAGCCAAGTCATAATGATATTCTAGATTACCATACTCATCCTTATTGATTTTACGCAAGATTTTAATAGCTTTTTGATGATTTTCATTCTTTAAGGTAATGCAATTGCATAAATAATAAATGCCCCATACATGATACAGTAAGTTTTTTTCGTAAGGACTAAGAATAGGATATTCTTTTTGAACTTGCTGTAAAATGGTAAATGTTTTTTCAAAATCTTCCTTTATAATAAAGTATCTTGCTTGAAGTAGCTTATAAAAGACAGCGTATTTAGAAAAGACAATCGTCGGGATTTTTTCCAGATCGTAATAAGTTTCCTCCATTTCTTTTATCTTTCTCATAATAATCGCCTTATGCCAACGGTGAAGGTGATTTTCCATATTCTCAAGGCGGCCGATTTCTTCTTTTATATTTATGTTCAAACGTTCTGATAATAATTCGATAATCTCCGAAGAGCAGGCCGTTTGACCTCGTTCAATTTTACTTACGTAAGAGAGGGTGCAAATGCCTTTGCCTAATTGTTCTTGCGTAAGGCCGATTTTTTGCCGATAAAATTTAATGATTTCTCCCTCTAACATTTAACTCGCTCCTTCTTCTCTAATAAAACTGATGATAAAGTTTAAAAATATAACAATGAAGTAAAGGTGAGTGGAAATAGTGCGTTCTATACTTCTGATTATTACGAATTTTTAATTATAATACAATTGGGTTAATTAATACCAATAAATTAAGGGTTTTCCTTTCTTGGATTAAAAATATATGATTTTTTATTACAAAATGTCCCAATTTTTTTGGAGAAAATGATAATTTCTGTAACTATATTGCTAGTCGGAAGTAAAAAGAGAGGGGAAATAGGTGATTAGATGAATCAAAAGTAGGATAAAAAATATTCTTATGAAATGCAAATAGGTTGTATTGGTGTTAAATGTATTTTGTAATGGTTCTCCTTTTGCAAAATGGAATAGCCATGAATGAATAGAATACACTCATGGCTTTAAAAAATTTAGAAGATTAGTAGACTCCTACAGAAGAGTATGCGTCCATGATCGCCTTTGTTTCCGCAGATGGTGAACCATTTTTATCTGGATACAAGTCACGGGACGCTTGGATTGCAGCCTCTCTCATATCTTTGAATCCAGAAGATGATGTTAAGTAAAATGTTAAAGCACGGTAATAGATTTTTTCTGCTTTACTTCTACCAATGGAGTTGATCGTATATCCGTTATTTGTGCCACCATTTGTAATTAAGTAAGCTGCTTTGTTATTAATGCCGCTGTTTATATGAACTCCACCATTATCTAAAGTACCCATGTAGCGGTCTTGATATGTATCAGGGTAATAACCTGATGGCATATATTTTGTACTAACTTTCTTAGAAGCCGGGTCACTCATCGAACGAAGACCACCATCATTTGGAATGTTAGGGGTAGTTATATCTTCACCTAGATCCCACTCATTTACACCAGTAGTGTATTGTTGCGTGAATTCGCCAAAGATGTCAGCTAATGACTCATTAATTGCACCGGATTCATCTTGATAATTTAAGTCCGCCGTATTTGTAATGATACCATGAGTCATCTCGTGACCAGTAACATCTAGCCCACCAGACATTGAACCATATTGAATACCATCGCCATCTCCGTATAGCATTTGAACTCCATTCCAAGCAGCATTATTCCACTTTTGTCCAACGTGAACAGAACTGATTAAAGTCATCCCTTTATTATCTAAACTATTGCGTTTATGAATATTTTGATAGTATTTGTTAACTTTATCAGAGTTTACGTGAGCTGAGACAGCTGCAGGATTAAGGAACATGTTATCTGTTCTGGTTGTTGTCACTTCCCAACCTGTAAATCCAAAAAGAGCTGAGAAGATATTGAAAAGAGTTTCATCTGTTCGATGAGCGTCAAAAGTAGCAATCGGTACAGCAGTAGGTGCAGCACTAGATCCAGTGACAGAAGCACCGTATAAATAGCTTGTTCCAGTTGAAAGGTCCTTTCCAACAGGGAAAGATTGCATTTTTCCATGTGCATCTAAGCCTCTTGCCATTACTGGTGAAAGCGAAGCTGGATCCACTAAATTATCAATCGCATCAAAGCTATTAATTACTTCTCCATTTGTAGCATCTACGAAATAAAAGAAGTAGCCAGGTGCAGGTTTGGAAGTGGATGCTTTTACTAAATAAGTTAAGTAATTTTTTCCTTCATAAGGATAAATCGTTAATTGCGTATTGATGCCGTCATAGTTTTTGACAGTGCCAATTTGTGATTCAATACTTTCTTTAGCAGTTGCTACAGCATCTTCTTCGGAAATAGTCGCTTCAGTCGGGATAATTGAGCGGGATAATTTTTGTGTAACGTTACCAAAAGAAGCATACACATTATTGTTTGCATCTAAAGCCACAGTTTGTCCTGATCCATAAATAGGAATACCCTTATACTGTTCTATGGTTCTTACATGATAAGTATTTGCCTCTCTGTCAGCTTCTGAACTAATAATTTTAAATTGTTCCCATGCAGACCCAGATCTAGCGAGACCGTCTACTTTCGAATTTAAATAAGCTTTTACAATTTCTTCCTTACTCAAAGATTGATTAACTGTTGCAGCGCTTGCTTTTACATTTACAAATGAAGGTAAAGTTGTTAACCCTCCACCAAAAGCCACCGTTAAAGCCATTACAGCAGGAATTGATGCTTTTTTACTTATTCTTTTCTGTTGCTTCTTTTTCAATAAACTCACTCCTTATGCGAAAGTAATGTTGAAACAATTTAAATTATTGGGAAAATTTTATGTAAAATCAATCGTTTTCAAGAAACTTCGGTTTGAGATAATTTTTGCCTGTTTTTTAAGGTTTTTTTTAAGTTTCGATTAAATTCACCAAATTTCTACACCGTTTTTAATTAAAAATTTCTCGATTTCAATTTTCTGATTATTCGGTAATAATGAATGCAAATAGATTTGTTTTGAAGAGGGGATTAAAAGTGAGGCGAACATTCCATAAAACCATCTTGTTTTCTAGTTTATGCTGCCTGTCATTTTACACAGGATCTCAAATAGTAGGCGAAACGAAAGCTTCATTTTCAAGTCAAATTTCTACAAAACCTATTACAGTAGCCGCAGCATTTGTTTTTCCAGCAACGATCGAAAAGTTGAATAAGCAAGCAGAGATTCTGGAAAAACAGATGTTTGGAAATTATGAATTGATTGTTGTAAGTGCACCAAAACAATCATTACAAAAATTGCATGACAGACTTACTGAAATGACTGAGATTGAACAAAGATTACACCAACAATTGAATAGTTTACAGCTTGTGTATGATGAATTGTCATCTTATCACAATAGGTTGCAGGATCAAAAAACTACTGGAAATCAAACGTTCAGTTACGTGCGTGAAGGATTTCAAAATGTAGAACGTATTAAAAAAAAGGTGCATGAAGAAATTGACTTTCAAAAAATATCTGTGATGCATTCTTCTGTTATGTTGCAAATAAAGGAGCTAGAAGAAAAGGAAAAAGGCTCTGGAGATGATCTACAAGGACATGGTGTAGCTGAGAATCCAGTAAGCAACAAAGAAACAGAAAAGAACTCAAATATGGACAAGCAGGTGAAAGAAATTGATAAAGAAAACATTGCGAATAGTAAATAGTCTAGTAGGAAGTATTTTCATCGTTTTTGTATGTATATTAGCATTTGTTGTTATTTCTTCTAGAATTGCTGGAGGAGAACCTACAATTTTAGGTTATCAAGTCAAAGTCGTTTTATCCGGATCAATGGAACCAACATTCCAAACAGGATCTATTATCTCTATTAAAGTACGAAATAACCATTCTACTTATCAAAAAGGAGATGTGATTACATTTCGCAAAGATAAGGAGTTAATTACTCATAGAATTATTGACATACAAAAGAAGAGTGGAAAAGTCCTATATAAAACAAAAGGGGATCATAATAACGCTCCTGATTTATGGGAGATTTCCACAGAGGATATAGTTGGTCAGTATACGGGCTTTACAATGCCATATATTGGCTATGCATTGGATTTTACTAAATCCAAAGAGGCAGGTGCTCTTTTATTGATTGTACCTGGCATACTCATGCTCATATCTGCAACTCGTTCAATTATTAGTGCAAAAAAAGAGTTGGAGATAAAAGAAGCGTAATAATCCTGGTTAAATCTCGTGCGTCACCTTACGAAACACGCACGAGTTTAATATATTTTTTACATAATAGAGGAGGATTTTATAATGGGTTTTACACAAAAGATTACTAAAGGTGTTATGACTGCAGCGCTAGGGATGTCATTAATCGGTGGAGGAACATTTGCATATTTTAATGACTCAGTTGATACACAAAATACATTTGCAGCAGGTACATTAGATTTAGGAATGAATCCAAATGCTGTTGTTAACATTAGTAATATCAAGCCAGGAGATGAAATTTATCGTGAATTTACATTAGAAAACAATGGAACATTACAAATAAGTAAAGTATTATTAGATACAAAATACAATGTTGAAGACGTCAAATCTGATAACACGGAAGATTTTGCAAAAAATATTAAAGTGACAATTATGTACAACACAAGTAGTGCGACTAACACTGTAGTTGAAACAACTTTATACGACCTTCAAAGCCAACAACCAGATATTACAGCAATAGATACTAGTATTGGAACAAAGCCAGACGGCATTGTACCTGGCGATAAGGAAAAAATCTTCGTATTATTCGAGTTCATTGATAATGGGAAAAATCAAAACCAGTTCCAAGGTGATAAGCTGCAAGTAAATTGGACATTTAATGCACAGACAGAAGGTTCAACTTATCATGATGACACGGATCCAGATAGCAACTAATAGGTAGAAAAAGCAGGGAATAAGATAATGAAAAGACCCACAAGGATACTTGTGGGTTCTTTAATGCTCTAAGATTTGAGTTATTGGTAGCCTGACCTAGCTTATCTATTCCTTTTCGTCCTTCTTGCATACCCAAACGCGATAATGAGTGCTCCAATTGAGTCTGCAATTAGATCTGTCATTGTATCAAAATTCCCTCCACCTTGAGTCCTAGTTCCAAAGAATTGATCCATACTAAATTCCCAAATTTCCCATATTGCTCCGCAAAATACACCAAAACAAAATACAAATAGGAAAACGAATCCGGTGGACATTTCACTCCGAGACTGATTGGTTGTCAATTTTCCCATCAAATCAATTGCTAAGAATGCGACTAGCGTGCCACTTAGAAAATGTAAAAACGTATCCCACCAGCCAAAACTATAAAATCTAAGCATTGAACCAAGACATAGGGACCCAATTAAAAAAGCAAAATAAGAAAAAATAAACATAAATGCAAATCGAATTTTTAAAAACTTATCTAATATGAGCGGCACAAGTGCACAAAAAAAGCCACCTAGTGCGATTGGATACCGATAAGAATCATCTTTCAAGAAGAAAATGACAAACAAGACAAGCATTACAATAGCAAAAACAACGCTTAAAATTGTTTGTATGCCTCTTTTCATTTCGAATCCCCCATTCATTCTGTTTTATCTTAATTCAAACATCAATATGAAACGTGTGAAGTTAAAAATCCCATTATCATAACTTTGACAAAAAAAGTTCATCGAATTGATGAAAAATTGTAAAAAATCAACCTATAGAATATGGAAATTTGAATTAGTATTGAATTAAGGATATAAGTAGCAATTAGTTGGGAGGATAATTATGAAATTTTTCGCATACTTAAAAGATTATATTTGGTATACTATTAAAACATATTTACTTCCATTTATTATTGTTATTCTTTCAATAGTAATTGTTTTTTGGAGATTATTAGGTGATGAATTTTCTTTTAAATACATACGATTAGAAATAATCTATTTCTCTTGTTTTTTCTTATTAGTATCTTTTACAACATATGAGATGAAGGGGCATAAAAATGAATAATTGGGAAGGATTAATTTCGGCGGAGGATCGAACAAAAATCTATTTGCGAAAATATATTCCTGCAAAACCAATTGCTGTGATTCAAATTGTTCATGGAATGGCAGAGCATGGTGGAGCTTACGATAAGTTTATAGAATATTTAGTTGATAATCAGTTTGCAGTCTTTATTCATGATCAAAGAGGTCACGGGAAAACAGCAGCGATTGAAGATGATCTAGGTTTTTTTGGTGAAGAAATTGGCTGGGATGAAGTTGCTAAAGATATCATATTTATCAGTAAGATGATCAGAAAAGAAATAAAAGATATCCCTTTAATTCTATTTGGACATAGTATGGGATCTTATTTAAGTAGACGAGTAGTTCAATTAAATGGAGAACTATATGATGGGCTAATAATTTCTGGTACCGGATGTGATCCAGGAATACTAAGAAAATTAGGGGTTTTTATTTCAAGTGCAGAGGCATTCTTGATTGGTGCCAATAAGAGAAGTAAAATTTTAGACTTTTTAACATTTGGAAACTTTAATAACCATTTTAAGTTTCCTAAAACAAAATATGATTGGTTAACAAGAGATGAAGCTGAGATTAATCGCTATATAAAAGATCCATATTGTGGTTTTATTTGTTCTTCAAGTTATTATCGTGAATTGTTGAAAGGGATCGGGATTATCCATCGTAAAGAGGAAATAAAGAAGACACCAACTTCTTTGCCAATTTATATTTTTTCTGGAGACAAAGATCCAGTTGGTCAAAAGGGTGAGGGTGTAAAGAAGGTTTTTGAGCGATACAAAGAGATTGGCTGTACAAATATAAAGTTGAAATTGTATGAAGAAGGTCGCCATGAGATGCTTCATGAAATCAATAAAGACGAAGTTCATAACGATATAAAAAATTGGATAGAAGAAACAATCTTAAATCATTAAATAAGTGTTGTACTCTCATATTGAAGTATAGTACTCTTCATAGTAGAATAGGAAGTAACAGTATTTTACTGTGGAGGTGAAGAAATGCATACGTTTTTATCTGTACTTTTAATAATTGTTTCAGTACTTATGATTGTTTTAGTTCTACTTCAATCTAGTAAAAGTAACGGCCTATCAGGTGCGATATCTGGTGGTGCTGAGCAACTGTTTGGTAAGCAAAAAGCTCGTGGTTTTGAATTAGTTTTACAAAGAATAACAGTTGTTGTAGCAGTTTTATTCTTCATTCTAACAATTGCTGTAACATATTTTAAACTGTAATAAACAAGCTGCCGAAATGGGTGGCTTTTTTATTTTGGTTAAGTAAAATCATTAGGATAAAAAAATACAGCCAGGTTTTTGGCTGTATTTTAGTATGTAGAGATCTAAATATTAACCTTTCATTGCAGCCCATTCTTCTTTACTTGGACCGTACATTCCTGGTATAACTAGTCCAGCTTGACGCATTAATACAGTCATTTGCCCACGGTGATGCGTTTGATGTGAAATTGCCATGCGAAGTAATGCATGGATCGGCATTTCAAGGAATCCAAATGCGTTAATGATTTGATTTAAATCTTTTTCTTTCCATTCTTTTTGTGCTGCTTCAGTCATAGCTTTACTAGCTTCTGCGTATTTTTCAGTAATTTCCTTTGCAGTTGCAGGCATTTCTTCTTTACTCATCGATGCCTCAAATTGTAGTCCTGATTGTGAAATGATCGCTTTAATTGCTGTAGTTATATGCCAAGCTAATTCACCTAAAGAGCTAAAATCCTCACCAATTGATTGATCAAGTGATTCATCTGTCATAGCATTTAGTAATTTGATTGTGCTAGCTTCTTCCATTTTCCATTCAGTAATAAATTCTTCAACATTATTAAACATAATGTATCCTCCTTTTATTGGTTAAATTACCAACATTATTATTACCACACCTTTCATTAAATCATAACTAGTTAATTAAAAAAACTGTTTATTGGTAAATTCTTCAATTGGAAGGTAAAATAAAAGGACAATTTCTTTACGTAAAATTAGGTAAATATGATGATTCAATATTTATACCAATTATTAATTTAAATAAACAAAGTATTTAAAGATAAGATAAGAGTAACGAAAGAAAAATGGATAGAAAAGTTTTGGAGTGAGTATATATGAGAGTAACAATGCCGAAGCCATTTACGTTTGAAGGTGGAGATCGAGCAGTTTTATTATTACATGGATTTACAGGACATTCTGCGGATGTTCGAATGCTTGGCCGTTTTTTAGAAAAGCAAGGTTATACTTGTCATGCACCGCACTATAAAGGACATGGTGTACCACCAGAAGAACTTGTTCATACTGGACCAGAGGACTGGTGGAAAGATGTAATGGAAGCTTATCAATTTCTAAAGGATAAAGGACATCAAAAAATCGCAGCGGTAGGTCTTTCTTTAGGAGGAGTATTTGCACTAAAGCTAGGTTACACTGTTCCATTGAATGGTATTGTCACGATGTGTTCGCCAATGTACATAAAAAGTGAAGAAATTATGTATGAAGGTGTCTTAGCTTACACAAGAGAGTTTAAAAAACGTGAAGGGAAATCACCTGAACAAATTGAAGTAGAAATGGAAGAGTTTAAAAAAACGCCAATGAATACATTAAAAGCTCTTCAAGGTTTAATTAAAGAAGTGCGTGAAAATGTAGATACAGTTTATGCACCAACGTTTGTCGTACAATCTACTGTAGACGAGATGATTAATACTGACAGCGCAAATATTATTTATAATGAAGTGCAATCTGATCAGAAAAAAATAAAGTGGTACGAAAATTCAACACATGTTATTACTCTTGGACAAGAAAAAGACTTACTACATGAAGATGTACTAGCATTTCTTAATGAATTGGAATGGTAGAATGAAATCTTTCTGGACAAACTTAAATTATATACCCTTAACAGTTAGAAAAAGGAGGGAAAAATATGAATCAACAATGGAAAGAAAAATTATTAGAATTGATGAAAAGTGAAGATTATAAGCCTTTAAATATACAAGGAATAGAAGAGGCTTTGGAGTTGACAGATGCAAGTGACTTTCGAGAAGTAGTAAAAACGCTCGTTATTTTAGAAGATGAGGGTTATATTGTACGTTCTCGAAATAATAAATATAGTTTACCTGATCAATCTAATTTAGTTAGAGGTAAATTAACTGGACATGCGAAAGGCTTTGCGTTTGTCATTCCAGAAGAAACAGGTGCAGAAGATGTATTTATTTCACCATCAGATTTAAATGGTGCCCTGCATGGCGACATCGTTTTAGCCCGTATTACAAAAGAAAAAAGTGATGCACGTAGAGAAGGGACAATTGTAAAAATTGTTGAACGTGGTCAAACGAAAATGGTAGGTACATACCAGGCTCAGAAAAGTTTCGGTTTCGTTATTCCGGATGATAAACGATTCGGAAGTGATATTTTTATAACAAAGAGTAATTCTCAAGGGGCAGTGGAAGGTCACAAAGTTGTTGTAGAGCTTACTCAGTTTCCTGAGAATGGGAAAAATGCAGAGGGTATAGTAGTCCAAGTACTTGGACATAAAAATGATCCTGGTGTAGATATTCTATCGGTTATTCATAAGTTTGATTTGCCTCAAGAATTCCCTAAGGAAGTAATGGATCAAGCGAATGCTGTACCGGATGAGATTGATGAATCAGCTATTGGCACTCGTCGCGATCTTCGTGATGAACAAATTGTAACGATAGATGGTGCAGATGCAAAGGATTTAGATGATGCCGTTACAGTAACAGCGCTTGAAAATGGCCATTACAAGTTAGGGGTACATATTGCAGACGTATCATACTACGTGACAGATAACTCACCGATAGATCAAGAAGCACATGATCGTGGAACAAGTATTTACTTAGTTGACCGAGTTATACCGATGATTCCACATCGTTTATCTAATGGAATTTGTTCATTAAACCCAAAAGTAAATCGATTTACACTTTCATGTGAGATGGAAATTGACCATAAAGGTGATGTTGTTAAGCATGAAATTTTTGAGAGTATCATTAAAACAACTGAACGAATGACATATAGCGATGTAAATAAAATACTAGATGAGCAAGATACCGAATTACGTGAACGGTACGAACCGTTAGTTCCAATGTTCGAGGAAATGGCTAAGTTAGCGAAAATTTTACGTAATAGACGGATGAATCGTGGAGCAATCGATTTTGATTTTAAAGAATCAAAAGTATTAGTTGATGAAGATGGACACCCAACTGATGTCGTCATTCGTGAGCGCTCAACTGCTGAAAAACTAATTGAAGAATTTATGCTAGTTGCGAATGAAACAGTTGCCGAGCATTTTCACTGGCTAAATGTACCATTCATGTATCGTGTACATGAAGATCCAAAAGAAGAAAAATTACAACGATTCTTTGAATTTATTGCATCATTTGGATACACAGTAAAAGGTGCTGGAAATGAAATTCACCCGAGAGCGTTGCAACAAGTTCTAGAAATGGTTCATGGGCAACCAGAAGAAACGGTCATTTCAACAGTAATGCTTCGTTCAATGAAACAAGCGAAATACGAGGCTGATAATCTTGGTCATTTTGGATTAGCAGCGGAGTATTATACTCATTTCACATCACCGATTCGACGATATCCGGATTTAATTGTCCACCGATTAATTCGTAAATATTTAATCGAAGGAAAAATGGATAATGAAACAAAACGTGAGTGGGATGATAAATTACCTGCTATCGCTGAACATGCATCCAATATGGAGCGTCGATCAGTTGAAGCAGAAAGAGAAACGGATGATTTGAAAAAAGCAGAGTACATGCTTGATAAAATTGGTGAAGAGTATGATGGTATTATTAGCTCTGTAACAAATTTCGGTATGTTTATTGAACTGCCAAATACAATTGAAGGATTGGTTCGAGTTGCTGATTTATCAGATGACTACTATAACTATGATGAGCGTTCTTACGCAATGATTGGTGAAAGAACAGGGAAAATCTTCAGAATTGGTGATGAAGTATCTGTTCGAGTAGTTAATGTTAATAAAGAAGAACGAGCAATCGATTTTGAAATTGTCGGTATGAAATCAAACAAACCTCGGAGAAGCGGCGGTAGAGGACCGGTTAATCTTGGTGGTGGCTCTGGTTCCGGTGGCGGTAGAGGCCGAGGAGGACGCGGCAGAGGTTCTTCAGATCGGAATGGAGAAAGCTCTCGCAGTGGCCGTTCTCGTGGAAGACGTGGTGGTGATAGTTCACCTCGAAATGATGAGAGAGAAAGCGGACGTGGTGGTAAATCATCAAGAAATAAACGCGATGATCGTTTTAATCCAACCAAAAGCAAAAGTAAGAGCAAAAAGAACAAACCTTTTTACGAAAAAGTAGCAAAAGGCAATAAGAAACGATAGTAAGTAACAAGCAGTGGACAAAATTGTCCACTGCTTTATGTATACAGGCATAATTTATGGTAAAATAAGTAAAGATAGAGAGGTGTTATTTATGCCAAAAGGTGAAGGGAAAGTAATTGCTCAAAATAAAAAAGCGTATCATGATTATTTTATCGAAGAAACGTATGAAACAGGTATCGTATTACAAGGTACTGAAATAAAATCATTACGTGCTGGAAAAGCTAATTTAAAGGATTCCTTTGCACGAGTTCAAGGTGGAGAAGTTTGGCTTCATAATATGCATATTAGTCCATATGAGCAAGGAAATCGATACAATCACGAGCCATTACGTACTAGAAAATTACTACTACATAATAGAGAAATCGTGAAATTAATTGGTTATACAAAGGAAACGGGTTATACATTAGTACCTTTAAAAATCTATTTAAAAAACGGCTACGCTAAGCTATTACTTGGATTAGGTAAAGGTAAGAAACAATACGATAAGCGTGATGATTTAAAGAAAAAAGAAGCAAAACGTGAAGTAGAGCGTGCATTCCGAGATCGTCAAAGAATCTAATTGGATAAATGTTGAAGGATTGGAATTCTGTTTTTCTTTTAGAAACAATTGTTAATTGCAACTTATGATGGATATGCTATAATAAGTTTGTAAGTTAATCAGCAACACCAATTGCACGATGTGCAGTTTTTATAAATTATGAAGCCTTTGCTTTATGCTTCGTAAGTCACTCATAGCGAACAGAACTGAAATATGTTTTGTGAGCATTTTATATGGGGACGTTACGGATTCGACAGGGGTAGTTCGAGCTTAAGTTGCGAGTCGAGGGGTCGGCCTCGTTAAAACGCAAAAGCCAATAACTGGCAAAAACAACAATTTCTCTTTAGCTGCTTAATTGCACTAAAGGCTCCTCCTATGTATCGCCCATGTGCATAGCTTAGAGGGGTTCACTCATTAGTGGGCTACGCCGGACCTCGCCGTCTGAGGGGAATGGAAGAGATTAATCAGACTAGCTATCAGGAAGCCTGTCATTGGGCCGAATGGTATGCGAAATTCTAATACAGTGACTACGCTCGTAGAAGCTTAAGTGCCGATATTCTTGGACGTGGGTTCGACTCCCACCGTCTCCACCAATACATATTGTTTGGTGGTTTTTTTATGCTTAAAATTATGAATTAGGAAAACAAACAGCGGGAACAAACCTTGCAGTAGCTTCAAAAGACAATACTGGAAATGAAAGTAAGGTTTTTCATACTGTATTATTGGACAAAACAGCTCCTAATGTCCTTTGATTAATCCAATTAGCGTTAAAGTAGCATTAACCGGTAAAACAGAAGTAAATGTAACAATTACAGTTAAGATTTGTACAAATGTAATTTGCTCAAGTAAGGCAGATTCAGCTGGAACATAAAAGACAAGAATACAAATCACGTATTCTTGTCTTCTTTTTTAGTACATATGAAAAAATAAAAGCTGGCTCCTATGATCGAACCAGCGACTAACTGTAATAGTAGTATAAATATGAAATATACAAGTTCTTATGCATTTAATATTAATTGCGCAATCTCCATTGCCTGTTCATTTAAATTCATCTTTTTATAATATTTAAATAATTCCTTTTTCGAGCGTTCTACTAAAAAGGTAAATCCGTTTTTTTCAAACATAGGTAGAGCTTTGCTGTTTAAATAATGATGGTATTCTTTCTCTTTTGATTTTAATAAATAAAGTAAAAGTTTAAATAGATGGATATATAAACTGTAATTATTCTTTTTCGCTATGAAAAGGCCGGCTTCAGCGTCATGCACAAGTTCCTCTACGTTAGAAGATCCACCATCAAAATTACTACGAAGAAAGCCTTCTAATGAAAGTAAATACGTTGAACACTCTGGATCTTTCAGCTTCATGGACTGTTTATAAAATTTACTTGCTTCCTTATAATTTTTACCTCTATAAAACGCATAGGCTAAATTATGCAAAGCTTTAGCTTTTCGTTCAGGTGCATTACACAACTCACAGCTTCTAATCAGATTTTTGAAACGATTAATAATTTCTTGATCTAAAGTGTCACCTTGAATTTGAATAATCATCAACATTTCAGCATCAATAACTCTAAGATAGTTATTAATTTGTTTGAAAAATTGATGAGATTTTTCGGCATAATAATAGGCCAACACAGGAGCATTTAAAGTATGGTAAGCACATGCCAGGTGGTAATAATATTCCGGATTTTTATAGACCGTATTATCGATCGACTTTAAAATTTCGATTACTTTACCATATTCTTGCTTCGCTAAAGAATAAATCCCTAAAATATGCTTTAATAAATTTCTTTCATAAGGTGCTAATTTGTCCTCTTTTTTTTGAAGCTTTTTAATGATTTTAAAAGCTTCATTGCCTTTGCTATGCGTAAGAAAATATTTCGCTCTTAGCAACTGGTACAGATCATTATATTCAGAGATTTGGATGAGTTCTTCCATTTCAAACTCATAGTAAATTTGATCCATCTCTTCAAATAACTGCATAATGATTACGTCATGCCAGTGGAGTAATCGTTGTTTAATATTCATAAAATTAGCTACTTCTAATTCCATATTAATTCCAAGTCTTTTGGATAATAAATTAATAATTTCAGGTGCATACTTTGTTTGTCCACATTCTATTTTACTGATATGGGTAACGGAGCATATGTTTTTTCCTAATTGTTCTTGTGTTAGTTTGTATTTTTCTCGATAAAATTTAATAATTTTTCCTTCATACATAACTAAGTCCTCCTCCCATTCCAGGATGTTAAAAATAGTACCTAATACTAAAATTCTACATTTAACAACAAAATTAGTATATTTAGAAAACCCGTGTAGTATGTGAAGTAACACTTAAAGATATGTTAAGGGTAAGTGAAATTAGGAAAATCAGGAAAATTAGAAGGGCATGGAATTCACTTCTATAATGAGGATGTTATTAGTCCAAAATACGAAAAAATACCATAACTTATGGTATTGAATACTACAAAATAGAGTAGCTTTTAAGAATATTGTAAAAGCATGGTATTAGAAGTACGGGAATTACTTCTTCATTGTGACAGAATTATGAAAAATGTGGAATATACTTAAAGTTTTCAAAATATTTGGGGAGAATGTGATGTTTGAAATGATACATTAAAAATATATTAATCTAGTAATCGTTTTGGACATTATATTGATACTAATACTAAATTAATATATCAAAAAAATGAAAAAGGAGTGTTAGATGAAAATCAAACTAAATAATCTATTTACATTTTTACTATCTTCACTATTTGTATTTTTTGTAATGAGAGCATTTCTAGGAGAATTTCTTTCAAGACTTATACCATATGCAAATGTGATATTTGGATATAGTCTATTTGTATGTTTAATATTTATTGTTAATACAATAGTTAATATGATTTTCTACTATGTAAAGTATAGGGAAATCCATATCAGTAAATCTGGTTTCGGAGTATTTACACTTACTTATTTAGTTATGTTGGTCTCAATACTATTTTCAAGAAACTCATTAGGAAATCATTATAGCAACAATTACATCCCATTTAAAACAATATGGGGTTATATAAGTGGTAAAGCGGATTTAATCTATATCATTTCGAATTTAGTTGGAAATATTATTATTTTTATTCCTCTTGGATGTATCGTTTATTATTACTTCCATAGAAAGATGAAAGTGTCTATTTGTATTTTAGTTTCAATCTTATTAATAGTACTTATAGAATTTTTACAAAAAAAGTATGTTGTAGGAAGTTTCGATATTGATGATATATTCTTAAATTCACTTGGGGTTTTATTAGGCATAAAAATATTAGTAGGAGAGGGTAACGAAATAGCTAAAAATCTTCTTGAGAAATCAGATTAGAACAGTTTATAAATTTAAGTGTAGATGAACCTACTCCACCAATAATACGTTGGTGTTTTTTTTTATAAAAAATAACCCTTCATCAAAGAATGAAGGGTAGTATTAAATCAGAATTTATTATCCAACGTTTTTCTTAACGTCTTTCTCATCAATCCAAGCCTCTAAATGCTCTCGACCTGGTAAGTTATCGATTTTATCTGCATTGAAAACAGGATCTAAACCTTGTTTCTTTTGAGCAATGTAATCTTTCAATAATGCTCTTGCTACTTTTGCTAAGCGCGTAATTGCGTAAAGGTTAACGATTACCATTAATCCCATGAAGATATCTGCTAAAGACCAAATTAATTCAGCGCTATATAATGCTCCGAATAATACCATTCCAATTACGGCAAAACGGTATAAGTAAATTGTTTTTTTCGAATGCTTCATGAAGCTAATATTTGATTCACCGTAGTAATAGTTCCCCATAATTGTACTTAAGGCAAATAAGAATACTGAAATTGAAACGAATGTTGCAGCAAAATCACCAACGCTTACACGTAAAGATTCTTGTGTTAGTGGAATACCTGATAGCTCAGATGTTTTGTAAACGCCAGAAACTAATACAATCATAGCTGTAGATGAACAGATGATAAATGTATCAACAATTACACCTAATGCTTGAATGAAACCTTGTTTTACTGGGTGAGTTACGTCAGCTGTTGCAGCTGCGTTTGGAGCAGAACCCATACCAGCTTCGTTTGAGAATAATCCACGACGAATACCATGAAGAACTGCAGCACCCATAACACCGCCAAACATTTGTTTAAATGTAAAAATACCCTCTGAGAAAATTGCACCAAAAACATCTGGTAAAATATCGAAATTTGCAATCATAACCCATAAAGCTAAAATAATATAAAAACCAGCTTTGATAGGTACTAAAACAGTTGAGAATTTAGCAACTGAATGTACGCCACCAAAAATAATTAGTGCCGTAATAATAGCTAGTACAATTGCAGATGTCTTTGTATTTACACCAAATTCATTATTAATAGAAGCAGCAATCGTGTTTGCTTGTACTGCATTAAATATAAGACCAAAAGATAAAGTAATTAAAATACTAAAAATTACACCAAGCTTTCGATTACCTAGAGCTTTTTCCATATAGTAAGCAGGTCCGCCACGCCATGAAGAACCGTCTTTCACTTTATAAAGCTGAGCTAACGTACTTTCTACAAATGCTGAAGCTGAACCAATTAATGCCATTAACCACATCCAAAATACTGCTCCTGGTCCCCCTAATGCCACTGCTGTTGCAACGCCGGCAATATTCCCGGTACCAATACGAGCAGCCATTCCGATCATAAATGCTTGTAATGAAGATACAGTTTTCTTGCTTTTGTCTCTGTTTCGACCATCACCTAATAATCGAACCATTTCAGGGAAGAATTTAAACTGAATAAATCCTAAATAAACTGTTAAAAATAGGCCGATTGCAACTAATAAGATAACAAGTAATTTAGCCCAAAGGTAGTCGTTGAGTACTGTAACCAATTCTGTCATGATTCCCTCTCCTTTTTAAGAATATTCGCAAAATTATCCGATAATTTTGACTACAAAATGTAATAATAATTTATTTTTTTATCAATGGCAACGTTTTTTTTATGATTAACCAATAAAAAGGATAATATTAAAAAAAGATTAAAAAAGTAAGTGTTCACTTACTTTTTGTTGACGAAATCCATTTCGGTTAATATACTAGAAAAGTGAATAAATACTTACTTTTTTGTACTAACTGCCTTTTTAACATCATTTTTTAAGGAGGTAAAAAATGAATAAAGGAGAAAGAACAAAACATCATATTCTAGAAAAGTCTATCCAACTATTTGCGAAAAATGGATATGATGGTACGACAATTAATCAAATTGCAAAGGATTGTAAAATTTCTGAAGCGACGATTTATAAGTATTTTAAAAGCAAACTGGATGTATTGATTAATTGTGTAAAACCAGATATTCATGACGTATGGACGGAAGAGGACTTTAGTAAACTTTCAATTGAAGAATTGCTTAGGTTATATGTTGAGAAAAGAATTAAATGGGTGGAAAAGAATCGAAATCAAATTGAGATCTTGATAAGTGAAACTTTACGACACCCTGAGTTATCAGAAATTTTCTTCCAACAGATCTATCGTAAAACACCAATTGAAGAAGAAATAGAAGCAAGAATGCTTGCAAAAGAAACCAATTTCCATTTAGAAATTCCTATACTGAGTTTAAGTATGATTACGACAATTATATCGATTCTTAATCTACAAAAAAGTATTCTGGAAAAAGATCCAATGCATATAACGGATGATGCTATAAATAAAATGGTGCAATTAATTTTATTTGGATTAATAGGAAATAAAAGTCCTGAATAAACATGAAAGTGTGTTTATTTGGAGAAAAGTTTAGTATTACCTTTTATTTTTTTTAAAGGAAGTATTAAACTATTTAATTGCAATAAAATGACCGGAATACGAATTTGGTCAATCGGTCTAAAAAGAGGAGTGAAAATGTGTTTAAACAAGAATGGAAAAATATTTTAAAGAAACCAATGACAATTGCAACAATCATTGCGATTGGTCTTGTACCTATGCTTTATTCATTAATTTTCTTATCAGCGTATTGGAATCCATATAATAAAACAGAAAAACTATCTGTCGCAATTGTAAACAATGACAAGGGTACGGAGTTTAATGATAAAAAGCTTAATGTAGGGAAAGATTTTGTAGAAGGACTGGAAGATAATAAGTCATTTAAATGGAAAGTTACAAGTAAAAAACAAGCTATGGAAGGATTAAATGATGAAAAATATTATTTAGTCATCGAATTGCCTTCTGATTTTTCAAAAAATGCGGCTACTTTATTGGATGAAAAACCAAAAAAAATGAAATTAAATTATT
The DNA here is from genome assembly GCF_052180195.1 of Bacillus sp. AL-1R. Classification (NCBI taxonomy): domain Bacteria; kingdom Bacillati; phylum Bacillota; class Bacilli; order Caryophanales; family Bacillaceae; genus Bacillus; species Bacillus sp. AL-1R. Next base: position 464,100 of record NZ_CP197469.1, read on the forward strand.
ACACGAATGCAGGGAAGAACTATGTAGGCGCACAAATTGGTACAACTGCGATCAAAGAAGTAAATGCTAATATCTCAAAAGAAATTACTGAGCAATATGCTAAAACAGTTTTTGATAATTTCAAGGAAATTGGAGATGGCATGACAAAAGCATCTGATGGTGCAGGTAAAGTGAATGATGGTGCAGCAAAAATCACTGATGGAACAGATGTTTTAAATAAAAATTTAAAAAAATTAAATGACAGCATGATCACATTTGAAAGTGGAAGTACAAAACTGAAAAGTGGAGCAGAAAAATTATCAGATGGTATTAAAAAATCAAATGATGGTGCAAATCAATTAAATACTGGTTTAAATGCTCTATTAGAAGGAACTGGTACATTAAAAGCTGGTTCTAGTGATTTAAATAATGGACTATCGCAACTAGTTGAAGGCGGTAATAAAATCGAATCTGGTTCTTCTAAGCTAGAAGCTGGAAGTAATCAATTAAATGCTGGACTGAAACAATCTTATGCTGGTGCAACCGAACTGCAAAAAAATGAAGCAGGATTTAATGAAAATCTTGGCGCTACTAATGATGCTCTTAAATCAATTGTTAATGGATTGCAAGATGGTTCAATAAGTAAAGAAGATTTGCTGAAATTACAAGCAATCTCAAATAACTTAGATCAACTTTCAAAAGGAAGTAATCAAATTAAAAATGGAGTTGATCAAATTGCTGCAGCACAAGGTCAATTATATGAAGGTTCAAATAATCTCCTTGCTGGGCAAAAAGAATTAAATACAAATTTAAATTTATTTAATAGTAAATTGCAAGAAGCGTCGAATGGAGCAAATCAATTAGCTCAAGGAAGTAATGATTTATACATTGGTACAAAAAAATTAAGTGAAGGTAGTTCGCTACTTTCAATAGGCCTAGGAAAATTAAATACAGGTGGGGACGAATTAGTTCAAGGGATTAATCAATTAAATGCTGGTTCTAAACAACTATCTGATGGAACGAATAAGTTATATAGTGGGTCTGGAGATTTATTAAAGGGTGCAACTGATTTAACAAAAGGAACAACTGAACTTCATAAATCCCTTAAAGAAGGTGGAGATGAAGTAAACAAAGTTAAAACAAGTGATGAAACGGATCAGTTCTTTGCAGAACCAACAGAACTAGTTTCTCATAAATTAAATAATGTCAAAGAATATGGTGTAGGATTAACACCTTATATACTATCTATTGGACTATTTGCAGGTGGGTTAATGTTTACCTCAGTTTATCCAATGAGAAAGAACTCTATTGCTCCAACTACTGGTTTAGCTTGGTTCTTTAGTAAATATAGTGTTCTAATTTTCGTGGGAATCATGCAATCAATCGTAGCAGATATGGTATTAATTCACGGTATGGGTCTTGATGTGAAAAACGTGTGGTTATTCGTAGTGTTTACAATCATTACTAGCTTGACCTTCTATTCATTAATACAATTCTTAACTGTTACATTAGGAAATGTAGGACAATATTTAGTGTTTATCATTATGCTATTACAAATTGGTGGAACTTCAGGTACGTTCCCAATTTCATTAACACCAACATTTTTCCAAACGATTCATCCTTATTTACCGATGACATATGCTATAAAAGGATTCAGAGAATTAATTTCTAGTTCTGTAAATAAAGGACTTGTATGGGATCAAGTGTACTATCTATGTGGATTTGCAGTTTTATTCATCGTTTTAACAAATGTTACTTTTGCAGTTCGTGTTAAATTATCTAAGAAAAATCAATTAAGCGAAATCGAGGCTTAAAACGATAAAATAATAAAAAGGATTGAAATCAAATAAAAAAAGATTTCAATCCTTTTTACTATTAGTGAAATAAAAATCCAGTATCTTTAGAGCAATCTTTTATTGTAAAATTAGTAATGGAATATGGTAATAATGAAGGAAATTGTATAGAATCCCTTTACATTGTAAGGGAGTTATCGTTAAAATTTGAACGTAGTTAATCTGCTATTTGTACGTCAAAGCACTTAATTACTTTCTTTTAGAACATTAGATATAAAAAAATAAGAAAGCGTTTTCATTTAATAGAAAAGTGGTGAATAAATGAAACTAACTGAAATCGATAAAAAAATTCTAGAGATGCTCACTAAAAATGGACGGATGTCATACTCCGATATTGGAAAAGAACTTAATTTATCAAGAGTTTCAATCCGTGAACGTGTGAATCAATTAATAAAAAACGGGGTAATTGAGAGGTTCTCAGTCGTCATTAATTCAGAAAAAGTAGGAAAAGGAGTATCTGCATTCTTTGAAGTGGATTGTGAACCAGCTTATTTAGTAGTCGTAGCGGAAGCACTTGCAGATAATCCTGTTGTAGCGAGTTGTTATCAAATGACGGGTCCAAGCACTTTACATATGCATGTATTAGTAGATGATTTTGTCAGCTTAGAACAATTTATAAATAATGAATTATATGCTTTAGAAGGAATAACAAGAGTAGAAAGTCATATTTTATTACGAAGATTTAAGAGTAGAAATGGCTTAAAATTATAGTTGTCATGGCGAGAGATTGGAAAATCCTCGTCTTTTTTTACTGTTTTTTGTAAAAATACATAAAATTATAGAATATTCTGTCTACCAGAGGTATAATCGAGAATAATTAAATTTACATTGTTAGGTTATGTAGTGATTATGATTAACAAACGTATGTAATTTTAGTTAATATACTTACAAATGGAGTAGGTGGAAAGATGGCGTCACTCATATTAAGAAGGTTGTTTCAATTGTTTTTATTATTGCTAGGTATCTCCTTTTTAGTCTTTGCTTCTATGCATTTAGCACCTGGTGACCCAGCTGCAATAATTGGTGGACCTACAGCAACAAAAGCTGATTTAAATGCTATTCGAGAAAGTTTAGGATTGAACGACTCGTTTTTTGTCCAATATTGGCATTATTTATCAGGCGTATTTCATGGGGATTTAGGATATTCGTTTCAAACGAAACAGTCGGTTGCAGAGGCAATTTCAATCCGTTTTCCTAATACTTTAAGTTTAGCAATCGCGAGTATGATTGTTGCAGTAATAATCGGGGTAATAACAGGGATTGTTTCTGCACTTAAGCAAAACTCGTGGATGGATGTATCAAGTACAATAATTGCCCTTGCAGGTATTTCAGTACCGAATTTTTGGCTTGGTGCCATCCTTATTCTTATTTTTGGAGTTAATCTACAAATTCTGCCCGTTGGAGGACTCGATTCACCAATTTGGACGATTGAAGGATTTAAACAAATCATTTTACCTGCCATTGCATTGGGAACAGCCTCAGCTGCAATGATTGCCAGAATGAGCCGTTCATCTATGTTAGAGGTAATTCGAGCTGATTACATACGAACTGCAAGAGCGAAAGGTGTAAAAGAAAAATCGATTGTTTGGATTCATGCTTTAAAAAACTCGATGATTCCAGTCATAACTGTTATTGGTTTAAACTTTGGATTTCTTCTTGGAGGAACAATCATTACAGAACAAGTATTTGCGATTAACGGTGTCGGTAGATTAATGATCGATGCAATTGCAGCTAGAGATTTTCCGATGGTTCAAGGGGCAGTATTACTTGTAGCATCAATGTTTGTAATCGTGAATTTACTTGTTGATATTTTATACGTATTTATCGATCCAAGAATTAGCTACGATTAATTAGCTAGAAGGGAGGAAGGATTTTGTCTACAGAAGTAGTCCTTAATAACATAAGTGCAAAGCAAGCTAGTACAAAAAAGAAGGAAAAATTTATCGTTCAAACATTCAAACGTTTAATCAAAAATAGATTAGCAGTTTTTGGATTAATCATTATTGTTTTACAAGTTTTAATGGCAATATTTGCACCTCTTATTACGATACATGATCCGATTAAACAAAATTTAGCTTCAACAGAACTACCAATATTCTCAAGCGGACATTGGTTAGGTACAGATAATTATGGTCGGGATATGTGGAGCCGAATTGTATTCGGATCTAGAGTATCACTCGTTGTTGGATTCAGTGCAGTGATTCTTGGTTTAATTGGTGGTATTACAATAGGTATGCTAGCTGGTTATTTTTCTAAACTAGATGGCTTGCTTATGAGAATAGTAGATTTATTATTTGCTTTTCCAGGAATTCTCTTAGCCATGCTAATTATCGCAATTCTTGGGACAAGTTTAGTGAATGTAGCAGTTGCGATTAGTATTTGGTCCATTCCTTCATGTGCAAGAATTGTTCGAGGTTCGGTTTTATCGATTAAGAAGCAAGAATACATACATGCAATGAGGACTTTAGGTGCGAGTAATTTACGAATTATGGTGAAGCACATTTTACCAAACTGTATGGCACCAATCATTGTTTTTGCCACAATGAGAATGGCGACTGCTATTTTATCAACTGCATCACTAAGTTATTTAGGTCTTGGTGCACAACCTCCAACGGCCGAATGGGGGTCAATGATTTCTCAAGGGCAAGATTATATGTTTTCTTCCCCACATATGACAATCGTACCAGGGATCGCAATTATGTTGATTGTTTTCTCTTTTAATGTCGTAGGTGATGGATTAAGAGATGCTTTAGATCCAAATATGAATATTAATGATTGAGGAGATGGGTAAATGAAAAAATGGATGGTTATCGTACTTAGTGCAATTCTTCTTCTTGCTGGATGTTCTAGTAAAACAACTGGATCAAATAGCGCTAATGTTTCGCAAGAACTTACATATGCTTCAACATCAGATGCAGTAGGTTTATCACCAATCTTAACGAATGATTCTGTATCAGCTAATGTCATCATGCAAGTTTATGAAACTTTATTTAAAAGAAATCCTAAAACAATGAAAATCGAACCTTTATTAGCCGAATCTTATACGAATCCAGATAATAAGACTTGGGAAATTACATTAAAAAAAGGGGTTAAATTTCAAGACGGAACAGATTTTAACGCAGAAGCAGTAAAATACACATTTGATAAATTCCGTGATCCAAAAACTGCCGCTCCACGTGCTTCATTATTAGAACCAATTGAATCAGTTAATGTAATTGATGATTATAAAGTAGAAATTAAAACGAAATATCCATATGGACCACTTTTAGCTGCACTTGCTCATACCGCTGCTTCAATTGTAAGCCCTGAAGCAGATAAAAATAGTGATTTAATGAAAACGCCTGTAGGAACTGGGCCATTTAAGTTTGTTAGCTGGACACCTGGTGACCAAATCGTTCTTGAAGCAAACAAAGATTATTGGAATAGTGCACCTAAATTGAAAAAAGTTACTTTTAAAGTAGTACCTGAAGTTTCAACAGCTATTTCAATGTTACAAACAGGAAAAGTACAATTTATTGATGCTCTTCCAGCTGAACAAGTGAAACGTCTAGAAGCAATTAAAAATGTGAAAGTAACAAAGGAAGAGGGAACACCTGTTTATTATTTAGGATTTAACATGAAAAAGGCTCCAATGAATAAATTAGCATTCCGTCAAGCAGTTGCTTATGGATTAGATCGTAAAGCATATATTAATCAGTTAAACGGATTAGGTATTGAAGGTAATAGTGTAATTGGACCAAAAGTTTTCGGATATGATCAATCTGAAGAAAAGGCTGGTTATTCTTATGATTTGGAAAAAGCTAAAAAACTGATTAAAGATAACGGCTTTGAAGGAAAAGAAGTAAAAATGCTAGTACCAAATCGAGATATGTACATGAAAATGGCTGAAATTGCTCAATCTCAAATGACGGAAATTGGCCTAAAAGTTAAGCTTGAAACGATGGAATGGGGAACTTTCTTAGATGCAGCAACAAAAGGTCAATACGATGTAACATTCCTAGGATGGGCAAACAGTACAGCTGATGGTAGTGAATTATTGTATCCAAACTTCCACTCTGACAATGTTGGGTCGTCAAACCGAATTTCATATAGTAATAAGCAATTTGATCAGTTAGTTAATGAATCTCGTCAAACAATTGACCAAAATGCCCGAAAAGAAAAACTAAAACAAGCAAATGAATTATTAGTAAAAGATGCTCCTGTAATCGTTATGAATCAAGGTGTAGTAACATCTGCAGTTGATCAATCGGTGAAAGGCATTGAAATTGATCCTACTGGCCAATGGTCATTATACAACGTACACAGAGAGTAGGTAATAGTATGTCAACAGAGCTTCTATCTGTAAATAATTTAGTAACAACGTTTCAAACAGCTGATGGAGAAATCCCAGCTGTTCGAAACGTATCCTTTTCAGTTAATAAAAGTGAAACTTTATGTATAGTTGGCGAATCGGGTTGCGGAAAAAGTATTACTTCATTATCTATTATGGGATTATTGCCAAGTAATGGTTCAATAAAAAGCGGTTCAATTCAATTAGAAGGAACTGATTTAACTAAGTTAACAACTGATGAATTAAGAAAAATAAGAGGCAATAAAATATCGATGATTTTTCAAGAGCCGATGACTGCGTTAAACCCTGTAATCACAATTGGTTATCAGCTACGTGAGCCACTTATGATCCACCAGAAGCTTTCTAAACAAGAGGCAAATCAAAAGGGAATTGAACTCTTAAAACAAGTAGGAATACCATATCCAGAAAAAAGAATGACTCAATATCCCCATGAGTTAAGTGGTGGAATGAGGCAAAGGGTTATGATTGCTATTTCATTAGCCTGTACACCTGGACTCTTAATTGCAGATGAGCCGACGACCGCACTTGATGTTACGATACAATCTCAAATATTAGATTTAATCCATGATTTACAAGAACAGCTTGGAATGGGTGTCATTATGGTTACGCATGATATGGGGGTTGTAGCTGAAATTGCCGATAAAGTAATGGTCATGTATGCAGGAGAAAAAATTGAGGAAGGTCCAGTTGAAGAGATTTTCAATCGTCCAAGTCATCCATATACTAGAGGATTATTAAGCTCTGTACCAAATGTAGATGATCCTGATTTTGAATTAGAAGCAATCCCAGGCTCGACACCGAGCTTAAACGAACAAATAACTGGCTGCCGTTTCCATCCACGTTGTCAACATGCATTAGCACGTTGCAAAGTGGAAGTTCCAAAGGAATTTACAATAATGGACGGTCACACAGTTAAATGTTGGCTGAGTGAGGAGGATTCTATATGACTCTAACAAAAAGTAAAACTTTATTAGAGCTTCGAAATGTTAAAAAATATTATCCGATTCGTGGAGGCTTACTAAAAAAAGTTCAAGGCCATGTAAAAGCAGTTGAAGAAGTAAGTTTAACATTATTAGAAGGTGAAAGCTTAGGAGTTGTAGGTGAATCAGGTTGCGGTAAATCTACATTGGGAAAAACGATTTTAGGTCTTGAAGATATTACTGACGGAAAAGTATTTTTTAAAGAGACAGAAATCCAACATTTATCGAATAAGAATCGAAATGATTTTAAGAAACAAATGCAAATGATTTTCCAGGACCCGTATGCATCATTAAATCCGAGACAACGAATTGGAGATGCGTTGGAAGAGGTATTTGTTATCCATACGAATCTATCAAAACAAGAGCGAAAAGAAAAGGTAATCGGCTTGCTTCGTGAGGTAGGCTTAAACGAAGATCACTATGATCGATATCCCCATGAATTTAGTGGTGGACAACGTCAACGGATCGGAATTGCACGAGCGATAGCCCTTAACCCATCGTTAATTATATGTGACGAGGCAGTGTCAGCACTAGATGTATCTGTACAAGCACAAGTACTTAAACTATTAAAATCATTACAAGCAAAATATAACTTAACTTATTTATTTATCTCTCATGATTTAGGAGTCGTACGATATTTCTGTGATCGAGTTTTAGTAATGTATTTAGGTAATACAGTTGAGTTAGCTCCTGCTGACAAGCTATATAATAACCCACTACATCCTTATACTAAGGCGCTACTATCTGCGATTCCTCGCCCAAAGGTAGGAAAGAGACCTGAGAAAATTCGTTTGACAGGTGAAATTCCAAATCCAGCTAACCCACCATCAGGTTGTACATTCCGTACACGTTGTCCACTAGCAACTGAACTTTGTGGACAAGTAAAACCTGAGTGGAAAGAAATTGAAGAAAATCATTTTGTTGCATGTCACCATGTAGATGCTTAAAGGAGAGGAAACAGATGCAGTTTGATCATTTAAATAATCCATATTCAGCACAACGCCATACGACATTTGGTAAAAATGGTATGGTAGCTACTTCACAACCTTTAGCGGCACAAGCGGGGTTAGATATATTAAAAAAAGGTGGTAACGCAATCGATGCTGCAATTGCCACAGCGGCTGCATTAACAGTAGTCGAACCTACTTCAAACGGTATTGGTGGAGACGCCTTTGCACTAGTTTGGGTAAATGGGGAACTACATGGTTTAAACGGTAGTGGTCCTGCTCCAAAATCAATATCGATTGAAAAGTTAAAGGAACAAGGACTAGAGAAAATGCCGACGCATGGGGTTATTCCAGTTACAGTGCCTGGAGTGCCTGCTGCATGGGCTGCATTATCAAAACGTTTTGGTAAATTACCATTACAAGAGGTTTTACAACCAGCTATTACGCTTGCAGAAGATGGCTTCCCACTCTCGCCAATTTTAGGGAAGTTTTGGAATATAGCATATGAAAAGTTTAAAAAACAATTTACATCACCAGAATTTGATGAGTGGTTTAAAACATTCGCTCCAAATGATCGTGCACCTGAGATTGGCGAATTATGGTCATCTAAAGCACATGCAGAAACGTTACGTGAAATCGGTGCAACAAATGCTGAGAGTTTTTATCGTGGTAGATTAGCAGAAAAAATTGTTTCCTTTATGAAAGAACATAACGGATACCTTAGTTCAGAGGACTTAAGTGAATATAAAGTAGAATGGGTTAACCCAATCTCGACAAATTATCGTGGATACGATGTTTGGGAAATTCCACCTAATGGGCAAGGTTTGGTAGCATTAATGGCATTAAACATTGCTAAAGGTTTTAATTTTTCTACAAAAGATGATGTCGATACATATCATAAGCAAATAGAGGCTATGAAACTAGCATTTACTGATGGAAAAGCTTTTATTACGGATTCTGAGCATATGGATATGAATGTAGATGAGCTACTATCAGAAGAATATGCCGCGTCACGTCGAGAATTAATTTGTGAAAAAGCAATAGAACCAGAAAACTATACACCTCCAAAAGGTGGCACAGTTTATTTAGCGACTGCTGATGGTGAAGGGAATATGGTTTCCTTTATTCAAAGTAACTATATGGGATTTGGTTCTGGGATTGTCATTCCTGATACAGGAATAGCTCTTCAAAATAGAGGACATGACTTTACTTTAAATCCGGAGCATCCTAATGCACTTAAGCCTGGTAAAAGAACATATCACACAATAATCCCAGGGTTTTTAACAAAAGATGGTGAAGCAGTAGGTCCATTTGGCGTAATGGGAGGATATATGCAGCCACAAGGTCATGCACAAGTTGTCATGAATACAGTGGATTTTCACTTAAATCCTCAAAGTGCATTAGATGCACCTAGATGGCAGTGGATGGAAGGTAAAAAAGTGGTCGTGGAACCTCATTTTCCAAATCACCTTGCCCAAGCACTTGCGAGAAAAGGCCATCAAATTCAAGTGGCTACAGATTGTGGCAGTTTCGGAAGGGGCCAAATTATATGGCGTGATCCTAGAACCGGAGTACTAATGGGAGGAACTGAATCTAGAACAGATGGCGCAATTGCAGTTTGGTAAAGGGATGATTCGATGATAAATCAATGGAAACTTTTTTTAGCTTTTTTTAGAGTAGGAATGCTAGGATACGGAGGAGGTCCTTCTTCTATACCACTAATCCATACAGAAGTTGTGGACAAGTATAAATGGTTAAGTAAAGATGACTTTTCAGATGTACTAGCAATCGCAAATGCTCTTCCAGGACCAATTGCAACAAAGCTTGCAGGATATGTAGGATGGAGAACAGGTGGCGTAGTAGGTATGCTAAATGCCATTATCGCAACAACACTACCGACTGTATTCCTACTTTTACTTCTATTATCAACACTAAATCACTTTAAAGGTGTTGCTTGGGTACAAGGCATGTCGAATGCAGTTGTGCCAGTAGTAGGAGTAATGTTAGCAACTTTAACATGGGAGTTTATTGAGAAATCGAAGGAATCTCTTGGCTGGAAAATCACTAGCTTGATCGTGGTTGCTAGTTTTATCCTTTTATATTTATTAAATATACATCCTGCTATCTTAATTGGATGCTTAGTCGGATATGCCTTTTTCTCAAAAAGTAAAAACGAAAAGAAGAAGAAGGTGAAGGCTTCATGATTTATTGGAAAATATTTTTAGCATTTTTCTTACCAGGCATTTTCGGATACGGAGGAGGACCAGCTTCGATTCCTCTTATTGAGAATGAAGTCGTTGATAAATACGGATGGTTAACTTCAGTTGAATTTAGTAACGTACTTGCATTAGGAAATGCGCTTCCGGGTCCGATTGCAACAAAGATGGCCGGATATATCGGATATGTTGAGGGAGGTGTATTTGGTTCCTTTGTAGGACTATTCGCTTCAATCGCACCCTCTCTAATCTTGATGATTGCTTTATTAAGTATATTAATGAAGCATAAAAATTCACCAAAAGTCAAAAAGATGACATCATTAGTTAGGCCTTTAATCGCCGTTTTACTCGGCATTATGGCCTTTGACTTTTTTAACGATTCATATAATGGGGTAGGTGTAACGCAAACAATTATTATTAGCGTCCTTTCTTTATTATTTCTAGAACGTTGGAAAATTCATCCCGCATATGTAATTGGTGGGGCTCTTGTTTACGGTGCAGTATTTTTATCTTAAATAATGAACAACTGATTGTTTTATTCGAACATTATTGAAGCAATGCCAATATAGGGTTGCTTCAATAATGTTTTTTTAAAGCTCAAAGTTAAGGAGTAAAAAAGTGGCGGCTTTTTTATCATAAAAAAGCACTTTTAACAGTGAATGTGAATTCTGTCACAAAATAGACAATTTATAGACACGATTTAGACAAAAAAGATGAAGTCAAAAACCCCTTTGGAAAAGTAAACTAGAAGTAACAAGAGATACCACTGAATGGTTCTCTGAAATTTACTTAATGAATTATTTGTGAAAAAATATTCAAAGTTTTGCTCGAGCTTAATGGAATTTTTTTTGAAATGATTTTTATCCTAAGGGGGATGTACTGTGAGTGTGTTAGAGCTTGCAAGAATACAGTTTGGTTCTACTACAATTTTCCATTTTTTATTTGTTCCACTTTCAATAGGTTTAGTATTTATGGTAGCAATGATGGAAACGTTGTATGTTTTTCGAAACAAAGAGGAATATAAAAAGTTAACAAAATTCTTTGGGCACTTATTTTTAATTAATTTTGCAGTTGGTGTTGTGACAGGTATTATTCAAGAGTTTCAATTTGGGATGAACTGGTCTGAATATTCCCGTTTTGTAGGGGATGTATTTGGTGCGCCGCTTGCAATTGAGGCACTTTTAGCATTTTTTATGGAATCTACATTTTTAGGAATTTGGATATTTGGTTGGGAAAGACTTAATAAAAAAATTCATTTAATGTGTATTTGGTTAGTTGCTTTCGGTACGTTAATGTCTGCGTTTTGGATTTTAGCAGCGAATTCTTTTATGCAGGAGCCAGTAGGATTTGCGATTAAAAATGGTCGTGCAGAAATGACCGACTTCTTAGCAATCATAACAAATCCACAACTTAAAGTTGAGTTTCCTCACACAATTGCTGGAGCATTAGCAACAGGAGCATTATTTGTTGCTGGTGTAAGTGCGTATAAAATCTTAAAAAAACAAGAAATAGAATTATTTAAAAAAGCATTTAATCTCGCAATGGTGTTCGCGCTAATTGCAGGAATTGGTATTGCATTTAGCGGACATTCTCAAGCGAAGCATTTAATGAAAACACAGCCTATGAAAATGGCTGCAAGTGAAGGGTTATGGGATGATAGCGGAGACCCTGCAAGCTGGATGGTCTTTGGTCTGATTGATTCGAAAAAGAAAGAAAATAAATACGAGGTAGAAGTACCATATTTATTAAGTTATCTAGCTTATGAGAAGTTTGAAGGTAAAGTACCAGGAATGAATACATTACAAAAACAATATGAAAAATTATATGGTCCCGGAAATTATATTCCACCAGTTAATACAACGTTCTGGAGCTTTAGAATTATGGCAGGAGCAGGAATGGTTATGATTTTAATGTCGATGCTAGGTTTATATTTTAGTTATCGAAAAAAATTAGAATCAAAAAACCTATTCTTAAAGGCATCAATTTTACTAATTTCTTTACCATTTATTGCAAATACAGCTGGATGGGTTATGACGGAAATAGGTCGCCAACCATGGACAGTATTCGGTTTAATGACTACTGCTGCATCTGTATCACCAAATGTTTCAAAAGGATCACTCATTTTTTCAATCACAACTTTTACAACAATGTATGCCATTTTAGCAGTTGTTTTAGTTTACTTGTTTGTGAAAGAAATTAAAAAAGGAACACACCATGTTGAGACAAAAGAAGTTCCTACGGTCGATCCGTTTGAAAGGGAGGCTACTATCGTATGATTGAGTTAAATGAATTATGGTTTTTACTTGTAGCAGTTTTATTTATCGGATTCTTCTTCTTAGAAGGCTTTGACTTTGGTGTAGGTATATCTACAAAGCTACTAGCTAAGAATGATACCGAAAGAAGAATTTTAATAAACACAATTGGACCGTTTTGGGATGCTAATGAAGTGTGGTTATTAACAGCAGGTGGTGCAATTTTTGCAGCCTTTCCAAATTGGTATGCAACGATGTTTAGCGGATACTATATTCCATTTGTATTTGTATTAATGGCTTTAATCGGCCGTGGTGTAGCTTTTGAGTTTAGAGGAAAAGTTGAAAAAGCTAAATGGGCAAAAGCTTGGGATTGGGTCATTTTCTTCGGAAGTTTATTACCACCATTTTTATTCGGTGTACTATTCTCAAGTATTCTTAGAGGAATGCCAATTGATCAAAATATGAATATTTCTGCTGGTTTTACAGATTACGTCAATTTGTTTACAGTAGTTGGGGGCGTAACAGTGACATTACTGTGTCTCTTACACGGATTAATGTTTTTAACATTAAAAACGGTTGGAGAATTAAGAAACCGTGCACGTTCTCTAGCACGTATGGTAATCATGCCAGTATTCTTATTCTTAGTGGCCTTCACTGGTATGGCTTATTTTGAAACAGATATGTTTAAAGTAAAAGCACAAATAACAATTCCACTAATTTTATTAATCGTAGTAAGTTATGTTCTCGCTACAATATTCATTTTTAAGAAAAAAGATGGCTGGTCATTTACTATGACAGGCCTAGGTATTGTACTAACAGTCGGGACAACGTTTACTTCACTGTTCCCAAGAGTCATGATTAGTTCAATCAAAAGTACGTATGACCTAACTGTTTATAATGCTTCATCTGGTCCTTATTCGTTAAAAATAATGACAATCGTTGCATGTACATTATTACCATTCGTACTAGGTTACCAAATTTGGAGTTATTATGTATTTAGAAAAAGAGTGGATGAGAAGGATTTGACTTATTAATGGGAAAAGATCTTATTAAATATAAAGGGATAAATCGTTTATTAATGATCCTATCTTTTTTAACAATTATACAAGTAACGGCAATTATTATTCAGGCATATATGCTTTCACAAGCTATTGTCAGATTGTTCAATGGAAAAAATAGTAGCGATATTTTATACGCTACTATTTTCTTCATCACAGCGTTTATTTGTCGTTATCTTATATCAACTATAAAGCAGAAATGTTCAGAGCATTTTGCAGACATTGCTTCATCCGAAATGAAAATGAAAGTTTTAGAAAAGCTTTTTAAACTAGGACCTAGATTTGCGAGGAAATCAGGAACAGGAAATATTGTAACGCTTATTATGGAAGGAACTACACAACTAAGAAATTATTTAGAAATCGTTCCATTGAAAATGATTAACTTAGCAATTGTCTCACCAGTAATCGTGATTTATCTATTCTTTATTGATAAAGTTTCTGCACTTATACTAATCGTAACATTTCCAATCATTATTATTTTTATGATTTTACTAGGTTTGGCAGCTAAAAAGAAATCAAATAAACAATGGAAGGTTTACCGTATATTATCGAACCATTTTACTGATTCATTACGGGGTCTAGAAACATTAAAATTCCTTGGGTTAAGTAGAAAACATATAAAAAAAATAGAAAGTGTAAGTGAAAGATACAGAGAAGCAACGATGGGCACATTAAAAGTAGCTTTTTTATCATCATTTGCACTCGATTTATTCACAATGCTATCAATCGCTACAGTTGCCGTCTTTTTAGGACTTCGTTTGATTGATGGAGTAATTTTATTAGGCCCAGCATTAACAATTTTAATTTTAGCTCCTGAATATTTTTTACCAGTTCGTGAAGTTGGAGCTGATTATCATGCTACATTAAACGGTCAAGAAGCCGGAAAAGCAATGCAAGATATTTTAGATCAGCAAGAATTTAAGGTTCAAAGTGCTCCTATATCAGATTGGAATCATGATAGCGAAATTCATTTAAAAAATGTATCAGTAAAACCCGAAAAAGACGGTCAAATGATACTAAAAAATATAAATATGAATATAAAAGGGTTTCAAAAAATTGGGATTGTTGGAGAAAGTGGATCTGGTAAGTCGACGCTTATTGATTTAATAGGTGGATTTTTAGAGCCAGCAAATGGTACTATTCAAATTTCTGGTGAAGAGATATCACATTTGCAAATAGAAGATTGGCATAAACAGTTAATCTATATTCCACAAAGTCCTTATATTTTCTCAAAATCATTAAACGATAATATAAGCTTCTATAAACCGAATGCTACTACAGAAGAAATTGAAAATGCAGCTGTTAAAGCTGGGTTAACTTCTTTGATCGAAGAATTACCAAAAGGATTAAATGAAAAAATAGGTGAAGGTGGCAGGGCTTTAAGTGGCGGGCAAAGTCAACGTGTCGCTCTTGCTAGAGCATATCTTGAAAATCGTCCGATTCTTTTGTTAGACGAACCTACTAGTCATCTTGATATTGAAACTGAGTTTGAATTAAAACAAACAATGCTTCAGCTATTTTCTGGTAAATTAGTATTTTTGGCTACTCATCGCTTACATTGGATGAAAGAAATGGACCAGATTATTGTAATGAATGAAGGTAGCATCATTGAAGTTGGTACCCATGAAGAATTATTAATGAAAAAAGGTCATTATTATCGATTAATTCACAGTTAGAAGGTTAATATATGTTGAATAAAAATGGATGGATTTTACCATATATAAAAGAAAATCGTCGTTTGTTTCTAGTCGTGATTTTTTTAAGTTCATTGACTATATTTGCAGCGGCTTCTCTTATGTACACTTCCGGCTACTTAATCTCTAAAGCAGCAACAAGACCTGAAAATATTTTAATGATTTATGTACCAATCGTTGCTGTACGTACTTTTGGTATTTTAAGGTCAGCTTCTAAGTATGTTGAAAGATTAGTCGGTCACAACACAATATTAAAAATCTTATCTAAAATGAGAACCAGATTATTTAGTAATCTAGAACCGTATGCACTTACGATCAATTCGAAATTTAAAACAGGAGATATTCTAGGTCTTTTAGCAAATGACATTGAATATTTACAGGATATTTATTTAAAAACTATTTTCCCTGGAATTGCGGCATTGTTTATCTATTTTATATCAGTAGTAGCACTTGGATTCTTTTCCATTCCATTTGCAATACTAACAGCAGTCATTTCCTTTGTTTTAATAGGCGTTCTACCGTATGTTTCATTATTAGTTGAAAAAGCGCGTACTTACCAAATAAAAAAGGAAAAAAGTCATTTATATGAAAATTTAACTGATGCTGTTATGGGTATTAGTGATTGGCTGTTTAGTGGTAAACAAAATAGTTTTATTGAAAATTACCGAGAAATGGATGAATCGCTAAGAAACATACAAAACAAGGAAAAAAGATTTAGAAGACGTCGTGATTTAATTGCTCAATGTATTGTAGCAATTTTAGTTTTAATGATGCTATATTGGACAGGGAATGAAAGTATAGCTGGAGAAATTCCAAGAACATTTATCGCAGCATTTGTTTTAGTTTTATTTCCTTTAACTGAAGCTTTCATTCCACTTTCAAATTCACTTGGAAGTGTTCCTTTATATACTGATTCAATCAATCGTTTAGAAGGAATTAAAGAAGTGAGTCGTGATCAGCAAACACCTATTATTGAAGGAGATATTGAAGATTATCGACAAATCGAGTTTGAAAATGTATCTTTCCATTACTCGGAAAACGAAACGATCTTAAATAATGTATCTTTTACAATTAAAGAAAACAAAAAAACTGCTTTATTAGGACCGAGTGGATCAGGAAAATCGACTATTCTTAAGCTAATTGAAGGTGTAGAAACTCCTACAAATGGAAATGTTAAAATAAATAAAATTGAGAGTATTGCTTTTGGGGACAATATTTCGAAAGTTGTATCAGTCCTAAATCAAAAGCCATATTTATTTGATACAACGGTTATAAATAATATTCGTTTAGGAAATCCAAAAGCAAGTGATGAAGAGGTAATAGAGGTTACAAAGATGGTAGAAATGCATGACTATATCTCCTCACTTCCAGAAGGCTATCATACACCTATGCAAGAAACCGGTGTAAGATTCTCTGGTGGTGAACGACAAAGAATTGCTTTAGCTAGAATACTTCTTCAAAACACACCAATTGTTATACTAGATGAACCCACTGTCGGATTAGACTCAATAACAAAACGAAAACTACTTCATACGATCTTTAAAGTATTAGAAGGAAAGACAGTATTATGGATCACACACCATTTAATTGGCGCTGAAATGGCGGATCAAATTCTCTTCTTAGACAAAGGAAAAATTGCTATGAAAGGCACACATGAAGAACTGTTCAAAAACGAGGGCAGATATCGCAATCTTTTTGAATTAGATCGACCATTTAGAGTAAATGAATAGATGTTAAACAGAAAGACTCTGGCTAATTTGCTAGAGTCTTTTTACTTATAAAATTCAATTTGACGGAATATGATTTACATGATATATTTATCTCGAATTCGAGATATCTTGAATTCAAAA
This sequence comes from Bacillus sp. AL-1R, assembly GCF_052180195.1. NCBI lineage: Bacteria > Bacillati > Bacillota > Bacilli > Caryophanales > Bacillaceae > Bacillus > Bacillus sp. AL-1R. Next base: position 481,280 of record NZ_CP197469.1, read on the forward strand.
TAAATTTTTTCAGTATTCTTAAGCAAAAGATTCACAAAATATAAAAGCGTATATAGATAAATAAATGATATGGAGGAATTAATATGAACGGCTTAAAGGGGATCCATCATGTAACAGCAATAACTAGTAGTGCAGAAAAAAACTATGAATTTTTCACATATGTTTTAGGGATGCGTTTAGTAAAGAAAACGGTCAATCAAGATGATATTCAAACTTACCATTTATTCTTTGCGGACGATAAGGGAAGTGCCGGAACGGACATGACATTTTTCGATTTCCCTGGAATTCCAAAAGGAGTACATGGAACAAATGAAATTTCAAAAACATCCTTCCGTGTACCAACTGATGCAGCATTAGACTATTGGGTGAAGCGTTTTGACAGATTAGAAGTAAAGCACACAGGAATAAAAACACAATTTGGTAAAAAAACATTATCATTTGTTGATTTCGACGACCAGCAATATCAATTAATTTCAGATGAGCATAATAAAGGAATTGCTTCAGGTACACCATGGCAAAAAGGACCAATCCCATTAGAATACGCAATTACAGGATTAGGACCAATATTTATTCGCGTAGCTAATTTCGAATTTTTTAAAGAAGTAATTGAAAAAGTACTTTTATTTAAAGAGATTGATAAAGAAGGTTCATTCCACTTATTCGAAGTCGGCGAAGGTGGAAACGGAGCTCAAATCATTGCGGAGCATAATGAAATATTACCTCAAAGCTTCCAAGGATTTGGTACAGTTCACCACGTTGCTTTCCGAGTAGAAGATACTTCTGTATTAAAAGAATGGATTAAACGACTAGACTCGTTCCGTTTACCAAACTCTGGCTATGTAGATCGTCATTTCTTTGAATCGTTATATGCAAGAGTTGCTCCACAAATCTTATTCGAATTTGCGACTGATGGACCTGGATTTATGGGTGACGAACCTTATGAAACACTTGGTGAAAAACTATCATTACCACCGTTCTTAGAACCAAAACGTGATGAAATTGAAGGCATGGTTCGTCACATTGATACTGTTAGAAGTACGAAGGAATTTATAAAAGAATAGAACTTTATTGAAAGACAACACTCACGATTTTAGTGAGTGTTGTTTTGTTTCTTCCTCGCCTACTGGAAGCTCTAAAAAAGAAGTGAATTCACCACTTACTGGTAGTGAGTTTTATTAACTAATCATTAAACAAACTGATAAAAATTACCTAAAAAATTTAATGCATAAAACAATTTGTTATTCTAATGAAATATTTCACTGAATAAAAATCTTATGAACTAAAATAACTTTTTAGGAGAGAGAGCATGAGTAGTACATCTAGTAGGCATTTATCGAAGGATGAAATGGTTACTTTAATACAAAATGGACTAGAGAGGACAAATAATTCGAAAAAGATTGTTATAGTAGGAGCGGGAATTTCGGGATTAGTGGCAGGTTCTTTATTAAAGGAAGCTGGACATGAGGTGACGATTTTAGAAGCAAATGGTCGTGTAGGTGGACGAATTTTTACGAAAAGAGCACCTTTTATTAATGAACAATACTTGGAATTGGGAGCAATGCGTATTGCTTCTGATCACAAGCTGGTACTTGAATATATTCGAAAATTTAATTTAAAGATCAACGAATTTATAAATGGGAAGTCAGAGGATCTTATTTTTGTTAACGGGGTAAAGACAACACAAAAGCAATATGAACAAAACCCTGATATATTAGGTTATCGTGTAGCAGAAAATGAAAAAGGGGTGAATGTCGATCAGTTAATTGAAAGGTCGCTAAAGTCCACAATGGATTTTATTAAACAAGACCCTTATGAAAATTGGAAAACCGTTATTAAAAATTATGATCATCATTCAATGGATTCATTCTTAAGATACAACCCAATCGGTACACCTTTATCACCTGGTGCGATAGAGGAAGTAAAAGTACTTCAAGGGATGGAAGGATTTCCTGAACTTGCCTTTACTGCAATATTAAGAGAGTTCATTGTGTTATTTTCAAAAGAAATTAAGTTTTATGAGATTACCGGTGGGAATGATCAACTACCTAAAAAGTTTTTGGCACAATTGAAGGATAATTTATTCTTTGGACAAAAAATGAATAAAATCGTCCAAGAAAATAATCAAGTAACGATTCACTCAGATCATTATACAAGCCATCTGCCTTATCAAACGACTGCAGACTATGCCATTATTACTATCCCGTTTTCGTTATTAAACTTCATAGAAGTGGTTCCACGAAATTCATTTTCTTATGATAAATGGAAAGCTATACGAGAATTACACTATGTTCCTTCTACTAAAATTGGACTTCAGTTTAAAACTAGATTTTGGGAGAAAGATGGTACATTAGGTGGGAAATTAACCACAGATTTACCAATCCGGTTTGCATATTATCCTAGTAATCATAATGGTAAAAATGGATCGGGAATTGTTTTAGCTAGTTATACTTGGGAAGATGATGCATTGATTTGGGATAGTATGTCTGAAAATGATCGGATAATGAATGCATTAAGTAATTTGGCCATAATCCATGGTAATCAAGTTTATACAGAATTTATTACTGGTTACACACATAGTTGGGCTCTTTATCCATACTCTGGAGGTGCATTTTCTATGTTCAAACCAGAACAAAATAGAGAGTTGACACCTTATATTTCCACTCCTGAGGGGCGAGTGCATTTTGCCGGTGAACATACATCAACTGCACCTGCATGGATTGAAGGCGCAATCGAATCTGGCATTCGATCAGCATTTGAAGTAAATAACCGAACCATCGTAGAACGATAAAAATTCATTTTTTAAATTTCCGTTGAATATAGTGAAAATAGTGGATGTCTTTTTATTTGAGGGAGTGATCAGTTTGAACGAAAATAATCAAGGACTACAATTTACCCCTGTGAAAACATGGAATGTTTTTCATGGCCCAAATGACCCTTGTCCACCAATTGGTACAAAATATTACTCTACACCACCACATTTGTATTTAGGATTTCAGCCACCAGGACTAGAGCAATTTTCTTACAAAGAGGCATTGAAAAAAGGTACTTTATGGAAAGTGTTTTATGACTATTACGAGAATCCATATAAACCAAGGAGGGATTAAAAATGCCTGAGCAACTTCCTCCAGAATATTATCAAGATTTAGAGGAACTGCAAGCTGTTGATTTTGTACTAGTAGAACTAACTTTATATTTAGATACTCATCCAAGTGATCAAAATGCAATTCACCAATTTAATCAATACGCCCAATATAAAAAACAAATCGAAGCTAATTTTGAATCAAAATATGGACCATTATATCAATTTGGTGGCAGTTATTCAGATCAAAACTGGAACTGGCATAAAGGCCCATGGCCATGGCAGGTTTAGAAGGAGGGAATATTCATGTGGGTTTATCAAAAAAAACTACAATATCCAGTTAAAGTGAGTACCTGTAACCCTATGCTTGCCAAATTTTTAGTTGAACAATATGGGGGAGCAGACGGAGAGTTGGCTGCTGCTTTAAGATACTTAAATCAGCGATATTCTATTCCGGATAAAGTTATTGGACTTTTAACGGATATTGGAACAGAAGAATTTGCTCATTTAGAAATGATTGCTACGATGATCTATAAGCTAACAAAAGACGCGACTCCAGACCAAATGAAAGCTGCCGGACTAGATGCTCATTATGCCTCTCATCATAGTGCATTGTTCTACCATAATGCAGACGGTGTGCCGTTTACTGCTGCCTATATTCAAGCAAAAGGTGATCCAATTGCCGATTTATATGAAGATATTGCAGCTGAAGAAAAGGCTAGGGCAACGTATCAATGGATCATTGATCTATCTGATGACCCTGATTTAAATGATAGTTTAAGATTTTTAAGAGAGCGTGAAATTGTTCATTCACAGAGATTTAGAGAAGCTGTAGAAATTCTGAAAGAGGATCGACAACAGCGGAAGATTTTTTAAGTTGGTTTAACTTGAATGATAATTTTTTAAAACCTGTTCCTTCTATAGTATAGGGAACAGGTTTTTATTTTAGTAACAGCTAATTAATTGGAAAAATTATTATTATATTAGAAGTTGATTTTTGTGAAGTAAATATTCAAAAGCCTACATTAGAAGAAATATTTATGGATAAAAGTATTCATATGAATCAACAGGAGGTAATTTACTTGAAATTTTTTATTACATTACTTGAAATAATATTTGTAGCAAGTGTAGTTGGTATTGTTGCAAGTAATTTTGGAGTGGAATGGTTAAAAGAACTAAAAGTGTTTCTATATATATTAGTTGGATTAAGTTTGGTACTTAGTTATCTCTTAAAAAACAATATAAAAAGTAACACAAAAAGTACTCTATAGCGATGGGCACATAAGTGTCTACCGCTATAGTGTACTTTTATTTCTATATAAAAACTGATACAGGTAAGTTTTTTCCGGTGTTGTCGATCTTCTTTCCAGAGTTTGCGGCTTTCAGAATTTATATGCAGGTCACTCAAAACAAGCTCGCCAAATTTTGTTATGACATGAAATTGTAACAAATTTCACAAAACTCTATGATGTTAATAGTATTTCCAAAATTTATATGATAATATTAAACTATAAGTCACGCAAACGTGATTAATACATGGTAAGGAGTGTTAAAAGCATATGGCAATTTCTTTACAAAAAGGTCAAAAAGTCGACCTTACAAAAGGAAGAGCGGGACTTTCCTCTTTAATTGTAGGTTTAGGTTGGGATCCGGTTAAAAAAAGTGGCGGATTTTTCGGATTTGGTAAACAAGAAAACATTGATTGTGACGCTTCTGTTTTAATGTTAGATGAAAATGATAAGTTAAGAAGTGCAAGTGATGTAATCTATTTTGGAAACAAAAAAAGTTTATGCGGTAGCGTAGTTCATTCTGGAGATAATCTAACGGGTGATGGAAACGGTGACGATGAGCAAATATTTGTTAATTTAAATAAGGTTCCATCTTATGTACATAAACTTGTATTTGTTGTAAATATCTATGCTTGTGTTCAACGTAAGCAAGATTTCGGTATGATTAAAAACGCATTTATTCGTGTAGTAGATAAGTCGGCAAACTCTGAGTTAGTAAACTACAATATTACTGAAAATTATTCAGGTTTAACTGCGTTATTCCCTGGTGAGATTTATCGCCATAATGGGGAGTGGAAGTTCTCTGCGGTTGGAGAGGGAACAAAAGATATAGCTTTAGATAAAATAGTTCAACGTTTTCAATAAATAATTTACATAAAGGACAAGGAGTGTATTTAAAATGACAGTAAATTTATTAAAAGGACAAAAAGTAGATTTAACGAAAACAAATCCTGGTTTAACGAATATTGTTGTTGGATTAGGTTGGGATACTAACAAGTACAGTGGCGGTAATGACTTTGACTTAGACTCATCAGTATTCTTATTAAATGGAGCTAGCAAATGTGCTTCTGAAAAAGATTTCGTATTTTATAACAATACAGTAGGTGGAAATGGATCAGTTAAACATCACGGTGATAACAGAACTGGCGCTGGTGATGGTGACGATGAGCAAATTACAGTTAACCTAACAAACGTTCCTGCTTCAGTAGAAAGAATCGCATTTGCTATTACGATTCATGAAGCTGATGCACGTAACCAAAATTTCGGACAAGTTAGCAACTCTTATGTTCGTATTTTAAATGAAACGAATGGTGAAGAATTAATTCGCTATGATTTAGGTGAAGATTTCTCAATTGAAACTTCAGTAGTAGTTGGTGAGTTATATCGTCATAACGGCGAATGGAAATTCAATGCAATTGGTAGCGGCTACCAAGGTGGTTTAATCTCACTAGTTAGAGATTACGGCTTAGACGCTTAATTTTATTTAGCAAAAAAAGTTTGTGGATAGTCAAAAGGGGAAAGCTTATTATGTATTTCCCCTTTCTATTTGGATATAGTCCGAAAAGTTGATTTGGCGGGCGGTCTAAACCTACTTTATTATCGTTTAGTACATCTTTAGAAAATGGTTTCTAAGTATGTACTAGATGATAATTTTAGTTTAAGATGTTTTCCTAATGTAATGTTGCATTATTTAGAAGTTCGGGGTGGGATTTTGGATAAACAAAGTAATACGATAAATTTAAATGATCCAAGTTTACTTAGTTCGCGCCAAGCGTGTGAAGAGTGGGGGATCAATGATTCAACATTACGGAAACGAATAAATGATTTTCCAGACGGTTCGATACGTAAATTTGGTTCCTCTTGGGTAGTAACTCGTGAAGGTATGTTAGCAGTTTTTGGACAACCAAAAATGAAATAATCACATCAGAAAGGAGTATCTATTATGTCTGCGATCAACCCAGTAGCCATGGATATTAATCAACATGAGTGGTTGAGTATTTTGAAACAACCTTCTAAATTAAGACAATCTTATCAAGTAGAAGGGGAAACTATACAGTTTAATCAAATTGCATGGCGAATTTTAGGAACAAGCTTCGATGAAGACGAGTATTTTGAAAATTTATATGAACTAGTACATGACGAGTCTTTAAATGTCATTCTATTAAGCGAAGATTTAGACAAGACAATTTCGAATGATATGTTACAAGCAGTTCAAAGAGTAGTCACAATTAACAATGCTGAAAATGGATTATCAGTGAACAGACTAATTGCATTCCTTGAAGGTGAGCGATTAATTCCGAAGCACGAAAATCAGAGCATCCACAGACATATTCGGGAACAAATTAAATCTGTTTTATCTACTTTTAAAGATTCACATAAAAATGGATTCCTAGATAGTAATTTTAGAAGGATCTTAGTTGATCTCGTTAAATGGTTACATAACCATGTAAATAAATGGATTGAGACATTTCCTACTAGTTCTCCACTTATTTTGTGGTATGGTGATGCAACGATAAGTGAAAGTTATTTTCTTTACTTACTAATCCTTTTAGGTTTTGATGTTGCTATATTTCATCCTGAAGGAAAAGATTCATTATCTCATTTAGTAGGTACAAAGAACGAAGGAATTAAGCGATTACCTTCAAAGACATCTTTAGTACCTTTTCCAACAGAAAAACCAGTTAGGAAAAGTACAGTTGCCCATCGAGCGACGAAGGAAATTGAGCAATTATTGCATACTGAGGATTCATTATTATTTAAACCATGGCAATTTAGAAATTATATTCCTCGATCAATTACGTTAAAAACAACCTTTGATGAATTATTCATTTTACATAAAGAAAGAGCAATGTTACGTCCTAATTTTCAAGTAAAGGACAATAGTGTTGAAATACCTGTTTTCTTTATGAAGGTTCTAGGTGTGACGAAAAATCACCGTGACTATTGGGAAAAAATTGGCCAACTAACTGAAAGTAATTTGACACTTAAAATAGATAAATTTCCATTTACACAATTAGTTAAAGGAAACCAACAATATCATTACCAAAATGCTTTAGGGCGTGACGGGCTACTAGACCCAGAAAAGATGGTGGAAAGTAACTGGTGGAGATATAAAGAACTTCCAAGTGGATTACAGTTTGGTTTAGCCTCTGCTATATCTAGATATGTTGACCGAGCAAATATTAAACCGTTACCAAATGAAACAAAAGATCAGACACAGTTATTTTTATTTAGCCAATCGATGAATATACCAAATGAAATATTAAGATTACTACAACAGTTTGATTACACACAGCAAGTTCCGAAATTAATTATTTATAATACAGAAAGAGATGGTGAACTAAATAGAAATGACGCAGCACTGCTTCTATTATTAAATGAGTTTGGCGTGGATTTAATTTTACTTAATCCAACGGGTCAGAATGATATCGAATTATTCGTAGATGAAAAATTTTTCGATTCTCATTGGTTAGATGAGGTTACTTTCGATACTGAATTTCAAGTGTTGCGACCATCAGGACAGTCACTAATTAAAAATCTATTTAGAAAAATAGTTAAATAAAAGGGGAACTAAAAATGTCTATAAATACACTGACTAGTTTAGAAAAGCAAGATGAAATTTTGAATGCAAATGATATGAAATTGCAATTAAGAAATGAACCTGAGGTACATCGTTTAGCAAGTTCAATTGACCATAAAAATCAAATCGCATTATTGGAGTATGGGAAAGAACCTGCAACTGAAATTTCTACCTTTTCAGGTAAAATTTTAAATACAATTAAGGCTTCAAGTATGGAAGAATCTAGTGTTTTATTAAAACAATTAGGTAAAATTATGGACCGCTTTGATGCAAAAGATTTTGCTGAAGAAAAAGGTTTTCTTTCTAAAATTTTTAATCGTGGTCAAAAGTTAATTGATAAATTATTTGATAAATATCAGTCAATGGGTACTGAAATTGATAAAGTGTATGTAGAAATTACAAAATATGAACACGAAATGAAAACATCTACAAATACATTAGAACAACTTTATGAGCAAAACGTAGCCTATTATCTGGAGTTAGAAAAATATATTGTAGCTGCAGAAATGAAAGTAGAAGAGTTGAAAACACAGCTTCCTACTTTAACTGAAAGAGCTGGATCAGGTAATCAACTTGCCATGATGGAGTTAGATTCCTTAAAAAATGCAATCGAGTTACTTGAGCAACGTACTTATGATTTAGAAATGGCAAAACAAGTTGCTTATCAATCGGCTCCGCAAATTCGTTTATTACAACGTGGTAATACGAAATTAATTGGTAAAATTAACTCTGCATTTGTAACAACTATTCCAATTTTTAAAACTGCATTAATTAATGCGATAGCAGCTAAAAGACAAAATTTAGTAGCTCAATCAATGAATGAATTAGATAAGAGAACAAACGAATTATTATTACGTAATGCCAATACCATTTCACAGCAAAGTGTGGATATTGCTAGATTATCAGGATCACCTAGCATTAAGATTGAGACGATGGAAGAAACTTGGAATATCATTATGAAGGGTATGCAAGAAACGAAAGCGATTGAAGAAGAAAATAAAATTCAACGTGAACAAGGTAAACTGCGTTTAGAGCAGCTGCAAGAAAACTTCATTAAACTTAAGCAAGGGAAGTAATGATATAGGTTAAAGTCAGTGGCTTAAACAATGCTACTGACTTTTGTTTATATTTAATGATAGTTTAGATAATCGGGGAGCAGTTTTAGCAAATTTTGATTCTTTTATTTTCAAAAAATGTTATTATAATATAATGAGATAAATTAAAAAGTTAATGCTATAGTACATAGTGTTGTAAAGAATTGGAAGATTCGATTTGCGACACTATTTAAGCTGATAAGTGAATAATTCTGAAAGTTCTGTAACAATGATGGAATTCTATTGAACATTAAATGTCGCTTTAGTATAATTAATGATTGAAAATGATTATCAACTTCAGTGTTAATTAAGGAGAGAACGAAATGATTAAAAATATCAAAATACCCAAATTACTTGGGATTATCATGTCTTTATTTTTATTGATTGGTCTAGTTGGCTGTTCATCAGATTCAGGTAAAAAGTCTGGTGAAAAGTCTTCAAGTGAATCTGGTGTAACAGTTGATACTAAATTCGGAAAAGTGGAGATCATAGGGCATCCGAAACGTGTTGTTGCTCTAGGTTGGGGCGATGCAGAGACGGCCCTAAGTCTTGGGGTTGAACCAATTGGTGCAAGTGATTGGCTTGCTTTTGGTGGTGACGGTGTAGGACCTTGGTTAAAAGGTGCATATAAAAAATCACCAACTATTCTAGGGACAATGGAACTTGATTATGAGAAAATTGCTTCTCTTAAACCAGATTTAATTCTCGATGTAAAATCTTCAGGAGATGAAGAACGATACAAACGCCTTTCAGAAATCGCTCCAACTGTCGGGGTTCCTGAAGGTGGAGATAATTATTTAACGACTACTACAGACCAAGTGCGAATGATTGCACAAGCCCTTGGTAAAGTTGATAAAGGTGAAGAATTACTTAAGGATGTAGATGTGGCATTTGATAAAGCGGCTAAGGCAAATCCTGAATTTGCAGGTAAAACGGTTGCTGTTGGTGCTTATGATTCTTCAGGTTTTGGTGCTTACGTAAAAGGCGATTCTCGTGTTGATTTTGTAACGCGACTTGGATTCAAAAACAAGGAAGAGATTGAAAAATTAGCTAAAGGTAATTTCTATATTAAAGTTGCTGATGAAAAGTTAGATCTATTAAATGCTGATTTAACGATTATTTTACCTATTTTTGTTGATCCAAAAGAGATAACAAACAATAAACTTTATCAGAAAATCCCATCTGTAGCTGATGGAAGATCAATTATTCTTGATACAAATTCATCAAACGCATTCTCAACAGGAACGGTACCTGCATTATTATGGGCAATCGATAATTTACCACAACAGTTTAAAAAAGCATTAGAAGGCGGGGAGTAAGACAGTGACAGCGATGAAGCAACCAAAAAACAAAACGACTCAAGTAGTTGGGGAAAATACAAAGACAATTACTTCGATGCGATTGCAACGATTTTTTGGCTTCATCGTAGCACTATTACTTTTGGTAGCTGTAGTGTTCATGAGTTTGATGATCGGTGCAAAATCCATACCTTTTGGTGAAGTATGGGATGCGTTGTTTTCACCAAACAATAGCTATGACCACACAATCATTCATAATACAAGGATACCAAGAACAATTATTGCACTAATTGTTGGTCCTGCATTCGGACTAGCTGGAGCTTTAATCCAAGTACTGACTAGAAATCCATTAGCCGACCCCGGTATTTTAGGCGTAAATGCTGGAGCAGCCTTCGCAGTTGCGATAGGAGTTGGTGTATTTTCTGTTACATCGATGTCTGATTATATGTGGTTTGCACTTATTGGTGCATTAATTGCGACAATTGCAGTATATGTTATAAGTGGAGGAGCTGGTAAAAAGGCTCCTACACCTGTACAAATTACACTTGCTGGGGTAGCACTTGGTGCCACTTTGAGTGGGATTACGACTTCATTGACATTAATAAATAGTAAGGCCTTTGCACGAATGTTGAACTGGAGTGTTGGGACATTAGCTAGGAGAAGTCTTGATGACCTTTGGCTTGTTCTACCCATTTTAATCATTGGTGCATTATTAGCATTTGTCATTACTCCTGCATTAAACGCGATTGCCTTCGGAGATGATCGTGCATCTTCTTTAGGAGTAAATGTTGGTGTGACTCGCGCAATAGGTTTGATTGCAATCACACTATTAGCTGGCGGGGCAACTGCGATAGCTGGACCAATTGGTTTTATTGGTTTAATGGTGCCACATTGTGTACGATGGTTTGTCGGCCCAGACCAATTTTGGATTTTTCTATACTCAATAGTAGCAGCACCAATCATCCTCATCCTTTCAGATATTATTGGTAGAGTTGTATTGTTGCCTTCGGAAGTTCCAGTAGGGATTATCACGGGACTAGTTGGTGCACCGATTCTACTAATTCTTGTTCGTAGACGTAAAGCGAGTGGATTATAAAATGATTTGTGGCATAGGTTTGAATGTAAGAAGGAGTGAATAATATGCGCCCCATTAATTATGGTAGGCACTATCTACAACTGAAATGGCCAGTAAAGGCGCGAATTGATGTGAGGAGCATGATTGTTGTGGCAATCCTTCTTATGGCCACGATTGCAATTGCAATGTTTGCATTAATGGTAGGCACACTGAAATTAAGTGTTCACGAAGTTTTTTCTGCTTTAATTGGCCAAGCGACAGGGATGACGAGAACTGTTGTGGTCGAATGGCGTTTACCACGAGTGGTAGCTGCGATTATATTTGGAGCAGGTTTAGCAATAAGTGGAATGATCTTTCAATCAATAACTCGGAATCCATTAGGGTCTCCTGATATCATTGGTTTTACTTCAGGCTCTTATACTGGAGCACTTATTGTGCTTCTTGTCGCTAAGTCGACTTCTTACATTAATATAGCTGGTGGAGCTTTGATCGGTGGATTCACAACGGCTCTCCTTATTTATTTGCTTGCTTTCCGAAAAGGAACGCAGAATTTTCGCCTAATTATCGTTGGAATAGCCGTTTCAGCAATCTTAGGCAGTATCAATTCGATGCTTCTTATTAAAAGTGATGCAGAGGTTGCGTTAACTGCGGCAGCTTGGGGAGTTGGATCACTAAATGGGATTGATTGGAAACAAGTAGTTCTTCCCGCAATTGCCGTCATTATTCTCATTATTTGTGCTGGAATAATGAACAGACCATTGCGTGAAATGGAGTTCGGCATGGACACGGCAAAATCTCATGGTGTTCGGATTGAACGTTCTCAACTATTACTGATTCTTATTGCAGTTGCATTGACGGCTGCTCCTACAGCAGTAATAGGTCCAGTTAGTTTTGTAGCACTTGTTGCACCGCAAATCGCTAAACGTATTACTAAATCAGAAGAGAGTATTTTACCTGCAGCGATGATGGGAGCGTTTCTTTTACTAGGGGCGGATGTTCTTGCACAAAGAGTAATTCCAGGAACAATTTTTCCAGTAGGTGTGGTAACTTTATCATTAGGTGGAATATACCTAGTCTGGCTATTATTCCGTCAAGCTCGATCAGCAGCTTAAATGAAATAAAAATGTACAAGCTTTAGGACCTTTCTCACGAGAAGGTTTCATGTATTACGATATTCTGATTGAAAGAAGTTGAAAATGAATTATGAAGTTAACAGCGGCAGACATTCAAAGCCAAAAGACCATTCAAACAGAGTCTAGGCTTTGGACAGAAAATATTACAATCAAATATGATAATCGGGTAATATCGAGAAACCTTTCAGTACAAATTCCAGATGGATCATTTACAGTCATTGTTGGTCCAAATGGATGTGGGAAATCAACCTTACTTCGAACACTTTCAAATCTGTTAAAGCCATCAAAAGGGCAAATATTACTAGATGGAAAAGCTATTACATCTTATAAGTCAAAGGAAGTAGCTCGTAAACTAGGACTGTTACCACAATCTTCAACCGCACCAGACGGTATAACGGTAGCGAATTTGATCGCACATGGCCGATATCCGTATCAGAGTCTTATAAGACAATGGACTGATGAAGATGAAAAAGCAGTAATGTCTGCGATGGAGCTTACAAATACGAGCGATTTGTCACATCGATACGTAGACGAACTATCTGGTGGACAAAGACAAAGAGTTTGGGTTGCAATGGTACTTGCTCAACAAACACCAATGCTCCTTCTTGATGAACCAACGACTTACCTTGATATTGCTCATCAAATTGATTTATTAGAGCTATTTAAAGATCTAAATATACAAGGGAATACATTAGTTGCTGTTTTACATGATTTGAATCATGCTGCGAGATATGCAGATAATATTATCGCTATGAAGGATGGCCAGGTGATTGCACAAGGAGACCCTCGCGAGATTATCACTGCTAAACTAGTTGAAGAAGTCTTCGGTTTAAAGTGCATAATCATAGATGATCCGATTGCCAATACACCACTGGTCGTTCCATTAGGTAAGAATAGCTAACTTGTGATTTTCGTTTAATATCACTAATAAAAAAATAAGTGAAAATAAAAACATCACTTATTTTTTTGTTAGTGATTTTTTGTTTAGATAATTTATCTAGTTAACTTCATCCTATTGAGTTATCGCTCATTAAGTCATCGAATCTTTTAACCATGTTTTTTATTAAAAAATTCTTATTTGAACAAATTGTATTTGTTTGAAATAATAATGTGGGATGAGAAAGTATTTTATACAATTGTTCTAGTAAATGGCAAAGTGGAGAATTCATATGAAAAAAGAAATGGAAGTAGTCGATCATCTTGAGGAACTGCGTAAAAGAATTATCATTACAGCAGTTACTTTTATTGTTCTATTTATAATTGGGCTCGTTTATGTAGAACCAATTTATAAATTCTTAACAAGGGATTTAACATATAAACTAGTTGTACTTAGTCCTGGGGATATATTATGGGTCTATTTTTCGATTTCTGCCGTTTTTGCTGCTGTTTTTACGATCCCAATTGCAACTTGGCAAACTTGGTTATTTGTTAGACCGGGTTTACATCCTTCCGAACAAAAAGGGATTGGATTTTATATACCCGCATTATTTTTGCTGTTTGTTTTAGGATTAGTGATTGGCTATTACTTTGTTTTTCCTAATATCCTTAGATTCCTAACAATTATGGGACAAGGATTGCTTGAACAAAACTACACAGTTGAAAAGTATTTCTCTTTTCTTTTTAATCTAGTTGTTCCCTTTGCTGCATTTTTTGATATGCCAGTTGTAATCATGTTCTTAACAAAAATCGGCGTAGTGAAGCCTAGATATTTACAGAAAGTGAGAAAGTATGCATATTTTATCTTAGTAATCGTTGCGTGTTGTATTTCACCACCAGACTTTATTTCACATATTTCTGTCTCGATTCCGTTAATATTATTATATGAACTAAGTATATTAACATCTAAATCAGTATATAGAAAAAAGGGGTAAATGAGTAAAAGCTCATTTACCTATTTTGGTTTCAAAGCATTTGTATGAAGTTTATTAAAATATCTATACTCTCCAAAACTTTTTATTAGTAAATTTTTAAACTTTGAACAAGTTGAATAATCATAGATTCTTCATAGGTTATAAAAAGCTAGACAAAAAACTTTTGTCGGAAAAAGATGAAGTAAGGAGCATATACTATGCATTATTCAATTTGGATTACTGTTTTATTTCTTGCCTTTTCATCTAGTATTGATAATTTTGGAGTAGGAATAACTTATGGAATTCGAGGAATAAAGGTTGGTTTATTAGCGAATTTAATAATTTCAATCATAGCGTTTATTTTCAGTGAAGTAGGTATTGTTTCAGGGCAATTTATTTCAAAAGTATTCCCGGGAACACTGTCCAATGTAATCGGTGCATTTTTTTTACTAGTAATTGGACTTAGAATCGTTCTGCTTACTTTTCCAAGAAAGGATAAACAGAACATAATAAATAATGATGGAGAAGAATCAGTTTCAAATAATATTACAATTTATTTAAGTTCACCGGAGAAAGCCGATGTTGACCATTCAGGAGACATAAGTAGTTTTGAAGCAATCATTTTAGGGACTGCTGTTTCAATGAATGCACTAACGAACGGCTTAGGTGTTGGATTAATTGGACTTTCACCATTTGCAATATCGATAGCAGCCAGTATTTTTAGCTTTTTAGCGATTTGGTTAGGCGTCCTTTTAGGAAAGAAAGTCGCCAATGTGAAAATCGGTGGATGGTCGCTTGGACAATTTAGCTCTATTATTAGTGGAATTATATTGGTCTTGATTGCGATCCACAATCTAGTTTGATAAATTAATTTAGATCATGAAAAAAGCTGATGTAAATAGTTCAACATCAGCTTTTTACTTTTAGTAAAATATTATGCGATTGTAGATTTTGATGCATCAACATCATTTTCATTTTGCACATCTTTTTTTGAAATTGAAAGATATCCAACTAGAATGATAATGATAATTGAAAGTACTAGTGTAACAGGCCCACCACCATATCCAAGTCCTCCGTGCTTTTGAGATACAGAGCTCCAATCCGAAAATGATGCTCCAACTGGTCTTGTCATAATATAAGCAAACCAAAATGAGAAAATTTCATTTAGCTTGAAGAACTTTCTTCCAATAACCGGTATTGCTAATAAAGCCGTGAACAGAATACCTGATGAAAAATAGCCTAAATGCATTGTTGATGCAGTCATGTCACCAGCAGCAGTTCCTAAAGCGAATGTTCCCATAACAACTGACCAATATAAAATCTCTCGGTGTCGTGTGTAAATGCTGTGGATAGAAAGAGTTTTCTCCATCTTATACCAAATCATAAAAATAATTGCCAACGAGACTGCAAAAAATACCGTTGATATCACATATGGAATACCAAGACCAACGTGTACAACGTCAGCTGCTACGGTACCAAATACACTAATCATTACAACAACTAACCAATAAATACTAGGTACGTATTTACGAACTTTAAACTGTAATATTAAAGACAGAATTAGGACAATTAATGCTACTGCAACACCTATTACTGGCGTTAAAGTTTTCACGATATAATCGGAAAACACTTCACCCATACCAGTTGTCAATAACTTAGTAATCCAGAAAAATATTGTAACTTCTGGAACTTTTTTTAACATATTTTCTATTGGTGGACTTATTTTCTTATTTATATGTTTTTGTTCAATTGATTCCACTTCATAATCCTCCTTACTGAATTTAAATATAATGTAAACAAGGTTTATGAAAGTAAAATGAAAAATGACATGTAATTTAGCAAAATCCATAATTTAGAAATTCTTGTTGTATATCCCATCGTAATCTATTAGAATCAATTAAAAGAAAATGGGTGATAAAATGATTAAGTATCCAGTTTTAAAAAGTGGTGCAACGATCGGAGTGACTGCACCATCATCAGGCCTAAAAGAGCAGTACCATGAATTGTTGAAGCAGTCCATAAACCGCATGGAAAGAGACGGATATAAAGTAGAGTGTGGAGAAGTTGTTTGGACACAGGAGAAAGCAAAATCAGCAAATGCTAACAAACGTGCAAATGAGTTAAATCAAATGATGAAAGATGAGAAAATAGATTTCATTTTTCCGCCGTGGGGTGGGGAGCTTGCTATCGAGATTCTTGATCAATTAGTATTTGAAAATTATAAAGAGAAATGGATTTTAGGCTATTCTGATACAAGTATTATATTATTAGCATTTACATTAACAACCGGAATTGCTACTGCACATGGATCGAATTTAATCGATTTAAGAGGAGAATATTCCGATGACACAACAGCTATGTGGCAGAAGGTGTTAGCAACTAAATCCGGTGACTCGATCACTCAAACCTCTTCCGAATTGTTCCAAGCAAAATGGCAACACGGAAATCCAACACCATATGTATTTCATTTATCCGAAAAAACAAAATGGAAAACTACTTCGAATAAAGATGAGAAAATCAAAGGTAGATTGCTAGGTGGATGTATTGATGTAATTAGACATCTTGTCGGAACACCTTATGGAGATGTACGCTCATTTAAAAGTAAATACATTAAAGAAGATCCAATCATTTGGTATTTCGAGAATTGTGAATTGAATACAACAGATTTAAGAAGATCGCTAGTGCAGATGAAACTAGCAGGATGGTTTGAAAATTGCTCAGGAATATTATTTGGACGTAGTGCAGCAAATCAAGCTGTAGATAATTATACAATTGAAGATGTATATAATGAGCTATATGAAGAATTAGAAATACCAGTTATATACGATATTGATTGTGGGCATGTACCACCTCAAATTACTTTAATTAATGGTGCATTTGCAGAAGTAGAAGTAAATAGTGGAAAAGGTAAGATTGTAGAGACTTTTATATAATTCAAGACAAAAAGCGTTTTTTATAAAAGAACGCTTTTTAATGTGGTCTAGAAGAAAGAAGTGTGTGAATACGAAAATGACAACTTGTACTTTCCTCAATCCAAGAGATTCTTAGTGCAAATGAAATTAGCAGTCCGGTTTGAAAATTGCTCAGGAATATTGGACGAGCGCTGTAAAAATAGAAGATGTATAGTATGAGTTAAATAAAGAAATGGAATATACTACATTACACAAAGCGTTTTTTATAGAAGAAAACTTATCTTTTATTAAAAATTTAAAAAAAGAAAACAAGTGCCATTATTGTAACAACCACTATGAATATACCTACCATGACTTTTGTGTAAAGGACATACCCATCAGAAAGTTCCGGTTCTTCTTTATACATAAAAAATTAGTGATAGAGGAAGATTTATCCGTTTTTTAAATGATACGAATCATATTAAGGAAGTAGAGGTGCCAAATTGAAAAAAGTTAATGTGGTTTATACGCTGATCTATGATGAAGTAACTAAAAATGTCTTAATGGTACAAAATGAAAATGAAGTTTGGACATTGCCTGGTGGTGCTGTTGAAGAAAATGAAACGTTAAAACAAGCAGCGGTAAGAGAGGCGTTTGAGGAAACTGGATTAGTAGTGGAAATAGGGAATATTATCGCGATTAATGAAGCTTTTTTTCCTGAAAGAGGACATCATGCCATTTTATTTACATTTAGTGCAAAAATAATCGGTGGCGATTTAGTCATTTCACATGAAGAGGAAATTCTACAAGTTAAATGGATTGATCTTCAAACAGCAAATGAATTAATGCCATATCATAAAGCTGGTATCGAAAAATTATTAGCTTCATCTGTTCCTTATACATTTCAAGGATAATTTTTAGAAACTAGAGTGATTACAAAGTGCCTTACTCCCTTAAAATTGTTATAGTCCCATTATCCCCTGCCTTTAATCCCACCTTTTTTGTCTTGTATAAGTGCTTAAAAGACTATAACATAGTAATATTATGGCATAATAAAAGAAAGACAAATTATTAAATAGAATCAGGAGCAATAAAATGATTATCAAGAATGAACAAGAATTAGAAGCTTTAAGAAAGATAGGCCGTATCGTAGCGTTAGCAAGAGAAGAAATGAAGGCAAGAGCTGTCGTTGGAATGACAACAAAAGAATTAGATGAAATCGGTAGACAAGTTTTAGAGGAGCATGGTGCAACTTCTGCCCCACAAAAAGAGTATGATTTTCCTGGCACAACTTGTATTAGTGTTAATGAAGAAGTGGCTCATGGAATTCCAGGTGACAGAGTACTTCAAGATGGCGATTTAGTGAATGTCGATGTATCAGCAGCATTAGATGGATATTATGCAGACACTGGAATCTCTTTCGTAGTTGGGAAAGGTGATCTATTAAAAGAGAAGCTTTGCAAAGTTGCAGAAGATGCATTTTGGGCTGCAATGAAAAAAACAAAAGCAGGTTCAAAACAAAACCAGATTGGCAGAGCAGTATATAATGAAGCAAGTAAAAACGGTTTAAATGTCATTGAAAACCTAACTGGCCACGGTATTGGAAGAAGCCTTCACGAAAGCCCACAACATATATTAAGCTATTTTGATCCAATGGATAAAGCCTTATTAAAGGACGGTCTTGTTTTAGCAGTAGAGCCATTTATCTCTGCAAATGCAGACCACATTATCGAGTCAGGCGATGGCTGGACATTTGTGACGCCAGATAAGAGTTTAGTTGCCCAATGCGAACATACAATTGTTGTAACAAAAGGTGAACCAATCATTTTAACTCAGATTTAAGAAATTGGAAAAGCGAAGAATTTTAGTTCTTCGCTTTTTATTTTCCAGTTACACTTGCTTAGAATAATTTAATTCCCAAATAAATCCATTTCTATCTTTTACAACAGCAAATCTAGCATTCCAAAATGTGTCTTGAAGTTCCATATGAATTTCTCCATCTTTAGATAACTTTTCATAAATTGTTTTAATTTCCTCTTCAGAACTCATGTCTAGCATTGTCCAAATATTGTCACCTTTTATTAATGGTCTAAAAGCATCTGCGAAATATATGACACAGTTTTCATTGATATGTAATTCTGCGTGTATGTATTTTCCTTCTTGCCCTTTAAACATTTCCATACCATCGCCGGTTTGTGTGTTTTTTATTTCTCCTCCAAAGATTTGTTTATAATACTCCAGTTCTTCTTTACAGTTTTCAACGTAAATATGAGGTAAAATTTTTTTCACTTTTTTTCCTCTTTTCTTTGAATATTTATGTATGAATTGCGAACAATAACTCACAGTTTTAAGTATAGCCAAATAGAATAGGTATTGTGCTAAAAGTTAAAATATTTTATAATTTAAATAAATTTAAGTTCGAAAAGGAGGTGTAGAAAAGATGTTACGTTTTCAAATGGTTTGCGCACAAATGATAGAGTTCTTATATTATTGTCGTGCAAAATTTGCGTTTTTAGTTGTTAACGGGATAGGTCTGTCCATTTTTAACAATTTAACAACACAAAATAAAACGAAAACGTACTCTTTCCTACGACTTCATTTGATAAAATAATCGTGTGATTGCACACTTCTATTTAAGTCATTATTTAAGCCATGGATGGGTTCTTTAGTCTATGGCTTTTTTGTATGGATTGGTACGGAAAATAGAAGGAGAATGTATCATGATCGCATGTAGTATAGATAAAATTTCAAAAATGTTTGGTGGAAATTCACTTTTTACGGATTTAACATTTCAAATACATCAAGGTAGCCGTGTAGGTTTAGTTGGAGCAAACGGAAGCGGTAAAACTAGTATTTTTAAACTTTTGACGGGTATAGAATCACCTGATTCTGGTTCAATTCATTTTAAAAAAGGATTAAAAACAGGGTACTTGGCTCAAATTCCTGTTTTTCCAGATGAGATGACTAGTAGGGATGTTTTATTAACTGTTTTTGAAGAATTACGAAAAATAGAAAATGAAATGAAGCAATTAGAAATAAAAATGTCTAATACGGAAGATGAACGGACTTTAGAACAATTGCTAGTAAGTTATGGATCATTACAAGAGAAGTTTAGTAATAACGGTGGTTACGAGATGGAGGCTTCGCTTGCGAAAATTGCTAATGGATTAGGTATCACTGATTTACTTACTAAACAATTTTCTTCTTTAAGCGGGGGAGAAAAAACAAAAATTGGCTTAGGAATCGTCCTTTTACAACAACCTGATTTATTATTACTTGATGAACCAACGAATCACCTAGATTTATCTGCTATTGAATGGTTAGGTTCATACTTAAGGGAATATGAAGGAACGATCATTGTTATTTCGCACGATCGTTATTTTTTAGATGAGGTAGTTAATCATATTTTAGAATTAGAAGATGGAGAAATTAACGTCTATCATACGAATTATTCACAATATGTTATTCATAAAGAAGAAAGATTACTAAAAGAATTCCAGGCTTATGAAGAGCAGCAAAAGAAAATACAAAAAATGAAAGAAACGATTAAGCGCTTAAGAGAATGGGCTAATCAAGCAAATCCACCGAATGCTGGATTGCATAGAAGAGCTAGAAGTATGGAAAAAGCGTTAGAGAGAATTGAGAGACTAAAACGTCCGGTATTACAAAAAAAGAAAATGGCATTTCAGTTAGAGGAATCCAGTCGTAGTGGAAAAGATGTAATTGTTGCAGAAAATCTTTCAAAATCCTTTGCGGACAAAGTTTTATTTAATCAACTTAACTTCTCGTTATACTATGGCGAAAGAGCAGTTATAGTAGGTGACAACGGAACAGGTAAATCAACTTTGTTAAAGATGATTTTAGGTCAGTCATCTATCGAGGGAGGAAAAATTAAGCTAGGTAGTAATGTTAAGATTGGATATTTATCACAACATTACGAACCAGCCCATTCAGATCACACCGTACTTCAAGAATTCAGAGAGGAAGTACATGTTACAGAAGGTGAAGCTCGTAATATTTTAGCTGGCTTTTTATTTTATGGCTATATGGTTTATCGCAAAGTAAGTCAACTTAGTGGTGGAGAGAGAATGAGATTACGATTGGCTCAACTCATGTATCAAGATATTAATTTATTAATCGTAGATGAGCCTACTAACCATTTAGATATTGAATCTAGAGAAGTATTAGAAGATGCTCTTGAAAAATTCAAAGGAACGATTCTTGCTGTCTCGCATGACCGTTATTTTATTAATAAGCTATTTTCAAAAATTTATTGGTTGGAAAATGGTGGGCTTTTCGAATTTATTGATGAATACCAAATTGCGAAAGAAAAAATGACGGTCTATCGAAATAATCGTGAAAAAGAAAAAGTAATCAAAACAAATTCGTACGCTAAACCGATAAAATTAAAAACAAAAATGCGAAAGATAGAAGATATTGAAAATGAAATTTACTCACTAGAAGAAACAATCAGCGAAATTAATAAACAAATGTTGCTTGAAAATGATCTAAACATTTTACAGGATTATCATCGAGAACTTGAAGAATTAGAGTTAAAAAGTATTAGTTTATATAAAGAACTTGAAGAATGTGTTGAATAAAAGAATTGGTCGTATTTAACATAGGGTTAAAGTAAACTTGTAGGCAAAAGCATCAATTTTCTAAATAATGTTAGTTAAATGTCTTAGTACTTGCTCATGTCTTTATTAGGATTAATAAGTTATAAGGATATGATTCTATTTAGGTGGTGAGTGCATGATGTTTGATGAACTATATAGTCGATATCCTGGACCAGGGTATGCTCAACCGGGACACGGACCAGGCCAAGGACACGGACCAGGCCAAGGACACGGACCAGGACATGGGCCAGGACACGGACCAGGTCACGGACCAGGACATGGGCCAGGCCACGGACCAGGACATGGACCAGGACACGGACCAGGACACGGACCAGGACATGGACCAGGACACGGACCAGGACATGGACCAGGACATGGTTTTCCTGGGCCGGGAGGTTATTGGCAAGGAGGGTATTATATTCTGCATGGTAGAAGATGGTACTTTGTGCCGGGGATTGGATGGATTGTTGTATATTAAAAAATAATAAAGCTGATTAATCTTTTTAATCAGCTTTTACATAAAAAGAAAAAAATACCAGTATCCATCTGATTGGATTACTGGTATTTTTATTAATTTTACTAGAAAGTATAAATTGGCAACGCAGAAGAAAACTCGACGTTAGATGCCAATTTTAGGAATTAAGTATAAGTGCAACTAAGCCTCTAGCTTCACCTAAGGCGGCTCGCTAATTGGCTAGTTTTCTTTATTTTCAACTCCGAAAACTATTCCGCCTTGCTTTCTTGCAGTTTCAGTTACTGTTAAAACTAGTTTGCTAAGTTCTTTTAAGTTTTCATATTCTGTTTGATTTGATTCTTTTATGATGCTAGTAATATTTTGGATTTCATATAGCATATCATTTGGTACTTGACTAACTTCCAATGACTCACGTTGCTTTGATTTATGGTTAATCAAAGTAATTTTTGATATTGGAGATGGTTTATCAAGAACTAAAGATCCAATTTCACCAGTAATTTCACTTTCAATATATGATTGAGAGACTTTAGAGCATTGAATGCTGCAAGTGAAGTTTTTATAATTTAGCACTAATGTACCACTGCCATCAATACCAGTACGTAATTTAACAGGTGTATAATTTAAGGAGGTTGGTTTTCCAAATAAACCAATCGCTACATAAATTGGATAAACACCTAAATCGACTAATGCCCCACCAGAAAATTCGGGAGAGAAAACATTCGGATTCTCACCTCTTAGGAATGCATCATATTTAGAAGAATATTGTAAATAATGCAGATTGGCACTTCTAATTTGGCCGATTTTTTCTAGACCTTTTTTTAAAGCTATAAAGTTTGGTGAGTGGAAGTTACGAATTGCTTCAAATAAATAAACTCCATTTTCTTCTGCAACTTTAAAGGCATGATCTAATTCATTAATTGTTGAGAAAATTGGTTTTTCACAAATGACATGCTTTTTATTTTTTAATAATAAAATGCTTTGTTCATAGTGCAAAGAGTTTGGTGATGCTATGTATACTATGTCGATATCAGGGCTTGTTGCTAACTCTTCGATATTAGTAAAAAACTTAGGAGCGTTATGCTTTGTAGCAAATGCTCTTGCTGTTTCTTCATTTCTAGAATAGATCGCCGTTAAATTAAGCAATTTACTGTCCTTTGAAGCTTCGATAAAACTTTCTGTAATCCAACTTGTTCCAATGGTACCTAAATTCATTTTTTCAACCCCTAAAAAAAATTAGTTAACTTTATCTTTACAATCCTAATCGAAAGATATGTTAAAATAAAGAAAAATACATCGAAGGAAGTGACATTTTATGAAGAAAATTTGTGTTTATGCTGGTTCAAATCTTGGGAATAGAGAGTCATTTAGTCTTCAAGCCAAAAAACTAGGTGCCTTATTTGCTAGTAATAATATAGATTTGATATATGGTGGATCAAGACTAGGGATTATGGCAGAAATCGCAAATGAAGCTTTAAAACAAGGTGGAAATGTCATTGGCATTATGCCTGGTGGATTATTTCGTGGAGAGGTTGCTCATAAAGGGCTAACGCAATTCATTGAGACAGATTCAATGCATGAGCGTAAAGCTTTAATGAACGAAATGTCTGATGGGTTTATTGCATTGCCGGGTGGGATTGGTACTTTCGATGAATTATTTGAAATTATTTGTTGGGCACAAATTGGAATCCACAATAAGCCAATCGGTTTATTAAATGTTGATAACTTCTTTAGTCCTGTATTAGATTTGCTTAAACATGCTGTAAAAGAAGGATTTATGAACGAAAATACACTTTCATTATTTGTTGTTGCAGAAAACGCAGACGAACTACTAAAACGAATGCAAAACTATGAGCCACCTGTTATGCAAAATAAATGGAAGCAATTAGAAGGCAAATAAGTTTTTGTAATTTGTCTACCCACAATTTTGTGGGTTTTTTGCGTTTTATTATGAAATTCTTACAGATTTAGGGGGGCTAGAGCAAGGAAGTTCACAACTTTATCCACAATTTTCCGCATAAGTCGAACTTTTCAATCTGTTTTTACTAGTTATCAACACACGACATCCATCTGAATTTGAATTTTATGACTTTATGGATAAAAAATTACTACTTTATAAACATTGCTCACAACTTTATTAACAAATTAACATTATACCCGTATTCTATCCACATCCACATTTTGCATAAAAAAAAAGGCTCTTATGAGAGCATCCCTTTATTCATCAATTTTCTTGCTTTCTTTTATTTTTAAACCATTTTGCCGGGCTCAATTTTTTACGATAGTTTGTCATAACATCTTTACCTACAAATACTCCGCCAATCCAAAACATTCCTTCGCCAAGTATAACTAATAAAGCGATCAGACCAGCTTTTAAGCTACCAGAAACAGGCAAAAAAGGTAAAGCAAAGATTAATAAATATGGGATAAATGAGCCAAATACTAAGTAATATGGTATTCTTTTCATAAAGTTCTCCTTTCAATTCCTTCCATGAGAATAGCATTAATTATTAAGAAAAGGAAGGGGAAAACTTTAAAGTTAGTAAGAGGAGGCTTCAAGATGAATCGAGATATTGTTCTTGAGCTAAAAAGTGTAAATAAGACGATTAGCAATAAGAAGATTATTAAAGATATTAGTTTTGAGTTATATAAAGGTGAAGTTTTAGGTTTACTTGGGCCTAATGGTTCAGGAAAAACGACAACAATGCGAATGATTGTTGGGCTTATTAGTATCACAAGTGGTGAGATTTATATCCAAGGTAATTCGATTAAAGAAGACTTTAAAGAATCAATCAGACATATTGGAGCAATGATTGAAACTCCAGCATTTTATCCTTTTTATAGTGGGTATAAAAATCTAATGTATTTTGCTCGAATGTTAGAGGGTGTTACAAAGGAGAGAGTGCTAGAGGTAATTGATTTACTTGGACTTTCGAATGCCATACATAAAAAGTTTTCAACTTATTCTCTAGGGATGAAGCAAAGATTAGGAATTGCTCAAGCGTTATTACATAATCCCTCCATTTTAATTTTAGATGAGCCAACAAATGGATTGGACCCGGCTGGAGTAAGGGAAATCCGTGATTATTTAAAACAGATTGCTGAGGTTGAACAAACAGCAATTCTACTATCTAGTCATTTATTATCTGAAATAGAACTGATTTGTGATCGCTCAATTATTATTCAAAATGGTCAATTTGTTGAATCAATTGAGCTGAATGATCAAAGTGGTGAGAAGTTATTTATAGAAATAGTTGTAAAAAGTACGAAAGCTTTTGAAAGTCGTTTTACAAACGAAGATAACAAGTACAAAATTGACATTATTGATGATCGCTCAATGATTGTTGAAATTGATGAGGAAGAAATTCCTTCATTAATGAAAGAGTTAGTACTTTCTGGAGTTGAGATTTATTATGTAACTCGCAAAAAAGAAAGGCTAGAAGATTTGTTCATTCAATTGACAGGAGGAAATGTCATTGAGTAATTTTATTCGCTTAATAGAAAACGAATTACGTAAAATATTTGTCCAAAAATCATTTATCATAACGTTAATTTTACTATTTATCCCAATTATTGTTCTTGGAAGATGGGATTATGTAGAAAAGGAAAGCGGAGCAGCAAAAGCAAAAAACTGGAGGACAGAATTAAAAATAGAAAATAAAAAAATAGAAGAAGTATTAAAAGAGCAAAACTCTTCAGACATACCAGCATTTGCAAAAGAGCAAAAGGAGATATATGAGATTAATAAGTATCGTCTCGCACATAATATTTCACCGATTCAACAACACACTTTGTTGGACTTTATGAAAAAAGGTGCAGTCGTAACGAATTTTATCGGAATCCTCCTTTTATATTTTGCAAGTAATATGATGTCAAAAGAACATCAATGGAAAACGATTAATTTCTTGCTCGTTAAACCATCAACAAGACGGATGATCTATTATGCGAAATTTTTAAGTTTGGTGATCTTATATTTCATCTTTTCTTTTGCAATCATAATCTACTCATTTATTATAGGTAGTGTATTAAATGGTTTAAATTTTAGTACTCAACCGATATTACAATATGTCAATAACCATGTAGTAGAGCAAGGAATTTTACCAAGCTTACTAAAAGATTACTTAATTAATCTACTACCATACTTGTTCTTTGTTGCCGTTGCTTATTTTTTATCAACAGTTTTAAGGACAAGCAGTATTTCTTTGTTAATCAGCATAATCCTACTTGCAACTTCAGATGTAATAGGAACTTTATTAAGAACAAAAAGCTGGTCAAAATTCTTACCGTTTATGCACACTGATTTAACAGTTTACGCAAAGGGGATCAATTTTGAAAACGGCATGAGAATTGAATTTTCTATAGCAGTATTGGTTATATATATTTTGATATTTCTTGTTACTGCTGGTGAACTCTTTAAGAAGAGAGACGTTGCGGGGCAATAGAAAGAAGGATAAGGAAATAACTTATCCTTTTTCTATTCTTATCACTGCTTCAGCATTGATCCGTATGGAATCGTATTAGTTGTAGATGTTTTATAAATCGAGCAGACGTTGATTTGTGCAGAGTTGTTATACTCCCATTTTAAACATGCGCTTTGGTTGTATTGTTCAGATGAATCTGTTGTAAAAAAAATAGTTGCTAGACAAAAAATTGTAAATCCACCAATTAAGCCTCTTTTAATTTCATCGCAATTTTCCTTAAGCCATCGAATCGTTTTGCGCATATACTCCTCCAAGAGTTTAGAATAAATAGTAGTAATCCATTCTATGAACAAAAAGGGTAAGTTAATACAAATATATGGATAAGTTTACCTAGAAGAATATTCCAAATAAAAAAGCATTTTTGCCGAAGCAAAGATGCTTTTTTTATTAGTCTTCTTGTTTCAGAAGTCCATATAAGAATAAATTCATAATTTCATCTATTACTTCTTTTTGTTGGAGATATTGTGAAGTTGTTTGGTCCATATTTAAAAAAGCTTGGCTCAAGACTTGGATATAGATTAATAATGTTTGGTTTTGAACCTCACTTCGAACTAATCCTAGTGAACGTCCTTCATCGATTATCGAGGTCAGCAATTTGAATGATTTGTTCATTGTAAAATCTAAAACTAACTCTTGAAGTTCAGGGTCTTTTTTCATTAATGCTGTAAACATGCCTAGATTCACAATATCAAGACCGTTTTTCTTTCGTATAAATAACTCCTTAATTTTTTCATTAAAAGGAATATCACTTGAAAGCATTTGTTTTGTTTCTTCGTATTGATGATCCATTAATCGAATTATTGTCGCCTTTAGTAGGGCTTCTTTACTACCATAATAATTGTAAATTGATACTTGTGATACATTTGCTAACTTTGCAATATCAGCTATTTTTATATCATTTAATGGTAGTGACAATAGTTTGGTTGTACTTTTTTCAATGCTCTCCATCTTCTGCAGAGTTCGTTTTTTATACCCGTCCAATTTTGATACCTCCGTGATTATCTATACAATAGTATATCATGTTTTGAAATATTTTATTAAAATTATTTCAAAACATATTCTCTTTTTTAGGATTGAGGTATATACTAGTTTTGTAATATTCACAATGAAATATTTCAAAACAAAGCGGGAGGTTCATTTATGTACGCGATTGAAATTAAGAATTTAACGAAGACCTATGGCAATTCAAGGGGAATCAAGGATATAAGCTTCAATATAGAAGAGGGAGAAATATTCGGATTCATTGGTCCAAATGGTGCAGGTAAATCAACTACAATTCGAACGTTACTTTCGTTAATTTATCCTACAAGCGGCAGTGCTAAAATATTTGGAAAGGACTGTGTACAGTTTGCTCCAGAAATAAAAAAAGAAATTGGTTATTTGCCTTCTGAAGTTTTTTACTATGACAATATGAAAGTGATGGATTTGTTAAAGTACTCAGCTAGTTTTTATAAAAAAGATTGCATGAAACGAATGAAAGAATTAGCTGAAGTAATGGACCTCGATTTAACGAAGAAAATTGATGATTTATCTTTAGGGAATAAAAAGAAGGTAGGGATTGTACAAGGATTACTTCATGAACCGAAGTTAATCATATTGGATGAACCGACAAGTGGTCTCGATCCTTTAATGCAACAAAGATTTTTTGACTTATTAGAAGAAGAAAACAAAAAAGGGGCAACGATTTTATTTTCATCTCATATTTTAAGCGAAGTTCAGCGATTATGTGATCGAGTTGCAATTATTAAAGAAGGTGAAATTGTTACAGTAGAAAAAATAAGCACATTACAAGATAACAATTACAAACGATTTAAAATAGATAGTCAAAACGGAGTAGATGCAAATTTCTTTAATATGCCAGGTGTAAATAATATCTCGGTCAAAGGTAAAACGATTAGCTTTATCTATAAAGGCAATATAAATATTGTATTAAAGAAAATAGCGGAAATCGAAATTGAAAATTTATGGATAGAAGAGCCTGACCTGGAGGAAATTTTCTTACATTATTATGAAAAGGAGGCCTAATAAGCAATGAATATTTTTTTACACGAATTAAAAGCTTATCGGAAATCCACTTTCATTTGGACGGCTTCTTTAATGGCAATTGTTGTTTTTTTCTTATCTCTATTCCCAGCTATTGCAAAGGACTATGTAGAATTCTCAAAAGTGTTGGAGGGTTATCCAGAAGGGGTAAGAAAAGCACTTGGACTTGAGATTGAGAGTTTTGGGAATGTTTTAGGGTTTTACTCCTATGTATTTATTTATATTTCTCTTTGTGGTGCGATTCAAGCGATGGTTTTAGGTACTTCAATTATTTCAAAAGAAGTACGTGAAAAAACAGCAGATTTTCTTTTAACAAAGCCAGTTACTAGAACAAAGATTATGACTTCAAAGATTTTTGCAGGTGTTGTTTCTTTAGCGATTACAAATGTATTTTATTTAGTAACATCTATTATGATGGCTCAGCATGTAAAAACGGATGCTTTTAGTAGTAAGTCAATGATTTTACTCTCTGTGTCGTTGTTTATTATGCAGCTACTATTTTTGGGAATAGGCATTTTCATATCAGTTGTATTTCAAAAGATCAAAGCAGTACTATCCATTTCACTTGCTATTGTTTTCGGATTTTTTGTAGTTGGAATGATAGTGGCTACTGATGAAAGTAATGCCAAACGTTTTCTATCACCTTTTAAATATTTTGAACCGAAATATATAATTGCTCATTCAAAATTTGAATCACAATTTTTAATTGTATCGATTGGAATTATTATTCTATCAATCTTTTTAAGCTATGTGATTTATAAGAAAAAGGATGTTCACGCGGTATAGGAGGGAGGATGAATATGAATCTATTTTTAAGAGAAATGAAGACATATCGCAAATCGATTATATTTTGGTGTATTGGAATCGTCTTTTTAGTAGGTAGTGGAATGGCAAAATATAAAGCTACAGCTTCCAATGGACAAATAACCGACCTTTTTAATCAAATGCCGAAATCACTTCAAGCGATAATGGGCTCAGGAGCACTTGATTTATCAAAGGCAAGCGGCTATTTTGGCATTTTAGTTTTATATTTATATTTAATGGGAACAATTCATGCGGCAATGCTGGGCGCTAATATATTTGCTAAAGAAGAGCGAGATAAAACGGCAGAGTTTTTATTTGTAAAACCAATTTCTAGAATGAAGATCATAACTTCTAAATTATTGAGTGCTTTAGTAAACATCCTTATTTTTAACGGTATTACGTGGATATCCAGTGTACTAATCGTAGGAAAGTATAGTAAAGGTGAGGATGTAAATGGTGATATAGCAGTGGTAATGATCGGGATGTTTATTTTACAACTATTATTTTTAGTAATTGGTTCGGCTATAGCTGCAGTTTGTAAAAATTCCAAAAAGGCTGCTTCTTATGCAACTGGTATTCTATTAATCACATTTATACTATCTATTGCAATTGATTTGAATGATCGGATTAGGGGGTTAAAATTTTTTACACCGTTTAAGTATTTTGAAGCGAAAGATATGATGTATGGTGGAGGATTTGATGGGATTTATCTAACTATTTCGATCGGATTAATTTTAATATTAATCATAGTCACATATGTTTCCTATAAGAAACGGGACTTACATTTGTAAGGAAAAAAAATTAAATGAAGAAAAAATTGTGTCAGAATCTAAGATAGGGATATTTAGGATTTGTTGACACTTTTTTTATTAAAAATTATATTCAGAAAATATTGACATATATTATTAATCGCAATACCTTTAATATAGTAGGTTATTTCTTGCAAGGGGGTAAAACGAGGGGATGTTTCAACCAACAAAAGAATTTGCAGAATTTCTAGATCAAAAAGATACATTATCAAAATATCGTAGTGAGTTCTATTTACAACCTAATACAATTTATTTAGATGGAAATTCGCTAGGACTTCTTTCTAAAAGAGCAGAACAAAGTTTACTAGATTTATTAGATTCATGGAAGACACTTGCAATCGATGGATGGATGCAGGGTGATCATCCATGGTATTATTTTGCAGAAAAATTGGGAGCATTAAGTGCACCGCTAGTTGGGGCAAAAGAGAATGAAGTAATTGTAACCGGTTCAACGACTACAAATCTTCATCAATTAATTGCTTCTTTTTATCACCCTAATGGTCAAAAAACGAAAATATTAGCGGATGAATTAAATTTTCCGTCAGATATTTATGCTATTCAAAGTCAATTAAAATTAAAAGGCTTCGATCCAGAAACTCATTTAATTCAAGTGAAAAGCCGAGATGGTCGAACGATTAGAGAAGAAGATATTATTGGAGCGATGACTGATGAAATTGCCTTAATTATACTTCCTACAGTTTTATACCGTAGCGGACAATTATTAGATATAGAGAGATTAACAAAAGCTGCACATGAGCGTGGAATCATAATCGGTTTTGATGGATGCCATTCTGTTGGCGCAATCCCTCATCAGTTCCATGAATGGGACGTGGATTTTGCTTATTGGTGTAATTATAAGTATTTAAATAGTGGACCAGGTGGAGTGGGAAGCTTATTCGTTCACGAAAAACATTTTGGTACTATGCCTGGTTTAGCTGGTTGGTTCGGTTCAAATAAAGAAAAGCAGTTCGATATGAAGCATGAATTTGTTCCGTCTGATACAGCTGGTGCTTATCAAATCGGTACCCCGCATATTTTAAGCATGGCACCGCTTGTTGGCTCACTTGAAATGTATAAAGAAGCTACAATTGAGAAAATTCGTGAAAAGTCTTTACACAGTACAGCTTATTTAATGAACTTAATCAATGAAGAATTAAGCGAATTCGATTTTACAATTGGTAATCCACTCGAGGATACAAAACGTGGTGGACATGTTTGTCTTGAACATGATGATGCAGCAAGGATTTGTAAAGCATTAAAGTTAAATGGGATTGTACCTGACTTTAGAGCACCAAACGTAATCAGACTAGCACCGATTGCATTTTATACTTCTTATGTAGATGTTTGGAATAGTGTACAAATCTTAAAGAAAATCATGGTTGAGAAACAATATGAACAATTTAAGAATGAACGAGAAATCATCGCTTAGGAGGTGTATGTGAATGACATTAATTGATATTTCAAGAAGGCTGGAAGATGGTATGCCTGTATGGCCAGGTGATACGAATTTTTCATTCCAATTAAGTTGGACAAAAGAGGAAAGTGGCTCTGTTAATGTTGGGAAGTTAACTTTCAGTACCCACACAGGAACGCATATAGATGCGCCATTTCATTTTGATGAAAATGGTAAGAGAGTCATAGATTTAGATCCTAATTTATATGTAGGGAATGCAAAAGTAATCGAGCTAATTGAAGTAGATTGTATTAAAAAGTCAGATTTAGAAGCTTTTCAATTCGATGGTGTTGAACGTTTATTAATTAAAACAAATTCATGGAAAAATGATAGCGTTTTCCCAGAAAGAATTCCACATATTGAAAAGGATGCAGCAGAGTTTTTACATGAAAAAGGCGTTAAGTTAGTTGGAGTAGATGTACCTTCAGTAGATCCACTTGATAGTAAAGAACTAAAAGCACATCATGCTCTTCATCATGCCGGTATTCATATTCTCGAATCGATTGATTTAAGGAATGTAACGCCAGGTGAGTATGAACTTATTGCATTACCGCTACCATTAACAGATGCAGATGGTAGTCCAGTAAGAGCAGTTTTACGTAAATTAGTTTAGGGGGAAAAGGGAAATGACACAAGAGCAAAAAAAACTGACAGATTATGAGAAGTATATTCGAACAGAAGAATTATTAAGTTTACAAAAATCTGAGGAAGAATTATTTTGCCCAGATGAATTAACTTTTCAAACGGTTCACCAAATTGCTGAGTTACATTTTAAATTAATCATTCAATCTATTCATTTTGCAGATAAACATATGCGTGCTAAAGAGATTACGAAAGCAACACATCACTTACAACGAATTAATAATCACCTAGTACATTTACCAGCAGTTTTTGATATGGTAAAACTAGTGAGCCCAAGTGATTATCATATTATTCGTTTAGCTCTAGGAAGAGGTAGCGGTCAAGATTCTCCAGGTTTTAATGAAATCTTAAGATTAGGTCCAACACTTTGGCAGCCTTTTAAAGATTTATTAGATGAAAATTTACTTACACCTGTTCAATTACATCAAGATGCGGCTAAAAACTTTGAGTTATTCCAATTAATGCAAGAATTAACTTGCTTCGATGAAAGATTCCAATCATTCCGCAGACTGCATATTCAACTTGTTCGTCGCATGATTGGGATGAATACTAAGAGCTTAAAAGGAGTACCAGCAGAAGCATTAGAGCGTGCTGTACGATTTGAATTTTATCCAGAATTATGGCAAACTGTTTGTGACTTAACAGATTTAACAGGATCAAGTTATAATCCAAAGCCACTATAATTATATAGGTAAAATAGGAAAAACAGATTCGAGTATTCGATTCTGTTTTTTTTTACTTAAAATGGAAAATTTGCATTATGGGTATGATAAGCCCATAAGATTTTTTATTAGGGCGGGGTGATTTCATGGAGAAAAATCTTCAAAAGCAATTAGACTTTGCTGCTTTTTTAAGTGTTATTTCCTACTTAGTTCTCGCAAGTTTAAAAGTACTTATTAGTTTTTATACAAATTCTAGTGCTCTTTTAGCTGATGGACTTAACAATGTGACTGATATTGGTGCAACATTGGCTGTATTGATTGGAATAAGAATCGCAAGAAAACCGAGAGATTTAGACCATCCATATGGACATTCAAGAGCAGAGCAAATAGCTACTTTAATTGCATCTTTTATTATGGTGTCAGTTGGTTTACAGGTTATTATTGAAAATATGCGTTCACTTTTCGTTGGAGAATATGAGACACCAAATAGACTAGCAGCTGTAGTGGCATTTGCTTCTGGGATTTTTATGTTTGGCATTTACTTTTATAACAGTAAAGTTGCCAAGAGAACGAATAGTAAAGGGCTCGAGGCATCAGCAAAAGATAATTTTTCCGATGCATTAGTTAGCTTCGGTACAACGATTGGTGTACTAGGTGCTTCAATTGGTTATCCGATTATCGATCCAATCGCGGCCATTTTAGTAGGTGTGATCATTTGCAAAACAGCATGGGAGATTTTTTATGAAGCAAGCCTCCTACTAACGGATGGATTCGATCCAGAAGAAATGAATCTCTTTACTGAAACCGTGGATAAAGTACCAGGTGTACATAAAGTTGTAGACTTAAGAGCTAGAATGTACGGAAATACAACAATCGCAGATGTAGTCATTGAAGTAGATGGCGGAATAGATGTGAGTAAAAGTCACGGTATTACAGATCAAATTGAAAGAATCTTAAACGAACAACATGGTATCAAATATACTCATATCCATGTTGAACCATTAAGGTCTGGGAGTGTAGGTAAGGAATAAAAAAACGGGAAGGGGAACGGAAAAGAAATTAAACTTTTTCGATCCCCTTTTCTATTTAATTCATGTCTTGCTTAATAAATACGATGAAAGAGATTAGTAATGCTGATAGTCCCCATATTGATAAATTCATAAGAGAGAATTGCATGTTTAATCCCTCGATGGAAGGGAGTTGGCCGGCTAAGTAGTCAGTAAGGCCAAGGTTTACACTAAAAAAGTATTTTGCCCCTGACCATGATGTAGCAAGTCCGCTTAAAACGCTTCCTGTTATTAAAGCGGCTAGCATAATGCCCATTGCAGCGGGAGTAGTCCGAACTAGTACGGATACCATAAATGAAAGAGTTCCAATGATCATACAAACAAACCATGCTAGTCCAAAGGCCATTATGATGTATTGCCATTGGGGAATTAGCTGAACTGAGTCAGTTAATAACTGGTTATTTTTGATGACAAATCCTGTTAACACAGGTACTGTCCATCCTTTAAAACTGAAAACAAATCCTGAAATGACATATGCTAAAACGCCATATAGAACGAGAAGAAATGAGATTAATAAACAAATTGATATGTATTTACTTAGTAAGACCTTCCATCTTTTAATCGGACGGGTTAGTAGTATTTTGATCGTACCGTCGCTTCGTTCACCAGATATCATATCGATCGTGATGACCATGACCAATAATGGTAACAGTAGCCATCCAATACTTTGTTCAATTAATTTTCGGATAAATGTAGGTGCACCAGGTGTAGTAGGATTGATGTCGTTATCCAAATAATATTGCTCTTGATCGATTTGAACCTTTAACCAACTTTTCCATTCTTCAGGTATTCCTGATGAGTTCAATCTATTTTGTTGGTCGACTATTTTTTGTTGAAGAGCTACTTTCCAATTATCAGTACCAAGTCTTTTAATTGTTTCTTCGGTTTGCTGCAGTTGAGCATAAACAAAAATAGGGATTAACACTGCTAAAATAAAAAAGATAACAAGTATTCTTCTTTTCCTTACCATTTTTTCAATTTCGTTAAAGACGAGTCTAATTAGTTCAGCCACGAACTTCGCCCCCAGTCATTTCCATGAATAAATCTTCCAATGTTTCAGACATTGTTTTAACGCCATTCACTTGAATATCACCTGCTACAAATTGTTGAATGACCTCATTAATTTTGAGAGGCGACATTCGGCACAGTATAAGCTCATCTTTTACTAATATATCTTGAATCGTAGAATCTTTTTTTAATAAATCTAGCGCTTTTTGAATTGGAGAAACACGCCATTCAACTCTTTCAGCAGCTTCTTGTACTAATTCTTTTACTGTTGAAACTCTAACCATTTTCCCTTTATTTATAATACCTACTCGATCACAAATCATTTCGATTTCACTTAATAAATGACTTGAAATAAATACACTTATATTTTGCTCTTTTACAAGCATATGAATAAATTCACGTAATTCACGTATACCGGCTGGATCTAATCCATTAGTTGGTTCATCTAAAATAAGAAGTTTTGGGCTACCAAGTAATGCTTGAGCAATCCCCAATCTTTGTTTCATTCCAAGTGAATACGTTTTTACTTTTTCATGAATTCGATCAGTTAATTTTACTAAATTAACGACATCGCTTATTTTTTTATCATCTTTAATTCCTAACATTCTCGCAAATTGATTTAGATTTTCCCATCCGGTTAAATAACCATATAATTCTGGATTCTCTACAATACATCCAATTTGTCGCATCGCTTCTTTGAAATGAGTTTTAATTGGATAACCAGCGATTTCAATTGTGCCTTTTGTTGGTTTGATTAATCCAACTAACATTCGAATAGTTGTTGTTTTTCCAGCTCCATTTGGGCCTAGAAAACCAAACACTTCCCCTTCATACACTTCAAATGAAATTTGATCGACTAGTACTTTTCCTTTAATGCTTTTTGTAACACCTTCTAATTTTAGAACTTTATTCATTCGTCTCACCTCGAAAGCTGACTTCCTATTTTACTACTTAGGCGATTTGCCATTTCAATATATCCATCTTTGTTCGGATGGAAATGATCGGTGTATAAATATTTCTTTTCCTCATTAAAAAATAAATCGAATGTAGGAATGACGTATGCATTATTCGTTTGAAGCACCGATAATTCGAGTAAATTATTCCATCTCGATACAAAGCTTGACGATGTATCTAAACCTTGTACATTATGAAATGGATTATAATAACCAAACGCGTAAATAGATGCTGAAGGATTTTTTTGACGTATTCCTTTAATAATGGATTGTAGATTATTTTTAAACGTTTTTTCATCTGGTCGATATGTCTTTAAAAATTGTTCGTTTAGTTGATTAGCGCCAGGAAATAAATCATTACTTCCAATGGAAAGAACGATTATGTCGGCAGAACCAATCGTTTCTTGTATATTTTTTTTCTTAAAATCGTTAAGTAAATTTGCTGTTTTCGCACCGCTAACCGCTAAATTAGTAATCGTTGTTGATTGTTTATATTCTTTTTGAAGAATGGTTTTTAATCTTCCTACATAACCTGTACCTTCGTCATCACCGACACCACGCGTAAGTGAATCTCCTAATGCAACAATTTTCAGTGTATTGTTTTTATGAACACTGTCATTTTGATTATTTTTTTGTGGATTATTATTTACGATTAGTTTGCTTTTTTGAGGATTTAAAACTGTATAAGCACCTTTTACGAAGCCATATGATAATAAAAGAAAACATAGTAATGAAATGAACATGATAAATCGAACAAAATGATTGTATTTCAAATTTTACACCACCAAAAAAGGAAAAATTTTCTTTATAAAATCATTATTACCATAATAAAATTAGTTTTGCACGAAAAAACCTGTCCACAAAAAAATGAGGACAGGAGATTAGGGTTACGAGACCCGTTTTAATTCTTTTACTTCTAATTTTTGTTCATTATTCAAGAAGTAATATGCCACTCCAACACCAACTGAACCACCAATAATATTTCCTAATGTAACAGGAAGTAAATTATGGTATACATCACCAAACGTAAAAGGCACATCGTGAGGCAGAATAAATGATAATGTAAAGACAGCAATATTTGCGATACTATGTTCATAACCAGAGAAGAAGAAAGCAAAAACTAATAAAAAGATCAGGAGCATTTTTGCGAAATCATCTTTGAATCTTGTAGGTAAAAAACAAGCAAGACAAACAAGCCAATTACATAGAACACCTTTAAAAAATAAGGTTGAAAATGATGCGTGAATTTTATGGTCAACTACACTTGTTAAAAAATGATTAGCAGGAAAATCTTTTGCTAAACCTGTAAAAAAATAAATAATCGCAAAAATAAATGCACCAATGATATTACCGGCGTAACATGCAATCCAGTTTTTCACTAAATCTTGTTTTGTAGTTTTTTTAGCTAATGTAGAGAAGGTAAAATACATCGTATTACTTGTAAATAATTCACCACCACCATAAATAATCATAATTAAAGCTGTAGAGAAAGCGAGTGGATAAGCGACTGTTGAAAATGGTGAATTTTGCAATCTAAATAATTCAGCTAATTTTAAACAAACGATCAGAATAAAGCTTATATAAATAGAAGCTAAGGCAGCACGAGTTAAATATTTAATTAAGCTTTGGTCCAGTATTTTCTTTTTTTTAAGAGCTAAATCAATACAGTATTTTATACTAACTTGTTCCAAATTGTTTCACTCCCTATGTACTTTTTGTTTCACACAAACATAGTATACAAACAAAAAATGATCGTAAGTTTGTGAAAATATGAACAAATTATGAAAATGCACAGATAGATACGCTTTATTATTTATACTTTACATTTTTTAATAATCATCTAAATAGTGGTTGAAGATATAATATAATCTCATAGTAAACAGTTTTAGGTAAAAAAAGGAAGATTCAACTTAACAATAATATGGAGAGGTGATTTCGTTTGGAAAATGAATTTGAAGGAAAATTTGATGCGTTACTAAAAAAATATACGGAATTGTTATTAGGAGATTGGTCTGAGGAAAAACAGGCAAAAGTGGAAAAGTGGGTTATGTATACATACATATCAAAATCAATGCCCGCATTAGTAAAACATTGGAATG
This sequence comes from Bacillus sp. AL-1R, assembly GCF_052180195.1. Taxonomy (NCBI): domain Bacteria; kingdom Bacillati; phylum Bacillota; class Bacilli; order Caryophanales; family Bacillaceae; genus Bacillus; species Bacillus sp. AL-1R. The sequence goes on from NZ_CP197469.1 coordinate 519,681, forward strand.
ATACATATCCGCAAGCTAAAGATGAAGTTGTTCATTTAATAAAAGAAATAAAAACGCTAAATGACCAGCATAGAGAAGCTTTAGCGAATAAAAATAAACAATAAATTTTATCCATAATTTTCAAAGATGACGGCACCTATTAATTATGATAATATAATATCAAGTAAGGGCATACATTTTTCAATAAACAAAATTCGACAAATTATTAAAAAATTGTTTTAACAAATTTCATTAGATGATACATTAGTAATAGATAGAGAGAAAAGAATAGTTAAATTTTTGGGGGTAGAGTAATGGAACAAGTTATGAAGAATGCTTTTTTATTTATGTCTAAAAATAAGTTTTTAACTAAAATGGCTAAAAAGTATGGCCTAAGATTTGGTGCAGCTCGTTTTGTTGCAGGCGAAACAATCGATTTAGCTACAAAAGTTATTAAGGATTTAAATAAAAAGAATTTAAAAGTAACAATTGATTATCTTGGAGAGTTCGTAGATACAGTTGAAGAAGCAAATGAAATGGCTGATCACTGTATCGAAGCAATTGAGGCGATTGGAAAAGAAAAATTAGATTCACAATGTTCTCTTAAAATGACTTCAATGGGACTTGATATTTCTGACGAGCTAGTTTTAGCAAATATGCGTCGTATTTTAGAAGCAGCTAAGAAAAGTGGCGTATTCGTTACAATCGATATGGAAGATTTCTCTCGCTGTGAAAAAACAATTCGTATCTTTAAGCAATTAAAATCAGAGTACGATAATATTGGAACTGTTATTCAAGCTTATTTATACAGAACTGAAAACGATATTAAAGATTTAAACAGTTTAAAACCAAACTTACGTCTAGTAAAAGGTGCTTATAAAGAGCCTGCAGAAGTAGCATTCCCAGACAAAAAAGATGTGGATGAAAACTTCAAAAAAATCATTAAAATGCACCTATTAAACGGTAACTTTACTGCAATTGCTTCACACGATGAAGCAATGATTGAGTATACAAAACAATTAGTAAAAGAGCATAATATTCCTAACGATCAATTTGAGTTCCAAATGTTATACGGAATTCGTACAGAGCGTCAATTAGAACTTGTTAAAGAAGGATATAATATGCGAGTTTATGTTCCTTATGGTACTGACTGGTACGGTTACTTCATGCGTCGTCTAGCAGAACGTCCTGCAAACGTTGCATTCGTATTAAAAGGTATGTTCAGTAAATAATTATTAAAATTAAAGAGGCTAACTAAAAAGGATTGAGTGAGGATCCTTTTTAGTCAGCCTTTTTCTCTTTATACAGGATTTTCTTGTGATAAGTAGTTAGTAGTAAAACAACATTATTCATATAAATGATTGAATATGTAAGGTCCTAGTTTTGCTATTAAATTTGAGTGAAAATTGCTTAATGACCCATATTTTTTTTACCGTACTGCTGATTGTTACTTTGTCTACCTTTTTCTTCTCTTTGATCTCCATGACTTGCATTACCTTGAACACTTGCTGCACTAACTCCACCCTTTGATGGATTTCTTTCACGTTTCATATCTTATCACCTCCATTTCTTAGACTAACCTATTTAAATAAACTTATTAGTAAAAAAATGGAGTGTAATAAAAAAAGCAGAGGAAGAATATTAATCGTAATAAAATTTTTTGTTAATTCGAACTTTTTGTTTATTGCGAAAAATAAGAATTTATCATATAGTGGAAGTAGAGGGCTCATTGATAATGGATTGTTTTATCCAGAAAGTGAATGAGTATTCATTCAAAGATATGAGGAGGAGAAATGCATATGATCCAAAAAATTAAAAAAGCCGCTGTACTCGGCTCAGGTGTGATGGGATCTGGTATCGCTGCACACTTGGCAAACATTGGAATTCCAACATTATTACTTGATATTGTCCCAAGAGAACTATCTGAGGAAGATGCTGCAAAAGGTCTAACTACCGACTCCAAAGAATTTCGTAATCGATTTAGTCAAACGGCTATTCAGAAATTATTAAAACAAAAGCCAGCTCCTCTTGCATCTAAGAAAAACTTAACGTTAATTCAAGCAGGTAACTTTGAAGATGACATGAGTCGTTTAAGCGAAGTTGACTGGATTATTGAAGTAGTTGTTGAAAATTTAGCAATTAAAAAACAAGTATTAGCTAGTGTTGATGCGTACCGCAAACCAGGCTCAATCGTGAGCTCAAATACATCAGGTATTTCAATTGAAGCTATGTCTGAGGACTGTTCGGATGACTTCAAGAAACATTTCTTAGGCACTCACTTTTTTAACCCACCACGTTATTTAAAATTATTAGAAGTTATTCCTACTAAACATACATCTGAAGAAGTACTTACATTTATGAAAAGTTTTGGAGAAGACGTTTTAGGCAAAGGCGTTGTATTAGCAAAAGATACTCCAAACTTTATTGGAAATCGGATCGGAACTTATGGATTACTTGTAACTGTACAAGAAATGCTAAAAGGCGGATACAGTGTTGGAGAAGTTGATTCAATTACTGGTCCAATGATTGGGCGCCCTTCTAGTGCTACATTCCGTACATTAGACGTTGTTGGATTAGATACATTTATCCATGTTGCAAATAATGTTTATGAGCTTGTAGAAGGTGAAGAAAAAGAAGTATTTAAAGTTCCAGAATTTATGAAGGAAATGGCAAAGCGTAATTGGCTTGGAAGTAAGTCTGGGCAAGGATTCTTCTTAAAACAAGGTAAAGAAATCTTAGAATTAGATCCAAGCACATTTGAATATGGAGAAAGAAAAAGCTTGAAAACAGCTTCAACTGAAAGCATTAAGCAAGTTAAAGGCTTAGCGAATAAATTGAAAGCGCTTGTATACGCTGATGATCGTGCAGGTAATTTCTTATGGAGCATTATTAGCCCAGTATTAGTGTATTCAGCTGAATTGTCTGATGAAATTTCTGATAACATCGTCGGAATTGACCAAGCAATGAAGTGGGGATTTGGCTGGGATTTAGGACCATTTGAAATTTGGGATGCTATTGGTGTATCTAAATCGGTCGTACGAATGGAAAGCGAAGGCCTAACTGTACCAAATTGGGTTAAGAATATGATCGATAGTGGAAACGAAACATTTTATAAAAAAGACAATGGAGTTACTAGATTCTATCATAATGGTCAATATGAAGAGCTAGTAAGAAATGAAAAAGAAGTTAAGTTAAGTGTTTTAAAAGAGCAAGGTCGAATTATTAAACAAAATTCAGGTGCAAGTTTAATTGATCTTGGAGATGGAGTTGCATGTTTAGAATTCCATACAAAAAGCAATGCAATAGGTATGGATATTACACAAATGATTAACTTCGCAGTTGATGAAGTTTCAAAAAATTATAAAGGCTTAGTTATTGGTAACCAAGCTAAAAACTTCTGCGTTGGTGCTAATTTAGCAATGATATTAATGGAAGCGCAAGATGACAACTATTTTGAAATTGAAATGGTTGTTAAAGGATTCCAACAAGCAATGATGAAAATTAAGTATTCAGATAAACCAGTAGTTGTAGCTCCTTACGGTATGACACTAGGTGGTGGTACTGAAATTTGTTTACCAGCAGCTAGCGTAGTTGCTTCTTCTGAAACTTATATGGGCCTAGTTGAAGTTGGAGTGGGCTTAATCCCAGGTGGGGGCGGTAGTAAAGAGCTTTACATTAAACAATTAAAACAGTTTCCAGAAGGTGTTGAGTTTGACCTACAAGCTCTTGCAAATCGTGTATTTGAGACAGTTGCAATGGCAAAAGTATCGACTTCAGCTCAAGAAGCATTTGAAAATGGTTTCTTAAATCATGATGATCGCAAAGTATTTAATGCAGATCACTTAATTTATGAAGCAAAACAACGAGTACTTGAGTTATATGAAGCAGGTTATAGCGCTCCGATTCGTGAAAAAGTACCGGTAGTAGGTGAGTCTGGTTATGCAACTTTATTAGCTGGTGCAAACTCAATGTACTATTCTGGCTATATTAGTGAACATGATTTAACAATCGCTAAAAAATTAGCGTATGTAATTGCAGGTGGAAAAGTGCCATTTGGAACGTTAGTTGACGAAGAGTATTTATTAAATATTGAACGTGAAGCATTTATAAGTTTAATTTCTGAAATGAAATCTCAAGCGCGTATGCAACACATGCTTGTAAAAGGAAAACCGTTACGTAATTAATCGAAAGATGGAGGGAAGAACATGAGAGAAGCTGTTATTGTAGCGGGTGCGAGAACACCTGTAGGTAAAGCGAAAAAAGGATCACTAGCAACAGTTCGCCCAGATGATCTAGGGGCATTGGTTGTAAAGGAAACATTAAAGCGTGCGGGTAATTATGATGGTCCAATCGATGATATTATTTTTGGTTGCTCATCCCCAGAAGCTGAACAAGGATTCAATATGGCACGTAATATTGGAGCGTTAGCTGGATTACCTCATTCAGTTCCAGGAATTACGGTGAACCGTTATTGTTCTTCAGGTCTACAAAGTATTGCTTATGCAAGTGAACGAATTATGTTAGGTCATTCTGAAGCTATTATTGCGGGCGGAGCAGAGTCAATGAGTTTACTTCCAATGGGAGGACATGTTGCTCGTTTAAATAGTAGATTAGTAGAAAATGCTCCAGAGTACTATATGGGGATGGGGCATACTGCTGAACAAGTTGCCAATCGCTATGGCATTTCAAGGGAAGACCAAGATGCTTTTGCAGTACGTAGTCATCAGCGCGCAGCAGCGGCTATTAAAGAAGGGCGTTTTGTTGATGAAATCGTACCAGTGGATGTAACGCTACGTACAGTTAACGCAAACAATAAATTAGAAGAAAAGAATTTTACGTTCTCTCAAGATGAGGGTGTTCGTGAAGGTACATCTTCTGAAGTATTAGCTAAATTAAGACCAGCATTTAATGTGAGAGGTTCAGTAACGGCTGGAAACTCTTCGCAAACAAGTGATGGGGCAGCAGCAGTATTAGTAATGGATCGCGAAAAAGCTGAAGCCCAAGGACTAAGTCCATTATTAAAATTCCGTTCTTTTGCAGTTGCTGGAGTAGCTCCAGAGGTTATGGGGATTGGACCAGTTGAAGCAATTCCAAAGGCTCTTAAATTAGCAGGATTAAGCTTATCTGACATCGGAATATTTGAATTAAATGAAGCCTTTGCTTCTCAATCAATTCAAATTATTCGTCATCTAGGTCTTGATGAGGACCGTGTAAATGTAAACGGTGGGGCGATTGCATTAGGGCATCCACTTGGTTGTACTGGTACTAAACTAACTTTATCTCTATTACATGAGATGAAACGTCGCGGGGAACAGTTCGGAATTGTAACGATGTGCGTTGGTGGCGGAATGGGTGCTGCCGGAGTATTTGAATTAGTTTAATAGTTGTACGAAATAGATTGTTAGAATCATGTCTTCAAACTAGTAAATAGATAATAGGAGGAATTAACGATGGAAAAAACAATCGGTAACTTACTTAAAGGCGGCAGCTTTTTAACAACAGAAGTGACTTTTGATAAAGTTTTTACACCAGAGGATTTTACAGATGAACATAAATTAATTGCAAAAACAACTGAAGATTTTGTAATTAATGAAGTTTTACCTGAACTAGAATATTTAGAGCAACACGAATTTGACCGGACTGTAAGATTATTAAAACAAGCTGGTGAGCTTGGTTTATTAGCTGCAGATGTGCCAGAAGAGTATGGTGGAATTGCTCTAGATAAAATTAGCTCAGCATTAATTACTGAAAAAATTTCACGTGGTGGTGGATTTTCACTTTCTCAAGGCGCACACGTAGGAATCGGTACACTTCCAATCGTATTATTTGGAAATCATGATCAAAAGCAACGTTATTTACCAGGTTTAGCATCAGGTGAGAAATTTGCAGCATATGCATTAACTGAACCAGGTTCAGGATCAGATGCATTAGGAGCAAAAACTGTTGCTAAATTAAATGCTGAAGGAACTCACTACATTTTAAATGGTGAGAAACAATGGATTACAAACTCTGCTTTTGCAGATGTATTTATTGTATATGCAAAAATTGATGGCGAGCACTTCTCAGCATTTATCGTTGAAAGAGATTATGAAGGTGTTTCGACTGGTCCAGAAGAAAAGAAAATGGGTATTAAATCATCTTCAACTCGTACTTTGATTTTAGAAGATGTAAAAGTTCCAGTAGAAAACTTATTAGGTGAAATTGGTAAAGGTCATGTTATTGCATTTAATATTTTAAATATTGGTCGCTATAAATTAGCTGTAGGTACAGTTGGTGGATCAAAACGTGCTTTAGAATTATCTGCAACATATGCTAATCAACGCCAACAATTTAAAACACCAATTGCTAAATTTAGTTTAATTCAAGAAAAATTAGCGAATATGGCTACTAAAATTTATGCAAGTGAAAGTTCAGCGTATCGTACAGTAGGACTTTTTGAGGATCGCTTTAGTCAATTAACGGAAGAGCAAGCAAAAGATCCAAAAGCAGTAGCAGCTGCTGTAGCAGAATATGCGATTGAATGTTCATTAAATAAATTCTTCTGTTCAGAAGTATTAGACTATGTAGCTGATGAAGGAGTGCAAATCCACGGTGGATATGGCTTCATGGCTGAATATGAAATTGAGCGTATTTACCGTGATTCTCGTATTAACCGAATCTTTGAAGGTACAAACGAAATTAACCGATTAATTGTACCAAGCACTTACCTTCGAAAAGCAATGAGCAAAGAATTGCCATTACTTCAACAAGCTCAACAAATTCAAGAAGAATTAATGATGTTAATGCCTGAAGAAGTTGGCGATGCTCCTTTAGAACAAGAGAAATATTTAGTTCGCAATGCGAAGAAAATCGCAATCATGATTGCAGGTTTAGCAGTTCAAAAATTCGGTAAAGGATTAAGTAATGAACAAGAAATTCTAGTAAATATTGCAGATATCGTAAGTAATCTTTACGCAATGGAATCGACAGTTCTACGTACTGAAAAAGCAATCAATAAAGTAGGCTTAGAAAAATCTAACCAAAAGTTACTTTATACTCAGGTATTCTGCCAAGAAGCATTTAATGAAATCGAAGCTCACGCAAAGGAAACACTTGTTGCTGTAGAGTCTGGTGATACTTTAAGAATGATGACTTCAGCACTTCGTAAATTTACACGTCATACGCCTGTTAATGTCATTGCGAAGAAGCGTGAAATTGCAGCAAATGTTTTAGCTGAGGAACGTTATACTGTTTAAGAATAGAAAAACTGCCGATCTGTTGATTGGCAGTTTTTTCTTCCTGAAGCCCTATTTCGAGGGTTCCTTAACAAAATCAAATAACTTTATATTTTCTATTTATCTTAAATAGATAAGGATAATTTTGCCATAACTTGTGCCATACTAGTATAAGTTGAGTACTCTTTTAAAGGGAAATCAATGGTTTAGGAAATTACGTTTAATTTTAAAAAGTATTTACGGTTTTTGTATAAAACTGTCGAAAAACACGAATATTCTACTGGTTTAGTGTGATGAATATTGCTATAATGTTGTTGGAACTAACTTATTACAGAATTTTCGAACGGAACTATTTTAACTCGCTTATTCCCTGTGATAAAATAGATTTTGGGAGGAGTTGCTAAAATGAGTATTATTTTTTATACATATCCAAAATGTGGAACTTGTCGAAAAGCCGCTTCTTGGCTTAAAGAACATAATATTCCGGTTGAAGCAATTGATATTACATTAAATCCACCTTCAAAGGAGTTACTTGCTGATGTTTATAAAGCAAGTGGAATTTCTATAAATAAATTATTTAATACAAGTGGCGTTAAGTATCGTGAGCTTGGGTTGAAGGATGTTATTCCAACAAAAACTGAGGACGAGCTATTAGAACTACTAAGTTCAGATGGTAAATTAATTAAAAGGCCTCTACTTTTTGATGGAGAAAAAGCTACAGTTGGTTTTAATGAAGAAGTATTTGAAAAGGTTTGGTTATAAAATAACTATATAATTTAAGGTAATTAATCAGAGGAGGATTTCACAATGTCAATTCCAAATGAACTACGTTATTCAGAAGAACATGAGTGGGTAAAAGTTGAAGGTAATAAATATTATATCGGTATTACTCATTTCGCTCAATCAGAGCTTGGAGATATCGTATTTGTTGAACTACCAGAAGTAGGCGATGAGCTTACTGTTAATGAGCCATTCGGTAGCGTTGAGTCTGTAAAAACAGTATCTGAACTATATGCTCCAATCAGTGGTAAAGTAATTGAAGTAAATTCTGATCTAGATGAAAATCCTGAATTCGTAAACGAATCTCCATACGAAAAAGCATGGATGGTAGTTGTTGAAGCTACAGACGCTTCTCAACTTGATGAGTTAATGACTGCTGGTCAATACGAAGAAATGATCAATCAAGATTAATTATCTAAAAAAGCGTCCTTTTGGGCGCTTTTTTATTTTGAGTGTATAATAAAAGTAATAAAGCTTAACTTATTTACATAAAACATAATTTAAAGGGACATTTTCATTAAGGGAAAAAAAGGAAACAACAAAGAGGAAATCGAATATACTATATACAAAAGATTTTTAGTCAAAAGTTTTTGAGTCCTATACATTAGGTGATGCCCAGTGAATATTGAAGATCAAAGAAAAGTTATCATTGTCGAAGGTACTACTGATAAGAGAAAGATACAGACGATCATAAAGGAGCCTGTTGATATTATCTGTACGAATGGTACAGTTGGTACTTCAAAGCTAGATGAGCTTGCTGAAATGTTAGATTTAAGAGAAATCTATGTGTTAGTAGATGCAGATGAGGCCGGTGAAAAGCTTAGAAGACTGTTAAAAAGAGAATTTCCACAGGCAGAGCATCTGTACATTGATCGAAGTTATCGAGAAGTGGCAACAGCTCCGAGTCAACATTTAGCTAGTGTATTATTAGGGGCGGATATTTTAGTATTTACAGATTATTTACGTACAAATTAAAAAGGAATAAAGATTATGCAGCAATGGACAAAGAATGAAATAATGCAAAGAGTTCAATCAAAAGAGACAACAGTTATTTATATCTATACCGCAATGTGTGGTACATGCCAAGTAGCGTCAAAAATGCTAGAAATAGTAAATGAGATTCTGCCAAATTTACCAATCTGTAAGGTGAATATTAATGAAATAGTGGAGGAAGCTCAAAGTTGGAAAGTTGAAAGTGTACCTTGTTTACTTATTTTTGAAAATGGGGAAATGAAACAAAAAATTTACGCTTTCAAGTCTGTACCTTATTTACATGAATTGTTAAAAAAATATAATTTATATATTAAACGATGAGTGCATACTGTTAGTTGCACTCTTTTTATATGGCTAAAACTATTTCCTGATTTTAGACATATTTCTTGGGAAATGAGTTGAATGTTGTAGAAATAAAATTAAAATATAGATTTTTATCAAGGTAAATGTCGAGAGAAATATAAAGAATACACCTCTTATCTATGAGAAAATAAGATTAAAGAATTCGGGAGAGGTGTTTATTATGGAAATCAAGGAGTGGGTTGGACAAGCAAGAAACTTATTTATAAAAAAGGAATATTTACAAATCATTTTGCCAATTGAAGAAAAGATTGTAGAAATTAATTGTCTGAATGAAAAAGTTTTTATAAAGTTAAGCAAAAAGGCTCCTTTTATTGAGGTAATTGATCGTTCGATTCCGCAACTCAGAGTTAGTTTTTCAAAGGATGGATGGGAATATCTAAATTCAGGTTTGCAAAGATTAGGGCTTTTATTAAAACTAAATGACGCTTCTTTTGAAGGGAACTATCGATTATTACTACTTATGGAAACCATTTTTCAATATACGAGTGTTGAAAACGAAAAAAAACTTATAGAAAATTGTTGACAACTTGTGTCTATCTTTGTAGAATTGGACTTACGTTAAAGAAATTGCACTCAACAACTAAATAGATCGTAAGTTAACTCTTATCGAGAGAGGTGGAGGGACTGTGCCCTGTGAAACCCAGCAACCGTCAATGATCGTCATTGAAATGGTGCTAATTCCTGCAAAGCATATGCTTTGAGAGATGAGAGAAAGGAATACTTTTTGTATGTTAAACCTTTCTGCTCATGTGAGTTGAAAGGTTTTTTTGTTTTATGCGACTAAAAAAGTACTTTCTTACAAAAAATTGAAAGAAAAGTTGTTAGAATGTTTTGAAAGGAGAACAAGTGTATGATTCAAATAAATAATGTAAGTAAAACATACAAGGGTAAAAAGGGCACAGTTACCGCAGTACAAAATGTTTCGTTAAATATTGAAGCAGGTGAAATTTTTGGCATGATCGGATATAGCGGCGCAGGGAAAAGTACGTTATTACGTATGCTGAATGGACTTGAATCACCTACAACAGGTGAAGTTATTATTAATGGTCAATCGATCTCTAAATGCTCATCTAATCAGTTAAGAAAAGCAAGACAGAAAATAGGAATGATTTTTCAGCATTTTAATTTATTGTGGTCAAGAACTGTATTAGAAAATATACTTTTCCCACTTGAAATTGCTAAAGTTCCAAAAAAGGAAAGCATTAATCGTGCGAAAGAATTAATTAAACTTGTTGGTCTTGAAGGTAGAGAAAATGCTTATCCTTCTGAACTGAGTGGAGGTCAAAAGCAACGTGTCGGAATTGCAAGAGCACTTGCTAATAATCCAGATGTTCTTTTATGTGATGAAGCGACTTCTGCACTAGATCCAGAAACAACGGATTCAATATTAGCTTTACTAACTAATATAAATAAACAGCTTGGCATTACAATTATCCTAATTACTCATGAAATGCATGTCATTCAAAAAATCTGTCAAAGAGTAGCTGTAATGGAAAACGGAAGTGTAGTAGAAGAAGGCCATGTTGTTGATGTATTTACTCGTCCTAAACAAGCAATTACAAAGAAATTTGTGACGCAAATCAAAGGCGATGAAGGTGAAGTAATTTCTCATGGTGATGGGAAGGATAATACTTACAAGCTTACCTTTAAAAATGGTCAAGCAGATCAGCCACATATTTCTGAAGTTGTTAAGCATTTTGATATTGAGATTAACATTCTGCAAGGGAAAATTGTTCAAACTGCTGAAGGCTCTTATGGGACAATGAAGATTCAACTTGTTGGAGACATAAATAACATCAAAGAGGCAATTGCTTATTTAGAATCAAAACAAGTTGAAGTGGAGGTAGCATAAGATGACACAACTTTTTCCGAATGTTGATTGGGATGCAATGCTTTTAGCCACTCAAGAAACATTATTCATGACAGTAATAGCTGCACTTGCAACGTTCATTTTTGGACTAATAATAGGTTTATTCTTATTTTTAACTAGCAAAGATCAGCTTCTTGAAAATAAATTTTTTAATACTATCCTAGCAGCGTTTGTAAATATTTTTCGTTCAATACCGTTTATCATTTTAATCATTTTATTAATTCCATTTACCATCTTTATTCTTGACACTATGCTTGGAGCAAAAGCTGCATTACCAGCATTAATAATTGGTGCTGCACCATTCTATGCAAGGATGGTTGAAATCGGATTACGTGAAATTGATAAAGGTGTAATCGAAGCTGCAAGAGCAATGGGAGCTAGTACCTTTACAATCATCGTAAAAGTATTAATACCAGAAGCATTACCAGCAATTATTTCAGGTTTAACTGTTACTACAATCGCAATTGTTGGTTATACAGCAATGGCTGGTGTAGTAGGTGGTGGTGGACTCGGTAACTTAGCATTTATGGAAGGGTACCAACGTTCAAATAACCAAGTAACACTTGTAGCGACAGTAATTATTTTATTAATCGTATTCATTCTTCAATTTATTGGTGATTTAGTAACAACAAAAATAGATAAAAGAGCTTAATCATATAAGGGAGGAACTGACAGTGAATTTCAAAAAAATCGTAGGATTATTAGGAGCAGGTGTTTTAGCATTATCTTTAGCAGCATGTAATAAAGGTGGAGAAGATAAAAATAAGGAATTAGTGGTTGGTGCATCAAATGTACCGCACGCAGTTATTTTAGAACAAGCTAAGCCAATCCTTGAAAAAGAAGGAATTAATTTAAAAATTGTTAAATTCCAAGATTACGTTTTACCAAATAAAGCACTAAATTCTAAAGAATTAGATGCAAACTATTTCCAACACATTCCATACTTAGAAGCTCAAATGAAAGAAAATGGTTACAAATTTGAAAACGCTGGTGGCATCCACATCGAGCCAATCGGAGTTTATTCTAAAAAATATAAGAGCTTAGATGATCTACCAAATGGAGCTAAAATTATCATGAGTAGCTCAGTAGCTGACCATGGTCGTATGTTAAGCTTATTACAGCATGAAGGTTTAATTAAACTTAAAGCTGGAGTAGATCCTACTACTGCTCAAATTAAAGACATAGCAGAGAATCCAAAAAACCTAAAATTCCAAGCAGATGTTGACGCTGGTATGCTTCCGAAAGTTTATCAAAACAATGAAGGCGACGCAGTGTTAATTAACACAAACTACGCGATTGATGCTGGTTTAAACCCAATGAAAGATGCTATTGCTTTAGAAGGTAAAGAATCTCCATATGTAAACATTATTGCTGTTCGTAAAGGTGATAAAGATAAAAAAGAAATTAAAGAGCTTGTAAAAGTATTACACTCTAAAGAAATTCAAGATTTCATCATTAAAAAATATAAAGGTGCTGTAGTACCTGTAAGTCAATAATAAAAATAGAGGGTACCCCAAGTAACTTTTGATGGGAACCCTCTTTTTTATTTTTAATTCTTCACTAGAATTTGATTTACAGGTGAGATTGGTGGTCGTTCAGCAATAACTTCAATAATATTTTTAGCTGCTATTTCCGACATAGCATCACGAGTTTCATATGTTGCATTTCCAATATGAGGTGTTAATACAACATTTGTAAGTGATTTTAGTTCTTCTGTTATTTTTGGTTCGAATTCAAATACATCGAGAGCAGCGCCCGCAATAATACCTTCCTTTAATGCTTCTACTAATTCCTGTTCGTTCGCTAAAGGACCTCTAGCTGCATTGATAAAAAATGCCGAGTCTTTCATCTTGCAAAACTCTTCTTTACCAAATAAATGGTGTAGCTCAGGTTTATAAGGACAATGAAGGGTTATATAGTCAGAAGTCTGTAGAAGTTCATCCAGCGATACGTAAGTGGCATTTAATTGTTGTTCTAGTTCATTACTCAATCTTCTTGGTTGATGATAAATAATATTCATATTAAACGCCTTAGCTCGTTTAGCTACTGCTTGTCCGATATTTCCAAAACCATAAATACCTAAAGTTTTTCCTGATACTTCTGTTCCTCTAAAGAATAATGGAGCCCATCCTTCAAAACCTTTTGTTCGGCAAAGTTCGTCTCCTTCGACTATTCTTCTGGAAACAGCTAAGAGAATTCCTAAAGTTAGCTCAGCGGTAGCGTCTGTAGAAACGAGTGGAGTGTTTGTCACATGAATCCCCTTACTAGTTGCATAATCTACATCGATATTATTAAATCCTGCTCCGTAATTAGCAATAATATTTACATTTTTAGCAGCATCAATTACTCTTTTTGTGATTGGAGTGGATAGTAAACTTAAAATTGCATCTACCTCACTAACAAGTTCACACAATTCATCTTCTGTAATTAATTGCTCATTTTCATAAACAATAACATGATGATCTTTTAATAATTGCTCAGCCTTTTCTGGAATTTTCCCCGCTACTAAGATATGTGCCAAATTAGAAACCTTCTTTCAACAGTTTAATAATGGATTGTTAATGTTTTTATTATAAATGAAGTTTCAAGTTTTTGTTCACTTTAGTATTTGGTTAGTTTAAAGAATCTATTTATTTTTAAGATTTGTTATCAATGGGAAAAGCAGATCGTAGTCTGCTTCACCGTTGAAATAAAGCATAATCAATATAGAACAAACGGAAGTCTAATTGTGTATTTTAGCAAAAATTTAAAATGTAATTCTTAATAAGAGGTTCATGAGGAAGGAAATCAGTGAAAAATGGAAAGGTACTTCCTCATAGGAGGTTCATGAGGAAGGAAATCAGTGAAAAATGGAAAGGTACTTCCTCATAGGAGGTTCATGAGGAAGGAAATCAGTGAAAAATGGAAATGTACTTCCTCATAAGCGGTTCATGAGGAAGGAAATCAGTGAAAAATGGAAAGGTACTTCCTCATAAGAGGTTCATGAGGAAGCAAACAAGCGAAAAATGGAAAGGTACTTCCTCATAAGCGGTTCATGAGGAAGGAAACCAGTGAAAAATGGAAAGGTACTTCCTCATAAGAGGTTCATGAGGAAGCAAACAAGCGAAAAATGGAAAGGTACTTCCTCATAAGCGGTTTATGAGGAAGGAAACCAGTGGAAAATGGAAAGATACTTCCTCATAGGGGGTTCATGAGGAAGAAAACCAGTGAAAAATGGAAAGATACTTCCTCATAGGGGGTTCATGAGGAAGAAAACCAGTGAAAAATGGAAAGGTACTTCCTCATAGGGGGTTCATGAGGAAGAAAACCAGTGAAAAAATGGAAAGGTACTTCCTCATAAGAGGTTCATGAGGAAGAAAACAAGCGAAAAATGGAAATGTACTTCCTCATAAGAGGTTCATGAGGAAGGAAACCAGTGAAAAATGGAAATGTACTTCCTCATAAGAGGTTCATGAGGAAGGAAACCAGTGAAAAATGGAAAGGTACTTCTTCATAAGAGGTTCATGAGGAAGGAAACAAGCGAAAAATGGAAAGGTACTTCCTCATAAGAGGTTCATGAGGAAGGAAATCAGTGGAAAATGGAAAGATACTTCCTCATAGGGGGTTCATGAGGAAGAAAACCAGTGAAAAATGGAAAGGTACTTCCTCATAGGGGGTTCATGAGGAAGAAAACCAGTGAAAAAATGGAAAGGTACTTCCTCATAAGAGGTTCATGAGGAAGAAAACAAGCGAAAAATGGAAAGGTACTTCCTCATAAGAGGTTCATGAGGAAGGAAATCAGTGAAAAATGGAAATGTACTTCCTCATAAGAGGTTCATGAGGAAGGAAATCAGTGAAAAATGGAAAGGTACTTCCTCATAGGAGGTTCATGAGGAAGAAAACAAGGGAAAAATGGAAAGGTACTTCCTCATAAGCGGTTTATGAGGAAGGAAACTGTGAGTAAAATGAGCTGAATAACTGTCCGTGGATTGAATGTAAAATTTTTGACTCTTATAAAATATTTCATAAATAAATTAAAAGAAACTCATACTATTTTTTAATAAAGATAGTAGGAGGAGTCTAGTGAAAAAGTTTCTATATTATTTTTTATTAATCATCATGACTAGCAGTATTAATTTGTGCTCTATTAAATTTGTTAATGCGGAATCGAAAGCCGAAATCAATGAAAACGCATTAACGAGACATATTAAAATTACTGAACAAAAACTAAATGATGCCCCGATTAAGTATCCTCAAATAAGTGGAGCATCTAATTCAAAAGCACAACAAAAGATCAATGGGATCTTAAAACAAGGTGCTGATTTAGCCAATAGTAATCGTTTGAAGCTATTAGAAGACGAGAAAGAAGCAAAGTCAAAATGGGATGCTAGCCAAGGGCCGTGGAGACCATATGAATATGTTTTTATTTATAAAGTACTATATAATAATCTTGATAAATTAAGTGTTATTTATAATGAATATTCATATACAGGTGGAGCACATGGAATGACAATTGGTACTACATATAATTTTGACGTAAAAACAGGTGAAGTAGTTCCGTTGTCTAAGTTAATAAACGAAAATACAAAATCCGTACAAGAATATGCTTATCAGCAATTACAAAAGAAATATAAAGAATATGTATTAATAAAATCTCCTAACGAGATTGACTTAAGTGACAAAAATCGATTATGGGCATTTGACCATGCGGGCATAAAATTAATTTTTAAAGAATATGAAGTAGCTGCATACGCTGCAGGCATGCCAGAAGTCTTTATACCTGTGCAGGTTTATCAATAAAGTATATTTATTAACAAAGAAAAAGGACCTTCATGTAAAAAAAAGGTTCTTTTCTTTGTTTATTTGATAAACTTGATTAATGAAAATAAACATTTTCGTAAATAATGGTAGAGTCTGCATGAAAACATTCATTTGTTTTAACAATATAAGAATAAGTTGAACAACTATATTAATATTGAATAATCTAAAATAAAGTATGTACGATTAAGAAGGTGTGTTAAAGGTCGTAAAAAAACAAAAAACAAAGAAGTTTACTAAAACAACTTAATCTTCAATCTGTTCTTTTAGTAATAAAGCATAAAGATCTTCAACTCGTTCGGACATAAATTTTTGGGAGTCTTCAACTCCCTTATTGTAAAACATTGGTCCAAGTTTTTGTGATATAAAGTCTAATAGCAACATTGAACTTAATTCACTTAACTCTTCGTCTCTTTCTTGTATGAAATACGTTTGTAGTTGATGAATCGCAAATTTTTGTTGATCTGGCGAAAGCTTAGTAGTTTTAGACATTTAATTCTCCTCTTTTTTAGTTGTAATATTAGATTTTTTATTTCCTATATATATAGTATCTCTATTCATTCATTTTTTGAGAAAAATATTTACACGTAATAAAACTTTTTTGGTAAAATAGTGCACGGCTTGAAAATACTTTTTAATTGCTTTAAGATTAGAATGAGAATAAAATGAGAATGAACTTAAAATAGCCATTTTCTATTTTATAGAATTTTTATGTAATATTATGGAGGGTGTAAAATGGGAGCTTCTACATTAAAAATAAAAGACCTTCAAGTAGCAATTGAAGGAAAGCAAATTTTAAAAGGTGTAAACCTTGAAGTAAAAGGTGGAGAAATTCACGCAATCATGGGACCAAATGGTACAGGTAAATCAACTTTATCTTCTGCGATTATGGGTCATCCTAAATATGAAGTAATCGGTGGTAGCATCGAGCTTGATGGCAACGATGTTTTAGAAATGGAAGTTGATGAGCGCGCTCAAGCTGGTCTTTTCCTTGCTATGCAATACCCAAGTGAAATTAGCGGAGTAACAAACGCAGATTTCTTACGTTCAGCAATGAATGCACGTCGTGAAGAAGGCGATGAAATTTCATTAATGAAATTTATCCGTACATTAGATAAAAACATGGAATTCTTAGAAATGGATCCAGAAATGGCTCAACGTTACTTAAATGAAGGCTTCTCAGGTGGAGAGAAAAAACGTAATGAGATTCTTCAAATGATGATGATCCAACCTAAAATTGCTATTCTTGACGAAATTGACTCAGGTTTAGATATCGATGCATTAAAAGTAGTTTCTAAAGGTGTTAACGAAATGCGTGGAGAAGAGTTTGGTTGCTTAATCATCACTCACTACCAACGCTTATTAAACTACATTACTCCTGACTTCGTTCACGTTATGATGCAAGGTCGTATTGTAAAATCAGGTGGTCCTGAATTAGCAGCTCGTTTAGAAGCTGAAGGATATGACTGGATTAAACAAGAGTTAGGTATCGAAGACGAGACTGTTGGGCAAGAAGCTTAATCGGATAGGAGGGATTCTCATGACAACTGGTACTACAATTCCATTTAGTCAAGAAACAGTTAAGCAGCTTTCTGCATTACTAAATGAACCTGCATATTTCACAGAGTTTCGTTTGAATGCACTAGCAAAAGCTGAATCACTTTCTCTTCCAAAGCCAGATAAAACAAATATCTCTAAATGGGATTTCTTTGGAAAAGAATTTAATGTTACAACTGGAAATGTTCCTACAAAAGATCAATTACCAGAGTCAGTAACATCTTTAATGAATGAAGACACTGATCAATCAGTTTATGTACAATATAATGGTTCTGCTGTATATCACTCTCTTTCTTCTGAAGCAAAAGAAAAAGGTGTAATATTCGTAGATTTACACACAGCGATTAAAGATCACGAAGATCTTGTGAAAAAATATTTTATGACAGAGGCTGTAAAAGTCGATGAAAATAAATTAATCGCTTTACATGCAGCATTAGTAAATGGTGGAGCTTTCTTATACATCCCTAAAAATGTTGTATTAGAAAAACCAATCCAATCTATTTTTGTTGTAGATGGAGAAAACGTTCCTGCATATAACCACGTTCTTGTTGTTGCAGATGCATTCAGTGAAGTTACTTATGTTGAAAACTATGTTTCTACATCTGCTGATTTAGAGGCAGCTGTTGTTAATGTCGTTACAGAAGTAATTACATTAGATAATGCAAAAGTACGATATGGTGCTGTTGATACTTTAGCTAAAGGTGTTACTGCTTATGTTGTTCGTCGTGGTCACGCTGGTCGCGATAGCAAAATCGAGTGGGCACTTGGCCTTATGAACGATGGAAACTCAGTTTTCGAAAATGTTACAAACTTAATTGGAGACGGTTCTTTCGGTGACATGAAAATGGTTACTGTTGGCCGTGGTGATCAAACTCAGAACTTTACTACAAACATTACGCACTTTGGTAAAGGATCTGAAGGTTGGATTTTAAAACATGGTGTATCAAAAGATTCTGCTACTTCAATCTTTAATGGTATTGGGAAAATTGAACACGGCGCATCTAAGTCTAATGCACAACAAACTTCACGTGTATTAATGCTTAGTGAAAAAGCTCGTGGAGATGCAAACCCAATTCTATTAATTGATGAAAACGATGTAATGGCAGGTCACGCTGCTTCTGTTGGTAAAGTAGATCCAACTCAACTTTACTACTTAATGAGTCGCGGTATTCCGAAGAAAGAAGCAGAGCGCTTAGTTATTCACGGATTCTTAGCACCTGTAGTTTCGGAATTACCAATTGAAGAAGTTAAAAAAATGCTTGTAGACGTAATTGAGAGGAAGGTTAAGTAATGGATGTTAAAGCAATCCGTGAAGCCTTTCCGATATTAAATCAAGAAGTAAATGGACATCCTTTAGTATATCTGGATAGTGCTGCAACTTCACAAAAACCTGTTCAAGTAATAGAAGCTGTTGCGAACTACTATAAAGAAATTAATTCTAATGTTCATAGAGGTGTACACACTCTAGGAACAAGAGCTACTGATGCATACGAGGGAGCTCGTGATAAAGTTCGAAAATTTATAAATGCATCATCAATTGAAGAGATTATTTTTACTAGAGGTACAACTACTGCAATTAATACAGTTGCTGCTAGCTACGGAAGAACGAACTTAAAAGCTGGAGATGAAATTGTGATTTCTTATATGGAACATCACAGTAACATTATTCCTTGGCAACAAGTTGCTAAAGCTACTGGTGCAACATTAAAATATTTACCATTAGAAGAAGATGGCTCAATCAGCGTTGAGCAAGCAAGAGCTACAATTAACTCAAATACAAAAATAGTTGCGATTATGTACGTTTCAAATGTACTTGGTTCAATTAACCCTGTAAAAGAGATTGCTGCAATTGCTCATCAAAATGGTGCAATCATGCTTGTTGATGGCGCACAAAGTACTCCTCATATGAAGGTCGACGTTCAAGACTTAGATTGTGATTTTTACGCATTTTCTGGTCATAAAATGTGTGCTCCTACAGGTATTGGTGTACTTTATGGTAAAAAACATCTACTTGAAAACATGGAACCAATTGAATTTGGTGGGGAAATGATTGATTTCGTTGACTTACAAGATTCTACTTGGAAAGAACTTCCATGGAAATTTGAAGGCGGTACGCCAATCATTGCTGGTGCAGTAGGTTTAGGCGCTGCTATTGATTTCTTAACAGAAATTGGTATGGATAATATCGAAAAGCATGAACATGAGATTGCGAATTATGCACTTGAACAGTTATCTACTGTAAAAGGAGTAACAATCTATGGTCCGAAGCATCGTGCAGGGTTAGTTACATTTAATGTGGAAGATGTGCATCCACATGATGTTGCAACTGTTTTAGATGTTGAAGGAATTGCTGTTCGAGCTGGCCATCATTGTGCACAGCCATTAATGAGATGGTTAAAGGTATCTGCTACTGCTCGTGCAAGTTTTTATCTGTATAATACAAAAGAAGATGTAGATGCTTTTGTAAGAGGATTACTTAAAACGAAGGAGTATTTCAGCGATGTCTATTAATCGAAACATTGATCTAGATGCATTATATCGTCGCGTGATAATGGACCATTATAAAAACCCTCGTAACAAAGGGGTAGGGGCCATATCAGAAAACGATGTAACAATAAACATGAATAACCCTACTTGTGGTGATCGCATTGAACTTCGTTTAAAGGTTGATGATGGAATTGTATCAGATGCTCGTTTTGACGGTGAAGGATGTTCAATTTCAATGGCGTCAGCTTCAATGATGACACACGCAATTAAAGGAAAAAAAATAGAGGAAGCCCTACAGCTTGCTCAAATATTTTCAGATATGATGCTTGGAAAAGAATACGATGAATCAATCGATTTAGATGATATTGAAGCACTTCAAGGTGTTTCAAAGTTTCCAGCACGAATTAAATGTGCAACACTTGCATGGAAAGCGATGGAGAAGGGCTTAAAATCAGAGGAATAATCCTCTGAGCTTTAATCCTCCTCTTCTATAAGAAGGGAGTATGAATAATGTCTACTAATTTGCCGGATATTAGTGATTATAAATATGGTTTTCATGACCGTGACGTATCAATCTTCCGTTCAGAGCGTGGTTTAACAAAGGATATCGTTGAAGAAATTTCACGTATGAAAAATGAACCACAATGGATGTTAGATTTCCGTTTAAAATCTTTACAACATTTCTATGATATGCCAATGCCTCAATGGGGTGGAGACTTAGCAGATTTACGCTTTGATGAAATTACTTACTATGTAAAACCATCAGAGAAAACAGAAAAGTCTTGGGATGAAGTACCTGAAGAAATCAAAAATACTTTTGATAAATTAGGTATTCCTGAAGCCGAACAAAAGTATTTAGCTGGTGTATCTGCACAGTATGAGTCTGAGGTAGTTTACCACAGCATGAAACAAGACTTAACTGATCTTGGTATCTTATTTACTGATACAGACACAGCATTACGTGAGCATGAAGAAATTTTCAAAGAGCACTTTGGAAAAGTAATTCCGCCTACAGATAACAAATTTGCTGCATTAAACTCAGCTGTTTGGTCTGGTGGATCATTCATCTACGTACCAAAAGGTGTTAAAGTTGATACGCCATTACAAGCATATTTCAGAATTAACTCAGAAAATATGGGTCAATTTGAGCGTACATTAATTATCGCTGACGAAGGTGCACACGTACATTACGTTGAAGGATGTACTGCTCCTGTTTATACAACAAACTCACTTCACTCTGCAGTAGTAGAAATCATCATTAAGAAGGATGCATACTGCCGCTATACAACAATTCAAAACTGGGCGAATAACGTATTCAACCTAGTTACGAAAC
Organism: Bacillus sp. AL-1R; assembly: GCF_052180195.1. Lineage (NCBI taxonomy): Bacteria > Bacillati > Bacillota > Bacilli > Caryophanales > Bacillaceae > Bacillus > Bacillus sp. AL-1R. The sequence goes on from NZ_CP197469.1 coordinate 541,054, forward strand.
GTGCTGTATGTGAAGCGAACGCAACAATGGAATGGATCGATGGAAACATTGGTTCAAAATTAACAATGAAATACCCAGCAGTTATCCTTAAAGGTGAAGGTGCTCGTGGCCTAACACTTTCTATTGCAATTGCAGGTAAAGGACAACACCAAGATGCTGGTGCTAAAATGATTCACTTAGCTCCAAATACTTCATCTACAATTGTTTCGAAATCTATTTCAAAACATGGTGGTAAAGTAACGTACCGTGGTATCGTTCACTTCGGTCGTAAAGCAGCTGGATCACGTTCAAATATCGAGTGTGATACGTTAATTATGGATAATGCATCAACTTCTGATACAATTCCATACAACGAAATCTTAAACGACAATATTTCTCTTGAGCATGAAGCGAAAGTTTCAAAAGTATCTGAAGAGCAATTATTCTACTTAATGAGCCGTGGTATTTCTGAGCAAGAAGCTACAGAAATGATCGTAATGGGCTTCATTGAGCCATTTACAAAAGAATTACCGATGGAATATGCAGTTGAAATGAACCGTCTGATTAAATTCGAGATGGAAGGTTCTATCGGTTAATATTGTTTTTAGTGGAGGCGAACTTTTTTAGTTCGTCTCTTTTTTAGTAGTTTTAAGAAATTTTCCTACCATGCAGAACAAGCTAACTATCGTGTTCGTCATTACAGTAAAGTGGCGGTAAAATAATGAAGAAATGAGCTCTGCAAAAAAGCATTCCCCAAAAAAGTGAAGAATGGTTTTTTATGACTATCTGTTTTAGGAAATGATCTTTCTACTATACAACTCATTAAGATAAATAATGGTTTTGATAAAATAGATAGACCATTTATGATAAAATTTAACTTGAAAGATAAGAGAGTAAGTGGAATTTATTTCTATGTGGGAGGGTTTTTTATGAATTTTAACCTTGAAGAAGCGATTGGAGTTTTAGAAAGAACACCTAAATCATTAGAGTACTTATTATCTGGTTTATCTCAATCTTGGTTAAATTGCAATGAAGGTGAAGGAACGTGGAATGCTTCAGAAGTAATCGACCATTTAATCGAGTGTGAAAAAACAAATTGGATTCCAAGGTTGAACTGTATTCTTAATAAAGAAGGAAGCAATCATTTTCCTCCATTCGATCGTTTTTCTCATTTGCATGAAAAACATGAAAAATCAGTAGAAGAAAGATTACTTGAATTCAAGAATTTAAGAGCAGAAAATATTACAAAACTACGATCATTGGTTAACCCTGATTTACATCTAGAATTAGAAGGGGTTCATCCAGATTTTGGAACAGTTAAATTAAGAGAATTACTATCTACTTTTGTTGTACATGATCTAACGCATATAACTCAAATTACAAGAGTGATGGCAAAAAGATACAAAACTGACGTAGGACCTTGGATTGCTAATTTAAGTATATTAAAGTAATAGCTAGTGTTTAAAATAGGTATTATTTATACTCGGGGATTTCCGAGTTTTTTTATGTTAAACTATTATTTAAACTATAGAGAAAATAGGGGAGAAATTTAGCTTGGATATCTTTCTACAAATTCTTATACTCATCAGTATTGGACTTGCTGCAGGAACGGTCGGATCATTGATTGGTTTAGGTGGAGGAATTATAATTGTTCCAATGCTACTTAATATTGATCACTTTTTATCCGCATTTTCGACAGTACCAATTCATGTTGCAGTTGGAACTTCATTGATTACAATTGTTTTTTCTTCACTTTCATCTACCCTTTCGTACCATAAACAAAAACGAATCGATTATAGGAGTGGTATTTTATTTTTAATAGGTAGTATTCCTGGTAGCTTAATCGGTACATATATCAATTCGCTTTTGAATACAGAGCGGTTTACTTTATTTTTTGGTATATTTTTAATCTGTATATCAATCTTTTTATTTATTTCTTCAAAGTTAACTAAAAAATCAAAGGAAGTACATAAGGGTATTATACGAACATATACGAATGATGAAGGCGAGGCATATACTTATAGTTATAGTCTTCCATTGGCGATTTCTTTATCAATTTGTGTTGGAATCATATCAGGATTATTTGGAATTGGTGGAGGAATATTGTTAGTACCAATGATGGCGTTTTTATTTGGTTTTCCACCTCAATTAGCTGTTGCGACTTCAATGTTTGTCGTGATGTTTACGACACTTGGAAGCTCGATTTCATATATCACATTAGGAGAAGTAAATTTCTATTATATTCTTTTACTTATTCCTGGCGCATGGTTTGGTGGAAAAATCGGGGCGTATATTAATCAAAAATTAAAAACTGAAACAATCTCATTAATTTTAAGGTTAGTCGTATTATTTTACGGCATAAAATTAATTATAGAAAATAGATAAAAAAGGATGGCGGAACAATGGAAACAAATCAAACTATAAATATTCGGTTGTTCCATACAAATGATATTCATAGCCACTTTGAATCGTGGGCAACAATCGTCGGTTTGTTGAAGTCTAAAAGAGAGATAGCTAAAGGAAAAGGTGAGGCTACACTTACTTTCGATATTGGGGATTTTGTTGATCGATTTCATCCAATTTCGGAGGCCACTTTAGGTAAGGGCAATGTGGAACTTTTAAATGATGCAAAGTTTGATGCAATTACAATTGGAAATAATGAAGGAATTACTTTATCAAAAGGTGAGTTGTTAAACCTTTACGAAAATGCAAAGTTTGATGTATTAGTCGGTAATTTAACCATTACAGATGATGGTATTGAAAGCTTTAGTAAGCCTTTTGAAATATATGAAAAAAATGGAGTAAAGCTAGGCGTAATTGGGTTAACTGTCGCTTACCCTGTCTTTTATGAAACTTTAGGATGGCGTATAAAAGATCCGTTTGAAATGTTAAGACACATCCTACCAATTGTCAAAGCGCAATCAGACATTGTTATTATACTTTCTCATTTAGGTATGAGAGACGATCAGAGAATCGCTGAGCAATTTTCAGGAGTCGATATTATCTTAGGTGCACATACTCATCATTTATTTCCAAATGGTGAGTATGCTGGTGAAACTTTACTATGTGGAACAGGTAAACACGGTAACTATTTAGGCGAGGTTTTAATTACTGTAAATAAAGAGACGAAAAGTATTATCAATACAGAAGCTTCAGTTACTGAAGTACATACAGTCCCTAAATATTATCAAGATGAAATGACGAAAATGATGTTGGCTAATTTAATGAGACTAAGTGAAGAGATTTTAAGTGAACCAGTGACACAACTACCGAGTAACATGGATGTAAATTGGTTTAAAGATAGTCCTTTACTGAAATTATTAGCGAATGCACTTCGCAAATGGACTAAATCAGATATCAGTATACTAAACTCTGGTATTTTATTGGATGGCTTAACGCAGGGGCTTATAACAAAGGGGGACATTCATCGAATTTGCCCACATCCTATTAATCCATGTGTCGTTCATTTGTCTGGTAAGGAATTACTTGAGGTTTTAAATCGATGTGAAGAGAAAGAATTGACTCATTTAAAGATGAAAGGTTTTGGATTTAGAGGAAAAGTAATTGGAAAAATGGTTTATGATGGGATCACTATTGTAAAAAGGGATAAGAAAAGGCTTTTTTATCAAGAGGATCTTTTTATTAATGGAGAAATGCTAGATTTAAATCGAATATATGAGATCGGAACTTTGGATTTATTTACGTTTGGACATTTAATTCCTACAATTCGTGATGCTAGTCATAAAAGGTTCTTTATGCCTGAATTTATTCGCGATGTGTTGTTTTGGGCTTTAAAAGATGAATAAAATTTATCAAGATTAGACAGGTTACACTTTTGCTTTTTTCTCATATTTTAGAATGAGAAAGGAGCGTTGAACTTGATCAATTTAAGTCCAATTCAAATCGAAAATCATACATTTAATGCTGTTACGGTTTTACTTCCAAAAACTACTTTATTGGTCGTTATGAATGATAAAGGGTATATAATGTGTGGAGCATTAGATGTAGCATTATTAAATGACAGACTGCGCGACCGTCAAATTATCGCAGGCCGAGCAGTTGGTGTAAAAACAATCGAAGAATTATTAAATGCGCCTTTAGAATCCATTACTGTTGAAGCAGAAAAGTTAGGCATTCAAAAAGGGATGATTGGAAGAGACGCATTATTAAAGATGATATAAAAAAGCCACTAAGTTATTTTAGTGGCTTTAGTTTATAGATAAAGTACATCCCCTTAGTCTGAATGCTCCAAAAATTGATTATTACAAAGTATTAACTGATTAGAATCAGCCATATATTTAATTATAAAATTGTTCAAGGAGAAAACAATGAGAGTTGTTGAAGCTTCAACACTTGTTCCAGGCTCGATCTTAAGAAAACCTGTTTTTAATGAACATGGAAAAATAATCGTTAATGCAAATATTCCTTTAACAGGAGAGATGATTAAGCGAATTCATAAGTTAACCATTCCATTTGTTATAGTAGATGATCAATTATCAGAACTTTTAAAGGAAAAGACAATAATTTCGGACGAACTTCGCATTGAAATCACCCAAAAAATAGAAGATGATTTTGTTAAATTAATTAATACAGATTTTTCTTTACGATGGCTATCTTCAGAAAAAAACTCATCAAGGCTCAAAGAAATGATTAAATCACTGCAAAACGAACTATGGCAACAAAAAGATGTTTTATCTCTATTAATTGACGTATTACGATATGACAAGGATATCTTCACTCATTCACTGAATGTAGCTATGTATTCTTTAGGTATTGGAATGAAATTAAATTTAAATAAAACCCAGCTTAATTTATTAGGATTAGGTGCACTTTTACATGATGTTGGGAAAATAGCTATTCCGAAAAAGATTTTAAATAAACGAGATCGCTTAACTGAGGATGAATATGATCTCATTAAACAACATACAATTGCTGGATACGACCTCCTACGACAAATACCTTCTATTCAAAGAGTTGTTTCTGATTGTGCATTACAGCATCATGAAAGGATCGATGGGAGCGGCTATCCAAAAGGATTATTTGGTGAGGAAATGCATCTATTCGCAAAGATTATTGGAATTTGTGACTTTTTTGATGCGGTTACTTCAAACCGAGTTTATCGACAAGCAATGCTCCCATGTGAAGGCTTAACATTATTAATTAGTGGGAGTGCTAAATTATTTGATGCTAAATTAATTAGCATATTTAGCTGTCTTCTAACCATTTATCCAACGGGATTACATGTAAAATTGAATGATGGTAGATGCGGGATTGTTTCTAGGCAAAATGATGCATCTTCAGAACGTCCATTTGTCCAGATAATTGAAGAAAACGGAATAAAGGTAAGTACTCCTTATGAAGTGAATTTAGATAAAGAAGTGAAATTAGAAATTATCGAGTGTACTCAAATAGTAAAAAAAATCGTTTATTAATTGTTCAAATCCTATAAGAATGAACAGGTAATGACATGCATACCCATTAATAAGGGGGCATGGATTCGATGAAAAGATTTAAATACAGACGTGTTCCAAAAAGAAAACTTTTTGTTTCAAAAAGAAAATCTTTTGGAGGATTTAAAACTGGTTCAACAACGAAAATTACTCAATCAATCCGTAATCTATTTCCAAATAAATTCGTAGTTATTAGTATTGTCTTATTATTTTTCTCCTTATATGCATTTTGGGAAATCGATAAAATTTTATCCCCAACGATCTTAAAATATTCTGAGAAACAAACAAAACGAATTGCTTCTTTAGTAATCAATGAAGCATATGAATCTGCTTCTAAAGAATTACAAGGGCAGGAAATTATTATTCGTGATATAGATGAAAACGGTAAAGCAGTAATCAGTACGAATACATATTTAATCAATAAAATAATCGGTTCGACGACTAAGCAAGTTGAAGAAAATATACGTAGGGTTGAAAATGGGGATATATCATTTTTATCGTTATCAAAAGCCGAAATGGAAAAAATGAAAGCAGATAATGATGGTTTTTATTTAAAAGTACCTATTGGAGTCGTTACTAATACAGTACTTTTAGGAAAACTTGGACCGACTATACCAGTTCGCTTTTCTGTAGTCGGTGATGCCGTGGCTAATGTTACCCAAGAAGTTAAGCCATTTGGATTTGATAATTCTGTTGTAGAAATTATTATGAATGTAGAAGTAAATATGAATGTAATTATCCCTTTTAGTACTAAATCAACAAAGGTGAAAGTAGAAGTCCCAATTGCAACTGAAATTATCGATGGAGAAGTTCCTAATTTCATTCCATTTACTCAAGATACTCAGCAAACTCCATCAACTATAAAAGGAAAAAAATAAATTTAAAATAGAGCAGACTAACTTAGTACAGTTGTATAAATTAGTCTGCTTTTTCATTTTACTTTCGAGAAACTTTCTCTTATAAGCTCGTCAAGTCTGCGAATTTTTATTTGCTTCTATCCTGACGCTCCCAAAGACGTAATTTTGGATAAGGATCAAAAGACCACTCTGCGTAGCCATTGTCTTTGTATATGCCGTAGTGCAAATGCGGAGGAAACTTTCCAGACGTCCCTGGAGGTCCATAACCAGTACTTCCAACATATCCGATGAGTGTTCCAGGCTCTACAACTTGTCCTCTTTGAATATCTTTATTGAATCCACCTAGATGAGCGTAATAATGATAATTATTATTTAAGTCTCGAATTCCGATTCTCCATCCTCCAATTCGATTCCAGCCTTTTGTCTCAATAATTCCATAACATGTGGATCTAACAGGAGTACCATAATTTGCAAATATGTCAGTACCCTCATGAACTCTTCGTCCACCAAAGCTTCGAGGTGCACCCCAAGTACTGCGATAACTATGTGTACTACGAATTGGTAATGGGAATGCATTACCTTCTATATTTAATTTTCCGTAGTATTGGTACAATTTTGCATATTCATCGATAATATCAACAGTTATTGCTCTTTGGTAGTAATCCCATAGCATCATTCGAATATATTGCCTAGTTGGGCCATAGAAATGTAATCGGTGAATGAAAGTGTACAGAATATCCTCATCATCTTCTAATGAAGCTTTTCCATCATTATTTCCATCTAAACCGATTCCACTAAATAAATGAATAGTAGGAGCGTATGTGTCTTTCTTAACTGGATTGGTTAATCCGCTCCAATCCTCTGGTTTAATATAGATCGAAAGGACTCCATTTTCACGTTTTGGTATATCGTTTCGTACACTCCGTACATTTCGTTCATAAGTATCTATCGCTGCAAAGTAATACCATGGAATAAAGGTTAGTGTTTCACCTTTTTTATATAAGGCCATTCGTTCTTTGTTAAGCTGAGCTTGATCTATTTCTTCTGCATTTGCAAATGATGGCATAATGAAGATAACCACCATACATAAAAGTACAATTATTTTTTTCAAAACCATCATCCTTTAAATTGATTTACATCTATAGTTTGGTTAAAGGAGCGACTTTCATAAATGGAAATTATAGGATAATAGAGATATTAATACGAAAGTTTTTCATATCCTCGAAAAATGTAGTAATATATAAACTATTGGAAGAGAAAATGAAATATGTCGTAAACGAATAAACGTTGGAGGAATTTCAAATGGCATCAAAAAAAGAAGAATATTTAAGAAAGCCTGAGTGGCTAAAAATAAAATTAAACACAAATGAATCTTACACAGAATTAAAGAAGATGATGCGATCAAAAAATCTTCACACTGTTTGTGAAGAAGCTCGTTGTCCAAATATCCATGAATGTTGGGCGGTTAGAAAAACAGCTACATTTATGATACTTGGTGCAGTTTGTACTCGTGCATGTCGTTTTTGTGCAGTTAAAACTGGTTTACCAACTGAACTTGATCTACAAGAACCAGTTCGAGTTGCCGAATCAGTCACTCAAATGAATTTAAAGCACGTAGTAATTACAGCGGTTGCTCGTGATGACTTAAGAGATGGCGGAGCAGCTATATTTGCAGAAACTGTTAGAGAAGTTAGAAAAGCAAATCCATTTACTACAATTGAAGTATTACCATCTGATATGGGTGGGAAGTTTGAAAACCTTAAAATGCTAATGGATGCAAAACCAGATATTATGAACCATAATATTGAAACGGTTAGAGAATTAACTCCACGTGTTCGTGCAAGAGCTACGTATGAAAGATCACTTGAATTTTTACGTAGAGCAAAAGAAATTAACCCTAGCATCCCTACAAAATCAAGCATCATGCTTGGATTAGGTGAAACAAACGAACAAATTTATGAAGCAATGGATGATCTACGTGCTGCAGGTGTAAATATCATTACATTAGGTCAATATTTACAACCTACGAAAACTCATTTAACTGTAAAAAAATACTATACTCCTGACGAGTTTGCGGCTCTAAAAGAAATTGCTTTAGGAAAAGGTTTCTCACACTGTGAGGCTGGTCCTTTAGTTCGATCATCATACCATGCTGACGAACAAGTAGAAGCTGCTAAACAAGCATAAAAAAAAGCACTAGCTGATGCTAGTGCTTTCAGTGTGTAGACAAAGTACAAAAAACTTGATTTTCAGACTGATTGCAAGCGCTTGTCTTTCGAAGCGCGAAGCCTGGTGAGGAGCAGAGTTACCCTAGACGGTAATGAGCACCGCAGACAGGCGAAGCAACGAAGAAAGCGAGCGTTTGTCAACAGTCTGAAAGCACTAGCTGATGCTAGTGCTTTTATTTTGTGATTATTATTTTGAAATCTGATCAAAATGCAAGCTTTGTTTATCGATATCAAAACCTTTAGCCAATTCTTTTATTTGTTGCTCTAATTGACCATCATTAAGCTGACCGTATTTATTTAGGTCCTCGATATTATTTATATTTTGAATTGAATTTGAAGTAAAGATATGGTAATAACTAGGAAGTGCAGATTGAGCAGTTTTTTCAACTTGTTTTCTAGCTAGTTTTTTATCACCATCAGATCGATAAGCAATCAATACTTCCTGGTCTGTTACTAGTGTAGCTGCATCGTCAATATTAGGAAGCTTTACAACTAAATAAGAAATGAATTTTGACACTTCTTGTTTATCAATTGTTAATGTATAATCACCATCTTTACCTAAAACATCTTGCTTTTGTAGTCTAGAAAAGCCATAATCTTTGTAAGAGTTATTTGACATTTTTGCATTAACATCGCCTAAATCCATTGGACTCGTATTTAATTGTTTAGGTGTTGGATTTGATCGATGTTCATTTTTATATGTTACATCCTCATAATCGAACTGTCTCGATTTACTTGGACCGAATGAACATCCTGTTAATAAAAATAAAGTTAATAAACAAACTAAATATTTACGCATATTAAATACCACCTTTTAATAATCAATGTAAAATTAGTATGCCTTAATATTGGTTACATATTAATGGGAGTAAAAGGAAGGAGAATACAAAGTGGTTTGCATACAGAATATTTGCTATGAAATAGTTGAAAATTATCGTGAAGGATTTAATGAAGAAGCCTTCAAAGCGAGATATGCAGAAATCCTTTCAAAATATGATTACATTGTTGGGGATTGGGGCTATGAGCAATTAAGACTTAGAGGATTTTTTGATGATTCTCAAAAAAATGTTCCATATGATTCAAAAATAAGTACGTTACGTGAATATATTTATGAGTATTGTAATTTTGGTTGTAAATATTTTGTAGTTAAGAAAGTAAAAAATTGATGGGGAAAAAATCCCATCATTTTTTTATTTTATTTTGTGGATAAAATATTTTTTGATTTTTTGAAACAGTATAAACCTTGTGGATAAGTTTGAATCTTTCAACAAAACATGTGTATAACTATAGACTTAATCACAAAAATAGTGGACAACTCTTTAGTTATCCACTATTTTTCAGATTATTTAGTAAAAATAATTTATTTATCCACAGAAATGTAATATTAGAAAATTATTTCACCAAGAAAATCTAATAATTCTGCAGCCTTTTCTTCAGAAATTCCGAAAGCAAATTCTAAGTAACCTTCTTCTTTTAAATCATCTGGACCAATAATTGCAAATCGATTACTTTGCATGTCCATTATCATTACTTTGCCATAATGACGATCAGAATATACTAAAGCAAGATCATGTCTTTGTTCTTCTCCCATAAAGCTTACAAAACGAGTCTTTGCTTGAATAGTGTCATCATATAAGAAAAAACGCTCTGACATTTTTTATTCCTCCATTATACTAATTAGATTGGGTTTGTATCCTAAATGGTGATGCGCTTTAATATGTCGCACAGTTTTTGTTTTACTTCTCATAACAATCGAATGAGTTTCGACTAAGTCTCCTCCTAAGAAAGTAACACCTTCAAGTAATTCACCTGAAGTAACGCCTGTAGCAGCAAAAATTGCATCGTCACCTTTTACTAAATCATTTAATGTTAATAATTGTCTTGGGTTAGAAAGACCCATATCCATACAACGTAGTTCTTCTTCTTTATTCATTGGTATTAATCGGGCTTGCATGTCACCACCAAGAGCTTTTATTGCTGCAGCGGCTATAACACCTTCTGGAGCACCTCCAGTACCTACGAAAAGATCGATTCCGGTTTGAGGTAATGCTGTAGCTATAACAGCACCAACATCTCCATCACCAAATAATTTAACTCTAGCACCTTTTTCACGAATTCGTTCAATAATTTCCTCATGACGAGGTCTTTCTTGGACAATTACTGTTAAATCATGTACACGTTTATTGTTTGCTTCAGCAATAATATCTATCGTTTTTTCAATCGGATCATCTAATGATATTTTACCAGCAGCACGAGGACCTACAGCTATTTTTTCCATATACATGTCAGGTGCATGTAATAAGTTACCTTTATCAGAAATTGCGATTACTGCCATTGCATTTGCATGGCCTTTAGCAAGGATATTTGTTCCTTCTAGAGGGTCAACTGCAATGTCTACTTCTGGTCCATTACCAGTTCCTAATTTCTCACCTATATAAAGCATTGGTGCCTCATCGAGTTCACCTTCACCAATTACTACAGTACCCGCCATATTTACTGAATCAAACATCGAACGCATTGCAGAAGTAGCAGCGTCATCAGCTTCATTTTTCTTACCGCGTCCCATCCATTGAGCAGAAGCAAGGGCAGCAGCTTCAGTAACTCTTACAATCTCTAGTGCTAATTCACGCTCCAAAAGTCCAACCCCCAGAAAAATATTCACCTATATAATATAACAAAAATCGGTAAGAAACGCTTTCATTTGTCGATTTTTTTCGAATTTAGCTATAAAATAAATATAAGTCCATAAAATGTAGAAGATAGAACTGAGAAGGAAGTGTACATATGTATTTTGTAAATCGTCAAAACATATTAGATCGAATTGAAATTTTAAATTCTATGCTGGAGTTTTATGTGTCAAACAGCCATCCAAAAAATAAAGTAGAAGAATTAGCATTGGAAAGAATGACACATCTTTTGATTGACAGTATGTTAGATATTGGAAATACAATGATTGATGGCTTTATCATGAGGGACCCAGGAAGCTATGATGATATTGTTGATATTCTAATGGATGAAAAGGTTATAACTGCATCAGTTGGAGAATCAATAAAAAAATTAATTCCAATTCGAAAACATCTATTACAAGATTACACATCTTCAATTACAGAAAAAATAGTGATGACATTAAGCGAAAATATAGAAGCATATAAGGAATTCCCAGTTTCGGTTCAAGCTTTTCTTGATAAAGAACTAGGAGTAATAAATGCTTTTAGTGGTGATGAGGAAAAATAATCTTAATTTCTCATTTGAAAATTTGATTCTGACGCTGTTTGCTCCACTTACTGAGTGAACAGCTACTAGTAAGGAGTGGCAATATGAAACAATATAAAGGATACTTAATCGATCTAGATGGAACGATGTATCGTGGTGAGGAGCAAATAGAGGAAGCTAGTCTTTTTATAAAAGCGCTGAAGGAAAAAAATATTCCATATCTTTTTGTAACGAATAATTCTACACGTAGACCAGAACAAGTTGCTGATAAACTTAATTCCTTTAATATTCCAACTACAAAAGAACAGGTCTTTACAACGAGTAACGCCACAGCAAATTACATAAAAGAACAAAAGGCAGATGCTACGGTTTATATGATTGGTGAAGAAGGCTTACAATATGCCTTAGAGGAAGTTGGCTTAACAATTACAGATGAAAATCCTGATTTTGTAATTAGTGGTTTAGACCGTAGTATTAATTACGAGAAATTAGCAAAGGCTTGTATAGCTGTAAGAAATGGCGCGACATTTATTTCTACTAATGGCGACATCGCAATTCCAACAGAAAGAGGTTTATTACCTGGAAATGGTTCACTAACATCTGTTATCACAGTTTCTACTACAGTAAAACCAATTTTTATTGGAAAACCTGAATCAATTATTATGGAACAAGCATTAAAAGTTCTTGGTGTAGCAAAAGAAGATACACTAATGATTGGTGATTATTATGATACAGACATTATGGCTGGGATTAATACTGGTGTTGACACATTAATCGTCCATACTGGTGTTACGACGAGAGATATGTTGTCAAATTACGAAGCGCAGCCAACTTATTCAGTTGACTCATTAGAAGAGTGGATTAAGTATATTTAAGCGTAAACCAGAAAGAAACCACTAGTAAAGTAAATACTAGTGGTTTTTTTGTGCATTTCAAATGTAAAGTAGTCTCAAATGTGGATTCACATTTTTTTTTTCCACTCTTTTTTATTCATCTTCCGCTTTAATTTGATCAGCCTTTTTATGTGCGGCGCGATGAGCAAGTCTGCTAGAAGCAGCTGCTGCAATCGCTCCAACAATATCATCTAAAAATGTATTTACTAAGCCTGTTGATTTATCGTTTAATCTTTCTAAAATTCCAGGTTTTAATTTATCGATGTAACCGTAATTCGTGAATCCAATTGAACCATATACATTTACGATCGATAAGGCAATTATTTCATCAATACCATAAAGACCTTCATCTTTTTTGATAATAGCCAACAAAGGCTCCTGTAATTTATCTTGCTCTGCCAAAATATCTAATTCAATACCAGTAATGATGGCATTTTGTATCTCACGTTTTGTCATGACCCTCTCAACATTGTGTTTACACTCTTCTTTAGATAAATTTTCATGATATTTACTTTGTAAAAAGTAAACTAATTCCGCAATGTCATCGAGTGTAACACCTCTTTTTTCTAATAACGATAATGCAGTCTTTTCTAAATCGTGATTTAAATATTCCATTTCATCACCTTTTCCTTATCGATTGATTTAATTACTATAAAAATAACTAAAATGGAGATTTCATAAAATAAGTAAAACTTTTACTATAAATTATTTGAAATAAGAGGATTAATTATATATGATTCGATATCGAACAAAATTCCCCTTTATAAATAAAGTTAAAAGATCGTAAAAATTGTTAGAACATCTAATTTATTACTAATTTCTTATCTGTTGAATCATTGCCTTTATATTTTTGTATAGTAGAGTTCAAACGATTAGCCCTTCTTCTTATGCTTGTCGGGGCTGACCAACTCGCTTCCACATTTCGTGATGTCTAGTTCCAGCGAGTAGCCCCTCGAGGTCATAAGCCCAATGCCAATAAAGGTAAAAAGCAACCTTTTTTGTCATTGTTCTTATGCTTGTCGGGGCTGACCAACTCGCTTCCACATTTCATATATACTACGTCATTCTCTCCTTTTTTGTGTATGGCCATTCGGGTTTATCTATAGAAAGTGAAAAAGTAGGGTACAGGTTTTGGGATTTGTGACATATATATTAATTAAGTAGTTATAAGAAGGATGTGAGTGATGATGTTTATTCGCAACCAAAACATCATTCAAGACATGTTTACTCATTATCAAATACAACCAGCTGAATTACTTCAAGTACAGTCATATTACATGTTTTGGCAGCGGAATAGGGTGTATTTTCTTGCACCTATTGTAAATTTAAAAGAAGATGATTTGCAAGAAATGAAAAGCTTAAGTGATTTTATGAGCTCAACTGGAGATCAATCGGTCGCAACCTTTGTTCAAAATGTTCAAGGGTATTATGTGAGTAAGATTGATGGAAATAATTATTCATTATTTAAAAGTAACAGACAAAATGAACGCAGTAATAATAACGGTGAAGAACTGGCAATTTTTCATTTAAGAGGGAAAAAATATTCAGGTGAATTGAAAAGATTAAATAGGATCGGGAAATGGAAGAATTTATGGGAAAAGCGTTTAGAGCAGTTAGAAAGATTTTGGCAAAGTAAAGTGAATAGTCATCCTGAAAATTTTTTCGAACAAATATTTATTGAATCTTTTCCTTATTATCTCGGAATGACTGAAAATGCCATTCAATATGTTGTAGATACAGAACTAGATGATATTCCTCAAATTGTTGATGCAGCAACAATTTGTCATCAAAAAATGACTGAAAGAAGACAGAAAGAAATTCATTTTGCGAAAGTACCGATTGAATGGATTTATGATCATCCAAGCAGAGACCTTGCAGAATGGGTTCGGGATGAATATTTAGAGAATCCCAGTAATCATCAAAAGAAAATCCTTTCATTTTTTTATGGTTATGAAAAGAAAAGTCCATTGTCGACTTTTGCGTGGCGTTTGTTATTTGCAAGACTTCTTTTCCCTGTTCACTATTTTGAAACAATTGAAGGGTATTACTTGGCAAAAAGCGATTCGGATCGAAAAAGGTATGAACGTAAGTTAGTTAATTATCTTGAAAATACTAACGAGTTCGAAGCTTTTTTAGGTGGATTTTATGATTTAATCGGACTACCAACTGCTAAGTTAGGGATTCGCGAAATTAAATGGCTAAAGTAAAAGAGAGGGTGGTTATCCCTCTCTTTTAGTATTGAAAATATATTAGAATACTTGCTCTACTTCAATTACACCAGGTACTTCTTCTAATAAAGCTCGCTCAATACCAGCTTTTAGTGTAATCGTTGAACTAGGGCAGCTGCCACATGCACCTAAAAGGCGAAGTTTAACAATTCCATCCTCAATATCAACTAAATCAACGTCTCCACCATCACGTAGTAAAAACGGTCTTAATTTATCTAAAACTTCTTGTACTTGTTCTTTCATGTCCATTCATATCGACTCCTTTCACTAATTTTATTATAATCAGTTAAGAGGAAAAAATCTATTACAGAGTACTTTGTGTGTTTGAAATTATTTTAGGACACACATTTATTGTATGCTAGGAGGAGAAAATGAGTAATAAAATTTTAGTGGAAGTTTTTGGAGCTGAAGTAATATGTGCAAGTTGTGTAGGAATGCCATCATCAATTGAAACATTTGAATGGCTTCAAGCTGCACTTCAAAGAAAATATCCTGACTTAGCCTTTGATTTTCAATACATTGATATATTTAATGTAGAGAATAAAGAAAAAGAAGATTTCGCCAACCGAGTTAGAAATGATGAATTTTTCTATCCGGTAGTTTTAGTAAATGGAAATGTTGTTGGTGAAGGTAATCCAAGATTAAAAGATGTATATAACGCCATTGAATTATAATAAATTAAACCCCTTTACAAAAATATGTAAGGGGTTTTTTACTGCTATTGAAGCAAAAAATTTGAGTAAATGATTCTTTGCAAAAATTAAAATGTTTTAATAAAATTCAATATTTTAGGTAAAATGCAAGGGATAATCATGATAGAATAGAAGTGTAAAATAAATAAATTACAATTTTTGGCATATATATAGAATTGGGAGGAGGGGTGGAATGGTTGCGATCAGTTTATTTGTAATTGGAGTTTTATTAATTATCATCGAAATGTTTTCATTAACCTTTGTATTCTTATGGATCGGTATTGCGAGTATTCTAGCATCAGTTGTAAGTTATTTAACAGGATCAAACACCTTTACTTTTATCGTTTTTGTTATTAGTGCATTAATTTTGTGGCTTAGTACTAAGAAATTTGCAAAAAGAATCCACCAACAAAAAACGATTGAAAATGGAGTATATGCTTTAGTTGGTAAAGAGGTCGTTGTAGCATCTGTTGAATTAAATGATGATACAGTAGGTACGACCAAAGTTTATGGTGATGAATGGACAATCCGTTCTACAGAACCATTATTTATAAATAAAAAGGTAATTGTAACAAAAATTGAAGGTGCAACTTTATACGTAAAAAATAACTAATTGAGGAGAAATGTTATGTCTGATGTAGGTTCTATGGTTGGTCCAATTATTATTGGAATTATTGTTTTATTTGTTGTTTTACTTTTGTTATCTAGTATTCGCATTGTTAGACAATCTGAAGTGTATCTAGTGGAACGATTAGGGAAATTCCATCGTAAATTAGAGAGTGGAATTCACGTTGTCATACCATTTGTTGAACGCGTAGCTAGTAAAAAAACTTTGCGTGAGACTGTGGTAGATTTCCCACCACAATCGATGATTACAAAAGATAATGTTAGTATCCAAGTAGACTCAGTTGTCTTCTATCAAGTAACTGATGTTGTACGACATGAATACGAAATTGCTAATCCACTGTCTGCAATTTCTAATTTAACAGCTACTACTTTACGTAACTTAATAGGGGAATTAGATTTAGATGAAACTTTAACAAGTCGTGATACTGTTAATAATAAACTCCGTGCTGTTCTTGACCAAGCAACGGATAAATGGGGTATGAAAGTAAATCGTGTAGAGATCCGAAATATCATTCCACCAATTGATATACAAAATGCGATGGAGCGACAAATGCAAGCAGAACGTACTCGTCGTGAAAAAGTATTAAATGCACAAGGTGAAAAAGAATCAAAAATCCTGAAAGCAGAAGGAGAAAAGCAATCAAAAATTCTTGAAGCTGAAGGGGAACGTTTAAGCCAAGTTGAAAAAGCTCGAGGAGATAAAGATTCTCAAGTTTTACGTGCTGAAGGGGAAGCAGAGGCAATCATTAAACTTGCTGAAGCAAAAGCTAGAGGGGAACAACTTGTGTTAGATGTTTGGAGAAATGCAGAGCCAACTAAAGAAATGGTTCAATTGCGTTCAATGGAAGCTTTAGAAAAAGTAGCTTATGGTCATGCATCAAAACTTGTTATTCCGACAGACGCTACAAAGCTTCTAGGTATGGTTGAAAGTGTAAAAGAGGTTATTAAATCTGATAAAACAGAATAAAAAAAAGCCCCTTAGCCATTTTGTTAAGGGGCTTTTAAGTATAGCTAAAAAGATGATTAGTTAATCAACCATTGTGGTATTTATACATCCATAAGATTCCGGATTTAATTAATCTTGGAACACGACCGATTAGTGGGCGTTCATTGAATAGTCCAAAACCGTGTTTTTTACCTAATGAGCCCATAATACCTTTTAGTTTTATTTTAGGCATTACTTCTGGAAGGTCTTCACCTTTCCATTTTTTTTGTAGAACCATAACGATTTGTTCTGCTTGAGCTTCCGCAAGTTGTGCAGAAGGTGCATATGGTAATGAAGCACAATCTCCAACTACATAAACATGCTCATCGTCTGGTAAATGATGATATTTCGTTACAACGACTCTTCCTGTATTGTCTTTTTCTACGTCTAAATTGCGGACAACTTCAACAGGTTGAATTCCCGCTGTCCAAATAACAGCGTCACAATGAATCTTGTCATCATGATTAAATAAAGTATTTTTCTCTACTTTTGTAATGTTAGAATTGCTAACAATTTTTACATCGTGCTCAATAAACCAGTTTTGAACATAATAACTAAGTTTTTCTGGAAACATTGATAAAATTCGGCTTCCACGATCAAAAAGTAAAATTTCTAAATCGCTTCTACTTTCTCTTAGCTCACTAGCTACTTCTACTCCACTTAATCCAGCACCTACAACACCGACTACTGAATTAGGAGGTAGACTGTTTACATTTTCATAAGCGTTTCTTGTTTTTTCAATTGTTTGAATACTATAAGTATATTCAGGTGCACCAGGTACGTTATGATATTTATCCTCACAACCTAAACCGATAATTAAATCATCATAAGAAACTGATTTTCCATTGCTTAATTCTACTTTCTTGTTTGCCGTATCAATTGTAGTAATATCTCCATATACAACTTTTAATTTCTCATGAGTTGGTAATGGTATTCTAATGTGTTGCTCTGGAACCGTACCTGCAACTAATGCATAATACTCAGTTTTAAAGCAATGAAAAGAATTTCGATCAATCAATGTGATATGAACATCCTCAGGCAAATCAGATGTTAATAGACGTGACAAAGCACGAATATTTCCATATCCGGCACCTAGTAATACGAGGTTTTTCATAGTTGATGTTCCCCTTTTGTTTTATTAGCGTTGAATGAAAAAATTTTTCTATTTTTCGACAATTATATTATATATATTTTATGTTAAAATAACAACGCTTAACTCTGTAAAATAACGCTCATTCCATATATTCTCAAAAGGTTGACGTTTTTAAAAAAAAAGAGTAACTTTATGAGGAGCAAGGAGTGAAAAAGAGTGAGACCATTAATCGAATTTTGTATAAAAAACCTAGCAGACGGTGCACAAAAGGCTTTAGAACAGCTTGAACGTGATCCAAATCTAGATATACTAGAATATGGCTGCCTTGGATATTGTGGAAAATGTAATCTATCACTTTTTGCACTAGTTGAAGGGGAAGTAGTAACTGGAGAAACGGCAACCGAGCTAGTAGATAATATTTATATTTTCTTAGAAGAAAATATGTTAATATAAGTAGCACTGTTAATAATTAACAGTGCTTTTTTATATGTTTCGAGCAATTTCTACAAAAGTTCAGTCGTAACTCGTTAACCATTCATCGACGATCCTCTTATTTAACCATTTAAAATACTCTTCTTTCGTTTAATCACATTAACAAATACAATTATAATTACGTAAACTATTTTAAAAAATTTAGCAAAATTGATGCAAAAAAATGAGCATTCACCTAAGTGAAGCTCTTAAAATGTTTCTATATCGAGAAACGGGGGATGTTCTTATTGTGCTCAATTCATTAAAATTTTATACTTGTATTAATAAAAAAAGTAAGGAGTCATGAAAATGAATTCTTTTCGTTATACAAAAATGCATGGATTAGGAAATAACTATATTTATGTTAATCTGTTTGAAGAAAATTTAAGAGAAGAAGAGCTGGCTAAACTTGCAGTCGAAGTTTCAAATATTAATACAGGTATTGGTAGTGATGGAATGATATTAATCTGCCCATCAGAAGTTTGTGATGTTAAAATGCGCGTATTTAATAATGATGGATCAGAAGCTAAAAATTGTGGTAATGGCCTAAGATGTGTAGCGAAATATGCATACGAACATGGAATTGTAAATAATACTTCGTTTAAGATTGAAACGATCAGTACAATTGTTGAAGCTACAGTACATGTTGAAAATAATATTGTTAATGAAGTAACAATAAATATGGGTAAACCAATATTCCAAAGATCTCTAATTCCAATGATTGGTGATGATCAGGAATATGCTAGAGACAGTATTTTATTTGAAGAAAAAAGCTATGAATTTTCTGCGGTATCGATGGGAAATCCACATGCTGTTTTTGAAGTAAGTGATATAAAAAAGGCACCATTAACAACTTTAGGTCCAATTGTTGAAAAACATGATTTATTTCCGGAGAGCGTAAATGTTGAATTTATCGAATGTTTGCCGCATAATGAGATAAATTTCGTTGTATGGGAGCGAGGTTCTGGCGTAACTCAAGCCTGTGGAACAGGAGCTTGTGCTGCAGCAGTCGCTATGATACAAGAAGGAAAATATAAACGAGATGAACCGATAACTGTTCACCTACAAGGTGGAGATTTACAAATTACTTGGTCTACTGATGGGGATGTATGGATGAAAGGCCCAGCAGTTACAATAACAGAAGGCATATACTATACTAAAAGAGGAGTGAAATAAATGATTACAGTTACTGAACAAGCAGGTTTAAAAATTAAAGAAATGATTGAAAACGAAGAAGACAAAAACACTTTTGTTCGCTTAGGTGTTAAAGGTGGAGGTTGCTCTGGACTTTCATATGGACTTGGTTTCGATCCACAAAAAAACGACGATGACACAGAATTAGAATATCATGGCATTAAGTTTTTAATTGATAATGAAAGTGCTCCTATTTTAAAAGGAGTTGTAATTGATTTCAAAGAATCATTACTAGGTGGCGGATTTACAATCGATAATCCAAATGCAATTGCATCATGTGGTTGTGGTTCTAGTTTTAGAACAGCTACGAATGCAGGTACTCCTGAAGAGTGCTAATTCAGACTACCTGAAATCATTCTTTAGTCAGTCTAAATTTCAATATTTTTGAACTAAGATTACGCACTTATAGGATACTTTTGTATCCTATTTTTTCTTTTAAACAACTTAGGCTAAATTCTTAATTGTTAATATTTTTACAAATTCACGGGAAATTGTTGAATCTTTTTTGAAGTTGTGTACTATTATATAGTGTAGATAAAAATTGAATTGGTTTTTTAAGGAGTTGGTTGTGAAGTAGTTCACGAATTATGGTGTATATTGTTCAATATATCACAAGTGATTCTAAAAAAGACTGCCTTAGAAAATTGAAGGACCTGGAAGTACTTTTGCAGTTGGATCAATATGCGATGTATAAATGCTTGTCATCTATTATAGAATAATATCATATTTTATGCAGAAAAATTGAGGTGTGGCCAAAAAATAACCAATTTAGCTTAAAATTTCGAGAATTCTACAGATTAGATTTATCTTGAAATCTTATACAAAAAACTTTAATATTGTTATAGGCAAATTGTTAACATTTTGTGACAATTTATACGAAATATTTAGACAAATATTCCTATATAATCATTTGCTTAACTTTATACTAATTTATAATGTATCAGATTGCTCACTATTGAGCTTAGTTATAAATTTAGAGATATGACAGCA
The DNA here is from genome assembly GCF_052180195.1 of Bacillus sp. AL-1R. NCBI lineage: Bacteria > Bacillati > Bacillota > Bacilli > Caryophanales > Bacillaceae > Bacillus > Bacillus sp. AL-1R. The sequence continues at coordinate 561,954 of NZ_CP197469.1, forward strand.
AATTGTAGGTACTTAATATAATTTAAAAGGATGGTATGTATATCATGAACAAGCCTAAGATTGTAATCCTTGGAGCTGGGTACGGTGGAATTATTACTGCAACTCGACTTCAAAAAACATTATCTGCAAATGAAGCGGACATTACATTAGTAAATAAAAATAGTTACCACTACCAAACGACTTGGTTACATGAAAATGCAGCAGGTACATTACATCATGACCGTACACGCCTTGACATTAAAGACGTGATTAACCCAAGTAAAGTAAACTTTATCCAAGATACTGTTACTCAAATTAAACCAGAAGAAAAGAAAGTTATTCTTTCTAACGGCGAATTAAACTACGACTATTTAGTAGTTGGACTTGGTTTTGAGTCAGAAACATTTGGAATTAAAGGTTTAAAAGAACATGCATTCTCAATCGCAAGCATTAATGCTGCTCGTCAAATTCGTGAGCATATTGATTATAGCTTCTCTAAATATTACAATACACCAGTTGAAAAACGCGATGAGTTATTAACAATTATCGTTGGTGGAGCTGGATTTACAGGTATCGAATTTGTTGGAGAACTTGCAAACCGCGTACCAGAACTATGCAAAGAATATGATATCGATCGTGATTTAGTTCGTATTATCTGCGTAGAGGCTGCTCCAATGGTATTACCAGGTTTTGATCCTGAATTAGTTGACTATGCTGTTTCTCAATTAGAGAAAAAAGGCGTTGAATTTAAAATTGGTACAGCTATTAAAGAATGTACTGAAGATGGAATCATCGTTGCTAAAGGTGATGTAGAAGAGAAAATCAACTCTGCAACAGTTGTTTGGGCTGCAGGTGTACGTGGAAATGCATTAGTAGAGCAAGCTGGCTTCGAAGCTATGCGTGGACGTGTAAAAGTTACAAAAGATATGCGAGTTCCAGGATATGATGATGTATTTATCGTTGGTGATTCTGCTTTATTAATCGACGAATCAAGTAACCGTCCATACCCACCAACAGCACAAATTGCAATCCAACAAGGATTTAACGTTGCACATAACTTAGCTGTATTAGTTCGTGGAAAAGGTGAACTTGAAGAGTTTACACCGGACATTAAAGGTACAGTATGTTCATTAGGACATGATGATGCAATTGGTGTAGTTTATGGTAAAAAATTAACTGGTTGGAAAGCTTCATTTATGAAGAAAGTAATTGATAACCGTTACTTATTCTTACTTGGCGGACCAATGTTAGTTCTTAAAAAAGGTAAATTAAACTTCCTATAAGCATATTAGCTCGACTTAAGTCGGGCTTTTTCTTTGTATATTGATTAAATTGGCAGTGGTGAAGAATTCTAGACGTAGTTGCCTATTTTAGGCATTAAGTTTAAAATAGGCAACTACGTTCTCTATCATCGCCTAAAAGCTCGCCAATAGATGATTTTTCTTTATTGTAAAGGTGGTCATAATTAGATGAGTAAAAGAAGCAATGTATGGCTAGGAGTAGCTGGTTTAGTGAAAGACTCTAACGGAAGATGGTTAGTTGTAAAGAAAAAATATAGTGGATTAAAAGGTTTATGGTCTTTACCAGCAGGTTTTGTAAAACAAGATGAAACTGTCGACCAAGCAGTATTAAGAGAGATTAAAGAAGAAACAGGCGTTAATGCAACCTTAATTGGGTTAATAGGTGTTAGGACTGGTGTTATTCGCGAAGAAATTAGTGATAATATGTTAATTTTCTTATTACAGGCAGATGATACAATGATAACGATTCAAGAAGAAGAGTTATCAGATGCCCGTTTTATTTCTGAAGAAGAGCTAATAGATGATCCAACATCTTCATTACTAATTAAATACTTAATTGAAAATCCTCCGAATAAGCCAATGGAAGTTGTAAAAGGCTTAAACCCAGGAGATCAATTCCAATATACTACCTATCACTTTATTAAGTGATTTTTTAATGGTTTGAATTTTTAGAAAATTGACGATAGGACAAGAAGGTTTTACACTGTATATAGAAAAAATGTGGGGTGTTTTTATATGGTGATGAGTATTCCAGTTTTACTAATTTCAATATTGCTATTTTTCGTATTAGCCTTTGGAATCGGTTTCCTAGCTAATATGCTTTTTCGAACAACTTGGTTTATGGTAGTAATTTATCCACTATTAATCGTTATGATTGTGGACAAGATTAGTACAGTAAAATATTTTACGAATACTTCTGCAGCTTTTGAGACATTAAAAACAAATCTAATGTCAGTAGGAACTGGTGATATTGTTATTTTAACAGCTGGTTTAATAGGTGCAATTATGTCAGGTGTAGTAATCCTGTCATTAAGAAAAAATGGATATCAAATGTTCTAACTTTCTCACGTATGAGAAAGTTTTTTTTATATTTTTTTTGTTTTGGGGAAAGATGAAAAGATGAAAAGGAGTGAAATGATTCATTGGGTATAAATAAAAAATTATTTAGACATATTATTTTATCTATTTTATTCATTATTGCTTTGGTTTCTTCTTTAAAAATCCTTGCAAATATTCAAGTCGCAACGATAAAAGGATGGTTTAGCGATTCAATTGCTATAAATAAAGTATTTGCAGAAGAAAATAAAACGATCACAAATGAGAGCATAATGATTACGATGGCAAAAAACATCGAACATAATACGAATTGGAATAATTATAAAAAGATAACAGTTACAGCAACTGGCTATACAGCCGGAAGGGAATCAACGGGAAAAAGTCCTAAAGATCATTCATATGGAATTACTTACTCAGGTGTAGAAGTAAAAAGGGATTTATTTTCAACCATTGCAGCCGACTTAAACGTATTTCCAATCGGAACGATATTATTTATCCCAGGGTACGGATATGGAGTAGTCGCAGATAAAGGTGCAGCAGTTAAAGGAAATCATTTGGATTTATATTTTCAGACAGTTGGAGATGTATTTGAGCATTGGGGCAAGAAGAAATTAAATGTATATATCATTAAACAAGGTAATGGACGGTTTACAGAGTCTGATCTAAAGGAATTAAATGAGCAAAATTCATTACAAGTATTCAGGCAGCAAACAAGAAATTAGGTGAAAAATGGATAATGTCAAAAACAAAATATAGTTTAATCATTCATGCACCAATTGAAGCGGTATTTGAAGTTGTTGATTCAGATGCTCATATAAAAGAGTGGATGGAAGGATTTATTGAGAATACTTAAAAGTTAAAAGAAGGTGGAAAAATTCAAGAATATGATGGAGAAATCATTTCTTATTTACCACCAAAAGAGTTAGGAGTTCGCTTAAAGCATTCAAGTTTTACAGTTGAGGCAATTTATCACTTTTTTTCTGTAGCTACTAATCAACCCAGTTTAGATTACGAATGTAGGTTGGAAATGCATTCGATTGCAGCTAAAATGATGGGCTTTTTATTCGGTTGGATTTCAAAACGAATACTCATAAAACAAATGAGTAGTTTAAAAGAGTATGCAAAAAAAGCGATTTGATGGTGTACTATAAAATCATGCCCCTTGCATATTAAAAGCAAGGGGTTTACAACGTTATTTGGATATTTGTTTTGATTAAAAGGAAAATCTTTTCATTATCTCGAATTTAAAATAAGTAAAATTTTTAATAAAATAGAATTTGTTAAACAGAAATTTTTTTTCAAACAAGTATGACGAAAACAGATTTTGTTTATAGCAGGTCAGCTTTAATCGAGAGGCGGAGGAGAAATGGAAGAGAAAATGACATTAATGCATGCTTTAGGCATGACGATAGAGTCAGTTGAAGAAGGAAAAGTAGTAATGAAAATGGAAGTAACGGACAAAGTACATCAACCATTTGGATATTTACACGGTGGAGCTTCGGTTGCTTTAGCTGAAACGGTTGCGAGTGTAGGGACGTTTTCGATGATTGATCAAGAGAATCAACTTGCTTTTGGCTTGGAAATAAACGCAAATCATTTACGTTCTGTTCGTGATGGTGTCGTAACTGCAATTGGAACTGCAGTACATACAGGTAAAACGACAATGGTTTGGGATATAAAAATTTATTCAGAAGATGAGCAGTTAGTTTGTATCTCGAGATGTACAGTAGCGATTAAAGATAAACGAAATTAGCTCTTATGAACTGTTAAATTACAATTGTAATTTTGCAGTTTTTTTTTTGACTCTAAAAAAGAAAAAAATAGAAACTCATCAATTTTAGCTTAAACTTATGGTAAAATAATTAAGTTGTGTATATAAAAATTCGAAGATAAGTGAGACATCCTCTAATTAAGATTTTTCTTGAGATAGAGAAGAAAGGAGACATTCGATGAAAAATATATATTACACAGGCTTTAATGCACTTTTATCAATTATTATGTTTACGGTCGCCATTACATTAAACTTCTTTCAAATGACTATAAACTTTTTATCAGTATCTGGTATTCTACAACCACTTACAGATCTACTTCCAGAGAAGGAAATTAGAATCCTTACATTTCTAGGCATAGCATTTCTTTTCTATTTAGTTTTGAGTGGATTCAAATTAATTTCTGAAATGATCTGGCAATTTGCGCTACTACTATTCTCAAAAGACAATGAAGGCGTAGACTTATTAGCATCTAAGAAATATTCTTTTGTCTTTTTAATAGGTGGATTAATTGCTATCTTTTTAAATAAATCTTTAGTGTATATTGCTATTATTCTACTATTATCAGTAATTGCATTTTATATTTTATTTTTAATAAAGCAACGATCTAACTATACAATTGTTGGAATCATTGGGTTTATAATGATCCAATTAATCATGTGGGGATTAGTAGGAAGCGGTGTAGTATACGGGGCATTTACAGTTTTAGCTAAATTTAAAACTTCAATGCCATTTTAAAAAAAGTAGCACTTTTGATGATTTCAAAAGTGCTACTTTTTTGTTTATAGATTAATATAATTTGCCATTCACAACGATATTTTGCCATATGCGTTGAGTAGGTGGGTAAGAATAGTTTTTTGGAATTGGAATTCTTTGTTTATCATTACCAATCCATGTACCTATTGTATAATTCGAAGTTAATCCCATGAACCATAGATTCGTATTATCGTTAGTTGTACCTGTTTTACCGCCTATATAGTTTAACGGCATATAGATATGTCTAGCAGTACCATTTTTCACGACAGAGTTTAACATGCTTCTCATTGTTTCGTTCGTTGATGGATTGTATACACGAATTGCTTTTGGCTCATTCTCATATAATACGGTACCATCTCTTAACGTAATTTTTTTAATAGCAGTATTTTCATAGAATACCCCATTGTTACCAAATGTAGAGTATGCATCTGTCATTTCTAATGGCGACATACCAACATTAAAGCCACCAAGAGCACGACCAAGCTCTATACGATCTTTATTTGTAATCGTTCTAAACCCGAACTTATCTAAGTATGAATATCCTACACGTGGTGTAAGTTGCTCATATAATCGAACTGCAGCTGTATTATATGAATTCTGCATAGCAGTACGTAGGGTTACATCTCCGTATTCTTTTTTACTATCATTTTTAGGACAATACGTGCCTTTACAGTAGTTATCTGCATTTACTTTTGTATCTGGAGTAGCACCAAAAGTTTCGATATATGGCGCATAAACTAGTATTGGCTTAATAGTTGAACCTGGCTGTCTATATGATTGGAATGCTCGATTTAGATTGTGAGGTTCATAGTTTCTTCCCCCAGAAATTGCAATAATTTCATGTGTATCATTTTTTACGACAACTGCAGCGCCCTGCGTATTTGTTGAGATTGTACCTCGATTCACTGCGCTGACTGTTGCTTGTTGAACTGATGGATTTAAGCTTGTATAGACTTTTAAACCTTGATTTTGTAAATACAATGCTCTTTCTTGAAGAGTTTTTAATTTTTTCAATTCAGTTTGTTGTGCGACTGATAGTTTACCAGTATTAAATTTTCCTTTTTTACCAGCTAAAATACTCTTCAGTTCAGATTCGACGTAAGAATAGTAATCAGGATATTCCTGTGTTTTACTATCTTTCTTTAGTGTGATCTTTTCTTTCATAGCAGCTGTATACTGTTGTTCAGTAATTTTTCCCTGATCTCTAAGAATACCTAAGATTCTTTCTTGACGTTTTTTAGCATTATTAAAGTTTCTCAACGGATCATATAAAGTTGGGTTATTTGGAATTGTACATACAAAGGCTGTTTGAGCAATACTCAAATCTTTTGCCGATTTGCTAAAATATGCTTTACTTGCAGCTTCAATTCCATAGTTTCGATTTGCAAAATAAATTGTATTAATGTACATTTCTAAAATTTCATCTTTAGAGTATTGCTTTTCAAGTTGTAAAGAGATTTGAATCTCTTTCATTTTGCGCTCGACTGTACGCGCTTGAGTTAAATATAAATTTCTTGCAAGTTGCTGTGTAATTGTACTAGCTCCCTGTTCTATTCCACTATTCGAAACATTCACCATAAATGCCCTAGCAACTCCAAATAAATCAATACCCTTATGTGAATAAAAATATCGATCTTCGGTAGAAATAAAGATATCTTTTACTAGTTGCGGAATATCACCGCTTTTTAAATTAATTCTATTATCACCAGAAGCAGGAATATAAAAAGGATTATTATTACGATCATAAAATACACTGTTCTGTGATAAAGAAACAACAGGCAGTTCTTCTACCTTCTTTTTGGGAATATGTTTTGAGGTCTCATATGCCATCATAGCTTGCTGAGATGTGAAATAAAAGACAAGAAAGCTTATTATAATAATAATAAATCCAATAATTTTTTTCATAATAGCCCTCTATATACTTTCTATTTTTTAATTCGTTTAAAGAATTAAATAAACGAACGATATTATTTTAACACGATTTTTCAACTTGATGGGCATCTTATGTTATTTTTTACACAAATTGGTTGTATTAATAAATAAGGAATAAAGTTGAAAATAGGAAATTTGTCTTACTTGAATATTCGCTAATCATATAAGACAATAAGTAAAAATCAGAAAATTTATTTTTCTGGAGGTGAGGAAATGAAAGAGCAGTTCCTGTTTATTGATTTTGAATTTACAATGCCCGATGGAAAATCAAAAGGAATTAAATTTTTTCCGGAAATCATTGAAGTTGGTTTTGTAAGTGTCATTAATGATGAGATTAATCAAACATATTCTTCATTTGTTAAACCACTGCAATTTCCAATGTTATCCTCAAGATGCAAAAGGTTTCTCAATATTTCACAAGAGAATGTTGACCATGGAATACAGTTAAAAGAACTTGCAGAAATATTAAATGAATCGACAAAAAACTATCGAACCACTGTTATTACTTGGGGAAATATGGATATGAGAGTACTAAAACATAATTGCGAGGCTGCCAATATTTCATTCCCAATTCATGGGGAAGTAAGAGATTTATGTCTTGAGTACAAAACCTTCTTCGGCAACCAAAATCAAACCGGCCTTTGGAACGCAATGAAAGAGTATGGGAAAGATGGAACTGGAAATCACCACAAAGCACTAGACGATGCATTAACGACCTATCATATTTATAAATTAGTAGAAAAAGATAAGCAATATATGAAAAAGCCTGCACCAGCGACCTTAGGAGATTTAATTGATTTTTCTTTATTAAAGAAAAGAATATCTTCATACTAAAAACCAATTGATTTTAAATCAGTTGGTTTTTTATTCTGTTGAAATAGGAAATGAACCTTAAGGAAAGCGAGCATCCCGCAGGAAATCACCAAGAAACAACTTAATTATCATGAGAATCTTTTGGACAATACTTCATTTTACTTTGATTATTATAGAATACTTTGTATAATTGGCAATGGGGTGATGGGACTATGATGGAGTTTTTATATTTTCCTGAAGATAAAACTGAATATATACCTGCCGTTATTTCATTAATTATTTTTATGATCGGTGCATTTTTAACTTTTTATTTAATAAAAAGAGTATCGAAAAAAGAAGAAAAGCGAATAACAGACTTAATGGAATCGAAAGAAAAAAAATCATTACGTGAATAAAATATTTCAAAATGGGGACTTACTAAGGAAGGTCTCTTTTTTTTGGAGTTACATCACATTTTCATCACATTTTTGTGATAGATTATTTTTGTGAAATTATTAACTACAAATTACTAATCAGAACAAGGTACGTTTAAAACATTCATTTTATTGATCTAAAATGTAAGATCTGTTTTAATTTAGCAGAATCTTAGGAGGTATTACATATGAAAAAATTATTAAGTCTATTAATTGTAAGCATTATGATAACTACAGGCTGTTCTAATGAGAAGAAGGAACCCGTAGTTGAAAAACCAGTTGATGTAAATATACTTCTGCCAACATCAGATATTAATTTAAATAAAGAAATTACTATACGTGCTGAAGTTAGTCAAAATCATAAAGCTGTTTCTGACGCAGATGAAGTACAATTTGAAATTGGTAAAAATGGTGAAGATAGTATTGCTATGCTTGAAGCAAAAAATGGTGCTGATGGCATTTATTCGGCTACATACAAATTTACTAACCCTGGAGATTATTATGTAATTGCCCATGTTACTGCTAGGGATCAACATTCAATGCCTAAAAAGGATTTTAAAGTTCAAACTACCTCTTCAACTAGTAATAGTAATGGTGAAAAGAAAGAGCATGCATCTCACAGTGGAAACGATCATCATGGAGATGTAATGATTCACTTAATGGGTACTGAAAATATTCATGTAAATAAAGAAAATCTATTTACGATTCATCTTATGACGAATGATGAAAAACCATTAGAAAAAGCGAACGTGAGAATTGAAACATGGAAAGATGAGCAAGCAAAACATGACTATACTGATGCAAAAGAAGTCGCACCAGGTGAGTATGAAGTTAAGTATACCTTTAAAGAAAAGGGAACAAATACAGTAAAGGTTCATGTTGAAAAAGACGAATTACATGACCATACTGTAAAAGAGCTTACTGTAAATTAATAATAACCTTGGCTATCCTATCTCTGATGAATAGAAGGATAGCCTCTTTTATGGGGGGATATTTTGAAAAAGATTTCGATTTTCAGCACGATTTTACTTTTCCTATTTTGTACTGGTTGTGTGTCAAATGATTTGACACATATTAAGACTTCGGAAAATATCCTTATTTCAGTAAATAAAAAAGTAGGAAGTTTAACGTTCCTAAGTTTAGATGATTTACATAAAGTAACAGATTGGAATTTAAATAGAGATGTAAGTGGAGCGGTATTATTACATAGCGGTGATGATATTGCGGTATATCATCCAACAAATCCAAAAATAGATATTTATCAACTATCAACAGGGGACCATGTTGATTGTTGGAATGTAGGTACAGGAATTACTAATATAATTTCCTTAAAAAGTAAACGAGTGATTGCTGTCACAAATGGAGAAGAGAATAACATTACATTTTTTAACCATAACGGTAAGGTGCTTAAAAAAATTAAAATAGGTAGAAGTCCAATTTCTATGGTTGAAGATACGATTCATCATAAATTATATGTTAGCTTGTTTAACGAACGAAAAGTAATTGGTATTAACTTAAGTAGTTTTAAAATTGAACAAACAATCGAAGTGCCGTACACATCGGTCGGTTTAATTTTAAACAACGATTCATCAGAACTATTTGTTGGGGGACACGGAAATGGTGAAGAGGAAAATGAGGATGTAAAAATATATTCAACTATTACTGGTAAGCAACAAAAGTCTCTTCATACGCCATTAATGCCTATTTCGTTTTTTCAAAATGAAGACGGATTGTTTACGATCGCCCATGGTACAAACCAAATTTATAAACTAAATCCGAATGTTGTTAATCAGACAAATTTTATTGAAGTTGGTTCGAATCCATATACGGCTATTGGCTTTAAACATAGTGCATATGCAGCAAGCTATGATTTAAATAAGTTGTATCAAATTAATACGACAACGATGAAAATTGAAAAAGAAGTTGCAGTTGGAAGAGGACCTTTTCAATTATTGATAAGAGAGGGCTTAAGTCATGATTGAAAGAAAAATATTGATTGTTGATGATGAACAAGAGATTTGCCAATTGGTTGGAATGTATTTAGAAAATAGCGGATATAGTTGGGACGAAGCAAACAATGGGGAGTCGGCATTGTCAAAAATAAGTCAATCAAACTATGATTTATTAATTTTAGATATTATGATGCCCATAATGGATGGATGGACTCTTTGTAAAAAGATAAGAGAAACATCTAATGTGCCTGTGATTTTTTTAACAGCAAAAGGTGAAGAGTGGGATAAAGTAAATGGATTAAAAATGGGAGCGGATGACTATATTGTAAAACCATTTAGTCCTGGAGAATTAATTGCAAGAGTAGATGCAGTTTTAAGAAGAACGAAAAATACTGATGCTTCTGTGTTACAGATCGGACAAATCATAATAAATGAAAAGTCTAGGAATGTTTTTGTCGCAAGCAAACCTATATCACTTACTTTAAAAGAATATGATTTACTTCTCTTCTTTTGTAAGCATCAAGACCAAGTTTTTAGTCGCGAACAAATTTTAGAAAAGGTTTGGGGTTTCGATTATTTTGGTACAGCTAGAACAGTTGATACACATATAAAAACATTAAGAATTAAATTAGGACAGGATGCAGATTATATTTCTACGGTTTGGGGTGTAGGGTATAAATTTGGGATAAACGGATGAGGAAATTAATCTATTCATTATCGTTTTTACAAAAGCTTTGGTTAACGATTTGTTTAATCGTAATTTGTACAACAATCTTTTTCTTTTTAATGTTTCAGTTTGCCTATAAGCAATTATATGTTTCATATGTTCGTTCCACTTTAATTCAAGAAGGTACAAGTTTAGTCAAACATTATCATAAAACGAATAATGTTAATGACTTTTCAGAGTTTGTTTCAAAATTTGATGCTGTTTCAAATGCCAATGTTTTATTTATTAGTAATCCAAGAGATTTAAGTGCATGTATCCCTTATAATGTTAGCCACGAATCTTTCATTACAGAAGATGATCGTGAAACTTTATTAAAAGGAAAAGTGATTACGAAAACCGGGTTCGAAAAAAGATTTAAGCATCAAATAATCGGTGCTGTAGTTCCGGTTGTAAAAAAAGAAAAACTTGAAGGGATTATTTATTTACACTTGCCATTAAGAAGTGTTACTGAATTAATTCGACAATCAAAATGGATCTTTATGGTAAGTACATTTTTATTTGCTTTTGTTATTCTTTTAATTGGCAGAAGAATCATAAAACAAATGATTAAGCCTTTATCAAGAATGGAGCATATATCTTATAAAATGGCAAATGGTGATTACACTGAACGTATCCATTACAATAGTGGTGATGAAATAGGAAAACTCGCGACTGCGTTTAACTCAATGTCTGATTCTTTGCAAAAAGAAGATGAAAATAGAAAAGAGTTTTTAGCCAATGTTTCTCATGAATTAAGAACACCATTAAGTTATGTTAAAGGGTATAGTGAAGCCATATTAGATGGTGTAATAAAACAAGAACAACAACTTAAATATGTTGGTATCATTCAAAAAGAGGCTAGTCGGATGCAAAGATTAGTTAGAGATTTACTTGATTTAGCTACATTAGATGGTCAGCAATTTCCACTTAATCAAGAACCTAACGTAATTGCGCAGCTGATTGAAGAGACAATCGAAACATATTCGCAGCTCCTCATTAAACGTAATATTAAAATTCATAAGAATTTAGATGAGACGATTATTGCAAATGTTGACCCAGATCGCTTCCAGCAAGTAATCCATAATTTACTTGATAACGCAATCCGTTATACACCTTCAGGTAAAACAATTTATATTACTCTTTTTCAAGATAAACAAGTCACTTTGGAAATATTAGACGAAGGAAAAGGGATCCCGTCTGAAGAGATTCCGCATTTAGGAGAAAGATTCTATCGGGTCGATAAAGCAAGATCTAGAAATGAAGGTGGAACCGGGTTAGGACTTGCGATCGTAAAGCAAATTATTGACCAACACAATGGTAAAATAAAATTCATGAATATAGATGGCAGCGGCTTAAAGGTAATTGTTACTTTGCCGATATTTGAATTAGAATAAATGCGAAAAGAGTCCATTATCGTGGACTCTTTTTCTTATACAAAATTTGATATACGTTCATAAATATGTTCAGGAATTTCTTCTGGAATTAAGTGCCCTGCTTCTGGATAAGTATATAAAGTTGAGTACCTTAAATCGCGATGCAATCTTTCCCCTACTTCTAATGGAACGACTTTATCCTTTTCACCCCAAATTAAAAGTGTAGGTACAGATATATTTTGTAAATCTTCTGGACTTAAATCACCTTCTCGATCACGAATCATCTTTGTTAATGCTCTAAAAATTTCATCTCGCAAAAAAGGTTCCTTGTATCCGTTAATCATCTCATCATCGATTAACTTCTGATCATGAACAACTGAAATTAGTGAATTCATAATACCTTGTTTAGCTAAATGCCTTTTTATATATAGATAGAAAAAAGGGAAATAAGATGAAATAATCAAATGTGGATTTGCCCTTCCTAAATAACCTGAGCTACATAATAAAACCACCTTTTTAACAAGCTCCGGTGCTTTTTTCGTTACATATAAAGCAATTTGACCACCCATAGAATGTCCGACTAAATAAATGTTTTGCAGATTTAAATGATTTACAAGAGAGATCACGACATTCGCAAAGTTATCATACGAATATTTAAAATTTAAATGTTTTCCACTTTTACCAAATGGGGGTAAGTCAATGACAACAACTACATGATCTTTTGAGATAAAAGGGATTAGTCTCCGGAAACTGAAGCAAGATGATAAAAAACCGTGAATTAATACAAATACTTTTGAATCTTGCTTATTGCTATTATGGTATCCGTAAAGTTCATAATAAACATCAAGTCCAGAAACCTTATATGTTGACTGTATTGTTCTAGAATGATTCATCATCCAAACTCTCCTTATTAGATTTTTGGATTATTATGTCCAAACGGGAGGAATACATTCTTTAACTAAGTAATGCTCTGTATGTCACCATATGATTTGCAAAAAGCTAAAATACTTTTAAATTATAAGTTTTTCGTCAATTCTAATAGAGACTGATTTTATTTAAAATAATTGAAATAGCCCAACCTTTAAAGTGACTATAATTAAGTAAAGGGATTTTTAAAGAAGTGCCATTTATGAGTGGAAGTAAGCAAACTTTAAAAGTTGGTCTGTGTGTGCTAAAATTTAGTTAGTGGAATTGAACGAAAATTAGGAGTGTTTTGAATGGCACAAAACTACAATATTGGAAAAATTTACACTGGTAAAGTAACAGGGATTCAAACGTATGGTGCCTTTATTTCACTTGATCACCAAACACAAGGACTAGTACATATTTCTGAAATTATTAATGGATATGTTCGAGATATTCGAGACTATATCTCTGTTGGGCAATTAGTAAATGTACGTGTACTGTCTATTGATGAAATGACAGGAAAAATAAGTTTGTCTTTAAAAGGAGCAAGTATCGATCAAGGATTTAATGGTGACGAGAACTTAAAACATGCAGCTAGACTATTAAGAGAGCTTAAACCAGATGGATTTAGCACCCTGCATAAAAAATTAAATGAATGGCTTCGCGTTGAGATGAAGAAAGAAAATATGACGAATTAAAAAGGAAGGGGATTAACCCTTCCTTTTTAATTTTTAGAAAAGTATAGATAGTAATGAGACTAATTTCGTCTGCAATTTATCTTACTTCATTTGTTTCAGGATGAGTTCCTAGCTCTTCTGAAGGTTTAAATAATAAGCCAAGGTTAATAAGTCCTGAAATACCAACGATACCATAAATAATTCGAGCAAAAGCAGAATCTGCACCACCAAAAATTGCTGCAACTAAATCAAATTGAAAAAATCCAATTAATCCCCAGTTTATAGCCCCAATAATTGTAAAAATAAGTGCAATACGTTGTAATGTACTCATATAGGTTAACCTCCTTTTTATTACCTTCTAACATAGCTTTCCTCATTTATTTTTGTTTATGTACTTAAAAACAAATCTCTTTTAACTTTTTGTTAATTTTTTCACATAAATATAGTTGCATTTACTTGCTTTCAATAATTTAATTAGGTACATTGTAAAGGTATTATAACTATTTAAGGAGGTTTGATGTATGACTTCTCATATTAAATTTGACTATTCAAAAGCGAAAATGTTTTTTCAAGATCATGAAATATCTTATTTAAGGGATGCAGTGAAATTATTTCACCATACAATTCATGAAAAAACAGGAGCAGGTAGCGACTATTTAGGATGGGTAGAGTTACCTAATGATTATGATAAAGAAGAATTTTCTCGAATTCAAAAAGCAGCAGAGAAAATTAAATCAGATTCAGACGTTCTTTTAGTAATTGGTATTGGTGGATCTTATTTAGGTGCACGTGCTGCCATTGAAATGTTACAACACTCATTTTTTAATATTGCTTCTAAAGAAGAAAGAAAAGCACCTCAAGTTTTCTTCGTAGGAAATAATATTAGTTCTACATATATGCACGATTTAGCTCAAGTTTTAAAGGATAAGGATTTTTCAATTAATGTTATCTCAAAATCTGGGACAACTACTGAACCAGCTATTGCATTCCGTATTTTTAGAAAGTTGTTAGAAGAAAAATATGGTGTTGAAGAAGCTAAACATCGTATTTATGCTACAACTGACAAAGCACGTGGGGCATTAAAAACTGTTGCAGATGAAAAGGGATATGAAACATTTGTAATTCCTGATGATGTAGGTGGACGTTATTCTGTATTAACTGCAGTAGGTTTATTACCGATTGCTGCAGCGGGTATTGATATTGAACAAATGATGAAGGGTGCACAAGATGCGTATAAAGAATACAACTCTTCAGAATTAGAAGATAATCAAGCGTACCAATATGCAGTTGTTCGAAATGTTCTATATAACAAAGGTAAAACGATAGAGATGCTTGTTAACTACGAACCATCATTACAATATTTTGGAGAATGGTGGAAACAATTATTTGGTGAGAGTGAAGGGAAAGATCAAAAAGGTATCTATCCTTCTTCAGCAAACTTCTCAACGGATTTACATTCACTTGGACAATATGTTCAAGAAGGACGACGTGATTTATTTGAAACAGTTTTATCTGTTGAAAATCCTCGTCATGAATTAACAATCGAACTTGAGGATAATGATTCTGATGGATTAAATTATCTTGCTGGAAAAACTGTCGATTTTGTTAATAAAAAAGCTTTCGAAGGTACGATATTAGCTCATGCTGACGGTGGAGTACCAAATCTAATTGTTTCATTACCTAAATTAGATGAGTATACTTTCGGTTATACAGTATACTTCTTTGAATTAGCTTGTGCGATGAGTGGATATTTACTAGGAGTAAATCCTTTTGATCAACCAGGTGTTGAAGCATACAAGAAAAACATGTTTGCATTATTAGGAAAACCAGGATTTGAAGAACTAAAAATGCAATTAGAAGAACGTTTAAAATAATAGTAAGGCAAAAGGACCGTTGTTAAATTTACTTTAACAACGGTTTTTTTATTGAAATTAAAATTATAATTCATGTTTTTACTTAATAAGAAAATACTATTGAAAAAGGAGGAGGTAAGTATGTATCCTTTAAAATCAAAATTAGAGAATGCAATATTTCCGCTTAATGAAATTGAGGGGAAATTAAAAAATCATGGATTTGTAATTGGAGCTAACTGGGAATATGATCATGGAAGTTTTGATTTATTAATGAGAGATGATGACGGGTATCAATATTTAAGATTACCTTTTAATGTTACTTCAG
This sequence comes from Bacillus sp. AL-1R, assembly GCF_052180195.1. Classification (NCBI taxonomy): domain Bacteria; kingdom Bacillati; phylum Bacillota; class Bacilli; order Caryophanales; family Bacillaceae; genus Bacillus; species Bacillus sp. AL-1R. The sequence continues at coordinate 577,765 of NZ_CP197469.1, forward strand.
GTTCTTTAGATATGGATGGGGCTGTTATACAATTTGAGACACCCTTTTTATTAACTCATATTTATAATGAGGGGCTAGATGATAATGTTGGGATAGAGGGAAATTTAACTGGATCATTAAACCAGTTCCAAGAACCAATTGAGAAAGATGCAAAAGTTCCTAGAAAATATCAAATAAAAGGGTTTGAAATTCTGAAGATAATTGAAGATGAACTTTTGTAAAATAAAAGGAGCCAAATCTTTTGAATTGGCTCTTTTTTGATATCAATTATTAAGTCAGTAAAATAAGAAAATCATCTATTGTAATCTTAATATTTTTATCGGGTCTGATGATTGTTTGGTTATCACGAATGATTCCAATAATCATTTTATCGTTGTTTAATTCTTCAACTACAAGATTGAAATAAAATTTTCCAACCATTTTTTGTTCGACTTCCAATATTTTTACTGTAAAGTTTTCTAATTGATTTGTTAACTTAAGCACAACATCTGAGTATCCTCTATGCATAACCGAACCTGACATTACAAAGGATGTTAATAAATTTGCTTCAATTACTTCATTGGCACCGGCTCTTTTTGCGTTAATTACTTGATTTTTCGTTAAGATTTCTGCGATACAGTTAATTGATTGGTTAAGACCTTTTGTAGCGATGATTGTTAAGATTGTTTGCATATCTGCATCTTGCTCATTTTTATTTTGATCAGCTGTAATTAAGATTGTATTCGCAAATTTTATATTCGCTTTTTCTAAAACTGAGTCACTGGATGCAGAGCCTTTTATAAAGTGTACCTTTTCTAAATCGGGAGGTAATAATTTTAAGGTTTCATCAATTAATACAATATAGACTTGATTAGAAGATGCACGTAGTTGTTTAATAACATTTTTAACTCGTTCATTCCACCCTACTATTATAATATGGTTCTTTTTCGTAAATGTTAGTATTCCTCTGTAATCTGCGTCTTGGTTTCTAAAAGTTTGTGCCGCGAATGAAATCATATAATAAGAACCAAATCCAGTACCAAGTAAAATTAATATAACGGCAAAAAAACGTCCAACTGGAGATAGAGGCACGTAATCACCATAACCTACTGTAAATGTAGTTACAATTGACCACCACATACCATCCCAAACTGTAGGAAAAGTAAATGGCTCTGCGAAGTGGATGATTGTTCCGAAAATAGCTATTAACGATAATAATATTAAAGTAATTTTTAAAAGTGTATAGGATTTAAAATACATAGGTTGGTTACGAAATATTTTCAAGTCTATACCTCCATTACAATTTCGTAACACTTATTTTTACCAATAAGTAATAACTTATCACTACTATATACTTTCTATTTCAACTCCACGGATGTTTTCTATTTGTTCGATATCATAATAAATTTCAGTTGTTCTTCGTTTATTAAACACTAATAATTTCATTTGGACATAATGTTCATCATTAATTAGTCCTTTTATTTTTATATTCTTAACTGTAATATCTTGAGCGGTTATTTGGTCAATGACTATATTTATATTTTCTCTTCCTATTACTGTTAGCTTCAAACTTATATCTCTTTCTTTTAATCTTTTAGGGCCAAGTTTGTTAATTAAGTAAGGAATTAATTCAACACTTATAATTAATAAGCCTACTCCCGCCAGAGCCTCGACGTAAAAGCCAGCCCCAACAATTATTCCGATACCCGATGCGCCCCAAATCATCGCAGCCGTTGTTAATCCTGCTATTGTATCATTACCTCTTCGGAGAATAACACCAGCCCCAACGAATCCGATTCCTGATACTATTTGGGCCGGTAATCGTAAAGGATCCATTGTTATATTTAAATAATCACTTCCACGAAATGAATAAGCTGAACTAATCGAAACAATTGTTAATAGGCAACTCATAATTGAAATAACAAGGCAAGTCTTTAATCCAAGAGGTTTTCTTTTTAACTCTCTTTCTAGACCGATAACGGAACCTAACATTGCTGATACTAGTAATTTTATGAGGATATCTGGTTGAAGATCCATTTTCTAAACCCCTTTTCTATGTAGTTTATGGCTAATTCGACATTGCATATTACACTTCCTCCGTACTATAAATAATTTTTTTAAGATTTTATAAAAAAAAATGAAAAAAGGGCTTGTCATAAACTAAATCGAGTGTTATATTTATATACGTCGCCAAGATGGTTCGACAAAAAACGAAATAACGTTTTAAAAAAATAAAAAAAATGTTGACTCGCTTTTAAAGAGATGTTAATATGAAAAAGTCGCAAATGACGCGACGATGTGAACTTTGAAAACTAAACAAAACATGAAGTAAACGTCAATTATTAGTTTTTTGAGCAATACAAGATTTAAACTTAACTTTTATGGAGAGTTTGATCCTGGCTCAGGACGAACGCTGGCGGCGTGCCTAATACATGCAAGTCGAGCGGACTAATGGGAGCTTGCTCCCGTTAGTTAGCGGCGGACGGGTGAGTAACACGTGGGCAACCTACCTGTAAGACTGGGATAACTTCGGGAAACCGGAGCTAATACCGGATGACATTAAGGAACTCCTGTTCCTTAATTGAAAGATGGCTTTTAGCTATCACTTACAGATGGGCCCGCGGCGCATTAGCTAGTTGGTGAGGTAACGGCTCACCAAGGCGACGATGCGTAGCCGACCTGAGAGGGTGATCGGCCACACTGGGACTGAGACACGGCCCAGACTCCTACGGGAGGCAGCAGTAGGGAATCTTCCGCAATGGACGAAAGTCTGACGGAGCAACGCCGCGTGAGCGATGAAGGCCTTCGGGTCGTAAAGCTCTGTTGTTAGGGAAGAACAAGTGCTAGTTGAATAAGCTGGCACCTTGACGGTACCTAACCAGAAAGCCACGGCTAACTACGTGCCAGCAGCCGCGGTAATACGTAGGTGGCAAGCGTTGTCCGGAATTATTGGGCGTAAAGCGCGCGCAGGCGGTTTCTTAAGTCTGATGTGAAAGCCCCCGGCTCAACCGGGGAGGGTCATTGGAAACTGGGAAACTTGAGTGCAGAAGAGGAAAGTGGAATTCCAAGTGTAGCGGTGAAATGCGTAGAGATTTGGAGGAACACCAGTGGCGAAGGCGACTTTCTGGTCTGTAACTGACGCTGAGGCGCGAAAGCGTGGGGAGCAAACAGGATTAGATACCCTGGTAGTCCACGCCGTAAACGATGAGTGCTAAGTGTTAGAGGGTTTCCGCCCTTTAGTGCTGAAGTTAACGCATTAAGCACTCCGCCTGGGGAGTACGGTCGCAAGACTGAAACTCAAAGGAATTGACGGGGGCCCGCACAAGTGGTGGAGCATGTGGTTTAATTCGAAGCAACGCGAAGAACCTTACCAGGTCTTGACATCCTCTGACAACCCTAGAGATAGGGCTTTCCCTTCGGGGACAGAGTGACAGGTGGTGCATGGTTGTCGTCAGCTCGTGTCGTGAGATGTTGGGTTAAGTCCCGCAACGAGCGCAACCCTTGATCTTAGTTGCCAGCATTTAGTTGGGCACTCTAAGGTGACTGCCGGTGACAAACCGGAGGAAGGTGGGGATGACGTCAAATCATCATGCCCCTTATGACCTGGGCTACACACGTGCTACAATGGATAGTACAAAGGGTTGCAAGACCGCGAGGTGGAGCTAATCCCATAAAACTATTCTCAGTTCGGATTGTAGGCTGCAACTCGCCTACATGAAGCCGGAATCACTAGTAATCGCGGATCAGCATGCCGCGGTGAATACGTTCCCGGGCCTTGTACACACCGCCCGTCACACCACGAGAGTTTGTAACACCCGAAGTCGGTGGGGTAACCTTTTAGGGGCCAGCCGCCTAAGGTGGGACAGATGATTGGGGTGAAGTCGTAACAAGGTAGCCGTATCGGAAGGTGCGGCTGGATCACCTCCTTTCTATGGAGACATCATGAACCGATGGTTCATGTATGAAATGTTTCTTCATTGTTTTGTTTAGTTTTGAGAGTTCACTCTCAACATTTGTACCTTGAAAACTAGATAATGTCATTCATTAAACTGCGTAAGTTTAATTCAATTAGTTTTAAAATTAGTTAAGTTAGAAAGGGCGCACGGTGGATGCCTTGGCACTAGGAGTCGATGAAGGACGGGACTAACACCGATATGCTTCGGGGAGCTGTAAGTAAGCTTTGATCCGGAGATTTCCGAATGGGGGAACCTACTACTCGTAATGGAGTAGTATCTTTACCTGAATACATAGGGTACTGAGGACAGACCCAGGGAACTGAAACATCTAAGTACCTGGAGGAATAGAAAGCAATAGCGATTTCCCAAGTAGCGGCGAGCGAAAAGGAAGATAGCCCAAACCAAGAGGCTTGCCTCTTGGGGTTGTAGGACACTCTATACGGAGTTACAAAGGAACGGGGTAAATGAAGCGACCTGGAAAGGTCCGTCGAAGAAGGTAAAAACCCTGTAGTTGAAACCTCGTTCCCTCTTGAGTGGATCCTGAGTACGGCGGAACACGTGAAATTCCGTCGGAATCTGGGAGGACCATCTCCCAAGGCTAAATACTACCTAGTGACCGATAGTGAACCAGTACCGTGAGGGAAAGGTGAAAAGCACCCCGGAAGGGGAGTGAAAGAGAACCTGAAACCGTGTGCTTACAAATAGTCAGAGCTCGTTAACGAGTGATGGCGTGCCTTTTGTAGAATGAACCGGCGAGTTACGATCCCGTGCAAGGTTAAGTTGAAGAGACGGAGCCGCAGCGAAAGCGAGTCTGAATAGGGCGATTTAGTACGTGGTCGTAGACCCGAAACCGAGTGATCTACCCATGTCCAGGATGAAGTTCAGGTAACACTGAATGGAGGTCCGAACCCACGCACGTTGAAAAGTGCGGGGATGAGGTGTGGGTAGCGGAGAAATTCCAATCGAACTCGGAGATAGCTGGTTCTCCCCGAAATAGCTTTAGGGCTAGCCTTATGTGTTAGAGTCTTGGAGGTAGAGCACTGATTGGACTAGGGGCCCCCAACGGGTTACCGAATTCAGTCAAACTCCGAATGCCAATGACTTATCCATAGGAGTCAGACTACGAGTGATAAGATCCGTGGTCAAGAGGGAAACAGCCCAGACCGCCAGCTAAGGTCCCAAAGTATACGTTAAGTGGAAAAGGATGTGGAGTTGCTTAGACAACCAGGATGTTGGCTTAGAAGCAGCCACCATTTAAAGAGTGCGTAATAGCTCACTGGTCGAGTGACTCTGCGCCGAAAATGTAACGGGGCTAAACGTATCACCGAAGCTGCGGATTGATACCATATGGTATCAGTGGTAGGGGAGCGTTCTAAGGGCGTTGAAGCTAGATCGTAAGGACTGGTGGAGCGCTTAGAAGTGAGAATGCCGGTATGAGTAGCGAAAGACGGGTGAGAATCCCGTCCACCGTATGCCTAAGGTTTCCTGGGGAAGGCTCGTCCTCCCAGGGTTAGTCAGGACCTAAGCCGAGGCCGACAGGCGTAGGCGATGGACAACAGGTTGATATTCCTGTACCACCTCATTTCCGTTTGAGCGATGGAGGGACGCAGAAAGATAGGGTAAGCGCGCTGCTGGATATGCGCGTCCAAGCAATTAGGCTGATGTGTAGGCAAATCCGCACATCATAAGGCTGAGTTGTGATGGCGAGGGAAATATAGTACCGAAGTTCCTGATTCTACGCTGCCAAGAAAAGCTTCTAGCGAGGAAATAGGTGCCTGTACCGCAAACCGACACAGGTAGGCGAGGAGAGAATCCTAAGGTGAGCGAGAGAACTATGGTTAAGGAACTCGGCAAAATGACCCCGTAACTTCGGGAGAAGGGGTGCTCTTTTGGGTGTATGCCCGGGAGAGCCGCAGTGAAAAGGCCCAAGCGACTGTTTAGCAAAAACACAGGTCTCTGCGAAGCCGCAAGGCGAAGTATAGGGGCTGACGCCTGCCCGGTGCTGGAAGGTTAAGAGGAGGGGTTATCCCTTACGGGAGAAGCTCTGAATTGAAGCCCCAGTAAACGGCGGCCGTAACTATAACGGTCCTAAGGTAGCGAAATTCCTTGTCGGGTAAGTTCCGACCCGCACGAAAGGCGTAACGATTTGGGCACTGTCTCAACCATAGACTCGGTGAAATTATAGTACCTGTGAAGATGCAGGTTACCCGCGACAGGACGGAAAGACCCCGTGGAGCTTTACTGCAGCTTGATATTGAATTTTGGTACAGCTTGTACAGGATAGGTAGGAGCCTGAGAAGCCGGAGCGCTAGCTTCGGTGGAGGCGTCGGTGGGATACTACCCTGGCTGTATTGAAATTCTAACCTAGAGCCGTGATCCGGCTCGGAGACAGTGTCAGGTGGGCAGTTTGACTGGGGCGGTCGCCTCCTAAAGAGTAACGGAGGCGCCCAAAGGTTCCCTCAGAATGGTTGGAAATCATTCGAAGAGTGTAAAGGCATAAGGGAGCTTGACTGCGAGACCTACAAGTCGAGCAGGGACGAAAGTCGGGCTTAGTGATCCGGTGGTTCCGCATGGAAGGGCCATCGCTCAACGGATAAAAGCTACCCCGGGGATAACAGGCTTATCTCCCCCAAGAGTCCACATCGACGGGGAGGTTTGGCACCTCGATGTCGGCTCATCGCATCCTGGGGCTGTAGTCGGTCCCAAGGGTTGGGCTGTTCGCCCATTAAAGCGGTACGCGAGCTGGGTTCAGAACGTCGTGAGACAGTTCGGTCCCTATCCGTCGTGGGCGCAGGAAATTTGAGAGGAGCTGTCCTTAGTACGAGAGGACCGGGATGGACACACCGCTGGTGTACCAGTTGTTCTGCCAAGAGCATGGCTGGGTAGCTATGTGTGGAAGGGATAAGTGCTGAAAGCATCTAAGCATGAAGCCCCCCTCAAGATGAGATTTCCCATAGCGTTAAGCTAGTAAGACCCCTGAGAGACGATCAGGTTGATAGGTCAGAGGTGGAAGCGTGGTGACACGTGGAGCTGACTGATACTAATCGGTCGAGGACTTAACTAACAAGTTTGATGATGACATTATCTAGTTTTGAAGGTGCAAAAAACATTATAAAAAACTTCAAAAAAGTCATTGACTTTTAAGTGAAATTTGATATAATAGTTATTGTCCTTAAGAAATTGAATCAAGTGATGATAGCGAAGAGGTCACACCCGTTCCCATACCGAACACGGCAGTTAAGCTCTTCAGCGTCGATGGTAGTTGGGGGTTTCCCCCTGTGAGAGTAGAACGTCGCTTGGTTTATCATTATTCCGCAGTAGCTCAGTGGTAGAGCACTCGGCTGTTAACCGAGTGGTCGTAGGTTCGAATCCTACCTGCGGAGCCATTTTGGAGAGCTGTCCGAGTGGCCGAAGGAGCACGATTGGAAATCGTGTAGGCGGGTAACCCTGTCTCAAGGGTTCAAATCCCTTGCTCTCCGCCACATATTTACAGCACTATTGTACTGGCCCGTTGGTCAAGCGGTTAAGACACCGCCCTTTCACGGCGGTAACACGGGTTCGAGTCCCGTACGGGTCACCATTTTATTACGGAGGATTAGCTCAGCTGGGAGAGCACCTGCCTTACAAGCAGGGGGTCGGCGGTTCGAGCCCGTCATCCTCCACCATTTAATTAACAAAATAACTTTCATGGAACTATATTAAATAGTATCCACATTATCGCGGGGTGGAGCACGAACGAATATGCTTCGAAGAAATTACTTCAGCATACCAATCGAGCTGCTACTTGCAAAATCATCCTGAGATTGGGATGGTCTTAACAAAATAACTTTCATGGAACTATAAAAAATAGTATCCACATTATCGCGGGGTGGAGCAGTCTGGTAGCTCGTCGGGCTCATAACCCGAAGGTCGCAGGTTCAAATCCTGTCCCCGCAACCAAATGGTCCCGTGGTGTAGCGGTTAACATGCCTGCCTGTCACGCAGGAGATCGCCGGTTCGATCCCGGTCGGGACCGCCATTTAAGATGGCTCGGTAGCTCAGTCGGTAGAGCAGAGGACTGAAAATCCTCGTGTCGGCGGTTCGATTCCGTCCCGAGCCACCATCTTGAAAAATATGGCAACAAATAAATTTTAATACGCCGACTTAGCTCAATTGGTAGAGCACGAACGAATAAACTTCGTAGCAAGACCTCAGCGTACTTGTCGAGCAACATCTTGAAATTCTTACTGAGACAAGGACGACTAAGAAACGAACTAAATATGGCAATAAATAAATTAATACGCCGACTTAGCTCAATTGGTAGAGCAACTGACTTGTAATCAGTAGGTTGGGGGTTCAAGTCCTCTAGTCGGCACTCTTTAACCGGAGGGGTAGCGAAGTGGCTAAACGCGGCGGACTGTAAATCCGCTCCCTGTGGGTTCGGCGGTTCGAATCCGTCCCCCTCCACCATTTATAGGGGCATAGTTTAACGGTAGAATAGAGGTCTCCAAAACCTTTGGTGTGGGTTCGATTCCTACTGCCCCTGCCAATTAAATAAAATAATGGCGATCGTGGCGAAGTGGTTAACGCATCGGATTGTGGTTCCGACACTCGTGGGTTCGATTCCCATCGGTCGCCCCATATAATTTATAACGATTGCTCAAGTGAGTAATATAATTTATAATAAATTGAATATAGTATATAAAGTTCTTAATTAATGGGCTATAGCCAAGCGGTAAGGCAACGGATTTTGATTCCGTCATGCCCTGGTTCGAATCCAGGTAGCCCAGCCATTTATGCGGAAGTAGTTCAGTGGTAGAATACAACCTTGCCAAGGTTGGGGTCGCGGGTTCGAGCCCCGTCTTCCGCTCCAAATTACGGCGGTATAGCCAAGTGGTAAGGCAGAGGTCTGCAAAACCTTTATCATCGGTTCAAATCCGGTTACCGCCTTTTAGATTTTACCCCACGCCGGGGTGGTGGAATTGGCAGACACACAGGACTTAAAATCCTGCGGTTGGTGACAACCGTGCCGGTTCGAGTCCGGCCCTCGGCATCAAAAAAACCTCTTACTTTGTAAGAGGTTTTTAATTTCAGATTTGATTGGACAATTTGTCTTTCATATATTATAATTATTGTATAACTTTGGCGGTGTGGTGGAATGGCAGACACGCCTGACTCAAAATCAGGTATCTTCACGGATGTGCAGGTTCAAGTCCTGTCACCGCTATATAAATGCTAACAAAAAAAGCTTTGCACTAATTGTGCAAAGCTTTTTTTGTTTTTCTTGCACATGGCAAAATATCTCCAAATAATGTTGTCAGCTGATAAGAAACCTTTAGTGACAATGACAGAAATTGATATTAAACATTTTATATTGATCCTATGCAAGAAAGCGGATTGTAAACAACGTGCATTAACACGAGATTGCTAGCTAGTAAAAGAAGTCATGCGTTGCGATGATTTACTAGTACGCAAAGGAATTTACCAGTAGATAGTAAATCGTTCTACAAGGAATTTTTTTGAATTTTCAAACCAACTCTTTACAATATTAATGTTAAAATTATTATGAGTATGTAGACAAAAGGAGTGAGTTGCAATAAATAAATATTTGAAAATTGGTTTGTTGTTTGTAGGTTTGATTGCTGTTTCATTTTTATCTTGGAAAATAGTTAAAATTATTGTTTTTAAAAATGAATATCATGTTGCAAATATAAAATATGACAAAGAAAAGATTCCTCCAGCTTCAAAGGAAGGAGCAGATATTGCAAGAACACACGATATATTAAATAATTTAACTGGTTGGTTAAATTATCAACAATTCAAAAATCCAAACTCTCCAGCTTGGGAAGATAAAAAATCTGAATTGGAATCTATTCTCACATATTTTGAAAAAATACTTAGCAATGTAGATGAAAATAGCGATTTGCACGATGATTTAGATTTAGCTAACAAGTTAATGAAATTGGCAATTGATCAAAAAGACATGAAAGCTTTGTTGTATACTCATCGAATAATGCACGATTTAGACAACAAGATTAATCATACCCAAGGAAGAATTGTTGTTTTCAATAGCGCAAAAGCTGGAAATGGAAATGCAGAAAAAGTGGATGATTATATGGCTTATTTAAAAAATCAGAGATAGCTTAATGGCTGTCTTTTTCTTTTGTCCTAAAACACAGATTTTACTGCATTATTCTTGGAACTTTAATTGATTCTTCATCAGCATTAAATAATTGTCATATAGAGCTATTAACATCCACATAAAGAAAGGCAGCGAACATCTATATAGTCGCTGCCTTCTTTATGTGGATATTAGCAATCCTAACATTACATTTTTACATACTTACGTTTTTGCTTAAGCCAATCAAATTGTTTTGGATTTCTTTTATTTGCTAAAGTAACTACAAGACCAGTTGTTGCTATTAATAGGCTTGCAGCAGCTACTTTAATCGTAAATTGTTTTGCATCTTTTAATTTCTCATTATTGTATCGATCAAGTTCTTTAAGTGTATCTTGTGTAAGATCAATTCTGTCGTTTGTTTCTTCAATCAAACTACAGACACCCTCAAAACTTTCGACTAAAGGATTCTTTTCTTCTTTTACCAAAGGATTTGTCATAATTACTCTCCTCCTAAATTTATCCTATAAAGAAGAATTCTATGAGAAAATTCATTATACCTTTATTCAAATTTCTACAAATCTTTCAATAGCCTCTGCTGTTAGCTACTTATACTCTTCATCTGTTATTTTATATGGCTTTTAACAATTTCAATTCTCGATTTTTTCTTAAATTATGATAACATTTTCGACAAAATATGATTTTATTCTTGAATATGTGACATATTTATGATAAATTTAATTACAAGTTCATTAAAACCTACTAAATACTTATTTCATTTGTATTAGTAGTTTAGCACTTATAACTTGATAACAACGCAGTGTATTGATTCATTTGAGAACGATACATTGCGTTTTTTTATATTAAAAAGTCTATTATTACAGGCTTTTGTGTCATAATTAGATAATGAAATAATTTTCTGACTAGAATAGGAAATATAATTAACAGGCAGTTAGGTGATTCTTGTGAATATGAAAGAATTTCAAAAAGAATTAATTTTATATAGTAAAGAAATTGGAATAGATAAGATTGGATTTACGACTGTTGATCCCTTTTTAACATTAAAAAATCGATTATATAAGCAGCAAGAATTAAATTATCAATCGGGTTTTGAGACAAAGGATATTGAACGAAGAGTAGATGCGAAAAAAATAATGACTGAAGCAAATTCAATTATTGCAATTGCTCTAGCTTATCCATCTAAATTAAAAAATCCTCCTAAAAGTAAAAAGGGATCTACAAGGGGAATCTTTTGTAGGGCCTCATGGGGGGAAGATTATCATGTAGTTGTAAAAAAGAAATTACTTCAGCTTGAGTCTTTTATTTTATTACATTATCCGAATGCAAAGGTTCAATCGATGGTCGATACTGGTGAGCTAGTAGATCGAGCAGTGGCTGAAAGAGCGGGGATCGGATGGAGTGCTAAAAATTGTTCAATTATTACGCCAGAATTCGGTTCTTATGTATATTTAGGCGAAATGATTACCTCACTACCTTTTGAACCTGATTCACCTATTGAAGAGCAGTGTGGAGAATGTACAAAATGCCTTGATGTTTGTCCGACAAGTGCGATTGTTTCTCCAGGTCAATTAAATGCTAAAAATTGTATTGCTTTTTTAACCCAATCAAAAGAAATGATACCTGTTGAGTTTCGAAAAGAGCTGGGAAATCGCATATATGGATGCGATACATGTCAGACAGTTTGTCCTAAAAATAAAGGAATTAATTTTACTCATCATACTGAGATGGAAGCTGATCCGGAAACAGTAAAACCTTTATTACGTTCTGTATTAAAAGTAAGTAACAGAGAGTTTAAAAATCAGTTTGGCAAAATGTCTGGGTCATGGAGAGGAAAGAACCCAATTCAACGAAATGCCATTATTGCTTTAGCACATTTTAAAGATGAATCGGCATTAGATGATTTAAAGGAATTAGCGAAAAAAGATGCTAGACCGGTAATACGAGGTACAGCAATTTGGGCTATTTTTGAGATTGAAGGAAAGAACAGTACTCCATTTATTGAAAGTTGTTTACAAAAAGAGCAAGACGAGATTGTATTAAATGAAATTAATGCTGTTCTGTCAAAGTAATCGATAATGAGTGGTATAATCTCTTATTTTTCAACATCGTATAGAATAAGAATATATGTTGAAAAGGGGGATTATCTTGTTTAATCGTGAACTTTTAGAGTGTTATTTAAAAGAACGATTACAACTTTATTTTGGTGAAGGACATCGAAGTCATCCTATTCAAGAAATAGAATACCAGGCAATCAAGCGGAAAGTTGAATTATATAATAAGCGTAATATTTCATTAGTAAAAGTATATGGTAATCTTGATGTAAACAATATTTGGACTGATAAGGATGTAACGTATATAAATTATACATTCCATACGCGATATTTTTTAAAGCAAAAAGATTTATATTTTGAAGAGGATCAACATGAGAGACAGATCGCGATTAAAAAAGATGAAATCTTATATGACATTGCATTCCCAATTGATAATCAAGTTGAGAATTTTGAACTAGAAGAAGACGATTTAGATGAAAGTGAAATATTAGAACGAAATAACAGATATAACCGATTTAATGCTGTTAAATATGCTGAAACCTGGTGGGATGGTCATAATAAAGAATATCCATTGTATGCAAATGATTGTACAAATTTTATATCTCAATGTTTGAGGGCTGGAGGCGTTCGAATGGTTGGAATGCCAAAACCCGGGACAGGGTGGTGGTATAAAAATCATTCTAATAGTAGTTATAGTTGGAGAGTTGCTCACGCATTAAGAAGATTTTTACCTACGTCTAAAACTGGAATTATAGCACAAGAGGTGCCTTCTCCAAAAGATCTATCATTGGGGGATATTATTTTATATGATTTCGAAGGTGATGGAGTATGGAATCATTGTACGATCGTTGTTGCTAAGGATGAAAATGGTGAACCGTTAGTGAATGCACATACTGTAAATAGCCGTAAAAGATATTGGTCATATTATGATTCTTCTGCTTTTACGGAGAACATTAAGTATAAGTTTTTTCACTTCGTTGATGGCTTTTCTAACCCTCAAATGGAATAATACCTTACGAATGACGAATTTGGTATAATATAAAGCATTGAAACAATATAGAGGTGAAAAAGATGGGAATACACGTTGTATTATATCAACCACAAATTCCAGCAAATACAGGAAATATTGCACGTACTTGTGCAGGAACAGATACAAGTTTGCATTTAATCCGTCCGTTAGGTTTTTCAACTGATGATAAAATGTTAAAAAGAGCTGGTCTTGATTATTGGGAGCATGTAGACATACATTATCATGATTCTTTGGACGATTTATTTGATAAGTATAAGGACGGGAAATTTTATTTTATTACTAAATTTGGAGAAAAAACATATTCAAACTTTGACTATTCAAATTTAGATGAAGAGATTTTCTTTGTATTTGGTAGAGAAACAACAGGACTTCCGAAAGAGTTAATAGCCAAAAACATGGAAACTTGTTTACGTATACCAATGACAGATCATATTAGGTCTCTAAATTTATCAAATACAGCTGCAATTTTAATTTACGAAGCTTTACGTCAGCAAGATTTCCGTGAGTTATTAAAAGTAAAGGATTATTCTAAATAAATCACCAGAAATGGTGATTCAGACTGTTGACAAACGCTCGCTTTCTTCGTTGCTTCGCCTGTCTGCGGTGCTCATTACCGTTTAGGGTAACTCCGCTCCTCACCAGGCTTCGCGCCTCGAAAGACAAACGCTTGCAATCAGTCTGAATTTCAACTTTTTAGTACTTTGTCTACACACTGAGTCACCAGAAATGGTGATTTTTTTGTTTAATCTAAGAGTTTATCAAATAGCACAAATAAAAAGATGCTTCCATTAAAACGGTCTCAAAGAATCCGTGACTAGAAGCATCTTTTGCGTAATATTATCTGTTTTTCAGTCCAGGTTTGTCATTATAGCCGCCTGTGAAAATTGCTGCTAAGAATGATGCTGTTACTAATAAAATTAATGCTAGTCTCATCAGTATGTATCCTCCCAATTGAAAAATTCCCAACACCCTAAACCTTATTATACAAAAAAATCATAGAAATATGAAAGTAAAATTATGAGAATCGGATTTCGATAAAATATATTTTCCTACTCAAAGATATAGCATGAGTACGGACATCCTTGCATATCCTTTAATAATCTCTCTTACAGATGAGAAGAAGGAGGTACTTGTCCATGGATATTTTAAAGAAACTTGAGCAGCATCGGGACATGGAACAAAGATTGAAATGGGAAGGCACTTTTGCTGAGTATCTTGAAATGTTAAAAGAGGAGCCATGGGTTGCACAAACTGCACATTCTAGGATTTATAATATGATTAAAGACGCAGGTATTGAAGAAGTGAATGGCAAAAGAACCTACAGTTTCTTTAATAACAACCTATATGGATTAGAAGAAGCATTAGAGAGACTCGTGGAAGAATATTTCCATCCTGCTGCCAAGAGATTAGATGTAAAAAAACGTATTTTATTGTTAATGGGTCCTGTAAGTGGTGGTAAATCTACTTTAGTAACAATGTTAAAGAGAGGCTTAGAAAATTATTCAAGAACTGATCAAGGTGCAATTTATGCTATTAAAGGATGCCCAATGCATGAAGATCCATTGCATTTAATTCCTAACCATTTAAGAGATGATTTTTTCAAAGAATATGGAGTTCGAATTGAAGGAAATCTTTCACCTTTAAATTTAATGAGACTTGAACAAGAGTTTGGCGGAAGAATAGAAGATGTTATAGTAGAAAGAATATTTTTATCAGAGGATCGTCGAGTTGGTATTGGTACTTTTAGCCCGTCTGATCCAAAATCTCAAGATATTGCTGATTTAACAGGAAGTATTGATTTTTCAACAATTGCTCAATTTGGATCAGAATCAGACCCACGTGCCTACCGGTTTGATGGAGAGTTGAATAAAGCAAATCGCGGAATGATGGAATTCCAAGAGATGTTAAAATGTGATGAAAAGTTTTTATGGCACTTATTATCCCTGACACAGGAAGGAAACTTTAAGGCAGGGCGTTTTGCATTGATTTCAGCGGATGAATTAATCATTGCTCATACGAATGAAACAGAATACAGATCCTTTATTAATAATAAGAAGAATGAAGCACTTCATTCTCGGATTATCGTAATGCCAATTCCATATAACTTAAGAGTTAGTGAAGAAGAGAGAATCTATCAAAAAATGATCTCCGAGAGTGATGTTTCAAATGTTCATATTGCTCCACATACTTTACGTGTTGCAGCTATGTTTACAATTCTTACTCGTTTAAAAGAACCAAAACGAGGTGATATTGATTTAGTTAAGAAGATGCGTCTATATGACGGTGAAATGGTAGAGGGCTATAACACTGTTGATTTAGAGGAGCTGAAAAAAGAATATTTAGATGAAGGTATGCATGGTATCGATCCACGTTATGTCATTAACCGTATTTCATCTACAATTATTCGAAAAGAAATTCCTTCAATTAATGCTTTGGATGTATTACGCTCATTAAAAGATGGTTTAGATCAACATCCATCTATTTCTAATGAAGATCGTGAGCGTTATATGAATTTTATCTCGATCGCTAGAAAAGAATACGATGATATTGCAAAACAAGAAGTACAAAAAGCTTTTGTTTATTCATATGAAGAGTCTGCAAAAACACTGATGGATAATTATCTTGATAATGTAGAAGCATATTGCAATAAGAATAAGCTTCGCGATCCTTTAACAGGTGAAGAGATGAATCCAGATGAGAAATTGATGCGTTCGATAGAAGAACAAATTGGTATTTCTGAGAATGCGAAGAAAGCTTTCCGTGAAGAGATATTAATTAGAATCTCAGCATATGCAAGAAAAGGCAAACGTTTTGATTACAATTCACATGAAAGATTAAAAGAAGCTATCCAAAAGAAACTTTTTTCGGATTTGAAGGATGTTGTGAAGATTACGACGTCCACAAAAACTCCTGACGAGCGTCAACTAAAGAAAATCAATGACGTGGTCAGCAGATTAGTTGATGAATATGGTTATAACTCAACATCAGCAAATGAATTATTACGCTACGTAGGCTCTTTACTTAACCGATAAATAGTTTAAGCGGCTATCGATTAGATAGCCGTTTTCTTTTGCAATTAATAATGTTTATCCTATAATGATGATAATGATTAAAAAGAAGGGCGAGGTCGTGTAGATGAAAAGAATTCAAATTGCTGAAAACCTTGATTTTTCACAAATAATCCACGGATTATGGCGTTTAGCCGAATGGAAAATGACAACAGAACAATTAGTCAATTTTATAGAAGAATGTATTGATTTAGGCATTACAACATTTGATCATGCCGATATTTACGGTGGTTATACTTGTGAAGAAATTTTTGGAAGAGCTTTAGCGTTAAAACCAGAGCTTCGTGAAAAAATCCAAATCGTTACAAAATGTGGAATAAAGTTAAAATCATCAAAGTTTCCTGAACTTAAAATGAATCATTATGATACTAGTAAAGAGCATATTCTAATGAGTGTTAATAGTTCTTTGGAAAATCTACAAACAGATTATATCGATATACTTTTAATACATAGACCGAATCCTTTTATGAATCCAAAGGAAATCGCAGAGGCGTTTAATCAACTTCATTCGGAAGGGAAAGTACGCCACTTTGGAGTATCAAACTTTTTACCGTCTCAATTTAATGCATTACAAGCTTATCTAAATATGCCTTTAGTAACAAATCAAATTGAAGTTTCACCAATGCAATTAGAACATTTTGAAAAAGGAACAATAGATTTATTACTAGAAAAAGATATTGCTCCAATGATCTGGTCCCCATTAGCAGGCGGACAAATTTTTACTAGTCAGTCTGAAACAGCGGCACGAGTTCGAGCAATGCTAGAGGAGATTTCTAGTGAAATTGGTGCAAATTCAATCGACGAAGTAATGTACGCATGGTTATTAGCTCATCCTGCTAAAATGATGCCAATCGTAGGGTCTGGTAAAATTGAGCGCGTTAAAACAGCAGTTGAGTCTACCAAGTTAAGAATGTCAGCGGAACAATGGCTACGAATTTACGTAGCTGGAATGGGTCATAATTTACCATAATTAAAAATAAGTGGAGACTATTTACTAGTTTCCACTTATTTTTCGTTCTTTTTTTAGTATTTTTACATATAGTTAAAGGCAAAAGTTTATTTGAATTTTTATATAAATATATTTATTTTTAAGGACTCGTCCAATTTTCTGAAAAAATGGGTGTAAAATTTAGAAGAAACATTGTCAATTATTGTGTCCTTCTGCATATGATAGAGTAATCCATAAAAAAGGGTAGAAAATCACCTACCGAATTAGTTTATGCTAACTGGTATTACTGTGTGACGATTTTTTTAATTTTTACAATAAATCATAATAGGTAAGGGAGGGAAAGAAAATGAGTAATGAAAATATCGAACAAAAGCATAATTTTACCATTTCACAGGAAGACTGGACCCTCCATCGTAAAGGACACGACGACCAACAGCGCCACCAAGAGAAGGTACAAGAGGCGATTAAAAAGAATTTAGCAGATTTGATCACAGAAGAAAGCATCATCATGTCAAACGGGCGCGATGTAGTAAAAATCCCAATTCGGTCACTAGATGAGTATAAGATTAGATACAACTACGATAAAAATAAACACGTTGGTCAGGGTACTGGAGACAGTAAAGTTGGCGATGTAGTGGCAAGAGATGGTTCACAAGGTGGCCAGCCGCAAAAAGGTGCTGGTAAAGGGCAAGGAGCAGGTAAAGAATCAGGTGAAGATTATTATGAGGCAGAGGTTTCACTAATGGAATTAGAGGAAGCTCTTTTTAGTCAGTTAGAATTACCTGATTTAAAACGAAAAGAACAAGATTTAAATACTGTAGAAAACATCGAATTTAATGACATTAGAAAAACTGGGTTAATGGGTAACATTGATAAAAAACGTACGATGATGTCAGCGTTTAAACGCAACGCTATGAGTGGTACGCCATCATTTTATCCAATATCTCCAGAAGACTTAAAATTCCGTACATGGAATGAAATAAGAAAACCGGAGTCAAAAGCCGTCGTACTTGCAATGATGGATACAAGCGGAAGTATGGGCTTATGGGAAAAGTATATGGCAAGAAGCTTCTTCTTTTGGATGACTAGATTTTTAAGAACTAAATATGAATCAGTTGATATCGAATTTATTGCACATCATACGGAAGCAAAAGTAGTTACAGAAGAAGAATTCTTCACAAAAGGAGAAAGCGGAGGAACGATCTGTTCATCAGCATATCGCAAAGCTTTAGAAGTAATTGAATTCAAATATTCTCCTGAAAGATATAATATCTATCCATTCCACTTCTCTGATGGGGATAATTTAACATCTGATAATGCTCGCTGCGTAAAATTAGTTCAAGAATTAATGAAAGTGAGCAATATGTTCGGATATGGAGAAGTGAACCAATACAACCGTCACTCTACTCTAATGTCCGCATATAAAAATATTAATGATGAAAAATTCCGCTATTATATCCTTAAACAAAAATCAGATGTATTCCATTCAATGAAGAGCTTCTTTAAACAGGAGCATGAGAAAGCAGCGAAATAATCGCTTGATAATTGGCTTTAATGAAGTGTGAGTTGAATAGTAAGTGAAACCAGAAAAGCCCGGAAGAGGGTTTTTCTGGTTTTTTGTTGTAAATGGTTAGAAATAATCATTAGCTAGAAAGTAGTCTAATTCAACATAATGGCGGTATAGATGAAGAAGGAATTCTAAATATAATTAGATTTTAATAGCCTAAACAAATAAATTATTAAGTAAAATATGATTCTTGAAAATGGTAAGTTTATTAAAATTTACAATAGAGAGTATCAAGTAGTAATTTATTTAAATATATTCGGGAAAACTTATTAGACCTATTATTTTTAATGAAATTTTCATGGTATTTTCATAAAACTGATTTATATTTTAGATAGATGTTTTTGGATGGAGGAGGATTAATACTAAAATTCACATCAGCTTCACTAAAAATTTTAAAATAATATGGAAGTAATACTTTTAAAGGAGATTTTAGATTGGAAAAAAATAATTTTGAAATGATCAAAAATCAAACTTTTTTAAAATCCTATATATCAAATCCAATCGAAAGAAAAAGAATCGTGTTAACACTTTTTATTGGTGGAGGTCTATTTTTATTAGGTATTCTATATATTTCAATGCATTATCAACATTGGCAAACTACAAATATGCATACCTATAAGGATTTATTTAAGGAAATTGGATCAATTGCAAGAATTGGGTTCTTTATTGTATTATCTATTTTTCCTGTGTTTTATTTAATTAAACTAAAATATACTAAGGACATTGCATTTGGACAAATTAAATTAAAAACTATTTTGCAATTTATTGGAAAAATTCTAAGACAATGGCACGTACCAATCGCATTAATTTCGACTGGTATTGTTTTATTACATGGCTATTTAGCAATATTAAAAGGATTTGAACTAAATTTCACTTACTTTTCTGGTTTAATTTCTATTATCATTTTGTTCATTTTAATGTTTATGGGATTAAAACGATATAAAAAGAAAGATAATAAATGGCATTTGAAAATGGCTATCTGTTTTCTTATCTTATTTATGCTTCACGCTACATTCGCATAATACAAAAGCGTAGAAATTAAGAATAAAAATTTATAGCAAACAAAGTAGTACAATTCAATATTGAAATGCGCTACTTTTCTTTTTTTTATAATTTAAGTTCCAACAATCATTACCATGTTTCAATATGTAGATGAGGATAGTTAAGATAAATGAGCTTATGGACGTTTCTTATTTTTGTTATAGTTTTTTATATTAATAATTAATTAAATATAGCTTATTCTTGGTCCATTGGAGAAGTAATATTATCTTTATAAGTATCAATGTAAATATTCCCATTTGCGGCAAGCACAGCATACACTACATCCTTGATTTTTAGTTTGCGCTTTTTAAGTTCACGTTGTAACCATAACTCCGACTGATTGTTTTGTCTTAGATTTTCTGTCATAATTTCCCCATCCATAATCAGCTCAATAGGGAGTTTACTTTCTGGTGTTGTTGGTATATTTAAATCTTGTTTTGTTACACTGCGATATTGAGGTTTTTGCAAAACAGATACCTTACCGTTTGTTTCAACTACAACATAAAGAACTTCTTCTATGTTGAAAATATTTTTTTCTCTTAATTGTTGATTTAAATAGTCTAGAGAATAACGCATTTTTCTCATGTTGGCTTCCAAAATCTTTCCATTTTCAACAATTACTGTTGGATTTCCAGCAAATAAATTTCTTCCAATTCGACTTTTCATGGAAATATAGCTAACAATTATAATGATAGATACTAAAATTACAAAAGCGATAACTGAATGATGAATTTTTATATTTAAATTAAATGCTAAGTTGGCAATAATACCTCCAATAGAAATAGCACCTATAAAATCAAAGGTATTCATTTCAGCAATAATTTGTTTTCCTAAAAGTTTGGCACCAATGAACAAAATCAAAAATGCTAGCATTGTCCTCATAATAATCTCGTAATGTTGCGGCATAAGCAGTTAGCCCCTTTAGATCAATTAATTTAATTGTATTTTTCTATATAGGGATAATTTGTAACATTGAAATGAAATTTATTAAATAAATATACTTAAATTCTTTAAACTTTAATTTAAGTACATTTACTTAACATTGCACATAGGATAATTTTATATGCTGGGAAGGGATTGAGAAAAATGTATTATGTTCCAAATTTGTACCCATATCAATATCATTATCCTTATTATCATAATGTACCAATGAATAACTATGGCAGACAGTCTTATTACTGGACTTACCCTGTTGAAGTAGAATATGCAAATAGATTTGGTTCTTTTCACGCTTCTAATAATGATGTCAGAGTTTTGTTAAAAGATTATGGAGCAGAACCGTTTGTAGTTAATATAAATGGGGCTACTAAACAAAACAGTACGTACCGAACTGCTTTATGGACTGGAACTCATTTGCAGGTAACATTAATGAGTCTCAAAGTTGGAGAAGATATTGGTTTAGAAATGCACCCAAATGTAGATCAATTCTTGCGCGTTGAACAAGGTCAAGGTATTGTCCAAATGGGTAAGAGTAAAGATAATTTAAATTTTATAAGAAATATCAATGAAGATACTGCAATAATGGTACCCGCAGGGACATGGCATAATGTAATGAATACAAGTAATATTCCACTAAAATTGTACTCAATATATGCACCTCCTAACCATCCTTTTGGAACTGTTCATATTACAAAGGCAGATGCGATGGCTGCGGAAAGAAGAAATAATCATGGCAATGAATAAACAATTGTTTTGGAAGGACTCCAGATGAATGAACTATTAAAGTGTTAAAATTAGTTATTCCTATAAGGATGCCACCTATTCCACTAATCAAACCAATAAAATGACTTACTTTAGATAAGAGGCAATTATATTGCTTCCTTTTTTTATGAAAAAAAAAGAAGCTCAGAGAGCTTCTTTAGGACATAAATGAAATTATCACTTTTTGAGGTACATCATTTTTATTATCATTTTTATGTATTACTCGTTCACAGGAAGGCATTATAAAAGAAAAATCTACTACTTGTTTAGGGATGATTCCTTTTTGCTTTATGTTTTCAAATACTTTTTGCATAGTATCTTCTATTTTTAGGATTTTGTTTGAGCCTTCTTTCTTAAAACATTCCACACAGGTTTCGATAATATTATTATGAAGATGTTCTTGTGAAAAAACCATCTTGGCATTAGCAAGATCTTCAACTTCATGGTTTTCTAACTCAATTATAGTTGTAATATTCATGAATTGCTAACCTCCAATCATTATTAACAACATTATAAATAATTTCCCGAAAAGAAATATCTGAAAACGATCTTATTCAAAAATTGTTCAAAAATTTATGACAATTTTGTGTCAAACGAAATTCAATATTTTTGCAAAAAATGGAAAAGTTATTTATAATATTAGATGATATAATAGACGATATATTAATGTTTTTTATGGAGGAGTCTGTCACTAAGGGATTACTATGCCTTGGGGACAGGCTTTTTTGTTTTGATTTGGAGTTGCCAAAAGATTATTAAGTTTTGGGGGAGAAAGATATGGAATTTTTAGAACATGGATATAATTGGAGATATTATGCAACCATTGTAGTCTTTTTACTTGCATATGCTTTTATTATTACTGAAAAAATGAATAGAGCGTTAATTGCATTATTAGGGGCAGGGATCATAGTTGGTATTGGCGCTGTTGATATGCATTCGGCATTAACGACTCATATTGAATGGGAAACGATTATGCTTTTAATTGGCATGATGATCATAGTTTATATAACAAGTAAGTCTGGATTATTTGAATATATAGCTATAAAGACTGCTAAATTCTCAAAAGGTAAACCAATACAAATACTAATTTCATTATCATTATTAACAGCAATTTGTTCAGCGTTTCTTGATAATGTAACAACGATCTTGTTAATTGTTCCAATTACATTATCGATAACAAAGATTTTAAAAGTTGATCCAAGACCATTTTTAATTCTTGAAGTGATTTATTCCAATATTGGAGGGACAGCGACATTGATCGGTGATCCACCTAATATTATGATCGGCTCAGCTAATAAACATTTAACGTTTAATTCTTTTTTAATGAATTTAGCACCTATTATTGCAATAATTGTTATAGCTACAACAATCATTATTTATTTTATTTATCGAAAAAGGCTAGTAACAACATCAGAGCAAATTAAAAAATTGATGTCAATCAATGAAAAAGACTATATAAAAGATAAGACTCTATTAATAAAATCACTCGTTGTTCTAGGAATTACTTTATTAGGATTCATTCTTCACTCAATTTTACATTTGGATGCAGCTCTTGTCGCTATGTTAGGCGCAACAATATTAATGATTATTGGTGTGAAAGAACGTGATCTAGAGGAGATATTTGCGAATATAGAATGGGTCACTATTTTTTTCTTTGCAGGTTTATTTGTACTTGTAGGTGGGCTAGTAGATATTGGTTTAATCGGTACATTAGCTAAAAAAGTATTAGAATTAACAGACGGTAATATTCAGATAGCGGCACCTTTAATATTATGGGTTTCAGGAATTGCTTCAGCTGTAATCGATAATATACCTTTTGTTGCAACTATGATACCTTTGATTCAAGATTTAACTGTAGGAATGGGGCTTTCACCGGATGCTCCACAAGTTGAAGTGTTATGGTGGTCTCTTGCATTAGGTGCCTGTCTTGGCGGAAATGGAACATTGATCGGAGCTTCTGCGAATGTTGTAGCAGCGGGAATAGCATCAAGAGAAGGGCATAAGTTTGGATATTGGGATTTCTTGAAGATTGGACTTCCGATTACATTATTCTCACTTCTCTTATCTAACCTCTATTTATATGTTAAATTTCTAATATAACTCTATGAATTTTTATAACTGTTTTAGTTAAAAAGGCAAACTTTTATTAGTTTGTCTTTTTTATACTGATTTCAATTTTTTTTGAATTAGATATATTATTTCAACTAGAATGCTAATGTAGACTGGTGCTTTTAAATCGCATTATAATAGTTTGAATTTTTTTAATAGTATTACTTTTGTGGAAAAATTGTAATTTTCAGGTTATTATAATAAAATAACTTTATGTAGAAGTGAGAAATCGTGTCTACGTAATTTTGGGTTTATTCTCTTAATGGGAATGTTATCCATTAATAGTTTTTCTACATCATTGTAAAACGGAGGAATGTCATGGATACGCAAGTACTTATATCGATTTCTATTTACTTTATTTTTATGTTAGCTATTGGGGTATACGCTTATAAAAAATCAACTAATAGTCTTTCCGAGTATATGCTAGGTGACCGTGGACTTGGACCAGCAGTTACTGCACTTTCAGCTGGGGCAGCTGATATGAGTGGGTGGATGTTGATGGGATTACCTGGAGCAATGTATGCGACTGGGATTTCTTCTGTATGGATTGCTATTGGTCTTACGGTTGGGGCATATTTAAACTATTTACTTTTAGCTCCTAGATTAAGAGTTTTTACAGAGGTTGCAGACAATTCAATTACAATCCCAAATTACTTTGAAAAAAGGTTCCAAGATACAAGTAGAATATTGAGAATCGCATCAGCAATTGTTATTATTATTTTCTTCACATTGTATTGCTCAGCTGGACTTGTATCTGGAGGTACATTATTTGAATCCGCTTTCGGCATCGATTATAAAATTGGGCTATTTGTTACAGCAGGTGTTGTAATAGCTTATACATTATTCGGTGGATTCTTGGCTGTTAGTTTAACAGATTTTGTACAAGGCTTAATTATGTTTATCGCGCTTATAATGGTTCCTTTGGTGGCATTTACAAATATTGGTGGTGTAAAGCCAGTGTTTGATGAGATACAACATATTGATCCGAAATTATTAAATATCTTCACTGGAACTTCAGTTGTTGGAATTGTTTCATTACTTGCTTGGGGTTTAGGATATTTTGGACAACCACATATTATTGTACGTTTTATGGCAATTTCAACTGTAAAAGAATTAAAACCAGCTCGACGAATTGGTATGAGTTGGATGCTTTTTACAATCGTAGGTGCGGCACTTACAGGACTTGTAGGAATCGCTTATATATCTGTTAACAATTTAACGTTAAAAGATCCGGAAACAATCTTTATCTTTTTCGCGAATACTTTATTTCATCCTTTAATTACAGGTTTCTTGTTATCTGCTATTTTGGCAGCAATTATGAGTACGATTTCTTCACAGCTTTTAGTAACATCAAGTGCATTAACGGAAGATTTATATCGAATTTTTGGTAAAAAAGACATTACGGAAAAAGAGCTTGTACGTGTTGGACGTTTATCTGTTTTAATCGTTGCAATTGTATCGCTTCTATTGTCATTACAACCAAATGATACGATTCTAAACCTTGTAGGTAATGCTTGGGCAGGCTTTGGGGCTGCATTTGGACCAGCAATATTACTAAGTTTATTCTGGAAACGAATGACTCGTTGGGGAGCACTTGCAGGTATGGTTGTAGGAGCATTAACGGTTATTATTTGGATTAGTGTAGATGTTATTAAACAAACGATTAATTTATACGAAATGGTACCAGGCTTCTTCTTTAGCTTAGTAGCTGTTATCGTAGTTAGTTTGATAACTACAAATAACAATCGAAAAATAGAAGAACAATATGAAGAAATGGAAAAAAGACTAGCTTAGAAAAAATACGATCATTCTATGTAAATGTAGAAGGATTGATTTGTAGAAAATATTTGATTTCTTTCAAGAAGATGAAATGAAGTCAATGGAAGCAAGCAAAACCAAAAAAGCCCGATAAAGGGCTTTTTTGGTCAGAGTGTTGAAATATATTGTAGTCAATACGAACATTAATTGAATTTCATGAAAAAAATAGTATATTTATTATTTTTTGTCATCTTAATAATAAAACAATGGTATTGGTTGGAATTTTTTAACTAACTGCCAAAAATTAAAAATATCTTTTCTTTTAGAATCTGTATTTGTAAAGTTGTATAAGTCGTCACCACTAGTTTCAATTTGGTGTTGAAAAATAAGTGTAATTCATTCGTTCAATTGAGTATTCTAATGTTTTAAGATTATTATTATCTATAAAGAAATTGATTGGAACGAAAGGTTGCCAGGCTCCTATGGGAGATGCGGGAAGGCTGAGACCCCACAGGCGCACGCCGAGGAGGCTAAAGAATCTCGCCCCATGGAAAGCTAGCAACCTGTAGTGGAAATCACTGAGGCACAACTTACTTATCAAAGTTTAATTGACAAATTCTTTTTTCAATAGCGTGACCAAAAGAGCCCGATAAAGGGCTTTTTTGGTTTTTAATGTCTATAAATGATTGCTAAACTTTACTTGTTTTAATGTCATAAAATAATTCCACTTGTATACATAATCACTTTTGTATTGACCTCAAAGGGAACTTTTGAATAGTCCTTTTCCCAATTGATCTTCTTCCATGTATCCGGATGATAAGCCATTAAATATCTGCCAATCCCTATTGCATCACAATTTGTTTCTTGAAGAATGCTAAATACTTCTTTAAACTCCTTTTCCATATTTTTAGCAATTTTATTTTCTATTTCCATTTTCTTGATGTTACTTGCTAAATCTGTTCCAGTATATTCAGTTAAATCAATCTTTAATTTTAAATCAATCTTTACTTTAGGGCGGTTTCCATTGATGATTTCGAGGTTTCTTTTTATACTTTTAACTTTAAATGAAACAAACTCATTATTTTTTCCTAATGGTTCCGTTAAGCTCATCGAATTACTTTTTTTGTCTTTCAGTAATAATAATAATTTTGACTGTTTATTATTTAGTACTTTACCAGTAAATCGATTATTTTCAAAAAGTGCCACACCTTTAATTTTAATTGTTTCGTCTTCTGTTTTTTCTAAATAAGGTAGGACTAAATCAGCACCTGGATCATCCATTTTTTTATAAACAGTTTCTTGTGTCTCTTTTGGGATAACAGAAATATGTTCAGCAGCTTCAAGCATTTCTGAAAGTGATTCACTAATAAAAATATCTTTATATGTTTTCATTTCAATGATGCTAGATGCCTTTCCTTTTACAATTGCAACTCTTGAAGTTAAAGTACTTCTAATAAATCGGAAATAATTATCAAAATAAGGATATAAATTATTTTTTGCAAGATCTTCTCCTAGAAGCATAACTAGTAGTTTATTAGATGAAAAATTACCAGGTATTTGATAATCAATATTGTTACGTATATCTCTTACAGATACCCCCTTTTCACTGACCATATAATTGATATTTTCAGTTTGGTCACCTTTCGAAATGCTAGTTCTGATGCTTACTGTTCCCTTAACCTTCCCTTTTGGAAGTTGGTCAAATCCGACGCCCAGTACTAGTGCTGAGTCTTTTAGTGAGTGCTGGTCCCAGCATCCTGTTAATAAAAAGATTAATAAAAAAGGAATATAATGGATTTTTTTCATGACAATTTAACTTCCTTACTTTTTATCTTAAAGAGAAGTGAGATACATAAGATCAACGTTGGAATGAAAAGGATAAAAATAAAACTAGAAATAGATAACGTTTTTATTAGCAGATCAATAAAACCAGTTGATGAAGGTACAAAATTTCCAATTAGAAATACAATGATGCAAATAGTAATAGTAGAAAATGTACTAAGTCTGTTCCCTCTTTTTATTAGATTTGAAATACCGATATTGGCCAAATTTAAATATGACACATAAGAAGAGGCAATGATGACAAACCAAACTGATAGAAATAGTAAATCAAGTCGCTCTAGTTCTTTGAAAAAAGTTAAAGTTTTAAAGATATAAATTGTCGGTTCGGGAATTAACTGTAATTCTTTTTTGCTAAAAAATATGAAACATAACACAACAGTAAATAGATTAATTAGTGTAATAACTAGTATAGAAAAAATAGAGCTTTTTATTTTTTTTCTATGTGAACCTTTAACAAATGGGTAGACAACTAAGAGGCACTCAAAACCATGTAGGAAATAATAAGACATATAACTTCCTTTCAATATATGGGAAAAATTAACTTGAGCAACTGGTAGTAAAAGCTTCCAGTCCACCTGTTGAAATGCTTCGATACTAAAAATAAAAATGACTAAAAATGTCCAAAAAGATAATTGGAAAAATCGTGTCATTGTTCGAATATTTTCTTTCCCTAAATAGATTCCAATAATTAATAAAAGGAGTAAAATGCCCCAAGTTGGTGAGTTTGGAAAAACCCATTTGCTAAAAACAAATAGATAAGATTGATTAATTAAATAAGCTACAAAAATAAAATATAAAATATAACAGATTTTTAGTATTCCACCGAACCATTTTCCGAAAAAAAACGTACAAATTTCAAAAATGGTTAAATTAGGGAACCGCTTAAGTAAAAAAGAATATAGGACGATAGTACATACAGAAAATAGGCAAGAAAATAATAAAGAAATCCATCCATCATGACCACTTTCTTTATATAAATACATTGGTAACGTTAATGTAGCGACATTTAATTGGACGATCACCATATAAAAAAATAATTGAAAGGATGAAATGGTCTCATTTTGCTTAATTATCATTTTTTCCACCCTTTCATGTTTTTTGACTGAATCGTATCTACAGGCAATGCGTTTGTAGGCCGTGTCTTCATTTTCCAATTAGGTACTCTAATTAAAGTATCTTTTAAATCTTTAATTCGAATGGGTGCAAGTGGTGAAAAATAGGGAGTACCGAATGATTCGAGCTTAACAATATGAATAAAAATAAGCATTAAACCGAATATGATTCCTACAAAACCATAAATTGATGCCAAAATAATCATTGGAAAACTGAGTATTCTAAGTGAAAAGCTCATTTCGTTTGTAGGAACAACAAATGAAGCAACTGCTGTAATCGCAAGTACGACAGTCATTGTATTCGATACTAAATTTGCTTCTACAATAGCTGTACCAATCACAAGCCCTCCGACAATACCAATAGTTTGTGCAACTGGACTAGGTAATCGAATTGACGCTTCTCTTAATAGTTCCAAAACTACTTGCATTATTAGAGCCTCGACAAATGGAGAAAAGGGCACATATTCAATACTGTTTTGAATGGTAGACACTAATTCATATGGGAGAACTTCATAACTAAATGAAACGATCGCAATATATACTGCAGGTAAAGTTATGCAAAGAAAAAAACAAAATAGTCTAATGAGTTTTAAGAAGGTCCCAATTAAAACTCTACCATTATAGTCATCGGGAGTTTGGAAAAACGTAAAAAAAGAAGCAGGCATAATTGATACCGTTGGACTTCCTTCAACTATTACGCCAATTTTCCCATCAAATAAATTAGAAATAACCCGGTCAGGTCGCTCCGTTTCTAGAATTTGTGGAAATGGTGAAATCGAGCTATCCTCAATAAATTCTTCTAACTTGCCAGTTGTTAAGTTATTTTTAAGTTGAATAGATTTGACACGGACTTTAACCATTTCTAGAATATCCTTATTTACGATATTATCTAAATATAAAATGCCAACATTTGTACTAGGATCTCCAATTGGTAAAACCTCTATTTTAAAGTCAGAGCTTCTAATTCTACTTCTTAGAAAATTGATATTTTTATTAAGGCTCTCAACAAAACCGTCATGAGAACCTGAAACAACTTTTTCATTTGTAGGCTCACTTGTCGATCGCACTTCGAATAAAACAGTATCTACAATAAAGGCTTCATTAGAACCATCAACTAACAATACCGTATTACCATTCGTAATTGCTTCTTGTATTTCATTTAAAGAATTAGTTGCTGAAATAGTTGAAACTGGAAGATCCGTCATGATATTTCCATGTTTTATATTTAAAAGTACCTCAATGATTTTTTCATTAATAATGTCTTTATTTGAAATGGTATCAATAAAAGCAATACAAAGTGGTCTATCATTGAAAGTAATCTTTCTTGTTTTAAAATCAAATACATTTACAAACTCTTCTTTTAATTTTTCTAAATTACTATTAATGTCTTTAGAAATTGTCATTATTTGTTCGGTTTTCAATAATATTCCACCTCCTGCCGTATATTGTTTGTAAAATAGAAAAACATATTCATTGGTCAGATTAGGAAATTGAATGATTATAATATGGAAAAGGGCTAACTCTTAGGTCCAGATTAACTGACTTGTGAGTTAGCTCTATTCTTAATTAAACCGGTAGAGAAAACTAATCTTTACTGAAAAAGCAAAACGAGGCTAGAAATTAGATGATGTTTCATATTGTGTTCGTGGAACAAATGGTCAACTGTACTTTGATTTGGACAAAGATCAGATTCATTCACCTATTGATATTGAACCTTCTTCCTAAAAGGGGCTTTGTCAATTGCAATGGCACTAACTTTGCCAGCCGAATTTCCATATAGAGAAAACATCTTGTTAATTGTTTATGCAAATGTAGTGTTTTCATTACTGGTTCAAGGTTTGAGTATCCCACGATTAATAGTGTATATAAAAAATAAAGAAAAAGTCAGAAAGTAATGAACAAAAAGATATTTTGATAAATAATAAACTAAAATAGATCATTATAAAAAGACTTAAAAGTTGTTAACTGTTTTTTACAGGAATACAACGGTTAAGTCTTTTTTTGTATACGCTTAATGCTGAAAGGGTCCAAATTATGACTTCAATTATTCCAATTATGGCTTTCACTTTTAATTTTGTTCTTACTATATTCTTACATAAAAGAAAGGATAATACGTAAAAGTGGATTCTTCATTCCATACCGAATTATAATTAAAAATTATGAAAACGCTGGAATATAAAAGATTTTGTGATTTTTAATCTTAGAAAAGTAATAAAATATACAATTTATAGGATTATTAATAAATTAGTAGTATTTGTTAACCTTTGTCGATAAATATAACATAAATAACAGATTTTTTAGAAATATATATACAATCAACTTTCCATATAATCAATTTAGGATGGGAATTTAATACTGGGAGTGAGAAATTTATAATACTTCTTTGACTTAAAAGAGTTGAAAATGGCGAGTTCTTATAATATAGTTCGATCGGAGGATATGAAAGTGTATTTGTTCTTTTATCCTGTATTACTATTGTTGTTATTTATTTCATCAATTTTCATCATTCTAATGCTATTAAAATGATGAGATAAAAATGGTTTATTTATATTTTTTTAATAAACAAATAGAAAAAGTCTTAATATATATGTTTTATTAACCCTCTTAAAGGTATATTAGTACATTTTTAAATGTTTTTCGTGAGAAACGGCAATCAACTGTTGGACAGCGATTGGCGTTTTTATTTCTGTTAAAAATGAAAGTTTTCCAGTAGTTTTATATAGTTTCCTCGTAACTATTTGTTGAATTTTATCGATTAATATATGGTAGGTTGAATGATATTGTCAGAATACCAAATGAATCAATTCTCATTATAATGTGATTATAATTTAGTGGAAAATCATATAAGTAAATTTTTTTCATTAGGGTTTTTAAGGCTATCCTTCTAAGTTAGAGTTTCTTGGAATCTAATTCTAACTTGGAGTTAACATATATTAATATAATAATTTAGAAGATTTAGAGGGGAGATTTTAAAGTTTATGAGAAATAGCAAGAAAGTTCCATTTCGAGTCATTACACTAACAACATTAGCTGCAATGTTTTTAACTACGCCCGGTTATGCGCAAATTACGAAAGATAATCAACCTACTAATTCAAACGCTGATGCAAATGTACAAGGTGCGTTAAAAAATTATATAGCTGATCTAAACAAAGAATCGGCTAAGTATTCTGAAAAATCAGTCTATGGTAATGTGGGCGAAAATAGTACAAAAGTATATGCACCTAATGAAAAAGTACGTGTCATTGTTGAAGTTCAGGAACCAGAACAAGCTATACAATCAAAGGCAAAGGTAAGTAAAAAAGCTTTAATGAAACAAAGGCAAGATGATGTTGTTTCCAAAATGACAAAAAAGAAGTTGAATCCGAAAGTTAGACATCGTTTTTATGAAGGATTTAATGGATTTAGCTTAGACACAGATTTTAAAAATATAAAAGATTTACAGTCAACTCCAGGGGTTACAAATGTACATATTGCACGAACTTATGAACAATCAATGAAAACGAGTAAAGAGTTAGTACAAGCACAAAGTGTATGGGAAAAATACGGATATGAAGGTGAAGGATTAGTTGTTGGTGTAGTCGATTCAGGTATAGACTATACACATAAAGATATGACGATTACGGACAAAGGAAAACAGAAAGAGAAGTTGACGGAAAGTAATATCCAAAGTAAATTTTCGGAAACTTCTGTTAATGAACAGTGGTATAGTGATAAGGTTCCAACTGGATATGATTGGGCTGATAATGACACAGATGTTATACCACGTGGCAAATACGCAAATCCTCATGGTACACATGTATCAGGAACAATCGGTGCGAATGGGGATGAAGAGAATGATGGTGTATTAGGAATTGCACCAGGTGTACAGCTGTTAGCTGAAAAAGTTTTCTCAGACAACGGCAGTGGAGGAGCATACGAAGATGATATTATTGCAGGGATTAACCATGCTGTTGAAATGGGAGCAGATGTCATTAATATGAGTCTTGGAACTGATTTGGGATTCGTTGGCGAAGATAAAGATCCAATCCAAAAAGCAATACGTGAAGCGACAGAACACGGAACACTAGTTGTAGTTGCAGGTGGAAACGCAGCGTATAGTACGAAGAATAGTATTATGACAGCTTCTGCCCAACCGTATGCAGACAATCCTGATATCGGGACAGTAGGAGAGCCAGGTGTAAGTCCTTTTGCTTTGTCTGTAGCTTCCTATGAAAATACTAATTATGAATTAAGTACATTGGGGGAAGAAAATGGTTTACAACTTCCTTATCAAGATCAATCTCAATATAATTTCAAACTTTCTAGAGTACTTTCTCCTAATGAAAGCTATGAATTAGTTTATGTTGGTGAAGGATTTAAAGATGAGCATTATGCTGGCAAAGATGTTAATGGTAAAATTGTAGTTTTTAGACCGAATACATCCTATTCAACTTATGCTTCAATGCAATCTCAAGCTAAAAAGCGAGGGGCAAAGGCTGTCATTTTAGTTCCTGCTACTAATATGACTGATTATCCATACGTAAATTTCGGTAGTAATCTTACCCCAGCAGCTACAACAAGTAAAGCAGTGGGAAATGCTTTAATTGATAAGCTAAACAGCGGACAAGTTGTCAAAATGAAAGTAACAAAAGGAACGTGGATAGATAATCCTACGCGAGATACGATGTCTTATTTCTCTTCTTATGGTGCTCCAACTACTTTGGACTTTAAACCTGAAATTTCTGCACCAGGTGGGAAAATCTATTCTACTACTCCTGAAAACGCATATGAAGTAATGAGCGGTACTTCAATGGCGACACCACACGTTGCAGGTGGTGCTGCATTAATACTACAATCGTTGTATGAAAAAGGATTAACTCATTCAGAAGATACAGCATTAAAAGCAAAAATTGCTTTAATGAATACGGCTAAAGTAGTAATGGATCCTAAAACAAATAACGAGATTCCATATTCTCCTCGTATTCAGGGATCTGGATTAATGCAAATTCAAAATGCAATAAATACTCCTGTTATCGTAACAAGAAAAAATACGCCACTTGAGCAAGCGGGGGCTGTTGCATTAAAAGAAATTAAAAATGACAGAGCCATCTTCAATTTAAATGTAGAGTCACTTGAAGTAAAGGACGCAAAAAAAGAGTATGAATACACTGTTAATGTGGACCTACTAACAGATGGAATTGATACAAAGCAATTTGACTTTGATGGCGATGGAAATTTAGAATCAAAAGATTATTTATCATTAAAAAGTACTCCTGTTGAAGGTGCTTCGATCTATGTAAATGGTGAGAAACTGACTAGTGCAGAAGGTTCAACAATCAAAATTAAAGCAGGTCAAAAGAAAAATCTAAATGTAGAGATTCGGTTACCAAGAACATTAAGAAAAAATGAATTTGTTGAAGGATTTATAAGACTTGTACCAACAGGAAAAAGTGATACAGCTGTTCCATTAACAGTTCCTTATATGGGCTTTAATGGAAAGTGGGATTCTCTTAATAATATTGATCCAGTAGCTTGGGATCGAAAAGATGCATTTTTAGGCTATACTGCACTTTGGAATGACGAGGGCGCAACGGTTCCTATGGGATATGATACAAAAACAGGTAAATTTAATATGGACGCTATCGCTACCTCTCCAAATTCAATCCTTAAAGGGGTATTCCCAACATTTACTGCATTTAGAAACTTAGCAAAAGCGGAAATGTATATTGAGAATAAACAAGGCAAGATGATTAAATATCTTGGTGACTTTAGTGAATATAATAATGGTATTCCTATGCCAATTCACAAGAATATTCTCTCTGCAAGTAGGATGTATATGGGATATAACTGGGATACGAAAGATCAAAACGGTAAGACGGTAAGTGATGATACGTATAACATTGTCATCAAAACAACATTAGACTACCCAGGTGCGAAACCGCAGAAAGTAAAGCTTCCGGTTAAAGTGGACTCAGTTGGACCAAAAGTATCGAATGTTCAAGTGACACCAAAAGATGGTCAATATGAAATTTCATTCGATGCAGTTGATAGTCGCTCAGGGTATAAGGGAGCGATTCTTTGGTATAATGGCATACAAAAATCTACAAAAGTAGGAGAAACTTCCGTTTTAGTAAATGAAGAACCAAAAAGTGTTGTTGTGATGGGGATCGATAATGCAATGAATATAAGTTATAAAGTATGGGGTGATCCTTCATATATTAAATACAGTATGCTTGTACCTGTATTTAGTGTCAGTCCAAACACAAATATCAGTGTAAGCAAACCAGCTCCAATAAATGGTTTTGCCCAAACACGTGTAAATTGGACGGTTTACGTAAAAGACGCTAGTGGTAACGTTATAGAAAGTATGCAAGTGAATAATGAACATGAACTTCATACTAAATGGACACCAGATGCAAAATTACCTAGCGGAACCTATTATATTTCTGCTGATGCAGTTGATAAAGAAGGTTTTAAAGTAACAACAAAGGTAGTTCCGGTTACTGTTGTTAAATAATTGAAAGAAGGGGAGCCACGCTATATGGCTCCCCTCAGACTGTTGACAAACGCTCGCTTTCTTCGTTACTGCGCCAGTCTGCGGTACTCATTACCTTTTAGGGTAACTCCGCTCCTCATCTGGCTTCGCGACTCGAAAGACAAACGCTTGCAATCAGTCTGAAAATCAAACTTTTAGGACCTTGTCTACACACTGGGGGGAGCCATGAACCCCTTTTTAATTGTTTTGATTTTATTAAATCGAATCATTTTGAACCATAATTTGTCACTAGCAATGAAACTATACTAATCTATTTGTATTTTATTGTTAGATTTTATCGAATTTTATTCAATAGATTGAATGAATTTGTCAAAATAACAATCGTATCAATTGTCATTATAATGTAATTATATTTTTAAGAAAATTCAAAATAGTATACAAGAAGGGATTGAATAGATTGAAAAAAAATATAAAGACACAGTCATTGGCTAAAGCGAAACGAACTGCGGCTGTTGTGTTGAGTACTGGTCTTTTGCTTGGACCAGTCGCTAACTTAAATTACACTTCTGTTGTGCATGCACAAACAAATACAAAGGCAGAAAGTATTTTAGCAAAGTTAACTAAAGAGCAGCGTGAAGCATTACAGAACTTAGATCAGCATCAATTAAAAACCGGATTACAACTATCACGAGATATTGATTTGTCAAGTGATAAAGATGTAAATGTAATCGTAGAATTAAATGAACTTCCAGCGAAAACGGCACAAATAGCTAAAGCAATTAAAGGAGAAAGCATTTCTCTTACACAAGCAAATGAGAATGTAGAAAAATCTCAAGTTCAGTTTAAAAAAGATTTGCAATCAAAACTAAAAAAGATCAAATCAGGTAAGGATGCGTATGGTGTAAAACATACTTATAAAAATACCTTGAATGGTGTCGCATTAACATTGCCAGCAAATCAAGTGAAATCATTGTTAAATTCTAAGGTAGTAAAAGCAGTTTATAGTGATTACACAGTGCACGTAGAACCACCGGCTCAAACACAGACAGAGGAAGCAAAAGAACAAACAAAAGTTGACAGTATACCTTTTTTAAATCTTGATAAACTTCATGACGAAGGGTACACAGGTAAAGGGGTAAAGGTTGGGGTTATTGATACAGGTATCGACTATAATCATCCAGATTTAAAGCATGGGTATAAAGGTGGATATGACTTTGTAGATAATGATAATAACCCGATGGAAACAACTTATGATGACTGGAAAAAGTCGAAAAAAGCAGAGTATCTAAATGGAAGTGCTTATTATACAGATCATGGTACACATGTATCTGGAACGATTGCAGGTCGAGCAGAAAATAATTCAGATTATAAAGTAATAGGAGTGGCTCCGGAATCTGATTTATACGTTTATCGTGTTTTAGGACCATACGGAAGCGGAACAACGGCGGCGATCCTTGCAGGGATCGATAAAGCTGTTCAAGATGGAATGGATGTTATTAATTTATCTTTAGGTGCTTCCATCAATGATCCGTTATACGCTACAAGTATAGCGATTGATAATGCGGTGTTAAGTGGCGTAACAGCAGTTGTTGCAGCTGGTAATTCGGGAGATGCACTGAATACGTTAGGATCTCCAGGAGCTGCGGCGTTAGCGCTAACAGTAGGAGCAAGTTCTGTTCCTAGTAAGGTCACAAGCTTTGAGAGTCAATTTGCATCTGGTATTAATAAAGTTGGTGTGACAATGCAGCTAATGTCAAAGAAATGGACGGATGACTTCAGCAGTATGACTAGTAAATCTTTTGACATAGTAAATGTAGGTTTAGGTGGTCCAAATGATTACACAGGCAAAGATGTGAATTGTAAAATCGCTTTTATCCAGCGAGGTACATATGCATTAATTGAGAAAATGGAATATGCGAGAGATCATGGGGCAGCGGGTGTAATCATTTATAACTCGAATCCAGACGAAGGTCAGATTCCGATATTCTTAGGAGAAAGCAACGACAATATCCCAACTTTTTCAATGACAAATAAAGATGGGCAAGCTGTAAATAATCTGTTTTCAAGTGGTGTACCAAGTGTGACATTCGGTACAAAAAGTGAAAAAGAACTTTCAGGTGATGATTTGGCAAGTTTTAGCTCTAGAGGACCATCTGGAACTTTATATGATATTAAGCCAGAGGTAACGGCACCAGGCGTAGATGTATTATCAACTGTTCCTTCGTATATTGCAAATAAAGAAGATACAACAGACTATTCTTCAGCTTACTTACGAATGTCTGGTACTTCGATGGCATCTCCACATGTGGCAGGAGTTGCAGCGCTATTGCTGCAAGCTCACCCGGACTATACGCCTGGAGATATAAAGACTGTTCTGATGAATACAGCGGATCCACTAAAAAATCCATACAGTGTATTTGAAGTCGGAGCGGGCAGAATTGATCCAATGCAAGCGATTCATTCCAATACGATCATTAGTGTGCTAGATAAAACGCCTTACATTGAAAATGGGGAAGAAAAAATCATTCCAGAACAAACAGGCGGTCTAAGTTACGGCTTCGTCCCAGTTTCGTCAGATAAGGATTACTCGAAGACTACGAAACTATCATTTGAAAATAGTAGTGATAAAGATAAAAAATATGAGTTATCCGTTGAATACAATATAGGTGCAAAAGGTTCTTTGGATGCGAATAAAAATGGCGTAACTGTAAAAGTACCAAATACAATTACTGTTAAGAAAAACAGTACAAAACAACTTTCTGCGACTTTAGCTATTCCGAAAACGGCAGAAAAAGGTATTTACGAAGGATATATTACGATTAAAGAGAAGAACAATCCGGAAGAAAGCTACCGTATTCCATTTGGAGTAAAGGCTACTGATGAAGGCTTAGCATATTTTGATGTATATACAAAGAGCATTTCAACGGACCGCGTCATAAATTTATTCAGCCGTAAAGATACTGATTTAGATTTTAGATTAAACACGTCCATGCAAACGTTAGACTGGGTATTAGTCGATCCGAAAACGCATAAAGATCTCGGACTGATTACTTCAGTTAACGGTTCAGGTGCAGCAGTTGACACAGATTACACAATGGACAGTGCTTTTTACGGTAGATATTTCCCATTCACTGGAGATGAAAAAAATCCAATTGGTTATGTTTCTGAAAAAGCGCCAGATGGTATTTACGATATTAAAATGATTGGAACAAATAAAGACGGCAAACAATTCGTGAAAACTTCAAAAGTAAGCATTGATAACAATGAACCTACAATTAAATTCGATGATACAAATGCGCTGCCAAAAGGCGATACACAAATTGTAGAATTAGCGGAAGGGCAAGATAAAGTTACCCTTTCCGGAACGTTACTAGATCCTGAAATTAGTAAAACGCAAGAAGCAGGCATGCCTCTTACTCAAGCGAAAAATAAATTGTTTTATGGCCCGGGTTCATCAAATGCATATTCCTTGAGTGTAGACGAGAATGGAAAATTTAGTACAGAAGTTAGTGTGACTGGAATGATTAATCCAATCCAATATGTCGGTGCCGATTATGCAGGAAATACGACATTACCTAAAATGGTCTATTACATGAAGAAAGGCGCAACTTATATTTATGCAAAACCAAATAAAGAAATAATGGAATATGGTGACAAAATTACCTATACGTTCTACGCACATAATTTGCGAAAAGCTAATAAGCTTAACTTCAGATTGGACTATGTAGCAAAATATTTTGATAGTGTTGAATTTAAAAAAGCACAAAGTTTACCAGAAGGATCAGAACTGACAACTACTGTTACGGGTACAACTAGTAAAGGAACGATAGTGAATATCAATGTACCAGGAGAAGGCATTGCTGGAGATGTGGCTTTGTTTGATTTAGACATTGATACAAATGCAAATGAATTCCTTAATCCATTTGCACAAATTCTTAATTTTTCAACTGTCCAAGTAAATAGTGAAAGTACAAATAGACTATCGATTATTATGGGAACAGTACCGATGTATTCTATTTACTCTACAGCAACAGCTAAACTAAATGGTGTTGGCTTATATAATGCTGCAGGTAAGTTCAACAGTACGATTGATTATACGACAATAGGGGCCACTATGAAGGTAAAAGGCACAAATGGTGTCATCTACGACGGGACGATTGAAAAAAATGGAAATGTAACATTTAAAGGACTTCCGGCATCTGTACAAAAATATACAGTAATTATGGATATTCCTGGACATTTTACGACGTATACTCCATTGGAAATCGGACGTACTGATTGGGGAATTAATATTGGAGAAGCAAATCCATCCTATCCAACAATTGGAGCGAAGCCAGGCGATATTAATAAGGATAATGTCATAGATGTGATGGATGCGATCTACATACAAACATATTGGGGAACAAATAAGCGAAGTGCTGATATTAATTTTGACGGAATTGTAGATGGAAAAGACTTAGCGTTTGTTGAAAACAACTACTTAATACAAAATCCGTTTGTTACAGTATCATCAAAGCCAGTTAAGAAGTTTAAAGGAAGTACATTGGAATCTATTAAGAGTGATTTAGGTTTTTAATAGATTTTCATATCCTATCATCTAAGCAGAATATAGGAAGATTCTAGTTCTCCCCATAATAGACAGTTGGAACTTATTGAACTGTTTATTATGGAGGAGATTTGCTTGTCTAATAGAGTAGGAGAATAGAAAGTAACATAAAAAAGGGAAAGAAATTTATACTGTAATTAGTATATTAAAAAAATAAAAAACCTGCATATAGTGAAGGTCGATAAGGTTTTGTTTTTGTTTACATTATAGTATAGGGATGTTGTAAGTAAAAAATCATTAGTAAAGTGGTTGTTGACTATGACATGGGGGAAATCCATTAATATCTTGAATCATATAGAAATCATACTGTTTTAAAGCGAATTGTGATTGATACATATACTCGTATACGAGAAGCTTCGAACCTGATACACCGCACAATACTCCTGATGTACCTTGCCCATTAGTAAACGAAACGCCAATTGGCTGGCCAATTAAATATCTAATTTTTTGATGCCAAGGCATTATAATCACTCCCTTCAAATCATTATATTAATTTGAAAAGGTTGCGGTGCATGTGTAAATTGGATTAAAGGGATTAAGAATTAAAAAATTCAAAATTGATATTTTTTATTGAAATAGAAATTGCATCAACTCTTAATATAATAAAGTTATGAAACACAAATGTGTAAAGTTGAAATATAGGTTTAAGAAAAATAGTTTAGGAGGAACGATATGAATATTGAACAATTAAATCATTTTAGTGAAGTAATAAAAATTGGTTCCTTTAAGCTTGCAGCGCAAAAATTTTCTGTTAGTGAATCTGTCATGAAAGAATCGGTGCATAGTCTAGAAAAAGAAATAACTATAAAGCTGATTGAGTGTGATGAAAATTTTAATGTGGTTCCTACATTTGAAGGATTAAAAATTAGTTCATTTGTTAAAGAAGTTTTGTTGAAGTTTCATGAATTGGAAGAAGTAGCTAATTTGATTAGAAAAAGTTCTATTGAAAATTGTAATGTAATGTACGACTTAAGTTTACTGTAAAGGTACTTAGCTAATATAAAACTAATCGTGTTTAAAAGCTCTTCATTTTGAAGAGCTTTTTTTATGTTACTAATAAGTAGTCGTTGTTATCTATTTAATTTTCTTATTCAAAAATATATTTTTAGTATAACTCTAGCAAGCTCTGATTTACTTTATTTTAGAAATCAGAGCTAATTCTTCGTGGAGAACACGTTTCCCATAGAAAGTAGTTAATTATAAAAAAATCAAAATTTATAGTTTTTTTCAAAATTCAAATTAAATCAACCTTCAATATAATGTAAATATCGACAGAAAGGGGGACAGTTTAGATTTTGTTAAGAAGGATGGGTCTTCTCTTATTATCCTTGTGTATAGATAGAGTATTAACAAACTAAGCTGAACGATTACAACTCATAGTTAAACTTACTTTTTATTAATGGGGATTAGTTGTTGAGGTACAAGTGAAGTGCTATTTAATAAGTAGTTCAAATATTTCTAAAAATCATTTTAGTTGCATTTGCAAAAAGACCAAATCACTCAACTATTTGGTCTTTTAGATTATTTTTTTAGTTCAGATAAAAATTGCTAATTCTCTATACTAGCCTGAATATATTTTATAAAAATTTTTGAAATTTTTGTAAAAGGTTTATTTTTAAGGCAAACGCTCCAAAGTTCGTCACTAATATAAGCAGGAGATTTTAAAGGAATAGTCTTTATTTTTCCAGTTAAAGTATCAGGATGATTTTTTAATGTTATATTACGGCAAAAAGTAACTCCTAAACCATTCTTTACAGCATCTCTAATACTATCTGTGTTATTCGAAATAAATTGTACATTCATATTTTTAACAATTTTACGTGTGTGCTCAACAAATTCATTACTATTATAGATGATAAATTTTTCATTAATTAGATCTTCTGGGGAAATCTCATCAAAATGAAATAATGGAGATTGTTCACCTACGAGAACACAATATTTGGTCGTTGTTAGATGTTTGTAAAGCAAATCTTTTTCTTCACTTAGTGAACTTTCTTCAGAAAATAAGATCGCAATATCAGGTTGAAGAATTGAGAGGTTATTTAAAATCTGACCAGGATCACATTCATAAACATGAACATCAATATTTGGAAAATCATTTTTGAAATGAATGATTGATTCATTAACTAAATAAACTAACCCTGGAACAGTTGCAATTTTTAGTTGAGTCTGAGTTTC
This sequence comes from Bacillus sp. AL-1R, assembly GCF_052180195.1. Classification (NCBI taxonomy): domain Bacteria; kingdom Bacillati; phylum Bacillota; class Bacilli; order Caryophanales; family Bacillaceae; genus Bacillus; species Bacillus sp. AL-1R. Next base: position 619,306 of record NZ_CP197469.1, read on the forward strand.
ATTCTTTTGAATTGCAATTTTTTCCTCCATAATCTCATATTCATATAATACTTTTTGTGCCTGATTAATAACTTCAATTCCGGCTTCGGTAGGTACTGTCTTCATCTTTAAACGGATGAATAGCTTCAAATTTAATTTCTTTTCTAATTCCTTTAGAGCTTGACTTACAGCAGAAGGTGATATATGTAAGTTTTTAGCTGCTTTTGTAATCGATTCTTCTTTTGAAATTTCAACTATATATTTTAAATGTTCAATATTCATTTCGTACCTCCTATAAGCGTTATCGAAGTATATATTGATTATACTGTATGTTTTTAAATAGCTTAAATTATAAGAAATTATTTTTATACTGGTAATATTGACCATTATTTGTATGTAGAATAACACTATTTATTATTTAAAAATAATTAATGTTATTAAGCAATCCTTAATGGGTTGTAAACTAAAATGCGTTTTACAGATACTAGTTTAGTAACTAAAATATAGTGTATACAACAAGAAGGATTACTAACTTTTAATTTCTGAAATTTTAGAATAAAGGAGAAAAAGTTGAAATTGTTGATCTTTTACACTGATTAAATTGAGTATTTTTTTTTTGATAGTATCGGAAAAATAATTAGTCTCAATTAATTAGTTAAATTAGAGTTCGTCAAGTACGAAACAAGGAGAGCCAGTCATTATAGATGAGTTAAATGAAATAATCTTAACCTTAAATGGCTAGACAGCATCTTAGAACTACAATTTATTTCATTCAAATAAACAATAATTTAGATGCTGTAAGCCATAAATAAAATGGTTTATGGCATTTTTACTTTTTTAATTAGAGAGATAAAAAACATTATTATGGTGGGGTGTAACATGAATGATTTTCTACTTTACGAGTTTAAAAAGCTGATGAAGAAAAATAAATGGAATCTTAAAGAGCTAGCAATAAAATCTGATATCCATTATAGCGATATGAGTAGAATATTTAATAATAAAAAGGCACTATCTTTACATTATTTGGACGCTATAACTGAGGCGTTTAATCTACCTACAGGAACATTTTATAAAGGATATGTCAATCTATGCTTCAATGAAAGAAATCTATTAGATAAAAGAAGAAGTGACGCTTTTATTTATGAATGTGCAAAAAAAGGTTTTAAATCTGAATTAACCTTCATCTTATCAGTCATGATTGAAGAAAAGTCAAAAGCTAACCGTTCAAAATACTTCCAAAATCTATTCCGTATTGCTGAAAAGCTATTTTTAGAAGGGAAAGAACAAGAATCTTTACCTTTATACGAACTAATTATTGAGCATATGCCTAATTCAGCAACCGAAGAAGTAGCTATTAGTTATTTTCGAAAATTTTATATGACGCGTTTAACGAATGAAGGGAGTTTAGTTTTAGTTCGAATTATCGAGTATATTTCATATATGCCACCAAAATTTCAGGAACTAACAATCCTATGGATTACTGCTACTTACTATATGTTAAAAGATTGGGATGAGGTCTTACATTATGCAAAAAGGTTAGAAAAAATGGCGAAAATTAAGGAGCATGTAGGGCGTGCATTAATGTATCAAGCATTTGCGTTGACAAGACTAGATGGCAAATTAGAAGAGGTATTAAATTTAATTGGAAAATATGAAAAAATAAATGCTTATTATGCAGATATTGCAGTAGGGAATCGATATGTCGCTCACATCGATTTTGGAAATCTATATGTTGTTGATTCATACTATAAATGGTTACGTGATCGTGATGATTTCTATGTAGGAATTCCAAGAATTTTGGAAAGCTACGTTAAATTAGGTAGATTAGAAGAGGCTGAGAAATTTATTGCAAAGTATAATGATCAAATCATTGAACTACGGAACTCTTCTGATTTATTTAAGCAGCATCTTTATTTGGATTATTGTTATGCGTTCGGTTTGTTAAAATGCGAAACAAATAATATAAACAAAGGATTAGATGAAATATTAAACGTGGCATTAAAGGTAAAAAACTCTGAAATTCACGAAAGGTTTCAAAAATGTCTTATTGCAATTTGGCATTATCGAGAGTTTTTAAGCAAAGAATTGGAAGAAAAATATATTCGTATTTTAAGTTGAAAAAATATGTGAATAGGCAGGCTCTGGTATTTAAACCAGGGTCTTTTTGATTAATTGAAAAGAGGATCATATAGAACTTGCTAAAAATCATAAGAAATCCAATAGTAAAATTAAAAAGAGATTGTCAAAAAATTGACTTTTAGCAACACTATTTTTTTGAGCATAAAAAATAAGAAAAACGTTCTCTTGGGAATAGTTAAGTCACCACAACAAAATGACCGAGAAAGGAACGATTTTTTCTTTTGTATAAACTGTGTAAAATGAACCAACTAACTCTTCCGATTGACATAGAAGTTATCATTCCAAAAAAACATCTAGCCCGTTTAATTGACACTGAGGTCGATAAAATGGATCGTAATTTCTTCCTTTTTTCATTTTTTTCATTCAGGTAGAAGCAGTCCGCCGTATTACAAAAGAATGATGTGAAATAGATGATTAAAATTTCATTATAACTGGAAAAAATAGGGATAAAAGATATGTTTTCCTTCACTAAACGACAAGTATGATTCTGAGAAGCGACAAATAGTTAGTTGCTAGTTGGTAAATTAAACGATGAAAGTGATCCAATTTCACGTAATGTAAGGTATTCGTAGGATAATAGTTTAATTTAAAATTTAAGTTTAAAAAAATATTTCAGTCTAATTTTGTATAAAAATGTCGAAGGAAAAACAAAAATTGATAGTTTTTGTCAAAATGTCGAAACTGTAAACTTTCCGTATAATCAAAATAGATAGAAAATATAAAAATGGGGGAGACAACAGGATGAAGCGTTTAATCAAAAGTACTGCAGTTTTAACATTGAGTACTGGGGTGTTACTGAATGCATTTCCAATAACACATCATCAGTCGATTGCAAAGGCTGCAACACAATCATCAATCGAAGAAGTACTATCAAAGCTTACTACAGAACAACGTGAAGCTTTACAAAAAATAGAGGTGACTAGTCAAGAAGGATTACAGTTACCTACTTCAGTTGATTTAAATAGTACTAAAAATTTATCAGTTATTGTTGAATTAAAAGACAAGCCAGCAAAAGTAGCTGTGATTGAAGAGGCTGCAAAAGGCAATAGTTTAGCACTTGAAGATGCAAAACAAAAAGCGAATAAAGCGCAAGATACATTTAAAAATGATTTACAAACAATTTATAAAGATGATTTAAAGGATAATAAGAACCTTTATAAAATCAAACGAACATACAAAAACACGCTAAATGGTGTTGCGATCGACTTGCCGGCTAATAAAGTTAAGTCATTATTAAACTCAAAAACTGTTAAAGCAGTATGGCCAAACAATGTTATTCAAGTAGAACCAGAAAAAATAAAAAGTGTTGTTAATTCAACACAGAAAATGGAAACAGAAGTGTTCCCAGGCGTGAGCAAATTACATGCTGAAGGATACACAGGTAAGGGCATTAAAGTAGGGGTTATTGATACAGGGATTGATTATAATCATCCAGATTTAACGGATGCATATAAAGGGTATCGTGCTCAAACAGGCGTTGATCCTAAAACAATTGATCCTAGTTCAGTAAAAGGTTGGGACTTCGTTGATAATGATGCAGATCCAATGGAAACGACTTATGCTGATTGGAAAAAATCAGGGTTAGCAGAAAAGGACCCTCTTACTGGTTCAACCTTCTATACAGAACATGGAACACATGTATCCGGAATTATTGCTGGTCGTGGTAAAAATAATACTGATTATGCAGTAACAGGTGTAGCACCAGATGCTGATTTGTATGTCTATCGTGTATTAGGAAAATTTGGATCTGGTTCAACTGAAGCTGTTTTAGGCGGTGTTGACAAGGCTATATCTGATGGTATGGACGTCATCAATTTATCACTTGGATCGAATATTAATGATCCAGAAAATGTTGAGAGTCTTGCGTTAATTAATGCAGTCCTATCGGGTGTAACGGCTGTTGTATCAGCAGGTAACTCAGGAAGTGGTATGGATACGTTAGGATCACCTGGAGCATCAGCGTTGGCTATTACAGTTGGTGCCAATGATACGAAGACTGTGATTGAAACATCAAAAGGTACGCTACATGGAGCAGAAGATGCAACTGCTGATTTAAAATTATTTGGTAAAGGATTTGCAGATAATGTAGCAAGCTTAAAAGGTAAAAATCTACCAATCGTTTTAGTACCGAGTGTAGGTGCAGATTCTGATTATAAAAATATCGATGTGAATGGAAAGATTGCATTAGTCAATCGTGGGGATATTTCACTTGACGAGAAAATAAAAAATGCGCAAAAACATGGCGCAACAGCAGTTATCTTGATGAATAATGTACCTGTTGAAGGTTTTGTTCCATCGTACTTAGGAATGGGTTATGGATTTATTCCTGCATTCTCGATGTCATATGAGCAAGGGAAAGCATTAGTGGCAAAACTTGGTACAGGCAATTCAACCTTCACATTTGATGAAATCGGACAAGTAACGGATGAAGGTAGTAAATTAGCAGCATTCAGTTCACGTGGCCCTTCTCGTATCAATTATGATATTAAACCTGAAGTAACTGCACCGGGCGTTGCCGTATTCTCAACTGTACCTTCTTATATGCATGGTGCGGATCAAATTGGAAAATATGACTATGCTTATGAGAATTTATCAGGTACATCAATGGCATCACCGAACGTAGCGGGTGTTGCAGCATTATTAAAACAAGCAAATCCAAACTTAACACCAGCACAAATTAAAGAAACATTAATGAATACTGCAGATCCACTAAATGGAGACTATAGCGTATTTGAATCTGGTGCAGGACAAGTTGATCCTTATGAAGCAATCCATTCAAAAACAAGAATTGAAGTAGTGGATGAAACAAAGGGAACATACGATAAAAAAGGCAATTTAACAACAGTAAAAGATTTAACAGGTGCACTTTCATTTGGTTCACATGCTCCAGAAGGAAAAAATATTAGTGATCAACGCACCCTAATCATTTATAACAATAGCAATCAAGCAAAAACATATGATGTGACTGTTTCGTTCCAAAAAGACCGTCGAGGTTCATTAGATGCGGACGATAATGGTGTAATGGTTGTGACGGATAAGTCCATCAAAGTTGGGGCGAATTCGAAAAAGAAATCAACTGTCGCAATTACCGTTCCAAAATCAGCAAAATTAGGCTTTTACGAAGGATTTGTAACATATATAAATCATAATAATCCAGAAGAAACATTCCAAGTCCCATTTGGAATTAAAACGGTGGAAGATGGAATAAATCCAGTAACGATGAGTCCACAAGCATTTACGCAAGTATTTGATGCAGCTTATGCCGGTCAGTTAGTTTATACAAATGCACAATTTAGCCTGAAATCAAACTTAAGTACAATTGATGTGATCCTAGAAGATGGGAAAACAGGAAAAGAATTAGGCTATGTAGGTACTTTAGATGGCTTAAGAATGAAGGAAAATACTGATTTATCAGCAAGAGTATTTAATGGATTTTATTATAAACCGACTGGTAATGATGAGCACCCATTTGCGTATGAAGCTGATTTGGCAAAACCAGGGTATTATAAGATCAAGTTAATTGGCAAAAATGACGCTGGGAAAACATTTACGCAAGAAGCTCCATTCTACTTTGATAATACAGCACCAAAAATGACAATTAACAGTCCGGATGTTGTTGAGTATAAAAATGGTCAAACAAGCGTTACAATCACTGGTTCAGTTTACGATAAAGAAACAGAAGAAATGCAAAAACTTGGAATGAACTTTAACCAAGGTAGTACAAAAGTTTATTATCAAGATTATATAAACGGTGGAAGAGCCGTGTCAGTACCTGTAAATTCAGACGGAACATTTACAGCGACAATTCCAACAAATGCAACAAAACCGATGGAACTAGTATTCTATGCAATGGATGCAGCATCAAATAAAACATTTAAAGAAGGTAGAGAGATTTTTGTTACGCGTGATGACGTAATGTATGGATTTATGCAACCTGAAACACGAACAGGAAAAATGGGTGAAACAGCACATGCGACTTTATTATTAAATAAAGCAAATAATGTTAAACAAGTAGAATATAAATTCTCGTATTATTCAAATATTGGAACACTGAATGTTACTCCTGATCCAAGTGTAGCTGATAAAGTAGATATTTCTGTCGTAAATACTGCGGTAGCTACTACTCAAAATACAGCGACGATCACAATTAAAACAAAAGATGGCGTATCTCCTTTATCAGGTGATTTAAAACTTGCAGATTTAGCGTTTAAAATGACGACTAACTATTCTGCTTCTGCTGTTATGTGGGCCGGGTCATTGAATACAACAGTAACGGATATTAATAATACGACAAATACTGTTGTAGGCGGAAATCCTAGTATTTTATATTTAGAACCAACTACTTCTTTACTTGATGGATCTCTGTTGGCAGAGTCATTCTTAGCCCCAGATGGAGGTTTACTTGGTTCGTTTGATTATTCTAAACTGGGTGCAAAAGTTAAAGCAACGGCTGGTAATGGTAAAGTGTACGAAGGAGTTATTAAAACCAGTGGTATTTATCAAGTACCAAATTTACCATTAAATGATGATAAGTATGAACTTGAAGTAAATATTCCTGGATATTTTACACAACATAAAGACTTTACAATTGGATTCCATGATGAAGATGGAAAAGTGATGTATCAACATTATAATTTGAGATTAAATCCAGCAATCGCAGGTGATGTAAATAAAGATGATGTTATCGATGTGATGGATGCACTTTACTTAGAAACTTACTGGGATACAAATAAACGGGATGCAGATATTAACTATGATGGTGTAGTAGATGAAAAAGATTTCGCATACGTAGAACAAAACTACTTAATGCAAAATCCAACAATCAATTATGCGCCATCACCTAAAAAGAAATATAAATCCCAAACGATAGAAAGCGTAAAGAGTTCACTAGGAATTAAATAAGAGTAAAAAAGCAAAGGCTTCCTCACTAATATAGAGGGAGCCTTTATTTTTTATAAGTTTCGTAACATATCACATATGGAATAGATAAAGATACAAACCTACTATGTTATTCAATTCTGAAGTGACTACTTTGAGAAGTATATTTGAAAATTATAACGATTCCATTTTTTTAATAGTGATTGGGATATGTAGAAAAATAGATTTTACTTCAAACTAGTTGAATCGTAGTGTAAGAATGTTTTGAATTGTCGAAATGTATCGATAAAAAAGATGGGATTGATTATTTTTGTCAAAATCTGCAAACTGCAAATTCTCCGTATAATCATTTTGAAAGAGAAAAAATTAAAATGGGGGAGACAACAGATGAAGCGTTTAATCAAAAGTACAGCAGTTTTGACGTTAAGTACTGGGGTATTATTCAATGCATTTCCAGTAACTCATCATCAGCCAATTGTAAAGGCTGCAGCACAATCTTCAATAGAAGAAGTGTTAGCAAAGCTGACGCCGGAACAACGTCAGGCTTTAAAGAAATTAGAGGTTACTAGTCAAGAAGGATTACAGCTACCTTCTTCAGTCGATTTACAGAGTTCTAAAAATCTATCAGTAATCGTTGAATTTAAGGAGCAGCCTGCAAAAGTAGCCGTATTAGAAGAAGCTGTAGATGGTAACAGCTTATCTCTTGACGATGCAGAGCAAAATGCAGCCGATGCTCAAGAAACGTTTAAAACTGATTTGCAAGCAATTTTTAAAGATGATTTAAAAGAAAATAAGAATCTTTATAAAATTAAACGTACTTACAAAAATACATTAAATGGAGTGGCGATTGACTTACCAGCTAACAAAGTTAATTCTCTACTAAACTCTAAGGTTGTTAAAGCAGTATGGCCAAATAATAAGATTCAAGTTGAGCCACCACAAGCAACAAAAGGAACGAATGATACGAAAGATACGACAAAAAAAATGGAAACAGAAGTATTCCCTGGTGTTAGCAAATTGCACGCAGAAGGATACACAGGTAAAGGTGTTAAAGTTGGGGTAATTGATACAGGTATTGATTATAATCACCCAGATTTAACGGATGCATATAAAGGGTATCGCGCTCAGTCTGGTGTTGATCCAAAATCAATTAGCCCTAGCTCAGTAAAGGGTTGGGACTTTGTAGACAATGATGCAGACCCAATGGAAACAACTTATGATGATTGGAAAAAATCAGGCTTAGGAGAAAAGGATCCATTAACAGGATCAACTTTCTACACGGAGCATGGAACACATGTATCTGGAATTATCGCTGGTCGTGGTAAAAACAATACAGATTATGCGGTAACAGGTGTTGCTCCAGAAGCAGATTTATATGTATACCGTGTGTTAGGAAAATTTGGTTCAGGTAACACTGAAGCTGTTTTAGGCGGTATTGATAAGGCGATCTCTGATGGCATGGATGTGATTAATCTATCACTTGGTGCAAGTGTAAATGATCCGCTAAATGTTGAAAGTCTTGCGGTGAATAATGCAGTATTATCTGGTGTAACGGCGGTTGTATCAGCTGGTAACTCAGGTAGTAACATGTATACGTTAGGTGCACCTGGAGCAGGAGCATTAGGCATAACAGTTGGAGCAAATGATACAAAGACGGAAGTTGCCACATCAAAAGGGACATTACATGGAACGTCTGATGTTGCTGCTAATTTAAAATTATTAGGTAAAGGCCTAAACGATAATGTTGATAGTTTAAAAGGTAAAAATTTACCAATCGTTTTAGTACCGAATTACGGTGCAGATACTGATTATAAAAATATCGATGTGACAGGTAAGATTGTACTCGTAAAACGAGGATTAAATGCACTGATTGATAAAATTACCATTGCGCAAAAACATGGTGCAGCAGCAGTCCTAATGGTTAACAATATAGCTGGAGAAGGTTATATTCCATCGTACTTAGGTGGAGGTTATGGAATGATTCCTACTTTCTCAATGTCATATGAGCAAGGCAATGACTTAATTGCTAAACTTGGTACAGGTACGCCAACGTTCTCATTTGACGAAGTAGGAAAATTAACGGATGAAGGCGGTAAATTAGCATCATTCAGTTCACGTGGTCCAGCTCGTATCACATATGATATTAAGCCTGAAGTAACAGCTCCAGGTGTAGCGGTATTCTCAACAGTACCATCCTATATGCACGGTGCAGATCAAATTGGTAAATATGATTATGCATATGACAACTTATCAGGTACATCAATGGCATCACCAAATGTAGCTGGTGTAGCAGCCTTACTAAAACAAGTAAATCCAAACATAACTCCAGCCGAAATTAAAGAAACATTAATGAATACAGCTGACCCATTAAATGGGGATTATAGTGTATTTGAATCGGGTGCAGGACAAGTTGATCCTTATGAAGCAATTCATTCACATACGAGAATTGAAGTAGTAGATGAAACGAAGGGTTCTGTCGATAAAAAAGGAAATTTTAAAACAGTAAAAGATTTAACTGGAGCACTTGCATTTGGTGTGTTTGCACCAGCTGGTCAAAATTTAAGTGACCAACGTTCAGTCAATATTTATAACAATAGTAATAAAGCAAAAACATATGATGTGAAAGTAAGCTATCAAGCTGACCGTCGTGGTTCATTAAATGCTGATGACAATGGTGTAATGGTTGTAACAGATAAGTCAATTAAAGTTGGTGCAAATGCGAAAAAGAAATCAACTGTCGCAATTACAGTACCAAAATCAGCAAAATTAGGGATTTATGAAGGTTTTGTAACGTATACAAATCATGATAATCCAGAAGAAACATTCCAAGTACCTTTCGCGATTAAAACAGTCGAAGAAGGAATCAATCCGATTTCGTTTACGCCACAAGCAATTACGCAAGTATTTGATTATGCGATTCCTGGTCAATTAGTGTACACAAATGCATTAATGAGTCTTAAATCACATATGCGTACATTCGACGCTGTTCTTGAAGATGGTAAGACTGGTAAAGAGTTAGGTTATATCGGTACAATGGATGGACTAGGAATGAATGAAAATATTACCTATACAGTAAATAATGTATTCAATGGTCAATACTATAAGCCAACAGGTAATGATGATCAACCATTCGAGTACATTTCAGATATGGCGAAACCAGGTTATTACAAGATTAAAATAATTGGTACAAATGATGCGGGAAAAACTTTTTCTCAAGAAGCACCAATTTATTTTGATAACACGGCTCCTAAATTAAAAGTAAATTCACCAGATATTGTTGAATATAAAAACGGTCAATCTAGCGTCACATTCACTGGTTCTGTTTATGATAAAGAGACAGAAGAAATGCAAAAGCTTGGCATGAACTATAACCAAGGTAGTACTAAAGTGTATTATAAAGATACTTTAGGTGGACGAGATACAGCAGTACCAGTAAATGCTGATGGTACATTCTCTGTAACAATTCCAACAACAACAAGAGCGATGGAACTTAATTTCTATGCGGTTGATGCGGCAACGAATAAAACATTTGTCGGTGCTAAAAATGTCTTTGTCACACGTGATGACGTAACGTATGGGTATTTAAACCCTCAAGATCGTACAGCAAAAATGGGTCAAACAACTCATGCGACTATCATGCTAAATAAAGCAAAAGATGTAAAACAAGTGGTTTATAAATTTTATCATTATGCAAACGTTGCAAATATGAATATTACACTAGATCCTAGTGTGGCTGACAAGGTAGACATGATAGTATCGGATAATCCAGTTGCTGCAGGAGCAGCTAATTATGTTACGACGGTTACAATCAAAACAAAAGATGGAGTAGTTCCATTATCAGGTGATTTAAAACTTGCGGATGCAGCGTTTAAGATGAGTAATGAGTACACAGCTTATCCTGTCATGTATGAAGGATTAAGTGGATTATTTAGTGTGTCGGTTATAGATAGTAATAACGCGACAACGGCTGTTCAGGCTGGAAATCCAGTCATAGCATTCATGGATCCAACATATTCGTTACTTCGTGGTAACAAATATGCAGAAGCTTTCTTGGCTCCAAATGGTCAACCACTAGGTTCAACTACGCTTGATTATTCTAAGCTGGGAATAAAAATAACAGCAACAGGTTCAGATGGCACTGTGTACGAGGGGAAAAACGATTCTTACTCAACATTCCAAATTCCAAACTTACCATTAACGGATGATGAGTTTGAGCTAAAAATGGATATCCCAGGACATTTTACGGTCCACAAAAACTTTACAATTGGATTCCATGATGAAGATGGCAATGTGATTCATCAAAACCTTTACCTATATGGATTACAACCAGCTTATGCAGGTGATGTAAATAAAGATGATGTCATCGACGTAAAGGACGCACTTTTCTTACAAACTTACTGGGGAACAAATAAACGTGCTGCAGATATTAACTTTGACGGTGTAGTTGATGAAAAAGATATGGCATTTGTAGAGGAAAACTACTTAATGCAAAATCCAACAATTAACTATGCACCAACACCTAAAAAGAAATATAAATCACAGACATTAGAAAGTGTTAAGAGTGCGTTAGGAATAAATTAATAGAAGTAAGACATTAATCGGCTCCGATATGATATCGGAGTCTTTTTTTTATTTCATTATTAAAATAATTTGAAAACGATGCTTTTTTGCAAAAATAAAATCTTGTCACTTTACCATATAATAGAAAGTAGAAATTTTATCGGAAACCATTTTTATGGAGTTTAATATGAAAGTTGTATTACCTGGTTTAATTTTAATTTTTGTTACTGCAATTACTGTTTATTTTACTATCAGATTTACGAATACCAAGTATGAAAAGATGATCACAATGTTGGGGACATCTTTTTTAGCTATTATGACAATTGTCTTTATTACTGAGACTGTATTTTATTATAAGGTCTAATAAAACAAAGGTATAAGTCAATATCATTAAAAAATACATATACAAAATCGGTTGATCGATTGTCAATCTAAAAAGTGATTATCCGTTTATATGTTGAATAACACTGTAATGATTACGGATAAACTTAATTTTATTGAATAATAGGAGGGAAGGACGTGGACCAAAATAATGCAACTCATGTAGGTGAAAACGAGATTGTCATCACTCGCATATTTGATGCTCCTCGTGAACCAGTGTTTGAAGTTTGGACGAATGAGGAGCACTTATCAAAGTGGTGGGGTCCTAATGGATTTACGTCGACTTTTCAAAAGTTTGAGATGAAACCAGGGGGGATATGGGAGTTTATCATGCACAGCCCTGATGGTGTTGATTTTCCAAACACTAACATCATAGTCGAAGTCGTTCTACATGAAAGAATCGTCATTAAACATGATGTATTTCTACATTTTCTCGCAACAGCAATCTTTGAGGAACTTGATGGTATGACCAAACATACATATCGTTCAAGATTTGATGAAGAGGTTACTGTATTTGATAAGGTAAAAACATATGCTGTTCCAGGAGCTGAACAGACTATGGACCGCCTTGAAAAAAATTTGGTAAGTATGTCTTAATGACGTACAACCGTTTTACAACAAATAATGTAATATATACTGAGTTAGACAATGGACTAAATGATAGATGAAAAGATAAGTAAGTGAATAGAAGGGAATATCTCGATGACGGGGTAATTCTGTTTTTTTTGTTTTTATAAATGTTCACTGTACATTTAAAAGTGGTAGAAAAGACCATCTCCAACTATTGCCATTCAAGTTGAAAGAAGGTATTTTAAATTATTTAACGAACTCCCAATAATAACCTATACAAAGATTGGGTGGTAATGATAGTAAAGCAAAATGAAATTTATAGTAGTGAGCAAAGTAAAGATAGTATAATTGAGCAACTTAGGAACGCCGGTTGCGTTTTTGCAGAAGAAGAGGCTCAGCTTCTTATTTCAGAAGCTGAAACTTTGAAAGAACTTTTAACAATGGTAAATCTTCGAGTAACTGGCTCACCGTTAGAATACATCCTAGGTTGGGCGGAGTTTTATGGTAATAGGATTGAAGTAGTCCCAGGTGTCTTCGTTCCTCGCCGTCGGACGGAGTTTCTTACTCAAAAGGCTATTGACTTATCTGTTCCTGGTGTCAAAGTGGTTGATCTTTGTTGTGGTACTGGTGCAGTGGGTGTAGCGATTGCCAAGGCAGTGGGGTTGGTTTCGTTGTATGTGGTCGATATTGATCCTATTGCAGTCCAGTGTGCCAAGTGCAATGTTTCTAAACTAGGTGGTCTAGTATATGAAGGTGACCTTTATAATCCATTGCCACCTCAATTACTTGGGAATGTTGATATTATAGTGGCGAACGCACCATATGTCCCAACTGAGGCAATAAAGTCTCTCCCTCAGGAGGCACGTCTTTATGAGCCAAACCTGGCACTGGATGGTGGTAAGGATGGAAATGATATTCATCGAAAGGTAGCAGAAAATGCGTCTTTCTGGTTAGCTTCAGGGGGGCATTTATTAATAGAGACGAGCAAAATTCAGGCTCCTCAAACAGTTAAAATTTTTTCTCAATATGGCTTAATAGCCAGGTTAATACATAATAATGAATTGGATGCCACAGTTGTAATTGGTACAAAACCCTCATTATAGAATGAATTAAAAAACAACCAGTGTAGCCTGTTTGGGTTACTCTGGTTGTTTTTAGTAGCAAACTTTATTTTTTGTTCGACTTTTTTGCTAAATTCTGTAGTTCACTTTGTGGCTCAGTTGAAAATTCAACGTCTTTTCCGTATCCTTGTGGATTAACACTTGGAGCTTTTTGTCCTCTTCCAGATGATTTTTTACTCATGTGCTTCACCTCCATGGATAGTGTTTCTCAAAGAGGGTAGATTTATGAGTAAAAGTCGTCTAGTACATCTATATAGAAAGATTTTTCTCATTTTCAAAGTTAGAAGGGGTACGAGTGTTAGATGATACCCTGTCTAAAAATTTTTTTGTAAGTGGCATAAAGTAATTAAGTACTAACCCACCAAAACAAACGGTTAGGATTGTACCAATGCCGATTGGTCCATTTGAAATGAATGCAGCAATTAGGAAAATAAGATAAATGACTGTTTTTGAAAAAAAGATCGTTGTTCTAGTTAATTCTTGTAGGATTAATGTTAATCGGTCCACTGGAATTGGTGCAAAGTTTGTGTGTAAATAGGTGGCCGTTCCGAGTCCAGAAATAACTAAACCGAAACTATAACAAGCTGTTTTGCTATACCAAATTTCAGGTGTTAGTATATTGTGTAATAAATAAAGCCATATATCAATACCGAACCCCGTAATAAAGGCAGTTACTAATCCTAACAATTCAGGTCTTTGTCTTTTTAATAAAGAATTTATACAGATTAGTAGTAAAGCAATGATTATTTCCCAACTTCCTACAGTTAGCCCGACATTTTTGGATAGGCCAACTAAAAGCGCATCAAAAGGTGAAGTACCAAGGTTAGATTGTATATTGATTGAAATACCTAAGGTTAGTATTAAGATTCCTAATACGTAAAAAACATATTTCGTTTTAATTAATGACTTTATCATTTCATTATTTCTTTTAACATTAGAATATGAGGGATTCCATCTTCTATAAAGACATCAGAGGAAGTACGATAGCCGAGTTTTTTGTAAAAACCTTCTGCATGTGTTTGACCATGTAATTTTACTTGTGAAGCTCCATGTTCTTCTGCGATTTCTTCTAGAGCTTTAATAATGCTTTTGCCGAGACCATATTTTCGGAAAGACTCAAGGACGCAGATTCTTTCTAATTTACCGACACCATCCACAAACCTAATTCTTCCTGTTCCGGCCGGTTGTTCATTGTAATGAACTAATATGTGTTCGCAATCACTACTTAATTTATCGTATTGATCAAATTCATCTTCTAAAGGTACACCTTGTTCTTTCACAAATATATCTTTCCTTATTGCAAATGCTATTTTTAGTTGTTCTTCATTCGTTATCTTTTTTGTATTCACCATTTTTATCAGTCCCTTTTTTAATTGATTTTATCGTTTTGTTGCAAATGCAACAAAAATAAGTTAAATTCAATATATATCAGTTTTATTGCATTTACAACAAAAATAATGCTAAGGAGTTAATGATGAAGGAAATTCTTCGGGAAATTGGAATGATCGCAAGGGCACTAGATTCGATCAGTAATATAGAATTTAAAGAGCATGACCTGACAAAAGGGCAGTATTTATATCTAGTGCGAATAGCTGAAAATCCAGGAATCATTCAGGAAAAATTGGCTGAAATGATAAAGGTAGATCGAACTACAGCTGCACGTGCTATAAAAAAACTTGAAACGAATGGATTTATTGAAAAGAAAGAGGATAAAGAGAACAAAAAAATTAAAAAACTCTATGTAACAGAAAAAGGGGAAAAAGTTTATCCATTTATAAAAAGAGAAAACGATTATTCTAATATCGTTGCACTAGAGGGATTGTCCGAAATAGAAGTTGAAACCATTTTTACTCTTCTTCAAAAGGTAAGGAAAAATGTAGAAAAAGACTGGGATTTTGTAAAAAAGGGAAATAAGAGAAATTATTGATTAGATATGAGAAGAGACATATTAAAATGACGAAAAGAGCTCTCGATTAGGATAGTTAAACTAAATTTGTAAAGAATAAAATTATCATATTCTATCATAAAATGGAGCAAGGAAATCACTTGAAAACTTTCATATTTTGTTCAATTATTTTTTTTCCTATTATTATGAATGGATTAGCTAGGTTTAATCGACTATTTAACACAATCTTTAATTTGATCGCCATCATTTCTTACGTAGTTTTAGGGGGGATTTCAGCAATATCAATTTATGAAATTATAAAACATGATGTTGTTTTTATGACAAATATTCATGCGGTATTTCTTAATATTTATTTTATAATTTCTGGATCTTATTTAGGGATATTCGGACTTTATCAATTAATTAATCTGATGATAAGACAGCTTAATCAAACTAATAAGTAATTTTTAATGGTTGTTCCAATGAAAAACACCACAGCGCATCATTTCTGTATAGAATGCATTGTGGTGTTTTTATTATGTTTATTTTTCTATTTGCGGTTCTAGTTTCGAATCATAGTCTTTTTTCGAAAGTTCACCTGGCCAATATGCAAATCTGCCTAATACGGTCGTAATTGCTGGTACTAAAAGTGGACGAACAATGAATGTATCAATTAATACCCCGATACATGTAACAATACCAAACTGAACTAATACTTGAATTGGTAGTGTTGCTAACACTAGGAATGTACCAGCCAAAATTATTCCAGCAGATGAAATAACAGACCCAGTTTTTGCGACGCCATTTGCAACTGCTTCGCGGTGGGTTTGTTTCTTTTTATTTTTCCATATTTCGGAAACCATGAATATATTGTAATCTTCACCCAATGCTACTAAAAATACAAAGGAATATAAAGGAATCGAACCTTGTATTGCGCTAGCTCCAAATCCATAGTGAAGTATTAACCAACCAGCACCTAATGCTGAAAGATAAGATAAGATAACGGTTAGAATTAAGTAAATCATCGCTGTTAAGGAACGTAAATAAGTTAACAGTAATAATGCAATTAATCCAACCATTACTGGAATGATAACGGCTTGATCACGCTCAGTAATATTTTTTGTATCCAAATTCGTTACTGTTTCTCCACCAATCCAATAATGCTTATCGACTTTTTGTATATCATATTCGTTTAATAGTTTCTTAATTTTCTTTTCGATTTGAGGGATTCGCTCTAATCCTTTAATAGAATAAGGGTTATCAACTAGAGAAACTTCATATAATTGTAATTTTTTATTTTCTTTACCTGTAATAGGTTCAGACACATCTTTTACGAACGAAAGTGATTCTAATTCTTTTTTTACAGGAATCGGTTTATTTTCTGTATCGATGATTACTTTAACAGGTGCTAATAAACCTGATGAATAGTGGTCAGATATTAAATCAAACCCTTCTCTTGAAGGCATATCTTTAGGAAATGATTGAAGTAAATCGTTTGTGTATTGCACTCGAGGTACGTATAGAGCTAGCCCTCCTAAGAAAATAATAGAGACTAGTATAATTGTCCAAGGTTTATGAGTAACTAGTTTGCCAATTTTTTGACTAAACGTTACTTTCGTTTTTGATTTCTTAATAGATTTTCCTTTTTTCTTAGCTCTTAATGATTCCATTGCCTCTGTTCTTGGAATGAAAGGAAAAAATGATACTCTACCAAATATAGAAAGTAGAGCAGGTAGGATTGTGATTGCAGCAATCCCTATAATTAAGACTGCCAAACTAAATGGTACTGCAAAACGATGGAATGCACCATATTGAGCTAATAAGAGAGTACCTAATCCGATAACGACTGTTAAAGCACTCATTGAAATGGCCCCACTAGATTCTTTAATCGCGAGCTGAAGTGCTTTATATTTGTTTTCTTCTATAAGTAAATATTCACGATATCTAGATATTAAAAATAAACAATAATCAGTACCTGCACCAAATAATAAAACTGTCATAATCGAAACGGCTTGAGAATCCACCGTTATAATACCTTTATCACCTAAGAAACCTAATATTGGGTTTACCATTCCATACGCGAAACCAACGACTATTAGCGGTACAATCGCCATAATAGGTGAACGATATAAAAGGATTAAGAAAACTAATACAAGTGCTACGGTTGATAATAATAGTTTAACATCGGCTTGTTTAAATAAACTTACAGCGTCTGTTTGAATACCAACCGGGCCAGAAAAGCGAACTTTTAGACCTGATTCTGTTAATTTTCGTTTTACTGGGTCATCACCAGTATTATTTTTAATTTGTTTTTCTAGTATGTTGATATTTTTTTGTAGTACTTTATCATCCGCTTTTTTGTCAAAAAGGACGGGTGTAATAATTGTTGTACCATCTTCCGAAGAACTTTGTTTAATTGCCTGGATCGGCATCAAATCATATGATGGTGATGTTAATTGATTTTTTAATGGATTATTTCGAAGTTCTTTGTAAACAGTTTGAATAACTTTGTAATCGTCCTCATTTAGTCCGTCTTTACGGTTCCAAACAATTAATAAAGGGTTTCCGGAATCAGTTGGAAATTCTTTTTTTATGAGCTGATCTGCTTTTTGTGACATGGATTGTTTCGGTAAGTTATCTGCAGCATTATTTTCTACCTCGTTTACAGATGGAAATGAAAATGATAATACAACCGTTAATAATACCCACACCAACAATGTTAGCCATCTTGTATGTTTACTACTTACAAATTTGCCCCAAGAATGAAAGGGGTGTTGTTTCATATAGAATTCACCTCAAGTATAATGTATTAATTTAATTATATATACTAGTTAGTTAATTATTCAAGGAATTTTATTATGCTATAATGAAGTGGAATTAAAAGGTTAGGAGAGAAGCAAATTGGAAAAAATGAAACGGTCTCTTGGAAGACCACCGCAAGATTCAAAAAAAAAGCCTACAAAAACAACAATCGTTGAAAATGCAATCCAATTGTTTCTTCAAAACGGATATCAATTAGTTTCAATGGATGACGTAGCTAAGAAGTGTGGTGTGACCAAAGCAACGGTTTATTATTATTATCCAACAAAAGCAGATCTCTTTACGGATGCAATGGTTCAAATGATGCTTCGAATAAGTGATCGAATGGCCCAGATTTTATCAAAAGATACATCTTTAAAAGCAAATCTCAACGAAATGGTTAAAGTCCATTTAAAAGCAACTTTTGAAATTGATTTAAAAACTTTTACGAAAGAAGCGAAAGTCTCATTATCAGATGAGCAATTACAACAGATGAATAAAGCGGAAGAAATGATGTATAACGTAATCGAGAAAGCAATGGCAACGGCTATCGAGAATGGAGAAATACCTAAAGGGAATCCAAAATTCTATACCCAATTGTTCATTGCCATTCTATCAATTGGAAATTATAAGGATACAGATCAAAAGTCAATTTTTTCTACAATAGATGAAATGGCAGAACAAATCATGGAATTCTTTTGGAATGGAATAATGGGCAAAAGATAAAAGAAGATTTACTTTTTATAGTAGGTCTTCTTTTTTGTGTGTTAAATAATAGGTTGTGTTTATTTTTACATTAATTAAGATCAGCAGGAAATTAACTGAACAAATTGAATTAAGTATTACAATTGGTAAATAATACGAAAAAATATATTTTGTAACGCATCAATTTTCTACTAGGCTTTCATTTTGATACCTTAAGGTAAAGTTTAAAAGCAAGGCTTAGAATGAAATAAATTATATATCTAGAATTGCTGTCCAAAAATTAGAATATTGAGGTGTCAATATTGAAAGATATTATACTTATTTTATTGCTGCAATTGATTTATGTTCCGGTCTTAACATTACGAACTATTTTCCTAGTAAAAGGTTTGAGTGTGTCTGCTGCGCTTTTTGGATTTTTAGAAGCGATTATTTATGTATTTGGATTATCGCTTGTTTTTTCCGGAGACCAAAGTTCTGTATCAATGGTTGTTTATGCTGTCGGATTTGGGATCGGTATTCTAATTGGCAGTTATGTAGAAAACCGCTTAGCAATTGGTTACACGACGCTAGTAGTTAATTTGACAAACAAAAATAAAATGCTAATTAACCGACTTCGCGAGGAAGGATTCGGAGTGACTGTGTTCCAAGGTGAAGGAAGGGACAGCGAGCGATATCAATTGGATATATTGACAAAACGTAATAGAGAACCTGAACTAATGGATCTGATTGAACAATATGAACCTAGCGCCTTTATTATTTCGTATGAAGCAAGAAGGTTTAAAGGTGGATTTTTATTAAAAGCGATGAAGAAAGCTAAACATAAAAAATCAAACGTTTTATAGACAATACAAAGTAATTAAAAAATCAGAGAAACTGAATAATGTTTCTCTGATTTTTTTAATTAATGAATCTGATACTTTTTAGTTTCGAGTTACAGACTAAAAAATGTTACGAATGATAAGAGAATAGATGTAATGACAATTGCTATAAGTGGGCGAATTGATTTAGTGCGTAATTCTTTTAGGTTAATATTTAGTCCTAATCCAGTCATAGACATTGTTAAAATAAATGATGTAAAAACAGCAACGTCTGACATCGTTTTATTTGATACTGGAATTTTTGAACCAAGGATGTAGCTTCCAATAAAACTCATCACAACAAAGCCAATTAAGAACCATGGGAACTCTAGTTTTGCTTCTCCGTTTAATTTTCCTTTTCGCTTCATCCAATATAAAAAGAGAAAACAAACCGGAATCAATAAAAATACACGGGCAAGTTTGGCTAGCAATGCGTGAGCAAGTGCATCTTGTCCTGCAGGTGCAGCTGCTAAAGCTACATGAGCAATCTCGTGAAGACTTATTCCGACCCATGCTCCATATTCAGTAGGACTAATTGGTAATAAAGGATAGATTAAAGTATAGATGATTGAAAATATTGTACCGACTAATGCGATGATCCCAACTGACATAGCGGTGTCATCATCTTTTGCTTTAATGATTGGAGATATAGCAGCGATTGCAGCAGCACCACAAATGCCAGTGCCGATACTTAATAATAGAGATAGATTCAGATCAGCTTTTAGCCATTTCGCAATAACCATTAAAACGACAATCGAAAATATGATCGTTCCCATCCCTCTCAGTAATAAAGGCAAACCATCACTAAAAATGACAACCATGTTTAGTTTTAATCCGTACAGTATAATAGCAAATCTTAAAAGTCTTTTTGAAGAAAATTGAATTCCTGCACGCCATTTTTCAGGATAACCAAAAAATTGTCTATACACTAAAGCCAGTAAAATGGCACATGCAAGTGGTCCAACATGATCAAACCATGGTAACTTTGCGATCAGAAAACCTAAAACTGCTATGACGAATGTAAAAGCCACGCCATAGATTATTGCTGCATTTAACTGTTTAGTAGATTTTTTTTGATGTTCTTGTTTTGTATTCATTATTGCTTGTTGTTCCATCATGTTCATCTCCTTGGGGCGTTCTATATTATTTATCGTATCGAATGATTTACTATAAGGAAAATAAATTATTATTATAGTTATGATAAGTAAATACGATAATTAGAAAAAGAGCTATAAACTAACTACTAAAAGCAGAGCCTTTTTAAATTTAGGCTTTTTTTTTTATTTTAGAGTTAGTTGAGTCTTATTAAGTGAATTTTTTTGGTGTCTATTAGATTGAACAATGATCTTAATATTAGTTAGACTTACATACAAATTAAAATCTTTAATTTTATTTCGTTTTTATTTATGAGTATACTAAGTGTAGTAATATTTTAAAAATTCAAAATAATTAATTTATAAAACGTTTCCAAATGGTTGGAAGGAGGAAAATTCACTTAATGAGTAGTAACTTATACGAAATTTTAAATAAAAGCGCGATTAACTTCCCGGAACGTACCGCTTATATGTACGGTGATCAGTGTGTTTCATATAGGGAATTAAACCAGCTTGTAAACCAATTTGCACAAGGCATTTTTGCACAAGGAATTAGCAAAGGAGATGGAGTTGCTCTTTTACTTGGAAATAGCCCAGAATTTCTCATTGCATACTATGGGGTTTTGCGATTAGGAGCATTTGTTGTGCCAATCAATCCTTCATTTACCCAAGATGAAATAAACTACATATTGGAAAATAGTCAAGTCAAAGCGGTTATTGCTCATGAATCTGTTGAGTCTATGTTATCAGAGCTAAAGAAACAGTTGGTTAATCTAAAGTTTGTCATTTATACAGAAGCAAAAAAACAGGAATGGACATGGGAGCATCTTATGAAATCCCAAACAAGTGTAATTGGAAGTCCATTCATTGATGAAGAAGATCTAGCCGTTATTCTGTACACATCAGGTACTACAGGAAAACCAAAGGGTGCAATGTTAACACATCGAAATTTGGCATCAAATGCAGATTCTATTTCCAAATTGCTTGAACTAGATGAAAACGATCGAGTAGTTGCTGTATTGCCAATGTTTCATGTTTTCTGTATGACAGTTTGTTTGAACGCACCAATTGCTTGTGGCTCAACAGTTATCATTCTGCCTAAATTCAGTCCTATTGATGTAGTAAGAACCATTCAAAAGAGAGATGCTACTGTATTTGCAGGAGTCCCTACGATGTACAATTTTATAAATCAATTACCTGAAGCATCGAAAGAGCATTTTAAATCCATTCGTATTTGTATTTCAGGAGGTGCTTCGATTCCTGTAGAGCTTCTGCATAAATTTGAAAGTAAGTTCAACGTGCCTATATTAGAAGGATATGGACTTTCTGAAACGGCACCACTTGTAGCAATTAATCCGTTAAAAGGAATTAGGAAACCAGGATCAATCGGTAAAAATATTCCAGCTGTTCAAAGCAAAGTAGTAGATAAATTTGGAGATGAATTACCAAGAGGTGAGGTTGGAGAATTAGTTGTTCAAGGACCAAACGTAATGAAAGGATATTTAGGGATGCAGGAAGCTACATTGGCCGCTTTTAAAAACGGGTGGTTTTACACTGGTGATCTCGCAACAATGGACGAAGATGGATACATCTACATTGTAGACCGAAAGAAGGACATGATTATTGTTGGAGGATACAATGTTTATCCTCGTGAAGTGGAAGAAGTACTATATCAACATCCCGCAGTTTTAGAGGCAGCAGTAGTTGGCGTGCCTAATAAAGAATACGGAGAAAGTGTAAAAGCATACGTCGTAGTGAATGATGAAGAGTTTTCTGACAATGACATCATTCAATTTTGTAAAGATAAGCTAGTTAAATACAAGCTTCCTAAATATATAGAATTTTTTAAAGAGCTACCAAAGAATTCAACTGGGAAAATTTTGCGTAGAGAGTTAAGAGAATTGACTGAAGTAAAGTAAACAAATAAATCATTCATAAAGGGAGGATGCATTATGTCAACAATTTTAAAGGAAAAGGTTAAAGGGCCAGTAGCTTGGAAAGGAACAGACTTAGCAAAAGATGAATCTTGGATTTATTACTTATCTGAGGAAACAATTGCTGAGCTTGAAAATGCACTAGAGATTGTTAAACAAAAGGGGTTAAAAGCACCAAACTTTAACAAAGAAGACTTCCAAGTACCAAATCTTTTAAATGAAATTGATTACTTTGTTGATGAACTTGAGAATGGAAGAGGATTTCTATTAATTCGAGGATTACCAATTGAAAGATATACAGATGAAGAAGCAAGCATTATTTATTGGGGTCTTGGCCTTCATATGGGAACTCCAGTATCGCAAAATGCTAATGGTGAACTTTTAGGGCACGTTAGAGATCAAGGACTTAGTTTAGAAAATTCAAACGTTCGCGGTTACCAAACGAAACTACATCTTCCTTTTCATGCTGATGGCTCTGATGTAGTGGGCTTATTAAGTTTACGAAAAGGAAAATCAGGGGGAGAGAGCAGCATTATAAGCTCGATGACAGTTTACAATGAGATTCTAGAGAAGAACCCTGAGTATTTGGGAATACTTTGTCGTCCGTTTAACTTTGATCGCCGTGGAGAAGAGGGGCCAGGTGAATCGCCAATCTTTACATCACCAATTTTTAGTTATTATGATGGAAAACTAAGTTGTAGATATGTTCGTTTATTTATTGAATCAGCACAAGCAAAAACTGGTATCCAATTATCAAAAGTTGATATCGAAGCATTGGATTTACTAGACTCTCTTCTTCATGATGAAAATTTACATTTCAATATGATGTTAGAGCCAGGCGATATGCAATTTGTAAATAATTATACGGTTCTTCATTCAAGAACTCAATACGAAGATTATGAGGAACTAGACCAAAAACGCCATTTGCTAAGATTATGGCTCACGATGCCAAATGGCCGTGAAATTTCTCCGGATTTCGCAATGTTTTTTGACGAAAATACTGGGAAACCTGGTCGTGGCGGTGTACCTGCTCGTATTAAAACAGCAGGCGGTATTGTTGAAACTTTAAAGTAATTTTACTTCAGTAAGAATTTTAGTGTGGAGCACCTTTTCTTTTTGGAAAAGGTGCTCCTTAAGAAAAGAGAGGATATACTTGTATGTCAAAAACTCCAAAGTACGCTTGGGTAATCTTATTATTTCTAGTTCTTACCGGTATGATCAACCAAGTCGATAAAATTATTATTGGTTTGGTTTCTGTTCCTTTAATGAAAGAGTTACATTTAAGTCCAACGCAATGGGGAGTTGTAGGAAGTTCATTTTTTTGGTTTTTTACATTTTCCTCAATGATACTTGGAGGAATGGCTGATTCGAAAAATACGAAAAAAATGTTGTCATGGCTGTCATTAGTTTGGCTAATTGTTCAGTTTGCAACTCCATTTGCTTCTAGCCTTACTTTGCTTTTGATAACAAGAATGATTTTAGGGTTAGGTGAAGGTCCAGCACCGGCTCTTTCTACGGCAATCATGGGAAAATGGTTCCCAAAACATAGGCATGGTATAGGTTTTGGTGCGGTTCTTTTAGGAACAACTGGTGGTTCGGCAATTGCTTCTCCATTATTAATATCAGTAATTGATAAATATGGATGGAAATCGGCATTTTTAGTGATGGGTGTTCTTGGACTGATCGTGTACGTTTTATGGTTAATTTTCGGTAAAGAAAGTCCAACAGAAATTGGATTACCAGCTATTCATCAAACGGAGCACAGATCTAGCTTACCTAAAGTAACAATGCGACAGTTTTTTCCTCATCTATTTTCTAAAAACTTTATTTTAACTGTTTTGTGTGGTGGTTGTGCATATTGGTTATTATCCATTCAGGCAGTATGGTTACCGTCATACTTTACAAAAATTCAACAGTATGACTCTCAGACTTTAAAACTAGCGGTATCATTGCCATTTCTTTTTGCGGCTTTTTGCCAAATTGGATTTGCAATGCTATCTGATCGTCTTTACCGTAAAACAGGCAATATTCGTAAAGCCCGTATTAATCTTGCAGGTCTTATGATGATGTTATCTGCTATTTGTCTATATGTAGCGATTACCGTGAATTCGGTAACTATGTCTATTGTTTTCTTTACACTTGCACCTGGTTTTGCGTATGTAATTCTTTCACTTGCTCCCGCAATATTGATGGAGTTCTTTTCTCCGGAGAACATTGGAAAAGCACAGGGAGCATTCATTGCTTTTTCAAGTATTTCTAGTATCATTGCTCCGCTAGTTTTCGGATACTTTATTCAGCATTCACTAACTGAAGCTATCGGATATCAATATGCGTTTGGCTTTTCTTCATTAGGAATGTTCATTATAGGAAGTGTATTTTTGCTTGGGGTACATCCCGTAAATCAAAGAAATGCAATAAATGATTCAGGGAAGCAAATGAGCAGTTAAAGAATGATCTGTATGTACTTAGAAATATAAGTTGAGATTAATCGTTTTAACTATTTGGCAATTAAATTAGTAATCTTCAATTACGAAGGAGGAGTTTTAATGTCAATGATTTTAAATGAAAAAATTCAAGGACGATCTGCTTGGAAAGGTATTGATCTTGCTAAAGATGAATCATGGATTTATTTTTTAACCGACAAAACAATTGCTGCACTTGAGAAGGCTGTATTATGTGTTCAACAAAAAGGTTTAAAAGCACCTGATTTTAAAAAGGAAGATTTCCCAATTCCTGATCTAGCTGATGAAATTAAATACTTTGTTGATGAATTAGAGAATGGAAGAGGTTTTCTTTTAATCCGTGGATTGCCAATGGATCGTTATTCCGATGAAGAAGCAAGTATCATTTACTGGGGACTTGGACTGCATTTAGGACTGCCAATTATCCAAAGTAAAAATGGAGAACTCCTAGGTCATATTAAAAACGTAGGTAAGGACTTTAATGATAATACAAAAGTACGTGGTTACCAAACGAATGTGCATCTTGATTATCATACGGATCTAGCTGATGTGGTTGGTTTACTTTGTCTTCGTAAAGCAAAATCTGGTGGTTTAAGTAGTATCGCAAGTGCGATGTCGATCTATAATGAAATTCTGGAAAAACGTCCAGAATATCTGGAAATTCTCTATCGATCATTTGCCCATGATCTGCGCGGAGAGGAAGCGTCTGGGCAATCACCAGTCGTACAATCACCAATTTTTAGCTATTTTGATGGGAAATTAAGCTGCAGATATATTCGCCAGTATGTCCAATCAGCACAAACGAAAACAGGTATCCCTTTGTCAGACGAGGAAATTGAAGCATTTGATTTTATTGATTCCCTTACTCATGATAAAAACTTTCATATCGATATGATGATGGAACCAGGGGACATTCAATTCGTTAATAATTATACCGTATTCCATTCACGTACTCATTTTGAAGATTTCGAGGAAGAGGATAAAAAACGTCATTTATTAAGATTATGGCTAATGATGCCAAATGGTCGCAAAATTGCTCCGGACTTTGAGTTTTATATTGGTGGGGCACCTATAAATAGCTAAGAACTAGTAGAAATTAGCTTATTTAATAATTGGTGATTTTATTCAAGGCAACATGAATAAGATCACCAATTTATCATTTAGATTGGCTAATCTTATAGATAAATCTTAAATAACGTAAATTAAAACGAGAGAGGTTGATATTGTTTGGCAAAGTTAGATCTAAATGCGGAGAAATTTTTAAGTGCACTAAAACAGATGCCACCTATTCATGAACTAGAGCCCAAAATTGTAAGAGAAATGCTGTCAAAGTCACCACGCCCTCTTGTGAATTTAGCAAGATTATCAAAAGTAGAAGATTTTAAGATTCCAGTTAGTAATAATGAAGTAATTAATTGTCGAGTTTACACGCCTGAAGGTCAAGGACCCTTTCAACTATTCATATACTACCACGGTGGGGGATGGGTTCTCGGAGATATTGAATCAACGGATGCAAGTTGTCGCTTAATTGCTAATAGAACAAACAGCATTGTTGTATCCGTAAACTATCGCCTTGCACCAGAATATAAGTTTCCGACAGCGGTAGAAGATGCATTTTCTGCTTTAAAGTGGGTTTATGAAAATGGTATTTCCTATAATGGGGATGTCTCTAGATTGATTGTTGGTGGAGATAGTGTAGGTGGAAATCTTGCTACAGTCGTTACAATGATTGCAAGAGACAGAAAAGGTCCTAGCATTGCGGGACAAGTTTTAATCTATCCCCCAACAAATCTTGAGTTTAATACTGAATCACATCAAAAGTTCGCAAAAGGATTTGGGTTAGATCGAGAACAGTTAATTTGGTTCCGAAATCATTATTTAAGAAATAAAGAAGATAAAACGGATGAGTATGCTTCTCCGTTACTAGCAAATGACTTAAGTAGTCTTCCGAAAGCATTAATCATTACGGCAGAAAATGATGTACTACGTGATGAAGGTGAAGCTTATGCCAATCGATTGAAAAAGTTTGGAGTACAAGTTGAATATGCATGCGAGCCCGGAATGATCCACGGCTATTTTGCACATATGGCAATTTTTTCGAATAACATTGAATCGACAGTTTCTAAGATCGATAAATTTTTAAAATCAGACTGTGACGAACGCTTGCAATCAGTGTGATGATAAAGTAGATGAAATTTGGACTAAAAAGAGCCTCAAAGTTGTGAGGCTCTTTTTTTGAACTATTAATCTCAAAAAGTATATTAGAAATAAACGGTATTTCCGATCCCACCAGTTACCGGTATGACTTCTCCAGTAATTGATGCTGATAAAGGTGATGCTAGGAAAGAAACTACGTAAGCAATCTCTTCAGGGGTAATCAAGCGACCAAGAGAATTTAGTGATTTAAATTGTTGAATTGCCGTCTCATTCGTCACTTTGTCTCTAAACATTTCGGTATCAACAATTCCAGGATAGATTGCATTGACATTAATCCCATGTTTTCCTAATTCCATAGATGCAGATTTCGTTAAATGGACGACAGACGCGTTACGAGGACCCGAGCTAAAATAATTGCCGCCAATCCTAGCAGCTAGTCCACTAATATTAATGATTCTTCCCCAATTGTTTTTGATCATATACGGGGCAACGGCTCTAATACTACGAAAATAGCCCATATATTTTTCTTCAAAATCCTTTATAATAAGTTCTTCTTTAATACTATTAAAGTCCTCAGGCTCATGTCCGCCAACTCGAGCTCCACTATTAATTAATATATCTATGCTTCCCATGATTGTTGCTGATTTTTCTACTAGATTTAAAATGGAGTCTGGATCGGTAGTGTCAGCTACGATTGGATAAATATTTCGGTTAGTTTCTTGTGCCAGTTCCTCTGCTGCAATCTTTAGAGTGGATTCAGTTCTTGAACAAATCGTACAATCTACACCTTCAAGAGCTAGCTGGCGGGCAATAGCTTTACCGATACCTCGACTACCGCCAACAATAAGTGCTTTTTTCCCTTGTAATTTTAAGTCCATTGTTCAGCCTCCAGTTCGATTCAATGAAAAATTGAGTGATTTAATCTTTACTCATTCCTATCTTAATTCTACCTATAAATAATATTTATATAAAATTAAAGATTTTAATTTGTAATTTAGTTGTGCTAATATATCATGGTGTTAAAATTTCTTATTGATGATGGTACATATTTCATATATTAGTAGTATTTACATGTAAATTAAAATGTTTAATTTTATTTAACTGAAAATTATGAATATAATAAATTTAAAGAAAATTGAAATGCAATAAAAGTTATGAAATGAATCTATGTAAATAAAAGGGGGGAAAGGGCATCTTTGTCATTTCGTAAAGAAGTGAAAAGTCATTTTTGAAAGCGCTTTACCTAATTGGAAGAATTGTTAATTTGTTATAAACGTTTTAGGTGGGAAACAGGTTGCTATTAAGAGATGTTCAATAATTAGAGGGAAAGAAAGGGAGATCTTTTTGAACACACCAAAATATTCTTGGATTATTTTATTAATTCTAGTTGCTTCTGGCATGGTTAATCAAGTTGATAAAATCATCATAGGTTTAGTTTCAGTTCCATTAATGAAAGAATTACATTTAAGTCCATCTCAATGGGGAGTAGTTGGAAGCTCTTTTTTTTGGTTCTTTACGATCTCTTCTTTCATTCTTGGTGGATTGGCTGATTCTAAAAACACGAAAAAGATGTTTACTTGGATTATGTTAATCTGGTTAATCGTTCAATTTACAACACCTTTTGTATCTAGTTTATCTCTATTAATGTTTTCAAGAATGCTGTTGGGAGCAGGGGAAGGACCAGCTATTTCGATTTCGACTTCAATCATTGGAAAATGGTTTCCTAAACATAGACATGGTATTGGTTTTGGGGCAGTGCTATTTGGAGCTACAATCGGACCTGCAATTGCTTCTCCACTATTAATCTCATTAATTAATCAATATAGTTGGAGAGCCGCTTTTATAGCAATGGGAGTAGTCGGAAGTATTGTTCTACTTTTATGGATGATCTTTGGGAAAGAAAGTCCAAAAGATATTGGGGTCTCTACATTTGAGCAAGTGGATAAAAACTCAGTGATTCCAAATAAAGTTTCATGGAAACAGTTTTTACCGCATATTTTTTCTAAAAATTTTATTTTCACTGCTGTTTGCGCAGGTTGTGCATATTGGTTATTGTCTGTCCAAGCAGTTTGGTTTCCAGCATACTTTTCGAAAGTTCAACATTTTGATGGTAAAACATTAAAAATGGCAGTGTCGCTACCTTTTCTCTTTGCAGCTATTTGCCAAATTGTCTTTGCTCTAATATCAGACCGTATTTACCGCAAAACGAAGGATATTCGAAAAGCAAGAATAAATCTTGCAGGAATTACAATGATGTCTTCCGCTATTTGTTTATACATTGGAAGTGTCGCAAATTCAAGTGCAATTTCGATCTTGTTCTTCGTCCTTGCACCAGGTTTTGCAATTGTTATTCTTTCACTAGCACCAGCTATGTTAATGGAGTTTTTTTCACCTAAAAACATTGGGAAAGCTCAAGGGACATATGTTGCTATATCAAGTTCAACGAGTATTATTGCGCCTGTTATATTTGGTAATTTTATTGAAAATGCACCAAGTGAATCAATGGGATATGGTTACGGATTTTTGGTGACATCTTTAGTCATGTTTGTTTTCGGGTTAGTATTTTGGATCGCCGTGCGTCCTACTAAGCAAACAAGCACTACGATCAAAGCAGAGGAACAGGTCATTATATAAAAGTATGAATTAAACTTAGGAGGAAAGATTATGTGTAAAAATAGAATAGTTTCTGATGGAATCGATTGTTGTGTAGAATGTCATGAAGAATTATCCATTATGGAGAGAAACCGTAGTAATTGCTGGAGTTGTCAGGATAAAATAACTGAAACATATGCTGATGACCATATCGAAAACGAAACAAAAGGCAAAAACGAGCAAAATATTCGTTAAAATAGATTCGAATAAAAAGAGAAGCTCCCCGCGTCACTTTGAACGCAGTTGCTTCTCTTTTTTAGTTATTCATAATTTCCGATTTTAGATAATGAATATATTTGGTAGCGTATGTAGATAAATGTTTATCTTCTGATCGAACTAATCCTAAAGAAATGTTAACGGTATTATGGTTGTTTAAATCGATTGGAATAATATCCCCATTAATGACTGATGGATAATTTTGCATGACAAAATCAGGAGCAAATGTAATGGCCAAGTTTTCATTGACCGCTTGGAGAAGTCCGGTCATATTGTTTGTTGTAAATAGAATTTTTAAAGGTTTATATTTGTTAAAAAAATCTTGGATAAAATATTGCATTAATTCGCCTTTATATATGACGAGCGTTTGATCGAAAATGTCTTCTGGAGTTACAGAACCAAGTATGGCTAAAGGAGAATGCTTCGAAACGTATACCTTTTGCTTCCCATCAAGGAGTGCTTCATAAGCGATCCCTTCCATATTTATCCCTAAATCACTTGAATAGGTAATTAGACCAAAATCAGTCTTATGCTGCTTAACATCATCAATCACTGATGTACCACTTTTTTCAGTAACCTCAAGATTTACATGAGGGTAATCATGGCTAAATGTAGAGATTGCTTTAACGAGAAATGTCATTAATCCAGGTAAAGAAGATATAGTAAGCTCACCCACCTCCGTGGAGTTAAATAAGTTAGCTGTCTCCTTTATTTCTTCAAGTTTTTTTTGAACTTCGTAGGCGAGTTTTAAAATGACTCTTCCTTCATCAGTTGGAACTGCGCCATGTCCCCGTGAACGTTTAAATACTTTTATTTCTAGCTCTTTTTCTAAGTTAGTTATGGACTGGCTAATTGTTGATTGAGTAACATGTAAATTTTGTGCTGCTACTGATAAGGAACTGTATTTTGCGACTTCAACAATATAGATTAATTGCTCAATATTCATGTGTGTCCCCTTTTTTATTATTAGTGATACTAACTTACACATTAAAATCTTTAATTTTTTTTCATTATAATTTATATGTATAATCAATATCAATAAGAATTTATAAAAATTAGAATATTCTTAATTTTAGGAGGAAGAGTAGAATGTCAATTGTACAATTATTTGATTTAACAAATAAGACAGCGGTCGTTACAGGAGGCGGAAGTGGACTAGGTCGTGTAATGGCAATAGCTTTAGCAGAAGCTGGAGCAAATGTAATAGTTTGTTCTAGACGTTTAGAAGTGTGCGAAGAAGTCGTCAAAGAAATAGAAGCATTAGGCAGACGAGCGTTAGCGATATCATTAGATGTAACTAGTCCCGAATCAATTGAAAAGGGATTGGAACAAGCAATTTCTCAATTTGGAAGTATCGAAATTTTAGTAAATAGTAGTGGTACTGTTTTTGAATCGCCAGCTGTAGAAATGCCGTTAGAACAATGGCAATCCATGTTAGACACGAATGTGACAGGAACTTTTTTAATGTGTCAGGCAGTTGGAAAACATATGATTAAAAACGAATATGGAAAAATCATCAATATTTCTTCTAGTATAGGTTTTAAAGGTGTTGATCCTGAAGCTGTAGATTCTGTTGGATATACAACAAGTAAAGGTGCTGTTATGACTTTAACGAAGGACTTAGCAGTTAAGTGGGGGCGTCACGGTGTTAATGTAAACTCAATTGCTCCTGGCGTATTCACTACGGGAATGAATAATCCGGAAATACCGGGAACTCTTGTTCACAAAGCCGGTCCGTTCATTGCTACGCAAGTTCCTCTTAGAAGATTAGGTAGTGATCATGATTTGGTAGGTGCGACCCTTTACTTTGCTTCAGCAGCATCTGACTATTGTACAGGACAAATACTAGTTCTTGATGGTGGCCTTGGTGCTAAGTAAAAATCATCAAAATAAATACTTGTAAATTAGTCAAACTTACATACAAGTAAAAAATACTAATTTTACTTTACAGAAAATTATAAATATACTGATAATAACGAATTCGAAGTAGTTTTAAGTTGTCATCCTAATATAAGAGACTACTATAAACGAATTTAATAAAAGTTGGAAGTGGGGATTTAAGTGAGTAATGTAAAGGATGTAAAAGAAGTAATAGTTCACCATGCTGGCAATATTAATGTTGATGAGTTGCCTTGGATTCCTTATTTTGGAGATTCAAAGTTTAAATTACTTAAAGCAAACCCTGTAACAGGGCAAACTCTAACATTATTATATGTACCTGCGAAAATGCAGCTTCCAGCACATTTCCATCCTGGAACAGTTATTGTATACACTGTTCAAGGAACGTGGAGATATCTAGAAGAGTCTTGGATATCAAAACCTGGTGACGTTGTTT
This sequence comes from Bacillus sp. AL-1R, assembly GCF_052180195.1. Taxonomy (NCBI): domain Bacteria; kingdom Bacillati; phylum Bacillota; class Bacilli; order Caryophanales; family Bacillaceae; genus Bacillus; species Bacillus sp. AL-1R. The sequence continues at coordinate 652,030 of NZ_CP197469.1, forward strand.
ATGAGCCTGCTGGATCAAAACATACACCTACAGCTGTAGGTGAGGAAGATGTTATTACCTTTAATATTGTAGAAGGAACATTGGATTATATCGGTGAGAATGGCGAAATTCTTGCTAGAGATAATTGGGAAACATTTTTAAACAGATATTATGAATATTGTGCAGCTGAAGGAATCGAGCCTGTTGATGTGACAAAATTTTAAATGATAATAAAGGAAAAGAGAATCTAAAAACGTCGACGTGGCGAAAAGGATTCTCTTTTCTTATGAATAATTTTAAGTTATTTGTATATTAGTGATACTTACTTATAGATTAAATTCTTTAATTTTATTTAACTATTACTTATGAGTATAATTAGTTTATATTAATATTTTTAAAATTTAGAATATTTAAAATCGAGGAGGTTTATCTAAATATGCCAGCTGAAACAGTATTAATTACAGGTGCTACAAAAGGTATTGGATTGGAATTTGCAAAGGTTTTCGCAGGTCATCGCTATCATTTAGTTTTAGTTGCTAGAGATGAATTGTTGTTGGAAAAACAAGCTGACTTTTTAAAAAAGGAATACGGAATTGAGGTTCATACTTTTGTCGGTGATCTAAGTAATCATGAAACTGTAGAGAGCTTGTATACATACCTAAAAAAAGAAGGAATACCTATCGATATATTGATTAATAACGCTGGAGCTGGCGGATTAGGGTTAATGACAGAATTAGATATTAAGAAAGAAATAGAATGTTTGCAGTTGAATATGATCTCCTTAACTTATTTAACTAGACTAATAGCGGATGAAATGATTAAACGAAATCACGGTAAAATTTTAAATGTTGCTTCAACAGCAGCTTTTCAACCAACCCCAAGGATGTCGATGTATGGTGCGAGTAAATCATATGTTTTATCTTTTACGGAAGCGATAGCTGAAGAACTAAAAGGTACTGGGGTTCAAGTTAGTGTATTATGTCCTCCGTCAACAAAGACACCACTTACTGAGGGACTTGCTTCAACCGGAACAAAAATTTTCATTAAAAACTTAATGGATCCTAATGCAGTTGCCAAGTGTGGTTACGAAGGCTTAATGAAAAATAAAACGGTGATCATTCCAGGCTTTAAAAATAAACTAATGGCAAAATCTGTTGGAATACTGCCAAGAAAGTGGGTAACTACTTATACCCGAAAGATGATCGAAGAAAAAGTGTAAGTACAAAGACTTTATGAAAAGAGGGATTGTGAATGCAAAACGTCTATTTAGTTGAAGCGCTCAGAACTCCAATTGGAAGTTTCGGAGGCTCGTTAAAAGATGTAGGTGCGGTACAGCTAGCATCAACCGTTATTAAGGAGGTATGGGACCGTTCTGGTTTATCTGCTGATTGTGTTGATGAAGTAATATTAGGTAATGTTCTAAAGTCAGGGCTTAAAGGAAATCCAGCAAGACAAGCCGCAATTAATGCTGGCTTACCTGTTTCTATACCAGCCATTACAATCGATAAACAATGTGCATCTGGACTCCGAGCAATTACATTAGCCTATCATCAAATACTAGCTGGAGATTCAAATGTCGTGATAGCTGGAGGGGCGGAAAGTATGAGTAATGTCCCGCATTTAGTAATGAATGCAAGATGGGGACAAAAAATGGGAGATTTAAGGACTGTAGATGCAATTTTTCATGACGGGCTTCACTGTGCGATAGAAGGTTACCATATGGGAGTTACAGCTGAAAACTTAGTTGAAGACTACCGTATATCCCGCGAGGAGCAAGACATTTTTGCTTTAGAAAGTCAGCAAAAAGCGATTAGAGCTAGGGAACTGGGGAAATTTGAAAAAGAAATTGTTCCAGTAACGATTAAAACTAAAAAAGGGTCCATTTTATTTACAGAAGATGAGAACATAAAAAATACTAGTATAGAGAAACTACAAACTCTTAAACCAGCTTTTAAAGGGAATGGAACTGTGACAGCTGGAAATGCTTCATCATTAAATGACGGTGCAGCTGCTGTTATTGTTGCATCTGAACAAGCAGTACGTGAATACGGTTTGAAACCTCTTGCCAAAATTCGTTCGGTAGCAAGCGCTGCTGTAGCTCCTTCGATTATGGGGATTGGACCAGTTCCAGCAACACAAAAAGCACTTCAACGTGCAAATCTAACGATACAGGATATCGAATTGGCGGAGATCAATGAAGCATTCGCTGCACAAGTATTAGCAGTAAATAAAGAATTAAATATATCAGAAGAGATTATTAATGTTAATGGAGGAGCTATTGCATTAGGACATCCAATCGGCTGTTCTGGTACTAGAATTGTCGTTACTTTATTACATGAATTATTACGTCAAAAGAAACAAATTGGTTTAGCAACTTTATGTGTAGGTGGCGGGCAAGGGGTTTCAATAATCATAGAAGCTGTATAATCTAGTGAAAAAGAAATGGTAAGCAAATTCTACAAAAATTTGCTTACCATTTTTTATATCGATCTAATCTCATTTGATCGTTAAGATTTTTTATTTTAATAATAGATAATCAAATGTATTTTTTGCTAACAAGATAAAGGTTACTGTAATAAAAAGGATTCGAACGTAGCCACTGCCTTTTTTTATAGCGAATTTTGAACCACAAATTGCTCCTGCGATTTGTGCAAGTCCCATCGCGATCCCATATGCGTAATGAATTTGGCCCAAGTACATAAACATTAATAATGCAGCTATATTACTACCAAAGTTTAAAAACTTTGCGTTTCCGGCAGCTTTTAAGAAATCAAACCCCATCATTAAAAAAGCAAATATTAGGAATGAACCTGTTCCAGGACCGATGAATCCATCATAGAAACCAATTCCAAAAATTAAAAACATAAACAGAACAATACGAGAAACTGACAGCTTTTTATTGGTAGTCGTATCGCCCCAATCTTTCTTAAAAATAGTATAAATTGCAACTGCTGCAAGCATTATGAGCATAAGAGGTTTAAGAACGGTAGGGTCAATTAAATGAACTGTCCAAGCTCCCAAAACAGAACCAATAAAGGTAAGTGGGAATAACTTATAGACAGACTTCAAATCAAGCTTTCCAGAACGATAGAACATGATTGTGCTCGTTAAAGAGCCGATTGATCCAGCTAATTTGTTCGTTGCGACAGCAGCAGCGGGAGATAGACCAGCAAATAATAATACTGGCAAAGTAATTAGCCCACCGCCTCCAACTACAGAATCAATAAATGCAGCTAAAAATCCAAAAACAATTAAAATTAATAATAACGATGGATCAATGTGGAATATCATCAAATCTACCTTTCTTTTCTATACTAATTTGATAGTAGATAAAATATAAAACAAAGTAAACATTAATTTAGTAAGATAAGAATATTTTTTTAATAAACCTTTTAAATTTACTAACACTGAAAATATACATACAACTTGTACCACTTTCTAAAAATTTGCATATATTGATATGTGATAATTTAATGATAAGGTGTGTATAGATTGAATTTCGAACAAACAAATACTTCAACAGAAATAGAACAAGCTAAAGAAAAATACTTTGAAAAAAACGTTAATCGTTTAATGAAAGAGATTGTTACAAAGATCGAAATGAGGATGGCCCTGGAAGAACTAAAAGTTAATCGAATGATCCGATTTGGCTGTCTAGAAAGTGATGAAGTTATTAAACAAGTACAAAATGAATTAACAAAAATATTAGAGGATTCAATTAAAGATATACATTTAAAAATGAATGAAATTGAACTTTATTTTCGTTCATTAGATGAAATACAAGGTAATTCAATAACGAAGGAAGATTATTTTAATAAGCATAAATAGAGTGAGAAACAATAAGTTTCCTCACTCTATTTTTTACATAAGGGGAATTCATTATGGTAACTTGCTTATTAATTGTTATTGTTGATATTAATAGTAATTCTTTATCGCAATGGGTTGTTGATCGACCATTTTGAACAGCACTTAATATTTTAGCAATGACATCTGTACAGCAGCCTTATTATGATGTTCACGGCAATCACATTAATGGCCCGTCGGAAGGTTTTCGATTTTTCTTATCTTCTTAAAAACAACAATCAATATTAATATTCGCCAATACATCATCACAATTTAGTGGTCACGATAATCGCATCTCTAGTGTTCGTAAAAACATTTGCATGGAAGAAAAGGTGGCTTAGGTGGTAAAAGTGACTTTTTTGGTGGGCAAGGAGGTTTAAGTTTGCATCCAGATGAGTTACATTTCCTCATATACCTCCCAATAAAATTAAATTAATTAGGTCTCTTAACTATCAATATGTCAAAATATTAGCCTAAATGAAAAGGTAGATCTCAAAAATGAGAGCTACCTTTTTATTCTAGTTAAAGTGAATTAACTTCCTCAGTTGAGATTACTTTCTTATTTGCTTGTTTTTTGTGCAACCATTGATAAATAATTGGTATTACTAAAAAGCTATTTAAGGTAGAAGTGATCATTCCACCGATAACAACAATTCCTAATGTCTGTGAAATGACAGTATCACTTTGATGTGAAAATGCTAGTGGTATTAAAGTTAAAATAGTCGTAGCTGCCGTAATTATGATTGGTCTAATCCTTGAAAGGCTACCAGAAATAATGGCCTCTTCAGTATTCATTCCGTTTTTTCGATTACGCTCAATCTTATCAACTAGTACAATCCCATTTGTCACTACAATTCCTGTTAACATTAAGACCCCGATTAGTGCTGCTAAATCCCACTCTCCACCCACTATTACTAAAGAGATAACAACACCACTTAATGCTAGTGGGATACTTAATAATACTGAAATTGGGGCTCTCCATCCCTTAAATAATGATGAAGTAATGACCATAACTAAAAGTATTGAGAAGGCTACGGCAATTGACATATCAAAAATCATTTCTTTAACTTGTTGAGTGATACCTCCCATTGAGTAACTGACTCCTTTTGGAAGAGCTTGCTTACTAATGACGTCATCAACTTGTTTTGAAACTTTACTAATATCATTTGAAGTTATTTGTCCTGTAACGATTGAATAAGGCTCGCCATTCCGTTCATTAATCGTTGAAGGGGTAGTATCTTGCGTAATAGATGCAATTTGTGCAAGTTTGACGGTTTTATTATTGCTTGTTAGGAATGTTTCATTTTTAAGGGAATCAATTACATCTTCTGGCGATGCATTTAATTGAATTTGCGTATTCCCACTACTAATTTGATCAAGATACATATCAACTGGCAGACTTACATGATCAACTACAAATGTAGCATCTTTAGCCTGTGACATATACCGGTTAATTACTTTCATTACATCTGCTAATTGAATGCCATTTTGTTCAATTTCTTGTTGGTTGAATATAATTTTATATTTTGGAAGACCAGATGTTAAATCTACTTTTCCATCGACGCTGAGCCCGTTAATTTTAACAAGTTTTGATCTCATTTGATCTGCAATTTTGTCTAGTGTTGTTTGATCAGAGCCTTTAAAGATGACTTTCAATAAAGAATCATCACCGGCAATATTTTGACTTGATACAGTATAAGCTACATTTTTAGATAATTGTGGTAGTTGTTTGCTAAGTACTTTAATAAGTTGGTCCGAGTCCTTTTCGTTCTTTAAGGAAACAGAAAGATTCGCTACATTAGGCTTTTGTAGAAAACCACCGCCTTGGTCGAATACATCATCACTTTGTGGCGTATTTGTAGAACCAAAGTTAGCTATATAAGATTTTATTTTAGGATTATTTTTTAAATGATTTTCTACCTTTTGAACCTCGGAATCTACTTGCATTAATGTACTTCCTTGGGGTAATTCAAGTTTAATCGCCACTTGACCGGTTTTAGCACTTGGTAGGAATGATACTGGTAAGAATGAACCAAATGCTACTGCAAAAATAAATAGTAAAGCTGAAATGAAAATTGTAAGTTTTTTCTTTTTTAATGATGTTAATAAGATCGGTTTCATTATTGGTTCTAAAGAAATAGCTTTTGTTTTCTTTTTATTATTTGTCCAACCCATTAGCGCAAGTGCTGGAATAACAAGAATTGCTACAAAGAACGATATAATTAGAGAGATAACAACAGACCATGCAAAACCACTATAAGAACCACTAATAGCTCCACCTACAAAGGCAATTGGTATGTAAACAGCAATTGTCGTAAGTGTAGAAGCTAAAATTGCAGGTGTCATTTCATAAACTGCCGAACTCAATACAAACAATAATGATTTATCAGGATTTTGTTCTCTTTTACGGTACATATTATCAAGGATAACGATGGAATCATCAACAATTCGACCCATTGCAACAATTAAACCAGATACGGTTAAAATATTAAGTGTAATACCCATTGATTTTAAGATAGCTGTTGTTGCTAATAAAGAAATTGGTAATGAGATCGCAATGACTAATGTTGATTTTACATTACGGAAGAAGATAAGTACGCAAATCATTGAGAAAAGACATCCAAGTAAACCTTCACGGATCAATCCGTTTAATGAATCATTTAATTCTTTTTCACGATCTAATTGAGTTGTTAATTTTACTGTACCATCTTTTACTTGTTGTAAACTTTGAATTCTTTCGTTCACATTTTTTGCCACATCTGTAATGTTAGCACTTTGTGTTTTAATAACATTTAATTGAACACTTGCCTTTCCATCTGTTCTTGCAATCGTTTTTACATCATTTAGTGCATGAGTAACGGTCGCAAATGCTGAAAGTGGAATTTGATCACCATCTGAATTTTTGATTTTTATATCATTTAATTGTTTAACAGTTAAATTCCATCCTTCAAATTTAACTGGAATAGACATTTGATTTTGTAAAATCGTTCCTTCAGGTAAGGATGGAACTGAAATAGCTAAAGCTTTATTTAAGTCATCTAGAGTAAGTTTATTTTTTGCTAGCTCTTTCGTTCTAACGGTTAATACATATCCGTCTTTTGCACCACCAAAAACCGATACATCGGATACACCAGGAACTGTTTTAAGATGCTGTACAATGTCCATTTGTGTTACTGATTTTAAAGTATTATCATCTAATTTATCACTAGTTAGACTGTAAGTTAATATAGGGAATGAACTAGTTGTAAGTCTAGTAACTAGAGGTTTAGATGTAATTGACGGAGGGATATCTGCGTTTTCTAAGGCCTTATTTACATCGATTTCGGCTTGTTTCATATCTGTATTCATTGGGAAATACAGACTCATAAAAACACCACCATCATAGGAGCTAGTTTCAATATCCTGTAAGCCTTCTGTTGTTCTTACAGCACTTTCTAGATTTGTGGTAATATTTTGTTTTACTTGATCGGCCTGGTACATAGGTAGACGCATGCTTACAGTAAGAGTTGAATTGTTTATACCTGGTAAATAATCGCGTTGCATTTGGTAAGCTGAAATAGCACCCCAAGTTACGATCATAACGACGCAAACAATCATTAAAATTGCTCTTTGCATGGTCCCTTCTATAAATTTTTTCATCTTAAACCTCCTATATATCTATTTTAGATTGAAAATTATTTCATAAATCAACTCTATGTCATTGTAAAATTCCAAACTGAAACTTTAATGAATAATCAATTAAAAAAAGATTAAAATGCTAAAAATACGAATCAAAAGTTCTATAATGGCATGTATATAAGGAACTTCTAGGACTAGAATCAGTCTAATAGAAGGAGTTTTTTTGAGACACTAAAACTATTAATAGAAATTGGTGAGTTAAATGAAGAAAATTTTAATTATTGAGGATGAAGTAAATATAGCTCGAGTTTTAAAATTAGAAATAGAATATGAGGGTTATGAAGTGTTGGTCGAGCATAACGGAAAAGCTGGTTTAGAGACGGCTTTAAGTAATAATGTCGATCTAATTTTATTAGATGTTATGTTACCTGAACTGAGTGGAATCGAAGTATTAAGGAGAATAAGAAATACAAGTCAATTTGTGCCCGTAATTTTATTAACTGCTAGGGATACTACACATGATAAGATTATCGGACTCGATTATGGTGCAAATGATTATATTACGAAGCCATTTGAAATCGAAGAAGTATTAGCAAGAATCCGTTCATGTCTACGATCAAGTAATCTTGTTCATGAATTTAAGAAAAGCGAAGAAGAAGATCCCACTTTAACGATTGAAGATTTAGTTGTTAATTTGGAAGCTAGAGAAGTAAAGCGAAATGATAGAGTCATTTCTTTAACACCAAAAGAGTATGATTTATTAGTTTATCTTTTAACGAATCAGAATAAAATTTTGACAAGAGAAGGCATTATAACAACTGTTTGGGGCTATGAGTATGAAGGGGAGACAAATGTTGTTGACGTGTACATTAGGCATTTAAGAAAGAAAATTGAAGAGGACTTTGATGTTCCTTTAATTCGAACTATACGGGGCGTGGGGTACACAATGAGGAAGGGTTAAGATGAAAATAACGACTAAAATAAATTTGCTAATTACTTCATGGATCTTAATCATTCTGGTTTTTATTAACGGGTTAGTCTTTTATTTGTTTATGAAAACGACTGTCAATATGGAAGAGCATGTTGTGAGTCAAAAGGCTCATGAAATCTTAAAAAAACAAGATATTCCTATTACATTAAAGGTAAACGATGAAGCATTATATCCATTTATATCTAATCATTCTTATATTCGAATTATTGATTCAAACTCAAAAATTGTGACAGAAATTAGTAATGATAAACTACTGAACCGCATTAAACCTAAGTTCACTAGAAAAGAAGAAACGAAGCTAATCCCTTTTAGTGAGCATCAAAATATAGTTGTACGTGTACCAATTTTGCAAGACCAAAAAGTCATTGGAACGTTAGAAATTGCAGAGTTGCTAGTAGGACTTGAGGGGCGAAAAGATATGCTATTAACAATAATGGCAATCGTAACGCTTGTTTCCGCTGTTTTATCAATGATGGCTGGAAGATGGTTAACTCGTATCATAATGAACCCAATTACATCTATGATCATTACGATGGAAGATATTGAGAAAAGTGGAGTTCCTAAAAAGATTTTAATAAAAAATGAAACAAAGGATGAATTGCACAAAATGGCAAGCACCTTTAATCGAATGATTAGTAGGCTTCAAGACAGCATTGAAAAACAGAAGCAGTTTGTTTCGGATGCATCACATGAGTTAAAAACTCCTATTACAGTTATTAGTAGCTATGCAAACTTATTAAGAAGACGTGGTTTTAAAAACGAGGAAATGGCGACTGAAGTAATTGAGACGATTTATTCTGAAGCCCACCGTATGCAAGATTTAACAAAGACGTTATTATCTTTAGCTGAATCGGAACATTTAAAGAATATCGAAATGAATCCAGTCGATCTAGTTGCTTTGTGTAATTCAACGCTAGTACAACTGCAAAATGTGTATAAGCGAGAAATTACTTTACATGCACAAAAACAGAAAATATTTATTAAAGGAAATGAGCTTAAGATTAAACAAGTTATTATTATTTTTTTAGATAATGCTATAAAATACAGTACTGAAAAAATAGAAGTAATTATTAGCTGTACTAGTGAAACTGTTATTCTTCAAATAAAAGATAATGGGATCGGAATTCGAGAGGAAGAATTAGAAAATATTTTCGAACGATTTTATCGAGTTGATAAAGCGCGTAGCCGTGGCGTTAGTGGTGGCACTGGGCTTGGTCTTTCAATTGCTAAAAATATAATTAACTTGCATAACGGGAAAATTAATATAAAAAGTGTTGAAAATGTAGGAACGGAAGTAGAGGTAGTATTTCCACTAGATGAGTAAGTGAAAATAATCAGTATATGAGTATTGAAAATTGAGGTTTTAATATGAACGAAATCATCCATTTATTAAATGAATATGGTTATATTATCTTATTTTTATCATTAATGTTGGAATTAATCATCGTTCCAATACCGAATGAAGCATTAATGAGTTATGTAGGTGTTTTATGTTTTCATGGGGAAATGAATATTGTAATATCCATTATTGCTGCAGGACTTGGAGGAGTAGCTGGGGTAACCATTTCCTACTGGTTAGGATATAAACTTGGTACGCCTTTCTTTCGTAAATTTGGTCATTATATCCATATGGGCCCAGAAAAGATGGAGAAGATGTCAAAATGGTACGAAAAATATGGAAAGGTATTATTATTAGTATCTTTCTTTATTCCGGGAATTAGACATTTCGCAAGCATTATTTCTGGAATCATTAAATTACCATATCGATCCTTTGCTATTTTTTCCTATATAGGTGTCTTTCTTTGGATTGGAACCTTTATTTGGTTAGGACAGGCTATGGGACCTAAATGGGATATCTATCAAACAGAAATTAAAAAGTGGTTAGTATTAGGTAGTATATTATTAGGATTTATAGTGCTCGCTTTTTTTGTTGTTAAAGCAAATAAAAAAATAATTAAAGAGTCATTACTACTAATTTTTGAATCAAGTTTCAAGAGATTTAAAAGCTTTATGAAAATAAAATTGATTATCTTAATCTGTTTAACTTTTTTCGTTACATTTTTTATCTTAATGGTCGGGTTAATTCAAGATACAATAAGCAATGAATTTGATAAATTCAATTTTATATTCATGACTATTGTTTTTAATTTATTTAATCAAAATTGGCACGGAAGTTTGAATTTTATTTATTCATTGTCGAATTGGAAGGATTTAGTGACGATTTCGTTTGCCACAATCTTAGTAATCGTGATAAATAACAAAAATAAATGGCTTGAATTGGTCTTTTTTATCGCTAGTTTAGCTGGAATTCTTATACTATCCAAGGGGATTCCTTGGATGTTCAACTTTATGCTCGGAGATCATGTAAGTAAAAACTTTCCTAATGAAAAGTCTATGTTGATTTTGACAGTATTAGGTTACTTCCTTATTATGGTGATTCGACATAATAAAGCTTATTTACTTAATATCGTAATGTTCTTCAGTTTTATTTTTGTTGTTTTACTATTTTCTGTAAGCAGTGTCTATTTGCACCAAAATTTACCTAGTGACATTGCTGCTGGGTATGTATTCAGTTTAGTTTGGTTAAGTGGACTCATATTCTCACTAGAATTGTTTCGATTTGTATCGTTGTTAAAAAAGAATATGCGTGAGGAAAAATTTTAAAAACGTAAATCAAATAAACATTCATTATTTAAAATCTTGATCAAGAATCCGTATTAGTAAACTACCACGGGTTCTTGATTTTTTTAGTAATAAATTACATGATATTGTTCTCAAGCCATGAGTAATCAGCCTGATAAAGCAATTGAATTAAATCTAAAATTTAGATCAATCGTCTAACTTATAAAAAGTAATTAAGTAACATAATTTGTTATTTAATTACTTTTTTGTTTTGATTTATTATGTTCCAAACCCGCCAAAAGCAAAAACAACATATAAAGTTGTAAATTTAGAGGAAATACTAGAATGGTTAGGATTAAAATAGAAAACAACCCTAAGTTAAATCGAATATAAAATTAAATCACTAATTTAAAAAACATTACATCAATAATCAATTAAAATGTAACCATGAACGGTCCCGTAAAACTGTTCATGGTTTTTAATACTAGAATCTACTTTTAGTAATATCAGAAATAGCACGATATAGAATGTCTAACATATCGTCAAGCTCCGATTCCTTTGAAGCTAATGGAGGCATAAATACAATGACATTTCCAAGCGGACGGGTGAGTAGTCCGAGCTCTTTTGCTCTTTTGGTTACTTTCACACCGATGCGTTCGTTCCAATGGAAAGCTTCTTTAGTATCCTTTGATTTTACTAGTTCAATTCCAATCATCAGGCCACTTTGACGTATGTCTCCTACATGTTTTAACTCATTAAATTGCACCAGTTTCTCTTGGACATATGATGAGATTGTTTCGACATGTTGTAATAACTTTGTTTTATTAAATAGATCTAGATTCGCCAATGCTACAGCGCACCCAAGAGGGTTACCTGTATAACTGTGACCATGGAAGAACGTTTTTTGTTCTTCGTATGTACCTAAAAATGCTTCATAAATTCTGTTTGTTGTTAAAGTTGCTGCTACTGGTAAATACCCACCTGTTAGCCCTTTTCCGCAAGTTAAAATGTCTGGTGTAACTCCTTCTAGCTCACAAGCAAACATTTTACCGGTACGTCCAAATCCTGTTGCAACTTCATCAGCAATTAACAATACATCATATTTTAAACATAATTCCTGTATTGCTTTTAAATACCCCTTTGGCATGACAATAATTCCGCTTGCTCCTTGAACAATTGGTTCAATAATTAATGCCGCAATTGAATTAGCCTTTTCGATGAATAAATTTTCAACTTCGGCTAAATAGGAATGTATGATTTCTTCTTCGGTTCCCTCATATTTTGAACGATAAAGATGTGGATAGGAAACCTTTATACTTGGGAACATTAATTCGTTATATGCTTGATGAAACAAGTCTATTGCCCCTACGGACACTGCTCCGATTGTATCTCCGTGATAAGCTTCCTTCATCGTAACAAACGTATTTTTATCCGATCTCCCTATGTTTTTCCAATATTGATAGGCCATTTTAATCGCAATTTCTACAGAAGTAGCTCCAGAGTCTGAATAAAATACTTTCTCTAAGCCACTAGGAGAAATTTCTACTAGTCTTTCTGCTAAAAGAATCGCAGGTATATTAGCCATTCCTAGAAGGGTAGAGTGGGCAACCTTTTCTAGTTGTTCATGAATTGCTTCATTTAATTCTTGAATATTATGACCATGAACATTTAACCAAATAGAGGATACACCATCGTAATATTCATTGCCTAAAACATCATATAGTTTTCGATCTTTACCATGTGAAATAATTAGTGGATCTTCGTTTAAATAATCCTTCATTTGGGTGAATGGGTGCCAAAGATACTGTTTATTTTTTTTAGATAAGTCTTGATAGAGTTCATGATTCATATATATATTCCCCCTTGTGTTTATATGTTAACCTAATTTTATAGTTTAGTTGACATATATTTCAATTGCATGTTAATTTAATTTTGTGAGTTTGTCAAATTTTGCAAATTTATAAAACTCATAAACTAATAGGGGGGATACTATGCAAAATAGGACACTATCATTAACAGTAATCTCATTATTTGCCTCACTAACTTCGATTGGTGCCTTTATAAAAATTCCGTTACCAGTGATTCCTTTTACGCTTCAAATACTTTTCGTATTTTTAGCAGGATGCCTTTTAGGAAGTAAAAGAGGAATGATGAGTCAACTACTGTATGTTGGAATTGGATTAATCGGAATACCTGTATTTGCTTCAGGGGGCGGACCTGAATATGTTTTAAAACCAACATTTGGCTATTTAATCGGTTTTATCGTTGCCGCGTTTGTCATCGGATTGATCATTGAAAAAACGAAAAAACCGAAGCTTAAGAATTTTATTTTTGCTAATGTAATCGGTTTAATTATTGTCTATATTCTAGGCATTACATATGTATACATTTCATTAAATACTTGGTTAGATAGTCCTATTTCATTAAAAGCAGTTCTAATGATGGGACTTGTATATAGTATTGGGCAAGATTTGTTACTAGCTGTCTTTGGAGGAGTGTTGGCAGTGCGACTACATTCTCATTTTGCAAAAGCTAGAGAAAACGAAAAAAAGGTGGCTGCTTAAGATGGGAAAAGGATATTTTGTAACCGGTATCGATACGAATATTGGAAAAACTTATGTAACTGCTCAAATGGTGAATTGTTTGCAGAACAAAGGAATCGATGCAATACCTTATAAACCAATTCAAAGTGGAGTAGTTAATGTTAATAATACGGTCATAGGGGAAGACGTAGCCTTTTATAAAGAAAAGCTAGCACTAACAGAAGATCATGATTACTACAGTACATATACAATGAAAACACCTGTTTCACCACATTTAGCTAGTAAACTAGAAGATGTTTTGATTGATGAACAAGTTATATTAGAAAAATATAAGCAATTAGAAAATAAGCATGATGTTGTTTTTGTTGAAGGAGCGGGTGGAGTTGCAGTTCCGTTAAAAGAAAATTTTGGAACGATTGATTTAATTAAGCTATTAAACTTACCAGTCATCCTTGTTACATCATTAAAGCTAGGAACAATTAATCATACTGTATTAACAACTGAATATTTAAAATCACACCAAATTAATCTAATGGGATTACTAATTAATAAAGTACCATCAGTTATGGGTGAAATGGAAAAAGATAATTTAATAATGCTAGAAAAACTAACAGGTCATGATGTTCTAGGTGTTATACCGGAACAGTCAGACTTTTTTACAGAAGATCATATTTTTGAAATTCAACAATTACTGACGAAATAATGAATGAAATGGAGCGATACAAAGTGAATTGGACAAATTTGGCACATGAAGTTATTTTAGGTAAGGAAATTTCAGACGAAGAAGCATTAAGTATATTATCATGTGAAGATGATGAATTACTTTCACTTTTACAAGGTGCGTTTATCATTAGGAAACACTATTATGGAAAAAAAGTTAAACTGAATATGATCATTAATGCGAAAAGTGGTTATTGTCCCGAGGATTGCGGCTATTGTTCTCAGTCTTCAATTTCAAGTGCACCAATTGAGAAATATCCTTTTTTATCTAAAGAAGAAATTCTTGAAGGTGCAAAGCGTGCCTTTGAATTAAAAGCAGGGACATATTGCATTGTTGCAAGTGGGCGCGGACCGACGAATCGAGATGTAAATGTTGTTACTGAGGCGGTTAAGGAAATTAAAGAATTATATGGTATGAAAGTATGTGCTTGCTTAGGACTTATTAAAGATCATCAAGCAAGTGAGCTTAAAGAAGCAGGTGTTGACCGATATAATCACAATTTAAATACATCAGCTGAGCACCATAATTATATTACCACAACTCATACATATCAGGATCGAATCGATACAGTTGAGAAAGTTAAAAAATCAGGTATATCACCTTGCTCTGGAGCCATTATTGGGATGAAAGAAACAAAACAAGATGTTATTTCAATCGCAAGGTCATTACGACAATTAGATGCAGACTCCATTCCAGTAAACTTTCTACATGCTATTAATGGAACGAAACTAGAAGGTGTGAACGAATTAAATCCGCGCTACTGCTTAAAAGTATTGGCGCTATTCCGATTTATAAATCCAACGAAAGAAATTCGAATTTCTGGTGGACGTGAAGTAAATCTACGTAGTTTACAACCATTAGGACTTTATGCCGCAAATAGTATTTTTATAGGAGATTATTTGACTACTGAGGGGCAGGAGACAAATAGTGATCATGCAATGCTAGAAGATTTAGGATTTGAGATTGAGTTGGTGGAAAAACAGGAGAAGATGTTCTGTTGATTAATTTAAGTATTAAGATGCTAATGCTTCAATAAAAAAAGGGATTGAACTAGTTCTTGAACTGCAAGAAATATTGCTGTATTAATAAAATAATTGAAAATAAAAAAGCAGAAAAACATGTATGAGTTTTCTGCTTTTTTATTGGTTTTGCTCTTCTATTCGAGTTATTCTCCTATAGTTTGAACAAATCGATATAAACCAAATTAAAATTATATTCTAGATAAAATTTCCCCACTAATTGCTCCTACAAGTACAATAATCCATGGTGGTAATTTTATAATTACTAACATACTAAATAAGATTGCTACGATTAGTAAGTCAAAAATAGAAAAAACAGAGCTGATCCATATTGGATTAAAAAAAGCTGAAATTAAGATTCCAACTACTGCGGCGTTTATGCCTAATAAAGCTCTCCTTAATTTCGAACTACGACGCATACTAGACCAAAATGGGAGAGTACCTATAATAAGTAGGAAAGCAGGTAAAAAGATGGCAATCGTTGCAATAATACCTCCTCGAAAGCCCACCATTATAGTTCCTAAATAGGCTGCAAATGTAAATAATGGTCCAGGTACAGCCTGCGTGACACCATATCCAGCCAAAAATGTTTCTTTGCTTAGCCATCCAGTAGGAACAAACTCACGTTCAAGTAAAGGGAGAACAACATGACCTCCACCAAATACCATTGATCCTGCTCTGTAAAAACTATCAAATATAGAAATCCATATTGACGATGTAAATGAACTAAATAAAGGTAATAAAACTAATAATAAAAAAAATAAAGCTAAACAAAAGATTGAAATCTTTTTTGATATATTCGTAATTAATGTAGTTTTATCATTATTTTCATTATCCTGATATAGAAAATATCCTACAATTGAAGAAATTAAAATGACAGCAATTTGAGTGAATGTCGTTTGCCATATTAGTGTAGCCATCATTGCAAACAAAGCAAGAGCTTTCCTTTTTAAATCAGGGGTCAAGTTCTTCACCATGCCTAAAATAGCTTGTGCAACAATCGGCACCGCAACCAATTTTAATCCATGGATCCAACCGGAGTTTTTTATATCTATGTCTTGTAGTAATGATGCAAATAATATAAGTACAATTACTGATGGTAATGTAAATCCAATAAATGAAACAATGCCACCTAAGACTCCTGCACGCATTACGCCAATACCAATGCCAACTTGGCTACTTGCCGGTCCAGGTAAAAATTGTGACAAAGCTACTAAGTCAGCATAGTTTTGGTCATCAATCCACTTTTTCCTTCTTACATATTCTTCATGAAAATAACCTAAATGTGCAATCGGTCCACCAAAAGAAGTTAAGCCCAGTTTAGTAGATACCATAAGTATTTCTAACAATAGATATAACCTATTATTTTTATGATTAGAATTCATATTTCCTCCAACAATTTATACATGGAAATAGTATAGGGTAAATCCACTGATAAACCAATGACTTCTGAAGAAAATATAGAAAAGATTAACAATCGAGGCTATTCTATACTATTTATTTGAAAAAGATACAACTTTCTAATTCATAAACAAAGTTACAGGCATTGGCATAATATCTGTTAAACTTTAAATAAACTGAATAAAGTAAGGAGAAAAATAGAGATGGAAAGAATTGATATACAGTCATATATAGAAAATTATCCATTGTTAAAAAAACTTATTAAATTAGAGGAATATCTTTGGTTCAATCCAAATTTTGAGACGTTTCAAAAAGCAATTAAAAAATCACCTCTTACTCAAGATGATGTAAACGACGCAGAAGAACGATTAAAAAGGTTTGCCCCATATATTTCAAAGGTTTTTCCGGAAACAAAAGATACAAATGGCATGATTGAGTCGCCTTTAGAACAAATTCCTTCTATGAAACAATCGTTAGAAAAAGAATTCCAACAAACTATATTAGGAGAATTATTTTTAAAATGTGATAGTCATTTACCGATATCAGGCTCAATTAAAGCAAGAGGTGGCATTTATGAAATATTAAAGCATGCTGAAAGTCTAGCTATAAAGCATCAACTATTAACGATTGAAGATGATTACTCAAAAATAGATAGTGATATTTTTAGAGATTTTTTCTCTAACTACTCAATTGCTGTAGGGTCTACAGGTAATTTAGGTTTGAGCATTGGCATTATTAGTGCAAAGTTAGGTTTTAAAGTAACAGTACATATGTCAGCAGATGCAAAGCAATGGAAAAAGGACTTGCTTAGAAGTAAAAACGTAAATGTTATTGAGTACGAGGCGGATTATAGTAAGGCAGTAGAAGAAGGACGAATTCAAGCCAAAGCAGATCCAAATTGTTATTTTGTAGACGATGAGAATTCAAAAGATTTATTTTTAGGCTATGCAGTAGCAGCTTCACGTTTAAAAAAGCAGTTTGATGAATTAGACATTACTATTGATGAAAACCACCCATTATTTGTCTATTTACCTTGCGGTGTTGGAGGAGGACCTGGTGGTGTCGCATTTGGATTAAAACTATTATTTAAAGATAATGTTCATGTCTTTTTTGCCGAGCCAACTCATTCTCCTTGTATGTTGATTGGATTAATGACAGGACTTCACGATCAAGTTTCTGTACAAGACTTTGGTATTGATAATAAAACGGATGCAGATGGATTAGCTGTAGGGAGACCATCTGGCTTTGTAGGAAAAATTATTGAGCCTTTTTTAAGCGGTAGCTATACAATTTGTGATGAAAAACTATATACGATGTTAAAAGATTTAGTAGATTTTGAGGATCTGTATTTAGAACCGTCAGCACTAGCAGGTATGATTGGCCCGATTAAATTATTTAAAGAAGGTCAAAATTATTTGTTAAAAAATAATTTATTAAAAAAAATGGAAAATAGTACCCATGTCATTTGGGGGACAGGTGGTAGTATGGTCCCTGAAAAAATGATGAAAGAGTACTATCAAAAAGGCTCTCTTTTTAAATAAAATAAATAGTGCAAAATTTTATTATTCGTTAAAAAGTGAAAAAATTCTTTTAATGCAGAATAATATGACATATATTTGTATATGTAAATAAGTTTTCTATTTAGATTTTGACGCAAGATATTTTCTTTTTAATTGGTTCTGTTTAAAAATTGTTAAATTACTATAAAAAGCCATTCCGTCATGAACGGACTGGCTTCAGTGCATTTTGTATAATACCCATTAGGGTATTGGAATACTCGGTTTTATCTAAATCAACTTAAACAGAGCATCCGATTAAAAAGCACAAAACATATTCTCATTAGGAGCGATAAAATTGAATTTAGAAAAGTATTTTTCACAATTTAGAAAAGAGATTATTGGAAATGAAAAAACATTCTTATCGCCATTTGGTGAAAAGAAAATTATTTATTTAGATTGGGCTGCTAGTGGTAGGTTATATGGACCTGTTGAAGAAAAATTGCTTTCTACTTTTGGGCCTTATGTTGCAAATACGCATACGGAATCAAATATAACTGGAAGTACGATGACGAATTGTTATCATGAAGCATTACAGATCATAAAAGAACATGTTAATGCAAGCGCTTCCGACACAATCATAACAGATGGATCAGGAATGACTGGCGTTATGAATAAGTTTCAACGAATTTTAGGGTTAAAAATACATGAAAATTTCCATTTTCGTTTAAGTATACCTGAGGAAGAAAGACCAGTTGTTTTTATAACAAGTATGGAGCATCATAGCAATCATACTTCGTGGTTGGAAACGATTTGTGATGTAGAAGTTGTACCTAATTGTACTAATCATGTCGTCGATTTAAACTATTTAAGAAATCGACTTGAGTTTTATAAAAATAAACGAAAATTGATTGGATCCTTTAGTGCTTGTTCCAATGTATCTGGGTTAATTACACCTTATCATAAGCTAGCTAGACTTATGCATGAATATAATGGCGTTTGTTTTGTGGATTTCTCAGCTTCTGCACCATATGTTGACATCGATATGCATCCTAGTGATCCGATGGAAAAACTTGATGCCATTCTGTTTTCACCACACAAGTTTTTAGGAGGACCAGGTAGCAGTGGAGTTTTAATATTTGATTCGTCGATGTACCAAAATAAAATACCAGATCATCCAGGCGGGGGAACTGTTGAATGGACAAATCCGTGGGGAGAGAAAAAATACATTAACAATATTCGTGAAAGAGAAGATGGAGGTACGCCAGGATTTCTGCAAACGATTAGAACAGCTCTTGCAATTAAAGTAAAAAATGCAATGGGAACAGCGAATATATTAAATCGTGAAGAAGAATTGGCACACATCGTATTAGATGAGCTCAGAACAATTGAAAATGTAGTGTTACTTGAAGATTCTAGTAATCCACGGTTAGGTTTTTATTCTTTTTATTTAAAAGATATTCATCATAATTTAGTCGTTAGATTATTAAATGATCGCTACGGAATTCAAGTACGAGGTGGTTGTTCATGTGCGGGTACTTATGGTCATATGCTACTGAATATTACAAGAGAAATGTCTAAAGCAATAACAGATGAAATCGATAATGGTAATATTAGCGTAAAGCCGGGATGGATTCGCATGAGTGTTCATCCAACGACTACTAATGAAGAAGTCGTTATATTTACTAATGCTTTAAGAGACATTATTCAAAACATTGGAGAATGGTCTAAAGATTATATTTATTTAAAAGAGAAAAATGATTTTATTCATAAAGACGAAGCAGTTATGGAAGTCGGTACTTATTTTGAGATTGAAACGGCAGTGAAATCTTAAATTCTCAAAGTAGCCTGTGAAAAAAGATCACATTATGATGATCTTTTTTTGTCCACTTTTAACTCCCTTAAAGAAGTCTAATTCATATAAAATCAAATGATTGACAATATACCCAGAGGGGTATATATTTTAATTAAGAATATTGCACATATATTCTAGAATAATGGTTAGGCTTAGTTTTATAAGTTAGGGGTGATTTAATGAAATATGATGATCCAGTAAAAAATAGAGTAAAGCGAATTGAGGGACAGATTCGTGGGATTTTAAAAATGATGGAAGAAGACAAAGATTGTAAAGATGTCATTACTCAGTTATCAGCAGTTAAATCAGCTTTGGATCGTACGATTGGCGTGATTGTAAGCTCAAACTTAGTTGATTGTGTCCGAAATGCGAATGAAAACGGGCAAGATGCTGAAGATTTAGTGAAAGAAGCAGTAAATTTACTTGTAAAAAGTAGATAAATTGTGTTTGACACTATTTTTTATTTTTAACATTCTATACCCATAGGGGTAATAGTATATATAAAATATATTTTTTGTTTCGTAATATACCCTATTGGGTATAAAGAACGAGGGGGAGAAGGAATATGGCAACTAAGAAAACAAATATCATTTTATTTAGTGGAGATTATGACAAAGCAATGGCCGCCTATATTATTGCGAACGGTGCAGCAGCTTTTGATCATGAAGTAACTATTTTTCATACATTTTGGGGATTAAATGCTTTACGAAAAGGTGAACATGTTGCAACAAAAAAAGGTTTTATTGAAAAGATGTTCGGAAAGATGATGCCTAGAGGTGCTGATAAAATGGGGCTTTCTAAAATGAATTTTGCTGGTTTTGGACCAAAGATGATTAAGGATATTATTAAAAAGCATAATGCATTGCCTTTACCACAATTAATTGAAATGGCCCAAGAACAAGACATAAATTTAGTAGCTTGTACAATGACAATGGATCTGTTAGGTCTACAAACAGAAGAGCTATTAGAAAATATTCAGTATGCTGGTGTTGCAGCTTATATTGGTGAAGCAGAAGAAGGTCAGGTTAATTTATTCATTTAATTAGAAAGGATTTGAAGAACATGAAAGAAATTAGTGCGATTGAGCTTGAACATGAATTGAAAACTGGGAAAGACGTAATGATTATCGATGTTCGTGAAGTAGATGAAGTTGCAGCTGGGAAAATCCCTGAAGCTATTCATATTCCACTTGGATTAATCGAATTTCGATTACATGAATTAGATAAAACAAAGGAATATATTATGGTTTGTCGTTCAGGTGCTAGAAGTGGCCGTGCAACAGAATTCCTTCAATCTCAAGGGTTTAATGTTAAAAATATGGTAGGCGGAATGCTTTCTTGGGAAGGGAATGTAGTTTAATTTTTTTTGATCAAATAAATACCCTTGGTGGTATTCTAAGTGCGGAGGTTATAATATGGAGTTCATTAAAACAAATATGAAATTAGATGCAAAAGGATTAGCTTGTCCAATGCCAATTGTAAAGACTAGAAAAGCAATGAAGGAATTAGAAAATGGGCAAGTGATCGAGGTTCAGGCAACTGACAAAGGTTCAAAAGCAGATATTAAAGCTTGGGCGGAAAGCACTGGAAATCAATACTTAGGAACAATCGAAAATGGTGAAGTATTACTTCATTATTTAAGAAAATCTTCAGATGAAAATACAATTGAAAAAATATTTGAAAACGTCATTACGAACGATCAATTAAGTCAAAAGCTACAAGACGAAAATACAATCGTTTTAGATGTAAGAGAAGAAGCTGAATTTGTATTTAATCATATACCAAATGCGGTATCGATCCCTTTAGGTGAATTGGAGAACCGTATGACAGAATTAAATAAAGAGCATGAAATATATATTGTTTGCAGAACAGGAAATCGTAGTGATCTTGCTGCTCAATTACTAGTTTTGAATGGTTTTACAAACGTATTTAATGTTGTACCTGGAATGTCTGAGTGGTCTTTTGAAACAGCAAGCATAAAAGGTTAATTTAATTTTTTTTGAAAAAAATTTATACTATAGGGGGTATTAAAAATGGCGGTCACATCAATGTCTGCAAAAGAGATTACAAAAAAAGTGTTTGATAAAGAAGCACTATTTATTTTAGATGTCAGAAATACTGACGATTATAATGATTGGAAAATAGAAGGTTCAAATTTTGAACATTTAAATATACCTTATTTTGATTTACTTGATGGGGTTGAAGACATCTTAGATAAAATTCCTACAAATACAGATGTTTTAGTTGTGTGTGCTAAAGAAGGATCATCCATCATGATTGCAGAGATGCTTTCAGATGCGGGACTAGACGTAGCTTACCTTAAAGGCGGAATGAAAGAGTGGAGTGAATATTTAGAACCAGTAAAAATTGCAGATTTGGATAATGGTGGAGAGTTATATCAATTTGTCAGAATCGGTAAGGGATGTTTATCTTACATGGTAATCTCAAATCATGAGGCTGCGATTATTGATTCGACTCGGATGACGGATATCTACATCGATTTTGCCAATGAGAGGAACGCGAAAATCACTCATGTATTTGATACTCACCTTCATGCAGACCATATTTCAGGTGGAAGAAAAATTGCTGAGATTACGGGTGCAACATACTGGTTACCGCCAAAGGACGCTAAAGAGGTCACTTTTGAATATAGTCCATTAGAAGATGGTAATAAGGTAATGATTGGTAAAACAGCAATCGTGCTTGAGGCTTTTTATTCACCAGGACATACAATCGGATCAACTTCATTTGTTATTGATGAAAAGTTCTTACTTTCTGGGGATATTTTATTTATCGATTCAATTGGAAGACCAGATCTTGCAGGAATGGCAGAGGATTGGGTGGGAGATTTACGCGAAACACTTTATAAAAAATACCGAAACTTATCACTTGAATTAGTCGTGCTTCCATCTCACTTTATGATGATTAGTGAATTGAACGAAGATGGTAGTGTTTATAAAAAACTAGGCTATTTATTTAATCAGAATCATGGATTGAACATTAAAAATGAAAGTGAATTTAGAAAGTTAGTAACTGAGAACTTACCACCACAACCAAACTCATATAAAGAAATCCGAGAAGCGAATATGGGGAAAATTAGTTTAAATGAAGAAAAACAGAGAGAAATGGAAATTGGTCCAAATCGCTGTGCAGTACGATAATGAGACTTGGAGGAGAATATAATGGAAGCTACAAAATTATTAGATGCAAAAGGCTTAGCATGTCCAATGCCAATTGTAAAAACAAGAAAAGCTATGGCAGAAATTGAAGCAGGCGAAGTATTAGAAATTCATGTTACTGATAAAGGAGCTAAAAACGATCTTGCAGCTTGGGCTAAATCAGGTGGACACGAATTATTAGAGTATACCGAAGAAGACAATGTTTTAAAATTTTGGATTAAAAAGGGATAAGTTAAATAGTTTAAGATGAAAAAGGAGAGTCCATCTCCTTTTCTATTATAGGGGGACTTAAATTGGAATGGACCTTAATTTTAGTACTTTTCTTAGTTGGATTTTTTGGGTCCTTTATTTCAGGTATGGTAGGGATTGGTGGAGCGATTATAAATTATCCAATGCTTTTATTTATTCCTCCATTAGTAGGCTTTGCTGCTTTCACCCCACATCAAGTTTCAGGTATAAGTGCCGTCCAAGTAGTATTTGCAACTTTAGGTGGAGTACTAAGCTATCGTAAAAGCGGTTATTTAAACAAAAAAGTAATATTGAGTATGGGAATAAGTGTCCTAATCGGAAGTTTTCTTGGTGGATTTGGCTCAAATCTACTTTCTGAACATGGAATTAATCTTGTTTACGGAATTTTAGCGATGATTGCGGTTGTTTTAATGTTTATTCCTAGAAAAGAGATTGAGATGTCAGCAGATGGTCAAATTTCAATTAATATATGGCTTGCGGCAGTTTTGGCATTTATCGTAGGAACTAGTGCAGGTATTGTTGGAGCTGGAGGGGCATTTCTTTTAGTACCAATCATGTTAACGATCTTAAAAATACC
Organism: Bacillus sp. AL-1R; assembly: GCF_052180195.1. Classification (NCBI taxonomy): domain Bacteria; kingdom Bacillati; phylum Bacillota; class Bacilli; order Caryophanales; family Bacillaceae; genus Bacillus; species Bacillus sp. AL-1R. The sequence goes on from NZ_CP197469.1 coordinate 676,122, forward strand.
AACTCGTGTGACAATCGCTTCCTCATTAGCCATAACATTTATCTCTTCAATAGGCGTAACGATTGGAAAAATCTCAACTGGTCAGGTTGAAATTTTGCCTACAATTATTGTCGTTATAGCAAGTTTAATCGCCTCACCAATCGGTGCAAATATAGGGAAAAAAACAAAAACGCAGGTTTTACGAGGGATTCTAGCAGTATTAATTGGTTTTACCGCATTGAAGATTTGGATTACGATTTTTAAATCTTGGTTAAGTTGAATTTGAATTAATAGTAAAAACAGAAAAACTTATCTAAGTTTTTCTGTTTTTTTGAGTGCTAAAATCAGTGTAATCGTTAAATAATAACTTTATTTAATATTCTATTTGTTCAGTTGTAAAAGTGGATTTTGCTACTTTTTCCGGCATTGTTAGGAAAATAACAGCTACAATTATACATACTCCGCCTACTAACTGGTAGACTCCAAAGGATTCCTTTAACCATAAAATCGAAACAATTGTCGCTACAAGTGGTTCAATGCTAGATAAAATACTAGTCTCTGTTGCTGATAAATAGTTTAGACTACCGATGTAGAGAAGAAAGGAAACCGTACCAATTATTATAATTAAAATCAGCATTGAGAATGTTGATAAAGTAAACGTTTGTGAAAGTTGTTTCCATTCAAAAGAATGATTGTAAATAAATAATGCGATACCTCCGATTAACATACCCCAGCCAATTATTAAAGTCGTCCCCCATTGTTGAATTAGGGAAGCAGGTTGAAGGGTGTAGAAAGTAAAACCAATAGCTGTTAATAGTCCGAATAAAATAGTTTCCTTAGACATGACAATATTTTGGGTTGAACCATTTGTAATAATAAAGTATGTTCCAATCAGTGCTGATCCAATTGCTATCACTTGGAGAGTAGAAGGCAGTTTTTTATGTTGTATTGCAACAAAAATAGTAATTAGAACTGGTCCTAAAAATTGGAAAAGAGTAGCTGTAACTGCATTGCTAATATGAACCGTCTCGATAAAGACATATTGTGCGCCTAGCATCCCAATAATAGAGAAAACGATCAGTTTTGAGAGATGACGTGGGCTTTGCCAAATACGAAATATATTTTGTTTCCTTAAAAGCAAGGAAGATAAAATAAAGATTCCAGCAATTAAGAGGCGGATTACTAAATAGTCGATCGATGACATTGTCGTATGCTTGAAAAGCCACTGAATTAATGGACCCGATAAGCCCCATAAAGTAGCTCCTGTAAGAATCATAAATAGTCCAAGACGTCTGCTGTTTTGCATGATCATGTTGCTCCTTTCAAAGATTGATTTTTATAGATTTACATGATAAAAGAAATTATAAATAAACTCTGGTACTATATGTAGTGTCAGGAAATCGTTTCTTTAAGGGGTCAGATTTCATGATAGATTTAACGCCAAATTTGAATGTAGAAAGCAAAATACCATTGTATGTACAGTTATATGAGTATATAAAAGCCGAAATAAGAAGTGGAAAAATCTCTCCAATGACTAAGCTTCCAGCAAAAAGAAAGTTAGCTATGCATTTGGAAGTAAGTAAAAATACAGTAGAATCAACATATGAACAACTCCTGGCAGAAGGGTATATTGAATCGGTTCCACGAAAGGGGTATTTTGTATGTGAAATTGAGCAAATAATACATACAGCAAAAAAAGGAGAAGTCGTTAAGGAAGTATTATACAGAGAAAAAGTATATAAATATGACTTTACTCAAACGGGGGTAGATGCAAAGACATTTCCCTTCTCTGTTTATAGAAAAATCTCAAATGAAGTATGGCAACTAGAAAATAAGGACCTTTTATTTCTTGGCCACCCTCAAGGTGAATTCTGTCTGCGTGAAGAGATTGCGAAATATTTATATGAATCAAGAGGGGTTAATTGCCAAGCGAGTCAAATTGTAATAGGAGCCGGAACACAATTTTTAATAAAAATATTGTTTCAGTTACTAAAGGGAAAGCGTTTTGCAGTTGAAAACCCAGGGTATCATCAAAAGTTGGTTGTCTTTGAAAAGGGAAAAGACAATGTTCAAATGATCCCACTTGATGAGGAGGGGATCTCGATTACAGCTTTAGAATCTAGCAATGCGAATGTTATGTTTGTTACCCCATCCCATCAATTTCCTTGTGGAATGATTATGCCAATTAAAAGAAGGGTACAACTTTTACAATGGGCACAAGAGGAGTATGGACGCTATATTATTGAAGATGATTATGATAGTGAATTTCGTTACTCTGGAAAACCAATTCCAGCATTGCAAGGGCTTGATACAGAAGGACACGTAATATATATGGGTACATTTTCTAAAGCTTTACTCCCTTCATTACGAATGAGCTATATGGTATTACCAGAACAGCTTATCAAATTGTATCAATCAAACTATTTATTTTACACGCAAAGTGTTTCAAGAATCGATCAAGAGATTATCCGAAGATTTTTAAACGAAGGTCATTGGGAAAAGCATATTCATAAAATGAGAGTTGTATATCGGAAAAAGAGAGATGTACTTGTCTCGGCGATCGAAAGGTACTTTTCCAATAAAGTGAAGGTGATCGGAGAAGATTCTGGCTTACATATTTTATTAAAGGTTTATAATGGAATGTTAGAAGAAGAATTAATAAAAAGAGCAGCTGATTATAGTATAAAAGTATATCCAGTTTCAATGTACTATAGCGAAGGGAACATTCCAAAAAATACAGTTTTACTTGGATTTGCTATTTTATCTGAGACGGAGATTGAAGAGGCAATTCGATTATTATTTACTGCATGGTTCACAAAATATAAAAAGTGATGGATAGTCGGTCAACATTAAAGGCTTTGTTGTTTGCTACTTATTGCATTATTCATAAATAAAATTTGCTATTTTTGTACTAATTTATTTAAAATGGAATTAGTCGTTTTTTTAATAGTATTTACTATAAAATTAAGTTGAAATGGAGAATGGTTTATATGACAAATCAAAATGAAACTAGCGCTTTACCGCCAAAAACATGTACGATTGAGCGCCTTGTTACGCTTAAAGAGGATATCGAAAAAGTATTGGCAGGAGAAAAAACAGCTACTCGCCGTAACGGGAGATATGCAGATGTTGGAGAAATAATGACTCTTCAAAATCAACAGTATGTTGTTGAAAAAGTATATTCTCAAGCCTTAGGTGAATTGACAGATGAGGATGCTAAGCAAGAAGGCTATCCGACTGTAGAAGAGTATAAGCAATCGATTCTATCAATCCATCCTGGAATGCCTTGGTTGCCAAAAATGAGGGTATGGGTTCATGAGTTTCGTCTGATTCAAGATTAATATCTATGCTGTATAGACTGCTTCTTTACATACATATTGCTAGTGTAATTTTATCGATTGGTCCTTTTTTTGTATTGATTCCGATACTAAAAAAGCTGCATACCACACAGTCCGCGATACAACAGAGCTATTTGGATGTATTCCGGTTTGCTGTCAGATTGGCAAAGCATGCTGGGCATGTGCTGGTTGGATCGGGGGTCTTGTTGGTACTAGTAGGCCATTGGTCGTGGAAGACCTCTTGGATCGTGATGACTATTCTTCTTTTGGTGAGTTCATTATTTTTTCTAGCTAGAGCTTTTTCACCAACGATTAAAAAATTTAGTGAACCAAATCAAGACAAGAAATTGTTGATTCACTTGCTTCGTCGTTCAATCTGGATTTATATCGCTCTTTTAATGGTTATGTTATGGTTTATGGTAGTAAAGCCTACATTATGGTAGGCACAATTCAATTAAGCAGACAGGTTCTTTTTTATTCAAGGGACATTGTCTGCTTTTTTGCTCTTTATTAAAATGAAATAAAAATAAGTATTTAGACCTATTTCGAATGGAGTGTAAAATAGATTCTTTTTATAAAAACGAATGACATAATCCCTATACCAAACACTGTTAGTAAAGAAGATGCTATTTTTAAACGCAATTTTTTTAACAGATTTTTAAAAAAATTCTTGACGTTTTTCAAAAAGAGATATAACATGAACTCAATCATTTAAAAACTTAATAAATTCTATTACTTATCCAGAGAGGTGGAGGGACTGGCCCTACGATACCTCGGCAACGGGTTTGTTATTTCGTAACAAATACCGTGCTAATTCCTGCAAATCGTTCAAGCGATTTGAAAGATAAGAAGTAAAGTGGCTTATAAATTTTAACCCCTCTTCTTATCTGTCTTATTGGATAAGAAGAGGGGTTTTTTGTTGTAGAGCCATAGAAGAAAAAGGGTGAAACATAGATATAAAACCTAGTTTTCAAATCTGTTTACTAAGATATAGTGATTGGAATAACTTGCATTGGAGGAAGTAATTTGATTGAGATTAAAAATGTCTCTAAGGTTTATCCTGGAAGACCGCCTATTAAAGCTTTAAATAATATTAATATGAAAATCGAGAAAGGGGAGATTTATGGAATCATTGGATTTTCCGGAGCGGGAAAAAGTACACTAATTCGTTGTTTAAATAGACTTGAAGAGCCAACAGAAGGATCAGTTTTAATTGATGGATTGAATCTGATGACATTAAATGATGAAGAGTTACGTAAGACACGTAGAAAAATTGGTGTCGTATTCCAGCATTTTAATCTACTTTCAGCTAAAACGGTATTTGATAATATAGCAATGCCGTTATACCTTGAAGGTAAGAAGAAACGGGACGTTCAGGAAAAAGTAATGGAATTAATTGAATTTGTTGGACTTACGGGGAAGCAGGATGTATATCCGGGACATTTATCGGGGGGACAAAAGCAAAGAGTGGGAATAGCAAGGGCACTCGTAACAGACCCAGATCTTTTGTTATGTGATGAAGCTACGTCTGCATTAGACCCTGAAACAACAAAGAATGTATTAGAGCTTTTAAGGAAGGTTAATAAATCTTATAATCTTACAATTTTCCTTATTACCCATGAAATGAGTGTAATTCGTGATTTATGTGATAAAGTGGCCGTCATTGATAATGGAGAAATTGTCGAAGAAGGTAATGTATACGATGTCTTTACGAATCCAAAAAAAGGTATTACAAAGAATTTTGTTAACACTGTATTACAAAATGAGGTGCCGTCTAAGCTATCGAAAACATTATCAAAGGGGAAATATTATCAATTAGTCTTTCTAGGTGAAAAGGCAGCCAATCCATTATTATCAGAGGTTCTAAAAAAATTCGATATTCATTTAAATATTCTTTATGGGTCGATTACAGAGCTACAAGAAAGGCCATATGGAAATTTACTTGTAGCATTAGAGGGAACAAAAGAGGAAAGCTCAAAAGCGATTAAATTTATTTCAGAGAAGGGGATCGATGTAAGGGAGGTTGAATTAAATGGAGCTTAATTGGGAATTCTTTTGGCCACAGTTTTTGCAGGCAACTCAAGATACATTTCTAACTGTGCTAGGATCATTTATTTTTGGCACAATCATAGGATTGCCTTTAGGAATTATCCTAGTAGTAACAAGGCCAGGTCATATAATGGAAAATAAACCTTTATTTACTTTGTTAAATACCATTATTAATATTGTTCGATCTGTACCATTTATTATTTTGCTAGTTGCCATTATACCATTTACTAGATTATTGACGGGGACATCAATTGGCGTAGTAGCAGCAATTGTTCCGCTTTCGATCTTTGTGGGACCTTATTTGGCAAGATTGATTGAGAACTCCATGCTAGAAGTGGATAAGGGAGTGTTGGAAACAGCCTATTCAATGGGAGCAACGAAGTTTCAAATCATCGTGAAGTTTATTTTACCAGAGGCGATTCCATCGTTGATTCTTTCATTTACAACAGCAACGATTGGATTGATTGGATCGACTGCGGCAGCAGGGGCTGTTGGTGCTGGAGGATTAGGTGACTTAGCTATTACATATGGTTATCAGCGCTTTGAAACATTGGTTATTATCATCACTGTTGTATTACTAGTACTGATCGTGCAAATCATACAAAGCTTAGGAAATACGTGGTCAAGATATGTAAGGAGGAAAAGAGGATGAAAAAGTTTTTTACTATTTTTGCAGCATTATTATTAACAGTTTCTGTATTATCAGCATGTGGTTCTAAATCATCATCAGGTAATGGAAAGGAAAGAACAGTTAAGATTGGTATTAACGGTGATGACTATGAACTTTGGAATATTGTACAAAAACAAGTAAAAAGTGAAGGCATAAAATTGAAAATTATTTCATTTTCAGATTATGTTCAGCCGAACACTGCACTTAATGACGGCAGTCTTGATTTAAATTCTTTTCAAACGATTACTTATATGAACCAATTTAAAGCAGATCATAATTTAGATATTTCTGCGATTGGCTCGACGGTGATTGCGCCAATGGGGATTTACTCACATAAATTTAAGAAGCTAAGTGATATTCCAGATGGAGCAACTATTACGATACCAAATGATGTTACGAACGCAGGCCGAGCACTTAAACTATTACAATCTTCAAAGTTAATTAGTTTAGTAGATAATTTTGATCCTAAAGGAAGTATTGAACAAATTAAAGACAATCCTAAGCATCTGAAAATCCAACCGGTTGCTGCAGGGCAAACAGCTAGATCATTGGATGATGTGGCAGCAGCGATCATTAACAATGGATTCGCTGTTCAAGCGGGCCTAGACCCTGCAAAGGATCCACTTTATAAAGAAGATCCAAATGATAAAGCAGCTATGCCGTATATCAATGTTATTGCATCTCGTACGAAGAATAAAAATGACAAGGATTTTTCAAAGATTGTAAAAGCATATCAATCAAAAGAAGTTCATGATTACATTATTAAACGTGACAAAGGTGCTACGGTTCCGGTAGTCATTTCAATTGATAAAATTAAAAATCTATAAAGCTAGTTTATGCTTATATAAAAGAGTGGAAGGGAGAAAAGTTTAAATGACAGTCCAAGTTGAAACGCAAAGAGAACAAATTGTAAAAAGTATTGAGGAATCAAAGGATGTTTATCTTGAAATTAGCCACAAAATTCATGAGAAACCTGAAATTGGCAATCAAGAATTTTTTGCATCAGAAACACATACTAAAATTCTAGTAGAAGCTGGATTCGATGTAACGCGTAATATTGCAGGACATGAAACAGGCTTTGTAGCAAGGAAAAAGTCATCTAAACAAGGCCCAACCATCGCTTTTTTAGCAGAATACGATGCATTACCTGGTCTTGGTCATGCATGCGGACATAATATTATTGGAACAACGAGTGTAGCAGCAGGAATCGCACTTGCTGAAGTTATTTCTGAGACCGGAGGAGAGGTTGTTATATTTGGAACACCTGCAGAAGAAGGTGGACCAAACGGAAGTGCAAAGGGGAGTTTTGTAAAAAATGGATTACTAGAAGGTGTTGATGCAGCTCTTATGCTCCACCCAAGTGGTAAAACAGGTTTGTCAACCCCATCATTGGCAGTGGATCCATTAGACTTCCATTTTTATGGAAAAGCAGCCCATGCAGCTGGGTCACCAGAACATGGAATTAATGCCTTAGATGCAGTTATCCAGTTATTCAATGGAATTAATGCCCTACGCCAGCAGCTTCCTACTGATGTTCGTATACATGGAATTATCACTCATGGAGGCGATGCACCGAATATTATTCCTGAGTATGCTTCAGCGAGATTTTTCATCCGTGCTAGTACTTGGAAACGTACGGAAGAAGTATCTACAAAGATTCGTAATATTGCCGAAGGAGCAGCGCTTGCAACAGGTAGTACAGTGAAAATTGAAAGATTCCAAAATGAAGTCCATGATTTTATTATCAATCAATCTCTTGATGAGATTGTAGGTGAAGAACTAAGCCTATTGGGTGAAGTAGTACATGGTAAAAGCGGTGGTCTAGGATCTACTGACGCCGGAAACGTAAGCCATGTTGTTCCGACTTCACACGCATATATTAAAATTGGACCTGATGATTTAATTGCTCATACGAATGAATTCCGTGAAGCTGCAAGATCGCCACGTGGTGATCATGCTTTAATAAAGGGGGCAAAAGCATTGGCTCTAACGGGCTATCGTTTAATTACCGACAAAAACCTTTTGGAAAAGGTTCAAAATGAATTTCAACAGGCAGAAAAATAATTAGCTAAAACGGTCAGAAAGATGGACGGAATTACCATCTTTTTGGCCGTTTTTTGTTTAATAGATCATACAAATTATTTAAATCAACCTTAATCGTTTCATTTTTTTCTCTATATATTTTTATAGGGATATTTTAATAAAAATCGAATATTACATAAAGTGGACACTATAATGAATGGAGTGATTGATATTTTTTATCCTGAATCTCGGTTTGAATCGATTAATGGTATGGAGCTTCATTTTACAGAATGGGGAGAAAGAAAAAATCCAACCGTTGTTTGTTGGCATGGTTTAACTAGGAATGGAAGGGATTTTGATATTTTAGCTCGTCATTTGGCTAAGGATTACCATGTAATTTGCCCAGATACGATTGGGCGAGGATTAAGTCAGTGGAGTACTTCTCCTGAGCAAGATTACTGTTTTGAAAACTATGTAAATATAGCGATTGGTCTATTAGATCGTTTAGAAATTGAACAAGTTCGTTGGGTAGGTACTTCGATGGGAGGAGCAATTGGAATGCGACTTGCTGGTACGCCGAACCATCTAAGCCGTATTTCCCATTTAGTATTAAATGATATTGGGGCAGGAGCTTCAGAAAATCAACCACAAGATATAGAAGGAATTAAGCGAATTATTAGCTATGTTGGTACACCACCACAATTTAAAACATTTACTGAATTGAAGAATTACTATAAGTTAATTTATCATTCATTTGGTGTTTCAAGCGAAGAAGAATGGAATGATTTTACCCAAAACTCTTGCCGTAGAAGAGATGAGGGTGGAATTAGCCCGGATTATGATCCTAAAATTGCATTACAATTTCAACATACTGAAGATTTAACGTTATGGGATTATTGGAAGGCTATTCAGTCCAAGATTTTACTCATCCGAGGAGAAGTTTCGGACGTCTTGCCACTAGATGTAGCATTAAAAATGAAGGAAACGCAGAAGTTTCAAATGGAAACGATACCAAAGGTTGGTCATGCACCTGCTTTAAATACAAATGAGCAAATTTCAATTATTGATAAATTTTTAAAAGAAGTTTAGGTTTATGCGATCTATTTAAATTGTGAGCTGTTCCATATTTGCAGTTCAAGAAGAAAATCAAAAAGCAAATTTACTTTTAAAGAGAAAGTAAAAAAAGATTGAACAAATGTACTTCAAACATCTGTTCAATCTTTTTTTGTTTTAATTATTATTGAAAGAATGTTGCCCAAAGTAAGTATGCATTTAATACGGCAATAATTGAAGCAATTGTCCAAGCCACTGATTTCAGCCAAGTTTTATTAACGAATTTACCCATTTTTTTAGCATCGCTAGTGAACATGACTAGTGGTATGACTGCGAAAGATAACTGTAAAGATAGGATTACCTGACTTAGTATTAATAAATCTGCAGTTCCTTTTGCACCGTATAAATAAGTGACGATCAGTGCTGGTGTCACGGCAATTAAACGAGTAATTAATCTTCTTAACCAAGGTTTAAGCTTAATATTTAAAAAGCCTTCCATTACAATTTGCCCAGCTAGCGTACCTGTTAAAGTAGAATTTTGACCGGAAGCCAATAATGCCAATCCGAAAAATGTACTTGCTAAAGTCGTTCCTAATAATGGAGTAAGAAGCTGGAACGCATCTTCAATTGATGCAACATTTGTATTGCCCGATTTGTAGAAAGTCGAAGCAGCTAATATTAAAATTGCTGCATTTACAAACAATGCAATCATTAATGCAACTGTTGAGTCTATTGTAGCAAATTTAATTGCTTCTTTTTTACCAGCATCAGATTCTTCAAATTTTCTAGTTTGAACGATTGAAGAGTGAAGATATAAGTTATGAGGCATAACAGTTGCCCCTAAAATTCCTAAAGAAATATAAAGCATTTTTGGATCTGTAATAACTTGAGAACTTGGAATAAATCCACCAAATACAGCTTTTACATCAGGTTGAGACATAATCAACTCAAAAATAAAACTACCTGTTATTAATATAATTAATGAAATGACAAAAGCTTCGATATACCTAAATCCTTTATTTTGTAAAAGTAAAACAAGTAATATATCTAAAGTTGTCAAACAAATTCCATAAAACAACGGAATCCCAAATAATAGATTTAAAGCGATGGCTGACCCTATTAATTCAGCTAAATCACATGCAGCAATTGCAGCTTCACAAAGTATCCAAAGAACGAATGATACGGGTTTACTGAAGTGGTCTCGACATGCTTGAGCCAGATCTCTTCCTGTTACTATACCTAATTTAGCAGCTAAAGATTGTAGTATTATGGCCATTATATTTGAAATTAAAATGACAGATAACAAAGTGTAATTAAAAGCAGATCCACCCGCTATGGAAGTAGCCCAGTTTCCAGGATCCATATATCCAACTGCAACTAAGTATCCTGGGCCTGCAAATGCCAGAAATTTACGGAAATTACTAGCTTTTTTTGGAATAGGTAACGAACGATGAACCTCTTGCAAACTAGGTTGTGAATGTTCCTGTCTCCAGCCGGCTTCTTTATATATGACTTTTTCTTGTGATTCTTGTGACATGTTTCCCACCACCTGTTTTATTGTACACATCAAATAGTTTTTCCCTAGGGAAAGTTTTTAAATTATATGCTGATTTTAACACAATAGTTCCCAAATGTAATAAAAAATTTTTGATAACTTCGTAAATTTTTAGTTAACAGATAATATACATAGAATATTTTCCTTTTCTTTGTTTTTGCTTTTTTCCTATTTCTTATGCAACTCACTCAGATTGTTCTGCTTTTTAAATATGCTGTAGATTATTATCGAGTTAATTGTTTCCAAGTGTGATATACTAGTCAAAAAATTCGGTTATTTATATAGAAACTTATAAAAAATTAATCTATTTGGGAGAGTGAATCATGAAGTTTGTATTAGTATTCGGTCCTCAAGCTGTGGGGAAAATGACTGTAGGACATGAATTAGAAAAGATAACTGATTTAAAATTATTCCATAATCACATGACAATCGATTTGGTTAGTAAATTTTTTGATTATGGAACTAAGGAAGGTAGTAGATTAGTTAATTTATTTCGGAATGAAATATTTGAAGAGGTATCCAAAAGTGACTTATACGGTATTATTTTTACTTTAGTTTGGGCTTTCGATCAAAAATCTGATTGGGATTATGTAGAGAAAGTTTGTACCATATTTGAGTCAAAAGGAGCAACAACTTATTTTGTTGAACTAGAAGCAGACCTAGATGAGAGAATTATCCGGAATAAAACTCCGCACAGATTAGAGCATAAACCAACAAAAAGAGATATTGAATGGTCTGAAAACGATTTAATGAAGACAATGGAAAAATTCAGATTAAATTCGATAGAAGGGGAGATTCAGAAGGAAAATTATCTAAGAATAAATAACACAGATATGAGTGCAGAGGAAGTAGCTTTATTAATAAAAGAAAGATTTGCTTTGTAAGGAATAGATTTAGAGTGTTGAAAAATGAGCTTGTCAACTATGCCAATTTTTGGTTGATTTCCACTGAAACCTGTCATGAGTAAGGAACTTTCTGTTTTTTGCTGTTTTACTTCCCTATGAATCTGTTATGAGTAGAACATTTAAGATTTTTGCTTAAATAATACTTAGACTTTTGTTGTTCTATATTGACAATGTTTTATTTCAACAGTCTGAAAACCACCTAATTATATTTAGGTGGTTTTGAATTTTATTAGTTGCTGTTAGGATCAGTGTCGTCGTGATATGTACTTCCACCAGTTTGAGCATTAAATGTCCAATCAACTTTTAGCTTATCACCTTGGAATTCGTTTTGGTCTTGTCCATTATCAACAAATTCGAATAATACGAAAATCTTTTCTTTTTGTCCTGCTGCAATGCCGTCTGGGTCTTTTGTACTACCTACAAATTGATTAATTGCTGTTAGATCAGGTGTTTGATTTTGTAAGTCATATAATGTAGTATCAACGATTTCATTTGTAGCACTACTTGTGTTGTACATAATCGTTACTTTAATATGCTTAGCAAAGTCTTCTGAGTTATTCTTTTTTACGTCTTCAACTTGATATTTAGTGTTTAATAAAACTTTGTTTATATCTAGTGTTCCATTGTTTTCTAACGTAAATTCACGATATACTTCATCACCAGGTTTTAAATTGCTAATGTTTACAACAGCATTAGGGTTCATACCTAAATCTAATGTACCTGCTGCAAACGTATTATCAGTTTTAATTGTATCGCTGAAAAATGAAAAGGTACCTCCACTAATTAATGATAAACCGACTGCTCCACTCATTACAACTTGCCCAATTCTCTTAGTAAAACTCATTTCATTTCCCCCTTAAGGTTTATTTATTAAACTCTTAAGCTTTTATTTGTACTTAAGAGATCTAATCAACTTCATCCTGCAGTTTTTTGTTCAAACTCTTTTCTTAATTGGAACAAATTGCGTATTGAAAAAAGAGTTAATAGAATACCTGGAACAATTAACAAAAGTGCAGATCCAGCTTTAGAGCTTACAAAATTTAATGCATAACCAACATATGGAACTGTGAAATTAGAATATTTTCCTACGATATTCTGAGGGTACACTGTCCATAAGTCTTGGGCATTATTGTTATCACCCTTCGTTTTATAAGAAATTTCTCCATTTTTATGATGGACAGCGGCTATTCTATGAGTGATAAGTTTATTGTCCATGTGAAAGGTAACAATATCGCCTTTTTGATATGATGATGGATTTGCACCTAGCTTAATGGCAATAATTGAACCTGTATGAAAAGTAGGTTCCATCGATCCAGATAAAACAGCTTTTAATTGATAGCCTAAAATGGTAGAATCTCCACCTGTAAACCTGGAAGAAATCACAATAAAGGCTAAGAAACACAGGATGACAATAGAAATACTTTTAAAAAAAGTAGCTACAATAGATAAAACTTTCTTCAACATGAGATATCACCTATTCGTTTTGAAATGTATTTACTGAATTATTAGAATTTTGGTTTGGGACTGAATTCGTATCGGGATTCTTAGGGTTCTGGTTCAGAACTGAATTTGTATTGGAATCATTAGAATCCATGCTAGGAACTGAATCTGTACTAGAATTAGTAGAATCCTGACTTAGAACTGAATTAGATTCAGAACTATTCGAATCATTGCTCCGTACAGAATCTGTATCAGGGCTATTCAAACTTTCGCTTGTTTCTATAGAATTTTTAGGTTTACTAAAATCGTTGTTAATCTTTTCTTTACTTTCTTTGAGCTGGGTTTGAATTGTAGCTTTAATAGACGCTATTTTTTGAAGATTAATTGTTTCATTTATTTGTTGGATTAGTTGATTAACAACCCGATATCCCTTTCTCTCGTATTCATAGTTACTTTGTTCAGTTTCAGGAAGTTCATGGATTTGATTGTGATACGAGTTCAATTCCTCGCCAATACTTTGTAAACTCTTAATCTCGTTATTTATTTCTTGTTCCTCATTAAGAACAGTAGTAAGTAAATTTGATAATTCAGAGCTAGTACCATTAATTGATGTCTTTAGGATTGATTTATATAAATGATTAGCTCTTGTTGCATGATCTTTTGCAGCGATTTCTAGTTGTTGGATTGTTTTTGGAAACACAATTGCTGCTGAAACAACTTGTTCTGAAGATGCTTGACTAGAAAAGGTAGCCTCCGTTTGACCAACTGTTTGCATTGCCAAGTAAAATTGAATAGAACATAAACTTACGATGATTGAGACTTTTTTTCTTGCTTGTTTCAAATTTTCACTCCTTTACAAAAGCCCTGTTGAAATTCATTATTGCTCAGTTATCAGAAAATTGAAACCGGGTTATTTTCGGGTCGATTGACGGTAGTTTTTTGTCAAAATTAGTCGCTAATAGGGATAAAAGCTATAAAATCACCTAAAAAAGAACCCGGGTTCGACATATTGATTTAATTTAGAATTTTCTCAATAATAAAAATTGCAATCACAACAAAATTAAATAAGGGGTGAAAGTTTTGAAAATGAAAAAAGAGAAAAGAATGAGAAGAAAAGCAATTCCAGCAGTAATGGCATTAACTGTGGCATTTAGTGGGGGATTAACAACTTTACCTTCATTTGTAAATGTAAAAGCAAGTGCAGCAACAATTAATCAAGCGTTAAGTAAGGAAGAGGTTGTAAAAGCATACTTGAATTCTAAGGTAAAAAATCTTGCTAGATCAGGTTCTGGATGGGAACAATTTAAGATTGTAAGTGAAGAAGCTAACAGTGTGACTGATACTTACCATGTCAGAACAATTGAACAATATAAAGGAATTCCGATTTATGGTTCAGGACAAACTGTAGCATTAGACGCAAATAATAATGTATATGCATCATTTGGTGATGTAACTCAAACATTATCTCGCGAAATTATTCCGACTGAAGCAACGATTACTGAGGAAGATGCTGTAGCAACTGCGAAAGAAAGAATCGATTCACAAATCGGAGCTGTTAAAAATTATGATGGAATCGATACACAATTAATGATTTATCCATATAAAGGAAAGTATTGTTTAACGTATTTAGTTAAAGCTTCAACTTCTGTTCCAGCACCAGGATATTTCCACTATTTTATAGATGCGACCAATGGCGAAATCATTAATAGTTACAATGCAATTGATAATGTCGATGTGTCAAAACTTACAGTTACTACTGGAAGAGGCTTGGATGTCTTTGGTAAACTGCAAACTTTCCCAGTAGGAAAAGACGCATCAACTGGTTCTAGCTATTTATATGGAGGTTCAGTTACTGGTTCAACTATCGTACCACTAGCAACATTTGATGCTCATCGCATGCCTGAAACTTCATTTATCATTTTATCAGCACTTTTAGGATTTACTGGATTTGAAGTAACAACGACAAGCCCGACAAATTTCTTCTATGACCCTGCTGCAGTATCAGCTCATGTTAATGCTGATAAAGTAAACAAATATTATCAAAATGTATTTAAGCGTAATAGCTTAGATGATAAAGGTATGACTTTAATTAGTACAGTTCACGTTGGTGCTAAATGGAATAATGCAGCATGGAATGGTAAACAGATGTTATACGGAGATGGCGATGGAGTTGTTTTAGGTGCACTTTCTGGTGGGCTAGATGTGATTGGACATGAAATGACACATGGTGTGATTGAAAAGTCCGGCCTAGATTTAACGTATAGTGGTGAGTCAGGAGCTCTTAATGAGTCATTAGCAGATATCTTTGGAACATTCGTTCAAATCTATACAACAAAGGTAAACGAGTGGGAAATGGGAGAAGATGTTTATACGCCAACTAAAGCAGGTGATGGTGGTCTTCGTTCATTAAGCGACCCTGGTTCAGTACGTATAAGCACGAAGTATATGCCTTCAGGTTACTATCCAGATACTTATCAGGATCGATATTTAGGTACTGAAGATAATGGTGGGGTGCATATTAATAGTGGTATTAACAATAAAGCTGCATACTTAATTACACAAGGTGGTACAAATAACGGCTATACGATTACTGGTGTTGGTGTAAATAATGCACAAAAAATTTACTACCAAGCTATGAAATATTTAACTGCCGATTCTAACTTTAAAGAAATGAGAGCAGCAGTAATTAGGGCTTCACGTGATTTCTTCCCAGATAAAAATGGAGTACCTTCTGCACAAACAAAAGCTGTTATGGATGCATATTCTTCTGTAGGTGTGTACGAATAACAAAATTAAACCATGAACTAGTTTTCCTGTTCATGGTTTTCTTGTTAAATTTTTCCTATTTATTTTAAAATGTAGTATGAAAGTAGTATAAAAATACTATGTAATATGATTAATTTTTTCATTAAAATATCCTCATAAATTGTGTGAATAGCATGATGGAAACATAGTTGAATTATTGTATATTGAGTATAAGTTTTTTGGATAGGAGGAGCAATTAATGGTCGAGGGAGAAGTTATAAAATTTTATCGTATTAAAGCCGGACTAACACAAGAAGAACTAGGAAAAGGAATCTGCTCTTCCAAGCACGTAGGAAAAATCGAAAGAGGGAATACATCTTATTCTTCTGAGATTATTACCTTGTTTTCTGAACGATTACAAATTGATATTCGAAAAGAAATTGCTAACTTTGAAAGTCTTGGAAATAAATTGCAAAACTGGCATAAAGCAATTATTAAACTAAGAATGAAAGAAGTTGAATCATTAAAAAAAGAGCTAGAAAAAAGCCTTTTTATCCATTCGTCAAAATATGATGCTTTGTATCAATTACTTCTTGCAAGATATTATCTTTTAAAGAATGACTATAAAAATACTTATACAATTATTTTAAATATACAAAAAATCTATAAAGATCTACCTCCTTTTGAAAGAAATCTCCTTTTGCATGTAATAGGAATTTATTATTTAAATAATTATAATAATTCAAGTACAGAGAATCATCATAAAGCAATACAAACATTAAAGAAGATTGATTTAAAAGAGTACGGAAATCCAGAATATTACTATCATTTAGCAGTAGCATATGGATGGGCCGATTCTAAGGTGATGGCTTATGTATACGCAGAAAAATCGCTTAAATACTTTAAAGATACAAGTAATTATTTACGTGCCATAAATGCTGAATCAATTATGCTCCTACAATCAAGCAACGATGAGCACTTAGACTTTAAAAAATTGAAACAATCATATAAAAATTTGATTCATGATAGTGAATCACTCAATGCACCAGATAAAACGGGAATGTTATTAAATAATTTTGCTTTGGAATATTTTAAACGAAAAGATTATGAAAAAGCTCAAAAATATTATAAAGCAGCATTACAATTGGAAAAAAAGCCATCGGTCATTTATCTTCAACGACTGAACAATTATCTTAAAAGTTCATTTGAAGGTAAATTAATGCGTAAGTCAGC
Source organism: Bacillus sp. AL-1R (assembly GCF_052180195.1). Taxonomy (NCBI): domain Bacteria; kingdom Bacillati; phylum Bacillota; class Bacilli; order Caryophanales; family Bacillaceae; genus Bacillus; species Bacillus sp. AL-1R. The sequence goes on from NZ_CP197469.1 coordinate 693,111, forward strand.
CTTATTAAATAGTGCTCAAAAAGGTCTAATCATCGCAAAGAATTTAAAAAATCAACACTATCAAATTCTTTTTACATTACTAATTTATTTGATTGAGAATAAAACGGATGAATATATTCAGTACATAGAAAAGACAGCTTTTCCATATTTTAAGTCACGTGATCATACTGTTTTCATTAAACGATATGGTAAAGTATTGTATGATTACTATGTAAAAGAAAAGGAGTTTGAAAAGGCAGTCGAAATGTCTAACTTCTTAATAAATCTTATTAAAATCAATAACTAAAGGACTGTTATAAGGCAGTTCCTTAGTTTTAAATAAAATTTAAAAAAATAATAGAATAGTGCATTACATTCTCAATTAAAAACATATATTTAATACAAACTTATTCTCAAAAGTTTAATGTCAATAGATTGAACTTAATGGTAATAGGGGGTGAATGTATATCACTAAGGATTTTTTAACTGACCAAAATTTTGTTATTAATGCAGGAAATATTCCCTCTATACAAGCAGGTACATATTCCACTCGGCCGGACAATCCTAAAACAGGTAGCATTTTTTTAGATACAAAGTATCGTATTTTTTATCGATACAATGGTTCAAAGTGGGAAGCTCTAATTACAAATGTCAATATTGGAGCTTTAGGTTTGTCAGATCCATCAGCTCTATCAACTGCATCAACAACATCAACAACATCTACTCTTTTAAAAACTACAAATCATTTATTTTTCGCCGTATCAGACGGTTTAAGGAAAATTTATACGAGTCGTGACGGAATAGAGGAGTATGGTATAACAACGATCAGGTCACCAGATGAGGTTTCCTATATAAATTTGTTTATTAATGGCATGCTTCAGCCAACTGTAAATTATAAAATTGAACGTGGTAAGTTGACTCTGCTCACGGAAGATATTCCATTAAAAGGTACAATCATAATCATTCAATTTATCTCTATATTTTTTTGATGGTTGATTGATTAGAAGTTATAAAATACAATACTAAATAAAAATAGATTCAAAAAAAGTTCCTTTTTTAGGAACTTTTTTTTGAGCAATTATTATGTTGAAACAGTAATATCAGAAGTCGGTGCAAAACTTACTATTTCTAACACAATTGGAGTGTCAGCTAAAATTCCGTCTCCTCCAGCAGGTACAGTAATCGCTAATGAGCCAACACCCGTTTCTCCAGGAGTATAAGCTGAGATACCACTCATTTGTAAAACACCGTTAATGTAGACATTAAAGTAGCTATTATTTGTCGGTAATGTCGGCAGTGTAGTAACTGCAGCGCCAGTATCAGTTAAAAAGTCAGCTGCGTCAATTGTTAAAGTTGCACTAGCTGCTGTAGAAGTGGTTGTAACATAGAAGAATCTTGAATCTGTTGGGACAGTTTCAATAGTTGAAGAAGCAGAAACTAGAATTTTCATTAGTTGAAGTGCCATTTGGATATGCTCCTTTCTATTATAAATGACTTTTTTCGAAAGGTTGTTGTTTATAAACCGATCTTTAAAACACACAGTAAAAATAGAAGCAATTTGTAAACAAGGTGGGGTTTTTGTAGGAGTAACAGAAAAAAAGTGAAAATTTGAGATACCCTTCCGAGTCAATCCACTGGGCATCTCTTTTAAGGGCAACAAGATTTACGAAATCAGTCATTATAAACTACATAATAATTCTATGTTAAAAATGACAGAAATGTATGGGGGACAAACTATATTACAAAAATTTTTTTAATTATTTAATCATACATTAGTATTTCGGCCCATGAAAAATACAAAAAGGATATTAATATTGAAATATGATATGATTTTTTAAATAATTGTACTAATTTTAAAGAATGGGGTTAAGTTATGATTCGAATTTTAATTGTAGATGATGATTCTCATATAAGGGAGTTACTGAAAATGTATTTACAATCTGAAGGCTATACGACATTTGAAGCGGCTAATGGAGACGAAGCTTCTATATTGCTTGAAAATCAACAAATAAATTTAGCAATCGTAGATATAATGATGCCTGGTAAAGATGGGTATCAGCTATGTGAAGAAATAAGAGAGTATTATGATTTTCCTGTAATATTATTAACTGCAAAAAGCGAGCTTTCTGATAAAGAAAAAGGGTTTGCAGTAGGCACAGATGATTATTTGACCAAGCCTTTTGAACCAAAAGAAATTCTTTTCCGGATTAAGGCGCTATTAAGAAGATACAATATGATTAGTGCTCAAAAAATAAAACTGAACGAAACGGTTATCGATCGAAAAAGCTATGAAGTGTATTGTAATGGAAAATTACTGATGCTCCCGATGAAGGAATTTGAATTATTGTCTCAATTGGCAAGTTATCCGGATCGACTATTTACACGTGATGAGTTGATCCAATTAATTTGGGGGGCTGATTTTGAAGGTGATGACCGTACGATAAATGTTCATATAAAACGATTACGTGAGAGGTTTTCTACTTTAACGGATGACTTTAGTATAAAAACAGTTCGAGGTGTTGGTTATAAATTGGAGGTCAAAAGAAAGTGAAAACTTTATACATAAGAATTGTTCTCACAATCCTCGGTGTAATGATTTGTAGCAGTTTATTGGCTTTCTTTCTTTCAAACGTGTATTACCACTATAATCTAAAACCTTATAATGATAAAAAATTAACTAAAATGGCTTTAGACGTTGGTAAGTTTTATGAAAAAAATAATGAAATCGAATTAAGAAATTACTTAAATAGTATTAGTAAATTGGGATATCAAATTCTATTAGTAGATCAACGAGGAAATCAATCCTTTTATGGTAGTACTTTTAGAGAAAAGAAACTTGATGAAAAAGTGATTGATTCTGTTTTAAATGGGAAGGTCTATCATGGTATTGCCGAATTTCCAACATCATTATTTGTGACCGGTTTTTTTGATAATACTTTGAGTAATACAGTTGGCGTCCCTATTAAATCTAGTAATCAGCATTTGGCTCTTTTTATGCGTCCAAATGTACAGCTTCAATTTGGTGAATTGCGAATTCTCTTTTCCATTCTCCTTCTACTGACAATTGTATTAAGTATCATATTTGTTCTAGTTAGTACAAGATATATTGTAAAACCGATTACTAAATTAACTGAAGCAACTAAAAAAATTGCAGAAGGAAAATATAATGTTCAATTGCAAATTAAACGACAAGACGAAATTGGAAAACTTGCTAATCACTTTTCGCATATGTCACAAAGATTAGGACAAATTGAAGCGATGCGACAAGAGTTTGTTTCGAATGTATCTCATGAAATTCAATCACCACTTGCATCAATACAAGGGTTTTCACAGTCACTACAAACTGAAAAATTAACCGAAGAGCAAAAGAATCATTACTTATCGATTATAGAAGAAGAAAGTAAGAGAATGTCCTTGTTAAGTAAACAATTATTAACATTAGCTGCATTGGACAAGGAAGAAAGTATAATGCAAAAAACAACCTTTGATGTTGCCGAACAAATTAAACAAGTCGTTTTTACTACTGAATGGAGTTGGAGAAACAAAGAGTTAGCTATTGATTTGGAATTGCCACAAACTTATGTGTTCGCTGACAAGAATCTACTGCATCAAGTTTGGACAAACCTAATGACCAATAGCATTAAATTTAATCATGAAGGTGGGTCAATCTCTATAAAACTGAGTAGTAATGAAGAGACTGTTCAAATTGAATTTCAAGATACTGGAATTGGTATTTCCGAAAAGGATTTACAACAAATATTTAATCGTTTTTTTATTGCAGATAAAGCAAGAAATCGAAAAGAATCCAGTAGTGGATTAGGATTAGCGATTGTTAAACAAATCATTGAATTACATAATGGGCATATAGAAGTAAGTAGTAAAGTAGGCAATGGAACCAAATTTCATCTAACCATACCTAAAATAAAAGAGGTCTGATTTATAATTGTAATCGACTGTTCACCTGTTGTTCATCTAACATTCCTATACTTTAAATTACAAAGAGTGATTCTTTTATTTACACTCTATAAAATTTAGTCAAGTTAAAGGAGATGAATGACAGGTGTTTCTTGCTTTAAGAGAATTCAAACACGCAAAATTACGTTTTTTATTAATTAGTCTAATCATGATCCTTATATCATTTTTAGTTTTATTCGTTTCAGGATTAGCGAAAGGTTTATCTTTTGATAATGCTTCTTCTATTGATAGCATGGCTTCAAACTATTTTGTTTTACAACAGGACTCGGGAAAACAAATTAATCATTCAATGTTAACGGAAAATCAAATAAATGAAGTTCAGAGGTTTGTTGGTGAGGAAAATTCCACTACTTTAGGCGTTCAAATGACTACGTTTCTAAAGGATGGCACATCTAAAAAAATTGATGTTACATTATTTGGAATTGATGTGAATGGATTGGCTGCTCCGAAGGTAATTGAAGGAGATATGATTAATAATTCAACAAAGAATGAAGTTGTAGGAGATATTTCTTTGAAAGAAAAAGGAATCAAACTTGGGGACAGTATTTCTGATCAAATCTCGGGTAGAGAATTTAAGGTTATTGGATTTACAGAGAATCAATCATATAGTCATGCACCGGTTATTCATATGAATTACAAAGAGTGGTCGATGGTGAATAGTAAGAATTCAATGAATGTAATCGCGTTAAAAACAAATGAAAATACTGCAAAACAGATAAATGAAAAAGTCTCTGGTGTAGAAGTAATTAATAAAAATCAAACATTAAAAGGCATACCTGGTTATAAAGAAGAACAGGGTTCTTTACTAATGATGATCGTTTTTCTATTCTTTATCGGGGCATTTGTGTTAGCAGTCTTTTTCTATATCGTTACGATTCAAAAAATCAATCAATTTGGCGTGCTAAAAGCAATTGGTTCAAAAACTAGTTATTTAGCTAAGAATATTATTTTTCAAGTTTTAACACTCACACTTTTAAGTCTATTGATAAGTATTTCAATCACATTTGGATTATCTAAAGTATTGCCAGCCGACTTACCTTTTGTATTTGATGCGCAGTTAATTATCGGAAGTTCATTATTATTCTTAATTGTAGCAATAGTAGGCTCATTAATATCTTTACTAAAAGTAGTAAAAATTGATGCAATTGAAGCAATAGGGAGGGCTTTTTAATGAGTAATAAACTAGTACTAGAAAATATTAGCAAAACATACAATGACGGAGATTCTTTAGCAACAACGGTACTAGATCATGTTTCCATTCAAGTAAAGGCAGGTGAACTAGTAGCAGTTGTAGGTCCGTCTGGCTCAGGTAAAAGTACTTTTCTTTCAATAGCAGGAGCATTACTATCTCCGACTAGTGGGAAAATTTTAATAGACGATATTGAAATAAGTAATCTCCCAGCTAATAAGTTGAATGAATTTAGACTATCTAAAATCGGATTCATTTTTCAAATGTCTAATTTAATCCCATATTTAACGGTTAAAGATCAGCTTCTATTAATTGCCGAATTAGCAGGAATAAAAAACAAAATTGCCGAGAAGAGAGCTAATGAACTACTTGAACAATTAGGATTATCAAAGAGGATGAAAAATTATCCAGAAAATTTATCAGGTGGAGAGAGACAAAGAGTAGCCATTGCCAGAGCACTTATGAATGATCCAGAAGTAATCTTTGCTGACGAACCTACAGCTAGTCTCGATTCTGAAAGAGGAAGAACTGTCGTAGAAATGCTATCTAAAGAAGTGAAGCGAAGACAAAAAGCTGCGATAATGGTTACTCATGATAAAAGGATGCTAGATTTATGTGATCGTGTTGTTTATATTGAAAATGGAAAACTTACTGAACAAATTTAAGGAAGACCCCGTTTTAATTGACGGTTTTTTCTTATTGTACTTTTTAATATTATGGTAATGTAACTTACTCAATAAAAATAATAAAGAACCCGTTCAAATCGATACTTCCTCATAACAGGTTCATGAGGAAGTACACCAGCGAAAAATAAAAAGATACTTCCTCATAACAGGTTCATGAGGAAGGAAACCAGCGAAAAATAGAAAGATACTTCCTCATAACAGGTTCATGAGGAAGTACACCAGCGAAAAATAGAAAGATACTTCCTCATAACAGGTTTATGAGGAAGTACACCAGCGAAAAATAGAAAGGTACTTCCTAATAACAGGTTCATGAGGAAGTACACCAGCGAAAATGTGAAAGTTCCTTACTCCTGACAGGTTTTAGTGGAAATCACCCAAAAATTGGTGTAGTTGACAATCTCATTTTTCAACACTCTGAAAGAACCCGTTCAAATCGAACGGGTTCTTTCATTATAGATGGAATCGGTCTAAAAGATTCGTTTTAGCAAGATCAATGACGTCACTTGCATGTCCATTTAATACAGCTTTTAATGTCCATAATGTAAATCCATGTGCTTGTTCAATAGTTACTTTAGGAGGCATTGCTAGTTCTTGACGGTTTACTAAAACATCGATTAATGTCGGTCCATTGTGTTCAAACGCACGTTGTACAGCGGATTCTAAATCAGCGGGATCCTCAACACGAATACCTTCAATTCCCATTGCTTGTGCTAAAGATGCAAAGTTAGGATTTTCTAGAGATGTTCCAGTTTCTAAGTAACCAGCAGCCTTCATTTCTAATTCTACGAAACTTAGCGCACTATTATTAAATACAACCATTTTTACAGGTAATTTATGTTGATGTATTGTTAATAAATCTCCCATTAACATTGATAATCCACCATCACCGCATAACGCGACGACTTGACGACCTGGTTGTGAAACTTGAGCACCGATTGCTTGAGGCATGGCGTTGGCCATCGTTCCATGATTAAATGAACCAAGTAATCTTCTTTTTCCATTCATTTGTAAATATCTTGCAGCCCATAAAGTTGGCGTACCGACATCACATGTAAAGATAGCATCTTCACTTGCAAGGTCACTTACAATTTTAGTTAAATACTGAGGGTGGATCGGTGTACGTCCTGGTGTTCCTACAGCAAATTTATCTAAGTCTTCACGAACATTTTTATATGCTGCAACATACTTTTCTAGATGGCTTGAATCTTTTACATCAGTTAAGAGAGGTAATAACTGACTAATTGTTTCTTTTACATCTCCGCATAGTCCATAAGTAAGTGCAGCTCGTCGGCCTAGATGCTCAGCTCGAACATCTACTTGCAAGATCACTGCATCGTCTGGGTAAAATTGTCGATACGGAAAATCTGTTCCAAGCATTAATAAAACATCGCAATCCATGATCGCGTGATACCCTGATGAGTAGCCAATTAATCCGGTTAACCCAGCATTGTATGGATTATCGTATTCAAGGAATTCTTTTCCTCTAAGTGCAATAACCATTGGAGATTTTAACTTCTCACAAAGGAGCATTAAGTGAGAATGAGCACCTTCACATCCTGCTCCGCAAAGTAATGTAACTTTCTTACCATCGTTAAGAAATCCTGCCAGTTTTTCCAATTCAGGTTTAGATGGACTAATCAGTGGATTCGTTACGTGAATAACTTGTTCAGGAACTGTTTGACGATCTTCTAAAGCAGCTATGTCTCCCGGTAAAACAAGTACAGATACACCTTTTCTTGCGATTGCATGTTGCATTGCGATCGTTGCTAGACGAGGCATTTGTTCTGCTCTATATACCGTTTCACAAAAATGACTGCATTCTTTAAATAATTGCTCAGGACGAGTTTGTTGAAAATACTCACTTCCAATTTCGATGCTTGGAATCTGAGCAGCAATCGCAAGCACAGGAATACGGCTTCTGTGACAATCGTATAATCCGTTAATTAGGTGAAGATTACCTGGACCACTGCTTCCTGCACAAACTGCAATACTTCCACTCATTAGCGCATCTGAACCTGCAGCAAAAGCCGCAACCTCTTCATGGCGAACGCCAATCCATTCAATTCTTTTTGAGTTTTTAATTGAATCCAAAACAGCATTTAAAGAATCGCCAACAATACCATAAATTCTAGTAACTCCTGCCTGAATCAATGAATCAATCAGTAAATCTGCAATAGTTTTCCTCATTGAAATCTCCTTCTAGTTCACTATGATTAGGAACTAATTGAATTTAATAAGCCTAAGGCTACAGATAAATTTATGCTTTGCAGAAATTCAAAACGTTATACCAAAAAAAGGCAGGAAAAGTAGAAGGTAGTAAGAATAAATACTTTTAAAAAGTCCTTTATCTTCAAATTTTTTGTCGAAGGAATCTATCTTGAAACTTACGCTTACGTAAGATTTATAATGAAGCTATAGCTAGAAGGAGGAGGGCATTTTGACATTCTATTCGATTCGAGAGATGACAAATGATTTTAACATGACTCATAGAACTCTTAGGTATTATGAAGAAATCGGATTATTGATGCCTACCTATACAGAAAGTGGTAGAAGAAGGTACTCTCAAAAAGATCGTACACGTCTTTATTTAATACAAAGAGGTAAAAATTTAGGCTTTAATCTGCAAGAAATAAAAGAAATGATAGATTTATTTACGATTGATCGGACAGGTGAAAAACAATTACAAAAAACAATTGAATATGGAAATCAGAAGGTTATAGAGTTAGATAAAAAAATAAACGATTTAATTCAATTAAAAGAAGAAATTATTAAAATGAAGGGTAAACTTGAGCGGAATTTATTAGAGATTCAGTAATAATACTTGGAGGGAGAAGTACATGAATTTTTATAAAGAAGATCCTAATCTACAGATGATTTTAAGAAAATATTTTAATGAAGATTTTTTTGCATGGGCTAATAAAGAATTAGAAGAATTTGGAGAGCTTTGTGCGAATGAAATCGATCAACGTGCAATTTACACAGATCGAGAAGGTCAACCACGTTTAATCAAATACGATGCATATGGTAATGATATTTCATATGTTTGGGTAAATGAAGGTTATAAGCAAACTGTAAAAGATACTTATAATAGAGGGATTGTTAGCTATATTCATAAACCAATTCCAGAACTTGGAATAAAGGGGAATTATATTTATTCCTATGCGCAAGGTTATTTATTATCACAGACTGAAGCTGGGTTTTATTGTCCAGTAACATTATCAATGGCTGCTACGTTTTTAGTTGAAAGATATGCAAATGAAGCATTAAAAGAAAAATATCTCCCGCATTTATTATCGACTGGGGAAACAGAATTATATGAAGGAGCGACCTTTTTAACTGAAAGACAGGGTGGTTCAGATGTTGGGGCCAATGTAGTAAAAGCAGTTAAAGAGGGAGAGTATTATCGTATATACGGAGAAAAATATTTTGCTAGTAATGCAGGTCAATGTGGGATTACAACGATTTTAGCAAGAATTGAGGGAGCTGTACCTGGAAGTAAGGGATTAAGTTTATTTTTAGTGCCTTGGAAGAATGATGACGGTACAAATAATGGATTCACGATTCGTCGCTTAAAAGATAAGTTAGGTGTAAGAGCAGTTCCATCAGGAGAAGTTGAATTTAATGGAGCGAAAGCATTTCTAATCGGAGATCCTTCCAGAGGAATTAACTACATGATGGAAGCATTGAATTTATCTAGAATATGTAATGCTGTAGCTTCTGTTGGAATTATGAGAAGAGCTTATGTAGAAGCGAAAAAATATGCTGAAAATAGACCAGCATTTGGACAAATATTAACGAATTTTCCAATGATACAAGAGACATTAGCAAAACTTGCAACCATTCAGGAAGTACAAACAAGTGCAGTATTTAATTTAGTGGCCTTATATGATCGAGTGGTTGGTAATGAAAATGGAACAACCGAAGAACAAACATTAGTAAGACTTTTAATTGCTATATTAAAAATGCGTACTGCAGAAGAAGCAATTCATTTCTCACATGAAGCGATTGAAATGCATGGAGGGAATGGTTATATTGAAGATTTTGTTACACCTCGACTTTTACGAGATGCTCAAGTACTTACAGTTTGGGAAGGAACAGCAAATATTTTAGGTTTAGAGATTTTAAGACTATTTAACAAAATGAATGGTTATCAAGTTTTTAAATCATATATTGAAGAAAAATTAGTAAATACACCTCAAACATTAGTAGATGAGAGTGAAATCGTAAAGAAAAAGCTAGAGGAATTAAATGAAATTGTTCTTTATACAGCTAATTTAGATGCTAATACTCAAACATATAATGTAAAGAAAATCGCAAATAAAATGGCAGATTTAGTTGAGGCAGTTACTGCTCTTGAAGATGCAAAAGAGCATATTCGAAAAGAATACATTGCAAAAGTATTGATCCATGAACGATATTTTAAAGATGAAATTAATAAGGAACAAATTCATTTAAAGTATTTTGATGAAATTGTTCATTACAAAGTTTCAATTAATAAATGAAATGCTCTACTAAATAGAAATTTTTAAAATAGGAAAGACACCCTATATTTGAGGGTGTCTTTTTACTATTTCAACTCATTCATATTATAGTTCTTGGAAACAGAAGTAGTTTCAAAATGAGTAAAAGAATAAAACACAGTTAAGATGAGCAACATGCTAGAAATAATAATTACTGGAAAGAATGATGATAGTAGTTTTGGAAATCGCTGACTTAAAAACATAGTAGAACAAAATATGCATGAACAAGTTACTAATAATAAACAAATTAATAATAAAGCTTTTGCCTCACTTATAGATACCATGACAACAATCATACTCCCCATCATACCGGCCATCATTCCAGTAAAGATCCCCTCGATTAGTGCAAGAAAATGTAATCGAAAGCCGATACATAATCCGATGAGTGCAGATACGCCCATTGAAATAAGTAAGGAATTGAAAAATTGTTGGTGATTTGAAAGTGTAATGAGCACACCTATTGTTAAACCAGTAGACATACTGATCATCATCATATACATCATTTGATGCATCTGGTCATTATTTTTGGGTTTGAGATGGATTGAAATGATCGTTATAAAGAGCATTAAACTAATACATACCCAACTGGTGAACATATATGATACCCCCTAACTAGTCGCTTTTTTATCATCATATGGACAACATAAAATAATTAGAATTAAAAATTGACACCTATACCCCCTATGAGTATATAATGATAGTGAGGTGATAAGATGGAAAATTGCCATGATGATCAAATGGTTCCAAGAAGTGAAGAAGAAATTAACGATTTAATGAAACGTCTTCGCAGAATAGAGGGGCAAGTAAGAGGTATTCAAAAAATGGTGGAAGAAGACCGTTATTGTATAGATATTTTGACACAAATTATGGCGGTTGAAGCCGCTATGAAAAAGGTAAGTTTTTCTTTAATTGAAAGACATGCGAATCATTGTATGGTTAAGGCAGTTAAAGAAAATAATGGCGAAGAATCGGTAAACGAATTAATGGAGGTTATTAAGCGTTACGTAAAGTAAAGGGGGGTGATTAGAATGAGTGATGCAAAGCAGTTAACCCTCGGTATAGAGGGGATGACTTGCGCCGCATGTGCAACCCGAATCGAAAAAAGCTTAAACCGAATGGACGGCCTACAAGCAAATGTGAATCTTGCATTAGAAAAAGCTACTATTATCTATGATACAGGGCAATATCAAACTTCTGATTTAATAGAAAAAATCCATTCGATTGGTTATGAGGTTGCAGTTGAAAAAATTACGTTAAATATTGAAGGAATGACATGTGCTGCTTGTTCAGCTCGAATCGAAAAAGTAATAGGAAAAATGGATGGGGTTGTTCAAATAAATGTGAATCTAGCTATGAATATAGCAACGATTTCTTATTTACCTGAAGTATTAAGAATTCAATCCATTATAGATAAAATTAGTCACATCGGTTATGTTGCATCCTTAAAAGACGAAAATGGAGTGAAAGAAAAAGACACAACAAGAAACAAACGGATTCAATTAATCGTTTCAATCTTACTTTCAATTCCGCTATTGTATTCGATGGTATCTCATCTGCCATTTAGTACAAATATTTGGATGCCACATTTATTAATGAATCCATGGTTACAACTTTTGTTTGCAACTCCAGTTCAGTTTATTATAGGTTGGCAGTTTTATGTCGGAGCATTTAAAGCAATACGAAATTATAGTGCAAATATGGATGTGCTTGTAGTCCTTGGAACTTCAGCTGCTTACTTTTATAGCTTAGTTGAGTCTATTAAGACAATAAATAATGGTATGTATACGCCACATCTATATTTTGAGACAAGTGCGGTTTTAATAACATTAGTTTTACTTGGAAAATATTTTGAGCATATTGCGAAAGGGAAAACGACTGAAGCAATTTCAAAACTCATGGAATTACAAGCTAAGGAAGCAATCGTTATAGAAAATGGAAAAGAAATTCATGTACCATTGGAAGCTGTAAAGGTTGGAGATCTCCTTCTAGTAAAACCGGGTGAGAAAATACCTGTCGATGGTATGATTGTATCAGGTGTTTCTACAGTTGATGAATCAATGATTACGGGTGAGTCATTACCAGTTGATAAAAAGGCTGATGATAAAGTTGTTGGGGCAACAGTTAATGGAAATGGTATTTTGACGGTTCGAGCTGAAAAGATCGGTAAGGATACGGCACTAGCAAATATAGTGAAAATAGTTGAAGAGGCACAAGGTTCAAAAGCTCCTATTCAAAGATTAGCAGATCGAATTTCGAATCTATTTGTTCCAATTGTAATTGGCATAGCTATATTAACATTTATCATTTGGTTTTTTGTAGTCGATCCACAAAATTTACCTAAGTCAATTGAAGTAGCAATAGCTGTTTTAGTCATCGCATGTCCTTGTGCTTTAGGACTTGCTACGCCAACTTCGATTATGGTTGGAAGTGGAAAAGGTGCGGAAAATGGGATTTTATACAAAGGTGGAGAATTTTTAGAAACGACACAAAAAATTAATACAATCATTCTTGATAAAACGGGTACTGTTACAAAAGGCAAGCCCGAAGTAACTGATCTCATTAATATAAATCAGCGAGAGGATTTATTGAAGCTCATTGCAAGTGTAGAAAAAATGTCAGAGCATCCACTAGCACAAGCAATTGTTCAATACGCTCTTAAACAGCAATTGCAACTAGCTGATATTACAGAATTTACTGCCATACCTGGATATGGAGTAGAAGCTTTGATTGAAAATAAAAAGGTATATATCGGTACTAGAAAGTTAATGAATGAAAAGAATATCGATTTTTCGCCAGTTGAAGAACAATTAATCATATTTGAATCTGCTGGGAAAACAGGAATGCTAGTAGCAATCGACGAGAAGCTGGAAGGTATTATTGCAGTAGCCGATACAATTAAAGAATCTTCAAGAAATGCGATAAAAGCATTAAAGGATTTAAAAATAGAAGTTTTTATGGTAACCGGTGATAATAAACACACAGCAAAGGCGATTGCAGATCAAGTTGGGATTGAAAATGTATTTGCTGAAGTTCTACCAGAGAAAAAAGCAGATATCGTTGCAAAACTGCAAAAACAAGGGAAGATTGTTGCGATGGTTGGAGATGGGATTAATGATGCTCCGGCTCTTGCTAAAGCTGATATTGGTATGGCGATCGGTACTGGTGCAGATGTGGCGATTGAAACAGCAGATGTTACGCTAGTAGGTGGCGATTTATCACATATTCCAAAAGCTATTAACTTAAGTAAGAAAACAATGAATAATATACGTCAAAATTTATTTTGGGCGTTATTTTATAACAGTTTAGGTATACCGATTGCAGCTTTAGGGTTGTTGCAGCCATGGATTGCAGGTGCTGCAATGGCTTTTAGCTCTGTATCGGTTGTCATAAATGCATTAAGGTTAAAACGCATAAAAATTTAGGAGGGTTTAGTAATGGAAACAGTTTTAAAAGTAGAAGGTATGACATGTGGACACTGCAAAGCTGCAGTTATGAAAGCGGTAGAAGGTGTGCCTGGTACAAATAATATAATCGTAAGTTTGGAAAATAAAGAAGTAACATTCAATACTTCAAACGCTGAAACAATTGAGAAAGTGAAAGAAGCTATTGAAGATCAAGGGTATGATATCGTTTAAACAAAGTGTTATCTAACAAATTAAAGGCGGACTACGGGTTCGCTTTTTATTTTGGGAAAAATACTATAGCGGGGGAAATTTAGATGAAATACATATTGTTATTACTTAGCTTTTTTACTGTTCTTGCATTAAGTGGTTGTGAAGGTAAGACACACACGGGATCAACTCATCAAAATATGAATCATGAAACAAAAGAAGAAATGAATTCTACTCAAGTAAAATTTTCATTTAATGGTAGTCCAGAGAGTGATAAGAAAGTAGAGTTACACATACAGGTTAATAGTTTAAAAGGTAAACCAGTTGATCAGTTCGAAATTGAACATGAAAAATTGATGCACTTGATCGTTGTAAGTAAGGATTTGTCATTTTTTGACCATTTGCATCCACAATATAAGGGAAAAGGATTATTTACAGTCACACCAAACTTCCCAAATGGCGGTGAATATAAGTTATTTGCGGATTTTATACCTAAGGGCTCCGATAAAAATTTAAAATCCGAATTAGTGAAAGTATCGGGACATCAAGCCAAACCAATTTCACTAATACCAGATAAAATATTAACAAAAGTAATTGATGGAAAAGAGGTTACTTTAAAATTTAATAAATTGACGACAAATGATGAAGTTAAAATGACATTTACGATTAAAGATGCTAAAACAAAAAAAGATATAAATGATTTACAGCCTTATTTGGGTGCTATTGGTCATGTTGTTGCTATTAGTGGGGATACGAATACTTACCTACATGTCCATCCGATGAATGAAAAATCGAGTGGACCTGATGCAGAATTTATGACTAGTTTTCCTAAAAAAGGATTATATAAAATATGGGGACAGTTTAAACAAAATGGTGAAGTGTTTATTGTACCATTTGTTGTGGATGTACCATAAATTAAACAGAAAAAAGCAGGGAACATTTTCCTGCTTTTTTCTATTATTTAGATCTTACTAGTTTTATAAAATATTTGGCTCCATATCTGCGGTTTTTTCTATTATATCAATAACTTTACGATAAAGTTCTTTCGCTACTGTAGGTTCCTTTGTCCCATGAATAATTGCTCGACCATCTTTAAATAAAACAATGCGATGATCTTCAATAGTACATGACAACAAATAAGGATTTACGATCAAATCATCTACTAATCCTAGTAATCTTTGAGAGAGGCTACTTAGTGTTGGTAGTTGAGGAGACTCTGTTTTTAATTGGACTGCATCTCTTCCGCATAAAACATATGACTTCATCTGGTCATCATTTTTTAAAAATGGATAACTTCTTATAGAGCCACATGTTGGGCACTTTTTATTTTTCAATTTTTCGATGTTTATATCAGACTTTTCATGCTTCCAAACATCAATTGATTGTAAGATTGGTGAAATTTCATAGTTCGTAAGATATTGCAGGGCATAGGTTACTTGGTAGGCAGCAATCATTTGTACAATTGGACTGATAACTCCTACTGTATCGCAAGTCATATTTATAGTTGGTATATGATTTAATAAACAGTTAAGACAAGGAGTTTTTCCTGGAATAATTGGAAACGAGAGGCCATAGCTTCCAACACACGCACCAAAAATAAAAGGAATACCATGCTTAATGGCTGCATCATTCACAACCATTCTAGTTTCGAAATTATCTGTTGCATCTAGTATGATTGTGTGACCTTTAATCAGCTCTTCAATATTAAGACTAGTAATATCTTTTATTATACTAGTAATGGACACTTCACTATTAATTTGTTGAAGTCGATTTTTAGCTGCAATTACTTTAGGTAATTTATTTCTAGCATCTTCTTCAATATAAAGAGACTGCCTTTGTAAATTTGTCCATTCGACGTAGTCACGGTCAACAATTGTTATATTTCCAATGCCTGCTCTGACAAGCATTTCTGCTATTGATGAGCCTAGTGCACCTACACCAATAATAATGGCACTGGATTTTTGCAAGTTTGATTGACGATCTTTTCCTAAAAATAATTCTTGTTTTGCATAACGGTTTGTCAAGAATTCACCAACCCTGTGATTGGGCTACTAGCTTCACCATAATTTTTTTCTTCAATTCTGCCTGCCTCATAACCAAGCCTTCCTGCTTCAATAGCAAGCTTCATCGCAACAGCCATTTTTACAGGATCTTTTGCATTAGAAACCGCTGTATTTAAAAGTACACCATCAGCTCCTAGCTCCATTGCAAAAGCTGCATCTTTTGGAGACCCGATTCCGGCATCTACTATAACAGGTACATTTGATTGCTCAATGATAAATTTTAGATTTAAAGGATTAATAATTCCTTTTCCGGAACCGATTGGAGATGCACCTGGCATAATCGCATGGACACCAAGTTCTTCTAGTCTTCTTGCAAGGACAACATCGTCAGAAGTATAAGGTAATACTATAAACCCTTCATTTAATAACATTTCTGATGCTTTTAATGTTTCGATTGGATCGGGTAGTAATGATTTATCACACCCAATTACTTCAACCTTGATCATATCGCATAAGCCTGATGCTTTTGCCAATTTTGCAATTCTAACTGCCTCTTTAGCAGTTTTTGCACCAGCTGTATTTGGCAATAATCTATATTTGGATAAATCTAATTGCTCAAGAAAATTTGGTTGAGATTCCTCAAAAATATTCATTCGTCTAACAGCAAAAGTTAGGATCTCAGCTTCCGATACTTCAACAGCTTCTTTCTGGACTTCAAATGAAGGGTATTTTCCTGTTCCTAATAATAATCTTGAATGAAACGTATGATTTCCTATTTTTAACATGATTAGCCACCACCTACAAAATGTATAAGTTCTACAGAATCTCCGTTAGAGAGATTAGTTAATGAATACTGCTCTTTATAAATAATTTCTTTATTAACTTCGACAATAACAATTCGGTTTTCTAATTGATATTCATTAAGCAGATCCTGAATTGTACAAGTTTTGCTGGAAATTTCGATATTCTTTCCGTTTAATCTTATTTCCAAATGTCTACACCCCCAAATCATTAAAGTTAACGATTGATTTTAAATGCTTCAATCCAGCTATGATCGACTTTTTGTTTAAGAATCAAATCCCGAATTAATTTTCCAGTTGCTGGTGCAAGTAAAACACCATTTCTAAAATGGCCGGTCGCAAATAAGATTTGATCATCCTCTGGATGAGTTCCTATAAAGGGATGATAGTCGAGCGTTCGCGGTCGTAATCCTGCCCAGAAAGAATCAATTTTCATCTCTTCAATTTCGGGAAGCATTTTTTTAGCGTTTTGTATTAATGACTCAATCCCTTTTAAGCTAGGGTTCTCATTCCATTCGTTATCCACCATCGTAGCTCCGATCACAAGGCGACCGTCATTTCTTGGAACAATATAATTTTGTTCATGGAAAAGAGTGTGTTTTAAAGCAACTTTTTCACTTCTGACCGAGATACATTCACCTTTAACGGGAATAATTTCGTGATGTAATCCAAGCTGTTGAAACAATGAATTACTCCAAACGCCGCTTGCAATTACAATCGTTTCTGCTTCAAAATTGCCATTTGTTGTTTTAATTAAATAATGTGAATCGTTTTTTTGAATCTGAAACACATGTGTATATTCAAAAATAGATGCACCTAACATTTGAGCACCTTTGCAAAACGCGTTACAGACAGAAACAGGTAATACATTTACATCGTCTTCAATATAAGCTGCTCCAATTATGCTAGGATGGACTCCAGGTATCTGTTTTTTTAACTCCTCCTGGTTATACCAAAGCGCTGAAGTTTGAGTGAGTAGCGGAGTTAATTGTTTTTTTTCTAAATCTGTATAAGCTAGTTTGAAAATGCCACCATTTTTAAGTTCAATATCAATTCCACAAAGTTCTTTTAATTCTTCTCTAAGGTGAAAATAAGTTAATTGACTGTTTCTAGCAAATGAAAAAAATGACTCAGATTGATCCCACTCGGAATGGGCACCAAGCATTCCAGCAGCAGCTTTAGTTGTTTTCTGTCCAACTTGCTGACCTTCAAGAACTGCGACATTTATGTTTTCTTTTGCTAGATAATAAGCTATTGAACAACCTATTATTCCACCACCAATTACAGCAACATCAAATTTCTTGTTCATAAGCAAATTTGCACCTTTCAAAATATTGCAGCGCAGCTTCTAGAGGATTTCGGGCAGAAAATATGCCAGACATTACAGCTATACCATCTATATCGTTCTCTTTTAGAACTTGGATATGTTCAGGTAATATTCCTCCGACTGCATAGATCGGTATCGTTAACGTTTTTTTCATTTCAGGAATTAGTTCAATCCCGTTTGGTGTTAATCCATTTTTACACTTAGTTTCAAAGCAATGACCGTACATAATATAGTCAGCTTGATCATTTTCTGCCTGTATTGCTTCAGTTAGTGTATGGACTGATTTTCCTACTCGTAAATTAGGAAAATATTCTTTTACATCAACAAGAGGAAGACCATGTCCTGGTAAGTGAATATTTGATAGATTAGAGAAAATAGCGATATCTAAACGATCATTTAAAACAATTTTTTTCATATCTACTTTGTTTAATTTTAGTAGATTTAAGAGTGATAGTAGCTCGATTGCTGTTTTGGACTTTTCGCGAATTTGTACATAGTCGACTGCATCGATTATTTGAATTATTTTTGTAGCAAGTACTTCGACTGAGTGCTGATCATCTGTAATTGCAATAAGTTCCATGTCCCAGCCTCTTTCATTTTCAAGATTTTTTCAAACAAAAAAACCACTTTCCTAAAAAAAAGAAAGTGGTTACATTACACGCGAAGAAAAATATAAAATGCGCCACTTTCCTACGCAGGTACTAGCCTGTTCAGGTTTTGAGGGTTTAAAAGTAACTACTTTATTCTCAGCCCTTATCAAGGGATCCCCTAGTGATGAATATGTATGAAAATTAATTTTAGCATAGCATATAAAAAATAATATTCAATACTAAATTTTTTTACTAGTCCATTTTTTTACTAGAAATATGGCTTGAAGTGTAGTGAATTCAAGTGTTTTTGAGAGTATAAAAAAACCATAATTTTTTTATTTTGGGATTTCTGTAAAAATTTAGGGAAATAAAAACATTTACATTTTAAATTTGCGGGTTTATATTTAGTTTGAACAATTTAATCGATTGACTAGGGGTGTCCAATTATTTGGGCTGAGAGAGAAACGTTATTAAGTTTCTTAACCCTCAGGACCTGATCTGGTTCATACCAGCGTGGGGAAGTTAGAAATTTTTCATTAATGATTATCTAATTGTTAATGTAGTTTTGCTAACACTTAGCCGGGTCTTTAAAATAAGACGCCGGCTTTTTTCATGCTTTGAATGGATTGGATTTCGTCCTTTTTAATCAAATTATAAAGGGGAATGAAATCAAATGAACAATTCTGTAAATGAAATGAATTTTTCTATCATGTCTAGTTTTTCAGGGAGTAAGAAAGTGTATGTTGAAGGATCTAGACCTGACATTAAGGTGCCAATGCGTGAGATTCAATTAAGCCCAACAACTGGCACTTTTGGCGAAGAAGAAAATGCTCCAGTTAGAGTATACGACACAAGTGGACCTTACACAGATTCAGCTAGCTCAGTTGATATTCGAAAAGGACTTAAGGCGATTAGACAAAACTGGGTAATCGAACGAAATGATGTTGAAGAGTATGAAGGGCGTGAAATAAAGCCTGAAGATAATGGATATCGAAAAGAGACAGATCAACAAAATGTTGAAGTATTTAAAGGGTTAAAAAGAAAACCGTTACGTGCAAAGGATAATCAAAATATTACTCAAATGCATTATGCTCGTAAAGGGATTATTACACCTGAGATGGAATTTATTGCGATTCGAGAAAATGTTTCTGCTGAATTTGTTCGTGATGAGGTTGCAAAAGGAAGAGCTGTCATTCCATCGAATATTAATCACCCTGAAAGTGAGCCAATGATCATCGGTCGTAATTTTCATGTGAAAATAAACGCCAATATAGGTAATTCAGCTGTCACGTCTTCGATTGAAGAAGAAGTAGAAAAAATGACATGGGCTACTCGTTGGGGAGCAGATACGATGATGGATCTTTCAACTGGGAAGAATATTCATACAACACGTGAATGGATCATCCGTAACTCACCAGTACCAGTAGGCACAGTTCCGATTTATCAAGCACTAGAAAAAGTTAATGGAATTGCTGAAGATTTAAGTTGGGAAGTGTTTCGAGATACTCTAATCGAGCAAGCGGAACAAGGGGTAGACTATTTTACGATTCACGCGGGTGTATTATTACGCTATATTCCATTAACAGCAAAACGAGTAACAGGAATTGTATCTCGTGGTGGTTCTATTATGGCTCAGTGGTGTTTAGCTCACCATAAAGAGAACTTTTTATATACTCATTTTGAAGAAATTTGTGAAATTATGAAGCGTTATGACGTAACATTCTCTTTAGGAGATGGTCTGAGACCAGGTTCAATCGCCGATGCAAATGACGAAGCACAGTTTTCCGAGTTAGAAACATTAGGCGAGTTAACAAAAATTGCATGGAAACACGATGTTCAAGTTATGATTGAAGGACCAGGACATGTACCAATGCACTTAATTAAAGAGAATATGGATAAACAATTAGAAATTTGTCAGGAAGCACCATTTTATACATTAGGACCGTTAACGACTGATATTGCTCCTGGCTACGATCACATTACATCAGCAATCGGTGCAGCAATGATTGGTTGGTTTGGTACTGCGATGCTTTGTTATGTAACTCCGAAAGAGCATTTAGGTCTTCCAAATAAAGAAGATGTAAGAGTAGGTGTTATTACATACAAAATAGCGGCGCATGCAGCTGACTTAGCAAAAGGACATCCCGGTGCACAAAAAAGAGATGATGCACTTTCAAAAGCAAGATTTGAATTTAGATGGCGTGATCAGTTTAATCTTTCTCTTGATCCTGAAAGAGCAGTTGAATACCACGATGAAACATTGCCTGCTGAAGGGGCTAAAACAGCACATTTTTGTTCAATGTGTGGTCCAAAATTCTGTAGTATGAGAATCTCACAAGATATTCGAGACATAGTAAAACAAGAAGAACTTCAGAATGATTCAACCATTGAAGAAGGAATGAAAGAAAAAGCACTTGAATTTAGAAAACAAGGCGGAGAAATCTATCAATAAGGGTGTGAGCCTTATATGAATAGGGTAGAAGAAATCATAAACGAAATAAAGAATCTAGAAAGAAATATGAATCAATTAAAAAGTGAACTGCACACAATTCAAAAAAATTGTGTGCATGATTTCCAGAAAAAAGATACGATACAAGAATGCCTTAAATGCAATCTAATCGAAAGCTTAAGTTGGTAATATGGAGTAACAAAGCAAAAACAAACCTCATTAATAAAGAGGTTTGTTTTTTACTCAAGAATTAATGTTCTGACAAACTATTGATTGAAACTTCTTCTTCTCGATCTGGTTGACCTAGCGGATAGATTCTGGCAGTTTCATTTGTCTCATCAACATGTTGAATGTAAATTGGCACTCCATTATATGTCACATTAGCCATCTCAGGTGAAGAAGCAATTTCTTGAGCGCGTTGTTTGTTCATAAGGAACCTCCTCTTAATTAAAAATAGAAACCTAACATATTATTAACAAGGGGATACCCTGAGTATTCATATTCAAGTACAAGTTTTTATATAAAAAAAAAACTCCTGTTAAAATTTAACAGGAGTTTTATAGTTTTTATTGATTACCAGTGGTGTCCATATCCATATCCATCATATCCAGACCAGCAAGCTGCTCCAACAATGATTAATAAGATGAATAGAACAACGATTAAAGCAAAACCGTTAAGATGGTGTCCGTGATGTCCAGTACTCATACATGTGACCTCCTTCATACGATATTTAAGGGAAAACTCCCTTAGGGTCATGAACTAATTGAAATTACAATTAGGAGAGGTGGATAATGTATCGTATGTTTTTTTGCCAACTATGAAACTAGTCTATAATGTAATTAGGCTTATACCTAGACGTAAGTTTTAATAAATGATTTATTTTTCCTTAGGAAGTGAAATGGCTGTTTCAACTACATAACCATTTTGAAACTTCACAGCAATTGTACCTAAATAATTGTCAGTAGGCTGGAGTGATTCGGTACAAGTAAAATATCGAATATGCACTACTTCTTTTGTATCTTTACTAATCTTTTGACAAGCAAGTAAATTACTTAGTCGTTTTAGTGCGATATCTCGTTTCACTCCAATAAGATCTTTTTTAATAAATGATTCATAATAATTTTTTAATGGGAACATTTTAACAGCTCCTGTTCATTCGAAAATTAAAATTTCTTAAGTCGTATCATATCATAAATTTTTTTTGCTGTAGATATCTATAGTTATTCTAGATTGTTTAGGAAAATATGTAACAGACAACAAAATCCCACTATAGGTTACTATAGTGGGATTTCTATACTTTTGCAGATTATTTTATTACTTATGCAGTTTGATTTGAATCCTTATCAAACTTATTTTTATTGTTTAGTTTACTATTTTTATATCCGTATGCTACGTAAATTACTAAACCGATTACTAACCAAACTACGAAACCTTTCCAAGTAAATGATGAAAGTTGAAGCATTAAATATACACAGAATACAACAGCTAATACAGGTACTACAGGTACCCAAGGAGTTTTAAATCCACGCTTTAAGTCTGGACGAGTTTTTCTTAATACAAGAATACCAAGAGAAACAGCAGAGAAAGCGAAAAGAGTACCGATATTTGTTAATTCAGCTAATTTGTTTAATGGAATTAAGCCAGCGAATAAAGCAACTAATCCGCCAGTTACCCAAGTGCTTGTTACAGGAACTGAAGTTTTCTTATTAACTTTTGATAATTTACCTGGTAATAAACCATCTTTACTGATTGCATAGAATAGACGAGTTTGTCCAAACATCATTACGATTAATACTGTTGTAATACCGATGATTGCGCCTAGTGAGATGAATCCAGCAGCCCAATCTTGGTGGATAAATGCTAGTGCAAAAGCAACAGGGTCTTTAACACCTAATTGATCAAACGGTACGATACCAGTAAGAATTAATGAAACGACAATATATAAGATTGTACAAATTGTTAAAGCAGAGATAATACCGATTGGTAAGTTGCGTTGAGGGTTTTTAACTTCCTCAGCTGCGGTTGATACTGCGTCAAATCCAAAGTAAGCAAATACTACTACAGCAGCACCAGCTGTTACTCCATGGAAGCCCATTGGCATAAATGGAGTCCAGTTATGTGGTTCAACGTACCAAACACCTACTACGATGAAAAGTGCAACTACTGCTAATTTTACAATTACCATGATCGTGTTAAGTTTTGCTGACTCTCGAACACCTCTAGTAAGAATAAACGTTACAAGTAAAACAATGATTACTGCCGGTAAATCAATAATAGTATGTTTAGAGGGATCAAATGCACTTGTTAAAGCTGTTGGAAGATTTACTCCAAAACCGTGTAATAAACTTTGGAAGTATCCAGACCATCCACTTGCAACTGCTGAAGATGCAAGTCCATACTCTAATACCATATCCCAACCTAATATCCATGCGATGACTTCACCAAAAGCAACATAACTATAAGTGTAAGCGCTACCAGCCTCTGGAATCATTGATGCAAATTCAGAGTAACAAAGTGCAGCGAATGTACAAGCTAAACCTGCGATAATAAAAGAAAGAATAAGTGCTGGACCGGCGTAATCAGCTGCTGCTACGCCAGTTAATACGAATATACCTGTACCGATGATGGCACCGATACCTAACATTGTAAGATCAAACGCTCCTAGAACTTGTTTAAGTGAACTAGGCGAACTACTGGTAACTGATTTTTTTCGAAATAAATTCATATGAGCCTCCTCTAATCCTATTTTTAGTAATTTTTTAATTTTCTATTTAAAAAGTTAATTATTTTCTAATTTTACCTTAAAAAATAGAAAATTCTGACAATTAGCTCCGAAGTAATATTATAGATTGTCTCTTAAGTGATTTTTATGATAACACACTTATTGAAATATTCAAAGAATTTTTCGACTTTTTTTTCAATTTTTTAAAAAATATGTAGTAAATTCGACATATTACTGAGTACCCAGTGGTTAGGTTAAATTGAAATAAATAGAGGCTGTGCCAAAAGTAATAATTATTCTCTTAAATAATCATAAATTCTTTGGTTTCATTTGTAATCAGTCCAAATAATTATGTTTTTGTGTTTTTTCTTCAAAAATAAAATAAACCTCCTTAATGGAGGTTTATTTTTGAGTCTTTTTTATCATTTAATGTTCTTTTAAGTGACTTAATGATACTTCTTTATCATTTTGTGGTTGATCTAGAGGATAAATTCTTGCTGTACCTTCATTTTTATTAACATGCTGAATATAAACCGGTACTCCATCGCATGTTACATTAATCATACCAGGTGCTGCTACGATTTCCAATGCTCTTTCGGTATCCATCATATTACCTCCTTTAATAACTAACCTATTTTATTATTCACATAGTAAAGTTAGAGTATTCATAGAAAATAAGTGCTTTTATTGCGGAATATGTAAAATAGGGCAAAGAGGAAGATTATTGGAGCATAATTAATTTTGTAGTCATTTCTTAACTCGTTTCTTTTCTTGTTGTATGATAGCTAAGTAAGCGAAAAATAAGATTGAACTACACATAAATAGTAAACAAAATAAGCCAAAAAGTAATTGCATATTCATACCTCCTTTTTATTATGAGAACAGAGTAAAGTATGGAACTAGTTTCAGAGCAAGAAAAAGTTTAGAAAAGGTGAGAAAATGTCTAATATTAAAGAAATTGCGAGGATTGCCGGCGTTTCGGTTACAACAGTCTCACGAGTTTTAAATGATGAACCATATGTTAGTGAGGAAAAAAGAAAAGCAGTCTTAAATGCAATTGAGCAAACCAATTACCAACGAAATCAAAATGCAGTCAATTTAAGTAAAGGTAAAACGAATTTAATTGGAGTAGTCATTCCGTTCTCGCACCATCCGTACTTTGGCTTGCTAATTGATGGGATTGCAAATGAGGCGATAAAAAATAATTATAAGCTCGTACTATTTCAATCAAATTACGAGGAGAAAAGAGAGATAGAAGCATTAGAGATGCTACAGCATAAACAAATAGACTCACTCATTATCTGTTCTAGAATTTGTTCAATTGAAATGATTGAAGCGTATAAGCAATATGGACAGATCATTTTATTTGAAGATACGAGAAATACAGGGATTTCTTCAACCTTTATCGATCATTACAATAGCTTCATGATTGCATTAGAATACTTATATAAAAAGGGTCATCGAAAAATCGGTTATTGCATTGGCCGAAGAACAGGCATGAATAGTAAGCAAAGAGAGACTGCCTATATTGATTTTCATAAGAAATATAATGAGTCAATAATTAGCGACTTCGTATTTGATAATTGTTATTATTTCGAAGATGGTGAAAGAGTTGTCCAATCTTTGTTAAATTTAAAAGAGAGACCAACAGCTTTGTTAGTAACTAGTGATCAAGTAGCTGCTGGTGTGCAAACTTGTTGTAATGAACATGGAATAGTTATTCCTCGTGATTTAGCAATAATCGGGTTCGATAATCAACCAATTGCAAAAGTAATGAAGTTAACTACAGTCGAAATTCCATTAAGGGAAGTGGGTAAGAAACTTTTTATTCAAGCGATTAATTCTGATGTTACACAAGAAGAAATTGCGTTTAAGTTAATTGAACGGCAGACCGTATAAAAAAAAGCTAGTGAGGAACTAGCTTTTTTTTATGGTTGAGGGATAGTGAAGTCCAAATATAGTCTCAAAATGTGGCCATAGTCAAAAAAATAACAAATTGTTCGTACTTTACCATGAGCATCTATTTCCAAAGAGAAACTAGCTTTTGATCGACTGATTCCATAAATGTGATTGTTCTCTAACAACTTCCATAAATTTTCTAGCAGCACGTGATTGCCATCTGTTTTTATGCCAAGACATAATCGTAGATACACTCCCTAAATTTGTATCCCAATTGATGACTTTTAGTTTTTGTTGCTTCATTTCATTTTGAACTGTTACGAGTGGGAGGATGGATATTCCAAGTCCACACATAACACATTGTTTAATTGCCTCAACACTCCAAAATTCCATTCCGGACTCAGTTGCGATTCCTTTACTTCTTAGGAATGCCTCAAAATAATCACGATAACTGCCTTGTTCTGTGAGAATGATATTTTCATTTGCATTTAGTGTAAACGATGAAAGTGTCCTAGTATCAGAAGATGGAGGTAGCAAAATGACAAGTGGTTCTTCTATTAGTGTTTCTGTATACAAATCAGAATCTGTTAATGGTGCCTGTAGGAAAAAGCCAATATCCAAATCACCTCGACGTAATTCATCTTGCAATTCCCAACATGAACCAGATTTCATCATAATATTTACTTTTGGATTTTCTAAACGAAAAGCTTGGATGATCTGTGGAAGACGATAGATTGTTAAAGATTCCGGGGCGCCAATTTTTAATGTGGTTACCTCTTCATTTTCCATTTGGAATACATCTTTTGCTTTTGAATAGAGTTGAATCATTTCAATGGCGTGAACTAAAAAGTTTTCACCGACTTCAGTCAGATAAACTTTTTTACCTAAGCGGTCAAATAAAGGCACTCCTAATTCATGCTCAAGCGCTTGTATATGTGCAGTAACTGTAGATTGTGCATATCCGAGATGGACCGCAGCTTTTGAGAACCCGCCCATATCCACTATCGATTTAAACGTAATTAAATGACGGATTTCCATTATAGCCTCCTAAGTATCGGATTTACCGATGGTTTATATCGTAACTATTCATTTTACCGATGAGAATTCGGTTCATATAATTAAAATATACGAGATGACAATTTGTTTCAATTACAATTGGAGGGATCTTTGTGGGGAATCGAAAAATTGGTTTTCTTTTGCTCAGTGGGTTAATGATTGGACCTATTTTAGGTTCGGGAATTATCATTTTACCACCTGCAGTGTATGTGGTTGCTGGTAATTATGCTATTTTTGCATGGGTTATTATGCTTGGTTTAAGTTTAATATTTGCACTAATGTTTGGTAAGCTTAGTCTGCTTATTCCAGGAGATTCTGGAGTACCATTGGCTGTTGAACGTGCTTTTGGTACACAAATAAAAAACCTCTCAGCTATTTTCTTTTTACTTGCAGTTTGTTTTGGACCAATTGCAGTTGCAGGTACAGCAGGGCATTACTTACAACTACTGACGAATCAAAGTTTCTTTAATGAAAAGTGGCTAGCTTTAGGAATACTTTGTTTTGTTTATATCATTTTAACTAGAAGCATTGCTGATGTTGGAAAATTTGCCTTTTTTATGTCTAGTTTCATTGTAGTGACACTGATCGTTGGCAGTATTCATACATTATTTACAGTTAATGGGAGCTTTACTTTATCGAATCCAATTACCGTTTCTGATTTTGGAGAAAGTTTACTATTATTATTTTGGGCGTTAATCGGGTGGGAGGTCATCGGAAGTTATTCATTAGAAGTAAAAACTCCTGAACGAACAATTCCTAAAGCAGTTGTGTTAAGTTTCTCGATTATAGCAATAGTAAGTTTAACGGTTGCCTTTGCTTTTCAGTGGATTCATTCTAAAAATGGAAATATGATGGATCAATCATTAGCACCGTTACTTCGTAGTTTATTTGGAAGTTGGTCAACTCCAATTATTTCATCAATTACAATTGCACTTTGTATTAGTACGGTTCTCCTAGTAATAGGAGCAGTCTCAAGACTAATTGCCGATCAAGCTAAAAACGGTTTATTACCTTCATGGCTATCTTTTAAAAATAAAAATAATGTAGCAACTCGATCTTTACTTAGTTTGTTTTCTATTCACATAATTGTATTTTTCCTTTATTTTAATGACTTCCTAAGTATTCAAACACTTGTAGCAATTGCAAATGCATTCTTCTTATGCAACGCTTTACTAGGAGTATTGGCATGCTTGCGATTATTTGATTCCATATTTTTTAAAATTGGTTCATTTATTCTAGCAATTTGCTTTTTAGGTATACTCTTATTTTCCTCACCAGTCATTCTAGTATTAATTATATTCGTTTCAGTGTATTTCATTTGGCTACAAAAAAGGGAATCAAAACAACATGAAAAAATTTTACAAGTTGGAAATGAATAATGGAAACTTCTATAAAAATGAAGTTTCTTCTTTTAAACTAACTTTTTATAATAATTCCTTGTAGTGCATATTTATTATTTGTTTGGAAGAATCCTTACACTAAAATTTCACAACATTTTTGCAATTTGATATATGACGAAACTATTTATTTCTATTTAATTATTGCTTTTTTGGAGTGCAAAATGGACCTATTGTTAAAAAATCAAGTATTGTTTTGTAGTAATCAGGTTTATTTATTTCTAATTCTGATATAAAGGACAATGCTTTAATAATCTAATTTTCAAGTGTTCTAGGAGCATTTTATTCCTATTGTAAAGAAATGATAAAAACTAATTTTATACTAGTGAAAAAACAAATTCAGGATTCCGTAAGTTTTACTTTCTATATTGGTTATACAATCATTTTTCTCTAATTACTTTAAAATAAATATTTATACAATTTTGTATTAGTTGTAACAAAGCATGATTATTTATTTAGTAAAATAATAAAATTCTTAACTAAATAGAGTGTGAAATTTTCCATATTTTATAAGGCTTTTAACATTAATTTTGTTTTTCTTTCAATTCGTTTAAAAGAAAATAGAATCTTAAATTCTTTACAATCAAATAATTGCTAGTTATAATGAAACCAAATTTGATAATTAGTGTCCTTCGGGGTCGGGTGAAATTCCCAACCGGCGGTGTTGTATATTTATATACTAAGCCCGTGAGCTTCATATAGATTTTTTATATGTTGCTGATCTAGTTAGAATCTAGAGCCGACAGTATAGTCTGGATGGGAGAAGGATGGAGTGCATATACGGTATGTTTGTTTTCAAAAAATAATATCCGTATAGGCTTAGTTCGTTGTGCATAATTTAAATGTACAACAATAGACGTGCTACAATATTGTCGTTTAATAGCTCATATTGTATAAGCGTTTATTTAAGTATGCTTCCTTTCTTAAACATCTATCGCCCCTTAGGAGTTTTCTAAGGGGCTTTTCACTTTTTCAAATTAATTTGAATTAGAAGGTGTGATAAGGTGGATCAACTATTTATGAAATTAGAGATGGGTCTACAAAATTATTTATCGGGCTTTTTCGAAATGAGGTGAAATAACTTGTTTACTGGAATCGTTGAAGAAATAGGAACAGTAAAAAATATCGTAAAAAAGGGTAAAACTTTAGTGCTAACAATTGGTGCATCAACCATTTTAGAGGATGTTCATCTAGGGGATAGCATCTCCGTAAATGGAGTTTGTTTAACCGTTACAGATTTTACTAAAAATGAATTTTCTGTTGATGTTATGCCTGAAACATTTCAAGCATCCAATCTAAGCTCATTGGGTTCTAGCCAAAAAGTAAATTTAGAGCGAGCAATGGCTGCAAATGGAAGGTTTGGTGGTCATATTGTATCGGGTCATATTGATGGAACAGGTAAAATCGTATCAGTTAAAGCAATGGAAAATGCAGTAATTTATAAAATTAGTATTCCAAGTCAGTTTGCTAAATATTGCCTTCAAAAAGGTAGTATAACGATTGATGGTACAAGTTTAACAATATTTGAAGTTGAAACTGATATTGTAACGATTTCTTTAATTCCTCATACTCGTTCACATACGATTTTAGGCAGTAAAAAAGTTGGCGACATTGTAAATCTTGAGTTTGATTTATTAGGTAAGTATGTCGAAAAAATGCTCGGTATGAGTGAGACGAAAAAGAGTACGGCAATAACAACTTCATTTTTATCTGAAAATGGCTATATATAAAGGAGTAAGATCATGTTCTCTAAAATAGAAGAAGCAATTGAAGACTTGAAAAATGGGAAAATTATTATCGTTTGTGATGATGAAGATAGAGAGAATGAAGGAGATTTTGTTGTTATCGGAGAATTTGCAACTCCAGAAAATATCAACTTTATGGCAACACATGGTCGCGGATTAATTTGTGCGCCTGTTTCTGAAGAGATTGCCAAAAGACTAGATTTACATGATATGGTAACAAAAAATACAGATTCTCATGGAACTGCCTTTACTGTGAGTATTGATCATATCGATTCTACTACTGGTATCTCGGCATTTGAACGTTCACATACAGTTTTACAAATGTTAAATGATGAATCAACTGGATCAGATTTTAGAAGACCTGGACATATGTTTCCTCTAGTCGCTAAAAACGGAGGAGTTGTTGAGAGACCGGGCCATACGGAAGCAGCAGTAGATTTAGCACGAATGGCTGGATCAAAAGCAGTTGGTGTCATCTGTGAAATTATGAATGATGATGGGACAATGGCAAGGGTACCGGATTTAATTCAAATCGCAAAAAAGTTTAATTTAAAAATGATTACAATTAAAGATTTAATTCATTATAGACAAGAAACTGAACAACTTGTAAAAAGAGAAGTTGAAATTAAATTACCAACTGACTTCGGTGATTTCAAGATGATTGGTTATACAAATGAGATCGATGGTAAAGAGCATGTTGCGATTGTAAAAGGGAAAGTTGACGATGGTGAACCAGTACTTGTCCGTATTCATTCGGAATGTTTAACTGGAGATGTATTTGGCTCATGTCGTTGTGATTGCGGACCTCAGTTGCAATCAACATTATCGATGATTGAAGAAGCAGGAAAAGGTGTCATTGTTTATATGCGACAAGAAGGCCGAGGGATTGGCTTACTTAATAAGTTACGAGCATATAAGTTACAGGAAGAAGGCTTTGATACTGTTGAAGCAAATTTAAACTTAGGATTTGATTCAGATTTAAGAGATTACGCGATTAGTGCCCAAATTATTAAAGATTTAGGTATCACGAATATCGAACTTGTAACGAACAATCCAGCTAAAATAGATGAATTAAAATCATATGGATTACAAATAAATAATCGAGTACCGATACAAGCAGAAATGAAAAGTGAAAACGAAAAATATTTATATACAAAAATTGAAAAAATGGGACATTTATTAAACTATTAATAGGGAGAGATAATCATGAAATTCGAAGGAAATTTAGTAGGATCTGGACTTAAAGTTGCGGTAATCGTTGGACGTTTTAATGAATTTATTACATCAAAACTACTTGGTGGTGCAGAAGATGCTCTTTATCGTCACGGTGTAGAAGAATCAGATGTTGATGTTATTTGGGTACCTGGAGCATTTGAAATTCCGTTAGTAGCAAAAAAACTTGCTGATTCAAAAAAATACGATGCAATCATTACACTAGGAACAGTTATTCGTGGGGCAACTACTCATTACGATTACGTATGTAATGAAGTAGCAAAAGGTGTCGCTGCGATTACTTTACAAACTGGTATCCCTGTCATTTTTGGTGTATTAACAACAGAAAATATTGAACAAGCAATTGAAAGAGCTGGTACAAAAGCTGGTAATAAAGGTTGGGATGCTGGTATTTCAGCAATTGAGATGGCTAATTTATTAAGAACTTTAAACTAAGTATAAATATATAAGTATAAATATAATAGAAGAAACTGATTAAGGAGAGGTGAATTTTACCTCTCTTTTCTTTTTACTAAAAAGGTTTTTTTATAAATTAAAGCGTCTGAATATTTGTTTAATCTTCTAGAAATATGGTAGTGTAAATTTTAGTAAAAGTTAGTTTGGAGGTGGAAATTAAATGTTATTTTTTCTAATTTTTATATTGCTAGTTATCATTGTAACAATATTTTTAAATACATATCCTCATTTTGGGAAGAAATATTCAAAGGATAAAATGGAGTCATTTAATGCCTTAGATCATTATAAAAATGGTAAGTTTATAAATCAAATTCCTACGAGTATGAGTATGGATTTTAAAACAAATATTTCAATGCTTAGAGACTTTGTTAAGAAAAATACGAACCGTACACCTAAAGCTGGGATCCCTATGGAGAGAATCGATGTTTCATTTTTCCATTCAAAAAATAACGACTCAAAAGTTACTTGGTTTGGGCATTCAGCTTTATTTATTCGAATCGATGGAAAAAATATTTTAATTGATCCAATGTTTGGGAACGCACCAACCCCATTTCCGCAATTTGGTGGTAAAAGATATAGTGGAGGTTTACCTATTGAGATCAATGAATTACCAAAAATAGATGCTGTCATATTATCGCATGACCATTATGACCATCTAGATTACGGTACTATAAAAAAAATCAAACATAAAGTCGATCGATTTATTGTTCCTCTTGGTGTAGGGAGTCACTTGATGAGCTGGGGGGTACCAATAGAGCGTATTTCTGAACATAACTGGTGGGATGAATTTAAATTTGATCAATTAACATTAGCCTGTACGCCAGCAAGACATTTTTCAGGAAGAAGCTTAACTGATCGCAACAATACATTGTGGTGTTCATGGGTCATCATTGGTGAGGATACGAAAATTTACTTTAGTGGAGATAGTGGTTATGCACCTCATTTCAAAGAAATAGGGGGAAAATATGGACCGTTCGATCTAGCTTTAATGGAATGTGGTCAATATGATAGACGATGGTCTGCCATCCATATGCTGCCTGAAGAAACAATTAAAGCTTTTATTGACGTAAAAGGTGAAGTTCTTGTACCAATTCATTTTGGCGCTTTTACATTAGCATTTCATGACTGGAATGAACCAATTAATAGAGTTGTGGAGGCTGCTAAAGAACATGAAGTAAAGTATTCTACACCTAAAATTGGTGAAACAATTAATATTAGTAAAGGCGAATATCCTAATTCTATTTGGTGGAAGTAGTAAATCTATTCGAAAAAAAAGGATTGCACCTTTGTTTCTAGAATAATTAATAAAACAATTTTTTGAGGAAGTGATGATTGTGGAAGCATTAAAAGAAAGTGCACAAAACGTACAAGATTTAATCATTGAGTTAGGTTATTCAAATAAAGTCATTGAACTACCAAATAGTGCAAGAACTGCTAAGGAAGCGGCTGATGCGTTAAATTGTGAAGTGGCTCAAATAGCAAAGTCTATTATATTCAGATTAGAAAGCTCAAATAGTCCTGTACTAATCGTAGCAAGTGGTATTAATCGAGTAAATGAGAAACAAATCGAGAAAATACTTAATGAAAAATTAGGTAAAGCAGATGCTGATTTTGTACGTGAACAAACAGGATTCGTAATTGGAGGGGTATCACCAATTGGTCATAAAAACAAAGTAATGACATTTATTGACGAGGATCTATTACAGTATAAGGAAGTATGGGCTGCTGCTGGTCATCCAAAAGCAATATTTCAGTTAACACCTAATGAATTGATTGAGATGACAAAAGGTAAAGTTGTAAAAATTAAATAATAGAAAGCTTAAACTTTCATTATTTTAGGCACATTCAAGTGTAATAAATCAGATTTTGATTTACTATACTTAAATGTGTCTATTTGCATTGGGAATTTTTACCTCATAATCAAAAGTATGTCAGATTAAATTCGAGGGAAAGTGAGATGAATGAGCAAATGTATAACTTTATTTGTACGACTTGTGGCGTTCAATATAACAAGTCTATTGATCCTCCTGAGTACTGTATAATTTGTTCTGATGAAAGACAATACATCAATCTAAGTGGTCAAAGTTGGACAACATTACAATCAATGAAAGAACAAAACTATCAAAATAGTATTCGCTATGAAGAAGAAAATTTATATAGTATTGTAACGAGTCCTAAGTTTGGAATTGGTCAGACTGCATACCTCATTAGAAATGAAGGTTTTAATGTTTTGTGGGATTGCGTCACATTTCTAGATGAGAAAACGTTTGAAGAAATTAAGAGCTTAGGAGGAATCGATGCGATTGCTCTTTCACATCCACACTATTACTCTAGCCAAATTGAATGGGCAAAAAGATTTGATGTACCAGTATACATACACGAAGATGACCAAGAGTGGGTTACGAGAAAAAGTGATAAAATTATTTTTTGGTCTGGCGAATCATTAAATCTTAAAGAAGGAATTGAAATTCATCGATTAGGCGGACACTTTAAAGGTGGAGCGGTATTAGAATGGAAAGCTGGAAATGAGCAAAAAGGAATACTATTAACAGGTGATATTATTCAAGTAGTTGCAGATCATAATTGGGTAAGTTTTATGTATAGTTATCCTAATTTAATTCCATTACCAGAAAAAAAAGTAAATGAGATATCGTTAGCCGTAGAAAAGCTAAAATTTGATAGGATTTATAATGCATTTCATGGAATTGTAAAAGAAAATGCAAAGCTAGTAGTCAATAATTCAGCTAAAAGATATATTGAAGCATTGAATGGGAATTTATTCGATACTTAATAGACTAAAAAAGGACCAAGTTTTGTTTGGTCCTTTTTTTAATTTCATTAAACATTTAACGTTTGATGTACTTTTTCTTTTTTAGATTTAAACGCAGATAATATTAAAAGAACAACGGAGATTATACCAATCCAAATAATCATATTCATAGAATGACTCATCGATAATCCTTTATCAAAATAGAAAATTTCTCTTAATCCGTCAGCACCAAATCGCATTGGGATCCATGAGTAAATCCAGTCCTTTGAAAAAGTTGGTAAAAGCTCTTTTGGCATTCCGATTAAGGAACCAGAGAAGAAAAAGATTAGGGCAAAGATAGCTACGCCACCAAAGCCAATCCATGACATGACAGCAGAAATTAGGATATGGAAACAGAAATAAGTAATCGTTAAATATAGCGCAACGTCCAAGAAGTTTGGAAGAGTAAAGCCAATCCATTTTGCCATTAAAGTTATGCCGAAACCAATTAGGAAAGATAGGACTACCCCTAAAAGTAATTGTTCAAAAATAACTTTTATTTTACTAATTGAATTTGATGTTTCTGTTTTCTTTTTCGCTAAAAAGACGATCACGGCACCAATTAAACTAGACATCCAAAGTGGTGTAATTAAACTCACTGGTGCGTTTCCATTTGCTGTATGTGTTCCAATTGCATTAACATTTTCAACCTTCGTTATGATTGGATTTGCTAATACCTCAGCTTGATTTACTGAAATTGAACTCACGCTTTTCTTTAATTCATTAAAAATTTCTGTATGAATAGTAAGGTTAAGATTTTCTACTAGATGAGATAGCATTTGACTAGCCATCGCTGATCCATTTGCATTTTTACCTTGATTAACTAGAATTTTTATTGAAATAGGTGAAGGGTTCGCTGTTTTTAATGAAGCTTGATTTTTACTTAAATCCTTTTGAAGAATAAGAGCAGCATAGTATTTTTGGTTATTTAGTCCTTTACGTACATTTTCTTCACTCGAAACTTGAATCCACTTAATTGCTGGCTTTTCATCATTTTTGGTTTTAGATAGTTCATTTATTTTTGAAACTATCATTTGACCTATATTTACAGTTCCTTTTGAAGGAACTTGAATTCCTTTATCTTCGTTAACGATTGCAATTGGTAGATTTTTAGGTGTAGGGTTAACGGATGATGCTAAAGTTAGACTGAATATAATCGCAACTACTAGTACTAGTATAGGAGCTAGTATAGCTTGTTTTTGTTTAAATAAGTTCATTGTATAACCTCCTAATTTTTTTATGATAAAATTAATGAACAACGTGTTGACTATTCTTATGTGAAGATATTACAATGAGTTTTACAAAATCACAATAAGCAAATCATACAAATGTGTTCAATACTAAACACATTTAGAAATTTGTTTAGTAAGAACTAATATTCCAAAGGGGTGATTATAAAGTGGCTCAATCATTGAGAGAATTAAAAGTTGCAAAAACGAGAGAATTAATTAAAGAGACATTGTTAGATTTAATAGAGGAAAAAGGATTCGAATCTATTTCAGTAAGAGATATTACTTTAAAAGCCGGACTAAATCGTGGTACATTTTATCTTCATTACAAAGATAAATTTGATTTACTGGAAAAAAGTCAAAATGAAGTATTGGAAGGATTAAAAGATCGACTTAAATTTGTGAGGCCAAAAGAATTAAATGAGTTTTATTCAAATGACATGGTCTATCCGCCTATTCTTAATGTGTTTCATTATTTAAAAGAAAATCAAAGATTTGTTAAAATTCTAATCAGTACAAAAGGTGACCCAGCTTTTCCGAAGAAAATGAAAGAATATATAAAAGAAACAATCTATGAAAAACTAGTAGATATTATCGAAAAAGAATATTTGATTGATATAC
Source organism: Bacillus sp. AL-1R (assembly GCF_052180195.1). Lineage (NCBI taxonomy): Bacteria > Bacillati > Bacillota > Bacilli > Caryophanales > Bacillaceae > Bacillus > Bacillus sp. AL-1R. The sequence goes on from NZ_CP197469.1 coordinate 729,407, forward strand.
CACATGAATACGCAACTGCGTTTATTTCATCTGCATTCTTTGGCCTTATGGAACAATGGTTAGAAAAAGAAGAACCAATTTCCCCAGATGAAATGGCAATCATGCATTTGAAACTATTGAAATTTATGAAGCAATTTGTTAGTCAAGTTGTTCGATAATGCGAGATTATTCTATTTTCTACTTCAAAAAAGTCTCAAATGAATTTGACATTTGAGACTTTTTCATTATGATCTTGTTTCTGAAATTGCTGTTCTAACTTTTTCAAATGATGCTTTAGCTTTGTGAGCATTTAAGATCATTAAGTTTACGTATAATGCATCAATAATACTTAATTGTGCAATTCTTGAAGCAAGTGCCTCCGGTCGATATTCCGTTTCCTCAGAGGATGTGTAAAGCGAGACATTAACATTTTGACTTAAAGGAGATTTCGGGAAACCTGTAATACCAATTGTTTTGGTACCGTTTTCATTTAACACTTGCAAAATACGAAGGATGTCTTTATTTGAGCCTGAATGTGAGATTACGATTGCTACATCTTCTTTTGTCAGTTGAGAAGCTGACATCAATTGAAAGTGTGAATCTGTGTAAGAGTTCGCTTTTATTCCTGTACGAATAAATTTATGGAAGGCATCCATCGCAATAACCGAAGAGCCACCTACACCGTATAATTCAACTTTATTTGCATTTAAAATAAGATTTACTGCTTTTTTAATCGATGCACTATCTAGAATTTGGGCAGTATTTTCAAGGGTACGAATATTAGATTGAAATATTTTATTTGCAATTGTTATTTCATCGTCTTTTTCGTTAATTTCTTCGTGGATTTGCTGAATCGGCGTCATAATTTCTGTTGCTAATGCAATTTTAAGTGCTTGGTATCCTTTAAAACCAATTCTTTTACAAAATCTAAATACAGTTGCATCAGCAACGTTTAAGTCTTCAGCTACTTCTGTAATCGTACTGTGAATAATATGCTTTGGGTTTTGTAATATATAATCAGCGATTTTTTTTTCTTTATCACTTAATCGCGCATAATAAGAACGAATCTTACCTAAGCTGTTCGTTTGTTCCATATTCTTGACACCTTTCCTTAGGGAATTGATTTTTAGAATAAAAAATTTTTAATATAGTTAATTAAAAATGTTACTGTTTTAAAGATTTAGAAAATAAATATAATTTACTTAGTAATTATTATATAGGAAAAAAGAGTTTTTTTTAATAATAATATGAAAACCCTATCTCGTGAAAATTATTTCGTATATTATCATTTTTGTCAAAAAAAATTTTTCCACACGTTATTTTTATAATTGTACTAAGAAAGAGTTTGATTTTTATATTGAGTAAAAGTGGTTTAGGTTTAATCAAAAACAAAGAACATTTGATTCATAATCTAGTGAATTAGGCCGGGAATTATGTAAAATAAGGGTTTTTGATAGGTTAGGTCTTTGGAAATAAAACAAGAATAAAAAATAGTCTTTTAGGTAGGATTTCATTTTTGGGTTCTATCTTTTTTTTAGTTATTTTGTAATGAATTTGATAAAAAATTTCCTGGGATTAGGTAAAAATCATTAATTGTATTTTCCTTAAAAGGATATTAAAATTTAGTAAAGAATATTTAGATAAATATGTTTATAGAGATAGAGGAGGGTGCATATGATTGAGGGGGAAATCATTAAGTTTTATCGTGAAAAAATGGGGTTAACTCAAGCTATGCTTGGAGAAGGTATATGTACAACTACTCATGTGAGTAAAATTGAAAGAGGTAAGACAGCATACTCACCTGATATTATTGCTTTATTTTCAGATCGTTTAGGAATCAATATTAATCAAGAAGTCCAATCTTTTTATAATTTAGAAAAAAAATTACATCTTTGGCATGATGCATTAATCATGAAAAAAGAAGCCCAAATAGAAGAAATTAAAGCTGAACTTGAACAAATGCCCTTTATTGACTATTCACAATATGCAGCCCACTATAATTTACTAAGAGCTAGATATTATTTTCATATTCAAAATTTAGATATGGTTAAGCAAATACTCCAATATGTGAAAAAAGAATTTAATGATTTATCTCCTTTCGAGAAAAATTTATTCTATCATCTTCAAGGTATGTACTATATATCGAACTATACTAGCCTAAGTAGTGAAGATCATCAAAAGGCAATTAAAGTATTAAAGATGATAAATATTGATGAGTATCGAAATGAAGAATACTATCACCATTTAGCAATCGCCTATCATTTTGGAAGTTCAAAAATTTTAGCATATAAATATGCCGAAATGGCACTTAAGTTTTTTCAAAGGACGAATAACTATTTATTCGCAATTAGTTCCGAAACTCTTATGCTATTACAGTATGGCAGTGAACTAGAGATGAATTTTAATGAAGTTGTAGAACGCTATAAAGATTTAATTCATAACTGCGAAGTATTAGGTGATCGCGAACGCAAGGCTATTTTATTAAATAATCTCGGAGTGAAATACTTCAAGCGAGAAGAATATGAAACGGCTTTGTATTATTTTGAGGAAAGTATTAATGAAACCGAAAATAAAAAATCAATAAATTATTTAAGGCGTTTGTGCAATTATTTAGAGACATGTACAGAAGGCACACTATTAGAAAAAGAAATCCTTCTTAGTGTGATGAAAAGAGCATTAGCATTAGCAAAAATGTTAAAAAGTCCGGTACATATTACATTAATTAAACTATTTAAGCTTAAGGCTGAGGGAGCCCGCGAAAAATTCTATCAATATCTATCGGATGAAGCACTCCCATTCTTTTATTCTACTAATAATAAGTTTTATATCGAACAATTTGGTAAGAAATTATATAAATACTATATCGAGATTAAAGAGTATCAAAAAGCTGCCGAATTATATGAATCGATTGAACATACATTTGTTAGCATGTAAACAGGTGAGGGTATCCAATAAGTTTTTTGGTACCCTTTTTTGGTGAACTGCATATAAAGTTTGAGAATCGGAATTAAAATTGAAAAATGGCTTCTAGAAGCGTTCACCCATCCTATTTTTTTAAAAGGTGGCATCCTGTGTCAGTTTACCTGATCATTGAGATGGCACTATTTTTTTGTCTTCTTGGAGATATATTTCGTAGTAATAGGCTTATTAATGGATAAATTGAACTGAAATTGTTTGAAATTGGTTTAATCTGAAGGGGAATTATGTTGGAATTTGTCGATTTTCTTAAAGGGTATTGAGTAAAGGTTGATAAATCAAGGTTTTGTATAACCCAATTGATTAATTGTAGAAAATTCTCAATAATATAATTAATAGAAAAAACGACAAATGTCATTCTATTTCGTTAATTATTAGAGAAAAAATTATTTCTAGTAATGAATGTAAAGGCAACTAGGAAGAAAAATGAACTGGAGGAAGAAAAATGGGGGAAAAGAGAGAAAAAAGTAAAGTACTTAAAAGTTTTACCGTTTTAGCTTTAACATCTAGTTTTATTTTGGGTTCTGTTGGTCAAGTAACAAATGTGTCAAATGCAGCAAGTCCAAGTAAAGCGGAAGATATTTTGGCGAACCTAAGTCAAGAGCAAAGAGCGGCTCTTAAGCACCTTTCTACTAATGAAGAAACTGGTCTACAAATTAATTCTGATATTAACTTGGAATCATCAGAAGAAACAAAAGTTATTGTAGAGTTTGCCAATAAACCAGTTAAGGTCGCTCAAATTGAGGCGAGTGTTGAAGGTAAAACTTTAACAAAAACTGATGCACAAAAATTAATTGATCAAGACCATGATACTTTTGCAAAAGATTTAGGGAAAGTTTTAACAAATACAAAAAGTAAAAAAGTAGATTATAAAATTAATCGTTCATTTAAACACGCATTCAATGGTGTGTCGATCACACTACCAGCAAATCAAATTCAGAATCTATTAAAATCAAAAGCAGTAAAAACAGTTTGGAGTAATGAGAAATTCTCAATTGATCCGCCTGCAAAAAATGAAGAGAACAAACAATTAAAAGCAGACGAGTTTAATGTAGCAAACTATTCTCCATATGATCAGCTAGATCGTCTACATGCAGAAGGCTATACAGGTAAAGGAATTAAAATTGGTATTTTAGATACAGGTATGGATTATAACCATCCAGATTTAAAAGATGCATATAAAGGCGGATATGACTTTGTCGATAATGATAATGATCCGATGGAAACAACATATGAGGATTGGAAGAAATCAGGACAACCTGAAGTAAACGGTTCTACTTATTATACAGAACATGGTACACATGTTGCAGGAATTATCGGTGGACGTGGAGTAGCTGATAGTGATTATTCATCTGTTGGTGCTGCACCAGAAGCAGATCTTTATGCATATCGTGTACTAGGTCCATATGGTGGCGGAACAAGTGAAGGAATTATTGCAGGAATTGATAAAGCAGTAAAAGATGGTATGGATGTTATTAACATGTCACTTGGTGCATCTTTGAATGATCCACTTTACGCTACTTCAATCGCTGTAAATAACGCAGTATTAAGTGGGGTAACGACAGTTATTGCAGCTGGTAATGATGGAGACGGAATGTATACATTAGGTTCGCCAGGGGCAGCTGCATTAGCTTTAACAGTTGGTGCTTCATCTGTTGCAATTGATATCTATCAATATGCCGGTGTACTGAATGGTAAAAACTACAATCTAAGACAATTAACGAAAAACTATAAAGATGATTTATCAGCACTAAAAGAGAAATCGGTTCAACTAGTCGATGTAGGTCTTGGAGATCCAGCTGGTTATAAAAATAAAGATGTAAAAGGAAAATTTGTATTCATGAACCGAGGAGTTTATACATTAGACTCTAAAGTTGCATATGCTAAAGATCAAGGTGCTTTGGGTGTGATCATGGCTAATGATGAAGCAAACAAGGCAGAGGGAGCAATTCAAACATTCCTTGGTGAATCAATGAATGCAATCCCTTCATTCTCAGTTTCATTTGAAGAAGGTTCAGTTATTTCTGCAGCATTAAAAGATGGTAAATCAGAATTTACATTTGGTGATTTCAAGAAGATTCAAACAGCATCTGATGAATTAGCAGGATTTAGTTCAAGAGGTCCTTCACGAGTCAATTATGATATCAAGCCGGAAGTTACAGCACCTGGAGTATCAATACTAGCAACTGTTCCATTTTATGTTAATGATAAAAACGTTGATGGCTCAAAACCAGAAGATTATAAATATGCTTATGCAAGACTATCAGGTACTTCAATGGCTACTCCTTATGTAGCTGGAGTATCAGCATTATTACTTCAATCAAATAAAGATCTTGAACCAGCTGATGTAAAATCAATTTTAATGAATACAGCTGATCCTTTATCAAAAGATTATAGCGTATTTGAGATCGGAAGCGGTCGAGTTGATGCATATGAAGCAATCCATTCAAATGTAGAATTACAAGTAGTTGATAAAACACCGACAATCATTAATGGTAAACAAAAATTAATAGACGAATTAACTGGTGGATTTAGTTATGGTTCAATTGGATTTGATAATAAAGATATTACAGAATCTCGCAAAGTTACATTGAAAAATAGAAGTGAAAAAGCGAAAACATTTAGTGTAAATGTTAAATTCCAAAAGGGTACTAGAGGAGCTTTAGATGCGGCTAAAAACAATGTAACGCTAACTGGTCCTACTTCAGTGAAGTTAAATGGAATTAGTTCTAAATCAATTAAGTTTGATTTAAACATTCCAAAAACAGCTGAAAAAGGCACATATGAAGGTTATATTGTATTTACAAATAATGCAGACCCTACTGAAGAATACCAAATTCCATTTGGTGGACGTGTTGTTAATGAAGGAATCGATTTCTTAAAAGCTGACCCATTATTTTCGACTGACACTAGCTGGCCAGCAAATGCATTTCCGTATCTTGGGTTTGAATTCTCATTAAAATCTCACATGAAGACGTTGGATGTTCTTTTAACAGATCCAAAGACAGGTGAAGATCTTGGTTTAGTTGGTTCATTTACACCAATCATTATCAATGATAATCAGTTGTATTATATTGGAAGAGGATTTAATTCGATTTACTTCCCATTTACAGGAGATTCGAAAAATCCAATTAGCAATGAACCGAGCTTTGCTCAACCAGGTCATTATCAATTAAAGTTGGTTGGAACAAATGATAAAGGAAAAACGTTCACAAAAGTTTCTGATTTCATTTACGATTTAGCGCCACCGACTATTAAGTCTAGTTTTGACTCATTAGATCAAAAGGTAATTGAATATAATGATGGACAGTTTGATAAAAATGGCGAATTTTTATACGACTTTAATATTAATTTAAATGACCCTGAAACAGATCAAGCAAATAAATTAGGTTTAGATGTCGATCAATCAAGCAATGCAGTTGTTTCATTTTATAACAGTCCATTTCCTGCAAATCCAATTAATACGGATAAAAACGGAAACTATTCTGACAAAATTTTAGTGAGAAAACAATCTGCGCCATTAGAAGTTTCGTTTTATGGTATTGATGCAGCAAGAAACTTTACTTCTAATCCAAGTAATAAGTTAAGTGTCACATTTGTGGATGAAAATTTACCGTACTACTATTTAAAAGCTGATAAGGAAGTTCTTAATACTGGTGAAGCTGTAAATTACACTGTTCGTTCGAACAATGTGAAAAATTTAAAAACAACTAAAATTACAATGAATAATTTTAATTATGCTTCAATTGAAAATGTAGTAGTAAATGATGCAGTTAAAAAGTATGGTGATGCAGAGGTTAGTGTAAAGACTACACCAGCGAGTCACGTATTTACATTTACTTATTTAGGAGATAAAGCGTTACCTGAAGATTTACCGTTATTTAATTTCGACCTAAAAACAGATAAAAAGTATGATAATGAAAGTCCTTACTGGTTTGGTATGAGTGCAACAACAATTGATCAAGCAAATGTTGAGACAAAAGATGTTTACACTTATATGGACAGATATAAACTAAAGCCAACCGTTTCTAGAATAGCAGGAGTACTACAAGTTGAAGGTGGATTAGATCCAGTTTCAGGTGGAATTAATTATGCTCTTGATCTAAGTAATGTCAACGCAAAAGTAAAAATTACGTCGTACGATGGAAAAACAGTTACTGATGCGCCAATTTTAGATAAATATGGTTATTATGATGTAGATGGATTAAAACCTGATAAAGAAGCCTATACAGTAACAGTGGATGTACCAGGTCACTTTACGATGAACCAACAAGTTGTTTTATCAAATGAAATTCGTGGAGAAACTTTAGGTAAAATTTATAAGTATAGTCTAGCAACCGCTGCAGCTGGAGACGTTAATAAAGATAATGTAATTGATGTACTAGATGCAATAGCTGTACAAACTTACTGGAATACAAATAAGGCAACAGCAGACTTAAACTTTGATAAAGTAGTAGATAAAAAGGATATGGACTTTATTGTTCAAAACTTTGGATTACAAAATCCATCTGTCGACAAAGCGCCAAAACCAAAAACTACTTACAAAGGTGCAACTTTAGATAGTATTTTAAAGGATTTAGGTTTAGATAAATAATGATGTAGAAGAAGGAAGCCAGCAAGATTGGCTTCCTTTTTTATGTATAAGGAAATTTGTAAAAATGATTAGTTAATTCATGAAAAAATTGAAAACATAACTGCCCCAAGACATGCTTTTCCTGTTGAACTCCTTATCCTTTTTATCGTTACGTCCTAGACTTAATAAATATTCGAATAAAGTATTTTAAAATAATTTTTCCTTATTCTATTAATAAGAAAAAGCTATTATTTTGGGGTTTATTTAAAATGATTAAAAAGATAAATAAAAATAATAATAAGTTTTCGCGATGAATCTGATGTTTCTTTAAAAAATAGTAAAATTGGGTTATTTCGATAGTTTTTTATGGAAGAATTTAGGCGAATCTTGTCGAATATAGAGAGAGAAATTTTGAAACTTAGGTAAATAAGGGGAATGATAACCCAATTGACCGAAAATTGAAACAAATTGATAATAAATGTAGAAAGTAAATTTGATGTAAAGAGTAAAATATGAAAATAAAAAGTAGTTTACTATTTTATCAATCATAGATCTTCATTGAATTTTACTTTAGATAAAGAATAGCCAGGAGGAAGAAGAATGGGGAAGAGAGTAAAGAAAAGTAAGTTAGTTTCAGGCTTTACTGTATTAGCTCTATCATCTAGTGTTGTTGTTGCACCGATTGCACATGTAACGAATGTTTCAAAGGCAGCAGGGAAAACGAAGACAGAAACAATACTTGCAAATTTAACTTCTCAACAACGAGCTGCTTTAAAACAAATTACAACGAATGAATCGACAGGACTTCAAATTTCATCAGACATTGACCAAACGTCTACAAAACAAACTTCAGTTATTGTTGAGTTTGCAAATAAGCCTGCGAAAGTGGCTCGAATTGAGGCACAAGTAGAAGGTAAATCATTAACTGAAGCACAAGCAGGGAAATTAGTTGATCAAGATCATACTACTTTTAGTGCAGAAGTGGGACAAGTTCTAAAGGATGAAAAAAATAATAAGGTAGATTTCAAAATTAAGCGTTCATATAAACATGCCTTTAACGGTGTTTCAATGAGTCTACCAGCAAACCAAATTAAGAATCTATTAAAATCAAAAGCAGTTAAAACTGTATGGAGTAATGAGAAATTCTCAATTAACCCTCCGAAAGAATCAGATAAAAATAGTGAGTTAAAAGCAGATGAGTCTAAAGTAGCGAACTATACGCCATATGATGGCTTGGATAAGCTACATGCTGAAGGCTATACAGGTAAGGGCATTAAAGTGGGTATTCTTGATACTGGTATCGATTACAACCACCCAGATTTAAAAGATGCTTACAAAGGTGGATATGACTTTGTAGATAATGATAACGATCCAATGGAGACTACATATGCTGATTGGATCAAAGCTGGTAAACCAGGTACTGCAGATGGAGCTGACTATTATACTGAGCATGGTACTCACGTAGCAGGTATTATTGGTGGACGTGGTGCATCTAATAGTGAATATAAACAAGTTGGTGCAGCACCGGAATCTGATATTTATTCATATCGTGTACTTGGACCTGGTGGGTTTGGAACGACTGAAGCGATTATAGCAGGTATTGATAAAGCGGTAAAAGATGGTATGGATGTTATTAATATGTCATTAGGTGCATCGTTAAATGATCCACTTTATGCAACTTCTATTGCTGTTAACAATGCTGTATTAAGTGGTGTGACGACTGTTGTAGCTGCAGGAAATGATGGAGACAAAATGGATACACTAGGTTCACCTGGAGCGGCTGCATTAGCACTTACTGTCGGAGCTTCATCCGTTGCAATTGATCTTTATCAATTTAACGGAACTCAGGATGGAAATGAGTACAAATTTAGACAATTAGCTCAAAACTACTCTGATAATGTAACGACATTAAAAGGAAAGAACTATCAACTTGTTGACGTAGGTTTAGCGAATCCATCTGATTTTACAGGAAAAGACTTAAAAGGCAAGATTGCTTACATTCAACGTGGAACGATTGCTTTGATTGATAAAATTAAAAATGCAAAAGCAGCTGGTGCAGTTGGTGTATTAATGGCTAATAACATTGATAACCAAAGTGAAGGAGCAATCCAAGCATTCATAGGTGAGTCGGTAGATGCTATTCCTTCATTCTCAGTATCATATGAAGAGGGATTAAAAATCACAGCAGCGGTTAAAGCAGGAAGAAATGAAGTTTCTTTTGGTGACTATACTAAGTTACAAACAGCTTCTGATGAATTAGCAACATTTAGTTCAAGAGGTCCATCACGTGTAAACTATGATATCAAGCCAGAAGTAACTGCACCAGGTGTTTCGATTCTTTCGACTGTACCATTTTATGTAAATAATAAAACAGACGATGGATCAAAACCTGAAGATTATAAGTATGCATATTCGCGCTTGTCTGGAACATCAATGGCAACACCATATGTCGCAGGTGTATCTGCATTATTACTTCAATCAAATAAAGACTTAAAACCAGAAAATATTAAATCAATCTTAATGAATACTGCAGATCCATTATCAAAAGCATATAGCGTATTTGAAGTAGGTAGTGGACGTGTAGATGCATATGAAGCAATTCATTCAAATGTAGAATTAGAAGTAGTTGATAAAACACCAACGATCGTAAATGGAAAAGAAAAATTAATTAATGAGTTAACCGGTGGAATGAGCTTTGGTTCATATGGATTTGATAATAATGATATTGCAAGTTCTCGCAATGTTACGTTAAAGAATCGTAGTGAAAAAGCGAAAACATTTAGTGTTGACGTGAAATATCAAACTGGATTAAGAGGATCAAAGGATGCAGCTTCAAATAATGTTACATTAACAGGTCCTACATCAGTTAAATTAAACGGTATTAGTTCGAAATCAATTAAGTTTAATTTAAACATTCCAAAAACTGCTGAAAAAGGAACATATGAAGGTTATGTTACATTCACGAATACGCAGGATCCAACTGAAGAATATCAAATTCCATTTGGTGTTCGTGTAGTTGAAGAAGGGATTAAATCATTTGATTTATTTAATCCAATGTATTCAAATAAAATTACAAATCCAACTTATGCATATCCGTTTATCGATGCTAGTGTGTCATTAAAAACACATTTGAAATCATTAGATGTTATCATTCAGGACCCAACAACTGGTCAAGACTTAGGTATTATTGGTTCATTTAATACACCAGTAATGAAAGAAGATGTCGTTTACAATGTTGGTCGACTTGTCGGTTCATATTACTTCCCATTCACTGGAGATGCGAAAAATCCGATTAGTAGTAAATATGAATTAATTAAACCAGGTCACTACAAATTAAGACTAGTTGGTGTGAGTGAAAGTGGAAAAACATTTGCTGAAGCAAGAGACTTTATGTTGGAATATGCTGTTCCGAACATGACTTCAAGCTTTGACAAGTTAGATCAAAAAGTTATCGAGTATAGTGATAGTCAACTTGATGAAAAAGGACAAATGTTATATGACTTCAACATTAACGTAAATGATCCAGAAATTGACGAAGCGAAAAAATACGGTATTAAAGCTGATCAATCAGATAACACAATTGTTTACACGTATAATTCCTTCTTCCCATCATTACCAATTAACGTAGATAAAAATGGCGATTATACTGATCAAATCTTAGTTGATAGCAAATATGCAGTATTACCTTTAACATTCTATGGAATGGATGCAGCATTAAATCCTACTTCACAAATTAGAGTCGCTTTTGTAAAAAATACAACTCCGTATTATTACTTAAAAGCAAATAAACAAAACATTGTAACTGGTGATACTGTAAATTACTCAGTTAAAGCAAATAATATTAGTAACTTAAAAACTACTAAATTAACGCTTCAATTGAATAATACTCAAGGAATCATTGACAATATTTTAGTTAATAATGAAGTTAAAAAATATGGCGACGCTCAAGTTACAGTAAAAACATCGCCTACTACTTGGGATTATATGACACAATATGATTTTACTTTTACTTACTCAGGTTCAGCTAATTTACCAGAGGACATTCAATTATTTAATTTCGATGTTAAAACAATCGATAAATCATTTACAACAGGTCCAGCGATTAACTTCTCAGGTAACGGTGCATCTACTATTGATACATCAAATGTAGAAACGAAAAATGTTTACACTTATATTGACGGTTACAATGTAAAATCAACAGTTTCAAAACTAACAGGTACAGTTCAAGTAGAAGGTACAAAAGATCCTGTAACAGGGCAAACAAATTATGCGATCGATCAAACTAAACTAGGTGCAAACATTACATTAACATCCTATGATGGTAAAACTGTTTTACAAGCACCAGTTACATCAAAACAAGGTGATTATGCTTTTGATGGTGTTAAAATAGACAGTAAACCTTATACGGTATCTGTTGATGTACCAGGTCACTTTACTATGCATAAAACTATGGAACAGTTAGTTGATACTATTCGTGGTGAATTAGTTGGTAAGCAATTACGCTACTTATTAGATGTTGCACCAGCAGGTGATGCTAATAAAGATGATGTAATCGACGTATTAGATGCATTAGCTGTACAAACTTACTGGGGTACAAACAAAGCATCTGCTGACTTCAACTTTGATAAAGTAGTTGATGCAAAAGATATGGATTATGTAGTTAAGAATTTTGGATTACAAAATTCAACAGTTCCAAACCCTCCTAAAGCTAAAAAATCATATAAAGGTGCTACATTAGATAGTATCTTAACAGATTTAGGCTTAAACTAAACAAATCATAAAAGCAGCCTTCTCCCGATTATTCTTTGGGAGAAGGCTTTTTATTGATTTGAGCATTTCCTTAACTCGTGCAATCAATAAGCACTGGTAAAAATATACATAAAGAAATTCACTTTAGGTTAACTTAAAGGAACAAAGGATTTATAGGAGATTTTTTATGAATAAAAAGTATATTTATTCAACTCATATTTATATCTTGCTTATTATGTCGACCGGGTTTATGTTGCATGTGTTTATCGTACCTAGTGTGTTGACATCAACTCATCGGGATTCTTGGGTTACGGTAATTGCTAGTATCCTTCCTTTTTTAGTTTGGAGTGCTTTAGTTTTTTATTTATATAAAAAGTTAAATAATGAAGATATTTTGTCTGTCATGTTTAAAGTATTGTATAAACCATTAGCTTACATATTTTCAGCTATTTTTGTAGCTTACTTTTTACTTTCAGCTTTCGTTACATTTCGCTTTACATTAACTTGGGCTGATATAAACTATACACAAGATATTCCACAAATCGTCGTAGCGCTTTTAATTGCATTGATATGTTTCTATGCGTCAAGTAAAGGGATTCGTACAATTAGTACAGCTGCATTTTTAATTCTACCTCCTGTTGCTTTTTTTGGGTTTTTGGTTGGAATTGGGAATGAAAAGAACAAAGATTTCGAACTATTATTTCCTTTATTCGAAAGAGGATACCAAGATTTTTTTCATGGTTTTATTTATTCTTGTTCAGGTTTTTTTGAGATCATCTATATTTTATTTTTAACCTCCTTTTTGAAAGATAAAATAAAAGTAAAATGGCTAATGATTGTAAGTTGTATATTATTAATGTTAATTTTAGGACCATTAACAGGAGCGATTATGGAATTTGGACCACTTGAGGCAGAAAAAATGAGAAATCCTGTTTATGAACAATGGAAGATTTTAACCTTAGGTGAGAATATTACTAGATTAGATTTCTTATCAATTTATCAGTGGTTATCGGGCGCTTTTATTCGGATTAGTTTAAATTTGTACATCGGAAATTATATTATCAACTACAATGGACGGAAAAAATGGAGTTTGCCACTATTATCACTTGTTCTAATAGTAGCGGTAATGATTCCGTGGAACGATTCAGCATTTTATAATTTTTTGCAATTCTACTACTTTCCAATCAATTTAATTTTTTTATTATGTACGATGTTACTATTTTTAATTATTACAAAATTAAAAGGTGATTTTGGATGACAAAAGAATCGACAACTTTAGAAAACCTTAAACTACTAGAATTTATGGAGTCATTTAATCACTCTTCGGATATTGAATTTAGAACGAAATCCTATAAAGAAGGAGAAGACTCACATTTTGTCATCATCATGTTTTGTCCTAACTTAATAGATGCTCAATTTAGCAATCAAATTATTAATGACATATTTAACATCGTCCACAAAGAAGAAAAATTTGATTTTGAGCTATTGAGAAATATAGTCGAGGCTAAAAGATTAAAGGACGGAGTTACGATTAAAAAAGAAGTTGAAGAAAACTTATTTTCCGGAAATTTAGTCATATTTAGTTCTTATTTTAATGATATTTTCTTTATTCCCGTTGCAGATCCTCCACAACGAAGTCCGGAAGAATCAAATTTAGAAAATTCAATTCGCGGTCCACGAGACGGATTTGTAGAAAGTTATTCAATTAATATGGCATTAATTCGACAAAGGCTTAAGACTTCAACATTAAAAAGTGTCGAATTTACAATCGGTGAACGTAGTCATACGAAAGTTTTATTAGTTTATATGGAAGATATTATTAATCCTGAAATTCTTTCAGAGGTTAAACAACGCCTAAGCAAAATTAAAAAAGATGTAGTTGTAAGTAGCTATGAAATTGAGGAAGCCTTATATGATCAACCTTTCTCGATCTTCCCGCTTTTAGATAATATTGGTAGACCAGATTTCGTCGTACAATCAATAAATCAAGGTAGGTTTGCAGTCATTGTTGATGGGAATCCTACTTGTCTAATCGGACAGGCAAACTTACATCAACTTGTCTATTCACCTGAGGATATCCATTCAAGCTTTTACTATGTAAATGTAGTTAGGTATCTTAGAATCGCGGCAATCTTCACCACGATTTTTCTACCAGGATTTTATATTGCAATGGCTACCTTTCATATTGATCAAATACCTTATCCCTTCTTGGCGACAATTGGTATGTCAAGAAACGGTTTGCCATTTTCAGCTCCATTAGAGGCCAGTTTAATGTTGGTTTTTTTTGAACTATTTAAAGAAGCGGGGATTCGGTTACCAAAAGCGGTAGGTCAAACTGTAGCCGTGTTAGGAGGATTATTTATTGGTGATGCTGCAATACGTGCTGGACTAACTTCACCTGCAATGCTTGTCGTTGTAGCATTAACCGTTATTTCAGGTTATACATTAATTAATCAAAATATCTCAGGTAATATTGTATTTCTTCGTTTTTTTATTTTATTTTTATCTGCTGTCGCAGGCTTAATTGGTTTTTTTACTGGATTTTTTCTATTTACAACGATGATTGTTTCATTAGAAAGTTTTGGTCAACCTTATATTACGCTCCTTTCTGTTCCAAAAAAGTCTGATTTTCTAAATGTAATTATCAAATTACCTCAAAAGTTTAAAACGAAACGAAACCTATCACTCCATCCAGTTGATCAAGACCGAAAGAAGGAGTGAGAAATAAGATGAAAAAATTGCTTATCATTCTATTGGTAATTTTTCAATTATTCATTTTAACAGGATGCTGGGGGGCACGTTCAATTATTGAACAAACATTAGTCACTAGTTTGGGCATTGATTTTAAAGATAATCAGTATGTTGTCACGATTCAAGCACTTAACTTTTCAAATATTGCAAAGCAAGAAAGTGGGGCATTGCAAGTACCAGCCCCTCCTTTAATTGGTCAAGCAAAAGGTAAAAGCATACAGTCCGCAATTTCTAAAATAGAATCACATTCACCAATGCCTTTATATTATGGCCATGTAAATAGTGTCATTTTAAGTAAAGAGGTTATTGATAAAAGATTGAAAGAAGTTAATTCCTTTATTAGTGGAAGACCACAATTAAGATATACAATTTGGATTTATGGTACCGATCAAGACATTAAAGATATCTTAATGAGTCAAAGCTTCTTTAATTTACCTTTTTTATATACGGTAGTAATGAAACCAGATGAAAAGAGTAGAGGGGGATTAGTCTTTTTAAAATTAAAATTTCATCAATATATTTCAAGATATACACAGCCAGTAGGAACGATATTGATTCCATCATTAGGGATTGAAGATAAGAAATTTAAAGAAAAAGAAATAGACAAGGTAGCCTATATTAATGTAGCCTTCGCAATATCGCAGAAAAAGTTTAAAGGTAAACTGGATTTAAAAGAATTAAAAGCACTAGATTTTATGCATCAAGAAAATTACAGTTTGCCGCTGCCATTCGCCAAAGATAAATTGAATATAATCGTTAGAAGCTCAAATAGTTCAGTTAAAGTCATTAAAGGAGGTAAAAAGCCCAAGTATATTATTAAAGTAAAAACCAATGTAAACATTGTACAAAATGAGAACAGTTATAGTAGAAAGAAAATTGCTTCTAAAATCAGAAGTAAAATGAAAAATGAAATTTTAATGACAATAAAAAAAGGAGAAGTACTTCACGCCGATCTTCTCAACATTTCAGAAAAACCGTATCGATTTCATCGAAAAGAATGGGATATAAAAGCATTGAATGAAGTCGATGCTAAGTCAATTAAGGATATAAAAGTTGATGTTCATATTTTAGGTAATAAATCTTATAAAAGATGAAAGAACTTATAAAGAAGGTTATTTTTATTAAAGATACCTTCTTTTTTCTGCTCATTTTTATTGAAAATGAATTATGATAGAAAAGAACAGAATAAAAGGAAGTTTTTGATTGTGGGGGGAAGAAGTTGATTTTTGTAATTGGTGGAGCGCGTAGTGGAAAGAGTTCTTACGCAGAAAAAAGAATAAAAGAATTACAAACAAATACAGATGAAGTAGTCTATATTGCAACTGCTATACCTTTTGACAAAGATATGAACGAAAGGGTTAAAAGACATCAAGAAGACCGTCCGATTAATTGGCATACTGTTGAACAATATAAACAATTTAATCAATTAAAAATGAATGAAGAATTTATAAAATCCAAATATATTATTTTAGATTGTATGACGGTTATGATAACTAACCTAATGTTTGATCATTATACCGATATTGATTATGAGACCATTAAGAATGATCAAATAAATAAACTAGAATTAGAGATAGAAAATGAAGTGAACGAGTTGATAGACGTTTGTGATCAACACGGTAAAACATTCATAATTGTATCGAATGAGGTAGGTTATGGACTTGTTCCTTCTTATCGACTAGGAAGGATTTTTAGAGATATTGCTGGGCGTATCAATCAAAAAATT
Organism: Bacillus sp. AL-1R; assembly: GCF_052180195.1. NCBI lineage: Bacteria > Bacillati > Bacillota > Bacilli > Caryophanales > Bacillaceae > Bacillus > Bacillus sp. AL-1R. The sequence goes on from NZ_CP197469.1 coordinate 746,161, forward strand.
GCTTCAAGAGCAGAAGAAGTTGTTCTCGTTACAGCTGGTATACCATTAAAAATTAAGTAGGAGTTCCGATATGAATCGATTTAAAATGATCCTCAGTTTTTTTTCAACCATCCCGGTTAAAAATTACAATTTTATTGAGGACGAACTAGGAAGAGGAATTAGATTGGTTCCGTTAGTAGGTGTGTTATTTGGTTTAATACTCGTTAGTTTTAATGCTGGAATTTCAATTGTTTTGGACAAAGAAGCAACTGCATTTCTTATTCTATTAGTCTATTTATTCTTAACGGGTGGATTACATTTTGATGGAGTAGCTGATACGTCAGATGGAATTTTTAGTCATCGTTCAAAAGAAAGAATACTAGAAATTATGAAAGATAGTCGCATTGGCGCATTTGGTGTTATTTCCTTAATTGTATTATTTTTAGGAGATTGGTTGTTTCTATCAAAGTCTACATCATTCGCTATTTTTTTATTTCCAATCATTGGAAGATGTAATGCCTTATTCACATGTAGAGTAAGTACTTATGCTAGAAATGAAGGATTTGGAAGTCAATTTATCATTGAGGCCAAAAAATCTAATTCATTATTTGTTCTAATTGTCTATGTGTTACTCATTTGTGTAAGCAGTATTTTAATGAATGAACTAGCAATTATTCTTGCGGTATGTATGACGTTTATTTTTATTACTTTCATAACGAAAAGAATCAATCAAAAACTAGGTGGAATTACAGGGGATGTAATTGGATTTACGATTGAAGTTTCCCAATTATGCTTTTTAATTTTTGCTGTTATAGGTGAGAGATTAATATGAGAATATTTCTAGTTAGGCATACAGAAAGCATTGGAAATAGACAAAAGGTTTATGCAGGGTTGACTGATTTTGATTTAACAGAAAAAGGCTTAAGTCAAATAGATAGTGTGATAACCCAGTTAACGAAAATAATTGAGCTTACTTCACATTATACTTTATATTCCAGTCCACTTCGTAGATGCACTTTATTAAGTGATGCGATTGAAGAATTAATCGGAGAATCGAAAATAGTTGATCAAAGGTTGCAGGAGACAAATTTTGGGCTATTTGAAGGGAAATCCTATACTGATCTTTTAAATGAAGTGCCTGAAGTTTTAGAAAAGTGGAATGAAGATCTGATTCATTTTCAAATTCCGAATGGGGAAAGCTTAAAGCAGTGTGCAGAACGAGTTCATACATTTTGTCATGATATTAAATCAAAAAACAATGATGTAATAGTTGTATCACATGGAGGAATTATGAAGCTACTACTCTTAAATTTACTTCATTTAGATTTAAGTCATTTCTGGAAATTTTATACGAGTAATGGATGTATTATTGAAATTGAGTATAACGATGGTTTTGGATTTTTGAAAAATATTATTCAACTAAATTAAAAGGGATGGAGAAATTTGAACACTAAAAGAATTGTTTTACTATCATTATTTATCGCATTAAGTGCAGTGCTGTCTAATATTAAAATAGTCTATTCAATTGCATTTGATTCATTGCCTGCTTTTCTAGCTGCTATGTTGATTTCACCAATTGCAGGCGGTATTGTAGGTGCACTAGGTCATTTGCTTACAGCACTTACTTCAGGTTTTCCGTTCACAGTACCAGTACATCTATTTATCGCAATACAAATGCTTGTGATTGTTTGGCTATTTGGCGTATTATTTAAAAAAATGAATCAATACATAGCAATAGTAGTGGCAATTATTTTAAATGGTCCAGTGGCAACTTTATTAAGTGGTCTATTAATTGCTTATTTAAATCACTCGTTTACAGTTAAGACTGTTAGTAGTTTTTTTATGTTAATGGTTATGCCTTTAACATTAGCATCGGTGGCAAATATTGTTTTAGCATTTATACTTCAAAAGGTGATGAAACGTGCAAATTTTAACATATAGAGATTTAACTTTAATGCATATAGATGGGAATCGTTATTTTACAATTGCTTGTGATAGCTGCGGTGGAATTGGAATGAGTGAGCTTGATTTCATTAAAGTGGATGAGGAAATTGTTGGCTATTTAACAGCGAAATTGTGTTTAGTTGAAACAATCGCATTTAAAGCGAAGCCTACTGTTTTAATTAATACATTATGTGTAGAAATGAACGGAAGAGGTAAGCGAATAATAAGCGGGATAGAAAAAGCGATTAAAGAATATAATGAAGCTAATTTTTATGAAGACAACTTAGAAATAACGATTACTGGAAGTACAGAAGAAAATATTCCAACAAAACAAACAGGTTTAGGTATTACTTTAATGGGAGAAATTTTTAATCCGTTTAATAAAAAAGAAGTCATTTCAGGGGATCTTGTAGTATTAGTTGGATATCCAAAAGTAGGAAATGAAGTATTAGAGGATTTAAATGAAAATAAAAACGAGATCATTAATTTTCATTCATTAAAGCACTTAATAAATAACGAAGATGTCTTAGATTTATTACCAATCGGTTCAAAAGGCGTTCAATTTGAATTGAATCAGTTGAAGGAAACAAATAATATCGATATAAAATTAGAAAATCAATCTAGTATCTCATTACATAAATCAGCAGGTCCCGCGACATGTGTTCTAGCAATCATTAAAAAGGATGCGATTGAGGGATTAAAAAAACAAATCTCACAGCCAATCACTTTATTAGGTGAGATTATATAATAGTTTGAAATAGAATGATTGGAGATTTAAAATGGCAGATGCTCTGAAGAATGTATATAACCGAGAGTTAATTTCAAAAATCGCAAACGAAATCTATACCGTTTATCCAGATTTTGATCATGAAACTTTTATGGGTAAGGTTTTAAATGAAAGTTGGGAAGAAAAAACATTAAAGGAAAGAATGAGGCATATTACGATTTGTTTGGGGGATTCACTCCCAAACAAATTTGAAAAATCAATAGAGATTTTAACTCGTATAGTAGAGAAATTTCCAAAAGGCCAATTAAGTAGTATTTTTTTTCCTGATTTTGTTGAAGTGTATGGTTTAGATCATTGGGAAAAATCAATAGAAGCCTTAGAAATATTCACACAGCACTTAACATCGGAATTTGCTGTTAGACCGTTCATTATTCAAGACCAAGAACGAATGATGACGCAAATGTTAAAATGGTCTACTCATCCAAATGAACATGTGAGAAGACTCGCAAGTGAAGGATGTCGTCCAAAATTACCATGGGGGATGGTTCTAAAAAGTCTAAAAAAGGACCCAACTCCAATCCTACCTATTCTAGAAAACTTAAAGGAAGACGAGTCATTATATGTTCGCAAAAGTGTAGCGAATAATTTAAATGATATTTCTAAAGATCACCCAAATCTAGTCGTAAAGATTGCAAAAGAATGGTATGGTAAAAATCCCCATACTAATTGGATCATAAAGCACGCATGTAGAACCCTATTAAAAAAAGGTAATAAAGAAGCTTTAACCATTTTTGGATTCCAAATGACAAATGCAATCCATATCGACCAATTTCAATTACAATCAGACAAAATAGAAATTGGTGGAGACTTAAACTTTTCATTTACAATTCATAGTAACGAACCGACCACCACAAAACTTAGAATCGAATTTGCAATTGATTATGTAAAGTCAAAAGGTAACCGTACAAGAAAGATCTTTAAAATATCCGAAAACACAATTGAAAATAACAAAATATTATCATACAACAAAACACACTCATTCAAAGACTTATCAACAAGAAAACACTACCCAGGCCAACATAGCATCACACTACTAATCAATGGGGTGGAAAGTGGTACTTATGATTTTATGGTAAAATAAAAAAGAGATTCCAACATTATTTTTTGGAATCTCTTTTTTCGTTTAGTCAATCTATTCTTCCATTTAACCTTGTCTTTTGTGCATCATGACATCTTCAGTTAATGGAGTAAAGCCAAGTTTTTCTTGTAAAACACTTTTAGGAATTTGTGACTTAGTGATTGTAACTGCTGTAACTTTTCGATTGATGTTTTCATTATGGATGATCGACATGATATCATAAAAATAAGGTATAGCCGCTTCAGTATAAGCAACAGCTAATATTTCCGAATACCTAGTATCCGGCCGTATTGTCATAGCCAAATAGGCAATGACTTGATTTTCTAGCTTACATTCAACGGCATAGTCAAATTCAATTGAGCTATAATACTCATTCATCATGGCAACTTGTTCGTTAGTAAGAATTTGTTGCTTCATTTTTAAATCTTTCCAAACATTAAATTGAAATTGATCTTTTATCTCATACGAAAATCCAGGAATACTTTGGAGTGTTTTTATAAGAAGTGGATAATGCGCACCAACGATTTGAGAACGACTAGTAATGTTAAAGCCTTTTGATAAGAAATACTCTATTTGTTTTGACCACTGTCCTCTAAATCGTTGTGCAAATAGTTTTCCACCGTATTCCTCACTAACAGCAAATTGATAAACTCTTTCAAACAATTCATCTCTTACAGTATCCTCATATTCAGGTAACACCCATGGATAACCTAATGAAACAAATTCCCCTTTACCTGAAAAACTCATATAACCAACAAGTTGATCTCCGTCAAAAGCAAAGCATCTAGATTTTTCATTAAATTCAGATTGTTTTTCAAATAATGTTGGAGTTAACGTTGGTTTCCAAGCATATGGTAGAGACTTTGTTATCTTGTTCCAAAAATCATATTGCAAATTAAGATCTGTTGGACTCTCATAAAAACGATACTCTATAGTCATATCAATATCCTTTCCTAAATCGTACTAATTTTAATAGTATCAAATTAATTTGGATTTGAATCTTTTTGAGTAGCTAATTAAAAAACAACCGTAACGGCGATTAGGGTCAATTAAATAATGATCACACTAATTAAGGTATGATTTTATAGTCGTTCTGTTGCCTATAAAAAAGCATTGAGTAAATTCAACTTGATCTACATCCTTATCAAGGGCAATTTTCCAAAATAAAAGAAAGCAATCAACAGATGATGTAAATCTACAAAAATTCGTAAAAACGTCAAAAAATTTTAAACATCCCTTGTTGCTTTTGTGTTTATATTATTATGAAATCATTTTAGATCAGTCTAGAGAGTAATCTTATTTTGTTTATAATCTAATTGTTTAGATGACATTTTATAGGCCATAATCCCAAATAATATTCCAGCCAATCCTCTGAATATCGTTGAAATAATCATTGCGATATTCATACTGAATGATTCAAGTAAAAAAACACCAAGTTGTGGAGCGATGAAGGAAACGATTGAAAGTAAGAAGTTATAATTAGCGATATAAGAAGTGCGATGTTCTTCTTCAGTCGCTTCTAGTAAACTATTAAATAATATTAAAACTGTACCAGATACAAAGAATCCTGATGTAAAGTTTACGATAAATAAGTATACATAATTTGTTGATAAAATATTTAAAATAGGTGCAGAGGCCATACCGATTGAAATCCAAATTAATAATTGAGTATTACTATAACGATTCGCCATTCTTGCCCACCAACGAAAGCTAACAATTTGTGAAAGTTGGTTGCTTACAGTAAATAAACTAATCCAAAAAGCCGTTGCATGAGCAAATCTTATTTGATAGATCGAAAATAAAGACCATGCCATCTGCCATGCGAAATTAAAAAATAGTGCACAAACTAAAAATGTAATATAAGGTTTATATTGAAAAAGGTGTTTCGAAAAAGGAGAATAATGATTAGAGATTTCAATTTTTTGCTTCTCTTCTTTATGTTTCAATAGATAAAAGAACTCGATCATCCCAAAAATAAATGCGAATAAAAAAAGTAATTGATATGGAAGCGCACTTTTTGGATTAATGGATTTCATACATATTCCTGCTAAAAGCGTTACAATCATTCCTGTAAAGGTTAGTATTCTATTACGATTGCCAAAAAATGCATTTCGGCGATCAGCAGGAATTAAATCACCAATAAATGCTTGCCAACTTAAATTTGAAAATGTACCGGGAAAATTCATTAATGCAATTAAAATAACAAACACCATGCGATATGCTCAGATTTAATAAATGGAAGAAAAACCATTATCAATAGGAAAAAACGAGTAAAGAAAATGGAGTAAGCTGTGAATTTTCTTTTTTCTTCTAATTTATTAACCATAAAAGCAGCTGGAAGCATTGCGGCCATTCCGACAATTGAAGGTAAGGAAGAAATTAAACCAACCTGATAATTGTTAGCCCCTAAAATGGCAATAGCAAACAAAATAAAATAGTTATTCGACAAACTGATCGCGATTGTAGATGCAGCTCCATTTTTAATGCTCTGGGATTCATTATGTAGCACATCTTGTTTACTGTAAATCAACTGACTTTCCTTCTTCCTTTTTTAATTTCATAATTTCGATATGAAATTAAATTTTAAATTTTAAAATAATTCAGTAGAACAATAGCATATTTATGCACTAAATTCTATGTTTTAGAACCAATTTTTAATGTTAAATAATGGCATTATTAAGAGAAGGAATTACCAAAAATTAGTTATTCATTTCTGAGTTTAAAAATTGCATTTTATATTATTTTTGACTAAACTAGAATAATCTGTCTGATGTACTAAGATTCATATTTAAAACATATTAAATATTGGAAAGAACAATTTTTAATTGTTAAGCCATACTAAGATTAGAATTGACGTAAAATAATTCCAATTATTTCATCGTCAATTTTTTATTTCACTTTAAGATGATGGTTACGTGGGCAGTAGCCATTTCCACTACGTCCCTGACTTCGCCAAAAAATGGCTGGTCAAATGAAGTTTTCTTTATTTTACATAATTAAGAATATACGGCAAGGAGAAGAGACATATGTTTTCACCAGTTTACAAAGTAAATGATGATGGAGAAATTTACTTAAGTACAAAAGGCTTTTCAGTAACCTACGACCAATTTAAAGAGGATGAACAAGGAAACGCATATGTAATTGTAAAAAGCGATGAAGAACCACTAATTAGAGTGAAACTACTTCTACATAATATTGGAAATGCAAAAACACCAGAATTAGAAGTAAAAAACAAATCAGGATTAGGTCAAGTGGAAATAAGATTAATTCGAGTAAAAATTAAAAAATTCAAAAATGGATGGGGAGCAAAAATCCCTCTATCGAATGGTGAGGTGACGATTAAAGGAGATATTCCAAAACACGTCAAGATCCAAGTAGTTCGAAAAATTAAACTAGCGTAGTATTTAAATACGGTAATACAATTATTATTCTAATTTCTTAATGGAAAGATTATTAATTCTTATAGTTTTGCACTTATTTATTTCATATTTTTAAAGATGTCTCGGTAGCAGACATCTTTTTTAATCAAAGAAAAGCCTCAAGGATATTTAATATCTTGGGGCTTTTCTTTGATTAAAAGGGATTTCTAAAAATATTAGGAAACAAATTTTAAGAAAAAATTAAGGATTCTATTACATAATTAAATTAATTCAATATAAAGGAGTGCGAATCACATGGAAGAATTAGAATCAAATTTAGTTGAAAATAATCAAAAAACGAATTTGAATAATCGTTCAACAACATTTGAATTTTCTCCAAAAGTAATTTCCATTTTATTAGTAATAAATTTAGTAATTGGCGTTTTCACATTAATAGGAGTTGGCTATTTAAGTTTTAAAACCAATGATCGTACCCAAATGATGAGAAACTTCCGAAATGGAGGAGACTTCCCACATAACGGGGGTGGAGGATCTTTTAATCAACAACCTCCTTCATCAGATAGCAGCAATTAGATATACAATTTCAGTTTTAATCGGATCATCTGTACTTTACACATTTGGTGGTATGATAAGTGTAGGTGGGAAAAATTGTATTTACATGTTTCAAGTACAGCCAGAGTGAAGCTTCAATATGAGATAAATTCAAGCAATACGATTTGGATAAATAAAGTGGAGCGTTGAATGTAATGAACGCTTCTTTTTAGTCTAATGGAGGAAAAAAATGAGAATTTTAGTTGTAGAAGATCATATAGAAGTTTTAAATTCAGTCGTTGAATTATTATCAAATGATTTTAAAGTAGATAAAGCGTTAGAAGGGGAAGAAGGCTATTTCTTGGCGATGCAAAACATATATGATGTGATTGTGTTAGATGTAATGTTGCCTGAGAAAAATGGTTTTGAAATTGTTAAGGACTTGAGAAAAGTAGGGGTACATACACCAGTTCTTTTTCTAACTGCCAAAGATTCACTTGAAGATCGTGTTGAAGGATTAAACTTAGGAGCGGACGATTATTTAGTAAAACCATTTCAAGGGCCGGAATTACTAGCAAGAATCTATGCATTACTTAGAAGAAGTGGTAAATTAACAATTGATAGTTCATTGAAATACCAAGGAATCATATTAAAAGGAAAAGAGCATCCTGTTGAAATAAATAATGAACCGATTCATTTAACAATTAAACAATATGAATTACTGGAATACTTCATTCAAAACCAAGGAAAGATTTTAATGAAAGAACAAATTTTTGATAGGATTTGGGGATTTGATTCTGATACGACTGTTGCAATTGTAGAAGTATACGTACATCAACTCCGAAAAAAGCTAGATCCATATCATTATGGTAGTATGATTAAAACAGTCAGAGGTATCGGATATATTATGAAAGATGACTAGGTGAAGAGATGTTTAAAAAAACAAAAATTCGTTTAACGATTATAAATTCAGTAGTATTTATCTTCATAATTGGAATCCTTTCGTTCATTATCTATTCATATACAAATAATCGTTTATATAAAGAAGTCGATCAATCACTTTTATGGAATATTAATCGTATACAAAATAGTGATGATCCATATCGCTTGCCAATATCCAATCGAGATCCACGTATTTTAATGATCATGTGGGATGAAAATAAAAAATTAGTAAATCCCATGCCAGGTATGAATGCGATTATTTTACAAGATGAGCTTAAGCATCCTACAAAAATTAATGAAATATATAATGATAAAATCGGTGATATGAATTATCGAACGATTTCAATTCAAGGTGAAACCAATCGTGGGAAAATTACACTACAAATATTACGTAATATCGACTCAGAAAAGGATTTACTTGATACATTATTAATCATATTAATTATTGGTTGGGTTTTGGGAAGTGCATTATCAGTTGTAGCTGGTTATGTTTTGGCTGGCCGCGCACTCGTACCAATAAGAAACGCATGGCAAAAACAACAAGAATTCGTATCGGATGCATCACATGAAATCAGAACGCCACTAACCGTAATTCAATCACGTTTGGAGTTATTGCTAAGAGAGCCAGACGCAACAATCGAAGAAAAGGCACAAGATTTTTCAATTATGTTAAAAGAGAATAGGCGCCTTTCTAAACTAGTAGCAAGCTTATTAACTTTAGCTAGATCAGATTCAGGGCAAATACAATTAAATAAAAAAATATTCTCCATAAATGAATTGTTAGAAGAAGTTGTATCGCACTTTACTGAAATCATTTCATTTCAAAGTAAAGAAATCTTTATATCAATTAAAGATACGTATTTTTACTTTGGTGATCAAGAAAGAATTCATCAATTACTTGTGATTTTAATTGACAATGCAATGAAATTTACAAACGAAAATGATACGATCCAAATTAACTGTAAACAAGTAAAAAATAATCTTCTTATTCAGGTTATAGATAGTGGAGTGGGAATAAAAGAAGAAAATCTGCCTCGAATATTTGACCGATTCTTCCAGGAAGATGTCTCACGTACATCAAAGAATGGAATTGGGCTCGGCTTATCCATTGCTAAATGGATTGTTGAAGAACATGGTGGGAAAATAAAAGTTCAAAGTAAAATTGGAGAAGGAACTAGTTTTGGAATATCTTTACCAATTATGTCCTCTTCAAAAAATAGCTAAGTTCCAAGAAATTGCAAATTAAGAAAATAATTTGGTGAAATAAAGTAAATTTCCGACATTATTTCCTAAGAAATAGCGATAAACTACAATAATTGAATTAAACCAAAAAAATTAATACTTGCGAGAAAATCCACTATAAATTAGTGGTTTTTTTTGTGAAGAAAAATAAGGAACTCCGATACATTAATTTAGGGATGAAAGGAATCATTAATTGTTGAATTGAATATGTTTTAAAAGATAAATTGAGTTATATTGTACGATTAGATGAGTGGTAAGTTAATACAACTTTAAGATATAAATAAGGATACACTTAAATACTTTTTAATTTGAAACTTTAGGACCTTTCTACATGCGGGTGAAATTGTAGCGGTCCTTTTTCATTTTTGGTTTATTTCTTTTTTATACCAGTTTTTTTAGAAAACTAGAAAAATTGTTGAAGTGAGGTTTTACAATGGAAGAACAATTTTCGAGTTTAAATAGGAAAAAGATCAAGAAAACATTAGCTGAAAAAGAATTCGATTTATTAGTAATTGGTGGAGGGATTACGGGATGTGGTGTTGCACTTGATGCAACTACTAGAGGGATGAATACTGCTCTAGTTGAGATGCAAGATTTTGCTTCGGGTACATCTAGTCGTTCTACTAAGCTAGTTCACGGTGGATTACGATATTTAAAACAGTATGAATTTAAAATGGTAGCAGAGGTTGGGAAAGAACGGGCAATTGTTTATGAAAATGGACCACATGTGACTACACCTGAATGGATGTTACTTCCCATTTATAAGGGTGGAACTTTTGGTAAGTTTACTACTTCTATTGGCCTTAGATTATACGACTATTTAGCAGGGGTAAAAAAAGAAGAGCGAAGAAAAATGTTAAATCGAAAAGAAACGATTGAAAAGGAGCCATTAATAAAAAGAGAAGGGTTAAAAGCTGGAGGGTATTACGTTGAATATCGAACTGATGATGCTAGACTTACAATTGAAATAATAAAAAAAGCAGTTGAACTTGGAGCACAGGCAATCAATTATGTAGAAGTGACAGATTTCATCTATGAAAATAATCGAATAGTAGGAGTCAAAGTAATCGATTTAATAACGAAAGTACCTTTTACAATTCGGGCAAAGAGGATTGTTAATGCAACCGGACCTTGGGTTGACCAGCTTAGGGAAATGGAACGATTAGAAAGTGATAAAAATCTTAGACTAACAAAAGGTGTTCATTTAGTAATTGATCATAAGAAGTTTCCTTTAAATCAGTCTGTTTATTTTGATACGATGGATGGACGGATGGTCTTTGCAATTCCAAGAGATGGAAAGACTTATGTTGGTACAACAGATACATTTTTTGATCAAGATCCAGCTAATGCAAAAGTAAGTAATGAAGATAAAGAGTATTTATTAAATTGTGTTCAATATATGTTTCCGACAATTAAGCTGGAAGATACTGACATTGAATCTAGCTGGGCTGGTATTCGTCCTTTAATTTTGGAAGAAGGTAAGAATCCTTCTGAAATCTCAAGAAAGGATGAGATTTGGGAATCATCTTCGGGGTTAATTTCAATAGCTGGAGGAAAGTTAACAGGCTATCGTAAAATGGCTGAGACAATTGTCGACCTTATATTAAAAGATAATAGAAATAAATTTAAAGAATGTCAGACTAAAAATTTACCAATATCCGGTGGCGATGTCGGAGGCTCAAAAGGTTTTAATTATTTTAAAAGACGATTTTCATCTGCTGGTATTGCAATTGGATTAAGTGAATCAGAATATAAAAGATTAAGTAAAATGTATGGATCGAATATAGAAGATTTAATGAATATATCATTTAGTGAATTGAAAAATGAGTCTAATCTACCATTATCATTATTTTTACAACTAGAATATGGAATTCAAAACGAAATGATTGTAAAGCCAGTTGACTTTTTTATAAGGAGAACTGGATTTTTATTTTTTCGAATGGATCTAGTTAATAAGTATAAAGACGAAGTGATTCATTATATGGCGAAAAGACTAAATTGGAACAAGTATCAAATTTTAGAATATCATTTGGAGTTGGAAGAGCAAATAAAAAATGCTGTTTCTTCTACTGATGAATAATGATTAAAATACGTTCAAAAATTAAGAAGACCCAGACTGTTTGAAAGTAAGAAGAGTTCATCAACAGCCTGGGTATTTTTATTATCTTGAAACAAATTTATTATCCGTAATCCAAAACCTCCACGGATAGTCCCTCGCTTCACCGGTATTTTCAATACCGATTCTAGGTCCACTACTAATATGTTCTGGTTTAATTCCTTCTTTGATGTAAACAGGAGGGAGCCAAATCGGTTTTCCATAAGACTCCATCGTAATATTCAGTGCTTTTGTAAGCTTACCAGGTCCATTCGTTAAATTAGAAATAGGCTGATTTTTACGAAATTCGATCATTTTTTCAATCCCGTTCACAGGTTCTAGTGCTCTAATTAATACTCCCTGTGGTTTTCCGATTTCTTCACAAACTATATTAATTAAAGTATGTGTATGCATTTGGTAAGTATAGATGTAACCTCCCTCATGAAACATGATTTCTGTTCGTTTCGTACGTCGGTTCTGAAAACTATGTGCAGCGCGATCTTCTGGCCCCATATATGCTTCTGTCTCTACAATTATTCCGGAAAGTTCCATTTCGTCAGTATTATGAACTAGTATTTTACCTAAAAGCTCCTTTGCTACTTGTATAGCTGGTTTTAAAAAGAAATCTTGTTTTAATGTCGAATTCATAAAATACTCCTCGAAACTTGTTTAATAAAAAGAGAAAATGTATTTTTTTGTCTAGTTAATAAGTATATTTACCTATCGCAATGTTAAAAAAACGTTAAAATTAGATTAAATATAATAACGGAATTATTAGAAATTATTCATAATTACTCATTGTACAATCCCCTTCAAGCTTGTACTATTTACTTAGTTGTTAGAATATTCGAAAAAGGGGTGCGAAATATGGCAAGACCGTCTTATTGGAAAGTATTATCGAGTGTTACAATTGCTTCAGCATTAAGTATGTCCATTTTTTCAGCGGGAGTTACTTCAAAAGCAGCAATTCCTACTGAAAGTGAAAGCAAGCAAGTACTAGAAAGTCCTTATTTAGATTTAAATGTAGTGGATGAAGAAAGATTAGAAAAAGCCTTAAGAGACAGAGGCGTGATCAAATCATCTGATAGCTCTAAAGTAGCTAAAGAAAAAGTACAAGCATACATAAAAGAAAAACAAGGTGCATATAAAGAGAAAGTTAAAGCACAATCAGATGCAAAAATTGCTGATAAACAAAGAGAAACATTGGAAAAACGTAAAGCTCAACTTTTAAAACAATTAAATAAAGGCCATGGAAACTATAAAAAAGGCAAACCAAACGGTGTAGTAAAAGTTGATCCTGCAAAACAAGCTGGCTATAACGGCGGAGTTCGTGAAGATAAAGTATTAGTCATCTTAACTGAGTTTGCTGATTTCAAACATAACAATATAGATAAACAAGATGGGTATATTTATACTGAAGATTTCAGTAAAAAGCATTACGAAGATATGCTTTTTGGAGATAAAGATTTTACTTTAAACGATGGCTCTAAAATAAAAACGTTTAAACAATTTTATGAAGAACAATCAGGTGGAAGTTATACTGTAAAAGGTACAGTAACAGACTGGTTAACAGTTTCTGGAAATGCAGCTGATTATGGTGATGATAACCCAACTGGTGGACATGATAATCTTGCACCAAAAGGTCCACGTGATCTTGTTAAGGAATCATTACGAGCAGCAATCAATTCAGGTATTAATTTAGCTGATTTTGATGATTTAGATATTTATGACCTTGATGGTGATGGTAATATTAATGAGCCGGACGGATTAGTCGATCACTTAATGGTTCTTCATGCTGGAACAGGTCAAGAAGCTGGTGGAGGTAAATTAGGTGATGATGCAATTTGGTCACATCGTTGGACTTTAAATGGAGTAACTCCTTTCGCAGGGACAGAAGCAAAAGTTCCATACTGGAATGGAATGATGGCTGCATATGATTACACAATCGAGCCAGAAGATGGAGCAGTTGGTGTATTTGCTCACGAGTTTGGTCATGATTTAGGATTACCAGATGAGTACGATACTCAGTATACAGGTAATGGGGAGCCAGTTGCTTCTTGGTCTGTTATGAGCGGTGGTAGTTGGAACGGTGCAATCGCTGGAACAACACCTACAAGTTTCTCACCACAAAACAAAGAGTATTTCCAAAAAACAATGGGTGGAAACTGGGCAAATATGACTGAAGTAGATTATAAAGATATTGATGAAAAAGGTATTGCTGCTATTATCGATCAAAGTGTTACTAAATCAAATAATCCAGCGATCGTAAAGGTTAACTTACCTAAAAAAGAAGTGAAAAGTAAAATCCAACCTCAATTTGGTGCAAAGTATTACTATAGTACAAAAGGCGATGACCTCCATACTACAATGACTTCACCAGTATTTGATTTAACAGCAGCTACAACTGCAAGCTTTGCTGTAAAAGCAAACTATGAGGTTGAATATGATTACGATTATGTATATGTAAATGTATTAGATGCAACAACTGGTGCTAAACTTGCAACAATTGATACGATTGGTGATGAAAATACAGCAGGCGGACTTGAAACTTCTAAAGGACTTTGGGTAGATAAAGTTTATGACTTATCTGAATTCAAAGGAAAGAATGTAAAAGTTCAGTTTGAATATGTTACAGATGGTGGACTAGCTCCTGAAGGATTTGCTTTCGACGAAGCAAAATTAACTGTTGACGGTGCAGTTAAATTTACTGATGGTGCTGAAGGAACTCCAGCATTTACATTAGACAAAGCAACTGTATCTAATGGTACTGATTTTAAAGATCACTACTACTATTTAGAGTGGAGAAACTATGTTGGCTCTGATAAAGCATTAGAATATTCACGCGGAGTTAAGTATAATACTGGTTTAGTAGTTTGGTATGGTGATGATAGCTACACAGATAACTGGACAGGTGTTCACCCTGGTGAAGGTTTCTTAGGTGTTGTAGATGCTCATCCAGAGGCTATTGTTGGTGCATTAAATGGTAAACCATCAGTATCACAAAGTACTCGTTACCAAGTAGCTGACGCTGCTTTCAGTTACGACAAATCACCTGAATTTTATATTAATTCACCATCTCGTGGAATCTTTGACTATGATGGACTACCTGGTGTAACAGAATTTGATGATTCTAAAAGTTACCAAAATGCTTTAATTCCTGATGCAGGAAGAAAAGTGCCTAACTTCGGATTAAAATTCCAAGTAATTGGGGAAGCAAAAGATAATTCAGCTGGTGCTGTTTGGATTCATAAGTAATAAGAAAGAATACGAGTCTGATATCATTTCAGATTCGTATTTTTTTTTTGTTTTTTGACTGACTGACTGATGATGGGGGGAATTTGTCTTTTTTACCTGCTATGGGGAAGGAAATTTCTAGATTTAGCGTAAATAGTTCCCCATGAACTTGTTATGAGGAATAATATTGAAAAACCGGGGTAAATAGTTCCCCATGAACCAGTTAAGAGGAAGTAATTTTGAAAAACCGTGGTAAATAGTTCCCCATGAACCTGTTAAGAGGAAGTAATTTTGAAAAACCGGGGTAAATAGTTCCTCATGAACCCGTTATGGGGAAGTAATTTTGAGTATCCGGCGAAGATAGTTCCCCATGAACGCGTTAAGGGGAAGTAATATTCAAGAATTAGCGAAAATAGTTCCCCATGAACCTGTTAAGAGGAAGTAACTTTGAAAATCCAGCGAAGGTAATTCCTCATGAACCCGTTATGGGGAAGTAACTTTGAAAATCCAGCGAAGATAGTTCCTCATGAACCCGTTAAGAGGAAGTAATTTTGAAAAACCGGGGTAAATAGTTCCTCATGAACCCGTTATGGGGAAGTAATTTTGAGTATCCGGCGAAGATAGTTCCCCATGAACGCGTTAAGGGGAAGTAATATTCAAGAATTAGCGAAGATAGTTCCCCATGAACCTGTTATGGGGAAGTAACTTTGAAAATCCAGCGAAGGTAATTCCTCATGAACCCGTTATGGGGAAGTAACTTTGAAAATCCAGCGAAGATAGTTCCTCATGAACCCGTTAAGGGGAAGTAATTTTGAAAATCTAGCGAAGATAGTTCCTCATGAACCTGTTATGGGGAAGTAATTTTGAAAATCCAGCTAAGATAATTCCCCATGGACCTGTTATGGGGAAGTAATTTTGAAAATCCAGCTAAGATAATTCCTCATGAACCTGTTAAGAGGAAGTAACTTTGAAAATCCAGCGAAGATAGTTCCTCATGAACCCGTTATGGGGAAGTAATATTCAAGAATTAGCGAAAATAGTTCCCCATGAACCTGTTAAGAGGAAGTAATTTTGAAAAACCGCGGTAAATAGTTCCCCATGAACCTGCTACGAGGAAGTAATTTTGAAAATCTAACGTAAATACTTCCTCAAGAACCCTTAATAAATTTCGTCTTCTTTCCCGACCCAATAACAAACTTTAGAAAGGCATCTGTTTTCGCCTAAAAGCTCGCCGATTCGTGGGTTTTCTTAATCGTGGTTTTTATGAACAAAATAGTTTTAATGGACTTTACGTATTTAACGTTCATAAAAACTTTTTTCAGAATTATTAAACTATAATACTTGTATTAGAAAGCGTTTCCAAAAAGGGGAGGAACTATAGGTGAAATTTAAAAAGACTAGTTTGTTTGTAATGACTTCTTTAATTGCTGTAAGTCTAGCTGCATGTAAAAGTAATAGTGTATCAACAGGAAGCAATAACTCTTCTTATCCTAATAAGGCAATTTCGGTTGTAGCACCATCAGGAGCTGGCGGCGGATGGGATTTGACAGCTAGGTCGTTCACTAAAGTTTTAAGTGAAACAAAACTTGTTAAAGAACCTATGACTGTAGAAAATAAACCAGGTGGTGGCGGTACAGTATTCATGGCTGAGTATGCTACACAGGATATTGCCAATAATGAAAAATTATTCGTAAATTCACCACCTATCATTATTAACAACTTGAAAAAAGAGGGGAATAGTCCTTACGGCTATAAAAATAGTACACCTTTAGCTCAGTTAACAAAGGATTATGGTGCAATTGTTGTAAAAGCTGATTCTAAGTATAAAGATTTAAAATCACTTTTAGATGATATTAAAAAGAATCCGAAGAAGATTACTTTAGCTGGAGGGTCTGCTCCAGGGTCTATGGATCATTTGATTGGAATTTTACCAGCTTATAAATACGGTATTGATCCTACGAAAATTAAGTATGTATCCTATGATGGTGGCTCAGAGGCAATCACAGCATTATTAGGTAATAATGCAGATGCCATTTCGACTGATATTTCTAGTACGCTTGAGTTTGTTAAATCAGGTAAAGTTAAAGTTTTGGCAGTAACATCACCAGAGCGTTTGCAAGGGGATGTATTATCTAAGTTTCCAACAGCTAAAGAACAAGGAATAGATGCTGAGTTTATCATTTGGCGTGGGGTTTTTGGACCGGAGAAAATGTCGAAGGAAGCATACTCATATTGGGAAAAAACAATTTCAAAATTAGTTGAGACAAAAGAATGGAAAGAAGAGGTAGAAAAGCAAGGTTGGCAGTCGGAATATAAAGATGGTAAAGAATTTAGCTCATTCTTATCAGAACAAGAAACGCAAGTTCAAGATTTATTAAAAGCTTTAGGCATGAGTAAATAACTGAAAAAAAGAAGGGGATCATACTCCTTCTTTTCCATTATTGAACATAATGAGGTGAGATATATGAATAAAAAATTTGATCGATTAGCAGCTATCATTTTTCTTATTACGGGTATTACTTTTATTTTAGAGAGTCGAAGTATAGCAGCCACTGCCTATGGAAGTGTAGTTGGTCCGAACGTTTTTCCTTTTATGCTTGGCTGTGCGCTTTCTTTATTAAGTTGTAGGTTATTTTACGAAACATTTTCTTATAAGGAAAAAGAAAAGGAAGCAGTTCAATATCATTATAAGCAATTTTTTATTATCCTAATTTCAGCAATTCTTTATGCACTTTTACTTGAGAAAATCGGTTTTATTATTAGTTCATCTTTATTCCTAATTGTTGCCATTCAAACAATGGAGCGCGGTAACCGGATAAAATCTCTTTCAATTTCATTAGGTTATTCTTTCATTATTTATTTTATTTTTGTGGATGTTTTAAAAGGTACGTTACCTGTTTGGTCAATCTGGTTTTAAGAAAAAAGAAGGGAGAGTATTAACTTGAGTACTTTTCAATATTTAATGCAGGGGTTTGAAACTGCATTTACATGGTATAACTTATTGTTTGCTTTTGCTGGTGTATTAATTGGTACAGCAGTAGGGGTATTACCTGGTATTGGGCCAATGAGTGGTGTCGCTCTATTAATACCTGTTACTGCTTCGGTAACTGGTTTTTTAGGACCTGAGCAAGCAGCAGGCAGTGCAATTATTTTATTAGCTGGTGTATATTATGGGGCTATGTATGGTGGTTCTACTACATCAATTCTATTAAACACTCCGGGGGAATCTTCCTCGGTAGTGACGACTTTAGATGGCTATCAAATGGCCAAAAAAGGTAGAGCGGGAAGTGCTTTGTCAATCGCAGCTATTGGCTCATTTGTGGCAGGAATCTTTACTCTCATTGCACTAATTGTATTAGCAAAACCATTATCTGCATTAGCAATTAAGTTCGGTCCAGCAGAATACTTTTCATTAATGCTTCTTGGTTTATGTGCAGTAAGTGGATTAGCAGGAAAGTCAGTAACAAAAGCATTAATTATGACAATCCTCGGACTATTACTAGCTACAATAGGAATCGATTCTGTATCAGGAGTTTCTCGTTTTACATATGACATTCCTTGGCTTTATCAAGGGTTAGAATTTTTAACAGTGGCTGTAGGACTATTTGCTTTAGGGGAAGTATTTAAAACAATTATTGAAAATGAAGCTGAAGATGGCGAGATGGCAAAGATTAATAATTTATTACCTTCTAAAGAAGAATTAAAAGAAAGTGCAGCACCGATCGCTAGAGGTTCTATATTAGGATTTTTCGTCGGTTTATTACCAGGAGCAGGTGCAATTTTAGCTTCATTTTTTGCTTATATTTTAGAAAAGAAGGTTAGTAAAACGCCTGAAAAATTTGGTACTGGTACAATTGCTGGTGTTGCATCTCCTGAGTCAGCAAACAATGCAGCGTCTGGAGGGGCGATGATTCCTTTATTAACTTTAGGGATTCCAAGTTCAGGAACAACAGCAATCCTAATGGGTGCTTTAATGATGTATAACATACAACCGGGACCACTTCTTTTCGATGAACATCCTGATGTTGCTTGGGGATTAATTGCGAGTATGTTTATTGGTAATGTTATGCTGATCATCTTAAACATGCCTTTAGTAAAAATATTTGCAAAGATTATACAAACACCAAAGAAATACTTATTGCCACTAATTGTAGCTATTTCAATATTTGGTGTTTATGCTGTACAAGTATCAGTAAATGATTTACTTCTATTAATAGCATGTGGTATTTTCGGATATTTCCTTTCAAAAAATGATTTTCCAATCGCACCACTAGTATTAGGAATCGTTTTAGGTCCAATGATTGAGAATAATTTAAGAAGAGCTTTAACTGTATCAAATGGTGATTATCGTATTTTCTTTACTCATCCTATTTCATTAGCATTTTTAATAATTGGATTACTTTGGATCCTCATTCCAATTATTATTAAAATGAAGGGTAAGGAAGTAGTTATTAATGTAGAAGCTTAAATTTCTAACAAAACTCCTTTAATAAAAGGAGTTTTTTGATTATTATAAAAATATAAGGAGAAATATTATGCGTTTACATTATAAGCTAATCATCTTTATTTCTGTTCTCATTTTAGTTATTAGTAGTGTTTTTGAAATAGTATCTCAAGAAATGTTTTTAAAAAACCTTAAACATGAAAAGGGATTAAAGGCCTTGGCCATTTCTCAAACAGTAGCAAATATGCCAGAAGTTCGTGAAGCATTTTCAAGTGAAAATCCATCAGGAATCATTCAGCCAATTGTTGAAAAAATCCGAAAGAAAGTTGGAGCGGAATTTATTGTTGTTGGGAATAAAAATGAAATACGTTATTCACATCCAAATTCATTACTAATAGGTCAGAAAATGGTTGGTGGAGATAATGATAAAGTATTTAAGGGACAGGAAATCGTATCCGAATCGACCGGTACACTTGGCCCTTCTTTAAGGGGAAAAACTCCTATTATTGATGATGATGGTAACGTAATCGGAGTTGTTTCTGTAGGTTACTTAATAAAAGATATCGATCATGAGGCAAATGCTTTTAGCAAAAAACTAATAAAAAATAGTATTGTTATATTACTACTTGGAATAGGGGTAGCTTTTTTAATTTCGTTTAATATTAAAAAATCGATATTCGGATTGGAGCCGAAAGAAATTGGAAGGATGTACAAAGAAAAGCACGCTATTTTAGAATCTATTCATGAAGGGATCATAGCGATTGATGAATACGGAGAGATTACGGTCGTAAATGAAAATGCTCATAAAGTACTTTCTATTCCAAATAATATAAAGCTTAGAGGATTAAAAATAGAAGACATTTTGCACAATTCACATTTGAAGAAAGTAGTTGAAACTGGTCAGCCAATTTATGATTTAGAGTTTTTAATAAATGAAAAAATAATGATTATTAATTGTATTCCGATCGTTGGAATGAATTCTAAAATTGTTGGCGCAGTCACTACCTTTAGGGAAAAATCAGAACTGAATAAATTGTTAAATGAACTATCGCAAATAAAAGCATATTCAGAGGGCCTTAGAGCACAAGCACATGAATACTCAAATAAGTTACATACAATTTTAGGCTTAATACAATTGGAATCTTATCAAGAAGCGATTGAGTTAATTTCAAAGGAATCAAATATAACTCAAAATATTATCCATTTTATTATGGAAGAAATTTCAGACCCAGTCGTTGCAGGACTTCTTTTAGGAAAAATAAGTTTAGCTAATGAGTTAAAAGTAGATTTTAACATTGATTATAATAGTAGTTTTGCAGATGTTCCAAAAGAAATTAACAAGGAAGATTTAATAACAATTATCGGAAATTTATTAAATAACGCATTCGAGGCAGTATTAGAAACAAATAAATCTGAAAAGCTTGTTTCACTATTTCTTACTGACTTAGGTGAGGATTTAGTGATTGAAATTGAGGATAATGCAAATGGAATTCCTGAAGAACTAATTAATGAGATATTTGAATATGGAATTTCTACTAAGGAGCAATCTAAAAATTCAGGGATCGGTCTTCACCTAGTCCAAAAATTACTCAATAAATTAAACGGACAAATTACTTTTCATTCAAACGAACATGGGGGAACTACATTTATTGTTGCCATTCCGAAACGCCAAAAGGAGAGTAACAGATATGATGAAAAAGAATTTAATAGAAGTGTTAATAGTTGAAGATGATAGTAGAATTGCAGAGATTCATCAGCGATTTATTGAAAGAATAGAAGGATTTAGTGTAATGGGTATTGCAACTAATTACGAAGAAGCAGTTGATTTAATTGAAATTCTCAAACCGCAGCTAGTATTATTAGATGTTTATTTTCCGGATATGAATGGCTTAGATTTTTTAAAATGGATGAAGAAACATTCAATTTTGGCAGATGTAATTATGATTACAGCAGCTAAAGAAATTGATTCAGTTAATAAGGCCTTACATTATGGGGTATTTGATTTTATTATTAAGCCAGTCATTTTTGAACGTTTAAAAAAGTCTCTAATTCGTTATGCAAGTTATTCAAATAAAGTGAAAAGCCTACAATTAAAAAGTGCTTATTTGACTCAAGATGAAATAGACGGTCTTATCGGCAAAAATAATTCAATCATTGAGGAGCAAAGTATATATCCTAAAGGAATTGATAAACTTACTTTAGATAAAGTGTTATTCGCGATAAAAGAAGTTCATAAAGGAATGACTGCTGAGAATATAGGGCTAGAAATTGGCGTTAGTCGAACTACTGCCAGGAGATATTTAGAATATCTAGTATCTGAAGGAAAAGTATTAGCGGATTTAGCGTATGGAACGATTGGAAGGCCAGAAAGAGTTTATTTAATAAAAAACTAGATTATTTAAGTATCCTTAATGACTATGACAAACCTAACATTTCTGTAACAGGAATTGTGAAAAATCATGATAGTGGGATCGTCTAAGCGCTTGGTATACAAGCGTTTTTTTATGATTTTTACAAGTTTATGACAGTGTAAGTTTATGAGAGTTTGGTTTTTGAAAGCGTTGAAAACCTTACACTTGTTATATAGAATATATTTTGGAGCAATTACGGAGGGATAATTATGAAAATACGTTTATTAACTAAAGAAGATGCAGAAATCTATCTTAATATTCGTTTAGAAGGCTTAAAAGAGAATCCTGAAGTATTTATTACAACGATGGATGAAATACTTGATCAAGATGACCCTATTGAATACAAAGCAGAAATATTAGATAAAGATAAAAATTATACGATTGGTGCATTTACTGACAAAGGTCAATTAATTGGAGTAGCAACTTTAAAAACATATGAAAAGGTTAAAGCAGAGCATAAAGGAAAAATTGAGTCTGTCTATGTTTCGACTAGCGCTAGAAAAATGGGGGCAGGCATTCTTCTAATTGAAGAAGCGATCCACTTAGCAAAAAGCTTAGGACTCGAACAACTTACAGTTAATATCGTAGAAGGAAATGAAACAGCAAAAAAACTATATGAAAAACTAGGATTCAAAACATTTGCTAAAACCCCTAATAGTTTAAAATTAAACAATGAATATTGGGACCAAGAACATATGATGCTTACACTAATGGCAGAAGATGCTGAAAATGCAGGGAAAGCGGGATAATCAAGCATTGTAGGGAAATATCGCGTCTTAAAATAAAAAAAGGTTTACCTAAATTGTCATTCAATCTGACAATAAAGGTAAACCTTTTTAAATTGTATTATTTAGTAAAAGTCTTCTCAATATCATCTAACATTAAATAAGCAGCCTTGATTCCACCTGCAGTGTTCCAAATTGTGTCACTTACTTTCATTACATGTCCGTTTTTAGAAGCATTTAATTTTTTAAATAAAGGATCTTCTGTAAATTCTTTTTCAAGCTGAGATCCAGACTCTTTACCGTCATCAAATGTAAAGTAGAATAGGTAGTCTCCATCCATCGCTGGAATACGTTCTTTTGTTACACCTTTTTCAGCAAAATCTGGAGCATTTTGTTCTTCAGGACGTTGGAATCCTAATTGTTTAAGAATGACACCAGAGAATGTATCTTGGTGATAGATTCGTACATCTGCACCCATAAAACGTACCATTGAAATTTTTTGATTTACTTTATCGCCTAAATCAGCTTTTAGATCATCAACACGTTTTGTATAATCAGCTAATACTTTATTGCCTTGTTCTTCTTTGTTTAAAACTTTCGCATAGAATTTAAAGTTTTCTTGCCAATCTCCACGTAATGTTTCAGCGAAAACTGTTGGAGCAATAGCACTTAATTGTTCATACACTTTTTCTTGACGCATTTTATTACCGATGATTAAATCAGGTTTTAATCCAGCGATTTTCTCAAGGTTAACTTCACTTTCCAAACCTACAACTTCAACACCATCCATATCTTTAGAGATATGATCGTACCAAGGATTTCCTGACCATGATTTTACAGCACCAACTGGTTTTACACCTAATGCTAATAAAGCTTCAGTTCCTTCGTTTGTTAAAATAACGACTCTTTTTGGATTAACAGGAACTTTTGTCGTACCCATTGCATGCTCAATCGCAACTGTATTTGATTTTTTACTTTCTTTACTAGAAGCTTCATCTGATTTTTTAGTGCCACATGCACCTAATACCATAATTGCTGCAATAAATAGAGCAATTAGTGAAGAAAATTTTAGTTTTTTCATAGAATGGTCTCCCTTTAGTTGATAATGATTATCATTTATCTTGATAAATAGTATTATAGATTAAGAATTGATTAAAAGTCAATAAGAAAATGAAAACCATTCTCATTGACTTGATAATTCACATCATTTAGACTAAAAGAAGAGAATAGAATAGTAGGAGATAAATAATGCTTATTCATCCAAGATCAAGGGCTTTCTTATTAGTAGCTTGCATTTTATTATTAATAATTTGTTTTTTCTCTAGTATTTTACTAGGTTATACGGATACAAGTTTTACAAGTTTAATCCATTCATTTACAAAATTTGATGGGTCTAATGAACAGTTAATTATTCAAAATGTTCGGGTTCCAAGAGCGATCATTGCTTCAATAGTAGGAGCAAGTTTAGCAATCGCTGGTTTATTTATGCAAGTATTAACTAAAAATCCTCTAGCATCACCGAGCGTTTTAGGAATTAACGCTGGTGCCTCGATGTTAATTGTACTTAGTATTACATTTTTTCATTTACAATCACCTAATGCGACTATATGGCTTTCATTTATAGGAGCTACATTATCAGCGATATTTGTATTTGGGTTAAGTTCAATAGGAAAAGACGGAGCGACACCATTGAAAATTACTTTAGCTGGTGTTTCAATTGCAGCTATGTTCAGCTCAGTAACCCAAGGCTTACTAGTAACGAATGAAGTGGCATTAGAGCAAGTACTATTTTGGCTAGCGGGTTCAGTACAAGGTCGTTCACTTGATTCTTTACAAATAGTACTTCCATATATCGTGATAGCTTGGATGGTTTCACTTGCACTTGGTGGAAAGATTAATACATTTATGTTAGGAGAAGATGTATCAAGAGCTTTAGGGCAAAATACAGCTTTATTAAAAATGACTTTAGTTGTATTAGTTATCATTCTAGCAGGTGGTGCTGTAAGTATAGCAGGACCAATAGGATTAATTGGAATAATTGTTCCTCAAATCGTTAGAATGTTTGTTAAAAACGATTATCGTTGGATGATTCCATTTTGCGGTATTTTCGGAGCGATTTTACTTCTTTTAGCTGACGTAGGTTCACGTTATATTTTAATGCCAGAAGAAACGCCAGTTGGTATAATGACCGCAGTAATTGGTGCACCATTTTTTATATACTTAGCAAGAAAAGGCGGTACAGTAAAATGAGCATGATCAAAGTAAGAAACAAGTACTTTTCACAACTTTTTAATAAACGATCATTTTCCGTTTTAATCATTGCACTTCTTTTACTGATCAGTTCATTTATCGTCAGCTTAACGCTAGGTGATCGTTATATCTCTGTTCCAAAAGTATTATCTGTTATTTTTGGTGAAGGGGAAAAAATAGATGAATTATTTATTCAAGCATTTCGAATGCCACGAATCATCATTGCCATTTTTGCTGGGATTTCTTTAGCGATCGCCGGAGCGATTCTTCAAGGGTTAGTTAGAAATCCATTAGCCTCTCCAGATATTCTTGGGATAACTGGTGGAGCAGGAGCTACCGTTGTTTTATTTTTAGCCATTTTTAGTAATGATCGTACGAATCAATTAACAGTCAGTATAAAATGGCTACCATTAGCGGCATTTATCGGTGCTATTATCAGTTTAGTATTTGTTTATGCTTTTGCTTATAAGGATGGGGAATTAAAGCCATTAAGATTAGTTTTAGTAGGAGTTGGATTTTCAGCACTAGCTCAGGCCACAACTTCATTCTTTATGATTATTGGACCTATTTTTAGAGCGACTGAAGCAAATATGTGGTTAACAGGAAGCGTTTATGGAGCGAACTGGGAGCAGGTTAAAATCATTACAGTCTGGACACTTGTTTTTATCGTGTTAGCTTTATCGTTTATTAGACATATCAATACACAACAACTTGGAGATGAAGTTTCAACAAGCTTAGGAGTTCAAGTAGAAAAAAATCGCTTAATTTTGTTATTTATAAGTACAGCATTAGTAGCTGGTGCAGTTGCATTTGCAGGAGCAATCGCATTTGTTGGATTAATTGCACCTCATATTGCTCGGAAAATAGTTGGTGCTTCTTACGGTGCATTGATTCCCTTATCCGGAATAATCGGTGCAATCATGGTATTAGTGGCTGATACAATTGGAAGAACGGTGTTTAGTCCCATCCAAATACCTGCGGGTGTCTTTACTGCCGTAATTGGTGCACCATATTTTATCTATTTATTATTTAAGACTGGAAAAAGGTGATGAGATGTCAACGAGCGCAATCGAAACAGAAAAATTAACGTTATCATATGAGGATCGTACAATTATAAACGAATTAAATTTTCAAGTTCCAAAAGGGAAAATCACAGTCTTAATTGGGGCCAATGGGTGCGGAAAATCAACATTACTTCGTTCACTTGCAAGATTACTTCAACCTAAAAGCGGAACCATCTTACTTGATGGTAAAGAAATAAGTAAGCGACCTACAAAGGAAATTGCACGTAATCTTTCAATACTTCCTCAAAGCCCTGTTGCACCAGAAGGTTTAACCGTTTTTCAATTAGTAAAACAAGGAAGATATCCTTATCAAACTTGGTTAAAACAATGGTCAAAGGAAGATGAAGAGAAAGTAAATAATGCTTTAAAAATTACAAATATGTATGAATTAAAGGATCAATTAGTCGATTCATTATCTGGTGGTCAACGTCAACGTGCTTGGATTGCGATGACATTGGCTCAAGATACGGATACAATTTTATTGGATGAGCCAACAACATATTTGGACTTAACACATCAAATCGAAATTTTAGACTTACTTTACGAATTGAATGAAAAAGAACAGCGTACAATTGTTATGGTATTACATGATATAAACCTAGCATGTCGTTATGCACACAATGTTGTCGCGATTTCAAATGGCGAAGTTTACGCACAAGGAGACCCAGAAAAAATCATTAATCAGAACTTAATCTGTGATGTTTTTTGTATGAACTGTGATATCGTGAAGGATCCATTATTCGGAACGCCACTTTGCATACCTCATGGACGAGGTAGAAAAATAATTTAATCAATTTAAAAAAGGTGTCCTTAAATAGGGCACCTTTCATTTAGTAAGAATCGAACAAATATAAGTAAAGAGGAGAAGGGGTAAGTCAAAACTTTTTCTACTCACTTTATGCAAAATATTATCCGATTACTCGTAATTGTACATCCATATTACCTTTAGTTGCCTTTGAATATGGGCAAACGCCGTGGGCTGCTTTTACTAGTTCTACAGCTACTTCTGTTGGAACACCTTGTACTTTTACATCAAGTTGAGCAGCTAATTTGAATCCACCATCAGCAGGGTCTTTACCGATTGTTATGTTTGCAGTTACTGATGTCGATTCTAGTTTAATTTTTTGATTACGAGCTACTAAATTTAAAGCACTGTCAAAGCAAGCAGAATAGCCAGCAGCAAAAAGTTGTTCTGGATTTGTTGCTCCACCGGGTCCGCCTAGTTCGACTGGTGGTTTCAGTGATAAATTAATAAAATCATCTGATGAAATAACTCTTCCGTCTCGTCCACCTGTTGCAGTTGCTGTAGCAGTATATAATTTTTCCATTACGATCTCTCCTTAATATAAATTATCTATTTCTTATTTTCATTTGCAGTTTGAACTTTTTTTAATAATGCTTTTGTTTGGTTTAATAATGTTAAAATTTCCTCTTGAGTAGCATCGCTTTCCTCGAAAAACTTCTCCGGTATACAGTAAGCTTTTTCTTTTAATTTAGTTCCTTCTTCAGTTAATGTAATAAATACTTTTCTCTCATCACTTGAATCACGTTTACGGAAAATAAGGCCCGCAGATTCCATTCTTTTAAGCATTGGTGTAAGAGTTCCAGAGTCTAAAAAAAGAGTCTCCCCAAGTTCTTTCACAGTTTGTTGGTCCTTCTCCCAAAGTGAAAGCAATGCAAGATATTGTGGATATGTTATGCCGATCTCATCTAAGATTGGCCGATATAATTTAGTAATCTCCCGGGAACATGCATAAATTGAAAAACATAATTGATTTTCAAGCAAAAGCTTATTTTCTTTATTCATTTAATCAACATCCTTTTATATTAGTTGTGCACAATTTAATATGACACAATAATAATTCATAAGAAATAGTTTTGCAAGCAATAATAATTATTATTTTTTACCAATTTATTTATTTTCATTATTAATTGAATAGGTTTGAAGTAGGCTTATTCACAATAAAAAAGCCAGTCAATGTTCATTACATTAACTGGCTATCTATTTAATTTTTTCTAGACCTAGAAATTAATGAAGTTATTTGTAGCATTGTAATTGGTAATGATGTCTTTTTATGATAGGCCAAAAACTTCGGCGTCCAAGAATTAACATATTTTTCTTTAAAACTTCTTAAACCTTGAAAGTGATATAAAAATTGTCCATATTGATAAATTTGCGCAGCAATTTTCTCACTTGTAAATGAAAATTTAGATATACCAACATTTGCTAAAGGTGTCATACCAACATTAAAATAATGAAAATTTCTAGTCTTAAACCATTCAATTAAGTTAACAAACATATAGTCCATAATTCCTTTTGGAGCGTCAACTCTATGACGCATTAAATCAATTGAAATCGTATGCTCATTATAGTTCGGCATAATCGATGCAAAAGCAATCATTTTATCTTCATTATTTTTAATAATCGCTACAGGCGCAAGTTTGATATAATCCTCATCAAAATAGCCAAGCGAAAACCCTTTTTCCTTACGTCCTTTCAGCCACTCTTGTGATAAATTCTTTAATTCAGTAAAGAACTCATTTGAAAAAGGTGGTTCAATCATTTCAAAACTATATTCTTCGCGTTCAAACTTATTATAGAGTGCCCGTATACCTTTATTATGTTTTCCTGATAAAGAGAATGTTGAAATATCAGTGAATCCTTCTTCACCAAGTTTAAAGAAATCAAATCCGTTTTCATGTAGATAAGATAGTGAATTCGAGTTTACTTGGTAGAAGACAAGTGTATACCCAAATTGATCAGCATAATTTAATAATTCCTCAATAGCAGGATATAAACGAGATTTATCACCAACCGGATCACCTAAAATAACTAATTTGTCTGCATATGGCTGAAAAATAAATAATACAGTCTCATCTTGAGCCCAAAATAAATATTTATCATGTAAAAAAACCAAATGTGAAAGCTCTGTGCCACCATACTGATTAAAATGTTCTTTTATTTTTTCTTCTTGATCCTTCGTATTAATAAATTCAAATTGTTTTCTTTTCACTTTAAAAAATGCGATATAAAAAAATAGTAAAGCAGCTGCAAAACCAAGAACTGCACTAATAACGATATCCCTCGAATTAACAAGTATATAAGGTAAATATTTAGCAGGTATTTTGACATTTGTTTGAGGTAGATTGATATAAGCAATAAGTAAATAACTACCTAAAAAGAAGAATAAAATAAAATTATCAACAATAAGCTTACCCCATGTTAAAACAAAGCTTTCTCTATAAAATTGTTTTTTTGAAATAAATAATATAAATGCAACTACTAATACAAAGAGGGCTTCTTCATAATCTAATCCTTTAGAATACGTTGTAACTGCCCCAACAATTAGCATAAATAGCGTAATATACCATGCTCTTTTATCTTTATAATCAATTCCACGTGAGAGTCCTAACAATGTAAAGCCTGCTGTGACTGAAATTAAATGTGAAATATTAATAATTGTTGAAGGTAAAATTAAATTTAAAAGACTAATTCTTAAAAGCATGCTTGGAACAGCAGCCGAAACTAATAGAATAACGCCAGATAAAAATACTAAAATCGTTAAAAGTTTATGCCCTAAATAGGTTGAAATTTGATTTGGAATATTATTAAATGATTGATTTATTTTATTCCATAATAATTTAAGAGCTAAAATAATACCGCAAGCAAACGGGAAAAAGAAATAACTGAAACGATAAATTAACAAAACAAGAAGTGTCGTTTCCTTGTCGATTCCAAAGTATGTAAAACCTAATAAGAAAATAAAGTCAAAAGATCCAAGTCCCCCTGGAATCATACTTAAAAGTGCTGCAACAGACGCTACTAAAAAAACAGGTAATACCTCTATGATTGAAATGTCGATCTGTAAAAATAAACAAATGAAGTAGATGAATAATAAAATAAAAGTCCATTCACATAAGGAAATGACAACTAGTGAAAACATATATTTAGCGGAAAAATTCTCCGAGAAAAAATTACGTTTTAAATAAACGATTAAAAACATAACCGGGAAATAACAAATTGCAATGATTATAGCGATATATAAATACTTATATTCATTTAAAAATGATAAATCAAATATTCCAGTAAATAAAACTAAGCTCAATATCGATAATCCAGAAAGTAAGAATATTGTTACACTACTCACTGCTTTCACAATTTCGGGTCCGCTTCGATCTTTTCGATAAAATAGAGTTCGAATGGTCGTACCTGCAACCCCACCTAGACCAATTAGGTTTGAGGAAGTATTTGCTAGCCAAGCTACCATTAAAGTTTTTCGAAAACTGAAATCTAATTTTAATAGTCTTACAAGTACGAAGTCATATAAAAACATCGGAGATACGGCTAAAATACCTAATGCAAAAATTAAAAGATACTGAATTAATGTAAGAGACTCCATATAGTTAAAGAACATTTTAAAATCGAAATTTAAAAGTACGTTTTTTCCAACATAGATGAATGTAACAAGTAATATTGAAATGAAAAATAGTTTAAATAAACCTACTTTACTAATCCGAATCTTATTCATAAGACACTCCTGAAATTAATATTCAACAAAAATAATCGTATTAACTTTAGTATTCCATATTATTCCACTATTTAACAAGAAGAATATGAACGTTTTATGTAAAATTTGGAACTTATTATTTTGAAGATAAAAAGTTAATTA
Source organism: Bacillus sp. AL-1R (assembly GCF_052180195.1). Lineage (NCBI taxonomy): Bacteria > Bacillati > Bacillota > Bacilli > Caryophanales > Bacillaceae > Bacillus > Bacillus sp. AL-1R. The sequence continues at coordinate 776,937 of NZ_CP197469.1, forward strand.
GATTTTAATTTTCAGGACTATTTTGTGATTAGTATTTAATTGGAAGTATGACTTCGATTTCCACTAATAGTGAAAGTGTATTCGATCATCGAGCATTGTATAAATTGAAAGGTAATGTGTAAAGAATAAATTGTGAACGCCATTAAGAGAGTAAGAATGAAGTAGTTTAAGTTAACATACATTTGATGATAATGTTACGGAATTTTTCAAGGGGGAATTATAATTGAATAGTACAAATGTTTTAATTATCCTTGGATTTATTTTTTTTGCTGTGATACTTCTAGTTTTAATAATAAGCACAATCTATTTGTTTTTTATCGATCGCAAACAGAAGCAACATCCAATACTCCGTAATTATCCAGTAATTGGCCGAGCTAGGTACTTCTTAGAAACTATAGGACCTGAGCTACGTCAGTATTTATTTAACAGTGACCTAGAAGGTAAACCTTTTTCTAGAGATGAATATGAACATATTGTTAAAAAAGCAAAATATAAACGAGATGTCCTAGGGTTTGGCTCTAAAAGAGATTTTGAAGAAAAAGGATATTATATTAGAAATTCAATGTTTCCAAAACTATCAGAAGAATTAAAGATGGACGAAAAAATAAACGTAACGACAAACCGATATTTATTGATTAAAGAGCCTTTATTTACACAGAAGGTGGAAAGATTAGAGAAAAATGATTCACTTGCATTTTTATTGGATGATAGTGATGCAATTGTGATCGGTCAAAACACGAGGTATCCTTTTATTGTAAAAGGCCAGATTGGTATGTCTGCTATGAGCTATGGATCCTTAGGTGAAAATGCGATTACTGCACTCTCTGAGGGATTAGCAATTGCTAAGGGGTCATGGATGAATACAGGTGAAGGTGGTTTGTCAGAATACCATCTAAAGGGTGGCGTTGATATAATCATGCAAATTGGCCCTGGTTTATTTGGGGTTAGAGATAAAGAGGGGAATTTTAATTGGGATGCTTTGAAAGAAAAAAGTAAAATTCCTGAAGTGAAAGCTTTTGAACTTAAACTAGCTCAAGGCGCTAAAACACGTGGTGGGCATATTGATGGGGAGAAGGTAACAGAGGAAATTGCAAGGATAAGAATGGTAGAACCTTATAAATCTATTGATAGTCCTAATCGTTTTCGAGAGTTTCAGGACTTTCCTTCTTTGTTTGACTTTATTGAACAAATCAGAGAACAAACGGGAAAACCAGTAGGAATGAAAGTGGTTATTGGAAGTCATCATGAAGCAGATGAACTAGCAAAACACATAAAAAGTACTGGGAAGGGCCCTGACTTTATTACAGTAGACGGTGGTGAAGGGGGGACAGGTGCCACTTACCAGGAACTGGCTGATAGTGTAGGGTTACCAATTAAAGCTGCTTTACCATTAGTAGACAATGCTTTAAGAAAATATGGCGTCCGCGACCAAGTTAAAATAATAGCTTCCGGTAAACTATTTTCTCCGGATCGAGTAGCGATTGCATTAGCAATGGGAGCTGATCTTGTTAATATCGCAAGAGGATTTATGATTACAATTGGTTGTATTCAAGCATTGAAATGCCACTCCAATGCATGTCCAGTCGGTGTGGCCACAACCGATCCAGATTTACAAAAAGCCCTTGTCATTGATGAAAAAAAACATCGAACAGCGAATTATTTAATTTCAATGCGTGAAGGTTTATTTCGGATTGCAGCGGCTGCGGGCCTAGATTCTCCTGCCCATTTTCAAAGTGAACATGTCGTCTATAAAGATGAAAAAGGGAAAGTATGGTCACTAAAGGAAATTTATCAATCATTGGTGGAAAAAGTAAATTAAATGTTGAACAAAAAAAATCGACTGCAAGGTCGGTTTTTTAGTTTAAATGATCGGTATATTTAGCGAAAATTGAATGATTAGTTATATATGAAAAAGTGTAAAATAGTAGATTTAAAACAATAGAAAGGAGTAATCGAAGCTTTAGCGAACTTGAACTGTTAGAATGAAAAATTGATAAAACAAAAAACAATTAATAATAGGGAGTAAACGATGCATAAAAATCGGTTAGAAGCTTTTAGTGACGGTGTCCTTGCTATTATTATTACAATTATGGTCCTAGAAATTAAGATTCCTCACAGCCCAAATATACAAGACTTAGTACAACTTTTGCCAACCTTTCTAAGTTATTTGCTTAGTTTCATTTATGTAGGTATTTATTGGAACAACCATCATCATATGATCTACACTTTACAAAAGGTAACAGGGTCAATAATGTGGGCAAATCTTCATTTGCTTTTCTGGTTATCCTTAATTCCTTTTGCTTCTGGTTGGATGGGAGAAAACCATTATAAGCCTTATCCGACAATGCTTTATGGTGTAATACTTTTAATGACCGCTATTGCTTACTTCATATTACAAAGTATAATCATTCAAAAAGAGGGAAAGAATTCAAAGTTAAAACGGGCTATAGGTAACGATTGGAAGGGAAAAACTTCGGTGATTTGTTACTTTTCTGCAGTTTGTACGTCTTTGATTTGGCCATGGTTTGCTCAAATAATTTATGTAATCGTTGCAATTATGTGGCTATTACCGGATCGTCGAATAGAGAAAGTTATACAAAATAGATAAAAAAATATTTTTTTAGAATATATTTATATAAAGTGAGGGAGTTAATTATGATGATAAAAGGTTTCGGGGGAATTTTTTGGAGGACAAAAAATCTAGATGCTTTAAAAAAATGGTACAGTAAAGTGCTCAATGTTGATATAGAAAATTGGAATGGGACGATTATTAAACCCGATTCTGAAAATGAAATAATCTTTTCTTTTTTTACAGAAGATGACAATTACTTCCCAGCAGAACAACAAGTGATGCTAAATTTTCAAGTTAATAATCTAGATGAGACGATTAAGCATCTTGAACAGGTGGGTATTCCACTAGCAAAGGAAAAAGAGATTAGTGATTATGGTAAGTTTGCATGGATTAAAGATCCTGAAGGTAGATTGGTTGAACTCTGGGAAAAATAAAAAAAGGAGTTGCTTGCGGCAATCCTATTTTCTTTTTGATGTATTTTATTTAGACTAGGAAAAGATTATTAAAATGCTCACTAATTGACCCAACACAAATAATAAAAAGACATATTAGTTTCTTTATTTAGTAAAATAGTTTACAATTTAGTAGTTGAATTGTAATTTAAGTAATATACATAAAATTAAATGACCATAGATCGCTGAGTTTTGGTTGAGTGTTTCTTCTATATTTAGAGAGACAGTTCAATTTTAAGCGGGGGAACCAATTTTTGTACAAATTGTACTTTGGGGTGAATCCTTTTTAGGTAGGGCTACTTTTTAGGTCCGAATCCGACAGCTAACCTCGTAGGCGTGTAGGGAGAAGGTTTCCAAAATGATGTCTTAATAAGGCACTGGAGATTTTCCCGGTGTCTTTTTTGTGTTCATTTTTGATAAACGAAGAAGTAAGTGGGGGTTATGAAGTGCTAGAAATGTATATATTTGGTGGGATTCTTATTGTAACTATGCTAATAGCAGTATTTATGACTCGTAAGGATTCTGTAGTAGATGAGGAAAACGGAAAATATAGATGTGGGAAGTCAGGTAATAAGAAGAGAATCGTTAGAGAGAGAAAATCAGGTAAAGTCGTAAGAATAGATTGATTAGTATTGCCTGTAGTTCACGAATTTAATTAAGTTGAAATAAAATTTAATCATAACTTTAGAGAGTGGTCAACTATGCCATTCTCTTTTTTATTTAGTTTAGGTTTCTTAATTCATATTTAGTTCATAATGAATTTATATAATATGTACATAATTATTTGTAAATGTAAGCAGGTGGATTTATTGAATCATGTAAACGTATTAGTTGTCGATGATGATGCAAATATTAGAGAGTTAATCTCTATTTTTTTAAGTGGTGAAGGCTATACGGTTATCGAGGCTGAAAATGGTCAAGAAGCATTAACGTTACTAGAAGAAAATAATATTCAAATAGTAGTAGTTGATGTGATGATGCCTGAGGTAGATGGGTATGAGCTGACAAAAGAAGTTAAAAAGTATTATGATATTCCAATTTTAATGGTGACAGCAAAAGGTGAATCTCAGGATAAACTAAAGGGATTTGATCTTGGGGTAGATGATTATGTTGTAAAACCATTTGATCCTTTGGAAATCGTAGCCCGAGTAAAAGCGTTATTAAGAAGATTTCAATTACTATCTGATAAAAATATTTTTGTGGGTAATTTAACGATTCATCAAGATAAATATGAAATTTCTGCGAATGATCAGTCGATTACGTTACCGTTAAAAGAATTCGAATTATTGTTAAAGCTTGCAAGTCAAGCTGGAAGAATATTTACTAGAAATGATTTGATTGAGCAAATATGGGGACTTGATTATGAAGGAGATGAACGCACAGTTGATGTGCATATAAAGAGAGTACGTGAGAGACTTAGAGAGTTAAAGGCTACAGTTGAAATCGTAACAATAAGAGGTTTAGGCTATAAATTAGAGGTTAATCACACATGAAAAGCATGTATACAAGATTAGTTTTAATCTTTATTTCTGTTATTATGTTGAGTTTAGTTATCACTTTTTTTATCTCTTCAAAATATTTTATTAAACATGTTGAAACAGAAGTACAAAGTGATCTAATAGATGTTGGAGAAAATTTTATTTCAATCTACCAGAAGCAGGATAATCAAAATGGGGTAGATGCAACTCTCCAGATTCTTAGTAAAAATTTTTATCTATCACTGTATGATGAGTCCGGAAATATCGTTTTGAAAAATACAGCATTAAAAAAGAAAAATGTAAAAAAGGAACAAGTATTAAACGTACTAAACAAAAATACTGTTCAAACAAAAGGTTATCTTATAGGTCTACCTTTTAAAAAAGATGGTCATCAATATGCTTTATTTATTCACCCAAATATTGATCGTGGATTCTTTAAAATGCGGAGGGTATTATTTTTTAGTTTGCTTACAACCTTAATAATTGGATCAGTAACATTTTTATTTGTTGCGAAGTTATTAGTAAAGCCAGTAAAAGAGCTAATTCGTGCCACAAAGGAACTGGCTAAAGGCAACTACGGGGTTCAAGTAAAGACTAAACGTAAGGATGAAATTGGATTACTTGCTTCAAACTTTAATGTGATGACGAATAAATTAAACAAGCTAGAAGAGATGCGAAGTGAATTTGTTTCAAATGTTTCTCATGAAATTCAGTCACCGTTAACATCAATTAAGGGATTTGCAAAGGTTTTAAGGAATAAGCAATTAACTGAAGAGAAAAAGGAGCATTATATATCTATTATTGAGGCAGAGAGTGAACGTCTTTCGATGATGAGTGAAAGATTATTAAAGCTAGCTTCATTAGATTCTGAGCAACATCCATTCCAGCCTTCTACCTACAAATTAGATGAACAAATTCGAAAAATTATTTTGGCATTAGAACCACATTGGGAAAGTAAAAAGCTTCAATTAGTTTTAAATTTACCCCAAACTGAAATAGTAGCAGATCGTTTACTACTTGAACAAGTTTGGATTAATTTACTTCAAAATGCGATTAAATTCTCAAATATAGCTGGATATATAAAAATTGATATTTTAGAATTGAATCATAACGTTCACGTTCTCATTAGTGATAGTGGGCTAGGAATTAGTAAGGAAGATGTTGATCGGATATTTGAACGCTTTTATCAAGCTGATCGTTCTAGAAATAAAAAAGGAACGGGGCTTGGTCTTTCGATTGTACAAAAAATTATCGAAATACATCATGGGAAAATAGAGGTTGAAAGTGTTGTCGGCAAAGGAACTAGTTTTACGATTATCCTTCCGAAAAACTTGTTGAATTAAAAAATTCAATTATGTACTTAATTGTTCATAATCTGTTCATAAAGATTTGATAAACTAATCAGTAAATAGAGTTGTAATCAATCGAAAGGGGAAATAAATACATTATGTTTGCAGGTTTAACGAAATTAAGTTTGAAGAACACAATCTCCGTTATTATTTTAAGTGTTCTTGTTTTAATAGGGGGAATATATTCTTCCCAAAAAATACAAATTGAAACATTTCCAGATGTTTCATTTCCAGCTGTTGCAGTACAGGTAATATACCCTGGTGCATCATCTGAGGATATAGAAGCTGAGGTCACTAAACCAATTGAATCAGGTTTAATGAAGCTTGAAAAATATGATCAGTTAACAAGTACTTCAAGTGAAAATATGGCTTCAATTTTTATGATTTATCCATTTGGCACGGATATGGATAAAATTGAAAAAGATGTTGATAATGTGATCAATAAAACAAAGTTACCTGAAAAAGCAGAAGCGACAGTTCAACGTATTGCAATGGATTCTGCTCCAATTTACCAGGTTGCAATTGCAAATAACGGCCAAGTAAAGGATTTACAACAATCGATTGAAAAGGACTTACTTCCTAAAATTAAAAAAATCACTGGTGTTAGTGATGTAAGCCTACAAGGAACAAAGGCTGAAGAAATTCAAATCGTTGTAGATAATAAAAAAGCTGAAGAAAAAGGAATTTCTTTAGATACTATTAAAACGGCAATTCAAGGTCTAGATTATGCAGTACCATTAGGGTCTGTTGAGAATAATGGAAAAACAGTTTCTGTTCGAATGAAAGGTACGTTAAACTCGGTTGATCAAATCAAGAAAACAGTTTTATCTAGTGCAGCTGCCCAAAGTACACAAATGGGTGCGATGAATCAAGGAGCACAACTAGGTAATGGCGCAGGACAAGCTCAATCAGTAATGCCCAAAAATGTAACTGTTGCTGACATTGCGGATGTAAAAGTAGTATCAGTTCAAGAGCAAATTTCTAGATATAATGGTAAAGAAAGTTATATTTTATCTGTTTCTCAAACACAAGATTCCAATACAGCGGATGTAGCAACATCTGTTAAAAAAGAAATTAAATCATTTAAGAAAGACAATAATGTCAAAACGCATGTCATTATGGATAACGGTAAAGAAATCGAGAGATCGGTTAGTTCTTTAATTAAAGAAGGTCTATTAGGTGCGCTATTTACAGTTGTTGTTATTCTATTATTCTTAAGAAATATTAGAGCGACAATCATTTCAATTTTATCATTACCAATTTCAATCTTTGCAACTATATCAGTATTAAATTCATTGGGTTATACATTAAACATTATGACTTTAGGTGGTCTAGTTGTTGCGATTGGACGTATTGTTGATGATAGTATCGTTGTAATTGAAAACATATACAGATGGAAACAACAAAAAGGTAATCAATATAAGAAAAAAGAGCTAGCATTATATGCAACTAAAGAAGTAATTGGTGCCATTGCATCATCTACATTTGCAACTGTAGTAGTATTTTTACCTTTAGCATTTGTAAGTGGTATTATAGGAGAATTCTTTAGACCATTTGCTATTTCAGTAGTAGTGTCGATTTTAACTTCTCTAATTGTTGCGATCATATTAATTCCAACATTAGGTGCAAAATTCTTATCAAAACCATTAAAAGAGCATAGTAATGATACTCGTTTTATGAGAGGTTACGAAAAGTTACTTCGTTCGGCATTAAAACGTAAATGGATCGTAATCTTATTATCAATCGTTTTACTAGCTGGCTCATTATCAATGATTCCTTTATTAGGATTCTCATTTTTACCTGGTAGTGTAAATAAAACACTTCAAGTGACAGCAACCCTTCCATCAAATAGTACGGTGGAACAATCAAATCTAGTTGCAAAAGAATTAGAAAAATACTTTGCAGATTCAGATAAAATTGACAGTGTTCAAGCTACAGTTGGTGGTAAACGTGATTTTATGATGAATATGGATGGTGGCAAAAATAAAGCAATCTTACAAATCAATCTAAAAGACGGAAAGAACATGGATAAAGAACTTTCAAAAATCAACAAAGAAGTTCCATCAATTGTTGATGCGAAAGTAAAAGGTACAACAATCACAGCAAAAGAGCTTTCTCAAGATGGTCCTCCAACAGGGAACAATATTGATGTAAATTTATATTCTGCTAACTTTAATGAGTTAAAAGAAGCAGCATCAAAAATTGAAAAAGAATTAACTAGTGATGATCGCCTGAAAAATGTTTCTAATAATTTAAAAGATGTACAACCTAAATTAGAAGTTACATTAAACGATAAAGCACACGATGAAAATATTTCAATGTTCCAAGTTATGGGAGCAATTAATGAAAAAATTAACGACGTTGAAATCGGTAATTACGATTTAAACGGAGAAACAAATAAGCTTACTGTGGGTTATAAAAATAAAGCAACTTCAAAAGAAGATATTGAAAAAATTAAAATCATGACTGCAACAGGTCCGAAAGAAATAAAAGATTATGTTACAATTTCACAAAAGGATGCACCTGTTTCAATCAACCATGAAGATGGAAAAATGTATGCATCAGTAAGTGCGGTTGTAAAAGGTAAAGACACAGCGGCAATTACAAAAGAAGTGACAAATCACTTAAATAAAATTGAATTACCAAAAAGCGTTGATATGAAAATCGGCGGCGGTTTAGATATGATTACAGATGGATTCAGTGATTTAGGATTAGCAATGGTAGTTGCTGTTGGACTAGTATTCTTAATCATGAGCATGACATTTGGTGGTTTAAGAACACCATTTGTTATTTTAACATCATTAATCTTTGTACCAGTCGGAGCTTTCTTAGCATTATTTATTAGCAAGCAAACACTATCAATGAGTGCAATGATAGGACTATTAATGTTGATCGGTATTGTAGTAACGAATGCGGTTGTATTGTTAGACCGTGTTGAACATAACCGTAAAAAAGGATTAGAAGTAACTGACGCATTAATTGAGGCTTCAAAGACAAGATTACGTCCAATCCTAATGACAGCATTAGCGACAATTCTTGCATTAGTTCCAATGGCCCTTTCAAATTCAACATCTGGTTTAATTTCGAAAGGATTAGCTGTAACTGTAATTGGTGGTTTAACAACTTCAACATTCTTAACACTAATCATCATTCCAGTTATTTACAAGTTAGTAAGCAAAAAGAAAAAGATTGAAGAATAATTAATGAAGAGTGCCTCACATAAATAGTGGGGCACTCTTTTGTATTTAACTCTGTTATATGAAAATAAAAAAGGCTGCCTAATTAGAGGACAACCTTTAAGAAATACACCTTTTATTATTTAGGCTCGTAATCAAAATGTAATTCATTATTTTCATTTACAATTACGCTTAAATTATAATCTTTAAAATACCATAAATCTGTCTCGTTTATAAAATAGACTACGTTATCAATTGTAATAGATTCTCCGATGTCAACAGGTTGTTCTTTCGTAACACCTAATGAATAGCCTTTATTTATTGTGCTATTTCCACCGTATCGAGCGAAAAAACGAATGGTATCTCCTTCTTTTACATTCATCTCATCTTGAAACCATTTTAATGCATCTTCGGAAATTGTAATTTTCATTTTTACCGACCTTTCTATATCTTATAAAAATATTATAGTATGAATGCGAAAAACTATACAGAAAAGTGATTTTAAAGTTAGTAAAATAAAGAAGAAAACCCTCAATTAGCGTTCAGGTTTTCTTCATTCATTAATGTGGGACAGACATGTCAGACAAACCCTAACTTATTTTTTGAAAAATGATAGAATGTTGTTTTTAAATAAAATAAACAGTGAAATAACGATAAATCCATAATAGACAATTTGTTCAACAAGTGGAGTAGCATCGATAAAGGAGAAAATGCCTTCGGTGAATACTTTGCCACCAAAGAAAATTAATAGAATACCTAGTAAAGTAAAGATCACTTTAATATTTAAATTAATTGTAGTTTTGATAAATAAATAAGCAAATAAGATCGCTGCGAATATTCCTAATAAAATTGATATTATACCAGCAAAGTCGATTGTATGTGCATTTGATAAGACAAATAGAACAAGCTCTAAGCCCTCCCGAATCACGAATACGCTTGCCATTAGAAATAATGAAATACTACTATCTTTAATTTTAACTTCTGATTTTAGTTTATCTGAAATATTCATGCTACTTTGACCACTTAGCCAGTAGATAAAATAGAAGATGAGCAATGCTGCAATTAATTGAATTATACCTTCGATTGTATGTTCAACATTTCCTTCTAGTTCACCGAAAGTTGTAAATATGAAAAATCCAGCAAAAATACTAACAACTACTCCAAGAATGGTACCGTAAACTACTGACTTAATTAAATGCCCTTTTTTAGTCTGAATTAATATAATGAGTAAATACCCGATTACTAAGGAAACTTCAAGGCCTTCTCGTAAAGCTATTAAAAAATTTGCATTCAATTCACTATCATCCTCCCGATTATATTCAAATCTACTAACTAGATTATTCTTAAACAATAGAATGGGACACTATTTTATTCATAAATAGGCATAATAAGTGATGTGGTAAAATGAATAGTAAATAGCCTGAAATGTCAATTTTAGAAGGGGAAAAAATGGAATCTTTTACAAATAGAGCGATTGAAATTATTAAAAATATACCACAAGGAAAAGTAATGACATATGGTCAAGTTGCAAAATTAGCAGGAAGTCCTAGAGGAGCGAGACAGGTTGTAAGAATCTTACACTCGATGGGCCAAAAATATCATTTGCCATGGCACAGAGTTATAAATGCTAAAGGAGAAATAGGAATCCATGATGAAGAAGGATTTTTAATGCAAAAGAATCTCCTCCAAAACGAAGGAGTCAAATTTGAAAGTGAGAGGACTATTAACTTGAAGGATTATCAAGTAAATGTAGTTCTTGAGAAAGAAGATGTAGATTTAATTTAGGATGAATGAAAAGCTCATTCTAACGATAGTTTCGATCTTCGCCTAAAAAAACTCGTCAATCGACGAGTTTTCTTTATATGAAAATGTTTTTTATTAAAACATTGTTACGCAAAATATTGTTGTAAATTCGGATAGCTGTTGTGTCAAAAAGTGTTGCCTTGGAATACTTTACAATAAAACATTGTTTTGTTATACTCGTGTCAGGAGGAATGTCAAATGAGTGAAGAATTAATTTCCAAAAAAGATTTACTACAACTGACAGGCATATCGTACGGACAGCTTTATAGATGGAAAAGGAAAAACATCATTCCTGAAGAATGGTTTATGAAAAAATCAAGCTTTACTGGACAGGAAACGTTTTTTCCAAAAGAGAAAATTTTGGATCGGATTGAAAAAATAAAAGAGTTGAAGGACGATCAATCATTAGATGATATTGCTAGAGTGTTTTCAAATAATGAAGAAATCGTTGTTGATCGTAGGAATATGACTATATCTTTGGAGCAAATTCCTAAACAAGTCTCACAAATATATCAATCACTTTTCCCAAATACTAAATTAGAGCATTTAAGTACGGTTCAACTTTGTTCCTTACTCTTTGTTAACGAGTGGCTTTCAAATGGAAGTTTAACAATAGATGAAATAAAGCAGTTTTTAAATTTGGTAGAAACTCATAAAAAACAAATTAACATAGATAAAGCAACTGTCATTTATATTCGTAAATTTGGTATGGGTACATGGATTATTGGAAATCAACATGAAACGTTTGTTGATCAAAAAGACTCAATATTAATCAATGCTACTCTCTCTAGCTATTTAAATAAATCGATTAAATAAATTATGAAGGAGAGATTATCGTGAGCGTGCAAACAAAACAAGATGCGATTATTAATGGTTCAGGAACAATTGGTTCTGGCAAATATGATGAAGTTAGAATTAGTGGAAGCGGACGTATACAAGGTGATATTTATTGTCATGAAGTGAAAGTTAGTGGCTCAGCAAAATTCAATGGAAAAGTTGAAACTGATTATTTTAATTGCAGTGGGAGCGCTAAATGTCTCAGTGATGTTAATGCAAAAAAAATGAGTGTCAGTGGATCGGCTTCAATTGATGGAAAAGTTTCTGGTGGAGATGTGAATGTTAGCGGTAGCTTTAAAACAAAGGGAGACTTAAATGTTCAAAGTATTAATGTTTCAGGTTCAATGAAAACAACAGGAATCGTAAAGGCAGAAGTAATAACTGTAAAAGGGTCGCTTTCTACGGAAAAAGGTTCTGAATGTGAAGTATTTACTGCTAAAGGTCATTTGTCAATGAATGGTTTATTAAATGCAGAAAACGTAAAGATTACCCATGGAGGTTTAGGATATATACCTCATCATGGATATAGCTATATTCCTGAAATTGGTGGAGAAACGATAGAAATTAGCCGCTTCGATGGCAATAATCTATTTTTACGAGTTTTTTCTAAACTTTTTAGCCATCGATTGAACTTTAAATCAGATGTAATTGAGGGAAGTGCAGTAAAAATTGATTATACGACAGCGAGTGTAGTACGAGGCGATGCAGTAACAATTGGACCAAAATGTGTAATCGACCTTGTAGAATATACAGAAGATGTTCAAATTCATCCTTCAGCAAAGGTAAAGGATGTAAAGAAATTAGAACTATAAGCGGCTAAAAGGGGAGACCTTTAGTTGCTTTTTTTTGCTTTCTGTAAAAACAAACATTTTATAAATAAAGCTGCAGATAGTAGTAGTTTTTGAAAGTTCTAATAAAGTGTAAGTGTGTTCTTTATTTCTGTTATTGAACATTAGTTAGTTGAATGTTAAGATAATAATGTGCAAACGGTTGCAATGAAATTGTACTTATTTTTATTTGAAGTCTACTTAAAACAGTTAATATTGTAAACGCTTTTATGAATTTGGAGGAGAGAGAATATGACAAAACAAAGTTGGTGGAAGGAAGCGGTTGCTTACCAAATTTATCCACGTAGCTTTATGGATTCAAATGGTGATGGAATTGGTGACTTAAGAGGTGTGATTTCAAAATTAGATTATTTAAAGGAACTTGGTATAGATGTTATTTGGATTTGTCCATTTTACAAATCACCAAATGATGATAATGGGTACGATATCTCAGATTATCAGGACATTATGGATGAGTTTGGCACAATGGCTGATTTTGATGAGCTATTAGAAAATGTACATGAAAGAGGAATGAAATTAATTTTAGATTTAGTAGTCAATCATACAAGTGATGAGCATCCTTGGTTTTTAGAATCTAAAAAATCTAAAGATAATCCTTATAGAGACTACTATATTTGGCGAGAAGGAAAAAAAACAGGATATGAGCCAAATAACTGGGAAAGTATTTTTGGTGGATCTGCATGGGAATATGATGAAGCAACAGATGAATATTTCTTACACTTATTCTCAAGAAAACAGCCAGATCTAAATTGGGAGAACAAAGAAGTAAGACAAAAAATATATGACATGATTAATTGGTGGTTAGATAAAGGAATCGACGGTTTCCGAGTAGACGCGATCAGTCATATAAGAAAACGACCAGGTTTTCCTGATATGCCAAATCCAAAGAAAGAAAAATATGTATCAAGTTTTGATATGCACATGAATCAAGAAGGGATTCACAAATATCTGGATGAACTAAAACGTGAAACATTTGATAAATATGATATCATGACAGTCGGTGAAGCAAATGGCGTCACAACGAAAGATGCACATTTGTGGGTTGGAGAAAAAGAAGGTAAGTTCAATATGATTTTCCAATTCGAAAGTTTGGATCTTTGGAAGAAAACCGATGAATCTGAAACTTCGATCGCCGATTTAAAAGAAGTACTTACGAAATGGCAAACTGGTTTAGAAGGATATGGATGGAATGCATTATTTATAGAAAACCATGATATACCTAGAGCAGTCAGTACATTAGGAAATGATGATGAAGCATTTTGGAAAATTTCAGCAAAAGCTATCGGAGTAATGTATTTCTTTATGCAAGGTACACCATTCATTTACCAAGGGCAAGAAATTGGCATGACAAATGTTCATTACACATCAATCAACGATTATAATGATGTAAGTGCAAAAAATATGTATAATTCAATGATTGAAAATGGTTCGACTGAACAAGATGTTCTAGATATTTTATGGAAAACTGGCCGTGATAATTCTCGTACACCTATGCAATGGAACAGTACAAAGAATGCTGGATTTTCAACAGGTAAACCTTGGCTGAAAACGAATGATAACTTTAATGAAATAAATGTTGAAATCCAAGAAAAAGATACAGATTCAATTTTATCATTCTATAAAAAGATGATTATATTACGTAAAGAAAATAAGGCATTAGTTTACGCGCCATATGAATATCTAGACGTGAAAAATGAACCTGTTTATGCATACACTCGAAATGGTGAAAAAGAAACATTCTTAGTCATTACTAATTTATCTTCAGAGAAACAAAAATTTATTTTACCGAAAGAACTTACGAAAAAGAATGCACAATTAAGTTTAACTAACATTGAATGTACAGATCATCAATTAGTTGAAAACATGGAATTTAAACCTTTTGAAGCTAGGGTTTATCGCTTAACTTAATATAGTTGTATGGTATTAACTAAACAGACTGTCAAATGACAGTCTGTTTTCTTTTGTTTAGGATGCTCGCTTTCTAAGGGACATATCTGTTTTCATTTCCCTAAAAAATGGCTGTCGAATGATAGTCATTTTTTAATGCATCTATTTGCAAAAATCTACAAGGTTTTATAGTATTACAAACACTTCGACAATTTGTAACACTTTTGTAATGGCTTTCAAAATTGTATTTTGTTAGACTTACAATATCAATGAAGGGGGAGAAAGAGATGAAAAAGCAAGTCCTTATAGCTTTCGTATGCTTACTGAGCATGGTATTTTTTACGACTAAATCACAAGCAGCATCTACATATAACCCATACTCAAAGAAAAATCAAGTTACAAAAATCGCTAAACAATATACTGGAGTACCATATCGTTTTGGTGGTACAACTACTAAAGGTTTTGACTGTTCAGGTTATGTAGGCTTTGTATACAAAAAAGTAGGTACTAAATTACCTCGAACTGCTTCGTCTATGTATACTGTCAGCTCGATTGTTAAAAAACCTGTTCCTGGAGATTTAGTTTTCTTCAAAAATACATACAAAAAAGGTATCAGCCATGTAGGAATTTTCATGGGTAATAATAAATTTATCTCAGCGACTTCAAGTAAGGGAGTAGCTGTTGTGAGTCTTTCTAATTCATATTGGAAGCCGAAATTCGCAGGCTCTGGTAGTGTCATTAAATAAACATAATCATAAATGCAATTTACTTTCTTAAGAATGGTAGATTGCATTTTTTTTGCACTTTAAGAACGTATAAATTAGTAGGGGGATGAGTGTTGCAAATAGGCCACCATCACCGCCAATCGTTAAGTTTTCATAAAATATTCTTTTTTAATAAATAAGTAGATTATATTCCAATGATATAATGACCCTTAACTAAACTAAGGGGCTGGTAATCATCGCATTAGTCTACTTTACTTTTTTTGTATTAGGTCTAGTATTTGGTTCTTTTTTTAATGTTGTTGGGTTAAGAGTACCAATCAGGAAATCGATTATTTCACCGAGATCCTCTTGTTCTAATTGTGGACATAAATTGAGTCCCATCGAATTAATACCAGTATTTTCTTTTTTACTCCAAAGAGGGAAATGTCGAAGTTGCGGGATTCTAATTTCCAAACAATATGTATTCATTGAAATACTAACAGGTATACTATTTGTTTTATCCATCTATGAAGCTGGTTTTCATAAAGATTTAATGATTACGATTTCGATCATATCTTTATTAATCATTATTGTTGTTACGGATGTTAACTATATGATAATTCCTAATCGTATTCTACTATTCTTTTTATTCATTTTTAGTATTGAGCGAATCTTAATTCCATTAGATCCTTGGTGGAGCAGTATAGTAGGGGCGATCGGAGCATTCGCGGTTTTACTTTTAATTAATGTGATTACTAGAGGTGGTATGGGAGGAGGAGACATAAAGTTATTTAGTGTGCTAGGAATCATTTTAGGTTGGGAACTTACTTTTATTACATTTATGCTTGCATGTTTTTCAGGTAGTATTTACGGGTTAGTTGTCATATTGTCTGGAAAATTAAAGCGGCAAAATCCAATTCCTTTTGGTCCATTCATCGCGATTGGTGGATTAGTTAGTTCTTTTTATTCTGAAAATCTATTAGAACTCTACGATATTATTTTTCGTTAAGCAATAAAAAGGCTATTTAATTGAAAGTTCTTCAACTAAATAACCATTGTTATTCTTATGAGAATAATTTCTCTTCTACACTTTTAATAACTGAATTCCAGTATTTTTTGTCCTCAACGAAGTTTGTTCGAATCGCTTTAAAGACAGCAGTTTGTTTTTCTTGGAAGTTTGGATCATCTTTATCTGGAAGTTCTTTTTTCATTTCAACTACAATTTCTTCAATCTCCGCAGAACGTGGTCCCCATACGTTTACTTCATCCCCTTTTTCATCCATGAAAACAAAAATCGGAATAGAACGAGATTTACCATTTGTTAAATATTGATCCATTAATTCTAGGTTTTCATCTCGAATTAGGAATCTAGTATCTATATTAGCAAGTTCCATCATTTTCTGAATAACTGGTACATTCAGTAATGCATCGCCACACCAATCTGCAGTTAAAGTTACTACCTTCCAATGACGATTCTTTAATTGTTCAAGTTTTGCTTTTGTACTCTCAGGAATCGTAACTTCATTATAAATTTTTAGAAGTTCTTCTTTATTTACATTCATTGCTTCTACATATTCTTGAAAACTAATGCCTTTTTCGAACCAAGAATTTAATGACATGTCCATTCACTCCTTTAATGTTGATAAATAGTATTATACCCCATTCGCCATAAGAAGGAATGCAATAAGACTTGCAGAATTAATATACAGTATATGTTTTATATGCAGTTTAAGCAGGAGGGAAAAAAATGAGTGCGCAAATTGAGATTTCAAAAAATCGGAAGCGCTTTCCAAAGTGGATTAAAGTTACATCAACGATTCTAATTGTTATTGTCTTAATCGTTGCGGGAACCGGCCTGTACTTAACAAAAAAATCATTACCAAGCATTAAAGGAAATTTAAGGATTAGTGGATTAAGCCATAAAGTAGAAGTAGTAAGGGATGAAAAAGGAGTACCTCATATTAGTGCGAAAAATTTGCATGATTTGTATGTTGCGCAAGGCTTTGTAACTGCACAAGATCGATTATTTCAAATGGATTTAAGTAGGAGACAAGCGTCCGGGCAATTAAGTGAAATAATTGGTGATGCTACAGTAGAGCGCGACTCATATTTTCGAACGCTTGGTTTAAGAAGAGCTGCTGAAGCTTCTTACAGCAAATATAATAAAAATGGACAAAATGTATTAAATTGGTATGCAGAAGGAGTAAATGCGTACATAAAATCCGCAATAAAGGAAAATAAACTACCAGTTGAATTTAAAATTTTACAATATAAACCTTCTAAATGGACGGCAATTGACTCACTAGTAATTGGTAAGTATATGGCTTTTGATTTAGGTGGTCACTGGAATGAACAAGCATTTCGTTATTACGCTATGAATAAATTTCCAAAGGATAAGGCTTTAGAGCTATTTCCAGCAAATAATGATCTAGATCCGTATATTATTCCGAGTAATACTTCAAAAATAGACGTAGAAAAAAGCTTTGCAAGTGCAATTATTCCACCTGTTTGGAATGGAAGTAATAATTGGGTTGTTAGTGGCTCTAAAACCAAGTCCGGTAAACCATTATTAGCAGATGATCCTCATTTAGGATTAGCGACACCGGCAATTTGGTATGAAACACAATTAAAATCTGGTGATATGAATGTAAGTGGTGTCATTTTTGCAGGGGTGCCGGGAATCATTGTGGGTCATAATGAACATATTGCCTGGGGAGTAACAAACGTAGGCCCGGATGTGCAAGATTTATATATTGAAAAGCGAAATCCAAATAAGCCTGACGAATTTTTATATGATGGTAAATGGGAAAAGGCACAGGTTATAAATGAAACGATCAAAATTAAAGGTAAAAAGAATAAGGTTTTACCTGTTATGATAACGAGACATGGTCCGGTTATTTCGGAATTTGCAAGTGATGCCGGTAAAGATACTGTATTCTCTTTACAATGGACAGCACTACAACCGACAACGGAGCTAGAAGCCGTTCTAAAATTTGACGTTGCAAAAGATTGGAATTCGTTTAAAGAAGGATTGGCTTTATTTGAAGCTCCTGCGCAAAATTTCGTATTTGCATCGGATGATGGAACAATTGCTTACCGAGCGAATGGAAAAATTCCAATCCGTAAAAAAGGTGATGGTCTAATACCAGTACCAGGTTGGACGAGTGAATACGGTTGGAAAGGATTTATTCCATACGATGAACTACCAACGAGCGTTAATCCAAAGGAAGGATTCATTTCATCTGCAAATAATAAAGTAGTTGATGAAACATATCCATACCACATTTCAAACTCATGGGCACAACCTTACCGTCAATTACGCATTCAGGAAGTATTAAAAACGAATGATAAATTGACTGTTAAAGATATGCAAAAGCTACAAATGGACGAAATGAACTTACAGGCGAAGGAGCATGCACCGAAGTTTATAAAGTCAATAAAACAAAATAAAAACCAATTATCAACTGTTGAAAAAACAGCTTTAAAGGAACTTGAAAAATGGAATTTTATAGATGATAAAGATGAAGCTTCTCCTCTTATATTCCAAATGTGGATGGCTCAAATAAATAAGGCATTATTCATTCAACAAATCTCTAGTGATATGATGGATTTATTTGGAGACCGCAAAGTCGTAGTCGATCAAATGCTACGTGACAGCTTTAACGGGAAGAAAGTGATCTGGGTAGATGAACAAGGGGGAATTGATAAACTATTATTAAAAACCTTCAAAACAACCATTAAAAAAATTAGCAAAACAGACGGTGACAATGCAGCAAAATGGAAATGGGGTGATCACCATAAAGTTGCTTTCGAACACCCATTATCCAGTATTAAAATCTTAAGCTATTTCTTTAATGCAAGAGATCCAATCCCAGTAGGAGGTAGTTCAACTACAGTTAAAGCAGCAGGATATGATGCCAATGGGATCGTAGACCATGGTGCATCATGGAGAACTGTCGTAGACTTTGCAGATTTAAGTAAATCAGTAAACGTAGTCGGTCCAGGACAATCTGGAAGCCTCGGAAGCAAATGGTATAGTGACCAAATGGAAGATTGGGCAAATGGAACATATCATACTACTTCTTTGAAAAGTGTTGAAGGTGTAAAACAAATATTGGAACCTGGAAAAGCAAAGAAGAAGTAGAAAAGCAAGAAGCATGAGACAGACCTATAGAAGAAGGTCTGTTTTCTTTGGTTAGCGGAGTGATTTTTATAGCGGTTTTTAAACACCATTTTTTGCACGCAATCCTAATTTCTTCCTTTTCGTCATCTCTTATAATAAAATATTTAAATAGATTTTCCTAAACTAATTGAAAAAGGGGGGCTGTGAAAATGGATGGAATGGGTTTAGTTCTCGAAGGTGGAGGAATGAGAGGGATTTATACTGCCGGTGTTCTTGATTATTTCTTGGAACAAAATATAGAAATTCCTTATGTAATAGGAGTTTCTGCGGGTGCTTGTATGGGAACTTCTTATCTATCAAAACAACATGGTCGTAATAAGCGAGTAAATACGGAATTTTTACAGCATCCAGAGTATATATCTTTTAAAAATTTAATTCGCAATAAGCAACTTTTTGGTATGGACTTATTATTTGATATTATTCCTAATGAGTTAGATCCCTTTGATTTTGAATCTTTTTATAAAGCTGAGCAAAAGTTTGTAGTTGGTACGACTGATTGTATTACAGGGGAACCTGTTTATTTTGATAAAGATCAAATTGTAGAATCAACAGATATGTTAAATATAATACGGGCATCTAGTTCGTTACCATTAATGGCTCCAATCATTCAGTTTAATGATCATTTCTTAATGGATGGTGGCATTGCAGATCCGATTCCAATCGGTAAATCTGAAGCCGATGGTAATCGTAAAAATATAGTTGTTTTAACGAGAAATGCTGGTTATCGTAAAAAACCTTCAAAAGGAACTTGGTATTTGCAAAAAAAGTATAAAAATTATCCTGGACTTGTTCAGGCCGTACTAAAAAGATATGAAGTTTATAATAAACAGTTAGAATATATTGAGGAGCAAGAAAAATTAGGAAATATATTTGTCATTCGTCCTATTCAAAAGTTAAAAGTTAGCCGAATCGAACGAAATAAAGCGCGTTTATTAGAGCTTTATAAAGAAGGTTATGAAGATGCTAAGCGACTTCGTGAGCAAATTTTAGGTTTTATATCGTATGAAAAAACGACCTGTTAAATCAGGTCGTTTAAGTGTATAGAAAATTAAACTATTTTTTACTAATTCAAAAACGTTCGTCATTCTAAGTACGGGGGCTAAACAACTAAGAAAGGGAACGTTTGCATCAGTTTGATCAACCTGTTAAATTCAGGTTGTTTTTTTATGGGGGAGGGAGAAAATAGATTAATCCTTATTATTTTTATTGTTATTATTCATCATGTTTTTCATCATCATTTCAAACATTACCATATCGACACCTAAACATGGATTCATACATCCACAGTTACTTTTTCTTCTATGACAACAACATCTGCAATTGCAGTGACAATCATGAATATGACAATCACAACGATCTCGATGGCAATCATCACAATCACATTTTCGTCTACAATTACTTGAGTTCATGTTGACTTGATCTTGGTTGTTCCACATCGTAGAACACCTCCTTGTATAATCTACATAACAAAGTATGCATAGATGTCCCATCAAGGAAAGGCTAGTACCTAAATAAAAAATAAAAAAGCACATTAATCTTTTTAAGGATTATGTGCTTTAAGAAAATTATTATTAATGTGGGAAGAAAATCAATTGGATTAGGAATAAAACGCCAAATAGATAAATAACTGGTTTAACAGTTTTTGCTTTCCCTTTAACGATTTTTAATAATGGGTAGGAAATAAACCCAAGTGCAATCCCTGTAGCAATACTTGATGTAAGTGGCATTGTGATAATAACTAGAAATGCAGGGAATGCTTCTTCAAAGTGATCCCACTCAATATGACGAACACTACCCATCATTAAACAACCTACTACGATTAAAGATGGAGATGTAATTGCTGCTACACCAGAAAGTGAATTAACAAGTGGGCTAAAGAATGCTGCAAAAACAAATAGTAATGCAACAACAAGTGCCGTTAAACCTGTTCTACCCCCAGCTGCAACACCTGCAGAAGATTCGATATAAGCTGATGTAGGAGAAGTACCAAACATAGCTCCAATTGTCGTACCGAATGAATCTGAAAGCATCGCACGACCTGTACGTTTTTCATCTTTCTTATTTAATAAACCAGCCTGAGAAGCTACACCTAAGAAAGTACCTGTCGTATCAAAAATTGTCACTAATAAGAATGAAAAGACAACCGAATATAGTCCATAATGAATGACATCTGAAGCTGCTGTTATTGGATTAGCAACAATGATCTGTTCAGGCAATTTTGGGAAAGAAAAAATACTTCCTTTAATATGCAATTTTCCAGCAAAACCAGCAATGATTGCTGTTGAGGCCATTCCGAAGAATAGAGCTCCATTTACATTTAATGCAAATAAGATAACCGTAATTGCAATTCCGACTAGAGTAAGAACTACTTCAGGAGAATGAAGATCACCTAATCCAACTAGATTACTTTTATTCGCAACGATAATACCTGAAAGACGTAAACCTATAAAAGCGATAAATAAACCAATTCCAACACTAATGGCATGTTTTAATGTATTTGGAATTGCATCAATTAAATGCGTTCTAAATTTCGTTAAAGATAGAATGATGAATAGGATACCTGTAATAAATACAGCTGAGAAAGCTAATTGATAGGAAATACCATGTGCCTTTGAAACAACTGAATAGGCAAAGTATGCATTCATTCCCATTCCGGGAGCAATTGCAATTGGGTAGTTTCCGAACAATGCCATACATAGTGTCCCGACTAAAGTCGCTATGATTGTTGCAGTAAATGCTTGGTCAAATGGAACGCCAGCCCCGGATAATATGATAGGATTAACAATTATTATGTAAGCCATTGTTAAAAAAGTAGTAAAGCCAGCTATAATTTCTGTTTTTATCGAAGTGTTAGCTTCTTTTAATTTAAACATAAACGTTCTCCTTGTTAAAAAATACGAATGATTAACTCAACAGTTATTAATAATATTCGTTTTATTGTGAAAGTGCAATAGTTTTTTAGAATTTTACATCTTTTAACAAATTCACTTCTGTTTAGTATTCCTTAAAGTATAGTTTGGGTATGCTAAATCTGAATTATTTATAAGGAGGATGTAGAAATGAATAATCAGAAACAGTTTCCGACTAAATTTATTCCGCAACATCAAAATAAGCAACCAGGTATCGAAAAAGAAATGACTCCAATACCGATATCAGATGATCCTAACTACAAACCAAGTGGTAAATTAAAGGATAAAGTAGCCATTATTACTGGAGGAGATAGTGGGATTGGAAGAGCTGTTTCCATCCTTTTTGCAAAAGAAGGGGCATCAGTTTTTATTCCGTATTTGGATGAGGATGTTGATGCACAAGATACAAAGAAATATATAAATGATTTCGGTGGAAATTGTGAAATAATGAGATGTGACATTCGAACAGAGGAAGTTTGTAAACAAATCGTTCAAAATGCAATTCAAACCTTTGGCAAAATTAATATTTTAGTGAACAATGCTGCTGTTCAATATCCACAAAAGAATTTGGAAGACATTACTGAAGAACAATTAAAAAGAACATTTGAAACGAATATTTTTTCAATGTTCTATTTATCAAAAGCTTGCCTTCCACATTTGAAGCAAGGAGACTCTATTATAAATACTGCGTCAATAACTGCATATAAAGGACATGATCAATTATTGGATTACTCAGCAACGAAAGGAGCGATTGTCACATTTACTCGTTCGCTTTCTACAAATCTTGCTCAAAAAGGAATTCGTGTTAATGGTGTAGCTCCCGGGCCAATTTGGACACCATTAATCCCAGCAAGTTTTGACGAACAAGAAGTTGCGAAGTTTGGCAGTACAACTCCAATGAAACGGGCTGGACAACCAGTAGAGCTTGCACCAGCATATCTTTATCTAGCTAGCAATGAAGCTTCCTATATTACAGGACAAATAATTCATGTTAATGGTGGAGTAATTGTGAACGGATAAACTAATAAAATGGTGCCATATATCCAAAAATTGAATATGGCACCATTTCATTAATACTTAGGTCGAAACGTGTGACAGCAAGTTTCACCACTATGTACAGCAGAAGTAGTTATTTCACCGTCTAAAACGGCATTTTGAATCGTTAAATCAAAGTCATTTGAGTATTCATATGCTTCAGTTTGAACAAGAATTGAGTCTGCTTGGCAAAAGTTTCCTTGCCCCCAAAAATTACAATTTGCAACACTACATCTAATTTCTGGCATGAACTCGCCCTCCTTTTGTTTTATTTTCTACATACTTTTCAATCTCATTCAGATTAAACATGGTACATGATAGAAATTTTTCTGAGAATATTGTAAACTTTTATCAAGAAAGAAGGAGTTAGGAAGATTTTTATCGAAATATATTCAGATTAAGTATAGGAGGAGAACAATATGAATTGGAAAACAACTTATGAAAAATGGATTCAATCACCGACATTAGATCAAGAACTTAAAGAACAATTAATTAAACTTGAGAATAATCAGCTTATACTTAAGGAAAGTTTCTATCAAAATTTAGAATTTGGAACTGGTGGTATGCGCGGGGAAATCGGACCTGGAACGAATCGTATGAACATCTATACTATTCGTAAAGCCTCTGCTGGTTTTGCAAAATATATTGAAAGCTTTGGAGAAGAAGCAAAAAACCGTGGAGTTGCAATTGCTTTCGATTCTCGTCATAAAAGTCCTGAGTTTGCAATGGAAGCAGCAAAAACACTTGCGACACATGGTATTAAAGCGTATGTATTTAATGAATTACGTCCTACACCAGAATTATCATTTGCAGTACGTGAGTTAAACTGCTTCGGTGGTATTGTCATTACGGCAAGTCATAATCCACCTGAATATAACGGATTTAAAGTTTATGGTGATGACGGTGGTCAATTACCTCCAGCTGCTGCTGATCAAGTAATTGAATACGTTAATTCGTTTGAAAATGAGTTAGAAATTGAAGTATCTTCTGAAAAAGAATTGGTTGAAAAAGGATTAATACATAGATTAGATGAAAAAATGGACAAATTATATGTTGAGCAACTAAAAACAGTGGTTGTTAACAACGAATTAGTTCAAAAACATGGTAAGGATTTAAAAATTGTCTTTACACCTTTACATGGTACAGCATTAGTACCTGCAACAATGTCATTAAAAGCAGTTGGCTTTGAAAATGTAACAATTGTTGAAGAACAAGCAAAAGCAGATTCGAATTTTACAACTGTAAAATCACCGAATCCTGAAGAACACGCAGCGTTTGAATATGCTATTCGTTACGGTAAAGAGATTGATGCAGATGTATTAATTGCAACTGATCCTGATGCTGACCGTTTAGGAATCGCTACGAAAAATGAAAACGGCGAATATGTAGTCCTAACTGGAAACCAAACAGGAGCATTAATGCTGCATTATTTATTAAGTCAACAAGATGTACCTAAAAATGCACTATTACTTAAAACAATCGTTACATCAGAATTTGGACAAGTGATCGCATCAAAATTCGGTGTTAAAACAATCGATACACTTACTGGATTTAAGTTTATTGGTGAAAAAATTAAAGAATATGAACAAACGAACGAATACTCATTCTTATTTGGATATGAGGAAAGCTATGGTTATTTAATTAAACCATTTGTTCGTGATAAAGATGCAATCCAAGCAACAGTACTTGCTGCTGAAATAGCTACTTATTACAAAACAAAAGGTATGACTTTATATGAAGGACTAAATAGCTTATATGAGCAATATGGCTATTACTTAGAAGGATTAAAATCATTAACATTAAAAGGGATTGAAGGTACAGAAAAAATCCAATCGATTTTAACAAATTACCGTCAAAACCCTCCTGTTGATATAAATGGCCTAAAAGTTGTTACGGTTGAGGATTATAAACTTCAAGAGAAAACAACGTTAGAAACAGGAGAAAAAGAACAAATTCTTCTACCGAAATCAAATGTATTAAAGTATCAACTTGAAGACGGATCATGGGTATGCTTACGTCCATCTGGAACTGAACCAAAAATCAAGTTTTACTTTGGAATTGTTGGACAATCTCGTCAAGATAGCATCCAAAAATTGGATCGTTTACAACAAGCATTTATGGAAAAAATTGAAGTATTAGTCTAAAAAAGAGCGACTATTTAGTCGCTCTTTTCATTTATTTTAGTTAAACCTCTAATGATGAAATAAAAGATTGTTCCTCGACGCTTTCTTCCCTAGTGGCATGCTCAATATGTTGGAACATACCTTTAAGTTTTTCATCGATGATCGCTAAGTCCCTCTCGTATTTAAAGGCATGTAGAAAATGTTCGATACGTTTTGAAAAAAGCTCATCTTTCGTATTTACCATTAACACGAGAAGCTTATCCCATTGACAACAATAAGTGTAATACAATGCTAAATCATAATCGGATTGTACTTGCATTGTGAACCTCCTTTTTAGAGGGTACACATAGTTTATGGCGAAAAAAATTAATTAGCCATGAGAGAATTTAACAAAAGGTTACGGTAGAGGTTAGGTAAAAAAAGGATGGTTAAGTACAGAAACGATAGGGTAAAAAGAAAGTAAGATTACAGATAAAATTTTTTTCAAGACTTAAGAATAATTTTATAAGAAACAGGGATAATATGATTAAAATCATAAGAAGCAATACTAGGGAAACTATGTACTCCAAACTGAATTATGATTTTGCTTATTCAAAAATAAAGAAATAAATAGAATAAAGTTATATCGAACGAGTTGAAAAAATAAAATAAACTAACGTATGAATTTTTTTCATACGTTTATTTGCGTTTAAGATTTCAAAAAAATCCGAATTGGGCATATGAATATAGTATAGAAGTGAGTATTTTTACATTAATTCAATTTTCAGTTCATAGAATAATATAAGAAGAGGACAGGAGGAGAGTGTGATGAAGGCGAGTGATTATAGAGCGTTAGAATATGCTATTGACGAAATAACAGAGATTGCGAGAGGATTTGGGCTAGACTTTTACCCAATGCGCTATGAAATCTGTCCTGCAGATATCATTTATACATTTGGCGCATACGGTATGCCTACAAGATTCTCCCACTGGAGCTTTGGAAAACAATTTTATAAAATGAAGCTTCATTATGATTTAGGGTTAAGCAAAATTTATGAATTGGTAATCAACTCTGATCCATGTTATGCGTTTTTATTAGATACAAACTCTCTCGTTCAAAATAAATTAATCGTTGCACACGTTTTAGCTCATTGTGACTTCTTTAAAAATAATATTCGTTTCTCAAACACGAAAAGAGATATGGTTGAAAGTATGGCAGCTACTGCTGAACGAATAAAACACTATGAACATATATACGGAAAACAAGAAGTAGAAAATTTCCTAGATGCAGTACTCTCAATTCAAGAGCATATTGACCCATCATTAATGCGGCCAAAACTGGCTTATGATTTAGAAACTGATTTCCCAATAAAAGAGAAAAAAAGAGTTACACCTTACGATGACTTATGGAATATGGATCAAAGTAAAGAAAAGAAAAATGACGCCAACCTGATCCCAATTAAACGAAAACAATTCCCACCTCAACCCGAAAAAGATATCCTATTATTTATCGAAGAATACTCAAGAGAACTAGAAGAATGGCAACGTGATATCCTGACTATGTTACGAGAGGAAATGCTTTACTTCTGGCCACAACTTGAAACGAAAATTATGAATGAAGGCTGGGCAAGTTATTGGCATATAAGAATTATGCGCGAACTAAATCTCGATTCAAATGAAGCAATCGAATACGCAAAGCTTAATGCAGGAGTAGTTCAGCCATCAAAAACAAGTATAAATCCATACTACTTAGGACTAAGAATGTTTGAAGATATCGAAGAGCGATATAATAACCCAAGCAAAGTGATGAGAGAATTAGGAGTTAAACCAGGCAGCGGTAGAGAAAAAATGTTTGAAGTACGAGAGTTAGAGTCTGATAGTTCATTTATACGAAACTACTTAACGAAGGATCTTGTCATGCGTGAAGATATGTATTTATTCCAGCGACAAGGTAAGGAATATAAAGTTACTGATAAGGCATGGGAAAATGTACGAGATCAACTTGTAGTTAGTCGAGTAAATGGTGGATTCCCTTATATTGTAGTTCAAGAAGGGGATTATTTAAAAAATGGGGAGCTTTATTTGAAGCATTCCTATGAACATATGGAACTTGATGTGAAGTATGTTGAAAAGGTTATGCCGTATATTCATCAGTTGTGGGGTAGAGGGGTTCATTTAGAGACGAATATTGAGAATAAGTCTGTTTTGTTTAGTTATGATGGGAAGAATATTCATCGGAAGTATATTTAATACCATCTCTTTAGAGGTGGTATTTTTTCACCAAATACAAAGCTGAAGTCATGCTTGATTTGTATGTAGTGCCTCCATAAAACGTTCAGCACTTTTAGAAAGTTGGCGATCCTTTGCCAGATAAATGTAGGGTCCGATTGGATGGGAAAAAAGAAAAGGTTGCGGAAGCAACCTTTTCTTTTTGATTGTTTAATTAAAGGATAGGACATAAAACTTAGATATTCCAGCCTTTTTCAAAAGCATAAAATTCTAGTATTTTTTTGTATTTTTCACCATATTTCTCTACAAGTTCTGTCTGAAAATCTTTTTCAATATGTTGCATGATTAGATCATGGTAAAAAGCAGTTTTTAACATTCCAACTACTGATGGATGGTCAGTCTCTAAGGCAGTGAGTCTTGTTGAATTTCCAAATCCACCGATTAAAGCTTTTTTTGAATCGCATAAGATGGAAAAATTTCTTAAATTAGAAATGCTCCAATCGTCACTTCGAATATGGACAAAAATGTTCTTAAGCGATGTTTGACATTCTCCAATTGTAATAAGTATCACGTTGACACCTCTATTTTCAGCATCAAGTAGGTCTTCTTCAACCCAATGTAAATCCTCTGACCATATGTCTATTACAATGAAATCTTTTGCGTTGGCAATTATTCGACGAATAGTTGTACTAAGTTGCTTATCTCCTTGCCAATTATAAAAAGAAGGTGCAATTATAGGGGGAGACTTTAGTTGGTTTACTAATACTTTTGTTACTTGTTCAAATTCTGTTTGTAAATGTTTCGTTAATTGTTCTATGGGGACAGCATCGTATTTAGCTGGATCTCCTTCTATGCATCGACAAGCACCTTTGTCCGTTAATGATCTCAAAGCAGAATAAACATTAGTACGTGAAACTGACACTCTTTTAGCTACTTCATAACCCGATATTCCAGGCTCTTCATGTAATGCCAAATAGCAACGTGCTTCAAGGTCAGATAATCCTATTTTTTTTAAAAGTTCGACCATATGTACCTCCTTTTACAATTATTATATTTATCTTTTTGTTGTTAATTGTAGATGAGTATATATAAATACTACTAGATTGAACAAAATAATCAAGCTATACAGCAATTCATAATTTTTAAATTTTTAATCTGTTTATGAATGATACATGATTGAATAGATATGATTAAGTTATAGTGGTACCAAAAAATACTTCTATTTTAAAAAATAATATTGATAATATTCTGAAAAATAACTATAATAATTTAACAAGAGTAGTATCGTGTAATACTACTTATTTTGTTGAAGTGGTTTTTAATTTGTTTTACAAACTAAGAAATAGGAGGCGAGATGTAAGTTCAATAAGTTAAACATTAGTTATCCAAAAAAATGGAGGCGTTTACATGTCAGTTGATAATCGGATTGAAAAAACAAAAAAGATACGATTGACTTATGGTGAGGATCAATGGCAATATGGAGAATTACGTATCCCTGATGGACCAGGACCACATCCAGTAGTTGTTGTTATTCATGGAGGATTTTGGAAATCGATATTTGGGGCAGATTTAATGGATGCCGTTGCAGAAGACCTTACAAAATGTGGACTAGCAACTTGGAATATTGAATATAGAAGGGTAGGCAACATTGGAGGTGCATATCCTGGCACATTAAATGATGTTGCCAATGCTACAGACTTTTTAGTAACAATAGCGGAAGAATATTCTTTAGATTTAAAAAAAGTGGTTGCAATGGGTCACTCTGCTGGAGGACAGCTTGCTTTTTGGTTAGCGGGCCGTAATCGTCTACATGAAGATAGTATATTAAAAACGTCCAGTGACCCTCTATTACTTAAAGGAGTAGTCAGTTTAGGTGGCATAATTGACTTAGAACTTATGAATAACTTGATCAATTACAAACAACAAATGGTAAAAAATATGAAAATTGATAACCCAGTAACTGACTTTGTAGGTGGTACTCCAAATGAAGTACCTGAAAGATATGCTGAAGTTTCACCAGTTCAATTGCTTCCTTTAAATATTCCCCAAATATTGATTCATGGTGATTTAGATGTAAATGTTCCAGTAAAATTAAGTGCCCTATATAAAGAACTTGCCGAAAAAGCAGGTGATCAAGTTAAGATGATTACGTTTCCTAATGTAGAACACTTTGAAATTATTGATCCAGATTCAAAAGTATGGGACAGCATTGTTAATGAGGTTAGGAATTTATTGAAAGTTTAAAAAAAATAAAAGCCAATAAAGGAAGGGAAGTAAAAATATATGTCAAATGCAGTAAGGAAAGTATGGGGATATCGATACGTTATTTTGTTTATCGTTTGGCTACTATATATAATCAATTACTTTGACCGTGTGGCTGTGTTAACTTTCTTACCATTTATACAAAAAGATATGAATTTAACGCCAGTACAAGTTGGACAAATCGCTTCCGCCTTCTTTTTCGCGTATGCGGTTGGTCAAGTTACTTCTGGATTTTTAGCAGATAAATTCGGACCAAAAAAGGTCATGAATGTTGCCATAATTGTTTTTACTTTAGTAAGTGTAGTGACTGGATTTGTCAAAAATTTTACCCAGTTTATTGCTTTACGAATAGGTTTAGGGCTAGGTGAAGCACATCATTTTCCCCCTTCTGCTAAAGCAATTAGTAATTGGTTCCCATATTCAGATCGCGGTAAAGCCCTTTCAATTTTTAATACTTCCAATTATGTTGGCTTAGCACTTGTACCTATTATCTTAACTAATCTCTCTGCCTCTTTATTTGACGGTCAGTGGAGACCGGTATTTTTTACACTAGCTATTCCTGGTGTAATTGGTATTTTACTACTGTGGTTGTTCTTTAAAGATACACCAGAAGAAATGTATAAAAAAGGCAGAATAAGTAAAAGTGAATTAGATTTTATTAATCAGAATAAAGTGGCAACTCTACAAGTAACTACGAAGGAAAAAGTTAACCACAAGATTTACTTGAAAGATCGTACCTTCTATGTGATTTGCCTGATGATGTTTTGTCAGATTGGTATTCTTTGGGGATTTACAACGTGGCTTAGCACTTTTTTAGTCCAACAACACAACTTTAATATTAAGGAAATGGGGTTTGTCTCATCATTACCTCCAATAATTAGTATCATCAGTATTTTAATGGGAGGTTGGTTGATGGATAAATTTAATAAAATGAAACCAATTGCTCTGATTGCTTATATTGGATGTATTCCCGTGCTTTGGATGCTCGGATCAGTTAATAAGGGAAATACACCTATGCTATTAATTTTGCTATTGGCGTCAGGATTTTTTGTAGCATTTAACTCTGGTTCTTTAACAGCTGCACTTCAAAAAAGGTACCCTAGTGAAGTGGTCGGTAGTGTAACGGGAATAGTTAATGGTTGTGGTCAGTTGGGGGCATTTGTAACCCCGTTAGTAGCCGGTTATCTAATAACAGTTCGTACAGGTGGAAGTTTTGATTTCACTAAAGTATTTATATTTTTCTCAGTACTTGCGGCGATAGCAGCAGTTAGTGCTCTATTCCTAAAAGAAAAACCAGTTCAAACCAGTGAAATAGTTAAAAACGCTGTAAATAATCAGATTGTATGAAATAAATCTTAGTTTAACAAATGGCTAAAGTAGAGGTGAAATAGCCTATTATGCAATTAATTAATAAAGGAATTGAAAAAATGAAAGGATATGGCATTTATCAAGTAACAATTCCACTACCTTTTTGGAATGATAATGTTCATTGTTACTTAGCCTGTAGAGAAGGAAAATGGACAATAATCGATACGGCAATGAATCGCAATGAAACTCGCTTGGCCTGGGAAGCTGCGTTTAATAAATACAGTATTGAACCACTTCGAGATGTTGAGCGTATCTTGATAACCCATCATCACCCTGATCATTTTGAATATGCAAGAGAATTACAACAGCAGACTGGAGCGAATGTTTTTCTAAGTGAGAAAGAACAAGCAATCGCACAGAATAATCTAGATGTGGAATCACTTTCAAGATTTTATTTATCAGCAGGCGTGCCACAGGAACTAGTAAAGCAATTACAACCTGTGAACACATCAGCTAATAGATTTCCGAAAAACGTGTGTACCATAGAAACAAATAGGCTTTATCCAATTGGTGAGCTTCTTTTTGAAGCTATACCAATGCCTGGTCATTCGGATGGGCACATCTGTTTTTATAATAGTGAAGAACAGATTCTTCTGTCAGGAGATCATTTGACTAGAGAAACTATACCTTATATCTCATATCATGGCTACGGAAATCAAAATCCATTAAGTATCTATCTTGAGACATTAAAATCAATGCAACTAATGGGAATTTCATTAGTTCTACCAGGACATGGTCCCATTTTTATGGATGCACAAGAGCGAATTAACGAACTACTAAATCATTATGAAGATCGAATTGGTTTTGTACTCGAGCAGATTACAGGAGAGATGAGTGCATACCAAGTATCAAATACTTTATTTCCAATAGGTTCAAGTGTACTAGAAAAGTGGATTGCACTCGGAGAGACTAATGCCTATTTAAGTTATTTAGTTGCAAAAGGTGAAATACGTGAGTATAAAGATGGGCTTCAAAATAAATACGTAAGAAAGTAAATTATTTATGGATACTCTATATTTCTCTTAAATAAAGAAGAACATTTTAAGTTCTTTGAGAAAAACAAGGTTGGGCAAGTTATTGGCATATCCGTATCATGCGCGAACTAAACCTAGACTCAAACGAAGCAATCGAATACGCAAAACTAAACGCAGGTGTTGTACAGCCATCAAAAACAAGCATTAACCCGTAATATTTAGACTAAGAATGTTTGAAGATATTGAAGAGCGATATAATAATCCAAGCAAAGAAATGAGAGAGTTAGGTGTTAAACCTGGCAGCGGTCGAGAAAAAATGTTTGAAGTACGAGAGTTAGAGTCTGATAGTTCATTTATACGAAACTACTTAACAAAAGATCTTGTCATGAGTGAAGATATGTATTTATTCCAGCGACAAGGTAAGTAATATAAAGTTACGGATAAAGCGTGGGAAAATGTACGAGATCAACTTGTTGTTAGTAGGGTTAACGGTGGATTCCCTTATATTGTTGTTCAAGAAGGCGATTATTTAAAAAATGGGGAGCTTTATTTGAAGCATTCCTATGAACATATGGAACTTGATGTGAAGTATGTTGAGAAGGTAATGCCTTATATTCATCAATTGTGGGGTAGGGGAGTTCATTTAGAGACGAATATCAAGACCAAGCGTTTTTTGTTATTTTTTATGGTCTAAAAAATACACAGTAAAAGATAATTATAACATTCGTGAAGACGACTTTGATGAAGGCTTTCACAAAGAAGAAATAATATTTATAACTTAGAAGACTATAAAAGCTTTGGATAAGGGAATGTAACCATGATAGAATTTTATTAGACTATAGAACGATATTTTTACAATTTTTTGATTTAGATTTAAAGTTTAAAGGAGAAGTCTGTATGGATAATTTATTGAAAATTTTTAATCAAAAAAACTTCATATTTAAAAAAGAAACAACGAAAGCAATAGAATTTGAAAACATTCAGAGTAAAGAAGTAATTTATTTATTACCTACTGTTGAAATTACAATTGCTTTAGACCCTAAAGTAGTAGAAGGAAATGTAGAATTAGAAAACAAATCTTACGGATATACACATAGTACAGCCTTAAGTCGATTTCCAAAGAGGAAACATACTGGTAAAGACTTGATTCATTATGGATACTCCTTTAAATTTCAATCTAAAGATGAATTAAGTTCTTTCTTAAATAATTTGAATTAATAATAATCCAATAAACTTAAAATCAGTAATAGATTTACCTACACACTTTGAAATCCATTTTTCATTCAAAAAGATGAAGTATATATGAAAAGTGAAATGGCAGTGGAACTAAATTCCACTGCCATTTAAATGTTTTCTATACGATAAAAGTTGACGGTAAATACTTCCCTGTATCTTTCCAAATCCTTTAATTATAAAAACAAAAAATAACACGTAAAGAGGTCAATCTTAAATGCTTTTGTCATGAAAAATGCCTAACTTTAGCGACATAAAACAGTTCAGAATAGTTGGTGTAGAAGGGGGGAAACTTTTTTTTAGCGTAACCTACTAAAGTAGTTGTTTATGTGAAAGTTATTATATATTAAATAAATCGTTTTCCAACAGTCTAAAAAACTAATCAAATTGAACTGATTAGTTTTTTAATAAATTATTCACCTGAACCTGAATCATTTGCTGCAACTACTGGTGGAATTGGTGTAAATGTATAATTATATTCTGAAATAAGTTGTGTAGATTTGATTTTTTTTCCTTTTTGATAAACGTTTGTATAACCTACAACTTGTTTTGATAAAATACCGTTATCGTAAAGATTTTGTTCATCGAATTTATTTGGAACCACCTTTACGCTGAAATCTGATTTTGGCAATGCAGTT
This sequence comes from Bacillus sp. AL-1R, assembly GCF_052180195.1. Classification (NCBI taxonomy): domain Bacteria; kingdom Bacillati; phylum Bacillota; class Bacilli; order Caryophanales; family Bacillaceae; genus Bacillus; species Bacillus sp. AL-1R. The sequence goes on from NZ_CP197469.1 coordinate 810,976, forward strand.
ACCAATGTTAGGTTGGACATTGGACTAGTTTCAACTAGTTTATCTAAAACTGTGATAGTCGGTTTGAAAGTTGCACGATTAACAAACATAAGTTTTCTTACTTTCCCAAAAGCATAGGTATCTAAATTTCCAATATCTTTTACATAGTTTTCTTTTGTAGTACGGAGTAGCACATGGATTAATGTAATGTTTTTTTTACGTGTTGCTTCGATTAATGTGTTTTTTGAGGCATTTGTATACCCTGTCTTAGCAGCTAGAAAGTTTGGGTTGTTGAAGATTGGGTTTGTTTTTGTGATTGTTTTTGCTTGGCGAGAAGTTTTGACGGTCGTCTTTTTTGTGCTCATTACTTTTACTAGACTTGGGTATTTCAATGCTTGTCGTGTAATCATTGCCAAGTCGTATGCAGTTGTTTTATGTTTGCTGTTTGGCAAACCACTTGCGTTGGCAAAGTTTGAATTTTTAGCACCAAGTTGTTTTGCACGTTGATTCATTAATTTAGCAAATTCTGGTACACTTCCACTAATCCTTTCTCCAATAGCGTACGCAAGGTTGTTGTTGCTGTTGATCATTAAGATTTTTAAAGCGACATCACGTTTCATGCTTTCACCTTTTTTCAAGATGATTTCGTCATTGTTACGTGATTCTTTTACACTTTTAGCCGTCATCTTAATCCTATCTGTTGGTTTTAATTTTTCCAATAAAAGTATCGCCGTTAAAACTTTTGTTGTACTTGCGGGAAAATCTTGTACGGTACTTTTTTTAGAATAAACAACTTCCCCTGTCTCTGCTATAATCGTGACAGCTTTATCACTTTTAAGTAATGGGGGTTTCTCAGTTGCAGCATTTGCAGTTGAAAATGGTAGTATGCTCGCACTAATAAGTGTAAACATAAGTCTTTTGATAGTGTTTTTCATTTTAATCGATCTCTCCCTTTGATTAATAAACTTACTAAAGCGCTTTTTTTCATTCTGAATTAAACAAATAATTCTGAAAATTCAACTGAAAGTTTCTCAAACTAGAGCCAATGTATCGATGTGGGAATCAGGAAGAGATACTTATTCAATATCAAATACTCTCCATTTCTTCATACCTTTTATTAATTTAATACTTCCTAGGATCAACCTGAATTGGTTTGAAATTTTGGTTTCTATCTGAATAGTGCCACCATTCATTTTGGTAACCGACAAATCCTGCATGACTCATTGCTTTGTCTAGTAGTTGGTACAGTTTTTCTTGTTCGTTTGTACGTTTATAATTACGGTGCGCGAGGATTGAAAAATCATCAAAAGTTGATTGCATTTTAATTTCTTTTCCACTTAATGTACAAAGTGTGACATCAATTGTCGCACCTAACATATGACCTCGAATGTTATTTGGATCCGGTTTAGCAACATATGTAGGATTCGGATAAACTTTCCATAATGATTCTTGCGCTTTATATGGCCGATACGCATCCCATATTTTTAACACATATCCATGTTTTTTTAATGTACCATTCGCTTGTATGAGTTTTTTTGCTGTACTTGTTCTTAAAATAGCTTGATTAAAGTTATAAATTCGTTTCTTTGTGAAGTTGTTCGTTCCATTGTATCTTAAATCCACTACGATACTTTTATCTAGTTTTTTCACATTTGAGAATTCAGGTGTACTTGCTTTTTCAACTTGAACATACTTTCCATTGACATAGCGGTTTTTATTCTTGTATTTGATTTTATACCAACCATTTGTCTCTTTTTTTACGACACTTAGCTTCTGCCCTTTTCTTACCACACCTACTTTCTTATATTTTGTAGATGAACCAGTTCTCACATTTAAACTACTAGATGTTACTTTATAAATTGGGCTAGTAGCATTTGCGACATGTAATGTGTTAGCAATTCCAAAACTAAATAGTATTAGAAAAACGGACAGAAAGCTCCTCCATTTTTTCACTAATTATTCCTCCCATATGACTTTTTTTACTTATCGTTAGTACACTTTTAATTCTTTGTGTTCATGATAATTGTCCGAACTTTTTGCCCTTTGCGGATGCGTGATTTATCGATAAGATCAATAAAGTGCTTAAAAAGTAATATAGTCTATTTAAAGATTGTACAAAACATCTTGTTCTTAATCAAGAACAAGATGTTTTGTTTAAACTATTTTTAAGTTACTAGCACATCCGCATCATCGCGAACTAAACCTAGACTTAAACGAAGCAATCGAATACGCGAAACTTAACGTAGGAGTAGTTCAACCTTCTACAAGTATTAATCCATACTACTTAGGGCTAAGAATGTTTGAAGTACGGGAATTAGAGTCTGATTGTTCATTTATTCGAAACTACTTAACATGAGGAGTTCATTTAAAGACGAATATTGAGAATAAGTTTGTGTTGTATAGTTATGATGTGAAGATTATTCATCGGAAGTATATTTAAAAAGCCACCTTTTTTAGGTGGTTTCAGACTGTAGACAAACTCGATGAAATTTGAGTTTGTCTACAGTCTTTTTTGTTTTAAACTATATTAATAGTGGAATTATATTTAAAATATAAGTCTCTTATCTATTTTTAGAAGAACTAAATTCTAGAAAAGTGTAGATTTAAGACAAAGTTAATAAACTAATTATTTAAAATTTGATATACTACTAACGCAATAGGAGGCGTTAATTATGAATGTTGAAATGAATGGAGAATTTCACTAGACTAACTTTATTCTAGTTTCAAAACCTATTTTTCACAGATTAAAGTATTATTTATATAGATAAGTAGCATGAATCAATTAATAATAAGCTATTAAGGAGGATAGAAAAGTGATTTCGAAACGACAAAAAGATATCGTGATGTCTTTAAAGAAAGCAAAAGAACCTGTTACAGCCCAATGGATGGCAAAAGAACTTGGTTTTAGTGATCGAACCATTCGTAACGAGATTAAAGAGCTTCAATCACAATGCTCTCCGTTAGGAATAACCATTGAGTCGGTTCGAGGAAAAGGATATCTATTAGCTATTAAGGATTATGAAGTGTTTGAAAAGGAGTTTAATTCTAATGAGAATGAAGTGATCGATGAAAATAAATCAGATTTTTCCGAACAGGAAAATCGGGTATTGTATATATTAAAACGATTCTTATTAGAAAAGGGTCCAATCAAAATAGAAAACCTTGAGGGGGAGTTATTTGTTTCAAAGCCTAAGGTTCAAAATGACTTGAAAATTGTAAGAGAAATATTGGAAAGATATCAATTGAAGTTAGTTACCAGACCACATTATGGTACGCAGGTTGAAGGCGAAGAATATATGAAACGGCTATGTTTATCAAGTTTTATATTAAGCCGAAATAGCAACTTAATCATTGAAAGTAATTCTTTTCGTGTATTGGACGAAAACCTATTTGAAAAGATAAAACAATTCATCGTAAAAAAGGTGAATGAATACAAAATTGAGATATCTGACATTGCACTAGAAAATTTGGCGTCTCATATTACGATTGGATGTAAGCGAATTGAAGAAGGTTTTGTCATTGAGAACATTGAACACGATTTAACAGGAAAATATCCATTAGAAAAAATTGTTGCCAATGAAATTGTAAAAGAAGTTGAGGAGTTTACGGGGTTTCAATTTCCGCAATCTGAAATTAATTATATTATTGTCCATTTGTTGGGGACAAAATTAATTCACAAGAATACATTGAAAGAGTTTAGCCAATTTGATGAATTAGATAATATAATTCAGTGCATGCTGAAAAGATTGAAAAATGAATTAAATTGGGATTTTTATGATGATGAAGAGTTCATTCAATCGATGACTTTACATATACGGCCAGCAATGAACCGTTTGCGTTATAACTTGAACATTCGGAATCCATTATTGAGCGAAATTAAAAGGAAATATCCAAGCGCCTTTGAAGGGGCTGCTATTGCCAGCAGATGCATTGAGGATTACTTGGCGATTGAGGTAGAAGAAAACGAGATTGCTTATATTGCAATGCATATAGGTGTAGCATTAGAAAAAATGAAGACAAGACAGAAAAGGCCAAAACGGGTAATTGTTGTATGTGCTTCCGGAGTTGGAAGTGCAAAACTATTGTATTATCGTTTGCAAAATGTGTTTAAAGATGAAATCGATATTGTAGCTTCTACCAATTATTATCAATTAAGAGAATACGACCTTTCCTCTATTGATTTTATTATTAGTACCATTCCAATAAAAGAAGATATAGCCGTTCCAGTACAAGTGGTCAACACATTTTTAGGAGAAGAAGATATTGAAAAGATCCGAGATGATTTATTAAATGGTAAAAAGAATGGGGAAAAAAGTTATTTAGATGAATCAAGAGTTTTTATTCATAAAGACTTTCAGGATAAGGAAAGTGTTATCCGATTTTTATGTGAAGAATTATACAAACAAAAACTTGTATCCAAAGATTACATAAATTCGGTGTTGGAAAGGGAGTCGCTCGCTCCAACGAGCTTTGGGAATCTTGTAGCCATCCCTCATGCACTAACTCCTGAAACAGAGGACGCATTTTGGACTATATGCACGTTAAGAAAGCCAATCGAATGGACTGATAAACAAATGGTTCAATTTATCTGTTTGTTAAATGTAAGAAAAGAACCTAATGAGGATGATCTGGAAGGCATGTATAAAAGGCTCTTGGCATTAATTGAAAACAGTGCAACAGTCAATAAAGTAATAAAGAGTAAGTCTGCTGAAGAAATTATAAGGATTTTAAATGATACTAAATTGGTTTGAATAGAAAAAAATGAGGGTATTCCCAAAATTTAGGGATACCCTTTTTAGGCTATCAGCATGTTTTTTGAGGATAATTTGATTTTTTCCGTTACGTAACGGAAAAATCGTTTCTGTAAAATAAAACGCTTTCAAAATAAACTGTAAATGTAAGGTGATTAGAGTACTTTTAAAACATTTGCCAAATTAGACTGTAAGATTAATTGGCTAATTGTTTTTTCAAAAATATTATTGTGGATCAATAGGAGGAATAAACAGATGAATATTTTATTATGTTGTGCAGCAGGAATGAGTACAAGTTTGCTAGTGACTAAGATGGAAAAAGCAGCTGAAGAAAAAGGTTTAGAAGGAAAAATTTGGGCAGTTCCAGCTAATCAAGTCAATCATCACATTGACAATGCCGATGTCCTACTTTTAGGACCACAAGTAAGATACTTGCTTCCTAAATTAAAAGTGTTAGGTGAAGAAAAAGGCATTCCAGTGGATGCAATTAATCAAGTTCATTACGGAGTGTGTGATGGAGAGGAAGTTCTAAAAGCAGCTATAAATTTAGTAAACAATAAATAGTAAAAAAAGGAGGAAATAGTAGATGAGTAAATTCAATACCATACTAGAAGAGAAAATCATGCCTATTGCAGCAAAGATCGGAGCACAAAGGCACCTAATGGCTCTTCGGGATGGTCTAATTGCGACAATGCCATTCATTGTCATTGGTTCATTATTCTTGATCTTGGCTAACTTACCAATTCCAGGTTATGCTGATTGGATGTCTTCAATTTTTGGTCCAAACTGGGCGGCTAAATTAAGTTATCCAGTAGATGCTACTTTCAATATCATGTCACTAATTGCAGCATTTGCGGTGGCATATAGGTTAGCAGAAAGCTATAAGCTTGATGCGATGAGCGCGGGTACTATTTCAGTTGCTGCTTTTCTTTTAACAACACCATTTAGTTTCTTATTTACTCCAGCTGGAACTGATGCGGGAGTTTTGGTAACTGGAGCAATTTCAAAATCTTTCTTAAGTAGTAAAGGTTTGTTTGTTGCGTTACTATTTGCAATTTTATCAACAGAAATATATCGATGGTTCGTCAAAAAGGATATTGTGATTAAAATGCCAGCAGGTGTCCCTCCAAGTGTTGGTAAATCGTTTGCAGCTTTAATACCAGGATTTATTGTTCTTCTTGTAGTTTGGGTAATACGTTTACTTGTTGAGTTGACTCCTTATGAAAGTATCAACGGTTTAGTTACGACCCTTTTAGGTGACCCGCTTAAATTGGTAGGTCTTACACTAGGAGGATCCATTGTTGCTGAATTATTCGTAACTTTACTATGGGCTACTGGATTACATGGTACAAATATCGTTAAAAGTGTAATGGAACCAATTTGGTTTGGTGCTATGGGTGACAATATGACAGCATACCAGGCTGGTCAAACTCTACCACACATTGTTACACAACAATTCTGGGATAACTTCGTCCACATCGGTGGAACGGGTGTAACATTTGGTTTAGTTCTTTCAATGGTATTGTTTGCTAAATCACAACAAATGAAAAGTCTTGGTCGTTTAGCACTTGCCCCTGGTATCTTTAATATTAACGAGCCACTAATCTTTGGTTTGCCAATCGTGTTAAATCCGATCATGATTATCCCATTCGTCCTTACTTCAATCGTTACCGTTATTGTAACTTTTGTTGGTATGGATTTAGGATTGGTCGCAAAACCTACAGGAATTGCAGTACCTTGGACAATGCCGCCAATTATTTCAGGATATCTTGCTTCTGGCGGTCATATTTCAGGAGCAATCATGAATTTAGTTAATATTGTTATTTCATTCGTAATTTATACTCCATTCTTCAGAATATATGATAAAGCGAAGAAGAGAGAAGAAGATGCGATGAATGCGGGAAAAAAGAAAAATATAATCGCGTCATAAACTGAGCTGGGCATTAGTTTGACTAAAGCCTCTCTCTTACAAATAATGTGACAATAAAGATCAATCGTTTGCTAATGGAATTGGAAAAATGATCTTTGATAAGATGTTTAAAAACTTCTGGATTACGATTCAGAATTGGACGGAGAAGGGAATGTTCCCTTCCTAGTAAATCATTTGAAAGGCTGTTAATCATGACTAAAGAAGAACTTTACAATCTTGCATTTCAATTAATACTACATTCAGGTAATGCAAAAAGCTTGGCGATGGAAGCGATGCAGAAAGCGAAAGAAGGCAATTTTGATGAAGCAGAAGAAAAACTAACCGAAGCAGATTCTGCCTTTAATGAAGCACATCATGTTCAAACTGACTTAATCCAAAGGGAAGCTGGTGGAGAAAACGTCAATTTTCCCCTTATTATGGTTCATGCACAAGACCATTTGATGAACTCAATGACTCTTAAAGATATGGCTAGAGAAATTATTGAGTTACATAAACTGATCAAAAAGGCATAAAACAAAACGCTCCTCTAGAATTGCCCAACTATTTTTGGGCTTTTTTTATTAAAAATAAATTTCGCATAATAGTTCTTGTAATGATATTAAGGTGAGAAATACGTATTTAAAGAAAAATAAAGTGTGTAGATTATACTAATTAATCCGATTTGCCTATAGGAAGGAAATGAATTTTAATGAAAAAAACATTCCCAGAAAATTTTTTATGGGGTGGAGCCACTGCTGCAAACCAATATGAAGGTGGATACAATGAAGGCGGGAGAGGGCTTGCAACAAGCGACTTCATAACAAATGGTTCGGCAGACCGCCCAAGAAAAATTACAATCAAGTTAAAAGATGGAACAAAAACAATGGTAAACAGACGTCCTACTGGGGACCCCAAAATTGATACTATACCAGAAGGCGCAACAGGCTATATTGATGAAAATGTTTATTATCCAGGCCATAAAGCAGTTGATTTTTACCGCCATTACAAAGAAGATATTGGCCTTTTTGGAGAAATGGGTTTTAAGTGTTTCCGGTTATCTCTTAGTTGGTCCCGTATTTTCCCAAAAGGTGGTATTGAAGGGGAACAACCGAATGAGGAAGGATTAAAATTTTACGAGGATGTTTTTAAAGAGTGCAAAAAATATAATATCGAACCATTAGTCACGCTATATCATTTTGAAACTCCTGCTTATTTGGCTCATCATTTTAATGGTTGGAGCGATCGTCAGACGATAGATTGTTTTTTACGTATGTGCAAAGAAGTGTTTACTAGATATAAAGATTTAGTTAAATATTGGATTACCATTAATGAAATTAATGTATTAAATGGATATGCCTTTATGGGAACGAGGGAAGCTACCGCGCAAGCGCGCTATCAAGCTAAGCATCATATGTTTGTTGCGAGTGCTCTTGCCAATAAACTTTGTCACGAGATTATTCCAGATGCAAAGATTGGCTGTATGATTGCATTAAGCTGCATTTATCCGAAAGATTGTAAGCCAGAAAATGTTTTTGGAGCGTTGGATTATCGAAGAGGAGCTTTGATCTATTCTGATATTATGATGAGGGGATATTATCCATCATACGCTGACCACTTTTTTGAAAAATTGGGAGTAACCATAAAAAAAGAACCAGAGGATGACAAAATAATTAAAGCGTACCCTTCAGATTTTCTATCATTTAGTTTTTACCGAAGTAGTGTATACCATACTGAAATCGTACAGAATACCGATACTGGTGGACAAATGGGGGATGTAAATCCTTACCTAGAAAATACGGAGTGGGGCTGGGCAATTGACCCCGTTGGTTTAAGATACACCTTATCTGAACTTTATGACCGATACCAAAAACCACTCTTTATCGTTGAAAACGGAATAGGAACCATGGATAAACCAAATGAAAATGGATATGTGGAGGATGATTATCGCATCCGATATTTCCGAGATCATATAGCAGAAATGAAAAAGGCAGTTACCCTAGACGGTGTCGATTTAATAGGCTATACACCATGGGGTTGCATTGATTTAGTTTCAGCAGGAACTGGAGAGATGAAAAAACGGTATGGTTTTATTTATGTAGATATGGACGACGAAGGAAATGGAACATTAAAAAGAACAAAGAAAAAATCTTTTGATTGGTACAAGAAAGTCATAGCAACTAATGGAGAAGACCTTAGTTTTTAGATTGAGAGGTAGTCGTTAAACCTGTCAGCGGTCGAGAAATAATGCTTGAAGTAAGAGAGAGTCTAATTGTTCAATTATACGAAACTACTTAACGAAAGATCCTGACATGCGAGAAGCAATGTATCTATTTCAAAAGACCAATTTTAGGAATAAAAAACATTAGAAGTATATTTAGGACCACATCATATAGGTGGTTCTTTTGAGGTTTTAAGTTATTACTTTCCCTGAGAAAAATTAGATAGGGCGATCTGAACATTTTTTTAGCGGAAAAATGGACAATAGGTTATTGCATATAAATCATAGCTTTTATACAAGTAGTCAAATCTGCAACAATAATACCTTTTCCAATGTGGTTAAATTGAGCAATGTTAATTTTTTCAATTTCAAAAAAAAGTATATTCAAATATTCAAATTTACACAAATAAATGTTGCCAGGTTGTTTAAACTATGACAGTATAATGGGTGAAGAATTTCTTTTAAAGTTTGTAAAAGAGAAAAATTCTTATCAAAAACATAGATTCAATGCAATATCTAAGGAGGAAATAAAGTATGACTGATCTACCAAATTGTCCAAAATGTAATTCAGAATATACTTATCATGATGGTAATTTATTTGTTTGTCCTGAATGTGGCTATGAATGGACACAGGATAAAGAAGCTGAAATGGAAGATAAGAAAGTTGTAAAAGATGCGAATGGAAACATTCTAAATGATGGTGATTCAGTGACTGTCATCAAAGATCTTAAAGTAAAAGGATCTTCTCTTGTTGTTAAAATTGGTACAAAAGTAAAAAGTATCCGTCTTGTTGAAGGCGATCACGATATAGATTGCAAAATTGAAGGATTTGGAGCAATGAAATTAAAATCTGAATTTGTAAAAAAAATATAGATTTATTCCAATCACGATTGTAGAGGACCTTTTTTCGAAGAGGTTCTTTTTTTTGTTCGTTTTGTAGCATTGGAAATTGGGAAATAGTTACAATGCCTAATTAAAAAGTTTTATTTGACGAGAAAGAGAACTGTTATTATGATTATATTGAATATTTGTATATTCAAATAATCAAATATACTAGAAGGTGCGAAAAAGTGAAGTGGAGAGGGAGATTTGAAAATTATAATAGAGTATCTTTTAGAAAGGATTTAATTTCAGGAATAATCGTAGGAATTATTGCAATTCCTTTAGGAATGGCATTTGCGATTAGTTCAGGAGTAAAACCAGAATACGGTATTTATACAACGATTATTGCAGGGATATTAATCTCTATTTTCGGAGGATCAAAGTTTCAAATAGGAGGCCCAACAGGTGCATTTATACCTATACTTTTATCAATTGTAATTCATTATGGTTATGAAAATTTACTTATTGCAGGCTTTTTAGCAGGTGTAATTCTCACATTAATGGGGATCTTCAAATTGGGTTTTTTAATACAATTTATACCTCGTCCTGTTACGATTGGATTTACAGCAGGGATTGCAGTTATTATCTTTACTGGACAAATTGGTAATTTTTTAGGACTTCAAAATATTACCAAGCATGATGATTTCATCTCAAATATGAGAGAAATTGGACTGCATATTTCTACAACAAATACTTACAGTGTCATAACGGCGATCATCTGTTTAATTTCAGTTATTATCGTTAGTAAACTATTTCCAAAAGTCCCTGGAGCATTAATTGGTCTGGTTTTATCTAGTTTAATTGCTTATTTCTTATTTAAAGGGGAAGTACCAACAATTAAGTCCACATTTGGCGCTATTCCAAGTAGGTTGCCAGCATTTCAGTTATTAGAGCTGAATTTTGAAAAAATCCATACACTTATTGGGCCAGCGTTTGTCATTGCGATGCTTGGTGGGATTGAATCACTATTGTCTGCAGTAGTTGCCGATAGTATGTCAGGAAGTAGACACAATAGTAATAAAGAGTTAATGGGACAGGGGATTGCTAATATGGTTATTCCTTTTTTCGGAGGAATTCCCGCTACGGGTGCAATAGCTAGGACTGCTACTAATATAAAGAGTGGAGCTATTTCACCTATCTCGGGAATAATCCATGGTGTAATCGTCTTAATGATTTTATTAATGTTTGCACCATTAGCATCACAAATTCCTTTAGCAAGTATGGCCCCAATTTTAATGCTTGTAGCATGGAACATGAGTGAAAGAAATGAGTTTATTCATATTTTAAAAACGAAATCCAGTGACTCGATTATTTTAATCTTAACTTTTTTACTAACTGTTTTTCTAAATTTAACAACGGCTGTTGAGGTTGGCCTAATCGTTGCAGTTATTTTATTTGTCAAAAGAATGTCAGAACTTCATATCGTTAGAAAAGTATTACCTGATCGTACCCGTCAAAATCAAAAATTGATGCCAAATATGGTTAATGATGATCACGATTGTCCTCAAATTAGTATTGTCACAATTGAAGGGTCAATTTTCTTTGGAACTGCTAATCTATTTGAAAAAACAATTTTAAAGTTATCAGATAACAAACCAAAGTTTTTAATTTTAAGATTTGGTAAGGTTCCCTTTATTGATACAACAGGTGAAGCTAAGTTAGCCAATATCGTAAATTATCTCAGGGACAATGGCATTTTTGTGTTACTAACTGGTCTTCAAACTCAACCAAAAGAGTTACTAATTCGTACAAAACTGTATGATACGATTGGTAAACAAAATATTTTTGAACATTCAGGTGAGGCCATTTCATATGCATTATTAAATATAAATTATTATAAGTGTTTAGGCTGTAAGCATTTTGCGTTTTTAGAGTGTTCCAGCTTATCTAGTCCAAATCTAAAAGAGCAAAAAAATGAAGTAGTAGATCTAAATAGAACAAACTCTTTTGAGTAATTATCATAAATTTTAAAAAAACACTCTTTATAGGTATAATTAAAATGATAAATAGTTTGAAATTAGGATATGGACCAAATAGATAAGTTTGGAGGAACACAATTGAATTTAGAACTACAACAATTTAAAGCAGATTTTTTTAAAGCACTCGGCCACCCACTTCGAATTCGAATTCTTGAAATCCTTAGTGAAGGTGAGAGGAATGTAAATGAACTACAAAATTTAATCGGAAGTGAAGGATCGGCTGTATCGCAACAACTAGCAATTTTACGAAATAAAAATATTGTATATGGCATAAAAGAAGGGAATAAAGTTACTTATTACCTGAGGGATCCGATTATTTCTGAGTTATTAGTAGTTGCACGCCAAATTTTTAATAATCACTTAGTTGATACGATTAGTATGTTAGATAAATTTAATGAAGAATAATTAGTTATTCATAGATAAAGATATACTGCATTAATATGACATACGTAAGTCAAGGTAATATGAGTGGTAACTCATAAAAGATGCAAGATGAACTACAATAAAAACGGAGCGTTGATGTATGCCTTTGAAATTAAAATATGAAATACAAAAACGAGCAGCTGAGAGTGTAAAAGAGATCGTACAAAAGATGATCGGTTTATCGGAAGAAGGATTTGTCGACAAGTTCTATCAAGATCCGCAATTTCGTAAAGGGTTTGACACATTAGTAGAATTTTATATACAAGCAAAAAGTGATGTGCATAAAGAGGGAGAAACCTAATATTAGAATGTAAGAAGTATGTGTGAGAAATAAATGAGTCGGTAACCGAAAAATGACAAGACAATAGCAAGACTTTTAGACCGTTGATAATCGTATTAGATTTTGTTCTAAGGTCAATATATAAGTGTTTTCTAAGAGCCAAGACACTTTCTTTTAGTAAAAAATGAAAGGACTTAAAGTGATGGATACGTATGAAAATGAACGTCTCATGACAAGAGAAGAACTGATTCAATTTGGACATCAGTATTTAAATGGCGTTGGTATTTCATCAATCTGTAAGGTTTGTATTGAAATGGGTGGGTCTTGTTGTAAGTTTTGCGATGAGTTAGAAGAAGGCAAGGGCTGTAATAATAGAAATACGAGTTGTACTGCATGGTTATGTGGATATTTAAAGTTGATTCTTTATAAGGCAGGATTGCTCGATGAATGGGAACAATTTTGGGAGCAAATACCAGGTCAAGCATACAGAATGGATTATACGCCAAAAATTGTTTCGATCAAAAAAGAAATTGAAATCCCTTCTATTCAATTATTAAGTGAAGCTTTTGCAAAAGACTTAATTCGTATGAATGCGAAACTTAAAAATTCTGATTATATGATCGAGCTAAACGATACATTAGATCGATATATCACAAGATTCTCGGAATATAAAGATGAAGTCATATTGGAGAAAGCTAAAAATGATTTAGAAGATTTAATAAAATATTTTTACACTTTCCAGTTTGCTCTTCAATTTACTAGAAATGAAGAATAAGTCATTTGTGTAAAGCATGAATTCTCAATATGTTGAAAGATTTCTGCTATTAAAAAATACAGAAACGCATTAGTGATTGCTAATCGATATTATATTCGCTCATAAAAACGACTAAACCGTTACACCTGAAAATACAGGATAACAGCGGTTTAGTCGTTTTTTATATCGTCTACTTAACGGGGATAAGACTACTCCTTACTCTTCTCTTTTACTCTTTATTTAAGCAATCACCTAACATGCAGGGGACCATTACATGACTATTGTTAAATGCCAACTTTTTTTATCAGTATTATTGTTATACGTAGAGCTTTAATTGGATAAAATTGCTTATTAAACAATAGAAAATAATGGTGAGCACTTAAATGATCAAAAGACAGTCAAGACATCAAAAAGCTCAGTTTAAATTGTCATCGGATTTAAATACAAATTTAAAACAAATAAAAAATGAGTTGAAGTATTGTGCAGATTTAATTATTCGCGAAATCGAAGTCGGTGAACCGTCCAAACGGAAATTAGCGATAATTCATTTGCAAGGTATTTCGAATACGGACTTAATTAGCTTACATATTGTTAATCCAATATTAACAAAATGGAGTCATAAAAAAATTGATGAACTACATTATTTATCGTTTTGGAATGACCTAAAAGATAATACGTTTGAGGTATCACAAATAATTCCAGAAGCAAATTGGAACAAAATCATGACAGCGATTCTAGGTGGAGACACAGTTGTTTTTGTTGATCGTATTGAAAAGGTTCTTTTAGTTGATACAAAGAGTGGACAGTTTCGTTCAGTACAAGAGTCAACAGGTCAAACAATTATTCGTGGTCCAAAAGACAGCTTTACTGAATCAATTGCAACGAATATGTCATTACTCCGTTATAGAATTAGAAACCCGCTTTTTAAAATGGAAATGAAACAAGTAGGAGATGCAACTAATACTAATATTGTACTTACCTATATTGAAGATAAAGTGGATCATACTATATTAGATTCAGTTAAACAAAAAATAGAGAACATAAAAGTAAATGGTGTACTTGAGTCAATCTATATCGAAACACTAATTGAGTCAAACTCGCTTAGCCCATTTCCTACCGTACTGGACACGGAACGACCGGATGTGGTAGCAGCCAATTTATTAGAAGGTCGGATTGGGATTTTAGTAGATGGGAGTCCGATTGGATTGGTTTTGCCTGCCACTCTTCCTATGTTTTTTCAATCACCTGATGATTATTACCAACGCTATATCGTGGGTAATTTTATTCGTTTATTACGTTTTGGTGCTTTTCTAAACACGATTTTACTATCTGCTATTTTCCTAGCTTTAATCACGCACCATACACCAATGATTCCAACACCTTTACTTGTTAGTTTAGCAGCACAGAGAGAGAGTGTTCCTTTTCCTGCAATTGTAGAACTTTTAATGATGGAGATTGCATTTGAATTAATAAGAGAAGCGAGTATCCGAAGCCCTCGTGTTTTAGCAACTACTGTTGCGATCGTAGGCGCACTTATGATAGGGCAAGCAGTAGTACAAGCAGGATTTATCTCAACAGCTATGATTATTATAGTCGCGATATCAGGTATCTCAAGTTTTGCCATTCCTTACTACAGCATAGCTAATTCTGCGCGACTACTTAGGTATTTATTTATTTTAAGTGCAGGAATAGGTGGATTGTATGGAATAGCGTTAATGTTTTTATTTTGGCTCATTCACTTAAATGATATTGAATCATTTAATGTTCCTTATTTAACACCAGTTTCACCTTTCTCTCTAAAAGATCAGGAAGATCTTTTCATTCGCTTGCCTAGAAAATATATGAAAACCATTATAGAATCTCGAATTCCACAAGTATCAAGAGCAAAAAGACAAAAAAACAACAAACCAGGTGAATAAAATGATTCGAATTCTTAAACTGACAATAATTTTGTTTTGCTTCCTATCATTAGTAAGCGGATGTAGTGACTATACAGAATTAAATAAAAAATCATTTGTTATGGGATTAGGGGTTGATTGGACGAAAGATTCAAATTATAAAATCACGATGCAAATTATCAATCCGAAAGAATTAGCAGGTCAAGAAGGTGGTAAAGGGGAAGCCTCTCCAACCAATATCTATTCAAGTACAGGAAAAACACTTTCAGAAGCAGCTAGGAATGCCAATAAAAAAGTGACTAAAATCATGGACTATTCCCATGTCACACTTGCAGTAGTTGGAGAGGAAGCAGCGAAGCATGGGTTAAATGAATTTGTGGATGCAATTCTAAGGGAGCCGAGAATTTCAAATATCATGTCTGTCATTGTTGCAAAAAATACAACTGCGGAAAAAATATTAGGAACTGTTACACCTGTCGATCAGGTTTCATCAATGGAGATGGCTTCAAAAATGAAAAATAATCTAACTTCTCTTGGGGAATCAGTGAATCCTAATATCTTGCAGCTGGGCGAAAATTTACGCAGTACTGGTTCCGATATTGCGATCAGCGGTGTAAGTTTGATTGATGAGCGGCAAGAAAAGGGGGAGTTGAAGAATGTCGAGTCGATAAAGCCTACTCAAACATTAATTGATGAAGTGGCTTTGTTTAGACAAGGTAAACTTGTAGGATGGTTATCCGGTAAACAAACACGGGCGCTACTCATGATTCGTAAACAATTAGAAGAAACAAATCTCGCAGTTCCATGTGGCCATAATCAATACATTTCTTTGCGCATAACAGAGCAGAAACTTAAAACAGATGTAAAAGTAAATAATAACAAGGCATTTATTCGTATCGATAATTCTTTTCTTGCAGTTTTAGATGAAACGGGCTGTTCTAGTAATTTAGAAAGTTTCAAAGAAATAAATAACATTCAAAAGAAGGCAGGAAAAGTTGTTGAAGCTCAAATGCGTGATGGAATCTTAACTGCTCAAAACTATAAAAGTGATGTATTTGGCTTTGGTAATAGGCTTCATATCAACAATCCGCAACAATGGAAGAAAGTTGAAAATAAGTGGAGAGACCTGTTTGCGAAAGCAGATATTGAAGTAAAGGCTAAAGTATTTATTCGACGAAAGGGTATGCTTGCAAGTCCTCTGTTTAATAAAGAGTAAGCAAGGTGAATTTATGAAGAAGATGAAATTTAATAGTGAACAATTGTTTAGTTTAATGACAATATTCTTAATCGGCACCGCGGGGTTTTTAGAACCGGCGAAATCCGCAAAACAGGATTCTTGGATTGCAATCTTGATTAGCTTATTATGTGGATTACTATTGTATCGCATCTATATGGCGATCTATCACAATGACCCATCAAGTTCATTAATTAAATTTTTGCAAATCGCTTGGGGAAAATACTTAGGTGGATTTGTCGGTCTGATCTATATCATCTATTGTATCTATATCGCGGCTCGTGTTCTAAGAGATTTCTCTGAAGTAATCAGTACGGTTGCTTTGGAAATGACAACAATCTTCACAATCACAATCTTAATGATGTTTCTTTTGATTTACACTGTTATTAAAGGCTTTACAACTTTTGCGAGAACAGTTTGGATTTGCTTTTTGTTTACTTCAGCGATTATCACTTTATTGTTGTTCTGTCAGCTTATCGCAGGATTCTTTTCGCTTGACCGACTAAGACCAGTACTTGAGAATGGTTGGAGCCCAGTACTTCACACCGTTTTCCCGACAACGATTTCGTTACCTTTCGGTGAAGTCGTTGTGTTTCTGCTATTGATGCACCATTTTGATCGACCACATAAGTCAACAAAAGTAGGCTCATTCGCGATTGTAACCGCTGGAATATTCTTAGCCACTTCATCGATTATCCACCTTGGTAACCTAGGGGTTGATTTAATTGAAGCTTCTAATTTTCCAGTACTCTCAAGTGTTTCGTTAATTAATATAGGGGATTTTTTTACAAGATTAGAATCTCTAGCGGTGATTTCGTTTGTTATTCTTGGGTTCATTAAAATTTCTGTGTTCTTTTTTGGAGCCGTTTCAGGAACAGTCGAACTGTTTCATCTTCAGCACCATCAACTAATCACGTTTTTTATTGGTATAATCATTTTATTTTTTTCATATTTTGGAACGGGTTCATATTTCGAACATGAAAAGATTGGCTTTGAGATTATCCCTAAATATGTACATGTACCATTGCAGATTATCATTCCGATCCTATTGTTGATTACGATTAATCTTCAAAAAAAATTTTCATTTTCGTAGTCTCAATATACTTACTGCAAAATAAAAAATCAGAAAAACGATTAAAATAAAATCAATATTGACTAAGCCAATCCATCCTAAATTAATCGAAAGAAATACGTATTTATTTGGAAAACCTGTAATTAAATTGAGTTGATACACAACTAAAAAAGTTAACGAAAATAGAACGAGAAAAATAATGGTTTCTTTCACATTAAACCTCCTTTTTAATAGTAGTATGTGATAGAAAGTTTGAAAGAAATATACCAAATTTTACAAGATGGTAGTTCGTTGTTTGCATAACCACAAATATGAAGTGTTAAAATAACCATGACTCATAAAAGATCCATGGTTATTTAACCTTTATGTCATTATTATTTTTTAGCATAGCTTTAAATGGAAGAAAGTTTAAGACTTTAGAGTTTTGAAAGAAAGGTCTATCACAACCATATAGATCGAGAAAACTAAATGTATCAAAAAGGTTTGTATTTTTTTCTGCCCATTTTATAATACAGCTGGAATAGTCAAATTGGCTAAAAGCTTT
This sequence comes from Bacillus sp. AL-1R, assembly GCF_052180195.1. Classification (NCBI taxonomy): domain Bacteria; kingdom Bacillati; phylum Bacillota; class Bacilli; order Caryophanales; family Bacillaceae; genus Bacillus; species Bacillus sp. AL-1R. The sequence continues at coordinate 828,899 of NZ_CP197469.1, forward strand.
AGCTAAGTGATGGGAGTGGTTCATGAGTAGTAAAATTAAATTCCCCTATCTAGTTTAGCGACAGACATTCTATTCAATCCAAAAATCTTGTACATAATTCAAAAATGTTCGAGCAGGAGAAGTAAGCTGTTTATCATTTGCGTAAATATAGCTAACCGGTTTTTCAAGCAGTTCACAATTCTTTAAAGGTATAATGATGATTTCTCCGTTTTGCACATCGACATCTTTAGTTAGCATTTCTTTATAGGCAAATGTAATTCCAACCCCTTCTTTAATTGCTTTTTTAATGATTTCTATATTGTTAGTCCGGATTAATACTTGATTCTTAGAAAAATAGGTATTCATTATGTTCCTTGTAAATTCCCCGATATTTGTAACAAAACATTCTTTTTGTAAATCCTCTGGTGTTACAAACTCATAGAATGCAAATTTAGAATTCTTTCCTACACAAATACAAGGCCTTCCTAAAGCCAATGTTTCATTCGCTATATCAAATTCACTTTGTATATCTGTTTTATTTGCCATAAGTAATCCGATATCACATTTGCCATTCTTTATATCTCTCAATACTTGAAATGTTTCCTTTTCTTGGATTTCGACAATCACTTCAGGAAAATCAGTTTGAAGTTTGACTAAAGCGTCAAAAGCACAATAGGTCAACCCTGGTACACAGGATATTTTTAGTTCTGTTTTAACTAGTGCTTGTAATTTCGCTTCTTCCCTAAATTCATCAACTTTTAAAATGACTTCAAATGCTTTCTTGATTACTGCCTTCCCTTGGTGTGTAGGGACCATCCCTTTTTTTGATCGTGTAAAAATTTGAATGCCGAGTTCTTTTTCCAAGTTGGAAATGGATTTGCTAATAGCTGGTGGGGAAACACAAAGTTTTTCTGCAGCAGTTGTGATTGAACCTTGTTTTCCTATTTCTGCAATGTAAAGTAGTTGTTCAAAATGCATAGAAAGCATTCCCTCCTTATATTAACCGATAGTTAATGATGGATAACTATTATGTATTTTACACTAATATTTAGAAAAGATAAAATTAAATAAAAATTATGAATATTATTGTCGAAATAACTAGATGGTAAAATTCTGATTTTTATCAAAAGTAGGCAAAATCTTTTTTTACAAAAAGTAGAATTATGTTTTGCCCAGAAAAAAGGTTGAGGAGATGCAATATGAAGAGAAAAAAGTTTGGCAAATTTCTTTCTGGGGCTCTGGTTGTTGGGGTTGCATTATCGCAAGGACAAGTTTATAACGTATTAGCTCAAAGTCCATTTAGTACAGATCCACTTGACAATCCACAATTTAATGCGAATACCGATGTAAACATTAATCCTAAAAAAATCTTGAATCTAACGCCAGAACAACGTGAAGCGATTAAGAATCTAGATAAGTTCAACGGAACGGGTCTTCAATTATCAGAAGATATAGACCTTTACAGTTCAAAAACTGTATCAGTAATCGTAGAGTTTAAAAATAAACCACAAAAAGTTGCTGTTCTTGAAGCAGCTGTAGATGGTCAAAGTTTATCTGCTGAAAAAGCCAAAAACAATGTAGAAAGTGATCATGCAACTTTCAAAAAAGTTTTAAAGTCAACGTTTAAAGATGATGCAAAAGGTTCCTACAAAGTAAAACGTCAATATAAAAACGCATTCAACGGAGTAGCATTACAAGTTCCGGCAAACAAAATACCAGAGTTAGTGAAATCAACAGCAGTTAAAGCAATTTATAGTGACACAACTGTAAAGTTAGATGAACCTGTACAAGAAACTACTTCTACTGAAGCAAAAGGACAAGGGATGGCGGCAGAACGATCCTTCCTTAAAATAAACGAATTGCACAAAGAGGGTTTCACAGGTAAAGGAATAAAAGTCGCTGTACTTGATACAGGTATTGACTACAACCATCCAGATTTAAAAGCTGCCTTTAAAGGCGGATACGATTTTATAAATAATGATAACGACCCAATGGAAACAACATATGAGGATTGGGTAAAAGCTGGTAAACCAGGAGGAGTTAACGGAGCAGCAAGTTACGTGACAGAACACGGAACACATGTATCGGGGACGATTGCAGGTCAAGGAACAGCAGATAGTGATTATGCAACTACTGGTATCGCTCCTGATTCTGAGCTTTATGTATATCGTGTGCTTGGTCCAGGAGGTAGTGGTCAAGCTGAAGGAATTATCGCAGCAATTGACAAAGCTGTGGCAGATGGTATGGATGTTATGAACCTATCACTAGGCGCTAACTATAATGATCCGATGGCTGCTGAAAGTATTGCAATTAATAATGCGGTATTAAACGGTGTAACTGCAGTTGTTGCTGCTGGCAATTCAGGAGATAAAATGTATACGTTAGGATTCCCAGGTGCTGCCGCTTTAGCGCTTACAGTAGGTGCAAGTGATGTGCCAATGAATTTCCCGACAATGAAAGGTCATAATGACAATTTAGAGTCTGATATGCGTTTATTGGCGAAAGGATATTCAGACGATATTTCTTCTCTAATCAGTAAGACTTATCAAATTGTGAATATCGAAGGGGTTGGCCAAGCAACCGACTATAAATCAGATGTAACCGGTAAATTAGTCCTTGTACAACGCGGAACGACTGATATTAACGATAAAATTTTACAAGCAAAATTAAAAGGAGCTGCTGCTATCCTTATCTATAATAACGTAGATGGGTACATGCCATTTTATTTAGCTGAAGGTGTAGACTTTATTCCTTCATTTAATCTAACCATGGCAGATGGACTAGCACTAAAACAACAAATAGCAAATGGCAAAACAGAATTTACATTCAGCGACTTAGGAGCAATTACAACAAAAGGTGACGAATTAGCAGCTTTCAGTTCTCGAGGACCTTCTCGCATGAACTATGATATTAAACCTGAAGTTACTGCACCAGGTGTAAGTGTATTATCAACTGTTCCAGGATTTATTCATAATCCAGCAAATCCAGCTGACTTTAAATATGCATATGATCGTATGTCTGGAACATCAATGGCAACTCCATTCACGTCAGGAGTTGCAGCATTATTACTACAAGCACAACCAAATCTACAACCAGAAGATGTAAAAGCAATCTTAATGAATACAGCAGACCCATTAAGCAAAACGTATAGCGTATTCGAACAAGGTGCAGGACGTTTGGATCCTTACCAAGCAATTCATTCTTCTATTGAAATTAAGGTGAAAGATAAAACACCAATGATTGTTAATGGAAGAGAAAAACAAATCAAAGAAATAACTGGGGCACTTAGCTTTGGTAATGTATATTCTACTGGTTTAGATGCAACTGAATCTCGTTCTGTAACGTTTGAAAACCATAGTGATAAATCTAAAACATTCGATGTAAGTGTTGTATTCCAAACAAATGTAAGAGGCTCAAATGACGCAGAAAAGAATGGCGTAACAGTTGTAACAGACAAATCGATTAAAATAAACGCGCAAAGTAAAGTGACTAAAAATGTAACAATTTCGATTCCAGATTCAGCAGAAAAAGGTATCTACGAAGGATATGTTATTTATACGAATCACAATGACAAATCTGAGACATACCGAGTCCCATTCGGTGCACATTATGTCGAAAAAGGATTTAAGGACTTTACTCTTTCTCGCCAATCACTATCGAATGATCGAAACAATATAGGTAGCCCATTAACGAGTCCTTATTTAACAGCATCATTCTCGTTGAAATCTCATATGAAATCGATCGATGTAGTACTTACTGATGCAGCTTCCGGAAAAGACTTAGGAATTACAAATTGGTTTGATGGTATGAATTATAACGAAAATCAACAATACACATTTGTACCATTCATGGGATACTATTACCCGTTTACGAATGAGAGTCATACTATGATTAGAGATAAGGCGGTATTACCAAAAGAAGGTCGTTATAAGCTTAAACTTGTTGGTTATAACGATGCTGGTGAAACATCTGTCATTTCTCAAGATTTATTCATTGACAATACAATGCCTACTAATTTTGATGTGCATGTAGATGGAGAAAAAGCAGATAATCCTTTTGTTGAATACAAAGAAGGTCAAAAAACACTTCCATTTACTGCTACCATTCACGACGCAACAATCGATACAATGAAGTCTGCTGGTTTCAATGTTAATCAATCTAAAAATACAATTGCAGCTGCTTATGGCGGTATGTTTTTAACGGATACAGTTGATTTAGATGCAAACGGAAATGCAAAAGATGAAATTCTAATGAATCCAGCTGATCCAGCATTCAACATTTGGTTTATCGGTGGTGACCAAGCAAGTAACACTTATGGTCAAAAACAATACTTCTTTGTAAAAGACACGACGCCATATGTTTACGGTCAACCGAATGTTAAAACACGATTAAACCGTGTTAACACACATGCTGGAGACACGCTTACAATTACACTTAGTGCAAACAACGTGAACAAAATAAAACAAGCAAATTACAATTTCACTACAGATACATTAGATACAACTATTGAAAGCATTAAAATAAATCCTGCAGCACAAGCTTTAGGTGGACAGTTAAATACAACAACGACAGCTCTTACCGGTACAAAAGTAAAATCTGATGTTAATGTTACATTTGATGGTTCAAAAGAAGTAACTGGTGATGTTCCAATGGTCGATGTAACGATTAAGATTCAAGATAATCATAATATTAAGAGTTGGTCTAGCTTCGAATTTGTGAATACAACAATCACAAGTGTTGATAATGTTGTAACAAATCCTTTTACGTATATTGCACCAATCGTTATTTTCCAAGACTTCTCTGCTGTAAAAGGTGTAGTCCGTGCGGAAGCCTTTTTAAAGAACGGTGGTACTGATTTATCTAAAGACTATTCAAAAGCTGGTGGGATTTTAACAGTCCAAGATCGTACTGGAAAAACATATACAGGTACAGTGGCTAAAAACGGACAATTTTTAGTAAATGGTTTACCACTGACTCGTGATGATTTGACGTTTGTTCAAGATATTCCTGGACACTTTACAACGTACAATAAATTTACGAATGCTTTTAGTACAATGGATGGCAACATGTATGGAATTCTTAAAACGTTAGGCACAGAAACTGTTGATACAGCAGTTGCTGGGGATGTAAATAAAGATAATGTGATTGACATAATGGATGCACTTGCGATTCAAACATACTGGGGAACAAATAAACGCAGTGCAGACATTAATTATGATGGTACTGTCGATGCAAAGGATATTGCTTTCGTAGAAAAGAACTTTAAAATGCAAAATCCAACAGTAATTAACGCTCCAAAGCCAAAAACGACTTTTAAGGGTGCGACTTTGGAAAGTATCTTAACTCAATTAGGATTAAATGATTAAAAGAAGGAAAAGAAAGGGAAAAGCAAAAGCTGTTTTCAATTTCCCTAAAGTAGTTTATGTAAAAGATCAACAAATTCCAAATGAACCGAAACCAAAGACTATATACAAGTGTTCAACTTTGAAAAGTATTTTAAAACAATTAGGATTAAATAAAAGAAAAACTAACTATTATGTAAAGAGTCCTAGAAAAATAGTTTCGCCGGTTCAAGAAAATCCAAAACCAAGGACTACGGGTGCAACTTTGGAAAGTATTTTAGTCTATTTAGACTTAGATAATTTGGAGTAGAAAAATAAATACTCTTATCAACTTCTCCCAATCATTTATGGGAGAAGTTTTTTTATTTGTATTTCTCTAAAGGATGGTTAAGAGTAGAGGGAGCTTGCCTAAAGAATAAAATTTATTTGTAAATTAACTTGTAGTTAACGATGGTTAATAATTATGTATTTTACAATAATCTATCGGAAATATAAAATTAAGTAAAAATTATGAATATTATTGTCGGATAAATGAATCAATAAAATTCTGATTTTTTAAAAATCAGGTCAAGACAGGTTTTCTAAAGATAATACTGTTTTGACTAGAAAAATAGATTGAGAGAAGGTAAACAAATGGGGGAAAAAGAGAAAGAAAAGTAAAGTATTGAAAAGTTTTTGTGTTTTAGCGTTAACATCCAGCTTTGTTCTAGGTTCCTTAGGAGAAGTTACGAACGTATCAAAAGCCGCAACTCCTAGAAATGTTGAAGATATTTTAGCAAATTTAACTTCTGAGCAAAGAGCAGCCCTTAAACAGCTAAAAACAAGCGAAGAATCTGGGCCAAAAATTTCTACTGATATTAACTTAGATTCATCAAAAGAAACAAGTGTCATTATTGAATTTGTAAATAAACCTGTTAAAGTCGCTCAAATTGAAGCGAGTATAGAAGGTAAAACATTATCAATATCTGATGCAGAAAAATTAATTGATCAAGACCATGCTACTTTTATGGAAGATGTTAATCAAATTTTAACAGAAAACAAAAGTAAAAAAGTAGATTATAAAATAAATCGTTCATATAGACATGCATTTAATGGTGTCTCTATGACTCTACCAGCAAACCAAATAAAGAGTCTATTAAAATCAGAAGCAGTTAAAAAAGTTTGGAGTAACCAGACATTTACAATTGATCCACCAAAGGAAAATGAACAACTTAAAGCTGATGAGGCCAATGTTGCAAACTATACTCCATATGATGCGTTGGATCGTTTACATGCAGAAGGATTTACTGGAAAAGGAATTAAAGTAGGGATTTTGGATACCGGAATGGATTATAACCACCCAGACTTAAAGGATGCTTATAAAGGTGGATATGATTTCGTTGATATAGATAATGATCCAATGGAAACGACTTACGCTGATTGGAAAAAATCTGGGAAGCCAGAAATAAGTAATGGTAGTACATTCTATACTGAACATGGTACACATGTTGCGGGAATTATCGGTGGGCGTGGTGTATCAGATAGTGAATATAAGACATTAGGTGCAGCACCTGAAGCTGAATTATATGCATATCGTGTCCTTGGTTCTTATGGAAGCGGAACAACTGAAGCGATTATTGCGGGAATAGATCAAGCATTACAGGACGGTATGGATGTCATTAATATGTCACTTGGGGCATCAATTAATGATCCATTATACGTTACTTCAATTGCAGTTAATAATGCAGTTTTAAGTGGCGTTACAACAGTCGTTTCTGCGGGGAATAGTGGAGATAAAATGTACACGCTTGGTTCACCTGGAACTGCAGCATTGGCGTTGACAGTTGGTGCATCATCCATTGCATTAGATATTTTTCAATATGCGGGTGTACAAGATGGAAAAAACTATACTTTAAGACAATTAGCAAGAAATTATAAAGATGATTTAACAACTTTAAAAGGTAAGACGTATCAATTAGTTGATGTTGGACTAGCTAATCCGGCTGACTTTAACGGAAAAGACGTAAATGGGAAAATTGCTTTTATTAAGCGTGGTACGATTGGATTGATAGACAAAATCAAAAATGCAAAAGACAAAGGTGCAATTGGCGTATTAATGTATAACGATGAAGCTAACAAAGCGGAAGGAGCAATACAAACATATTTAGGCGAGTCAATGGATGCGATTCCTTCATTCTCTGTTTCGAATGAAGAAGGCAGTTTAATTTTAGCTGCTATCAAAGCAGGTAAAAATGATTTAACATTCGGAGATTATCATAAAGTACAAACTGCTTCTGATGAACTAGCAAATTTTAGCTCTAGAGGTCCTTCTAGAGTAAACTACGATATTAAACCTGAAGTAACAGCTCAAGGAGTGGCAATTCTATCAACAGTGCCATTTTATATAAACGATAAAATGGTTGAAGGATCAAAACCTGAAGATTATAAATATGCCTATTCACGCTTATCAGGTACATCAATGGCAGCACCTTATGTAGCAGGTGTGTCAGCATTATTACTTCAATCAAATAAAGATCTTCAACCAGAAGATATTAAATCAATCCTAATGAATACAGCAGATCCTTTATCAAAAGCTTATAGTGTATTTGAAGCGGGTAGTGGACGCGTTGACGCTTATGAGGCTATTCATTCGAATGTAGAATTAGAAGTAGTAGATCAAACGCCAATGATCATTAATGGAAAACAAAAATCAATCGAAGAATTAACAGGTGGCATTAGCTTCGGATCATATGGTTTTAATGATCAAGATATTACGGATTCTCGCAAAATTACATTAAAAAATCGTAGTGAAAAAGTAAAAACGTTTAAAGTGGATGTGAAATTCCAAACTGGTTTAAGAGGGTCTAAAGATGCAGCAGAGAATAATGTTACTTTGACTGGGCCGACTTCTGTTAAATTAAATGGAATTAGCCAAAAAAACATCAAGTTTAACTTAACGATTCCAAAAACAGCGGAAAAAGGAACGTATGAAGGGTTCATTACATTTACAAATACAGAGGATCCAACGGAAAACTATCAAATTCCATTTGGTGGCCGTGTAGTTAATGAAGGAATCGACTATTTAAATATTTATAATCCAGTGTTTGGTGTAGATACAAACTGGCCAGAAAATGCATACCCACAATTATCGTTTAATTATTCATTGAAGTCACATATGAAAACATTAGATTTAGTGTTACAAGATGCAATAACAGGGGAAGACATTGGTTTAATTGGTTCATTTACACCAATTATATTGAATGAAAATCAAGACTATTTTGTTGGAAGAGGGTTTAATTCTCTGTACTATCCTTTTACAGGCGATGCAAAAGCCCCGATTAGTAGTGAACCTGTTTATGCAAAAGCAGGTCAATACAAATTAAAACTGGTTGGTACGAATGAAAAAGGTAAGTCTTTCACAAAGACTGCTGATTTCATATTTGACCAAGGAGCACCAAATATGACGACTAGCTTTGATCATTTAGATCAAAAAGTAATTGAATATAAAGATAGTCAATTTGATTCAAAAGGTGAATTTTTATACGACTTTAACATCAATTTAAATGATCCGGAAACTGATGAAGCAAGCCGTTTAGGTCTACCATTAAATCAATCTAATAACTCAATTGTAACGTTTTATGACAGTGAGAGACCATCACCTACAATTAAAACAGATAAAGATGGAAACTATTCAGATCAAATTTTAGTGAAAAAGCGTACTACACCTATCGAAGTTAAGTTTTATGGTTTTGATGCAGCAAAAAACTTTACAAGCAACGCTACAAACATGTTAAGAGTTGCATTTGTAGATCAAAATTTACCATATTTCTACTTAAAAGCCAATAAAGAGATTGTCACAACAGGAGATACAGTAAACTACAGTGTTCGTTCAAATAATATGAAAAACTTAAAAACAACAAAAATAAATTTACAAGTAGATCCAAACCTTGCAACAATTCAAAAGGTAGTTGTAAATGAAGCTGTAAAGCAGTATGGTGATGCGCAAGTTTCGGTGTCTTCAACACCTTCAGGCGCACTTCAACTTTATACATTTACATTTACTTACTCTGGAACTCAAGCTTTACCAGAAGATATACAATTATTTAATTTCGACTTGAAAACAGCAGAGAAATATTCAAATGGGATACCATTTTATTGGCATCTAATGAACTCATCTACGATTGACCAATCGAACGTTGAAACAAATAATGTCTATACGTTTATGGAGACTTACAAGATTAAGCAAGCTTATTCAAAACTAGATGGAATATTAAAATTAGAAGGTACAATAAATCCTACAACAGGTAAAACAAATTCTACTATTGATCAAAGTAAAATTGGAGCAAAAGTAACGATAACTTCATATGATGGAAAAACAACGGTACAACCAATCATAAACAAAAGTGGTCAATACAGCGCAGAAGGAATGAAAGCTGATCAAAAAGCTTATACTTACAAAGTCGATGTCCCTGGCCATTTTACAATGAACAGACAAGTGCTTTTATCAGAAGAAGTACGTGGAGAAACACTAGGAAAAAGATATAATCTTGTATTTCCAACAACAGCAGCTGGCGATGTAAATAAAGATGATGTGATCGACATTCTAGATGCTTTAACAATACAAACATACTGGGGTACAAATAAAGCAACAGCAGACATCAACTTCGATAAAGTAATAGATAAAAAGGATATGGACTACATCATTAAAAACTTTGGCTTACAAAACCCAACTGTCAATAAAGCGCCAAAACCTAAAACTACTTACAAAGGTGCAACGTTAGATAGTATTTTAAGTGATTTAGGATTAAATTAGTAAAAAGTATTTTTTAATTTAAAGTTAATATAGAGACTCAAGGGAATTACTTATTTGGAACCACGGCAAAAAAATCACCCAGTTTATAACCGGGTGATTTTTTATGGGAAAGAAAAAAACGATTTCATGTAAATAAAAGAAACAATTAAGTTTGTGAATGAAGGTAAGGATAATCCTAATTAATGTATCAGGTATTCTTTAATTGTTCTAACGCTGTTTATTCATTATTTTAAACAACAGAACGTGATATAATGAAAAATATTATTTTCATATTTTAGTAGTATATCGACAATGCTTCAACAGTAATTCAAGCTAAAATTATACTTAAAAGCAAAGTAATATACTGTTCAGAAGGTGAGCGGAGAATTAATTTTGAAATAAAAGCACTAAATATGTATGTATAGCTAAACGAAGACGGGAAGATATTTTAGATCTAATTAAGAGAAGAGGTTCTATTTATGAATAATCAAGTAATTTTAAATAAAATTTCAAGAATAGAACATAGCATCAAAAGAATTAATGAAGGTTATGATAATAACCCGTCTAATCTTACTGACTATACAAAACAAGATTCTATTATTCTAAACATACAACGTACATCCGAAGCGTGTATCGATTTAGCAATGCACTCAGTTGCAGTGAGAAAGCTAGGAATACCACAATCAAGCTGTGATGCTTTTGACTTATTAGTAGCTAACTCACTTCTAGATCTTGGATTGTCTATGAAACTTAAAGCAATGGTCGGTCTTCGAAATATTGCTATGCATGATTATCAAAATATTAACCTTGATATCGTAGAAAAAATTATTGAGAATCATCTTGGAGACTTTAAACAATTTACGCAACTTATTCTTAGAATTGCTGATACTTTTTAATAAGTGTATTTGGATGAATTAAAAAGAATATAAAGGAAGCTATTTCGTACTACTCGATCAATTCGTAGAAAAATATTCAATTGCGATAAATTACGTCATACAAAGTAGGGTTTAAAAAAGATTCAATTAGAATGCTACTGCAGTAAGCTAAGCATATCGTCTCTTTTTTCATTTTGGTTATGAAGAATGGGAGGATATGCATTTTTTGATTTTATTTTAAAAATTCATGTGATTAGTAGTTTTGTTTTAACAATCGTAGTCTCCAAAATTAAGTAATAAACCAAAATATCTTATCGTAGCTAGATATTTTTTAAAGATTTTATGTAGGATAAATTTTGCCAAAACTAATAGGTATTTGTTTTTTTTTCACTTTTCTCGAACTAAAATTAATGATATGATTTTATATTTAACGTGATAATACTTTTGTATCAATGTTGTATTTAGTATTCACACTTCTTCGAAAAAAAACAACATCCTTTTCAGAAAACATTTACCAAATGGTAAGTCGTGACTCTTTGCCTAATATGATTTATAATTAATCATGTTTGTAGGATTTAATACCTTATGTATTAAACAATCGGTCCACTAATAAGGGTGAATATTTTTTGTCATACTTTGTAGAAAAGAAATATGAAAAGTGTGTTAAACTAGAACAGTCTATAAAGAAAAAACTGGAGAAATAACAGAACTATAAAGTGTCAATTTGTCCGAATATGTATTGACATTAGGAGTTCAGTAACAAATTTACCAGAAGAACGGCAGATTGGAAAATTATTGTATAACCCATTAAAAATATAGATGAAAATATTTTCAATACTAAGTATAGAGAAATGCAGTTATTCTGCTAGACGACTTAGAAAATACAGAGCTATGGGGGGAATAACATGCCTCGTAAGGAAAAAGAGCTGACATTTAATGAGCAAGCTAATATAGAAAATCTAAGGGTTGAGGATTTATATATAACATTTGATATATGCTCTAAAGAATTGAAACATGCTAATAATGTTGAGTTCTATATAAAGAAAAGAAATGATTTTAAAACTATTACACTTGATGTAAAAAGGTCAGTATCCGGGAATAAAGAACACATCATCATTCCGATTAAGCAGTTTCAAGGTAAAATTACAGAAAACAGTCGCTGGGATTTGTTTATGGAACTATACCTTGATAATGTGAAAGTAAATAAACGAATCGGAAACTTTAATGAAAAGCATTTGTCAGAGAAAGATAAGCGTTTCGGCTATATAATGTTAAATGAAGTGTTTGGGATAGCACCATATTTGGCATTAAATAATGAGTTCTCTTTCCATTTTTGTACTCCAGAACAGTATATGAATTCAAAGTATCCTATAAAAACAAAAATCCATGAATTGTCTATAAATAAGCAAGGGGTATTAAAACTTATTGCCTCGATTAATCTAAAAGGAACACATGATTTTGTAGTAAATCATATCACACTTAGGTTAAGGCAAGATAAGAGTCATGTAATTCAGATCCCTTGTACTGAAGAGTTTTCTCGTGATAAGAATAGTAGAACGGTTAAAGCTGAATTAAATATCAGCCAGTTAGAATTAGACCAATTTTATTGGGATTTTTTCATTTCAATTACTATTGATAATGGTGATGAACATCATGCACGAATTCGCAATGATAATTATTTAATTAGTAAAAAATTGAAACATGGTATATTTAAATATACTGTAAATACTCCTGATAACTATATGATTTATCCGTACATTACTGCGAATGATTATCTAGCTTTAACATATCGACAAAAAGGCGAATTCGAATCCCTTCAGTATAAGATTAATGAGTATGCTGCCTTTTTCTTATATAGTTTATTGTTCTGGTATTTTACAAGGAAGCCAATATGGCTTATTCATGAAAAATACTCAGAAACGGCTCAAGACAATAGCTTCTATTTCTTTAAATATTGTTATGAAAATCAATATAATAAGAAGGTTTACTATGTGATTAAAAAGGGTTCAGCTGATGAAAAAAACTTGGCCCCTTATAAAAAACGTGTCGTTTACTTCATGAGTTTTAAACATCTTTTTCTATTACTTGCTTCCAAGTTAATTGTATCCTCGGAGACAAAAGGTCATGGATTTGCATGGAGAGTTTCTCAAGGAGTTATCCGAGATTTTTTATATGAGAAAAAGTATGTGTTTTTACAACATGGTGTTCTAGGTTTGAAAAAAGTTGGAAATTCATTTAAAGCAAAATCTTCTAACGGTGCAGACCTATTTGTAGTATCTTCTGATTTTGAAAAAGAAATCGTAAAAAGAGAATTTGGATACAAAGAAGATAACGTCATTGTTACCGGTCTATCTAGATGGGATGTATTAGAGGATAAATCGCATCAAAATACAAAAAAAGAAATACTCTTAATGCCTACATGGAGAAATTGGCTTGAAGAAGTAGATGATGATAAATTTATTTTATCTGATTATTATCATGTGTATAACAATCTAATCCAATCAGAAAAGCTCTCCAAATTGTTAAAGGAAAATGATCTTACATTGAACTTTTATGTCCATCCTAAATTTATGCCATATGTTGAAAACTTTACTAGTTCTCATGAGCATATAAATGTTATTCAATTTGGAGAAACAAATATTAATGATTTAATTATGCGATCAAGTTTATTGATTACAGATTATTCTAGTGTAGCTTGGGAAACATATTATCAAAAGAAACCGGTACTATTCTTTCATTTTGATTTGGATAAATATTTAGAAACTCAAGGTAGCTACATGGATTTAAGAAATGAAGTTTTCGGAGAAGTTGCTTACGACTCTTCAGAATTAGTTGATAAATTAAGCGTATATATAAACAATGGTTTTAAAGAAAAAGAAGAATTTAGTTTAAATAGAAATTATTATTTTAAACACCTAGATCAAGATAACAGCGCTAGAATTTTTAATTATATCAGTGAACGGGAAAAATCCCTTGTTAAATGGGAAGGGTTTCATAAAATATTAAAAAGAAGCTATCTTCTAAAATCCATTTATAGAAGATATAATCAAAACCCAATTTTTAAGCGGATTAGTACAAGCATTTTAAGTGTTCTAAAGTGAGAAGTTGAAATAGAGTATATTTATAATTTTAACTGCATTTTAGGTGATATAGATAATTGAACAGCTCTATTAGCGTTCAAAACTAAGACCGAATCATTATGAGAGTTGCTATTATAAATAAGTTATATTTTCAAGAATTATCATAGACTGCCTTTGCAAATATTGTAAAGGTAGTCTTTTTTTTGGGATTTGTTGTAGTAATCAAATTTTCAAAGTTACTTATGGATATAGAAAATGCTTTTATATTTTGGAGTAATGAAAAGGTTAGTGTAATGTAGGCTTAGGATAAAGCTAGAGCAAAGTTAATAATCAATTTACTATTCATGAAATTATATTAATAATCCATAGAATTTTTTAGTGAAAGTAAAAAAATCCCCTTCTATTAATTCAGAAGGGGTTATTTTTTTCGCTGTAAATAAGCGTTTTAAATGCTTGAAATCTATTAAGGAAAATTTAAGGTACACAACTCAAAATAGCCTTATCAAATGAAATTAGGAGGAGTAATGTTTCAGCAAATACGAAGTGAATCAAGATGATGGAGAGGAGAAAAGTAAATTGAAAAAGTGGGTTATTATTTCAGTTATTGTTGTTGCTGTTGGTGGAGGAAGTGGTTGGTTTATATATAGTAAGAGTCAAGCTAATCAAGCTCAAAATGTGATGGCTTCAGCACAAACAATTACGGTACAAAAAGGAAAGTTAGAAGTGGCTGTTACTGGATCGGGTTCTGTAACTGCAAATACTGACGAAGATGTTACTGCGGCAAATACAATTCTTGTTGTGGATGGTGTTAGTGTTTCATCTGGAGAATCTGTCGATAAAGGTGATACACTTGTGACATTTAAAAATGGTGAGGTTGTTACGGCACCAAAAGATGGAGAAATTACAAATGTTTACATAAGTAGTGGTAGCGGGGCATCGCAGGGGAAAGTACTAATGCGTATGGAAGATGAAGATGGGGTTACGTTACCGATTACAAGAGAGGATAGTGGCAGTTCTTCGAATAATTCTAGTACAGGAAATACTGGGGGTAGTAGTTTAGTAGCGGATATTGTAAATGTAAAGGAAGGCTCAGTTGTAAAAGAGGGTGCGACACTTGTGAAATTTACAGATGGTAGTATTTTACAGGCACCAGTTGCCGGAACAATTACTAGTCTTGCTGTTAATAGTGGAGATTCTGTACAAAGTTCGGCGACGGTGGCACATATTACAAATTACAGTTCTCTGGAAACAACAATCAGTGTCGATGAATTAGATATTACAAAGGTAAAAGTTGGACAGTCAGTAAAGATTACAGCAAGTGCTTTTGAAGGTGAAACATTCGATGGGATTGTAGCGAAAGTAGCAAATGAAGGTACATCGACAAATGGCGTTTCATCATTTGATGTAACTGTAAAAATTAAAAATCCAAAAGGTTTGAAAATTGGGATGTCAACGGAAGCGAGTATTTTAATACAAAGTAAATCAGATGCGTTATATGTTCCAGTAGAGGCAGTGTATAAAAATGGAAATGAAAAATATGTATTAGTTCCTACATCTACAGATGAATCTACAAAGAAAGTTACGGTGGAAACTGGTATTTCAAATGATACGAATGTAGAGATTACAAGTGGATTAAGTGAAGGGGAGTCTATTGAAATTCCGAGAGTTCAATCTAGGGGTAATTCTGGCGGATTTATGATGCAAGGTGGGGGATTCCAAGAAGGTGGGTTCCCTGGTGGAGGATTCTCTGGTGGTGGTTTCGGAGGAAGAAACTTTGAAAGAAAACAACCAAGTGGAGGACAAGGAGGTAAATAATGACTAACTTTGAGCCGATTATTCAAATAAAAAACATGACGAAGATGTATGAACTTGGTGGAGAAACGGTAATGGCTCTTCAGAGTGTATCTCTTGATATCCAAAAGGGGGATTTTATATCAGTCATCGGTCCATCAGGTTCAGGTAAGTCAACATTTATGAACATGATTGGATGCTTAGATCGACCAGATTCTGGGCGATATTTGATTGATAATGAAGATGTAGGGCAAATGAAAAGTTCGCAACTAGCAACTATACGGAATGAAAAAATAGGATTTATTTTTCAAAATTTCAATCTTATACCAAAGTTAACTGCGGTAGAAAATGTTGAACTTCCTCTTATTTATCGAGGGATGAAAACGGCTGAACGAAGAGAAATTGCTCTTTCGGCGTTAAAAAAAGTAGGTCTAGTAGATCGAGCGAATCATTTACCTACACAATTATCAGGAGGGCAGCAACAGCGTGTTGCAATTGCGCGTGCCCTTGCTGGAAGCCCTCCTATTTTACTGGCAGATGAACCGACGGGCGCTCTTGATAGTAAAACAAGTAAGGAAATTTTGGAGATTATGAATTTGTTAAATGAGCAAGGTCATACGATCATTTTAATAACACATGATTTAGAAGTAGCAAAAAATGCAAATCGTGTTGTACGAATTCATGATGGCCAGTTATACGAGGATGGAGGTGAATGGTTTGCAGACACTGAGAATGGCGCTTAAGAGCATTAAAGGAAATAAAGTAAGAGCGTTCTTAACGATGCTAGGTATTATTATCGGTGTATCCTCCGTTATTGTGATGGTTGCGATTGGTCAAGGGTCAACGAAAGAAGTGCAAGATCAAATAGGGAGCTTAGGTACGAATGTCTTAACAGTAAGTGTTACTGGCTCAGATGCAACGTTTAAAGAAGTTGATGCTAATCAACTTAAGGACGTTAGTGGTGTAGAAGCAATTGCTCCGACTGTCTCTGGAAGAGTATCTGTAAAAAATGGACAAACGAACGCACAAGTGTCAGTGACAGGAACAACTTCCCCTTATTTAAAAGTTCGCGATTTAGAGCTGCAATCGGGACGATTTATCGCAGACTTAGATAATGAAAATCGCTCAAAAATAGCAGTACTTGGCTCAAGTACTGCACGAACATTATTCGGTTTTGGAAATCCAGTTGGTCAATCTGTTAAAGTGAATGGAACTTCATTTAGAGTAGTTGGGGTACTTCAATCAGTTGGTAGTTCCTTAGGTTCAAGTGGGGACAGTACGATCTTTGTTCCTCTTAGTACTGCTCAGCGCTTGGCATCTACTACTTCAATTGGATCTGTTTATGTAAAAGTAGAAAATGAAGATATGATTAATTTTACATTGCGTAGAATTGAACAAAAGATGTTTACGATTATTGGAGATGCAGATAGTTATAGCGTTTCGAGTCCTGAGGATCTAATGGAAACTGCTTCATCTGTTAATAATACGATGACATTAATGCTAGGCGGAAGTGCTGCAATCTCACTTATTGTTGGCGGTATCGGTATTATGAATATCATGCTTGTATCGGTATCTGAACGAACAAAAGAAATCGGTATACGAAAAGCAATTGGAGCAAAGCGAGGAAGTATTCTTCTTCAATTCCTCATTGAATCAATGGTATTAAGTTCACTTGGAGGAATAATAGGTGTTGTAATAGGTGTAATAAGTGCGAAAATATTCACTATAATGACAGGAACAGCAATTGCATATTCTATACCGGTTATGCTGTTATCATTTATATTCTCTTTATTAGTTGGAATCGTATTTGGCGTTTTTCCCGCAAATAAAGCGTCTAAGCTTGATCCAATACAAGCCCTTCGATATGAATAATATGTATAAAGAGGTTGTCCTAAAAGTAAATCTTTTAAGGGGCAACTTTTTTTTGTGTAAAAAAGGAAATCGTTCTCCGTGATCAATTAATCAGACTAAAGTAAGAAACCTTATTAAGTTGATTCTCTAATAAAATAGTATTTTAGGTTTCTATCAAATGATGTCAGAATAGTCTATAATTGTGGTCATAACCTGAATTAGACCGTAAATGATGAAAAATCAGTATGAGGATTCCTGATGAGTATCGTGGAGTTTTATACTATCAAATTATGAAGGAGGTTCTCACATTTAAACAGATAATCAACTAGAGAGAGGAGAAAATATATGTTTTTTCTTGCATTAATCAGTTCTTTTTTGAATGCAGTGAATGCGTTGTATGCAAAAAAAATAACCATGCAAATGAAGGATAATAATAGCTTTATTGTAACATCTTTTTTAGTAGTCACCATTTTGTTAGGCTGCGTAATGCCGTGGTATTATTCCTTTTCTGTTACTCCAGTTACAATAGGTTTACTAATCATTGTGATTATTTTAGATGCATTGTCTAATGTAACATTTTTCTTAGCGCTAGGACGAATAGAAGTATCTCAACTAGCAGTGTACACTGCGTTGACTCCATTATTTACGTTTATTCCAAATAGTATATTGCACGGATTCGATCTACATATCTTAATTCCAGTCTTGCTTATTGTGCTTGGTGTATATTTTCTAAATGTAAAAGGTAGAAACATGTTATCTCCATTAGTAGAAATAAAAAAACCAGGGAATTTATTAGGGGTTGCGGCTGCAGTTTCAGCGGGACTCAGCATGGTTCCTACTCAACAACTGCTCGTTCATCAATGGATAAATGCTCCTACACTTTACTTTTTCAGAGCGAGTGGGATTGCTTTAATTATCTATTTAATCCATCGTCCGAAAATTTGGTATCCTAAATTGAATATGCATCTTTCGATTCGTGGGGTGCTTGCGATTTCACAATGGATCGCATTGTTTGCAGCTTTAAAGATTGCTAATGGGACTTTAGTTGTAGCTTTAGCTTATACTTCACCAATATTTGCGTTGTTTTTAGCAAGAATTTATTATAAAGAAAAAATTACAGCAGCTAAGTTGATTGCCTGCTGCATTACCATTTTAGGAATTTTATTTATTTTAGAGTAGTGGAGGAAAAGATGAAAAAAATTCGTTTAGGTTTACTTGGATCTGATGATTCGATTGACGTTATTCAATCTGTCATAAAGGAATACCCTGAATTTGAATGTACGTCTATCATTTATTGGAGAGAAGAGGAAATACCAGATCTTTTAAGTCCTATTGCAAATGATTTTGATATTTGGCTATTTTCGGGCAAGGTCCCTTATGCTATAGCCAAAAGCTGGGGTGGAATTACAAAACCGATGTTTTTTACGCCCCACACTGGACCGAGTTTATATAAAACTTTGTTACAAATATTCTATCATAACCAGATTGCCATGGAGCAAATCAGCTTTGATAACTTCCATTATGATGAACTTAAAAGCATATTAGATGAAGCGGAGATTAAAGCTGATCAGTTGTTTTTGAAATATTATGAAGGAGAAGTTGATGCAGATGAACTTGCCGGATACCACTATGAGTTATGGAAAAGTGGGAAAACACAAGCAGCAGTTACCTGTCTTCGATCGGCACATATTGAACTAGAGAAGATGGGTGTCCCGGTTTATCGTGTACTTCCTGCGAAGTCTGCTATTGAGTCTGTACTAAATTTAGCACTCCGAACTTTTGAGATGTTACACTTTAAAGAAAGTCAAATTGCCGTTCAAATGATTGAGGTTGACTCTTATTTTGGACTGGCGAAGGATACTTTTTCGACTGATGAAATTTACAAAAAAGAAATTAAAATGGCTGAGAAGCTTCTCGTTTACGCCAAAAAAGTTCAAGGGTCACTAAAATCTGCTGGTCCCGGTAGATATGTCATTTTTACAACCCGAGGACTTTTACAGGATATAACGAATGAATTTTCTTTTATACCGAATTTTAAAGATCTTGAAGAATTAAAGAAAGAAGTCATTACTTGTGGAATTGGAATCGGTAAAACGGCTTACGAAGCAGAAATTCATGCAGGAAGAGCATTATTTCATGCTAAAGAATATGGAAAAGGAAGTTGGATGGTTGCTCTTGATAATCAGACGATTGCGGGTCCATTGGGAAGAGAGGAACAAATTACATATTCTTATGTCTCAAAAGAACTACAAAAAATAAGCGAACAAACATCTTTAAGTATTTCGACACTTAGTAAACTAGAATCTATTCTTAAAAAAATAGGAAAGAGTGAAATTGGGGCTCACGAGCTAGCACAATATATGCAAATCATGCCGAGAAGCGCGCGTAGAATTTTAAAAGAATTAGAGGAACAAGGAATTGCTCAAGTTATTGGAGAGGAAACACCTTTTTCTCGTGGAAGACCTAGAAACATTTATAAAATAAGCCTTTGACAAGTGATCAAAGGTTTTTTTGTTTTTTATATAATATTCTGAATATTATTACTTAACAAATTAAATAATTGATGATATAGTTATGGTCATAGCCATAAATAGACCTAAAATAAAATATATTTAGTAGGAGGAAAAATGATTAATCAGGATAGATTGTGGAAACACCTTTTGGAATTAGGGTCCATAGGAAAACAAGATTCTGGTGGAATTACGCGTTTGTCCTTTACAGATTATGAGAGAAAAGCTAAGGAATTAGTTACTTCCTATATGGTTGAAGCAGGGTTAAAAGTCTACGAAGATACCGTTGGAAATCTTATTGGACGTAAAGAAGGGACTAATCCAAACGCACCAGTTGTACTTGTAGGCTCACATATTGATTCTGTATATAATGGCGGAAATTTTGACGGACCACTTGGCGTTCTCTCGGGGATTGAAATTCTCCAGACGATGAATGAGCAGAAAATCACAACAACTCATCCAATTGAAGTGATTGTATTTACAGATGAAGAAGGAGCAAGATTTAGCTTTGGAATGATTGGAAGTCGGGGAATTGCTGGAACGCTCAGCTTAGAAGATCTTCAAAATAAGGATCAACAAGGGATTACCATAGCACAAGCGATGAGCGAGGCAGGATATGATCCACTTTTAATTGAACAGTCAGTCAGACCTAAGGGATCAGTAAAAGCCTATGTAGAACTACATATTGAACAAGGAAAAGTGCTTGAAAATGGTAATTTATCAGTAGGAATTGTTACAGGAATCGCTGGCCCGTTATGGCTTAAATTCACAATTGAAGGTAAAGCAGGACATGCAGGGACAACTCCAATGAATGACCGTAACGATGCTTTAGTTGCTGCATCCGGGATTGTTCAACTCATAGAAACTGAATCAACTAAGACAGTATCAACAGTAGGAACAGTTGGTCAATTGCAACTATTTCCTGGAGGAATAAATATTATTCCTGGGAAGGTTGAATTTACCTTGGATCTACGAGATGTTAACGAAGCAGTTCGAGATGAGGTTGAAAATCGAATTGTAGAAGAAGCAAGAATTTTATGTGAGCAACGTGGTGTAGGATTAGAAATTGAAGTTCTACAACGTATTAAACCAACATTATGCTCGAGTGAAATTCAAGATATTGCAAAATTGGCTAGTGAAAAGATTGGTGTGGAACCATTTTTTATCCCAAGTGGAGCTGGGCACGATTGCATGCAGCTGACAAGTCTATGTCCTATAGGGATGCTTTTTATCCGTTCAAAAGATGGAATAAGTCATCATCCTGCTGAATGGAGTTCAAAGGAAGATTGTACAGACGGTGCGAATGTACTTTATCATACTGTACTTCAATTATCTAATAATGAATAGAGGGAGTTACAATTATGCAAACAATATCTTTAGATCGTTTAGTAGAGCAAACAAAAGAAGAAGTAATTAAGTGGAGAAGGCATTTCCATCAGTATCCGGAGTTATCTTTTCACGAAGAAAAAACAGCTCAATATGTGTATGATACACTTCAAACTTTCGAGAATTTAGAGATATCTCGTCCGACAAAGACGAGTGTTATGGCTCGTCTGATTGGTTCAACGCCTGGCAAGGTTTTAGCAATTCGAGCAGATATGGATGCTTTACCCATTGAGGAAGAAAACACTTTTGAATTTGCCTCAACAAATCCAGGTGTAATGCATGCTTGTGGACACGATGGTCATACAGCAATGCTTCTTGGCACAGCGAAAATCCTATCTAGTTTAAAAGATCAGATTAAAGGTGAAGTTCGATTTTTGTTTCAACACGCTGAAGAGTTGAACCCTGGTGGTGCAGAGGAAATGGTACAAGCAGGAGTTATGGACGGAGTAGACATGATAATTGGTGCACATCTTTGGGCTCCTATGAAACTAGGTACAGTAGGTGTTGTATATGGCCCGATGATGGCTGCTCCGGATACATTCTATATTACCGTTGAAGGTAAGGGTGGACATGCGGCACTTCCTCATGACACGATTGATTCGATTGCTATAGCTTCTCAAGTTGTAACGAATCTTCAACATATCGTTTCTAGAAATACTGATCCGCTTGATAATCTAGTCGTTTCTGTTACCAAGTTTATTGGAGGTACAACTCATAACGTAATCCCAGGTTCAGTAGAAATCTGTGGAACTGTCCGTAGTTTCAACGCTGACCTTAGAAAATCGGTGCCTGAACTGATGGAACGAGTTATAAAAGGAATAACTGAGGCTCATGGTGCACAATACAAATTTGAATATGAGTTTGGATATCGACCTGTTATAAACGATGAGCAAATTACGAAAGCTATTGAAGAAACCGTTCTAGAAGTATTTGATGAAAAGACTCTTGACCTTATGAAACCAAACATGGGTGGTGAAGATTTCTCTGCATTCCAACAAAAGGCACCGGGCACTTTCTTCTATGTGGGGGCAGGAAACAAAGAAAAAGACATTATTTATCCACATCATCATGCTCGTTTTACAATAGACGAGGACGCTTTGGCAATTGGTGTAAACTTATTCGTTCATGCTACATTTAAGCTTTTAGATTAATAGACTGATGGTTAAGTAGATCCTTAATTACAAGGATCTGCTTAATCTAAAAAACGTTTTCTGAATATTTAAACTAATAAAAATTTAAATTGAAAGTGGGGAACAATTTTTGAAAATCTATCATTTATTAGCACTTATTCCATTTGTTGCTATTCTAGGCTTTTCATCTTGGGCAAACCATGTTGAGCCATTTGTATTAGGAATGCCTTTTCTACTGTTTTGGGTTGTATTATGGACGGTTTTATCAACACCAGTTATGTGGATTATCTTTAAACTAGATTCGGCGAATAAGGGGGACAGTTAAGATGAATAGTGCATTAATTATCATTTTTCTTTTTCTTGCAATATCGATATTTCTAGGGGTACAAGCTAGAAAAGGTAAAGACATGAATCTTGAGCAATGGAGTGTTGGAGGAAGAGGATTTGGAACGATTTTCGTGTTCCTCTTAATGGCTGGTGAAATCTATACTACCTTTACGTTCTTAGGTGGAAGTGGCTGGGCG
Source organism: Bacillus sp. AL-1R (assembly GCF_052180195.1). Lineage (NCBI taxonomy): Bacteria > Bacillati > Bacillota > Bacilli > Caryophanales > Bacillaceae > Bacillus > Bacillus sp. AL-1R. The sequence continues at coordinate 852,138 of NZ_CP197469.1, forward strand.
TATGGAAAAGGAGGTCCAACCTACTATATCACTGCTTATGGTGCACTTGCTTATATTATGTCTTATTGGTTGCTTCCAAAAATATGGAAATATGCTAAAGAAAATAAGTTAATGTCACAGCCGGACTTTTTCGCAAGTAAATACAAAAGTAAGGCCCTTGGCGTTTTAGTTTCACTAGTTGGTGTAGCTGCTGTAATTCCCTACTTAGTTCTACAATTAAAAGGATTAGGAAGCATCGTTTCGGAGGCTTCATATGGAATGATCTCACCAACATTTGCGATTTGGATCGGTGCTATTTCGGTAACTATTTATGTCATGATATCTGGTATCCATGGATCAGCATGGACTGCAGCGTTAAAGGACATTATGATTCTTGGTGTTGTTCTTTTTCTAGGAATCTATTTACCTTATCATTATTATGGTGGATTCCAAGCGATGTTTGAAGCAGTTGATCAAGCGAAACCAGGTTTTCTAAATCTGCCAAAAGAGGGATTAAGTGTATCCTGGTTTAATTCTACAGTTCTTCTAACAGCTTTAGGTTTTTATATGTGGCCACATACTTTTGGCTCAGTCTATTCAGCTAAAAGTGAAAACGTATTTCGTAAAAATGCTATTATCATGCCTTTATACCAACTTGTGCTGCTTTTTGTATTTTTCGTTGGATTTGCGGCAATTCTTCAAGTTCCTGGGCTACAAGGTGCGGATGCAGATCTGTCTTTATTAAAGTTAAGTAAAGCAACTTTTAACCCATGGTTTGTTGGAATCATTGGTGGAGCAGGCGTATTGACAGCAATCGTGCCAGGCTCGATGATCCTAATGGCATCTGCTACTTTAATATCAAAAAATATTTATAAAGTGTTTGTTCCATCTGCTACAGAAAAGCAGGTTGCAGTTTTAGCGAAATACCTTGTTCCTGTAGTTGCCTTATTCGCAGTTTTTTTCACATTTAATGGTGGAACAACATTAGTAACATTACTTTTAATGGGTTACAGTCTAGTTACTCAATTGTTCCCAACACTAGTCTTTAGTTTAATGAAAAAGAACTTTGTAACGAAACAAGGCGCATTCGCTGGTATTTTAACTGGAGTTGCAACAGTTACTTATGTCACTATAAGTAATACAACAATCGGATCTTTATTCCCAACACTGCCTCAATATATTAAAGATTTGAATATCGGTGTTATTGGTTTAGTTGTCAACCTTGTATTTTTAGTTGTTGTTAGTTTAATTACTAAAAATGTATCGGTTCAAAGTAAAAAAGAAATTGTAGCTTAAATAGAATTATGTACTAACAAATATCCCTAGGGTTGATTATTTTAATCAACCTCTATTTTTTTATGAGCTTTTATCTAAATTCCCCCAAATGCAAATTTATAGTTAGAAAGACTTAAAGAGTAGACAAATCCAAACTAAACCGCCATTTATAGGTGGTTTTTCTATTTGAGTAAAATAATATTGGCCTATTTAACATAGATTTCTCCAGAAAAATTGGTTAATAAACGGGAAAACCCAATAAAATCAAGGCTAAAATAACCCAAGTTTAAATCAAAGGGAAATCAATTTAAAATGTAGAATTTTTCATTATTAGAGTTGGAATCATTTGAATTTGGTCAGTTGGTTTTTTGGAAGAAGTTAGCATCAGTAATATAAACGATTTGATTTATCAGTGAAAAATTAGCATTTAAATAAAAAAACCAATGTTGATACTTTTTTTCAAAATTAAAATGACATCAACAATTAATAAAATAAAACTAGGACAGGAATAGCAACATCTTAGAGTATGGGGGGATCAAGTTGCATATTAAACAATTAAGTCATCTTTGTGAAGTTTTAGAGAGTGGTTCCTTTACGATTGCAGCGCAGAAGTCTTTAATTAATGAAGCTGACATGAAAGAATCAATCAATAGTTTAGAAATTGAATTTGGCATAAAGCTAATTGAGTGTGACGACGAATTTAAAGTAGTGCCTTCATTTGAATGCTTACAAATTATTACGCATATAAAGGAAATCGTAAGGAATTGTAGAGAAATTGACGAAGAAATTAAATCCTTACATAAGAAATCTTCTGTAAATACAATGTATGATGTGGGACTGCTTTGATCCTAAATAGTAAAGTATTTTAAATGTAGGACCAAATCATAATAGGTTTGGTCTTTTTGGAATGACTTTTATTTTTCAATAAAGTATCAGTAGCCTTCTCATATCTAATTTAATCTTTATATCTTTACGTCCTAAATCTTTCTTATTTATTTATAACTAAATATAATTAGATATAATTAGTTATTTTTTTTAAGAAAGGTAGATGAATAATGAAAAAACGTTATTCTTTATTTTTATTGATAACAATGTTGTTAGGACTATTCGTATCTGGATGTTCAACAAATGAACAAGCTACAAAGCCAACAGGCAAAAAACAAGAAACTGTTAAAAAGAATGTGGAATTGACAATCTCAGCAGCAGCTAGTTTACAGGATGCACTAAATGATATTAAAGCAAACTTTGAAAAGGCTAACCCTAATGTGAAAATAAACTATAACTTTGGAGCATCAGGAGCATTGCAACAACAAATTTCTCAAGGAGCACCGGTCGATCTTTTCTTCTCGGCTGCAGAGGACAAATTTAATAATTTAGTACAAGATGGTCTTATTGATAAGAGCCAAGGTAAAAATGTAGTTGGGAATGAACTTGTATTAGTTGTACCAAAAAATAAAAATAAAGATATTAATTCTTTTGAAGATCTTACAAAAGCAGACAAAATTTCTATCGGGACGCCAGAAGCGGTACCAGCAGGACAATATGGTAAAGAAACATTGAAAAATTTAAATGTTTGGAAAGCGATTGAAGGAAAAGTAGTATATGGTAAGGATGTTAGACAAGTACTTTCTTATGTAGAAACAAATAATGTAGACGCAGGGATTGTTTATAAAACAGATGCGCTAACATCTACAAAAGTAAAGATTGTAGCAACAGCCCCTGAAAATACGCATGATCCAATCATTTATCCATTAGGCGTATTAAAGAATAGCAAGCAATCTAAAGAAGCTAAAAAGTTCTATGAATATCTTCAAAATGACGAGTCTATGAAGATATTAGAGAAGTATGGGTTTAAAGGACTAAATTAACTTACATTAGCTGACTGAAGTTTTTAGGAATGAGCCGATTAAATAATTGGCTCATTTTTCATTTTGGAATCTTGAATGAAATTTAATGTAAATGATTTGTTTGTTCTGTATAAAGAACAGTTATGAAGATTTGTTCATGTTTGTTTAGAAGGGGAAAATTTAAAGAGCGGGCTACTATTTAAAGTTTGCCAGAAAAAATTGTATCAAATAAAACTCTTTATAAGCTAAAGGAAAAATAGAATGCCGAATAATGTTAAACTAGTGAGTGTATTCCTTTATTGATATATTGAAGAGTTTTCGGTCTCTTTTGCCTTTTTGACCAATTAGCCAATACCAACTCTGTCCAATATAAAAAGAGTTAGATACAAGTTGTTCAATATACTTTGAAATAATTCCATTGATTTTTTCTTTTTCAATTTTATTTTTTATAGACAAGGCAATGACAAAATAGGATTTATCACTTTCAAATTCCAGTAATTGAAGATGATATCTGCCACCTTTTTTTTCATTAAAATCATTTAATACGTGATCTATACAGTCTCTGACATCAATGTTATATTTAGCTGCATCGCTCCAATTTGATATGAGAGAGTCATATAACGAAACTGTTAGGATGTAATATGATGCATAGTCCTTAGGATTAAATTTTTGATTCTCATCCTTAAATTGATATAAAGGTGGAACAACAAATTTTTCATAATCAGCAAAAAAATCTTCAGTCATGTTTTTACCTACTTTCTAGTTAGAACAAAAGTTTACTATATCGAATATAAAATATAGTTTTTCCTATTCTTTCCAAAAATAGACACGAGGAAAATGTATAAGATTTTTATAAAAAGCAGAGTTAAAAAAATTCAACTCTGCTTTTTGTTTTAATCGGATAGACAATGGATTTTTTTAATCTAATTAGTTTTATAGAATTTGAATCGAGAATACTAGGGAGGTAAAATCACCGTTCGCAAAAGCATCATTACAACTGTAGACCATGAAATCTTTCTCCTTTTTCATTCTCATACCAGAATGGAAATCATGGAAGCCCACCATTCGTTCTTCTTCCCATACATTAAAAACATTTAAAAAGCCCCTAGAACATTTTAAAATCAGTTCTGATTGAATTTCATTCCCCCATATAATGATTGTTTTTTGTTTTGGGGCATTGTTGATTGATATACCATTTTCTGAAATAAATCCGACACCTTGATTTCTAGGGGAATTTAAACTCAAAAATTTCAACTTAATCTCTTTTTCTTCATTCATTTGAAATACTTCTGTATGAATTGTTTCATCAGATTTTAAAGACTTGTTCGTACTATATACTTTTTCTTTTACTAGTAACATTTTCACTTATCTCTCCTGTTAAGTTATTTTGATCCCCTAATGTTAATTTCAAAAAGTAACACAGTCCTAAACAAGGGACACAGACTAATGCCATACCTAAAAAAGTAAAAGATGGAGATATAGAGTAGAGGTAGCCACTGACTAAAGTCAAAATCCCGCTACCTAAACTTAAGCCTAGAGCTGCATAAATTCCATGAGCAAAGGGGAAGTACTTATTTTCTATGTTTTCATCTAAATATTTCACAAAGGCATATTGAGTGAGCCCAAAAGTAATTGAATGTAAAAGTTGAGACAATACAAAAACAGAAATGCTGTTAAAAGAAGAAATCAATACCCATCTTAAGATAGAAGCACTTACACTAAACATTAATAAAGCTGGAACAGAGCGTCTTTTAAATAGAAAGTCAGATACATAGAAGAAAGCAATTTCTGATAGTACAGCAATGATTAAGATGAATCCTGTAAAACTAGTTTTCACCCCTATATTTTTCAAAAAAAGCACAGCATAACTATAATATGCTGCATGTGCAGCTTGAAGGGTAATGCAGATTGTTAATACGATTAAAAATGATTTTGATTTAAATAACTTAAACAACGGAACTTTCTTTGATGTTATTTTTGTCCTTAAAGGTATAGGCGCACGAATGGATGTAATAAAAGTAAGTAGAACACATCCAATCATCAAAAAGTAAATAACTACATTCTCACTTTTTAAAGATATGAGTATTCCAGTTAATGATAGAGAAATAATATAGCCGATCGAACCATATGACCTACTCTTTCCATACTCTATTTTGCTTTCTCTAATAAGGATAGATGCCATAGCCTCATACATAGCTAAAGGCATTGGATAAACAAGGCTTAGTAAAACCGTAATGAAAGCTACAGCAATTAAACTATTAAACGGAATTAATATGATTAATAACATAACAGAAATTAAGGAAACTACTTGATTTAATCTTGCTAAGTTTAAATATCTACTTATAAATGGAAAAATAAAAAAGGTTGTAAATGATCTTGTTATTAGTCCTAAAGCAATGATAAGTCCAGCCTCATCTGCTGTAAAACCTTTGCTTGTTGTTAGCCAAGCAGACCAATATGGCACGAAGATCCCAAAAGTGAAGAAAAATCCAAAAAACTGTAAAGACATCCATCTTTGACTAGTCATTTGATTCCTCCCATTTCGGAAGAATTAGTTTTTGATGATTTTGTTTTATCATAAAATCATGAACTTTTTGAAAACTGTATTTAGTAGAATCCTGATCGTAATTAGAAGTTGATGGATCGGTAAAACCATGACTTCCTTCTATTTTAATGATTTGAACCTTATCTTTTGTTTTCAATTTAGTGACGACAATTTCTGGATCAAATGATTTTTCTTTCGTTGGGAAAATTAGTAAGGTCTCACATTTTGGACTAACTCCCAAGTAGTCCCTAATCCTCGAACCATAAAATCCAATTACTCCATTAAATAATCCCTCATATTTACTGCATAGCCATGCAATCGTTGCACCAACACTAAAACCTAAAATATACAAATTATTACAGGTAGTTCGAAGTTCTTTAGCAAGAGTGATAATTTTATTGGTAGCTAACTCAAATCCGATTTCCTGAGTAAAATGTTTATAAGCTTTATGTTCATCCTTATAGCAATAGTTCTCTATATTATTTAATAAATTTGGGCATACGACTATAAATCCTAACTTATTTAAACTGTTGCAAATATCTTTTATATGTTTGTTAATTCCATAAATTTCGTGAACTACTATGATGGTAGTATGATGAAACTCGCAATTTTCCAATTTTAAATCACCTCTAACTTAGAAAAAATAGGAATAGAATTTTGTTCTATTCCTATCATTGTGTATCAAAGCCCTAAAAACATTTTGTTATTATATCAAATACCCCATTAATATCAGATTTTTACCTGCATCTGGATCATTCCAGTGAAAGTAGGGTTTGCAGTCCATTCTGGATTTTCTAAATCATACAATGATTCGATCGTTGGAAAACGAGTTATTACTTCCTTAAGTATCTCCATGATCTCTACACGAGCAAAAGCAGCAGCTATACAAGTATGATACCCTCCACCGAAAGCTACGTGACGGAAACCAGTTCGACTTATATCCATTTTTTCAGGATTTGCAAATACTCGCTCGTCACGTCCAGCAGAAGCTAAGAAGAAATAGACAGAATCATTTTTCTTGATTTGCTGCCCGTGTAATTCTATATCATTAGAAGCATGTCTAACAATATATTGGATTGGCCCTTCTAGTCTCATTGTTTCATCTAACACTTTTGGAAGAAGAGACATATCCTTTTTAAGCATTTCTAGAACATTTTGATTCTTAAAAAGAAGATGTAATGTATTACTTAACACGAATTGAGGTATTTTATGTCCACCGAAAATTAAGTGCATTGTTTGAGCAATTAATTGATCATCAGTAAGTTCACCATCCTCGCCAGGAGTCTCAGAGATTAACCTACTTAATAAATCATTTTTCTTTTCTTTTCGTCTTTCCGCAATCGCATCTGAAAGGTATGTCCAAATTTCTCTTACACTTCCTCTAACTTGTTCACTAATTTCTTTACTAGGAACATGAGACACAACGAAATCCTGCATAAATAATGCGATATCATCAGACCACTTAATGAATCGATCAACTTCTTCACCAGGAATTCCTAACATTTTACAAAGAACCATCGCAGGAATAGGGTGTGCGATCTCCTTTACAAAGTCAAATGAACTAATGTTTTTTTCAAGTACTTTATCAACGATTGTAGAAACAATTTTCTGGATTTCTGGTGCAATCAGTTCAATTTCATTAACTAAAAAGGCTCTGTTCATATAGCCTTTTAATTGTGAATGAACTGGTCGATCATTATAGACCATCCAAGTTTTAATGATATCGATTATATCCTTAAAATGTTGATCTTCTCCTTCAGCAAGATTACTCATTTTATTCGGAATTACCTTACTTGAAATAAATTTATCTCCAAGTAAATTTTTGGACACATCCTCATATCTTGTTATAAACCAAGATTGCATTTCTTCATGCCAAAAAACGGGTGCATCATTTCGTAATCTTTCATATAATTCATATCTGTTTTCATAATACTCTTTACTATTTAAACTGAACTGCTCGACAGATTGTTTTACATTTATACTCATGTTATTTCCTCCTGTTATACTACAATTATTTTTTTAGTAGAATTACTTACAAAATCTACAATCTCCATATCACTGAAATGACAAATTACGTCACAAACAAAACGTGAACGCTCAGTATGGTTAGAGATACTAATTAATTTTTGTAGGATTTCCTTATCTAATTTCAACAAAGAATCCGCACTATTTAAGTTAAAAAGATAATCGTAGGTGAACTGTATATTATGAGTAATCTTTTTATCTATTTCTCTGTTAACTTTTCTTTCTAAGAAACATTTCTTTGTAATTTGATTTAATAGAAAAAGTTTTAATTCATTTTCAATTGGAAGATTCAATTTACTATACATTGGTTGTGATTCGTTTATCGTAATCACTAATGTATCGATAAAATCATGAATAATATGTTGCGGTGGTTCTGATCTATACTTTCGGTAATTCTGCAAAATGTCCCTTAGTATATTATTCTTAATATCTTCCATCATTTTTGGAAGGAAATAATGTAATTCAGATCTACTAATTTCAGGGAAAAAAAGCATTGTCTCCTCTAGCATCGCATCTTCTGTAAAATATCTGTTAAGTAATTGAGTAAATCTATTTTCTCCATAAAATAGAATGAGATCTTTAAGATCCGATAGCGCATAAGATAACGTGTCTGCTATGTCTACGATAGATTGCTCAATAACAATTTCCTGATATGTCAAAAATAAAGGTTCTAAATAGTCTGCCATATACTCGTAATAGCCTTTAATTAAACCGTTATATTCTTTTCTAATTAAAGGGATTTTAGTTTTGTATTTCATTAAAGCTGTAAGGGTTCTATATTTAAAATCATCCGAACTATTGACTAAAATTTTAACGCTCTGTGCATTCGATTCAAATCCACCCATTTTTTTCATCATTTCATCTAGCACTCGTTCACCAGAATGTCCAAATGGTGGATGACCAATATCATGAGCTAGACTAATAGCCATTACTAATTCTTTATTTATGGATGTAATGTAATTCTCTCGTAAATAATTGTTAAGACGTTCTATGATTAGGCATGAAATATGACATACGTCAATAGAATGAGACAAACGATTATGGAAATGCTCTGAGTTGGGAATTAACTGTGTTTTTTTTGCTAATTTTTTTAAATGGGGGGATTCTAAAACTGCATTAAAGTCATGTAAGAACGCAATATTAGCTTCTTGCGTTTTTTTGTCAGATAATCTTAGGTGGTCAAAAGTATGATACATGGCCTTATACATATCATTAAACCCCTTCTATAAATTTTTATTTAAGAAAACAATTAAATGACATTAAAAAACCAAGATAAAGTAGGACGTATTCTCCACTAGAGATAAGTCCTACTTTATCTTGGCTTGTAAAAAAGTTGAAATTTTGAAGGTTGACACTATAGTCCTTGAAATAGATGGAATACGTACTTTTAAATATTCTAGATTAATAGAGTATTTATAAGTAAGTTAATCTATACAAAGGTATATAGTGATCCCTATTACATTCAGCTTTTTATACTTATAAAGTAAAGATTACCTCGTAGTCTAATTCTTAACGGGAATTAGGTAGAGACTCCCAGACCATATTTCCGGGTATATACGAGTTATAATATATTTATGGTAAATAATGTTATAATTGGTAATAATAACCTGCAGGATTATCAATTAATATATTACATTTAATCAAATTAAATATCAACACTATCTCTATGAGGATATAGTATGAAGTTTTTTGGCACATTTAAATATTAGTAGTTAAATGTGCAGTATTAAAGAGTGCTTTTAGTTGAATGATGATTTATTTTCGATATTGACAGTCTATTTAGTGTGTAATAGTATAATAGTTAATTTTTAAATATTTAGTATTTTCAGGAAAATAATTAATACATAATGGAAAAATTTTAAGTGATTTTCATGAAAAGGGTTGAACGAGCTATGCGCAGTACTGTGGCATTAAAATAAATAGATTGCTAATTTAGGAGGAGTAATAATGAAAGCGGTTACTGAAGGTGCTTTATTATGGGAACCAACTAGGCAGCAAATTGAAAATGCTGGAGTTAGCCATTTTATGAATTGGCTTGAACATGAAAAAAAACTATTTTTCAATACACAAAGCGAGTTATGGAAATGGTCTGTGGAAGAATTAGAGTCCTTTTGGGAAAGCATTTGGAAATATTGTAATGTCATTTCGCACGCGCCGTACGATCAAGTTCTCAAAGAGAGAAAAATGCCAGGCGCAAAATGGTTTACTGGATCTAAAATAAATTATGCAGAACATGTATTTCGAAATGATCAAGGAGATCAAACTGCATTAATTTTTCAATCAGAAATTACTCCAAAAACAGAAATAAGTTGGAAAGAGCTTAAAGAAAAGACAGGATTAGTAGCAAATTCTTTAAGAGAATTAGGTGTAAAACCTGGTGATCGAGTTGTAGCATATATGCCTAATATCCCTGAAACGATCATTGCTTTTTTAGCTTGTGCAAGCATTGGAGCTATTTGGTCAAGCTGTTCACCAGATTTTGGTACGAGTAGTGTAATTGACCGTTTTAAGCAAATCGAACCGACTATTTTATTTGCGGTGGATGGTTATTCTTATAATGGAAAAGTTCAAAATAGGCTATCAAGCGTTAAAGAGCTACAGTCTGAATTACCTACATTAAAGAAGACAATTTTAGTGCCATATGTGAATTTTGATGAATACAAAATGGAAAGCAATATCGTTTTTTGGAATGAATTATTAGTGGGAAGCAGTGAACTTACTTTTGAAAGTGTTCCTTTTGAACATCCATTATGGATCTTGTTTTCTTCTGGAACAACAGGTTTGCCTAAACCAATTGTACAAAGTCAAGGAGGCATATTAGTTGAGCAACTAAAGACATTAGTAGTTGAACAAGGAATAAATCAGGATGATGTCATTTTTTGGTTTACTACAACTGGCTGGATGATGTGGAATCAATTAGTTGGTGGTTTGTTATCTGGCAGTACGATTTTATTGTATGATGGAAGCCCTTCTTATCCAAGTTTACATATATTATGGGACCTTGCAGAAGAAGTAGGGGTAACATTCTTTGGTACAAGTGCAGGATTTTTAAGCGTGTGTGAGAAGCACGGAATTGAGTTGAAAAATAGACATAGTTTTTCTAAATTAAAGTCTATTTGTTCAACGGGATCTCCACTATCAGTAGAAGGATTTTCCTGGGTTTATGAAAATATAAGAGATGACATTTGGCTTGTTTCAACTAGTGGAGGTACTGATGTTTGTACAGCATTTGTTGGAGGTTCACCTATTCTTCCTGTTTATGCTGGGGAGATTCAAGCTCGTTCATTAGGAGCTCATGTACAATCATTCGATGATGAGGGAAACTCAGTTATTAACGAGGTGGGCGAATTAGTGATTACTTCTCCTATGCCTTCCATGCCACTTTATTTCTGGGGTGATTTTAATAATGAACGTTATCTAGAAAGTTATTTTGAAGTTTATCCAGGTATTTGGAGACATGGAGATTGGATTAAAATTGATGAAAAAGGTAGTTGTATCATATATGGGAGATCAGATTCAACTATAAATAGACAAGGAGTGCGTTTAGGTACTAGTGAAATCTATCGAGTTGTTGAAACGCTTGATGAAGTAATGGAAAGTTTAGTGATTGATTTAGAATTACTTGGCCGTCAGTCATTTATGCCATTATTTGTTGCACTGAAACATGGGGTTGTGTTGACAAATGAATTAAAAGAAAAAATAAAAGTAGAAATTAAGCAGAAGGTTTCTCCGCGATTTGTACCTAATGAAATATATGAAGTGGAGCAAATTCCAAAAACATTGAGTGGAAAAAAATTAGAAGTTCCAATTCGTAAAATATTATTAGGATTTTCTCCTGAAAAAGTAGTCAACAAAGGTTCGATGGCTAATCCAGAGTCATTAAAGTTTTTTATCGATTTGGCACAAGTTTTAAATGAACAAAATTGAAAAAGTCTAGAACGTTATCTTTATTATGAGATAGCGTTTTTTTCTCTATTATGATTGATTGTTGATTTTATTATGAAACTTACTGACAGGATAGCTGCATAGGGTTATAATAGCACCGTCGATATATTCCAAGAAAAGATCAAAATTTGTTATCGTTTAAATATGATTTTTCTAGAGGAGAAACATGAGAAAGGTGTGCAGAAGTGTGAACAAAAGAATATTTTTGAGTTTATTTACTGTGATTCTACTATCTGTATCTGTGGGTTGTGGAGAAATCACTGAACAGACATCGTCAAAAAAAGTGGAAACCACAACAAGCACGGATTCTAAGACTGTTGAAACGAAAAAGAGTAATGACAAAGAAAAACCAACGAGTGATAGTGGACCAAACAAAAGTGTTCCTGCATCTAGCACCTCAAAGGCAACAGGTACAACGGGTGGATTTGATTACAGCAAATATACCTTAATTGTAGTAAACGGCGGGGATCTATCAGGACATAGACAGCCGAATGTCAAAGTAGATGTTGGATTTGGAGAACGGGAATATTGGGCGTATACAAATGAATACGGTCAGCTAATACGTGTTGAAGCGAAAAAGATAACACTTCAAAATTCGAAAACTGAACATGTTTTATCATCAGGTAGATATTACGCTGATGAAGCAAATGTTCCTGGTACAGAGAGTCCGATCTTGGATCAAGGGCATGTGATTGCAGACTCGCTTGGTGGAGTATCAAACGCATATAATATTACTCCTCAAAACAGCAATCTCAATAGGCATGGTGATCAAGCCTATATGGAAAAAGTGATTCGAGATGCAGGAGGTTGTACAGATTTCGTAGCAGTGATTCAATATCCAAATACACACACGCAAATTCCAAACCATTATAAATTCACATACAAAATTCATGGCAGATCCATTACAGATGAATTTGACAATGTAAACCCAGATGAAGTAAATAAAAGTTTAGGGAAAACGACAAATGCGAGCAGTACGCCAAAGAAAACAGACAATGTACCTGCAAACAAAGCGAAAAATAGTAATGAAGATATTAGTAAAGTGGATACCAACCATAATGGAAGAGTTACAATCGCCGAAGCCAAAGCTGCTGGCTTTAAAATGCCAATTACGCGCGATTCATGGCTCTATAAATATATGGATGATCGAGATGGTGATGGATTAGTAGGCGAATAAATGGTGTCAATCATGAGCGTTATACATTCTATTATGCCATTTGAATAAACAAATGATTCACCAAGGAATGTATCAAAAAACATAGTTTTTCATTAAAACAATACCCCTTTAAGGAGTATAGTTATCTCAGCTTTTAAAGGGGTATAAAAATGGGGGCTTAAACAGTTCAGACTTTGCATGGTTTTATTTATTCTTTTATTCTAATCAATTAAAGTTAGCATTCGTGATTTATAATTTTACCTTGTTCAGTCAGTTTAACAAGAGCTGCATAACCAATTCCTTTTTTAACGACAGTTGCCATACCTTCATTAACAAGTAAATTTAATGTTTTTAGTTCGTCTTTGTTTAATTTTGTATATCGGTAATAACCATCACCAATTTTGTGAATTAATCTGCCTTCTCTTGTCATTCCTAAAACAGTAGTCATATTTTTCCCTTCTTTCGAAAGTTGTTTAGATTAATGATTACATACTTATCGTAAATTGTTTGTGCAAATTTGTCTGTGTATAAATTGTGAAATGTTTTACAATATTAAGTCTGTCATAATTTGGAAGGATAAACATATTTTCATCCCGCCATACTATTTTTGTGTCTACTAAATGGAGGTGTGTTGGTATGTCATTTCAAAATCGCGGTGTCGGACATCCTGAACATCAAGATGATCCTAATAAATTACATATCGTCGCAGTACGAAAAAATGGCGATGGTGATATTACAGATGTAAAATTCCAAAATGGTGAAATAGTTGGGATTGAGCAAGCCATAGCAATGGCAGAGCTTGAACAAATTGAAGATGTGAACACAGGTCTAACTCGTGGAGATAATCCACATAAAACACTCCGTTCTTATCCTGACGGTGATCCTACAAATAATTTAAGTAACTTACCTACTTTTTAATGTTTAATCTCTAAAAGAGGATGTCTCAAACGTATTAACTTTTTGGGACATCTTTTTTTGTGGAAACGAAAACCCTAAGCTAGTCATGTACCAAAGGAAAAGAAATGAAAACGATCCAAGTCTCAATCGAAAATCAGGTTCAACGAAAAGACATCGAGGGTGTTAAGGAGGAGTAGTTCAATTACTTAATTGCTAAAATACATAATGACTCCTATTACTACTGGAAAAATAAAAATCATACTAATTCCAACTATTATCCATAATTTTTCTAAGTTATCATATTTTCTACCTTTTAGTTTGATAAGTATAGGACATTTATTTTAAATAACCTAAATCTTTGCATGCCATTTTTATTTTTGAATATTTTTTTCTTCGACAGTTTAAAAGATAATGCAATTTTTTTAATTTTTAACAGCAATCAATAGATTCCCCCTTCTTTAGATAACTGTATCATTTTAAATTAGAATATTTACGAAATAATGTTGCGAAATCCCAAACTTTAAATTGAAAAACATATCATTAGCGTAAATCAACAGAAAAATATGATCAAAAATCGATGAAAAATTCCAACAGATTGTGTTAGGAATCGAAAAAGTGATCCAAAAAGATAGATGTAGAACATGAAACAGACATTGAAACGAGCCTATCCAAAATACCACGGATTGGGGTCTAATTTGTGTTGCCTATAACCTAAAAAAGTGGAAATCCACTTCTAAAAACAAAATAATAGTCGGATATTTCTCTCCAAAAAACTCCATTTTTGTAAAAAACCTCAAAAAATAAAGAATTGAAAAAAACTGCCTCAAAATGTCTTATTCACCGACTTTTTAGACAGCCTCTTTTATATTTTCGATTGATTAAAAGGAAAAAAGTACCAGTAATGTAAGGAGCAATTTTTAATTTTTTTGCCTTAGTTCGAATTTAAGAAATTTGAGATTTGATCAATATCTCTTTGCGTAAGAACCGGTTCAATTGTAATGACTGGATGAATGATTTCTCCTTCAAGTAAGAAATCAGAAATAATAAAATCAATGTTTAATTCATTTATAATTGTTGATTCAAACTCACCTAATTTAGGAAGAAGAAAATCAATTTTATGATCAAAGGCAGAAATTAATTTCGTTTCAATATAACGATGAACGCCTGGACCATTACTTGTTAATAATAAAACTTTCTTCCTTGTTGATGATAAGTTAATTTTAGAAGCTTGAACATTTAATGCTACTTTCGCAATTTTATCTCTAGTAATTTCAGGGTAAGAATATTTTTTCGTCCAGATTTGTAATGCTTTTGATACCTTTTTATATAGGTCTGAATACTGATTTTTAACATATCGGTCCATTGAATAGGATGGTTCTTTTTTATCGATTGAGTATAAAATGAATGAGTATCTTTGGAATTGGTCATGTAATGTGTAAAGAAACTCCTCGTCCTCATTTAACAATAAACCTGTTTCTTCCTTTAATAGTTCTACTAGGTGATAGAGTTCCTTATAATACTTTGATTTTTGATTTCGATATAAATAAAGAAATTCGTTTTTTTCCATGTTGTCAAAACTGTAATAGGGAAGAGTGGATATTAATAACGAGAACGCAATGCGTTCATTCATTGAAATATGATGTTTATATTGATGTTCTAAATGATTACAAATTTCATTCGCAATTTTAAAATATTTTGATTCTAAAATTTTATTTATCGATTGATCAGCTAATTCAAGTTGCATTGTTTTATCGATTCGATATAACATTGTCCCTAATAAATAAACGTACTTATTTGCTGTAGAAGGATATAGGAATAATCTAAATTTTTCAGTAGTATCTAGTACAATTTTTTTAATATCTTGAAATGAGAATGCTTCAATTGGCCATTCTTGATCATTCGAATTGGCGGATAAAGCATCTAGAATATCTCCACACAAAAGCCGAATTTCAAATTCTCTTCCGACGATTTCGAGCGGCCCACGTTTTAAAGTTAAATGGTAGGCCTTCAATAATTCCTCAACGCGGTCAAGTATTGGATAGACTGCAGGTTGTTGTATATAAAGCGCGTTTGCTAATTCTGCAATACTTTTAATTTGAGTAAATTGTATTAGCATAATAGCTTGAAATTTCAATGAATTTTTTACATAAAGTGAACGAATTTGATTAATTGATGAAGAAATCGGTTTATTAATATAAATCCCTTTACCTTTTATTGTATCAATTTGCCATCCTTTAGGCAGGTGAGTGTTAATTGCCTGTAGATCATTTCGGATTGTTTTTTCGGTACAAAGTAACTCGTTAGCTAATTCTTCAGTTTTAAACCACTTATCTTCTTTACTTAAAATATCGATTATTTGTAATTTCCGCTTTGTTGATTTATCCATAAAAAATCTCCATAAATTATGTCTAATTTATTACTATTATTTCTTTTAAACTTCCCTCTTAATGCAGTGAAAGTTTATTTTATCTATTGAAAAACACCTTTTCATGCGATTTTTAGCTATAAATGTGAATTTTTTTGGATGATAAGTTATTATTTTTACCTAAATCAAAGGTAAAAAACATCATGGGAATCATTTTACTACAGCGATATAATGACATCGTTGAACAAAAAAATTTTATGAAGGAGTAGAGTGAAATGAAATTTACTAAAGTCGTGCTTGTTAGTGTAATTGGAATGTCATCATTAGTTGGAGTTGCTCACTCAACTTTTGCGGAGGTATCATCTGTAGGGAATTCAAAGTCTTCTATAACATTTGTTGCTGGAACAGGTCCGGTTGCACCTGTTGATCCTATAAATCCGATTGATCCATTAGAACCATCAGATCCTACAAATCCAACAGATCTGCCAACAGGGAATGCTGGTTCATTAACATTAGATTATGTTTCATCAGTTGACTTCGGTGTAAATGAGATTTCAAATAAAACAGAAGTCTATTCGGCTAAATCTAAAAAGCCATTTATTCAAGTGTCAGATCGCCGTGGTACTGGGGAAGGATGGTCAGTAACTGCTAGAGCAAGTAAATTTACAAATGGAACAGAAGATTCTCTACCTGGTGCAATCATTACATTTAAAAATGGCTCCGTTATTTCATTAAGTACAAGTGGAGCTCCTGTAGCAACAGAGTCAATTGTTTTAAAAACAGACGGAAGCACAGCATCACCTGTTGTTGCCGCATCTGTAGGTAATGGTTTTGGGACATGGGTAACTCGTTGGCTCGGGCCAAATCCAGAAGTGAATGATGGAGCGTTAAATGATAATGTCACTTTGACGATACCAGCAGGCTCGGCAACGATCGGTAATCATGAGGCAACTATCACGTGGACATTAACGGATGCTCCTGGTTTATAGTAGTTATTTTGAAAAATAAGATTTAATGGGATGGTCTTCTTATTGAACCTTTTTTAACTGTTTGATAGTAAAAATGATATAAAAGTATTCATTCTAAAGGGGGAATATAAAAATGGAACTTAAACGTCAAAAATTATTGCTAATTTTATCTGCTATTTTGTTAACTTTATCGTTCATCCCTCTATCTGTAAGGGCAGAGAATACTATCGATTTTTCCGTAAAAGCAATCATTCCAACAAATCAAATTGATCATATGAAATCTTATTTTGATTTAAAAATGTCTCCAGGACAAAAACAGGATTTTAAAATTGAGGTCTTTAATAATAGTAAAAAAGAAGAAACAATCGAAGCGAATATTACTTTTGCAACGACCAATAATAATGGATTAATCGATTACTCTGAATCGAATAGTAAAAATGCAGATAAATCACTAAAGTACCCCTTAACTAACTTAGTATCAGAACCTCAAAAAGAAGTTGTTATTCCAGCAGGTAAATCAAAAGTAGTATCTTTTTCAATTACAATGCCAAAAGATGAATATAATGGAGTTATTTTAGGTGCAGCTCACTTTAAGAAAAAGATTGATGAAACAAAAAAAAGTTCTGAAAACGAGAGCATTAATATAAAAAATGAGTATGCTTATGTGGTTGGAATCAAATTATCGGAAAACAGTAATGAAGTCGAGCCGAATTTACATTTACTTGACATAAAACCTACATTAGTAAATTATCGTACAACAATTGCAGCGACAATCCAAAATAGCGAATCTTCTATTGTGAAGGATATGAGTATAGATGCGCAAATCTTTAAAAAAGGTTCCAATAAAGTTTTATATAGTTCGAAAAAAACTGAGATGAGTATGGCACCTAATTCAAATTTTGATTACGCAATCGATTTAAATAACCAACCTATTGAATCCGGAACTTACCGATTAAAGATGAAAGCAATCATCGGAACCCAAATATGGGAATGGGATGAGCTATTTACGATTGGCAAAGAAGAAACTGATTTAAATAATAAAGCAGTTGAAATAAAAAATAATTATTTCTGGTATTATATCGGAGGAGGATTAATCCTTTTAATTGGGATCATTTGTTTAATTGTTTTCTTAAGAAGAAAGAAGGAAAAAGAACAATCGAATAATAATGAATGATTTTATATAGAGTAAATTGTATTAATCCGTTAGTTCACAAATGTATCTTAAAACAAATGCTATTTTGATAAAATAAAAAGGCTCATTTCGATATTGAAATGTAGCCTTTTTTATTAAGATGATATGATTTCATTTCTCATGAAATTGATAAATTGTTTTTCAACTTTTGATAAAATTTTCTTTTTTGAGGTGATTACCCCAAGCTCTGAGTTCACAGAATCATAATCTACGAGATCGATTTCAACTAGTTCACCATTCGATAAATATGGATGATTTTTTAATGAAAAATTTGGTCCCCATGTTATAGCACTGCCATTTAAAATTGCTCGTAATAACTCTTCAAGATGGTTGGATGAAAATAAAATATTTAATTTTCCTATATCTTGTTGGAAGTTATTTGTAAACCATCTTATGTAATCACCGTTATAAAGAACGAATTTTTGCTGAAGTATTTCTTCTGGAGTTATTTTTTTCGAAATGGCAAAAGGGGAATCTTTTTTTGCATATACTTTCATCTTTCCATCTATTAATCCTTCGTAATGAAATTCTTCTAATTCTTTCTTAATGCCTTCGTAAAGACAGATGATTCCTATATTCGCTTGATTTTTTTTTACAATTTCAATTGTACGCTCTGTTGTGTTTTCTAATATGTCTATATGCAAATTTGAATGTTGGTTTTTAAAATCAACTAACGGAGGTAATAAGTAATTAATAAAAGCGGGTACCATTGAAACTTTAAGTTCACTGAGTTGGGAATCTTTATTTTTCTGAGCTATTTCTTTTAATTCTGCGTATTTTAAGAGTACTTCTTTTGATTTTTCCACGATTTGTACTCCATCTACTGTTAATCTTGCGCCTAATCTAGATCGATTGAAGATTTTTATTCCTAGCTCTTCTTCTATTTTTGTAATCGCTTGACTTATACCAGACTGACTTATATGAAGATTTTCTGCAGCGATTGAAATCGACCCCGTGTTAGCGACTTCTACTAAAATCTCTAGTTTTTCTATATGCATTACATTGACCACCTTTAGCTTTCATACATGAACTAAAACTTTACTAAGATAGAATTTTATTTCAGTTTTTATATTACAAATCGTGAAGTTATATTTAAAAAATGTAAATTTACTTAATCATTTTGCAAATATAGAATTGTGTTTAACTAATAGTATTATTCTATTTTTTCGCTTGAATCATATGTAATTGAAAAATAATACGTTCTAATGTTGAATCAAAACATTCGATTTATCAAGTGCTTTCTTATATTTATAAAAATTTACAATAAATGATACTTTTTGTTCAATTTTATCGTTGCCTATTATAGAGGAGGCTAAATATGTTAGTTGGGGAAATCATCAAATATTATCGAGAGAAAAAAGGAATTAGCCAGTCTAACTTAGGTAAAGGCATTTGTGGTAAAGCGTATATTAGTCGATTTGAAAGTGGAAAAGTTACATTATCTCCTGAAATTATAGACAAATTAGCTAAAAAACTAGAAATTGATATTAACAAAGAAATCGAATCTTTTTGTCTAATTGAAAACCAATTAAATGATTGGAGTCAAGCAATCATTATGCAAAGATCAGTACTGATAGAAGGCATTAAATTAGTATTAGATCAAAATCCGTTTATTATGGCTTCTAAACATGCAGTAAATTATATGCTGTTAACTGGGAGATATTATTTGTACAAAAATATGGTTAAGGAAGCGAAAAATATAATCGAATATGTAGAAAAGGAGCTTCCAAAATTATCTAATTATGAAAAAAACCTTCTTCTGCACATTAAAGGAATATATTGTATAAGTACATTTAGAACTACCCAAGGTGAAGAAAGTCAGACTGCTGTAAATCTTTTAAAACAAATTGACATAGTAGATTATAATAATGAAGAATATTACTATCATTTAGCTCAAGCGTACCATTATGCAAAAGCAAAAATATCAGCATTTACTTATGCAAAAAAAGCACTTCAATTCTTTAATCGAACATATAATTACGTGAGTGCTATGAATGCTCAAATCTTAATGCTAATGCAATTCGATAGCAAAAGTGAAATTGATTTTTTAAATCTAGTAGAAAACTATAAGGATTTAATTCATAATTGTATGATTTTAGGTGCACAAGAAAGTAAAATAACTATTTTATTTAATCTAGGAGAAGAGTTTTATAAAAGAGGAATTTATGACGAGGCTGTCAGATATTATGAACAAGCATTTTTACTAACTGACAAATCGTCTACACAGTATTTAAGACATTTGTATCATTTTACCGAAGCATGCCTAGATGGAAAGTTACTAAATAAACAGAGTATTTTAGAAAATATCGAAATAGGTACGAAATTAGCAAAAAAACAATGCCAAATTTATTATAATCTATATAATTTATTAGCACTGAAATGTAAAAAAAATCAAAAACAATATTTTGAGTTTTTAGCAGAAGTAGTTGTTCCACAGCTTATAGCAACTAATAATGCTTCGTTTTTTGTACAATATGGAAAGATTTTATATAAACACTATGTGGAGAAAAAGGACTATAAAAAAGCCATTGAGGTAGATCAAAGTTTTAAATTGATGAACAAGGTGTTAAGTTAAAAGTCTTTAGATAACGATTATTCGTTGTCTAAAGACTTTTTTTATGATCTAGGAAATTGATATTTATTAAAAATAGTAAAATCTTGTCCAATGTTTATAAACATTGGACAAGATTTTTGTCGAAACTCGTTCGATTTATTCTATAGAACCAGTGTTAAAGGGGCGCTATAACCCAATTGATAAAAGAGTGGAAATTCACAATAATGAATTTAAATAAATGACAAATTGTTTGTTTATTTTTTGGGAAATAAACAAATGTTTTGTCAAAGTAAGTTTATTTTTGTACTTCAATGTAGAAATCTACCTTGTTGTAAATTTTTAGGAGGAAGAAAAATGGGGAAAAAGACAGAGAAGAAGTTTTTAAAAAGCTTTACCGTTTTAGCTTTAACATCGAGCTTCATATTGGGTTCACTTGGAGAAGTATCGAATACAACAAAAGCAGCAAGCCCCAAAAAGGTTGAAGATATTTTAGCAAAACTAACTTCAGAGCAAAGAGCAGCACTTGAACAGCTTTCGACTAGTGAACAAACTGGTCTTCAAATTTCTTCAGATATTAATTTAAATTCTACAGATCAAACAAATGTCATTGTCGAGTTTGCTAATAAGCCAGCAAAAGTTGCTCAAGTTGAAGCAAGCGTAGAAGGTAAATCTTTAACTGAAAAAGAAGCAGCAAAATTAGTCGATCAAGATCATGAGACATTTGCTGAAGATGTTGGTCAAGTATTAGAAAGTGGCAAAACTAAAAAAGTAGATTATACGATTAATCGCTCATATAAAAATGCCTTCAATGGTGTTTCAATGAGTCTACCAGCTAACCAAATTAAAAACTTATTAAAATCAAAAGCTGTAAAAACAGTTTGGAGTAACCAAACTTTTTCAATTGATCCTCCTAAGGAAACCAGTCAGTTAAAAGCAGATGAAGCGAATGTTGGAAACTATACACCTTATGACGCTTTAGATCGATTACATGCAGAAGGCTTGACTGGAAAAGGAATTAAAATAGGAATATTAGATACAGGGATTGACTATAACCACCCAGATTTGAAAGATGCATATAAAGGTGGATATGATTTCGTAAACAATGATAATGATCCAATGGAAACAACATACGAAGATTGGAAAAAGTCCGGCCAAGCAGAAATTCTAAGTGGCAGTGCGTACTATACAGAGCATGGTACACATGTAGCGGGAATTATTGGCGGTCGTGGAAAAGCGAATAGTGAATATAAAACTGTTGGAGCGGCTCCCGAATCTGATATTTATTCATATAAGGTACTTGGTCCATATGGTAGCGGGACGACTGATGCAATTCTTGCCGGAATTGACAGAGCAGTAAAAGACGGCATGAATGTTATTAATATGTCATTAGGTGCAACGTTAAATGACCCACTATATGCGACTTCAATTGCAGTAAACAACGCAGTTCTAAGTGGAGTAACGACAGTTGTTGCAGCAGGTAATAGTGGGGATCAAATGTATACAGTTGGTTCACCTGGTACAGCAGCTTTAGCTTTAACAGTTGGTGCATCATCTATTGCACTTGATATCTATCAATATGCAGGAGTTCAAGATGGTAAAAACTATTCTTTAAGACAATTAGCAAGAAATTATAAAGATGATTTAACAACATTAAAGGGCAAAACGTATCAGCTTGTTGATGTTGGTCTAGCCAATCCAGCAGACTTTAACGGAAAAGACTTAAACGGAAAGATTGCATTCATTAAACGTGGTTCAATTGCATTAATTGATAAAATAAAAAATGCAAAAGCAGCTGGTGCAGCTGGCGTTTTAATGTATAACGATGAAACGAATAAAGAAGAAGGTGCGATACAATCATTCCTTGGTGAATCAGTCGATGCGATTCCTGCATTCTCTGTTTCAAATGGCGATGGTAATACAATTTTAGCTGCAATTAAAGCTGGTAAAACAGATTTCAGCTTTGGCGATTTTACAAAACTTAAGACAGCTTCAGACGAATTAGCACAATTTAGTTCAAGAGGACCATCTCGAGTAAATTACGATATTAAACCTGAAGTAACTGCACCTGGCGTCTCAATTCTTTCAACAGTACCATTCTATGTAAACGATAAAAACGTTGATGGATCAAAACCAGAAGATTATAAATATGCATATGAAAGATTGTCTGGAACTTCAATGGCAACACCTTATGTAGCTGGTGTGTCTGCTTTATTACTTCAATCAAATAAAGATTTAAAACCAGAAGATATTAAATCAATTCTAATGAATACAGCAGACCCACTTTCAAAAGCATATAGTGTATTTGAAGCAGGAAGTGGCCGAGTAGATGCTTTTGAAGCCATTCACTCAAATGTAGAATTAGAGGTAGTAGACAAGACACCTACGATTATTAATGGACAGCAAAAATCAATTCAAGAATTAACTGGTGGAATGAGCTTTGGTTCATTTGGATTTGATGATCAAGATATCGCTGATTCACGTACAGTTACATTAAAGAACCGTAGTGAGAAAGCAAAAACATTTAGTGTAGATGTGAAATTCCAAACTGGATTAAGAGGTTCTTTAGATGCAGCTAAAAATAATGTAACGCTAACAGGACCTACATCTGTAAAATTAAATGGAATTGGCCAAAAATCAATCAAATTTAAATTAAACATTCCAAAAACAGCAAATAAAGGAACATATGAAGGGTATATCACTTTCACGAACACTAAAGATGCAACTGAAACATATCAAATTCCATTTGGTGGACGTGTAATAAATGAAGGCATTGATTCAGTTGACGCCTTACCAATGTTTTCAACTGATACAGCATGGCCGGAAAATGCATGGCCTTTTGAATCATTTACATTTTCATTAAAATCACATATGAAAACATTGGATGTTATTTTACAAAATGCGATTACAGGTGAAGACTTAGGATTATTAGGATCATTAAGTCCAATATTATTGAATGAAAACCAAACTTATTATGTTACAAAAGGATTTACAGGAACATATTATCCATTTACTGGTGACTCTAAGAATCCGATTAGTTATCAACCAGAATTTGCACAACCAGGACGATATAAAATAAAGATGGTTGGATCAAATGAACATGGTAAAACATTTACAAAATCTTCTGAGTTCATTTATGACCAAGGTGCACCAACGATGACTTCTAGCTTTGATTCATTAGATCAAAAAGTAATTGAAACGAATGACAGTCAATTTGATTCAAATGGACAATTTTTATATGACTTTAACATTAACTTAAATGATTCTGAAACAGAAGAAGCAAGTAAGCTAGGTCTTCCAGTCGATCAATCAAACAATTCAGTTGTTACATTTTTTAATAGTTCATGGCCAAAAGCACCAATTTATACAGATAAAAATGGAAATTACTCTGATAAACTTGTCGTTAGAAAACAAGCGGCACCTTTACAAGTACAGTTTTATGGAATGGATTATGCAAGAAACACTATAGGAAATGCATTTAATATGTTAAGAGTTGTTTTTGTGGATCACAATTTACCTTATTACTATTTAAAGGCAAATAAACAAATCGTATCAAATGGAGACACAGTCAATTATAGTGTTCGTTCAAATAATGTTAAAAACTTAAAAACATCTAAAATTACAATACCAGTTGATCCAAACCTTGCTTCAATTGAGAATGTAGTAGTGAATGATGCAGTTAAGCAGTATGGTGATGCGCAAGTTTCTGTAGCGGCTGTTCAAACAGATCCGTCTAATACGAACTATACAATTACATTTACTTATTTAGGTGACAAAACATTACCAGAAGACTTACAATTATTTAATTTCGACCTTAAAACGGCTAAAAAGTTTACAGATGGACTTTATGGAGGATCTGCATTTAATTGGTTTACAATGACAGCTTCAACAATTGATCAATCAAATGTAGAGACTAATAATGTCTACTCATACATGGAAAGTATCAAATATAAACCAACGTATTCAAGATTAGAAGGGACAGTACAAGTAGAAGGGGCAATGGATTCCTCAGGTCAACCTATTTACGCAATGGATCTAAGTAAAGTTGGAGCAAATGTAACCGTTACTTCTTATGACGGCAAAACAACTGCTACTCCGTCAAGTTTAAACAAGAGTGGTCAGTATATCATTGAAGGTCTAAAAGCCGACGTAACTCCTTATACATTAACTGTTGATGTACCAGGTCATTTCACTATGAACAAACAAGTTGTATTATCCAATAATGTACGTGGTGAAGTAGTAGGAAAAAGAATTGCCTTTAATTTACCAATCGCAGCAGCAGGAGATGTAAACAAAGATAATGTGATCGATATTCTAGATGCATTAGCAGTACAAACATATTGGGGTACTAATAAAGCAACTGCAGACTTTAACTTTGATAAAGTAGTTGATAAAAAGGATATGGATTATATTGTTGAAAACTTTGGACTAAAAAATCCGACTGTATCAAGTGCGCCAAAAGCAAAAACTGCATATAAAGGCGTTACATTAGATGATGTATTAACTCAATTAGGATTACAATAATCATAGAAAAAGAGAAGTCGTTTATCGACTTCTCTTTTTCTATTCTTGGCTAATTGTAAGATCGCTAGGATTCTCAACTAAAAAGTATATAAGAAATTTCAGGAGATTTTTATAGTATAAGAATTTCTTATTTAGTTATCAATATTTCGAATTTCATTAGAATATTCTGATTATGTATACTGTATATAACAAATGGGGAAGGAGTTCGAATAGGGTCGAAATTTGATAAATTATCCGTATCTAGAGCACATCTTGTAATAGGACCTGATTGAATTCTATCAAAATATTATACTTTGTTTTCGGGATAACTGGATAAATGGGGAAGAAGTATTAATAGAAAAAAATTGTAAAAAAAAAAATTAGAGTAAGAAAATACAGCTATGGAAATAAATTAAAAGGGGTGTTGTGTTTAACAGAGGCTTAGAGTAGTAAAAACAAACAATACAAACAACAATGGATGAGGAGAACTAGAGAATGAAGAAAAAGCAAACAAGCAAACTGCTAGTAGGCGCACTAACTGCTAGTTTCGTATTTTCACAAACTCAAATGCTTAATGTATTTGCACAAGGCCCAACTAAATTAGATAGTGCTGTAGAAAACCTTAAATCTAATGTAGAAAGCAAATTGAATCTAACAGCAGAACAACGTCAAGCTCTTAAGAACATTGACAAGTTCAATGCACGAGGACTTCATTTAACGGACGACGTGGACTTAGATAGTTCAAAAACTGTATCAGTTATCGTTGAGTTCAACAACAAACCAAAGAAAGTCGCTATGCTTGAAGCGGCTGTAAATGGACAAGCCCTATCTTCTTCAAAAGCACAAAGCGATGTAGACAACGACCATGCAACATTTAAAACTGATTTAGAAAATACATTTACATCAAAATCAGACGGAACATATAAAGTGAAACGTGAATTCAAAACTGCATTCAACGGGGTATCATTACAAGTTCCTGCAAATAAACTACAAGAGTTAGTACAATCAGGAGCTGTTAAAGCAATCTATAGTAACCAAACTGTACAGTTAGACGAGCCTAAGTCTCCTAAGTCAGAATCACTTAATACTGAAGGAAGCACACATGGAATGGCAGCTGAGCGTTCTTACCTTAAAATAGACCAACTTCACAAAGAAGGGTTTACTGGTAAAGGCGTTAAAGTCGGTATCCTTGATACAGGAATTGACTACAATCACCCTGACTTAAAAGACGCATACAAAGGTGGTTATGACTTTGTTGATAATGACAATGACCCAATGGAAACAACATACGCTGATTGGGTAAAAGCTGGTAAACCACTTATTAATGGTGGTGTTGATCCATACTACACTGAACACGGAACTCACGTAGCGGGTACAATTGCAGGTCGTGCAAAAGCTGACAATAACCTTTCGACTCTAGGGGTTGCTCCTGACGCTGATATCTATGCTTATCGTGTACTTGGCCCAGGCGGTGGCGGTACGTTTGAAGGGATTATCGCTGGTATTGATCGAGCTGTTCAAGATGGCATGGATGTTATCAACCTATCTTTAGGTGCAGTTTACAATGATCCATTAACACCTCAAAGTATGGCACTTAACTATGCTGTATTAAGCGGTGTAACATCTATCGTTGCAGCAGGTAACTCTGGCGATGCAATGTACACAGTAGGAAATCCTGGTAATGCAGCTTTAGCATTAACAGTAGGTGCAAGTGATGTCCCAACAGCGATTCCAACAATGAAAGGTCACGATGACACTTTAAATTTCGATACGCAATTATTAGCAAGAGGATTCGATGACAATATTGCATCATTAGCAAATAAGACATATCAAATTGTACGTATTCCTGGATTTGGTGAATCTTACAACTATACTAACTTAGATGTTACTGGCAAAGTAGTTCTAGTTGCTCGTGGTTCAACTACAATCAATGATAAAATCTTACAAGCTAAATTAAAAGGTGCAGCGGCAATCCTGATCTACAACAATGACACAACTGGTTATATGCCATTCTATTTAGCAGAAGGTACAGACTTTATCCCTGCATTTAACTTAACAAATGCTGATGGTCTTGCATTACAATCTAAAATCTTAAGCGGTAAAACAGAATTTACTTTTAGCGACTTAGCTCAAATCACAACAAAAGGTGATGAGTTAGCAGCATTCAGTTCTCGTGGACCATCTCGAGTAACGTATGATATCAAACCAGAAGTTACAGCTCCAGGTGTAAGCGTACTATCAACTGTTCCTGGCTTTATTCATAGCCCAGATAATCCATCTGACTATAAATATGCATATGATCATATGTCAGGAACATCAATGGCAACTCCATTTGTAGCAGGTGTCGCGGCATTATTAAAAGGAGCTAATCCTAACTTACAACCAGAAGATATCAAAGCACTTTTAATGAATACAGCTGATCCATTAAGCAAGACATACTCTGTATATGAAGTTGGTGCAGGTCGAGTTGATCCAATGCAAGCCTTACACACTTCGACTGAAATCAAAGTAAAAGATAAAACACCACTTATAATTAACGGAAAATTAAAAAACTATAAAGAAATAACAAGTTCTTTAAGTTTTGGTAATGTTGCTTATACGGGCAAAGATTTGGTAAATTCTCGTGCAGTAACAATTGAGAACAACAGTTTAACACCAAAAACGTTTGATGTGAAAGTGTCATATCAAACAGACGCAAGAGGTTCTAAAGATGCAACGAAAAATGGTGTATCTGTAGACTTTGACAACTCATTTAAAGTACCTGCATACGGTAAAGTAACGAAGGATGCAATCTTAACAATTCCAAAAAAAGCTGAAAAAGGAATCTATGAAGGGTATGTAACGTACACAAATCATAGTAATCCATCTGAAACATATCGTGTTCCGTTCGGAGTTCATTATGTTGAAGAAGGAATTAAAAATGTTACTCTTTCTCGTCACTCGCTTACTAATGACCGAAATGCATTAGCAAGCATGATTATGGATCCATCTATTAATGCAACAATAACATTGAATTCTCATATGAGATATTTATACTCAATTCTTTCTGATGCAAAAACTGGTGAAGATTTAGGTATGGCGAATTCATTCGATGGAATGAATTTCCAAGAAGGGAAACCAACTTTATTCAATCCGTTCTCAGGATTCTACTATCCGTATGCTGATAGCACTCACAAAACTATTAAGAGAGTGGGAACTTTACCTAGAGAAGGTCATTACAAACTGAAAATCGTTGGCGTAAATGATGATGGTCAAGAATTTGTTAATTCACAAGATTTATTCATTGATAACACAGCTCCTGATCATTTCGATGTGAAAGTACCAGGTGAAAAAGAAGGAAGCCCATTCGTTGAATTCAAGAAAGGTGAAACAACAATTCCAGTTACAGCCTCTTTGCATGACCAAATGGTTGATCAGATGAAAGCAGTTGGTATCGATATTAATCAAGGTACAAATGGAATGCCTTATTCTTGGAACAGCAATAAAATCACTGGAACGCTAAAATTAGATGAAAACGGAAATGGTGCAGACCAAATTGCATTAACTTCACCATTCACTCAAACAATCTTTGTTGGTGGAGACCAAGCAACAAATGCGAACGCACAAAAAGTGTACTACTTTGTTCAAGATGATTATGCTTATGTATACGGTAACCCACAAGGACCAACTCGATATAATCAAATGATTACGCATTATGGAGATACAAGAACCGTTACGCTTACAGCTAATAATGTAAGCAAAGTAAAAGAAGCTAAATATAATTTAACTGCAGACTCGGTTGATACAAACATCGTGGATCTTAAATTAACTCCTGAAGCGAAAGCGTTAGGTGGTGTATTAACAACTACAACAACACCTGGAAGTAATACAAATGTTAATACTAGTGTTACTGTTACATTCGACGGAACAAAAGAAGTAACAGGAGACATTCCAATGGTTGATGTAACATTTAAAATCCAAGAACCACAAGTGGTTAAAAGAAATTCAAGCTTAAAATTTAATGGTTCACCACAATTTAAAAATGTTGATGGTGTTGTAACAAAACCTTTAGGTGTGATGGCAACGATTGTTATCTTACCGAAGTTCTCGTCAATGGGTGGATATGTCTATGCTCAAGGATTGTTAAATGCTGATGGGACATTCAATGACAGCTCTACTAGAGATTACACAGCAATGGGCATCAAGACATACGTTCAAGATAAAGACGGCAAAACTTACGCTGGAACAATGGCTAAGAACGGTCAATATCTTGTAAGCGGACTACCACTTACTCATGACGACATGGCAATTGTCTTTGATGTTCCTGGACACTTTACAACATACACTAATTTCCATGGCGCGTATGGAAACCTTGGTAATGAAGATTACGGAGTTGCTGCTTATATTGGTTCTGACGTTTATACAGCAGTAGGCGGTGACGTTAATAAAGACAACGTAATTGATATCCTAGATGCGCTTCAAATACAAACGTACTGGGGAACAAACAAGCGTAGTACAGACATCAACTGTGACGGCACAACAGATGTAAATGACTTTGCATATGTTTACTACAATTTTGGAATGGGTAACCCAACAAATCCAATTCAAAATCCAAAAGCTAAGAAAACTTATAAAGGTCAAACGTTAGACAGCATCATCGTAGAATTAGGTTTAAATTAATTTAACTGGTAACCTAAACAGCTTCAGAGTTGTTTAGGTTACTCTCCATTTTTTAACGAATGGCTAATAAGTATTGGTCAAATTATATCAGCACAATCTAGAGAATAGTAAACCCTGATAAAATATATTTTTAGAACTTTGTCTTCACGATGTAAGCCTGTTCTCAATACGCGAGAACAGGCTTTTTAATTTTTTATACCTAACATTTTGTATAATGTTAAGTACCTAATATAGAAAAATATAGTTTGTAGTATACTAATAGCGTTGATAGAAGGAGAAGAAGATGAATATCGAAAAATTAGTATATCTTATCGAAGTCGCCAAAACAGGTTCCTTTTCGATTGCATCACAAAATCTTTTTGTAAGTCAGTCTGCCATTAGTCAATCGATTATTAGTATCGAAAAGAAATTTGGTATAAAATTGTTCGAGCGTAAAAGAGGTAATCGTGCGATTCTAACGAGTGATGGAGAAGAAATTATTACGAATGTGAAAGAGATTTTTATAAAATATCAAGAACTTATCGAAAAAGTACAAATGATTAATAATAATGTGAATGGTAAGTTAAAAATATCTACCACACCAGGTTTTTTTGCAGTCCTTTTAAACCCAATTTCATCGATCAGAGATGACTATCCTAAAATCAATATCGAGATTTTTCAAAAGCCTGGACAGGATATTATTGAAGATATTTTAGAAGAACGAAGTGATATAGGCGTGTTACCATTTATAAAACATTTACTTGAAAATGATGATCGCCTAGTCTATCATAATTTATTTGAAGCAAAAATGAAATTAATGGTAAATAAAAACTCTCCATTAGCAGAAAAAACAGTTGTTACACCGCAACAAATCGTCAATGAAACAATGATTACCTATGATGGGGAATTCATTCATTGGTTTAAAAAACTTTTCTATAGTGAGTTTGGCATAATGAATGAGTTATTTACCACTACTAATACTGATACATTAAAAAAAGCGGTCGAGGAAAACTTAGGTGTGTCATTTGTACCTGCCTTCAATGGGGTTAATTACAATTTGAGTGATGATGTTATATTACTCGATATTGTAGATTACGATGCTGTCAATCTTCAATATGTATGGATCATGTCTAGTAAAAAGCATTGTTCAAGTATGATAACTGATTATATATTGAAATTAAAGGAAGAATTAAATTCTTAAGGAGAAGGGGCTGTCCTATAAGTTAGAGTAACTAGCTTATGGGTGGCCCTTTTTAATTTTAAACTGTTTTAAGAATAGCACACTGTTTCTTAAAATATATTCAAAATGACATAGTAGTATTTAATATAGATCGGCAGCATTCGATGGATCGTTGAATTGGTTGTGGTTTTAACAAATAGTTTTTTTGTTTTTGAGAGATGTAATTCATAAAATATAAGAAAAACTTATAAAGTTATTAGAAGTTTATAAACTTTACGCTCGAATATTGTCGAAATAGATCGTTTTAGTGGGTAAACATTGGATTAATCTACTACATATAACCCGATTGAGTATTTTTGGAATATTTATAATAATTAGATTAAGGAAGTGGAAATGAAGAGCGATGAATGAACGAATTTAAAGACTTATAGTATTTTAGATTCAAAATTCCTCTACTATTCTAACATCATTTTCTGTGTATCTTACTACAATGGGGGAAGAGTA
The DNA here is from genome assembly GCF_052180195.1 of Bacillus sp. AL-1R. Classification (NCBI taxonomy): domain Bacteria; kingdom Bacillati; phylum Bacillota; class Bacilli; order Caryophanales; family Bacillaceae; genus Bacillus; species Bacillus sp. AL-1R. Next base: position 883,708 of record NZ_CP197469.1, read on the forward strand.
TGTTAAAGAGAACGAGTAAAAGTAAAATTGCAAAAAGTCTTACTGTAGCTGCTTTATCAACAAGTTTTATTTTAGGTTCTTTGGGCCACGTATCAAATGTAACAAAGGCAGAGAATGCTTCAACTGCGGAATCCATTTTAGCTAAATTAACTCCACAGCAAAGAGAGGCGTTACAAAAGATTTCAACAACTGATCAATCAGGACTTTTTCTTGAATCAAAAGTGAATCTAAACAGTGCAGAAACTGTTTCAGTAATCGTTTCTTTCAAACAGAAGCCTAAGAAGATTGCTATAATAGAAGCGGCATTAAAAGGACAAGCTTTATCGGGTGAAAAAGCAGCAAGTAATGCAAATGCAGATCATGTAAAGTTTAAATCAGATTTAGGTTCATTATTTAAATCGAAATCTGATGGTGTTTATAAAATCAAACGCGAATATAAACATGCATTTAACGGGGTAGCGTTAGAAGTCCCTGCAAATAAACTAAATGATTTAATGAAATCAACAGCTGTACAAGCGATTTATAGCGATGTAACAGTGAAATCGGAGCTTCCAGTTGAAGGGAAAGATTCCTCTACAAGTTCAACAGGTAAAGGAATGGCAGATGAGCGTTCTTACTTACAAATTGATAAATTACATCAAGAAGGCTATACAGGAAAAGGAGTAAAGGTAGCTGTACTTGATACAGGTGTTGATTATAATCATCCTGATCTTAAAGGAGCGTTTAAAGGGGGTTATGATTTTGTAAGTAATGATAATGACCCGATGGAAACAACACTTGATGATTGGGTAAAAGCTGGTAAACCTGGAGGCACTTCAGGTGCAGCAAATTATATAACAGAACATGGAACACATGTATCCGGAACAATTGTAGGGCAAGGAAAAAATGAAAGTGAAGATGCAACAACCGGTATTGCTCCCGATGCTGATTTATATGTGTACCGTGTATTAGGACCAGGTGGAAGTGGAACAACGGATAATATCATCGCAGGTATTGATCAAGCAGTTGCAGATGGAATGGACGTTATGAATCTATCATTAGGAGCTAACTATAATAATCCTTTAATTCCGGAAAGTATTGCGATTAATAATGCAGTATTAAATGGAGTAACTGCAGTAGTTGCAGCTGGTAATGCTGGAAATAAGATGTATACACTAGGATCACCTGGAACAGCAGCTTTAGCATTAACAGTAGGAGCTAGCAGTGTTCCAATTACGACACTTGGAGGAAAAGGTGCGATTGATAATGTAACTGCTTCTTTACTTTTAATGGCCAAAGGCGCTGGGGATGACATTTCAAAATTAAAAGGTGTAACGAATTCGGTTGTAGATGTAAATCTTGGAGAAGCATACTCGGGTAAAGATGTTAAAGGTAAAATTGTTCTAATGAGTCGCGGAACTTATACATTAGATTCTAAAATTGCGGTTGCTAAATCACAGGGCGCTGCAGCAGTTCTTATGTATAATGACAACCCATCTGAAGGACAAATTCCAACATTCTTAGGCGATGGTGTAAACTTCATTCCAACGTTCTCTTTATCTAACGCAGATGGACTTGCGTTAAAACAAAAGTTACAATCAGGAGCTGTTAACTTTACGTTTACTGACATAGATGAAGCGAAAACTCAAGGCGATACATTAGCAGATTTTAGTTCAAGAGGACCAGCAAGATTAACTTATGATATTAAACCGGAAATTACAGCTCCTGGTGTAAGTGTATTATCAACAGTACCAGGATTTATCAACAGTCCGAATAATCCAACTGATTATAAAAACGCATATCAACGTATGTCGGGTACATCAATGGCTACTCCATTTACAAGCGGTGTTGCAGCATTATTAAAACAAGCTAATCATAATTTGCAACCAGCAGATATTAAAGCGATTTTAATGAATACTGCAGATTCTTTAAGCAAACCATATAGCGTGTTTGAACAAGGTGCAGGAAGAATTGACCCATATAATGCAATCCACTCAACAATTGAAATTAAAGTACAAGAAAAAACACCAATGATTGTTAACGGAAGAGAAAAACAAATCAATGAAGAAACAGGGGCACTTAGCTTCGGTAATGTATCATTTAATGGAACTGATTATTCAGACGACCGTTCAGTTACTTTAATGAACAGAGGCGAAAAGACGAAAACTTTTGATGTGAAAGTTAATTTCCAATCAAACCTACGTGGTTCTAAGGATGCAGCAGCAAATGGAGTAACTGTTCAAACCTCTTCATTTGTTACAATAAAAGGAATTAGTCAAAAGAAGACGGCTATTACATTAAATATTCCAAAGACAGCTGAAAAAGGAATTTATGAGGGATATGTGGTTTATACAAACAGAGATAATCCTTCTGAAACATATCGAATTCCTTTTGGCGTACATTATGTAGAAAAAGGATTCCAAAGTATGAGTCTTACACGCCAGTCGTACTCAACTGACCGTAATAATTTAAATAACGGATTATTTTATCCATACTTGCTAGCTAATTTCTCACTAAAATCACATATGAAATCAATCGATGTCGTATTGACTGATGCAGTGACAGGTCAAGATTTAGGCGTAATGAATTCATACGATGGTGTCGCTTATGATGAAGGTACAGAGTACCAAATCGCAGCTACTGTAGGGGCGTATTATCCTTTTACAAATGACCCAACAAACCCGGTGAGCAAAAAGCCTCTATTACCAAAAGAAGGTTTATACAAAATTAAATTAATTGGATATGATGATGATGGTAAATCATATACAATCGCCCAAGATTTTTTAGTAGATAATACAATGCCAAATAAGTTTGATATTCAAGTTGACGGTGAGAAAGAAGGTAATCCATTTATAGAGTATAAGGCAGATCAAACGTCGGTACCATTTACTGCACAAATTAATGATAAATCAGTTGACCTAATGAAAGCAGCAGGTATGAAAGCTGATCAGTCTCAAAACATTATCGCTTATTACTATAATAGCCCATGGATAACTGGAACAATGAATTTAGATGAAAATGGCTTTGTAATAGATGAAATTGCAATGGATCCAAGCTCACAATTCCTATCATTTAGATTCCTTGGAGGTGACCAAGCAACGAATGCATTTGGTGATAAGCAATACATTTTCACAAAAGAAGGAACTCCATATGTTTACGGTCAACCACAAGCAAAAACAAGATCAAATCGATTGATTACAAAACCAGGTGAGACAAATACAATTACGTTAACTGCTAATAATGTCGCTAAATTGAAACAAGTAGGCTATAGTTTTACAACGAATACAGCTGATACAAACATCTTAAGTATTGCATTAAATCAAGCGGCTAAAAAACTTGGCGGACAATTAAATGTATTAACAACAAATCCTACTAGTACAACAGTTAAATCAGACGTAAATGTAATATTTGATGGGACATCTGATGTATCTGGTGATATTCCAATGGTTGATGTCACATTTAAAATTCCTGAATTAAAAGATATTGTAAATTCTAGCTTTTACAATGTGACAACTACACTTACAGATGTAGATCATACTGTCACAAAACCTTATACTTATATCGTTCCAATCGCAATTCTACCAAATATTTCAGCTGTAACGAGCTTTATCCATCCAGAAGTTTTCCAAAGAGCTGATGGTACACTTCTTCCAGTAGATTTTACTAAAATTGGAGCAAACGTAACGATCGTAGACAGTAAAGGAAAGTCATACACTGGAACAATGAATACAAGAGGGCAGTTCTACATTACTGGATTACCAGTTACTAGCGATGAATTCACAGTAATTACCGATATTCCAGGGCACTTTACTACATCTGGTAAGTTTGACAATGTGTTCAATACAATGGACGGTCTCATGTATGGTATTAAAAAAACAATTGGTACAGAAGCAGTTGATGTTGCGACTGCAGGTGATGTCAATAAAGACAATGTAATCGATATTAATGATGCAATTGCAATTGAAACATATTGGGGTACAAACAAACGCTCAGCAGATATTAATTTTGACGGGACAGTTGATGAGAAGGACTTTGCGTATGTAGAAAAGAACTTCTTAATGCAAAATACTGCTGTAAACAATGCACCAAAACCAGTTAAGAAATATAAAGGTAAAGGTTTAGCAGATATTAAGAGTGACTTAGGGATTCAATAAACTAGATGTAAATTAAGATCTTTATAGATTAGATGATAAAGGTTGTTTCATTAGTCTTAGTACTTTTGAGGCAGCCTTTTTTATCGTAATAAAAAGGGATGTCTCATAGTTAGAAATCTAATCAATGAGACATCCGCTTTATATTTATTTGAATGACAAAAAATAATTAAAAGGCGAAGCAAAAAACAAAAACATTCTTAATCGATTGTTGTCCAATCTTGCGACCATTTCATTAATTCCTTAATAACTGGTTCTAAAGCCAGTCCTTTTTCTGTCAAAGAATATTCGATTCGAACTGGTGTTTCTGGGTAAACTTCTCGTTTTACAATACCTGCTTGCTCTAAATCTTTTAGTCTTTCTGAGAGGACTCGTCCGCTAATTGGCAAAGTTGATTCGATTGTACAAAATCGTTGTGAACCAGAAAGAAGTTGAAAAATTATCAAAATTGCCCAGCGTTTACTAATTAATTCTACGCTTTTTTCAAACCGAGGGCATAATAAAGAAAAATCCATTTAAAACCACCTCACCTCTATCCATATTATAACTAAATTTGTATTAATAACAAGATTACTATACATAATTTTATTACTTGACGTAAGTTTGTTACTAAATTAAACTTACTTACATAAAGTAACTAAATAATTTTTTTAGTAAAATAAGATATGTCTTTTAAATAGGTGGCAAAACAACATGAATATGAATACAGATGTATGTATTGTAGGTGCGGGACCAGGTGGTGCACTATTAGCTTATTTGCTTGCAAAAAATAATATTTCGACTGTTCTTGTAGAACGGCATAGTGGAATTGATAAAGAATTCAGGGGAGAGCATCTAAATTCTGAAGGTGAACAACTATTAAAAAAGCATCATCTTTATGCAAAAGTTAAAGAATACGGACTACTACTAATGGATCGTGTTGAATATTGGAATAATAATAAACTAATAAAAAGTATTTTTCCATCACAAGATTCTAAACACGTAGGTATTCATGTTCCACAAAACCATTTATTAAATGTTATTTTAAAAGAAGCAAATAAATATAAAAACTTTGAACTTTTATTAGGCACACGTGTGACCAAACTAATAGAAGATCAAAATGGTCGCTACATTGGTGTTAAAGCAATTAGGAATGGAACTGAAATAACAATTAATAGTTCGGTTATAATTGGTGCTGATGGACGATTTTCAACGATCCGTAAATTAGCAAATATACAAACAGAAATCATAAAACATGGATACGATTTACTTTGGGCTAAAGTACCAAGACCTGCTAATTGGGATCCAACAGTTAGATTAACATTGATTAATAAGCAACAATTGGCTTTGTTTACTCAAGCAGGAGGGTTTATTCAAATTGGATGGAACATAGAAGAAGGTTCTTTTCCGAACTTAAGAAGTAAATCTTTCAATCCTTTTGTAAATCAATTAATCGAAGCATTTCCAGAACTGACAGAAACCGTTCAAGAAAGTATAAAATCTTGGAACGATTTTGTATTATTAAATGTTCAAAGCAGTCGCAGCAAAACATGGGTAAAAGACGGCTTAATAATAATGGGTGACGCAGCGCACACAATGAGTCCTACTGCTGCGCTTGGTGTAAATATTGCAATGAAGGATGCAGATATTTTAGCAGAAATCATACAAGAAGCTATTCAAAACAATGATACTAGTACAATAGTGTTAAAGAAATTTGAATATGCTAGACGAGGAGAAGTTGAAAGCTTACAAAAGCAGCAACTAGAACAGGAAAGTAATTTCAAACACCACTTTGATGTAACGATTTAAAAATGGACAAGTAAAAATGAAGCATATTATAACTATAGGAAATCTTGTAAGAAAACAGGAGGAAGCCTCATGATCAACGAAAAAGTAGTTTCTTTATTAAAAGAGAAAATTAATGTAATAAAAAATAATGATAAATCAATTTATTTAGTTGGACCAATTAAACTTCCAGTTAATTTAGACGGAGAAACTGTCATTTTTCAATGGTATTGTTGGCTACGCTGTGAAGATATCGAAGGGGATTTTTGCAACGATGGTTCATATAACACTGAAAAAATTATTAGTAAACTAGCTTCATCAAATTTAGCAGAAATGCAACAATCAAGCGTATTAGTTTACGGTGATTTTGAGAATTCAGAGGATGCTCTGATTCGAATGCATAGTATTTGTCATACAGGTGATATTTTTGGAAGTAAACGTTGTGATTGTGGATTCCAATTAAAAGAAGCAATGAAAATGATTTCATCGAATGAATCAGGTGCATTATTTTATTTAGCAAATCATGAAGGAAGAGGAATCGGCTTATTTAGTAAAGCGATGGCTTATGTTTTACAAGAGCAAGGATTTGATACAGTTGAAGCAAATGAAGAACTTGGTTTTGTAGATGATGCACGAAACTATGAAGATGCGATTCGAGTATTAAAAACACTTCGTTCAAAACCAGTTACTTTAATTACTAACAACCCAAGAAAATTAAATGCTCTTCAAAATTCTGGAGCTAATGTATCAGGCAGAATTCAATTATGGGGAGACAAATCGAAGTATAACGAAAAGTATTTAGAGACTAAAATCGTTCGTTCTGGTCATTTTAAAGGAGGACGTACAAATGAGTAATCATGAATTTTATATGAATTTAGCCATTCAAAACGCAATGGCTACGAAAGGTCAAACCGATCCCAATCCATTAGTAGGTTCGGTAATCGTAAATGATAATCGGATTGTTGGAATCGGTGCCCATCTAAAAGCCGGTGAACCTCATGCTGAAATTAATGCGCTAAGAATGGCAGGTGATAAAGCTGAAGGTGGAACAATCTATGTAACGCTTGAGCCATGTTCTCATCATGGACGAACTGGTCCTTGTGCAGAGGCGATTGTACGTGCAGGTTTGAAAAAAGCTGTTGTTGCTACACTTGACCCAAATCCACTAGTTGCAGGAAGAGGAATAAAAATCCTTCAAGACGCAGGAATTGAAGTCATCATCGGAGTTTGCGAAGAGCAATCGATCAAAATGAATGAAGTATTTAACAAATATATTGTTAAAAATATTCCTTTTGTCGTAATGAAATCAGCGTCTACATTAGATGGGAAGATTGCTACCCATACTTCTGATAGTAAATGGATCACTTCAGCTGAAGCCCGAAATGATGTTCATCAATTAAGAAATGAAATTGGTGCGATATTAGTTGGTGTTAACACTGTATTAAAAGATAATCCAGAATTAACAACTAGAATTCCAAATGGACGTAATCCAGTAAGAGTAATTCTAGATTCAACTTTAAAAATTCCTTTAGTTTCAAAAGTTGTTACTGATCAACAAGCAGAAACATGGATCTTCACAAGTCAAAAACACACTGAACAAAAGAGAAACGAATTAGAAAACTTAGGTGTAAAAGTATTTGTTACAAACGATTTAAATCGAGTTGATTTAAACGAAATGCTAAAAATTCTAGGTGAACAGTCAATCTCCTCTTTATTAGTAGAAGGTGGTGGAGAAGTGAATGCTTCCTTTATGAATCAAAAATTAGTGGATAAAGTGATTGTCTATTTAGCTCCTAAACTAATAGGTGGGAAAAATGCACCTACATTTTTAGAAGGTACTGGGCTAGATAAAATGGGACAAGCGATTGAACTTGAAGAGATTGAATTAACGAAAATTGGTCCCGATTATAAATTCATAGGCTATCCAAACTATACTACTTCATGAGGAAGGACTCTTAGAATGAAATTCGGATTCGATATTGACGATACTTTGATTGATTTAAGACAACATGCTTTTCACATTTATAATAAGAAATTAAATAAAAACATCCCAATCGAAGCTTACAATGAATTAAAAACTGTTGAAATACATGAACCATTTGGCCTAACGGCAGAAGAAGGAAGCAAAATGTGGAAAAGTAATCTAGAAGAGACATACTTTACTACATGTCCCCCATTTCCATATGCAGTTGAAACATTACAAGAATTAGAAAAGCAAGGACACGAAATTTATTATGTGACAGCAAGAAATAAAGAATATGGTGAACGAACAAAAGAATGGTTAGTAAAAAATGGATTTCCAGTTCATCATGAACGATTTTTTTGCGGAATGAAAGATTCCGAAAAAATTCATATCATAAAAGAATTAGCCTTAGATTACTATTTCGATGATAAACCAGAAATAGTAAACACACTCTCAGAATTAACTTTAAAAGCGTATGTAAAAGACACCTCATATAATCGAGGATTGGATATCCCACGTATTACTTGCTGGTCTGAATTAAAAGAAATCATTGAGAGCAATTAGTAAAAAAACACCTTTAATGGGTGTTTTTTTGTATGCTGTTGAAATGTAAACTTGTAACGGTTTCATGAGCTCAAGAACACGTTCTGAGTAGGTAAACATCAAAATTTTGAAAAAGGGGAGTTACTCATGAACCCACTATGAGGAAGTAAAACTATGTATTAGATCGACAAACTGAAAAAACACCCATGATAGGTGTTTTTTCTAGTAAGATGTTTGTAAAACTTAATTAAATCTTTTAAATCCTAAAAAATGTTCGTTCCAATATGGATTGTTTATTTTAGAAATAGTTACTCCTGAACTACTACTTGCATGGATAAACTCATTATCATTAATTACTATACCCATGTGGGACGGTCCGTAAGTATAAGTGTTTTTGAAAAAGATTAAATCTCCAGGTTGAAAGTCGTCTACGGTTTTTAAACTTGAATTATTATACCAATAACCAGCAACATTTGTTCTAGGAAGTGACAGGCCAGATTTTTTGAATACATAAGAAATAAAACCACTGCAGTCAAAGCCAGATGGCGTTTCTCCTCCCCAAATATAAGGTACACCTGAATACTTTTTCGATACGTTGATTAAAGTTTGAACATTGAATGATTGAGAGTTATTTGAATCAACTTTATTTGTTTCTGTCTGATTTGTATCTGTTTGATTTGAATCTACCTTGTTTGAATCGGTCTCTTTTCCGACATAAGATGCACTAATATATCCAGTTGTTCCATTATATTTTACCTTATACCATCCACTAGATAATGAAATGACATCTAGTTTTTGATTTTTGTTAACACTACCTAAAATGTGATAAGAAGTTCCAGCACCAGACCTTATGCGGACACCATTACCAGTAGAAATATAGTTTCCTGAACTAATAGTTTGATTCGTATTATTCGATTCGGTAACTTTTCCAACATAAGATGCACTAATATATCCAGTTGACCCATTAAATTTTATTTTATACCAACCATTAGAAACTGAGATGACATCTAGTCTTTGATTTTTATTAACACTACCTAAAATCTGATAAGAAGTACTGGCACCAGATCTTATGCGGACACCATTACCAGTAGAAATATAGTTTCCTGGACTAACAGATTGATCCGTATTATTCGATTCGGTAACTTTTCCAACATAAGATGCACTAATATATCCAGTTGATCCATTAAATTTTATCTTATACCAACCATTAGACAATGAAATGACATCTAGTTTTTGATTTTTATTAACACTACCTAAAATCTGATAAGAGGTACCAGCACCTGATCTTACACGGACACCATTACCAGTTGATTTGTATGTACTAATGTTATTTGAATATAGTTTACTAGATTGCAGAGTTTTTTTGGAATCAATCGGGGCTGCAGCTGCAGTAGTATTATATGGAATTTGAATTGTTAATGTTGAAGCAAGTCCAACTAATGCTAATGAGTTTAATGTTCGCTTTTTATTTCTTTCTCCTTTCATGTTTAACTGAATTAAGGTACTTGCTGATTTCGTTTTCATTACTAACCTTCCCTCTAACCAATAACTGAAATAACAAAGAAAAAGTCCCTTACCTCTTTTAATAGTAAGGGCAAATCTAAGATTACATGAACTTGGTAATTAAATTATTTAAAATGTGAAATCACATTTAGTTTAAATTCTAACATAAAAACATAGGTATCTTCACTTATTCAGTGTCAAATTTTACCGAAAAAGTAAAATTACCTCAAAATTTACTAAAAAAAAACAACAAAAAATAGGAATCTCTTATTATTCAAAAGTGCAAAACTAAATATTTTTTTAGTAAGTACAACTAAGCTTATTGTCTTTATGAAAGTTTTGCTAAGTAAACTAATAAGATAGATTATACAAGTTGTCAAGAAATACAAGTGTACAAAAGTCTATAAAAATTCAATCCTATCATTAACTGGAGGTGCTAATCAAAATGACAAAGCTAGAACTTGATATCCAAAATATACGAATTACAAAACATACGGATTATAAAGGCTATAAAATTAGATTATCGATTAATCAACAGCAGTATGTACTTTTAGTCGGTAAAACAAACTTATTATTTCCTTTGTCTCTCATTCACAATTTTAATGAAAAAAGTACATGCAAACTTTGCAATAAATTAGTTCTTCCATCAACAATTAGTCAACAAGTTTGTTCAGCATTATTAAATAGAAGAAAAGAATTATTAGCTTATTTCCAAGAACATTATTCTGAACAATTTTAATCAGGTTTAAATTGGCTTATGACAATCGTCGACCAAAGCAAAATAATAAATTATTAAAGAAATCGTGATTATTAATTACTTTTTAGGTAGTTTTTATTTTTTTATGAAAATATTTAACGATAATGAGTCATAAAAATAGCATTTCGTCATATATTTTGTTGAAAACGGAGGTGTTATATAACATGGTGATTCAAGACTTAGATATTCAAAACGTTGTTATTAGTAAGCTTGGAGGATACGACGGTTTTAAAATTAGCTTTTTTGTTAATCATCAAGGTTACATATTATTAGCTGGAAAACAAAAAACGATTTTTCCTTTGTCTATTAAACATGCATTTATTGAAAAGGAAAAGTGTCAGTTTTGCAATAAACTTGTATTTAAATCTGCGATTAGCCAGCAAATTTGTTTGAATCTCCTTCTTAAGAAAGGTGATTTATTATCGTATTTTCAACAAAATTATCCAGAACCATTTGAGCAAATCTAGTTTTTTTGAAAATCGGCTAGGAAAAACCACTAAAGGAAGTGGTTTTTTGTTTTGAATTGACTACATATAAGTATTTAACCTCCAATAATTTAAAATAGTTGATTAAGAATTGTAGTGATCAAGTAAAAAAATACTATAGAAATGCGACTATAATTATTGTACTATTCATATAATTCTATTTTTATTGGAGGATATTTTCATGTCTAATTCTTTATTGCCGACTAATACTGTTTCTTTAATATTTTATAATAATCAATACGAGGATCAATTAAAAAACTATTTTCTGGCTGATGAGCATTTAAAATTTACTGGTCTACCTATTGATAATATTGAGAAATGTGCAATAGAGGCTGATCGTCATGCGATTTTAATTTTGAGTAATAATGATGTTGCAGGATTTTTTGTTTTGCATGGTTGGGATGGAGTTAGACAATATAGTGATAATAAAAATGCAATTCTATTAAGAGCTTTTTCTGTTGATACAAATTTTCAAGGAAAAGGGATTGCAAAACAATCTTTACATTTATTGCCTTCTTTTGTAAAAGAGAACTTTCCTGAACGAGATGAAATTATTTTAGGTGTGAATCATAAAAATATTGCTGCTCAGCATGTTTATTTAACAAGTGGATTTATTGATAAAGGAAATAGGGTCATGGGGAGAAAAGGTGAACTCTTTATTATGCATATGGATCTAGTATAATTTTAGAAAGAGAGGAGACTCATGTACGGAGTTGTAGCGTTATTTGATGCAAAAACTGAACAAATCATTAAAGATATTTGGACAGAGTTAAGAGAAAAATCGATTTCTTTCTATGCTGATGAAGTAGTAGATCGTAAACCGCATATTACTTTAGCAAGTTATCATGATTTAGATAAGTTAAGTTTTATTGAACATTTAGATGATTTTTATGAAAATAAGCAAGAGATTGAAATTAGTTTCACTTCAATTGGATCCTTTTTAAATACTGGTATATTGTATTTTTCGCCAATTGTTACTAAACATTTGATTGAGTTTCATGAGAATTTTCATATTCAGTTTAGACAGTTTAATGATGATCCAAATTCTATGTATCTACCTGAAAAGTGGGTACCACATTGTACTTTAGCCAATCGATTGTTACCGGATAAACTTGTAGAGGCATATAATTATTGCTTACATCGAAATGATACGATTGTAGGAAAAATACAAGAGATTGGTATTATTGAGATGGTTAATAAAAGTAATGCACCAATTATCTATTCTAAGTCTTTAAAATCTCTAGGTTGAAAAAAAGTTCAAGTATTGTACTTGAACTTTTTGTTGTTAAATCTTTTTAATTAACCGTATCAATTGCTTTTAGTTCATAAAGCATATAAGTATTCTTATTTCTCCATTCGATTTTCTGTATTACAGCTACACCAAAAGGTTTTTCATCATTTTTTCTTGTGACATTGATTGGTGTGTCAATTGGATATAAATGGTATCCGTTTTGTTCAAGCGTGAATAGATTGTTTTCATGTCTAATGGCGTGATCATTCGTTACAATTAACCAATTAAATTCAAATGGCATACTCATATTTTGAAAACTCCTTAAATTGAATAGATAGTATATTTACTATAGAAAAGATATAGCACTTAAAAATATCTTAATATATTTTTGCGCTGAACACAAAAAGCGATTGTATAAAATTATACAAGATAAGTAATACCCAATGCTGGTATAAAGAAAGGCTTGTATCGATATTTCAATGGTCAAGCTGGCAATCCGCTATCTTTTACATCGATACAAAACGTATGGTCATTGATTCGGTGATTCGACTATATAATAAAATAAACGGTATTTTTTGTAATTGCTTTTTGGAAGGGGCTGATGTTTATGCGAAGAAACAAAAATGCGGCTCTTATTGCAATTTTATGGTTAGTCATGGTGATTTTTATTATTATAAATGCATTACGTCATATTCGAGTATATATGGTATATAGTTCAGGCCTAATGCCTTTTATTGTTTGTGGAATGATTCTCTTTGCGATTATTATCCTTTATGTAAATGGTTTGAATCAGCGGAGATAACAGTAGTAGGAACCCATTTTGTTTAGGGTTCTTTTTTTGGAAATTGCTGAACCTGGTGGGGGATTTCAACTTTTGTTCGGTTGATAAACCCAAAAAACTTTGAGTAAGTAAGCTATTTAATTTTCTAACATTAAAAAACGAGGGTGTCCCATAAAACATTGGGGACACCCTCATTTTTTCTTATAAATAGAAAAGAATGTAAAATATAATTGACACTGATAATCATTATCATATAGAATTACAATTGAAAATGATTATCAGTGTCAAAAAAGATTGATTCTCTAATTTAAAAGTTGCTCAGGATAGGTAAGAAAGAGCCATTAAGGAGGCCGTTGATGGATAAACATTTCATTATTTTAGAGCCATTTCATCAGCAAGTAACATGCTGTTGTCCAGGTCAAAAGCATCAACACGTAATTGAATTTAGTGAAGGTGATGTATGGACGATGACAAGTGAGAGGAAATACGTTGATTGTTTAGGATGGCATTATTTAATTGATAACAACGATGATTTTGAATTTTATTTGCATGTTGAAGACATAGAAAACTTATACGAAAGTGGTGTGCTTTGTTCCAACTGGGATTTAGATCTGAAATTAAACCATTTGAATTTTAAAATAAACGAAGCACTTGATGTGAATGATCGCGAGTCATTTCTTACAATTGCAAATGAATTACGTAGTTTAAAAGAATTAAAGAACAAATTCTTCACTAATAAAGACGCTGTTTAAATAATAGTCATAAATAAAACCTTTGAATGAGGAGAGAGAAGAATGGCTAAAATTTTAATCGCTTTTGCAAGTATGTCAGGTAACACAGAGGAAATAGCTGAGTTAATTAAATCTAGTATAGATACGATGGGGCATGATATAGAGATGAAAGAAATTGAACATATTAATACCCAGAAATTAGTAGAGTTTGATGGCATTATATTAGGGGCTTATACGTGGGGGGACGGAGAGCTTCCATATGAAGTAGAAGATTTTTACGATGACCTCGAAAACCTAAATTTAACTGGTAAAAAAGCTGCTGTATTTGGATCAGGTGATCATGCTTATCCTAAGTTTTGCGCTGCAGTAGATCTTTTAGAAGAGAGATTAAAAGAATGTGGTGCCCAAATAATACAGGAAGGATTAAAAGTAGAATTAGCACCGGAAACGGAAGAAGACATTGAGCGTTGTGTTACGTTTGCAATTAACTATATTAGCCAATTTGAAGATCAATTTGAGGAAACTGTATGAATACCATGTTCAGTTCTACAGCAGTAACAAGAACTGAACATGGTCGTACGATTATCGCTACCCAAAGTATTAACGAGGAAAATTGTCGTTGGAATCAATGTTATAGTACAAGAAGCAATGTTAGTTATTTAGATATTAGTACACATAATGACATTGTGTATACAACCTCCAGTCAAAACGACTCAGGCTATAGCACAGTTTCAAGGGTATATTTAGAAAATCAATTAATTGTTCCGTGCGAGTACGTTAAAGGTCATGGCTGGCGAATTTGCAATGAAAACGAAAATTATATCGTAGCTGGACAATATGAAACTAGGTTTTTTGAGAAAGATTCTAAAAGAGTATGCTAAAGAATTGAGGAAAAAAAAGGGTCCATCGGTCAATGTGGTGACAAATGGAACCCTTTTTTATTTGAAAATTATTTCACTAATCCGCCTCTTAACTTAGTTACACCAAATTCTAAATAACATTTTAAACAGCTAAGCATAAATACCCAGCCTTCTTTATTATCGATTAAATGATGAACATATTCCGGGTTGCTTTCACTAAAGCCTTCTTCCACGACTTCAATGATTGTGTTATTTTGATCTTGTTCGTTTAATGTAATCGTTACGATATTTCCTTCTGCTGTAGGACCCCAAGCAAAGACAATCTTCTTATTCTCCTCAACTTCGATAATTTTTATTTTACCTTCTGCATTGTAAAGATCGTATTTTAAAGTAATGACTTTTCCTTCTTCCCAACGTTCAGAACTAGAAGAAAACCAAAAGTTTCCTATTCTAGTTGGATCAACAAATGCTTCGAATATATCTTTTGCCGGTGTGAAAATCTTAAACTTAGTCACATTATTCATTTCATGATCATCTCACTCTCAATTTATTTAATATGTATCATCAAATTTCGTACAAATATATTTTATACTTTAATTTTTTTATTGGGAATATATATGTTGTAATTTTCAGATAATAGATCATTACGCAAAAAAAGGATAGGAATTTATCCTATCCTCATTTATAGTTCAATAGCGATCCGATTCATGCCCCATATTTTTGGCTTTCTCAGATGCGGCATCAGCTGCCTCAGTACTAGTATGTTCCGTTTGACTACGATTCGCTTTTTCTAATCCTTCGCGCACTCTGCGTCCGTATTCTTCATCAGCTTTTGTAAAATAGCCGACCATCGTTTCTTGAATATGAGGTTTACATACTTTTAGTGCATCTACTAAATTTGAAATTAATTCACTTTTTTCAGTTTCGTCGAAAGCACGGTATGTATTACCAGCTTGGAGAAAGTCGTTAGGTCGGTCAATTTTTTGGCGTACTAATTTATTATTGTATGCAGGCTCATGATCTTTTCCACTCTTTGGTGCTTCTTTTAATCCACCTAGTGATGAAGGTTCATAGTTCACATGTGGGTTTTGACCTGGCGCTGCGTCAACTTTATATTCCATTTGTCCATCACGTTGATTTGTTGCTACATGTTTTTTAGGTGAATTAACTGGTAGTTGTAAGTAATTTGTCCCAACTCGATATCGTTGTGTATCTGAGTAAGAAAAAGTACGGCCTTGAAGTAATTTATCATCTGAAAAATCAAGTCCATCAACTAATACACCTGTTCCAAATGCAATTTGTTCAACTTCCGCAAAATAGTTTTCTGGATTTTTGTTTAATACCATTTTTCCTACTGGTAAAAAAGGAAACTTTTCTGGATCCCATAGCTTTGTAGGATCAAGTGGATCAAAATCAAGCTCCGGATGTTCATCATCACTCATGATTTGTACACATAATTCCCACTCCGGATAATCGCCTTTCTCAATAGCTTCGTATAAATCTTGAGTAGCATGATTATAATTTGTTGATTGAATTTCATTAGCTTCACGTTGTGTTAAATTTTTGATTCCTTGTTTTAGCGGTTCCCAGTGGTATTTAATTAGAACGGATTCGCCATCTTTGTTTACCCACTTATATGTATTAACACCGGACCCCTGCATTTGTCGATAGTTAGCTGGAATTCCCCATGGTGAAAAGATAAAAGTAACCATATGAGTGGATTCTGGTGTTAGATGAAGAAAGTCAAACATTCTTTCAGGATCAGGAAGGTTTGTTACTGGATCTGCTTTGAATGAGTGAACCATGTCTGGAAATTTTAAAGGATCACGAATAAAAAAGATTTTTAAATTATTACCGACTAAATCCCAATTTCCATCTTCTGTATAAAACTTTGTAGCGAAACCTCGTGGATCACGTAAAGTTTCAGGAGAATGTGCACCACCTACAACTGTGGAGAAACGCACATAAACAGGTGTTTTTTTTCCCTTCTCCTGAAATAATTTTGCTCTAGTGTATTTAGCGATTGGATGATCGCCTACTTTTCCATAGGCTTCGAAATATCCTTGTGCACCGGCCCCGCGTGCATGTACAACTCGTTCTGGAATTCGTTCACGATCAAAATGAGAGATTTTTTCAAGAAAGTCATAGTTTTCTAATGTTGTTGGTCCCCGATTACCAACGGTTCTAACATTTTGATTATCTGTTACTGGATGGCCTTGCCGATTCGTTAATATTTCTTCATTATTTGGTTGGTTATCCATAATTTTCCTCCATTCCATGCAAATACAAAATTTAGATTGTCCATAAGTTTGGAACAATATGCAAATTTTTCCAGTAGTTGTATCTAATTTAATCCAACCTGAAAAGTTTACAAATTGGATACATCTCATGACTAATTTTGAAACATTGATTTAATATTATAGAGATGTATTAGGAGAGGAGGAATTTAATATGAAGAGAAAATTATTAAAAGCATTTGTATCCACGATGGCTTTATCTGGCGCATTATTAGTTTCAAATGGTGTAATAGCTGGGCCGACACAAGTTAGTGCAGCGGTTTTAAATGCTCCGATTAGTGTATATGAGGTAACTGCAAGTGTATTAAACGTACGAAGTGCTCCAAATACGAGCTCAAAAGTAGTTGACACTTTAAGAAAGAAAGATCAAATTGAGATTGTAAAATTCTATAATGCTAGTTGGGCACAAATTAAAACAACAACTACTAAAAATGGTATAGCTTATGTAAGTACAAAATACTTACAAAAAGTACCAACTACTGTTACAACAAAAGCCAATTTAAATTTGCGTAGCGGTCCTAGTACAAAATATAAAATTCTTACAGTAATTCCTAAAGGTGCAAAAGTCAGCTTCCTTGGCTACCAAACTGAAGGGAAAACCAAAATCGATTATAATTGGGCAATCGTTTCCTACAATGGTAAAAAAGGATTTGTGAGTACTAATTATTTAAATATGAAGTAACCACAAATGGTTACAGTGAAAAAAGATTACCTTAACTTTTGAGTTAGATGTTTCATATCCCTATTCCCCAAAAAAAGAAAGTGAGCTAATAACTCACTTTCTTTCGTTAAACCTAATTAGGAAGTACCTTATAAGCTAACTTATTAATAATCTCTTTATGTGCAGGGTATTTATTATGTAATTGCTCTTGAGTAAATAATTCAAAATCTTTAAAATCAAATCCAGGTGAAACCATGCAGCCTACTAATGAAAAAGTATTTTCTTCCATAACTGATGAACCGAAAATTGAATTTTTTGGTACTAAATATTGGGGAACTTCTCCATTTTCTAAATTAAGTCCTAATTTTATTTCTTCGTACTGACCATTCTCATGTATAACATGAATCGTTAATGAACTACCTGCGTGAAAATACCATAATTCATCAGATTTTAATCTGTGAAAATGAGAAATATCATGTGATTGTAGTAAAAAATAGATACTAGTATAAAGGAATCTATGATCATCAAAGTTTACGGTTAATTCACAATCAGATATTTGCTCACTTGGTTGATAGGTAGATTTATAATATCCCCCTTCTGGATGTGCTTCTAGTCCAAGTTTAGAAATCCAATATTCTGGATTATTGTTAAACATTTTATCAATCCTTTCTATTACTACTCCAACTATAATAACTTAATTTTTGTTATTTCTATGATAAATATGTTTCAAAATATCTTATTTTAATTCAAAAAGTGCAGAATTTTCCCAATATACAATTTAATGGAAATAGATTACATTAAACTTATTAAATGAAAATATATGGAGCGAAATATTCGATGGTTAAAAAGGGGATCTTATATTTAGTAGCATTCTTTACGATTTCGATTATTATTCATGTAACAATATTGTCTAATGATGAAAAACCGGAAGTTAAATTTGAGCTAGCAGATAAAACAATTCCTTATAAAATAGCAAATTATTCTTGGGGAAAATTATTAGATAAAGATCAATCAACAAATGAAACATATAAAACTATTAAAGAAGAGGTAGCTATTCCAGCACTAGAGGGAGAGCATTTAAGAATATATTTTTCTAAACAACCCGAAAATGTAGAAATATTAGAGCATATTGGGACGAAGAAGGCATATATTTATGACCAAAATTTAGAACATTACGGAAGTTACTCTTTCCAACTAGGATCTAAAAAAGGGGAGAGAATATATGAAGTAAAAGGTATTTGGAAGGGGAATAATTATTTTACTTATTTGATAAAAGTAAAGGTTATTTAATAGAAAGGCATTACTTCAAAACTAGAAGTAATGTTTTTTATTTCCACTAATTTTTAGTAATGATTAATTTCGAAAAAAAGTGTAAATGAGGTATAATAATAAATGGTAAGTGTTTGGCGTAAGTCAAATACATAGAAAATTAATCGTAGATTTAAAGTTGAAAGAGAGTGGAACAAGATGGGTCGTAAATGGAATAATATTAAAGAGAAGAAAGCTTCAAAAGATGCAAATACTAGTCGTATTTATGCAAAGTTTGGACGTGAAATATATGTAGCAGCGAAGCAAGGTGAGCCGGATCCAGAATCAAACCAAGCTTTAAAAGTTGTACTTGAACGCGCGAAAACTTATAGTGTACCAAAGCATATCGTTGATCGTGCGATTGAAAAAGCAAAAGGTGGATCTGAAGAAAACTTTGATGAACTACGTTACGAAGGTTTTGGACCAAATGGATCAATGGTAATTGTTGACGCGCTTACTAATAATGTAAACCGTACAGCAGCAGAGGTTCGTGCTGCATTTAACAAAAACGGTGGTAATCTTGGGGTAACAGGTTCTGTTTCATATATGTTCGATGCAACGGCTGTAATTGGACTTGAAGGTAAAACTTCAGATGAAGTTCTTGAAATCTTAATGGAAGCGGATGTTGATGTTCGCGATATTTTAGAAGAAGATGACGCTGTTATTGTTTATGCTGATCAAGACCAATTCTATGCAATACAAGAAGCGTTTAAAAACGTAGGGATTACAGAGTTTACAGTAGCTGAATTAACTATGTTAGCGCAAAATGACATAACTCTTCCAGAAGATGGACTTGCAAAGTTTGAAAAAATGTTAGATGTTCTTGAAGATATAGAAGATGTTCAACGTGTTTATCACAATGTAGATTTAGGTGAATAAAATCTTAGAAAATAACAACGCGTTCATATAGATGAGTTAATTTTCATCTGTATGAACGCGTTTTTTTTATTAGTGTAAGCATTTGGTTAGGATTGCTCATAGAAATTTTATGATCCATAAATTGGTAGACAGGAAAATATGAATAGTACAGAGAATAGTATTGTTAGTCAAGGTTTGCTAAAGAATGATGAATAATCATATTCAATTTGAGGAGATCAATAAATATGGATAAATTAATAAAAAACGGGTACAAAGCTTTTAAGTACGCGGCTCTTAGAATTGGTGTTTTTTTGTTAGTTTTAGCAACTCCAGTAGGTATTTTAATGAGCTTTAATGCTAATGCAGATGAGCGACAAGAACAAGAAATAAATTATTATGAACAAATCAAAGGCGAAAAAAGATTGAAGTTAGAAGAGCAACGAAGAAATGCAGTTATTCAAATTAAAAATAGCTCAAACAACATTGAATCCTTAACGACGTGTGATGATGAAGCAAACTCGTTATGTGAGTAAAATGTTTGCGTTTATCTAAATTAGATGAAATACATATTTTAAATTTTTTTATAAAGAGGTAAATTATGGAAAAGACGATTAAACAAAATAACTTCACTCATAGGGACCTGGCTGTTTCATGTTTTAATAAAGTGTGGGATTTACTTGAATTAGAAAATAGATCACAAAGTGAATCAGAAGAGATGGTTCATTTATGTCATAGTTCTTTTTGGCATTGGACAAAAGTAGAGAACCATACACCAAAAAACATATCGATTGGCTATTGGCAATTATCAAGAGTGTATGCTGTTATAGGGGAAGGACAAACAGCTTTAGATTACGCAAAAAAATGTGTCAAGATTAGTTTAGAAAAAGAGTTAGAGCCGTTCTACATAGCTTATGCATATGAGGCTTTATCAAGAGCGCATGCAAGACTAAATCAGTCCCAAGAAAGCTTAGCTGCTAAAACTAAAGCGTATGAATATGTAAAAGATGTAATGGTTGAAGAAAGTAAAGATTTGTTGTTGAAAGACTTAGATACTATTTAATCATTTTTGGTATAGGGTGACTTAAAAAGGAGGTCTCAAAGTCAGAGTACTTTTGAGACCTCCTTTTTTGTATAAATTTTAGAAAACTATAAACCAGGGCAGGGAAATAGATTAAATACAAAAAACAACCATAAGGGATCTATTTCCTAATGGACGTTTCTTTTATGATGGTCTTTATTGAGAACGTATGTCTATTTAAATAACTTTTAAATTATAAATACTTGTAATAACCCATTTATTTTTAAATTTAACAAGATCCATTGTTACATTACATATATTTCTACCATTTTTAAAATTTCCTTCGGGTTTTATCCCATCAACAAATGTTATTTCATATTTTATATATACTGTAGTTTTATGATCTTTCTTATTTAAATGAATGATAGATAAGTTATCACCGATAAATTTTGCATCAAGAACATTAGACATTATCTTAGTAAAGTAGTAAGAGTGATTGCTGATTTTTAATGAATCTACAACAATTGAATTATAAAGCTCAACATCTTTCCACTTTAAAGCTGTAATATAGTTTCTTACAGAATTTTGTACATTTTGTTCTATTATTAGTTCGGTAGACGCTTCATTGTCTAATCTTTTCTGTTTTTCTTTTTCAATAGATAGTTTTAATGTTAATATAATAATGACGGTTATTCCAAAAATTACCAAATATAAGGCGAGTGATTTTTTTGTCATATAGGACCTCTATGAGTATAAATGATGTTGGATGATTTCTAGTAAAACTTGTTGGCTTAAAAATTAAAAACTATATTTAAATTATTTATAGAAATAAAAATTGCTTATATCAAAAAAATCGCAAGATGTAATGATTACATCTTGCTTTAAACTGGTTATTAAATGGGGGTGCATTTAAAAAATACTAATGAAGTTATTAGTCGTTAGTATCGTTTAATTGCTTGTACTAAAATCATACCACTCTGTTTGAGATTTTTGTATTGGGAAAATTTTTTGAATATAATTTGTATGAAAAAAATCGAAAAAGTATATTAATCTGTCGGAAAATTTAATAAAATTTAATTGTTAAGAGAAAAATAAAAATATTAATATAGGAAATTAAAAGTTTCTAATCATATAAATTTCTATTTTAAATAAAGCAGAACAGGAGATTTTATTATGAATTATGGCATGATGATCTTTCATCATCGAAAAAAATTAGGATGGACCCAGGAGAAATTAAGTGAAGGAATTTGCTCTGTTTCGCATTTAAGTAAAATTGAAAATGGTACAAAAGAGGCTGGTATAGAAACGATTGAATTACTTTTAAAAAAGATGCGAGTTGAAATAGATGAAAATGACAGTATAGAAAAAGTGAATGGTCAACTTAAACGATTATGGAATTCAATCGAACGAGCTGACTATGATTCTAGTAAAATGCTGTATGAAGAATTAATTAATCAAGAGGAAAGTATAAATTATACGAATATATCAAATGATTTTTGTATTACAATTTGGAGATATTATATATTTATAGAAGATCTTAAAATGGCAAAGAAAAAATGGAAACAACTTGAGATAAAAAGGAAGAAATTTTCCCAATATGAAACGATTAAATATTTGTTTACACTATCAATATATTACATAAAAGAAAAAAGATATAATGACTCTCTTCTAGTAATGGATGAAGTACAAGAAATTACGCCAAACCTTGAAATCGATTTCCAGGAATATTGCTTCTATAGAGCTTTAGTATATAGCTTTATAAATCAGACTTCCTTATCTATGTATTTTTGTAATAAGGCGATACCTATTTTTCTACAAAATAATAATATTAAACGGATTCTAGATGCAAAAATGTTGCTTGCACTTCAATTAATAAAGAGCAAATTCTTAGATCGAGCCGAGCAATTTCTAATAGAAATATTAGATTCTTCAGCCATATTAAGTGATAAAACAATACATATGAGTGCTTTACATAATTTAGGCTATTTATACTATCATTCTAATCAACATAAAAAAGCAATAAAGTATTATCAAGAATATTTAACGAATATACAGGAGGGGACTGAAGATTATTTTTTAGTCATTTCAAATATAGCGAATAATATGATGATCATGAACGATAACGAGACGGCTACTAAGCTGTTATGTAAGAATCTCTCTAAAATAAAGGATAAAAATAGTGCATCTTATATTCGAATGAAAGTTTTATTACTAGAAGCGAAAAAAGACGAAGCAAATTTAGTTAAATATTTACGTGAAGTTGGCTTACCATTATGGGTTCAAACCAATGATTATGAAAAATTAATCAAATACTATGATGTTGTTACAAATTACTACGAAAAACACGAATCATTAGAAAAACAAAACATGTTATATAAAGAATACAATAGCACTCTATTAAAAATTATCGAAAGCAGGAAATAACATGATGAAAAGACTATCCAACATTATAACAATATTTTGTTTGTTCACTGTTCTATCTATTAATTATGGTCCTAATTTAGTTTCCGATGGTTATGAGACTTCAATTGTTTCAGATAACCCAGGAACGCAGACGAACTCAGATGATATTAATCAAAATGAGTCTACAGATGAAGGGTTTCAACCATATGATCGATCAACTCGTTCTTTGGGAGATGAGCCGATTCATCCTAAAGTAGAAAAATTATTATTTATTCGAAACTAAATATATCCATTAATAAGTATCATACATTTTGTGTGGTACTTTTTTAATTAGGAGGTAGGAAGGCAATGTCTTTTGAACAATGCTTTAAAATAAATAAATTAATGCAGGATTTTAATAAAGGCTGGTATATAGCTGGAGGATGGGCGATTGACCTTTTCTTAGAAAAAAAGACAAGAAATCATCATGATCTTGAAATCGTCATTGCACGAAATGATCAGCTATGTCTTAAAGAGTATTTACATAACTGGACGTTTAATAAAGTCTTTAGAGGCAAATTATCAACTTGGGAAAATGAATATTTAGAACTACCTATTCACGAAATACATGGCGAAAATGATAAGACAAAAGATGAATTAGAAGTTTTATTAAATGAAATCGAGTTAAATGAATGGAAGTTTAGAAGAGATAAATCGATTACATGTAAGCTTGACTCACTTTATAGTGTTTCAAATGAAGGGATTCCTTACTTGAATCCAGAAATAGTGCTTTTATATAAGGTTCGTAATACGAGAGAAAAGGATCATCAGGATTTTAAAAACGTGAAGGATTATTTAGATTCCTCACAGAAAACATGGTTACGTGAAGCGATCTTGATCCATCATCCTAATCATGAATGGCTTGAAGATTTAAAATAAAAAGATGTTATTTTTTAGATTAAAATAGACCGGGAAGTAATTACCCGGTCTTTCTTACTTTTTGTAGTTTAGTATAAGCTATTAATTTCATTAGCAGCCCGTATCCCTGATTCAATTGCACCTTGTATCCATGCGTGAGAACGAGAAGTGTGCTCCCCTGCAAAGTGTAATCTTCCCTCAGGACTGCTTATATAAGAATTCAGTTCTTCCTCTTGTCCCGGTTCAAAAAATGTAAAGGCACCAATTGAAAATGGATTTTGACTCCAGCTAAAGGAGGTTCCAGCTACATATTCAGAATAAACTTGTTTACCCCAAATCTTAGCCAAGTCCCGTAAAGCATACTGAATGCGTTCTTCTTCAGTTAAAGCACTCAATGTTAGCGCCTCATCAGACCATGTATAGCTTGCATTCACTACTGCACTACCAGTGTTACCAAACCCTGTACTAGGATAGAGTGAAAGTCTGGTAGGCAAATCGGTTGTTGACATACCACCGAATTGACCATATTTCTCCCAAAATCTACTTTTAAACTCGATTCCTATTTTTGTTGCAGACATGTAGTTTATTTCGCGAATTGCTTTTCGTTTGTAATAAGAAATCGAATGGAATGGTTTAATCTCCACAAATCTTAAGAGTGAAAATGGTATAGCTATGATGGCAAAATCAGCGTTCATACTGTACTGGCTTGAGGTATTTTTGTCAGTTGTTTGGATTGTTATGGAATTACCATTTTGAATAATTTTCGTCAGTTTTTGATTTAATCGAATAGTATCTTTTAATTGAGGAAGAAACGCTTTTGGTAATAAGTCCATTCCTCCTGTTATTTCATAAAATTTCGTTGCGGATTTAAAAGCGACTTGTTCCCTCAATACTTCTAAAAAGGACATTCCCATAAATGCTTCAAAATCTAGTAGTACACCAATCATATCAACTGCACCTACTGAAAAGTATGAATTTAAAAAGGAACCAAATGAAATATTACCATACCCTTTTTCGACGATTTCCCAATTCGTTATTGGATTTTGATTAATAAAGTTGATAAATGGCTGCAATGCTTGATCCAATAATACATCTGATGTTTTTCCTTTTTCGTTTGCTGCTACTGGAAAGTTTAATAGATCGGGATTTTTTTTATAGTTAGCTTGATTCGTTTTTATTCCATTTACATAAATGAGATCGTTTGGCGTTTCATTAATAAATTCATTTACTGGCAAGTTGAATTTTCGAATATATCCTAATGTTAAATGATGGATATTTGGGATTCGTAATGGACCAGCATTTAAATATAGTCCATCACTAAACGGGGCACGCAAAGTATAAGCGCGACCTCCAATTCGATCATTTGCCTCTATAATGGTGACATGGTGTCCTGCATCCTTTAACAATGAAGCTGCTGTCAAACCGGCCATTCCAGCACCAACAATCACTACTTTTTTGGGGAATTCAGTTTTTCTAAGTCCGTTTTGAATAATTAAAATCATTTGTTCAGTTGTTAGTGGAGAACTTGTCATTTATTCTCCTCCTTTACAATTCCTTCGTTATACTGTATTCGCATTCAAGAAAACGTATGTAATTGATTGATTTAAATTTGAAGGTGTATTATTAATCTTTTTTATAACAATTAAAGGAGAATGCTGCCAGAAAATATAATAATAGGATATCTCCTTCTTTTATTACTTTCATACTTTGGTCGTAGACAGATTGATACTGCAGGATGTTATCTAGATTTTTTAATTTCCATAAAATGAGATTAGTAGAAGTTTTCAATTGGAGGTTAAAAAATGAAAAAAATATTTATTGCTGCTTTATTAATAATTACATCAGTATTCGTTTTTGCTAGTTGTTCAATTTTTAACAATGAAAAGGTAAAAGAAGAAACTGTTACTATTCATAAAGATCAAGCTAAAAAATTGGATGTAAATTTAGATTTAGGTGCCGGAGTAATGAATGTTTCAAAAGGTACAAAAAATTGGGTAGACGGTACGATTGAATATAACAATATATATTTAAATCCAGATGTATCATATAAACTTAAAGATTCCACGGGAGAAGTAAGAATTGACCAATCTAAAAAGCATTTTCCAAAAGTGAATATTGGCAAATATAAGAATGAATGGAATTTGAAGCTTTAAAATAAACTTCCGGTTGATTTAAATGTGAATACAGGCGCATCAAAAACAAATCTTGATTTACGTGGACTGGATTTAAATAAATTAGAAATCGAGGCTGGAGTCGGAGAACTAAATGTTAATTTAGGTGGACAATGGAATAAAAGCTTCGATGCAAATATTGAAACTGGCCTTGGGAAAACGACCATCGTGTTACCTTCTGATGTAGGTGTAAAGATTAATTTAAGCAAGGGAATTGGCAAGGCAAATATTGCTGATTTTATTTCGAAAGGTAATGGTGTTTATGTTAATGAAGCATATGAGAACGCTGATGTTAAATTAACAATAAATATGGACTTAGGTGTAGGAGAGGTAAACTTTAAGGTAGATTAATAATCAATTTGAACGTAATAGAAAAATAGTTTCATATATATTTTTATTTTTAAGGAGGAATTCAATGATAAAAAACGCAGTTGAATCAGTAATTGATTGTATGGCATCAGGTAAGGGGATGTCTGATCTACAAAGAATTCAAACAGAACATCGTTTTAAATTAGTTGAGTTTTGGAATATAGAAATGGGAAGTAAAGTATTAGAAATAGGTTGTGGTCAAGGAGATACGACTGCCGTTTTAGCTTATAGTGTCGGGGAAAATGGACTTGTTCATGGTATTGATATTGGCCCAAGAACATACGGAAGTCCTATTTCATTAGGGGATTCAGCAGACTTCTTATTACAATCGAATTTAGGTAATCAATTAAAAATGGAGTTTGAAATTGACATATTATCGTCAACTGTTGATTTTCGTGAACATGAGTTTGATTATATTGTTATGTCCCACTGTTCCTGGTACTTAAAATCAAAAGAAGAATTGATTGCTGTCTTAAAAAAGATTAAAAAGTGGGGTAAAAAATTATGCTTTGCTGAATGGGATACTAGAATTAGTTCAATTGAACAATATCCACATTTATTATCTATTTTAATTCAGGCTCAGTATGAGTCATTAAAACAGAATAGTGAATCAAACATTCGCACCCTATTTACTCCAAATGATATTAAAAATATTTGTGAAGATTCAGGATGGAACATAATGAATGAAACAACGATAAACTCCCCAAATTTACAAGATGGTAGCTGGGAAGTTAAAAAGACTTTAGAAGATATAGATATCGAACTAAATAATATTGAAAATTTACCAAGTAAATTAAATGAACTAATCCGATCAGAAGTAAAAATGCTAGAAGAGTCTATCACTTCTATTGTAATCAAACCTTTATCGGTATTTGTATTTGTAGCGAAATAAAACTTCAAAATTTAAAATGAAAAAGCATCTAATTTTTTAGATGCTTTTTTTTACTATTGAGGATGATAGTTTCTATGATAAATATATGGAAAACTTGGGTAGTAATACGGATACAAGTATATTGCTTCAACTGAAGAAAGTGGTACAGTGACTTTTTTATATACTCGGTATCTAGGGCTAAAAGTTGCACCACTGCTTTGTCTTACTTCAAAATATCGTGATTCAGGTGCGGCGAGGTCTTGTGGGACGAGTAAGTCCGCGCTACTCAAATTGTTATCTAATAATACCCCTTCTAATAATGCTCTTTCAGAAGTTTGAAACACTACATGGCATAGTTTATATTTTTTACATTTATCTTGCATATTTCGAATATGGTAATTTTCCATGGAATCCCTCCCATTTATATTCATTACTAAATGTATGATTTCAGATAAAGCACTAGAATATTGTCCAAACTATTAATGATCAGAACATAGATTAAAAAAGAACAAGATGTTTCCAAGTTGTAAATTTTTTGCATTTATATGAAAAACGTTTAGTAATTCCATACTGAGCCATCTATAATTTTTTCTAAGGAAATTATTAATAATCAAAAAATAAAATATAAGGAATAAAGATAAAAACATAAATTATGAATTTAGGTGAGGTAATTGCAAGCGAAAGTATTAATTGTAGATGATGAAAAAAGTATTGTAGATCCATTAACTTACGCATTTCGTAGAGAAGGATTTATCGTAGAATATGCATTTAACGGAAAAGAAGCATTGGATAAGATTCCAGCTTTTAAACCGGATATTTTAATATCGGATATTATGATGCCTGTAATGAATGGTTTAGACTTATGTAAACAAATAGGAAATAAAGAAGGACTTGGCATTATTTTACTTACAGCTAAAGATGATATTATTGATCGAGTTTTAGGATTAGAGTTTGGAGCTGATGATTATATAACAAAACCGTTTGATATTAGGGAATTACTTGCTAGAACTAGATCTTTACTCCGAAGATTAAAAAAACAATCTTCACTTGATGAAAAAAAGAGCATTTCAATTAATAAGCTACAAGTAATTCCTGCTCAAAGAAAAGTGATAGTTGATGGAACCAATTTAGAATTAACCCCAAAAGAATTCGACCTTCTTGTTTTATTAATTTCTAATATTGATCGAATTTTTAGTAGAGATGAATTATTAGATTTAGTGTGGGGAATGGAGTATATCGGTGGAACGAGAACTGTCGATATTCATATCCAACGTTTACGTAAGAAGCTTGGTAATTCTTATCAACATTTAATTCACACTGTTTTTGGAGTCGGATATAAGATATCTAGTGAAACTAAATGAAATTAAGTATAAAAGTTAAGTCGAGCTTGTTTTTAGCTATGCTATTAATTGGAACTGTCATTGTATTAAGTATATTAGTTTTACAAGGGATCAAACAAAACCAGCAAAAACAAACTGAAGAAACTCTTGCTAGGCAAAGTAAATTAGCAAATGTATATGTGAAGCAAGTTTATTTAAGTCAAACATCGGAGAATCCTCAAGATTTTTTTAAACGATATGGTCGGGAAATCGCTAGACAGATTGGGATTATTAGTAGTCTTCATGTCACAATTTTTAATATGGATGGAAAAGTTGCAGGTGACTCTCTTCCTTTACAATCTACAAGAGATGTAGGAGATACGTTAAGTTATGCGCTAAAAGGTAAAATTGCATATCAGGAGAGTGGCGAAACATTATCTTATTTTGCACCTATTTATAATGCTAATAAGCAAATAGGAGTTGTTCAGTTCGATTATTCATTAATTAATAATCAGGAGTTTTATGATAGTACCATTAAACTGTTTACAAAAATTGGTTTAATAACGACAATTCTTAGTTTTATTATTGGATATTTCTTTTTTAATACTCTTGTTATGAGTATTTTAAAACTTAGGAAAGTAACGGAGGAAATTAAATTAGGAAACTATCCTGACCGGCCTACTTTAAGTCGAAAAGATGAGCTTGGTTATTTAAGCCAAGCGATCTTTTACATGAGTAATGAAATTCAACATAATATAAAAGGCATTCAACAAGAAAAAGAAAATCTCCAATTAGCTGTTGAAAAGCTTAAAGTTTTAGAAAAACAACAAAAGCAATTTATTGGATCAATTACTCATGAGTTTAAAACCCCACTGACTGTAATAAGGGCTTATATCGATTTATTAGACATGTATTCGGATGATCCAAAATTATTAGAAGAAGCAATTAGTAATATAGGAAAAGAATCACTTCGACTTTATGATATGGTTGAAAAAATATTAAAATTAGCAGAACTTGAGAAATATGACTTTGAAATTATAAAAGAAAAAGTCGATGTATTTTCCCTTTTAGAAGACATCTGTTTAAGAATGAAAGGGAAAATGACTAAGTTTGGCTTATCAATCCGCACAAATTTTGAACATGCAACCATTCTTATTGATAAAGAAAGCTTTACATTAATCATTATGAATTTATTAGATAATGCGATTAAATATAATAAAACGAATGGTGAGATAAACGTTTCAAATAGGGTTGAAAATGATCGCTTAGTTATTAATATATCTGATACAGGGATTGGTATTTCCTCGGAATTAGTGGAAAAAATATTTGAACCATTTTTTACCGTAAATAAGGACCGTTCGCGTCAATCTGGGGGATCTGGTTTAGGGCTTGCTTTAACAAAAGATTTAATTGAAAAGCAAAATGGTACGATTCGTGTTGAATCAACAGAAGGTAGTGGATCCAATTTTATCATTACATTTCCGTTAGTTAAGTAAAAGTTTACAAATTGGAAACATGAAAAGGTAAAAATTGAAACAACTTAAACGTATCATAAAATCGAAAATAGGAGAGTGATGCGATGTTTAACAAGTGTTTGATGAAAGTATTTTTTCTAGTTAGTACATTTCTACTAATAACTGGATGTCAAAATCAAAATGAAGATATAGTGATTGAAAAAAAACATAAAAAAATTACCGTATTAACAGGAAATGAAGAGGTTGTAACAAACGAGTTAGCCCTTGAGAAAATAGATCGTTATGAAGGGATTCGTGGGACGGATTGGTTGGATGATCATACGATTTTAACTGAACAAAAAAATACGAAATTACCAAAATCAGTTATGACAGATAATGGTGAGTATACTTATCCCATTAATTTATTTTCATATGATCTAAGCACGAACAAATCGAAAGTATTAGCAAGTGAGGAACATGACCAAGTAGGAGCCGTTATTTCACCTGATAAAAAGCATATTTTTTATAAGATAACAGAGGATGGAACTTCTGGTACTGGCTATATTATAAATTCTGAAGGAACCGGTAAGGTTAAAGTGTCAGAGCCGGATACCATTTTTGCATTTGCGACAGAGGGACGATGGATCAATAATGAAACAATCATTTATTCAACAATATTTCAGCAAATGTTTTCAGCTGATATTAATGGACAAGTAAGAAAGATTGATGCTAACTCTGATAAAGTTAATTTAATTAGAAAAAAATACAACGAGCATAAAGTTGAATGGGTTATTCCGTCTCCTGATCAAAAGCAATTCGCTATTGTTAGAAAAATTGCACCAACTAAAAGAGAGTTGTTTATTACCGATGAAAATGGAAGAAAAACAGTATCTTTAGCTACTGGAACTCAAATTTTCGGTGCAGGTTGGTCGCCAAACTCCAAAACATTAGCTTTTTCCGTAATTTCGGAAGATAAGGGAGAAAGAGGATTATTCGTAATCGATGTCAAATCTAGAAAGATAACACAATTATCGACTGATTTAGACGAGCTTGCTGGACCAATTACTTGGAGTCCATCTGGTAAAAAACTATTGGTTTCTAAAGTGATATTAAAAGAGCGTCTAAATGAATTTGTGTCTTATGTATTAACGTTGAAAAATTAAGAAACGAAATAGTTTCTTCTATAGGAAAGTGAGAGAAATGCTCACTTTCTCTTTTTTCACTTTAAGAAAGGATACGAAAATATATTTCCAGTATAGAGATAAAAAGGAGAAATAAAAACATATGAGGAGTCGGAAGGATAAAAGTACTGAAAAAAGAAAAAGTAAAAAAATAGTTATATGGATTATGACATTGTTTCTATTTGGTTGTTTATCAGGATTTAGTTATTTTATTTATAAGAAAGTTTATGAAGAAAGCAATTTAGTAAAAAACGAAACTAAAAATAAAGTAGTGGAAAAACCAAAATCGATTAATAAGCCAGCTACAAAGCCACCAGTTCAAAAGCCAGAAAATAACAATACTACAATACCAAAAAATATAGAAACGTCTATTAAAATTAGTGCAGCTGGTGACTTTACACTTGGATTTGATGAAGATTTTCAATATGTTAATTCTTTTCCAGCAGAAGCAAATAAAAATGGATTAGCTTATTTTACAAAAGGGCTAAATAATATCTTTAAACAAGATGATTTATCAACTGTTAATTTAGAAACGACGTTAACGAATTCAAAAATTAAGGCAACTAAAACATTCCGTTTTAAAGGTGATCCTTCTTATGCCAAAATATTAACGTTAAGTGGGATTGAAGCAGTCAATTTAGCCAATAACCATAGCCATGATTATTTGCAAAAAGGTTTTGAAGATACAATTAACAATTTAAAAAAAGAAAAAATAGGTTATTTTGGCTATAACGATCAATATGTAACGACGATTAAAGGGGTTAAAGTTGCTGCACTAGGATATGAAGGTTGGAATGATTCACCTGACTTAAGGATTAAAATTAATAATGATATACAAAATTTAAGAAAAAATGGTGTAAAAATCATTCTAATCCATTTCCATTGGGGAATCGAGCGAGACTATGTACCAAATAGTACTCAAAAGAATTTGGCCCATTATGCAATCGACCATGGAGCTGATTTAATACTTGGCCATCATCCACATGTTGTTCAAGGAATCGAAGAGTATAAAGGAAAATTTATAGTATATAGTTTAGGGAATTTTATGTTCGGCGGAAATAAAAACCCTAAAGACAAAGATACATTTGTTTTCCAACAAACCTTTCATCTAAATAATGGGATACTCACAAATCAAAAAGAAATAAAAGTTGTTCCATTTTCAGTTTCTTCAGTATCTTACCGAAATAATTACCAATCATTACTTTTAAAAGGCCCTGAAGAACAAAGAGTTAAGAAAAAAATAATTTATGTTTCAAATAAGATTCATGGATCTAGTTGGACTCAATATGAAAAATAAGAAAGCAATCCTTGAATGGGTTGCTTTCTTTAATATACCTTGGATTTTTAAACCAAAAGTTATCTATACAAGATATTTTTTGCAATAATAATGCTATTTTTTGGAAGGGATTTCTTCAGTTATAACGAATTATTCTTATATAACGAATGAAAAGAATACCCTAATAGTAAGTTGATTGCCAAATAAAATTTAGGAGGAATAAGAATGAATCTACAGCTTATTGAATTCCTTAGTATTATTTTCGTATCCTTGATTTTATCTGTTTGGGTAGAAGTTAAAATGCAAAATAAAACACAGAATGTATTAGCTACAATGTCGATTGCATTTAATATTAACCTATTCATCCTAGGCATTGCGAGTATTTGGTGGATCCTTAATGCTAGTGATAACGCAAGTGTGATTTCAGGTATTCAGTTATTATTAGCAGCATTTTTAGGAAATTTATTAATTAATATCGGTGTATTCTTCTTTGTTAGAAACAAGGTAGTTTCGAAAATTTAATTTGATCGATTAGTTTGTTAAGATTTGATAGACATAAAGTAAAACCTAGCATTACTCTATTTTAAATGAGTAATGCTTTTATTTTTGCAGTGTTAACAAATTTTGCAGTGTTAACAAAGTAGAAAATGAGGAGAAATCATGAAATTATACATTAGTCATATGACACAGTCTTTCGCTACTGATATTCTTAATTGGAGTTATGATCCACCTTACGATTTTTATAATAATGAATTAAGTCGAGAAGGATTAGCTGAATTGTTGAATAATCAGTATTTTGCAGTAATCAACCAAGAAGAGAACTTGATTGGCTTTTTTTGTATCGGGCAGTCGGCACAAGTACAAAAAGGGAACGAGTTTGGTGTTTATGAAAAAAGGATGGTTGATATCGGATTAGGAGTTAGACCTGATTTAACGGGAAAAGGATTTGGGAGTAAATTTTTTAAATTTATTCTTGGAGAAATTCAAGGGATGACCAATCTTTTCACATTTAGATTAACAGTTGCTAAGTTTAATAAAAGAGCGATTCGGCTTTATGAAAATTTTGGATTTAAAGTGGAAAATGAATTTTGTACTGAGCGTGCTGAATTTATCACAATGGTAAGATCACAATGACATTACGCCTGACTTTTAATCATAATTTAACAACTTAAGGAAAAAAATAAGTTCGTAATAATAGATTGACATAAAACCAAATGGTTGTATATAATTTTAAATGTAACCAAAAGGTTTTATATTGATTGGAAAGAAGGGTCAAAATGGGCGTACAAAATCAAGTTGAAGATATTAAGCAAACCCTTATCTATAATGCACCTATTCAAAAAGTCTGGGAGTTCGTCTCAACATCGGAAGGTATATCTGCATGGTTCATGCCAAATGACTTTAAACCAGTCGTAGGTCACGAGTTTCATTTGCAAGGTCCATTCGGTCCATCACCTTGTAAAGTTTTAGAAATAGATGAACCAAATCGAGTATCGTTTACTTGGGATGTTGATGGTTGGGTAGTATCGTTTAATTTAAAAGAGCTAGGAGATCAAACTGAATTCACACTAATCCATAGTGGATGGAAAACAGCAGATGAAATTCTACCAAAACCAAACCAAAAAAGTGGTATTGTCCGCGACAATATGAATGGTGGTTGGGCTGGCATTGTTCAGAAGCTTAAAAAGGTTGTTGAAAACTAGTGTCTAATTCTGCACAAAAATATGACGTATTTCAAGCGATAGCCGATCCTACTAGAAGAGAAGTACTTAAATTATTAGCTAATAATGAATTACCGATTTCAGAGATATCAAGTAATTTCCCGATGAGTCGAACAGCAATTGCAAAACATCTTCATATCCTTTCAGAAGCTGAATTGATTAGTGGAAGAAAAGTTGGCAGAGAAAGAAGATACAAACTACAACCAGATGCATTTTTAGAGATTAAACAATGGTTATCATATTACGAGCAATTTTGGACAAATAAATTATCCATCTTACAACATTTGGTTGAAAATAAAGAAGAGCAAAGTATAAAACTAGTTAAATCAACTATAGACAGTAGTAAAGAGTAAATTCGGGGCGAATCTAATATAGGTTCGTTTTTTTTGCATAGACATTTTTAATTATACCTATATAATAAACTAATGTGGCAAAAAATTATTATGAATGAATAGGATCATACTTGAGGAGTTAAGCAATGCATAAAGGGATATATATTTTAGCAATTGCAACATTTGTCGCAGGAACCGTTGAGTTTATTATTACAGGTTTACTGTCAATGATTGCAGGGGATTTACATGTTTCAGTTGGTGCGGTTGGTCAACTAGTTTCAATTTTTTCAGTCGTATTTGCATTTGGGGCTCCTATTTTTATAGCACTCACTTCAAAAATAGAACGAAAAAAATTACTATTAATCGCATTAACAGTATTTTTCGTTGGAAATATTCTTTCCATCATTAGTCCGAATTTCACTGTATTATTAATCGCTCGTATTATACTTGCAGCAAGTTGTTCAGTTGTAATTGTCGTTTCAATAACGACTGCAGCAAACATCGTTTCTCCTGAAGTTAGAGGCCGAGCAATTGGAGTTATTTTTATGGGGATCAGTTCATCTCTAGTATTTGGTGTTCCATTAGGTACGGTGATTGGAGAAAACTTTGGTTGGAGAATGACCTTTGTCTTAGTCGGTTTATTAAGTTTATTGGCTATGTTAGGGATTTATAAATTCTTACCGAAAGTTAAAGGACAGCCTACAATTCCATTGATTAAGCAAATAGCAACACTTAAAAATAAACGTATTTTATCGATTCAACTAATTTCTTTTTTACAATTAACAGGGCATTTTACAATTTATACTTACTTTACACCATACTTAATGAAAACGATGGGATTGTCTACTAACATGATTAGTATTGTTTTACTAGTATTTGGTATGGCAGGAATTTTAGGTGGATGGTTAGGTGGGTGGTCTACTGATAAATTTGGTGGAAGTAAGACATTGGTGTTTAATTTAGGGTTATTAGCTATTTCTATTTTAACTTTAACATTCGCACCTAGTTCAATTATAAGTTTATTTATGATCGTTATTATTTGGGGAACTGTGTCTTGGTCAATTAGTCCAGCGATTCAAGATAGTTTAGCGAGAGTGGCAAAAGATTCTGCTGATATTCAAGTTGGGTTAAATAACTCATTTTCTCATTCGGGGATTGCTTTAGGTTCAAGTTTAGGTGGAATCCTAATTACTCAGTATGCAGTAACAATGAACGCATTAGTAGGAGGTATTATTGTTATTTTTGCATTACTTTCTGCTATTTATTCTTTTGCTCTGACAAACAAGGTGAATGAGCGTAAGTTAATATAAAATAAAAAATGCTTGGAGTTTATTACGCTCCAAGCATTTTTAATAACAATCTTTGTTGAATAAAGACGTGGCATTCTATCCCTTCTTTTGTTGAAGACGACCTTCAGCAATCGAGTGTGCCTCTTCAATGAGTTGTTTCACTTTTTCTAAATTTTTGCCCTTAGGATTAAGGATGCAGATAAAGTGTTGCTTTGCATAATGAGGGTGTGGGAGAAACACATTTAATAATGAATAATCAATATCCCCTTCCAATTGATAAATGTTGAGTTTGTTGTATGTCTCTTTGCTTATTCCGATATTGATGCGAAATACTCCATTCCGTTCAAGATTGGACACATTATCAAAATCATTGTCTGATTTGGCAATGGTTACGAATGGTAAACGGTGGTCATCACCAACAAAGAAAATTTTTTAATATTAACATAAATAACCATTTTACCCTTATAAAATTTCAGCACATTATTTAACTTAGGGTTTTATAGGATTGTTTTTTATTATTTATTTTTTAAGAATTGGACATTCTAATAATGTAGTTTTGCGGTATAAAACTAATCTTAATTAGAAGGTGATTTGTATGGAAAATAAACCAGCACATTTTGATGGCAGTGGAATGAATGAAGAAGCATTAGATCAAAATTACCAACAAGAGGATTATGAAGTAACAGATGAAATGAGAAATAACATAAGCGGAAATCCATATTTTTTTGAGTGAATTTGTAAGCGGTACATTTGGTATCGCTTTTTTTTTGCATTTTTTTGAATTTGTCTATGTTATTTAACTCCTTAATCAAATATGATTTATAGAAGAAGGAGGGATCATAATGAGTTCATTTGCCAAGATGCCAAAACCTCCATATTATGCGGTAATTTTTTGTTCTAAAAGAACTGATGGAGATAATGGGTATAGTAAGATGTCTGAAAAAATGGTTGAATTAGCAACGAGTCAACAAGGGTTTCTAGGGGTTGAAAGCGCTCGTGATGATGGGATGGGGATAACGGTTTCATATTGGGAGTCATTGGATGCTATAAAGGCATGGAAAGAGAATGCAGCGCACAAAGTTGCTCAAGAGCGTGGGAAAAAAGACTGGTATGAATCATTCGCATTAAAAGTGTGTAAAGTTGAAAGAGATTATTATTTTGAAATGGAGTGATTAGATTAAAAGAACTAAAATAGAAAATGTAAAAAAATAAAATAATTGGAATATATTTGAATGAAAATGATAGTTATTATCAATACTATAAATAAGAAAGGGCAACCATCGAAATAGGTTACCCTTTTAGCAATTACATTCCAGCTTCAAATGTTTTACAATCTGTTTCAGCATTATTTCTAGCTTGTTTCCCTTTATGGCTCACAACATAAATGGAATCTGCACTACATTTGTTTCCAGAAGCCCAATATTTACAGTTATCAACTTCGCAAAGAACATCTTTTGCCATTATAAGACACCTCCCTTAATTTTATCATTTACATTAATTAGGGGATTGATACATCGATAATCGCTTTTTTAGTGTAAATTAATTCAAGCGAGGATCTATATAAGGCAAATTTAAAACCTTAGCGAATTCGGTAAGAATTTTTTATTGTGCACTCTTTGACCTTGGTTAAATACATTGGAAATTGAATATAATATCTTTAACTTTTTAATACAATTCTTTTATTTTATAAAGTTAAAATCCAAAGACTAAGCTCAACATGTATTTTTCTTTAACTTTAACTTATCTTTTCAGGCTGGGATGGATAAAGATAAAATTGTATACCAAAATCAGGTATTTATGGTATAATTCCTTATAAATCACACTAAAAAATATCATTTGGTATACCAAGGTTAAAGGGAGGATGGTGATACAGTTGTTGAAGTATGTGTTTGGAATCGTAATTTTTTTCTATTTATGTTCCTCTTTGTTTCAATGGGATTTACAATTTATTATTTCTTCTTTATGTGCCTTTATTGTTCTTTATACGATGTTTACTGTTAAATCGCTAGTTAGAACAATAGGAAGTATTTTTTTACTTATTGGATGCACTCTTCTTTGGAGAAGCAATGCAAGTATAAAAGAATATATCCTTTCATTCGGTCCAATGCTTGATTTGCTTACTTTGTTTGCAGTAATTCCAATATTAGGTTTTCCGGTTAAACTAGGTGGTTATGCAAAGGGCATTCAAGCGATTATACAGAAAAAAGTAAAAACATCTGGTCAATTGTACATAATGACATCAGGAATTTCATACTTTTTGAGTATGTTTATGAATTTGGCAACTCTACCAATGACATATTATTCTATTCAACCATCTTTAAGTCTTTTTTCTATAAAAAAAGAAGATCGTTTTATGAGTCGAGCCATTACCCATGGATTTGCGATGCCTCTACTATGGGCACCCATCACACCAATCGTAGGTATTGTAATTGGGGTAACTGGGGTAAAGTGGGCATCTATTTTACCATACGTATTACCATTAAGTATTTTAGGGATTGTGTTAGATTGGGTATTGGCATCAAGGAATTCACGGAAAAATGTTACGA
This sequence comes from Bacillus sp. AL-1R, assembly GCF_052180195.1. Taxonomy (NCBI): domain Bacteria; kingdom Bacillati; phylum Bacillota; class Bacilli; order Caryophanales; family Bacillaceae; genus Bacillus; species Bacillus sp. AL-1R. Next base: position 922,427 of record NZ_CP197469.1, read on the forward strand.
AAGGGCATAGAAATGATTTAGTAACAGATGAAACTGCTGCTTCACTAGAAGGTGTGGTTACACAGGGAAAAGTTTTTCATATTATCATAGCTATTATTCTATTCAATCTTATCATTTCATTTGCAGAACATCTTTTTTCCTATTCTTTTGTTATTATCGTATCAATTCTAGTCATTCCGTTTGCGCTTGGTTGGTCGCTACTGATTAAGCAACATATTGCATTTTTACATAGTTTTAAGGACTATTTTCATACCTATTCTTTTAAAATGAAAGACCAATTTTTTATCTTTTTGTCAGCTGGTTTTTTTATTTCTGTTGTAAAAGATACGAATATTAATGAAACAGTAAATATTGCAGTCACTCATTTTAAAGATAGTGTAGGACCAGAGGTATTTTTAATTCTATTACCGTTAATTCCGTTAGCATTTGCGTTCACAGGGCTACATCCTGCTGTAACCTTAACGTTAATGGCTGAAGCGCTTGATCCACAAAGCTTAGGTATTTCACCGTATATTTTAACCGTGTCATTACTTGCCGGAGCCATTTCTGCGTTTTTAGTAGGTCCATACAATGCGACGATTGGATTAATGTCGAGCATCGTTAAAGAGAACTCATTTAAAGTATCGAATTGGAATATTCCATATACAATTAGTTATCTACTTATTGTCATGTTTTACTTGTTTGGTTTAGAGTGGCTTATTTAGAGGGATCAAAAAGACAACATGCTAATTGTTGTCTTTTTTTATTTATAAAATTAAGAAATAGCACTGGATCAGTGCTATTTCTATGTAATCTATACTGTTAGAATGTCTGACTTCACTAATTTGGAATGTTGAGAGTCTTCACTGTTTCCTTGAGCTTTTACTATTTCGTATAATTCTTCATGTGCTGCTTCGATCGTTTCAAATGTCTCAAAGAACTTTACGCGAATTTCATTCACGTATTCTTTTCCTTCATACTTTTCGTAAAGTTTAATTTTAATATTGTCATCTAACACTTCAGCAATTGTATATTTAGCTTTTAGTTCGTTGAAAAAGTAAAAGTGGTATGTTTCGAGTGCCTTTAATCCTTCGTTATCCACAATCGTTTGAAACGTGTCTTTATTCGTTAAAACAATATACTTACCCATCTTTGCACACTCCTCATTTAATTATGTAGTATTGAGCATAAGGTATTTTGTATACCAAATTTCTATTCATAGTGTAATACAGATGAAAATATTAATCAATAATTTTCTGAATTTTTAATCAAAAGTTATTTTTAAAGACAAAACAGTCTGTGTTAAAAATTTCCAAATAAATTATAGTATTTACATTCTAAAAAATTCGAATTATAATCAGATTAAATTTTTCAAATTTTGAGAAAATTACATTGGAGGGATATATATGCCAAAAGTACGCTTGCATGTAGAAGGAGAGATTATTGAGCAAGAAGTGCGTGATGACGCAAATTTAGTCGTGTTGGCAGGCATCCGTCAATTTCCAAAACTGAAATACGGGTGTGGGATGGGAAAATGTACAAAATGTGCATGTAGAGTGCTAGAAGGAGCAGAAAAGCTTGATCCGCCAAACTGGAAAGAGCAGAAAATGCTAGGTGAAAAGGTTGAAGAAGGCATTCGATTATGCTGTCAGCTAACGATCAAAGATGATATTGTCATTTCACAAGAAAATATAAATGCCACAAAACCGAAAGTTGCAAAACCAGTCAATGCACAATAATTTTTTTGCACTTTCTAGGTATACAAAATACCTCTTTAATTTAACTGTTGGATCATAGAACGAGAGTAGAAGTTTTTGTAAGCGGATTCAACTATGAAAGGGGGTGAAAGTATGAAATCATATTTGTTAACTGAGATGACTTGGGAAGAAGTACAGGATGCACTACATACTGTAAAACTAGCAATCATTCCAATTGGTGCACACGAACAGCATGGGCCTCACATGGTTGAAAGCTGTGATGCTGTACTAGCCGAAAAAATGGCTGAGAAATTAGCTGAAAAAATGTATCCTCATGTAATTGTAACGCCTACTGTTAATATGGGAGTCTCGCATCATCATTTAAACTTCCCAGGAACAATTTCATTGCAACCGACTACTCTTATAGCAATTTTAAAAGATATGATCGTATCTCTTAAACAACATGGTATTCAAAAATTTTTATTCTTAAACTCTCACGGTGGCAATCAGTCAACTTTAAATGTTGCTTGCACCATGTTGTCAGAAGAGCTAGGTTCTGAAATCTATTATGCTAAAACGACTGCATCTGCTAAACTATCAATCTCAGAATTTATTCACTCGCCATTGTTCGGTCACAGCTGTGAACGAGAAGTGTCAGAAGCACTTTACTTGGCTCCTCACTTAATTAGACCAAATAAAATTACAAAAGGTAGTATCCAAAATGAAGGCAAATGGAAGCAGTTACGACCTGGTAAAGCTATTCAAGGGTTTTATCGATACGAAGAGATGACGACTAATGGTTGCATTGGAGATGCAACACAAGCAAGTTACGAAATAGGGGAAAAGATTGTAGGTGAAGCACTCGAAAACCTTTCAAATGAACTCCAAAAGCTATTACATCTAGAAGAAGAATGTAAGTTGTAAGTACCTATAAATGAGAGGGTGGAGTTTATGGATTTAACTGTTGCTCACTGGCTTTATGGTATCATGACACTTGTTGTTATTGTGACTATGCTGTTTCGAAAAGGGGTTGTATTGCCTACTATCATTGGAACCTTTCTTGTAGCTGTTGCTTATAAGGGATCAGTTGTTGGTGGATTTCAAGCGTTGTTCAACGCAAACCTTGTAGCAGCAAAAGAGTTATTTACTATCTTTTTAATCATCACTTTTATGGTGGCTTTATTACATTCTTTAAAAGATACTGGTGCAGATGAAAGAATGATTGCTCCTATGCAAAAGGTGATGAAAAACGGACATATTGCTTTTGCTGTTTTATTAGTGGTCACATATGTCATTTCTTTATTCTTCTGGCCTACGCCTGCTGTTCCGCTTATCTGTACATTATTAGTACCTGCGGCTATTCGTGCTGGCTTGTCGCCGATTGCTTGTGCCATGGTTGTTTCGATTGCAGGACAAGGTATGGCATTATCTTCAGACTATATTATGCAAATTGCTCCAATGCTTACTGCAAAATCAGCAGGTATTCAAACATCAGCTGTGTCAGGTAAGGTAATGATTCTCTCTTTAATTACAGGGGGAGTTGCAATCGCGATTACGTATTTTACTGAACGCAAATCGATCGGTAAATCAGAAAGTGATGCTTCATTGCAACATTTAGAGTCACTTGTAAACAAAAACTCTTCTGCAAATGAAATAGCTGCTGCAACAGAAGCAACTGTGGATCATAGAGAGCGTGAAAAATGGGGTAAAATTTTTGCTGTATTAGTCCCAGTGTCACTACTAGCAGTTATCATATTTATGTTTTCAACGAAATTCGGAAATGGAAAAATGAGTGGTTTTGAAGGAGGAGACGGTGCAGCATTTATCGGTGGTGTTGCAACTATGTTGTTAGTAGTAACATGCGTAGCGTTCCGTCGTTTACAAGCTCTTGATAAAATTAGTGAGCATATTACAGAAGGATTCGTATTTGCATTTCGTGCAATGGGACCAGTTATTCCAATTGCAGCATTTTTCTTTTTAGGTAGTTCGGATTTTAGCGGTACTATTTTCTCCTTAGGAGAAAATGTAGCAAAGCCAGCGTTCTTAGTTGATTTAGTTCAGGCTGGTCAATCGATCATTCCTCATAATTCGGTTTTAACGGCATTTGGTCTATTAATTACCGGAGCTATTACTGGTTTAGAAGGATCAGGTTTTTCTGGATTGCCACTAGTAGGAGCTTTATCAGGAGCATTGGCACCTGGAGTTGGAATGGAGCCTGGAACGCTAGGAGCTATCGGTCAAATGGGATCTGTGTGGACAGGTGGTGGAACGTTAATTGCGTGGTCATCATTGGTAGCGGTTGCTAGTTTTTGTGGTGTGAATGTTTTAGAGTTAGCGAGGAAAAATTTACTTCCTGTTGCTACAGGATTAATAGTCTCTACCATTGTCGCGCTCATTATATGGTAGAGCACTTCTTTAAAATTTAGAAAAATTAGAAAATTAAATAAAAATGTATTTACAAATAAAAAACAATGGGTTAATATAAGGTTAGTTGGTATACCAAATACAAAATACAAATAAATACATACTTTTAGTAGTTTTTTATAAGTGTTTTAAGTGATTTGGTATACTTGAATTGTTTAACTAATCTATTAAATTACATAAACATATTGGAGGAGGAGTTTGGATGACTAGATTATTATCTAAAGATGAGTTTCGTAAGGAATTAGAAGAAGCGATTAAAGGGAACCACAGCCAAAAGGCACCTTTTACTGTAGCATGGGCTGAAGGAAAATTAGAGCGTAGTCACTTCGCTCGCTGGGCTGAAAATCATTACCATTATGTTGGGCCGTTTGCAGATTACTTAGCTTATATCTACCATAACACTCCAAACTTACCAAAATATGAAGATGCAAAAGATTTCACATTACAAAATATGTACGAAGAAGAAATCGCTGGCGACCGCCATACTGACTTATTAATCCGATTTGCTGAAGCTTGTGGAACAACTCGTGAGCGCGTGTTAGATCCAAACAACATGGCTCCTACAACATTAGGTTTACAAAGCTGGTGTTATTCGGTAGCAGCACGTGAAAACTTCGTAGTAGCAACTGCAGCGTTAGTTGTTGGACTTGAATCTCAAGTTCCAGACATTTATCGTAAGCAAACTCCAGCATTACGTGAGAAGTACAACTTTACAGATGAGGAGATCGAATTCTTCGACTTACACATCGTATCAGATGAAATTCACGGAGAGCGTGGATACAAAATTGTACTTGATCATGCTGATACTCCTGAGCTACAACAACGTTGCTTAGAAGTAGTTCGTACTGGTGCAAAAATGCGTCGCATGTACATGGATGGCTTATGGAGAGAATATCTTGAAAAGGATTTAGGTGCTCTAGTACAAGCATAATAGAAAATAAAATGGCAGTTTCCGTATAGGGAACTGCCATCTTGTTCAGAAAGGATGATAAATTTGCTAACTACTAAACTAGAAACTTATAAAAATTACATATCTGGAAATTGGGTCGAGTCTGTAAACAATAAAACGTTCCAAAGCGTTAACCCATCTAATAAGGAAGATATTGTCGGCACATTTCAAGCGTCGACAGAACAAGACGTGATACAAGCAATAGATGCAGCTCAAAAGGCTTTTCCTGCCTGGGCACAAACGCCACCTTCTAAACGTGCTGCAATTTTAAATAAGGCAGCAGCAATACTTGAACAGAGAGTAGAACAACTAGCAGAGGAATTAACAAGAGAGGAAGGAAAAGTAATTACTGCAGCCAAACAGGAGGTGCTTCGCTCAGCTGAAACACTTCGTTATTATGCAATTGAAGGACAAAGCTTTACAGGGGAAACGTTCCCAAATGATGATCCAAATATGAGAGTTACATCAGAAAGGGAGCCTCTTGGTGTTATTTCAGTCATTACACCATGGAATTTCCCATTATCCATACCATCTAGAAAGATTGCTCCAGCACTAATTACTGGAAATACAGTAGTTTTCAAGCCTTCATCTGATACACCTTTAATTGCATTTAGACTAGTTGAGGCACTACATGAAGCCGGTATACCAAAAGGAGTCATCAATTTTGTAACAGGAAGTTCATCCGATATCGGGGATATTTTAGTAAAACATCCTGCTATACGAGGAGTTACTTTCACTGGGTCTACTAGTGCTGGGGAACATATTCATCAAAATACATCCTTTACTACAAGAACACAAATGGAACTTGGTGGAAAAAATCCTTTAATTGTAATGGATGACGCAGATGTTGATTTGGCAGTTAACCTAACAGTGAATGGAGGATTTCACCTTACTGGTCAAGCATGTACAGGCACTAGTCGTGTAATTGTTATGAAGGAAGTAAAGGAACAATTTGTTCAAAAATTAGTAGAAAAAACAAGTACTTTAAAAATTGGCGACGGTTTTGACGAAGGTGTCATTATTGGCCCATTAGCAAATGAAAAACAGTTAAAAAATGTGCTGAAGTATATAGGTATTGGGAAAGAAGAAGGGGCTACTCTTGAATATGGTGGCCAACAACTTACGTTTGGAAAATACAAAAACGGCTACTATATTGAACCGGCTATCTTTACGAATGTAAATCCTGAAATGAGGATTGCAAAAGAAGAGATTTTTGGCCCTGTAGTTGCTGTAATTGAAGTAGAAAGCTATGAAGAAGCATTATTAATTGCTAACGATGTTGAATATGGATTATCAGCATCGATTGTTACGAATAATTTGAAACTCGCTCATCAATTTACAAAAGATGTTCAAGCAGGGACAGTTAAAGTAAATCGTACAACAACAGGTAATTTGATGAATGCACCATTTGGTGGAGTAAAACGCTCTAGTACTTCTACATTCCGTGAGTCAGGTAGAGTTGGACTTGAATTTTTTACCCAAATAAAAACAGTCTATATCGGTTACTAAAGGAGGATTTTTAAATGAAAAAAGTATTAAAATTAGAACTAGATGAAGCAAAAGTAATGATTGAAGCTGCTAAGAAAAAATCTGAGGAAATCAACGTTCCAGAGACGATTGCAATTGTAGATGACGGAGGATATGTTATTGCACTTGAACGTATGAATGGTGCTCGTATAACGGGTCCTGAAATTGCTATTGCTAAAGCATATACAGCAGCGGGGCATAAACGCTCGACTCATTTATTCAATACAGAACCAAACGGGCCAGCCCTACCTGGAAATGAAGCATTTGGAATCCAACATATGTTAAATGGAAAATTTGCCATCTTTGTCGGCGGTTTTCCAATTGTAGTAAATGGTGAAGTCATTGGGGGCGTAGGGATCAGTGGTGGAAATGGTGCTCAGGATACAGCAGTAGGTACTGCTGCCCTGCAAGCTTTGCAAGAGCTCCTTTCAAATGACGGTTATGAAGTCGTTACTGCTGCAGACATTAAAAAATAATACTTAGGAGGCGGTTAGGTGTTGTTCCTACATCGCCTTTTTTGGTGTACAAACATTTTTATCGAAAATAAACAGGAGTAAAGTTTGTATTTGTATGTATGAAAAGTGGTTAAATATAATAAAATCTACTTATCGAAATATAGGATTTAAGAGATAAAAGAACTACAAATTAGAGGTTCATGTGTGAGGACGATTGTGCTATATTTTCAACTATGTACTCGATTACTCATTTAATAGTTACTATAATAGAAATATCGATTTACTTTTAACGAAATGATGATAAACTATTTTAAAATAGGCAAGAAATGGGAGGCAGGTGAATGGAATGGAGATGGAAACTAATTTTCTTTCAATCCGGGAACATGCGTATAGATATTTAAAAGAATTGATTTTAGAGGGGCATTATAAGCCAGGTGATCGCTTAATTGAACGGGAGCTTGCTGTTAAGCTAAATATTAGTCGTACACCTATTAGAGAGGCTTTATTCCGCTTAGAATCACAAGGGTTTGTAAAAACGGTCCCTCGTAAAGGTGTTATCGTTTCGAATATTTCTGATGAAGACATTATGGAAGTGTTTACGATTTTATCTTCACTAGAAGTATTAGCAGCAAAATTGGCTGCTAAAAAAATGACGGATGAAATACAAAAAGAGTTTGATCAGAAAATTGAGGAGCTTCTTTATATTGAAGAACACTCAGACGAAACCTTTGAGAATGAACATATCGAAATGAATCTTCTTTTATATAAGGCAGCGAGAAGTCCGAAGCTATTTGAAATTTTATCCGGATTAACAGATTATATTCATATGTCTGCTAATATGGGGTACGAAACGCCTGGAAGACGTAAGGAATCATTGAGAGAACATATTGAAATCATGAAAGCGGTACGAAATAAAGAAATAGAAATGTCGGAGTATTTAACGAAAATTCATATCGAAAATTCTAGACGTGCTTACATGAACTACATAGAAAAAAGAAAAGAAAAAACGACATAAAATAGTTGATGTTTTTTCTAAAATAATAAAAGCCCCTATTCATTAGACAATTTTGATGTCTAAAAAATAAGGGTCTTTTTATTTTAGCTTCGTATTTAAAAATAGTAAAAGTGAAAATATTAGACACCAATAACGATAGCTGACGTTCTATTTTTTAATGTATTACAAATACTCATTGCTACAATATACCCAGTCTTTGGATTAGTAGAAGAAGGAATATTTTGCACCTTTACTTCCATTTCACCAAAAAATCCCTTAACGAAAATTTGATGTGAATTTCTGGCTATGTTTGGATCTACATAAACTTGAACTTTTGTTTTATCAAATCCGATTCCGGCAAGGCTCAAAGTTGCTGAAACATTTGTACTTTCTGGAAAAAGCATAGAAGATTCTCTAGCAACACCATTATAAATGCAAATTGGCTCTTTAACAGTGTCTAAATCTACCTTTTCCTCTGCTATCGTTCCTCGCCATGCACTCGGTGGTTTTCTCGTTACAAGTTTTACTTCATCAACCTCTTGTAGCATTGAAGCAGCTACACGATCTAATCCTGCAATCGCAGCAGAAGGGATGATGATCTTGCTGTTAGTAAGCTTTGCAGCATTTTCAAGTTCTACTAATAATGTATCATCTGCTAGTGCACCTACAGAAGAGATGATTAAATCACTACTAGAAGATAGTGTCCTCTTACCATACTTGTACACAGCATCATGTCCTGCAGCCTCAATTATGATATCCAATCCTAATCCGAAAAAAGCCTCTTCGTTGTCGTAAATTAAATCGCTAATATGTGTTTCGTATTGATCCTTTCTCCGTACGAGAACGGCCTTTAATGATACATCGCCAGCCTTGCCCTCGTTGATATATTTGACGATGTCTTTTCCAATCGCTCCATATCCGATTATTCCAATAGTAAGCATTTCATCACCTCGTTTTTTGAATATTTAGTTCTCTTTGGTATACAAAATATTATATCAGACCGGTATATAAAAACAAATAGAGTAATATAAATTAAGAAAAATAGCTTAATTTATGTAATTTATATATTGTCAGAAAATTATAAATATGGTATATTGTATACCAAAGAGGTAAAGAGGAGGATTTAATTTATGCCGAAACTGAATTTTGCTACTAGTGGAAAAGTATTAGAAGTACCGGAAAACTCCAATATTTTACGTATGTCTCTTCGATTTGATGGAGAACTGCCAAATCGATGTGGTGGAGGCGTTTGTGGATCATGCGTTTGTAAAATTGAAAAGGGTACTGTTGATCATATAAAAGTACAGGAGCGTCGAAAACTTGGTGAAGAATGGTTAAGCAAAGGATTCCGATTAGGTTGCCAAGCTTTCATCACTGACGAAGATGTAACGATTTCATGGAACGAAGAAGTAACAGATGAAGTGAAAAAACGAAAATTAGATCATCCAAAAAAGAAAGTGACATCTACACCATAAAATCCAATTTTAAGAGCGGGAGTGAATGATATGTTGTTAGTATGCGACAAACATATGAAAGAAGCCTTAAAGTTAGTAGATATGACTCAAATACAAAAAGCTCTGACTAATGAGACATGCACGCTTTGTAATGAGGAGACCTCGTTATTAATGAATATGGTAAGTCCTAATCCAGTCAAGAAAAAACCATGCGGAAATTGCGTGAAGTGCTCTTGTCTTATTGCAAACTAAAAGAAAGATAAACTAAAGGGATGGATTTTATGAAACAATTAAACATCTTTATCGCCTTTTTTAGGAGCAGCATGCTCGGATACGGAGGTGGACCATCAACCATTCCTTTAGTACATAAAGAAGTGGTTGAACGCTTTAAATGGATGAATGATGAAGAATTCGGAGACGTGCTCGCTATTGGAAATACACTACCAGGACCGATTAATACTAAAATGGCAGGATACATTGGATTCAAAGTAGGCGGTAAAATGGGGATGATCAATGCAATAGTTGCAACAACCATACCAACGATTATTTTAATGGTTATTTTATTGACTACACTAGTGACATTTAAAGATCTAAAATGGGTGCAAGGAATGACTAAAGCAATTGTTCCAGTAGTTGGAGTCATGCTTGGTGTACTAACTTGGCAATTTGTAGAAGCTTCCGTTAAGGGACTGAAATGGCCATTTACAATCGGACATATTTTAGCAGGGATCGTTTTAATGCAATATTTTCATATACATCCAGGAATTATTATTGGAGGGCTATTATTATTTGCGGTCATTAAGCCAACCAAATCAGTAGAAGGTAAAAAATCAAAAGGACTGTCTGCATAATGATATATTTGAACATTTTCTGGGCGTTTTTTGTTGCTAATATTTTAGGGTATGGAGGAGGCCCTGCAACTATTCCTCTTATTCAAAAAGAAGTCATCACAAGGGGTTGGCTTACGAATCAAGAATTTAACGAGGCTCTTGCGATGGGGAACTCTTTACCTGGACCAATTGCTACAAAAATGGCAGGGTATATTGGATTTCATGAAGGTGGTATACTAGGTTCATTTTTGGCTGTATTCGCTACAATTGCACCCTCACTAATTCTCATGCTGACTTTAATGGGAATATTGTATAAATATCGTCATTCGATTCAAGTTAAACGAATGACTCTATACGTAAAGCCAACAATTGCAGTTTTACTTGGCGTTATGGCTTATAACTCATTTCAAGATTCATATTTTCAAATTGGGATTGGACAGTTTTTATTTTTAGGAGTAATCAGTTACATATTAATGGAGAAAGTAAAGCTACATCCTGCTTTTATTGTTATGGGAGCTTTGTTATACGGTGGATTAAATTTATAATTTGAAAAAAGGGTAAGCAAATTTCATTAAAATTTGCATACCCTTTTTTGCACATTAGAAAGGATAAATTTTCTAGCGATGAAGGGACTAGTCGTAGTTGCATAAAAGTGAAGCTTTTGTCCCTGTCTCCACATAAAGTTCGCCAATCGGCGAGTTTTCTTTAGAATGTTTAATACATGTTTTTGTAATTTGTTATTGTAATCTACTTTCAACTTGTTGACAAACCTGCTCAGCTGTTAAGCCGCCTGCCTCAATTACTGATCCTTTTGTAGCAGTATCTTGCATTCCCATTACGTTTGAATCAAGTCCTGTTACTACGCAGCAATCGCAACCATTTGCATCTGATTCTTGTTTTAATTCAACAACATCGTGTCCCGCTGAACGTAATGCTTCTTGGACATTTGTTAAAGATTGTTCTACTCCGATTCTAGCCATAAAAAACACCTCCTCAGAAATATAAGATTTGCAATTTACAGGAAAAATATTCTTTGAATAAAGAAGTTTAAGTTTAGAAAAAGTAAAGATGGAGGTGTTTAATATGGGAAAAACTAAAAAAGATCCATCTAGAATTGGCTTAGGATCACCGAATGTACAAGGTCAAGGGACTACAACATCTGAAACTGGTGTGGAGATGTCCTCTAGTAGAAAAAAACAAAAAAGAGAGATTAAATAAAGACGATTGGTCTTAGGATTTTTTTGAAAGAAAAAAGAACCTATCTCATAAAATAAGGGAATGTCTCGCCACCTATTAATAATAGGTGGTTTTTTATTATTTAAGAGGAATCTGCGATCTGTAGGAAGAATTAAGAAGTTAATTATATAATCTTGTTATCATACATTACATCAATTATGGCGTAATGTATTTTCTTTTTAGTTAACCCAATGGAGAAAGTAGATGAAATGATGAATCATATTGTAAATGGTGATGTGGTTGGAGAAAAAATAAAGTCTTTAAATGATAATATCATCGTATGGAGAGAAATGTATGATTTTGGGCCACATAGCCAAGATTGGACTTTAGAAGAAACATATAAAAGAAGAGCAGAATTTTTTGAACAAAAACTACAAATTCCATCGAGTTTTTTTATTGAAAACTGCAAAAGCCAATATCAATTATTAAATGAACTATCCCGTTCTGAGGAAGTTGTTCTATGGTTCGAACATGATCGATATGATCAGGTGACGATACTCTACTTATTATCAGAATTATCAGCACTTGGATTTCAAAAAATCTCGATGGTTAGTATATATGAATATGAAGGAATTGAACCATTTCACGGATTAGGTCAATTATCATCTGAACAATTAATTGAATTACTGCCAACTAAACAGGAAATTACAAACGAACAAATAGAAGAAGCATGTGCAGGGTGGAAAGCCTATTGTTCAAATAATCTAGATGAGCTCAATGAATTTATTCAAAAATGTCATGTACTTCCGTTTTTAAAACAATCTTTATTAAGCCATATGACATATTTCCCTTCTCAACAGAATGGATTAAATGAAGTAGAATTTTTAGCATTATCAATGATTAATGAAGGTATTATCACTTTTGCAGAACTATTTAATAAAATTGTAAGACAAAGAACAAATGATGGAATAAGCGATTTATATTTCGCAGCAATTTTAAATGAATTAATGAAAGGTGATAACCCTTTAATAAGTAGCGACAGTAAATTACCAAGCTACCAACAATATAACCAAAGAGCAAAACTTGAATTAACAAAATGGGGATTAGACGTACTAAAAGGGAAAGCAAATCGTATGAATTTAATTGGGATCGATTGGTGGATTGGAGGGGTTCATTTAGTTAAAAATGCACGGTAATGAGGAAGATAATGGGCCAAAATTGGAGATCTACTTCCTCATAGAAGGTTCATGAGGAAGTAAAAAGGTCAGAAGCGGAGATAAACTTCCTCATAAAGTGGCCATGAGGAAGTAAAAAGGCTAGAATTGGAGATTTACTTCCTCATAGAAGGTTCATGAGGAAGTAAAAAGGCCAGAAGTGGAGATAAACTTCCTCATAGAGTGTCCATGAGGAAGTAAAATGGTCAGAAATGGAGATCTACTTCCTCATAAAGTGTCCATGAGGAAGAAAAAAGGCCAGAAGCGGAGATCTACTTCCTCATAAAAGGTTCATGAGGAAGTAAAAAGGCTAGAATTGGAGATCTACTTCCTCATAGAAGGTTCATGAGGAAGTAAAAAGGCTAGAATTGGAGATCTACTTCCTCATAGAAGGTTCATGAGGAAGTAGAAAGGTCAGAAGCGGAGATAAACTTCCTCATAGAAGGTTCATGAGGAAGTAAAATGGTCAGAAATGGAGATCTACTTCCTCATAAAGTGTCCATGAGGAAGTAAAAAGGCTAGAATTGGAAATCTACTTCCTCATAGAAGGTTCATGAGGAAGTAAAAAGGCTAGAATTGGAGATAAACTTCCTCATAGAAGGTTCATGAGGAAGTAAAAAGGCTAGAATTGGAGATCTACTTCCTCATAGAAGGTTCATGAGGAAGTAAAAAGGCCAGAAGTGGAGATAAACTTCCTCATAGAGTGTCCATGAGGAAGTAAAAAGGCCAGAAGTGGAGATAAACTTCCTCATAGAAGGTTCATGAGGAAGTAAAAAGGCTAGAAGTGGAGATAAACTTCCTCATAGAAGGTTCATGAGGAAGTAAAAAGGCCAGATGCGGAGATAAACTTCCTCATAGAAGGTTCATGAGGAAGTAAAAAGGCCAGAAGCGGAGATAAACTTCCCTATAGAAGGTTCATGAGGAAGTAAAAAGGTCAGGAATGGAGATCTACTTCCTCATAAAGTGTTCATGAGGAAGTAAAAAGGCCAGAAGTGGAGATAAACTTCCTCATAGAAGGTTCATGAGGAAGTAAAAAGGCTAGAATTGGAGATCTACTTCCTCATAGAAGGTTCATGAGGAAGTAGAAAGGTCAGAAGCGGAGATAAAGTTCCTCATAAAGTGGTCATGAGGAAGTAAAAAGGCCAGAAGCGGAGATAAACTTCCTCATAAAGTGTTCATGAGGAAGTAAAAAGGCCAGAAGTGGAGATTTACTTCCTCATAAAGTGTCCATGGGGAAATTAAAAGACAAGAAGAATTATAGAGGTGGTAATATGCGCCCGATACTATTAGGAATATTAGCGGCATTGTTCTTTTCAATTACATTTATTTTAAACCGCTCGATGGAATTATCTGGTGGGAGTTGGATTTGGAGTGCATCCTTAAGATACTTTTTTATGGTACCTTTTTTATTAATCATCGTAATTACTAGAAGAAATTTGTATGATTTATTGATAGAAATGAAAGGGAAATTAAAAAGTTGGGTTATATGGTCAACCGTTGGATTCGGTTTGTTTTATGCACCAATCTGTCTAGCAGCGGTTTATTCTCCTGGATGGCTTATAGCTAGTTCATGGCAGATAACAATTTTATCTGGGTCACTTTTAGCACCATTTTTCTTTATTTCAATTCAAACATCAAATGGAACTCGGAAGGTACGTGGAAAAATTCCTTTTAAAGGATTAGGAATGTCTTTACTAATCATATTTGGTATTTTGTTAATGCAAGTTGAGTTAGCAACAAAAATAGCTATTTCAACGGTTTTAACAGGTATTTTGCCAGTTATTATTGCCTCATTTGCATACCCACTAGGTAATCGGAAAATGATGGAATTATGTGATGGAAAGCTAGATGTATATCAACGCGTTTTAGGAATGACTTTAGCAAGTTTACCATTTTGGATCATCCTATCAATCTATGGCTTATATACAATAGGACTACCAAGTCAAAGTCAAGTATCACAATCCTTAATTGTAGCGATCTCATCAGGAGTAATTGCTACTGTATTATTTTTTCGAGCTACCGACTTAGTAAGGGGAAATATGCAAAAATTAGGAGCAGTAGAGGCAACTCAATCAATGGAAGTACTGTTTGCAGTAATTGGTGAGATGATCTTTTTATCATCGGCATCTCCTTCAATTATTTCTTGGATCGGAATGATTATTATCATGATTGGTATGATCTTACACAGCTACCTATCACAGAGAGGAAAGTCCGTACAAGAAAAGGAAACTGTTAATTTATGAATAGTAAATCAGTGGAATTTCAGTTTGAATACTGAGATTGTAGGAAGAGGTAATTTAATATGTATAAAGAATTCAATGAATCTCTTGTATTAGATAATAAAAAGAATTCGATCTTAACACCAAAAGATTTTAGTATTAAAGAATGCCAAGTATTTTTAGCCCGATCTAATAATGAGGTACTCCATCAAGTTAATGGGGAAAATTTTTTAAAACTTATTTATGGAGATCATTATTATCTTAAATAAGGAATAGTAAGCAAATAAAAATTTTAAAAGGAAGCCAATTCTACAAAGGAATTTCAGTTTAATAATAGAATAGTATTAGTGCCTAAAAAATTACTTTTACATTCTTGTTTAATCATGACAAAATATAAATAAGAAAAATTGAAGAGGACGGGACTATGATTAAATTTTTTAAACGATTATTTAGGAAAGAAAAAACAAATCAAGTTACATTGCCATTAAAAGAAACTCGTTCCCTTTCAAAAGTGGAAATCGAATATATTATTAGTGAGTTTACTGATAAACAGAATAAATTAATAGAAGATATGAAAAAAAAATCAGTTAATACTGACGATATTGAGTTTTATGAACTAATCACAAATAGGATCACGAATAATTTAAAGTACAGAATACCATTTTTAGAAATTGAGTTAATTTATTTAAATAATGTATTAAGGGGAAAGAAAATAAAATCAATAAAATATAAATTGTTTCATCAAGTCAAGGATACTGAAACGACAGAAATAACAGATATGGTTATCAATCAAGGATACTCATTCGTTCCATCAGTAGGTTATTTAAAAATTGGATGATATCATAATAAAGTCCCACAAGATTATGTACCTTGTGGGTTTTTTTTGTTTTACTAGAAATAAAATCATCTTTACAAAAAGTTCAGGTTAGAAATCTGAACCTGTCACGATTCCATTTGATCATTTGTAACATCATTCACAGTCGCGGTTGATTTGGGTAGATCGTTAACTTCATAAGCAACTCTTATTCCAGATTCGATTGCTCCTTGAATCCAACCTGGTGCTGTAGAAGTGTGATCACCCGCAAAATGGATTAGTCCCTCGGGAGTTGAAATATATGGAGCAATTTCAGTTTGCTGGTCAGGTTTGAAAATAGCAAAAGCTCCACCTGAAAAAGGATTTTCTGACCAACTAAAAGTATTACCAGTCATAAATTCATTATATATTTCTTTACCGTATATCTTTGATAAATCTTCCAGCGCATTCTCTATTTGTTCTTTTTCAGATAAGCTATCCCAAATTGATGCGTTATCTTCCCATGTATAGCTTGCTAATATGACACCTGGGCCATCTGAACCAACGGATTGACTCGGGAAATAGGAATAACGAACAGGGAGATCAGAAATCATTTTTCCTCCAATAAAACCCTCTTTCTCCCAAAATCTAGTTTTAAATTGTAAACCAATTTTAGTCGAAGGAACATAATGTAATTGTCGAATTGCTTTATATTTGTTATAAGTAAACAAATCACGTGGAATGATTTCAACGAAGTTTAGTAATGAAAAAGGTATAGTAATGATGGCTAAGTCTCCAGTTACAGAATATGCCTGTGAGGTTTGTGTATCCACTGTATGAATCGTGACAGAAGAGTCGTGTTGTTCAATTTTTTTCATTTTTTGATGATAATAAATATTTTCTTTTAGCTCTGGTAGGAATGAATAGGGTAAGTGATCATTTCCACCTTTAATTTCATAAAACTTTAGTCCAGGCGTAAATAGGATCATTACTTCTCGAAGTAAGGCAGTGAATGAAAGTTCAGGGAAGCCTTCCATCCCAAGCATAACCTTAATCATATCAATGGCTCCAACTGATAATGTTCTGCCATATGGATTATATTTCAAATAGTACTCCATCGAAAAACGATCAAGTAATTTAATAACGATTTCCCAATTCTTCTTTGGATTCTTTTTTATGAAATCAGTTACTGGTTGCATGGCGTATTGAGCCAAATATTCAGCAGTTTTACCTTTTTCAGATGGTGATGTTGGGAAGTTGAGAATGTCTGGATTTTCTTCATAAAGCTTTTGAATAGTTCTTACATTGTTTACGAAAATAATATCATTTGGGGTGCTATTAATGAATTCTTCTAAAGGAAGGTTAAATTTTTTAATATACTCTAAAACAAGCAAGTGAATAGAAGGGATTCTCATAGCACCATTTTCCATATACTGTCCTGCAAAAAAATTACGATTAGTAAAAATACGACCACCAATCCGATCATTTCCTTCGAGAATAGTTACCTCATGTCCTGCTCCTTTTAAAAGTGAAGCAGCTACTAAACCTGATATCCCAGCACCAACAATAATAATATTTTTAGGTTCAAATGTTTTTGGTAGTCCTGTACGAATTGTTTGAAGCATTTGTTCCATTGATATAGGGGGCTCCATACTAACAGTCATAATTTCGCTCCTCTATTGTTTATGACATTCATAGAAGTTTATTCAAAAATAGAGGAATATAGAAGAGTAATATGGCATAAAAAAAGAGCTTAAAAAACAAGCTCTCAGTTTTTAGAAAAAGTATTCTCTATAAATTTGCTACTTTTTACGTCTAAATAGGTTCACGATAAATACAATAATTGCAATAATTAAAAGAATATGAATTAGTCCGCCCGCGATATGGAAAGTAAAAAAACCTAGTACCCATAAGATTAAAAGAATAAAAAATAAAATCCACATAATATGAACATTCCTTTCTTAATGACTGTACTATTACCTTGTCCAATTTTTACTTTCATATCCATTTATTGTGTTCAAAAATCAAAAAGCTACCAAAATTGGTAGCTTTTTAGTGTCCTGAAAATATTAACCGATTTCAGACTGAGTGGTTGGCGGGCGATCTGTATTAAAATTTATCAAAGACAGTGTATGGCATTTGTCTCTTATGTCTTGATTTATTAAACCATGATTCGATTTTTGCTTGAGCGTCACGATTAATTTCTTTACCTTCTAAATAATCATCGATTTCATCATATGTAACACCTAGAGCAACTTCATCTGCTAATTGTGGGCGATCTTCTTCAAGGTCAGCTGTTGGAACTTTTTCATATAGCTTAGGTGGGCAATTTAGTTCTTTAAGCAGCATCTTTCCTTGACGTTTATTTAGACGGAAAATTGGACAAAGATCTGACCCACCATCGCCATATTTAGTGTAGAAGCCAGTAACAGCCTCAGCGGAATGGTCAGTGCCTAATACAACACACCCATTCATAGCAGCAATGCTATATTGAGCTTTCATTCTTTCACGTGCCTTTTCATTACCTTTTGCAAAGTCAGTCAGGTCAACGCCAATAGCTTTTAATGTATTAACACTTGCATCTACAGCCGCTTTAATATTCACTGTGTAAGTCTTAGTTGGTTGGATAAACTTTAACGCTTCCTGGCAGTCATCTTCGTCCATTTGAACGCCATATGGTAATCGAATTGCGATAAATACATATTCTTTTTCTGATTGCTCATTATTTAATTCATCTATAGCTATTTGTGCAAGTTTACCCGTTAAAGTTGAATCTTGACCACCTGAAATACCTAATACAAATCCATTTAAAAAAGGATGTTTTTTAAGATAGTTTTTTAGGAAATCAACACTTATTCTTATTTCCTCTTTAGGATCGATAACTGGCTTTACTTTCATTTCTTCGATGATTTCTTTTTGTAAACTGTTCAATCTTCATTCTCCTTTTGATACAGATTATATTTTTTTATATAAGCGTAGCAATCTTCTGGCAATAAATATCTAGGCTCGCCTCCTTTAGCAAATTCTTCTCGGATATATGTTGAACTTATCTCCATCGCTAATCCTTTATCAATCAGATGAAATCTTGAACCGTTATCATTATTTCTTAATAAGGGAGAACGAGAGATCGTCTTTAACATATCAATTCCATCACGGGCCATTACAATGAATTTATTTTCGGAAACTAATTGATCACCGTATTTCCATTTTCCTTCTGCAATGTCTTCTAGGAGATCAGCACCCATTATGAAATACACTTCATCTTCACTATATTTAGCTTTAAAATGGTTCATTGTATAGTAGGTGAATACTTCCCAAGCCTCTTTATTCATTTCATAATCGTCTGCAATAAACTTTGAGTTGTTTTGAATTGCCAATTTTAACATATTCCAACGATGTTCATCAGTATTATGTAATTGTTTATCTCTTCTTTTTGAAGAGCAAGGTAAAAAGATAACTTTGTCTAATTGACAACGATGAGCAATCGTACTTGCAGTCCATAAATGAACGTTTGTAATCGGATCAAATGAACTGCCATAAATCCCTATTTTAGCCATTTTTCATTTCCTCTGTTTTCTTTATAGCTTCTGCTATTTTTTCCATTTTGTTATCCCAACATTTTTGACTTAAGTCTACAGGATATTCTTCAGGGTTTAATGCTCGCTTGTATTCTTCCCAAAGTACACTTAAGTTGTTTTCAGCAAAATCTTGAATATCTTTAATCGCAGGCAATTTGTAGACTAATTCACCTTTTGTAAAGATTTGGTGATGAAGTTCTCTAGCTTCAAAATTAGTTACAAACTTACTGATGTATGGATGTACCGGGTGGAATAACTTTATTTTTTCCTCAGACCCTGGATCTTCATCTTCAAGGGCAATATAATCAGCCTCAGCGTGATGGTTAACTGTATTAATTATTCGATACAATTTCTTTAATCCAGGAGTTGTTACTTTTTCAGGATTTTGAGAAATTTTTATTGTATCAATCATTTTCCCAGTTTCATCTTCAATACTGACTAATTTATAAACTGCTCCCAGAGCCGGTTGATCATATGCTGTAATAAGCTTTGTTCCGATTCCCCAAGAATCAATTTTTGCTCCTTGTGCTTTTAAATTTAAAATTGTATATTCATCTAAATCATTCGAAGCAACAATTTTTGTATTTACGAAACCAGCTTCATCGAGCATTTTTCTTGCTTCTTTCGATAAATAGGCTAGATCACCACTATCAAGTCGGATTGCTGCAAAGTTAATTTTATCACCTAGTTCTTTGGCAACTTTGATTGCATTAGGTACTCCGCTTTTTAATGTATCGTATGTATCAACAAGGAATGTACAGTTGTAATGACGATCTGCATATTTTTTGAAAGCGATGTATTCATCTCGATATGCTTGCACAAGCGCATGAGCATGTGTACCTGAAACAGGAATGTTAAATAATTTACCAGCACGAACATTACTTGTCGCATGGAATCCACCAATATAAGCAGCCCTTGCTCCCCAAATAGCAGCATCAAATTCTTGAGCACGTCTTGTTCCAAATTCCATTAACGTATCATTACCAACGATATGTTTAATTCTCGATGCTTTCGTAGCGATTAATGTTTGATAATTGACAATGTTTAATAAAGCAGTTTCAATTAATTGTGCCTCTAATAGCGGAGCCTCAACTCTTAAAATTGGCTCATTGCCAAATACTAATTCGCCTTCTTGAATTGCTCGAACTGATCCTGTGAATTTTACATTAGACAGGAATTGAATAAACTCATCTTTATAACCTAGTTCCTCTTTTAAATAGTCAAGATCTGAACTACTAAATTTAAAATTTTGCAAATAACTGATTATTTTTTCTAACCCCGCAAAGATTGCATATCCATTTCCAAATGGGAGTTTACGAAAATAAAGTTCAAAAATAGCGTTTTTATTGTGAATATTGTCTCCCCAGTAAGTTTCAGCCATATTAATTTGATAAAGATCTGTATGAAGTGCAAGGCTATCATCTTGAAAGTTATAATTCATCTTATTTCCGCCCCTAAAGTATTTTTAAAATGACTTAATGCCCATTCATGCCCAGCTGCATTAAAACTTGCTACAGCCTTTTGATGAACGACTATTTTATAACCTTTATTATAAGCATCGACTGCGGTATGTAATACACAAATATCAGTGCAAACTCCTATTAAATGAAGTTCGTTAATGCCTCTTTCATTTAGTTTAATCTCAAGGTCTGTTCCAGCAAAAGCAGAGTATCGAGATTTATCAAGCCAAGAAACCGCTGAATTGCTTTTTGTCAAATTGTATAAATCCATTAATCCACCATATAAATCTCTTCCTTTAGTATGTCTAATATTATGAGGTGGAAATAATTTTGTTTCGGGATGGAACGGATCATTCTCATCATGGACGTCTACAGCAAATACAACATAATCTTGATTTTCAATAAAATGTTTAGTTATTTGAAGAATACTTTGTTCAATATCTTGTGCAGGTTTACCACAAGTTAATGAACCAGCATCTGCTACAAAGTCATTCGTATAATCAATAATAATGAGTGCTTTTTTATCCATTTATGAATCACCCCAACTGTAAGAATGTTAATTTCTTCACATAATAGCAAAAATTAAATTTGTTTTTCATCTTCAATATTATTATAAGTTAATCCATATGAAAACCTAAATCTTGGAAATTTAGTAGATGATTTTTTATATTATTAACTTTACAATTTAAAATTACTATTTTTTGTAGATATTGTAACCTAGTTTCGATTAAAGGAAATTTCTGAAATGTACCGAACTAACTAATAGATTAATGAATAGTTTGAAGAGGTGACATGATGGAAGTCGTTCGCGCAAAATCAGAGCATATTTTTGATGTGGCAAATTTATTTAATCAGTACAGAATGTTCTATAAACAAGAAAGTAATTTAAACGGAGCGATTGACTTTATAACGGAACGTATCAATAACAAAGATTCAGTTATTTTCCTTGTGAAAGAGGAAGATCAATCTATAGGATTTACACAGTTATATCCTTCATTTTCATCGGTATCAATGAAAAAGTTATGGATTTTAAATGATTTATATGTAACTGAGACAGCAAGGCAAAAAGGAGTAGCTCAATTGTTGTTAAATGCAGCAAAGAAATTTGCAATCGAGTCGAAAGCAAAAGCATTAGATTTACAAACAGCGATTGATAATAAATCTGCACAAGCTTTGTATGAAAAAAATGGCTATCAAGTTGATAAAGAATTTCTTTCGTATTCTTTAAATTTAGAAAATCTAAAGTAAATCGTCAAAAAAGAACTATTACCAAATGCTTTGAAATAGTTTAATAAAGTTAGACCATAAAAAAACTAAATTAAAGGAGAACAAGAATGCTTACAGTTAAAGGCTCATTTAATGAAGCCAAAATATTTACAGATAATGTGGATCAAGGAGCAATTGGGCAAATTATTGAATTATGTAATCAAGAGTTCGCAAAACGTTCTAAAATTAGAATTATGCCTGATACTCACGCAGGAAAGGGATGTACGATTGGGACGACAATGACGATTCAAGATAAAATCGTTCCAAATCTCGTTGGGGTTAACGAAATCGGCTCCAACGTAAAAAAACTCGCTCAATTGCTGGAAACCCTAACGTGAAATATAGTCGAGGGCAATCAGCAGCCAGAGGTTATGGTGACATAGTCAAATGGTTCAGAGACTTGCACGTTGTTAGCAGACGATTGTGCAGAATTATTCTACTTACTAATGATAGATGGAATAATTAACACGGCGAGCCTACATGAGGAGCTGCATACTCCGATAATTGTAGAGAAGGTATAGTCCACTCTCTAAGAAATTAGAGGTTAAAGTACGATATTGGTTGTGGAATGGAAACAATAAGAGTTTCACAAAAAGAAATCGATTTTCAAAAGTTAGATGCAGTCATTCGTAAACATGTTCCATCAGGGTTTTCAATTCGAAATAATAAACACGAATTTGTGAAGAAAGTTGACTTTTCGAAGCTATATTGTTTTAAAGAACTAAATGAAACAAGAACAAAACTTAGCTTAGGATCGCTTGGTGGCGGAAATCATTTTATAGAATGCAATGCTGATGAAGACGGGAATATTTATTTTGTTATTCACTCTGGTAGCCGAAATTTAGGTAAAGTTGTAGCGGAGTTTTATCAGAAAAAGGCGTATGAATTGTTAAAGAGTCAGGCAGAAAATCGTTCAAAAGTCATTCAGCAATTAAGGGATGAGGGCCGTGAGAAAGAAATTGAGGCAGCATTAAAAAACCTACCTTCACAATATATTCCAAAGGATTTAGCTTATTTAGAAGGAGTTTGGTTTGATCGATATATGCATGACATGGCAATTGCACAAGAATATGCTTTATGGAACCGCAAAGCAATGATGGATGAAATCGTAAGGAATATGGATTTAACGGTTGTTGAACAATTTACGACCGTTCATAATTATATTGATATCGAAAAAATGATTCTTCGTAAAGGAGCGATTTCTGCTCAAAAAGGTGAGAAAGTATTGATTCCAATCAACATGCGTGATGGTAGTTTGATTGCAGTCGGAAAAGGAAATCCAGACTGGAATTATTCAGCTCCTCATGGTGCAGGTCGAATTCTCAGTCGTTCAAAAGCAAAAGCAACTCTTTCACTAGATGAGTTTAAAGAAACAATGAAGGATGTTTGGAGTACTTCAGTTTTAGAGAGTACGCTTGACGAAAGTCCGATGGCTTATAAGGAAATGAAAGAAATCATTGAAAATACTAAAGATGCCATCGAAGTCATAAAAATCATTAAACCACTTTATAATTTTAAGGCAAATTAAATCGATTAGATAACAAACTGAAGCCACCTATAGGGTGGCTTCAGACTGTTGAAATAAAACATTGTCAATATAGAACAACAAATGTCTAAGTATATATTTTTTAAGCAAAAATTTAACTCATAACAGGTTCATGAGGAAGTAAACCAGCGGTATGTTCTTTTCCAGAATAAACTACACTGCAATCAGTCTGAAAAATTTACTTACATATTGATGCAATACTTTAAAAAGAGTCTTGCTTTTTCTATGTATAAGATTATCAAGGGGGCAAAAAAAATGTTTGATCAATCTAATTATGAATGCCGTGTAGAATGGGGAAAAAGGGGGGCAAGAGAAGCAGCTAAGCGCGGGGATATTACAATTATTGTTGATGTTCTTAGTTTTTCATCGACTGTTGTTTCAGCAGTATTTCAAAACGCAATCGTCTATCCATATCCACCAAATTTAGATGGAAAAGCTTATGCTAAAAAGATAGGAGCGGAGTATATATTAGGAAGAAATGAAGCGGCCGTTTTAGGGAAGGCAACACTTTCACCGGTCTCATTTAATGAACGTCATGCCAATAATAAATTTGTTTTATGTTCGCTAAATGGGGCATTTTGTTCATGGATTGCTTCAAAGGTGCCAGCGTTATTGATTGGTTCTTTATTAAATGCGTCTTCGGTAGCGAGATTTGCTAACCGTCTAAAAAACGAAAAAAGTGTTAATATTACAGTCATTCCGTGTGGTGAGGTTTGGAATGATTTACATGAAAATGAGGATGCACTACGACCTTCTATTGAAGATTATTTAGGAGCAGGAGCAATATTAGCAGAGTTAGAAGGAACAAAATCACCTGAAGCGGAAGTCTGTATTGGTGCATTTCTTCACTCGAAACATAAAATAAAAGAATTGATTTGGGAATGTGGAAGTGGAAGAGAGCTGAGAATGAAGGGCTTTGAAGATGATGTTATGCATTGTAGCCAATTAAATCATTTTAACGTAGTACCGGTTTTACACAATGATTGCTTCGTTAATAGCCTTGAAATGGAATAAGGATGAAACTAAATTCATCCTCATCTTTTTTACCGCTCAAAAATAGCGTATGAACTAACATTTTTTAATAAAATTTTAGGTTTACTACCATCTAGATTGGCGATCCATACGTTACCGACAACATCTAATTCCCCTTTTCTTGTCCACATTATTTTATTAGTGGTCTTAGAGTAGACTGGGTTATAATCCCCCTTTCCAACTGGTGGATTAGTTATTTTCAGTTGTTTATGAGTAGAAAGATTGATCACGTTTAATGACGGTTTTGGGCGTTTCTTTTCATCATTTGACCACTCACTTTCTTTTACTCTTGATACTACAATTGATGTGTCATCACACCATGTAAATCCTAATTCAGCATAGTGTGGTGGTGTTAAATTTGTAGATGTAAATGCTGGCATTTCAGTAATATTCATCTTTTTATTTTTGTATCCGGAAACCAATCTTCCTCCACCTGCAATGTATCCTAATATATTTTTATTTTGGGCCCATTTTGGATTATCTAAATGTAAAATAATTTCATCTTGAACTTCAAAAACCTTTCCATCTGAAGAAATGATACATAGCATGTCGCTATCCATAGACCAAGAAGCTGTTGGATTAACGATAAAAGAGATCCATTTTTGATCAGGTGAAAATTGAAATGTTGACGCATTTATAGACGGAATGGAGGTATTTCCTTTTGTTAATGTTTTCGGAACAACAAAAAATTGTTTTACATTGTTTGTTACACTAGTAATATTTTTTAAATCATTTGGTAAATTGATTTTATATAAAACTGGATTTGTCCAACCGTCTGGATTTAGCGCTGCTGCTGATGAAGCTATAAAACCTTTACCGTTTGGAGTCCAATTATAATCATCCACACCTAGTGCAATATTGTAAAAATTATTAAAATCAGAAACATTTAATACACCGCTATCTAAAAAAGCAAAAATATTTTTAGTAGGAGACCATTTTGGATTCTCACCATCGAAAATAATTCTTTGTTCTTTTTTTGTTTTCATATTATAAATCCATATTTCTGACCGAGTAGGATAAGATGCGGTAGGACCAGTAGGTATTTCTTTTTGGTACATTAAATAATTTCCATCAAATGACCATTTTGGTTGATTCGTATAAACCCCTTTTGCTTTTGTTATTTTTTCCTCTTTATTATTTATTTTTATCCATACGAATCCATCGCGAACAAACGCAATTTTTAATGGGTTAGCACTTGTAGTATCGGCGTAACTAAAGTTCGGAAAAATCAAGCAAACAACGATCAAGAAAATAAGTAGTAATTTGCGATTCATAAATTCACCCCGTTTTACTAAATTTGCTTTATTTTTCCCAAGAAATTATCTAAATATCAAAAGGTGAATGTTCAACAGCCTAAAACATTAATGCTCGAGTAGATAAGGTATAAAAAGTAAAAAAAGAGGTGGCTTTTCATGGAGAAATGGATTGGAGCAGCTGGAATTTGTATCAATCTTAAAGGGCAAATCTTAATGGTTCTTCAAGGGAGGCCAGATGAAAAAAAGCGTTGGACTGTTCCATCAGGCGGTTTAGAAAAAAATGAATCGATTGAAGAGTGTTGTAAAAGAGAGGTACTCGAAGAAACAGGATATGAAGTTGAAGTAATTAAGCAATTGCTTATAAAAGAAGGTATCTCATATGGTTTTCAAGTAGAAGTACATTATTTTGAGGTTGAAATTATTGGTGGTGATGCCAAAATTCAGGATCCGGATCAACTAATATATGAAATTGCTTGGAAATCAGTTGATGAAATTTTTGAATTAGAACTTAGTTTTCCTGAGGATCGAAACTTATTAATCGACTTGATTAACAAAAAAGTTAATAAGCAATAAAAAAGCCGTTTGATAAAAATATCAACGGCATGTTTTTGATTAGTTTAATATTCTTCTACAGTTGCGATATACGGTAGGTTTCGATATTGCTGTGCATAATCAATTCCATAACCTACGATAAATTCATCTGGAATGACAAAACCTACATAATCAACTGGTAAATCGATTTTTCTTCTTTCGGGTTTATCTAATAAAGTACAAATCTTAATTGATTTTGGCTTGTGCATTTGAAGATGGTCACGTAAAAAGTGCAATGTTAAACCACTATCAATGATATCTTCAATTACAACAACGTTTTTATCAGTAATATTTTCATCTAAATCTTTTAATAGTCTTACTTTTCCAGTTGATTCCGTTTGGTTACTATAGCTGGAAACAGAAATAAAGTCTACGTTAATATTACTCTTCATTTCACGAACTAGATCAGCTGCAAATACAAATGATCCCTTTAAAACAACTATAAGGATTAGTGGTTCGTTATTAAAGTCTTGTTCAATTTGTTTTGCAAGTTCTTTTACCCTATTTTTTAAATCAGTTTCAGAAATTAAAGTGTCTTTAATTCGATAAGCCATGTATATTACCCTCTTTACTAATTATTAACTACTTTTTTACTTTGTTAGGTGAGCATTCATCATTATCTCCATTTTAACTATATTTACTAATTTGTAGTATTTAAAAGTTAGTTTAATGAACATTCATCAATTTGGTAATAATAACCACATAACATAAATGGAGGTATCCAATGATGAATGAAAAGATTGATTATAATGGCTTGCCGAAGCACTCAAAGCCAATATGGAGAAGTGGACTAAATATTCCTACTTTTGAACCATATAATGATGACGCAGAGTTTGATGCCGTAATCGTTGGTGCCGGAATAACGGGTATTTCAACCGCTTATTTTTTAACGCAAGCGGGTATGAAGGTGGCTTTACTTGAAGCGAATAAAATTATAAATGGAACAACTGGTCATACAACAGCAAAAGTAACGGCACAGCATGATTTAATATACGACGAGCTAATTCAACATTTTGGGTTGGAAAAAACAAAAATCTTTTATCATTCTACTAAAAATGCGATGGACTTTATTAGGAAATATACGAATGATAACCAAATAGATTGTAATTATGAGGTCCAAGATGCAACAATTTATACGACTTCAGATGATTATGTAAGAAATTTAGAAAATGAATTGAAAGCCTATCAAAAGATAGGAATTGACTCATTTGGAGCAGTAAAAACATTATTACCTTTTGATACAAAATATTCAATTACAATGAGGGATCAGGCTCAGTTTCACCCACTAAAATATTTGATTCATTTATTAAAAGCTTCCATTGAAAACGGATTAAAGGTTTATGAAGAAACTGTAGTCATTGATGTTGAAACAGGCAATAGTCCAGTTGTAGTCACTCAAAGTGGTAGAAAAATTAAATGTAAGCATGTTGTTAGTGCATCCCATTTTCCTTTCTACGATGGTAATCAATTGTTTTTTACGAAATTACATGCTGATCGTTCATATGCCCTAGCTGCAAAAGTAAAAACAGCATATCCAGGGGGCATGTACATAAGTGCGGAAAATCCAAAAAGGTCTCTAAGATCATTTAAATATAATAATGAAGAATTAGTACTAATAGGTGGGGAAAGTCATAAAACTGGTATAGAAACTCGTACAATGAGTTTTTATGAAAATTTAAAGCTATTTGGTGAAGAAACTTTCGGAATTGAAGATGTAAAATTTAGATGGTCTGCCCAAGATTTAATCACTTTAGATAAAATGCCTTATATTGGCAGACTATCATCAAAACATCATAATATTTACGTTGCAACAGGTTTCCGTAAATGGGGCATGACAAGTGGGACTGTCTCTGCCCAGTTAATTAGTAATTTAATTTTAGAAAAAGAAGCAGTTGATGCTGATGTGTTCACTCCTTCGAGATTTCAAGCAGATCCTAGTATCAAACATTTCTTAATGCAAAACCTAGATGTAGCAAAACATTTAATCGAAGGAAAATTAGAACCCGTTTCTAGAAAAATAGAAGAGTTATACAATGATGAGGGCTCAGTAGTAACACTAGATGGGAAAAGAGTTGGAGCATATAAAGATGTAAATGGGAAAGTTCATTGTGTAGACACAACATGTACTCATTTAGGTTGTGAGGTCGAATGGAATAATGGTGAAAAATCATGGGATTGTCCTTGCCACGGTTCAAGATTTTCAATTTATGGTGACGTTTTAGAAGGGCC
The DNA here is from genome assembly GCF_052180195.1 of Bacillus sp. AL-1R. Lineage (NCBI taxonomy): Bacteria > Bacillati > Bacillota > Bacilli > Caryophanales > Bacillaceae > Bacillus > Bacillus sp. AL-1R. The sequence goes on from NZ_CP197469.1 coordinate 951,096, forward strand.
AGCCGATCAACCTTTAAAACAAGTATTTGTTCAATAGCTTTAATCTTTAAGATGATGAGGGATTTCTCAGGTGAGTGAGAGATCCCTTTGCATTGTTTCGTATTCATCCCATGCAGTTTTAACCCAATAAAAAATTCAAACTTTTAAATTTCTAAAGACAATCTATTCAAAAATGTCTTAGCAATTTGTGATGAAAACTTTCCATCGTGTCGAACCCAAACATAATGAATAGGTAAATAATTAGGCAATTTAATTTCAATCGGAACAAGGCCTTTATTTTTTAAAAATGAAAAGTCTAAACCGATTGTTATGCCTAAACCGCTCACTACCGCATTTTCAATAGCGAGCGTATTATTCGTTGTAAATAAAATATTTGTCTTTCCAAATATAGAAATATATTCTTCTACGAAATTTTTGATAATTGGATCGTCATAAAGAATTAGCGTTTCTTGTTGCAGTTTTTCAGGAGAGAGCGATTTTAAAGAAGATAAGGGAGAACTTGAGCTAACTCCAACAACCATTTTACCTTCTAGTAATCTTTCGTATAGTAATCCACTGTTTTTAGGAATGATCTCCTCGGACACAATTAAGCCTATATCAATTTTGTGGGACTGTAAATTTTCGATAATTTCATTAGGGCCCCTTTCAAAAATTTCTATTTTTACATTCGGAAAGTCTTGTTTAAAACGAGATACAGTATTAACAAGTAGGTGAGTTGGGCCAGGTATCGTTGCAATTCTAAGTTCACCAGATAAAGTATTTTTAAAATCATTTGCTTCTTCTTTTAACTCATTTACTTTCATTAAAATTTCAGTTGCTTTTGCAATAATTACTTTTCCTTCTCTAGTAGGTATAGCACTTTGCCCCCTTGAGCGCGTGAAAAGTGATACACCTAATTCGTTTTCTAACATTGAGATTGATTGGCTAATTGCAGATAAAGTGATGTGTGATTTTTGGGCTGCCAAAGTTAAAGATCCCGATTTTGAAACCTCTATAATATATTGTAATTGTTCAAGATTCATTTTTTTCTCCTAATTAAGTTTTAGTGAATTATTAGTAAGTATAACTAAATTTTATTTAATATGAAAGGTTGTTAAAATGAAGTTGTAATAAAGATCTATGCTTAAAAAATCATTTATTAGATCTTAAGGGGGAAAAATAATGAAAACAAAAAGAGTAGCAGTAATTACAGGTGGAGCTAGTGGGATTGGGAAAGAAACCGCTTTAAAGTTTGCAAGAAAAGGTGATCAAGTTGTAGTTGCAGACTTTAATGAAGAACTAGGAAAAGAAGTAGTTGATTTAATTAAAGCTGAAGGTGGAGAAGCATTATTCGTAAAAACGGATGTTTCTAAATTTGAGGATATTGAGAGTTTAGTTGAAAAAACAGTTGAAACATTTGGCCGTATCGATGTGATGTTTAATAATGCAGGGATTGGTGCGAATTCACCATTAATTGATATGAATTTAGAAGTTTATAACAAAACAATAGGCGTTAATCAACACGGAGTTGCATATGGCATTATGGCAGCTTCACGTAAAATGAAAGAGTTAGGGATAAAAGGTGTCATTATAAACACGGCATCTGTATTCGGATTTTTAGCATCACATGGTACTTTTGCTTATCATGCAACGAAGGGCGCTGTCATTATGATGACGAAATCAGCAGCTCTTGAATTAGCTGAATATGGTATACGAGTTGTTGCAGTTGCACCTGGAGCAGTTGATACGCCAATTATCCAAGGATATAAAGACAAAGGGATTATTGATATGATGAAAGCAAAAGTAATGGGCAATAAATTGACTCAACCAGAGCAAATTGCAGACACAGTTTACTTACTTTCTTTAGAAGAAGCAAGTGCTATTAACGGTAGTGTCGTAATGGCAGACGAAGGGTATGCATCATTCAAATAAATAAAATTAAGGCTGTCTAACAATAAAATTAGGCAGCCTTTTAGTTAAATTTGCTTATATTCCATCACATAACAATCTCTATATTCGCCTTCATGTAACTCATGTTTCGGAAGTAATCGAACTTTTTTAAATCCACATTTTTCATAGCATCTAATGGCACGTGCATTCCATGTTTGTGGATCTACTACCACTTTCATTGCGTTTTGATTATTTACTAAGAAATTCACCATTGATGAGACAAGTAAACTTCCAATCCCTCGATTCCAAAAATTAATTTCGCCAATAAATTGATCCATTCCGTAAATAACCTCACTTGTATTATCATAACCATATTCAATTTTGGATTCATCGTCTAGTTTATAAAATTGTAAGTAGCCTATTTCAATATTTTCATAAACTACAATACACATTTGAATAGAAGGATCTTTAGTAAAAAAAATACGTTTAACTTTTGCAGCGTTGAATGGATTATCACGGCCTTCATAATATTGTAAAACTTTTGGGTTCGAAAGCCATTTTGCAAGAAGGGGAATATCACTTTCTTGTAATTGACTAATAGTAAGTTTATTTGATTGGAATATCATGTACAAACAAACCTCCTTACATGTTAAATGATTGTCATTAAATCATATCATCTTAGAGAAAATCTTGATAAGTTTAAAAGTCGGAATTTTTTAAAAAATAAATAACTTAATGCTAAAATATAAATAATTATAAATTACATTAATCTGGTAGGAGGAGAAAAGCGGTGATTAAAAGTATATATGAAATTCATTTAGAAGTGGGTTTTACGAAAAACTAGGTATTAAGCTTGCTCACAAAATTGAGAAAAGAAGAGTAGCTTTCTTTTTTATTGGTGAGGACAAACAAATGCTCGGAATATGGGAAGTAGAGAAAGGAAAGGAATTTCACAAAGGTCACTTCGCTTTTGGGGTAAGTCTACATGAACTAGAGAATAGTATTAAATGGTTAAAAGAGAGAGGTATTCAACCAACTGAAAACTTTTTTGGACTAGATCCAATTGAACCTGTTGTACATACTTGGATGCCAGCAGCAAGTGTATATTTCCAGGATCCTGATGGAAATAGTTTAGAATTTATTACGCTGCTTGATGGTGAATCTGTAAAAACAAGTGAAGTTCTCTATTTAAGTGAATGGAAAGAAAAATATTCAAAATAACTCTATTGATATTTTTTTCTTTAAATGGTGTGAAATCAATCTATACACCTGCCAGATAATAAGTGTAAATAAAAATCACTTAATTTGCTCGTTTTTTATTTTTACAATTGGTATTTAAACATAATTTGTCGAATATAGTTATTCCGAAAGCAAAATAATATTTTATCAAATTTACCGTCAAAGCTTCTATTTCATTCAGTCATTAATTTTCAAATGAAAAGAGGGGGAAATTTGAGAAAGATTCGAGTTAAACCAAGTAAAGGGCAGTCTTTTTTAGGTTTTTTGATTGGGGTAGTTTTTATTGTCCTCGGTTTTACCATTGTAATACCAAAAGCTGGATTGTTCGGATTGATATGGACCGGAGTTGCTCTAATGATTACGATTATTAATGGATATAACGTGTTTAGTGATCGTGGTATATCAAATGATAAAGTTAATGTTGAAGAGTATATTATGAGTGAGAAATTGGACTTTGAAGTGAAACTTCGTAAATTAAATAAATTAAAAAATGACGGGGTAATCACTGATATTGAATTTCAGAAACAAAAGGAAAAAATTTTTAACCGGGATATGTAGAGCAAATTATAAGCGGTTGATCATCTGAAAGAAGGAAAAGAGATGGTAATAAAATTACTACTAGAAGTTATGCTACCTCTATTTTTTTATGTTTTATTAGGTTATTTCTTTAATCGATTTTTTAAACTTAACTTGCGTACTTTAACAACCCTCTTAGTTTATTTATTTCTTCCAGTAGCAGTATTTATGAAAATATATGATAGTCCGTTATCTGGTAAAGTTGCAGGGATTGTTTTATTTTACTTAGTTATTCAATTTGTCCTCATGTCCATAATTTCGACATTAATATGTAGATGGAGAGGAATTGAAAAATCTATGCAAGGTAACTTTACTAATAGCATCGCATTAAATAATTCAGGAAATCTTGGATTACCAGTAAATGCGTTAGTATTTAAAAATGATCCTTTTGCATTGAGTATTGGCGTTTTAATCGTTTTGTTTCAAAATATCATGACATTTACTGTTGGGGTATATAATGCAGAGGCTTCAGTTAAAATGAAAGAAGCAATTATAAAAATGCTTAAGCTACCAATCATATATAGTGTAGCAATTGGCTTTATCCTGCAACTCTCTCATGTGAAATTAAATCATGAAGTGGTTACCATTTTAAATCCGATTACTGAATCATTCGCCCCATTTGCGCTACTTACACTTGGAGCTCAATTAGCTGAATCGGGGAAAGAAATTAGCTGGAACAATTTAGCGATTAGTAACTTCTTAAGATTAATTGGTGGTCCGATTATTGCATTTGCTCTCATAAAAATTTTCGGTTTTGAAGGCGTAGTTGCAAAAGCCCTCTTTATAGGTAGTGCTTTTCCAAGTTCAAGAAACAGTGCATTACTATCATTCAAAGGTCCGTACGCAAGTTTTGCAGCACAAACGGTTATTACTTCAACGATATTAAGTAGTCTAACTTTACCAATTGTAATCCAACTTGCTAATACGTTTTATTAATGTGTTTAAAAATTCATTCCAATTGCTAGAAGCACCTCGGTTTTCCTTAAATTAAAAATAAATGTTTGATTCAAAAATAATATTTACACTGCATCAATAAATTAATTTAGGGGTGATGAATAGAATGAAAAGATTATTATTTATTGGACTCATAATTTTAAGCATATTCTGTTTTACAAGCTGTCAGTCAAGTGACTACGGTAAAAAAGATGATCAGTCATCACATGTTGATACGGGAAAAACACCAGATAAAGGTAATCAAAATCCGCCTAAAAAGGATGAAACAAAGCCACCCGTTAAAGTTTTTACACCAGTTGAAAACGATGCATTTAAAGTAACTTCAGTCGCAAATGACTCAACTAGCGAAAATGTATTAATTGTTGAAGGGAAAGCTCGTGTTTTTGAAGCAACATTTTTATATCGAATAGAAGATGGTCATAATGTGTTAGCGGAAGGTCATACAATAGCTGACATGGGAGCTCCTGAATGGGGGAACTTTAAATTAGTCATTCATTACGATCAACCAACTAGTCCAAATGGAGTGCTTACACTATATGTAGCAAGTGCAAAAGACGGCCAATCAGAAAATATACTAAACATTCCGATTCAGTTTCCTAATTATAAATAAGTAAGGAAGATGAGGTAGTGAGAATCAAATTGCTTTTTAGTATGAAAATGACTTTAGCAAATGCTAAAGTCATTTTTTTTGAATTAATAAAAAGCTTTTACCAAATATATTCTTAAATAAATTTTAATCGTTTTCAAGTGGAATTATTAGAAAATGTACACAATAGGTAGTATTATCAAGATAATTAAGTTAAAGTATTAAAAAATTCTAATAAAACTCTAATTGAATTTTAAAATATTCATAAAGCCATTTTCATCTTAAACAGATATCCTTATACAATACAAATAATAATTTTATAGATGTTATTATAAAAAAAAGAGGGATAAAATATATGAAAAAAATATTAATTATAGAAGATGAGAAAGAATTAGCAAATTTTATACGATTAGAATTAGAATATGAAGGAAATGAAGTTCATATTTCAAATGATGGTAGAGACGGATTAAACCAAGCGATTGACCAAGAATTTGACTTAATCTTGCTTGATTTGATGCTTCCTAATTTAAGCGGAATTGAAGTTTGTAGACGAATTAGAGCGCATAAAGACACACCAATTATTATGATTACAGCAAGAGATAGTGTTTTTGATCGAATTTCTGGATTAGATAGTGGTGCAGATGATTATATCTCAAAACCATTTGTTATTGAAGAACTTTTAGCTCATATGCGAGCAATTTTTAGACGAATCGACCGTTCAACAAATTTACACTGCTTAAAATTCAAAGATTTGTCTCTAGATTCTGCAGCTCGAGTTGTGAAAAAAGATGAAACGATCATCGATTTAACTAAAAAAGAATTCGATTTATTGTATTTATTAATGAGTAATGTAAATCGTGTATTAACTAGAGAAATATTATTAGAAACTGTATGGGGCTATGGCTCTACAATTGAAACAAACGTAGTAGATGTTTATATTAGCTACTTAAGAACAAAACTAGATGATAAGAATAATACCTATATTCATACTGTAAGGGGTACAGGGTATGTAATGAGGATGTAGAGGTGAATTTTACCTTGATGAATAAGCTTTCGATTAGATGGAAAATAACAATTACAATCGCTGTGCTTATGTTTGTCATATTTACAGTATGTAATCTTATTCAATCTGCTTTAATTCAAATGTCTGTAATGAAACAGCAACAACTTCGAATTGAAAAAAGATTAAATGAAGCGTCAGCTTATTTAGATGAAGAGTACAAAACAAAGAAAGTAAATGCTAACTCATTAGTAGAAAACAAAGTGTATTTTGAAAAAATTATACAAAATAATGAAATGATTCGATTATTAGATAAAGATGGAAAAGTAATTTTTACAGTTTCTAGAAAAATGCCTAAAATTCATATTAATAAAAATGACTTCGGAGAAATCCAAAAATATAGGTTGCACAATCAAGAAATATTAATTAATAGTAAGTCGTTACATTATAAGAATTTTGACGGTGTTATAGAAGTTGCGATGAATGTAGAAATCTTTTCGAAATTAATTAAAGAAGCTTTCATGATTTTTATTCTGGGAACAACGATTTCGTTAATTTTAAGTATATTAAGTGGTTATTTCTTATCTAAAAAAATATTAAATCCTATTAAAAATTTAAACCAAACAATGATTAAAATAAAAAATAATCAATTAAAAGAGCGAGTTTTTGTAGGAGAAACAAAAGATGAGCTGGCTGAACTCGGTCTACTCTTTAACGAAATGATGGACGAGTTAGAGACATCAATAACAAGGCAAAAGCGATTTGTTGAAGATGCTTCTCATGAATTAAGAACACCACTAGCAATCATTCATGGTCATTTATCACTCGTTAATCGCTGGGGGAAAAAAGACGAATCTGTTTTAGAAAACTCATTAAATACTTGTATTAATGAAACAAACAGAATGATTATCTTAACGAATGAACTGCTACAGTTGACGAAGCTTGAGAAATATAGTGAAAAACTCGAACAATATGCGCCAACCAATATTAATGAAGTATTAAACGAAATCATAAGCAATTATCAGCTATTACATGAAGATTTGGAAATTCGCTTCCATACTCCTAATCAAATTGTCGATAAAGCCAATATCGCAAGAGAACATTTAATGCAAATATTAATTATATTGTTTGATAATGCAGTTAAATATAGTAAAGAACACACCATTATCGACATAGCTACAGCACAAGTTGCAAACAAAATTGAAATTCAAGTGAAAGACAACGGAATTGGTATTAAAGAAGAAGATATCAATCATATATTTGACCGATTTTATCGAGCAGATAAAGCAAGAAGTAGAGCGAATGGCGGTAATGGTTTAGGTTTATCAATTGCAAAAAACCTAATTGAAAATTATAGTGGAAATCTACAAATTACAAGTGAAATTGATGAAGGCACAACTGCCATTATTACAATAAATACGATTTAAATAAGATGGTGTATTTAAAAGAAGTAAAACCACAAGATTGCTACAGGATCTTGTGGTTTTTTATTTAGTAATTAGTGAAAGCATTCTCTATTCTCATCAATATAATAGTGAAGCAAGGTATTTTATGATAAAGTTGAATTAAAAGAAAATTCTTTTAATTTGGAGGGAGTACAAAGATGAGCTTTGTTAGTATTGCGATAAATAATGCAATTATGATTGAAAGTCTACGTAGTGCTGGTGTAGAAAACATTCAGTTAATAAACGCAATGAAAGAAGAGAATTTCGAGTTTTTAAATCAATATGGTAAAGGTTTTCCTGATTGGCAAACATTAATAAATCTGTACAAAAACAGTGAAGAAAATTTTAATAAAATAGTTAATGATGGCTATCAAATAAAATTTCTAACAAAAGGATCCTTAATGACTTTATTAAGATATAAATTTGGAATTGAAGTTGAAAAAGATTATGAAGATATTGGAACTGCCATACAAGGAGTTTATTTATCTGAAGAAGCAATTGATTTAATTAAGCATACGCTTTCTGCAAATTGGAAATTAAGTACATATGTTGATGGAAAAGATGGGCTTAAAAAAGTGCGTATTGAATTAGTCAAAGGTAGTGAAGTTATTACAAAGTAAGTTTAGAAGAGGAACAATCTGTATTGTTCCTTCAGACTGCCCGAAAACGCTCGCTTTCTTCGTTGCTTCGCCTGTCTGCGGTGCTCATTACCGTCTAGGGTAACTTAAGCTCCTCACCAGGCTTCGCGCCTCGAAAGACAAGCGCTTGCAATCAGTCTGAAAATCAGATTTTTTGTACTTTGTCGACACACTGGTGGGGCAATTTATATTGTTTCTTTTTTTACTCACTGGAAACCGTTTAATGGAAATGACATTCACAACAAAAAAGAATAAGGGGTAAAACGATGTGCGTAAAAAAACTTTTTTGGGAAGATCCTTATCTTGCTAAAACTTCTGCAATTGTTACGGAAGTGGAGGGTAGTGAAGTTACTTTAAATCAAACTATTATTTATGCTTTTTCGGGTGGCCAACAATCAGACGCTGGGAGAATTGGAAATTATGAGGTGATTGAAGCTAGGAAGAACGGATTAGATATTATCTACACTTTACCTGAAATTCATGATCTTCAAAAAGGACAAGAAGTAGTGGTTGAAATCGATTGGGAGAAACGATATCGAATAATGAAGCTACATTTTGCGGCAGAAATCATCTTGGAGCTAATGTATCAAAACTATAATAATCCAGAAAAAATTGGAGCAAATATTACTAGTGATAAAGCTAGAATTGATTTTTATTGGGATGGAAAAATCTCTGATACATTCCCATTTTTAGAGAAAAAAGCAAAGGAGCTCATTGATGCGGATTTGGAAATAATTAGTGAGTTTGATGATTTAAAAAATCAGAGAAGATATTGGGAAATCAAAGGCTTTGGTAAAGTTTCGTGCGGTGGGACACATATTAAAAGAACAGGAGAAATTAAAGATATAAAGCTAAAACGAAACAATAAAGGTGGCGGGAAAGAACGGATCGAAATTTATTTAATTTGATTATATTAATATATTATTTAGAAAGACGATTTAAAAGGTTGAGGTAATGACTTTTTGAATCGTCTTTTTTATGTAATTTTTTATTAAATCTAGAACTTTATCAAATTGACACAATTTTACGGTGGAAATATGTCGAAAAAAAGTAAAAAATAGACAATTCCTTACTAAATATGGATAAAAATGTCCCAATTGACTGAAAAATATAAAAAAATATAATTGAATTTAATGAATCAGAGAAATAGAAAGTGATATTCTGTATTCCTTTAGTTTGCAAATGTGTTTTAGTAGTGTTCTTAAAATAATCATATCAATAGAAAAGAGGGATTAAGTGAGGAAATCAAAAAATAAAAAATTAAGTAGAGTAGTAAAGGGCTCTGCGGTGGCAGCCATTTTTTTATCGATGTTATTCCCAGCTAACCAAAAAGATTATGCTTCTGCAACAATTGTAAATAGTAAAACGTCTGAAAAAATCTTAGCTTCGTTGACCAAAGAACAAAGAGATGCTTTAACGAAGCTAAAATCGTTGGAGAGTGATGGACTACAAGGTTTTGATAAAAAGGACTTAAAGAGTAGTACTGACATATCTGTTATTGTCGAATTCAAATCTAAGCCAGAAAAGATTGCTATTTTAGAGTCTGCATTAGAAGGGAAATCTTTAACTCCTACTGAGGCGAAGAGGAGAGTAAAACACGATCACACTGCTTTTGAAGAGGATTTAACAAAAATTTTACCAACTTCTAAGGAGAAAAATGGCGGAAATAAATATAATATTACTCGTTCATTTGATACTGTCTACAATGGGGTTTCTATGAAACTACCAGCAAATGAAGTTGAATTTCTATTAAAGTCTGATTCAGTTAAAGCTGTTTATAAAAGTGTAGAATTTACAATCGATCCACCATCTGAAAGGGGTAATCCAGAGAACCAAGATTCAATTAAGAGAATAGAGAGTTTACCATTTTTAGGTGTAGATAAGCTCCATAAAGAAGGGATTACAGGCAAAGGGGTAAAAGTCGGTGTAATCGATACAGGAGTTGATTATCATCACCCTGATTTGAAGGATGCATTTAAAGGTGGATACGACTTAGTAGATAATGATCCAGATCCGATGGAAACTACATATGACGATTGGAAAAAATCTGGTCGTCCTGAGTTTGATCAAAATCTATCAACTTACTATACAAATCATGGGACACATGTATCGGGAACGATTGCAGGAAGAGCAAAAAATACTGGTGGTGTAGCTGTTAAGGGAATTGCACCTGATGCTGACCTGTATGTCTACCGTGTTTTAGGTCCATATGGAACTGGTGATATGGACGATATTTTAGCTGGTATTGAAAAAGCTGTTGAAGATAAAATGGATGTGATTAACCTTTCTCTTGGAGCTAACATAAATGATCCGATGTATCCGACAAGCACAGCTGTAAATTACGCTGTACTAAATGGTGTGACAGCATCAGTATCGGCGGGAAATAGTGGGCCGAATTCTTATACGCTAGGTTCACCTGGGGCAGCTGCACTTGCATTAACGGTAGGGGCAAGTAGTGCACCTATTTCAGTAACTAAATATTCTGGTGTTCTTAATGGAATCGAAACACCATTTCAGTTAAGTACGCTCTATAATGATTTTGTTTCAGATTTAAAAGTATTTAATGATCAAACGATAGATGTAGTAGATTTAGGTGTCGGTAATGACTCAGATTACTTAAATAAGGACGTTACTGGAAAAGTTGTTTTTGTAAGTACTGGTGTTATTGGGACACAGTCAAAAACTGTTTATGCAAAAAATCACGGTGCAAGAGCAATCATTGCATATAGTAATATTCCAAATGCAGGTCCAACACAATTCGTAAAAGAAGATCAAAACTTTATTCCTGCATTTTCGATGAGTTATGAACAAGGTTTAGATTTTAAAGCACAATTAGCAGCGGGCCATACTAAACTGACTTTTAAAGATTTGAAAGAAGTTAACACTGATGCAGACAAACTTGCTAGCTTCAGTTCACGTGGACCATCCAGAAGTAATTACGACATAAAGCCAGAAATTACAGCACCTGGCGTAAGTGTATTATCAAGCGTGCCTGCTTACTCTATTTACAATAATGATCAAACTAATTATCAATACGCATATTCCCGTATGTCAGGTACTTCTATGGCAGCACCACATGTTACAGGGATTTCAGCTTTATTACTTCAAGCAAATCCAATGCTTGAACCTAGTGATATAAAAACGATATTAATGAATACAGCAAAGCCTTTAACAGACAACTATAGTGTATTTCATGTGGGCGCTGGTCGTGTCGATCCTTATCGAGCAATACATACTGGGATGAAAATACAAGTTCAAGATGAAACAGCCTTCCCATTAAATGGGGAGAATGTAAAAGTAAAAGAATTAACAGGTGGACTTAGCTTTGGTAATCACTATGCAAATGAGGATATTTTAGTAGAAAAGAAATTGAACTTTACAAATTTAGAATCTAAACTGAAGAAATTTAATGTAGATGTTAACTTTCAAACAAATGTGAATGGTTCGCTAAATGCTAGCGAAAACGGTGTAAGTGTAAATATTCCTTCAGAAATTAAAGTACAATCGTTAGATGCTAAGAAAATACCTGTTTCTATTAATGTTCCAGCGAGCGCTAAAGCAGGTATTTACGAAGGATATATTATTGCGACAAATAAAGATGACAAGAATGAACAATATCGAATTCCATTTAGTGTCCGAACAACAGAGGAAGGGTTTAATTCAACAACATTATCTAATCAATCAATGTCACCTTCATTTTTACATGTGAAACGTAGCTTTAGTGCGTATCAATTTATAGACTTAATTTTTAATTTTAAATCACCGATGAAACGAATGGATATCGTTTTACAAGATGGAAAAACAGGAAATGATTTAGGTGTAATTGGAACGATCGATCTAAGTTCGGCATACGATGGGACAAATTATTTACTAAATACTTTCTTTAATGGTACATACCATGCTTATACTGGTGATACAACACAGCCAATTTCACCGATATTAAGTTATGTAAAACCTGGACCATATCGAATTAAACTAATTGGTACGAGCACTAGAGATAAAGTGTTCGTAAACTACAATGATTTATATATCGATAATAATATCCCTACTATGACAACATCATTTGATGGAAATGAGTCTCCTGTAATGGAATATCAACCTGGTCAGAAAACAATTCCTGTTCAAGTAAGTGTAACTGATCAAGAAGTTGCAAATATGAATGATTTTGGAATGAAAGTCGATCAATCAATAAACAAAGTAAATTATTCAGTTAATGGTAACTTCAATCCTGTACTACCTGTCGGGGTAGATGGGAAAATTGATTTAAGTGTACCAATAAACGAAACAAGCACATTCATGACCTATACTTTGAATGGATTAGATGGTGCGAATAACACGACACAAAAGAAAAGTTACTACTTTGTTAAAGTTGGTACACCTTATGGATATATAAAAACAGATAATGTAAATGTGAAAATGGGCGATTCAGTTAACGCTACGTTTGTTTTAAATAACGTACAAAACATGAAATCAGCAGAATGGACACTTAATAATATAGGTCAAAACTTCGATATTATTGAGGCAAAGGCAAATGAAGCACTAAAGGATTTTGGTGCATCAGTAACTGTTGAAACGACTGGAAATAATTCAAAAGTAAAACTAGCTTTAGATGAAACAAAATCGTTTAGTGGAAAAATTCCTGCGATTAATTTGAAATTAAAGGTGAAGAGTACAACGTTTGCGGTAAATGCTCTTGTAAATCCAACAATTGCTTATACGAATGATCAAGGTAATCAAATTACGCTTTCTTCAGCTGGAATGGAGTGGTTAATCCAACCAATATTCTCTGAAGTATTTGGAACAGTAGGTGCTGAAGCTTCAGGATACAATCGAAATTGGAATTGGACGACTTCTGGTGCTACAATTCGAGTGATTGATCTAAATGGCAAAGTATATGATGGCTCATCATCTCTTGTAAGTTATGGAGATTACAAAATTTCTAATCTACCTTTAACGACTAAACCGTTTATTTGGGAATTAAAAGTGCCGGGTCATTTTACAGTGAAACGTGAAATTCCTATCGGATTAGATAAGAATGGTACAATTTGGGGACAAACATTACAATATTTTAGCGACAAAGCAACTGCAGGAGACGTTAATGGAGATGACGTAATCGATGTCTATGATGCGTTATATATTCAAACATATTGGGAAACGAATAAACGAAGTGCGGATATTAATAATGATGGAATCGTCAACATAACAGATTTCCAATTCGTAGAAAAAAATTACTTAAAACAAAATCCATCAAACCAAAATGCGCCTATTCCGAAAACGAAATACAAAAAGCAAACAATAGATACAATTAAAGCACAAATAGGAATCTAGTGGGATAAGAAAAAATGGCTACCTTTCAAAAGATTGGTAGCCATTTCTATTAAAAAACCGACCTCTTAAAAATCAAAATTATCAGGGTCTGGACCTACACGTTTATTTGCATCAAGTGTAGCGATTTGTTGCATATCATTTGATGAAAGCTCGAAGTTGAATACTTCAAAGTTTTCTTGAATTCGTGAAGGTGTTATTGATTTAGGAATAACGATTACATTGCGTTGTAAGTGCCAACGGATGATGACTTGGGCAGTTGTTTTACCATACTGATCGGCAATCTCTTTTATAACAGGATTTGTTAAAGCCTCGCCACCTTGCATTAATGGGCTCCATGCTTCTAATGCAATGCCGTTTTTATGACAATATTCATGTAATTCGTTTTGTTGGAACATTGGGTGCAATTCGACTTGATCGACCATTGGTTTAATATTTCGATTAGCTGCAATATCCTCTAAGTGATGGATATGAAAATTTGAAACACCAATTGCTGGCACAAGTTTTTCGTCGTAAAGTCTTTCTAATGCTTTATATGTATCTAAATATTTCTCTTTTACTGGCCAGTGAATTAAATAAAGATCAACATAATCCAGGCCTAACTTTTTAAGACTTTCTTCGTAAGCTTTTAAGGTTGAATCATACCCTTGATCAGCATTCCAAACTTTTGTTGTAATAAAAAGTTCATCTCGGGCAACACCAGATTGACGAATTGCTTCACCTACTTGTTCTTCATTTTGATAGACAGCTGCAGTATCAATGTGACGATAACCTACTTCAATTGCTGTTTTGACTGCATCTACACCATCTTCTGGTGACACACGCCACACACCTAAACCTAATTGAGGCATTTTAACTCCATTATGTAATGCAATCGAATGTTCAAACTTCATTTTAATTCCCTCCTTATCAAAGACTATATTTAGTGTACAATATAAACACAAAAAATAAAAAAAATTTGAAAGATATTAATAATAAAGTATTTCGTTTAATTGTGTATTAACAATCAAAAAAAATAAAAAAAACGGTATAAATGAACTCATAATTTTAGAATAATACTATAAATGAATGCAAAATGTTTGTAAATTTTGAGCTTTTCATTCAATATAAGTGTAGGGAAATGCTCTTTATTTTTTGTTTGGAGGGGAAATTATATGTTAGATCAGATTTTAGATTTTAATAAGAAGTTTGTGGAGAATAAGGAATATGAGCAATACATAGCTTCAAAGTTCCCGAATAAAGAGGTTGTAGTTGTTACTTGTATGGACACACGTCTTGTTGAACTTTTACCAAAGGCTCTTGATATAAGAAACGGTGACGTGAAAATGATTAAAACAGCTGGTGCTGTTATTGCGCATCCGTTTGGTTCTGTTATGAGAAGTATTCTAGTTTCAATCTATGAACTTGGAGCGAAAGAAGTATTAGTAATCGGTCACCATGAGTGTGGTATGGGTAATACAAATCCTACACGAATGAAAGAAAGTATGGTTGAACGAGGAATAAAAGAAGAAAACTTAGAAATTTTAGGTTTTTCAGGTTTAGATTTAGATAAATGGTTAACTGGATTTACAAATGTATACGATAGTGTTAACCATAGTGTATCAATTATAAAAAACCACCCACTTGTTCCAAAAGAGGTTGAAGTTCATGGTTTAGTAATTGACCCACATACTGGAAAATTAGAATTAGTTAATCGAGATGAAAAAACTGTCAAATAACGATTTTTTTTAAAAAAGTTATCCGTTTATGAAGGATAACTTTTTTTATGGTGTTGAAATGAACATTTATTGTCCCTCGACCAACTAGTTACGTTTACCAAGATTCAAACAAATCTCTACCATTTAATGGCTGAACAGGGCGGCTATTTGGATTGAAATAATTTTGATAAGTTTGGATTTGTTCTTCGGAAAATTGTATCGGTTTATTATAGATGATCCATTTAATTCCTTCAGTACATGGAGGTGTTGTAAAAGAGCCAGTGTACGAAAATTTTTTACTAGTATACGGAATAAAGGATTGCAAATTTAGTTTAACAACTTTCCCCACGAAATCGTCATCTATAGGATTTGTATGAAGGATTTTTTGAAATTCTTTATTTAATCTACCACTTTCAACAACTACTCCGATCGTAATTATCGATTTTTGTTTACTTTCATTTATAAAATGAATCTCTAAATCACTCCGTTTTCCATTTATCGTATGTTCACTTGGAGTATGGAAATGAAATTGTTGTAATGTATAGTTTATTCCATTTAAATTAATTGAGTTGGAGTGATTAATTGGAATAAAATTTAGCGTGTATTGTGATTTTTCTATTTTAAAAAGATCATTATGATAGTTTATTCCTAAAGGTAGTGATTTTTTCTTTGTTTGATCAATATTAACTGGAGATTGTTGCTTACCATTTGAACATAGTGCATATTCTTTATTGATTGAACCCCAATAATTAGGTCCAGTTTTACCTGTGTAAGACCAGTCTTCATTTCTTGCAGCTGTAACCGCTGATTTATTTAGGTGAAACTCATGTATAATCTGGTTTTTTGAACAAGCTGAGAGTGTAAAACTAAATAGTATAACGAACAGAAAAAAATAGTTCATTCTATACTTTCCTTCCTTAATATGTATGATACGATACATTTTAGACAACGATGTTAAGGAACAAACCTTTTATAAAGGGGGAGAAGATGATGACATTAGAAGAAGTTATGAAATCATTAGAGGAAATGGGTACGGAACAAACAAAAAAAACATTTATGCGTCATGGTGCCAAGGAACCTTTTTTTGGGGTCAGAATTGGTGATATGAAAAAGCTTGTTAAATATGTAAAAAAAGATCAAGATTTAGCTTTGGCACTTTATAGTACTGGAAATTCAGATGCGATGTATTTAGCCGGTTTATCAATTAATCCAAAATTAATGACAAAAGAACAGCTTCAAAATTGGGCAAAAGAAGCTCAGTGGTTTATGATTGCTGAAAGCATTGTAAGTGCAGTTGCCGCAGAGAGCCAGTATGCAATCGAGTTAGCTAAAGAGTGGATGAATTCAGATGAAGAATTAATTGAAACTTGTGGATGGAGTACTTATAGTCATTATTTATCAATTGCACCAGATGAAGAGATTGATAAAGAAGAAGTTCGTAAATTACTTAATTATATTGAAATGAATATACATACTTCAAAAAATAGAGTTCGCTATACGATGAATGGGTTTGTAATTGCTGTAGGAAGTTTTGTCCCAAGTCTAACTGTTGAGGCCACGATGGTCGCTCAAAAAGTCGGAAAGGTCCAAGTAAACGTTGGCAATACAGCATGTAAAGTACCTCTTGCTACAGATTATATTGAAAAGGTTGAAGCAAAAGGTAAACTTGGCGTTAAGAAAAAAACATGTATTTGTTAATTTGATAGATCACCTATTTGTAATAGGTGACTTTTTTATTGAGAAAAAAAACATCTATTCAGTAAAAATCCTCGAGAATATAGGATTCTATTTAATTTTAGATGCAATTGATGATGAAAATAGTAAATTAACCAAATATTATCGTTAAGACTGGCATAAATATTAGAAACCATTCAATGATCTAAAAGGAGAATCAAATGGACGTTAATATCCAATTTAACGAATTTCACTATGTTTCTGCTATTATTATTACGCTAGTAAATTATATTACTCTTGGAATTTTACTATTTTGGATCTATCGGACAAATGAATTGAAACCAGAAGTATGGAAGGCTATTCTTGCAATGCTTATCGGTTTATTTGTTTTTAGTATAAATCTAAACTTTAATCAATACCGAATTGAAATACCAATTTTACCACTTGGGGCCTGGATTTTAATGTGGATTTGCAAACGTAATGATAACCAAGAACGTTGGGGAAAATATAGACGTTTTGTGTGGGCTGGTTTTTTGATTAGATTTTTCTTTTTATTTACAAGCTTGCTACAAATGTTAATTGATTCAGTATTTAGTTGATGGTGTTATGCGTTGTTTTCCACTCCAATAATGATTAAAATAAGATTAACGTGTATATATTGGAGGAAATGATGAAACGAAAAACAATTTATAATGTCCTTTCAGCTTTAACAATTTCCATGTTATTTACAGGATGTAGTCATCAACAAGCTGAAAAGAATACTACTACGAATAACCACGAAAATCATGCTGAACATATTCAAACAAGTGATATTAGAGAACAAACAATTAATAATGAAACTTTGCCGAAGTTTTTAGGTGAAAAAGAACAACAAATTCAACAAATATATATGGTGGCAGCACGACATGCTGATCTACTTAAAAATATTCCATGTTATTGTGGATGCGGTGAAAGTGTAGGTCATAAAAGTAATTTAGACTGCTTTATTCATGAGGAAAGAGAAGACGGTTCAATCGTGTGGGATAGTCATGCAACTACATGTGTGAACTGTATGGAGATTGCAGTTGAATCAGCGAAATTACAGCAAGAAGGAAAAACGCCGTTAGAAATTCGAAAATACATTGATAATAAATATAAAGATGGATATGCCAAGCCAACAAATACTCCGTTGCCAAAAGGACAGGGTGTATAGGTTAATCAGGGGATATCAAATAAAAAGTCAGACAGTTACTTAAGAATTTCTAGTAACTGTCTGACTTTTTTAGTCTTCGATCATTCTTAAATAATTTATGTATTACTAATTCTTTCTTAATTAAATTTTACAAATATTATTTTGACACATATGAACATTCACTCATATAATAGATGTATAGAAAACATATGAATGATTGTTCATGTATTCATAGGAGGACATTTAATGATCGAAGAAAAAAAGAAGGTCGATGAAGTTTGTGATGAAGCTTGTCAACAAACAGTTATGCATGAGGATATAATTCTTTCTGTAAAGGAAAGTATGTTAAATATTGAAACACTGACAGGAGTAGCAGAACTTTTTAAAGTTCTTGGAGATAAAACTAGAACGAGAATATTGCATGCACTCAGTCAATCTGAGATGTGTGTATGTGATTTAGCTTATTTATTAGAAATGACTCAATCATCTATATCACATCAGTTACGTGTATTAAAACAAGCGCATTTAGTAAAAAATCGTAAAGAAGGTAAAGTAGTTTATTATTCGTTAGCAGATGACCATGTTACGCAAATTTTCAATCAAGCATTAGAACATATTTTAGAGGATTAAATTAAGTGTTTCTTGAGAGGAGTTGAGTTTGTTGGGTAGGGGGCAGAGGCAAGTAAATAGTGAATTAAAATTAGAAGGTCTTGATTGTGCTAATTGTGCAATGAAGATTGAAAAAGGAGTTTCCACACTTGAAGGCGTTGATGCATGTTCAGTAAATTTTGCAACTTTAACAATGACAATTACGACGAGTGAGGAACAAAAAGAATCAGTTATCGAGAACGCTAAAGATAAAATTCGTGTATTAGAACCGCATATTAAACCTGTTTCAAAAATGGATACAAAACATGAACAAGAGAAACAGGGTATGAGTAATGAAACGAAGAAACTTATTGTCAAATTAGGGATCGGTACTGCTTTATTAATTTTAGCTCAATTTCTTAATGTACCGCCGTTCTATCAATTGCTTATTTTTATAGCTGCCTATTTAATAGCTGGTGCTGATGTTGTTATAAAAGCGATTCGAAATATTTTTAGAGGGCAAGTATTTGATGAGAATTTTCTAATGGGAGTAGCTACAATAGGTGCGTTTATTATTGGAGAGTACCCCGAAGCTGTTGCAGTCATGCTTTTTTATCAGCTAGGTGAATTGTTCCAAAGTATTGCAGTAAATCGATCACGGAATTCGATTTCGAAATTAATGGATATACGACCTGATTTTGCTAATTTAAAAAAGGGTGACAAAATAAAGCAAGTATCTCCTGAAAAGATTCAAATTGGTGATCTAATTATCGTGAAACCTGGGGAAAGGGTTCCGTTGGATGGGATTGTAAAAAGTGGATTTTCAAGTGTTGATACGTCTGCATTAACGGGTGAGTCATTACCAAGAGAAATCGTTGAAGGTGACGAAGTATTAAGTGGATTTATTAATGTTCAAGGTTTACTCGAAATTGAAGTCACAAAAGAATTTAACGAATCGACAGTCTCAAAAATATTAGAGCTTGTTCAAAATGCAACAAATAAAAAGGCACCTACTGAAAATTTTATCACAAAGTTTGCAAAGGTTTATACACCTATTGTTGTCATTACAGCAGCGATTATTGCGATCATCCCACCAATGATTATTCCAGGTGAGACATTATATGATTGGGTATATCGAGCATTAATTTTCCTAGTTATTTCTTGTCCATGTGCTCTAGTTGTTTCAATTCCTTTAGGATTTTTTGGAGGAATCGGAGCAGCATCAAAATCGGGAGTATTAGTAAAAGGAAGTAACTATTTAGAAGCATTAAATGATTTGAAATATATTGTGTTTGATAAAACTGGAACGTTGACGAAAGGGCAATTCCAAGTTAGCTCAATTATACCTACAAATGGTCATTCGAAAGAGGAGCTACTAGAATTAGCTGCGTACGGAGAGTTTTATTCTAACCACCCAATCGCATTATCAATTCGTCAAAAGTATGGTAAAGAAATTGTCGAAGCAAAACTATCTAACTATACGGAAATCGCAGGGCATGGTATTAGTGTTACGATTAATGGAGAAGTACTGTTAGTAGGCAATTCAAGATTAATGGAAAGTCAGTCTATTTTATATGAACCAACGAAAGAAGTGGGCACAACGGTTTATTTAGCAAAAAATAAGCAATTTATCGGATCAATTGTCATTGCAGATCAACTAAAAGATGATGCAAAAAAAGCTATACTTGAGCTTAAAAAAGTTGGAATTAAAAAGACGATTATGTTAACCGGTGATTCGAACTTAGTTGCGAAATCGATTGGTAAAGAATTAGGAATAGATAATATTTATTCAGAGCTTCTTCCACATCAGAAAGTAGAAAAGCTTGAATTGATCGAAAAAATAAAATCATCGAAGGAAAAAATTGCATTTGTTGGGGACGGTATGAATGATGCACCAGTTTTAGCACGAGCTGATATAGGGATTGCAATGGGAGGAATTGGTTCCGATGCAGCGATCGAAGCTGCTGATGTTGTATTAATGTCGGATGAACCTTCAAAAATTGTTGATGCAATTAAAATCGCTAAACGTACAAGACAAATTGTATGGCAAAACATCTTTTTTGCTTTAGCGGTGAAAGGATTTTTCCTATTACTAGGTGTAATCGGAATCGCTACAATGTGGGAAGCAGTAATTTCAGATGTTGGTGTTACTGTATTAGCAGTATTGAATTCGATGAGGGTACTAAGACTGAAATAAAGCTAAAAACTCAGACTAAACGTAATTAGTCTGAGTTTTTTTTGTTTAAGCAGAGCGTTTTCTTTTTTTGATAAAAAGGAAAATAAAAACGATCAATCCAATCGCTAAAATTCCATAAATAATACTTGAATACACATCCATATACTCAACGATCGTTTCCCATGATGAACCGACTGATGCACCTATTAAAACTAAAATTGTATTCCATATTAATGAGCCTAAAGTTGTAAATAACAAAAAGATCCAAAAATTCATTCGGGCCATTCCAGCTGGTATAGAAATTAAACTACGTATTAACGGAATTAGTCTACAGAAAAAGACTGTCCAAACACCGTATTTTGAAAACCATTCGTCCGCTTTATGGACATCCTTTTTAGTTAACCGTAAAAAATGCCCCCAGCGGTCTACGATTTTTTCTAACGTTTTAATATCTAGTAAAGTACCTATCCAAAAAAGTATGATTGCCCCAATTACTGATCCTGAAGTTGAAAAGAAAATAACGCCCATTTTAGATAGTGAAGTTTCTGTCGTCATGAACCCACCAAACGTCAAAATTACTTCGGAAGGAATTGGAGGAAATATGTTTTCTAATGCAATTAATAAAAAGATACCTAAATAACCATATGTATCCATTGTTTCAATAATCCAGTTTTGCATGAAATTACCTCAAGTTTGTTTTTTATTTTAAGAAGTTTTTACGTTTCCTTGTGAAAAAATATACTATGTAACTAGTGAATTAGGCAAGTAATTGGAAAACTTCTTCCCATAAAAAACAACTAATAAACAATGGATCAACATTGTAGGAGGAAATTTTTTTTAGAAAGTCAGAGGATTTAGTACAGTCGATAGAGAAATAAAGTAGATTAATATAAAAGCAGAAATTAGTACTGGTTACAATACTTCTCCTAAATCTGAAGAAATGTAATTAGCTATTTATGATTAATGTCTATGTAAAAAAAGGAGGATGGCTATGTTTAAGGTTCAATTAAGTGAGGATTTATCAATCAATTTATTAACACCGAACTATGCCCAAGCATTAGTAGAGGTGCTGAAGGAAAATCAAAACTCATTAAAAGAATGGTTGGTTTGGGCTGAAAATATTCCATTGATTGAGGATTATCAAAAATCAATTATACCTATGTGGTTACAAAAATTTGCAGATAATAATGGTTTTGAAACGGGCATTTTTTATAAAAATGAACTTGTAGGTATGTTAGGATTACATTATATAGACTGGTCGAATCAAACAACTGAAATAGGCTATTGGTTGAGTGAACACCAGCAAGGTAAAGGAATAATGACGCGTGCCGTAGAAGGGTTAGTATCATATTGTTATGATGAACTTAATCTTAATCGAATTGTGATTAGAGCAGCTGTTGAAAATCAGAAGAGTAGGGCAATTCCAGAACGTTTACATTTTAAACAAGAAGGTGTCCAAAGAGAGGCACAGCAAATTAGGGAAAAATTTTATGATATAGCTGTTTATAGTATGTTGAAAAAAGAATGGAAAAAGTAAATGAATCAATTTGCGTTAGCAAAAAAATGCTAACGCTTTTTTGTGGAGTCAGAATGATGGAGGGGTAAAATAATGACTTATCATACAATTTTGTTCGATTTAGATGGTACATTGACAGACCCAAAAGTAGGGATATTGAATTCGGTGAAGTATGCATTACAGAAAATGAATCTAGCTATTCCATTAGAAGCAGAGCTTTTAAAATTTATTGGGCCACCGATTCAGCAATCATTTTCTGAAATTTGCCAACTTAATGAAAAGAAAGTATTAAACGCAGTTCGTTTTTATCGCGAATACTTTTCGCAGGGTGGTATGATTGAAAATAATGTATATGTTGGGATACGTGAACTTCTAATCGATTTACAAAAAGGGAAAAAAAGATTATATGTAGCAACTTCTAAACCAACGAAATTCGCAATGGAAATATTGAGTCACTTCCAACTGGATGAGTTTTTTATTCAAATTGTTGGAAGTGAACTAAACGGTACAAGAATTAATAAAGGCGAGATCATCGAGTATATTTTTGAACTGAATAAGGATCTTTCTAAGGAAGATTCGGTAATGGTTGGGGATCGATTTCATGATGTAATTGGTGCAAAGGCCGCTAAAATTGACTCGATTGGAGTAACTTACGGTTATGGAAGTGAATTGGAATTAACTGATGCAGGAGTGAATGCAATTGTAAATAGTGTAGATCAGCTTAAAAAGATGTTAATAAATGAGAGAATAATAATGGTCTAATAATGAAGGAGGAGATTGATTGAAAAGTGGAAAAATGCACTATGCTTGGATTATTTTAATTGTTACGTTCTTATCCGTCATAATTGCTGCTGTAACAAATACGATGTCTGGAGTGATGATGATTCCTTTTGAAAAGGAATTCGGTTGGAGTAGGGCATCAATCTCTGGTGCGTTTGCGATTTGTATAACGCTTGTTGGATTCTCTGGTCCATTTATTGCAGGTCTATATCAAAAGTTTAGTGTTCGAAAAGTATTGCTAGTAGGTATGGGAACCTTATTAACAGCTATCTTACTAACAACAATCATGTCGCAAATTTGGCATTTATTTATCATTTGGGGAATCATTATTGGATTTAGTGCGGGGGCATTTTTGACGGTGTTAAATGCGTACGTAGCAACAACATGGTTTGAAAAAAAGCGTGGTTTAGCACTAGGCCTTTTAACTTCTAGTTCAGCAGCAGGTCAACTTGTTTTCTTGCCACTTATGGCATATATCGTTGATCATTATTCATGGAGAAATGCCGTTTTAACTATATTTTCTTTTGGTGTTTTCATTTATGTATTACTATGGATTTTCATGAAAAATGATCCAGCAGACGTTGGCGTTTTACCATTAGGAGCAGAAAAAAGTAATAAGAAGCACGCGAATAATGTTAATCCAGTGAAGGCGGCTTTTGATGGGTTAAAATTAGGTGCTAAATCGAAAGTTTTTTGGTTATTAGCTGGGAGTTTCTTCGTTTGCGGGTTTTCAACTAGTGGTTTAATCGGTACTCATTTTATTTCACTTTGTATCGATTATGGATATAAAGAGGTGACGGCTGCTAGTATTTTAGCGTTCATGGGAATATTTAATATGATTGGAACGACTTTATCCGGATATATTTCCGATCGCTTTGATAATCGTTGGTTATTATTTTGGTATTATGGTTTAAGAGGTTTATCATTACTTATTCTTCCTTTTGCTCTATCGACTAATTCACTAATTTATTTAAGTGCTTTTGCCATTTTCTATGGAATGGATTGGATTGCTACAGTTCCTCCAACTATTAAACTAGCAACAGATCATTTTGGAAAAGAGAAGGTAGGCGTAATTTATGGATGGATTTATACTGCCCATCAATTAGGTGCTGGGGCAGCAGCATATGGTGGCGGTTTAGTTTATTCTTGGTTAAATGCCTACCAATCAATCTTTATTGCAGCAGGTATCTTTTGTATAGTCGCAACTTTATTTGTACTAAATATTAAAAAAAAGAGTGGTATTAAATCAAAATCTTTCTGTGTAGAAGGAAAAATAATACAAAAAAAATGTAATAATTGAGGTAGAATGGATGACTTATCTTTATAAAATAACAAAAGAAAAATATAAAATAATGCGCGAGAAAAACTGTTTTTGGGAAGGTAAGATTCGTAAAATTTGTGAGCTTGAAAAGATAGATTTTGAGAAGCTTACTCGATTTTCGTACGGTGGAAATATTGTTTTTAGTATAGATGGTGAAATTGTCATTAAATTATATCCTTCTTATGTGAATGAAGAGTTTATAAAGGAGAAGCAAGTTCTTGAGTTTTTAAATGGCAGAACTTATTCCGTTGATGTCCCTAAATTAATTTCAACTGGTCAATTTGAAGGCTGGAGCTATTTAATAATGAGTGAACTAAAGGGGACTCTTTTAATTGATCTATTTGATGAGCTGTCTTTTGAGGAAAAAAAGCAAATTGCGTTTGATTTAGGAAAATTAATAAGAGAAATCCATGACGCAACGATCTCAACGAAACAAACTGATTATGATCAATGGAATCAATTTATTACGAATCAATTCATGCAAGTAGAAAATCATCATAAAAACAACGGAATGAATGATGAAATATTTACCCAATTAACAAGCTATGTAGATGATGAAATATTGCAACGAAAAGAACAAATCGTGTTATTAACAGGAGAATATACACCATTTAATTTAATCATGAATAAAGTTGATGGCATGTGGAGGTTTACTGGTTTAATTGATTTTGCTGATTGCTTTGTAGGAAACGCAAAATATGATTTACTTGGGCCAATAGCGTTTATGTTTTATCCAATTGAAGGACTAAATAAAATTTTTCTAGAGAGCTATGGCTATACGAATAACGAATTAAATCAGGACTTACAAAAAGAATTAATGGCCTATTTATTACTACATCGTTTTAGTAATATTCGTTTCTATCAAGAAAAGTCTGAAGTAGCTAAGAAAGCTACTTCGTTAAAGGAATTAGAAAAGATATTTTTTAATTTCAAGTAAATAATAATAAAAAGTGCATCGAGAATGGATTGAATCAGTTAATTTCGATGCACTTTTTGTATTCAATCTAGTGCAATTAAAAATGGATATAATTCAGCCGTCATGACATTCTTTTTAACAGCTGGATCATTTTCCATGATTTCCTTTGCATGTTGTAAGCTCTCTGTTTTTAAGATGACAATACCAAATTCAGCTTGTTCGGTTCTTCCTGCTAAAGATACTTTCTTTTCTTTATTTAAGTTCTGTAAATAATGAAAATGCTCCGATACAATATTTCTTTCTTCTTGTGTTGAATCATGTAAAAAGGTTGATCGAACTGGTTTTAAAACATAAATAAAGTTTTCCAATTAAGCCACATCCTATCGAATAATATAATTATACTATAGCACGTGATCACTAATTGTAAGGGGGATTATTATGCAAGACGTCATTAAAGAAAAACTAAAGCAAATCGAAAATGAACATGACGTAAAAATACTATTTGCAGTTGAGTCCGGTAGTAGAGCATGGGGATTTCCATCTAAAGACAGCGATTATGATGTCCGTTTTGTCTATGTTCATCGCAAAGATTGGTATTTAAGCATTGACCAAAAACGTGATGTAATTGAATATCCAATCAATGATTTACTCGACTTAAGTGGGTGGGACTTAAAAAAGGCTCTTAATCTTTTTGCAAAATCAAACCCGGCCTTATTAGAATGGTTAAGATCTCCAATTGTTTATTATGATGATTTAACGATTTCAGTCGTTTTAAGAAAAATCGGTAATGAAATTCTTTCTAAAAAGGCGTGTATTTACCATTATCTCCATATGGCCAAAGGGAATTACCGTGATTATTTACAAGGGGAAGAAGTTAAGATTAAAAAGTATTTTTATGTATTAAGGCCAATTTTAGCTTGTATGTGGATCCAAAAATATAATGAAATCCCACCGGTTTTGTTTGATGAACTCTTAAAGATGGAAGGGTTAGAACAAGATTTTTTAGAAGAAGTAGAGAAGTTATTAATCCGAAAAAAACAAGGTGAAGAATTAGATTTAGAGCCTAGAAAAAAAGCATTAAATCAATTTATTGAAAATAATATTCAGATTTTCGAAGAGTATGTGAAGGGGATTAAAGAATCAAACAAGGTGAATATTGAGTACTTAAGCGAACTTTTTCGAACTACTATTGAACAATCATGGGAAAAATAGAATAGACCACACACTTTTTGGGAAAAATTTCTTTGTATGTTAACAAAGAAATTGGAGTGTGAATGAAGTTGGCAAATTTAGAAAGTCTATTAAATCAACAACTGGCAAATTGGAATGTGTTGTATGTAAAATTACATAACTATCATTGGTATGTAAAAGGACCTAATTTCTTTACTTTACATGAAAAATTTGAATTGTATTATGATGATGCAAAAGTAATGGTAGACGAATTAGGAGAACGTATTTTAACAATTGGTGCAAAACCAATTGCAACACTTCGTGAATACCTAGAAACGGCTACGATCAAAGAAGGTAATCATACGTTTTCTGCAGAAGAAATGGTATCTGATTTGATTAAAGACTATGAAAAAATTGTACAAGAATCGCGTGATGTAATCTCGGTAGCAGAAGAAAGTGATGACCAAGAAACAGCTGACTTATTTCTAGGTAAA
This sequence comes from Bacillus sp. AL-1R, assembly GCF_052180195.1. Classification (NCBI taxonomy): domain Bacteria; kingdom Bacillati; phylum Bacillota; class Bacilli; order Caryophanales; family Bacillaceae; genus Bacillus; species Bacillus sp. AL-1R. The sequence continues at coordinate 978,231 of NZ_CP197469.1, forward strand.
ATTGCTGAAATCGAAAAGATGCTTTGGATGTTAAAGTCATTTCTTGGTAAATGAATAAATATTAATACAGGTGTATTAACCAATCATTGGATAGGATTGGTTAGTTCACCTGTTTTTTATTGTACCTTATTTTTTTGTCTTGTTTTCTAGCGTGAATCAAGTGTTTGTAAGGGTTTTGATGACCCGTTAAAATTTTTTATAAAAATCTAACGAAAAAAACTAAAAAACCAATTGTATAATTATTTATATATGTGTATAATCATTCATTATATAAGAATCTGATGCTTCTAAAAAAAGGGGATGGATTTATGAGTAAAGTATTGAAAGAAAACCATGTAAAGAAAAATGGTTATATTCAAAAGACAAAAGGGAATGTTACAAAAGGAAATTTTAGCTCTGTAAAATGGTCAGATTTTAAAGGGAAAAATTTTCTTTCTATAAGTGAATTTTCATCAAGTGAATTGTTATTTTTACTTGAAAAATCATTAGAGATGAAAAATATGCAAAAAGCGAATGAGGCACATCCTTATTTAAAAGACAAAGTACTAGGGATGATTTTTGAAAAGAATTCTACGAGAACGAGACTATCATTTGAAATTGCGATGATGCAATTAGGTGGTCATGCAATCTTTATGAGCAGTAAAGATTTACAGCTTGGTAGAGGTGAAACTGTTCATGATACATCGAAAGTATTTTCTCGTTATGTAGATGGGGTGATGATTCGAGCAAATACTCATGAGATGGTGACCGAGTTTGCTGAACACTCGTCAATTCCAGTTATTAATGGGCTAACAGATCTGCACCATCCTGCACAAATCATGGCTGATTTCTTAACAATCCTTGAACATAAAGGTAGATTAAAAGGTTTAAAGATTGCTTATGTAGGAGATGGAAATAATAACATCTGTCATTCTTTAATTGAAGGTGCAGCTAAACTAGGCGTTTATTTAACGATTGCATGTCCCGTTGGGTATGAGCCAAATAAAGTTGTACTTCAATCGATGAAGCATGTTGCAAAAACAACTGGTAGTGTTATTGAGGTAGTGAATAATCCTGTAGATGGTGTAAGTAGAGCTGATGTTGTGATAACGGATGTTTGGACCAGTATGGGGCAAGAGAAAGAAACTGAAATTCGTTTAAAAGATTTCAGCCCGTATCAAGTAAATGATCACTTATTAGAAAATGCAAAAGAAGATTATTTATTCTTGCACTGTTTACCTGCACATAGAGGGGAAGAAGTAACGGCTTCAGTTATTGATGGTAAGCATTCGGTAGTATTTGATGAAGCAGAAAATCGACTTCATGCTCAAAAAGCGATTCTAGTTGCATTAATGGGTAATTTATAATTCTAAAAATCTACTATTTTTTTTAATAATTTAATCGGGGGTAATGACATGGGAAATGAGAAAATTGTTTTAGCATATTCAGGTGGTTTAGATACATCCGTTTGTATTAAATGGTTACAGGAGAAATATAACTACGATGTGATTGCACTTTGTCTTGATCTAGGTGAAGGAAAAGATGTTGAAGCTGTTCGTCAAAAGGCGTTAAATTTAGGAGCAATTAAGTCATATATGATTAATGTAAAGGACTTATTTGCAAATGAATATATTGTTCCAGCACTAAAAGCAAATGCACTATATGAAGGAAAGTACCCACTATCATCTGCTTTATCAAGACCTTTAATCGCAAAATTATTAGTCGATGTAGCAAAACAAGAAGGTGCGGTTGCAGTTGCACATGGTTGTACTGGAAAAGGAAATGATCAAGTTCGTTTTGAAGTTTCAGTCATGGCCTTGAATCCAAATCTTAAAGTAGTTGCACCTGTTCGTGAATGGGGCATGACTCGTGATGAGGAAATACAGTACGCAAATGATAATGGAGTTCCAATTCCGGTCGATCTAGATAATCCGTTTTCAATTGATGCAAATATTTGGGGAAGAGCTTGTGAAGCAGGTGTATTAGAGAATCCGTGGAATGAAGCACCTGAAGAAGCTTTTGATTGGACGAATGCAATTGAAAATACTCCAGATGTTCCTGAGTATATTGAAATAGAATTTTCAAAAGGTGTACCGATTAGCTTAAACGGTCAGCCTATTGATCTAGTTCAACTAATTGAACAATTAAATGTTCTTGGTGGAAAGCACGGAGTTGGAAGAATTGATCATATTGAAAATAGATTAGTAGGTATCAAATCACGTGAAGTATATGAAAATCCGGCAGCGGTAATCTTAATTAATGCGCATAAAGAATTAGAGTTCCTTACATTACCTCGTGAGGTGACAAATTTTAAAGTAAGTATTGAACAACAATTTTCAAAAATGCTTTACGATGGATTGTGGTATTCACCTTTAATGAGTGCTTTAGATGCATTTGTAAATACAACACAAGAAACAGTAAGTGGGATTGTTCGTGTGAAATTATTCAAAGGCACTCATACAGTAGTAGGTAGAAAATCTGAAACTAGTCTATATAATGAAGAGCTTGCAACTTATTCAAAAGGTGATTTATTTGATCATAATGCAGCTGTAGGTTTTATTAAACTATGGGGATTACCAACAAAGGTATATAGCGAAGTTACACAGAAAAATGAAGTTTTAAGTAAATAAAATATAAGGTGGATTAAGGAGGCAACTATGTCAAAACTTTGGGGCGGACGTTTTACGAAGGAGACTAACCAATTAGTGGAAGAATTTACAGCATCTATTGAATTTGATCAAATAATGGCTAAGGAAGATATAGCTGGTAGTATTGCACATGCAACGATGCTTGGAGAATGTGGCATAATTGCAATCAATGAAGCTGAACTAATAATAGAAGGTTTAAATAAAATATTAAAAAAAGTCGAGAAAAATGAGGTTCAATTTAGTGTTGAAAATGAAGATATTCATATGAATATCGAAAGCTTGTTAATTGAAGAAATCGGTCCTGTAGGAGGAAAGCTACATACAGGGCGAAGTCGAAATGATCAAGTAGCAACGGATATGCACCTTTTCTTAAAAAATAATACGTCATCCATTATTGATTTAATTGAAGAAGTTCAAAATAAAATCGTTACGCAAGCAAAAAAGCATGTTGATACAATTATGCCAGGGTACACGCATTTACAAAGAGCGCAGCCTGTTTCTTTTGCACATCATTTACTTGCGTATTTTTGGATGCTTGAGCGTGACAAAAGCCGATTCAAAGATAGTTTAAAACGAGTGGATATTTCACCATTAGGTGCAGGTGCATTAGCTGGTACTACCTTTCCAATTAACCGTTACCGTACCGCTGAATTACTTGGTTTTAGAGATATTTATCATAATAGTTTAGATGCAGTAAGCGATCGTGATTTTATCGTAGAGTTCCTTGCTGATTCGTCATTACTGATGACACATATTTCTAGACTATCCGAGGAATTTGTCATTTGGTCTAGTCAAGAATTTCAGTTTATTGAATTAGACGATGCTTTTTGTACCGGCTCTAGTATTATGCCACAGAAAAAAAATCCAGATGTTCCAGAACTACTTCGAGGTAAAACAGGGAGAGTTTATGGCAGCTTAATCGGGTTATTAACAGTTTTAAAAGGGCTACCTTTAGCGTATAACAAGGACATGCAAGAAGATAAAGAAGGTATGTTTGATACTGTTTATACTGTTGTAGGTGCACTACAGTTACTTTCAGGAATAATCGATACAATGAAAGTAAACGAAAAACGTATGTATGAAGCTGTTAAAAATGATTATTCAAACGCTACTGACCTTGCAGATTACTTAGTTCGAAAAAATATCCCATTCCGACAAGCACATGAAATCGTTGGAAAAACGGTTCTATATGCTATAGAGAATCATAAATTTCTTGGGGAATTAAGCCTAGAAGAATTTAAGGGAATTAATGATGTGTTTGAAGAAGATATTTATTTTACATTAAATCCAAAAACAGTTATGGAAGCAAGAATTAGTGAAGGTGGAACTTCCACAAATGAGGTTTGGAAACAAATTACAAAAGCAGAAGAGTGTTTAAGCTTTTCAATAAATATGGTATAATTTTCTAGTTGAAAACGTCCAATTCTTTGGACGTTTTTTTGTGCTTCTATTTATTAATAATTTTCTATTCATTATGCAAATACTAGAAGTAGTTACTAAAAAAAGGTAGGTATGATATGAGCACGCAAGAAAAAAGCAAAGTATTTAGAGCATCAGAAGGTATAGCACATGCTGTTTTCGTCATGATCGGTATCGGTTCTTTACTTGAGAGTATTGGGAAAATATTTCATTTTGAATCTTTAATAACGATCGGATTTTCAACTAAATTATTAATGACACCAGCAATTGGCGCAGGGATAGCTGTATTATTAGGTTCAAGTACGTTAATCATTTTTTCTGCAATGTCCGCTGCAATAATCGGTTCTGGTGCATTATTGATGGTAGATACGGTAATGACCATTAAAATGGGGGAACCAGTAGGAGCATTATTAGCAGCACTGGTTGCCATCCTGATTGGAAAAGCTGTTCAAGGTAAAACGAAACTAGATTTAATGCTTGTGCCTTTATGTGCCATTTTAATTTCAGGTTTAGTTGGATTGTATTTATCAAAATGGATTTCTCCAATCTTAATAGCGGTTGGGAATTTTATTAAAGGCTCGACGGAAGGTTCGCCTATTATTGCTTCTATTGTATTAGCAGTCGTTTGGGGAATTTTAATTGTTTCTCCAGCTTCTTCTGCTGCCTTAGCAATTGCTTTGAATTTAGATGGAATAGCGGGAGGAGCTGCATTAGCGGGATGTGCAGCGCAATTTGTTGGATTAGCTGTAATCTCTGCACGCGAGAATGATCCAGGAAGTATCCTTGGTTTATTAATTATCACACCAAAACTACAGCTACCAAATGTAACTAGGAATATTAGAATACTAATACCAACCATAGTTGCAAGTGCCGTGGCAGGTCCGGTATCAGCTTTCTTATTTCATATTCAAGCACCAAAAGAAATTGCAGGCTTAGGGTTATGCGCATTAGTTGCACCAATGAATTTATTAGCTACATACAAAAGTGCAGTTATTATACCGATGATTGTTACATATGTATTAGTACCTGGAATCGTTTCATATATCGTGTACATATTCTTAAAACAAGCGGGTATGATTAAATCAGGAGAGTTGAAAATCTTATAAAAACATTGGGTGCTGAAGAAACAGGAGTTTGATGGGGTACAAATAAAAAAATTCTAAAATGAGTACTAGTCACAGTACTCATTTTTCTGTTCAAGACCACTAAAAAAACTTTATCGATCCATAAAAAATAATTTTAATCCAATACCTGTAAAAATTACCCCTTGTGCTAGATTGATAATTTTAGAAGATTTCTTATTTTGTAACAATTTTTCACCCAAGCTGCCTGCAAAAATCGCTATAATTGAAAATACAATGAGCGTTAATACCATAAAAGTTAAACCTAAAACAATCATTTGTATGGGAACTGCTATACCGCCTTTGTCTATAAATTGAGGTAAAAATGCTAGGAAGAATAAAGACACCTTTGGATTTAATACATTCATTAAAAATCCGCGACGATATAAAGCGGGTAAAGTTTGTTTTTTAGGCCTTGTGAATGAACCTACTTCATTACTCGAACGAAATGCTTGGTAAGCTAAGTATAATAAATAAAAAGCACCTAAGTATTTTAAAATTGAAAAAGCAACATCTGATTTATATAGGATGGCAGATAATCCAATTGAAGCAGCAAGAGTATGAATTGTAACACCTGAACAAAGGCCACATGCGGTTGCAATGCCTTCTTTTTTACCATATGAAATACTTTGTGCCATAACAAAAATATTATCAGGTCCAGGTGCTATTATTAGTAATAAAGATACACCTATAAACGACAAGTAAATCGTTAAATCCAATGAAATACCTCCTATCAATTTTTTGTTTGTTTTTTAAATACTTTAACATGAAAAAGGCAGGAAAAGCCGGAAAAGATTAGGTAAATGAATTTTTAAAGGAGAGCTAATGTGAGCGAGAAGGAAAAAATGATAAATGGTGAGATGTATTTGGCAGGGGATGATCAATTAGTTGAGGAGAGAATGAATGCTCGACGTTTGACGCGTGAATTTAATTTAACGCTTGAAACTGAAAATAGTAAAAGAGTAAGTCTATTAAAACAATTATTTGGTTCGACGGGTGAAGTTTTGTATATAGAACCGACATTTCGTTGTGATTATGGATACAATATTCATGTTGGTGAAAATTTTTATGCTAATTTTGATTGTGTCATCTTGGATGTTTGTCCGGTTTATATTGGGGTAAATTGTTTTATGGCGCCCGGTGTACATATTTATACCGCTACACATCCACTTGATCCAATTGAGAGGGCAAGTGGAGCTGAATTCGGTAAACCAGTTACAATTGGAGATAATGTCTGGATTGGTGGAAGAGCGATTATAAATCCAGGAGTAAAGATTGGACATAATGTTGTGATCGCTTCTGGTGCTGTTGTAACAAAAGATGTTCCTGACAATGTAGTCGTTGGAGGTAATCCTGCGAGAATTATTAAGGACATTCTTTTATAGAAAAGCTAAGCAGCATTGCATTCCAAAGCTGGAAATGGGAGGGCAATATGGTTACTATTTTTTTCATTTTTATATTACTAGGTTTACTATTGTTGGTTTATATGTTTAGAGAGGCTCATTTAAATATAGTAAGAAAACATGAATTTTCTTTTTCAAATACGCCACTTGAAAAGCCAATTAGACTATTTTTTATTTCAGATATTCATAGAAGAAAAATACATTCTTCTATTATAAGTAGAATGACTAATCAAGTTGATCTTGTCATCATTGGCGGTGATTTATTAGAAAAGGGAGTGCCTCTTGAAAGAATCGAACAAAATATTCGTAAGCTAAGTTCTCTTGGCCCGGTCTACTTTGTGTGGGGAAATAATGATAATGAAATTGAAAAGAAGGATATTGAGGCTATTTTTACTAAATGGAATGTAGTTGTATTGAAAAACTCATCTGTAATGGTTAATCATTTACAAAAAGAATGGGCATTAATTGGAGTAGATGATTTGAAAACTGGAGAGGTAGACCTTGACCTTGCCTTTCAAGATGTAAAACAGAATGCATTTAAGTTGTTAGTTAGTCATAATCCGAGGATTTTGAAGTTATTAGAGATGGAACATGGGGTATCTCTTGTTTTAAGCGGTCATACGCATGGTGGACAGATTAGGATTTTCGGATATGGTCCTTATGAGAAAGGGAAAACGCATGTATATGAGGGGATTACTCAATTAATCAGTAATGGATATGGTACGACGTCTTTACCGCTTAGATTGAGTGCTAGGCCGGAAACACATTTTATTGAGATTAAGAGTATATAAGTTCATTAAAAAAGGAGATGCATTCGTATCTCTTTTTTTTATTACAAAAAGGTTTTTAATGTTTTTATTTGGTAAATATATATGAAAATTTAGTTAAATTAGAAGATTATAACAATTAATCAACGAGTATGTCATTCTCTAATTTTTATATAAAAAATTAAAAATTCCCCCAAATTAAAATTGTCTGAAAATAAAGTTTTATAAAGCTTCAAAGTAAAAAGTGCTATAAATATGACCTATTATCTGATTTTTTTTTAATTAATTTGGTGAAATTCCCCCAATTTACGATGTCATTTACTAACGTTAAAATAAAAAAAGAAAGAAAATTGTCAAAAAATTATAAAAATGGGGGAAAAAAGTGTGAGTAAAAAAAGCTTTAAAGCGAGTTTAGCTAAAACAACGATCAGTGCTCTGGTCGTGAGCTCGATGATTCCTTTTAACGTACTAGCAGCTACACCAAATGCGAGCACAAAAAACACGGTAATAGGTTCACTGGTACAAAACACAAGTACACCAGACTTAACAGCTGAGCAAATCGAGGCGTTAAAGAAAGTGTCTAAAGAAAGTGATGTAAAGATTTCGCCAAAAATTGACACAACAACAAGTAAGCCGGTTCGTGTCATTGTTGAATTTAAACAAGCACCAGCAAAAATCAGTGTGCTACAAAAATCAGTGGAAGGCGAAAAAACAACACTAATCGCTGAAAAGAGCGCCGTGAAGGAATCTCATGAAGAGTTTAAAACGTTTGTAAACGGGTTAAAAACTGGTGCGAAACCAAATGGTGTATCAGCGTTAAGCGTGACTCCTTCAGACGAAAAAGCTTCATCAGACGCAACTATTACAATTACGCGCGAATACACACATGCGTTAAACGGTGTGGCGATGACGTTACCAGGTAACATTGTCGAAAAACTACTTGACTCGGGTGTCGTAAACCGTGTGTTACATGATGATATCGTCAAAATCGATCCAGCTGAAGCGAAGATTTCAGCGAATGAAGCAACGGCTAATGATTACCCAGAGAACTACATTCCTTTACCAGGGATCGACGGGTTACGAACAGATGGTATCACAGGTCAAGGCGTGAACGTTGGGGTTATTGATACAGGGGTTGATTACAACCACCCGGATTTAACAACAGTCTATAAAGGCTACCGTGCAACACAAGGAGAAGATGCAAGCAAAGTGGACCCAACGAGTGTCAAAGGATGGGACTTTGTAGATAACGATGCTGATCCGATGGAAACAACGATTTCCGATTGGGAAAAAGCTGGTAAACCAGATGGAACGTATGAGCATTATATCACTTACCACGGAACACATGTTTCTGGAACAATCGCGGCACAAAGTAAAGCGAACGTGGAATTCCCGGCTCAAGGGGTTGCACCTGGTGTGAATTTATATGATTACCGCGTACTAGGACCTTATGGTTCAGGATACTCGGATGCAATTATAGGTGGGATTGACAAAGCGGTGGCTGATGGCATGAAAGTCATAAATTTATCACTTGGCGCAGCAAGTAACGATCCTTTATCAGCAGAAGCGATTGCGATCAACAATGCAACGCTTGCAGGTGTAACGTGCGTCATTTCAGCTGGTAATTCAGGTCCAAATGAAGGCACACTTGGAACACCAGGTGCATCAGCGTTTGCGATAACGGTTGGGGCAAGTGACTTCGCGATGAGTATTCCAACGGCATCAGCAAAAGTAGGAAACGAAACATTTACGAACTTTAAGTTACTTGGAAAAGGATATAACGACCATGTTGCTGATTTAGCAGGCAAAACATATGATTTTGTTGACGTAGGCTTAGCGCAAGCAGCGGATTTCAAAGATTCAAGTGGTAATCCGATTGATTTAACAGGTAAAGTGGCACTGATTGCACGTGGGACAAACGGATTAGCGGAAAAGATTACAAACGCAGCAAAAGCTGGTGCGGTGGCAGCGGTCATGACGAACAATATTGACGGTGATATCGATAATTACCTAGCAAGTGATGTGGGCTTTATTCCAACGTTCCGTATGACAAAAGCAGACGGTGAACGCTTACGTGCAACAGGAAGTCACTCTATTACGTTTACGAGTACGGGTTCAACAGTTTCAGAAGGAAATCACTTAGCAAGCTTTAGCTCAAGGGGACCGGTTGCGGCTACTTATGATATCAAACCAGATATCGTGGCACCAGGGGTGTCTGTGTACTCTACGTACCCATACTTTGTACATTCACCAGGAAAAGTCGATTACAGTAACGCGTATGCACGTATTTCAGGTACATCGATGGCATCACCACATATCACTGGGGTTGCAGCGCTGATTCTTCAAGCGCACCCGAATTATACACCAGCTGATGTAAAAGCAGCGATTACTAATAGTGCAGGCAAATTAAACGGTAACTACTCTGTGTATGAGCAAGGAGCAGGTCTTGTTGACGTTGCAAAAGCTGTGAAAAACGATGTTTCGTTTAAAGCACAAGATAAAACTGAACAGATTAATGCTTCAGGTAGTAGCGTGACACTAGATTACGAAAAAGGTTCGTTAACATTTGGTGCTGTGTACAAAAAAGACGGCGCTACCAACACGAGCAATCGTACGGTAAAAGTAACAAATCGCGGCAACAAAGACAAAACGTTTGATATCTCATCTGAGTTCATCAAACCAAGTGCAGCGGTGAATGATGCAAGTAAAAATGGCGTGACGTTCTCCGCAAGTTTATCATCTGTAACGGTAAAAGCTGGCGAAACAACGAATTTCACAGCGACGATCAACGTACCAGACACGGCTGCATATGGTCGTTACGAAGGATATGTGAATATCGTGAACCATGATGATCCAAGTGAAACGTATCGTATGCCACTGGCAGTTCGTATGGTAGAAAAAGGAGTTGGGAATTTACAAATGGATGTTCCAGCTGCTCCGACTCGAAAACCGTTAATTTTTTCGGACTTCAACGGAAATCCAGGGCGTTATCTAAGGTTCCGTTTCAACAGTCCAATGAAGTATTTCTGGATTGTGATTTATGACAAAGACGGCAATCCAATTGGTGCAGCAACTGATTCTCCATTACCTGTGAGCACAGTTCCGACTGATACCGATTTGACTGTGAGCTTTGATCCGAGTACGTACTATCCTTTTATTGGGGATCCAAAAGACGAAAAAACAAATATGTTCACGAAGGCAACACTAACAGAAGGCCAATATACGTTGAAAATTCGAACAACTGATACGACTGACATGAAAGCAAAAACGTATGAACAATCACAATTGTTTGTGGTGGACAACACGTTACCGACTTTAACGTATAAAGACCATGCACCAGGTGTGTACGAGTTAGAAGACAAAGATTTTACCGATGAAAAACAAGACGGCAACACGTACAACGCATTCTGGGTTCACGCTAATTTATCGGATGAAGGGACAGCAAAATTGGCTCCCCTTGGCATGACGCAATCAGATAATACGCTTTGGTACTATCACAATAGCATTTGGTACCCAGAAGGAGATTTCCCAGTTGATGCGAACGGTGATACAAAATTCGGTGTTGAAAAATCAGATATCGAAAATGGTCCAACAACGATTACCTTAATGCCAAGTGATACAGCACGTAACGTGGAGCTTATCAATGATTTCCATGAGTACGCGTTTATTAAAAAAGGGTCATCGTATATGGTACCTTCATATAACAAAGAAAAAGTTTCATTAAACGATACGATCACGATGACGTTAAACCTAAACAATGTGAAAGACATGATGTCAGGAACATATACTGGGATGTATTACCATGGTAACTTCGACCTACAAGGTGTAACGGTCAACCCAGCATTCCAAAAGTGGGCAGACCAAAATGGTGTCAAAGTAAATGTGGATACACCAGTAGCAACACCAAGTATTGATTACCCAGAAAACGCGAAAGACTTAAAGATTGGGGCTCATTTAACTGGTGGAGCAGACTTTAAAGGATTCAATGGTGATAGTCCATTCTTAGATGTGACATTTAAAGTGACAGATGACATGTGGGATATTATGGCAGCGAAATTGACACAAGATGATGACACAACAACGTTTAATATGACACAGTACGGTAGTGATGAAGAGAAAAAAATTCCAGCTTTTGGCCGATTAAATAAATTCCAAATCGTTCCGAAGCATTCACTAGTACAATCGTACGTGAAATTAGAAGGGTTAAAAAATAATTATTCACTGCAAATGGATAGTATTGGTGCTAAAGGGTACGCACAACTAAAGGACGGAACGAAAATACCAGGTACAATTGATAGTAAAGGCTACATCAATATCAAAGGCATTCCACTTTCAAAAGATCCAATCAATTTCATTGTGGAAGGACCAGGACACTTAAAGAGTATACAAACTGTTACACTTGGTAATAAATCACCATGGGGTGAGGATATTGCAGAGCGCAGATTCATCGCAGGAACTCAACCATACGGTTCAGCTGGAGATGTAACAGGCGACGGTGTAATTGACGTTCTTGATGCAAAGCAAGTATCTGATAAAATGGGTCAACAAAATAGTGTAAACTATCCAGTAGAAGATTTAAATAAAGACGGTATTGTTGATAGTAAGGATATGCAGTTTGTGGCAACTAATTTCGGCAAAACAAACCCAGATGCTACCATTACACCAAAAGTAGTCACAAAAGTTGATGGTAAAGATGTGTATGCAACAGATATCTTTAATAAGGCGAAAGTTTATAGTAATGTAAATACGTTTAAAGTTGATTCGAAACATGCAAACTCAGTTACACTGAATTGGTTAGCTGTAGATCCAGCTGGAGTATGGGGAGGATTGAAAATTCAGCAGCAATCAAGCAATGATGGTATCACGTGGCCAACTACTTGGACAGATGCAAACCTTGATACACCAATCACAGTTAGCTCAACTAGTGCGAAAGTTACAGGTTTAAGTGATAGTACTTTCTATCGTTTTAGATTAGTTGTTAATGGCGGTTTAAACGGTACACTTAACGGTGGAAATTCAAACGTAATTGAGATGAAGACATTACTGTTAACACCAACAATTGACGTAATAGATGATAATGATACAAAGATTACAGGTAAAGCAAATTCTAACGTTAATATTGTTGTAAAAAATAATAGTACTGTAATAGGTTCAGGAAAAACTGATGCAAATGGTAACTATAGTATTCAAATTAAACCCCAAGTTGCAGACAGTGTATTAACAGTTAGTGCTACTGATGCGTCTGAAAATCAAAGTGAACCAGCTTCGATTGTTGTATTAGATCGTACTGCACCAGACGCACCAATCGTTAATAAAGTAACAAAAAAAGATCAAACGATCACTGGAAAAACCGAAGCAAATGCAACAGTGGCTATTAAATTCAACGATGTAGTGACAGAAGTACAAGCAGATAAAAATGGAAATTTCAGTTTAGACATACCTCATAAATCATATGGAGAATACATTGGAAAGGTCATTTCTGTAACTGCCAAGGATGCTGCAGGAAATGTGAGTGTTGCAACTGAAACTGTTATTGTAAACAAATAGTAATAAAAATGGAGAGCCACTGACTTTTGGCTCTCTTTTTAATTAAGGGCATAACCAGTAATCTAGAATACGAACTTAGAAGTTTCCTATATAAAAAAGGTGATTTGTAGTTTTATGGCGAATTAGTAATATGGGTATTTTTTTGTTTGGAGGTTAAAAAATGAAAAAGGTTTTAGTATTAGGTGGAACAAGATTTTTTGGAAAACGACTTGTTCATAAACTAATCGATAGAGGCTATGATGTATCAATTGCAACAAGAGGATTAACAGAAGATCACTTCGGAGATCGGGTTAGTCGTTTTGTAATCGACCGTCGAAACCCTGAGACAATGGAAAAGTTAAGTAAACATAATTGGGACATTGTCTATGATAATATTTGTTATACTCCAAATGAAGCGAAGGAAATTATTAAACTAATAACGAATCATGTTGGAAGATATATTTTCACTTCATCTTTAGCGGTTTATGATACGGGATTAAATCATGTAGAAACTGACTTTGATCCTTACCATTATCCTATTAAGTATAACAATGATCATAAATATTCTTATGCGGAAGGGAAGCGTCTTTGTGAGGCTGTTTTGTATCAAGAAGCAGACTTTCCAGTGTTTGCGGCAAGATTTCCAATCGTATTAGGACCGGATGATTATACGAAGAGATTATTCTTCCATGTTGATAAAATTTCAAAAAATGAAGAAATCATTATATCTGATTTAAACAAAGAGATGACCTTTATCGATTCTGATGAAACCGCGGAGTTTTTACTTTGGTTAGGTGAAAATGAATCGATTAAAAGTGGTCCTTTTAATGCGTGCTCTAATGGTGAGATCACTTTTCAGGAAATAATAAACATTTGTGAAAAGGAAACTGGAAAAAAGGCTATGATTAACTCTCATGGAGCAGTCGAACATCAATCACCATTTGATGCTTATAGCGATCAATCATTGAGTAATGAGAAAGCTAAAATAGAAGGGTTCCAATTTTTAGAAGTACATGATTGGATGAAAAAATTAATTCATCATTATTCTTCATTATAAAAAGTTCATAAAATGTTCAAAAAATAAAATTCCGAATTTCTGGAATTTCCAGGTTTTCGGAATTTTGTTGAAGAGAAATTCCGAAATTTCGGAAAAACCTCGTTAAAAAATAATTGAAAATTATAAATTAACTTAATATTATTAGAATTATAAAATAAATATACAGTGTGAGGGCACAGTCTTAAAAATTTATCCAACAGTCTATGCACGTTCTATAATAACTTGGCACACTATTTGCTAGTTTAATTAGCAGAAGGACAATCCGTTGAAAGGAGCTAAAAACAGTAAATAGTGGAATTCAAATCGAAAAAAAGTATTTGAAAGCGTTATCAATAAGTGCCAATACGTAAAGATAACAAGGAGGTTATTATGGAAATCTTAATTATTTTATTAGCATTAGGACTTTTAATGTTTGTTGCTTATCGAGGGTTTTCTGTTATTTTATTTGCACCCATTTGTGCATTATTTGCAGTACTTTTAACTGAACCAAGTTATATTCTTCCATTCTTTAGTAATATTTTTATGGAAAAAATGGTTGGTTTCATCAAGCTATATTTTCCAGTATTTTTACTTGGTGCAATTTTTGGTAAAGTCGTCGAAATGTCTGGAATTGCTGAATCGATTGCAAAAACGATTATTCAATTAGTTGGAGCAAAAAGAGCGATTTTAGCGATTGTATTAATGGGAGCAGTTTTAACATATAGTGGAGTAAGCTTGTTTGTTGTCGTATTTGCTATTTATCCATTTGCTGCAAACTTATTCCGTGAAGGTAATATTCCAAAACGTTTGATTCCTGGAACAATTGCACTTGGTGCGTTTACATTTACGATGGATGCATTGCCAGGAACACCGCAAATTCAAAATGTTATCCCAACTACATTTTTCAAAACAGATATTTATGCGGCACCATTTTTAGGTATTTTAGCTGCTGTTTTTGTACTTGCTGTTGGTCTTTGGTACTTAGAATCAAGACGTAAAAAAGCAGAAAAAGCAGGTGAAGGTTATTTAGGATTTAATGGAGAACTAGCTGCTGCAAATGAAACTCAAACAGAAGTTCCTTCATTAACGACCAATACTCCTACACCAGTTTTAAAACAGATTTTAGCATTTGTTCCACTATTATTAGTTGGATTTTCAAATAAATTTTTTGTTGTTTCATTCCCAAAATGGTATCCAAATGGGTTCGACTTTAAATCAATCGGGCTAGAAGCTTTTGGGGTTGTTCAAATTCCTGCAGTTGTTGGTATTTGGTCAGTTGAATGTGCGCTAATTATTGGGATTCTTTCAGCGATGATTTATGGCTATAAGAATATCCGCACAAATCTAAAGACAGGTATGAATGCAAGCATTGGTGGAGCACTACTTGCTTCGATGAATACTGGTGCTGAATATGGTTTTGGTGGAGTAATCGCTGCTTTACCTGGCTTTGGAATGGTAAGTAAAGGGATCTCTCATACATTTACCGATCCTTTAGTAAATGGAGCTGTGACAACGACAACATTAGCAGGTATTACGGGATCTGCATCGGGTGGTATGGGGATTGCACTTAGTGCAATGTCTGATAAATATATCGAGGCAATTAATAAATACAATATCCCACCAGAAGTAATGCATCGTGTCATTTCAATGGCATCAGGTGGTATGGATACTTTGCCTCATAATGGTGCAGTCATCACATTATTAGCTGTAACTGGTTTAACACATCGCCAGTCATATAAAGATATTTTTGCAATAACAATCATTAAAACAGTTGCAGTATTCTTAATCATTGCAGTATTTAAACTTACAGGACTTGTTTAAGAATGTTAAACTACTAATCTTACTTTTGAAGGGAGCAAAATAATGGGCAAGAATAAGGTAATTACTTCAGTTGAAGAGGTTGTTTCACAAATTCATGATGGAGCTACGATTATTGTCGGTGGCTTTGGTCTTTGCGGTATTCCTGAAAAAATGATTTTAGCATTACGAGATAAAGGGACAAAGGATTTAACAATTGTAAGTAATAACTGTGGAGTAGACGATTGGGGTCTTGGTCTTCTACTTGCAAATAAACAAATTAAAAAGATGGTTTCTTCATATGTTGGAGAAAATAAAATTTTTGAAAAGCAGTTCTTAAGTGGAGAACTTGAAGTAGAGCTTGTTCCTCAAGGAACTCTAGCTGAACGTATTCGTGCAGGCGGTGCTGGAATCCCAGGATTCTATACAGCAACAGGTGTAGGTACACCAATTGCAGAAGGAAAAGAACATAAAGTATTCAATGGAAGAACTTATTTATTAGAAGAGGGAATCGTAGGGGACTTTGCATTTGTTAAAGCGTGGAAAGCTGATAAGCAAGGGAATCTAATTTTTAGAAAAACTGCTCGTAACTTTAATCCACTTGCAGCGATGGCTGGAAAAATCACAATTGCAGAAGTTGAAGAAGTAGTAGAAGTTGGAGAACTTGACGCTGATGCAATTCATACACCGAGCATTTATGTACAACACGTATTCCACGGTGAAACATACGAAAAACGAATTGAACGTAGAATGACTACAGGAGTATAGGAGGCAAATAACATGAAAGATATTCGTCAATTAATTATTCAAACTGCGGTTAAAGAAATTCAAGATGGTATGTATGTAAACCTAGGAATTGGACTACCTACTTTATTAGCAAACTATCTTCCAGAAGGCATTGAAGTAATGCTTCAATCTGAAAATGGTTTACTAGGCATCGGGCCATACCCAACAGAAGCTGAACTAGACGCTGACTTAATCAACGCGGGGAAAGAAACAGTAACTGCAGCTAAGGGAGCTTCTTATTTTGATAGTGCTGAATCTTTTGCAATGATTAGAGGAGGTCATATCGATTTAGCTATTTTAGGTGGTATGGAAGTCTCTGAAACTGGTGATCTTGCTAACTGGATGATCCCAGGGAAAATGGTAAAAGGTATGGGTGGTGCGATGGACTTAGTAAATGGAGCTAAGAAAATTGTCGTTGTGATGGAACATGTCAATAAATATGGTGAAAGTAAAGTTAAAAAGGCATGTACTTTACCTTTAACTGGAAAAGGCGTAGTTCATAGACTGATTACTGAATTAGCTGTATTTGATTTTACAGAAAAAGGTATGGTTCTAGTAGAATGCGTTGGAGAAGCAACAATTCAGGAAATTACTGAAAAGACAGAAGCTACATTTACAATTAGTCCGAAGTTATTAAATAATGTGAACTAATCTCTAAAAGGAGGCATACAAATGCAGCAAATGCTTTCTGAGAAGGTTGCACTGATCACTGGTGCTGGTAGTGGAATTGGTTTTGAAATAGCCAAAACCTTTGCAGAGCAAGGAGCAACAGTTATCTTAACCGACTTAAATGAGGAAAATGTTCAAAAGTCAGCTACTTCATTACAAGAGCTAGGGTTTAATGCAATCGGTTATGCATGTGATGTAACAAATGAAGAACAAGTAGTAGACACGTTTCATAAAGTAATCGATCAATTTGGTGAATTACATATTTTAATAAACAATGCTGGTTTACAATACGTTTCATCAATCGAAGATTTTCCTACTGAAAAATTTGAATTACTAATTAAGGTCATGTTAACTGCACCTTTTATTAGTATTAAACATGCATTTCCTATTATGAAAAAGCAAAAATATGGTCGCATTATTAATATGGCCTCAATCAATGGATTAATAGGATTCGCTGGTAAAGCAGCTTATAATTCTGCGAAGCATGGCGTTATTGGTTTAACAAAGGTTGCTGCATTAGAAGGGGCAAGTGACGGTATTACAGTCAATGCAATTTGCCCAGGCTATGTTGATACACCTCTAGTTCAAAATCAGTTGGCTGACTTAGCAAAAACAAGAAATGTACCAATTGAAAGTGTAATTGAAGAAGTAATTTATCCATTAGTACCTCAAAAAAGATTACTAACAGTAAAAGAAATTGCAAATTATACAGTATTTCTTGCTAGTGAATATACTGGCGGGATTACAGGTCAAGCGAATGTGATAGATGCAGGATATACAGTCCAGTAGGGCAGGATAAGATTGAAAGGCTAGAGCAGGGGATATTCCTGCTCTTATCCTTTCTAGTTCCCTACTACTTTAAGTGAGGTATAGTATGAATAGTATGTTAGAGAGTCTTCCTTCTGATTGGATTTCCGAGATTATTAATCTTGCAACTGAGTGGATTGTGGTTGTGAACCGCGAAGGAAAAGTTTTGTATATGAATGAATCGTATTGTGAGTTTGTTGGGCGTACTTCTGATGAAGTGATTGGTATGCCTGTAGAAGATGTAATTGAAAATTCAAGAATGCATATCGTCGCAAAAACAGGTCAGGCTGAGGTGGCAGAGATCCATCCAATAAAAAATACTGAAATGCTAGCAAATCGTTATCCGCTATATGTAGGTGATGCATTAGTAGGCGCTGTCGGGACCGTAATGTTCCGAAATGCCCAAGAGTGGCTTGAGTATTCTAAAAAAGTGGAACCTTTAGTAGAAGAATTAAACTATTATAAAAGAAAATATGAGAAAGAATTGAGTAGTAAATATAACTTCAATCAAATAATTGGTGATACCCCAGTCTTTAATGCTGCAAAAAATTTGGCAGAGCAAGTATCTGCAAGTTCATCTGCAATCTTACTATTTGGGGAATCTGGTACTGGTAAGGAATTATTTGCACATGCCATTCATGATGCTAGTCCAAGAAGAAACTTTCCGTTTGTACGAGTAAATTGTGCTTCGATTCCAGAGCATTTACTAGAATCAGAACTTTTTGGTTATGAAGAAGGTGCTTTTACAGGTGCAAAAAGAGGCGGGAAAAAAGGAAAATTCGAGATTGCGAACCGAGGAACAATTTTCCTAGACGAAATTGGTGATATGTCTTTGCATATGCAAAGTAAATTACTGCGTGTACTTCAAGAAAGAGAGATTGAAAGAGTTGGTGGAAGTTCTCCTATTTCAATTGATGTAAGAGTCATTGCCGCTACACATCGAAATCTTGAAAAGATGGTCGTATTAAAAGAATTCCGCCAAGATTTGTATTACCGCTTAAATGTAATTAAAATAGACATTCCTCCACTTAGATCAAGGATAAATGATTTACCTCTCATAGCAGATTCGTTAATAAAAAAACTCGAAAGGAAATTTCATCGAAACGGAATTCAAATTTCAAATGAAGTTTTTCAAATTCTTAAGTCACATCATTGGCCAGGAAATATTCGAGAACTAGAAAACGTACTTGAGAGATGCATAAATGTCCTAAATGGTAAAGTGATTACACCGAAGCAATTGCCTCTTTATTTATATGAAAATCCAACCAATCCAAAAAACACAGTCGAATTCGAAAAAAATGCATCTCAATTAACTAATCAAAACTCATTAAAATCGTTAAAAGAAATGATTGAAGAGACCGAAATGGAAGCAATTAAGAGAGCTTTAATTGAATCCAAAGGAAATAAAATTGAAGCTGCAAAATTATTAGAAATAAGCAAGTCAACTTTTTATGAAAAATGTAAAGCTTATAACATAAAAAGTTAAAAGATTGCATGTTGTTTGGTTAATACGGATGAAAAAAAAGGAGGAAATTAAATGAGTGAGAACGTTGTCATTGTTAGTGCCGTTAGAACTGCGATCGGAAGTTTCAGTGGTACTTTGAAAGATGTAAGTGCAGTTGAATTAGGTGCTAAAGTTATTAAAGAAGCGATTAATAGAGCCGGTATTCAAGAAAGCCAGGTTGATGAAGTCATAATGGGGAATGTACTTCAAGCAGGTTTAGGTCAAAATCCAGCTAGACAATCAGCATTAAAGGCAGGCCTTCCAAATACGATCTCTGCAATGACAATAAATAAAGTTTGTGGCTCTGGATTAAAATCAATCCATTTGGCCACTCAAGCAATATTAACAGGAGATGCAGATATAATCGTTGCTGGCGGTATGGAAAATATGAGTCAAGCTCCTTATTTACTTAAAGGTGCAAGAGATGGGTATAGAATGGGCGATCAAAAGATTGTTGATAGTATGATTGCAGACGGACTATGGTGTGCGTTTAATGATTATCATATGGGAAACACAGCTGAAAACTTAGCAGTTCGTTATGAAGTTTCTAGAGAAAAACAAGATGAGTTTGCGGTAAATAGCCAACAAAAAGCTGAAAGTGCAATTAAGGCTGGTAAATTTGAAGATGAAATTGTTGCGATTGAAATTCCGCAACGAAAGAAGGAGCCAGTCATTTTTAAAGAGGATGAGTATCCGAAATTCGGTGCTACAGTAGAGAAGATTTCCAAACTAAGACCTGCCTTCGAAAAAAATGGAACAGTTACAGCAGCAAATGCCTCGGGTATAAATGATGGTGCAGCAGCAGTTGTATTAATGAGTGAAAGTAAAGCAAGAGAACTGGGGATCAAACCATTAGTTAAAATTACTGCAAATAGTAGTGCAGGCGTTGATCCAAGCATAATGGGAATTGGAGCGGCATTTGCAGCTAAAAAAGCACTGGAAAAATCATCAATTGAATTAAATGAAATAGGATTAATAGAAGCTAACGAAGCATTTGCTGTGCAATCGCTTTCTGTTATGAAGGAATGTGGTTTTGACGAAAATATTGTCAATGTAAATGGAGGATCGATTGCAATTGGACATCCAATTGGTGCGAGTGGAACTAGAATACTAGTTACATTGATTCATGAAATGAAGAGAAGAGAGACACAGTACGGTCTTGCAACACTATGTATTGGCGGAGGAGAAGGCGTTGCAACAATTATTGAAAATTGTTTTGAATAAATAAGTAATAGCGGTAGGACTCCTACAATGAGACCTACCGCTTTCATTTGATTAAATAATTCTTACTGAAATAACACCTTCAATTTCTTTTAACATCTGTTCGACTGGTCCGTTGATCGTTTCATCCAAATCAATCATTGTATAAGCAAAAGCACCTTTACTTCGGTTAAGCATATCTGCAATATTTACTTGATAGTTTGCTAGTAATCCTGTTATTTGACCGACCATATTTGGAATGTTTTTATGTGCAATTGTAATTCGTTTTTTCCCTGTGTATGGTAATTCTACATTTGGAAAATTAACTGAGTTCTTTATATTACCTGTTTCCAAATAATTTTTTAATTGTTTTGCAGCCATACGGGCACAGTTTTCCTCTGATTCAGTTGTTGATGCTCCTAAATGAGGAATTGGTATGACATTCTTCATTCCAATCACTTTTTCATTTGGAAAATCAGTCACATAAGCTCCTACAGTTCCGTTATTGAGCGCATATTCTAGCGCAGTATCATCTACTAATTCAGAGCGTGAAAAATTAAGTAATTTTGAACCTTTTTTCATTACTGATAAAAGCTTTTCATTCACAAATGCTTTTGTTTCAGGAGTTAAAGGCACATGGATTGTAATATAATCGCATATTGAAAAAATCTGCTCTAAATTATCAATTCTTTGCACATTCCTAGATAATCGCCATGCAGTTTCAACTGAAATATAAGGATCATAACCATATACTTCCATATCTAACGCAAGCGCGTCATTTGCTACAAGTGCACCAATTGCACCTAAACCAATAATACCTAATTTTTTTCCTGCAATCTCTGTTCCTGCAAACTCTTTTTTACCAGCTTCTACAATTTTTGAAACATTTTCTTCACCAAATAAAGAACGAGTCCACTCAATTCCTTCAATAATTCGTCTTGAAGAAAGGAATAAACTTGTGAGAACTAGTTCTTTAACTGCATTTGCATTTGCACCAGGCGTATTAAATACAACAATTCCTCTTGAAGTACATTCATCAATTGGAATATTATTCACACCAGCGCCAGCCCTTGCGATTGCTTTGACACTGCTTGGTATGCTCATTTCATGCATGCTATGGCTTCTTAAAAGAATTCCATCTGGTTCATTTAATTGATTGTTAACGTAATAGTTTTCCAAAGAAAATTCTTTGATTCCATGCTCAGAAATATTATTTAATGTTTGAATTTTTATCATCTTACAATCTCCTCTAATATTTTCTTTTCAAAATTACTCATAAAATCAACTAATTTTTCAACGCCTTCTAATGGCATCGCATTATAAATACTAGCTCTCATTCCCCCAACTGATCGATGACCCTCAAGATTCACTAAGCCAGCTGAATTTGCCTGAGCAAGAAATTGTTTATTTAATTCATCAGAAGTTGATGTAAATGGAATATTCATTAGTGATCTGTTCTCTTTTCTAACTGGTGAAGAGAACAAGTCAGATTGATCGATAAAATCATATAATAATCGAGCTTTTAAAAGATTTTTTTGATAAATACTATTTAAACCACCTGATTCTTTAATCCATTCTAAAACTAGCATCGCTACATAAATGCTAAATGTAGGAGGTGTATTATAAAGTGAAGAGGCTTCTACATGTGTTTTATAGTCGAGCATTGTTGGGCAATTTTTACTAGCACTTCCAATCAAATCGTCTCTAACGATGACAATTGTTAAACCTGCTGGACCGATGTTTTTTTGTGCTCCAGCATAAATTAAACCGAATTGTGAAACATCAATCGGTTCAGAAAGAATATTTGAAGAAAAGTCTGCAACTAATGGAGAATTTGTTTTAGGGTAAGCAGAGTATTTTGTCCCTTCAATTGTGTTATTCGTTGTAATATGTAAATAATCATAAGGATCAAAAAGGGATAAATCTTCTAAATTAGGAATATAGGAAAAATTTTCATCCTCAGACGATGCAATAACATCAACATCTCCATATTTTTTCGCTTCAGAGATTGCTTTTTTTGACCAAGTTCCTGTATTAATATAAGCAGCTTTTTTATACTTACTTAATAAATTTAGTGGAATCATGGAAAATTGAGTTGATGCTCCACCTTGTAAAAATAACACTTTATAGTTTGATGGGATTTCTAAAAGTTCACGTAATAAGCTTTCACATTTCTTAATTATTCCTTCAAATTCAGCCGAACGATGACTCATTTCCATAACTGACATACCAGAAGTACCGTAAGAAACAAGCTCCTTTTGTACTTTTTCCAATACAGGAACAGGTAAGACAGATGGGCCAGCGGAAAAATTAAAGACGCGTTCCATAATAATCATCCTCACTAGTTATTTTTTTAATATTCTAACTTTAAACCACCGATATACGTTGGTCAATAAAAGATGAAATAAAATAATAAAAATTTCACAAAAAATTTTTATTTTCGGACTAATGGCATGGAATGTTATAGATGCAGTATCTAGGTTGAGTGAATTTTCAAAAAATAAAACGCTTAATTATTCGGTTGACAAATAATTTGCATAGTTATAGAAGATAATGGAAAATTTAATGGATATATTGTATTTAAGGGAGTTTAAATGTTTTATAAATGGTTTAACAATCCAGCTTACTTTCGTTATGTTTTTTACATTACTTTTGTACTTAGTATAGTATTAAATCTAATTTGTTCTGAAAAAAGTGATAGTTTTTATTTTTTGTACATGTTGGATACAGTCATATTTGGTCTAGGTTTCTACAACTACCCTAATTGGTTTATCATTTTAGTTTCTACAATAATAATGCTTTCTAGATATTATTTAGTTCCTCAATCAGGGTATATTATAAGTTACTTAATTACATATTACTTAATCACGTACATATCAGTCGGCTTAATGAAACACTACCAAAGAGTTAAAACTGGCTCAATCGAGTTAATATTAGCTCTTTCAAACGCGTTGGATTCCAGAGACAATTATACTGCACATCACTCAGAGTGTGTTGCTAATATGGCTTATAAAATTGCAAAAAAAATGAAATTATCGAATAGTTTATGTGGAGTAATCCATCAAGGAGGGCTACTACATGATATTGGTAAAATTGGCATTCCAGAGCATATTTTAATGAAGGATGGTAAATTAACTGAGGATGAATATAATACAATAAAAAAACATCCTGTGATTGGATATGACATCATTAAACATATTGATATTTTTAATGAAAATGGGATCCTTGATATCGTTTTATACCATCATGAACGATACGATGGAAAAGGATATCCAGAAGGACTAAAGGGTAATCAAATACCTTTAACTGCTAGAATCGTTGCAATTGCTGATAGCTATGATGCAATGATCTCAAATCGATTATATCGTAAGGGGATGTCTTTAGAAGACTGCTTAAAGGAAATTGAAAATAACAAAGGAATCCAATTTGATCCTGAAATTACCGATGTTTTCCTTAGCTTATTTGAAGATTGAATGAATAAAATAAATAGAGGATGTCCCATGAGTGTACCATTAATCGGGATCCTCTTTTTGTATTTGAAAAACTAGGGGACTTAAGTGGTTTATAAACGAACATACCTAAAATGAGAATTAAGTGGTTTATAAACGAACATACCTAAAATGAGAATTATGTAGAACTGTAACGTTTGACTGTATAGTTTCTAAATTATATAATAGTAATATTACTTAAAATGGGGAGGGTTGTCACTTGGGATCGAGTATCGCATTGGTGAGTTAGCTGAAATAGCTCAAGTTTCAAAAAGAACAATTGATTATTATACAAAATTAGGGTTACTAGAAGCAAAACGATCTGAATCAAACTATCGATATTATTCCACAGAGGCAATTGAGAACCTTAGATTTATTGAACATTGTAAAAAAATGAGAATATCCTTAGAAGAGATAAAAGATTTATTGCATGCTAATTATAATCAAAAAAATTCTGTTTTTGAGCAAATTCAACAAATATCAAATCAAATTATTGAGCTTGAAGCTAAATTAGCTCAATTAGTACCAGTTATTTCGGGTATGAATGATTGTGAAAAAAATGCTTTAGTAGATTCATTGTCACATCATACATTTCCGTTATTTGAAACATTGAAACATTTTATAAAATAATGAAAACTTAACAATTTATTAAAGCTATAAAATATGTGTGTTTTACTAAATTATGGTAATCTATTAAGTAAGTAAAATAATAATTTTATATTTTTGTAGATTGAAATTCTCAGGAGGTGAATACTCGAGTAATATACTCGAGTTCGTCATTGGACATAGTTAACTTGTTTATGATTGCAGTTTTAATCGCACTTACAGGCTTTTTCGTAGCAGCAGAATTTGCGATAGTGAAAGTTAGATCAAGTAGAATTGATCAACTAGTAGCCGAAAAAAAGCGAGGTGCAGTAGCTGCTAAAAAGGTTACGACGAGTTTAGATGAATATTTATCAGCTTGTCAATTAGGTATTACGGTTACAGCTTTAGGATTAGGTTATTTAGGTGAACCAACATTTGAGCATCTTATACACCCAGTCGTAGAATTTCTTGGATTAAACGGAACAATCGCTACAACTATTTCGTTTATTTTAGCTTTCTCATTTATGACATTTATTCACGTTGTAATTGGTGAGCTAGCACCTAAAACGGTTGCTATCCAAAAAGCTGAATCGATCACACTAATACTTTCTACGCCACTTATTGTCTTTTATAAAATAGCTTACCCATTTATTTGGGCATTAAATAGTTCTGCAAGATTTTTTACAGGATTATTTGGAGTTAAGCCAGCATCAGAATCAGAAGAGGTTCATACTGAGGAAGAATTGAGAATTATTTTATCTGAAAGCTTTGAAAGTGGAGAGATTAATCAGGCAGAGTATAAATATTTAAATAATATTTTTGAATTCGATAACCGACTTGCAAAAGAAATTATGGTCCCTCGTACTGAAATTATCGGTTTATATGCAGAAGACCCAATCGAAGAACAAATCGAAATCATTAAAAATGAAAAATATACACGTTACCCAGTTTTTGGCGAAGATAAAGATGATATTTTAGGTATGGTAAATGTAAAAGACTTTTTTATTCGCTATCTTGATGGAAAAGTTGAAAAAACATACGATTTCGCAAATTATACTCGCCCAGTTATCCAAGTAATTGAAACAATCGCAATCCATGATTTATTATTGTTAATGCAAAAAAAACGTATTCCACTTGCAATACTGTATGATGAATATGGTGGAACAGCGGGTTTATTAACAATGGAAGATATTCTTGAGGAGATTGTTGGGGAAATACGTGACGAATATGATGATGATGAAAAACCAGCCGTTCAACATATTTCAGAATCGCATAAAATTGTAGATGGTAAAGTATTAATTACTGAAATTAATGATTTATTCGGTCTATATGTTGAGGAAGACGATGTTGATACAATTGGTGGGTGGATTTTAACCCAAAATCACGACATCCAACAAGGTGAATCTGTCGTATTTGAGGACTTTGAATTCAAAGTTGTTGAATTAGATTCACATCAAGTTAAATTAGTTGAAATAAAAAAAAATGAGTTTATTCAGGCAGTTCAATCATAAAGATAAGATCAAAGAGAAGGTATAATATTATACCTTCTTTTTTGGTTACTTAACGCTTTTACACCACCATGTTAAACTTTGTACAATAATTCACAAAAAGTTAACAACTTCCATCGCCATTTGAATTTCTTTTATTATAAAATAAGGTTGTAAGGTTGATTTGAGCAGAGGTTCCATATCTTCTATTAGTTGTATGAATAACTATTTAAATCAGCTTATTTTTTAATCGTTTCGTACAATACCTCATTTTTCCCCCCTCTACTTTTCTAAAGTTGGAGGCTTTTTTTTTGCATAATTTTACCTGTAATGAATACATATAGATTAAATATTTGTAAAGGATTGTCGATAGTTAATATTTTAAAAATTTGTTATAAGGGTGTGAAGTGCTTGTCAGATGCTCCCTCGGGAAATGGTATAAAAAATTTTTTAAACTATATTAACCGACTTTTTTTTAGGAAATCAAAGGTGGAATTAACAAATGTTCATTTTAAAGAAAAACATTTATTAACTCATAATGATCTATTTGATGTTGAAGAAGAATTTAAATTGTACGAAGATGAATTATTTTTAAGAACGATCACTTTTAAAGAAAAAAAGGTAAATGACATTTTGACACCACGAACAAATGTTGTAGCAGTTGATATAAATGAATCCACTGATTTTATTTGTAATTTATTTTTACAAGAACGCTATTCTAGAATTCCAGTTTATGAGCAGGATATAGATCATATAATAGGTGTAATTTCTGAAAGGGAATTTTTAACGCAATTAATACAAAAACAATCTGTTAATATTCATGAACTGATTAGAGAGCCGATTTTTGTGATTGAAACAATGAAGATTTCTACCGTGCTAAAAATTCTTCAAAAACAAAATGCACATTTAGCTATTGTAATGGATGAATTTGGAGGAACATCCGGTATTGTTACACTTGAAGACATAATAGAAGAACTCGTTGGAGAAATTAGAGATGAATTTGACGAGTTAGAGGATGATTTTTTCCAAATAAATGAAAATGAATACCAATTCCAAGCCTCAATTGACTTATCTAGTTTTTTTAATCGGTTTAACATAAAAAAACCGAATAGTAGATATTTAACATTAGGCGGATGGTTATTTGAAAGTTTTAAACATATACCGAAAAATGGAGAATTACTTCAATATAAAAATTTAACCTTCATCGTTAAAGAAGTTCAAAATAGAAGAATACAAAGTGTAATTGTAAAAATAAACCACCAAAATTTGCAAAGTAAACTCGGTTCTTAGGAGCCGAGTTTTTTGGTTTTTGTTCTGGAACATATATTTCTTGACTCCTTTGGAAAATGCAGGAGGTTTTGCTCATGCCCTATGGAAAGCGAGGACTTGTAGTGGAAATCATTCATATATACTTTTTTCAGCAAATGATCAAGGAGTTAAAGTAAGGTGGAATACACGGTTTTTAGATATTTGTTTTTCAATCATAAAAATAGAATTAAAATGACAAAAAGAAAAATAATAAAAATATAAGATTTTTTTGTTGTAATTTTTTTATACATGCAATATATTTAAGACACACAATCCAAAACAAACAATTCCGATAAGGTTAAGGGAGATTAAAGAATGAATATTAAGAAAATTGGTTTAACATTAGGTTCGTTATTTTTAGCAGCAGGTGTTATGACAGGCTGCAATACAAATAAAAAAGAAGAAACTGCAAAAGGAAAAGATTTATTAACTCAAGTTAAGGATAGCGGAGAGTTAAAAATTGGGACTGAAGGTACATATGCACCTTTCACGTTCCATGATAAATCTGGTAAATTAACAGGTTTCGATGTAGATTTATCAAATGAAGTTGCAAAACGTTTAGGTGTAAAACCAAAATATTTTGAAACTCAATGGGATGCAATGTTTGCAGGTTTAGATGCAAAACGCTTTGACATGATCGCAAATGAAGTTGGTATAAGACCTGATCGTGAGAAAAAATATTATTTCTCTGAGCCATATATTACTTCATCTGGTGCATTAGTTGTCAAATCTGATTCAAAAATTAACTCATTTGATGAAATTAAAGGCTTAAATGCTGCTCAATCATTAACAAGTAATTATGGTGATCTAGCTAAAAAATATGGAGCTAAATTAGTTGGTGTAGAAGGGTTTAGCCAAGCAATTCAATTAATTGAATCTGGTCGTGCAGATGTTACAATCAACGATAAATTATCAATTCAAAACTATTTAAAAGAAACTGGCGACAAGAAAGTTAAAATTGCAGCTTTAGAAAATGATGCTTCTAATAGTGGATTTATGTTCCGTAAAGATGATGATTCATTAGTAAAAGCAGTGGACAAAGCACTTGCAGATATGAAAAAAGACGGGAAGTATGATGAAATAGTACAAAAATGGTTCGGTAAAGATGGACTTAAATAATTTACTTTCCCCAGAGTGGGCAGACAATTTAACCATTGCGAAGGATTCTTTCCTTCCAATGGTTAAAACTGCTTTAATAGGTACTATTCCATTAACAATCATTACATTTGTAGTAGGTCTTGTATTAGCATTTATTACGGCACTTTTCCGTCTGTCAGGTAATAAATTCTTAAATGGTGTAGCAAAATTTTATGTTTCAATCATTAGAGGGACACCTCTTTTAGTACAATTATTTATTATTTTTTATGGTTTACCTTCAATAAATGTAACAATATCACCTTATATTTCTGCTATTATTGGTTTTTCATTAAGCGTTGGTGCATATGCATCTGAAATTATTAGAGGATCTATTCAGTCGATTGATAAAGGTCAATGGGAAGCTGCTTATTCGATTGGTATGACATATAATCAAACATTAAAACGAATTATTATTCCTCAAGCGGCTAGAGTTTCATTACCGCCGTTATCAAATACTTTTATTAGTTTAGTAAAAGATACTTCTTTAGCTTCATTAATTTTAGTAACTGAGATGTTTAGAACAGCTCAGGAAATAGCTGCAACAAACTATAAATTTTTAGTTGTTTATACAGAGGCTGCAATCATCTATTGGATAATTTGCTTCTTCCTTTCAGTCATTCAAGGTCGATTAGAAGCTCGAGTTGAACGCTATGTTGCTAAGTAATGGAGGAAGAACTTATGATAAAACTAGAAAATATAAAAAAAAGTTTTGGTGAATTAGAAGTTTTAAAAGATGTTAGCTTAAACGTAAAAAAAGGTACTGTTACTGCTATTATCGGCCCTTCTGGTTCTGGGAAAACGACATTTTTAAGATGTATTAATGTACTGGAGCATCCAACAGATGGAAAAATCACAATAGATGAACAGACATTAGATTTTTCTAATAAAGTTACGAAAAAAGAAATTATTTCGTTAAGAAGTAAAACAGGTATGGTTTTTCAACAACATCATTTATTTCCTCACTTAACAGCGTTAGAAAATGTAATGGAAGGTTTAGTAACTGTACAAAAAATAAAAAAAGATGTTGCCAAAAAGAAAGCAATTGACTTACTTACTAAAGTAGGATTAGAAGATAAAATAAATTTATTACCACATCAACTTTCAGGTGGTCAGCAACAGCGTGTAGGGATTGCTAGAGCGTTAGCATTAGAACCAACAGTCATTTTATTTGATGAACCAACTTCAGCATTAGATCCAGAGCTTGTACAAGAAGTTTTAAAGGTAATGAAGGAGTTAGCAGAAGAGGGAATGACAATGATTGTCGTTACACATGAAATGAAGTTTGCTCGTGATGTAGCGGACGAAGTCATTTTTATGGACGGTGGTTATATCGTTGAACAAGGTCATCCTAGAGATGTTTTAGAGCATCCTAAACATGCAAGGACAAAACAATTTTTACAATTAATACAGTAACTTTAAGATGAAATATTTTACAAAGTAGTGTAGAAAACTAGTACTAGATGTTGATCTAGTGCTTTTTTTTATGTCTAAAATGATGGGAAACAGTAAATTTGCTATTTCCAAAATTTACATTCGCTAAACATACATATGTTAATCGATTAGAGTCATACTATCATTACACTACTTAAGGAGGTGAGACAACATGGCAAACAACAATAGCAGCAACAACTTAGTAGTAGCTGGTGCTCAATCAGCATTAGATGCAATGAAGTATGAAATCGCTTCTGAGTTTGGAGTAAACTTAGGTCCTGATACTACAGCTCGTGCTAACGGTTCTGTAGGTGGGGAAATCACTAAACGTTTAGTTCAAATGGCTGAACAAAGCTTAGGTGGTTATTCAAAATAATATCTATGGCTAATAAGGGATGGAGATTAATCTCCATCCTTTCTTAATGAAATAACTGAAATTGGAGTGAGATTTTTATGGATGGTATTTGTCCATTGTGCAATGGGATTGAGCATTATAAATTAAAATGTCCTATTTGTGAAAATCATTGTGAAGATAAAGGAAGAGCAGTTGATTACGAAGATAAATATAGTCCATATTTAGATTATGACATTTCAGCAAAAGCTGATGGATTAACTGAACATAATTCAAATCAGTATTGTACTCATATGTTTAATTGTCCAGATTGTAACGAAGGATTTCTAAAAATTATTGAGAAAATAAGATAACGCAGTACCAATTAAAATGGTACCGCGTTATTTTATGCCTTATTCGTTATAAATTATCGAATACGAGATTCAGTTTCTTTATCAAAGAAATGAACTTTGTTCATATCTACTGCTAATTTAATTACTTGACCATGTGTAAATGTTGAACGTGCGTCTAATCTAGCTACTAATGTATTACCTTCAAAGTTAGTGTAAAGCATTGATTCTGCTCCTAAAAGCTCAGCTACTTCAATTTTTAAATCAAGTACTGTACCTTGAGATGCTTCAATAAATACAGGTTCGTCATGTAAATCTTCAGGACGTACACCTAAAATAACTTCTTTTCCAACATATCCATTCTCACGTAATGTTTTCATTTTTCCTTCAGGGATCGCAACTTTTTTGCTGCCTAAGTTAAAGTGACCATCTTCAACTTTACCAGAAACAAAGTTCATTGCAGGTGATCCAATAAATCCACCAACGAATACGTTTTCAGGGCGATCATAAACTTCCTTAGGTGTACCTACTTGTTGAATAATACCATCTTTCATTACGACTAAACGTGTAGCCATTGTCATTGCTTCAGTTTGATCGTGAGTTACATAAATAGTTGTTGTTTGAAGACGTTGATGTAATTTTGAAATCTCAGAACGCATTGCAACACGTAATTTAGCATCTAAGTTTGATAATGGCTCGTCCATTAAGAATACTTTTGCATCACGTACAATCGCACGACCAAGTGCTACACGTTGACGTTGTCCACCAGATAAAGCCTTTGGTTTACGATTTAAATATTCTTCAAGACCTAAAATACGTGCAGCATCTTTTACACGACGATCGATTTCTGCTTTGTCAAACTTACGTAATTTTAACCCAAAAGCCATATTATCATATACAGTCATATGTGGGTATAGTGCGTAGTTTTGGAATACCATTGCGATGTCACGATCTTTTGGCTGAACATCATTTACACGCTTGCCGTCAATAAAGAAATCACCTTTTGAAATATCTTCTAATCCAGCGATCATTCGAAGAGTTGTTGATTTACCGCATCCAGAAGGACCAACGAATACGATAAATTCTTTGTCTTCAATATGAAGATTAAAATCTTTTACAGCTGTTACGTTATTATCATAAATTTTATAAATGTGATCTAATTTTAATTCTGCCATTATTAAACCCTCCAACTATTTGTAATCGGTTTCATTGATTAAATTGTATACATTTAAACTTTTATTAACAATGGCAAAGGTTCACAAAAAAAATAGCCTACTTTGTACAAGGTGCACAAAAGAGGCTTTTATTTCGTTTCATTCGTGATCTCAAGTAGATGAATTGCTAAAAATATTACTAGTCCATCCTCAAAATGCTTCAAATCTATACCAGTTTGTTCGGAAAATTTATCAAGACGATATTGAACGGTATTTCGATGTAAAAAAGCTTTTTTTGAAGTAGCGGTAACATTTAAATTATGTTGAAGAAAGATTTTTACCGTTGAAAGAATTGGGTCATCGATATTCATATCATTCAAGAATAAATTAGGTAGAACCTTTTGTAGATCATCTGGTAAAAAGGAAAGGATATAATAAAGCATTTCTTTTGAAAACCAAAGAATATTTTTTTGTTTTTTTACGGATAATGCTTTTTTAAAGCATTGATGTTCGATCTCAAAATAAAGGCTTAGATTTGCTAAAGGGTTATAGCGTTTTCCTACAAAAAAGGTAACATCATGGTACAAGTCAGCGGCAATGATTTCCTGCATATGCTCAAGAAATTCTTTATTAAATGGATGATCAATTATTTTTTCAATAATGACACCTTCCTTAGCAGAATGCCAGACCACTATTACTTCTTTATGAAAGAATGCATTGATTGCTTCTTCAAACTCATTTTTATTAGAAAATAACTGATTGCTATAAAAATGAATAAAGCGAACTGAAGTAGGGAGGGAATCTTCGCTTTCGAACGAAAAAGGATTATGTCCTTTACTGGAAAATAAATAGTGAAACCATTCACTTTGTGCAGATGGCATCAAAAGTGCATCTGATTCTAATTTTGTAAAAAGATATTCCAGTAGATTACTCTGTTCCTCTGATATTGTATTTTTTTTTATCCCGAAAATTTCTTGATTCTCAGTAGAAAACCAAGAATAATCCATATATGTATTTTCATCAGGTGAGACTGAAACAGACTCTCTCCCAAATAATGTCTTAATTTTATCAATCATATTCCTTACCATCCGATTCATTATTTCATTTTAGTTTATCACTGTTTTTTAAAATAAAAAAGAACAGTAGCTGATTAACTACTGTTAAAAATTCGAAAGTTCATAAAATAGACGTATTAAGTTTTCGAGTCCTTGTTCTTTAATTGCAATCTCGTCAAAGACCATTGGTTTAGAGTTGATTTCAAAAATATAATAATGATTGTTCTGAATTCCGATATCCATTGAGAATTCATAAAAATGTGCATCGTCCTTATTTAACGCAATTCCCGTTTGTTTGACTAATTCGTGTATTAGAGAATAATTTAATTCAATCGGCAGATCTTCAATCGCGATAATGCTACCGCCTCTAGGTACATGGGTTGTAATTGCATTAAATGTTCCTACTCTTACACCAATTCCAGAAAGAATATAATTATTTTCATGTTTATGAGCTAGAATTCGTAAATCAAACTTTCTACCATCTGGTAATTCGCTAACTATACCTTGTTGACAAATAAAATCCTCGCTTAATGTACTAAGGAATTTCCAACAATCACTGATTGATTTCACTAATTCTACATGAAATGCATTACGGATTATTACTTCTTTGTCATTTTTCAAGGTGAGCTTAAACACGCCAAATCCTCTTGAAGAATTATGTTTTTTTACATATAGAATTTTCCATCTTTTTAAATAGTAATATAACTCTTTTTCGCTAGCTAAATCGATTGACTTCGGTATATAGCTTTTTAAAAAGTCGTTTGAAGATAAAATTGTCGTTGTTTGTATTTTTGAGAGATATGATTCATTAAAAAAAGGAATGTTTAGTTCTGAGATTTTTTCTCGGAAATTTTTATAATCATTGTTAGACTCGTACTGTACAGATGGGATCCGATTATAAATTACGTCAGGTAAAGGGGAGAATAGTTTCAGCCATTTTTTTGTTTTAAAACAATAGGTATAACATTTTACCGAATTACCAGAGAAGGCGGTAGGGGTTAATATGATTGGTATACCGCCCTCAGTTAATACTTTCTTACAAATTCTTTTAAAGGTCTTAATATTTCCACTAAATGGTAGTCGATCTTCGTTTGTTAATATACCGATAATTGGGCCTAAATGTGTTCCGTTTTTTTTTACCTGAAATTGTATGGATTTTGAACGGTCTTCTTGGGATGGTAATATAGGTAGTCGATTATGACCTATGGAAAATTTTGATTCGCTATGATCATGTGACCAAGTATTTTTATCAAGATGATAAAAAACAGAGATCATTTCATTGAAACCTCGAGTTCATTACCCTTTTTGGATAAATGAGTAGCGTATTCCAAAAATAGCTTTTTAATCTGTTTGTCGTTTTCTTGGAAACTAGGATTAGAAAAGATAGATCTTCCAGGTTTAGAATTTGCTTCGAATAGCCAAACTTTTTCATCCTTATCAACACCTAAATCAAATCCAATTTCTCCGATATGACCATCTACTTGACGCTCTAGAGATTCACTTATTTTTAATGCTGCTGTAGATAATTTATCGTGTATTCTTTTTGCTTTTTCCTGATCAAATAATTCTTCGAGCGTTTTCACTCGACCACCGTTATTTATATGAGTAGTTGTGCTACCTTTTCCTGCTATTTTTGCGGCAATTACTGTTACATGCCACTTTCCTAAAGCATCCTTGTTTGTATGAACTCGAAAGTCGACAGGTTGATGCTCATAACGAATTAGTGAAATACCTTGTTGAACAATGAAATCGTGTAACTTCATACTACGAAAAACATGATTAATTAATGATTGGAGTGATGAGAATTTTTGAAGTTTATTTGTTTCAAATTCCCGATATCTACAATAATAAATTCCTTCTTCTCGATTGTACCGAATTAATATGACTTTTGAACCGAGGCTACCATTTTCAGGTTTAACATATACAAATTGGTATTGTGATAATAATTCTTCAATCGTGTCAAAATTATTGAATTTTACTGTTTTCGGGAGATAATGAGTAACGGATTTCTCATTTTTTAATTTTACATATAAGTCCCATTTATTGAAAAATCCAGGATTGAACCATGGGATTTTGTATTCTTTTTCTAGTTTATGGCGGACGCGTTTAATTGATTTATGAACCTCTACTTTTCGATTTGGTAGCCTATTATAAATAACCGTAGGAAACGGAACGACCTCTTTAGTCCATCTTTTATCCGTAAAGAAATAACCTTGAATTGTTTCAGATTCCCAATCGATACCGTGAGTACCAAATACAAATATAAAGCTATTTTTATGATTATTTTCAGCTATTAAGTTTGCAAACATAAAGCTACGATCACCGATAGGGCGAAGTAGTGACTCGGTAAAACCGGCAGTGAATATCCCAACTAGTGGTCCAAGTTGTAAAGTATCTCCGATAATGATTGGCTCGATCGAACCTTCAAAAGGTATACAGAGCATTTCAACTAAATGCTCTGATATCGAAATAATATTGTGAAGTGTATTCATCGTAACTAGTTGACAAGGGTATTTTTTTTGACCAAAAGCAATATATTCAATATCTCTAGAAGTAGTAAGTTCTTCAGGTATACATACTAGATTCTTACTCTGTCGATGAGTAACGATTTGATAAACTTCATTCATTATTTAATTTCACTTCTTTCACTTTTAGATTTCGATTGTAAATGTAAACAATACTGAATCGGTGCTGAGTAAAGCTTTTGTTGGATAGAAGGGTCGGTTTGAAGTAGGACTTTTCTACCGGGTTTTGAATTAACATCTAAAATCCAAATGGCATGATTTGAGTCGATCCCTAAATCTAAACCAATTTCAAATAAAGGAAGAAAATTCTTTTCAAGGGTGATTGGTAATTGTTTGCAAATTGTCTCAATATCTTGCTGCAATATTAAAGCAGTTCTTTGATTAAATTGGGTAATCCATTCCTCAAATGGAACTGCATTACTTCCTGCACTTAAATTTGCAACAATTGAATTAGGCTGACCAATACGAACACCTTTTCCTACTGCTTGCCATTCACCATTTTCATTTTTTTGTAAAAGGATTCGTATATCAAATGCTTCACGTGATTTTGTTTGAAGGTCTAAATAATTTTGATAAACATATCCTTTCGATTCAACTAACGGTTGAAGCCACTCAAAAAATTCATCCCTTGTTTCAAAAATGGTTTCAATTACTTCTTTTTGTTTTTGTGTTGAAACACAAATTGAATATGCACTTAACGTAATAAAATAAATATTGATTCCTCTTGAACCATGGATTGGTTTAATGACGAGCTTACGCGTTTTTCTAAGTTCTTCAAAAAATACAGCTAGGTGTAATAGTTTCTTTGTTTTAGGGGTATATGGATTTAAATTTTCATCAGTTGCTAAGGCTTGATAAGTTTCCCATTTTCCTGGTAGTCCATATCCTAAAAAAGTGATGTCTTTTCGTTTTTTTAGCCAGTCAACAATCGGTTTTGCCTGCTTACTTTTAATGCTTGGAGAATAGAAACAGCGATCATAAATATAATTCGGTATTTCAAATGTTGTTTTCTCCCATTGCTCTGTTTCTGCTATATACTTCCAGCCCATTATTTCTTCAGTAGCTGGTTGGATATTAAAAGGGGTAAATTGAACGAATTCGTAACCAAGCTTACTTGCTTCTTTCGCCATATGCTGAACGTATTCACCTTCTTGTCTTTCTTTAAGAGATAAATAACCTATTCTCATTCTTTTCACTCCTTGTACTTATAAATATGATTGAACAAGAGAAAAAATAGCTTTTGTTGAAGGTCTAATTTTTTGATTCGGGTCAAAAACTTGTAAATCCTTAGATGGTTTTGAATTTATTTCGATAACCCAAGGGTTCATTTGATTGTCTATAGCGAGATCCACACCAAACTCAGCGAATAATCCATCAAAGGAGGAATCTATACATTTACAGCATTCAATGGCTAACTCAACCAATAATTTTTTAAAGTGAATTCTCTCTTTCTTTGGTAAGTATTGCCCTAAAAATTCATCAATTTTTAGAAGGTCTCCCCCTCGAGCTAAATTGCTTACAAACTGCGTAGGGTGACCGATCCTTGCGACAGTTGAAGTTACTTCCCATTTATTAAATTTGTTTTTGTGACATAAAAATCTAAAATCAACAAGTCGATTATCCTTGCTGATTAAAGGTAAGCCTTCTTGGATGATAAAAGTCCGCTTATTTAATTGCTGTTTAATTGGATGAAATAGTTGAGAAATTGATTTATATTCAACTTCCACTTCAGAATTTTGACTATATTTTAAACGATACGAATCATGATCTTTTGTAACCTTAAAAATGTTTCTCCCTTGGCTACCGTGAATGGGTTTAATAAAAACCGTTTCATATTTTTGAATAAAATTTTCCAATTGTTCAACAGAGCAGCATTCCTCAGTGTATGGAACGTATGGCTTTATATAGGCTGAATCAATTAAAGCTTTAAAAACTTCAAGCTTATTTAAGAATCGAGCATTAAAAAAAGGTATTTGTTGACTGAATAACGAAGAATTAAGTAATTTAAACTCTTTCGTTCGTTCAAGTCTTCTCGAATGAATTCGGTTATGAATGATTGAAGGAGCAGTTACATTCATTAAAGTCCAGCCATTTTCTGAACGCTTATATCCTGTTAATTCATTCGTTAGTAGTTTTTTTAAAGTAGTTACATAGAAATCAATATTGGAATCTCCGCATAACTGTGATAGTTCCTCACAAAGTGTTGTGATTGAACCGAGCGGATTTAATGACTCTTCATTGATTGAATCAGTTACTACAACAAATGATGGGGGTTCTTGATTTTTAGGAAAAGATTGCAATGATTCTCCTCCTTTCCAAAATAATTGTCGTTGTATACTATGTGATATTCGCCTAGTTGGTGAATGTCTCTTAATGAAATTTTTAGGGAAGAAAGTTTGATTTGTTTTAGAAAGACTGACATATAATAGAATGTTTGCTATAGTGGAGATACAAAAGTTTATAGGAGGTAGTAACATGGCAGTAAATATTTATGATATCGCATACTCACTACAAAACGCTTTTAAGGAGCAACCAGAATTTAAAGACTTACAATCTCTATACTCACAAGTATTAGCTGATCCAAATTCGAAACCGTTATTTATGGAATTTCAAAATTTCCAAAAAGCGATGCAACAAAAAATCTATCAAGGTGAAGCAGTTACACCTGAAGAAAATGCAAAAGGACAAGAACTTGTTGCTAGAGTGTCTCAAAATCCTTTAATTGCAAACTTAATGCAAGTGGAACAAAGATTAAATTTAGTCATCCAAGATGTAAATAAAATTGTCATGAGTCCATTAGAAGAATTTTATAAATCTTTACTTGAACTATAATATTTAAGAGGCAGGATTAAGAAGAGGATCTTTTCATTCTTTTACTTTTTCCTGCCTTTCTTTCAATCATTTTTAGTATAAGAGTGGATATACTAATAGCCTACATTGTTCTAATTAAACGAAGCATGTCATATAGTCTAGTAAGGTATTTCTTCGCGAAATGGGGGAGATTAAGTGATTTATAAGTTACTTGCAATTAATATAGATGGTACTTTATTGCAATCCAATGGAAAACTCTCGAAAGAATCGAAAGAAGCTGTTGAATACGTTCAAGATAAAGGGATTTATGTAACCTTATATACAAGCAGAAATTTCCAAGCAACAAAAAAAATCGCAAAAGCTCTTAAGGTTAATAACCTTTTGGTCTCTCACTCAGGTGCCTTTATCTCTTCAAAACTTGATGAGCCATTATTTGAAAAGAGAATTGAAGAGGAAGAAGCCTATGACATCGTTAAAAAACTAGAAAAATATGATTGTAATATTCGATTGTCACATGAATATTTTTCAATTGGAAATCGAAAAAAATTACAATCTAACCTAGTGGCAAAAGCAGTTTTATCAAATGCTGATCCTGTCTTTTATCCAATCCAATTTGTTGAATCACTTTCAGATAACATTTTGGAAAATTCAATATCGCCGTTAAAAATCGAATGTTATTTCTCTGATGAAGTAGAGAAAAATAAAGTGAAAAAAGAATTGAATGCAAAATATCCACATCTAGATTGTTTATGTGATGAAGATCGTAAAATTGAAATCGTCCGAAAAGGAATTTCAAAATATTCAGGCTTAAAACGTCTAGGTGAACATCTAGGAATTTCGTATCACGAAATGGTTGTAATTGGAGATAACTATAGTGATTTACCATTAATCGAACATGCAGGTTTAGGAGTTGCTATGTCAAATGCTCCAGTAGAGATTAAAAAAGTTGCAGATTGGATTACAAGATCTAATGATCAAAATGGTGTGCCATATATGATCAAAGAGCATTTCAGGAAACAATTCCCACTGCCATTCTTAAAAACACATTTAAAAATTGAAAAATAAATAAAGGCCTGGCTTTCAAGAGAATGCTCTTCGAAAACCGGGCTTTTTTGAGTGAATTTTAATAATTGACCTCGTAACTCTTTAATTTTATACTAAAGTGATAACTTAAAAAGGTGATAATAAAATGAAAATATATATTAAAGGTTTAGAGGATATTCGTTTTCAAAGACCGTTGGAGCTTTTAGCTCAACTCTTTTTTGAAGACTGTGATGTATCGTTAGAAAAAATAGATGCAGATATAGAAGTTCGTTTTGTTCTAGATGAAGTGAATAAACAAGTATCAGGTAAGTTAGGTACGAACTTTGAAGCATCTACAAACTATATAGATGGTAAAGATGATCGAGAATCATTTAAATTTAAAAAGAAAGCTGTTAACTTTGTGTTTTTGTCATTGCTACAAGAGTATACTGGAATTCAGCAAAAGTGGGGAATCTTAACTGGTATTCGACCAACGAAGCTCCTACATTCAAAACTTAAAGCTGGTATGTCGAAGGAAATGGCGCATGAAGAGCTCCGAAATGACTATTTAATCCACGACGAAAAAATTGAATTAATGCAATCAATCGTCGATCGTCAATTAAAAGTAATTCCAGATTTATATAACTTGCAGAATGAAGTTAGTCTTTATATTGGCATCCCTTATTGTCCTACTAAGTGTGCATATTGCACATTCCCAGCTTATGCAATTCAAGGCAAACAAGGTGCTGTCGATTCATTCTTATATGGATTACATTATGAAATGGAAAAAGTCGGCGAATTTCTAAAAGAACGTGGAATTAACATTACTACGATTTACTATGGCGGAGGGACTCCTACTAGCATTACAGCAGAAGAAATGGACTTACTGTATGCTAAGATGTACGAATCATTTCCAAATATGAAACAGGTTCGTGAAATTACGGTAGAGGCTGGTAGACCTGATACGATTACACCTGAAAAATTAAATGTTTTAAATAAATGGAATATTGATCGAATTAGTATTAATCCACAGTCTTATATTCAAGAAACTTTAAAAGCGATTGGAAGACATCACACTGTAGATGAAACAATAACAAAATACCATTTAGCCCGTGAAATGGGAATGAATAATATAAATATGGATTTGATTATTGGTTTACCTGGAGAAGGTTTAAAAGAATTCAAATATACATTAGATGAAACTGAAAAGTTAATGCCTGAATCATTGACTGTTCATACACTTTCATTTAAAAGAGCTTCAGAAATGACGCAAAACAAACAAAAATATAAAGTTGCAGATCGAGATGAAGTGCAGCAAATGATGAATGAAGCTACAGTCTGGACAAAAAATCATCATTATCATCCATATTATTTATATCGTCAAAAAAATATATTAGGCAATCTCGAAAACATTGGATACTCTGTTGATGGTCAAGAAAGCTTGTATAATATTTTAATTATGGAAGAAGAACAAACAATTATTGGTTTAGGTTGTGGTGCATCTAGTAAGTTTGTAAATCCAAAAACGCGTCAAATAACTCGTTTTGCTAATGCGAAAGATCCTAAATCATATAATGAAGGTTATGAGCATTATACTAATGCCAAAATTAAAATTTTAGATGAGTTATTTTCAGAAAAGTAATGAATCAAATTCATGAAAAATAAAGGAAATTCCCCTTGTTATGTTTAATGTTTAAATTATCCATGAAATTAAGGGGGATTTTTTTATGTCTATTTCGAACACGGCAGAACATGTTTTATTAAGAAAAGAAGGACGAGTTGCAACTGTTGTTTTTAATCGACCAGAAGTATTGAATGCAATGAATGAAGATACATTCAGACAATTTCGAGATGTACTTGATGAAATTGCTAGTTCAGATGTTGATGTAGTCGTTTTATGTGGAAATGGCAAAGGTTTCTCTTCAGGTGGAGATTTAAAATCAATGTTAAGTAACCCAGATGAGTCTGCTTTTGGTCCAGTAATGGATTTAATTACAGATGTAGTAGTTAAATTATATGCTTTACCTAAAATCGTTATTAGTGCCATTCATGGGCCAGCTGCAGGTATAGGATTAAGTTTTGCGCTTGGTAGTGATTTCGTACTTGCTCATGAATCAGGTGTACTTGCTATGAATTTTATTGGAATTGGCTTAATTCCTGATGGTGGTGCACATTATTTCTTAGAAAAAAGACTAGGTGAAGCAAAGGCTAAACAACTAATCTGGGAAGGTAAAAAACTAAATGCAACGCAAGCGCTAGAAATCGGCTTAATTGATGAGGTAATTAGTGGGGACTTTGAACAAAAAATTAACGAACGTGTGAAGTCTATACTTCAAAAACCTGTAAGTGCTATGATTCAAACAAAACAAATCTACTGTAACAATAACTTAGCATCTTTAAAAAATGTACTTTTATTTGAAAAAGAAGGACAAAGTGCAATGAGGAGAACAACAGATCACCATGAAGGTGTACAGGCGTTCTTACAAAAGAGAATGCCGGTATTTACTGGTAAATAATGATTGTGAAATCGACTGGATTCGGTCGATTTTTTTGATTAGAAGAAAAGAAATGATGTACAAATAAAATTATCAAAAGTACAATTAAATAACCTGTAATAGTATTTGATTTGATATAATCTATTTATTGCTATTGCCGAACACTATTATTTTCTTCCTGTAATCCTATATTTTTACTATAAATAAGAAAAGATCATTAAAAATTAGAATGTCTATATTCTATTATGCCCTAGTCTTGGTTAGAACAATTATGTCTGACAATGAAAAAAACTTAACAGTTGTTTTACGAAAAGGTTAATTTTAAAATACAAGACTATAAGTTTTCCTCCACTCATGGTAGAATGTTGACATTCTCAGTTTTGGGAGAGTGGTTAGATTGAAACAGAATCAGAGTAATTCACGTAGAACATCAAGAGCGAAAAGAAAAAAAACAAAACTCATTTTATTTGGATCAATTGGAATCGTAGTAATATTAATAGCATTTGTTACGTATTCCATTTTTTCGCACGATGATAATAAGGCAGGATCTAAAAACAGTGCTTATGCATCAGCTAAAAACGGCAAAAAGAATGATGATAATGGTGTAAAAGAGACATCGACAACGGTTCAAACAATTGATGATGATCCTTCAGATGATGCGACACCGGAAACACCAGAACAAACGGGTGCACAAACCGGTTCGAAACATGTAACAAGCTATGATCGAAATTCTCAAGACTGGCAGGCGATGTTACAGACAATCTCTTCTGCTATTGGAATAGATTCAAGCAATATGACTGTATGGTTTTTAGGAAGTGACAAAAGCAACCCAGGCGGCTCAGTCGGAACTGTATCAGCAAAGACAAATGGCTCGCAAAAATATCGAGTATATCTCATCTGGGATGGGTCTGGCTATAAAGCTACAAAAGTTGAACCTGCTTCATAAAATGAAACTGGGATGGACTTAAGTGAAATCATAACAAAAAAGCTGCGATAAATTTTCGCAGCTTTTTTATTATGGATGAAATAAAAGCAGTTTACCAGTTTGACTAATGCAACGGTGAGTTTTATCAAGTGCACCAAGAGCCGAAAGTTTTTCAGTACCAATTTTTTTGGCTTCTAAGTCAGAATTTGCTTCAAATTGTTCATCGACAATTGATTCGCCACTTTTTTCAAAAGCAGTAATTCGATATGTTGCCATGGATTAGACCTCCCTAAAGTAGTTGCGATATTACTATTTTGGCATAGATTGAAAAGCTGTGTAAAGTAATAATTTGAATTATAAAAAAATTCTGTGTGAATTTAAAATTTTGACATTTAGAGATTTTAACGGATATTAAGAAATGTTAGATTATGTCTGATTTTTTGTATGAACATTGTTGGGCTAAGTATCTTTTTTAACGTATAATAGGATAAGTAAAACGACTAATACATAATTAGATTTTCCTTTTTTTATTTTGTGAAATTGATTTTCCAAAATATTTTAAGCTATTTAAGTAGGGCTAGAGGAAGCATATACAAAATGGAGGTACTTATGGATAAAAAAGTATACGATCATGAAGTTGGCGAACGTTTTGTAACATATTTATTTATCAAAGCTGTTACGAAAGGTGTAGCAAGTAATCAAAAAACATTTTTATCATTAACTTTACAAGACCAAAGTGGAGATATTGAGGCAAAGCTTTGGGATATTTCATCAGAGCAAGAAGAAGCATATAAAGAGGGTACAGTAGTAAAAGTTGAAGGGGAGCTACATGACTATAGAGGAAAACTTCAACTTAAATTACGCCAAATTCGTCCAACTAAAGAAACAGACGAAGTAAATCCAGAAGATTTTTTCGCAAAAGCACCAGTTTCAAAAGAAGTATTATATGAGAAAATTACTTCTTACATTAATAATATGACTAATGAAAAACTTAAAAAGATTACTGAATATCTTGTGTTAAAAAATCAAGAGGATTTTCTTGATTTTCCAGCGGCAACTAAGAATCATCATGAATTTGTTTCTGGTTTAGCATACCATGTTTTTTGTATGTTGAAATTAGGTGAATCAATTGCGAATTTATATCCTTCGATCAATAAGGATTTACTTTATGCTGGAATCATACTACATGATTTAGGAAAAGTAAGAGAATTATCTGGTCCAGTTTCAACAAAGTATACTGTCGAAGGTAATTTGTTAGGCCACATCTCGCTTATGGCTATTGAAATTGGAAATGCCTCAATTGAACTAGGGATTGAAGG
The DNA here is from genome assembly GCF_052180195.1 of Bacillus sp. AL-1R. Taxonomy (NCBI): domain Bacteria; kingdom Bacillati; phylum Bacillota; class Bacilli; order Caryophanales; family Bacillaceae; genus Bacillus; species Bacillus sp. AL-1R. The sequence continues at coordinate 1,022,317 of NZ_CP197469.1, forward strand.
GGAAGAGGTTACTGTTTTACAGCATCTTATTTTAAGCCATCATGGAAAGTATGAGTACGGTAGTCCAAAATTACCTTTAATTAAAGAAGCGGAAATTTTACATTATATTGATAATATTGATGCAAAAATGAATATGTTAGACCGCGCACTTGAGAGAGTTGAACCGGGCGAATATACAGAGCGTATTTTCCCGTTAGAAAATCGTAGTTTTTACAAACCAAAATTTTAATTTAATCATACTTCCTCCTTATTAGCCATATAATGAAGCAAATGCTTGTCTACTAAGGAGGAAAAAAATAATGCTAACATTACCATTCTGGATGTATATCGTCATCCTAGGAATTTTTGTAAGTGGATTTATGGTGCTTTACACCTCTAAACAAGAAAGAGATGCAGATGAAGCTTTCATTGAAAAAGAGGGAGAAATTTACTTACAAAGAATTAAAGAGGAAAGAGAACGAAGAGAGCAATTATTGATTAACTCTGAGATTTCTTCCAACTAAAAAACCTGCCAATTAGGCAGGTTTTTTTTTATGATTTTTTCTCTTGGCTTTTTAAATCTTTATCTTCTACTTTAAATTTAGCTTTTTTCAGAAGTTCCTCAGTGAATGCTGCGAAGTTTTCTTGACTTAGTTTAGACTCAGCAAGTTTTTTGCGAGCTTCTTTTTCATTAGCAGTCTTTTTATCAGTAACTTTAATAATATGGTAACCGAATTGTGATTTAACTGGTTGGCTAATTTCTCCAACTTTTAATTTATAAGCAGCTGCTTCGAATTCAGGTACCATTGCACCTTCACCAAAATAGCCTAAATCTCCACCTTTATCTTTTGAACCAGTGTCTGTAGAATATTTTTTTGCTTCTGCAGCAAAATCTGCACCTTTATCTAGTTCTGCTTTAACTTTTTTAGCTGTCGCTTCATCTTTTACTAGAATATGACTAGCTTTAATTTCTGGTTTGTATTTTGCTAGGTCAGCTTTTGTTACTGAAGCTTCAGCAGCTTTTTCAGTTAATAAATCAATTTTAACACGATCTTTAAATGCTGCTTCATCTTTAAATCCGTACTGAGCTAAGAAAGCTTTAAATTGGTCACCATTTTGTGTTTTGTACTCATTGAACTTAGCGTCAACTTCTTTATCACTAACTTTGAAGTTTTTCTTTAAATAATCTTCAATAACCATTTGCTTAACCATTGCTAAGCCTGCTGTATCCTTCATTTTATTATATAAATCTTTAGATGTGATATCTCCCGCATTAGATGTAGCAACAACATCGTTACTAACACCAGCAGATCCACATGCTGCTAGTCCGAATACTGAGGTAGCTAAAACTGCAGATACGATTAACTTTTTCATTTAAACATCTCCTAATAAAAATTTAAATTGATTTCTTAAAAAGAAAAATTTTACTTATTAAAGTATAGAGCTTAAATCTTAATTTCTCCTGTATTTAGACATACCTTTTACTGGAAATTACTTCACTTAATATAACATATTTTTATTCAATGTGACAAAGTTTATCCAAAAAAAGAATAATTTGGTATGTTTTTCAAATTATAAATTGATTAATTTAAAGGAAACTTGAACTAGTTTTAAATGTAATGTAGGTACTATGAGAGTACGGGAATAAATGAAAGCAAATTACTATTTTACCTGGATCTAATTTTATTTGTTAATGGTTTGTCTAAAAATCATGCTTATCCTGCAAATTAAAAACTTGTCAACCGTGACATTCGCCCAATCAATAAAGGCATTCGTCTATATATTATTATGGATTACTGTTAGGAGGGTGGATAAATGGAGGGGAAAGCATCGAATGAATTTGTATTAATCGTGATTCTGTTTATTTTATTAATCATTATTGGGTGTTCATTTTTATAAGTAGTATGAATCTTCAAAAATGAAGGTTATTTATACATTTGCCCAGACCATTTTTTACTACACGCATAAGATAAGATATGTAGCAAAAGGAGGTGTGAATGATGGGCGTAGGATTCCATGGTGGAGGATTTGCGTTAATCGTTGTATTGTTCATCTTATTAATTATCGTAGGAGCAGCTTGCATCTAATTTGTAAATAAGACAAATATTCGACCGGGGGTATTGTACCTCCGGTTGAGTTTTTATTTCAGATTAAAAATAGCTTATGAGGTACATATTTTTTGAAATTTATAAATTGAAATGAAATTAAGTTAGGAGGGCAAAGAGGACAAAAGATATTTATGTGAAATTGTGAACAAAGGTGTTCGAAATAAAAAGCGGAAGGATTTAATTAATCTTACCCCGCTTCTATTTGATTGTACAATTTCAATAACAGTTGAGCTGAAATTGTAACTTTAAAGAAGATATTAAGGTTTCTTAATTAAACGATTATCTTCTTCAATAAATTCTTTATCTATGTTACCTAACGTTGTTTCAAATATATCCATAAAATCTTTTCCATAAATATTACGTAAGATAGCCATAATTTCCATATTTTCTGGAAATTTACCATAAAATTCTTTTAATGGTAAAGTACCTTGAAAAACTGAATTTGTCTCTGGATCAAATTCACCTAGGATTTCTAATAGCATTTCTTTACCTTTTTCTGTTAATTCAATATACGTATTACGTTTATCTTCTACTTTTTTAGAAAACACTAATAAACCACGTTCTTCTAGCTTTTTAGAGAAGTTAAAAGCAGTCGAAACGTGCATTACACCAAATTTAGCAATTTCAGAAATAGACGCACCCTTTAAGTGGAAGGCGATCATTAAAATATGATGTTCATTGATATTTAAATCATAGGGCTTAATCCATTGCTGCCAGTCCTTTTCAACTGACTTCCATAAAGCTTTAGAAATTTGGGCAATTCTTTGACTAAAAATCAAAGCTTCTTTCATTGTATATAATTTTTGTTCAGTTTTCATCAATTCACCTTCTTTTCTATTTAACTATCTATTTATTATTATGCCAATAATATGTGAAGAAATAAAGAACTTTTAGTTAGAATTTTTAAAAATTTTCACAAAGTAGTTGATAAAATTCTACATTTTTATATTATAATTAAATGTTATGGGATATAAAAGTTATGTTTATATAATAATTTTAGCGAAACTATAGAGTGATTGTCTATAAAATATTATTGGTAATATAGTAAATATATAATATAACTCTATAAAAATATAGTATTAAATGCTGAAATTAGATGGGGTTCACATAAAAAAAACAAAAACAGGAGATAATAACTCTCCTGTTTTTGTTTTTAAATAGTATCATTTTATTATTTCTTAATAATGTTATTTTCGATAGATTTTGCAATTTCTTGAAGCATTTCATTTGTGTATTGATTTTGGTTTGAAAGCCATTTTACATCAAAGCCATCATTATTTCCGTATCGTGGTAAAATATGCATATGATAATGGAATACAGTTTGACCTGAAACTTCACCACTATTATTTAAAATATTTACACCTTGAACATTGAAAGTTTCTTTTATTGCATTAGCAATGAGAGGTACTTTTCGGAAGTATGTACTAGCTGTCTCTTCACTCATTTCGAATATGTTTTCAACATGATCCTTTGGAATGACTAAAGTGTGACCTTTTGTAACTTGACTTAAATCTAAAAAAGCTAAAACATCATCATCCTCGTATACTTTTGAAGCTGGAATGCTACCTTCAACAATTTTGCAGAAAATACAATTAGCGTCATGTGCCATTTTTTATACTTCCTTTCACTTTTTTCCTTATTTTAACATAGGCAAAGGTTAAAGTGGAAATAGGGTCCGGGAAAAATAAACAAGAAGCAACCTATGTTGCTTCTTGATGAAGGAGAAAGATTTAAAAATGTAATTATAAATTGTCTTTGATAGACACCTCATTTGCTTAAATGTTCAATGAATTGGTACACCTTTTAAGAAATTTATATGCTCTGGTCGAGACACCTCATTTACAAATTGGTATACTAAAACCTTTGTTTTTAAGTAATCATGTTCAAGATAACCATCCCCTTTGATGTTTTCACTGCTGTTTATACAACGATGTTTTATCTATGGAGATATTTAACTTCAACGAATTACCTTACATAGGTTTGAACGCAAATTAAATTACCTTTAACAGACACCTCATTTCAAATTTAGAACTCAAAAAGTGGTGTTGCTTTCCCTTCAAGAATTATGATGCCCTGTATGTAAGAAAGTATGCAAAAACAATAAGAAATTTTAAAAAGCAATGGAGAACGACCAAGAGATTAAATAGGAAGAGAGTTAAGATCTAACCATAGGAAGTAATAAATAAACTCAATATTATGGTCAGAGGAGATAAGGGGAGGGAAAACATGTGTCACTTAACAAACAAATCAAGGATAATCTTAAAAATTAGTTGAAATTAACATCATCTTACTGCGTATTTGGTAATTTAATTACTTCTCAACAACATAAACAAGGAGCAACCAGTAGTTGCTCCTTGATGAAGGGGAAAGATTTTAGAAATGATATTAGGTTAATAAGTTAAATTGTCTTTAACAGACACCTCATTTGCTTAATTGTTCAATAAATTGGTACACCTATAAATAAATTATATGTTCTGCTCGAGACACCTCATTTACAAATTGGTATACTAATGACCTTTGTTTTTATAGAACCTGTTCAAGCGCACCATCTCCTAAGATTTTTACATTGCTGTATATGACAACGATGTTAATCTTTGAAGATACCTCATTTCACTTAAACAATGATCTGACTTAGGTTTGAACGCAAATTAAATTTCCTTTAACACACACCTCATTTCAAATTTTGAATTAAGAAAGTGTGTTGCTTTCCCTTCAAGAATTATAATACCCTTAACCTAAAATAGTATTCAAAAAAAGAAGGATTTTTTTTTAGTATTCGATAAATATGATAATAAGGCAGTTAAGATTATTATTTGATACAATAAAATATAAAAGAAAAGTACATTTGAAAGGATTTGTAGAGAATGACTTTATTGCATGTAAAAGATGTCACAGGTGGATACACAAGACAGCCTGTTATTAAAGATGTCTCATTTACGATAAATAGGAATGAGCTAGTTGGGTTAATCGGGTTAAATGGTGCTGGTAAGAGTACGACAATAAAACATATTTTAGGACTTTTGAAGCCATCAAAAGGTGACATATTAATTAATGGTGAATCATTTGATAAAGATCCAACTGCATATCGTGCTAGCATATCGTATGTTCCTGAAACACCGATGATTTATGATGAATTAACTCTACAGGAACATCTTGAAATTACAGCATTGGCATATAATATTCCTGATAAAGATTTAAAAAAACGTAGTGAAGAACTATTAAAAACATTTAGATTATATGATAAAAAGAACTATTTCCCTTCGACATTCTCAAAAGGGATGAAACAAAAAGTCATGATCATTTGTTCCCTTATCGTCCAACCACAGTTATACATAATAGATGAACCTTTTTTAGGGCTTGATCCAATTGCGATAAATGATTTACTTGAGATTTTGAACAATGAAAAGCAAAAGGGAGCAGGCATCTTAATGTCTACTCATATTTTATCGACTGCTCAAATTTATTGTGATTCATTTATTATTTTGCATGAAGGAATCATTATTGCAAAAGGTACATTAAACGAATTACAAACACAATATAATATGCCAAATGCTTCATTGGATGAAATTTATATTTTTGCGACGAAGGAAAAAGAAATATGAGTACGATAAAAGAATTATGGTTAGCACGGTTTAGGAGTTTTATAAAAGAAATGAGTAAATATGGTCGTTATATTTTTAATGATCATATAAAATTTGTGATTGTTTTTGGATTTGGAGGAGGAGCATATTATTATCAACAAATGCTAAAAACAATTTCTCCAGATTTTCCTGTTATTTTACTAATCGCTATTCTTTTTAGTTTTCTTGTTGTAATAGGTCAAGTAACTACTTTTTTTAAAGAACCTGATTTACATTATTTATTACCTTTAGAAAAAAAGATGAAAAGTTACTTTGTCCGTTCCTTTTTCATTACGTACATCGTTCAAGTTTATTTAATGGTAATGATGTTAGGTGTGATTTATCCAATTTATAAGAAATTTACACTAGGACAAACAACAAGTTTTATTGTCTTTATGGTAATAATTTTCTTATTAAAAGGATACAACCTCTTTGTTTCATTTTTACATCTTACAAATAATGGTGTATTAAACCGAGTTTTTGATTATTCTTTAAGGTTTTTAGGTACATTCTTATTTATTTATGGTTTATTAAGTAAATGGAGCAGTTTTTTCCTTGTAATGATGATCGTAATTTTAGCTGTTTATGCATTATCTATTCAAATAGGTAGTAAAAATAAAAGAGTGCAATGGGAAAGAAATGTTAAACTTGATACTTCAAGATTAGCTACTTATTATCGATTTGCGAATATGTTTACTGATGTACCGTCTATTCAACAACAAGTTAAGAGAAGAAAATGGGCAGATCCAATCATACATCAATTTAAAATGAGAAATGCTGCGAATTATTTACTAGTTCGTACATTTATCAGGAATGGTAACTATTTAAGTATGTTTTTAAGACAACTTTTCGTAGGTGGGTTCGTAGTTTATTTAGTGCCAACTACAATCGGGAAAATATTGATCGGCATTTTATTTCTTTACGTAATTTCTCTTCAGAATATGTCAATTTTAAAACAGTATAATTATCATTTGTTGTGGAAAATTTATCCTTATACAAATGAAGAAAATAAAAAATCTATTTCGACACTTTTGTATATACTACTGATAATGTGTAGTTTAGTTTTTAGTATTATTTGTCTAATAAAGGGCTTATCAATTTTAAACTTTATTATTGCAATCGTTGTGTATACTTTATTTTCAATGTGGTTAATTAAATTTTATGTGCATAAGAGGTTAAGTAAGCCACAAAAATTGTAAAGGGTGGACAAAATGGATTCTTATGAACTTCGTATTCAGTACGAACTATCTAGATGGAAACAAAAAGTAATGTCCGATTCAAATATTTTTCAAGCATCTGCAAAAAAAGTTCAATTAAAGCTTCAATCGTTGTTACCAGAACAAATTAAAGAACTGCTTACAAAAACCGTTAAAAATATGATGGTTTTATTTATGGGAGGTTCTACTGTTTTTAACGGTAGTGGTGAAGAGTACGAAACATTAACACTTAGAGAAAGAGATTTAATCTTAGATAAAAAATTAAACGAGTACAAGAAGATTTCAGCTGTAGAAGGTGCTGGTACAGGAGCGGGTGGAATATTACTCGGCCTTGCCGATTTTCCGTTACTACTAGGAATAAAAATTAGGTTTTTAGTTGAGGCAGCAAAAATATATGGTTACTCGCCTAAAGATGAACTAGAACGTCAATTCATGCTGTATATTTTTCAGTTGGCTTTTTCAAGTGATAGTCATCGGAAAAAAGTATTTCAAGTAATTGAAAAGTGGGAAGAGAAAGTAGATGAAAATCCCCAAGTCAATTGGGAGCAATTACAACTGGAATATCGAGATCATATTGATTTAGCAAAACTACTACAATTAGTACCCATCATTGGAGCACCGGTTGGAGCATATGTAAATTATCAACTTCTTGAACAATTAGGTGAAACGGCTAAAAATGCTTATCGATTAAGGTATATGAAGAAGAAGGATCTTTTCTAATGAGTTACATACTAAAAGAGGCTGCCTCATTTCAGCTTTGAAATTAAAAAACATAACGCAAGAATGTTGATTTAACAGCATTCTTGCGTTTTTAATTTGACGGTCTTTTAATTTAGTAGGGCTACGGTTCATGAGGAAGTAAACTAGCCAAAAATAGAAGATACTTCCTCATAATAGGTTCATGAGGAAGTAAACTAGAGAAAAATAGAAGATACTTCCTCATAACAGGTTCATGAGGAAGTAAACTAGCGAAAAATAGAAGATACTTCCTCATAACAGGTTTATGAGGAAGTAAACTAGCGAAAAATAGAAAGATACTTCCTCATAACAGGTTCATGAGGAAGTAAACAAGCGAAAAATAGAAAGATACTTCCTCATAACAGGTTCATGAGGAAGTAAACAAGCGAAAAATAGAAAGATACTTCCTCATAACAGGTTCATGAGGAAGTAAACTAGCGAAAAATAGAAAGATACTTCCTCATAATAGGTTCATGAGGAAGTAAACCAGCAAATATTAGAAAGTTCCTTACTCATGACAGGTTTTAGTGGAAATCAACCAAAAATTGGCGTAGTTGACAAAATCATTTTTCAACACTCTGAAAAGGAGAACCTATAAAGTTCTCCTTTTTCTTATTTTTGTTCAACTAATGTTTGTGATTGTTTTAATGAAGCTAATGTCACAGAGCCAAGTGTTTTTGCTGCAATTAGCATAGCTTTTTCGTCAAAATCAAATTTTGGATGGTGATGAGGATATGCTTCTGTAACGTGAGGCGGTTTAGCTCCTGTGAAGAAGAAAGTTCCTGGTACTTTTTGTAAGTAGTATGCGAAATCTTCTCCGCCCATTTTAGGGTCCATTTCTTTTAATTGCCTAACTTCATCAATTGATTCGGCTACTTTAACTAATAAGTCAGTTTCTTTTTCATGATTTACTACTGGAGGATATCCATCATCGTATTTATATTCGTATGTAACATCATTTGCTAGACAAATGCCTTTTATGATTCTAGCTATTTGTTTTTTTACTTTCTCTTGTGTTTCCTTTTTGAACGTACGAACCGTTCCGATTAAAGTTGCTCGATCGGCGATAACATTAAAAGCATTTTTTGCTTCGAAACTTCCGATTGATAAGACTACAGTATCAATTGGATTTGTTTCTCGACTAACGACTTGTTGAAGTGCCATAACTAGTTGACTAGCAATCACAATACTGTCTTTTGTTCGATGGGGTTCTGCACCATGACCGCCTTGCCCCTGGATTGTGATTGAAAAACGATCAGCAGCTGCCATAATTGGGCCCTTTCGATAACCAATCGTTCCTAATTCTTCAATTGCCCACAAATGGGTTCCATAAACCTCATCAACACCGTCTAAACAGCCATCAGCGATCATCGAAATTGCTCCACCTGGTGCATATTCTTCTGCATGTTGGTGAAGTAACACAATTTTACCGTCCCATGAATCTTTTTGCTCATGAAGTGCCTTTGCTAAATATAGAAGTGTAGCAGTATGACCATCATGACCACATGCATGCATAACGCCAGGTACTTTTGAGGAATAAGGAACATTTTTCTCATCTTGAATAGGCAATGCATCAAAATCAGCTCGTAAGGCGATTGTTTTTCCAGGGTTTCGACCATGGATTGTAGCAACAACACCATTTCCACCGACATTTGATTTGAATGGAATATTTAATTGTTGATAAAAGTTTTGAATGAATTTTGCTGTCTCGTACTCTTTAAATGAAAGCTCAGGATTTTCATGTAAGTATCTACGTGTCGATACCATCTCCGGATAATATGAATCTAATAAAGAAAATAAATCTGACATTATTTCACCCTCCTACATACTATCTATATAACCTATTCAAGAAATGTAATTGATATCCTTCAAAATATCTTCCATTAAGAAATGACGAAAAATGTATTTCCAAGGAAATATCCATCGAAAATTAGGAAATAATGACTTATTCGTGGGAATAAATGGATATACTATTTGTTAGAAGGTAAGAGAAATGAAGGTGAAATAATTGAAAAAGTGGGGATTTTTAGCAATAGGACTGATAAGTGTCCTGTTAATTAGCTTTGTTGGATTTTTACTAATCGTTTTCTTAGGTAATTATGTTATAGATGAAGATAAGTTAGTCATCCATTCATCATCTGAAATGGTAGATTTAGAGGGGAATTTTATATCAAAGCTATATAATGAAAATCATCAAATCGTTTCAATTAATGATATACCTAATTATACTAAACAAGCTTTTGTTTCAATTGAAGATGAACGTTTCTATAAGCACCATGGAATTGATACTCAATCAATCTTTCGGGCTATAGTAAATGATATAAAAGCATTTAGTAAAGTACAAGGAGCGAGTACACTTACTCAACAACTTGCAAAGAATGTTTTTTTGACGCACGACAAAACATTTATGAGAAAAACAAAGGAAGTCATTATAGCAATTAATCTAGAAAGAAAGTATACAAAAGATCAAATTCTAGAAATGTATTTAAACCAAGTTTATTTCGGTCACGGTGTATATGGCATTGGCGGGGCTGCAAAATATTATTTCGGGAAAGATGTTAAAAATTTGACGATTGAAGAAAGTGCATCTCTAGCAGCCTTATTAAAAGCTCCGTCACATTATGATCCAATCACACAACCGGTGAGATCTTTAGAACGTAGGAATCTTGTTTTATATAAAATGCTAGATACTCATTATATAACTGAATCAGAATATGAGAAAGCTAAAAGCAAACCAACAGTATTACATATTACAGAACAAAAATTTGAAAATGGATATGCTACATACATAGATATGGTTATAAAGGAAGCAAAAGAGAAATACGGCATTTCTTATGACCAACTTTTAAATGGTGGATACAAAGTTGTCGTTCCAATCCATAAAAAAACACAATTAACCGCCTATAAGTATTTTAAAAATGGAAACTATTTTCCGGGAACTGATCAAAATGCTGAAGGTGCCTTCGTATTAATAAACTCGGAAACTGGTGGTGTTGAGGCGGCAATTGGAGGTAGAAATTACTATTTTCAAGGACTAAATCGAATTAACGTGAAAAGACAACCTGGTTCAACAATGAAGCCTTTACTTGTTTATTCACCAGCACTTGAAACTGGAAATTACAATCCGTATTCTTTATTACCTAATGAGCAAAGTGCATTAGGAGACTATAAACCAAAAAATTATAATGGAGTTTATACGAAGACAATTTCGATGTTTAATGCATTAATAGAGTCAGCGAATGTACCAGCAGTATGGTTATTAAATGATATTGGAATTGATCAAGCAAAAGAATATCTAGAAAAAATGGATTTGAGTATTCCTGATCAAGGTTTAAGTATGGCGCTTGGGGGACTTAAGATTGGTTTAACACCATTAGAGCTAGTAAAAGCTTATAGCGCTTTTGATCATGATGGAGATGCATTAGAGCCTTTCGTTATTAATGCGATTTATGATCGAAATAATGAATTAGTTGCCGAAGTGAAAATTAAGGAATATAAAGTGTTTTCATCACAAACCTCTTGGTATATGACGAAAATGCTAAAAGGTGTTGTAAATGAAGGGACAGCTAGTAGAGGAAGTTTTAATGGCGATTTAGCTGGTAAAACGGGATCTACGAATATACCTGGCCAAACAAACGGAAACAAAGATGCTTGGTTTGTAGGCTATACACCAGACGTTGTAGGGGCAATTTGGATGGGATATGATAAAACAGATTCAAAACATTACTTAAGAAATGGTAGTACCTATCCAACTATATTATTCAAAAAGATTTTAAGTGAAGCAGGAAGAGAACCATCTACAAAATTTAAAAAGCCAAAAAATATCGACGATTTAGAATCACCGATAAATTTAGAGCCTATTTCTAATGTTCAATCAAAAGTATCTTTCTCTCCATTTGGATTATTCACGGTTGTCATTAATTGGAATGCACCAACTGACCACAGACAACAATATCGAATCTATCGAGTGAAGAATGGAAAAGAGAAATTAATAGATACTGTTACTGGTTTAGATGAGTACAAAGATTCCTTCGTAAATGTATTTAATGTACCTTCTTATTATGTAGTACCGTACAATCCTCAAACAAAAGAAGAAGGTCAGAGGTCTAAACTTGTCAAACCTAACATAAGAAATAAGGAATAGACATTTTAAGGCTCTCCTTCTTATCACATGATTTGAAGGGGAGTTTTTTATTTCCTTATTAAAACTATTTATAAAAAAACTGTATCTCTTAAAAAATAATCGTAAAGAGATTAAGTAGATTGAACTATGAGATCAAATCGAACATAAAAAAAAGAATGATTAAACTACTTTATTTTATAAAAAGTAGTATTAAATAAAGATTATTGATTCGATATTTTAGACATATTTTGATATAATTTTTAATGGGAAAAGTCTGGTAGTAAAATAGACCTATTAATTGAGAAAAAATGTAAAATCAGTGAACATTATGTGTCAAAATTCGAGTTTTCTATACAATTAATGGTTCAATCAGTATATTTAATAGTAGAGTTTGGAAAAGTGAAAGGGAGACTTTGAAGGATGAAAAAAGATTTTAACGATACATTTCTTAAAGCGATTAAGGGAGAAGAAGTAACGCATACACCGGTTTGGTATATGAGACAAGCAGGGCGTTCTCAGCCAGAATACCGAAAAATAAAAGAAAAATATTCTTTATTTGAAATTACTCATCAACCTGAATTATGCGCTTACGTAACAGCGCTTCCAGTGGATCAATATAATGTTGATGCAGCTATTTTATATAAAGATATTATGTCTCCACTTCCTGCAATTGGAGTAGACGTAGAAATTCAATCAGGAGTAGGACCGGTAATAAGCAATCCTATTCGTTCTTTAGCAGATGTAAAAAAGTTAACTGATATTCATCCAGAAGAGCAATTACCTTATATCTATGAGACGATTAAATTATTAACAACAGAGGTTCTTTCTGTTCCATTAATTGGATTCGCGGGTGCACCTTTTACAGTTGCTAGCTATATGATCGAAGGAAGACCATCAAGAAGCTATAATAAAACAAAATCATTTATGTATGCAGAGCCAGAAGCATGGTTTGCTTTAATGGATCATTTAGCAGACATGACAATTAAATACGTAAAGGCTCAAGTAAAAGCAGGGGCAAGTGCAATTCAATTATTTGATTCATGGGTTGGTGCTTTGAATGCTACTGATTATCGCATTTATATTAAACCATGCATGGATAAAATTTTTACAGCACTTAAAGCAGATCATATTCCAACGACTATGTTTGGAATTGGAGCAAGTCATTTAATTCATGAATGGAATGAACTACCTGTAGATGTAATTGGTTTAGATTGGAGAACTTCTATTACTGAAGCTCGCTCTTTAGGCATTACGAAAACACTTCAAGGGAATTTAGATCCTTCGTTTTTATTAGCACCATGGGAAGTTATTGAGAAACGTGCAAAGGAAATATTAGATGAGGGTATGGCAAATCCAGGTCATATTTTCAACTTAGGTCATGGGGTATTCCCTGAAGTAAATCCTGATACTCTTAAACGTTTAACAAGTTTTGTACATGAGTATTCATCAAGGGTTAAAGCTTAATTTAAAAGGACTATGGTGATGACATGAAAGAAAAAATCGGTTTATTAGTTATGGCTTACGGCACGCCATACAAAGAATCAGATATTGAGCGTTATTATACAGATATTCGTAGAGGTAGAAAGCCGAGCCAAGAAGCGCTAGAAGAATTGACAGAACGATATCGTGCAATTGGGGGAATCTCTCCTTTAGCAAAAATAACAATTGACCAAGCAAAAGCATTAGAAGAAGATTTAAATAAGATCCAAGACAAAGTAGAATTCAAAATGTACATCGGACTGAAACATATCGAACCATTCATTGAAGATGCAGTAGATGAAATGAAAAAAGACGGTATAACAAAAGCAGTTAGTATCGTACTTGCACCACATTATTCTACGTTTAGTGTTAAATCGTATAACGAACGTGCTACAAATCATTCAGAAAAAATTGACGGACCAAAGATTATCCATGTAGATGATTGGTATAAGGAAGAACGATTTATTCAATATTGGGTTCGTGAGGTAGAAGCAATTCTTGAACCAATGAATGAAGAGCAACGTGTGAAAACGGCATTTATTTTTTCAGCACATAGTTTACCTGAAAAAATTCTTAACTTTGGAGATCCATACCCAGAGCAACTTAAAGAAACTGCCGAGTTAGTAGTACAGCAATCAGATATTCGTCATTATTTTCTAGGTTGGCAAAGTGCTGGTAATACACCAGAGCCTTGGCTAGGACCAGATGTCCAAGATTTAACACGTGAGTTGGATGAAAATTATGATTTTGAAACGTACGTCTATTTACCATTAGGATTTGTAAGTGAACATTTAGAAGTACTTTATGATAACGATATAGAATGTAAACAAGTAACCGAAGAAATTCAAAAAGCATATGTTCGTCCACCGATGCCAAATACGGATCCATTATTTATTAGTGGACTTAGTACAGTTGTATTAAGAAAATTAAACGAACAATAATATGGTTTTGAAATAGGAGGTAAAGAAGTGAATAAGAAGGTTGTCATTATTGGTGGCGGTATTACTGGATTGACATCTGCCTACTATTTAAAACAAGAAAAATTAAAAAATAATCTTCCGATTGATATTCAATTAATTGAAGGTTCATCAAGGCTTGGAGGAAAAATCCAAACAGTTAGAAAAGATGGATTTGTAATTGAGCGTGGTCCTGATTCATTTTTGGCAAGGAAAAGAAGTGCCTATCGATTAGCTGAAAACCTAGGTATTCAAGATCAAATCGTATTTAACTCCTCTGGAAAATCTTATGTATTAGCTCATAATAAATTACACGGTATGCCAGAAGGTTCAAACATGGGGATTCCTACACAAATTAAACCATTTATTTTTTCAGGTCTATTTTCACCAGCAGGGAAAATTCGTGCGGGATTAGATTTTGTTTTACCAAAAACACATGTCCAAGGAGATATGTCATTAGGTAAATTTTTTAGAAGAAGACTTGGGAATGAAGTAGTTGAGAATCTAATTGAGCCCCTTTTATCAGGGATTTATTCAGGCGATATTGACCAAATGAGTTTAATGGCGACATTTCCTCAATTCTTCCAAATTGAACAAAAACATCAAAGTATTGTTTTAGGTATGAAAAAAGAGATGCCTGCAAAGAAATCAAAAGGTCCGAGAAAAGGTATTTTCCAGACTGTAAGTACAGGCCTTCAAACAATCGTTGAACGAATTGAAGAAGAGTTAGATCCAGAAGAAGTTTTAAAAGGCGTACAAGTAGTTAATATAAATAAAATTGGAAAAAAATATGAGATTGTACTTAGCAATAATGAAAAGATTGAATCAGATTCAATTATCGTTACTGTACCTCATCGTTTCATTCCACAATTATTTAACGATAAACCTGTATTTGAGCCTTTCAAAAAAGTACCTTCAACATCAGTTGCCAATGTTGCACTTGCTTTTCCAGAGCATGCGATTAAGAAGGATATAGATGGTACAGGCTTTGTTGTTTCACGAAACAATGATTATAATATAACAGCGTGTACATGGACTCATAAAAAGTGGGCACATGCTTGCCCAAAGGGTAAAGTTCTTTTACGTTGTTACGTTGGACGACCTTACAATAAAGAAATAGTCGATAAAACGGATGAAGAACTTGTTGAAATTGTATTAGAAGATTTAAGAAAGACGATGGATATAACTGAAAAACCAGAGTTTTATATTGTTTCCAGATGGAAAGATGCTATGCCTCAATATACGATTAATCATAAAGAGCGTACGAGAAATATGGAACAATATTTACAAAAAGAAATGCCTGGTGTATCGGTAATCGGTTGCTCTTTTTATGGGTCCGGCTTACCTGACTGCATAGATCAAGGTGAAAAAGCAGTTTCAGATACAATTGAATACTTGTTCGAACATGAAAAACAAGCAGTTCGAAATTATTAAGACTTTTAAAAAATGTAATAAAGATTAGAGCAACCAAAAAAGTAGATTGATACTTTTTTGGTTGCTCTTTTTATTTTGTCTCTGTATTAATAATCTGTTTAATAAAGCGGAACTTAAAAACTATCTTTTAAGCAATTGGAGCAAGTGTTACTGTAGCAGTCGTGTTGTTCTTCAATCGTCGAATTACAGTGTTTACATAATTTTTTTGGTAATCGTTTTAAAAATTCGGACATTTTTACTAGCATATTACCCTCTCCTTTAGTTAACTTATTAGTATTGTATTACTACAACGTATTTTGTGTCAATCTGTATTAGTACAATTTTTAAAAAATAATTTAAATGCCTATTTTTGTTAAACAGTAAGGACAAGCTTATAAATTTAAAATTTCATAGAAATAATAAGGACAAAGGAGTGTGTTTGTTTTATGAAAGTGACCGTTATTGGATATTGGGGCGGCTACCCAGGGAAAGGTGAGGCAACTTCAAGTTATTTATTTAAATCAAAAAATTTTAATCTATTGGTTGATTGTGGTTCAGGTGCATTAGCTACATTACAAAATTACATAGATCCTAATAACTTAAATGCTGTAATCCTATCACATTATCATCATGATCATATTGCAGATATAGGCGTACTACAATACTTCAAACTTGTAAACGATGGAGTGGATCAGTTTCCTTTACCTATATACGGACATCATTTTGATCATGCAAAATTTAATTCCTTAACATATAAAGAAGTAACAAAAGGATATGAATATGATCCGAATGATGGCCTCAACCTAGGACCATTTACTATTCGTGTTATGAAAACAGTTCACCCGGTAGATTGCTTTGCTATGCGAATTGAAACGGCAACCCACTCGGTAGTCTATACAGCTGATTCAAGCTATACTGAGGACTTCATACCGTTTTCTTCCAATGCGGATTTACTGATAAGTGACTGTAATATGTATGAAAACCAAGATGGATCTAAAGTGGGGCATATGAGCAGCAAAGATGCAGCAACAATTGCAAATGAAGCAAATGTAAAAGAACTATTATTATCACATCTTCCGCATAAGGGAGATACAAAAAACTTATTAAGTGAAGCCAGAAAGTATTATAATGGACTTGTTCATTTAGCTTATACAGGATTTGAATGGAAATCGAAGTGATAGGAGGATACGTATGCTATTTTTAGATAATAGGGGGATAACAGATCCAACATTAAATTTAGCGATGGAAGAATATGCGCTAAAAAATCTAAATCCTGAAAATACATATTTTTTATTTTATATTAATGAACCATCAATTATTATTGGTAAAAATCAAAATACTGCCGAGGAGATTAATGCATCATATGTAAATGATCATCATATCCATGTCGTTCGAAGATTATCTGGCGGTGGAGCGGTATACCATGATTTAGGGAATCTTAACTTTAGTTTTATTACAAAAGATGACGGTGACAGCTTTCATAATTTTAGAAAGTTTACCGAGCCAGTGATTGAGGCATTAAGAGAACTCGGTGTGAATGCTGAACTAAGTGGAAGAAATGATATTTTAGCAGAAGGTAGAAAAATTTCGGGTAATGCACAATTTTCAACAAAAGGTAGAATGTTTAGCCATGGTACATTGTTATTTGATAGTGATATAGATGAAGTTGTTAATGCATTAAATGTAAAACTGGAAAAAATTCAATCGAAAGGAATTAAATCAGTCCGAAGTAGAGTTGCCAACATTAAGGAGTTTTTAAAAGACGATTTAACAATCCTAGAATTCAAAGATTTAATTTTACAATCTATTTTTAAAGAACATGGGAAAATAGAACGATACGAATGGACAGATGAGGATCTAAAAAATATTCAAGAACTCGCTGAAAGTAGATACCGAAATTGGGATTGGAATTTTGGAAAATCTCCTAAATGTAATATACAACAAAGTAAAAGATTTACAGCTGGTTCAATTGATCTTCGTTTAGATGTAAACAAAGGATTCATTGAGAATGTTAAAATTTATGGTGATTTCTTTGGGGTGGGCGATGTCTCTGATATAGAACAGCTTTTGATTGGCAGTAAATTTGATCAACAAGAGATTGAAAATAAGCTAAATGGTGTTAATTTTACCCATTATTTTGGTAATGTAACGAAAGAAGAATTTATGAGTTTATTATTTTAAAAAAAGAGTAGGGAACTACTCTTTTTTTGTTTGCAGAAAAAATTAGAAGTCTAAAAAGTGCTAGTTTTCTCACTTGTCAGAATTGTTTTCTAGCAATATAATATATTTAGAATATTTTAAATTTTTATATTTAAAAGGGGGTAATTTTTCTTGAATTTAGTTGAAACACTGTCACAATCAGCTTTGGGACATCCAGAACATTCTGCTATTATCTTTGAAGGGCAAACATTTTCATACTCAACACTAGAAACTTATATTACGAAATTTGCCAGTGGCCTCTCAAAACTAGGGATTGAAAAGGGAGATAAAGTAGCCCTAGTTGTTGGTAATTCTCCCCATTTTATTATAGCGCTATACGGTGCGTTGAAGGTTGGAGCGGCTGTCATACCGGTAAATCCTCTATATGCACCAGATGAATTAGTATACATATTAACAAACGGCGACGCAAAAGCAGTAATCACCTTAGACTTATTTCTTCCACTAGTAGAAAAAGCTTCACCGATTCTTCCTAATATTGAACACTTCATTATTTGTGAAACAAAACAAGAAAATCCTTATGAATTTGAGAACAATAAATTGAAATCGTTTACAAATGTAGTTGGACTTGGAAATCTAGATTTCAAAGGACCTAAATTACATGATGATGATTTAGCAGTCATTTTATATACTTCTGGTACAACAGGAAAACCAAAAGGAGCTATGTTAACGCATAAAAACCTATATTCAAATGCCATGGATGCTGGACACTTCTTAGGCTTTTCAAGTACAGAAAAGGTAATTGCAACCTTACCTGCTTTCCATGTATTTTGTTTAACGGTAGCTTTAAATGCACCTTTAATGTATGGAGCTACTGTTATTTTAGTGCCTAAATTTAGCCCAAAAGAAATATTTGATATTATTCGTACATACAAAGCAACTGTATTTGCAGGTGTGCCTACAATGTATAATTTCTTATATCAATACCCTGAAGGTAAGACTGAAGACTTTGAATCAATCCGACTTTGCATTTCGGGTGGTTCATCATTGCCAGTTGCACTTTTAGAGAATTTTGAGAAGAAATTTAACGTAATTATTTCGGAAGGCTATGGATTGTCAGAAGCTTCACCAGTAACGACTTTTAATCCATTAGACCGTCCAAGAAAACCAGGGTCAATTGGAACAAATATTAGCAATGTAGAAAATAAAGTAGTGAATGAACTTGGTGAAGAAGTTCCAGTAGGTGTAGTAGGTGAATTAATTGCCCGCGGGCCTAATATTATGAAGGGCTATTATAATATGCCAGAAGAAACAGCAATGACGATTCGTGATGGTTGGTTATATACTGGTGACTTAGCAAGAAAAGACGAAGATGGTTATTTCTATATTGTCGATCGTAAAAAAGAATTGATTCTTGTTGGCGGCTATAATGTATACCCTCGTGAGGTAGAAGAGGTAATATATAATCATCCAGATGTTGTTGAATGTGCGGTGATCGGGTTACCAGATGAAAACTTTGGAGAAAGTGTAAAAGCTTATGTTGTTTCAAAAAATCCTTCATTAAGTGTGGAAACTTTGGCTGAATATTGCAAGGCACACTTAGCCAAATATAAAGTACCAAGATCAATAGAATTCATTCCAGAGCTACCAAAAAATGCAACTGGTAAAATACTTAGAAGAGCTTTAAAAGATTCAGTTACACAATAAATTGAGGTAATAGAAGTACAACCCGAATAAGGTTGTACTTTTTTAGTTTAAGAATAGTGAAGCCCTGTATTGTCAGTAGTTTTAGATAGAAATTTGTACTCAATTATTTAGAGGTATAAATCCTTATTTATAAAATAATAATAGTTAATAAGTTTTTAGTTAGTTATAGTTAATTGCAGTTACTTTGAAGAAGTATTTGGAATTAAAAAGTGGGACGAATTAACTCCAGAAGAGGATACAGATAAATCAATGTGGTCTTTCTTCTTAAACAGAGCAAAAAATGAAGAAAATATATGAGATTGAAAGAAAAAAATTCCAAACTACGATCTACTAGTCGTGGTTTTATTTTTTATATCATTATTTAGGAGTAATCTTAATTCAACTAAAGTATTTAACAAAAATAATAGGTTGCTGTTCTAAAAAATTGGACAAAGTTGATAATATAGAATGGGGGGAGATTTTATGAGGAAAGAAACCAAATCTAAATTAACCAAATTCATTTGTATTGGTTATCTCGTTTATATCATTTTAGTCCTGTTATATTTTTATGTTTTTACAACTTCCGACCTACCTTCAAAATATAAGGGAACATTTGTAGATCCACATACTTTTATGAATCATAAAGAAGCTAATTTAAGCTCTAGTTATAGCACATTAAAAAATGTTCTTTACTTTATTACCTTACCGATTGATTGGATTGTATTATCACTTTTATTATTAAGTGGCTCAATTGAAAGATTAGGTAACTCATTATCTAAGTTGACTAGATTTAAGTTCATACAAGTTTTTTTATATTTCTTCTTTGTCTCGATCGTTACATATATCGTTACATTTCCAATTGATTTTTATCGATATAAATTATCGACGAAATACGGATTGTCTGTTCAAACATTTAATGCGTGGATGAAGGATGAAATGATTGGTTTTTGGATAAATTTTGCCATGATGTTTTTTGTGATGTATGTTGTGTATTTATTAATCAAAAAACAGCCAAAGAAATGGTGGTTAACTGCATGGCTATTAAGTATTCCTTTTACGATTTTCTTAACATTTATTCAGCCTGTAGTAATTGATCCATTATATAATGATTTTTACCCGTTAAAAGATAAAACTTTAGAAAAGAAAATTATTACACTTGCGAAAGAAGCAAATATTCCTGCACATCGGGTATATGAAGTAAATATGTCTACTAAGACAACTACTTATAATGCCTATGTTACAGGTATAGGTAAAAACGCTAGAATTGTATTATGGGATACAACTCTTAAAGGGCTAACTGAAGATGAAATTATGTTCATTATGGCTCATGAAATGTCACATTACGTCCACAAAGATATCTATAAATCAATGTTTGGTATGCTAGCAGGTAGTTTAGTCGGTCTGTATATTATTCATTTATTAATGAGGTATGTACGATCAAAGAGTAGGAGTAGTCATTCAAGCGAAAAATTTGCCGTCATCCTAACCTTATTTTTGATCATTAGTGGAATTGTGGGCTTCATTTCTGATCCAGTATCAAATGCATTTTCAAGAAGTGCCGAAAAAAGAGCAGATTTATATGCAGTTAAGCTAACAAATAATTCAGAGGCAGGAATTATAGCGTTTCAAAAATTATCCAAAAACAGTTTGTCTCAAGTAAATCCACCATTTTTAGTAAAATTATTCAGA
This sequence comes from Bacillus sp. AL-1R, assembly GCF_052180195.1. Classification (NCBI taxonomy): domain Bacteria; kingdom Bacillati; phylum Bacillota; class Bacilli; order Caryophanales; family Bacillaceae; genus Bacillus; species Bacillus sp. AL-1R. The sequence continues at coordinate 1,043,482 of NZ_CP197469.1, forward strand.
TATGATCATCCGAGTATGTTGGAAAGAATGAAGTATTTAGAGGCGGCTGAAAAAAGAAATAACAAATAATTTCACTGATGTATTAGCTTGTAGAGTGATTGGTTTTATCCAATATCTACAAGCTTTTTTTATTCCTCCATTTGAAATAGATGATGGACACTCGTCTAAAAACACCTATTAAGGGTGTTTTTTATTTAAGTGAAATAACGTTTATTCTTTAAAAAGTTGAGCTGTCGAAAATTCTTTTGAAAATATTTTCAGAATTTAATATCAAATCCGAATATACTGTTATATAATAACATAAGTAAACAATATCTGTTATATAACTGAATGGAGGGATCATATGACAACTGAGCTTTCAAAAATCAAAGTTCTAGGTAATCATGTAGAGGGTTCAACTGACATTCTTACGACTGAAGCATTAAGTTTCTTAGAGCAATTACATCTGAAATTTGATGAACGTAGACAGCAGCTGTTATTAAACAGAAAAGAAAGAATGCGCTTATTGCAAAATGGGGGGAAGCTCCAATTTTTAGAGGAAACAAAACATATTCGGGAAAGTGAATGGACAATTGCACCTATTCCAGCGGATTTACAAGATCGAAGAGTAGAGATAACAGGACCAGTTGATCGAAAAATGATTATTAATGCATTGAACTCTGATGCGTTTGTTTTCATGGCTGATTTTGAAGATGCTACTTCTCCAACTTGGGAAAATATCATTTCGGGTCAAGTTAATTTAAGAGATGCTGTGAATCGAACAATTTCACTTCATTCAAATGGAAAAACATATAAGTTAAAAGAGAAGCCAGCTGTACTATTAGTTCGACCAAGAGGCTGGCACTTAGAAGAAAAACATATCACCGTAAATGGTGAAAACATGTCTGGTAGTTTAGTAGATTTTGGACTTTATTTCTTTCATAATGCGAAACAAGCAATTAAAAACGGCTCAGGACCTTATTTTTATTTACCAAAAATGGAAAGTTATTTAGAAGCAAGATTATGGAATGATGTTTTTTTATTTGCTCAAAATGAATTGAATATACCTATTGGAACGATTAAAGCAACTGTATTAATCGAAACAATTGCTGCTTCATTTGAAATGGATGAAATACTTTATGAATTAAAGGATCATTCAGCAGGGTTTAATTGCGGTAGATGGGATTATATTTTTAGCTTTATAAAAATGATGCGATACGACAAATCAATTATTTTACCTGATCGATCTGTTGTGACGATGGAAGTACCTTTTATGCGTTCTTATTCTCAAAAAGTTATTCAAACTTGTCATCGTAGAAATGCTCCAGCAATTGGAGGAATGGCAGCACAAATTCCAATTAAAGATGATAAAGAGAGAAATGAAATTGCGTTTGAAAAGGTAAGGAAAGATAAAGAGCGTGAAGCAAAGGATGGACACGATGGAACCTGGGTAGCCCATCCTGGTTTAGTAGCTGTAGCTCTTGAACAGTTTAATCGATTTATGCCTACACCTAACCAGATTCATAGAAAGCGTAAGGATGTTAATGTAACTGAAGCGGATCTTTTAGAGATTCCTAGTGGTGTTATTACTGAACAAGGTCTCAGAACGAATATAACAGTTGCGATCCAATATATTGAGGCATGGATAAGTGGTCGAGGCGCGGTGCCATTATACAACTTAATGGAAGATGCTGCCACTGCTGAAATTTCGCGTGCGCAAATTTGGCAATGGGTGCGTCATGAAAAAGGTGTTTTAGAGGATGGTACAAACATAACTTTACAATTAGTGGATTCATTAAAAAATGAAGAAATGATGAAGCTCCAACTAGAAATGGGGAAAGAACAATTCGAAGCAAAACGATTTAAAGAAGCAATTGAATTATTTGATGAGTTAATTAGCAACGATGAATTTACTGACTTTCTGACTTTAAAAGGATATAACTTTTTATAATATTAGGAGGAAATGAATATGACGAAAAATCGTGAAAAGCGTATTGCTGAATTACAAGAAAGCTGGGAGCTTGATTCTAGATGGAATGGTATTACAAGAACATACACTGCTGAAGATGTCATTAAATTAAGAGGATCAATTGATGTTGAACACACATTGGCGAAAAAAGGCGCGGAAAAATTATGGAAGCTTTTAAACGAAGAAAGCTATGTTAATGCACTAGGAGCATTAACTGGAAATCAGGCAATTCAACAAGTTAAAGCAGGTTTGAAGGCTATTTATTTAAGTGGTTGGCAAGTAGCTGCTGATGCGAATCTTTCAGGTCAGATGTATCCAGATCAAAGCTTGTATCCGGCAAATTCTGTACCTGCAGTTGTAAAACGAATTAATCAGGCTTTTCAACGTGCAGATCAAATTCAATATGTAGAAGGTGGAGAAGAAATCGACTACTTCGCACCGATTATGGCAGATGCAGAGGCTGGCTTCGGTGGACAATTAAATGTATTTGAATTAATGAAAAGTATGATCGAAGCAGGGGCGGCAGGTGTACATTTTGAAGATCAATTGTCTTCGGAGAAAAAATGTGGCCATTTAGGTGGGAAAGTATTATTACCAACACAAACGGCGGTTCGTAACTTAATCTCTGCTCGTTTAGCAGCGGATGTAATGGGTGTGCCTACCCTTATTGTTGCAAGAACTGATGCTGATGCAGCAGACTTAATTACAAGTGATATTGATCCAGTCGACAAACAATTTATTACAGGTGAAAGAACACCAGAAGGCTTTTATCGTACAAAAGCTGGGTTAGATCAAGCAATTGCTCGTGGGCTTGCTTATGCACCGTATGCAGACTTAGTTTGGTGTGAGACGTCAGAGCCAAACTTAGAAGATGCAAAACGTTTTGCAGATGCAATTCATGCAAAATTCCCAGGTAAATTACTAGCTTATAACTGCTCACCTTCATTTAACTGGAAGAAGAAACTAGATGACGAAACAATCGAGACATTCCAACAGCAAATTGCAGCAATGGGTTATAAATTCCAATTTGTTACCCTTGCTGGTTTCCATGCATTAAACTTTGGCATGTTTGAATTAGCTAGAAACTACAAAGATCGTGGAATGGGAGCATATTCTGAACTTCAACAAGCTGAATTTGCAAGTGAAAAATATGGCTATACTGCAACAAGACACCAACGCGAAGTTGGAACAGGATATTTTGATCAAGTAGCTCAAGTAATTACTGGAGGAACTTCTTCAACAACTGCTTTAAAAGGCTCTACCGAAGAACAACAATTTTCATCTAAATAATTTAGTAAAAAACCACTTTTTTCAAATATGAGAAAGGTGGTTTTTCTATTGGCTATTTCCTAAAATTTAGTAAACAATGACACTTTTGTTAAAGTATTCAAAAAATGATTTTATAAATAAAGATTTGTGATATTATTTCTCTAACATCAATGTTGCTACTATACTTCATGTTAAAAAAATTTTTTTCTGATCTTGTTAAATTTAATTGTTGGCCTTTAATTTTAATTGTTTGAGAGACTGCTAATAGCCAACAAAATTTAACATTTCAATACTACTAACAGAAGGAGTTGTAAGGATGAATCATGTGAAAGGACAAGTAAAAGTATTAAATGAGTACGAGATTAATAAATCAACAATGGCAATCATTCCAGAATTTACGGTCGATTTAGTAGTGATTTCAAAGGTATATGAAACAGATGATAATTTTTATGTTTTAATGAAACCGATTGAAATTATTGAAAGAAGCTGTGCTTATTTCGGAAGTAGTTACCGGGGAAGGCGCGAAGGAACTAAACAAATGATTTCCATCACTCATAAACCACCAATAGCGATCAGCTCAATGAATCAAATTTTCTTTTTCCCCACTTCATCTTCATTAAAAGTAGAATGTTCTTGGATCTCCTACAATCATGTTGCTAATTTCAGAGGCGGTAAATATAATCGATCAGTAGTTGTATTTATGAATGGTGTTGAACTTCCATTAGAAATATCCCGAGGCTCATTTGAAAACCAATTATACCGAACTGCACATTTAAGGGCTATTTATGAGGATCGGCTCAATCCTGAAAATATCCAACAGAAATCTTATAAACTAATCCCTGATAACGAAATTACTTCATATATAAAAGGAATATCAATACACGAAAAATAAATGTGAAAGATTAAGTTTTGACTACTTAACGATTAGTGAAGTAGTTTTTTTATAGTGATTAATTGAAAATTAGGTAAAGGAAGAGAGTATTGAGAAATTCCGAAATTTAATCCATTAAATTCTTAATAAGTAGGATTATTTGTTATTTCTAATTCAACATAATGCCAGATTAGTTATAATGAACGAAACGGCTCCATTTTGCTTTTCGTAGGTTGCACTTGGCAAGAATGGTAGTAATCAAAAAAGTCTACCAAAACCAAATGTAGAGCTACAAACAAAAGGAGCCGTGTATTATGAAGGATGGTCAAAAAATTATTGTTTTAGACGTTTCAAAAGATATTATTGTTGTTGGAATTGGGAATGGTGAGTTGACAGTTTCGTTCATATCAGTTGATCAAGGGAGATCATTCATACGTTTTTGACCAATTTAGAAAGCCCTGTTCCATATAGGCATAGGACTTCCTTCTTAAGATTAATCTATATCAACCTGTCTTAATTTTTTGTGCCAAATTGATTTTAATGGAGTAGCAAATTGGGTCTCAAATACAATTCTTTTTTACTGGAATGAAATACAAACAATTCATACCATTTTACAATTTATCCTTAGTCGTCATTTTCTTGAATTAGAGAAAATTCATCTACAATTATTCCTTCTGTGCCAAAAAATCCATCAGCGCCTATAGTAATTGTAACAATCGCTCCTTTAGTATGCTCAGGTGCTTGTGCCAATAGATTAAAGACTCTATAGTTCCCTTCATTCATTTCAGGTAGCGTTAATCTATTAAATGTTTTTGTAAAAGTTTGTAGAACAGTTCCATTTTTATCTATGAATTGTAATGTGACAACTGTTGTTGGATTTTCTGGAGAATCTATTCCAGAAGTAGTATTATCATCAGCGAGTGAACCAGTTAATCGGTATACGATTTCTTCTTCTAATCCTTTACTAACTACTTGGCGTATAGCCGAATTAGGATCCATAACTGCTACAAAGTTTCCTTCGAACTGTCGTTTTGCATTTGAAACAGCTGCAGTTCCAAATACAACTGTCCATGGAGCTAAAACTCCTGACTCAAATCCACCATTTACTAGTAATTCAGTATTTTTACTAGACATTCCTATCTCTCCTTTTTATTAAAGATAATATATTAAATTCAAAACAAGAAGAGAGTGTTTGGACTAGCATCACTTTAATTTAAAATGTACTATTTTATTAGTTAATAGAGTAGATTTAATTAGTTTTTGAAGAAAACTACCTTGAATTAATTGATAGGAGGACTAACTAAAACCGTTCCTGCTTTTAGTTGTTTCTAAGCGTTTCAATTCTATGTTTATTAAATGAAATACGCATTGAAAGACTTACAAAAAACAGACTAAGAAGTACTTATTAAATTAACAAATCCTATTTCAACGCATTGAAAATCTCCTTTTTCCATTAAGTGAAGTAGTTTTTTTATCTATTTTAAAAATAGTGTATTAGAATTACATTAAGCATTATTAGGAGCAAATTAGTAAAAAAATATTTATATGATCATCAGTCAAATTATTACAAAAAATACTTGTTAGAATCATTTATTATTATTGAATAAATAGTTATATGTGATAATGTTAACAGTAAGGATATCTATTTAGAAATACGGCTTAAGGGGAGATTCATATTTAAATGAACGTTTTTGACTTAAAGGCTTTTTTTACAGAAGAACATTTTTTACATCTCATTCAACAGTACAAAGATTATGGTCCATTAGTTGGAATTTCAATCCCTTTTATTGAAGCAATTTGTCCAGTGTTACCTTTGGTTATTTTTGTATTTGCTAATGCAGCAGCTTTTGGTCCTTTATTAGGTTTTTTATATTCATGGATTGGTTCTTGCTTAGGTTCCATTTTATTATTCTATGTTGTTAGAAAATTTGGTCAGAAACGATTTTTTTCATTTGTAAGTAAGCATAAGAAGGTAGAATCATCAATAGGGTGGATTGAAAAAAGAGGATTTGGTCCGATTTTTATTATGTTTGCATTTCCGTTTTCACCATCTTTTTTAATAAATATTGTTGCTGGTTTGTCACGTATTAAAATAAAACAATTTCTAATCGCATTAGTACTCGGAAAGTTTACGATGATTGCGATGATTAGTTATTTAGGGAAAGATTTAACTTCAGTTTTTCAAAATCCGATTAAAGCATTGTACATAGGTATATTTATATCCGTGTTGTGGGTTGTTGGAAAAGTGATTGAGAAACGTATGGACCTCAAAGAAAAAACAACAGAGAAAAAGATTGTGTCTCGATCATCTGATGAGCAATAAAGCATATTACTCATGAAGGGAGAGAGCATCTTTATGCTTAGAAAAGAAGTATTTGACTGGGGAAAAGCAATTTTTATTGGGATTGCAATTGCTTTTATCGTTAGAACTTTCTTGTTTTCTACCTATGTAGTTGATGGGGAATCAATGATGCCAACTTTAAAGGATGGAAACTTACTAGTTATTAATAAGTTTGGCTATGAAATTGGAGATATTAACAGATTTGACGTCATTGTATTTCATGCAAATAAGGATGAAGATTATGTTAAACGAGTGATTGGTTTACCTGGAGATTCAATTGAATATAAAGATGATCAGCTTTATATAAACAATAAAAAATGGAATGAACCATATCTAGATGATTACAAGAGTTCAATAAAAGGAACACCTTTTACAGCTGATTTTAATTTAAATGAAGTGACTGGTAAAACGAAAGTGCCACCTGGTTATGTTTTTGTTGAGGGGGACAATCGACCAAAAAGTTATGACAGTCGTTTGTTTGGATTTGTAAAAATTGATAAAATTGTAGGGAAGGTTGATTTACTTTATTGGCCACTTTCAAGTTTGAATACGAATTTTAACAAATAAGCTCCTTATGGGGGCTTTTCTTATTAGGTACACTTTTTATAATAACTAATATTCTACTACATAAGGAGGGATTCTAAGATGTTTCAATTTATATTAGGACGTGCAGGAAGCGGAAAAACACATCACATTTTAAATGAAATTACAAATAGATTAAAGAATGAAACAAAAAATATCATCTTTATTGTACCTGACCAAATGACCTTTCAGATGGAATATGAATTAGTTAAAAGGCAGGAAAAAAAAGCAATTATTAATTCCCAAGTTTTTAGTTTTACTCGATTAGCTTGGAAGGTTTTACAAGAAACAGGCGGAATCAGTCGGATTCATATTGGTGAAATTGGAATTTCTATGATTCTAAGAAAGATTATTGAAGAAAAGAAAGAAGAATTGAAAGTTTTTCATCACGTAGCTGATCGACAAGGATTTTATAATGAACTAACAGGGCTTATTGCTGAGTTTAAAGGTTTTCAAGTTTCCTCAGAGGAATTATCTTCTGTTATTTTACAAATGGAACAAAATTCATCAAAGGATCATATTTTTATCCAACAAAAGATAAATGATATTCAAATAGTGTTTGATGCCTTTAATACATATATGAAAGATAAGTATCTTGACTCAGAAGACTACTTAAATTTGTTGATTCAAGAATTACCTAAAAGTGATTATATTAAAGACAGTATTATTTATATTGATGGATATTATGATTTGGCACCTCAAGAGCGAAATGTAATTGAGGAGCTAATGAAAAATTGTAGTGAGGTAAATTTCTCTCTAACAATCGATCGGCCATATGATGATTTTTTACCGCATGAATTATATTTATTTTATAAACCAGCGCTTCTATATCAACAAATTAAAGAGATTGCTTTAAATACAAAGCAATCAATAAAGCAACCTGTTATTTGTCATCATAACTTTAGAAATCAATCAAATGATTTGAAGTATTTCGAAACGAATTTTGATAACAGACCTGTAAATCCTTCGTATGATTCGGGTGGGATTAAGATTATGTCGGCATCTAATCGACGGGCTGAAGTTAATGGGATTGCAAAAGATATTATGAATAAAGTACGTGATCAAGGATACCGATATCGTGATATAGCGATTTTCTTAAGAAATGGAGATTCCTATTCACATTTGATATCGACTATTTTCCATGCGTATCAAATACCTATTTTCATAGAAGAAAAGCGTTCAATGTTAACACATCCATTATTTACGTTCTTACAAGCTACTTTCGATATCATTCAAAGAAATTGGAGATATGAATCAGTTTTCAATGCATATAAAACGGAATTAGTTTATCCATTTGAAAGTAATCGTGATAAGAATCGAGAACAGCTCGAGTTATTTGAGAATTACTGTATAGCATATGGTAAGCAAGGGAAAAGGTGGACGATACAAGAGCCGTGGAAGTATCGTAAGTATCGCTCAACTGATGGTATTGATAGAGGGATAACAAACGAAGAGTTAGAATTTGAGGCATTAATCAATTCAATAAGAGATTTATTAGTAAAGCCAATTCTTACATTTCAAGCTAGTCTAAAGCAAGCAAGAAATGTAAAAGAAATGTGTGTAGCATTGTATGAATTTGTTGAATCACTGGATATTTCAAGAAAGCTGCAACGTTTAAAGGATGATGCTGAAAATCGATCTAACTTAATTGAATCAAAAGATCACGAGCAAGTTTGGAAAGGGTTTATTCAACTTTTAGATGAGTGCGTTGAATTAATAGGAGAAGAAAAACTGTCACGTAAAACATTTTTTGAAATTCTTCAAACTGGTTTTCAATCACTGCAATTTGCGAATGTCCCTGCATCATTAGATCAAGTAAACATAGCTGATTTCGATCATTCAAGATTACAAAATGTAAAGTGTGCTTATGTCATTGGTGTAAATGAAGGGGTTATTCCAAGGAAGGCTAATGAGGACGGATTATTAGGCGATACTGCCCGGGAGTTTTTACAATCGTTTGGTGTAGAAGTAGCACCAACAAGTAAGCATCAATTATTTGTAGAAAATTTTAATATCTATACCGGGATTAATCGAGCTAGTCACGCGTTAATCATTAGTTATCCACTAGCAAGTGATGATGGGAAAAGTCTTGCTCCATCAAGTTTGATCCAAAGGATAAAATCGATTTTCCCAACTATTCAACAACAATTCGAAAGTGGAGACTTAACATTTAGTTCCGTCGAAGAACAGTTAAAATCTATTACAAATTATGGTACAGCGTTAACGAATTTAGTGTCTCAACTTCAAGTTTGGTCGAATAGGGAAACTGAAACGAATATGGATTTATGGTGGACGCTTTATAATGTCTTAAGAGAAAATATTGATTCAAAAGATAAATTGTATAAAGTGATTAGTAGTGTCATGTATAACAATGTTGCGAAAAATCTTGGGGATGATTTAAGTACAGAATTATATGGGGAAGAATTGAGTGGGTCGGTATCACGAATTGAGCTTTTCCATCAATGCGCATATGCCCATTTTGCACGATATGGTCTTAAGCTTCAAGAACGTGAAATTTATAAGTTTGAATCATTTGATATGGGTCAATTATTCCATAGTGCCCTTACAATTATTGGAGAGAATCTTTTACAGGCCGGAAAAAGCTGGAGTAGTTTAACAAGTAATGAATGTGATGAACTAGCAGCAAAAGTAATAGATGAAATCTCTCCAAAGTTTCAACGTGAGATTTTGCTAAGTACGAATCGATATCTGTTTTTAAAGAAAAAAATGAAGGATGTTATTGCGAAAGTATCCTCAATTTTAAGTCAACAAGAGCAGGCAGGCAAATTCGTTCCTGTTGCTTTAGAGGTGCCATTTGGTATTGGTAAAAAGTTAAATTCTTATGAACTTCCGATTGATGGGAAGAGAAGAATGATTTTAAATGGCCGAATTGACCGAATTGATAAAGCAACTAGTGAAAAAGGCGATTATTTACGAATTTTGGATTATAAATCGACGAAAAAGGAATTAAAACTTTCAGATGTTTACTATGGACTTGCTTTACAGTTATTAACTTATTTGGATATAGCTGTAGCAAATTCAACAACTTTACTTGGAAAACAGGCTGACCCAGCTGGTATTCTTTATTTCCATGTTCAAAATCCGATTGTTAACGTTAAAAATAATATCGAACTCGATGAAATTCAGGATGAAATCTTTAAAAAGTTTAAAATGAATGGATTACTATTAGAAGATCGAGAAAGTAATTCGTTAATGGATGAAGCATTACTTCAAGATGGAAGCTCTTCAAAAATAGTACCGATTAGGCTTAAAAAAACCGGGGAGTACATGGCGAAATATTCAAAAACGGTAAAGCCTGAACAATATCCAATGATGACGGATTTTATAAAGCAAAAATTTACTGAAGCTGGTCAGCAAATATACAAAGGTTTTGTAGAAGCAAATCCATATCAGCAAAAGGATAAAATTCCTTGTACATATTGCTCGTACCAATCAGTATGTCAATTTGATGCGAATGTAAAAGGAAATGAATATCGTGTTCTACCTCCTTTAGAAGATAGCGAAGCGTTACAAAAAATGATCGAGGTGGTGAATAAGCATGAGTAAAGAAGAAAATAACCAAAGTAAAACAACATGGACAGTCGACCAGCAAAAGGCGATCGATTTCGAAGGCTCCGATATTCTTGTAGCCGCTGCCGCTGGTTCGGGCAAGACGGCTGTCCTTGTTGAACGTATTATCCAAAAAATCATTCGTGATGAAAATCCCATAAATGTTGATGAATTACTTGTTGTTACTTTTACAAAAGCAAGTGCCCAGGAAATGAAAGAAAGGATCGGGATTGCATTAGAGAAACAACTTGTAAATAATCCTGAATCTGAACATTTAAGGAAACAAGCATCTTTATTAAATAAGGCTTCAATCTCAACTATTCATTCATTTTGTACTGAAGTCATTCGATCAAATTATTATATGGTAGAATTAGATCCAAACTTCCGAACTGCAGAAGAAATTGAGATTCAATTATTAATGGATGAAGTGTTAGAAGAGTTGATGGAGTCAGAATATAGTGATGAAACGAATCTAGTCTTCTTTGATTTAGTTGATCGATATACTAGTGATCGTGATGATAATGATCTACCAAAATTAATATTAAAGCTCTATCGTCATGCAATTTCTAACCCGAATCCAAGTGAGTTTTTAAATGCATTCATTCATCAATATACTATTGAGGGTAAACCGGTTGATGAGATTCCATTTATTCAAGAGCTTAAGAAATTTATTCAAGATGATTTGATTGCTTGTATAAACACATATAAACAAGCTTTGGATATAATTGAAAGTTCTGATGGCCCAATAAAGTATGCTGATGTGTTTAAAGAGGAATATAGTAATTTAGAATGTTTATTTCATGCTTCAGAAAAATCATGGGAAGAAATAAATGTCGGACTACAAAAAATAGTATTTAATCGATTGCCAACTATTAAAAAGACAGAGGGAGATCAACAGAAAAAGGAATTAGTAGCGAATTTCCGTAAAGATGTTAAAAAGAAGATTGATGAGATAAGAGATAAGTATTTTAGTCGAAGTATTGACATTCAATTAAAACAAATAAGTGAATTAAAGCCTTTAGTTGAAAAGTTAATTGGTCTTGTTAATCGATTTATCGTGTTATTTAAACAGGCAAAAATGGAAAATGGAATTTTAGATTTCAATGATTTAGAACATTATGCACTTGAAATTTTAAAGGAAAAAAACGAAAAAGATTTATTAGTCCCTTCTTCAGTTGCAAGAGTTTACCAAGAAAAATTTAGTGAAGTGCTAGTTGATGAATACCAAGATACGAACTATGTACAAGAATCGATTTTAAGATTAATCACAAAAGGCACAGGAGCTTCTGGTAATCTTTTTATGGTTGGGGATGTTAAACAATCGATTTATCGCTTTCGATTAGCAGAACCACAGCTATTTATAAATAAATACAATTTATATGAAAAAGAGAAAAATGAAAGAACTGGCTTGAGAATCGATTTATCTAAAAACTTTAGAAGTAGAGCGGAAGTATTAGATGCAACCAATTTTATTTTTCAACAAATTATGGGAAGAGAAATTGGTGGAATTGAGTACGATGAAGATGCGATGCTAAAGCTTGGTGCGAGCTATCCTGAATACTCAGACTGCGCTGCTGAATTAATCTTATTAACGAATTCGGATGAAGAAGAAAATGAACCTGAGTATAGTGAACAAGAAGACGATGATCTTGTTGAAGAAAAGCTTGAACAAATTGAAGCAAGGTACGTAGCAAGAAGAATAAAGGATTTAGTTGAAAGTGAATATTTAGTAACTGAAAAGTCTGGAGAAATGCGACCGGTAAAATATAATGATATCGCTATTTTAGCTCGTTCATTATCGAATGCTGATTTGTATATAGAAGAATGTAAAGTGTTAGGTATCCCGCTATATGCAGAGAAATCAAAGGATTTATTTGAAACAATTGAAGTGGTCGTCTTTATAAATTTATTAAAGCTAATCGATAATACCATTCAAGATATTCCGCTTGCATCAGTCTTACGTTCTCCGATTGTTGGACTTTCAGAACCGGAATTAACGATGATTAGACTTAATCATAAAAATGGTTCTTTTTACGATGCATGTCAAGATTATGTAAATAATTATGAAAACCGTCATAAACAGCTTACAATTAAATTAGTAAATTTCTTTGAACAAATAAAGGAATGGAAACGACTTGTTAAAAGGGAGACACTTTCAATCTTTATTTGGAAGGTTTTAAAAGAATCTACATACTATGATTTTGTCGGAGGGTTACCGGGTGGTAAACAAAGGCAAGCGAATTTAATTACGATATTTGATCGTGCAAAAGCATTAGAAGAATCAAACTATAGAAGTCTATTTCAGTTTTTAAGATTTTTAGATCGTATGCAAGAAAGAGATGAAAAGCTAGATGAGGTTCGTATTTTAAGTGATCAAGAAAATGTTGTTCAAATGATGACAATCCACAAAAGTAAGGGATTAGAGTTTCCTGTAGTGTTTGTCGTGAATACATCAAAGCAATTTAATATGCAAGATTTAAGGGCCAAATTCATTTTACAAAAAGAATTAGGTCTTGGTATGAATTTTGTTCACCCTACGTATCGTACAACTAATTCAACTCTTTTGAAGGAAACAATCAAGCGAAAGGAACATGAAGAGTTAATTTCCGAGGAGTTACGAATTCTTTATGTTGCATTAACTCGTGCAAGAGAAAAGCTTATTTTAGTAGGTAAAGTAAATGATGCCCAAAAAATGATTGAAAGCTGGAAGGAAATTGAAAATCATAAAGAGTGGCTTCTGCCATTAAACGTTATTAGTGGAGCTAAAAGCTATCTTGATTGGATTGGTCCTTCGATTATTCGTCACGATTCTAGTAATGCTATTAGACTTGAAGATGATTTGTGGCATGCAAAAAATGAAATTCAGTTTTACCCGTGTCGTTGGAATTATTCAATTGTCGATGCTTCTACAATTCAATCATTCGAAGCTGAGGAAGTAGAAAATAATAAAGTCGAAGTATTCCACGCTTTTCAGTCAAAGGAACCGATTCAAATTAACAATGATGAGCTTTATGAAAAACTTGAGTACCAATTAAACTGGCAATATCATCATAGACAATCAACTCTACATCGACCGAAACAATCAGTTACTGAATTAAAAAGAAAATTGCAAGAGGAAGATCCATATAGTCAAAGATTTACAGCGACTAAAACAAAAGGTTTTCCACTTGAAAGACCAAAATTTATGTCAGAACAAAAATTGAATTCAGCTGAAAAAGGAACTGCGACCCATGCTGTTATGCAAAATTTAGACTATCAATTTGTTTCATCTCATGAAGAAATTATAAATCAGATAAATAGTATGGTTGTTAAAGAGTTAATAACGAAAGAGCAAGGGGAAGCTGTAAATAGCTTGGAGATTTTTGAATTCTGTCAGTCAGAGCTAGGTCAATTAGTGAAAAACTCAAATCAAAAGCTGCGCGAAGTACCATTTAGTTATGGTGTATCTTCAAAAGAAATATATAAAGATTGGGAAGACGAAGAGGAAGTTATATTAATCCAAGGGATTATTGATTTACTTTTAATTGATGGAGACGAGGTTATATTACTAGATTATAAAACTGACCGAACTAGTGCATTTGCAACAAGGGAAGCATTGAAGCAAGAAGCTGTTAGAAGATACGGGGTTCAACTCGATCTTTATTCAAAGGCAATTGAAGCAGGTATGGATAAATTAGTTAAAGCTAAGTATCTATACTTTTTCGATGGGGGTCATATCGTAAAGTTATAGAAAAAGCGATGCTTAATGCATCGCTTTTTTGTGTATTATAGAGTCGCAACTTCATTTTGATCAACTACATCAGCATCTAAAGTATTCGTTGCACTTGCTCCACTTATTGTTGCTGGTATAAACCCAGTATTACCTGAGCCTGAGCCGAAATATGATTTTGTTTGCGTTTTTGGTGAGATATTATTAAGATCTCCTGTATTAATATTTCCTTCGTTGCTTGTGATCACAATTGCACCAAGAAATGTTGGCATGAAATAACCTCCTTTCTTAATCGTTTCTATTTGTTTCTGATGTTTCTTTATTTTGTCTTGTTACTACTACAGGTACTGAAGGCACACTTGGTGCTACAGGTGCTACTGGTACTATTGTGTGTGGCGTTATGACAGACGAAGATGGTTGAACGGATTGCATAGGCTGTGCCATCATTGGCTGTAATAGCTGAGAAAAAGTAGGTTGAGCATGACTAGTGCCTGGAGTTTGATAATGTATAGTAGGTGTTGTTGTGGTAAAATGTCGTATTTGATGTACTCTAGATAACATTAAAGCATTATGAACAGAACCAATAATCGAAACACCGGCTGAGCTTATACCATTATAATTAATTGAACCAACTTGGATTGTGGGATTAAGATTTACTCGGTTTAAGTTTACATTAGGAACATATGGAAGATGTGTTGGAATGACTTTAAAAAGTGGATAATATTCAAAAACATCTTTGTTTACATCAACAAACATATTTCCCTCTTCATGAAGCGCGAGAGCATTTGACTCTGCATTGACTGAAAATGTATCCCCAAACTGTAAAATGCTTGAAAATAGTACTGTATTTACATCATATCTTTCTACGGAGGCTAAACGAAATCTTGGATCAATTTTAAACATTAACTTACAGATAAAGGTACAAATGGTCCAATAATTAATGATTCTGGTGGTGTGTCAAATATAGAAGATAGTGAAATATTATGAGCATCTCCAACTAAGAATAAGGAAGATGATGAAATGGCTGTAAATTTTATTTCATCTACTTGTAAATTGCAATTTGTTACATTTAAATTCATCCTTTATTCTCCTTTCCAATATTATGTGGTAAGTTTTGTAAAAAGGCACTATAGGCAGTTCGAATATCTCTTAACATGTGTAAAACGATTTCTTCAGAATATTGTAGAGGGTTATCAGCAAAGTTTGGTTTATTTCTATATAAGTCAATATAGTAAGGAATCCTTATATCCATTTGATTTCGTATATCATCGATCATCATTTGACGATAATAATCATCTACAGCAACTCTTAGATCTGTTTCTAATTGGAGGATGGTTTCTAATGCCTCTTCTTTTAAATGGAAGTGGATTCTTTCTTCTATATATGATTTTAGTGCTTTCATATTATTGTCAGGTTTAATATCTATTTGTTGATTTTCGACTGTTAAATCATCAAATGTAGGTGCTTGAAGTGGATTCAGACCTATTGTTAACGTACCGTTTAAATTTTCTACTTTTAATTGGTCAAATTTATATTCAATTTTATCAATTTTTGTCTCAGGTCTTTGAGAAAGTTCAAGAACAGTAGCCTCAAGCTGAACTACTTTAGCTTTTAATTGTTCAATTATTTTGGACTGCTCATATAGTAATTGCTCAATTTGGGTCTGTCTTAATTCTAGTTGATTCATAGAATTCCCTCGCTTTCAATTTGCTACAGGAATAAATTTATGTTTCTTGCGAGGTTTGAACGATTTGACCTGGTTCAGTAATTGGCGGTGCTGGTTCTAAATAATCTCCAGTATTATTCGTTACCGTTCTTGCATTTATATTTCCTGTTGTTCCGATTTGAAAAACAGATGAGTTTACGATCCCACCAGTTTTTAGCTGATTGATAATAATTGTTTGATGTATATATATATTCAAACGACACCCTCCTTTACATGTTTCCAACCATTGGCTGATCAACTTGGTCTTGATCATATACATTTGAAATACTTTTATTGTTATAAACTGTTACATTATCACCTGTATTAAACGAACCAGCACCGGCGTACGTTTGAGCACTACTTTTAGGTATGATATTATATGCATCACCCACGTTAACTACAGCGCTACTACCGATACTGACGATATTAATTACTCCAACATAAGCAGGCATGACTGTACACCCTTTGTTCTTTTTATGATTATGTATTATATGGCCATTTAACCTAAAACGTGATTGTAGACTATGTATTGTTAAGAAGTATTAATTTTTATAAATAGGAAGAAAAGGGGTAAAGGAAAATAAAAAGGGAAGAAATATCTTTTTACTATTACAAAAAAAATACTAGCTGCAATTAGAATAAACTAATCGCGAGCTAGCTATTAAGCTCTCCTTTTAGAAGAGGTAAAGGTCGAAATCATATTCATTAGCCTGTCCAATTCCTGGCTACATAAAACTGTTTTCTTGTTCGTAAAGCCATATCGTCCCGCATAGTAAACCATTCGGGCCCGTTTTTTCTCTATAACATGAAGCAGCAATTTAGTCACCAACTTTGTTCAAGAATAGGGAATTATGTCTAGGACTCACGATGTATGTAATGCTATTATACAAAATCATTTTCATATGAGAAGGCATTCGCTAAAAGAAGTGCAAAACTTACAAAATACTACAATATTCATCTGCATTCCATCATGGGATAGTGGAAATTGAAAGGTTTTTGTTGGATAAACTTTACGGCATGTCGAATTGCAAGGAGCCACCTGATGGTATTAAATTTATTTTCGACAGTAGATTACAATCCTAGATTAATATAATTTATGATTTTTAAAAATGAATAATATGTCATACGTTTTATGACGGTTAATAGGTATAAAATCATAGTGTATATTTTGAACAATTTGTGAATTTTTTTAAAATCTTTTCCCATTCCATTTCATCTACATTTTTCCTTATTCAAACACTTATGTTATGATTATTTAGAATATATAATTGGGAGGAAATGAAATGATTCACTTACATATTACATCGTGGGTAATCGCTATTATTTTAGCTTTATTTGTTGGGCACGGATACAAAAATGGTTGGAATGTGAAAGTTGCCCACATGATTTTACGTCTTTTATACTTTGTTATCTTAGGAACTGGACTGTATTTATTTATTAATATTTCAAATAAAGATAATATGCCGTCTAATATGATGATGCTTTATAACGTAAAAATGACACTTGGTATTCTTATGTTAGGTGTGTTTGAATATTTTACAGTGTCTTCTAAGAAACATCGTAAAATGGTTGTTCCTGCAACTATTTTTACAGTATTCATTTTAGCTTTATTATATTTAGGATTTAAATTACCACAAGGTTTTAATTTCTTTGCATAATAAAAAAACTGTCACAATTTTCTTGTGGCAGTTTTTTGTATTTATGAAAGTTGTGTTAACAGGTAGCGGTTACCTGTAGCTTTCGTAAGTTCAAATCGATGGTTTTGTTCTTCAAGTGATATTCTAAATTGGTGATATACTGAACAAACAAGTTCTCCATTATCAAATACGATGAAATTTACGCCTTCTGACGGCGAACCTTCAGGTTGAAACGAAAGGAAGTTATGACAGTACAAACAATCATATAGGGAAAAATTATGTGTATTCAGTAGGTAAGCTAAAGTATAAAATGATTCATCAGTTAAATTTTTCAAAAGTGAATCGAAGCTATATAAAAGCTTTCTTTGAATACGAAGGATATCGCCATTTTGTAATTTTTTCTTTTTGGAATTCTGGATAATATAATGACCATTTTTTAAAGATGCAGGTACCCACTCTTCATTTATAGAAACTTCAAAATCTTCATCGATAAGATCCTCAAGTAAAAATGCCTCATCTGTTTCATCATCGAAAAAGACCCATTCATCATTGATTTCTTCAATTGCTCCAATAGTGAAAGCGCGAGGTTGCTTTTGAAATAATTGTGATCGATGCTTGAATTGCATTAAGTAACCTCCAGTTACAAGCGTTCTGCTGTTCATTGTTTATTTGCATAGGTTCAAGTGAAAAGTAGTGATTCGGACATTTTATTGAATCATAAAATGAAGTATCTAATACTATTTATTTTCGTTCGAACCTTTTTTTGAATCTCGAATATTGTTTTAAATGGATTAGAAATTTTACTCTATTTTCCGACCGGTATTAGGATTTATAAATCTTAATAGCTGCGTTTATTTAAAGCTGCTACTTTTTTCATTTATTGACATAACTTAACTATTTTATAACTATGCAAAAATTAAAAAAACGTATGGACAAATAATGAGAAGTTACCAACTTTTTTTGAGAAATTACGCACCTATTTTTATAAGCAATAATACGATATAGAATTAACTTTAGATTTATAGGGAAATAGCCCAGAAAGGAGAAAAAACATGTGCGGTATAACTGGGTGGGCAGATTTTCAAAAGGATTTATCTAATGTAAAAACAGTAACAAAAAAAATGGCAGAAACATTGTCTAAACGAGGTCCAGATGATACGAATATTTGGTCGTCGAATCATTGTAGTTTTGGCCACAAAAGATTAGTTGTAGTTGATCCTGTTGGTGGAAAGCAACCGATGCGTAAGACGAAAGGTAACTTCACGTATACGCTTTGCTACAATGGTGAGTTGTATAATACAGAGGATATTAGAAAAGAACTTTTAAAAAGAGGCTACACGTTTCAAGGCCATTCAGATACTGAGGTGCTACTTACAAGCTATATTGAGTGGAAGGAAGCATGTGTAGATAAATTTAATGGAATATTTGCTTTTGCAATCTGGGATGAAGAAAAGGAAAGTGTATTCATTGCAAGAGATCGTTTAGGTGTTAAACCACTATTTTATAAAGAAGACTATAAAAGATTATTATTCGCTTCAGAAGTAAAGGCAATTTTAGCAAACCCTGATGTCAAAGCAGAATTAACACAAGAAGGGCTCTCAGAAGTATTTGGACTTGGTCCATCTCGTACACCTGGAAATGGTGTTTTTGATGGAATTAAAGAACTTCGTGGTGGTCATGCTATGACATTCTCAAGAAATGGACTTAAAATATGGAAATATTGGGATGTTAAAAGCGATATACACACAGATTCAGTTGATGAAACGATTGAAAAAGTACGTTTCTATGTTGAGGATGCGATTGTAAGACAATTGGTTTCAGATGTTCCTTTATGTACGTTTTTATCAGGTGGAGTGGATTCTAGTACGATTACCGCAATCGCTGCAAATCATTACGCTAAAGAAGGAAAAGGGCAATTAACTACCTATTCGATTGATTATGAAGAAAATGATAAATACTTCACATCAAGTGTATTCCAACCAAATTCAGACGCACCTTGGATTGAGTTAATGTCTTCAACATTTAATACGAATCATCAAAGATGTGTCATTACAAACGAAGAACTCGTGCAATATTTAGACGAAGCGACAGAGTGTCGTGATCTTCCAGGAATGGCGGATGTCGATTCTTCACTATTATGGTTTTGTCAAAAAATAAAACAGAACTTTGTAGTAGGATTATCAGGAGAGTGTGCTGATGAAATTTTTGGTGGATATCCTTGGTTTCACCGAGAAGATGACTTGAATAGACCAGCGTTTCCTTGGATGCGGTCAACAGAACTTCGTCAAAAGCTTTTAAAAGACGAATGGAGTAAAAAGCTAAATTTAACTCAGTACGTTCAAGATCGCTACAATGAGACTGTTAAAGAAACACCGATCCTTGAAGGAGAAAGTCCTTTAGAGGCTAAAAGAAGACAACTGTTTTATTTAAATCGTCAATGGTTTATGGCTCAATTATTAGATCGCAAAGATCGGATGAGTATGGGAGCAAGCCTTGAGGTGCGTGTTCCTTTTGCAGATCACAGACTTGTCGAATATGTATGGAATATCCCGTGGGAGCTTAAAATGTATGGTGACCGAGAAAAAGGCATTTTAAGAAAGTCTCTTGAAGGTCTTTTACCTGATGATATCTTATACCGCAAAAAAAGCCCATATCCAAAAACTCATAACCCAGTCTATACAAAATTAGTTGTTCAAAAATTAAAAGAAGCTTTAAAAGATAAAAGCTCCGCACTTTACGAGTTTATTGATAAAGAACAATTAAATAGTTTAGTAGAAAGTGAAGGAAAAGCATTTCAAATACCGTGGTACGGACAATTAATGTCTGGACCTCAGTTACTAGCACATTTATATCAAATTCATGTTTGGTTTAAAAAATTCAATATTAATGTGAAAGCTTAAAGTAGAGGGGTGAACTTTTTCACCCCTTTTTTGTTTTTGAAGTAGCTTGAGTAGAGTGTAGAACTGTAAATTGCAATTAAAAACTTGGGGTCGGATAAAGAATTGAGAATCGTAAATAAATCATGGATCATAAAAATAATGCCATATTTTTTTGGGGGTGAGATGATACTCAATAAAAAATAGAAGAATATAATTCAATGGAATATAAAAAAGATGAGTCCTGTAAAATTACAGAAATCATCTTTATTGTGTAGAATTAACACCCCGTATTACTTATCTTTTTTAAAGTATAATAACAATAATGTAATACAAGTAAATATGATAAAAACCAAATAAAAAAGATTTTGTACTAAATACTTAATGTTGTAAAAAGTTTCAGGCACAGATTCTATATCTAACGGATAGGTAGATTCTAAGATATTAGGAATTTTTAAACTTCCAATAAGAATAATCAGCATTAATAGTAAATAGATATATTTTTTATTCATTTTTCACCTCAATTTTATTTATATGTGTATGATTTTTTAAATTCTAAGCCATAAGCTTTTTTTACAGTACCTGTTCCTTCTTTAGTCCAATAAATAGAATACCATGGCATTTTATGCACATCATATTTTTTAGTTTTATATACAGGATATGCTTCTAATGTTAATTTTTTGACATTTTTTCCATTAACCTTACTTGGTACGGTTACTGAACTAGAAATCGAAATATTTGTTTTTTTTGTAACATCCCACCCTATAGAAGCTGTTAATAGTTTACTACTAGCGCCATAACTTGAAGATATTGTAGTAGCGACACCTTTAGTTTGATTGATTCCTATTTTTACACCAGGTTCACCAGTAGTAGAGGCAATTGCACTTGAAGCAGTTACGTCGCTGCCATTACGTATATTATTAACTTTATATGAAGTTAATCCAAGTCTAGATTGTGGAGTAAGAGCTTCAGAAATAACATTGTTTTCCAATAAAATAGATTCGTCTAAAACAATTAATGATTCTAACTCGGGATCTTCTAGGTATCTATTAATTAATTTTTTTTGTTCATCAATGTCCATAGAATCATCTATAAATACGACATTTTCGGGATTGTCATACATGAGATCTTCATTAAGATTATCCTCGTTTGCAAATGCTGGAGAAATAAAACTAAAAACTACTAATAAAGATAAGATAGAATATACTATTTTCTTCATATAAATCCCCCTAACTTTTATTAGATTACATTTTTATTTTACCAAAAATTACTAAAATATTTTTTAACGGATGTGCCTAAAAAGTGAAAACTATTGAGTTGAGCTGGGGTTGGGGGGAGCCCAAAAAACGTCACGTAAATTTATTAGAATATCAATCTTGTTCGACTGGCTAACATTATGTTGAATTTTCACAGAAAGTTTAATAGTAGTAGATTTAAATGATAGATAATTAATCAATAAAAAACCTAGTCATATATAACGACTAGGTTTTTAAAATCTAATAATCATTTTGGAGTGCGTCTCTTCCTTCTTCTCCGGTACGGATTTTAATCGCATTTTCGATTGGGTATACAAATATTTTTCCATCTCCAGGTTTACCTGTTTTTAAAACTCTTTTTGCTTCATCGATTACTGCTTGAACAGGTACGTCACATACGACTATTTCAACTTTAATTTTTTCATGTAAATTGATTGTTCGTTTTTTCCCCCGATACACCTCCGTATAGCCTGATTGCATTCCGCATCCTAGAACGTTCGTTACAGTCATTCCTGTGATCCCTACTTTTGAAAGGGCATCTTTTAAAACATCAAATTTATCTGGCCGAGTAATGATTTCAATTTTTGTTAATTTTGCAGTCATTTTTATCCCTCCTTATATACTTGCGTCGTGATATGCTTTTTCCCCGTGAATGCTTAAGTCAAGGCCGAGGTTTTCTTCCTCTTGATCGACACGAATGCTGATGAAAAAGCCTATAACTTTCACAATTAAGTAGGTAATAACACCTGCAAAAAGATAGGTTGCA
The DNA here is from genome assembly GCF_052180195.1 of Bacillus sp. AL-1R. NCBI lineage: Bacteria > Bacillati > Bacillota > Bacilli > Caryophanales > Bacillaceae > Bacillus > Bacillus sp. AL-1R. Next base: position 1,066,012 of record NZ_CP197469.1, read on the forward strand.
CCAATAGCGAGTAGTTGTTTCCAAAGAAGTGATACGTCTCCGTAAAAAAGTCCGTTGGCACCAGCACTATTTACTGATTTTGTGGCGAATAAACCTGTTGCAATAGCTCCCCATGTCCCACCGACACCGTGGCAACCGAATGCGTCTAAAGCATCGTCATATCCGAATTTGTATTTTAAGTATGTTACTGCTAAAAAGCATATGACTCCACCTAAAAATCCAATCAAAATAGATGAGAGAGGAGTGACGAATCCGCAAGCTGGTGTAATCGCAACTAATCCAGCTACGGCACCACTAACGCCACCTAAAATAGTAGGTTTCTTATTTACGTACCATTCCACCAGCACCCAAGCAACTGAAGCTGCAGCAGCTGCAGTATTTGTATTAATGAAAGCAGTTAATGCCACATCATTTAGTGTTAGTGCACTACCAACATTAAATCCGAACCATCCAAACCATAATAGTCCAGCTCCTAATACAGTTAGTGGTAAGTGATGAGGTGATGTAGATCCGAAATCGCGTCTTTTACCAAGAAGAAAAGCCAAAACTAAACCTGAAACACCAGAGGAAATATGGACAACTGTTCCACCGGCAAAGTCTAAAGCACCTAGATTACGAAGCCAACCATCCACGCCCCATACCCAGTGAGCTATTGGGTCATAAACAAAAGTAGTCCATAAAAGAGTAAATAATAGAAATGCTGAAAATTTCATGCGCTCAGCAAAGGCACCAGATATAAGAGCAGGCGTTAAAATTGCAAACATTAACTGAAACATCATGAAAAGATTATGAGGGACTGTTGCGCTGTAGTTTTCGTTTGGAGTAAAACCAACATCCTTTAATGCTGCCCAAGAAAAGCCACCAATCAAATGATTAAAATCTGGACCGAATGCTAAAGAGTAACCAATTAGCACCCACTGGATTGATACGATTGCCATAGCAGAATAGCTATGCATTGTCGTACTTAATACGTTTTTACTTTTAACCATCCCACCGTAAAAAAGTGCCAAACCGGGTGTCATGATCATGACCAAAACAGTTGAAATAAAAAGAAATACACTATCCGCAGCTTGAATACCGTTCATCTTCATTCCCCATTTCTTTAATGTTAGTTTTTATAACATTAAATGTTATATAAATTATCATATTCAGAATATATGCAAAATTCAATAAAAATTTCACAAAAATACCAAAAAAAAATAGAAAAAATAATGAAAACGTTAACATTTATCTAATTTGTTAGAAAACCTAACATAATGGAAATGAGTGAATAAAAATACAGGCTCAGGAAAATGAGTCTGTATCTTCTATTTGTAAAATTAAAAAGTCGGTTTCTAGTAGATCAACACCAATTGAATCAGATTCAGTTGCGAACTGCTCGCCATTCCACACATTTGTTATTCTTTTCTTACCTAAATTTATTGGTACTTTAACTGATTGTTTTTCGCTTGAGTTATTAATGATGATTAAAAAATGAAATTGATTATTCTTTCTTTCATACATAACAATGTCAGGTTGGTCAGTTAGTACCCAATTAAACTCACCTTCGTTTTCTAAAACTGAGTATTTTTTTCTTAAAGAAATCAATTTTTTTATTGAATTAAAGATCCTTAAATTATACTGTGATTTGTCCCAAAGCATACAGCTTCGGCATTCAGGGTCATTTCCACCTTGTAGTCCGATTTCATCTCCGTAATAGATACATGGCGTTCCAAAGAAAGTAAATAAAAAGACATATAATAGAATCACTCTTTTTTCATTTTGATTACATTGAGTCAGAATTCTTGGTGTATCATGTGAACCTAATACATTGAAAAGTGCTTTAATTACCGGTAATGGATATTGAGCAATTAAATCGTTTATGGAATATTGAAACTGTGTCTTTGAAATCGATTGATAACCGAAATAAGCAAAAAGTGATTTCATCAGAGGATAATTCATAACAGAATCGAATTCGTCACCTCTTAGCCATGGCATGGCATGGTGCCAAATCTCACCTACAATAAATATATCATTTCTTAGTTCCTTCATTTTTTGATTAAATCGTTTCCAAAAGTAATGATCGATTTCATTTGCGACATCTAAACGCCAGCCATCTATATTAAATTCTTTTATCCAATAAGAACCTATTTCTAATAAAAAATTCTGTACTTCTTTATTTTCTGTATTTAGTTTTGGCATTTCCTTTACAAACGAAAAAGTTTCATATGCTATATTGTTTTGCTCGTCATTAAAAAAGTGAAACCACTCAAAAAAGGCGGATTCTCTTCCGTTTTGTACGGCATCCTGAAATGGGGGGAAGGATGCACTTGTATGGTTAAAAACCGCATCGAGCATTACTCGGATATTATTTTCATGACATTTCTCGATTAATGCTTTTAAGACTTTCTCATCTCCAAAAGTAGGATCTATTCTAAAATAATTGATTGTATTATATTTATGATTTGAATTTGCTTCAAAAATAGGTGTTAAATAAATTCCAGATACCCCTAATTCTTTTAGATAATCTATTTTTTGAATAATTCCTTCTAAATCACCACCAAAATAGCTTGAACTAGTTGGTAAAGTAGTGCCCCATGGAGTTGAATTGGTAGGATTATTCTTGTTATTTCCGCTAGCAAATCGATCTGGGAATATTTGATACCAAATCGTATGATTAATCCAACTCGGAGGCGATATTAAATTATTTTTATGTAGATATGGCAAAGTAAAACAGTTCGACTGATCATTAGGGTTTAAATTGGTAGTAAATCCGCCCTCACCATAAAATAAAGAATCCTGATCGTTTTTTAAAAGAAACTGATATTTCATTCGTTTATTTGGAGGGATAACATTTACTTCCCAGTAGTCGAATAGTTCTGTGGAAAATGCAAGATACATGGAGATTGGTGATTCGATTTGCCAAGTTGAATCATTGAATTTGAATGGGTCTCCGAAATAAAAAATAATTTCTGTGCAATCACCTTTTTTTGTTCGTATTCTTAAACGATAGGTTTTATCATCTATTGAAAAAGCATATTGATCATATGGTTGATGATAAATTGATTCAATTTGCATGATCCCACCCTTTATGAAATTTATTATTAGTGTCTATAAGGAATAAACTTGCTATCTAAATTAGTAACAGTATAATTAAATAGTGTGTGCAATCGCTTCCATTTTTATGAAATTTTAATTTAACATTTGAATTTCTATGTAATATTTTGCAAAATAATGTAGAGAGTGAAATTTATGTACATGCGAGTGTCTTGCAGGGGGAGAAAAAATGAGGCGATTTGGTTTTTTTATACTAGTATCTGTACTATTTATTAGTATGTTACCAAGTATTAGTTTTGCAGAAAAAAAGACAACAGATCTAAGCAAAGAAATGATTTATCGAATTTTAGTTGATCGTTTTTTTGATGGTAATCCTATGAATGATAAAAATACAGACCCGAAAGATTTAAATAAATCTCAAGGTGGGGATTTAGAGGGTATTACTCAAAAATTAGATTATCTTAAGGATTTTGGATATAATGCGATTTCGATTTCACCTATTTTTGAGAATGACGTAAATTCATATGATGGATTCAATATCGTTAATTTTAGAAAAATTGATCCAAGGTTCGGAACAAATAAAGATCTTAAGAAGTTAGTCAAGGAAGCGCATAAACGAAATATAAAAGTTTATATTGACTTTGTTACAAATAATGCTTCGCCAAATAGTGAACTTGCTAAAAGAGCGGATTGGTTTAATCCCGAAAATAGTACAAGTTCAGAAATGAAATGGATAAACGGGTTACCCGATTTTAACCAAGAAAACAGTGAAGTAGCTAGTTACTTAATTGAAACAGCTAAATATTGGATGGATCAAGCTAATTTTGACGGCTATAATTTGCAAGAAGTAAATAATGTACCTGTTTCTTTTTGGGAATCATTTAACAATGAAATAAAAAAGAAAAATCCAAATTTCATTTTATTTGCTGATTTAAATGCTTCAAGTGAGATTGATCTAAATAAATATAAGAATTTAGGTTTTAATGGAATTTATAATGTAGATTCAGTAACGGATTTGGCAAATACATTTTCTTCACAAAATGAATCTTTAACTGATTTAATGAAGCGACAAGCGGATTTAAGTAAACAGTTAGATTCAACATTACTGATTAACTATTTAGATGATGAAATGACTAAGCGGTTTGTTTCAATAGCTTTATCAAAAGGTGAGTATCCACCTTCAAGATTAAAGTTGGCACTTGCGTATTTATTTACAACACCAGGGATCCCATTGACTTATTATGGGACAGAAATTGCACTAAATGGTGGCGATATCCCTGATAATCGTAAGGGAATGGATTTCCGTACTGATGAAGATTTTTCAAAATATATTAAAAAACTAACAGAATTAAGAAGAACTTTACCATCTCTTTCAAAAGGAGATTTAGAAGTTCTTTATGATGATTCAAAAGGTATGACTTTAATAAAGAGACAATATAATGATGAAACTACAATCGTTGCGATCAATAATACTTCTAATGATCAAAAGGTTCATTTAGATTTTGATGTTGTTAAAAAATCTAATGAATTAAGAGGGATGTTAAATGATGATTTAGCTCGCCCGAATAAAAAAGGATTTGATATAGTCCTTAAAAGAGAATCATCAAATGTTTATGCAGTAGCACCTAAAACAAGTTTAAACATGGGAGTGATTATTGCAATTCCATCTATTTTTATTGCGTTTATCATCTTCTTATGGCTGGCAAGTAGACGTAATAAAGAGAAGAATTAAATAGTAGTTAGCAGAGCTTAGAATACTTAAAATGGCTGATTGTCTTTTTTGTATTCTAAGCAAATTATCCACTTCATTCCAGTAAAAGAAACAATCATTTTATAATAAAGTCTGCATCTAAAGTGAAATTGATAACGTTTACATTCATTCGTAAATAAGGGGAATTAAAATGACGATTACAATTAAGGATGTTGCGAAGAAAGCGAATGTAGCACCTTCAACGGTGTCTCGAGTTATCTCAAACAACCCAAGAATTAGTGAAAAAACAAAAAGAAAAGTTAGAAAAGTAATGGATGAACTAAATTATCATCCAAATTTAAATGCTAGGTCATTGGCTAATCGATCTACGAAATCAATTGGATTAGTATTGCCACCAGCTTTAGATACTTCATTTCATAATCCTTTTTTTGCTGAAGTAATAAGAGGTGTGACAGCTTATTCAAATCAAAAAGATTACTCTCTTTATTTTATTACAGGAAACAACGAAGATGAAGTTGAGCAAACTGTGATTAAAACGATAAGGGGTAGAAGAGTCGATGGAATTATTCTACTTTACTCTAAGGAAAATGATAAAATTATTGATTATTTGAACGAAAATAATTTTCCTTTTGTATTAGTTGGGAAGCCTTATCATTCAATTGATGATATAACATATATTGATAACGATAATTATGCAGCTGCTAGGGATGTAACGAATTATTTAATTGATCATGGTCATCGACAAATTGCGTTTGTAGGCGGAGACAGTAGTCTTCTAGTAACCCAAAACCGGTTACGTGGCTTCCAAGATTCAATGCAATTAAACGGATTTACTGTAAATGAAGAAGAAATAATATTTACATCATTTACAAGAGATGGTGGAAGGAAAGCGGTAAATCAATTACTCGAACTAAAAGAGCTTCCCACTGCAATTGTCGTAACAGATGATGTAGTAGCATTAGGAATTATCAGTGTATTAAGTGAACATAATATTTCAGTACCGAATGATCTTTCAATTATTAGCTTTAATAATGCTATTTTTGCAGAATTAGCAAATCCACCACTAACATCTGTAGATATTAATATATATCAACTAGGCAATGAAGCGGCGAAAAATATAATATCTAAAATTGAAGAACCAGATGATACTGAAAAAAGTATAATCGTTCCATATAAAATAGTAGTACGTGGTACATGTGTTAAAAACGAGAGATTAACGTTAGTTAGTAGCTAAATGGAATTTATTTAAGTTAAAAAAGAGGATGACTAGTATCATCCTCTTTTAATTATGTATTTATCGGTAATTCATAAATTGAACATCAATTGATAAATCTGCACCTTTAACAGCAGCGATAATTGCTTGTAAATCATCTCTACTTTTTGCAGTTACCCGGATTTGATCGTCTTGAATTTGTGATTTAACTTTTAAACCACTATTTTTAATAATTGTATTGATTTTTTTTGCATTTTCTTTATCGATTCCTTGAACTAACTTAGCTCTTTGTCTTACAGTACCACCTGAAGCACCTTCAACTTTAGAGTAGTCTAAGTTTTTAATAGGAACATTGCGTTTAATTAGTTTACTAATTAATACGTCTTTTAATTGCTCTAACTTATAATCGTCATCAGAAACTAAAACAAGTTCTTCTTTTTCTAAAGAAATTGAGCTTTTGCTTCCTTTAAAGTCATAGCGAGTTGCAATTTCCTTTGTAGCAAGTTGAATCGCATTAGAGACTTCTGGTAAGTCTACTTTTGATACAATATCAAATGAACTTTCTTTTGACATAGATAGAATCCCTCCAATTCGTTAATACTTGTATTATAGTGTATGATAGACGAAGTAACAAACTTTCAGGTGAGCATGATATAATAATTTTTAATTTGAAAGTTAAGAGAGGATGTAACAAAGAATGAGTTTACAAGCAGGAGAGATTGTAACTTTAGTTTGCAGTCGAATAACGGATATTGGATATATGCTTGTCCAAGATCAAGAAGAAGTATTTTTACATAAAAATGAGGCATCTGGTGAAGTTGAAATAGATCAAGAAGTAACGGTATTTTTATATCATGATTCGAAAGGTAGACTATCTGCAACGATGGAAATGCCTTTTATTACAACAGAGGGTTATGGATTTGCAAAAGTAGTCGATAAACTTGATGGTGTTGGTGTGTTTGTAAACATCGGTATTTCAAAAGATATTCTTTTAGAAAAAGGTGACCTTCCGCCTCTTCAAGAAGTATGGCCTAATGTAGGCGATGAGATTTTTTGTACGTTAAAGCAAACAAACAAAGGTAGACTATTAATTAAAATTGCTACTGAACCTGTCATGAGAGAGTACTCTGTACCGGCTGAACCTAGTATGCTTAATAAAAATGTTACAGGAATCATTTATCGTACTTTAAGAGTGGGGTCATATATTTTAACTGATGAACGATTCATAGGTTTTATCCATGAATCACAGAGAAAAACTGAACCTCGAATTGGTGAGAGGGTAAGTGGTCGTATTATTGATGTTAAAGAAGATGGAAGTATTAACGTGTCACTTTTACCAAGAGTACATGAAGGACTAGATCAAGAAGCAAATGAAATTTATGAATATATGATGAGTCGTGGTGGGGCAATGCCATACTGGGATAAGAGTGACGCAGAGGATATTAAAGTAAGATTTAAAATTAGCAAAGCTTCATTTAAACGAGCAATGGGTAGATTATTAAAAGAAAATAAAATCTATCAAGAAGACGGTTGGACGTACGCAAAAGAACTGTTTGAGAAGAAAGAGCAATAATTAGAGTTTGAAACCATTTCACTAAAATGAAATGGTTTTTTGCTATTTTTTTACAGGTTTACTGGCATACTAAACATATGAATGTTTAGGAGGCTTGTAGGTGAATGACAAAAAAGAATTGTTCATAAAAGTTCTTGTAGTAATATTTGGTGCATTTTTGAACGCATTTGCAATGAATTGTTTTTTAATTCCTGTCAGTGTTTATTCAACTGGTTTTTCTGGTTTAGCTCAATTACTTACTAATTTATTAAATGATTTTACACCTTTTTCGGCATCTACTGGTATTTTACTTGCGATATTAAATATCCCTGTCATCATTTTAGCGTGGAAAAAAATTGGCCCATCCTTTACGTATTTTACGATTTTAAGTGTTGGAATCACGACGTTATTTTTAGAAGTAATTCCAGTAACGCCTCTGTTCTCAAAAGATATTTTATTAAACGCAGTGTTCGGTGGGCTAATAGTAGCAGTTGGGATTGGTTATACATTAAAGTTTGGTGCTTCAACTGGCGGGTTAGATATAGTTGCTTTAGTATTATCACGTTCGAAAGGAAAACCAGTAGGTACATACTTTTTCCTGTTTAATGCGTTAATTATATTAACAGCAGGCTATATATATGGAATGGAAAAGGCACTTTATACATTAATTAACCTATATGTAACGTCAAGATTCATTGATGCAATTCATACTAGTCATATTAAAGTAACTGCCTTTATTGTAACGACAAAAGGTGATGAATTGCGTAAAGAAATCCATTCGAAGCTAGTGCGAGGAATTACTGCCATCAATGCAAAAGGTGCTTTTACGAATCAAGATAAACAAATTTTAATGATGGTGTTATCTCGTTATGAACTTTACCATCTATCGAAAGTCATAAAATCAGTAGATGAAAAGGCTTTTACAAATATTGTTCAAACGATTGATGTGTTTGGAGAATTTAGGAAGTTTTAAGAGTAGAATCTAGAAAGTGAAAATTAAAAAAACTGTTCAACTTTTACCAGCATTAATGGTGAAGTTGAACAGTTTTATTTTTTTGAATCTTATTAATAATAAGGCTTTTTCAAGTTTAGAAAGTTCTTATTGTCTTTCAGAAAGATTTAAATATACTTAAACTATTGGATGAAAATTTACATGTTTTTTAATCAAAATATTAAAGATGATCGACACTTTTAGAAAAAGATTTTTTACCTGCTTGTGCATTTTTTCTTTCTTGTTCATTTTTCTTTTCTCTTATAGCGTTATTATCTTTTGCTTTTTTGTCATTATCACTTGTAGGCATGTTTTAAGCTCCTTTATAAGAAATGATAATGTTAGGTTTGCCTTTATCACTTTAATTATGTATGAGTTCGTTTTATTTGGCTTTTGTTAAACAAGTATGAATTTTTTACAGTGGCAATTTTTTAAATAGAGAGAAGTTTTATTTTTTGTTTTTTTGAGGAGGAAGCAGAGTTGGTGGAAAGAAATAAAGAGCTTTTATTTAAGCTGATTGTAGTAATGATTGGTGGTTTCTTAAATGCGTTTGCAATGAATTGTTTTTTAATCCCTGCTAATGTTTATTCAAGTGGTTTTGCAGGTCTAGCGCAGTTGCTTTCAAATATTATTACTGACTACACTCCGTTTACAGCAACGACGGGGATTCTTTTAGCGTTATTAAATATTCCTGTTATCGTCTTAGCATGGAAAAAAGTTGGACGTTCCTTTACGTATTTTAGTTTCTTTAGTGTAGGGATTATGACATTATTTTTGGAAATCTTACCTGTTAAACCGATTTTTTCTGATGATATTCTTCTTAATGCAGTTTTTGGTGGCTTAATTGCTGCGATTGGAATTGGAATGACATTAAAATTTGGCGGATCTACAGGTGGGTTAGATATTATCGCCTTAGTTCTTTCAAAATCAAAAGGGAAACCAGTTGGAACCTATTTCTTTTTGTTTAATGCAATTATTATCATTACAGCTGGCCAGTTATATGGTATGGAAAAAGCTCTTTATACTTTAATCAATTTATATGTTACTACTCGTGTGATTGATAGTGTTCATACAAGTCATGTTAAGCTAACAGCAATGATTATCACAACAAAGGGTGAAGAACTTAGAAAAGAAATTCATGCGAAACTTGTACGAGGAATTACGCAAATGAATGCTACTGGAGCATTTACTAAGCAAGATAAAGATATCCTAATGATTGTATTATCACGTTATGAATTATATGATTTGGAAAGAATTATAAAAAGGGTAGATCCAAAAGCCTTTACGAATGTAGTGCAAACCGTTGATGTGTTAGGGGAATTTAGAAAGATTTAAATAGATCAAGACTAGCAAAAAGTTTTATTTGCTAGTCTTTTTTGTTGTCAGCTTTTTGGTATAATTTAGGAAGGAAATGAAAAAGGAGGGGATTGTTTTGAAAAAGAGAACGATTCTACTATTAGTTTGTTCATTGCTTCTTTCTGGTTGTGGTTCAAAAAGTGAAAATGAAATAAAACCAACACCAAATACAAAAGAAACGATAGGTCAAATTAATGAGTTTGACGTTGAAAAGCTTTCAACAACACTTGAAATTACAAAAGCTAACGGGCTTGTAAAGATGAAATATTCATTACGTAATGATAATAAAATCCCTGCAAATTTTATATTCCCTTCATCACAAACGGTTGATTTTACAATTAAAGATGAGAGTGGACAAGTAGTTTATCAATCATCTCGAGAAATGGTTTATGCACAGGTCATTACAAATGTTGCAGTTCCTGGTGGTAAAACACAAATTTGGGAAGAGCAAGTTAATTTTTTAAATAAAAAACTTCCACATGGAAATTACGAAATAACTGCAAATATCGTTGCATCAAAGGTTAATGAGAAGGATCTTAATGGGGAAATAAAACCAGTTATTCAAACAGTTGCTTACTAGTAAATAAAAACAACCAAAGGTTTATTCCAATGGTTGTTTTTTTGTTTTTAATGCTTTAAATTAAGCATTAAAGCTTTGGCTATGATTAGCTTTTCGCTCTTCTGCTTCAGCTAATGTAAAGTGATAAGGGAATTTTTCAGAGTACTTTGTAACAGAATCAGAACTTTGTTGAATAAAGCGCTTAGACTTATTACTTTTGCCCATCGTGATTCCCTCCTAAATAGGAAAGCTTTTGTTTTGACTTCTTAAGAATTTCCAATAGTAATTGATCAAAATCAAAAAGTGGATAATCCATTTGGTGAAGTCCTTTATAGAATGCACCAATAGCAAATTGTTATAAGTGGTTATTATTAGGTATCTTTGAAATTAATGACAAAGCCAAATTATCATTTTAAGTTAAAAAAATCTTCAAGGAAAATCGCGATTCCATCTTCTTGATTAGATAATGTTGTATGATTTGCAATATTCTTTAATTGATGGATTGCATTCCCCATTGCAACACCTTGACCCGCATATTCAATCATTTCTAAATCATTATCCTCATCCCCAAAAGCAATAATGTTTTTTCGGGGTATATTATAGTAAGATGCTACTTTTTGTAGACCTATTGCCTTATTCATACCTGCTTTAACAATTTCGATGATATGATGAGGTGCTGCCCAGCGACGGTGATCAATGACTTCTGCGTGGACATTAGATAGGTGCTCACGAATACTTGTCACATGAGACTCTTCACTATCGATTAGAAGACACGTTGGAGCTTGCGTAAGATTTATAACTAAATCTCCATGGATTATATCTTCTTTTAAATAGTGAAAAAGTGGGAGAATCTCCTCTTCGTGTTTATCGGCGTAAACATCATCCATTACTTCAGCGTACATATTTTTTAATTCATACTCTCTACAAGAACTAATTACCTCTTTTGCCACTTCTAAAGGTAAAGATTCGTGATAAACTCCCCACGAATCATCAAGAGGGTGATGAACATAAGCACCATTAAAGTTTACAATTGGAGTTGTGAGCTTTAATTGGTCATAATACATTTTACTAGCTCTAAAAGGTCTACCGGTTGAAATGCATACTTCGTGACCCTGATTTTTTAACTGTTGGATCACTTTTAAAGTACGTTCAGATATCGTTTTTTCATCCGTTAATAAGGTGCCGTCTAAATCTAGTGCAATTAAGTGTTTTGTTTTCATCTTCATCACCTTTTATTTTTTAATGTTAATCTTTTTAAGAAAAAATATTATTGGATAATAAGCCAATAATTACTAATGATACCATCTTTTTAAGCGGAAAAACTTTATTTTTAGAGGAACAATAAGAACCTAAATAGAAGGAGGAATGAATTATGGGTCAAGCACATCAATTTCGACCAGGCGACAAAGCACCAAATAATGGAGTATACGTGGAAATCGGTGAAACAGGAAGTAATGTAAATCACCCAAAACAAATTAAACTCCAAGCTGGAGAAGTTTTCCCAGACACACAAAACCATAACAGAAAGTGGACATATAAATCCAAATTTAAATAATTGTATTAACTTAAGAAATGTAATAGAACATCTAATGAAAACTTAAAAAGAAATAAAAAAAGCGCTTTCGATTAGTTGATCGAGGGCGCTTTTTTTATACGATTACAATATACAAAATACTGAAGGTATTTATCAAAATTTTTGTATTTTATAAATCAACTAAACCTATAAATTGAAGACATATGTATATACCTACTTGAACGTTTTTGGGTGCTACAACATATGTTATATATAGATTTTAGTGGTGTTTTGCAACAGGTTCATTAGGGATTATTGCTTCGCTAAGAACTGAAATAGCTAATGATAATACTACAGCCATAACTGAAGCAGTTGTGAAATTATATTCTCCGCCAGTCATTGAACTTAAAACGTAAGCTCCCATTTGGCATAAAACAAAGCTCCAGAACAATGTCATAATAAAACGCACTTTAATCACTCCTATCTAGTTAGTTCTTATCATATTATATACCTAGAAATTTGATAATTGAAGTTATAATTAAAAAGTTTTAATTAAAAAAAGTAATTTAAGAATTTTTTTTAACCTATTTTATAATTCCCCAAAAATACTACATTAATAATAAGGTGATAAGAATGCCTGTAACTGAGAGATTTTTTAAACAAGAGGATCAATATGCAGTTATTCATCTACCTATTAGACCGAATGGTTTCGGAGTACTCTATGTCGGTGGGAATACTCATTACGTAGATAATGCACATAGTTGCTTATTGCAGCATTTTGATAAAAGAAAGTTATTATCAACTTTAACAGATGAAGGATACACAGTATTCACTTCAAATTTGTATGGAAAAAATTGGGGTTCTGATGACGCTGTCGAATTAGCAGAAAGTTTATATCATTCAGTCATGAGAAAAGAAATTTTGAATCCATCTATTCATATAATTGGGGAAGGTACTGGAGCACTTGTTGTTTGTAAATTACTTGGCCTCTTAAAGGAAAAAGTAAGGAGTATTTCATTATTAAATCCTTCGTTGAATTTAAAAAATGAATTAGATTTAGAAAGAGAAAATAAACTGTTTTATAAAAGAACAGTTCATGAAATTTTGAAGGCATATAAAGCTTCAGACATATATATGGTTATAGATAGAGAATGTTTTTTTTATGAAACAATCTCACCAATTAAAATTTACACGACAACAAGAAATCATTTTAAATGGAAAAGTGATATTAGACTTTTAGAAGAAGAACGACATAAAAATAATTTGCCGATTTCTATTTTAATTTCATTAGAAGAGAAAAAATTTGATTGTGGAAAAAACTTAATAAAGTTTTTAAAAAAATATCAGGATGTTTTGTAGTTATTATATTTTTTAAAAGAAGGAGGTTAATAATGAAAAGGTGTGCTGTTATTGGATCGAGTGGATTTATAGGATATGAGTTAGTTTGCCAACTAATGGAATATAATGATGTTTCAGCTGTTGTGATGGAAAAAGGAAATGAAAGTGATTTAATAAGTGAAGAAAAAATCTTCTCAATTGGAAGAAATGCAAGGGTCATCTTTTTGGATGAAGAGCAATTTTTATTAGAGAATGAGCAATATGATACCATTTTTATTTGTCATTTTTATGACGAATTAAAATTAAGGGGCACAATTAATCGTTTAGAGTTTACCGAAGAATTTTTTAATAAGATTATTAGCAAAAGCAAGGATATTATCTTTTTATTATCTACAAAAAAAGAATTAGCTGACTTAGAAAAAACTGTAAATGAATTGAGCAAAAATATAGATTGTACGATTACTTATATTGAAATTCCTTCTTTATATGGACCTTGGGAGCCATCCGCAGGTTTAGTACATGAATTGATTGTTCAAGACTTAGGAAAGAGAAATGATTCGATAAAAAACATATATGGTTCCAATGAAATTCTATTTGTTGAAGATGTAGGTAAAGCAATTCGAATTATTTCTGAGAAGGAATTAAAAGAACATAAATATATCATTACAGCAAAACAATGTATGTACTTACCAGAGGACGGAAATTTTACCGGATTACAAAATATGATTGATGGAATAAAGTTTTCTCAAATGAGAAACCATATAGATGCAACTCCTTTTGTTATTATTAATACAACTTCACTTGAGGACGGTATACAAAAGCAAAAACAGCAAATACAACAACATTTTCATCTTTATTAATGAATTGTATTCCGATCCGTATATTGAATGATAAAAAGGAAATAGTTCGTTTTTTGAACTATTTCCTTTTTTGTAGTAGAATACTATTCGTTTAAAAATTCTTCTCATTGGCTTTAAGATTCGTCCAATGAAAGGTATTCTCTTAGAAATATTTCATCTTTTTTACATAGCCTATCTTTTAAAAGATAAAAATGTAGACAAAGTACATATTATTTCATAAAATTAGTACCAGGTAATAATAAGAAGACATAAAAAATAAAAAAGTAAGGCGGGGATATTAATGAATGCTGGAATTTTAGGTATTGGCTCATACGTACCCGAAAAAAAATTAACGAATTATGATTTAGAACAAATGATGGACACTTCAGATGAGTGGATTGTTAGCCGTACAGGAATTAAAGAAAGAAGAATTGCTAGTGACGAACAAGATACTTCTGATTTAGCATATGAAGCTGCAGTAGAAGCGTTAAAGGATGCAGATGTAAAAGCTGAAGAACTTGACTTAATTTTAGTTGGAACTGTTACGCCAGATAAGTCGTTTCCATCAGTTGCATGTGTAATTCAAGAAAGACTAGGAGCTAAAAATGCTGCTGCGATGGATATTAGTGCTGCTTGTGCTGGATTTATTTATGGGGTTGTAACTGCAACTCAATTTGTAAAAACTGGTACATACAGTAGAATTCTAGTAATCGGAGCTGAAAAGTTAACTAAAATTGTTAACTGGGAAGATCGAAATACGGCAGTTTTATTTGGAGACGGTGCAGGAGCTGCGGTTATCGGTCCGGTAAGTGAAGGTAGAGGAATTCTTTCTTATGAATTAGGTGCAGACGGTACAGGTGGTAAACATCTTTATAAAGGTGGAGATCACTTAGTAATGAATGGACGAGAAGTATTTAAATTTGCAGTTCGTCAAATGGGAGATTCTTGTGAAAATGTATTAAAATTAGCAGGATTAACTAAAGAAGAAGTGGATTTCTTAATTCCACACCAAGCGAATACTCGTATAATGGACGCAGCAAGAGAAAGATTACAACTTCCTAAAGAAAAAATGAGTGTAATTATTGATCGTCATGGTAATACATCTTCATCTTCAATTCCAATTGCATTAGTTGAAGAATATAAAAAAGGTAATGTTAAAGAAGACGATGTATTAGTATTAGTTGGATTTGGCGGCGGATTAACTTGGGGTGCAATAGCACTTCGATTCGGAAGATAATCTAATTGAAGGAGGATTTTTTGATATGAAAAAACGAGTTGTTATTACAGGTTTAGGTGCAGTATCACCTATTGGTAATGATATAAATACAGTATGGGAAAATTTAATGAATGGAAAGAGTGGAATTGGTGTTCTAACTCGTAAAAATCCTGATGATTTCCCTGTTAAAGTTGCGGGAGAAGTAAAAGACTTTGATCCTGAAAAATATATTGATAAAAAAGAATTAAAACGTATGGACCGTTTTACTCACTATGCAATTGCAGCTTCAAAAATGGCTTTAGAAGATGCAAACTTTACGATTGATGAAGAAATTGCTCCAAAAGTTGGTGTTTGGATTGGTTCTGGTATCGGTGGTATGGAAACATATGAAGAACAGTTTAATACTTTCAAAACAAAAGGTGCTCGTCGAGTAAGCCCATTCTTTATTCCAATGCTAATCCCTGATATGGCATCTGGACAAGTATCTATTCTAACAGGTGCTAAAGGTCCAAACGGTTGTACAGTTACAGCTTGTGCTTCTGGTGCAAGTTCAATTGGTGATGCATTTAAAATTATTCAACGTGGCGATGCTGTTGCAATGATTACTGGTGGCGCAGAAGCACCAATTACTGATATGGGTCTTGCTGGATTCTGTGCTGCGAGAGCTTTATCATTAAATCCAGATCCAGAGAAAGCATGTCGTCCATTTGATAATGCTCGTGATGGCTTTATTATTGGTGAAGGTGCTGGTATCGTATTCCTTGAGGAATTAGAGCACGCATTAGCTCGTGGAGCAAAGATTTATGCTGAAATCGTTGGATACGGAACAACTGGTGATGCACACCACATTACAGCACCAGCTCCAGGCGGAGAAGGTGGCGCACGTGCAATGAGAATGGCACTTGATGATGCTGGTTTATCAATTGAGGATATTAACTACATTAATGCACATGGAACAAGTACTGAATTAAATGATAAATTTGAAACGATGGCAATTAAAGAAGTATTTGGTGAACATGCATACAATGTACCAATTAGCTCAACGAAATCTATGACTGGTCATATGTTAGGGGCAGCTGGCGGAATTGAAGCAATTATTACAGCATTAACAATCCATAACAAAGTAATTGCTCCAACAATTAATCATCAAGAAACTGATAGCGAATGTGATTTAGATTATGTTCCAAATGTTGCGAGACCATATAATGTAAAAGCAGCAATTTCTAATTCATTAGGATTTGGTGGACATAATGTAACTTTAGCGTTTAAAGAATTCACTAAATAAGTTTGAAATCATTTTTATATCGTTTAACAACTAGCTTAGGTCCTTACCTAAGCTTTTTTTATTAGAAGTTATAATGAAAAAAGGTAACTTTCACTAGTTAATTATCATACTTTATAGTAAATTGAGGTGATTAACTTGGGATAATGCCAACTTATAAATGGGTTGATTTTATTGAAGATAAACAAGCGGTAATGAAAAAACTTTTACCATATTTTCCGAAATTTAATGAGGAGAGTTTATATAAATATCTTCTTTCCCACGGTTTATCGAGGCTTTCAATCTTAAGTAAAGATGACTTGAAACAACTAGATGAAAAAGGTATATGGAAAAGCCTTTCGGAAGAGTTTGAGAAGTTAAAAAGAGAGTTTAATGGACCTGACCTACCTATTTTTATTTTTCCTTGTCATAGAACGAGAAATATGTTTTTAAACACGACTTACCAAAGGGGCGGACTCGCACATAAAAATTGTATTTGTTTATTTTTGTCTCCTTTAGAAGGAATTTTACAACATAAAGCAGTATTATTACATGAGTATCATCATATTGTAAGATTGACAAAGTTATATAAAAACAAAAAGGTCACATTACTTGATGCAATGATTTTAGAAGGTTTAGCTGAAACTGCAGTTTTAGATAAGTATGGAGAAGCAGTTCAGGCACCATGGACAAAGCAATATTCTTCCAAGCAATGTGAATTATATTATAAAAAATATTTAATTGATAAACTTGATATAACAAGTAATGATGATAATTTTTCCAAATACTTGTATGGTGGGAAAGAAATTCCAAAATTATTGGGTTACAGTGTCGGATATGACATTGTTAAAAGTTGTACAGAGCAAACAGAATGGTCAACTGATGTCCTTTTACGAACGCCAAGTAAAAAGATTAAGGAAAATGCAATACATTATATTTCGATTTGAATGCAAACGATTCTACCGGAGTGGATTATTAGATTGTATAGAATGTATGGCTTAGTATTTATGGATTAGAGAAGCTTAAAATCTGTAATATTTTAATGATTTATTGACGATATTTCATTCAGTTTGTTAAACACTTTTTGTAATTCAGTGGAAAATGGAATAAATTAGTGAATCACTGACCATACTGAAAGTTACATACAGTTGTGAAGTGAGGGGTAGTAAATGTTGTATTTACATGATGTATGGGTCAATTGGTTTGAAGGTGAAGAAAATGGTTACAATGTCTGTCATTTTTTTGAATGGAGAAAAGATGATAGTGTTGAATTATTAGACCAAGTTCCAGTCATTAAGGTTACTCCAGAGTTATATCAGTATATTGAAAATGAACTATTAGAGCTTCCATCCGGTCTATTAACTGAAGTGTTTCAAAAGTCCTATGTAAGAAAGAATCATGAGCGAATTCAGCTAGATTATTGCTTTGTAGTAACTGACGGTAATGGTATTATAGCGGTTGACACAATTGGGTATAATATCCCAATTCGAAAAAGTCGTTTAATACCAAGGCAAGAACAAATGGTGTATGATATGACAGCCGAGATTGAAGTAAGTCACTATAATCTTCAAAACATCGTCAATGATGACACAAAAGAACATCATATTCTGTCACCTTCGCCAATTATTATGAGCGGACTCACAAGAAAAGAAAGACAACTAAAGCAGTTATTATTTATGGCGTTAGATCAACTGCATTCATCAAAAAATCCTTCGGAGATTCGATATTGGTACACTGAGTGGAATCCAAGTTCTTATCAACAAATTCAGGATTTGTCATTTGAGGATATATGGTCCCAATTATATGATGAAATTAAATGTGGATGGTCAGAGCGACATGAGCAATTATGCGGAAGAATCGTAAAAGGTCAACCATTCTTTGAAAAACTATGGGAAATGGAACACGAACAAAAAGTAAATTAAAAGAGGTTATTTAAAATAGCCTCTAAGCAAAAAAGACCCACAAGGTGATTAGATCAGCCCTGTGGGTTTTTTTTATTACTTGACTAAATGAAAGGTGTCTCTAAAGTTCTATCACTTTTTAAGACACCGATCACTTTTTTTACTTTACGTAAAACCAAGATTATTTTTTTCGCTTGCGTCCTAGTCCCATAGCATTTTCCATTTTTTTAATCATTTTATTGGCAACGGCATTTGCTTTTTGTGCTCCTGCATCTAAAATATCATCTAATTCAGTCGATGAAATAATTTCTTTATAGCGTTCTTGTAATGGACGTAAACCGTTTACTACTACATCTGCAACATCTTGTTTGAATTCTCCATAATTTTTACCAGCATATTTATTTTCCAATTCTTGAATTGTTTCACCAGTAAATGCTGAGTAAATGCTTAATAAATTTGAAATACCAGGCTTATTTTCTTTATCGTACTTAACTATGCCTTCTGAGTCAGTTACAGCACTTTTAATTTTCTTTTCAATTACTTTAGGCTCATCTAAAACAAAAATTGTAGCTTTTTGATTTTCATCAGATTTACTCATTTTTTTAGTAGGATCAGCTAAACTCATAATTCTAGCAGCGTCTTTACTAATTCTAACTTCAGGGATCGTAAAGATATCATTATATTTCTTATTAAAGCGTTCTGCTAGGTCACGAGTAAGCTCTAGATGTTGCTTTTGGTCATCTCCTACTGGAACTAAGTGAGTACCGTATAAAAGTATATCAGCGGCCATTAAAGGTGGGTAAGTTAATAAAGCAGCAGATACGCCATCTTTACCAGATGATTTATCTTTAAACTGTGTCATACGTTCTAATTCACCGATATAAGATACACATTGCATCATCCATCCTGCTTGTGCATGGGCAGGTACTTCTGATTGGATAAAAATAGTTGATTTTTCTGGGTCTAATCCTGCAGCAACGTAAATTGCCGATAGACTTTGGATGTTTTTTCGTAAAGCTAGTCTGTCTTGCGGTACTGTTATCGCATGTTGATCAACAATACAGAAATAACAGTTATAATCATTTTGTAATTCAATGAATTGTTTTACCGCACCTAAATAGTTACCTAAAGTTATACCTCCAGATGATGTTGGTTGAATTCCACTAAAAATAGTTTGCATCTTAAAAATCCTCCTAAAAAAAGCTAAAATAAAAAAAGCGGCATAATCTCTCTACTACATAGAGACGATTAAACCGCGGTACCACTCTAGTTATTCCAAATAAGGAATCACTCATGCATGAATTCATGCTCTCATCTATCGTTTGAGTCACGTCGAAGCCTACTAATACTAGATGTTCGGTTCGAAGCTCAGAAGTCCATTCGACAGGGAGCATGACTTGTTTTCACCAACCACAAGCTCTCTTAACATGCTAAATCTGTGTACTACTCTTCATCATAGCTTATATATACTTTCTATAGATAATATCTTAATTATATTCAACTTTCAAGATGTTGATACATCATTTATTTAATAATCATAAAACTGAATAAAAAAGATAGGATAACTAATGTGATTGAAGCTCCCAGTAATGGTTTTGTAACTGAAAAATTATATCTTCTATAGATCATATCCTTCTTAACAGTAAGTGACTCATCTCCAGTCATTTCTGCCATCTGCTCGTCTCTCGTACCGAATACTTTACGCATTCCAAAGCGAGTGATATTAAAAAATCCACTTTGTACAATTAATAAAAAACCACTAATAACAAATAATGTTAGTCCAATATAGAATATTGCGTTTGTGAAATGAAGGAAAAAGTTTAAAGTTCCTTCGGTAAGAGAAATAATTGCTGCTAGTACTATGGTAGATAATACGACAATGATATAGTGTTTAGACATTTAATTTGTGATCCTCCTATTGGAAAGAATTATATATTGTAGACTTAATAATGCTATACTATAATAATAATGTAAACAGTTTCAACAAATCATTGTAAATATTTTTAAATTGTTAGCATTTTTAAGACAATTCCATCTATTTTTAATAAATAATTAAATTTATTTGTCAAAATTGTTGTAAAACTCTCATAAAAATGTATAATAAAATTTGTAGAAAATAATCGATACTTATCGAAAATTCTACTATAAAAATTCAGAATTGTATATTAACTTTCTGCGTTTTAACCTACATTTCTATAGCATCTTAGGGGGAATACATTATGGATTGCGAGATATGTTACGCTAAATAAATTTGATATATTGAAATTATAAATTAATCATTTCTTTTTTTACCAAATTTATGAATAAATATCTAAATAAGCTATTTTTTATAAGGGATTTAGAGCTCAACCTAAAAAGAAAAACGATTATAAATAATCTGTTTAGAATAATAATTTAGAATTTTCCAGTAAAAAAAATATTGACCAAAAGCTTCGTTGCGAATACGCTTACATTATTGGGAAAAAAGCTTAAGCAAAAATTTACACCATTTTACATGAAATGCAAAAAAAGGATTAAATGATTAAACCCATATTTGAGAATAATATGGACAAGTAGTTAGATCGATCGAAAAAATTATAATCAGTATTAAAGAGTATGTGGAAAGTTCCGAATACTCCATTTTTACAAAAAGAATTATCAAAAAATAAAAAAAATAAAATATTTTTTAAATTAATAGGGGGGTGCAGTTGTGGGACGTTACGTGCTACAGAGATTTATTTACATGTTTGTCACACTATTTTTAATTTGTACTGTTACATTTTTCTTAATGAAGTTGTTACCAGGTTCTCCATTAAAAAACCCAGAAAAATTAACACCAGATCAAAAACAAATTATCTTTGCTAAATTTGGGTTAGACAAGCCAGTACCTGTTCAATACGCAAAGTATATGGAGAATTTAGCTAAGGGAGATTTAGGAGTTTCATATAGATACGATAATCGTAAAGTAACTGATATGATTAAAACTCGTATTGGTCCATCAGCGCAATTAGGTGCTCAAGCATTATTATTAGGAACATTTATCGGATTAATCTTCGGTATCGTAGCAGCATTGAAAAATAATACAATATATGACTATGGTTCTACTGTTCTAGCAGTTTTAGGTATTTCGATTCCGTCATTCGTATTCGGGGCAATTTTACAGTATTACTTAGCTGTAAAATTACATTTGTTCCCGGTAGCATATTGGGAAAGCTTTAAATACACAATACTACCAACAATTGCATTATCAGTATTCGTTACAGCAACAGTAGCTCGATTCTCAAGAACTGAATTAATCGAAGTTATGAACTCAGAATATATCGTTACAGCAAAAGCAAAAGGTATTTCTCAAGTAGGCGTAATCGTAAAACACGCGCTACGAAACGCATTAATCCCAGTAATTACAATTTTAGGCCCAATGGCTGTAAACTTAATGACTGGTACATTAGTTATTGAAAATATGTTTGCTGTACCTGGACTAGGTTCTCAATTCGTTAACTCAATCCAAACAAATGACTATTCATTAATTATGGGTACAACAATTTTCTATAGTGCATTATTATTAATCGTAATTTTCCTAGTAGATATTTTATACGGTGTAATTGATCCACGTATCCGTTTAGCAGGAGGTAAATAAATAATGAACAACAACACAGCTCAAAAAATTTCATCTGATTTATTCCAACCTGCAAACGTAGATTTGAATAATGCAGATAAAATTTCAAGACCTTCGGATTCTTTCTGGAAAGATGCAAGAAGACGTTTTGTAAAAAACAAAGGTGCAATGTTAGGATTTATTATCCTTGGCATTTTATTAATCTTCACATTATTCGGTCCAATGATGAGTGGTCACTCGTATAAAGACCAAGACTTAAAAAGATCAAAACTACCACCAAAAATTGGTGTTTTAGAAAATGTAAAATTCCTACCATTTGACGGAATTGATCAATATGGAAACGATGTTTATAAAAACAAAAATATTAAAGAAAATTACTGGTTTGGTACTGATGATTTAGGTCGTGATATTTTCACAAGAACTTGGGCTGGTGCTCGAGTATCAATCCTAATCGGTTTATTAGCGGCAGTAATTGATATGGTAATTGGTGTTACTTTTGGAGGGATCTCAGGATTCTTTGGTGGTCGAACTGATACAATCATGCAGCGTATTGCCGAAGTATTAATGGGTGTTCCTTATTTAATCGTAGTAATCCTATTCATCTTAATATTTAAAAACCCGGGTATCCTTTCAATCGCACTAGCGATGGTAATCACAGGCTGGGTAGGTATGTCCCGAATCGTTCGTGGTCAAATGTTAAAATTAAAAAATCAAGAGTTCGTTTTAGCTTCAAGAACATTAGGTGCTACAAATACTCAATTAATTGCAAAACACTTAATTCCAAATATTATGGGTCCAATCATCGTAATGATGATGTTTACAATTCCAAGTGCAATCTTTGCTGAAGCATTCTTAAGCTTCATCGGTTTAGGTATTGCACCACCAAAAGCATCATTAGGATCTTTAGTAAGTGATGGTTTTAAATCATTACAAACTTTCCCTCATATGATGATTATTCCAGCGATTGTAATCAGTTTATTAATCTTAAGTTTCAACTTAATTGCTGACGGATTACGCGACGCTTTAGATCCAAAAATGAGTAAGTAATTTTGAAGGGAGAATGAACGATGAGTAAATTATTAGAAGTAAAAGATCTGTGTGTCTCCTTTTATACTCATGCTGGTGAAGTTCAAGCAGTACGCGGAGTTTCATTTGATCTTAAAAAAGGTGAGACATTAGCAATTGTAGGTGAATCTGGTTCAGGTAAATCAGTTACATCAAAAGCATTAATGGGGTTAATTCCAAACCCTCCAGGAAAAATTAAAAGCGGTGAAATCTTATTCGATGGAAAAGATTTAGCTAAATTAAGCGAAAAAGAAATGCAAAATATCCGTGGAAAAGAAATCTCAATGATTTTCCAAGATCCGATGACTTCTTTAAATCCAGTATTAACAATTGGATATCAAATAACAGAAGGTCTAATTAAGCACCAAAAAATGAGTAAAACTGAGGCAAAGAAAATTGCTTTAGAATTAATAAATCTTGTAGGTATTCCAAATGCTGAAGCTCGTTTTAAACAATATCCACACCAATTCTCAGGCGGTATGAGACAACGTGTTGTTATTGCGATGGCGTTAGCATGTAATCCGAAATTATTAATCGCCGATGAGCCAACAACAGCTCTTGACGTTACAATTCAAGCTCAAATTCTTGAGTTAATGAAAGATATTCAAAGAAAAACTGATTCAGCAATTATCTTTATTACACATGATTTAGGTGTAGTTGCAAACGTTGCTGATAAGGTTGCAGTTATGTATGCAGGTAGAGTAGTGGAAATGGGAACTGTAGACGATATTTTCTACAATCCAAAACATCCTTACACTTGGGGTCTTTTAGCTTCTATGCCAGATTTAGATAATGAACAAGGAGCAGAATTAGTAGCAATTCCTGGTACACCACCAGATCTATTAAATCCTCCAAAAGGTGATGCGTTTGCACCACGTAACCCAAATGCTTTAAAAATTGACTTTGAAATGGAACCTCCTATGTTTAAAGTGTCTGATACACACTACGCTGCAACATGGCTATTACATGAGGACGCTCCAAAAGTTGACCCACCTGAAGCCGTTATGAAGCGTATTCAACGAATGAAGGAAGGTGCAGTAAATGTCAAATAAAGTTGAAAAATTAGTTGAAGTTAAAAATTTAAAACAATACTTTACTACAGGGAAAACGACTGTTAAAGCAATCGACGATGTTACATTTGACATTTTCCGTGGAGAAACTTTCGGTTTAGTAGGTGAATCAGGTTCTGGTAAATCTACTACTGGACGCTCAATCATTCGTTTATATGATGCGACTGATGGACAAGTAATTTTCGATGGTGAAGATGTACATGGTAAGAAAAGTCGTAAAGAGTTAAAGCAGTTTAACCGTCGTATGCAAATGATTTTCCAAGATCCATACGCTTCACTAAACCCGCGTATGAAAGTAGCAGATATCATTGCAGAAGGTATTGATATTCATGGCTTAGCTCGTAACAGAGAAGAGCGAATGAAAATGGTTTATGACTTACTTGAAACAGTAGGTTTAAATAAAGAACACGCAAACCGTTTCCCACATGAATTCTCAGGTGGACAACGACAACGTATCGGTATTGCTAGAGCACTTGCTGTACAACCAGACTTTATTATCGCTGATGAGCCAATCTCAGCTCTTGACGTGTCAATCCAAGCTCAGGTTGTTAACTTAATGAGAAAGCTTCAAAAGGAAAAAGGTTTAACCTATTTATTTATCGCCCATGACTTATCAATGGTTAAGTACATTAGTGACCGTATCGGTGTAATGTACCACGGTAAAATTGTTGAACTTGCGGATAGTAATGAATTATATGATTACCCAATGCATCCGTACACAAAATCTTTATTATCAGCAATTCCGCTTCCAGATCCTGATTATGAGCGCAATCGTAAACGTATCGTTTATGATCCAAAACAACACGATTATTCAAACGAACAACCAAAATTACGTGAAGTTCGTCCTGGACATTTCGTACTTTGCTCTGAAGCAGAATTTAAAAATTATCAACAAATGTATAAATAATAAAAAATCCTAGTGAGTTTAGTCACTAGGATTTTTTTGATTAAGGAGTTAAAGAGGGTGCTATGTTCCTCGTGAAAGGGTCATGTTGAAGTAAAGTAGCATAAAGAATCAAAATGGTTCCTCATAAGTTGAGCATTAGGAAGAAAAATAAGAATGGATTATCAATCAAGTACTCGTATAAGGTAATGGTATTTCAGATCCCTGCCCTTATTTAATTCTACAATGGTTATACACTTACCCTTATTAAGGCAAAAAAAAAGAGCCTTTGCCCTTTTTTATTCGTAAATTTTCTTATCATACTGTTCTTAGTAAGTTTTTTTACGGAACTTACCTTGGCCACCAATTTGTTTGAAGTTTGCAGACATTTTATCAGACATATCAACAAATTTAGTTCTTTTACTTCTACCAAATATTTTTTCGCCGATCGCGTTTGTAAACACACCATTAAGTGCAGTAATTCCAATTACTAACACTGCAACAATCAATAAATCAGTTATGTAAGCTGCCATAAGATTAGCCTCCTAGGAATGTAAGCGTTAATATTATTGTATTAAATATTTGGTGAAATAGAAAGAATAATTCGGCTTTTTCCAAATAATTATTTTTGAGCTGTTAATTTCTTCCTAACTTTATAAATGTAACTTTTTAATTGGTTTATTTTGTTAAAATAAGCATCCACATAAGTTAATTGATCCAAGAAATTTGCCTAAAATTTAACGTATTAATTAACTGAAAAATGTACACCTTTTGTATAGGTTTTTTTAAATTTTTTTACAAATTTGTATATATTTATTTTCTGCAATACTGTATAATGTGAACATATGGTGTAGATTAAACTTATTATAATTAACCAATTCTTATAAATTAATACACATAACTATATTACTTTTTTTAAAAAGAGTAGATAGGGGGAGAGCAAAATGGTAATTTTGTATAATTCACCAAGTTGTACGTCTTGTCGTAAAGCAAAAATGTGGCTAGAAGATAATAATATTCCTTATAAAGAAAGAAATATTTTTTCAGAACCATTATCAATTAATGAGATTAAACAAATTTTACGAATGACTGAAAGTGGTACTGATGAAATTATATCAACAAGATCAAAAATTTTCCAAGAATTAAACGTAGACTTAGAAAGTCTTCCTTTACAAGACTTATATGAAATCATTCAAAAATATCCTGGTTTACTTAGAAGACCGATTATTATTGATGAGAAACGTTTACAAGTTGGTTATAATGAAGATGAAATTAGAAGATTTTTACCACGTTCAGTTCGCACATATCAATTGCGTGAAGCGCAACGACTAGTTAATGAGTAAATCTGCGTTTTGAATTGTGAAATAAATTACAATTCTTGATTAAGATTCTCAATCATATCGAACAAATACTTATTCATATTATATAAAAAGCTGTAAAAAGTTAAATGCATACTTTTTACAGCTTTTTTTTAACAATTAGGATGGTCGCTTTCGGTACCGAATATTATTAAAATAATAACCTATAATAATCGTAAAGATTATACAAGATGAACCGACAATCAATTCCACATCATTCCGCCCGTTTATATATTGATTGATAAATGGCTCGTCTATTAACATTTTACTAGCTGTTATTGAAAGAACAGAAGCCCCTACGAAACTCAATATTGGATATCTTTCTAAAAACCATAAAACGATTTTACTTCCCCAAATTATAATTGGAATTGAGATGGAAAGACCTAAAATGACTAATGATGGCTTTCCATTTGATGCCCCAGCTATTGCTAATACGTTATCAATCCCCATAACTAAATCAGCAAATACAATTGTACGAATTGCGTGGAAAACTGTGTAGTTCTCCTTTATTTGGGGGTTGTCATCCTCCTGAATAATTAGTTTGCAAGCTATGTACAAAAGTAATATTCCGCCAATTAAATGTAAGAATGGTACTTTTAGGATGAAAATTGCACATATTGTTAGGATTATTCGTAAAACAATTGCGGTAATACTACCGAAAATTATTGCTATGTTACGTTGTTTATATGGTAATTTTCTACATGCTAATGCAATGACAATAGCATTATCTCCACCTAAAACAATGTCTATAATAACAATCATTAAAAAGGACCATATGTAATGAAGATCTATCATGAATTCACCTCTCTTATTAAAAGCTTTAAATGATTGTCCTAATATTAATAGGTATATGATGATTTTTAAAAAATAGGTGAATTTTATTTCCAAAATTTTAAGTTGTATCATAAAATATAATTGTAGTTACTATTCGCATTTAATAAATTTTCATGGTAAGATAGATAAAAATTTACTTATTAAAGCTAAATTTTTAAGAGTATTTTTCTAATTTACTATTTCAGAATCTTATATTTAA
This sequence comes from Bacillus sp. AL-1R, assembly GCF_052180195.1. Classification (NCBI taxonomy): domain Bacteria; kingdom Bacillati; phylum Bacillota; class Bacilli; order Caryophanales; family Bacillaceae; genus Bacillus; species Bacillus sp. AL-1R. The sequence continues at coordinate 1,093,502 of NZ_CP197469.1, forward strand.
CATAAATTTCTTTTACTTTATTTATTCTATTTCGTCTAACGCAATTACTTGTTGTTCATTAAAGGAGGGGGAAAACAAATGGAAATAGAAAGAATTAATGAAAATACGTTTAAGTTCTCCATATCCTACTTAGACATCGAGGAGAGAGGTTTCTCTAAAGATGAAGTATGGTTAGATCGAGAAAGAAGTGAAGAGCTTTTCTGGGAATTAATTGATGAAGCGCATTTGACTGAGGAATTCATTGCTGGTGGCCCCCTATGGATTCAGGTACAGGCACTAGACAAGGGTTTAGAAGTTGTTGTAACAAAAGCTGTGATTTCTAAAGACGGCAAAAAAGTAGAAGTGAATTTAGGTGAAGGAGAAAAGAATTTAGAAATTCCATTTATCTCTGTAGATGATGATGATGATTCAGAAGAAGATGATGATGACGATATTTTTGAATCGATGGATGAAGAGGAAACTGAACTTATTCTATCCTTTAAAAATCTCGAAGACATTATTTCTTTATCGCATGCTGTTAATCAAGAATCATTTGAAAGTACACTTTATTCCTTCCAAGATTATTACTATCTTTATGTTAAATTTGACGAAGAATCGCTTGATGAAGTTCAAGTTGATTATTTATCATCAATGTTACTAGAATATGGTCATCGTTCAAAAGTAACTATACATGTATTAGAGGAATACGGAAAATTGATTTATGAAAAAACAGCTTTACCTCATTTTAAATCAATTTTTCCATTATTGTAATAGCCGATGCCTTAGGGATCGGTTTCTTTTCTTTATAAAGGAGAATATTGATGCTATTTCGATTAAAGATTTTAATATTTTTATCAATTGTAGTATGCATTTTATATTTTGCTTCTCCAACTATTAAATTCATTTGGTTAATGAATTTTGCATTTTTTGAGAAATCTACTATTTTTAGATTAATAAGTATCATGTTCTCGATAACGGCTATCGGTGTATCGATTATTATTTTCCTTGAAAATAGAAATCCTGCTAGAACTTTAACATGGATTATTCTTTTAGCTATTTTCCCATTATTTGGTTTTGTTTTTTATTTAATTTTTGGACAAAATTACAAAAAGAAAATGGTCTATCGGAAAAAGGCAATTAATGATCAAAATGCAAATGGTTTAATTACTGGAACAGAAGATGTAGAAGTGAAAGAATTTATTGCTCAAAATCAAAGATTAGAGTATCTAATCAATATCGCAGCAAAACAAAGTAATACACCAGTCACGATGAATACCTTTACAAAAGTTCTTACAAATGGTAGTGAAACCTTTCCAAAAATTATTGAGGAACTAAAAAAAGCGAAGCACCATATTCATATCGAATTCTATATAGTAAGAAATGACGAGATTGGAAATCAACTAAAAGATATTTTAATAGAAAAGGCACAGAATGGTGTAAAAGTTCGATTCCTCTATGACGCAGTAGGTAGTTGGAAATTATCAAGGAATTTTGTAAAAGACTTACGAAAAGCGGGTGTAGAAGTACTACCGTTTTCTCCTGTTAAAATTCCCGTTTTAAACGATACGATTAATTACCGAAACCATCGGAAAATTATCGTCATTGACTCAAATGTAGGATTTGTTGGCGGCTTAAATATTGGAGATGAGTATTTAGGGAAAGACCATTATTTTGGAAAGTGGCGAGATACCCATTTATACCTTAAGGGTGAAGGGGTACGAACACTACAATTCATATTCTTACAAGACTGGTATTACATGACGAATGAGTTAATTGATGACAAAGAGTACTTTGACATTCATGCTAATAATTATTCTTCCAAAGGAGCAATTCAACTTGTTTCTGGTGGACCAGACCGAAAGCATGAAGTGATAAAAGAGTTATTTTTTGCGATGATTACTAGTGCAAGGAAGAGTATATACATCGCTTCACCATATTTTGTTCCTGATGAAGATATTTTAACGGCTCTTAAAGTTGCAGCAAATGGTGGAGTAAAGGTGAAAATTCTAATGCCTGATCGTCCCGATAAAAAAATCGTATTTTATGCTTCACGTTCATATTTTCCAGAGTTATTAGAAGCCGGAGTCGAAATCTATGAATATAGACAGGGATTCTTACACAGTAAGATATTGATTGTAGATGATGAAATTGCATCTGTTGGAACAGCAAATATGGATATGAGAAGTTTTCGTTTAAACTTCGAGGTCACTGCATTTTTATATTTAGAAGAAAGTATTAATCACTTAGTTAATGATTTTAATAATGATATCCGTGATTCTGAAGCAATTATTTTTAAAGATTTTAAAAAGCGACCTATATTCAAAAGGATATTTGAATCATTATCAAGATTAATGGCACCACTTTTGTAATGTGCGTTCTTAATTGATAGAACATTGATAGAACAATATTTATAGTCACCTACCAAATAGAAAGTTTAATTTGGTAGGTTTTTTATTTGAAAAATCGTTTTTAAGTTTTTTGAAGGAAAATACAAATATGATAGTGAAGTAATTTTGGAAAGGAGGTAATAAACATGATTGTCGCATTAAATACAAAAAGCCATACCATTAACCTATTTGAAATTAATACGAAAGAGGAGTTATTAAGATTAAAGGAAAACGGACCATACTATTGCCCAATTTGTAAAAAGCAAGTTAGGCTCAAAATTGGAGTAAAGAGAGTAACTCATTTTGCACATATTGATTTGACTGAATGTGAAAATGAGAGAAAAGAGAGTATCGACCATTATAAGGGTAAGCTTGCTTTGTATCAATTTTTTAAAAGATTAAATGTAAATGTTGAGGTTGAAAAATTTATACCAGAAATAAATCAAAGACCTGATTTATTTATTAGATTAAATAGTCTAAAAATGTGTGTTGAATATCAATGTTCGCTTATTCCTTTAGAAATAATGATCAAAAGGACTAACTCATTTAAAAAAAGTGGTATGAAGGTTTTGTGGATTCTAAATGACAAATTATTAAATCAAAAAAGATGGTCTTCATTTCAAATTAATTCACTTTCAATTTATTCACTAGTTAGAATTAACTCTTTTTCACTCCTCTTTTATAATCCTACATTACAATCATTTACAGTACTTTCCTCGTTAATCGCATTTTCTCCAGTCCAATATATTGGTCAAAAGAGCGTATTTCCAATAAATAATTTCAGCCTTAAGGAATTTTTATCTCAAAATGGTATGGATAAAAAGGTATTTGTATCGAAATGGACTCGCCTAAAAAAGGATTTTAGACTATATCAACATTTGCATACGAAAGGTAATTTAAAAATTTTTAAACAGTACTTGTACAATGCAAATATTAATTATTTTCCGGCAGTCATTGGGGTTCCTCTAGAAAGTAACTGCATTATTAAAGAAAATTGTATCTTTTGGCAAGGGGTAATCTATTTTAAATTTTTTCATGAGGCAGAAATTGGACAATTGATTTTTTTAGATAAAATATATCAGTTCGTAAAATTGGAAGTACAGAATGGCAAATGGAGAGTAAATCAATTTCAAGATAATGAAATAGGTAATTTGGAGAAATGTGTAGAAAAGTATATTGACTTTTTAGTAAAAATTAGAATCGTAAAACGTATTAAAAATGGTAAAATAATGAAGATAGCTAATGCTATTATTTCAACAACATTCCAACAAGCATTGGATGAAGACCGTCTGAGCACTAATACAGCATTTGATTTGTTGTTTAATGCAAGAACTGATTCAAATGATTATTAATATCGGACATTGGAATGTTATTAATAACTAATAATAATAGGGGGATCAGACATGCTAGAACAAAAAGCTGTAAAAAAATTACCAACTAGAAGTGAAGTTCAAGAAGAATTAACTTGGAAGTTGGAAGATATTTATGAAACGGATGAAGTATGGGAAGCAGAGTATAAAAAAGTACTTGAATTAATCCCATCATTTTCAGAGTTTAAAGGTAAATTAGGTGAGTCATCACAAACACTTTTAAATGCATTAAAAAAGCAGGATGAAATTTCGTTTTTATTAGGTAAATTGTATACATACTCTCATATGCGTTACGATCAAGATACAACAAATTCTAAATACCAAGCTTTAGATGATCGAGCAAAAAATCTGTATACTAAAGCAGGAAGTGCAATGTCATACTTTGTGCCTGAGTTATTAACCATTTCAGAAGATACATTGAAGAAATTTATTGAAGAAAATGATGAACTGAAATTGTACAAGCATTCTTTAGAAGAAATTTTAAAGCAAAAACCACATGTTCTTTCAGCAGCTGAAGAGGAAATTATGGCACAAGCTTCTGAAGTGCTATCTGCTTCTAGTAATACGTTTGGAATGTTAAATAATGCGGATTTAAAATTTCCGACGATTGAAGATGAGAATGGTGAAGAAGTAGAAATCACACATGGTCGTTATATTCACTTTTTAGAAAGTGCAGATCGTCGTGTTCGTAAAGAAGCTTTTGAAGCGGTTTATCATACGTATGATGCGTATAAAAACACATTTGCGAGTACGTTAAGTGGTGCTGTAAAAAAAGATAATTTCAAAGCAAAAGTTAGAAAATATGATAATGCTCGTCAAGCAGCATTAAGTAATAATGAAATACCTGAAATTGTTTATGATCAATTAGTTTCAACTGTAAATGAGCATTTAAATTTATTACATCGTTATATTGGAATTCGTAAAAAAGCGTTAAAACTTGATGAAATTCATATGTATGACTTATTTACTCCATTAGTGGAAGAAGTAAAAATGGAAGTAAAGTATGAAGAAGCAAAAGAAATTTTAGTAAAGGCTTTAAAACCATTAGGTGATGAATACATTGAAATCTTAAAAGAAGCGTATGAGAACCGCTGGGTAGATGTAGTAGAAAACAAAGGAAAACGTAGTGGTGCATACTCTTCTGGCGCGTATGGTACAAATCCATATATCCTAATGAACTGGCAGGATAATGTAAATAATTTATTTACATTAGCACATGAATTTGGTCATTCAGTGCATAGTTATCATACTCGTAAAAATCAACCTTATGTATACGGAGATTACTCAATCTTCGTAGCTGAAGTTGCGTCTACTTGTAATGAAGCACTTTTAAATGATTATCTACTAAAAAATACAGATGATCCTAAGCAAAGACTTTATTTACTAAATCACTATTTAGAGACTTTTAGAGGAACTGTATTCCGTCAAACAATGTTTGCAGAGTTTGAACATCAAATTCACGTATTAGCTCAAAATGGAGAGGCATTAACGCCTGACTTATTAACGAAAACATATTACGAGCTTAATAAAAAATATTTTGGTGACGAGATCGTCATCGATGAGCTAATTGGTTTAGAATGGAGTAGAATTCCGCATTTCTATTACAATTATTATGTTTACCAATATGCAACAGGCTTTAGTGCAGCGACAGCACTTTCAAAACAAATTTTAGAAGAAGGTGAACCAGCAGTTGAAAGATACTTAGGCTTCTTAAAAGCGGGAAGCTCGGATTATCCAATTGAAGTATTGAAAAAAGCTGGTGTTGATATGACTTCTTCACAACCAATCGTAGAAGCATTGAAAGTATTTGAAGAAATGTTAAACGAAATGGAAGAACTTTTATTTAACGAATAATTTACGTAAACAAACACATGTAGTATCTAGCTATATGTGTTTGTTTCTTTATTTTTATTCTGACTATTCCCACCTACTATTTTGTGTCTAAAATGTGAAATATTTCTCAAACGGTTGCCAAACTCTAAAATAAATTGTATTATAAGGGTGTGAATTACTTCACAAACACAAATACCCCTTTGTTGAACGTGAAAATTTCTCCCATCCCCTTGATGTAAATTATTACATCAAAAAAAAGACCTAGTGAATGCTAGGTCTTTTTTTGTTTAGTTAAACAACATACTGATAATAAATATGGTTTTTTTGGACAATTTTCCTCACTTTTCTACGTAGAATTAATTTTTTTAATTCTAACTCCATACATTGAGTCGATTGTTCGTAAATCATACATAATTCTTTAATCGTAACAAATGGTTGGAATTTAATAAATTCAGCTAAATCAGGTAGTTCTCGTTTTTCTAACTTCGTATTAGTCATTAGTTCTAATATTTTTACATAAGTTTCATAGCTTTCAAAACCAGAAACCTTCAAACCTTCTTCTTCAATATTTTCATTAAAAAATACAACGCTTGGAATTTCTGTTACATGCATTTCTTTCGTAACTTTAATATCGCATTGCAAAGCTTTAATAGAGTGGGTACTGTGTAAATCTTCCATAAACTCTTTTACATCAATATTTATATCTTTAGCACATTCGATAAGTACATCTTGATCTGTAATGTCTAAATCTTTCAAGAAATAATATTCTTGTAACTTTTTTAAGTAATTAACGCCAGCAACTCTTCCTTGAAGTTCAGCAGCTTTTATTGCAATTGCAGAGTAGTATGGGTATAGCTCTTTATTATCAATCCATAAGTGGTCGTCACAAAGGATATCCGATCTGCTAGCTGTCTTCTCCCATACGAATGAAAGTTGAGAAGGTCGTTTTTCTAATAGTTTTTTAGTTGTGTAATATCGATTAACTGGAATATAAGTAGATGAGAAATATTGACCATATTCTATGTGGAACTTTTTTAATATTGTACTAAAATCCCAACAATTTCTACAAAGTGGATCTATGAATACATACAATTCAATCGATTTTTTTGTACAATTCTGCTCGGGAAGCGTGATTGATTCTTTTTTATATTGTTTGCCATTCATATATTTCACCCTTAATGCAATTCATACGTCCGTACTATAACAGACATGAAAATTAATTTGTAAGATATAACACGTTTGTTCTCTAATGGTATTGTAGCAACGGAAAGTTAATATTTCAAATATGATGCTCTATTTTTCTTTAATCTATTAATATTTTCTTAATACATTTGATGAAGGCAATAAGAAGAGGGGCTAGAGAAGTGTAAACGAGAATAAAGTCTGTTCTCAATTAAGATTTCAGAATCGGTCAGAAATGCAAATGAAATTTGAGAAACGATGCTATTTTCTCATAAAACGGATTGCTAAAATACCTCATACAAAAATACGCCGAAAGATACCATTTAAGTTTCTCCGGCGTTTAATCAAAAATAATGTTAAGGTCTCAATTAGCTTGATGACCTTGTTTTACATTAAAAAAGCGTCTAATTTTATTTAATGTTTTTCGCTGAGGGATTTGATGCTTTTCTAACAGATTGATAAATTGTTGTTTACCAATATTTTCGTCCGTAACTTCGAATTCTAACTCATAATCCTCGTGATTTAAATACGTACTGTGATCTAAAACTAAGAGTCCATCTTCATACGGTAATTCTACTCTGTTTGTTGTTAAATCACCTATTAAAACTAGGGAATTTAAGTTTAAGTTAGCTTCTTTGATATATTCTTTAACTTCTCCTTCTGGAAGTATATATGTTTTTAGCATGGCCGATGCTTCAGGTTCACTAATTTTTTGATTAATTTCTAAATGTCCGACTGCTTGTTTTATTTTTAAAGTTAAAGTAAATGAAGTTCGGGACTTTTTGCGGATTCTTAGCGCTCCACCATGTTCTTTAATAGCAAAATCAGGTGTTTCAAAATAATAGTTAGTTTGTAATTGGAAACTTGACTCGTTTATTTTGAAATAAGATTTTAGCTTTTCAAATTCCTCTTTTGTTAATAAGTTCTTAAATTCAATTTCAATTTCTTTTGCCATAATGGACTCCTTTATTTTTAGGATTATTTTTGTGATTGAATGTGCAAGTCTTCGTCTATTTTCTATTTGATATGTTACAATAGAAATGGTCAAATTTAAATAAAATACATACATTAAAAGGTTGAGGTTTTAGTGATGAGAAAAATGCTTGAAATAAATGGAATAAATATAAATGAAGATGGTTTATTTCTGTTGATCGACGAAACAAAAATGAATTTAGAACAGTGTCATGAAGTAGGTACAATGATTGCAGACTCAGACCAAAGTTCACTTTTGTATATATTAGAAGAAAATGAAGAATTTGTATATGTTACAGTTCCTTATAAATATTGGTCGGACTTGAAAAAAGCAATTGATCAAAATTTAAACGTATTTTTAAAAGCTGGTGAAAAGAGTCTTTCACTAAATAATTGGAATGAAGAGTTAACTTATTTAATCCAAAATGTTGAAGGTAATTTTAACTATGGAGAAGAATTTGTTAAGCAAGTTCAAAGTGCATTTTTAGAAGAGAAGTAAGTTGGTGGTGATTGGATGAACGGTCAATGGGAAAGTTTTTTAGCACCTTATGAACAAGCAGTAAGTGAATTGAAAGTTAAGTTAAAAGGGATTAGAAAACAGTTTGAAGAAACTAATCAACACTCTCCAATTGAGTTTGTAACCGGGAGAGTTAAGCCTATTCACAGCATTGTTAATAAGACAATAAGAAAAGGTATTCCGTTAGCGAATTTAGAAACTGAATTACAGGATATTGCCGGTCTTAGAATGATGTGCCAATTTGTAGAAGATATTAAGAATGTAGTTGAGCTTCTTCGCAAACGTAAAGATTTTACAATTGTAGAAGAGCGAGATTATATAACAAATAAAAAAGTTAGTGGTTATCGTTCTTATCATGTAGTTGTTGAATATCCAGTTCAAACAATTGAAGGTGAGCGAAAAGTTTTAGTTGAAATTCAAATAAGAACACTTGCGATGAATTTTTGGGCAACAATAGAGCATTCTTTAAATTATAAGTATAAAGGGAAATATCCTGAAAATATTCATGAACGATTACAAAGAGCGGCTGAAGCAGCGTTTCTTTTAGACGAAGAAATGTCTCTTATTCGCGGCGAAATTCAAGAAGCGCAAGCGGAGTTTTCGAAAAAAAACGACCAATAAGGAAAGGGCGAGAAAATGAAATTCGTAATTATGTCTAAGGGCGATCAAGAGTCCAATGAACTGACGAAACGAATGAGAGATTATTTAGAGAGTTTTAATTTTAAATATGATGAAGATGATCCTGAAATTGCTATATCTGTAGGTGGTGATGGGACGTTACTTCATGCTTTTCATAATTACACTCATCTTCTCGATAAAGTATCTTTCGTGGGGGTTCATACTGGGCATTTGGGGTTTTATGCTGATTGGGTACCAAGTGAAGTAGAGAAACTTGTTATTGCGATTGCGAAGACTCCATTTCAAGTAGTTGAATATCCTTTATTGGAAGTCATCATCCGTTATAAAGATGGAAGAAAAGAAATGCAAACCTTAGCTTTAAATGAATGTACAATAAAAGGTCTTGAAGGTACATTAGTAATTGATGTTGAAATAAAAGGTCAGCATTTCGAGACATTTAGAGGTGACGGTCTTTGTATTTCTACACCTTCAGGTAGTACAGCGTATAATAAAGCACTTGGTGGAGCGATTATTCATCCTTCAATTGAAGCGATTCAAATTGCTGAAATGGCTTCAATTAATAATCGAGTTTTCCGCACAATAGGTTCACCTCTTGTTTTACCTAAACATCATACTTGTTTACTTAAACCTGTAAGAAACGCAAATTTTCAAATTACATTAGATCATAAAACAATCGTACATCAAGATGTTAAATCGATTCAATGTCGAGTTGCTCATGAAAAAGTACGCTTTGCACGATTTAGACCTTTTCCATTTTGGAAACGTGTCGTTGATTCTTTTGTTAAATAAAAATGGTGAAGTATATGAAGCAATTTAGTTTATCATGGGAAGTAAAAAAAGAGCATAATGGAATTTTACTTAGAGAGTTTCTTAAATTAAAGGAGCTCTCTAAACGTGCTCTCACAGATATAAAATTTCAAGGTGGAAAGATTACAGTAAATGGTGAAGAAAAAACTGTACGTACTATTTTAAAAGAATTAGATCATGTACAAATCTATTTTCCGATTGAGAAACCAAGTGAGGACCTTATAGCTGAAAATATTCCATTTGAAATTGTTTATGAAGATGATGCTGTATTGGTTATTAATAAACCTTTTGGAATACCAAGTATACCTTCTAGAGAGCATCCTAATGGCACTCTTGCAAATGGATTATTATTTTATTATCAATCAATAGGATTACAATCGACCATTCATATTGTAACTCGATTAGACAAAGATACTTCGGGATTAATGCTAGTTGCAAAAAACCGATATATTCATTATTTGTTTTCGAAAAATGAGTTAAAAAATGTACAAAGAAAGTATTTAGCGATTGTTCATGGACAATTGAATGGCACTGTAGGGGTAATACGAGCAAAGATTGCTAGGAAAAGTGATAGTATTATTGAGAGAATTGTTTCAGAAGAGGGACAAGAAGCAATCACTCATTATAAAGTACTTGAAGTAAAGAAAGACTACTCAGTTGTTGAATTAGAATTAGAAACAGGTCGAACACATCAAATTCGGGTTCATATGTCTTCGATTGGGCATCCATTAATCGGAGATGATTTATATGGAGGTAATACTGATCGTTTAAAAAGACAAGCATTGCATAGTTATCAATTATCATTTATTCATCCGATTGATCATTCGAAAAAAAACTTTGAAATCGCTTTACCTGTTGATATAAAAAGTTTATTGGAAGCGTGAATGTCAAGTAATAAAATTGTCTAAAATTTGAATAATTTATTGACAATATATGAATAATAGATTATTTTTAGTATGTAGTGTTTCTCCATGGGGATGGAAGAGACTAATATATTAAGCTGATAAGTGAGCGCTTACATTATCAGCAAAAAAGTAGGTTCCGATCTGAAACCTACTTTTTTTTGTATCTATTTAAGCTAACTTTCCTAAACTCTGCTTTCATTCTCTTCATAAAAACTAAATTTTTCTTCAATGTATGGCATGGAAGATTGTACTTGGGTATATTTCCGTTCTGGATACGAAAATGCTGTTAGTTTACCACCAAAGACTGCGCCAGTATCAATATTAATTGTATTATTTAATTCTCTTGGTTCCTTAATTGGGGTATGACCGTAAACAATTAATGCTTTACCTTTATACTCTTTAGCCCAATCTTTTCTAACAGGCATTCCGTTTGGAAGTACTTCTCCATTTATATCTCCATATAATACAAATGTTTTAACATTATTTGAATGCTTACCAATCATATCTTCACGTATACCCGCATGACTCACAACTAATTTACCATTGTCCAAAACATTATATAGAGGGGAGCCTTCATAAAGTTTTTGAAACGACGTCTGATAATGGCTTCGCTCTTTACTACTAACTGACTCCAATTCAGCAACTGTCGTTTCTAGCCCATGTTGAATTTTTACATTGCGACCAAGAAAATAACGATAAAGTTTATTACAATGATTCCCTGGTGAATAATGTGCTTTCTTATGCTTTATCACAAGTTCATATACTACTTTTATTACTGCAAGTGAATTAGGTCCCCGATCTGTTAAATCACCAACAAAAACTAATTTACGATTCTCAGGATTAACAGGAATATTATTCTCCCATAAATAGCCAAGTTTTTTAGTTAATTCAACAAATTCATCGTAACAACCATGAATATCACCTATAATATCGTATTTCATTCTATCAATCCTTTTTTCAAGTAATAATGGTAGTATGTCCTAAAAATAGCAACGTCTATAGTAAAAAACAGGGATAAAGATCTTCATTTGATCTTTATCCCTGTCTTTTTATATCTCGACTCTATTAGTCAAACATATACTTATTTGTTCTTGATCTTACATTAAGGATGAACCCTATTGCTAGAAGGTTTGTTGCTAGAGAGCTTCCTCCGTAACTTACGAATGGTAGAGTGATCCCTGTAATCGGTAGTAGACCAATTGTCATACCGATATTTTGGAAAATCTGGAAAGTAAACATTCCGACTACACCAGCACAAAGATAGCTACCAAATTTGTCATTACTTTCTAAAGCAATATGAATCATTCGATAAATCAATAAGAAGAATAATGAAATGACTACACTTGCTCCAATGAACCCATATTGTTCACATATTACTGTAAAAATAAAATCTGTGTGTGGTTCAGGGAAGTATGCTTCGCCGTTTTGGAACCCTTTACCTGTTAGTAAACCAGAACCCGCTGCCATTAGTGCCTGAGTAAGCTGATAACCTTGTGAAGGGTATTCATAAGGCGCTAACCATCCATAAAAACGATTTAACTGGTATTCTTCAAGCACATGTGATGTGAAAAATTCAAAATGATAAAAGTATAGATAAACCATGAAAGCACCAAGACCAATCGTTAATCCAACTAGTCCAAGAATATAACGCCAACGTATACCAGAAATTAAAATCATTGTTGCGATAATTGCACACATAACCATTGTATTTCCTAAGTCAGGCTCTTTGGCAATCAATAGTAGTGGTGGCAATGAAATACCGAATATTTTACCTAAAAGTAAAATATCTTCTCTCTTTCCACGAACAGCGTACATTTCATTATGTCTTGAAATAATTGTTCCTAAAATAATGATCATAAAAATTTTCATTAATTCAGATGGTTGGAAGTTACCAACACCAGGTATGGTGTACCATGCAGTTGCACCTTTAATGGTCTTAGCACCTGGAACATGCAGTTCCAATCCTAGTAGAAGGAGTAATCCAAAACCATACATATACCAAATAACATTTTTATATCGATCAAAATCAATAATCATAATAAAGGCGATACCAACAAGCCCAATGATATACCATTTAATTTGTTGTGCAGCGAAATTGATGTTTCTTAGATTTGCAGGAAGGCTTGGCATTGCACTAGTAATTGCAAGATAACTTACAACGGCAATACAAAAAAGAATAAAAAGTAATTTAAAATCAATTTGAAAGGGAGATGTACGGTCTTCCTTCATGTCCTCACCTCTCTAATACATGTTTTATTAGTATGCTTTGAAATAGACACTTTTAATGTACGACAATCATCATTATAAGTTATTTTTGCCTTTAAAGGAATTCAAAACTATAAACTCTTATTAAATAAACTATTATATTTATATTTTTCACTTTAAAGTATATATTGGCAGCTAGGAATAGAACTAGACGTGGTAGCCAATTCTAGGAAGTAAGTATAAGTGCAACTACGCCTCTGACTTCACTAAAAAAGGCTCGTCAGTCACCGATTTTTCTTTTTGTGGATAAAGCTATAGATAACTTTACTATTTTCAATTCATTGTATTTGTGCTACTATTTTAGTATCTAGTACTAATAACTAATAATAAAGGAGATTGAATGATATGATATCATTACAAGGCAAAACTTTTGTTGTTATGGGTGTTGCAAACTTCCGTAGTATCGCTTGGGGAATTGCACAATCATTACATAGCGCGGGAGCAAATTTAATTTTTACATATGCAAATGAAAGATTAGAAAAAGGTGTTCGTGAACTAGCTGACTCTTTAGAAAATCCTAACAATCTTTTAGTTCAATGTGATGTAACTAGTGATGAAGATTTAGCGAAATGCTTTGCTTCAATTAAAGAGCAAGTAGGCACAATTCATGGTGTAGCACACTGTATCGCTTTTGCTAATAAAGAGGATTTAAAAGGTGAGTTTGTAGACACAAGCCGTGATGGATATTTATTATCTCAAAACATTAGTGCATACTCTTTAGTTGGTGTAGCTCGTGAAGCAAAACCATTAATGGTTGAAGGTGGAAGCATTGTTACGCTAACCTACTTAGGTGGAGAGCGAGTAATGCAAAACTATAACTTAATGGGTGTATCTAAAGCAGCTCTAGAAGCTTCTGTACGCTATTTAGCGAACGATTTAGGGAAATACAATATTCGCGTAAACTCAATCTCTGCAGGACCAATTCGTACGCTTTCTGCAAAGGGAGTAGGCGATTTTAATACCATCTTAAAAGAGATCGAAGAAAAAGCACCGTTACGTAGAAACGTAACACAAGAAGAAGTAGGAGATTCTGCTTTATTCTTATTTAGTGACTTAGCAAGAGGTATTACTGGAGAAAACATTCACGTTGATTCAGGATACCATATAATGGGATAAGAAAGATAAATAGAAGTCAATATGACTTCTATTTTTTCCTTCCTTATATGGGTAGACGTTCTGTTAGTGAAATTAACCTAATATTAGTTAAAAAAAGTGCCTTCTTATGTTGATCATAAATAGGCACTTTTTTATTGTAAATGTGGCATTTTAATTTTATTAATTGTTACGGAATAAAAATTGACTTTAAGTGACGAAGACCTACTAATTTGCTTTCTCCTCTAGATGTAGTCAACTCTATGAAATTTGAGTCAATGGAACTCAATTTACCTATATATTCGTAATTTTCTCCGCTGTTCATTACCACTAATTCGCCAATCAATTTATTTAATTGAACGTCTAACGTGCGTGCTAAAGGGATATTAGAAGGATTAACAGGTAATAAATTATGGTTTAACATATAAGGGGTTTTATCAGTGAGATACGGGGTTAGCCACTTTAAATGCTGTAGGGATATATACATGATTTTATAAATCGGTGAATAGAATACAAAGTAATTATTCATAATGGTTGTAATAAAACCATGAAAAGAACGATTATTTGATAGATTAATTTCTACAAAAATCCCTTTGGCAGCAGTTAAGACTTTACGTAAGGATAACTCATCTTTTTCGTGTTCTAATTCTTGTAGGGAAGGAACAACACCAAAGGATTCTTCAAGTATACTTTCACTTAGATTATGAATATGAAGGAGTGGAATATAAAGGAAATTTTCACCATTGAAAACAACTAATAAATCATTTCCAACCTCAATTAAGATTCCATCAACATTACTGTTACCAGATATTTCAATTGTAACTTGTTTGTTGAGAAAATTTTTGAAACTTGCCATGATTTTCTCCTTTCTTAAAAAGATAAATCATTATTATTCAGACATGTTCATTTCTGAAAAAGGATTTTCAATTTTATTAATATAGGCATATCCATTTAGAATGATAGTTTGTCTAAATAAAATCAGTCATTTCATTTAAAGATCGGTAACAAAAGAATGTGCCTGTCTCATATGAATGAAAAAAGATTATTAAGTTTGTAAATTTTATAGTTGGATCATAACGGCATACTTCCAATTATTTATTGATTACCACTCAAAATTAAGTATCGTTTCAAATTACTTTATAATGGTTTTACATAATTAGAATGGCATCGAGGGTCAAAGTTTTAAAAAAAAGGGTCGTTTTAATTTATAAAACGACCTTTCTAAACATTATTTTCTTCTTCTTAATGTTTGGCTTGTCGTATTACTTCTTTCGTAAACTTCAAATTTTTCTCCGAAACTTACACTCTTGATATGATAAGTAGCAATATACACTAGTTCATCGTTAAAAGAAATTTCTACATAATCATGATTTGCATCAAGAAGAATACCTTCAACTTTGTCGTGGCCACCGCGATTAATTTTTACCCATTGTCTAACTTGAGAATTTAATAAGTCTACAAAATTCTCGTTTGGTAATAATTCAATCGTATTGTACATTTCATCAAAAGATAATCTACCTTTTGCAAATGAAGTTACGCTTTTAATATGAGTATAAGGGAAGTAAATTACACCTTCAGCCTCTGTAAAAAGCGCGATATGTGTTCCATATGCACCAAGTAATAAACCTTCTTTAGATTCATGACCTCCTCGACCAATTCTAACTCCTTTACCTACGAATACTGAGAATAACTCTTTATTCACTTTTTCATCGCTCCTTGTTTTTTCTGTGCGGTTACAATGTATTTATATGTGCCCTGTCAATTGTTTGTACTAGGATATTTGTCCAATTTATATGAATATGTTCAAAATTAGTCAAGTGTTGATAGGCAATTATATATTATTTCGTTAAATTCGATCGGTTACTTGAATGCGAAAAAAGTAACATGATAAATATTCTCCGTTCATATAATTTATGAGAGCACACTTATGAGGGAGGAACAACGATGGCAAGAAAAGAGTCTAAAGAGGGTGTAAAGCCATTATTATATATTGCGCAGCCAGATTTTCAAGAAGCCAAGTTGAACATACAACACTCTTATGTGGTTAAAGTAACTAATCAGGATCAAAAACAAAAGGATAAAGAATATGTAACTTCTAAATACGTGGAAGCGGAAGAACTAGAGGAATTAGAAGATGTTGTGAATTTAGATGAACAAGAAGAACAACAAGAAGAACAAGAAGAACAAGCTGAAGCAGATAATAATTGGATGAAAAAACCATTTAAAGCTATGACGAATGAGGAAAAAGTTTTATTTATGATAAATAAGCCTCATTATATTCCAAAGGTTGAATGCCGAATTCGAACAGATAAGGATTTATATATCGGTTATATAATGGGTTACAACGAAGGGAAGGTTTCAATTAAAGTTTCTTCAAAAATTAATGACGTAGAATTGGATATTCAAAGTATCGTAAGTATTCAAATGGTAGGAATTTAAGGCGTTAAAAAGGTGGTAGATACATGATCTACCACCCATAGTTTTTTAGTTTACATTAAACTTACAGATTTGAAACGTGTACGTCACGTAAGCATTGGATTGCACAGAAGCAATCTAAATCAACAGTTACACAAGTGTTTGATGCTACAAACATTTCAGCGTCTACTAATTCGCAGAAAGTATTTTGGTTGTTGTTTTTGTTGTTTCCTTGTGCTGGATTAACAGGGACTAATGCTCTTAACACTGCACAGCAATCGTCATCTACACTTTCGACACGGAAAACAACAGTATCTTGGCAATTATTGACTTGTGCATTTTTGTTATTGTTATCTCCGCCGCCATCACGTTGTTGAGCCATGATTGGCATCATATTGTTATTAAATGCTGGTACTCTAAATAATTCACCGTTTGCTAAATACAATAGGAAAGGGCGAGTATTTGCAAGTGGTACATTAGGGTTAGCACCTAAAAATGGAACGTCACAACCTGTTGGGCAAGTGTTTGTTGCGCAATCTTGTAGATCATTTATGAATTTTACAACGTCACATACGCAATGGTTTCTTTTTTTGTCGTGGTTGTCTTTGCAACTCATCATTTTCACTCCTTATCACTTTAGATGGATATTACATTACTATGATATTAAGCAGGCGAAAAACGGTTACTGAAGATTGTTGCTTTTTTAGATAAATGGGCTTAGGAGCATGTAGTGCAGTTTCTGGATCTGTAATAGGGAAAAAAAGAGAGTAAAAAGAAAAGGGAGGAGAAGGGTTGGAAGGGATTAGAGGAGCATAAATGTAGGGTAAGGAGGTTTTATTCTTTTTTACCCCTTGCATCTATATCCCTTGTCCTTCGTACTTAAAATGGATATAAGTTGGTTGTTGCTATTCATCTTAATTTTGGCAAGCTTTCGGTTAACTCGTTTAGTTGTTCACGATAAAATAACAGCTTTTCTAAGAAGACCTTTTATTGATGAAATAACTCTGGAAGAAAATGGGATGCCAGTAACTTATACAAAGATTAAAGGAAGGGGGATTCAATATTTTTTTGGTGAGTTATTAAGTTGTACTTGGTGTAGTGGAATTTGGTGTACAGCGATTTTACTATTATTATATGTGTTCCTTCCACATGTGGGAGAGTTCATCATCATTTTGTTAGCTATTGCAGGGGCAGCTGGCGTAATAGAAACGATTGTTAATAGAATGAATTCGTAATTTTAGGTAGAACGATTGAATATTCCTTTCATATACTATAATGAATAGACTTAATTAGGAGGGAAGATATGTATAATCAAGGTCAAGGTCAAATGACTCCTTTTCAATGGCAACAACTCCAACATCAACAACAGCAATACCAGCTGCAACAACAACAAATGCAGCAACAAATGAATCAAGCGAACTATAACCCATATTATCAAGGCGCTCCGGACGGCTATGTGAAAAAATCAGGTTGTGGCTGCAGCGGAAGAACAACTAGACGTTAATCCATAAAAAAAGGTGAGCAAAACTGCTCACCCCAGACTGCCCGAAAACGCTCGCTTTCTTCGTTGCTTCGCCTGCCTGCGGTGCTCATTACCGTCTTGGGTAACTTAAGCTCCTCACCAGGCTTCGCGCCTCGAAAGACAAGCGCTTGCAATCAGTCTGAAAATCAAGTTTTTTGTACATTGTCTACACACTGAGGTGAGTAAAAAATGCTCACCTTTATTTTTTGAACAATAGTTAAATTCAATCTCATTTCTTATTAATAAAACGTCGAATTAATCTAGATGAATTAGCTTTTTTTCCTCTTCTTTTTTGAAGAATCGATAAGTATAATAGCTTTCTAGCTCGTGTACAAGCAACATATAGAAGACGACGTTCTTCTTCTAGTTGATCTAAGTTACCATTTTTTAAAGACTCTAAAGCATAATCATGAGGGAATCCCCCGTCTACTACACCGAGAATATAGACATAATCGTATTCTAATCCCTTTGATCGGTGAGCGGTTAAAAGCGAAATATTCCCTTGTGATGATTGATTTTTTTTCTGCTTATATTCTTTAAATTTAGCAGAGATATGAAATGCGTGTTCCACAAACTCTCTAATTGATTTGAAATTTTTACTTACGACCTTTAAATCTCTCAAATCATCAGAAGGTCGTTCGATTTTATTCGATTCATTTCCACGCTTTTTAATATAGTCAGTAAATGCTGAACTTTCTTCAATTCGCTCAATTGCTTCTAAAGGAGATGCATGTTTTAAATAGCGTAAAGTTTTAATCAGGTTTTCAATTTTTTTAATTTGAAATGGCGCCGCACTTTTAATCGTCGTAAAGGCTTCTAAGAAAGATAGATTTTGTAATACACTGTTCATCTTTGCATCTTGAAATGCTTGTTGTTTTAGGAAAAAGACAGGTAATATTTCTTTTAATGCTCCTTGGTGATCCTCATCCCCTATTAATAGTAAGAAAGAAATCATTTTTCGAATAATCGGTCGATCATAAAATGAGTCACCATCTTGGTCGATTGTAAATGGTAAGCTTGTTCCAATTAATCGCTCAAAAACGGCCCTTGAAGCAGTATTTGTGCGATATAAAATTGCAAATTGTCCTGGATTTGCACCATTATTAATTTTTTCTTTAATATCATTAATAATCATCGTTGCCTCTTCTTCTTCATCGTATGGAAAGAAGAATGAAGGTACTTGATCGTAATCATATTGGGCATGCATTGATTTTACAAAACGGTTTTTATTAGGCTTAATGACTTCGTTTGCCAATGATACGATCCCGTGGGTGGAGCGATAATTTTCACTTAAATGATAAATTTTAGATCCTTGGAAATGCTCTTTAAAATCTAAGATAAACCTCGGGTCACTTCCTCTAAAAGCATAAATTGATTGATCGTCATCACCAACAGCCGTAATATTTTCGGTATGTTGAAAAAGGATTTTTAGAATATTAAACTGGATTTTATTAATATCTTGAAACTCATCCACTAATAAACATTTAAATCGATTTTGATAATGTAAAAGTAATTCATTATTTTCATTTAACATTTCAAAGCAACCGAGTAACATATCGTCAAAATCAAATTGCCCATTTTGTTTTTTTAAAGATTCATAGCCTTCATAAAGAGAAGCGACTTGTTCTTCCCAAGCATCTTTTGATCTAATTTCATGTGGATAAATACAAGAGTTCTTCCATAAGCCGATTTGTTGAATAGCCTGGTCGTAAGCAAATGACTTTTCATCAATTTCAAGTCGTCGACCAATTTGCTTTAACATGATCTCCTTTTGAAAATCTGATTTAATTAAACGACTCGAATCCCATTTTGCACGATTGAATCGTAAAAGCATTTTATAGAAAATACTATGAAACGTACCAATTTCCATCTGTTGAATAGGGTAACCTAGACCTTTCAGCCTTTCTTTCATTTCTGCAGAAGCTTTTGATGTGAATGTTACGAGCATCATTTCATGAGGGAGGATACCGTTATTCATTAAATGCATTGCTCTAGTTGTTATGACTCGAGTTTTACCACTTCCAGCACCAGCAAGTACAAGTAATGGTGAACCGATATGTGTAACAGCCATCCATTGCTGTGAATCTAATGAAATTTGATTGATTACAAATTCATCCGTCTTTTGTTCATTTTTTTTATATGGTGGGATATTGTAAAAAGGTAATCTGTTAATAAATTGATTTTCATCTGTTTTTTCGATTGTAGCTGTATTTGAGATTGAACGTTTAGTAGGTAGTTTAATAATACGATCATTCGTATTTTCGGTAGTAGAATGATTATGTTCAAATCTAGCAACTATTTCTTGCTCCAACTCTACGTTATGATTTTTACATGCTAGATTTTGCTCTTTGTTTATATGATAAAAATGAGGAATATCATAAATAGTTAAAGTGAAACTTAATTTTTGGTGGCAATTAACACATTTAACTTCCCCACGAATACTGGCTTGATATATTTCCTCATATCTTGAACGAGGGAATTCAGGTAAATAGATTGATTGATTTTGATAGTTTGCAATTTTCATTATTTTCCCCCTTAAAATTAAAGCAGACTCATCTATGTTACCAAAAAGATTTGTGTACGAAAAGTGAATTTTAATGGGAATAAATTATCTTTTCATATGGATTGAACGAAATACATTAAACACATAGTTTCCAAATCCCCATGAAAAAACTATGATTCAATTGAATCATAGTTTTAGTTTGTTTAATTTAATTTTAGTTTCATTTCTGCATGTGGAATGCCAGCTTCAAAAAATAGTTCGGAAGAGATTTTATAACCTAATTTTTCATAAAAAGGAATTGCAGATTCTTGTGCGTGTAGGACTAATTGATCTAATCCTTTTTCCTTTGCAGTTTTATGAATTAAGTACATAATTTCATTCCCAATTTTTTTTCCTCGATAGTTACTTAAAACGCAGATTCGCTGAACTTTACCAGTCGATTCAATTATTCTAAGTCGACCTGCAGCAATCGGTTGTTCTCCATCGTATGAAACAAAATGTATACATTTTTCGTCTAGGCCATCAAACTCTAATTCTCTTGAAATTTGTTGTTCCTCTACAAAAACTTCTACTCGTACTTTAAGAGCGTCTTGTATACTTTCATCTGTTTGAGCTACTATAGTGCGAAAGCTCATTTTTTTGCTCCTAATTTAAATGTTTCATATACTTCCCAAGCACCGTTTTCTAATTGGTAAACTAGTTTAAAGTTATCTACTACTTCATTGTAATTAAATTGAATCATGCGTAACTGACCTAGAATATCAGCAAATTCAGCATCTTGTAGTTGCTGACCAATTGTAATATGCGGTACGAATGCATAGTCTTTTATTTCTGGGAACGCGCCAGAGTGCATTTTTTCATGAAGCTCTTTTAATGCCTCAACAGGTGTAACTTTTAAATAAATGACATTATTTACTGGTGCAAAAGAACTTACTTTATTAATTTCCAATTCGAATGGTTCAATTTGACTCGCAATTTCATTTAATTGTGAAATAATCGTTGGAAGTTGGTCTTCACTTATTTCGAATCCACTTCTTACTGTTACATGAGGAGAGATTAACGTATAAGCTGGATCAAAACGTTTTCTATACTCATTAGCCTTATCTTGAACGAAATTAGATGGGAAAATAACAACGCCACATTTCATAAAAATTACCTCCTGTTTTCGATACTATATATTTTAATTTGAAAAAATTAACGAAGGAAAAATACCTAATATTAATTATACCAAATTTTTTGAAAATCGCTAAGTTTCATGAATTATTTTGCTAAACTAATTTTTAATACGTCTTCAAGCTGCTTTTCCCAGTTTGTCCATGTATGGTCCCCATCATATTCTGCATAATGTAATTCTACAGGGAATTTAGCTAGATAATCTTTTAATTGTAATCCACCTTTGACAAAATTAACCCATTGCTTACTCGGTGTGAAAACATTTTCTTCTTGTTTTCCAACAGTTTGAACAATGGATAGAATTGAATTTAATTTTGTTTTCTTTAAAAATTCGATCACATCATCGTTCACAAATGGTGATTGCATAATGACTTGTCCAAATGTATTAGGATATGTAAAAGCAGCTTGTAATGAAACTGTACCACCTAATGAATCACCGATTAATGTTCTGCTATGGGCTAAGCCAAGTAAAGGTAAGTGATCATCTAAATATGGAAGTAATTCCTCAGCTAAAAAACGAATATAATTTTTTTGTCCAACTTGAGAAGGGTGATATAGTTTAAAACGCTCCTCTGGTGAAGAATATGGAATTCCTACAATGATTGTAGGTTGAATTGAACCTTCTTTTGTTAATTTTTCAATTACACGATGAACTTTTCCTAAATTAAAATAGTCTTGTCCATCTTGGGCAATTAATAAGTGATGTTTTATTAACGGTGTGTACATGCTTGAATAGTATATTGTAAATGTAATTTCTCTTTTGATGTGTTCACTATATAATGTATGTTCTTCTCTAGTACCATTTGTTTGAATCATAAAATGTCTCCTCTTCTTTTCCCTAGGATGATATAATTAGATGTTACTTCATAGTAAAAATTTAGAAAAGTAAAATGTATTAAACGCTTACAAAATAAGTGTAAAAGAGGTGAAACATGAATAAAAAACAACCTAATGCAATGATGTCTCTATTAATTTTGTCCATTATTGCAATTTCAACTTCAGCTATATTAGCGAAATGGACAAATGCTTCTCCATCTGTTTTAAGCATGTATCGCCTCTGGTTTACGTGTATATGGATGCTTCCATTTGTATTGAAGCGAAAAAATGAATTAAAAGCTTTAAAAAAATCACATTATAAATCATTTGCTTTAGGTGGTTTAATGTTAGCAGTCCATTTTATTTTATGGTATGGTTCATTAGTTTTCACTTCAGTGGCGAGCTCAACGATTATACTAGCTCTCCAGCCATTAGTTGCAATGATTCTTGGATTCTTTGTCTTTAAAGAACGTACGTCTATGCAATCTAAAATATGTATGATTATTGCTATTATTGGTGTATGTCTAATAGGATTCGGTGATATCGGCTTAAGTATGTCAGCGTTTAAAGGTGATATTCTTTCATTTTTAAGTGTAATTGCTGCAGTACTCTATTTAATGGTTGGACAAACAACCGTAAAAAATACATCTCATTGGGTGTATAGTTTTTGGGTATTCGCATTTTCGGCTGCATTTTTAACAATCTATAATCTCGTAACGATGGATAATTTCTTTCATTACCAATCAAAAGATTGGATCATTTTTATCGCATCTGCCATTATTCCTTCATTAGCACATATCATAAATAACTATTTATTAAATTATGTAAATGCTACAACGATCTCAATGAGTATACTCGGTGAACCAGTCGGTGCATCTATTTTAGCATTTTTCCTTCTTAACGAAATGTTAACCTCGTTTCAGTTAATTGGGGGTACAATCGTTATTGTGAGTGTATTCTTGTACTTATATCAACAACAAAAAGAAGTAACATCAATACAAGTCAAAAAAGATAATTCTTCATCAGCTTAAATAATTTCAATAAGGCTTTCAAAACTTTCATTTCGTTTGAAAGTTTTTTTGTTTTTTAACTAAAAATAGGTAGAATAGATAATAGCGATTTGAAAAATATTCCATATATTTTTATTAAGCAATTAAAGGAGAAAAAGAGCTACATATGAAAAAAAAGAAGAAAAAAGCCAAAAATCCTCTCCATTACATATTTATTTCTTATATAATCATTATATTTTTATTTTCATTCTTATACTATCTTCCTTTTACGCGAATTTCGCCTATCAATTATATCGATAGTTTATTTGTTTCAACGAGTGCTATTAGTGTAACTGGATTAACAACAGTTAACTTAGTTGAGACGTTTAATGTTTGGGGGAAGATACTATTAATGATCCAAATGGAAATTGGTGCAATTGGAATTGTTGTATTTATTAGTTATGGTTTTATGATACTTGGTATTCGGATGACGATTTCAAATTTACTAGTTGTATCAAAGGACCAAAACCAAAGCAGCATTAAGTCAATTAGAAGATTAAGTTTGTCAGTTTTATATACAACTTTATTTTTTCAATTTCTAGGCGGTCTCTTTTTTTATAGTCAATTTAGAGGGAAATATGATACTGCATTAGAAACTTTATTAGTTACTGCTTTCCATTCAATTGCAAGTTTTACAAATACAGGTTTTGATTTATTTGGAAATAGTTTAATTTCATTCCAAAAAAATAATTTAGTGTTAATTGTAACGGCAGTATTAATTTTTATAGGTGGACTAGGATATCCAACGATTATGGAGTATATCTATAAATACAATAAGAAAAAATCCTTATTTACAAGGATCAATATGCGTTTGCATTTTTCATTTATGGTTCTTGGAACAATTGTATTTTGGCTTTTAGAAAAAGGACATGCGTTTAAACAATTAAATTTCTTTGATCAACTTACTAATTCATTATTTTTATCAGTAACTAGTCGAAATGGAGGATATGCACCTCTTGATATTGGTGAACTAACATTGCCAGCAATCTTAATCATTTTAGTATTAATGTATATTGGTGGAGCTTCATCGAGTGCAGCAGGAGGGATTCGTTTAACGACAGTTTCGGTATTAGCAGCAAAAATGTTTTCAGTTATTAAGTCACAAGAGGATACAATTATTTTTAGAACAAGTGTAAAGAAGGAAGTTGTTGACCGTGCATTTGTTATAGCGATGAGCTTTATTATATTAATCACTGTAGCAACGATAACAATATCAATTTTTGAACCATTTCAGTTAGATTTTATTTTACTAGAGGTCATTTCGGCAATTACAAATACCGGATTATCATTAGGGATTACAGCAAATATTCATACTATGTCAAAAATAATATTAATTTTATTAATGTTTATTGGTAGAATTGGGATTTTCACGCTAATTTATTTTGTATTAAGAGTTGAGAATCAAAAATTAAAATATGTTGAAAAAGACTTAGCTATTGGGTAAGGAGGAGTGTATGTATGCCAAAGCAATATTTAGTAATAGGTGCTGGACGTTTTGGGCGAGGCATTGTAAAAGAATTTGATCGGTTAGGTCATGAAGTAGTTGTATGTGATATAGATAAAAAAACGTTAGATCAATTAGAAGAATACACAGAATATGCAGTTATTGGTGATTTGCGTGATGAGTCTATTTTAGAGGATTTACATGTCAGTCAATTTGATGCAGTATTTGTAGCAATTGGAACGGATTCATTAGCATCTATCTTAATTACGAGAAGATTGAAAGAGAGAAATGTAAAAAGGATTATATGTAAAGCAAATAATCGTGAAGTTGGTGGCATTTTAGAAAGTATTGGAGCGGATTTAGTAATTTATCCAGAAGAAGAAGCTGGACATAAAGCAGCACGTATGGAAGCGATGAGTGGAATCATCGAATACATCGAAATTACCAAAAATATTGCGGGAGTTGAAACAGTCATCCCTGAGAAATTAGTTGGCAAAACACTAAGAGAAATGAGTTTTTCAATGAAATATGGCATAACTGTTGTCTTAATCATCCGCGACGGTGAGCCAATGGTATCACAAATTGGAGATGTAGTTTTTCAAAGTGGTGATTTAATTTTTATTGTAGGCGAAAAATCAAAAATTGAATGGTTTAAGAAGAAAGTGGGATAAATTTATTAGGGCTCAATTACATTTCCCTAAATGGAACGTTTAAACATCATAGATGAATATACTAATCTTAAATGACATATCAAGGATTGGTGTTTTATTATGAGCCAAGTTATGGAGGTAATTGGGGCCTGGGTGAATGCCATTGGAACAATCAGCTCAGCAATTAGTAGTACACCCATGAGAGGATTAAAAGGAGAAAACCGAAAAAGATGGGAGGATATCAGTTTTCATCTAGATTTTGGTGGGAATTCCTTTCAAGCAATCGGTAACATAATAGAAGCATTTTTAGGCGAACCAAGTATATTAGAAGATTCAGGGGAAATTATCCAAGCATCAGGTAATGTCACAGTATTATTTAGTTTATTAGCTGCAGAAGCGGAGGAAGGAAAAGAAGAAGAAGAAAAAAATGTCGATCGAGCAATAAAACTAAATATGATAGGGAATGCCCAACAAGCATTTGGGGGATTAATTGCAGCCTTAGAAGAAGTAAGCCAAGAAGAATTTGATGTATCTGGATTTATGGGGAATCTCTTACAATCGATTGGAAACACTTTACAAGTATTAGGAGGGGTCGTAGAGCTAGAAATAGAAGATTTAAAAGACTATTTAAAAGAAACCACTGGGCAAGTAGGAGAACCTAGCGATTTATCAGATGGGGTCATATTTGACGTACTTCAAGAATATCATGGCAGTGCACCAGAATCAGATGCTAGTGAACTTTCGGACGGAATTATTTTTGATGAATTGCAAGAATCTCTAGGTAGATTGCCAGAAGATGATACCGTTAAACTTACAAATGAGATGGAAGAGGAAAATGAAAAAATATATGATCGATCAAGTGAATCGTCTAATGAAGAAATAGAATATCTTTTTGGTAGAATACCAGATTACGAACCTGAAGAACCAGATGAAATAATTCCAAGACAACAGGATGAATCAATTTCTAGCGAACAAAGCGTGCCAAGTGAACTATCAGATGGAATCATTTTTAATGTACTCCAACAAGTTGCAGAAGAAACCGAAACAAACCCATTAATTAAAGAATACGAAGAATTAGCATTGCTATTAAAATATAGCGGAAGTTGGATTCAAGCTGGCGGTTCAATCATATCCGTCTACTCTGAACAAAAAGAGTTATTAGAGGTGAATGCAAAACTAAAGGAACAGGAGAAAAAAGAACTAGAAGAGAACGAGAATTCCAAAAGAAGAAATAAAAAGAGAAAAAATTCTGAGGAAAATAGGGTCGAATTAAATCAAAAGAAAAGCAAAACCTCGGAATATACAGAGAGAAAGAAAAAGAGCTAACAAAAATAAGCTATAGTGTGGATGTTAGTTCTAAATACATAAAAGAATGACCAAGGAACTTAAAATAATCTTGTGAAAATAATAATAGTACTGATATTCTAAATTTTTGTTTACATAATAGGCAATCAGGAAAATATTAATAATAAAGAGAGTACATCTTCACCATTTATGGTTAAGGAATATTAATATTTAACTATTGGAGCGATCGCCTATGAAAAGTAGAATAATTAAAATCGTTAAAAACTATAAAGTTCAGACATTTGTATTTAGTGTGGGTGTGTTACTATTGTTCTTAACAATTGTAGTTGGAAGTATTCTATTAAGCAATATACCAAGAGACAAAGATATGAGATGGAAAGATCTAATGCATACAATAAACGAAATAGAAGCAAAATCAGATAGATGAGTATTTTTTCAAAATGAAATCTATATTCTAGTGGATTAAATTCGAAATTTTTTGTTAAATATTGGTTGAAGAGTAGGAGACAAAACAGTATAATAGACTTAATAAGAGAGAAGTATTTCTCCTTAAATATTACGATTCCATAGCTCAGCTGGGAGAGCACTACCTTGACAGGGTAGGGGTCGCTGGTTCAAGTCCAGTTGGGATCATACGATTAAGGAAGCTCAAACCTAAGTGTATCAAGGGTTTGAGCTTTTTTATTTTCTGCTAGTTTGATTTTTTTATGTTAATTATTCATTACGATTCTTTTTGTATCAGTGAGAATTTTTCAACAATTGAAAGGATGATTTAAAGCACCATCCTTCTTAATAAAATATTATTTTGAAAAGAAACCTTTTAAAGCAAAGGAAACATTTTGTGGCCTTTCTGCAAGGCGACGCATGAAGTAACCAAACCAGTCATCGCCGTAAGGTACATATACTCGTACTTTGTAACCTTCATTAACTAAGCTAAGCTGAAGTTCATTACGGAATCCATAAAGCATTTGAAATTCAAATTGACTCTTTGGAATGTTTTCTTGTTTAATAAATTCCTTTACTTTATTAATGATTACATGATCATGACTGGCGATGGCGGTGTAGGTTCCGCTTAGTAAATGTAATTTGATAATATTTAAGTAATTTTTATCTATTTCTGATATATCTTGAATAGCTACATGAGCAGGTTCTTTGTAAGCCCCTTTTACAAGGCGAAGTGGAATCCCACTCAGTTCTTTGACATCTTGTTCTGAACGGAAAAGGTATGCTTGGATAACAGTGCCAACATTTTCATATTCCTTTCGCAATTCTTTTAATAGATCAAGTGTAACTTGATTGCGTGATGAGTCCTCCATATCAATACGAACAAAAATATCATATTGTTTTGCTATTGATACAATTCTTTTCATATTTTCCAAGCAAAAGTCAAAATCAATATCAAGCCCTAGTTGTGTTAATTTTAAAGAAAGATTACAGTTTACATTTGACTTCTTAATCGCATTTAGTGTTTGAATACAATAGTCGGTAGCAACCTTCGCTTCATCTTTACTTGATACAAATTCACCAAGATGGTCTAATGTACAGTAAAGTCCTTTTAGATTTAATTCTTTAACTTTAGCTATAGCAGTATCTATGGTTTCTCCTGCAACAACCTGTCCCGCTCCAAATTTTAGTCCCCATCTACGTGCGGCCTTATTCAGTTTTTTACTTTGTGAAATTCGAAGAAAGAATTTTTTTGAAATCACTTCGATCACTTGTAACACCCCTATCCCTTTTATTTTATGAGAAGCTATCTAATTAAAATAATTCAGATGTTGTCTTTGCCTGCATATGTAGAGCTAAGTAATCAGGACATCAACCTTAGAATCTGTACCTGACATATTATTAAATCTACCAAACGGTAGATAACCAACTATTTCCCCAGTAAGACTCTATTAATATATAAGTTTCCTACGTGGAGTTCTTTTCTTGCTCTTCAATATAATCGTTTGTTAGATATAAGTGACAATTTGATAATTAACAAAGTCTAAAGCATGTTTAGATGCGTTTTTATTTTCCCCTTTTGAAAATTAGTAAAAGGTACATGTTTATAAGATAACAATTAATTTCCTCCTTATTATTTGATACTAATAAATAAGCAAGTATTGTGCCAGAAAGAAAATTCGGAAAAATCAATGATTTACTAAAATTTTGTGTAAATTGCATTTACAAAAGTGTAAACTTACTGTAAATGTTAAACACTTTTGTAAACCAAATAAATAGTAAAGGAGATTAATATGCTAAATGATCGGATTTCTTTACTTTCCCTTTCCCAAGAGATTAATAGGGGAACTAAACTTGAGAACATGAAGACATATACCGTAGATAGCATGCTTTCGGATGTAACTGATCTAAAACCTCAACAGGATATTCTCTTAGTGGACGAAATTGGAAATCCAAAAGGGGTTATTCCTTTTAATATCTTGATGGATGCTATTTTTCAAGAATGGAAAAGTTATGCGAAAATTTTTCCAACTCTATTACATGCTGTGGATGATGCTATTACTATAGTTGATCGCAATGGAAAAGTGATTTCTTGGAACCCCAAGGCTGAAGAATTGTACAATACTTCATCTGAAAATATCATCGGTTCTCAAATCACAGATTACTTTCAACAGGAATCAGTGATCTTAATGTCTACCTTAAGTGATGGTAAAGGTGTGATTCGGAAGTACAATCAACCTAAGCAGGGGGTCCATGTTCTTATAAACACATTGCCGGTGCTAATAGACGGAAAAGTCATGGGAGGAATCTCCGTTGAACGAGATATTACTGAAATCGTAAAACTTAATGACGAACTAACTACCACTTCTGCTTATATTCAGGATTTAGAAAGTAAAATGTCTCTGCCACATAATGATGATCCTTTTCATAAAATTAAAGGGAGAAGTCAAGCGTTAAATTCTTCTATTCAATTAGCAAAAAAAGTTTCAAAAACTGATGCAACCGTTATGATTACTGGAGAAAGTGGAGTTGGAAAAGAATTATTTGCGCAAGCAATTCATAAGGCGAGCGACAGAGCGAATGGTCCATTTGTCGGTCTTAACTGTGGAGCTATTCCAGTATCCTTGTTTGAAAGTGAATTATTTGGCTATGAAAAAGGAGCATTTACAGGGGCAATTAAAGAAGGTAAAAATGGGAAAATTAGTGCAGCAAAAAACGGTACGCTTTTTTTAGATGAAATAGGTGAACTTCCACTTGAACTCCAGGTAAAGCTACTTCGTGTATTGCAGGAAAAACAATACTATCGTGTTGGGAGTAGCACTCCTATTCCGATTAACGTTAGAATTATATCGGCAACAAACCGTGATTTAGTGCAAATGATAGAAGCAGGGTTATTTCGTGAAGACCTTTACTACCGTTTAAATGTTGTCTCGATTCCAATTCCACCTTTACGAAATAGAATGGAAGATTTGCCCGAGCTTGTTCATATGTTTTTAAAAGAATTTTCTATTCAATATAAAAAGCCAATTCCTGAGTTGGATCCAGAAGTTCTGGTAACCTTCATGCACTCCCCTTGGAATGGAAATATCCGTCAGCTAAAAAACACAGTGGAAAGGATGACGATTTTAGCAGATGATAATTTTATTAGCATCGATCAGGTACCAAATGAATTATTAAATCGTAGGCAACATCCTTATAGCTATTTTGTTAAAGAAATGGAGGAAGCTATCATAGATGAGAAGTTGAAAATCGTTGATGCACTACAAAAAACTTACAAAAATAAATCAGCTGCTGCAAAATTACTAGGTATTTCACGTGTTACACTGTATAACAAAATGAAAAAGTATGGGATATAAAACTTAACTGGATGCCTTTTAGGCATTTTTTTTATTCATAGAAAAATATTTAAGTTAGAATAAAATAAATATTCGAAAAATATTGAAATTAAATAAAAATATGATAATATTAAAAATAATTACAGTATAAGTATAAAAATATATGATAATTTCAATATATTGTAATTATTCACACTTAGTTAACCTAAAAAACTTGAATTTTTGATAATTTTATCTAAAATCTATTAAACTTTTATTTTAAAAGGAGAGGTGGAATTAAATCATGCGTGTAGCAACGGATATTGGTGGCACATTTACTGATCTAGTTTATGTTGATGGTGAAGGTAATTTTGGAATAGCAAAGAGTTCTACGACACCCCCGAAATTTGAGGAAGGTGTTATTAATGTAATTGAAAAAAGCGAGATTGATCAAAAATCTATAAATACGTTTATACATGGAACAACGGTTATTATCAATGCTTTAACGGAAAGAAAAGGCGTGAAAACAGGGTTAATCACAACAAAAGGATTTCGTGATGTTTTAGAAATAGCTAGAGGAAATCGTCCTGATCTTTTTAATGCACAGTACGAAAAACCAGAACCATTTGTCGATCGGTATTTACGCCATGAAGTCGAAGAAAGATTGAACTATAAAGGAGAGGTTTTAATTCCTTTAAACAAATTACAATTGAAAAGTATTATTGAATCATTCAGAAATGAAAATGTAGAAGCGATTGCGGTGTCATATTTACACTCTTATGCAAATCCGTTACACGAAGTTGAAACGGTAAAAATGATTAACGAGATATGGCCAGAAGTAGAAGTTACGGCATCCCATGAGGTAACAAAAGAATGGAGAGAATATGAAAGAACAAATACGACGATCTTAAATGCGTATGTTCAGCCTATTGCTTCAACTTACATTGACAACCTCAATACGAAACTACATGCAAATGAAACAACTAGTCAAAATTATATTATGCAATCAAATGGGGGGACTACCACATTTGAGCAAGCGAAAAGAATCCCAATTAATATGGTAGAATCAGGACCGGTTGCAGGTATATACGGGGCTGCTGTACTTGGTGAATTAATCGGAGAAAAGAATATAATCGCTTTTGATATTGGTGGCACTACAGCCAAGTGTTCACTTATTGAAGACGGAGAAGTAAAAGTTTCAACGGATTATAGTATTGAAAAAAGTATGAGAAGTTCGGGGTATCCAATTAAAGTACCTGTAGTAGATATTGTTGAAATAGGAAATGGCGGAGGATCCATTGCTTGGATTGATGATGCTGGCTCTTTAAAAGTTGGCCCTCAATCTGCAGGTGCATTACCTGGTCCAGTGGCATATGGATTAGGAGGTACTGAACCAACAACAACTGACGCAAATTTAGTTACTGGAAGATTATCTCCCGAAAATTTCGATTATAACGTAGATTTAACTCATGTTAGGAAAACAGTACAAGAAAAGATTGCCACACACTTTAATGTAACAACTGAAGAAGCTGCGCTTGGGATTATTAGAATTGCAAATTCTAATATGTTAAATGCTTTAAAGTTAATTTCTATTAGAAAAGGTCATAACCCGCGTGATTTTTCATTAGTCGCATTTGGCGGTGGTGGGTCCATGCATGCAACTGCCTTAGCAAAAGACCTTGGTGTTAAGAAAGTAATTGTACCCTTAGCTTCACCAGTTTTCTCTGCTTGGGGAATGTTGATGACGGATCTTAGACATGATTTCATTAAAACTTATATTAAACGCATAAATGAAATTGATTTTATTGATATAAACAACCAATGGAGTTCGATTGAAACGGAAGCAACTAAACAATATGCAAGTGAAGGCATAGATCAAAAAGATACATCATTTGTCCGTTATGTAGATATGCGTTATTTAGGTCAAGAGCATACTGTAAAGGTTCCCGTACCAACTGGTACATGGAATGATCAACTTGCAAGTGAAATTATCGAAAAATTCCATGAATTACACGAGAAAAATTATACTTTTAAATTATTAGATGCGAGCACAGAAATTGTTAACCTACATGTTATCGCTTTCGGAAAAGTACAAAAGCCTACTTTGAAAAAAGTAGAAAAATCAGGAGAATTGGAAGAGGCATTAATCGAGGAAAGAAATGTCTACTTTGAAGAAAAAGGCTGGATTAGCTCTAAAGTGTATTCACGTAACGAGCTTCCAACCAATAAAATTGTACAAGGTCCGGCAATCATAGAAGAAAAGGCTGCTGTTACCGTTCTTTATGAAGGACAATCACTTTATGTTGATGTATACGGAAATCTTATTATTGATACGGGGGTTGAATGATTATGGTGACAAACACAGCTTCTAAAATTAATCCATTTACGCTTGAAATTGTGAAGGATTCTTTACTTGCTATAGGGGATGAGATGTTTTATGCGCTTGCTAGAACATCTATGAGTCCAATTGTATATGAGGTTCTTGATTATGCCAGTGGGTTAACGGATGCAAAGGGACAGCTGTTGACTCAAGGGAATGGGGTTACAGGATTCATTGGCATGTTAAGTTTTATGGTGAAGCATACCATTGAAAAATATGGGGAAAAGGGTGATTTAAAACCAGGGGACATCATTATCATTAATGATCCATACGGAGGTGGCGGATCTCATTTATCCGATGTTGGATTGGTGATGCCTATATTTTATAAAGACCAATTGATTGCCTTTTCTGCCAATAAAGCACATTGGACAGAAGTTGGCGGAAAAGATCCAGGCTCATTTACAAATGATGCAACAGAAATTTTCCAAGAAGGCTTACAATTTCCTTGTGTGAAACTTTTTGATGAAGGGAAATTAAATCAAGCTCTAGTCGATATCATTGAATCGAATGTTCGTTTCCCAGATCTCTCATTGGGAGATATGTGGGCACAAGTTGCAGCTTTAAAAACAGGTGACAAGCGTTTAAGAGAAATTTGCGAGAAATATGGAAAAGATGTCATTTTGTCTTCAATTGATTATTTACTTGATCATGGTGAACAGCTATCTAGAAAGGAATTGGCAAAATTACCAAAGGGTACCTTTGAAGCAGAAGACTATATTGACACCGATGGAATTGGAAATGGACCTTTCAAAATTAAAGTAAAAGTAACAATTACAGATGATGAATTCATTTGTGATTTTAGAGGAAGTCATCCACAAGTTCCGGGTACAGTAAACTGCTCATTTACAGGTCTTGCTTCAGCGGTTCGTGCTATTTTCCTTGGTATCACCAACCCATCTCAAGATGTAAATGATGGTGTGTTTCGACCTTTAAAAATTATAGTTGATCCAAAGTCAATTATGTCAGCAGAAAGACCTGCTCCTGTATCGAATTATTTTGAAACGTTATTAGGTAGTTTAGATTTAATTTGGAAAGCTCTTGCACCGCATCTACCAAATAGATTACCAGCAGGACATTACCTTTCAGTATGTGCGGTCACATTAACAGGCCTACATCCTGATACATCAGAGCCTTTTCTTATTGTTGAGCCTTCACTAGGAGGATGGGGAGGTGCAATGGGTCACGATGGTGTAAGAGGACAATTTTGTATGGCAAATGGTGAAACTTACAATATCCCTGTTGAGGTTGCAGAGACAAGATATGGAATTCTAGTTGATGAGTACAACTTAAGAACCGATGGAGCAGGTGCTGGTGAATTTATTGGTGGATCAGGAGTAATTAGATCGTATAAAGCATTAACAGATGGGCAAGCAGCAACAGTCACTTTTGGACGAAATAAATTTAAACCTTGGGGTATTAATGGTGGACTTGAAGGATCTTCTAATGAATTCTATGTTGAAAAAGCAAATGGGGAAGTAGACGGCCCTTATGGATTCTATGCCAGATATCAATTAAATAAAGGTGATGTAGTTAAGTTAATGACAGGTACAGGTGGAGGTTATGGTAATCCACTTGATCGTTCACCAGAAAAAGTGGTCTATGACGTAAAGAATGGCTATTATACCATTGCACAAGCAGAAGATATTTTTGGAGTTTTAATAAATGAAGAAACACTAACTGTAGTAGGAATAACAGCTAAAAGAATAGAAAGGGAGGAGCTACGTTAATGGAACTATTAACTATTGAAGAAATCGATGTTGACTGTAACGGGTTAAAAACAGTTTTTGAAGAAAACAGAAAAGCAGAAAAAGTAACAATGGGAACAGTGGTAATTCCACCTAAAAAGCGTGTACCACTAAAAGGTTTATCTAATCATATGGAACATGAGTATTCATTTATTATTAGAGGTTCAGTATTAGTAGAGAGCGGCGGTAAAGCACATCGAGTAACAGCTGGTCAGGCAACTTATATTCCTTCTGGAGAAGAACATTGGGCTGTTAATGATAGTCCTGATGAATGTGAAATTATTTATGTTTTAGTAAAATGACCTATTAATTACTGAGTAAAAAATATTTATAAGGGTGATTAAAAGTGCCAATTACAAAACGTATCTTATGGATAAATCCGATTGCTACAAAAATTTATGATCAACTATTTAAAGATGAACTTGAAAATATAAAAGATAAAAACACCATTGTGGATGTCATATCTTTTGAGGCTCCAAATGGTCCTACGCATTTAGAATATAATTGTTATGAAGCGATGATGATACCCAATATTGTTAATGCAGTAAGGAAAGCAGAACTAGATGGTTACGATGCTGCAGTAATAGGCTGTTTCTACGACCCAGCTCTAAGGGCAGCTCGTGAAGTAGCAAAAAAAATGGTAGTAACTGCTCCAGCAGAAGCTAGTCTTCATATTGCAGCAACTTTGGGCGAAAGTATTTCTATTATTGTAGGGAGAAAAAAATGGATTCCTGAAATGAAGGAAAATGTTTTTAAGTACGGATTTGGGCATAAACTTGCCTCATTTCAATCCTTAGAATTAGGTGTCCATGATTTCCAAAAAGATCACAAAGTAACTGCTAATCGAATTTTAGGAGCAGCAAGAGAAGCAATTACAAAAGATCATGCTGATGTTATTGTTTTAGGATGTACACTAGAATTTGGTTTTTATAAAAAAATTCAAGAAGAATTAGGGATACCAGTAATTGATGCTAGTGTTGCTCCATTTAAATATGCGGAATTTCTAGTGGAGTTAAATCAAAAGTTTAATTGGAGTCATAGCAAAATTATGGGTTACCAATCTCCTCCTGAGCATGAAGTTAATGCATGTAGAATATTTAATCAGGAGCTCTTTACAAAATAATAACTTTAATACAGTGAAAGATATCCTTTACTTCTAAAAAAATGCCTCTTACTAAAGAATGTTTGAGGCATTTTTTTAGCATAAAATAACTGATTATTTAGATTGTTGGAATTAATAATGGTAAAAAAATTTAAGGAGGTATTGCATTGGAAACACAGAAAGATTACCGTTTAAGCAGTAAAGATCAAGATTTATCCTCGATTGAAATTGGTCATGTATTTGAAAGAATGCCGTTAACTTCTCAACATTGGAAAGCTGGTTTTGCACTATTTTTTACTTTTGTTATTGAAGCATGGGAAATGATGATTATGGTATTTATTAGTAGTATGATAGCGGCAGACTTTGGCTTAAATAATATAGAAACAGGAGAAATAATAGGAAGTATTTTTTTAGGTATGATCCCTGGAACTTTAGTTTGGGGAAAGATAGTTGATAAATATGGTCGAAAAAGATCTATTATTACAAGTCTTATACTATATGGTATTTTTTCCTTAATTAGTTCATTTTCTACTAGTTTCGAAATGCTATATGTAACACGTTTTTTATCTGGAGTTGTATTTTCGGGAGTATTAGTCGCGACATTTCCATATTTTTCGGAATTATTACCATCTAAATCCAGAGGAACGGTAGCTGTTTATTTAGCTTCCGGTTGGCCAATAGGAACGCTCATCGCATTAGGAATAACTTTACTGTTTAACCATTTAAGTTGGCATTGGATCTTAGCGATAAGTTCCTTGGGGGGATTATGGTTTCTTGTTGTAAAAAAGCTTGTTCCAGACTCACCTTATTGGTTGGCTGAAAAGAATAGAACAAATGAAGCTAAGGAAGTAATTCTAAAACTATCAGAAAACAAATTAGAGCCATTTATTAAAGATAAAAAAATAATCATCTCACAAGCGACTCGTGGATCCGTATTCGATATTTTTAAAGGGAAACTATTGAAGACGACAGTCCTTCAAGTTGTGATAAATTTTTGTTTCTCGTGGGGATATTGGGCGTTGTTTTCTTGGATGCCATATATGTTAGCCGAAAGTAAAGGATTTTCATTTGTATCTAGTTTAGGTTTTGTACTAGTCTCTGCGCTAGTACAATTTCCGGGGTATATCGCCGCATCTTACTTAACTGGGAAGTTTGGACGCAAAAAGGTAATGTCCATATTTGTTACTTTTGCAGCCATAGGTGGTTTTGGATTTGCTTTATCTGGTACTGTTACAGAACTTCTTATTTATCTAGCTATTCTATCTTTCTTTAGTTTAGGCTCTTGGGGAGTTTGGGATGTATGGATGGGAGAATTATATCCAACAAATATTCGTGGAATAAGCTATAGTATAGGAGCAAGCGCACAACGTGTTGCTAACTGGATTGCTCCAACGGCAATTGGAGCGTTACTAGCACTTAAAACCAGTTTTTTCGTAACGAACGGTATTATTGCGAGTTTCCTAGTTATTACAGCAATTGCAACGTTGTTTTTACATGAAACAGAGGGGGAAACGCTAGAATAATAGAATTAATTTTAAAAACATTATTTAAAACAAGGGTGAGGAGTGATTTCCTTGCCTTTATTTATTTATATGAAAACTTTAGATAGTTAAAGTCCTTGTGTAATTTTTTTTGAAAAACCAGCAATAATTTAAACTGAATATAGCATTGTTAAAATTATTTGAGTTATACTGTAATTATCATATTATGTAAATTGACGAATGAATGGGTGTATATAAAATGGAAGAAATTTACAAACGAATTAAAGAACTTCGGAAACAAAAAGACTACACTTTAAAGGATTTAAGTGAAAAGACAGGATTATCAGTAAGCTTTCTTTCACAAATTGAGCGTGGTGCGACTTCGCTGGCCATTACTTCATTAAAAAAGATTGCAGATGCGTTTGAATTACCGATAACTTCCTTTTTTGAAGAAACCGTTTCCCATAATTATAGGGTAAAAGTTGAAGAGCAAAAATCATTTAGGATTGAGACTTCAAATAGTGAATATGTAAGAATAAGTGGTGAGTTTCCAGGTCGTATGTTAGAATCTATAATCATTACAATTGATCCAAATGTTGAGAAGGACATAGTACATACACATCAAGGTGAGGAACTATACTATGTGCTCGAGGGTGTCGTCATTTTTAATATTGATGGTGAGGAATATCTAGTGAAATCCGGAGAATCAATTCATTTTCCTTCGACACTTCCACACTATTGGTCCAATCCTCTTAACCAACCATCCAAACTGTTAAGTGTTCTGACCCCTGTTATTTTTTAATGCATTTATGAATGTGAATGTTATTGTAAAACGAAAAAAGACTAGCATGGAGCGTAA
This sequence comes from Bacillus sp. AL-1R, assembly GCF_052180195.1. Lineage (NCBI taxonomy): Bacteria > Bacillati > Bacillota > Bacilli > Caryophanales > Bacillaceae > Bacillus > Bacillus sp. AL-1R. Next base: position 1,131,652 of record NZ_CP197469.1, read on the forward strand.
GTCTTTTTTTGTTCGATTCTAATGCTGCATCAGTTGTTTTTATGTTAAATAATCAATTTTTCTATTAAAAGCGCCGCCTAACTCGCATTAAGCTATTCTTTTTTCGATTGCAAATAAATTGCACAGATTTATTAGAAACTATAGAATTAATAGATTTACGATGAATAAAATTTCATCGACCGCATGATTTTCTGGACTCTATTGAACTAAAATATTCATAAATACTGAATTATACTCGTATTCTGTAATTAATAGGGTAGGGGTCGCTGGTTCAAGTCCAGTTGGGATCATACGAGTAAGGAAGCTCAAACCTAAGTGTATCGAGGGTTGGGGGCTTTTTTTTTCAGTTACTTCCATTTTTTGTAATGAATATTATGCATTTCACAAAGACTGCAAAAAGAGTTATTTCTCAATAAACATGATTCGTATATTTGGTTAATAAATTTATAAAACTAAAAAAGTTTTAAACTTATTCTATCTGAGATTATTTCTGATGGTTAAATAGTATATAAAAATTTAAAAGAATTGAATAAAAGTGAAGAATGGGTTATTAAGAAATTAGAGCAAAGAGGTATAAGTAAAATTGAGGAAGTATATTACGCAGAAATACAGTACGATGGTACATTGTATGTTGATTTGAAAAGTGATCATTTAAAGGAATAGTAAGCTATTGTGGTTGGAGAATTTGTTATGTAAAAATTTATACAATTGGATTCTTCATATGTAAAATTACATTTTCATATGGAGCTTTATCTTAATACGTTATAGATATTGATCTAATTGTAGTCCAAATACTTGTTGTGATGGAAACCCCAAGTACTGATAGTATAGAAAAAAGAATTCTAATATCATTTAAAAAGAATTTTATCGTTGTATCAGTTTAAGTTGTACCTCCTGTTAATTCAGGAGGTTTTTTATTTTAGTAGTAATTTGGGTACGAATTATTTAATTCCATTTTATCTATTGTAAAAGCGTTTTCATTGAGATATAATCTTAATAAATCGATTTACTAAACCGGTTTATCAATTGAATTATATCTTTTAGAAAGGAGGATATTTCTATGGGTAACGTTATTATTCCATTAAATGCCTACAAAAATGAAATGATTACAGTGGAGGAACATGAATCTTTAATTTCAGCCATTTCTGAAGCCGGGGCAGATGGAGTGGAAATTCGCAAGGAATTATTGTCACCTGAGGATTTTGACTTTCGTGCGTTACATGAACTGGTAAGAAGGTACAATTTATTCATTGTATATTCTGTACCAATCCCTCTATGGAAAGAAGATGGGGGTTTGAATAAAGAAAATGTGATGCAAGCTATAAACGAATCTAGAGAATTAGGTGCAATGATGGTTAAGTTTCCTTTAGGTTGGTTTAGAAATGAAGCCTCTTATTTAAAAGAATTAAAAACTTTGATGAGGGAATATGCGACTGAAATAAAGCTTTTTGTGGAAAATGACCAAACGAATTATGGAGGTAATATCCAAAACCTATTATCCTTTTTTGAAAACGCTTCTAATCTTGGTGTACCAGTTAAAATGACTTTTGATGTTGGAAATTGGATGTATACTGGTGAAGATGTTTTTGAAGCCATTAAAAAACTAGAAAAGTATACTGAATATGTGCACCTAAAACATGTTGAAGAAAAAAATGGTCAGCTGATTTCGCTACCTTTACCAATTCAAAAAAATGCAAAATGGAAAAAAATATTAAGTTATTTTTCAAATGATTTACCAAAAGCTTTAGAATTTCCACTTGAGCCAGGAAATATGACTGAACAATATGTAGATTTAATTAAAAGACAATAAAAAGAGTTTATGATATTAATAGGAACAATCTTAAAAGATAATGACATAAATTTCGGGTTATGTAATTCAATTTTGGATTACAAAGTACTGAATATATTTGCAACTCAGGTCTATTTTGAAATCGGATACATGAATTTGTGTTGTTTACGAAAGAGGATTATAAACCACATAGAAATATACTCATTATAAAATTATAGAGGTGGATAAAATGAAAAACACACTTGCTAAATCACGCTGGTATTTTCTTATTCCAATTGCTTTTATCACATACAGTTTAGCTTACTTGGACCGTGCAAACTATGGTTTTGGTGCTGCTGGTGGGATGGCTAATGATTTACATATTACTGCATCGATGTCTTCCTTATTAGGATCTTTATTTTTCCTTGGGTATTTTTTCTTCCAGATTCCAGGAGCTCATTACGCTGAAAATAAAAGTGCTAAAAAATTAATATTTTGGTCACTCATTCTATGGGGCGGACTTGCAACTGCTACAGGTTTAGTGAGTGATGTAAGATTTTTAATTGTTATTCGTTTTATGCTTGGAGTAGTGGAAAGTGCAGTAATGCCATCTATGCTAGTCTTTTTAAGCCATTGGTTTACAAAAGCGGAGCGTTCCCGCGCTAATACCTTTTTAATTCTGGGAAATCCGGCAACCGTATTATGGATGTCCATTTTATCCGGGTATTTACTCGAGTCAGTGGGCTGGAGATGGATGTTTATATTCGAAGGTTTGCCTGCAATAATATGGGCATTTATATGGTTGAAAATAGTAAATGACAAGCCAAAAGAAGCAAAATGGCTAACTGAGAACGAGAAGAAGCAATTAGAAGAAGAAATTGAAAAAGAACAACAAGGATTAAAACCGGTCAAGAATTATGTTGAAGCTTTTAAATCTAAAACAGTTATTTTACTTTGTCTGCAATATGCTTTTTGGAGTATTGGTGTTTATGGATTTGTGATGTGGCTTCCGACTATTATTAAAGCTGCACCAAATATGGGGATCGTGAAAACTGGTTGGTTATCATCTGTTCCGTATATTTTAGCTATTATTTTAATGTTAAGCGCTTCTTATTTTTCAGATAAAACATTGAACAGAAAAGCATTTGTTTGGCCATTCTTATTAGTTGGTGCATTGGCTTTTTACGGATCTTATTTAATAGGAACGAGCAATTTCTGGTTATCCTTTATCCTACTTGTTATTGCAGGTGGTGCTATGTATGCGCCTTATGGTCCTTTCTTTGCCATTATTCCTGAAATTTTACCACGTAATGTTGCAGGCGGAGCAATGGCTTTAATCAATAGTATGGGAGCTTTAGGTTCATTTGGTGGTTCTTATATTGTTGGATACTTGAATGGGACTACTGGTGGATTTGGGGCATCCTATATCTTTATGGCGGGGGCATTATTCATATCTGCAATTTTAACAGTTGTCGCTGTTAAAGAATCCCGTAAAGACTTAATTCAAACCTATCAAGCTTAAAAAATAGAAAAATACCGAAATTATTTTATGTATAAATCTTAAAAGGTTCGGCTCTACTTTTAGTTTAAGAGGAGTAAATTATCTGAGTTGTACTGTTAGAAAGGAATTAATCTATGGGAGTCTATGAAATTAAGAAGCGTGGAATTGTTGCAGTTATTCGAAATGCAACGATAGAAACAATTATCCCAATAGCGCAGGCATTAAAGATAGGTGGGGTAACAGCCTTGGAAATTACAATGGAAACTCCAAAGGCTATACAAATTATTGATGCCTTACGTACAGAGTTTTCAGAAGAATTATTGGTTGGTGCGGGAACTGTATTGGACCCAGAAACAGCAAGAGCAGCTATAATGTCGGGAGCACAATTTGTGTTTTCCCCGACTGTAAATGTGAAAACAATTAATATGGCTAAGAGGTACGGGGTTATAAGTGTCCCAGGAGCTATGACACCAACTGAAATTCTAACTGCATTTGAGGCAGGTGCGGATATAGTCAAAGTATTTCCAGCACATATCCTTGGTGCAGAATACATGAAAGCTTTATCAGGTCCACTTTCTCATATTCCGTTGATGCCTACAGGTGGGATCGACTTAGATAATGTACAGAAGTTTATAAAATCCGGAGCTATTGCAGTTGGAATAGGGAGTACTTTAGTAAATACAAAAAAAGAAGTAAACAGTGAATACCTATTTCATTTAACAGAAACCGCTAGAAGCTTTACCGAAAAAGTGACTGAGGCCAGAAAAGTGTTACTGAATGGCTAATAGACATTTTTATTTTCTCTTCATATTGTAAGAACATTCTGTATGCAAAAACTAGATAATGGATTTGATAACTGCTAAAATAAGTCTAAAGAGATGAATTATACTTGAGTCAAGAGGAAGATTAATTATGAAGAGAGTGACCATGATTGATGTGGCAAAAGAAGCGGGTGTTTCCAAAAGCACAGTTTCACAGTTTTTGAATAAGCGCTTTGAATATATGGGTGAGGGAACAAAACATAAAATAGAAGAAGCTGTAAAAAGACTTGGATACCAACCAAATTACATAGCTCGAAGCCTTAAGCAGAAACAGACATCTATGATTGGCATAATTGTCGCGAATATTATGCATAGTTTCTCAACAGAAGTAAGCAGAGCTGTAGAAGATTATTGTCATGAGCATGATCTGCACGTCATTGTATGCAATTCCTATGATGATCCTGTTAAAGAAAAGAAGTATATTGAAATGTTGCGTGCAAGGCAGGTTGATGGTCTAATTATTTTTCCTACAGGTGGGAATATAGAGTTATATAAAGATTTGGAAGAAGAGAAGTATCCCGTGGTATTTATTGACCGAAAGATTGATGACGCGAATGTGGATACAATTGTCGTTAATAATAAAGAGGCTACTTATGACGCAGTAAACTATTTTATCCAAAACGGTCACCGCAATATAGCGATGATAACGCCACCATTAATTACTTATCCACGTATGGAGCGGCTTGCCGGCTATAAACAAGCCTTAGAAGATCAGGGTATTGAATGGAATCCGGATTATGTTAAATCAGTAGAAATAAAACAAATGGCCTCAGAACTAGAAAGCATGTTTTCTCTTTCTGATAAACCAACTGCTTTGTTAGCAAGTAATGATTTATCTTTTCTAGAGGCCATGATCTTTATAAAAGAAAATAATATTCGAATTCCCCAAGATGTATCTGTTATTGTTTTTGATAATATTCAATTTGCAAACATTTATACTCCGACAATAACAACGATTTCGCAACCAGCATACGAAATGGGGAAAAAAGCAGCAGAATTACTTCTAAAACAGATTAAAAATGAATCGGGTTGTCCAGATTTATATACGTTTACATGTAAATTGTCAATACGTGAATCCTCGACGTGTAATGTCAGGCCCTAAAATGGGATTTTGGATTTAATAACAATCTACAGCATAATGTATTAAAGTTTCGTTTCTCATTAACCGATTTATAAAAGTGACTGAATCACTTAAATAAAAGACCGCAAAGTTATTTTTTTTAAAGCTTTGCGGTCATTTTTTATAGAAAAAATACTATGTTTTTAATGTTCATTTCTGCATTTTAGGTTTGTTTTGCACTTTTTACCTAGGTGCATTTTAATAGATCTACTTTGAAGTTGTAAACAAAAATTGGGATGAAAGGATAGTTGTTGGCAACACCGAATTAAACATTCTTTCGCTTTTCATAAAAACTTTTTGTTTTTTAATACAATATATTGAAAAAGCGTTTTCATCGGGTTATAATCTTACTAAACCGTTTTACTAAATCGGTTTAGTGAACCTCGAAAAAATGTCTTTTAATAAGTGTTCCTTTGCAATGTATCTATAAAAATATATTTTTCATAATTGATAGTTTAGAAAAATAAGGGGGAAGTATAATGTCACAACTAGATATAATAACATTTGGCGAAGCGATGGCTATGTTTATTGCAGATAAGTCGGGAAAACTGTTTGAAATTAATCATTATACTCGGGCGTTAGCCGGTGCTGAAACTAATACAGCTATTGGGTTTTCAAGATTAGGCTTTAAAACAGGCTGGGCGAGCAAGGTAGGCAAGGATGCTTTCGGAGAATACATTATTCATTATTTGCAGAATGAAGGTGTATGTACAGATCAAGTTTTAATAGATGAGAATTTTCCAACTGGATTTCAAATAAAATCCAGAGTCACAGAAGGAGATCCGGAGGTTCAATATTTTCGAAAAGGATCAGCTGCTAGCCATTTAGGTGTAAGCGATTTCAATATAAACTATTTCCTAAAAGCAAAGCATTTACATATGACAGGGATTCCACTAGGTATATCGGATGAAACAAGGGAATTCTCAAAGCATGCTTTAGAATGTATGAGTAAGGCGGGGAAAACAGTTTCATTTGATCCAAATTTGAGACCATCGTTATGGACATCTCAAAAGGAAATGATTGAAGTTACGAATGAATGTGCGTTTAAAAGTGATTACGTACTTCCAGGTATTCATGAAGGGGAGGTATTGACAGGCTATACCAACCCAAGAGATATTGCGTCTTTTTACCTTGAAAAAGGAGTGAAACTCGTTGTTGTTAAATTAGGAAGTAAAGGTGCTTTTTATAAAACAGATACAGAGGAAGGGATCGTAGCTGGGTATGAAGTCCGTGAAGTAGTGGATACCGTTGGAGCCGGCGATGGGTTTGCTGTAGGTGTGGTCAGCGGTTTATTAGAAAGACTTCCAATTCGTGAGGCTGTATTACGGGGAAATGCAATTGGTGCTTTAGCCGTTCAATCATCGGGAGACAGTGAAGGGTATCCGACTCGCGAGAAATTAGAAAGTTATATGAAGCAAAGTTTACTAAAAATAAGGTTATAAAAATTTTTTCTAATAAATCAATTATATGAGGAGGTTGGCAAAGGTGAAGATACAACTGGCCCTTGATCGCATGAGTATACAAGATGCCATAAAGATGACAAAGAAAGTTGAAAATTACATTGATTGGGTTGAGGTTGGAACCTCTTTAATAAAAGAATTTGGCATGAATAGTATTTATTTACTTAAGGAAGCTTTTCCGAATAAAACGATAGTTGCTGATATGAAAACCATAGATAATGCGAAGTATGAATTTCAGCTATGTTTCTCAGCCGGGGCAGATGTGGCAACTGTTATGGGTGTGGCACCATTGGAAACAATAGAAACATGCGAGAGTGAAGCGGCTAAACACAATAAAAGGGTAATGATTGATTTACTAAATACTGAAAAAGAAAAGGTTTTGCAACTTGCTCAGTATAATTCAATTTTATGTGCCCATATAAGTAAAGATCAGCAAGAGATTTCAGGATTAAGAAAAAAGAATCTTGAACATATGTTTACAGATGTACCTAGCCTTTCAGAAATGGCCGTTGCTGGAGGCATTTCGATAAATTCTATGAATATGCTAAAAAGTATTGCGCCATCTATTGTTATCATTGGTTCGGCAATTACGAAAGCCGATGATCCAGAGAAATCGGCGAAAGAATTAAAAAAATTCATTAGTTCAATAGAGGAGATATGAAATGAGTAATTACATGGAAACAATTCTTACTGAAATTCAAGATGTTTTACGTTTCGTTGAAGAGACAACCATTGCAAAAGTGGGAAAGGTTCTAAGTGAATCTGGTCGAATTTTTGTTGCGGGAGAAGGGCGTTCTGGATTAATGGCTAAGTCATTTGCAATGCGCTTAATGCATTTAGGTGCAGAAGTATTTGTCATTGGGGAAACGATCACCCCTGCTATTAAAAAAGGGGATACATTAATTGTAGTCTCTGGATCTGGAACATCCAAAAGTGTTGTATGGGCTGCTGAGAAAGCAAAAGAACTAGATTGTTTTGTGATTGCATTTACCACTAATCTTGAATCGAAACTAGTTTCTTTTGCAACCTTGCCTGTTCATATTCCGGCTTCGACTAAATATCGACGTGAAGGAGAAATGGAAAGCATTCAGCCTTTAGGTTCTTTATTTGATCAATGTGCGCATATAATTTTTGACTCAGTATGTTTATGCTATGGAAAGCAAAAGGACATTGAACATAGTACTGCGTTTCAATTGCATAGCAATTTAGAATGAATTCAAAGGAGAACAAAAATGATACGATTTGGAGTAATCGGAACAAATCGAATAACAGATAAGTTTATACAAGATTCATATGGAATAAAGGAGTTTGCTTTATCTGCTGTTTATTCACGCACAGATAGTAAAGCAAAAGAATTTGCTAGTAAATACAATGTGAAATCTGTTTTTACAGATTTAGAAAGTATGGCTAAAAGCGATATAATTGATGCAGTTTACATTGCTAGCCCAAATTCACTCCATGCAGAGCAAGCAATTCTCTTTATGAAAAATGGTAAACATGTGTTATGTGAAAAGGCTATTGCTTCCAATTCAGCAGAATTACAAGAGATGCTCCTAACTGCCCAAAAGTATAACGTAGTTTTAATGGAAGCTTTAAAATCAACATTACTTCCAAATTTCCAAAGTGTAAAAAATAATTTACACAAAATAGGCAGAATTCGCCGATATTTCGCAAGCTATTGTAAATATTCCTCTCGTTATGATGCTTATAAGAATGAAGGAACAATTTTAAATGCATTCAATCCTTTATTTTCAAATGGTGCCATTATGGATATAGGTATCTATTGTATATATCCAATGGTTGTGCTATTCGGAGAACCATCCAATGTACAGTCAAATGCATTGTTGCTTGACTCAGGTGTAGATGGGGAAGGTAGCCTATTATTGAAGTATAAAGAGATGGATGCAGTAATAATGTATTCAAAAATAACGAATTCGTATATACCTACTGAAATTCAAGGGGAAAATGGAAATATTATGATTGATGATATCAATAACCCACAAAAAGTAGAAATTCGTTATCGGGATGGCAGTATAGAAGATATTACACAATCTCAATCGAGTAAAATCATGTATTACGAGACAAAAGAATTTATTAACCTAATTAAGAGTGGTCAGTTAGAATCAACTATCAATTCGCACAATCATTCTATGATAACTATGAGGATCATCGAAGAAGCACGCAAACAGATTGGTCTTGAATTTCCAGCAGATCGAGTAAAATAAGTACGGAATCCCCCGTGCTTATCGAGTTAAAAGAAAAGTTTCTAGTGTGATTGTCAGATGATACTAATAAATTACATTATTAATTTCTCAACATAGATATAGAGCTAAAGAGGCTACCGATTAAGTTTTTTTCTAATTATAAACAAAATTACCCTATAGAAGGCACTATTTTTTAGCGTCTACTTTATAGGGTAATTTTTATTGTTTAGGTACTCTTTTTATCGTTTCCAAATAGAAAGAAGTCTTCTATTGATTAGTCTTAGTCATAATTTTTGAATTTGAGATTTAAACCAAATCATAATCATGGAAAAATAGATAGACTGGACTAGAAGAATATAAAAATTTTAATGAAATGTTTTATAAATTTCCTTCTTAGTGATAATAGAGTGAATTTCTTGCAAACAGTCATAAAGTGACTGTTATGTAATAGAAAAGTAAAAAGAAAATGCGTCATGTCTTCTATAATAAGGTTGAAAAATTAACCGAAGAGGATCAATGGTATCTACAACGCTATTTAAATTTTTCAAAAGAATTAAAAGCAGCTTATCAGTTAAAGGAAAGATTTAATCAATGGTTAAAAAGTTAAAGAGAATGAATCAAAAGTTATTCTTAAAACGAAAGAAGATGTTGAATTATTATAGAAGATTAGTAATCATATCCCAATCCCCACCAGTTTTTCTTATTAACCTATCAAACTATTGGTTATTAAACCTATCTCTTTTTAACATAATACTAGATGATTAAATAAGGTAATTGACTAAATATTTATTTTGGAATATTGAAAAAATACAAAATATTCCTTTTTTTAATCAATACCCTGTAATATAATAGAAAAAAATCAAGTAAAAGGAGAGATGATATGGAGCAAATAGTAAACTGGCTAAACGGTATAATTTGGAGTCAAGCACTTATCTATTTATGTTTAGGAGTAGGTTTGTTTTATTCTTTAGCAACTAGATTTCTGCAAATAAGGCATATGAAAGATATTTTCAAACTAATGTTCAAAGGTGGAAAATCAGAAGCAGGTATCTCATCTTTTCAAGCGTTGAATCTTGCATTATCAGGAAGAGTAGGAACAGGAAATATTGCCGGAGTTGCAACAGCGATTGCCTTTGGTGGACCAGGAGCAGTTTTCTGGATGTGGGTGATGGCTTTCTTGGGAGCTGGATCGGCATTTATTGAATCAACTTTAGGACAAGTGTATAAGTCAAAAAAGGATGGTCAATTCCGAGGTGGCCCTGCGTTTTACATAGAAAAAGGGCTAAAAATAAAATGGTATGCAATCTTGTTTGCGGTTGTGACAGTTATTTCGACAGGTTTACTTTTACCTGGTGTACAAGCAAATAGTATTGCCCAAGGTGTTGAAAGCGCCTTCGGAATTAGTCCTTCGATAACGGGTATTGTTTTAGTTGCTTTACTCTCTTTCATTATATTTGGAGGAGTAAAACGTATAGCTCGTGTAGCTGAATTTGTCGTGCCATTTATGGCGCTTAGTTATATTTTAGTAGCTATTATTATTATAGTATTAAATATTTCTGAACTACCAGGCATTTTAAAGCTGATCTTTTCAAGTGCTTTTGGTACAGATGCTGCATTTGGAGGAATCCTAGGTGCCGCTATTTCTTGGGGAGTTAAACGTGGAATATATTCTAATGAAGCCGGTCAAGGGACTGGTCCACATGCCGCTGCTGCTGCAGAAGTATCTCATCCTGCTAAACAAGGTATTGTTCAAGCTTTTTCAGTTTATGTAGATACTTTATTAGTTTGCTCTTCTACAGCATTTATGATTTTGATTACAGGAATGTACAATGTTACTCCTGAAGGTAAAACAAAAATAGTTAACAATCTTGCTGATATAGAACCTGGTCCAGGTTATACTCAAGCTGCTGTTGAATCCATGTTTCCTGGCTTTGGCGCTCCTTTTGTTGCAATTTCGTTATTATTCTTTGCATTTACGACGATTATGGCATATTACTACATGGCAGAAACGAACCTTGCCTATATTAATAGTAAAACAAATCGTGTATGGACTGAGTATGTTTTAAAAGTTCTAATTTGTGTGATGACATTCTATGGAAGTGTAAAAACTGCAAGTCTAGCTTGGGGATTGGGTGACATTGGTGTAGGAAGTATGGCGTGGTTAAATATCATTGCAATCCTACTTTTAACGAAACCAACATTAAAAGTACTTAAAGATTACGAATCACAGTTAAAAGCTGGAAAAGATCCTGTTTTTGAACCTGCGAAACTTGGTATAAAAAATGCTGATTTCTGGGAGAAAGAATATAAATATCAAAATTCTAACAGTGATAAAAAGACTGGCTGATTTTTGTGGAAAAGGGCAACTTATAATATGATCCCCTTATAGTAGACACCAAAAAACATCTGTAAAAGGATAGGTAGTCTACTATTGGGGGTTTTTATTATGTCTAAAAATATCCCCCAAAAAATTATCAATAACGAATTCATGTCGGACCAAAACGATATCAGTATGTAAACCGAATCGTTAAAAATATTTTAGTAGGATTTACCAATTGAGATAGAAAAAGCTCAATGATTAATGTATAATTTAGACTAATAATGTATATTTTTGAAAGAGTTTGATTAATTACCTAAAACGTCTATTAAGATAGTAAAGACTAAAAAGGAGATAATATGAAATATATTCTCTTGATATTAATCGGTATACTAATTGGGATTTTTGGGACCAAGTTTAGCGAAAAACATGAGATTAAAAAAGGTATTTCCTACTTATGGTCTGTTAGGGTAGTTATTCTTTGGCTTACTTATTTAATTATTCTAGGATTTATAGTGCAACAAAATTGGAATTTGCTAATGAATCCAAGTCCTATGAAAGATCTTGCAGCTGTAAAATCACAGCTTGGAAACAATAAAGGGAATCTTATTTTGTTAAACTGGGCGGTTTTTTTTGGTCTTGCTGGATTGGTGGCTATAATTGTTAAACTGCCATTCATGAGTTGGGAAACCCTTAAATTCTGGGGCTTTGAAGGTAAGAGGCTTGTTCAAGAAACGAAAGATTCCGCAAGAGAAGAATTATTACGTCAAATTCAAATTGACCAAGCAAGGACTTCATCGATTTTGGAGATGAGTAGTGAGGAAATGTATACAGACTTTTCGTTAAGTATTTCTCCAAATGGAACGATAAACGGTGAAAATGTTATTCAAATGTTTTTAAATGTTTATACTAGTACCATTAGGGATTACCTTGGAATCATAATTAATGCGGGAGCTATTGAGGTAAATAATAATGGACTACTTAATATTGATTTACTTCCGGATCACATTCAAAAAGTTGTTAAGCATTCCTACTCACAAAATGGCCTATCAAAAGAGGTAGATGAAGGAGGACATTCTATTAGAGTCTATCGTATGGCTTTAAACGCAAGTCCTGCACATCCGTATTATCTTGTTTATTTACATAGTAATTCATATCTTTTTGGTGCAAATGATTTTTTTGTTATCCAATATATAGAAAACATGATAAAACAATTTACTAATCGCTTAGAATTGGAAATAAGTTTACAGCAAGGTGCATATGATTTAGCATAATATTAAAAAAAACGCTAATTTTATGTTAGTATAAAAGTAAGTAATATAGTGAGGAGGGATGGAAAGTGGATAGAAGTGATACAAAAAAGAGTGCGAAAAAAGTACTAGTTTTTTCAGCTGCTGAATCGTCGCAAACCAATGAAACTTTTAATACATCCCATCATGTACGAAGGGCGATAGATCGGCTAAGGAATTCTAAACCTGAAAGTTCTTTTGCAATGAAACAACTTGAGAAAAGATTTGCCCAAAATAAATAAACTGTATCGAATTAGGCAAGACTTCATATAATACGGATAAGATAAAATCATTTAGGAGATGGTTATCTTGTCCGTATTTTATTTGAAAAATAATGGTCAAAAAAATCAACTTTCTTTGGATGAAGTTAGTCAACGTGCTACTCAAAGAGCATTGAAGAGGCTATATAATTTACCTGATATTAAAGAGTCCCCCACATTAAAAAGATTCGATGAAATAATGGAAAAAGTGGGAAAAGGTAAATATTATTAAAAGGGTTAGTTTTTAATTTGTAGTGACCCCATAATATTAGGCATGAACTCGGTATTTAACAGGGCTAATGCCTTTTAATTCTGCCTTAATACGTTATTTATTGTTTTAATAATAGTAAATCTATCTCTTTTGATTTCTGGGTCAAGTCTAGTTGGATCATACATAAGAGAAGTCTTAATCCTTTGGGGGAACAAGGGGTTAGGGCTTTTTTTCTATTTTCCAGCAATTCTTCTATTAATGTTAAATGACCAAATGACCACATTCATTTTTTTGATGCAACAATTTTCATAGCTTTTTTTAATTTTAAAGCAGAATCATGTTGCATATCAGGTAATGCATGACTATATAAATCGTGAGTAACACTTGTTTTACTATGATCTAATCTCTCTGATACAATTTTTGGATGTTCATTTACATCGGTACTTTAAAAGTCTTTAAAGATGGGAAAACCATTCGAGGAGAAAAAGATAGTTTACCTACTCGACCATTAACTGCTGGTGATGTGAATGGAGATAACGTAATCGATATAATGGATGCACTTGCAATCCAAACATATTGGGAAACAAACAAACGAAGCGCAGATATTAACTTTGATGGAAATGTAGACGCTAAAGATTTTGCATTCGTAGAAAAGAACTTCGGACTACAAAATCATGTAATTCCTAATGCTCCAACACCGAAAAAGAAATATAAAGGTCTTACACTAGCGGATATTAAGAAAGAATTAGGGATTCAATAAAAAATAATGATAGAAAAGTACTTAGCTTAAAATAATATGTTACCCGAATAATAGACACTTAAGATAGAGTCAATTATTCGGGTGATTTTATGTCCTGGGCTTTTAACACTCTTTTATAAACATGAGATTGAGTAAAGATAAGTAAAATTATGTTTAATAGTTTCTAAATAAAACAACTTGAAATAAATAGTCCAGAGAATCTAAATGATTCGTCGGACTATTTATTTTTACGAGGATATTTATTATGACGTAGAGATTATAAATGATGCTTATTAACTTATATAGTATTCTAATTCAGATTTAATAAACTTCATTAAGTGTTTCTCTATTTTTGAAGGAGCTCTATTCTTACCATAAATAATTCCAAGTGTAACATTTACAGGTTCATAGTTTATCAGCTCAATTTCAACCATTTTGCCTTCAATAACATAAGGGTTACTTTTCGTCGCAAAATCTGGTGCAAAACCAATTGCAAATCCTTCGGAGATTAGTCGTGATAATTCTTCCGTTTGATTTGAAGAAAAAAGAATATTCATTTTTCCAAATTTTAGTTGAAAATTATTAACGAACCAATTGATATAATCACCATTGTATAATACTACCGGCTGTTGAAGGACTTCCTCAGGTGTTATTTTTTTCTTTTTAGCAAAAGGAGAATTGCTACTTACATAAACCTTTAGTGTCCCCTCAAGAATCCTTTCAAAATTTAAGAGCTCTATGCTTTTCAAGATATTTTCGTATATGCATATAAGTCCAATCTCAGCTTTATTTTGTTGAACCGCTTCAACTGTATGCTCAGTTATATTTTCTAAAATTTCAATGTTTAAATTTGAATATAAATTCTTAAATTCAATTAATGGTTTTAATAAATAAGTAAAGAAAGCAGGTATCGTTGAAACCCTTAAATTTCCAGAATGTATTTCTAAAATGATTCTTGCCTCTTCGATCATTTCTTCATATTTTAACAATACTTCATTTGCTTTATTTACAATTTTAGCTCCTTCATGTGATAGAACTACCCCATAGCGAGAGCGATCGAAAATTTTTATTCCTAATTCATCTTCTATTTTTTTTATATCTTGACTAATGCCAGATTGAGTTATATGAAGATTTTGACCTGCAATAGAAAAAGACCCAGTTTTAGCGACTTCAGAAAGAATCTTAAGTTTTTGAATGTGCATATGGTGACCACCTTTTAAAAAGAATACTATATTAGAAAAAAATTTGGGTAATAGAAACCACTAATTTTAGGTATTAAAAAATGCGGACAAGGTATTACAAAACGTAATTTTACTTAGTAAAAGTGTAGTTATACAATTAATTCAGATAATTCTTAATTTTTTAATTAAGGTAAATCCTTAATAATATTTTCTAAAAATTTCTTTTGATTTGCAAGCGTTTTCTTTAAAGGAGGTCAGTTGTTACTGTAATTCAAACTTATTTAATGAATAAATATTTTAGGAGGTTTTTAAATGCAAACGATTCAAAAATTATTGGAATTTCCTCTTTATATTGATGGACAGTGGACACCTGCAAAAAGTGGTGAAACGTTTAGTGTGAAAAATCCTGCAAATGGGGAAGTAATCTCTCTTGTAGCTAAAGCAGGTAAAGAAGATACCGAAGCAGCTATTAATTCTGCTCGAAATGCTTTTGATTCAGGAGTTTGGTCAAAGAAATCACCAAAAGAAAGAGCACAAATCTTAATTAATTTCGGGAATAAGATTGTTGAACATTCGGAGGAACTTGCATTCTTGGAATCTATTAGTTCTGGAGCTACTGTAAGACGAATCTCAAATTTGGATATTTTATATTTAGTCGATTTACTTCAGCAAACAGCGAAATTTACTGTTGAGTATCCATTTGTTGAATCTTTACCTGTACTACCTTTTCCAGGACCTAGTAATAATCAAGTATGGCGAGAAGGCTTAGGTGTTGTAGCAGCTATTACACCATGGAATTTACCGATGCTTTTAGCAATGTGGAAAATTGCCCCAGCTTTGGCAATGGGGAATTCTATTATTGTAAAACCGGCATCAAATACTCCACTGTCCACTTTGAAACTAGCAGAATTAGCTACTGAAGCTGGAATCCCGGCAGGTGTTTTCAATGTTGTATCTGGACCGGGTGCTACTGTTGGAGAAGTGTTAGCAACGCATCCTTTTGTAGATAAAGTTGCATTTACGGGATCTACTGAAGTAGGAAGACGAATTATGGAGTTAGCATCTAAAACAGTTAAAAGAGTCACTCTAGAATTAGGAGGAAAATCACCATCTATCGTTTTACCAGATGCTGATTTAGATATTGCTATTGCTGGTAGCTTATTTGGTTTCTGTCTTCATTCCGGACAACTATGCGAATCAGGAACGCGACTTTTAGTACATGATTCAATCTATGATGAAGTAGTTGATCGATTAGCGAAGTTGGCTTCTTCAATTAAGATTGGAAACCAGCTTGATATGACAACTGGAATGGGGCCAATGGCTTCAGAACAACAACTACAAACTGTTTTATCTTACGTTGAAGCTGGAATAAAAGAAGGAGCTCGTTTAGTTTGTGGTGGTAAACGCTTAACAGGTAAGGGATATGATAATGGATATTTTCTTGAACCAACGATTTTCGCGGATGTTAATAATAAAATGAAAATCGCTCAAGAAGAGATTTTTGGTCCTGTTCTTTGTGTCATTCGATATTCTACGATTGAAGAAGCAATTGAAATTGCTAATGATACGATTTATGGGTTAGCAGCTGGTATTTGGTCTAAAGACGTAAATAAAGCACTTCAAATTTCAAAAGATTTAAAGGCGGGAACAGTCTGGATTAATGACTGGCATATGTTAAGAAGTGACGCACCATTTGGAGGATATAAACAAAGTGGATTTGGTCGTGAGCTTGGCCGATATGCGTTAGACGAATACACGCAAGTAAAACATGTTCATTGTTCACTTACTCCGGAATTAAGCCAAAAACCTTGGTACGGTATTTTATTATAAAAAATAGATTTGAGATTTACGATTATAAAAAAAATATAGAAAAGAGAAGGTGATCCCTTGATAACATCATTTTTCCAGTTTTCGGTTCGTACAGTTGTAAACAGTGGGGCTGGAGCTCGTTCAATGTTACCAGAAATGATTAAAGGACTTGGCGGTAAAAGAGCAGTTCTTTACGTTGATAAAGGAATAACTCAGGCGGGAATTACAGATAAAATTAAGGAACTATTTGAAGAGATTCCTAGTGCAGTACAGTTAGTAGGAGTTTTTGAAGAGATTGAACAGGATGCTAAAGGTGAAATCATAAACCGCGGAGCTAAGTTCTATAAAGAATGTAATGGAGATGCATTAATTGCTGTTGGTGGCGGAAGCGTTTTAGATACAGTAAAAGCAATTAAATGGATGTTACATAATAAAGTTCCTGATATTCGTGATGAACTTCTTGTAGGAAATGTAATGGAATTTTGGCCAAAAGCTCAGTATATCCCAATTCCTCACGTTGCAATTGCAACAACGGCTGGTACTGGGGCAGAGGTGTCACCAATCGCTGTAGTATTCAATGAAAAGATCGGAATTAAAACGAATATCCTAAATACATTTATAAGCCCTGATATGGCAATTTTAGATCCAGAACTTACAATCGGTTTGCCTCCAAAAATTACTGCATTTACAGGATTTGATGCGTTAACTCATGCAATTGAGGCATATTTCTCTCCTCAATCGAATCCAATGACAGATGCATACGCACTTCAATCAATTCGAATGATTGTAGAAAATTTGCCTACAGCTGTTCATGATGGGGGAAATCTTGCTTCTCGATCTAATATGTTAATGGCTAGTGCAATGGCAATTTCTGCTTTCAGTCTTTCTGTTAATGCGATTCCGGTTCACAATATAGCACATGTATTTGGGGCAAAATTCGGAATTCCTCATGGACTTGCAAATGCAGTGTTATTGCCAAATGTAATGGAATCATTAGCACCATTTTATTTAAAGCGAATTAATGATTTTGCAAAAGCGCTTGGCCTAAAAAATATACCGGAGACTAAAGAAGCATGTCTAGCAGAAGTTGTATTATTCATTCGTAATCTGCGTGAAAAAGTTGGCTTACCAAGCACGTTTGCTGACTTTAGGGTGAATGTGGATAATATGGCAAATATTGTTACACTAGTTCATAGCGATCCTTGTGGAATATTCTTCAAAATTCCGCCTGAAGTAATTGCAAAAATTTCAAATGAAGTTGTTGGCTCTAACTTAGTGAATTCATAATTTTAAAGTTAAAAGGCACCTTCAAAAGTGATGATGGTGCCTCAATTATTTTCATATTGCTGGTATTACTTGAGAGATCAGGAGGCTTAGTAATGAGTTTGAATTTATATGAAAGTTTAAAAAAAAGTGCAGAGAAATTTCCAAATCATAATGCAATTACATTTAAAAATAAAGATGTTACATATAGTGAATTACTTTCTCAAGTTGAAAATTTTGCATCTATATTAATACAAGATGGAATCAAAAAAGGTGATAGAGTAGCATTGATATTAGGGAATTGTCCAGAATTTGTCACTGCTTACTATGGGATTCTACGCGCAGGTGGAGTCGTTGTTCCGGTAAACCCAATCTTTACCAAAGACGAAATCTCATTTATCTTATCGAATAGCCAAGCAAAGGCTGTTATTGCGGATTCTACTATGGATACAATCATTGATTCTCTTAAACTAGAGTTAAAACAGATTGAAATGTTGTACTATGTGGAATCGAATAAAGCAGAACTTAGTTGGGTGCAATTGCTTGATAAGAAGTCAAATGACAATGAATTCCCACTAATTATAGAAGAAGATCTTGCTGTCATTTTATATACGTCTGGGACAACCGGTAAACCAAAAGGTGCAATGTTGTCTCATCGTAATTTAATTTCAAATGCGCAATCAATTGTAGAATTGGTCGAGTTTAATAAAAATGATCGTATTTTAGCTGTTCTTCCAATGTTCCATGTATTCTGTTTATCAATCTGTGTTAATACTTCAATCATGTGTGGAGCAAATATAGTAATCGTCCCAAGATTCAGTCCGAGTGAAGTGATAAATACAATCTTTAATGAGCAAGTGACATTATTTGCTGGTGTTCCAACGATGTATAACTTCTTATTACAGTTAGAAGAATATTCAGCTGAGTATTTCGCTTCGATTCGTGCATGTTTTTCAGGTGGAGCATCTATGCCTGTCGAGTTACTTCAAAGGTTTGAAGAAAAATATAAGACTATCATTCTCGAAGGATTCGGTCTTTCAGAAACAGCTCCTGTTACGGCATTTAATCCATTAAAAGGAGAGAAAAAACAGGGTTCTGTTGGAATAAACATTCCTGGTGTAATTAATAAGGTTGTTGATAAAAACGGATTTGAAGTGCCAAGAGGAGAAATAGGTGAATTAATTGTAAAAGGTCCAAATGTTATGATTGGCTATCTTGGTATGGCTGAAGAAACAGCTAAGGTCATTAAAAATGATTGGTTTTATACAGGTGACTTAGCAAAGATGGATGAAGATGGTTACATCTATATTGTTGATCGAATAAAAGACATGATTATTGTAGGTGGATATAATGTCTATCCAAGAGAGGTAGAGGAAGTTATTTATCAACATCCGGCGATCGTAGAGGTGGCAGTAATTGGAATTCCTGATAAAGATTACGGTCAAATTGTAAAAGCTTTCGTTGTGTCTAATGAAGAATTCATAACGAACGATGACATTTTGCATTTCTGCAAATACAAACTAGCTAAATACAAACTACCGAAACAAATCGATTTTATGAATGAGCTACCAAAGAATAGTACAGGAAAAATACTAAAGAGAGCTTTAATTGTAGAACAAATGGAAGTTAATTAATTTTAAACTTTTTTTATAACAACTCTTGGAGGTTCTTATGACAAATAAAGTGCTAATTCAATCAAAACCCGCAACTTCTTTTACAAAAGATGTTAATTTATCAGTCTATGATACTCTAAATTTTAATGATCGACAGGACTTCATTGATGCAAACAGGGGATTTATTGCACCACTAGAAGCAAAGATTATTAAAGATGATTCTGGGGAAGTCGTTTGGGACATTGAACAGTTAAACTATTTAAATGACAGTGCTCCTGAGACTGTGAACCCTAGTTTATGGAGAAATGCACAATTACAGGCTATATCTGGTTTGTTTGAAGTTGTAGAAGGAGTATATCAAGTTCGTGGACAATCTTATGTCACTAACATTTTTATTGAAGGAAAGCAGGGAGTTATTGTAGTTGATGCTTTAGGAAGTAATGAATCAGCTAAAGCCGCTATGGAATTATATTATAAACATCGACCACAAAAGCCAGTTACAGCGATCATAATCAGTCAAAGTCACGCTGATCATTTTGGCGGTATTCAAGCTGTGCTTAAATATGCTGAAAATCCTAATATTCCGATTATCGTTCCTCAATATTTTATAGAAGAAGCGTTAAGTGAGAATGCACTTTTAGGTACGATCATGGCACGTCGTGCAGAGTATCAGTTTGGGAAAGATTTACCAGACGGTATAAAAGGCTCCGTATCAGTAGGTATTGGACCAACAATGGGTTCAGGTACTATGAGTTTTCAGTTACCAAATGTAGAAATAAGAAATGAAGTCCAATCGATGGAAGTCGATGGTGTAACATTTGAATTTTTATTAACACCAAACACAGAAGCACCAGCTGAAATGCATTTTTATATTAGGGATTACAAACTATTATTTGTATCAGAGAATGCCAATAAATTGATGCATCAAATTTATACAGTAAGAGGAGCAAAAACGAGAGATGCATTACATTGGGCGAATTCACTCGATAAAACAATCTTATTATTTGAAAATGAAGAAATCGATGCATTACTAATGATTCATGCATGGCCTATATGGGAGAAGGATAATGCAATCAATCATTTAAAACTTCAACGTGATTTATATAAATATATGCACGATCAGACGGTACGCTTAGCAAATCATGGTTATACAATGGATGAGATAGCTGAAATAATCAAACTTCCAAAAGAATTAGATACTTACTGGGGAAATCGTGGGTATTATGGAACTTTAAAGCATAATTCAAAGGGAATTTACAATTATTATTTAGGATATTATAGTGCTCATCCTTCTGATTTGGATCCATTACCACAAGTGGAAACTGGTCAAAAATATGTAGAATACATGGGTGGAGCAGCAAATATTTTGAGACAAGCTAAAGCTGATTTTGAAAAAGGTGAATATCGTTGGGTAGCTCAAGTATTAAAAAATGTCATAATGGCTGACCCAAAAAATTCAGAAGCTAAAAATTTATTAGCAGATGCATTTGAACAATTAGGGTATCAAGCTGAATCAGCTAATTGGCGCAATATTTATCTTGTTGGCGCATCAGAACTAAGATATGGAATTAATAAAGATAATTCTCCATTAGATGTATCAGGGATCATTAAGAATATGCCAGTCAACGAATTCTTAAAATTAATAGCAGTAAAAATAAACGGTCCAAAAGCAGAGGGTAGAAAAATAACGATAAATGTAACCCTGTCAGACACTAACCAGCTATTTACATTGAATTTGGAAAATTCTGTTTTATTTTCTAGAGCAAATACGTTAGATGACAAGGCAGATGTTTCATTAACAATTGATCAATTCGCATTTTATGGAACTTTCCTTGGTCTTCTTTCACCTGAACAAGCAGTTGGAGCAGGAAAATTGATTATTTCAGGTGATCAAACAAAATTGAACGAATTTTTATCACTTTTAGATGAGTTTGACCGCTATATAAATATCGTAACTCCTTAATAAATAGAAAAAATAATCAATGTAAACAAGCATCTGCACAAGCCATGTTCGAAAAATTTGATTGTGCAGGTGTTTTCCAAAGTTGTGATTACTGGTTTATTGAAAAAGTATAGATTTGTTGAGAGGCTGGAGTTTGAATGAAAAGTTGGGCGAAATGGATCATTTTATTTTCACTTTTTATTATGGCTATTATTAATTTTGCTGACAAATCAATTTTAGGTTTAGCTGGAATTCCTATTATGAAGGATTTGAATGTAAGCTCTACCGAGTTTGGTCTTTTAAGCAGCAGCTTTTTTTGGTTATTTTCAATATTTGGTATAGTAGGTGGCTCTTTATCGGATCGAATTGGTACTGGGAAATTACTTGCTATTATGGCAATTGTTTGGACAATCGCACAATCTTTGGCTTTGTTTGCATCAAGTCTACCAATTCTAATTATTAGTAGAATACTATTAGGTGCAGGAGAAGGAGCATTTCAGGCAGCTGCAATTAGTCATATAAGTAAATGGTTTAAGCCGGAATCACGTGGGTTCGCCATCTCCATCTTTAATTTTGGAAATGTTGTTGGGATCTCTGTTACAGCTCCTATTATCGTTTCTTTAATTGTAAATTACGGTTGGCGACAGGCATTTTTTATTTCTGGTATTTTAAGCTTTTTTTGGTTCATTTGTTGGCTTTGGTTAGGAAGAATGAAACCAACTGTTACGTTTGAAGAAGAAGTTAGTACGATGGAAAACATAAACGCTAATAATAGAAAAGATGCTTGGAAAGCTTTACGATCTCCTATTTTTATCTTTACAACTTTAATCGCATTTATTGCTTATTCATTCATTGTCTTTGGACTTACGTTTAATCCTGTATATTTAATGAAAGTAAAAGGGTTATCTGAACAACAGTCAGCATCAGTTATTGCTATTTCTGGATTAATCGGGGCAATTTTAGCAATGTTCCTATCTATCATTTCAGATCGATTATACAAAAAAACAAAAAGTTTATGGAAATCGCGTATATTTTTTTCTGCAATTATTATTTTGCTAGCAGGAATTTTGTACTTATTGTATCCACTTATGAATGGATCTGCTTCAATTATCATCGTATTTTCTTTCGTAAATACACTTGTGATTACGATAAACACACTTAGTCCAGCTATTGTAGTTAGTATACTCCCACAGCGAAGAGGAGTTATGACAGGAACGTATTTTGGATTAATGACCTCATCGGGAATTATTACTCCGATTATTTTTGGGAAACTTATTCAAAATTATGGTGCAAATGCAACAGGTGGATATAACATCGCAATTTATGGAATGTCAATTGCAATGGTAATTGCAGCGCTATTAATATTCCTTTTCGGAAACAGAGATCAACAAATTTCAACAAGAAAGGATAATAAGCTAGTAAACCTATAAGAAGGGTTGATTCAAAAGAGATATAGAAACAGAGGTATGAATATGAATAATGCGTTAGAAAAGCAGAAAGAAACAATTGATTCTAAATATATACAACAGCATTTAGCAAATGAAAGAACTTATCTTGCTTGGGTTAGAACAAGTATAACCATAATGGGAATTGGCTTTTTAATCACTAATCTTCATTTTTCAACTCTGGCTTCTAGTGCAAAAATAGGAGGCGTATTATCAAAGATTATTGGATTATCATCGATTATAGTTGGAATTTTTGCTTTAATCATTTCAACACTCAGTTATTTTATCAAGGGAAATGATATTAATAATCAGACGTTTAAGTTTTCAAGGATATTGGTTGTTTATTTATCAGTAGCTTCAATTCTTATTTTTCTTATTTTCGGTGCCTATTATTTAGATGTATGGGGATTGTTTTAAATTTTAAAAGTATTATTATCATGAACTAGCAAAAAATGATCTTCGAGAAGAGGATCATTTTTTTATTTAAGGGTATCTCAGGTAAAATGCCTTACAAAATATTTTAAGCTAATAATTGTAACGTCTAGTTTTTACTAAAAGCTTGAATAATTTAGCACCAATCATACCCGCGTTACTTCGGGATATACTCTCCAGTTCTATTGCCTTGAAAAATAAAAAGCCACCTTGATTAAGGTGACTTGACTTTGATTTTTATTATTTAAATAAAAACATTCTCTACAAAATCAGATAGAGCGATTTTGTTTATTTCGTTCATAACATTCACTTGATATGATTTTTCTAAGTGCCACGGATTTACACCATAAGGATGCTGGCCATCCCCAATATAATCAACATTAAGGTTGTTAATTATTCTTAAATCATAATTTTCTTCAAGGAATTTCTCTATAACTTCGAAATTGTTGTTCTCCTTGTCTAGATAGGGATACTTATTAAGGTCAAATTCGTATAACTTATTCCCTTTGGCATAATCTTTTGTAAATCTAAATTTATTTAAAACTATTTTAGTATTTGGTAAGTTTTCATTTTTCCATGTAATAAATTCTGCAAACTTTTCTTTAAATATTGGAAAGAACTCATTGAATTTATTGTTTGAATGAATGTGATAATCGTGTTTTTTTTCTTTATAGAATGTTGTTTTGCGTAATGTTGAAGGATTATTTGTAATAAATGTATCTCCTGTTTTTACTATACCATAACGCACGTCAGCATAAAGATCCAAAATTAAATAATCTGGTTGATATTGAACTATTTCGTTTCTAATGTTTTTGTATATATCGCTAGTTAAAACACCTTTTTTATATTCAGATAGTTCTTTAGGAAATTCAATTATTCCTTTTTCTACCTGCTTGCTAATAAAACTTATAATAGATGTCTGAAACGAAACAGGGCCTATTTCATACATTTTTTTGTAATCAGGATTATTATTGGTAGTAAATGCTTCTCTAGAAACACAAGAGCCAATAATTGATACTTTGATTTTGCCCATTTTTATTTTTATCCCCCTTTTATATATGCATGGATATTTTTGACATTATTTATAGTGATAAATTAATTGAGCTCTCCTAACAAATCTTAAATCTTATTTGTGGTTGTACCAATGTAAATTGGTTCCTGTTTTATGGAAGCAGATTTAGCTAGTTGAAAAAAACAGTATAACATGAACCAGCTGACTTTTCCAATGGACATTGAGGTTTTATTCCTACTAATCATCTTGCGTGTTTATTGACACTGCATTCGATCAAATGGATCCTACTATCTTTTCAAACTTTTCATCCGGGTGGTGCTTGTCCGCCATATCATTCAAAAATGATATTAAAAGTTATCCTTACGCTTATTCAAATCGTAGGTATTCTTCTAGTCAAATTGCGGAACAACTGAGAGAGAATATTGTTTTCATATGGATTTCGGGTGAACAACAACCCGAATTCCGTAGTAAAGTATAGAAGAAATAAATTATGAAACATTCTTTTCAATTGTTGATCTTCTTCGAACAGAAGGTCTTGTAAAACTTGAAGACTATTCTCTTGATGGTACCAAAATTGAGGCAAATGCCCAAAAAAATATTTTCGTTCGGCATTTTCGTTCCAAAAAACTGAAAAAATAACAGAATAATAGTTGGATATTCCTCTCCTAAAACCTCCAAGTTTATAAAAACTCCTTAAAAATTGAAAAAATGAAAAAACTACCTCAAAAGGTCGTTATTCAACGACCTTTTGAGACAGCCTCACTTTTATTTTTTTGAAATCATTTAAATTACTAACTACAATTGTAAGAATTGTCTTGGTTGGATCTTAAGCTGTGACATTCACAAAGATTTATTTATCTAGTGGGAAAGGTAAGAAGTTATTGATTAGTAGTGATAAAGAATAAGGTGTAACAGTTAGTGATTTATTTTTTATGGATTATAAAATTATGTTACAATCATAACTGTTATATTAGAAAAGAATGTTGCTTAAGTAAGTTTTCAATCTTGAAAAACTATGGGCAAAAGAAGACTATATGTAGCTCAAAGACATTTACATAAAGCTTTTATGGTCAAGGAATAGTATTACTAAAAAGAATGATATTAAGAAATTGTAACATTTAAAGGAGAAAGAAATGAAAAAGTATGTAAAACTTGACTACTTTTTTCAATCACTTAATTATAGACTATGAATCGTTTGCTATATAATGTGGAAGTTGTCTTCCATATGTACATTTGGTGATGACTCAAATAATCTTTTAAATTATAACAATGTTCTCAGTAGTTATTACTTATTTATAGAGTTCTCATAGAGATTACTCATTATTATTCGTCTAATTTTATATGAAAAGGAAAGTGAAAATGAAAAAAATTGACTTAGATGCATTTTTTATTAAGGAAGATTCTATAAGAATAAAACTAGTTGAAAGTAATTTTGATGAGTTTCATTTCTTTGTTTTGAGAAATAGGAAAAATAAACAAGAGTATAGAATTCCTATTAAATTTGAAAGTAAAGGTAGTGAATTGGTTTTACCATATAATAAAATTGAATTAATAGAGACTGGACTGAACAGATATGATTTATTTATTTCAAATCAAGAGGGTAGGTTGTTTCGTCCAAATTTTAAAGATAGTAAAGTTGATTTTAAAAGTGTAAAAGCAACGCCTTTTTATTTTACTCACAGTAGTAATGGATTTAAATTCTATATAACAAAGGATAATGATATATCTTTAATAAAAGGCGATTACATAACGATAGTAAAGGAATTTTATAAGAAGAACAATATACGATTGCCAATAAAGGATATCTTACTGACGAAAAATAAACTTCAATTCACTCTACCAAAAGAACATGTAAATACAGAATTATTTTTTTCATTGAAAAATAAGGATGCTCGTATCCCTGTTGAGGAATTAGAAATCCTAGATGAACATAATTCATATAAGATTTCCTTT
Source organism: Bacillus sp. AL-1R (assembly GCF_052180195.1). Taxonomy (NCBI): domain Bacteria; kingdom Bacillati; phylum Bacillota; class Bacilli; order Caryophanales; family Bacillaceae; genus Bacillus; species Bacillus sp. AL-1R. Next base: position 1,157,992 of record NZ_CP197469.1, read on the forward strand.
GATGTGGATCTAATGGATTTGGGAAGTTGTGTATTAGAAGTTTCCTTCTTAAAAGATGAAATATTATATGAAGCAAAATTAGTTACTAATGAAGAAATATTGAGTAGTTTAGCTGATAATACAAACATCTTTTGTTATACTAACGCAAAACAAGAAGTATCTCTTACATCAAATCCATTGTTATACATAAAGCAATTAGGAGAAGTAGGAGATAAGGAAATACTGTTTATTGAACAATATAATCTAAATAATGATGAGATTATGTTGAAGCTTCAAACACCCCTTAAAAATAAAAGAGTATACCTATTCTTAGAAGATATTACCAATGGATATTTTACAAGAATAGATGACGTTAAATTGTTTGAAGACCAAATAATTGTACCAAATATTATTATAAATAAAGATATAGATACAATTGTTGGAAATCGCTATAGATTTATCATGGTCTTACAAGAGAACACTGCCATGGAAGATGAATTAGGGGAAATTATTAATCCATATTCTTATATAGGTTTTTATACGAAGAACTATATTTCTTTAAAAAGTGACAAATATAAAGAACCATTAAGTTTAGCGGGAGACAACGTATTGATTCCCTATTGGTCAGTTCATAATGAATTGATATTTCAAGTGTCAAGTTTAGAACAATATTACAAGACTCGTTATGACTTTGTTAATATTAATTATTCTTGTAATAAACTTAGTGTAATCGGAAGTAAAATGAACTTTAACCTCGAAAACTTTAGTAATTCAGATGAATGCAAAATAAAATTTTATTTAAAAGAACGAAGAACTAAAGAGAGAGTTGATTTAGATTTTGACATACAAGAAGAAAATAAAGTGGAAATAGAATTTAATAAATTTATCGATAGTTTAGAAAGTAAATCTTCTAGATGGGATTTATTTATTGAACTGTATAAAAGTGAAGTAATTATTTATGGGAAAGTTGGCTGCTTCTCTAGTAGTGTAAAGAATAAGTATTCTCGATATTTCTCATCTTTAAATAAGGTAACAGAAGAAAAAAGTTTTGAAGCAGTACCATATTTAACATTAAAAAATGAAATATCACTTATTTGGAATGAAGAAAATAAAATCCGTAATGAGCAGTTGGATTGTAATGTTAAAGTTATTGGAAGTCAAGTCAAAGATAATTTAATTGATATAAAGGTTAAATTAACAGATGTTGGCGTGGAGAATTACACTGTAGAATCTGGAACAATAATGCTTAGAAATAAGGCTATTGATATGAAATATGAGATTCCAGTGGAAACTATAGAAAAACAGGAAAATAATTGTCAGTTACTACTATTAATTGATCCTTCTAAGTATTATTTGATTCCTTTCTATTGGGATATATTTATAAACATTAAAGTAGCCGATAAAATATATCCAATTAGAGTGAAAAATCCAATTAAATCTGTAAAAAATCATATAGATAATAATATAAATGAGAACGAAATTGACTTGGCCGATAATTTTATGGTTTATCCTTACATTACTGCCGATAACTCTTATGCGCTTTGTTTTAGAGAAAGAGAAGTATATGAAAATAAAATAAATCGCTTCAAAGAAAAATTGGCATACCATGTTTACAAGACATTTAAGGGTTATTTTGATAAAAAAGATATTTGGTTAGGTTTTGAAAAAAATGCGTCAACTGCCCAAGATAATGGATATCAGTTTTTTAATTACTGTTATAAAAACAAAAAGAAAGAAAACTTTTATTATATTATCAAAAAAGATGCGATAGATTATAAAGATATTAAACATCAGAGAAAAAATATCCTAAATTTTATGAGCTTTAAATATATGCTTTATATGTACGCAGCTAAATTATTGATTTCATCAGAATCAAAAGGTCATGGTTATGATATTCGTATTCAAAAAGGTAAATTAAAGGATAATTTAGATAAAAAGAAACTTATATTTTTACAACACGGAGTTATCGCTTTAAAGAAGGTAGATTATGTCTTTAAAAAGAAAAAGAACAATCCTATTATGCTTTTTGAAGTAGTTTCTGACTATGAAAAAAATATAATAAAAGAACATTTTGATTACAAAGATTCAGAAATAATGGTTACAGGTTTAGCTAGATGGGATGTATTGAAAGATAAATCTACAAAAGAGAATAGAAAAATATTTATGATGCCAACTTGGAGATCTTGGATGGATGGAGTAATTGAGGCAGAATTTTTAAATAGTACTTATTATAAGAAATATAAGGAAGTATTAGAATCTAAGGAATTGAATAACTTGCTAGAAAAAAATAATATTACTCTTCATTTTATGCTTCATCCTAAATTTCTTGAATATAGCAATAAATTTCATTTTGGTGGCAAGAATATTGTAACTCATCAATTTGGAGAAGTTAAAATTAATGAAATGATGATGGAAAGTTCTTTGTTAATAACAGATTACTCAAGTGTTTCTTGGGATTTCTACTATATGAAAAAACCAACTATCTTTTATCAATTTGACAGAGATGAGTATTCTAAATATCAAGGAAGCTATCTAGATTTAGAGACTGAATTGTTTGGTGACGCTCCTCAAGATATTAATGAATTATTATCAAATATTAATTATTATATTAATAATGATTTTAAAGAGAAAGATGAATACGCAAAGATGAGGAAGAAATATTTCAAATACGTGGATAGAAAGAATTCAGAAAGAACATTTAAAGAAATAATGAAAATTAAAAATAAAATTTAAAATAGTTAACCAATTTATTGATAAATAAGAAAGAAAAATAGACATATTCTTTTACAAGTATTGTAAATAGAATAATGTCTATTTTTCTTCAACATCAAATAAATATAAATTTATAAAGGAGATTCACATTATTTGGCTATAATATGCTACTAGCGAAAAGACCTTGTACGTTCAACCTTCTCTTTTGATTCTCAATCGAAAGAGAAGGTTGGATGTTATTTTTTTGAAATTTTTTATTTATCTTGTTATCGTAGAATTCCTTGTGAGAATTCCTTTTTTTTGTGTATTAATAATTATGTTATCAGTAATCATACTATTTTTTACACGGAAAGCATATATACCATATCCACCTGCATATTCAATTCTGTTGTTTTTCATCACTAGATTATCAAATGCAGTAAAATTTAACATGTTGTCAATAGAGTATATAAACTTGGAATTTTGTATTCTAACATTTTTTGAATAGATAACTGCTCCTGTTCCATATGTCCCATCACTATGGGTACCGATAGCACGAATAACATTTTCAAATATACAATTATCAATAACTATGTTTCTTGATATAGTCCTGTCATAGCCCCCAAATGTTGGAAAGCTTTTTTTAGTCGCAACTTCAATTTGTATCACTTCATAATTCATATCATTAGTTGAAGAATTATGGTAAACATCTTTGAATGTACAGTTTTTAAAACGAACATTAGCACTAGATGAGATTTGGAAGTAATGACCATTTTGACCGTTTTTAACTGTTAAATTTGTGAAAGAGATATTCTTTCCGTGCCCTAAATCAAATGCACTAATATTTTTATCTACCCCTACTGGAGCATCTTGAGAATTTAGATCGATTGTTCCTCCAGAAAAATGAATATTTCCCTCGCCGTTATAACCATTTGCGTATGATTTGTTTCCCAACTGTCCATTGATAAATACTTTATAACCTGTTCCAAGACGCTTAATGACAGCTTCTGGGTGCATCCTAATGGTCGTGTTTTTGTATAAACGTAAATAACCACTCATAGAATATACACCTTTTGGGAAATACAAGTGAACCGAACCTCTAGTTTTGGCAAGATTTAATAATGCTTGTATGGATTTAGTCTCGTCTGTTCCGTCTCCTTTTAGATTATACGGTGGTAGACTTACGTTAATTTCACGATTTTTTAAATTGGATTTATTAGCAACGTATAGGTCATTGCCATCAAATCTAACAGAATGTATTTGTTTTTGATTATTCAAGTATAAGATAACATTGTTCAACTTTGAAGTTCCTACTCTATACCCTTTTCTATCAGAGTGATCTAATAAGTCATCGTGCTCAACACTTTTAATATCTTCTAAACCTACTTTATTAAGAATACTTAATATAGCTGCAGCTTGTTCTTTTGAAGTTTTTGTTGCAGACATTATTAATGTTACTTCATTTGAATTATTAAATTCAAAGCTGTTTTCATTTTTAGCTGAAGTGTCAACAGAAGAAACGTTACTTCCATTTTTACTTGTGATAAAAGTAATTGATACAACTACACAAACAAAGAAAACTCCCATTCCTACTATCAGCTTTTTTGAGCGTGTTTTCAACCATAGAAGTATTAAAAATGCTGGTGGAATCATAAAAAACATTAGTATAAGAAACCATGTTTTTAGATAAAATGGTTGTTCTTCTTTATACAACTTAAAAAACATCTCCTTATTCAGTATTCGTTAATATTTGTCATGTCTATTTATTGTGGTAACTAAATTAACAATATTTATGTCAATAAAAAAAAGTGAAAAAGTTCCTTTTTGAACATGAAAAAACTCCTTATAAATAGGTTGGGTAGTTCGGTCAAAATGCCTATTTATAAAAGAGTGTGTATAGATAAGAATATCACATATTTTTTATTAAATGAACGGTTATTAATCAATTTGATAATTCGTGTAATTGTTTTTAAAATGTTAATGACTTAGCAAAAGTTTAACTGACAAAGAAATAGTTTATACTTATGTTTTAATAATAATATTTTAATCAATACTTATGTGGTTAAAGTATTCGTCCACTAAATACTAAAGCACTGTCAAAAACTAGATATAAGGGGTAAATGGATGAAAACAATCAAGAAAGTATCAACAATGCTGCCACGATTTTTCATGAAGATGAAGATTTATTAATATGGGGACCTACGAATAAAAAAAGAGAAACCTTAAGTTTCTCTTTAATGCAAATGATATTTAGTAATAAAAAATACTTGTTATATTTGATTAAAATCGAAGAAAAAAAATATATAGAAAAATCGACTATATGAGGCTATTCTTTAATTTTTTCTTCTTTAATATCAGGAGTCAATTCTTCTGATGCCTCTGTTTGATAACGTAAATTCCCAGTTGATACATTCTCTCGATGCTCTGTATTTTTAATAACATGATTATAAACATATTTATGAAAAAAGATTTCAAACAAACCTATTCCAATTGCAGAAATTAAAGCTGGTGTAAACATGCTACCACCATATGTTTTAGATCCCATATACCAAATGATTAAGAATGCTATTCCTACATCGGCTATTGTTGCTACTGTATTATTTGTTTTAGATAAGATCAACATATCACCAACGATATATGCGATTACCCCTAAAACTAACGTTATTAGAAATACATTTCTAAATGCCATATCGTATCCGATACCTAAAATTATATATAGTAATGCAAGACAGGCAATAAATTTAATGACAAATGCTTTTATATGTTTCATAGAAATCCCTCCTGAACTTATTATGAGAAATTTGTTTCACATATATTCTGTTCATATATAAAAAATCCACCTATTTAATAGGTGGACAAATTTCTTAATGTTGTTGTTGTTTTGTTTCAAAATGAAGAGGTGGTGGAACTAACCAACCTTTAGTTTTCATGATTTGTAGTAGTGCCGCTCCATCTTTTGCTTTTTTTGCCCCAAAACTAGCAAACATAGTGCCAATATCTTCACGAATTGATTGGCTCATTAATGCAGCATCGGCCGATACTCCAGCTGCTATTCCAGCAGCAACCATGTAAGCGATTTGAGCATCTTGAAACCTAGCTCCTGCTGGAATTTGTTCTAAATCGGCTTCTGGTCGTTCTGATGGAGTAGGAGGAACTGCAATATCATTATGTAAAAGAACTTCCTCAATTTCTTTTATTGCAGGTTTCATTGAATTTTCAATTACTTGTTTTAAAAATGCTCTTAACTCTTCATCACCAGTATGGTTAATATAAACTTGGTACGTATCTACACCAGCTTTAGTAGCTGATAGATGACTCCATAGACCGTATACTTCTCCGTAATGTAAAGGCTCATTTTGTGGATTGCCACTTAATACTCCCATTATAAATTTACTTCCCTTCTCAAATAAATTCATACTAATCTCCTTATAAAGAGGTAGGTACGAAAATTATTATGGAACCTTTGGATTGTTTTATACTATTTATTTATATGAGCAATGTCTCATATTAAAAAGGATTGCATTACCTTTTATATTTTAACTAGCTAAATGCACAGAACTTAGATTAGCTTTTTTTTAGATATAGATAACATGAATTATAAATCAATTGAAATCGACTAGTGTTTAAAAGATTATCTATTTTTTGATTGAATTTAAAACGAGATATTGGGAAAAGTATGGTTTGTTTGGTGAGAAATTAGTTACTGATTTTCCTATTAAGAGTTCATATTTTCCAAATCATGATTATGGGGAAGAAATTTATCCAATTAAAAAGAATTAGAACGATGTATTAAATATTCAGTAATCAAAAAATTTTAAAATTTTATTTTTTCTAATAAATCCAACAATGAAAGCGTTATCTTAATAAAAACGTTTGAATTCGCATATTGACAATCTGTTTACTAGGATTTATGATTCTTTTAAAGAAATTACATAACTCAAACTTATCGAGAGTGACTGAGGGATCAGGCCCTATGACGTCCGGCAACCTCCTTTTTAAGGAACGGTGCCACTTCCTGCAGAATGAATTCATTCTGAAAGATAAGTCGAAAACAATTGTTTCCGATGCCTCTTTCTGAATGAAAGAGGCTTTTTTTTACCTAAAACTAATAGGAGGTTATTCATGATTCGTGTAGATCATCTAGTAAAAGAGTATAAAACGAAAAAAAATACAATTATAGGCGTACATGATGTCTCTCTTACGATTGAAAAAGGCGAAATATTCGGTATAGTCGGATATAGCGGAGCAGGGAAAAGTTCACTTCTAAGATGTTTAAATTTTTTAGAAAAGCCTACTTCGGGAAATGTATATATTGACGGTGTGAATTTAATTCACTTTCAACTAAAGAGTTAAGGAAAGAGCGTCAGAAAATTGGCATGATTTTTCAACACTTTTATTTAGTTTCTTCTAAAACTGTGTTTGAGAATATAGCATTTGCTTTAAAAGCTGCTAACAAATCCAAGGTGGAAATTGAAAAAAGGGTACTGGAATTACTTGAATTAGTTGGCCTTTCTGATAAAAGGGATGTTTATCCTTCCCAGCTTAGTGGTGGTCAAAAGCAGCGTGTCGGGATTGCTCGAGCACTAGCAAATGAACCGCATGTACTTCTTTGTGATGAAGCAACATCAGCGCTTGACCCAAGCACAACAAAATCGATCCTACAATTACTTAGAAAAATAAACAAAGAACTAGGATTAACGATTGTTCTTATTACACATGAAATGGATGTTGTAAAAGATGTCTGTGACCGAATTGCTGTAATGCAAGATGGCAGAATAATTGAAATTGGCCCAGTATACGATATATTCGCAAAACCAAAAGAGGCTTTAACAAAGGACTTTATTAACACGATTTTACAATTTGAACTACCTGAACATTTGCTAAAAAACAGCAAGGGAACAGTAATCAAAATAACGTTCAAAGGAAATGTAGCGGAAGAATCCGTTGTGTCTGATATGCTTCAACAATTTAAGGTAAAAGGGAATATTCTTCATGGGAAAATTGAGTATATTCAAGAAACTCCACTCGGAATTTTTATAATGGAGATTTCAGGAGAACAAGCAGAAGTATTAAAAGCAATTGCGTATATTCAAGATCGAACAAACAACTTGGAGGTGATTTTAGGTGATCGAATCGCTATTAACGTTACTGCCTGATTTAGATAAAGCATTTTTTGAAACGATATATATGGTGCTGATTGCTCTTGCAGTTGCCATCATTATTGGACTCCCACTTGGCATTCTTTTATTTGTTACAGATAAAGATTTATTTTTAGAAAATAGAGGACTTAAATCTATTTTAGGATTTATTGTGAATATGGTTCGTTCCATCCCATTTATTATTTTGCTAGTCGCACTTTTACCAATTACGAATTTTCTAACAGGAAGTACAATTGGTCCAACGGCTGCTAGTGTATCTTTATCTGTTGCTGGGATTCCGTTTTTTGCTAGAATCGTAGAAACATCTCTAAGAGAAACAAATAAAGGGATCATCGAAGCCGCAGTAGCGGTAGGAGCAACACCTTGGATGATTATAAAAGATGTATTACTATCTGAAGCTCGTCCAAGTATTATTCAAGGGATTACACTTACGACGATTAGTTTAATTGGATATTCTGCTATGGCTGGTATTATCGGCGGTGGGGGGATAGGAGACCTTGCCATTCGCTTTGGTTACTATCGATACGATAATACTGTCATGTTAACAACAATTGTTGTGTTAATTTGTTTAGTTCAGCTAATTCAACTTGCAGGTGATCTAATTGCCCGAAAAGTAGATAAGCGTTAAGTACATACTATTTCTGATTTGGAGGATCATTCAAATGAAAAAATTACTACTTGCTTTAGTCTTTCTATTGTCTATAAACCTTTTTGCAGCATGTGGCAAGACAGATAAAACTTCATCAAAAAATAATACGGATAAGAAGAACATCACAATTGGTGCGACTTCTGGACCATATAGTGACATGGTTTCAAATGCAATTAAGCCTATTCTTGAAAAGAAAGGTTATAAAGTAAAGGTTGTTGAGTTTAGTGATTATATTCAACCAAATATCGCATTAGGAAATGGTAATTTAGATGCTAACCTATTCCAACATAAAATTTATATGGAGAATTTTGCAAAAGAGCATAATTTGAAGTTGTCTGAGTTGATCGTAGTACCAACAGCACCGATGGGTGTTTTTTCGAATAAGTTTAAGTCTGTTGATAAAATTGCTGATGGCGCAACAATAGCAATCCCTAATGATCCTGTAAACCTTGCAAGAGCATTAGGTGTTTTAGAGGATTCGAAATTAATTAAAATTGATCCAAAAGTTGATCCTTTAACAGCATCTGAAAAGGACATAAAGGATAATCCGAAAAAACTTCAATTCAAACCAATTGAAGCAGCACAACTACCAAGAGCAGTACAAAGTGTAGATGTATCACTTGTACCAGGTAACTTTGCACTTGCAGCAAAAATGAAATTATCTGATGCATTGGCACTTGAAAATATGCCAGATCTTTATCGAAATAGAGTTGTTGTTAACACAAAAGACGCGGACTCAACTTTTGCAAAAGACATTAAAGCAGCTGTAGAATCTAGCGATTTTGAAAAAACAATTGATGAGCAATTTAATGGATTCGGAAAACCTAAGTGGATGCTTGAACGAAAATAATTAATAGTCTTTAGTTTAGAGAAAGAGTTTTTAATTATAAATCCAACTTAATCTATTGGAAAACTGTAGTATAATAGAGGAGAGATTAATAGTGAAATATGGATTTTGGTTACCGATTTTTGGGGGCTGGTTACGTAATGTAGAAGATGAAAATATGCCACCTACTTTTGATTATGCAAAGGAAGTCATTCAGTCGGCTGAAAAATGGGGTTTCTCAACTACTTTAATTGCTGAGTTATATTTAAACGATATTAAAGGACCAGAGAGCGATTCCCTTGAAGCGTGGTCAACAGCAGCGGCATTAGCTGCTGTGACGGAAAAAATCGAAATTATGACTGCAATTCGTCCAGGTTTCCATAATCCAGCAGTAGCAGCAAAAATGGCTGCAAACATTGATCATATCAGTAACGGTCGTTTTACACTTAATGTTGTATCAGCCTGGTGGGCAGAGGAAGCTCGACAATATGGCGGTATTTTTACAGAACATGATGAGCGTTATGCTCGTACAGATGAGTTTATTGACGTACTTAAAGGGCTATGGACAGAAGAAACATTCAATTATTCTGGTAAATATTACGATTTAAAAGACACGAAGCTTGCTCCAAAACCTGTTCAAAGACCAAACCCGATTCTGTATGCAGGTGGGGAAAGTGAAAAAGGGAAGCAAACAATTGTTGAAAAATGTGACGCATATGTTATGCACGGGGGAACAGTTGAAGAAATTAAACAGAAAATAGCAGATATGAAGGTACGTCGTGAACAAACTGGCAATGCACCATTAAGTTCTTTCGGTATGGCCGCGTATGTTATTTGTAGAGATACAGGAGAAGAAGCTTTGGCTGAACTAGAGAAAATTACGACTGTGAAAGATTCAAGTGGTTATGCTGGATTTAAAGACTTCACGACAAAATCACAATTAGAACAACAAATCCAATTGCAAGATTACTCTGTTTCTAATCGTGGTCTTAGACCAAATCTAGTAGGAACACCTGAGCAAATTGCAGATCGAATTTTACAATATGAAGAAGCTGGCTTAGACTTATTATTATTACAATTTTCACCTCAACTAGAAGAGATGGAACGCTTTTCTAAGCAGGTTATGCCATTAGTAGAACAAAAACGTAGTTTAATAAAAAGCTAGAAGGGGATATAAAATGAGTAAGGTTTACGTAATACATGAAAACAGTGAGTGGACAATTCATTTAACAAAAAGATTAGAGGAGCTTGGCGTTCCTTATGAGGAATGGCATTTAGACGAAGGTACGGTAGATTTATCAACAGAACCACCAGAAGGGATCTTTTATAGCCGAATGAGTGCTTCCTCACATACACGTGATCATCGTTTTGCAGCTGAATTTACTAATCAAGTATTAGCTTGGCTTGAAGCACATGGTCGTACGGTGTTAAATGGAACGAATGCGCTAAAGTTAGAAGTTAGTAAAGTACTACAATACTTAGAGCTAAATAAGTATGGTGTTAAAACTCCAAAAACGATTGCAGCTGTTGGGAAAGAAAACATTCTTAAAGCAGCTAATAGCTTTGTGGGACAATCGTTTATCACAAAGCATAATCGTGCTGGTAAAGGCTTGGGTGTCCAATTATTCCATAGTGTTGAAGCTTTAAAAGCTTATGTCGAAGGACCGACTTTTGAAGAACCAGTCGATGGTATTACACTTATTCAAGAATACATCAAATCACCTGAAAGCTACATCACTCGTTGCGAGTTTGTTGGTGGAAACTTTGTTTATGCTGTTAAAGTAGATACTTCAGAAGGTTTTGAACTATGTCCAGCGGATGCATGCCAAATTGGTGATTTATTCTGTCCGGTAGGAGAAGAAGTAGAAGAGAAGCCTAAATTCCAAATTGTTGAAGGTTTCGACGACAAAATTATAGAGAAATATAAAGAAGTTTTAGAAAAAAATAGGATACAAGTTGCCGGAATTGAATTTATACGAGATGCTGAAGGTGAAATTTATACTTACGATATCAATACAAACACAAACTATAATTCTGATGCCGAAGCAAAAGCTGGAAAATTTGGCATGCTAGAATTAGCTTTATTCCTAAAGAAGACTCTGGAAGAAAAATACAGTACCACAACAGCGTCTTAGTTTGCAATTGCATTACAAATAGAAGGCTCAAACTTAAGTGAAAACAGGGTTTGGGCCTTTTTATGTTTAGATTTTTTAGTAACTTTTACCGTTTCCAACTTTTTTCTTGGAAATGCTTTTGTAATAGCGATATTCTTAAAGCTATTAAAATAGGAAATCCTTACTAGTTTTTAGTATAATAGCGATATATGTTGCAATATGCCTAAAAATACTTCATATTTGTTAAAAAGGAGGTTCGATATGCGAAGTGATATACAACCGAATGAACGAGCTTTTTCGTCCAAGGAAGTAGCAGAAGAACTGGGGATTGCAACACCTACTGTTCGAAAGTATGGACAAATTTTAGAACGAAATGGATATGAGTTTTTGAAAGATGGGGATCGGCGTATATTTGTTCAATCTGATATAAGAGTGCTTATAGCGTTACGCGATTCAGATAAGCCACTGGAAGAGACTGCAAAAGACCTCGTATTTCAACAAAAAGAAAGATTAGAGGGTTTGGATGAAACACAAATTGCGATATCCGATACCGATACATATGAAAATTTACCACATGACCCAAATCAACTAAAAGAGTTTTTTAAGTTTTTAGTTAGTGAACTCGCAGCTGCACGTGAAATGAATCTTCAATTGAAAAATGATATGACTGAACTTAAAACGGCCGTTTCCAGGCTTCAACAAGATCATCATGATATAAGTGCAAATATTGGTAATTCATCTCAAAAAACTTATATCAAAATTGAAAAATTAGCCGAACAACAAAAAATCCAATACGAGACATTACTCGAACAAGAAAAACAAAAAATTGATTTTTTACAAGAAGAAATACAAAATATGCGAGAAGAACAGAGAAAAGAATGGCGTTCACAAGATGATTTTAATAGACGTTTAGAAGTTGTGATTCAAAAGCCGAAAGAAAAATGGGCATGGCTATTCTCTTTATTTAAAAAATAAAGGATCTATTAAACTCTTTTTATGCAAAGCTTGTAAAAATTACTATAAAGTCGATACTTGCATAAGGCTGTATCGGCTTTTTGTTTTATATCGTTTGCTGATACGAATTGATATTAGTTCAACAGTGGTTTTAATAGTAAAAATTCGTAAACTTAACAAAATAAAGTTCCAAAACGATACAGCAGAAATTCCTTGGAAAGTGACATATAACTGGATAATGGACGGGTAATAGTTCTCTAATAGTCATAACGTATATAGCATCAAAACCAGAATATATATTTAAGAAATTTGTAGATATTTCCCGGGAATTTGTAAAAATTTGATATAAAATAAAATCTAAAAACCTGAGTGTTCGTGCTTTTTCAATATTGATTACAATCTTTTGCATTACAAAAAAGCCCCCAATTAGCATAGGGGGCTTTTGTAAATATAAGAAAGATAGATTATTGTACGCCTAAAGCAATTTTAATGCTTTCTAAAGTAGCAGTTTTATATTGTTTTTGAGGTTCAGGTGCATTTTCTACATATTGATTTTGTTTCAGATAATTCTTTTCTACAAAACTCAGATCAGTAGCATCAACTTTTCCATCAAAGTTAATATCTGCCTCTCGTTTACTAGTGCCCCAATATGTTTGGATGTATAATGCATCTAAAACATCAATTACATTATCTTGATTCACATCACCAGCAACTGCTTGTTTAATAAAGTAGTTACTGATGAGTATCTTTTGTTGACCATAGAGAGTGCCTTTATATTCCAAACCGGACATCACCGGGATTTTGACCATAAAGTGACCAGGTAAAGTGAATTCCCATGTCCATGAATCGCCAGTTAGAGGTAATTTTGAAATTTTAAATCGATTAATATCCTTTACTAAATTCTTCGTAATATCAAATACATTTCCATTTGATTGTGTCAGTTTAATGGATGCACCTGAGTTTGGCCAATCCACATTTTTATATATATTTGTTGTACCTGGATTTAAAAATCCTTCAACATTTATCGGACCTTCTAGTTCAGAGAAGGAAGATAATAATCCCCATGTATAGCCTGCTTTAATTAAATTTGTACTGCCTTCTGATGTGTTAATCGTAACTGTTGGGTCTAGTTTAATAGATGTACTAAAAGTAGTATCCTTCACTTTTAAAGTAAGATCGACAGCAGCCACTTTATCGTCTATTTGAGTCGCTGATGGTAGATCCAATTTTACAGTTGGACTACTTGAATTCGTAAGAGTCACTTTTGCATCTCCGTATTGACTTAACTCCGCATTTGGTTTAGCATCGACAATCTCAAAGTTTTTATCTAGATTAGCGAAAGTCCAACTTGCCGATGATAGTGAAGAAATATTATCTAATTTTAAAGTTGCTTTTACCGTATCCCCCATCGTTACTTCATTGAGTGGGCTGGTGATATAAGCGTTTGGTGTACCTTCTTTGATAAAATAAAATTGTTTTTTTACAGGACTGTTTCCAGCCACATCTTTACCTTTTACTGTAAAACTTTGAACTGGGTATTCTGGATGCATAACAATATCTTCAGTAAACTTTCCATCTTTATCCATGGATATAGGATTGGATTCAGCTGAGCTAATAAATGAATATTGGAAGGCAATATCGGTTAAATCTACATCCATACCCGCATCTTGCATTTCCTTCACCTGTGGATCGGTTACTTGCATTGAAAATGGATAACTTGCTTGGCCAGGTTTGTATTCGTGAAATGGTGATTCTTGATCTAAAGAAGTAGTAACTTCTGGTTGTTCAATATCTACATAATGATCAAGATAGCTTGTAAAAGTTTTACCCGTCAATGAAGTTGAAATCAACTTTATCTTGTAGTAACCTGGTTTTGCGTTTTGAGCAATACTAGAAATCGGATGATCAGGATCACCAGTAAATGGATAATAACTACCAAGTATACTAAGCATTGAAATAATCCATGTATCTGGATTAAGTTTAGAAAGATCAATTGATGTTGCATAACCTAGATCTTGACCTGTTTTTCCATCTTGCCACACGATATCCATTTTTTTCATAGGTGTTTTCATTATAAAAGATAGTGTAGGTGAAACATTACCAGAAGCCATTCCCATCGGTTCTGTTTGCGAAATTCTATACTCTAGAGTAGTAGAGGCTTTATTTAACGCATATCCATAAAAGCCTTCTTCTATTGCTCGTATACTAAATGGGACACGATATTGCTCGTTTTTATCTTTTTGGTTTGTTAGGATAATATAACCAGTATAGATGCCTTCTTTTGCTGTTTTCGGAAAAGTAAGCGATACGTTAACTTTTTTCGTTTCATTTTTCTTTACTTGAATCACTGGATTAATCGCTAATTTTACGCCATTTGTTGTTGGATCAGAGCCACCTTTAATTAATTGGAAATGAACATTTGCACTAAAGGTTTTATTCTCATTCTTAAAGTTTTGCAAAGTGATTGGTTTCTTAATTGAATGATCAGTACCTGTATAAAGCTCACCAAAGCTTAGGCCACCTGTTTGTTCTTCTATACTGATCATTTCTTCCCCATAAGGAATAAGCGTTTCATCTTGAACTTGAACTTTCATACTAGGATGAATTGCTTCGTAAGGGTCAACTCTTCCTGCCCCTTGCTCAAAAGTAAGATAGTCTCCATTTAGTGGTTCAGCTGTATTCATTAATAGAGTTTTGATATCACTTGGTTGTAGGTTTGGATTTGCTTGCAACATTAATGCCGATATACCCGCTACATGTGGTGTTGCCATTGATGTTCCATTCATTCGAGCATAAGCACCTGAGTAATCAGTTGATGTACTTGAGTTAGTAATATAAGCAGGTACAGTGGACAGAATACTCACACCAGGTGCAACTATTTCTGGCTTTACATCAAACGTTTTTAATGCCGGACCACGTGAGCTAAAATCAGCTAGCTTATCTCCCTCAGTTTTAGAAACTGTTACATCCGTAAAGGTAAACTTGTTATTACCTGCAGCTACTTTCGTCTTTAAGACCTGCCCATCTTGTTGCGTTACAGAGAAAGTAGGAATAAAACCACTTGCCTCGCCAAGATATGCTCCAACATGACCTTCTACATTGTTATAAAGTAAAACTGCTTTTGCCCCATATTTTTTTGCAAATTTAATTTTATCAACTAGTGCATAGGAACCGCGTTCAACTAATGCGATTTTGCCTGTTACATCTTTATTTGCGTAGTCAGCATCTCCACCTAATCCAACATCAACCATTTCAAGACTTTTCCCTTTGAATGTTGTTAGATCATCGGAAAAACTTCTTGCCATCGTTTGTAGTTCAATTGAAGATTCAGTTCCGATATTGCCCTTTAAAGTTGTAATTGGCATGGAAACATCACTAGCACCAACAGTAAGTGCTAAAGCCGCTGAACCTGGAGATCCTATTGAATAGAACCCAGGTCCAGAGTTTCCAGCTGCGACCACTGCTGTTACACCACTTAAAACAGCATAGTTAATCGCTGTACTAGTTGGAAAATATGGATCATTAAGAGCAGCACCTAATGAAAGATTCATAACATCCATATCTGCTATTACTGCTTGATCGATTGCAGCAATAATATTTGAGGAAATGCCAGAACCGTATGGACCTAATACACGGTATACATAAAGGTCCGCGTCTGGAGCTATACCTTTTACGGAAATATCACTATTATTTTTTGCCTGTGAAGCGATTGTACCAGATACATGTGTACCATGTTCCGTGTAATAGGCAGAACCGTTTGCATCAAATTCAGCTGATCCTGATTTTTTCCAATCTTCATAGGTTGTTTCCATCGGATCATTGTCATTATTTACGAAGTCATATCCGCCTTTGTAGGCATCTTTTAGGTCAGGATGATTGTAGTCAATACCTGTATCAATAACAGCTACTTTTACTCCATCACCAGTTATGCCTTCTTTATGTAACTTATCCACACCTAAAAATGAAACAGGATCACCAGTCACAGTAGACTCCGTTTTTTCCGGTTTACCGGATTTCCCTTTAGACTTCAAAATAGAAGGGGGCTCGATCGTAAATGTTGTATCCTTGTAAATTGCTTGTACAACATCTGACTGCATGAGTGATTCAACCTGATTTGCCGGTACTGTCATGGAAACTCCATTATAGGAATTTTTGAATGAATGCTTGATTTGATAAGGCGTATCTACTATATTTAAACCTTTTCCAGTAGATGGAGCTGATCGTTGCATACTTTTATTTGCAGGGAGTATTTGTTTGAGATCATTTATAAATGTTGTGTGTTCTTCATCTACTTTGCTTTGTGCTACCTCTCTTGTTAATGATTTTCCCTCCAAAGCAGCATTCAGAACAGCTATTTGTTCTGGTTTTGATTTAAACTGAACGATAACAGAAATCGCTTTGTCTTCTTTCAGCTCTTTTTCATCAAATCCTTGGAGTCCATATTGTTCCTTTGCTTCAGATTTGTGTAAGGCCGCTCGTTGTTCATCCGTTAAGGATGCTAGAATTTTTTCGGCATTGCTTTGTGTAATACTTTTAGTTTTTGCTGATGCATGAATTAAACCAGTGTGCGTCGATGGGAGAATTAGTCCTAATGTTAATACTACAGGGGTTGATTTTTGGATTGTTTGACTAAGCCATCGATGTTTTTCCTTTTTCATAGTTTTCCTCTTTTCATTGTGTAATTAAAAACTTCCAAAAAGTTTGTTTTAAATTTTCGGAAAATTTCTACACTATTTACTTTAATAATCAGATTAATAGTTTGCAAAGGGGGTTATTGTAAGGACTATTAACCTAGTATTCTCCTGTAAAATGCTTTAAAGTTAAGTTTAAATGCTTTGCAGTATTTAAAAAGGTTAGAAAAGTAACAATCTGTTTTGGGGTTTTTGTCTTTATCTCTAGCTATTTTTTATGTTAGAAGGCAAAATGAAACTTGATAAGAATGAAGATATTATTGAAAAAGACAAAATTAGTGATTTAATATAAAAGACAACGATTTAGTATAGGATAAATTAAAGAAAGAAGTTCTTTATCACGTTAAACAATGGGAGGACAGCATGATCCAAGGGAAAATTATAAAATTTTACCGTGAACTTCAAGGTTTAAGACAAGCTGACTTGGGGAATCAAATTTGTTCAAGTACGCACATAAGTAAGATTGAACGTGGTATTACAGAGGTATCTGATGAAACAATTGATTTATTAGCAAATCGACTTCAAATAAATATGCAAGTAGAAATTGAAACCTATTTAAGTTTGAATTCATTATTAAATGAATGGCATGATTCAATTATCTTAAAACTAAATTCTAAAGCAACAAGTATAAAGACAAAGTTAGAAGGAATCTTGCTTTTGAAAATCCAAGATTTTTATCGCTTATTCACTTTAGTTTTAACTAGATATTACTTATTAATTGGGGAACAAACTCTTGCTAAAGCTTTGATAGATGAGATGGATTGTTGGCGTGAACTTTCGCCTTATGATCAGAATATGCTTTACCACATAAAGGGGAAATTTTATCTCGATTATCAAGGTGAATATAAACTTGCGATTTCTTATTTAAAGAAAATAAATGTAACTTACTATAATAATCCTGAATATTATTATGATTTAGCTGTTGCCTACATGTGTATGAATTCCCAAGTACTTGCTTACCATTACGCTAGTAAAGCATTACAATTTTTTAGAAAGGAGAACTGCTTTAATCGAATACTTGAAACTGAAATGTTAATGTTGATTCAAGTTGAACAAGAAGAAACATTTGACATAAAAGATTCTGGTTATCCAAGACTAATTGAAATGGCTGATAACTTAGGTTTAAATGATCAAAAGGCGAAATTACTTCATAATTATGCTTATCTACAATTTCGGAATGGAAACTATGAAAAGGCATTTGATTATTACAGTCAGTCCTTAGATTTACGTGATCGTTCACATCCACATTATCTAGTAACATTAGAAGGTTATTTAAATGCAGCTACGAAGCTAGGCATAAAATCTGAACAAAGCTTAATAAAATTAGCAAAGAAAGGCCAAGCATTAGCGAAAAAAACAAATGATACTATGTATTTTCACTATTTCCAACTACATCTATTTAAGATTCAACATTTAATAGACGAATACTATCATTATCTAGAGACAGTAGCATATCCGTTCTTTAAGGAAATGGGCTATGGTCTTGCAACGGAAAATTATGAAATTAAATTGTTTGATTATTATATAGAAAGAGGAGAGGTTGAACTTGCTAATCGCTTAACACTCTCAATTGTTGAGCGATATCGAAAAAATAGCAAGCTCGTTTAAGTCAAATTGATTCTTTAGGGCCTTGTATGTAATATAGGGCTTTTTATTTTAAGTAAGAAAATTAATTTTAAGAACTGTTTGAACTAAAAAAGGCTGTCTAATTAGACAACCATTAGGAAGACTTATTGAACAAACGCATGATGAACAAAAAGTAATTTATGACTATTTGAATATATTTTCTAACCATGAAAATAATTGTCTTATAAATTTGCGAAACACTGTAAATCTTTATTTTTCCCAATCACTAAAATAGCGGTCTCTTAATCAGTAGGATATGGTTTCGATCTCATTCCGACATTATTAATTTGAACGTCGACAGTCACTGTAACTTTTGCTTTTTTAAATGTTTCATTCCAATTACGTTCATATTTTTTATAAACTTTTGGATTAACCATGTATAATTTTTCACCAAATCCAAATGCATCTCCACCGAGTTTTTTAACTTCAGATATTCCTTTTTCGATTGATTGTTTTATAACATTTTCAGCAGACTTTTCGTATTTATGAAGAGTGATTGCTTTATCAAAATTGTCATTACAAAGTACCTCGTCAATATGACCAATTGATTTAACTTTTATATTTATGATTGGAATATCGTTCTTCATTTTTATTTTGGTTTTTGATTTTACCCGAGAAAGCTCCATCGAATCATAATCTTTTTTATTACATGGTATTTGTATATTCATTTCGTTGATCAGATTATCAATAATTTGGATTGATTTTGCTGGTGGTCCATCTAACCAACCGGCTAATTTTCCGTCTTTAAATATCCCTATGCCATTTATAAGATCGTAACTTGACTTGATTCGTTCCATATTTTCAAGTGTCTGTGATGTTTTCGTTTCATTTTTAAAAATTACACCATTTATGACGGGTTCTCTTCCACTACTAGAAATTGCAGAAATAGCCTCATGCATTAATGTTTCATGGTTCTCACCTAAAAGTGCTGATGTATTTTTAATTTTACCTACAATTGATTTAGCAGATATTTTATCAAGTGGTGCAATATTATTCATTATTTTATCTACGCTGTCATTTCTTGCAATAATGACAGGAATATTTACACGAATTTTAGAATCCCTTTCAAACACATCGAAAATATTTTTCAGTGATTTTTCTTTTGCTAATGTTTCACCTATAATAACAAGGGCAACATGTGAATAAATATTTGATCGAGATCCTTTCTTTGAGATATTTCGTGCAGCTTCCGAAATTGTTCTACCTTTCTCCATTAATGCAATGACTGGAATACCTTGAGAACCTTGCTGTGTTGCAAGTGCACTAGGATTAATAATTTGAATGATTGTTTGATATTTTTTTTCTTTTGGTAAGTAATCAATCCCCATTGCATTCACAATCGAAATTTGGTTTAATTCTTTATAGTTAGAGCAACCACATAAAAGTATACTTACAATAAGAAATGAAATAAAAAATTTCTTTTTCACATTTTATTCTCCAATATCTTGGCTTTTTTGTATTCCTCAAAAGGTTCATGCTTATAATTTTTCCATTTTTTATAATAAAATGTATCATGTTTTAAAGTCCGGAGTAGAAACAAATTCATATATAACATACAAATGAGTGATTCAAAGAGTGAACAAGGATCAAAACCCTCTCTGTAAAACCCCACTTTACTGTCAAAATTTCACTTTGAAATATCCTCTTTTAATCTAAAGTTGCAAGTTTCTAGCATTAATAACCCCCCATTGAAGAGTAATTTCCTAGAGATTCTGATTAGTTCAGAAAGATTTTTCAGAATATTAAGAAAGGGAAGTCTCTCTATATATTTAAGTCTTCTAGGAGGAAAAAGATGGGGAAAAATAGACAAAAACATAAAACTGTAAAAAGTTTAGCAGTTTTCGCTTTAACATCTTTTGTCAATTTAAATAGAAAGACTTTTTAATAATTGGTGCAGCAAAAGACTCATGGAATAATTCATGAGTTTTTTTTATTAATCATAGCAAATAAAGGGTTAATGACTTAATTTACAAAACTCATAAACAAAATCAAGGTTAAAATATCCTAATAAACTCTTGGGAGGTATGACATAGTTTTTGTAGAATTTTATCTATTTATGGCATTGTATAAAAATGGAGACCAAAAGGTAGAGAACTACTATTTTAGAATCAATATTAAGTAAAAGACAGAAATAGATCATTGAGGAAAACCATTACTTGAAAAAAATAATTAGTCTAAAATAAATAAATTGAGTAGATTTTAAAATAAAGTAAGTAGGTAATAGATGAATGGCACGGTTTTTTAATTGATTTTATCATGTTTTTTTGTTGGCATGATTTTTGCTTAATGATTAGTAGGGAGAGATAAGGTTATACTCTCATTTGTTCCTGTAAGAGATGAATCAGAAGAAGGAGGTGTTTTAGAAGAAAAAAATTCATAGGTTCTTACTCACTCGTTTTAAAGGCAACTAGAAATTTGTTTAATAACGTAATTAAGTAGAAGAGAAATATCAAAAAATGGGACAACCCTCTATTCTTCTTTTTATGCGAAATCTATAGCCTTTTTAACTCGGCTTTTCTTTGTTTAGTTTCTGTAGTGTTTTTAGAGTGTATTAGAAAATGTAAAGGCTTACAAAAGTTTGTGCTATTTTAGTAATATGTTTTCTATTATTTCGTTTTATTTTTTCTGAATATTCTAAAATAAAGGTGGGTCAATATGGAATCTAATAATGGAAAAGAGCAGTTACAACGTTCCATGAAAAGTAGGCATTTGTTTATGATTTCACTCGGAGGAGTAATCGGTACGGGTTTATTTTTAGGTTCAGGTCTTACGATCAATCAGGCTGGTCCAGGGGGAGCGATTGCTGCGTATTTATTTGGTGGATTGGTCATGTATCTTGTAATGGTTTGTTTAGGGGAGCTGTCAATTACAATGCCAGTGACGGGTTCATTTAAGACTTATGCTACTAAATATATTGGTCCCGGTACAGGGTTCACAATTGGCTGGATGTATTGGCTTAGTTGGGCAACAACGGTTGGATTAGAATTTACTGCGGCTGGTATATTGATGCAAAGATGGTTTCCTCATGTACCTGTTTGGATCTGGTGTCTTGTGTTTATCGTTCTTTTGTTGGGTTTAAATATTCTTAGTGTAAAAGGTTACGCAGAGGCAGAGTTTTGGTTTGCGGGAATAAAAGTATTTGCAGTAATAGCTTTTATACTGATTGGAGCAGCTACTATTTTTGGGTTTGGTCATAAAGGGAGTTCGGCACCTTTGTTTACTAACTTTACTAAAGATGGTGGACTTTTCCCACATGGGTTTTCAGCTATATTTTCAACTATGATGGCAGTAGTATTTGCATTTCAAGGGGCAGAAGTTGTTGGAATTGCAGCTGGTGAAAGTCAATCGCCAGAAAAGACTCTTCCTAAAGCGATTCGTAGCATTATTTTTCGAGTCCTGATTTTTTACGTGTTAGCAATTTTCGTTTTAGCTGCTTTAATTCCATGGAGGCAAGCAGGAGTAGTAGAAAGTCCATTTGTTGCGGTATTTGATCATGTAGGTATTCCATATGCAGCTGATATTATGAATTTCGTTATTTTAACGGCGTTACTATCTGTAGGTAATTCTGGATTATATGTATGTTCTCGCATGCTATGGTCCCTGTCAAAAAGTGGGATGGCACCTAAAGCTTTAGGTAAAGTAAATTCTCGAGGAGTTCCGTTTAATGCAGTATTGTTTAGTCTTCTTTTTGCACTAGTTTCATTACTTACAAGTGTAATATCTGCACAAACGGTGTTTGTCGTTTTGCTTTCTGTAACTGGACTAGCAGGTACATTTAGTTGGATGGCAATTGCCTTGTCACAATATAACTTTAGAAGACAATTTATTAAAAATGGAGGAAATGTTAAGGAGTTAAAGTACAAAGTTCCACTATTTCCATTAATACCGATTTTATGTTTAGTTTTATGTGGAATTTCCATCATATTTATGGCTTTTGATCCTACACAACGATCTTCTTTAATAGGTGGTTTAAGCTTTATGGGTGTAAGTTATCTTTATTACTTTCTACGGCATGGAAAAAATAAAGGTAAGATTGCAATGAAGAATGAACACGGAGAAGTACCGCCACAGCCAAGTATTTGAACCGTAAATATATTACCTTAGATTCTGACATAAGCAAACTATTACAAATGATAATCTTTAAGGAGGCTAAATAATATGAAAAAACCTTACCTAGTTGTTGAGTGGAATGATAGTGTAACAGATGCAAAGGGATGGTTAGTAGTACATAACTTTGTCAAAGGGTATGCAGGTGGAGGAACACGAATGCACTCTACCGTTACAAGAGAAGAAGTAGAACGATTGGCAGAAGCAATGGCCTACAAGTATATGGCTTCAGAAAGTGTCACAACAGGTGGGTGTAAAGCCGGTATTGCATATGATTATAAAGCTCCGGATGCGTACGAAGTATTAAGAAGATTTTTGATTGCAATGATGCCATATGTAGAAGCGGGAGTATCTTTAGGGAGTGATTTAGGTACGAAGTATGAGGATGTACTAAGAGTATTTGATGAATTTAGTGTAGGAATACCATTAACGAAATCGATGAAAGAAAATGTAAGTGTTCAAAATGGAATAAAAGATTTTAATAATTTACTAGCTACTAAAATAGATTGTTTCCTTTTAAATGATGCAGTAACAGGCTACGGTGTAGCATATTGCGCAGATGAAGCGTGGAAGTTTAAAAATAAAAATAAAGAAGCGAGAGTGGTTATTCAAGGATTTGGTTGTGTAGGAGCAAGTTGTGCGTTGAAATTATCACAGTTAGGCTATAAAATTGTCGGCATTTCGGATGCAAACCTACTGGTTACTTGTGAAGAGGGATTAGATGTTCAAAAATTAATTGATCACAAAAATTTACATGGAGAAATGGACCAGGAGTTTTTTGAACCTAATTATGTGGTAAGAAGTAACTCAAAATGGCTAGATGTAGATTGTGACATCTTGGTTCCTGCGGCTTTGGAGGATGTAATTAATATATCGAATGCTAATAAAGTAAAGGCGAGTTTAATCGTAGAAGCTGCAAACATTCCAATTTCTGCTGAAGGTGACAAAATCATCAAACAAAGAGGGATTGATGTGGTAAATGATTTTGTGGCTAATTTAGGAGCAATTAGATTTTATGATGCCGTTATTTTTGGATTAGTGAAGCCTGATCCTCAGGCAGTAATAGATGATATTGAAAAATTATGTAGAAAGAATACCTTTAGCTTATTTACAGAAGCTAAAAAGCAAAATCGATATCAAAGAGATATTGCTTGTGAATTGTTTGAGCCAACGGTAAGAGATTTGATAGAGTGCTAAAGTATTACTTTGTAAACTAAATGGCTACAAATTAAAAGGGGATCCCATTAAGTTAAATTTTTAACTTTGGGATCATTTTTTTTTGAGTGTTGAAATAGTACAGTTCAGTTTTTATATGTATATGAGTTAAATTTGACCGTTTTGAGTGGATTTTAATTTTATTTTTCTCTATTTAGGACTGTAAATACTATCTATATAGTGTTTTGAAGTTGGCATGGTTTTTGCTTTATGAAAGGTATATAGAAAATGAAGGACAAACTATCCCATAAATTTTCTAGAAACCAAAATACAAAAGTCCCTATTTTAGTTTAGTGGAAACTAGAAATTTAGCGGAGGACAAGCAGATAAAGAGGTGATCAAATTGTCGGGGGCATTACATGGTGTCAAAATAATTGATTTAACTAGAGTACTAGCTGGTCCCTTTTGTACGATGATCCTTGGTGATCTCGGGGCTGAGGTAATCAAAGTTGAAAGTATTAACAGTGGGGATGAAACAAGAGGTTGGGGACCGCCTTTTGTTGAAGGTGAAAGTGCATATTATTTATGTGCGAATCGAAATAAGCAAGGTATAACTTTAAACTTGAAGGATGATAAGGGGAAAGAAGTTTTAAAAAAGCTTATTTCAGGAGCAGATGTTGTTGTCCAAAACTTTAAACCAGGAACATTAGCGAAACTAGGTTTTTCTTATGAAGAAATGAAGGAGATTAAAAAAGACATTATTCTTGCATCAATTAGTGGATTTGGTAGCAAAGGACCTAATTCTTCACTTCCTGGATACGATTATATCATTCAGGCGATGTCCGGTTTAATGAGTATTACTGGAGAGAAGGATGAAAAGCCAACAAAAGTGGGAGTTGCGATTTCCGATGTATTAACGGGGTTATTTACATGTATTGGCATTCTTGCCTCATTACAGCACCGAAATCGTACAGGTGAAGGACAAGAAATTGATATATCACTATTTGACTCTCAATTAGCTGCTTTAGTTAATGTGGCTAGCAATTATTTATGTAGTGGAGTTATTCCTGAACGATTGGGAAATTATCATCCTAATATTGTTCCTTATCAAGTTTTTTCAGCTAGCGATGGCGAGATGGTGATCGCAGTTGGAAATGACAATCAGTTTAATCGATTTGCTTTACTTATTGAAGAACCGACTTTATTAGATGAATCATATAGGACCAATGCTAGTCGATTGCAGTATAGAAATCAAATTGAAGAATTGGTTTCAAATAAATTAAAAACAAAAAGTAAAGATGAATGGAAAGTCCTTTTAGATAAAAATGGCATTCCAAACGGGCCCATTTATAACGTAAGTGAGGCTCTGCAGTCTGAACAAGCTAGATCAAGGGATATGGTGGTCAAAGTAAATCACCCTACTGTAAAAGATCTTAAGTTAGTTGGTTCACCTCTAAAATTATCAAAAACACCAGTTGAAGTTTTAAGACATCCTCCGTTGCATGGTGAGCACACTAATGAAGTTTTGAGTAAACTTGGTTATTCTCAATTAGAAATTGAGGAAATGAAACGAAATAAAACAATTTGAGGAGGAAGTAACATGAATTTTTCATTAACAGAAGAACAAAAAAGTGTCAGAAAGGTAGTTAGATCATTTGTAGACCGAGAAATTATACCGTTCATTAAGGAATGGGACGAAAAAGGTCATTTTGAAGCAAATATTTTAAAAAGACTTGCTGATTTAGAACTAATGGGCGTATGTATTCCTGAGCAATATGGTGGAGTTGGAATGGACTATAATACTTTAGCAATCATTTGCGAGGAATTAGAGCGAGGAGATACAGCTTTCCGTACTGCTGTTTCCGTACATACCGGATTAAATAGCATGACATTATTACAATGGGGAACAGAAGAACAAAAGAAAAAGTATCTAGTTCCTCAAGCACAAGGGAAGAAAATTGGTGCATTTGGATTAACTGAACCTAATGCAGGATCTGATGTAGTGGCGATGGCAACAACTGCTGTAAAAGATGGAGATAGCTATATTTTAAATGGATCAAAAACATGGATTTCTTTATGTGATGTAGCTGACCACTTCTTAATTTTTGCGAAGACAAATCATGATCTAAAACATCATGGTATTTCCTGCTTTATTGTAGAACGCTCATTTGAAGGCGTTTCTACTAAGGCGATCAAAGGAAAAATGGGAATTAGAGCAGGGAATACTGGTGAAGTATTTTTAGATGATGTAAGAGTCCCAGCTGAAAACTTACTAGGTTTCGAAGGCGAAGGATTTAAAATTGCAATGTCTGCGCTTGATAACGGACGATTTACAGTTGCGGCTGGTGCTTGTGGATTAATCCAAGCATCACTTGAAGCAAGCGTAAAATATTGTCATGAACGAAAAACATTTGGTAAAGAAATCGGTAAACATCAACTAGTACAACAAATGATCGCTAAAATGTCATCAAACCTAGAAATCTCACGTCTATTAGTCTATAAAGCTGGCTGGTTAAAAAATAATGGAAAACGTAACACTAGAGAAACGTCACTGGCAAAATGGATTTCTTGTAATGCAGCAAATGAAGCAGCAAATGATGCTGTACAAATTCATGGTGCATATGGATTTTCAAATGAGTTCCCGGTAGAACGTTATTTAAGAAACTCAAAAGCACCAGTAATCTATGAAGGAACAAGAGAGGTTCATACAATTATGCAAGCAGAATATGAACTTGGTTATAGAGAAGATAAGGTTTTAAGAAAAATGCTACCAGCTTGGCCATTTGAAGAAGTTAATGTAGAGACTATTAAATCATAATGGAATAATTCTAGTCAGCTAATGGATAGCTAGTTAGATAGGATGATCGTTCAATTTAATTGCATAGTAGAAGGGAGTGCTTAGCAATGAAAATTAGTGGAGGAAAAGCAGTCGTCAAAGTTTTAGCAAAGGAAAGGGTAAAAAATGTTTTTTGTGTACCCGGTGAGAGTTATCTAGGAGTAATGGATGCGTTATATGAGCATCCAGAAATTAAGTTGATTTCAGCTAGGCACGAAGGTGGAGCTTCGTTTATGGCGGAAGGCTATGCGAAAGCATCTGGTGAAGTAGGCGTCTGTATGGCAACTCGTGGAGTAGGAGCTTCGAACCTGGCGATTGGCATTCATACTGCTAGTCAGGATTCTACGCCGCTAGTTGCGCTAATTGGACAAGTGGAGCGCCCATTTAAAGAAAAAGAAGCATTTCAAGAAGTCAATTTAGTAGGGATGTTTAGCCATTTATGCAAATGGACAGTAGAGATTGATCGAGTAGAACGAATACCAGAACTTTTACATCGTGCATTTCATATTGCTCGTTCAGGTCGCCCAGGTCCTGTGTTAGTTGCATTACCTCATGACATGCTTGAAGACACTGCCGAAATGGTGGAGAGCACGGTGTATCAGTCTCAGCCAACTCGCCCAAATAAAGAGAGCGTTCTTCATGTAGTAGAAATGATTCAAAACGCAAATCGTCCGATTCTTATAGCAGGCGGAGGGGTAATTCGCTCGCAAGCTGTTCCATTACTAGTTAAATTTGCTGAAACTCTTCAAATACCAGTCGTTACTGCATTCCGTAGATTTGATGCATTTCCAAACTCTCATTCTTGTTATGCGGGCTGGCTTGGCTTTGGGACTCCGAAGTATTTACTTGAAGCGATTGACAATGCAGACTTGGTTATCGCACTAGGTACAAGATTTTCACAAGTAGGAACGCAGGATTATTCATTGCTTTCAGGAAAAGGAAAACTGATTCACATTGATATTTCAGAGGATGTAATAGGAAAAGTTTACGCTCCTTCTTTAGCAGTAACAGCTGATGCGAAAGTTTTTTTAGAGGAAGCAGTAACAGCTTCCTTATCAACACCATTATCTTCAGATGAAATGCATGTAGAAAAGCTGCATAGCGAATACATGAACTTTTCAAAGGCGAAGGAAGATTACACAGACGAATATGTAGACATGGATGGATTTATGTATGATATCGTATCGCATCTTCCAAAAGATACGATTATTACGAATGATGCAGGGAATTTCTTTGGATGGCTTTCTCGATATTATCGCTTTGAGCATGAAAATACATATGTCGGACCAACATCTGGAGCGATGGGATATGGGTTACCTGCTGCGATTGGTGCAAAACTAGCACAGCCACATAAAACAGTTGTTTCCTTCTCAGGAGATGGGGGATTCATGATGACACTGCAGGAAATCGAAACAGCAGTGCGCTACAACATTCCAGTCATTTCAATTGTAGTGAACAACAATTTGTATGGAACGATTCGTACGCATCAAGAAAAACATTTTCCAGATCGAGTAATTGGAACAGAGCTATCTAACCCGAATTTTGCTGAACTTGCAAAATTGTTTGGTGCATTCGGACAAAAGGTCGAAAAAAATTCTGATTTTGCACCAGCGCTACAAAGGGCACTTGCATCAGGTCGTCCAGCTGTGATCGAAGTTGTAACAAATCCAAAAATTTTATCTGTTGGTCAAGACAAGTCTAAATTGAATTTACTTTATAGCAAATAAAATAGATTGCTAAAAATGGGCTCTATTAGTATAAAAATAATCTAATTGGGGGAAAAGACATGCGTTTTGCAAACTATATTAATGGACAATGGAAACAACCCACTTTAGGGGAATATCGGGAAAATAATAGCCCACATAATGGAGAGTCATTAGGCGAATTTCCTTCAAGTTCTGTTGAAGATGCACGTGAAGGTATTCTTGCTGCCAAAACGGCCTTTCAGTCGTGGAAGAAACTTTCATATCAACAACGAGCTTCATATCTTCAAAAAGCAGCTGATATATTAAAAGAAAGAGTCCATGAAGTAGGACGTGATCTAGCGCTAGAAGAAGGAAAAACACTTGCAGAAGGTATTGGTGAAACGCAACGAGCGATCAGCATTCTTGAATATTTTGCAGGAGAAGCTAGACAGCCGGTTGGAGAAGTGATTCCTTCGGGTAATCCAAATACATTCTTATATACAACTCGTACACCAATAGGACCAATTGGATTAATTACTCCTTGGAATTTTCCTATTGCAATACCTGTATGGAAAATGGCGCCAGCACTTGTTTACGGAAATACGGTAGTTATTAAACCAGCGGATTTGACACCAAAATCAGTATATCATGTAATAAAAGCCCTTGATGAGGCTGGTATTCCAGCAGGGGTTGTAAATTGTGTATTTGGTCGAGGATCGGTTGTTGGAACTGAATTAGTTGAACATCCATATATTAAAGCGATTTCTTTTACAGGTTCAAATCAAGTAGGAAATCAGATTCAGCAGAAGGCGTCAGCAAAAGGAAAGAAAGTTCAGATGGAATTAGGTGGGAAAAATCCACTGATTGTTCTTGCCGATGCAGATATCAAAAAAGCAGTTGAAATAGCTGTAAGCGGTGCTTTCAGATCTACCGGTCAAAAATGTACAGCAACGAGTAGGGTCATTGTCGAAGAGTCAATTTATGAAGCATTTCGTGACAGACTTGTAGAACGTACGAAGACATTAAAAGTCGGTAACCCACTCGATGAAGATACATATGTTGGTCCTGCGGTATCTCAAACACAACTAGACAGCGTGCTCGCTATGATTGAAGCAGGAAAAGATGAAGCCACTTTATTATATGGTGGTGAAGTTCCAGCGGAAGATGAACTGAAAAATGGGTTCTATGTACAGCCTACTATCTTTGAAAATGTCTCACCTGATGCTCGTATTGCTCGAGGAGAAATTTTCGGACCAGTTATAGCGCTCTTTAAGGTGAAAAACTATGAAGAAGCGGTAGACATGGCGAATGATACTGAATATGGCTTAAGCGCAGCAATTTGTACAAATAATTTTACAATCGCACAGCGTTTTGTAGAAGATATTGAGGTTGGACTAGTACACATAAACAATGAGACAGCAGGATCGGAGCCACAAGTGCCTTTTGGCGGCTGCAAAAGTTCAAGTACTGGTTCACGTGAACAAGGAAAGACAGCAATAGACTTTTATACACAGGTGAAAACAGTTTATATGGATCAAATGTAATAGGTTCGGTTTTCATAAAATAACAAGAGGGGGTGTCTCATTTGTCGCATGGGACGCTCTCTTTTTTTTGTAAAAATACTAAAGAGAGGGATCACGGAGGCGGTTTTCATTTAATTTTATAGCTTTTTTTAAAATTAATTCCAGCGTAGATTGAACTTGACACGATACTGCTTACCTATGCGAATATTTCTAAATAAAAGATGGTGCCCTTGTACATTTAGACACCATCTTTTATTTGTAACTCTCTATTTATAGAAGTCTAATTCACTACAATACTTACGAACTAATCTTGCTGCTTTTGACTGACTAATCTCTAAGTCTTCTGCTACTTTTCTTGTATTTCTATATTTTGTATAGGAATTAATCACAATGTTTTTCTCAACTTCCTCTAGTGAAGCGATAAGCGAACAATCGCTAATTTCTTCTTTGGTTGAACTTTCCTTTTTATTTTCAATTAACAGGTCAGTCAAATCCTCAATTTTTATAATGCCATCACTAGTCACGACGAGGCTTTCAAGCATATTTTCTAATTGTCGTATATTTCCCGGCCATGAATAGTTGTAAAATGTATTCAAAGCTTCTTCAGAAATGATCGTATTTAAGTGGTGTTTGCGATTAAACTCTGATAGGAAATGATAGGTTAGTGGAATGATATCTTCTTTTCTTTCTCGTAATGGTGGAATCTTTATATTAACGACATGAAGGCGATAATATAAGTCTTCTCTGAATTCCTTATTTTGCACCATTTCATATAAGTTTCGATTTGTTGCAGAAAGGATACGGATATTGACTTTTTTAGATTGTTTGCCTCCAACAGGCATAAATTCAAATTCTTGAATAACTTTTAGAAGTTTTGCTTGAACTTTTGGTGATATATCTCCAATTTCATCTAAAAATACGGTTCCACCGTCTGCAAGTTCTAAAAGTCCCTGTTTGCCCCCCTTTGTTGCCCCAGTAAATGCCCCATCTCTATATCCGAAAAGTTCTGATTCTAGTAGTTCTTCAGGAATAGTTGCACAGTTTAAAGATAAAAAAGGAGCTTTACTTCGATTGCTCTTCTGATGGATATATTTTGCGATTACGCCTTTTCCTGTACCAGATTCACCTTGAATTAATACGGTTGCATCTACTTTAGCAACTTTTTCACAAATTTTAACGATATTACTCATTTCCTTGTTATTTGTAATGATATTGTTTTTATAAATCGCAGCTTGATCAGCTTCGTTACATTCCTGTTCATCAGGTATGTATAAGTCCTTATAGCTTGCATCTTGTGAAGTTGTGATAATTAGCTCAATTTCTTGCTGATCATTTAGTAACGGAATTGCAGTTGTGATGATTTCTTTTCCTACATAACTTATTTGTTTCATTATGACTGTTTTCTTTTCTTTCAGTAAGCGTGGGAGAATAAGTGGTTTCCAATATTCTTTTGAAATTAATTCATCGTTTGATTTTCCTACTACGTCCTTCAGTTTGATTCCATAATGTCTTTCACAAGCTTTATTCATGTACACAATACGGGCATCTTTATCAAGTACATAAAATTCATTAGGAGAATTGTCCAAAATCTTATGTAGGATCTCATTACTAATCTCAATTTTTTTCTTGTCATTTGTAGTATTCGTCAAAACGTATACCTCCTCTGAATCATTGTTAATCTAAAAATTAGTAAGTTGAGTTAAAATTGACTGAATTGAGTAAATTATAAGACAATTAGATTGATTTGGAAATAGATAAATAGTGTTATCTCCTTTCGTAAAAGGTAATGCAAAATTGGCACAAATCTTGCTTAATTAAATTAATAAAGGATGGATTCAGTTTCAAATGAAATCCAAATAATGATAAAGCTAAAAGGAGGAATCATTATTATGTCTACAAGGGAAACACATACTTTAGAAACTTCATTGCCGTATAAAAATTATGTGAGCCAAGAGGTGTTCGATACGGAGAGAAAAAAGATTTTCAGTAAAAATTGGATCTTCGTAGGTCACACTAGTCAGGTTAAAAACGTTGGTGACTTTTTCACGTTTGAAGTTGCTGGTGAATCGATTTTGGTTACACATGCTAATGATGGTAAAATACGCGCTTTTTATAATATTTGCCCGCATCGTGGTACAAAAGTGGAGCAAAGTGATTCAGGAAATAAAAAAGTCCTACAATGTATTTATCATGGATGGACCTTTAAATTAGATGGTCAAGTCAATCGAGCACCAAACTTTAAAAATATTGATCTAGGAGAATATAACTGTTTGAAATCGATTCAATTAGAAGTACATCGCTCGATGATATTTGTTAACTTAAATAGGAAAGCTCTAGCATTTTCTGTTGAATATGGAGAGTTAGTAAACGAACTAAGTCGTTATCCTTTTATGGATTCATTAAAATTAGTAAAAGAAAACCGTCGTCTGATTAAGGCAAATTGGAAAGCTGTAGTTGATAATTTCTTAGAGTGCGATCATTGTCCAGTTGCACATCCATCATTTTCAAAAACATTTGATTTATCCAATTACAGCATTGTGCCTTGTGATAAATTCTCATACCAGTGTTCAAATGTTAAAGACCAAGATGATAGCTTAACACGGTTCTACTGGATTTGGCCAAATATGATGTTGAGTGTATTTCCTGGAAGTGGAAATATGACAACAACACAACTGATTCCAATAGATGCCAACCAAACGCTTGCAGTATATCGCTATTTCTTTATGAATGAAGAAATTACAAAAGAAGAAGAGGAAATGATTAAATTTGTGGATCAAGTGCGAGAAGAGGATTTTGATTTAGTAGAGTTATTACAAACTGGTTTACATTCTCAAGCATTTGAAAATGGTATTTTTTCTCCTACAGAGAATGCGATGCAACATTTCCATGAGATGATTAAAGAAGCGATCGGTTAAGTTTTAGTTTAATATTTTGAAAACGTTTTATTTCTAGCTATTATCTTAATCTATCAACTGTATTTTTCATATTTATCTAGTCCCAGGAAATAGAAGGAGAGGGTATCAAATGAAAAAATTACTGTATATATTAAGTGCAGTACCAGCAATTGGATCGCTCACAGTTATTAATAAAGTTGAGCCATATGTTCTAGGAATGCCATTTGTTCTCTTTTGGACGATTCTATGGGTTTTTCTTACATCTATCTTTTTATTAGTCGTAAATAAACTGGATCCTGCTAATAAGGGAGGGGATGAATAGTGAATGCGGCATTAATCGTAATTCTTGGCTTTTTAGCTTTATCGATTTGGTTAGGTTTACAAGCACGTAAAGGTAAAGAGATGACTTTTGAGCAGTGGTCAATTGGTGGACGAGG
Source organism: Bacillus sp. AL-1R (assembly GCF_052180195.1). Taxonomy (NCBI): domain Bacteria; kingdom Bacillati; phylum Bacillota; class Bacilli; order Caryophanales; family Bacillaceae; genus Bacillus; species Bacillus sp. AL-1R. The sequence goes on from NZ_CP197469.1 coordinate 1,191,318, forward strand.
CTTTGGATCACTATTCGTTTTTCTTTTACTGGCTGGAGAAATGTTTACGACATTTACTTTTATGGGGGCATCGGGAAGTGCCTATTCGTTTGGAATGCCAGCAGTATATGCTTTTAATGCCTTTTATTTTGTTGTAGCTTATTGGCTATTACCTCCTGTTTGGAAGTATGCAAAGGAAAATAATGTTGTGTCACAATCTGATTTTTATACAAAAAAGTATAATAGTTCAGCGCTTGGAGTTCTCGTTTCAGTCATAAGTATCATTTCTATTATTCCATATTTGACAATGCAGCTAAAAGGGTTAGGTATTATTGTTTCAGAGGCTTCTTACGGAAAAATCTCGCAGAGTATGGCTATAACAATTGCTGTAGTTGCAATAACAATTTATGTAACAGTTTCGGGAATTCATGGTTCAGCTTGGACTGCTGTTATTAAAGATACGCTGATTTTATTTGTTGTCATCTTTGTAGGAATTTATTTTCCTGTACATTATTATGGTGGTTTTCAGTCAATGTTTGAGGCGATTCAAACTGCAAAACCTGATTTGATGATATTTCCCAAAAAAGGTCTAAGTGTCTCTTGGTTTATTACAACTAGTATCATGTTAGCTCTTTCGTTCTATATGTTTCCTCATATGCTCATGGGGATTTTCTCTTCAAAGAGTGCAAAAGCACTTCGCTGGAATGCTGCATTTATGCCAATCTATCAAATCATAATTGTCTTTTCTTTATTTGTTGGATTCGCTGCTATTCTTCAAGTTCCATCATTAAAAGGTGGAGATGTAGATTTAGCATTATTTAAACTCGCGAAGATATCATTTGATCCTTGGTTTGTGGGTGTCATTGGCGCTGCAGGAGCTTTAGCTGCACTTATTCCAAGTTCATTAGTATTAACATCCGCTGCCACGATCCTCTCTAAAAATGTTTACAAAGCATTGAAACCAAATACAACAGACGATCAGCTTGTTAAATTAACTAGGGTTTTAGTCCCTATACTTGCGCTAGTAACACTCTACTTTACGTTAAACGGTGGAAATACAATTATGACTCTGTATATTATGGCATATAGCTTTATGGCGCAGTTATTCCCAGCATTGTATTTTAGTCTTTGGAAAAAAAATCCGGTAACAGTTCAAGGAGTGGCCACAGGCATCATAGTTGGAGTTGCTGCAGTTACTTATTCCACCACAACTGGCACAACGCTAGCAACTTTGTTTCCAGCGTTTCCTCATGTCATACAAGATATCGATGTTGGTTTAGTTGTAATGGTTATTAATTTTGCTGTCACGCTAATAGTCAGTAAAGTGACTAGAAGACCTAAGTTTGTAGTAGAAAAGAATGACCGCATCCTTACTAATTTCCGAGAAAATGTATAAAGGTGTATTTTAGGAGAAAGGAAGTGGTCAATTATGACTCAATTTAAACACCTATTCTCAAAAGTGACTATTGGACATACTGAACTTAAAAATAGAATTTTATCAACCGCACATCAAACTAATTATGTAGAAAATGGCATTCCTACGCAAGAAATGACTGCCTATCATGTTGCTCGTGCGAAGGGTGGGGCGGGACTGATTATTCTTGAAGCAGCTGCAGTTCACCCATCGGGCATGCTTACTTCACATACGATAGCAGGATTTGATGAAAAAGTGGTACAAGCATATAGTGAAATCGCAAAACAACTTCATCAATATGGCACGAAAGTTTTTAGTCAACTATTTCATGGAGGTAGAGAAGTAGTATCAAGTGATTACCGTAATGCTGCTTGGGCACCTTCTTCGGAGCCAAGTTTTCGATTTGGAATCATGCCTAGACCTATGAACATTGATGAAATTAAAGATGTTATAAAGGGGTATGCTTATTCAGCCTTATTAGCTAAAAAAGCTGGTCTGGACGGTGTAGAAGTTTGTTGTTCCCATGGTTATTTACCAGCTCAATTTTGGTCAAGCCATACTAACTATCGAACTGATGAATACGGTGGAACCTTTGAAAATAGAATGCGTTTTATAGTAGAAATAGTACAAAGTATTTGGGAACAGGTTGGTGAAGATTTTACTGTAGGGATTCGAATGAGTGCAGATGAAATGACAATGGACGGCACAAATGTATCAGACGCTGTGAAAATCGTTGAGCATTTAGTTGAAAATGTTCGAGTAGATTTTATAAATGTAACATCTGGTGACTCAAGTACATACGCAGGATCAACTCATATTGTTCCACCCTCTCCAATCAAACATGCTTATAATTCGTCACATTCATTTAAAATTCGGATGGCAGGAGCAGTTCCAGTGTTTGTCGGCTCCCGAATTATAGACCCGTCGGAAGCTGATAAAATAGTTGGTTCAGGAAAAGCGGATGTTGTTGGCATGACACGAGCTTTAATCGTTGATCCTGAATTACCGAATAAAGCAATGAAAGGTGACTTACATTCAATTGATGCATGTTTAGGCTGTATTCAAGCTTGTATTGGTCACTACTCTAAAGGACTGCCAATCGGATGCGTGCAAAATCCGATGGCAGGTAAAGAAAAAGAATTATTGCCACTTGTTCAAAGTGTTAAGGTAAAACAAAAAGTACTTGTCATTGGTGCAGGTCCTGCTGGATTACATGCTGCCTTAACTGCCGATGGTGAAGGTCATGATGTAATATTAGTTGAACAAAGTGATGAAATTGGTGGACTTCTAAGAAAAATGAGAAAAGCTCCGATGCGCCATGAAGTAGCTGAAACGATGTTAGACAATTATATAAGAAAGCTATCAAATAGCAAGATTACCGTCCAACTAGGAACAAAAATTACGCTTGAGAAAATATCAGAAATAAAACCTGATGTAATCATTTGCGCGGTAGGCTCTAGACCATATTTTCCACATGTAGAAGGCATTGGTGATCCAAGAATCATAACAGTCGATGACCTTTTCAGCGGAAACGCTATACAAATCGGAAGACGTGTGCTAGTTTTTGATTTAATTGGCGATTGGCCAGGTATAGAAGCTGCTATCCATTTAAAAGAGAAAAATCACGACGTTTCCTTGTTTTCCGCTAAAGTACACATTGGCAAAGAATTACATTCATATCTAGTTAATGAATACCTAAAAAGACTCTATCAATTAAAAGTGGACGTTCGCCCGCATTTTGATTTTGGTGGTATTCATAATAATCAAGTCAAAGTGAGGAATCTTTTTACTCATGAGACGGAATTAATAGACGAGTGGGATACGATTGTACTTGCGATGGGACGTGTTCCTAATAATGAGCTATATGAACAAGTGAAACATATGGCTCCAGTCGTTAGACAAATAGGAGACTGTCTTGCTCCTCGCACAATTGAAGAAGCAACGTACGAAGGATTGACATCGGCACTTGAAATAGGAGTTGTTTCTTCTGAGGTACATGTATAAGTGAAACAGATTAAAAGGAACCTAATTAAAAAAAGATTAGGTTCTTTTTAGATTGTTGAAATGAGTACGATATTTTAAATTTTTTGCTTAATATTTTTATAATGTATCATTCTATTTGGATCGTATATTCTACTCTTTTACCAGTAATTAAAGTCATTAATTCATCACTTAATCTTCTAGCATAATCAGCTTTTTTTATTAAATTCACTTCTTAATTCATCAATATACTTTTTATCATCAGATGAAAGAGGAGGATACTGATTTCGAACACATCCAACATAAAAAGGACGATGAAAAGGATTAATCAATTCGATGGCAATGACTTCCCCAGATTGTATGAGTGCTTCATTTTGTACAACAAAGTCTGTGCCAATGGTGATCGCAACATTTTCTTTGACAGCACTTCTAATGCTATCGAGATTATTTGACGTGAATAATATGTCAGTCTTATTTTTTAAAAACTCTTCATAATACCATTTCAAATAATGCTCATCATGAACAACTAAAGTTTCGTTTGTTAAATCGTCTATTGTTAATTGTTTACAATCAGCAAATGGGTGATTTTTACTCACACAAACATTAATTTTAACTTCTTGAAAGATATCGAAGACCATTTCTTTATTCTTTTTTATTAATTCATCGTATATCCAAATTAAACCAAAACGTAAATTTTTTTCTTTTACATCATTTAAAATATCTAATGAATTTTTTCCATGAACTTTAATTTTTGACTTTGGATTTACATCTTTAATCAGTTTGATTAAATTTACTATATAGTGCATTAGTCCAGGAACAGAAGCGATTGTAATCTCATTTTGTATTTCATTACTGTTTATTGCTAACTGTTTTAAATTTTCTGCATGTGCTAGCACATTAAGGGATTTTTCTATTAATTTCTCTCCCTCTGGTGTTGGAAACGTTCCTTGTCGTAAACGAGTAAAAATTTTAAAACCAAATTCTTCTTCTAAATTATTTATAGCTTGAGAGATTGCCGAAACAGAAATATGTTGGTTTTTTGCTGACATAGATAGTGATTTAGTTTTCGAAACATCAACAATATAGGCTAAATGGTCTAAATTCATTTTTTCTCCTTAAGAAATCGTTAACATCGTTTAAGTATAATTAAATATATTTTAACCTATTTTAATTTTATAATAATTTTCGGGAATGATTTTTAACGAAATCCTAATAAACACATAAGGGGAATAATAATGAGGAGAAAGAATCGCACAAATACGAAAGCGTTATCATTTTCGTTAGCTTTATCTTTATTAAGTTTGTCAGTTATGAGTACGCCGGCGTATGCTACACCAAAAAAGGCTGAGCCTGTAAATGTACTTGCATCCAAGAAAAAAGGTGAGAAGGATTTAGTAAATTTCCGAATTATGGAAACGACAGATATCCATACAAATTTATTAAACTATGATTACTACAAGGATGCAGAATATGAAAAAGTTGGCTTAGCTAAAACTGCTACTTTAGTAAAGCAAGCTCGAAAAGAAGTTCAAAATAATGTATTAGTTGATAATGGGGACTTAATACAAGGTACTCCACTCGGAACTTATGAAGCTAAAATTGACCCATTAAAAAAAGGAGAAGTTCATCCTGTATTTAAAGCAATGAACATAATGGGTTATGATATTGCGACTTTAGGTAATCATGAATTTAATTATGGGTTAGACTTTTTAAAGGAAGCATATAATGATGCGGATTTTCCGTACATAAATGCAAACGTTTACGCAGATGATCACGATAACAATCCTAATAATGATCAAAATAAATTTAATCCATATAAAATTATTAAGAAAAAAGTAATTGATGAACAAGGGAAGAAGCAAGTTATTAAAATCGGCTTTATTGGGTTTGTACCACCGCAAATTAATGAGTGGGACAAGGCAAATCTTGATGGAAAAGTTATTACTAAAAATATAGTAGAAACAGCTAAAAAATTCATTCCTAAAATGAGAAAAGACGGTGCAGACGTAATTGTCGCAATGACTCACTCAGGATTTAATGTGAATAAAGAAAATACAGAAGACGTTATTTATTCATTAAGTGAAGTACCTGGTATTGATGCGATTACATTTTCTCATACACATAAAGTCTTTCCAGCAAAAACAGAGGCTACACTTGATGCATTATTTTTAGGTCCAGATAAAAAACCTTTAGCGGGTGTTGATAATGCAAAAGGTACAATCAATGGTGTACCAGCAGTTCAAGCAGGATATGGCGGTGGTTCATTAGGGTTAATTGACTTAACGCTAAAAAAAGAAAAAGGAAAATGGTTAGTAGTAAACTCTCAGTCTTCTACTAGAGAAATTTGGGCTGATGTAAAAGATCCTATTACTGGTAAAACAAAAACCGAGAGTACAGTAGATCCAGATCAAGAAATCGTAAATGCTATTAAACCAAATCATGATGCAACAGTTAAGTATGTAAATACACCAATTGGAACAACTACAGATGATATTCATAGTTACTTTTCATTAATCCAAGATGATCCATCGATTCAAGTTGTTACAAATGCACAAAAATGGTATGTTGAAAAATATATTGCTGAAAAGAAACCAGAATATAAAGAATTACCAATTTTATCAGTAGGAGCACCATTCAAAGCTGGCCGCAATGGTGTAGCAGAATATACTGAGATTAAAAAAGGCGATCTTACAATAAGAAGTGCAGGCGATCTTTATCTTTATGATAATACGTTAAAAGCAATTAAAGTAAAGGGTTCTGTTGTTAAAGAATGGATTGAAATGACGGCAGGTAAATACAATCAAATTGATCCTAATAAAACAGAAGAACAAGCATTATTAAATCCAGCTTTCCCTGTTTATAACTTTGATGTAATTGATGGTGTTAACTATCAAATTGATGTAACAAAACCAGCAAAGTATGATATAAACGGAAATCTAGTTAATAGTAATTCAAGCCGCGTACTAAATTTAACTTATAATGGACAACCCATTGATCTAAATCAGGAATTCATCGTTGTAACAAATAACTATCGTGCAGGTGGCGGTGGTAATTTCCCAGGTGTTAAAGGTAGCGAGCTTGTAGTAGATTCTGCTGATGAAAACCGTCAAATCTTAATGGATTACATTTCCGAATCGAAAACAATTACTCCAACAGCAGATAATAACTGGTCAATCGCACCAATTAGTGGAAATGTAAATGTAACATTTACAACTTCACCAAGAGCGGAAGAATTCATAAAGCCTAATAGTAATATTGCATTTACAAATAAAACTGATAGTGCAGGCTTTGGAATTTTTAAATTAGATTTAAATAGTGCAAAAAAAGAGAATATCAAGGTTCAATTATTAGGCTTAAATGATCTTCATGGTCAGCTTGATACAGATACAAAAATTACGCTTAATGGACAAGAAGTATTAGCTGGCAGCATGGAATACACAGCAGCAGCAATGAAACAACGCGAAGCAGAAAATCCAAATACATTACTTGTCCATGCAGGGGATATGATTGGTGGTAGTCCGTTAATTTCAGCATTATTCCAAGACGAACCAACTGTAGAAGTAATGGAAGCGATGGGATTTGATGTTGGTACAGTAGGAAATCACGAATTTGATGAAGGCATTTCTGAATTAAAGCGAATGATTAACGGCGGCGAGCATCCAAAGGGGACAAAAGGATATGATGGAATGAATTTTCCAATTATCGCTGCGAATGCATATGATACTGCGACAGGGCAATTAATCACAGAACCTTATGCAATCAAAGAAGTTGGTGGTAAAAAGATTGGGTTTATCGGGGTGGTAACACAAGAAACACCAAATATGATTGTACGAAAAGGAAATGAAACACTTGAAATCCGAGATGAGGTAGAAGCAATTAACCATTATACGGATATTCTTAAAAAACAAGGAATTGGAGCAATCGTCGTATTAGCTCATAATCCAACCCTTCAAACAGGTAAAGCCGATTTATATGATGCAACTGATATTGCAGAAAAAGTTGATGATGAAGTCGATGTTATTTTTGCTGCTCATAATCATGTATTTAATGATAAAGAAGTTGATAATAAATTAATCGTACAAGCTTATTCTTATGGCTCTGCATTTTCAAATGTAGATTTAGAATTAGATGCTGTAACAGGCGATATTGTTAAGAAGGAAGCTGAAGTAGTAACAGTTTATCAAAAAGACTATACACCTGACCCAACGATTTCTACGATTATGAAGAAATATGAAGATTTAATCGCACCAATTAAAGCTGAAATTGTTGGTGACTCTATGCAAACTTTACCAAAGGGCTATCCATCTTCTGACACTTATGGCGATTTTGCACTAGGCAACTTAATTGCAGATGGGATGAAAGCTGCGATGAATGCTGACTTCGCAATGATGAACGGTGGAGGAGTTAGAGCACAACTTAACGCTGGTCAAGTTACATTTGGTGATTTATTCGCAATTCAGCCATTTGGAAATGTATTAAATAAAGTAATGCTTAGCGGACAAGACATTGAAGCAGTATTAAATAATCAAATTACAGATAAGGGTTTAGATTTCCATATCGCAGGATTTAAATATACTTGGGATTCAACAACTAGAAAGGTAGTAGACATCTTTTTAAAGGATGGTAGTAAAATTGATCCTACTAAAGAATATTCAGTTGTAGTAAACAACTATATGTACGGTAATATAAAATACGGTATTGGCGAACGTTCAACTAATTTAGAAGTTGGACCAGAAGATCTACAAGCAACAGTAGATTATGTTAAATCACTTCCAAGACCTTTCGTTTATGAGGTAGAAGGAAGAATTAAAAAAGTAAATTAACAATAAAAAGAGCTGTCCAAATCGGTAGAACTGATTTGTGACAGCTTTTTTTAGTTCTGTGTGAAATAATTATTAGGAGCAAAAATATAATTCATTCATTAATCTGGACCATAAATTATTCCTTTTTTGTAACATGTCACGCAAGCTTTCGTTTTAGTAGTTGTTATAATTTAAGTATGTGGAATTCTAGGGGCAAATTTGCTGTTTTGAGAGCAATATAAATATAAAATGGGGTGGATTAATACTTATAGATTTTTAAAGTTTTAAAGGATTTATAGATGATTCTTTGGTAAATTCTACCTTGATTTTCTATCTTATTATGAAAGAAATGACGTGGGCATAATTACACGTCATTTTCTAATTTAAATAAAAGAAAGTGGAATCCAATATAATTTCATTATTTTTCTATTTTGATTAATGTTCTTGATATTCACCCAACTTTTACTCTCCGAAAAAACGAAATTTCGACATTTTTAATAAGGTTTTACTAAAAAATAATACAAAATTCTTTGTTGTTAGATTATTAAATACATATCTTTACATCAGTTTTCTTTAATGAAAATTGATTAAATCGTATAAAATCCCCCAATTTACTCTTTATAAAGGAGCATATACATTTAAATTGTACTTAGTTATCTATAAGGAGGGAAGGAAGTAAAGATAAGATTCTGAATATTAAAAATCTTTAATTGGATAGGATTTTTTTAAAAATAATTTCTTAATTGGGGAGAGTAAAAAAGAATGAATAAGAAGTTCATTTATAAAGCTTCAGCCCTTACGTTAGGGGTAGGTTTAGTTTCAAGTAGTCTATTAAATACATATACTAGTTTCTCGTCTAAAGTACATGCTGCTGAAAAAATTACAAAAGCAGAACAAATCTTAGCCTCATTATCAAAAGAAGAACGCGATGCATTGACTAAACTTCAAGTATCTGAAAGTGATGGATTGCATGGTTTTGATGAAAAAGAACTACATGAAGATAAAGATATTCCTGTTATCGTCGAGTTCAAGTCTATGCCTGAAAAAGTTGCAATGCTCGACGCAGCTGTTAAAGGTAAGGAACTAACAGGATCCAAAGCAAAAGATAACGTTAATAAAGAACATTCAACTTTTGAAGCCGATTTAGAAAGAATTTTGCCACAGGCGAAAGAAAAAGGTGGTAAAAAATCTTATAAAATAACTCGTTCATTTAAAACAGCCTACAATGGAGTTTCAATGAATCTACCTGCGAAGGAAGTTAAGACGCTTCTTCAGTCGGACGCCGTAAAAGCGGTTTATAAAAGTGCTACAGTTTCGATTGAACTACCAACGACATCAAAATCTAGTGCGGAAGAAGAGTCTACTAAGAGAATAGAAAGCATTCCATTTTTAGGGGTGGACAAGTTACATAATGAAGGAATTACGGGTAAAGGCGTAAAAGTTGGAGTTATTGATACTGGTATTGATTATCACCATCCGGATCTACAAGATGCTTATAAAGGTGGATATGATTTTGTAGATAATGATAATGATCCGATGGAAACTACATACGATGATTGGATAAAGGCTGGAAGTCCGGCGCCTCCGGAAGGTGCTGTAACATACTATACCGATCATGGTACGCATGTTTCAGGTACGATTGCTGGGCGAGCAAAAAACTCGAGCGGTATAGCTGCAAAAGGAATTGCTCCAGACTCAGAGTTATATGGCTATCGTGTTCTTGGGCCATATGGGACAGGAGGGCTTGATGCTATCTTAGCTGGGATTGATCGAGCGGTTTCGGACGGGATGGATGTTATTAATCTATCATTGGGTATTGATATTAATGATCCTCAATATCCAACGAGTACAGCAATCAACAATGCGGTTCTTAATGGTGTCACAGCTGTTGTATCGGCAGGAAATAGTGGACCTAGTAGTTATACACTTGGTTCTCCAGGAGCAGCTGCATTGGCGTTGACTGTTGGAGCAAGCAGTACACCAATAACTGTAGCAAAATATACGGGAGTTTTAGAAGGCGTATCAAACAAATCCTATAATTTAAGCAATCTCTATTCAGACTTTATCTCTGATCTCAAATCATTTAATCAACAATCGATGGACATTGTTGATTTAGGAGTTGGACTGGATTCAGACTACAAAAATAAAGATGTAAATGGAAAATGGGTCTTAGTCAATACAGGAACGCTTGGTACGCAAACTAAAGTTACTTATGCAAAAGCACATGGAGCACTAGGAGTAATAGCGTATAATAATATACCAAATGCAGGCCCTACGAACTTTGTCAGAGAGGATCAAAATTTCATTCCTACATTTAGTATGAGCTACGAACAAGGATTGGATTTTAAAGCACAAATTGCTGCAGGCCATAACAAATTGACATTTAAAGATTATACTGAAGGATTTACAGATGGAGACAAGTTAGCTTATTTCAGTTCTCGAGGACCTTCACGTCAAAATTATGATATGAAACCGGAAATCACAGCACCAGGAGTAAGTGTTTTATCAACTGTACCTGCTTATGACATTTATAAAAACGATCCATCTAATTATCAGTTTGCCTATAATCGAATGTCTGGTACATCTATGGCTGCTCCGCATGTAACGGGAATTTCTGCTTTATTACTACAAGCAAATCCTAAGCTTCAACCAGGTGATATTAAGACGATTTTGATGAATACAGCTAAACCATTAGCAGATAAATATAGTGTGTTTGAAGTAGGAGCAGGACGTGTAGATCCTTATCAAGCCGTTCACACAGGAATGGAAATAAGCGTAGAAGATAAAACGCCTATTACAATGAATGGAAAAACTGTCAACACAAAAGAGGTAACCGGAGGACTAAGCTACGGTAGCATTTATGCTGGAGAAGATGCATCAATTAAGAAAATGGTAAACTTCCGTAATTTTGAAGATAAAGCAAAGAAATTTGATATAGCAGTCAATTATCAAAAGGATGCTGCTGGATCTCTAGATGCTAATTCAAATGAAGTAAAATTAGTTATTCCTACTACTATTTCAGTAGAGGCATTTGAATCAACAAAAATACCTGTTTCAATAAAAGTCCCAGCGACAGCTAAACCTGGTGTTTATGAAGGGTATCTGATCATAACGAACCAGAGCGATAAAAACGAACAATACAGGGTACCTTTTAGTGTACGAACTACTGAAGAAGGAATTGACTCTACAGGTCTTTCAACGAATGTAATATCACCATACCAATTACAAGAGACTGTAAACAGTTCTGCAACTTGGCACGTTCGATTAAATTTCAAATTAAAATCTCAGATGAAATGGCTAGATTTAGTAGTAGTAGATGGAAAGACTGGCCAGGATATAGGATATTTAGAATCTATTCCTGTAAACACACTATATGATGGTACGAATTATTTTGTAGAAAGAATATTTGAAGGCAAATACTATGCATTTACAGGAGATCCAGATCATCCAATTTCTTCTAAAGTAAGCTATGCAAAACCTGGGTATTACAAAATTAAAATGATTGGAACAAGCGAACGAGACAATATTTTTACCTCTTCAAATGATATTTATGTAGACCCATTTAGTCCTACAATTACAACATCTTTAGATGGAAATGAATCACCTGTTGTAAATGAATATCAACCAGGAGTAAAAACAGTTCCAGTTCAAGTTAAAGTTTTCGATAATGAAGTGGATAAGATGGTTGCTTCTGGAATGGATGTTAATCAATCGATTAATACGTTTAATTATTCGATTAATGGTAACCGAAATCCTGTACTTCCCGTAGGAAATGATGGCATAGCAAACTTTAATTTGCCAATCAGTGAAACAGCTTCATTTACGAAATTTACAGTAAATGGATTAGATGGGGCAAAAAATTCTAGTCCTAAGAAAAATTACTACTTTGTTAAAGCAGGCACACCATATGCGTCAATTATGTCTGACAAAACAAATGTAAAAATGGGGGAGACAGTATCTACAACCCTTCATTTAAATAACGTACAAAAAATTAAAACAGCAGAGTGGACTTTAAGTAACATTGGGACAAGCTTTGAGATTGTAGAAGCTAAAGGTAATGAAGGACTTGCAAGTTACGGTGACTACGAGGTGACAGTTTCAACCACAGGTAACACGTCAAAAGTAAAACTAGTAATGAATGGAACGAGCACAATTAGCGGGAATTTAACTGCTATTAATCTGAAATTAAAAGCCAAGGATACATCATTTACATTAAGTACATCAATCAATCCGACACTATCTTGTACAGATGAACTAGGCAAAACGACTTCTGTTTCATCTACAGGCATGGATTTCAAAATACAACCAACGTTCTCAGAAATATTTGGGACATTAAGAGGGTATGGAGTAGCATTAACCCCTGATTGGACAAAACTTGGTGCATCAATCCGAATAATCGATGCAGATGGTAATGTGTATGATGGTACTTCTAGCATTGGTAAAGGTGGAGATTATCGAATTTCAAAACTTCCAATAACTGATAAACCATTCACATGGGAAATGAAACTGCCTGGACATTTCACGATGAAGCGCCAAATTCAAATAGGTTTCGATAAGAATGGCAGTATCTCAGGTCAGTTACTATTATATTACAATGGTATGGCCGGGTCATTCTACGATTATGGGGTTGCTGGTGATGTGAATCAAGATAATGTGGTCGATATACTAGATGCATTATACATCCAAACATATTGGGGTAGTGACAAACGAGAAGCAGATATAAATTTTGATGGAAAAGTTAGTGCTAAGGATCTTGAATATGTAGAATTGAATTATTTAAAACAAAATATGGATGTAGACAATGCACCAAAACCGTTGAAGAAGTTCAAGTCGGCAACATTAGAAAGTATTAAAAGAGAATTAGGTATTCAATAATTTTGGATAGTCTTCAAAAAAATGAAAAGCCACAAGTAGATTATTTTCTTTGTGGCTTTTCGTTATAAAAGAAACGATCCTAAACTTTTTCTAGTAAAAAAGTAAGCGCCCAAATCTAGTACACATTTCCTGTTCTTAAAACAGAATATTCAAAAAACATTGTCAAAAATAGTTTCGTATATTAATATTAACTGTAAGCGAATACATATGCCGTTGCCAATTCTTTCCTTATGGTTAGGATTTTGTGCGGAATACCTGTTTTGCGGGAGGAAATAAATTGTACAGTAAAGATACGATCTATTTAATTGGAGATGCAAAGACTTCATCGAATAATCCGATTATGCAGAAGTATAATGCATTTTTTATTGGACTGGTAGTCGATCGGACAAGCCATTTAATTGTTGATGCTGATTGCTCAGCTACAATTTCTTTAACTTCATCTTTTGTACAGCATCTATTCGTTGGACAATCAATGCTAGATTTGGATGGGGTAATAGAAGAAATTAATACACGCTATTTCGGGTCTTCCCAAAAAGCTTTGGCAGTAGCCTTTAAAAATGCACATATAAAATACACACAAATAATTGAATCTTAAAACGCTGCTTTATCTATTTTCGTAGATGAAATCCAGCTATTAGTAGGGACGTCCCTTTCTAATAGCTGGATTTTTTATTTAATAGAAGGTTTTTTAAACAATCAGAGGTATTGGAACAAACTTAAATCTAATAGGAAAGGACAAAAACGATGATTATTCAATCGATCCAAGTGCAAACGGAAGTTTTTCCATTAAAAAAGCCATTTAAAACAGCTCTTAGGACAGCTACAGAAATAGAGAATGTTTTTGTATATGTCCAGCTAGAGGATGGAATTGTCGGAGTAGGGGCTGCAGCGCCAACATTGGCGATTACAGGTGAATCAAAAGAAAGTATTGAAGCGATTTTAAAGACGGTCCTAACGCCGCTACTATTAGGAAGAGATATTCGAAATATGAATGAGCTCTCACTACTAATTGAACGCTCTTGCGTGGCAAATACAAGTGCGAAAGCAGCTATGGAAATTGCGCTGTATGATGCGTTATGTCAACACCTTAATCTTCCACTCTATCAATATCTTGGAGGTCGAACAAACCAATTAAAAAATGATATGACCGTTAGTGTAGGAACTGTAGATGAAATGTGCGAGGAAGCTAGACAAATTATCAAGGATGGATTTTCTACTTTGAAAATTAAAGTCGGAAAAGATTGGGAAAAGGATGTTCAACGAATAATGGCGATTCGAGAAATAGTCGGTGATGATGTTGCCATTCGTGTAGATGCCAACCAAGGATGGACTCCACGACAAGCCGTTACCATTATTCAAGAATTGGAACAGCTGAATGCCAATTTAGAACTAATTGAGCAGCCGGTCCAAGCAGGAAATATCCAAGGACTGAAATTTGTTAAGCAGAATGTCAAAACACCAATTATGGCAGATGAAAGTCTTTTTTCTCCAGAAGATGCAGTTCGTCTAATTAAAGAAGATGCAGTTGATCTTCTAAATATTAAGTTGATGAAAACTGGGGGCATTAGAAGAGCACTGCAAATTGCAGATATTGCTGAAAGAGCAAATATTCCTTGCATGATTGGAAGTATGATGGAAACTTCTGTGTCAGTGCTAGCTGCAGCTCATATTGCTTGCGCACATCCAAATATTCAAAAAATCGATTTAGATGCTCCACTTTGGTTAAAGAGCCAAGATTTTGATGGAATTGAATTTATCGGGGATGAAGTCCATTTATCATCTCTACCTGGTTTAGGGCTTAACCGAAGATTATCAAAAAGTCTTCGTTAAAATATGGAGAGGGGTTTTATGATGAAAAAGACAAAAAATTTAATTTTAAGTTTATGTGTTGCAGGTTCATTACTTCCTACAATGACAAGCCAATCTTTCGCAAATTCGCAAGATGAACTTACTCCGGGTGAGACAGCCTATGTTGATGTGTCCGTTTCGACTCAGTGGACTACTAATGGTAGATTCCAAGTTAGAGATATTGATGTACCATCTTTAAGCAATCCAGTAGATCCGCGTCAATGGTCAGCGAATATGGAAGATACTGAAGTTCGTCGTTGGTTAACAAGCTATCTTGAAACACAAGCAGTTTATGGCACAAAAGTAACCATTTTAGAGGAGTCAGGTGACTGGGTTAAGGTTGCTGTTGAAGGACAACCTACTCCACGTAACACACTTGGCTATCCTGGTTGGATGCCAAAAAGACAATTAACAACGGATGATCGATTAGAGAATTATAAAGATACGCCATTTGTTATGGTATCTAGTCAAACAGCATGGTTGTATGATGGAAAAGCCCTAAATCATAAGTTTATGGAGATTAGCTTTAATACCCGCTTACCAGTAGTTAAAGACTTTGGAGATGTTGTAATGGTTGCAACACCAGATGATGGAAATAAATTTATTAAAAAAGAAGATGTGGCAGTCTATCAAAACGAAAATCAGTTTCCAAAGGCAACGCCTGAAAATTTAATTAATACGGCGAAGAAGTTCCTTGGTTTACGTTATTTATGGGCTGGTGTATCAGGATTTGGTTTTGATTGCTCAGGATTTACATATAGCTTATTTAAGTCATATGGTATAACAATTCCACGAGATTCAGGCCCTCAATCTAAGAGTGGTATAGAAGTTAAAAAAGACGAGATTCAACCTGGAGACCTACTATTCTTTGCAAGTAACAATGGAACAGGATCAGTTCATCATGTTGCAATGTATATCGGTGATGGTTTAATGATTCAGGCTCCAAATGCTGCTAGAAGTGTTGAAATTATTCCATTAGATACTCCTGGCTATATTGAAGAATTTTCTGGTGCTCGTCGTTATTGGGTAGAATAATTAAGTAGATAGATTGATATAGAAACGTTGAAAAACCATGAACAATTGAACTTGTTCATGGTTTTTTTCTATAATACTAGATTTATTTTTCTCTGCAAATTAGTCAAAAAAACGAGGTATATATCAATTGGAAAAAATTGGAGTGTGGTTAAATTGATTCATTTTGAATAAAGTCTATCACTCTTAACTTGCTTGTCCCATAGGATAGAGGGAAAGAGATAGGATCTCTACGTGAGAAAATGCTATTTTTCATTTTCTATCATTTCTTTCTTATTTTTATTAAGAAAGGAGGGATACATGTTGGCGTCTATTCAAAAAAGTGTAGATTCTTCCAGCCTTGCTGAAGTAATCGACCGTATTCTAGACAAAGGGGTTGTTATTGATGCATTTGTAAGGGTATCACTTGTCGGCATTGAGCTTTTAGCAATTGAAGCTCGTGTTGTCATTGCAAGTGTTGATACTTGGTTACGATATGCAGAAGCAGTAGGATTGCTGAAAGAAGAAGAAGAAGAGGAAGTTGCTTAAGCAAGTAGGGCCAAGGCTTTATGCTTTGGTCTCTCTTTTTAGATAAGGGGGCTACTATGGAAATTATTAAAATACTAGAAGTAGTAAAAACTTTTTTTGGGCTGTATATTCGACCAGTTCATAAAATTACTCACATCCATAAAACAGATAAAGGTTGGGAATTAACCGTTGAAGTAATTGAAGAAAAAGAATATATGAAAGCTCACGCTAAAGATGAGTTAGTAGGAGTTTATTCTGTTTTAATGAATGCTGAATTAGAAATTATATCATTTCAAAGAAAATCATTGCGTGCAAGAGGCGCAATTCTACATGAGTAAGGAGGGAGAACTATGGATAAAATTTTTATATCGACTCCTTATTTGAATAGCCTAACAGATCGGGTCCAGTCTTATTTGCAATCTGGGTTTTCAGTCCATCTTACAGGTCCAGCTGGTGTTGGAAAAACATCACTTGCACTTCATATTGCAAAACAAATCGGTCGACCATCATTGTTAATTCATGGGAATCATGAAATGTCTAATAAGGATCTGCTTGGGAGTTTTAATGGCTTTACTAAGAAAAAAATAGTCGATAACTATATTCATTCCGTTTATAAAAAAGAAGAAAGCATTAAAGACACATGGGTTAACGGTCCTTTAATAGAAGCTGCGACAAAAGGCTATACATTAATATATGATGAATTCACTCGCTCTCATCCTGAAACAAACAACTTATTTTTATCAATTTTGGAAGAAAGGGTGATTCCACTATATGGGATGAAAAAGAAAGAATTTTTTTTGCCAGTCCATCCAAACTTTTCTGTTATTTTTATTAGTAATCCAGAAGAGTATGTTGGTATATTCGAAGCACAAGATGCTCTACTTGATCGTATGATTACGATTCCGATCGAAAAAATGGATTTTGAAACGGAGTGTACCATCTTATCACAAATAACTGGTTTATCGGAAAAAGAAAGTCTTTATATTGTTAAATTAGTACAAATCATACGTCATCACTGTAGAGAAATTGAACCTCAAAGTCTTCGTACTACTATCAAACTAGCCTCGATAGCAAAGCAAAATAATATCCCAATTACAATTTATGATCAACAGTTTCAGACTTTATGCACAGATATTTTTTGGTTTCATCTCAAACAAGCCCAAAAAGTTCGAACATACTCACAAGCAAAACAATTCATCGTAAAATCGATCAGTTCAAAAATGGAGGGAAGTTGAAATGAGAAAATGGGTTTATCCATTTTGTATCATCCAAACGAATATCGATCCCGATTTTGGTTTCACAAAGTGGGAAGGAAATGATATTAAATTATATGCTATCAGATATAAAGAAATTGTGATGATTGCTGCAAATGTTCCTAACCAGGACTACCTTCCAACTCGTGCCAATTTATTTGCCCATCAAAGCGTGATTTCTTTTGTTATGCAACAGTTTACCGTCATTCCAATAAGTTTTAATAATGTATTCTCCTCTTCAGAAGAAATTCATTTATTACTAGAAAAACTGTATGACGAACTGCAATCAATCTTTCAGAAAATAAACAATAAAATTGAGGTTGGTTTAAAAGTCATTGCACGTAAGGAATGGTTAGACGAAGAAATACAGAGAAATGGAGACATACAAAAACTTAAAGAGAAGGTAAATCAACAGAAAGAAGCAGCTTTTTACGAAAAGATTAAACTTGGAGAAAAAACAAAAGATTTTTTCTATGCTTTGCACCACAATCTATATGAAGCGATTTTTTCACCTCTTTCTTCACTTTCAAGTGCCTCTAAATCAAACCCTCCAATATACGAAACAATGCTTCTTAATGCTGCTTTTTTAATTGATCGCGATCAAGAAGAAGTCTTTGATGAAAAAGTTAATGAACTCTATGAATTATGGAAGGATAAAGTAGAATTCAAATACTCTGGGCCATGGCCTGCTTATAACTTTATACAGTTAACAATAACGGCGGGAGATCGATCATGATTTTTAAAGCTTTAGCCTTTCCACTAAAATCAATCATTCTATTAGGTGAAAAAATAAAGGAGGAAGCTGACCGCGTTTTATTTGACTCGAAATCAATTGAGCAACAATTGATCCGTCTACAAATGATGTACGAATTAGGTGAAATCTCGCAGGACATTTATGAACAACAAGAAGAGGAATTACTTTTACGGTATAAGATCGCAAAAATGAAAGAACGGGAGGCAGGCAATTGAGCATTTATTTATATGGTTTGTTACCGACAAATGAACTAGAATATTCACCCTTTTATGCAGTAAAGGGGATTGATCGTAACAAAACTTGTTATGAAAATGTAGAAAAAGTAACCGCCGTTTTTTGTTATTTAAGAGAAGAAGAATTTGACGAATCTGTTCTAAAAGAGAAGATGGACAATCCAAAATGGGTACACAAGCATGCAGTTCATCATCATGAAATAATCGTGACTTATTCAAAAAACTACTTATTTCTTCCTTCTAAGTTTTGTACGATCTATTCAAGTATAGAAAAATTAAGAGAGGATTTGTTGAATGAACAGGACAACATCGTTTCCCTTTTTGAACAATTAAAGGAAAAAGAGGAATGGAATGTCAAGATGTACTATGATAAATCGAAATTTTTCAAAGTATTGGAGCGGCAAAGTAAAGCAATTCAAAATATGAGAGATGAATTGAAAGTACTATCCCCTGGAAAGCAATTCTTTATGAAGAAAAAGCAAGAACAACTACTCGAAAATGAGGCGCAAGCTGAACTACGTTTAATATCGCAAGTTCTGGAAAACACTTTAAAAAATTCAACAGTTGACAATTTACCTAGAAAAAATTGGAGCAAAAATGCAACTGGAAGAAATGTTGATATGATCTACAACAGTACGTCCCTAATTCCAAACGACAGCAGGAAGAAATTTGAACTGATAATAAAAGAATTTAGACAAAAGTATGAGGAGAAAGGAATTATTGTTGAGATTTCTGGACCATGGCCATTCTATCATTTTGCTAGTTTGGATTGTAGAAAGACATGAACAGTAGCAATGATAATATCACATTATTAGATATTTTAGATGGCGTTTTAGATAAAGGAGTAGTTATTTCTGGTGATCTTATCCTTTCTATTGCAGATATCGATCTTGTATATGTGAATATTCGCTTATTAGTAACTGCAGTTGAAAATATTCAAAAAAAAGGGGAATCGAAATGACAGCGAATCATGGAATAGCCGAGCGAATTAATATGAATCCAGAAGATGTTGAACACGGACTAGCTCAATTAGTGCTTACAATTTTGGAATTACTAAGGCAACTTGTAGAGCGGCAAGCTATTAAACGGGTAGAGGGTGGTACACTTACGGATGAACAAATTGAAAAACTTGGTACAGCTCTTTTGAACTTAGAAGAAAAAATGGAAGAATTCAAAATTATCTTTGGGCTTGAAGGGAAAGACTTAAATATCGATTTAGGACCTTTAGGCAACTTAATGTAAGGAAGGAGAAAATATGCAACATTCAGCACAATCTACTAATATTTTAGATATTTTAGAGAAGATTTTAGATAAAGGAATTGTCATCGCGGGAGATATTAAAATCGCCTTGGCAGATGTTGAATTACTAACAATTAAGATTCGACTTGTTGTTGCCTCAATTGATAAAGCAATGGAGATTGGGTTAAATTGGTGGCAAGATGATCCGTATTTCAATTCAAGTGTAAAAGGTAAGCTTTTGCATGATCGAATTAATCGGATAGAAGACAAGTTAGGGATAAAAGAAGAGTAGCATATGGTCAAAAATCTTCATCTTTTTGTTAAAAGATTTACTTCCTATAACGCAGTAACCCTATTAGGTTGCTGCAGTACATAAAAGAAAAATAGAGTTTACCATCAACACATAATACTACATGTTTACTCCCATATTTTCTCATTAAATTCTTCTTCTCAAAAAGAATACACCTATTATATTACTATGCGTAATAGGTGTATTTCTATTTGACCCATATATGATTAGTTTATGTTAGAAATTCATTACTATTTATTTATAATCTCAATATCAAATTTCGGTTCAATCTGCATTCGTGGATAATCTTTTCTCCAATTTAAAGACTTCCAAACTTTTGGATGGTAAGCCTTTAGTTCTTGCCCAATGCTAAGAACGTCGGAGTTTGCAGATTGCATAACATTAATAGCTGCTAATGCGTTTTCTTCAAAATACTTTCTGATTTCTTTTTCGATTCGGCCATAATCGGGCTTTAACTTATGACCTTCATTGCCAAGTTCGAATGTACTAACTTGCAATTTTACATTAATATTGATATTCGGTAATTTATTTGATCCTTTGGAGACAGATAGTTTTGAAGTATTTCTTTTGACCGTAAAACCGAAATTATTGTTATTCGCAGTATCAGAATTAGATTTTTCATCATTTTTTTTATTTAGATTTCCAGTAAACCTTCCCCAGTGTCCAGTAAATCTATTTCTACCTCTGCTTTCCCCTTTCATTAACATCAACAGTTTGATTTGGTCTTTATCAAGTTTTTTTCCTGTAGATGTACCATTACGGTATAACAATGCGCCGCTTAATTCTAAGGTTGAATTTTTTGTTTTTAATATAGGTAATGCTAGGTCAGTTAATGGTTCATCCCTTGATTGAATAAAATTCATCATTGAAACAGTTGGTATCGTTCTATTCTTCTCCATAGAGAGTATAAATTCATTCAATTCTTTTGTTTGATCATTTTTTGAATTCATAGCGGTTTCAAATACTTTAGAAAGATCCCCTTCAAGAACAACTAAAGGGGCGTTAATAGATGAATAAGGAGCATTAAGTAAAAAATCAAGCTCTGAAATTGGATCTTTTGTTGCAAATCTTTCGCTTATTAAATATACTCTTGTACTAATTCCAATAAAAGGAGATTGTTCTGAAAATTCCCATTGTCCAATTGCTTCGGCTAAAGATGCTCCTTTAAGTTCCTTCATCTCTGAAGTTACTTCTCCATTTCCTTGACCCGTTGCTTTTAGCTTTGTTATAAGAAAAAACGCATCGATTTCACCATTTTTTTCGTCGATGTCAAACCCGTTTACATCAACTAAATGTAGTTTTTTTAAGTCCAAACGATCCCAGCATCCAGTCAAAAGTGGCAATAATAGGAGTAATAAGAAGGCTTTTTTCATTCAGCTGCCACCTTTCTTTTTGCAAAGGAAATTAGTAGAAGCAATGAAGGCAATCCTATAATGACAATTGCTGTTACAATATTATGGTATTTGGAAAAAACCGGAAGTAAATGGCGGTCTGAGAAAAAAATCCCGGCCACAAAACAAACAATTGTTACAATCCATACTAGAAGAGAGTGTTTTTGAAATTCTTTATTACCAAGAAAAGCTAAATACCTAGCAGACAAAAATAAGTAAATATAAGCTGTCACTAAAGTTACTGATAGCCAAAGCGTAATGAATAGAATATCTAGACTTTGAACGACTGGCCATCTAAATTTTCGAAGAATAAATACTAATGGCTCTGGAATGTGTTTTAATTGGTTTTCACTAAAGTTGTACGTAACAATAAGGGAGATAAAAAAGTATATTAAAGTTGTTATTCCATTGGCAACTGATGTAGCAATTAAGATATGCTTCTTTTTTTTACATTTCACAAATGGAAACACGTACAGAATAAGCTCGTATCCAGCAAACGTCCAAAAGGCAGGGATCGCACCTTTTAAAATAGGAGCAATTCCGTGAGTACCGATCGGAAAAAAGTGACGTAAGTCCCCGTGACCAATTCCACTAATAAAAATAATGACAAGGCATATAAAAAACATGGCCATTATCGACTGAGTAATGGTAGCGATAGACCGAAGTGTTGATGAAGCGATATATCCGGCAACTAGTAACGATAAACTAATTAGGATAACCCAAGGTGTTTGAAATAATAGCCAACGATTAATGACATCAGAATAAGAAATGACAAGCATTAAACATGATTCAGCACAGAATGCTGCAAATAGTAAATTGATTATGATTCCAAACGGTTTTCCAACTATTGTGGAAATATATTGTTGAAACGGGCGATCGGGATACGTTTTTCCTAGATAGTAGACAATGAGTATCGCAATTTGAGCGATTAGTCCGCCAATAATCATAGACATCCATGAGTCATAACCTGATACTAAAGCTTCTTTATAAGGCATGGATAAAATACTGACGCCTACTTGATTAAGAATAACAAGGCAAATAAGTTGATTAATAGAAATCTTCTTTAATTGAATCACTCATTTTCCTCCCTTGGATTACTTATTCTTATTTCATCTTTTGCTAAGCTTTCCACTGGTCGTTTTTTCATACTTCTAATCGGTGCTCTAAAAATAGTATCTTTAATCGTATCGCCATTAAACCAATTGTAAAAGTAAGGAATGCCAAATGTATTCATTCGGGCTAAATGGGTTAAAACCAACAAGTATGAAATTTCCAATCCAATTAATCCAAAAAAAGATGCCATGATGATAAAAGGATAAGCTAATAAACGTGCAGTGTTACTCATTTCATATGAAGGGATAATAAATGAAGCAACACCAGTAAGTGCAATAATGACTACCATCATATTTGAAATTAAATTCGACTGAACAACCACAGTTCCAATTACAATACCACCAACAACACCAATCGTTTGACCAACCGGATTTGGTAAACGAACAGTCGACTCTTTTAAGACTTCAAGGATGGCTAACATTGTAATCGCCTCTAAAACTGGTGGCATAGAAACGTATTGCATAGAGCCTTGAAGAGTTAGTGCAATTTCTAATGGGAGAACTCTAGGATCGAAAGTAACTAATGCAACATAAAGACCAGGTAAGCTAATTGCAATAATAAAACAACAAATTCTTAAAAATCTTAAAAGACTACCAAATAGCCAACCAACTTGATAATCATCTGGACTTTGAAAAAAAGCCCAAAATGAAACAGGAACAATCGCACAATCTGGTGCACCATCGGTTAAAAATGCGATTTTACCATCCATCAGATAAGATTTTACACGGTCAGGTCTTTCAGAAGTTAGCATCTTTGGGAATAGCGAAAATTTTTTATCTTGAACTAATTCTTCTAAAAAACCGGGTGCATCAATGTAATCAATATCAATATTTGTAATTCTTCGCTCAAATTCTTTTAAAACTACTTCGTTTGCAAGCGATTGTAAATAAAGGATCGCTACTTTCGTATGCGATCTACGACCAACTTGATATTGTTTTACTACAAGATCGGGAGTTGCAACTAGATTACGAATTAAATTAAGATTCGTATTCAAGTTTTCATTTAATGCTTTATGTGAACCACGTAACACACGCTCGTTCATAGGAATGTTGATAGAACGTTCTTTAACTAATTCGGTTCTAAGTAAATAAAACTTTGTTTCTCCCTCGATTTGGACAACCGTTTTTCCTTCAATCATCGAATTCACAGCTACAGTAAGAAGTTCGGTTTCGCTATAATCTAAAATCGAAACGGCTTCACGTACACTGACGTTAATATTGTTAAGCAAAGGGCTAATAATATGTTCTTGCACTACAGTATCCTCGATCATCGTATCCAAATAAAATAACCGATATCTTCTATCATTACTTCCGAAATTACTTGTTTTAAAGTCAGAACTATTAAATAGCAATTCCCGAAGCGATTTTTCATTTTTATCCAATTCTCGGTCAGCTATCATTGGGTACTCCTCATTTCTATTGGTGGTAATTTTAGCCTATTTTTCCCACAAATTATGTTACTATTCCTTACTTTAAGTTGAAGAAACTATCTTTTATTTCATCCTTTTTTTTAAACAACGTAACGTTTTACTGTACGTTTTTATCGGGATACAATATAATACAAATAGAAGGAGTGTGAATACGTTGGGATTGTCTATAAAATTGGAGAATTAGCAAAAGAAGTAGGAGTGTCTAAGCGAACAATTGATTATTATACAAACCTAGGATTACTTGAACCACAGCGCTCAGAATCTGGACATCGTTTTTATGATGAAGCTTCTATGGAAACTTTAAAATTTATTGAACAATGTAAATCAATGCACTTACCACTCCAAGAAATAAAAGCGATAGTAGATAAGAAAAAAACGTTGGTAGAGGACCAAGGGATCGTGCCACTAACTGAAGAGGTAACGATTCATATGAGTCAACTGAAGACTGAATTATCACAATTAAAATATTTACTAGAAAATTTAACTGAAGAACAAAAGCTAAAAATTATCCGTCAATTAACGTCACAAACATCTGAGTTAATTCAGGCGTTATTGTCATTTATTCATTAAAAGGAGAGAATGTAAATGTTTTTTCACCCTATGGATTTCCTTATTTTTATTGCCTTCGGATTATCGATTTGGGCTCAATTTAAAGTGAAATCTAGTTTTAATCACTGGGCTGAAGTGCCAGCATCAGGAGGTTTAACCGGAGCTGAAGTTGCAAGACATATATTAAACAATAATAATTTACCTAATGTACCGGTGGAAGTAGTGCCTGGGCGATTATCTGATCACTATGATCCGATGACAAGAACAGTTCGCTTATCTGAGGAAGTATACTATGGTAGATCAATTGCATCTGTATCAGTTGCAGCACATGAAGTAGGTCATGCGATACAACATGATACTTCATATGGTTTCTTAACACTTCGTCACCGAATATTTCCAATCGTTAACATTGCATCAGGTGCGGCGCCGTTATTACTACTAGCAGGATTTTTACTTCAAGCATTTTCTCTAATTGGAGTAGGGATTTTACTATTTTCTATAGCTGTAGCATTCCAACTAATCACTTTACCTGTTGAGTATAATGCTAGTTCGCGAGCAAAGAAATTAATGTTAGCAAGTGGTATCATCCATGATACTGACAGAAAAGGTGTAAATAAAGTATTAGGAGCTGCTGCACTTACGTATTTAGCGGCAACCTTAATCTCTGTTTTAGAATTAGTAAAATATTTATTCATCTTCTTCCAAGGCCAAACTGAAGAAGAATAAAAAATAATCAAAAAGATGATTTCGATAAGCATTCGAAGTCATTTTTTTTTGTTTGAAAAATTAAATTTTAATTGGTTAGTATGTTTAAAATTTCAATGTCTAAAATAGTAAATAGATTTTAATTTATGGAAGATTTATGTATTTGGTAACCTTAGCTTTTTTATCATACTAAATGTTGTACAATTAAGTGGTTAAAAAAATGGGGGAAAATTATGACACTTTCGGCAATTGAACATTTTTTAAATACATACAAAGACTATGCTGCACTGCTCAGTATCCTAATAAATGTTCTAATTAGTATTGTTGGTATTATACCAGCCTGGTTTTTGACAGCAATCAATATTAAATTATTCGGTTTTGCTGGTGGCTTTTTTGTCTCTTTCATAGGTGAATTAATTGGTACATTCGTATCTTTCATGTTATATAGAAAGGGTTTACAAAAAAGATTTATTAGTCAATCAACTAAATTTAAAGCTTTAAATAGACTATTAAGTTTAGAAGGAAAAGAAGCATTTTATGGTGTGTTACTTCTACGTTTTATTCCTTTTATTCCATCTAGCTTAATTACTTTGTTTGCTGCTTTTGGTAAAATCACATGGTCAAGCTTTATGTTAGCTAGTTTGATTGGTAAGCTACCGGTCATTTTATTTGAATCGTATTCCGTTAATCAAGTGTTAGAGTTCACCTTATTTGGAAAAGTTATTTTAGGACTGTTAATTATCGGCTTGTTAATTTACTTTTATAGAAAACGACTTAATGTTTTAGTGAAGAATAAAATTTAAAAATAATGTAAAAAAGCTCAAACCTATTTAGAAGGGTTTGAGCTTTTTCATACTGTTGAAATAAAACATTGTCAATATAGAACAACAAAAGTCTAAGTATATATTATTAAAGCAAAGATTTTAAAGGTTCATACTCATAACAGGTTCATGAGGAAGTAAAATAGTGAAAAATAGAAAGATTCCTCCTCATAACAGGTTCAAGAGGAAGTAAACCAGCGAAAATTAGAAAGGTACTTCCTCATAACAGGTTCATGGGGAAGGAAACCGCCGAAAATTTGAAAGATACTTCCTTATGACAGGTTCATGGGGAAGGAAACCTCCCAAAATTTGAAAGATTCTTCCTCATAACAGGTTCATGAGGAAGTAAAATAGTGAAAAATAGAAAGATTCTTCCTCATAACAGGTTCATGAGGAAGTAAACCAGCGAAAATTAGAAAGGTACTTCCTCATAACAGGTTCAAGAGGAAGTAAAATAGTGAAAAATAGAAAGATTCTTCCTCATAACAGGTTCATGAGAAAGTAAACCAATGAAAAATAGAAAGATTCTTCCTCATAACAGGTTCAAGAGGAAGTAAACAAGCGAAAAATAGAAAGATTCCTCCTCATAACAGGTTCAAGAGGAAGTAAACCAGCGAAAATTAGAAAGATTCTTCCTCATAACAGGTTCATGAGGAAGTAAAATAGTGAAAAATAGAAAGATTCTTCCTCATAACAGGTTCAAGAGGAAGTAAACCAGCGAAAAATAGAAAGATTCTTCCTCATGACAGGGTATAGTAGAAATCAACCAAAAATTAGCGTAGTTAGTTGACAAGCTCATTTTTCAACACTCTGAAAAGCTCAAACCTATTTAGAAGGGTTTGAGCTTTTTTTACCTTCTAAATCCAAAGGTTCACTTTTCATGAATGAAACACTGACACCCCTTACATAAACATGTCTAAATTTATCTATTTAATCATATATTGAAATACCTCAATTTTAGAAAAAGTTTTACCTTTTTAAGAAAGATTGTACTTGATTGTTCTTACTTGAATACATCTTTATGCTTGTTAATTTACTGCACTATTAATGTAAAAGAAAATGACTTTCTTAAAAAGTATCTATGTAGCCAAAGTAGGAGGGTGTTGTTAGTGAATAGAGTTTCGTTAGAGAATTTATCGAAGAACTTTGAAGAAGTACATCCTGGGTTATCGGAACGGGAAGCATTTGAAGAAGCACATCGATGTCTTTATTGCTATGATGCCCCATGTATTAAAGCATGTCCAACTGGGATCGATATACCTTCATTTATAAAGAAAATAGCTTCTGGCAATTTAAAGGGATCAGCTAAAACAATTATGTCATCTAATCCTGTTGGAGCAAGCTGTGCCAGGGTTTGTCCTACAGAAGAATTGTGCGAAGGTGCATGCGTACTTAATCATTCTACAAAACCAATTATGATTGGTAATTTACAACGTTATGCAACTGATTGGGCGATAAAAAATAATCAAGTATTATTTAAGGCTGGAAAAAAGAACGGGAAAACAGTTGCAATCATTGGTAGTGGTCCTTCTGGTTTAGCAGCTGCTCGTGAACTTGCTTTATTAGGCTATGAAGTAACGATTTTTGAAGCCCAAAATCATGCTGGAGGATTAAATCGTTATGGAATCGTTTCTTTTAGGTTACCAAAGAGTATATCGAACTGGGAAGTTCAACAAATTGAAAAGTTGGATGTCAAGATCCAAACGAATACTAGAGTCGGTTCAGATATTTCTTCAGATGAAGTATTAGCAAACTATGACATGGTCGTACTAGCTATAGGTATGGGGAAAGTTCCGATGCTAGATATTGAAGGGGAGGATTTGGACGGAGTATACGATGCGATTGATTTTGTAAAAGAGACGAAATCAGGGGAATTATCCAATCGGTTCATAGGTAAAAACATTGCTGTAATCGGAGCGGGCAATACAGCAATTGATGCTGCGACATGCTCAGTTCGTTTAGGAGCAGGCAATGTCAAAATTTTATATCGTAGGACGCAATCGGAAATGAGCGCTTATCAATTTGAATATGATTTCGCTAAGCAAGATGGAGTAGAATTCCGATGGCTAACATTACCAATACGAATAATAGGTGAAAACGGAAAAGTAATTGCACTTGAGTGTGTGCGATTGGAATTAGGTGAAGTAGGAAAAGACGGCCGCCGCAGGCCTGTACTTATTCCAGATTCCAATTTTACAATTCCGGTAGATGGAGTCATTAAAGCGATCGGGCAAACTCGCTATATAGAGTTAATCGAGCAATTTGGTTTAGAACACAAAGATGGTGTTGTGAAAGTTAACCAAGAATCATTTCAAACGTCTAATCCTAAAGTTTTTGCCTGTGGTGATGTTATTTTTGGAAAAGGGCTAGGTGAAGCAATGGTAGTCACTGCGGCACAACAAGGAAAAGAAGTAGCTTATGCGATCCATAAACAATTAAACACTTAAAAGGAGGTTTTCTTTTATGGCAGATCTAAGTATCAATCTTGCAGGTATACAATCACCTAACCCATTTTGGCTTGCTTCTGCTCCTCCTACAAATTCGGGTTATCAAGTCCAACGTGCGTTTGAAGCTGGTTGGGGTGGGGCAGTTTGGAAAACGTTAGGGGAACCAATTATTAATACTTCCTCACGATTTGCTGCGATTAATTTTAACGGGCAAAGAGTTGCAGGGTTTAATAATATCGAACTAATATCTGATCGACCTCTTGAAGTAAATTTAAAAGAAATTTATGAAACGAAAAAAAGATTCCCTGATCGAGCTATTATCGCCTCACTTATGGTTGAACCACAACAATATAAGTGGCATGAAATCGTGAAAAGAGTAGAGGATGTTGGTGTTGATGGATTAGAACTGAACTTTGGCTGTCCACATGGCATGGCAGAAAGAGGAATGGGATCTGCATCTGGTCAAGTTCCTGAATTAGTAGAGCAACAAACTTTTTGGGTAAAAGAAGTTGCGAAAACACCTGTCATTGTCAAACTAACGCCAAACATTACTGATATTACTGTTACGGCTGAAGCGGCAGTTCGAGGTGGAGCGAACGCAGTCAGTATGATTAACACAATCAACAGTTTAATGGGAGTTGATTTAGATTCTTGGAATACGGTTCCTCATGTTGCTGGGAAGGGAGCACATGGTGGATATTGTGGACCTGCAGTAAAGCCAATTGCTTTAAATATGGTGGCAGAATGTGCACGTAATCCGCGTATATCAGTTCCAATTTCCGGGATTGGTGGCATTTCGAATTGGCAAAATGCAGTAGAGTTTTTATTAATGGGAGCGACTGGCGTTCAAATATGTACGGCAGCAATGCACCATGGATTCCGCATAGTGGAAGATATGATTGACGGATTGAATAATTATTTAGATGAAAAAGGACTTTCCTCAGTAACGGAGCTGGTAGGTAAATCCGTTCATAAATATTCAGATTGGGGAAATTTAGATTTAAATTACCAAGTAGTTGCTAGGATTGATCCAAAGGAATGCATTAACTGCAATAAATGCCATATTGCTTGTGAAGATACATCTCACCAATGTATTGATATGTTAGTAGATGAAAGCGGAAATCCTTATTTAAAAGTTCGGGAGGAAGATTGTGTAGGATGTAATTTATGCAAAATAGTCTGTCCAGTTGAAGATGCCATTAACATGGTAGAGATTCCAAATAAACAGCCTTCGATGACTTGGAATGATCGCCAACAAGCCTTAAATAGATTAGCACGTTCTAATCAATATTCAATTTTAAAGGGGGGAAGAAAAAGAAAATGAAGAAAATTATTCGAAATGGCACAATCGTTACTGCAACGGATATTTACAAGGCTGATATTTTAATAGAAGATGATAAAATTTGTGCAATTGGACTAAATTTAGATTGTACGGACGCTGAAATGATTGATGCAACAAATCATTATATTTTTCCAGGTGGAATAGACCCGCATACACATTTAGATATGCCATTTGGCGGAACCGTCACAAAAGATGATTTTGAATCAGGAACGATTGCCGCTGCCTTTGGTGGGACAACAACCATTATTGATTTTTGTTTAACAAATAAAGGAGAACCACTCCAAAAAGCAATCGAAACATGGCATGAAAAATCAAAACATAAAGCAGTGATTGATTATAGTTTTCATCTTATGATTGGCGAAATAAATGATGAGGTACTTCAAGAGTTACCTAGAGTAATCGAAAATGAGGGAATTACTTCATTTAAAGTATTTATGGCTTATAAAAATGTATTTCAAGCTGATGATGCGACCTTGTACCGTACTCTTTTAGCAGCAAAAGAATATGGGGCATTAGTAATGGTGCACGCGGAGAATGGAGATGTTGTCGATTATTTAATTAATCAAGCATTAGCTGAAGGAAAAGTAGAACCTATTTATCATGCATTAACACGTCCTCCTGAAGTAGAGGGGGAAGCGACGGGAAGAGCAGCTACATTAACTGGACTTGCAAATTCACAATTATATGTTGTTCATGTTACTTGTGCAGAGGCTGTTGAAAAAATAACGGAAGCCCGAAATAATGGGATCGATATATGGGGAGAAACATGCCCACAATACTTAGTACTTGATCAATCCATGCTAGAAAAACCTGATTTTGAAGGTGCAAAATACGTTTGGTCTCCACCACTTCGCGAAAAATGGAACCAAGATGTGTTATGGAATGCATTAAGAAATGGAAATCTTCAAACTTTAGGTTCCGATCAATGTTCTTTTGACTTCAAAGGTCAAAAGGATCTAGGCCGTGAAGACTTTTCAAAAATTCCAAACGGGGGACCAATGATTGAAGATCGAGTAAGTATCTTGTTCTCTGAGGGCGTTAAAAAAGGCAGAATAACATTAAACCAGTTTGTTGACATTGTCTCTACAAGAAGTGCAAAGCTATTTGGATTGTACCCCGAGAAAGGAACAATTGCAGTTGGTTCAGATGCGGATTTAGTAATTTTTGATCCGAATAGTAAACGAACAATCTCCTCAAAAACGCACCATATGGCAGTCGACTATAACGCATTCGAAGGGATGGAAGTAAAAGGAGAGCCAGTGAGTGTACTAGTTCGTGGAGAGTTTGTCATAAAAGAGAAGCAATTTGTAGGTAATGCAGGTAGTGGACAATATTTAAAGAGAAAAAAATATGGTGAAACTAGTATAATAGAAGATTAGTAAAAAAGGGGATGAGTAGCTATTGTCATCATATAAGGAGTTTTTAAGCGAGAGAAATCAAATAGATTCCCTTATAAAAAAAGGCTACGAGATAAAAAATGTTAGAGAAACGCTAGACGGTGCCTATGTTGACTTTGAAAATCAAGATGAAGAGGAGAGGTTTATAACGCTTCACATAATGAATGCAGATACCCGGAAGTATTTTGGAACGTTGATTATTAAGCAGTTAGGGATTAATTTGTGAATTTGATAGAACCGAAGAATCGCAAAAAAATTAAAAAGGATTATCCTAATAGAGTAAATCATTAAAATAAATGGAAAATCGCATCTAATCCGTCATTACTAACGGTTTATGCGATTTTTTTCTATTTAAAAGGCTTTCCCATTAGTCAGTTTCCTAAACTAATAGAAAAGCCCAATTGTATTTAATCAAATCTACTCGTAATCATTTTTTTCCTTGTATAGAACTCGACCCCATCTGCACCATTTGCATGTAGGTCACCATAGAAAGAGTTTTTCCAGCCAGAAAATGGGAAGAAAGCCATTGGTGCAGGTACGCCGATATTTACGCCAAGCATTCCTACTTCAATATTCTCCCTGAAATATCGTATACTTGCTGCACTGTCTGTGAAGATGCAGGCTCCGTTTCCGAAGTCCGATTTGTTGGTTAGCTCAATTGCTTCTTCTAAAGAATCTACTCTAACAATCGAAAGCACTGGTGCAAAAATTTCTTCCTTCCAAATTTTCATTGATGGAGTGACGTGATCAAAAATTGTAGGCCCAATAAAATAGCCTTTTTCTTTTCGAATTAAATCATTTCGACCATCACGTAATAAAGTTGCGCCTTCTTGAATTCCACATTCAATATATAGTTCTGTTCGTTCGCGATGTTCTTTTCGAATGACCGGGCCTAGGAATATATCTTCATCTAATCCATTTCCAATTGTAAGGTTATTAGCTTCCTTTTTTAGTTTCTCTATTAATGGATTGACAATTTCACCTACTGCTACAACAACTGAGCATGCCATACATCTTTCGCCTGCCGAACCATATGCAGCTGTGATAATTTGTTTTACTGTTTCATCTAAATTTGCATCTGGTAAAACGATACTATGATTTTTAGCACCAGCTAAAGCTTGAACGCGCTTACCATTTGCAGATGAAGTTTTATATACATATTCTGCTACTGGTTGAGAGCCTACGAATGAAATGGCCGGAACATCTTTGTTTTGAAGTAACTCGTTTACAATTTCATGTGCACCATGAACAATATTGAATACACCTTTTGGAAGACCTGCTTCGGTAAAGAGCTCTGCTAAACGATTTGCAAGTAGTGGCGTACGTTCGGAAGGCTTTAGAATAAACGTGTTTCCACAGGCAATTGCTAATGGAAACATCCAGCAAGGTACCATCATTGGGAAATTAAAAGGTGTTATTCCCCCAACAACTCCAACAGGATATCGATACATAGCTGATTCAATATTTGTCGCAATATCAGGTAATTGTTTCCCCATCATTAATGACGGCGCACCGGCAGCAAATTCTACACATTCAATTCCACGTTGAACTTCTCCGTATGCCTCATTATAGCTTTTACCATTCTCAATCGTGATTAAATTAGCAAGTTCATCCCAATGTTTAATTAGTAATTGTTGATATGAAAATAGTATTCTTGCTCTTTTAGGAACAGGGGTTTTACTCCATGTAGTAAAAGCTTTTTTTGCTGCTTTTACTGCGGTTTCTAAATCTGATTTAGTTGAGAGAGGTACAAATGCTAATAGTTCTTCAGTAGCAGGATTTGGAACTGGGATTGTTTTGGCATTAGGTGAAGCTTCAATCCATTCACCATTTATAAAATTTTTTAAAATCTTTATATTAGTTTGTGTAGACAAGAATATCACCCCGAAAGTTTATAGTTTTGAGAATGCTTTGTTTAATGTAGTTACGATAAAATCAAGCTCTTCATCAGATGTTGTAAATGGAGGAGAAAGAGTAAGGATATTATTATAGCCTGGTACCGTATCTCCATTTCGACCAATTATTAGTCCCGCTGCCTTACATTCAGTGATTATTTTTAACACCAAGTCTGGACTAGCAGGTTTTTTACTTTTTTTATCTTCAACCATCTCAATTCCTGCAATAAAACCAAAACTGCGGATGTCCCCAACATTTTTATAAGTTAGTAAACTATCTAATTTTTTACGGAGCTCTTCACCTAAATAAGCTGCACGCTCAATTAAATTTTCTCTTTCAATGATTTCTAAATTTTTCAATGCAACTGCGCATGAGGCTGGATTTCCTCCGAATGTGTTAACATGACGAAAATGTTGATCTGTCCCTTGTTGTTTAAATACTTCATATAGATTACTACTGACTGCAGTTGCTGAAAGAGGTGAATAGGCACTTGTCATTCCTTTAGCCATTGTGACGATATCTGGTTTTATACCGAAGTTTTGATGTCCAAACTGTTTTCCAGATCGGCCAAAGCCACATATTACTTCATCAACGATTAACAAAATGCCATATTTATCACAAATTTCACGAACTTTTGTTAAGTATTCGGCAGGAGGTACAATCACTCCTCCACCAGTTATAACCGGTTCCATTATCATTCCAGCAATCGTTTCAGCGCCTTCAAAATTAATGACGTCTTCAATTGCATTTGCACATTGGATGCCACAATCTCCATATGTTTTACCAAAAGGACATCGATAACAATAAGGTGGTGCCACGTGCTGGAAACCTGAAGAAAGAGGTTCGTATTTCACTTTTCGATTAGCTTGACCAGTGGCACTTAAAGCTCCCATCGAATTGCCATGATATGCTCGATATCTAGATATAAACTTATAACGTAAAGGCTCACCATTTTGATGATGGAATTGTCTAGCAATCTTAAAAGCTACTTCATTAGCATCCGATCCGGAATTTGAATAAAAAATACGATAGTCTCCACCTAACCATTCATTTAACTTTTCAGCTAATAAGATGGAAGGAACATTACCTTGTGACATTGGAACATAAGGAATTGCTTGCATTTGGTCAGCTGCTGCCTTAGCAATTTCTTCACGACCGTAACCTACATTCACACACCATAATCCCGACATACCGTCTAAATAATTTTTCCCATCAAGATCAGTGACTGTACTATCTTTACCAGAAACAAGAACCAATGGATTTGGATTGTGAGGCGACATATGATGCCATACATACTTTTGGTCTAATTCAAGAAGCTCTTCTTTAGAAAGAGAAGTAGAATGATTTACTTTTACGGTTTTATCATTCATTAAATTGTCACCAACTTTCAATATTCTAGTATTATGGAATCTCATTTTTGTAACTATACTTATTAATATTACTGAAGGGACTATATTATCCTAATACGATTAGACAAATTGTTAGATACATAAACGATCCTTTTTATCTAACTAAAAGGAGCACTATTCATTTAAAGAAATGAACTGTGCTCCTTAATAAGTAAAAATAAAAGTTTATAAAAAACGATTCCAAAGTTAAAAAAGCTTAGGTTTTTTTAATATTTTTATACTAGATAAACTTTAATTATTCATGCGATAATGAAATTTGAAATTTAAAGTTAAATTAGAAGGGCTGTATTGTTAATTGGTTTCAATCATTCTTGCATCATTAATTTTTATCATTACTCTTATTTTAGTCATTTGGCAACCGAAAAACGTTTCAATTGGTTGGATCGCATTCGGAGGAGCGGCCTTATCTTTCATATTAAGGCTTGTAGATCTCCATGATGTCGTCGTAGTAACAAGTATTGTTTGGAATGCGACATTTGCATTAATAGCTGTCATTATCATTTCATTGATATTAGATGAAATTGGTTTTTTTGAGTGGGCTGCTTTGCATATGGTAAGTGCAGCAAATGGAAACGGGATCAAGATGTTCGTTTATATAAATGTTCTCGGAGCTATTGTTACCGCTTTTTTTACAAATGATGGAGGAGCGCTAATTCTTACCCCAATCATTTTAGCAATGGTTCGTAGCTTGAGATTGGATGAACGAATGGTCTTTCCTTTTATTATCGCTTGTGGTTTTATATCAGATACAACATCAATTCCATTTATTGTAAGTAACTTAGTGAATATTATCACTGCTGATTATTTTAAAATTGGCTTTTTAGAATATACGAGTGAAATGATCATTCCAAATGTCTTCTCACTAGTTTCTAGTATTTTGGTATTGTATTTTTATTTTCGAAAAGAAATACCGAAAAATTATGATCTTGGAAATTTAAAGGTTCCAAAGGATGTCATTAAAGATAAAAAGATGTTTTACATTTCTTGGTTAGTACTATTGTTATTATTAGCGGGATACTTTATTGGAGAATTACTTGAAATTCCGGTTTCGATTATTGCTGGAAGTGCTGCTATTATCTTTTTATTCATGGGGAGAAGAAGTAAGGTTGTAAATACAAAAAAGGTATTAAAAGAAGCACCGTGGACGATTGTTGTGTTTTCCATAGGAATGTATATAGTTGTCTATTCATTAAAAAATGTTGGTTTAACAAATGCATTAGCTCATTTAATTGATTCTGTTGCGCATCAAGGCTTACTAGTTGCAACGATAGGGATGGGGTTTATTTCAGCCATTCTTTCTGCAATTATGAATAATCTTCCTACTGTTATGATTGCATCACTTGCTATTGAAAATATACATACATCAGATCTTATTAAAGAAGGACTGGTTTATGCAAATGTAATTGGTTCGGATCTAGGACCAAAAATGACGCCAATTGGATCATTAGCTACCTTATTATGGCTACACGTATTATCCCAAAAAGGGATCAAAATTTCATATCGCACTTATTTAAAAATCGGAATCATATTAACGATTCCTGTCCTATTATTTACTTTATTA
Organism: Bacillus sp. AL-1R; assembly: GCF_052180195.1. Lineage (NCBI taxonomy): Bacteria > Bacillati > Bacillota > Bacilli > Caryophanales > Bacillaceae > Bacillus > Bacillus sp. AL-1R. Next base: position 1,227,604 of record NZ_CP197469.1, read on the forward strand.
GGTTTATATATTAGCTTGAAAATACATTAATAAAACTGCTTGAGACAACTATTTTTTAGTTGTCATTTCTTTATGAAAAGTTGATAAAATATGTAAACGATTTCCAAAAAAACACCTTTAAAAATCATTCATTTCAAGTAATCGTTTACATTAGTAATTCCAAAAATCACCATTTGACGAGTGGTTTTTATCATGATAGAGTTGTTCTTACGTTTAAAAACGAACGTCAAACCACGGCCATTGGTCATGGTTTTTTTATATTTATAAAACATGAAAGGAGAAAACAAAATGAAGAAAGTAATCTTATCTTTAGTAGTTGGATGTGGATTTTCTATTTTACTGACAGGGTACGAAACGAATAAGTCAGAAGTTAATAAAGAGATTTCTATGTTTAATCAAACTGAGGTACAAAACGTGTTAACAAACATTGTAGCAGTTGATCAATCAAAAGAGATCATTTGGAATCATGGACGCTAATTAGTCGTGTGAATTTCCTTTGACTGGTCTTACGTTTAAAAACAAACGTCAAACCACGGCCATTTGGTCATGGTTTTTTTATTTGAAAAAAATCGAGAGGAGAAAACAAAATGAAAAAAGTAATTTTATCATTAGTAGTAGGATGTGGATTTTCTATTTTGCTGACAGGGTACGAAACGAATAGGTCAGATGCTAATAAAGAATATTCTACGTTTAATCAAACAGAAGTGCAAAAGGTATTAACGAACACTTTATCTAAGGATCAGACTCAACGAATCATTTGGAATCAAGTACGCTAAAAATAATTTAAAATTCGATTGTAAATTTTAAAAAAAGTCCCTTTACAAATTTATCCTAAAGTTATATATTTACATTTAAATTCTATATTTCTCTATTTCAAAACCATAGTTGCTTAATCTTAAAAAGAGCGGGGGAACCATTTCTTTATTGGGGTGAATCCTTTTTTGTAAAGGTAGGGGTATTCTTTAATCCCGAATCCGACAGCTAACCTCGTAAGCATTTAAAGAAGGGGGTTTATTTAGTATTGTTTTTAAACACTAAGTAAAGCTTAGTGTTTTTTGTATGCAAAAAAGTAAAAATTGGTAATTAATTGCCAATAAATCATTTGTTTTTATAAGAAAAGGGGAAAAATTTATGTATCATCCGTCCGTATATATAGAAATTGGACTTTTTATTTTAGCGATTTTTGGGATTTATTATTCAATCTCAAATTTTAATAGCGTAAAACGCGTATTTATTGGTAGACCTATGAGGACAGCTGAAATACATGCACAACATAATAAATTGATTTGGTTCATCGCCCTGCCAATTCTTGCAGCTGATTTGTATTCATCCGTATCTTATGGACCAGAGGCTGGAATGACCGAGTTGATAGTTCTAGGTGCAAAAGCACACTGGTATATTATACCGATTACAATCGCATCTGTTATTTTATTAGGAATTCTTATTCTTTCCTACATTATGGGGATTTTAGCTTATCCTAATGGTGGTGGGGCTTATGCAATTGCTAAGGACAATTTTAAACCTCGTTGGGTTTCATTAATCGCTTCAAGCTCATTATTAGTTGATTATATCTTGACTGTAGCGGTTTCAGTATCAGCTGCACTTGAAGCAGTGGCATCAGCTTACCCAGCAGTTGTGCCTTATGAAACGGTTTTAGCGATATTTTGTGTTTTTTTATTATTAGTTGTCAATCTACGTGGGGTTGCCGAATCAGCTAAAATATTTGCGTGGCCAACATTTGGCTTTATGATTTGTATGTTTCTTTTGATTTTTACAGGATTTTTTGACGAATTCCAAAATGGTTTTATACAACACCATACACCGACGTTTGGTACAGTACCACAAGGTTTAAGTATTTTAATTGTACTGAAAGCATTTAGTTCAGCATGTTCTGCTTTAACAGGTATTGAAACAATCTCAAATGCAGTACCAGTTTTTAGAGAACCTCGTCAAAAAAATGCGATTAAAACATATATAGCACTAGGAGTCATTACTTCAATTACACTTTTAGGCTTTGCTTATCATTTATATGTAAACGGAATTTCACCGAACCCAAATGATACGATGTTATCACAATTAATAAAGGTGTATTTTGGTGATGGGATAATATATCAAGGCATCATTTGGTTCACTTTTATTATTTTAATTTTAGCAGCGAACTCGTCATTTACTGGGTTTTCTCAGTTAGCTGCATTAGTAGCAACGGATGGGTTTTTACCTAGAGGGTTTACAAACCGAGGTGATCGTTTAGGATATTCTAATGGCATTATTGCGCTTGCTGCTGCTGCGAGTATTTTAATCATCGCATTCCAAGCTCATACTAATGCACTTATACCACTGTATGCAATCGGTGTATTTTTATCATTTACAATTGCACAATTAGGATTAATAAGAAGATGGAAGCGAGTGAAAGGTTCTAAATGGCAAGTTAAATTAGCGATCAATATAATAGGTTTTATGGTTACGTCTGTTGTTACGGTCATCTTTGCAGTAACAAAATTTGTAGATGGTGCTTGGGTTGTTTTAGTCGTAATTCCGACAATTATATTCTTATCTTTAGCAATCTATAAACATTATCAAAATGTAGCAAGCGAATTACGGATCGATTTAAGTTCGTTTAAACCAGAAGCAAATAAAGTTATAACAGTTGTATTAGTTTCTGGTACACATCGTGTCGTTCACAATACATTATCATTTGCAAAGGGGATTTCAACAGAACCAATCGCTGTTTATGTTGGATTTGATGATGAATCAATTGAAAGAATGGAAGAAAAATGGGAAGAGTGGGGTAATCCATGTCGCTTAGTCGTTCTAAAAAGCCCGTACCGTTCAGTACTTGCACCTCTTTCAAGATTCATTAAGTTAATTGAAGCAAATGATCAAGATAGCCACATCCAAATTGTCATTCCACAATTTATTCCTAAGAGATGGTGGCATAATCTTCTTCATAACCAAACAGCACTTTTAATTCGACTTTGGTTGATTAGTCAGAAAGATGTAGTCGTTACGACGGTTCCGTATCATTTGAGAAAATAAACAATTAAGGAAAAGAGTCTTTACTTTTAAGAAGAGATTAAAAACTTACTAAATTAATTAGAAAGCTATCATTCTTTTATTGTTAAAAGTTTGATAGCTTTTTTTGCCAAAAATAGGAATATTCAAATTATTTGATTTTTTTAATAAAAAACCTCAAATTCCCCCAAATTTTAAATTTACAAAAATTTCATAGTTTATTAGGTTTTTTAGGATAAATATCTACAGTTTACGTCAAGAAACTACATTTATTCAATTTTAATACATAAAAAAATGAAGTATAATTCGCTAAATTTCCCCAATACAAGACAAGTGAAACATAGAGTAAAATTTAGATAAATTTAAGTTTTAAGAAAATTACAATTCTTAAATTTTCAATTCAGGCAAATAATTGAATCTTTCATTATTTGTTTATACTTGGGGGGGAAAACATGAAAGAGAAAAAATCGTCTCATAAGAGTAAGAGGCCAACAAAAAAAATACTTTCGATCTTTGCTTTAAGTTCGATGTTTTTAAATGTTGTGATTCCTCAAAGTTTCGCAAGTGTTAATAATGCTGAAGCGAAACTAAACGAACAAGGTTTATCTAGTAATACATTTAGTGCAAAAGAAGTTAACCGTATTCTTGACGGGCTTACTGCTGAACAAAAAGCAAATATTAATAAGCTTACTGGAGCAGATCATGCCCAAAAAATCCGTTTAGACAAAAAGGATTTAATCGGTTCAAAAAAGATTAATGTTATTGTTCAATTTAAACAAGATCCAGCTAAAATACAAATCATTAAGCAATCTTTAGCTAAAGGTGGAGCAACTGCAAATAGTAAGGCTTTTGATAGCGAATATTCAGATGCTAAAAATAAAGTTAAAGATTCACATGCAAACTTTAAAAGCTTTTTAAATAAACAACCTAAAACTACAGTTGTTGGTGGGAAAACTGTTAAATCGGAAATCAGTATAACACGAGAATTTACAGATGCATTTAATGGCGTTTCATTATCACTACCTGCAAATTTAGTTCAAAAGCTTGCAGAAAGTCCAGATGTAGCGTCTGTCTGGTCTCAAGTAGAATATTCCTTACCTGATGAAGGAATTTCAACTTCTCAAAAATCAATGACAGCTAAATCTGCTGGTAAGCCTACAACAGGGTTATCATTTTTAGGGATAGACAAGCTACAAGCTGAAGGGAATACAGGTATCATTAAAAAAGGTCCACGTGCTGGTGAGAAGGTTAAAGTGGGTGTATTGGATACAGGTATTGATTACAACCATCCTGATCTTTATAAGGTAACGCATGATGAAAATGGAAAATTATATGGTGGACATGACCTTGTAAATAATGAAGGATTTGATACAGAAGGAAATATAAAATACGTTGATGACCATGATCCTATGGAAACGACTTATGATGATTGGGTAGCTGATAAGGAGAATCCAGGTTCAGTTTGGGGAACACCACCTTCAACTTATAAACCATATATCACTTCGCATGGAACTCACGTTGCTGGAACGATTGCAGCAAATACGACAGATAATAACGATGTTTATTCGGCAAATGGTGTAGCACCCGATGTAGAGCTTCATGGTTATCGTGTACTAGGGCCAGGAGGGCATGGAACAACAGAATCAGTACTAGGTGGGATCGATCAAGCTGTAAAAGATCACATGGATGTTATTAACCTATCACTTGGTGCATCAATTAATGACCCACTATACCCAACAAGTATTGCAATCAATAATGCGACTTTAGCTGGCGTTGTGTGTGATGTTGCTGCAGGTAATAGTGGACCTGGACAAGCTACAGTTGGTTCACCAGGAACTTCGCCACTAGCAATTACTGTAGGTGCAAGTACAATCCCTGAAGAAATTGCAACAATGACCGTTAAGAATGGTTCAGTTTCTTATAAAGCACGTTTATTCGGGAAAAACTTTTCACAATCAGACGATGCTTATAAAGGTCAAACACTTCCAATCGTTGATGTTGGTTTAGGAAGTGAAGCAGATTATTATGGTATTAACGTGAAAGATAAGCTTGTTCTAGTAAAGCGTGGCGGGGATTACTTACAGACAAAAATGGCAAATGCTAAAAATGCTGGTGCAGCGGGTATGGTGATCTGGGATAATACCGATGATTCGGATACGCAAGGCTATATTCCTAATTTCTTAGGTGTCAGCATGGATAATGTTTATTCCATCTCTTTAACACAAGTACAGGGACAAGCTCTTTCTGATGCAATTAAACAAGATCCTAAAACGGCTAGCATTACGTTCCCTTCGTCTCTGGATGCACCTATTAGTAAAAGTGGAGATGAATTAGCGAGCTTTAGCTCAACAGGTCCAGTTAAAGATTGGACGATTAAGCCAGATGTAGTAGCTCCTGGTGTTGATATTGCTTCAACAGCTCCATACGATATTTGGGAGCCAAATCAAGAACATGATTATAAACTTGGTTATCAGATTATGTCTGGTACATCAATGGCAACACCACATGTTGCTGGTATTTCAGCATTAATTTTAGCTGCACATCCAGACTATACGCCTGCAGATGTTAAAGCAGCATTAATGAATACAGCTAAAAGTATTGACACAGATTCAAAGAAATATAGTGTTTACCAGGTTGGTGCTGGACGTGTGGATCCTGCTCGTGCTATTGGAACAAATGTAAAAATCCAAGTTTTAGATAAAGCATACGCAACTGATTCAGATAATACTCTGAAAGAGGTTGAAAATCTTACAGGAAGTATGTTCTTTGGTTTTAAAGGAAGAGGAGAAGGTGCAACCAACGGCTCAGATGATGTGGTTTCATCAAAGGACTTTAATGTTTCTAACCAAGGAAATAGCAGTAAAACATTTAAAGTAAGTACTGAGTTTATATCAACAAAATTTGCTGGATCAAATAAAGTAGGTCCAGGCACTGGAAATGATGTAAAAGTTGATTTTACTGTCGATGGACAAAACGTGACAAACATTAATGTTGGTGGTGGAAGTACTGTTAAAGCAACAGCTAAAATTACAGTTCCATCGAATTCATTAGAGGGCACTTACGAAGGATATATTAATCTTGTAAACACAGCAGATTCATCAGAGTCTTATCGCGTTCCGTTTACGATTACAGTTGCGGAAAAAGGAATTAATAAATTCCAATTAGCGATAAAAGCGGCTGCAGAAGGTAATATTTCAGCTTATTATTTATCAGTAAATAACGAAATGGAAAACTTCTATATTACCATTAAAGACAAGGATGGTAAATATATAGGTATTGCTAACACGTTATCAAACGGTAGTAATTTGATACCAGGTGTTCAATACGGCCCACTCATAACACTTTTTAATGGATGGTATCTTCCGTTTACAAAGGATTACGATGGAACGTATGACAGCTCTGGCATCTCAAACAAAGTGGAAGTGCTAAAAGAAGGTGCTTACTCATTGGAGTTGATCGCAAATGGTAAAGATGGAAAACGTTATACTGCAGAAGATACGCTATATGTTGACGGTACACCACCAACTATGACGATGGATTCAGACTCTAAGGGCGGGATTTATGAAATTGATCCGACAGGGTATCTACCTGGACAAGAAATTAAAGGTTTCCGTGGTAAAGTTTATGACTCAAACATAGATGTAATGAAATCTAGCGGGGAAACGTCAGTGCCAAGCCCTCAAGATGGTATCACACCAGTTCCTGTTGATCAAGGCTTAAATAGTGTCGTAGGATATCAAGACAGTATGTTCCCTACAGTCTACTTCAAAACAGATCCGAATGGTCGTTTCCATTTTGGTGTGACGGCTGAGGACGTTGCAAATAAATTGGGCAGTCAATTTGATATTGATCCTGTTGATTATTCAGGTGAAAGTGACTTCAGTTTAAACGGAGAGACTTATTATTTTATTAAAAAAGGAAATCCGTATGTCACGTTAACTTCATCTAATGGAGTAGATGCAGGACCAGGTACCGAAGATAAGGTAGTTGTTGATAATAATAAACCTTTCAAGATGACATTGACAACAAAGTATGGAGTAGGAATGACAGGCGGTAAATTTATGCTGAATGATAATAGTGTTTATGAATTCAGTAATATCCGCTTAACAGAGGATTATAAAAAATACCTTATTAATAAGGGAATAGATCCAACTAAAGTTCTTACTGTAGGTGAACCATATGTTCATCCAATCTATCAAAAGGGTAAAACAACAGATGTGACGCTTTCAAATATTGCATCAGAGGGTGCTCTTGACCATGATATGCCAATAATAGAAGCAGATGTGACTTATAACAACCCTGATCCAATAACAGGTCAATTCCCGTATCAATTACTACAAGCGAATTTAACTTTGTCAGGTGAAAATACAAAAGTCGCTTGGTTTCCAACTAATGTACCTTATGTAAGACAGAACATCTCTGTACTTAGAGGACAAGTGGCAGCGGAATCTTTCTCTAGAAATAACGTAAACAACCAATATCCACAATTTACGGTTGATTCTGGTGCGAAGGTAACTGCTACGGATGATAAAGGGAATAAATATACAACGGACCAACCGACATCATTTAATAATACAATGGCTTATACGTTTATCAACCCATATTATGCGTTGACGATGGGTGTTAGTGACAAGCCATATTCTGTTGAAGCAAGTGTACCAGGCCATTTTAAAGGATATGAAAAAACACCTGTAATTGGTGAAAATAAATATGGTTATCAATCAGGTACTATAAAGGATATTCGAGGTCTATTCCCGATCCTTTTAGGTGGAGATGTTAACGGTGATAACGTTATCGACATGAAGGATTTACTGAAAGAAATCGATGTGTATTATCAATATAAAAACTTAAATAATGTGAATAATCCAGATAATAAACTAGCAAACAAAACGGCATTCTTAAACACGAACCGTGATGCAGATATATACTGGATTAAGCCAAGTGGATTTGGTTATGGAATTGATTATAATGACTTCTATTTCATCTTTAAAAACTTTGGTAAACAAAATCAAAGTGCTATTGATGCAGGGCTAGATGTTCCAGCAGCACAAACAAAAGTAGAACAAGATACAACTATAACTACTCAATATGCGGGTTCAATCACGTTAAATAAAGATGACACAGTAGAGCAAGTCATGCAAAAGCTTAATTTTGCAGCTCCAGCACAAGAAAACATCATAGCACCAAAGTTACAAGACTTGCAAAATGGAGCAACAATCTCAATGTCACCTTCAAGCACGGTGTTCGTTGATGATGTAGTATGGAGAAAATCAATTACAAAAATTATGTTAGGCTCAACGGATGTAACGGATTTAGTTAAAATCAACCCAGGGTACACTTATTATGACGCGAATGGTGTACAGCAAACTATGCCATCAAAAATTACGTTCCCAGGTTCATTATTCCCGACGGCAACGAATTACACAGTTACAGTAAAAGCGACAGGCTATCAAGATGTAACAAAATCTCTAACAGTATCATCGGTACCGATTCCAACGCCTGCAATCCCAATTATTACGGATCCAGCAGTAGCGCATATTGGGAAGGACTTAACATTAACTTTCCCAGAAGATGCGAAGTGGAGAAACGGAATCAATAAGGTAATTGTAACAACGAATAGTGGTAAGAGTATGGATATTAGTAATTTAATTAATCCAGATACAAATGAAAAATATTACGATATTAGTCAACCAGGAAAAATTACGTTTAATGCGAAAACATTTATGACGAATTCAACACTAGATCCGAAAAATGGTGCTACCTATAATGCTGCAACTGTAAATCCTGGTGGAACAAGTTATTTACCACAACTTTACAAATTTACAATTGGCTCACAAGGTGAAGATGGCACTGTTTACCCGGATGTAATTGCTGGTTCTGATCCAGTCTACACAGGTCAACAACCAGTTGGATATAGTGTTACGTTTAACAGCCAAGGAGGGACAGCCATTAAACCAATGGCGATAGGATTCAAGGCAGGATCCAGTAGAACGGATGGTCCGAATAGTGAATTAATCTCATTCATGAAACCTGCACCAACTAAACCTGGATATAAATTCCTAGGTTGGTATAATGAAGCAGAAGGTATAACACAGTGGGATCCACAATCGTTCCCTGCAACAGGAGACGCAACCGTTTATGCAAAATGGCAAATGAACACAACTCAAAGTTATTCACCAGTTGATAAAAACAATCCTAATGGATTAAAATTCGATGGAAGTAACGGGGCATTTTCTGGAATAGGATGGGTACTAGGAGAAGGCGATTTAAAAATCAATATCCCAGATTATTTAACGAATGTTTCTTGGTTAACAGGTAAAGATAAAATTGCAAAAATTGAAGCGAAATTCTATGCGATGAAGAGCGATGGCTCAACAGATACGACACCAACAACTTATACGTTAGACCCAAGTACTTATGACTTGTCATCTAACGGAAGTAATGGGATTCTTTCTTTCACAACAGCTACACATGATCAAGCTGTTAAAGCAGGTCAAACGAATTTAGGTGAAAAGTTTGCTTTCAGTGAAATGCCATCACTTGGAAATATTGGTGGGGTAAAAGGATATGATTTAACTGTAACATCGACAACAGGTGAAAATGTTACAATTCCAGGTATTCAACTTGGATATAGACGTCATATTGATTTAAACGGCGGTTCGTTAAAGAATGCAAATGACACATTCTTTGCCGATATTTTAGTCAATGGAAAAACAACTGCACCAACTATGAGTATGGGTTCAGTACATGTGAAAAATGGTGATTTAACGATTAGTAATGACCTATATTTGGATGCAGCAAATTCAAGTGATAAGAAGTCAGATATTACGACAAATCCTAAAGTGCTAACAGATAATTCAACTTTCTATCTATGTTGGATTAAAGTTCCACCTACAGTAAATAAAGATGTTGCTGGAAACATTGTTGGTAGCGATATTACATTACCGTTTACAGATGATGGGACATGGAAAGATAACATCAAAGATGTGAAAATTGGTGCGAAAACATTAGAACTGAATAAAGACTACACAATCACTAATAATAGCATCATCCTTAAAGCAGCATTATTCACAGTTGGACAAAAAGTCAATGTGACGATTGTTTCAGAAGGATATAAAGATGTTGTAGTTGTTGACCAAGTAATTGGTTATACAGTTACATTTAATTCGAATGGTGGAGATCCAGTTTCAGCTCAAATTGTTGACAGAAATGCAACAAAACCAATTGATCCGACAAAAGTGGGATACAAATTCTATGGTTGGTACACGGATGAAAATTTAACAATGCCATATGATTTTGATACGATTGTGACAAAACCAATTACACTTTATGCGAAATATGCTTTAGCTGGCTCTGTTGTGACAGCTGATTCAACGGATAATGCAGTAGGTAATGATATCGTATTAGAGTTCAGTGACAAAGACTGGGCAAATGCGATTACTGGCATTAACGTCAACGGTCTCCCAATAGACGCATCGAAATACACTGTAGATAAAGAAAATCGTCTGATTACTCTAAATCAAGGTTTATTCACAAAAGCTAAAGATTATACGATTACAATTAAAGCTAAAGAGTATGCTGATGTGACTGTTGTACAAAAAGTAGTAAATGGATATAATGTTCATTTTGTACTACCAAATAGTGCTCCAGCTGAAGTAAAAGATGCAACAAAAGATCGAATTGTCGTGCGAAGAATCACTGCACCGATTGCTTATGGATATGATTTAAGTTGGTTTGCAGATGAAGCATGTACAATTCCTTGGGACTTTACAAACTCGATCTATTCTGCAAAAACACTTTATGGAAAATGGTCAGTTCATAAGTTCACAGTAGAATTTAACAAGCAAGATGGAAGCTTAGTAGAAACTAAGAAAGTTGATTATAATACGACAATGACAGCACCGACAGCGCCAACAAGAACTGGATACACTTTTGTTGGATGGTATAAAGATGCGGAAGGAAAAACACCATGGAATTTTGCAACAGATAAAGTAACTGCAGATACAGAGTTATTTGCTAAGTGGAGCATTAACTCGTATACAGTTAAATTTGATAGCCAAGGTGGAAGTGCTGTAAATGCGATCAAAACAGACTATAACACGATGATTTCTCAGCCAACTGTGCCAACAAAAACAGGCTATACTTTTGCCGGATGGTTCAAGGATGCAACAGGACAAACAATATGGAATTTTGCAACAGATAAAGTAACGAGTGATACAACAATTTACGCAAAATGGACACTAAATAAACCGAATGTTAACGAAATCGATGAAAATGATCCAAAGATTTCAGGAACAACATTAGCGAATGCAACGATTACTGTAAAAATCAATGGTGTTGCCATTGCAACTGGAAAAGCTGATTCGAAAGGGAATTTTAGGATCCAAATTAAACAACAAAAAGTTGGTACAGAAATATCAGTCTATGCAAAAGATTCAACTGGAAATGAAAGTTCTGCAACAGTTGTCAAAGTTGTAAAGAAATAAAATAACAAGCAGTACAATTTACTCTTTAATTCCAACATCAAAAAGGGTGTTTATGATATTGAGAAGATGGATCAAACACCCTTTTTGAAAGTAAAATGATTAGATTGACTTTTTTCAAATTAAAAACTTTCCCTTAAAAATAATGAAAGGCAAGAATACAATTTAAAAAGTATTCTTGTCTTATTTTTTTAGATTATTCGCCAGTAGGTCAGTAACGCATGTAGACATTAAATATGTTAATAATAAGAAATAATTGCTTTTTTTTTAATCGTTAAGATAAAATTGAAATCAGTAAAAAAGTAATCGATTTAGTTTTCTTAAGGAGAAATTGTAAAAATGAATTTTGAACAAATGGAACATATTGTCTATGCAGCAAAGGAAATGTCAATCACAAAAGCTGCTGAAAAATTATTTATCTCTCCTTCTGGGATGAGTCAATCAATTACTCAATTAGAAAATGAGCTTGGCATAAAAATTTTTAACCGTTCGAAGCAAGGGGTTACACCAACTTTTGAAGGGAAAATAGTCATAGCAAAGGCAATCACTTTATTAAGCACCATTAAGGATCTCAATAAGGAAATATATGATATTAAAAACAGAAGTGAAACTCATTTAAAAATCTTAACTGCACCTACATTTACGTATCTACTTCAAGAAACAATCGTAAATGTTAAAGAGAAACAAGATGAAGTTACATTTGAAGTAGTGGAAGAAAATCCGGCTAATATGATTCAAAATTTTATAAAGCAAGATTATGATTTTGCACTTATTCCAGCAACGCTTGAAGAATTAAAAAAAGAAAAGTTCATTGAATTTGAACATTTACATAATGGACATTTTTGTATTGCAGTAGGGAAAAAATCACCTTTTTATTCTTACGACTCTGTATCTCCAAGTGACTTAATAAATGCAAAAATTGTAATGTACAAAAACTCGGATTATAAAAAGTTACTAAAATTTACGAAAATGAATCCTAAAAATGTTGTGCTAAAAACAAATCGTAGTAGTTTACTTTTTGAATTAGTAAAAGAAAGTCAAGCCATCCTCTATTTACATGAATTTTCGATTCGAAATCGACCAATGGTCATAAACGGAGATATAAAAATAATACCGATGAAGGATGAAGAAATTTTTGATCTGGATTTTTGGTTAATTTATTTACAGACAAAACCATTATCACCTTTGGCAAAAGAATTTATTGAAGAATTAAAAAAACAATTTCATTTAAGTAATTAAAAAGATAGTGAAGCCAGGTTCTAAACTGACTACACTATCTTTTTCTTTTCTTATTCCTCAAGTTGAGACTCTTTTCCAATTGCACCTGTGCTTAAAATGGTTACTTTTATTTTAGGATGGATTTTAATTTTAGGGAACTCTTTATCCCAATTAAGTTTTCGCCATTTTTCAGGATGATGCTCTTTTAAATATCGACCAATTCCAAGGACATCACTATTAGCAAGTTGAATATCTTTTATAACTTCTTTTGCTCGCTTATTTAAATCTTTTTGAATAGTAGACTGAAGTTCTTCTTCCTTTAACATTTTAATTGTTGTCATTTCGTTTATTCTTACATTTACATTCATTTTTATCTTAACATCAATTTTATTCTTGGAAGTAGAAACTGATAATTTCCTTCTAGGTCTTATGATTTCATAGGAAACGGTATTAAATGGTTCTTTATATCTTTCGGGAAGTTTTGTATTAAAATTACTAGTATTCCCGTATTGTCCCACCATCATTAAAAGAAGAGGGGATTGTTCGGCATCAATAAAATGACCAGTATATTGATCGTTATGTATTAAGCCAGCACCAATAACTTCTACATGATTAGTCGGTGTAACATCAACTACAGGTAAGGTAAAGTCTATACCTGTTTCGGAAGCAATTGTGAAAATATTAAATAGTTGCATTTTTTGAGTCAGTGAGGTTGCTTCAGCATTTTTAATTGTATCTTTTAAAGTAAACGATAAAGGCTTAGTTCCGAGCGTTTTTATTGCTAATACATTTTTTGCAGGCTGTTTATTTGTTATTGCGACTGATACGTTTAGATTTGAGAATGTTCTACGCCTAAATGTACTTAAAATATCGATAAATTTTGTTTTGGAAAATTCTTCACCTAATAATAAAACTCTAGTTTTTGAGGTAGTTATATCACCAGGTAAAAATGATTGGATTCCCATTCCAGCATGGGAAACCGAATCCCTTACCGAGTTAACCGACTCAGTTTTGAATTCAAAAACGCCAGCTCCTTTACCGATAATGTCTAGTATTAATGCGTTAACTTCAATTTTTTTATCTTGATTTAAATCAAAACTAATCCCATTTACTAACGTTTTATCAGTAATTGTTCTTGAATCCCAGCAACCACTAACTAATAAAAGTGATAGAAGTAAATAAATAACTTTAAATGCCTTACGCTTCAATTTATTAGCCCCCTAACTTTATTAATTAGGAACAAAAGAAATGGAATAATGATAATGAAAATTGGGTCCAAATAACTTCCAAAATTAACGATTGTTTCTCTTTTTATAACATTTAGAGAGATTAAAGGGTAAAAGGCAAAAATTAATAAAATAATAAAAAACAAAATACTTTTTCTATTTTTAACAATTAAAGATAAACGATTATGAACATCCTTACTAACGATATAAATATAACTAACTACTGTAGCACAAATGACAATAGTCCATAAACTTAAAAAGATTGTATCTAAACTTTCAATCATTTTTGAGTTATATGTTTTAAAAATATAAAGAATTGGATCTATGATAAAACCATTTTCTTTATTGCTTAATCTGATATAGGACGTGAAAATGATAAAGGTATAAAAGATTGTCGTAAAAATATTGGCGAATGTTAAAGTAAATAATTTCTTTTTTGTATCTTGAAAGCTTGGTGCCAAAAATAGAAAGATTTCAAAACCTAACATTTCCAGAAATGATGAATATCCACCTGAGCCAATCTTTTTAATAGGAGAGTGACCTATAGGCAATATTCTTCCAACATGTACATTATCATAGGCAGATAATAGGAATAAAATAAAGATGAGAAAAATAAAAGTACAAAGTACATAAGTTCTAGCAATTGTTAGAATGTCATTTTTCGCAACAATATAAGCTGTAAATAAAAATAAAATGAGTATAAGCCAAGAGGGGCTTTTTGGAAAAATCCAAATGGTAATAATATCGGAAAATCTCATAGAAACTACGAGCACAACATACAAAAAATAGATGAAATAACAAATATTTATACATGTTCCTATAAATGGATTCGTAATTAGTTTTGTATAGTCGGTAAAGCTTTTGGTAGGAAATTTTTTATATAAACTATAATAAATTAAGATTATGATTTGAACAATTACGCCACCTATAATAGTAGAAATCCAACCATCATGGCCTGAAATTTTATACATAGTATATGGATAGCTTGTAATGGCGACGCCGAATTGGGTGAAAATAATTAAATAGAATAATTGTTTATTATTAATCATGATGATTTCTCCTTCTTATTTTTTATAAGAACAAATTCAGAGAAACCTGGATTTTCCACATATCGATAACTAAATGCTCTAATTTTCGATAGGTGAGCAAAAATCATAAAGAGGCCTAAGCTAATACCAATAAAACCAAAAATGGAAGCAAGAACTAAAAGCGGTATGCCCATAATTCGTGCCGCAACTGACATTTCCTTTGATGGAAGTGAGAACGATGCAACGGCAGTGACAGCAATCACAACGACCATAGAATTTGAAATTAAATTCGTTTGTACAATAGCAGTCCCAATTACAATCGCTCCGACAGTACCGATTGTTGCCCCAATCGGATTTGGAAGTCTTAAAGCCGCTTCCTTTAATAACTCTAATATGATAATCATCGAAAAGGCTTCAATTAATGGTGGTAGTGGTACATTTTCAATAGATAGTTTTAAAGTATAAAAAATAGAAACTGGTAAAATATTTGAATGATAAGTTGTAACTGCAATATAAATTGAAGGTAATAAGACTGCTATCCAAAATGCGAAAATTCTTAAACAATAAAAAAATACCCCAAAAAGCCAACGGAAATTATAATCATCTACAGCTCGAAAATAACCATAAATATCATAAGGAAATAATAATGCACTAGGGTCATTATCTAGCATAATGGCAGGTTTTCCAGATAATAAATGACGAACTGTACGATCAGGTCTTTCAGTATACATTACTTGTGGAAATGGTGAAGAGGGATATTCTTCTATAATGTTTTGAATATGCACAGACTCAATCATTCTTTGAGGTTCAACTTTTCCACTTGACTCAAGCGTTTTGATTTTCTGTTCAATTGTTTCAATCATTGAATGAGGAGTAATATCGTTTAAATAAATAATGCAAAGCGTCACAGGGTATTTTTTACCTACTGTCATATTTTTAATGATTAATTCTTTCGTACGTAATCTTTTACGAATTAACGTTAAATTGATATTAAGACTCTCAACAAAACTGTCATGAGGACCTAATGTTATCGTTTCAGAAACGGTTTCTGATATTGAACGATCGCTATTATTACTAGGTGCAGAATAGGACTTTGCTTGATTCTTATTATGATCATTAAAAATAATAACATTTCCAGAAAGAATAGCTTGTATACATTCATCAAGTGAACGTACATCATTAGAATCTAATATCGTTGTGATGATTCGAGATGAATGATCTTTTGAAACTATCCGTTCTAATATATGTGTTTGAATTATCTCTGAATCGATCATAGTATCTAGATAACATAAATGAAGAGTTACTTCTCCAATTGAATATTTTTTATATTTAAAATCTGAACTTGTATGAAATGCGTTTTGTACTTCTTCAAGTATGGAGGTTTTTTCATTTACTTCCAATTAAACCAACTCCTTAAAAACTCCGCAAAGAATATAAGTATTATTCCCTGAATTAAATTGGATATGTATGGAAATTAAACCTGAAATTAACAAAGGTTCCCTTAAATCTAATTTATAAAGTAGCCTTGATTCACTAATCCGTGCATTTTTTTTGTTTTCGAAACATAAATTTCTAAAGTATCTCATATAAACGAAATTTAAACGTTTCTTCCATTGTCATTCATACAAATGTTTTATTGAAAAGGGGTTGAGAAAACATCATGCATATCATAGGAAAAGGAATACCCCGCAAAGAGTCCTTCGAAAAAGTGACAGGTTATGCTAAATATACAGATGACTTTGAAACAAGTGATATGCTTCATGCCCATCTAGTCACAAGTCCATATGCGCATGCGATTATTAAAAGTATAGATGCTACTGAAGCTCAAGGCGTTCAAGGAGTACAGAAAATAGTATTTGGTGAAAATCTACCTTTAACAGGGGAAGGAGTTCTTGATCGTTACCCAATTGCTTTTGATCGGGTTCGTTTTTTTGGTGAAGTAGTTGCAGTCGTAGTTGCTGACACTCCTCATGCTGCACAGCAAGCGGGTAATCTAGTAAAAGTAGAGTATGAGCTACTACCAGTCGTTAACTCACCTTCTGAAGCACTTAAACAAAATGCTCCTCTTTTACACCCTAAACTAGGAGAGTATGAAAAAACGGAAGGGGTTTATCCAGAGCCAGGTACAAATATTGCTACAAGAATTAAAATTCGAAAAGGCGATTTTAACAAAGGCTGGAGAGAAAGTGAAGTAATGGTTGATGAGAGTTTTGCATTTCGACCATCTGACCATGCTGCGATGGAGACAAGATGCTCATTTGCACAAATTCATCACGATGGCACGATTGAGATTACTACGTCTTCACAATGCCCATTTATGGTTAAAGGCTTAATTGGAGAGTATTTTGACATTAAACCTGGAAAAGTTATTGTTAATACCCCTTTTGTAGGTGGGGGCTACGGTGGAAAAGGGGCAGTCCAGTTAGAGCTTTTAGCCTTTATTGCTTCACGAGCTGTAAATGGTAGACTAGTAAAAATATATAACACTCGTGAAAATGATATGCTTTCATCTCCAGGACATATCGGACTTGAGGCAAATGTAAAACTAGGATGTACAAAAGAGGGAATGCTCAAGGTTGCAGAGATTCAATATTTATGGGATGGGGGAGCATATGCAGACAAATCAATTGATTTAGCAAGAGCTGGTGCAGTTGATTGTACTGGACCTTACAACATCGAAAATATTTGGTGTGATTCTTTTTGTATGTATACAAATCATCCATACCCAGCACCTTTTAGAGGGTTTAGTCATTCAGAAGTACATTTTGCATTTGAGCGAGCAATGGATATGCTTGCTAGAAAATTAAATATGGATCCAATTGAATTAAGAGAAAAGAACGCAATTAAACCGGGGGATCAAACTCCTACACAAGTTACATTAAATTCTAGTACAGTTGGAAATCTACCAGAATGTATCGAAAAAATGAAAGAATTAATCAATTGGCAGGAAGGTCAAGTTATTGACTTAGGAAATCATAAAGTAAGAGCAAAAGGAATAAGTTGTTCATGGAAAACTTCTACAATTACACCAAATGCAAGCTCAGGCGTAATATTGATCTATAACGCGGATGGTAGTATCAATTTAATTTCTGGAGTTGTAGAGATTGGTCAAGGTACAAAAACAATTCTTGCTCAAATGTTAGCAGAAATTCTGAAAATGGACATAGAAGATATACATGTTCAAATGAAGATTAACACATTATATACACCTGAGCATTGGAAAACTGTAGCTAGTAGAGGGACATTCATGGCCGGAAGAGCTTTGCTAGCAGCTGCTGAAGATTTAATGATACAATTAAAAGATTTAGCTTCTTTTATATTACGTGCACCCGTTGAAGATTTAGAAGTAGGTTATGGAAAAGTGTTTTTAAGGAGTGAACCTACTAAAAATATACCGATAAAAGATATTGCTTATGGATATACATTTCCAAATGGAAATTCAATTGGTGGACAAATAATCGGTAGGGGACACTATATTTTAACGGGTTTAACAAAAATTAATCGAGAAACAGGTGCTGGAAAACCAGGACCAGAGTGGTCGGTTTGTGCACACGGAGTAGAAGTAGAATTAGATACAAAAACATATGAATATAGGATTCTAAAAGCTGTTACAGCTGTTGATATCGGCAAAGTACTTAACATTAAAACTGCAACTGGCCAAGTGAAAGGCGCAATGAGCATGGGATTATCTTTTGCAGGAAGAGAAACCTTTTATTTTGATGCGCAAGGGAAGGTGCTTAATCCGCAATTACGAACTTATCGGCCAATTCGGTTTGGAGAGAACCCTAAATATGAAGTAGCGTTTGTTGAAACACCACAAGTAGATGCCGTTTTTGGTGCACGAGGAGTAGGTGAACATGGATTATTAGGAATGCCAGCCGCTCTTGGAAATTGCCTTTCTACCGCATTATCTGTAAATGTCAATCATTTACCAATTATCCCTGAACTACTATGGAAAGTAAAAGAAGGTGGGATATAGATTGTTATCTTCTAATATAGAATACTTTAAACCAGCGACTATTAAAGAAGCATTGGAGCTATTTTATTTTTTAAAAGCTAATAATAAACGGCCAATTTATTATAGTGGTGGTACGGAAATCTTAACATTAGGTCGTTTAAACTTGGTCGAAACAGATTCACTAATCGATATTAAAGATCTAAAAGAGTGCCAATTGTTAGAAGTTAATCAGGACTACTTAATAACTGGTGCCTCTATTACACTTACTGAAATAGAAGAGAAAAACCTATTTCCATTACTCTCTAAAACGTCTATGGAAATTGCTGATCGAACTGCTAGAAATAAAATTACCTTAGGTGGAAACTTATGTGGTCAAATTTTTTACCGGGAAGCAATTTTACCATTCCTTCTTTGTGATAGCCAAGTGATTGTTGCCGGATACAATGGTTTAGAGGCTTTTCCAATCGAACAAATCTTCAATCAAACTCTACAACTCCAAGACGGACAACTTCTAATCCAACTTGTAACAGAAAAGAAATATATGAATCTCCCAAATATGAGCATTAAAATACGTCAGCAATGGGATACGGGTTATCCATTACTGACGATCGCTTCGATTAAATTGGATAATCAATTACGTTTTGCTTTTAGTGGACTATGTCCTTTTCCATTTCGTTCAAAGCAAATGGAAACTGAACTAAATAATACGAACTCAAGTGTAGAAGAAAGAATCCAAAAAGCCATTCAATTTATTCCAGGTGAAATACTTGATGATGTTGAAGGTTCAAAAGAGTATAGATTATTTGTACTAAAAAACACATTAGAAAAGATCATGATTGAAATGGAGGGAAGGTAATGGACCAGACTCCAAGCAAAAAATTAAGTGTTTCTTTCAGTATTAATGATGAAATTCGACAAGTGGAGATCCATCCAGCGGATACACTCCTTTTCGTGCTACGAAAAAAGCTCGGTCTCACGGGTGCAAAGCCAGGTTGCCTAAATGGAGATTGTGGGGCTTGTTCAGTTGTAGTAAATGATACAGTATATAAATCGTGTATAATGCTTGCCATCGAAGCAGTTGGTCAAAAAATAACAACAATTGAAGGGTTAAAAGATTCACCTATCCAAAAAGCATTTGTTGAAAATTTTGCGTTTCAATGTGGGTATTGTACTCCAGGATTCATCATGAATTGTCATTCCCTTTTAATGAATCACCCAAATCCAACATATGAAACGATGAAAAAATGGTTATCTTCTAATATTTGTAGATGCACATGCTATGAAGAAATTGAAGAAGCTGTTTTATCTGTTATCGAGAATAGGGAAAAACCAGTAACTTATGAAACAAAAAAAGGATGAATAGATATTTACTTAATTACTGAGTTGAGTCATTAGATTTTCGTTGTGTAAAGAAGAAAATAAACGAAATGACAGAAATTGCCATAAGAAAAACTTGGGTATCTGTAGGTTTTACTGTAGGGAGATCTGTTAAAGACATAATCACCATTCCTTTATTTACTAAAGATTCGTGGATCAATATCAAAATGTTTCGAAATAATTTTTTTACAAAAGTAATACGTTTTTTTTAGAAAAGGAAGTGTTGGTTCGCTAACTGGCGCACCAAAAATAGGACCACTTACATTGAGTGTGAATCTACCGGGTCCTATAACAGAGCTTACAACACGAATTTCATCAATTATTAGTAAAATAGCAAGCATTATATCGATTACATCAATGAGAGTATTTGTAAATTGGTCTCCATATTTACTTTCTATACGTTCTCTACCTAATAAGGGTCCACTTAGAGAAAGACTAAATTCACCTGACGTTACAAAAGCGCCTATTAGCGTAATTTGACCAGTTAATAATAATGCTGCAGTGGCGACATTTAAATCTCTTTGAAGTGTAGCGATAATACGGAGGTCATCTTTAATCTTAAAGTTATTCATAGCATCACACCCTTATGGCTATAGTATTCACCAAGTGCCCAAGTGTGATTGAAATGGGAAGAGGAACAAATATTGACAAAAAGTTCAATTAAAAGGTGCAGCTTGACATAATTGTTTAGCTGCATCTTTATTTTTCGTAGTAGAATTGGTAAAATATAAAGTGGCGCTTTTAAACATCAAGAATTTGTTAAATGAAAATTCATAATTGAAGATTTATTAAATAAAAATGAGAAGAGAAGCAATATTTTTGAACCACTTCCTTTGGGATGTGGTTTTTTATCAAAAAAATTAAGATTTCCATACTACTCGAGCAAAATAACTAAGTGAGGAGGTTGTGGAATGGAGGTCAAAAAATTTTTTCAAAGTAGCACATTTAGACGCCTAGCGATGATGCTTTGTATCATTCTTGTCTTAATTTTAATTCGAAAAATAATAAATTTAGTCTTACTTATTTTCATTTTTACTTATTTAATGGATCGGATACATAAATTTATTATTAATAGACTAAATAAGATATTACCAGTTAATCGGCTAGTAGTTGTCTATTCTTTGTATATAGTCATAGTGGCAGCTTTAGTCATTGGGATTTATAATTATTTACCTGTTATTACCACTCAAGTTGTCCAACTAATCGTACAAATTAAAACGTTTTATATGAATCCACCAGATGAGAAATTCATCAATTATATTGTAACAGCAATTAAAAAGGTCGAGATTTCAGGTTATACTGAGCAAGGATTAGATTTTTTATATAAGTATGCCTCTAATATTAGCCAGTGGGGGATCGAAGTATTAATTGCTTTAGTTCTGAGTTTCTTTTTTCTACTTGAAAAACCTAGGATTATTGCATTTACGAGAAAATTTAAAAATAGTAAAATAGCAGTTCTTTATAATGAATTGGCCTATTTTGGTGAAAGGTTTTCGCGTTCTTTTGGAAAAGTGATTGAAGCGCAGTTTATCATTGCATTTGTGAATTGTATTCTATCGGTAATAGCTTTAAGATTTATGGGATTTCCTCAGTTAATCGGTTTGGGCTTTTTGATTTTTTTACTTGGATTAATCCCTGTAGCAGGAATGTTTATTTCATTAATCCCCCTTTGTACGATTGCCTATACAATAGGTGGAATGGCTCATATTATGTATGTGATCATCATGATTTTGATCTTACATGCGCTAGAAAGTTATTTTTTAAATCCAAAGCTTATTTCGGCTAAGACGAATTTACCGGTTTTTTATACATTTTTAATTCTAGTTTTTTCTGAACGGTTTTTTGGCGTTTGGGGTCTGATTATCGGGATTCCAGTTTTTATCTTTTTATTAGATGTATTGGAAGTTACAGATCATCCGAAAGAAGTAGAATCGACTGAATAAATGAAAAGATGATATCGTATTGACGATATCATCTTTTTTTATGCTATTTGAATGTAGATACACAAATTATTCTTGTAATTTTGAATTACCAATACTGCACTTACTATGACATAGTCTGGAATTCATCGGGCAAACTAAGCAAAAATATGCTTAAGGAGTTTATAAGTGAATAACACAGAACATTCTACTTTAGTAGTAAGTTTAGAAAAGAATATTCAATACTTAAAAGAAAAATATAATCACTCTACTGATTTGAAAATTAGACTAATAACAGTTAATGATGAAGTCATCAGAGACGGTGCCGTTTTGTATTTAGATGGAATAACAAATACACAAACAATTCAGGATAATATTCTTACCCCATTACTAAGAGTTATCAAATTCGAAACGATTGATGCACTTATGACACGTCATCTTTTGGTAGCAGATGTTGCTAAGGTGACAACAAATGAAGACGTATTGGATGGATTATCAAAAGGAAAGTCATTAATATTAATCGATGGTTATAAAGAAGGAATATTAGCAGATACTGCCGATTGGCAAATGCGATCGGTAACTGAACCTGATACACAAAGATCTATGAAGGGTTCTTTAATTGGATTTAATGAACAACTAAAGGTAAATGTTAATATTATGCGTAATAGTATTCAGTCTCATAAATTATCGATTGAAAATTTACAAGTCGGAAATGAAACGAAAACGGATGTATCAATACTATATATGGATGGTTTTGTAGATCAACAAATTTTAGAGGAAACAAGAAAAAGGATTACTAATCTAGATGTTACTTACCTGCTAGAAGCAAGAGTTATTGAAGATGCTTTAGAAGGTAAAAAAACGTTTTTTCCAACTGTATTTACAAGCGAACGGCCAGATGTAACCGTTTCAGCGTTATATGAAGGACGTGTTGCAATCTTAGTAAATGGCATTCCATATAGCCTAATTGTTCCAACACTGTTTCTTCACTATTTTCATCAACCAGATGAGTATAATACTAAGTCGGGGCGTTACGGAAACAGGATTATGCGTTTATTTAGTTGGTTATTTTCAATCATTTTATTAGGAGCATATGTTACAGTTGTCCGTTTTCATCAAGATTGGGTACCGAAACACTTTGCTAAAATATTTTTTAAGGAATCAGATACACTTCTTCCAGTTATTGTAGAGATTTTATTCGTCATGTTACTTTTTCAATTACTAACAGAAGCTTCACTACGAATTCCAAAATCGACGGTTATTATTGTTTCACTAATCGGAGCGATTGTAGTTGGACAAACTGCAGTAACTGCAAAACTGATTCATTCAATTACCTTAATCATAGTAGGCTTAAATTTTCTATCGAATATATCAATTGCAGCAGGTGGATTATACGGTTCAGTATTAACATTACGATTTGTATTTTTATTTTTGGGCTACTTTTTCGGTTTGAAAGGTCTGCTAATTGGATTTATTTTAATGATCGCTTATATGGCATCTATTAGATCATTGGGTGTTCCATATTTAGCACCGTTTATACCATTTCATCCGAAAGAAATGAAAGATGCTCTATTTAGAGGAGATTTAAGGAAGCTTATTAATAGTAAACATACATATCCTCATAAAAAATAATTTTAACAAAGAGTAACGGTTTAATAACTTATGTTGTATTTTGGCACCTTAATGAGAATACATGGTTTAATAACTCCCAATTCAGAAGTATCATTGTTTGTAGATAAATGGAAAAAGCATTCTTCGAGAGTTATGGAGAGTGTTTTTCTTGTGGATTTTACGTTTTTAAAATTCAGAAAATTTTCAAACAAGTTTTATTCACTTTTTTGAATAAAGGCGTTGACAGTTTGATAAAAAATCATGATATTTTTACTAAAAAAAGAGTGATGATTTTCCTATATACAGCTTCTTTAATTTGCAATTTCTATCTAGTAGAGAGCCTATTAGACAAAGGAAGTCAATATTACACCCTATCAAAGCGCTTTCATCATATAATATTTTCCAATCTGTAAAATTATAGTTGAAGTATGATGAACTAAGATTTAATATATATTTATTGTTTCAAATAAATATACGGTTTTTGAAAATTTAACTATTCTTAAATAACTCTAAATTATCTAAACAATGAAAAAACTTCTTCTATTTTTCGCCATATTATGATAATTTATATTAAGTACAATTCGATGATGAAAGCAAAAAAAATGAAAACGCTATCAACCTTGAATGTGTCAGATTTGTTCCTTTGTTAAAATCAGAAGGGAAGATTTTCATCTTTACATCGCTCAGTTTCCAGGCTTAGTATTAATATAGGTATTTAGTTGACCGAATGAATACATGCCATTGGAAAAATTGGAATGTGAGCTGCTAAAAAAGATTTAATCAGCCTTTTTCGTATTTGGGGGGAATTTCAATTTTAAAAAAAAGAGGTGTATTCATGCAAAGTACAAACCGTAAAAGTGATTTCACTATTCAGAGTAACGCGCCTAAAAAAGAACAATTAGAGAGAAAATTAAAAACGAGACATTTAACAATGATCGCTATGGGTGGTACGATTGGTACTGGTTTATTCTTAGCGAGTGGAGCAACAATACATGATGCAGGACCAGGTGGAGCTCTTGCTGCTTATTTAATTGCTGGTATCATGGTTTATTTCTTAATGACTAGTTTAGCTGAAATGGCGACTTTAATTCCAGTTTCAGGCTCTTTTAGCACATATACTTCGAGATTTGTCGATCCAGCACTTGGTTTTGCTGTTGGATGGAATTATTGGTATAACAATGCAATCATCCTTGCTTTAGAATTATCAGCTTCAGCTTTAATTATGAAATATTGGTTCCCACATACTCCAGGTATCGTATGGAGTTCGATATTTCTAGTATTAATTTTTGGATTAAATGTATTATCTGTAAAAGGATATGGAGAATCTGAATTTTGGTTTTCAATTATTAAAGTAGCTACAATTATAATTTTTATTGTAATTGGATTATTAATGATTTTCGGAATTATGAGTGGTCATACAGGTGGATTTGAAAATTTCACAAAAGGAGAAGCACCATTTAAAGGTGGTTTCTTATCAATCTTTAGTGTATTCATGATTGTAGGTTTTGCTTTCCAGGGAACTGAAATGGTCGGAGTAACTGCAGGGGAAAGTGAAAATCCTGAAAAGAATATTCCAAAAGCAATCAAACAAATCTTTTGGCGTATTTTATTATTCTACGTTTTAGCGATTTTCGTTATCGGGTGTTTAATTAGCTACACAGATCCAAACTTATTAGGTGGAGACGTTGATAATATTGCGATTAGTCCATTTACTTTAGTATTTAAACATGCTGGACTTGCTTTTGCAGCTGCTGCAATGAATACAGTAATATTAACTTCAGTTTTATCAGCGGGTAATTCAAGCTTATACGTAGGTTCTCGTGTTCTATGGGTACTAGCTGAAGAAGGAAAAGCACCAAAGTTCTTAAGAAAAGTAAATAAAGGTGGAGTTCCAGTTAGTGCATTAATTGCGACGACTCTAATTGGTGCACTTTGCTTTTTAACTTCATTATTTGGTGATGGTACAGTATACTCTTGGTTATTAAATGCAGCAGGCTTAGCTGGTTATATTTCTTGGTTAGGTATTTCTATTACGCATTACCGTTTCCGAAAAGCGTATATTGCCCAAGGAAGAAATTTAAAGGATCTACCTTATTTAGCGAAATGGTTCCCACTTGGTCCAATTTTAGCAACAGTTTTATGTTTAGTTGCAATGCTTGGAACGAATTATCAAGCATTTTTCGGACCAAAAGTTGACTGGTATGGTATTGCAGTTTCTTATATTGGACTACCATTATTCATTCTTGGATACCTTGGCTATAAAGTAGTAATGAAAACGAAGATGGTAAAATTAGAAGAAGCTGACTTCAGCCGTGAGATCTAATTAAATCTAAAGCTCAATCTATCAAGTATAGATTGAGCTTTTTTACGTATTTTTTTACACGATTTTGGAAAATTAATAATGTCAATGTGTGGACTGTCGATTAGATAAGGACACAAAGCGCAGGCAGACGAAAATGTGAAATATGTATTTTTTTATGAAAGGAGAAATTATGAAATGAACAATTCAATAACAGAACTAGAATTAGAAAATCTTCGTCATATTATAGGAGGGCATGGTACAATCGCCAATAAATTAGAGGCTTATGCTCAGAATTGCACCGATCCTGAATTGAAAGCTTTATTAGAAAGAGATGCCCAATCAGCAAAGCAATCTAGAGAACAACTCTTAAATTTTTTAGGATAAGGAGATTAGAATATGTTTCAAGATAAAGACATGGTTAATGATTATTTAGAAGGATTAAACGCTAGCTTAAAAGGTTATGCAGGGTATATTAGTGAGTCAAACAATCCTGAACTCAGACAAACATTAATTCAATTACGCAATCAAGATGAAGCACGTCAACGTACATTGTACAATTATGCACTTCAAAAAGGTTATTACAAACCAGCAGCACCAGCAGCGCCAGAGATTGTACAGCAATTCAGATCTGAATTAACTTCAAATCAGTAAAAACAAAAAAGGCATTCGAGTAATCGAACGCCTTTTTTGTTTATTCACTTTTAAAACCGTACCAAAAATTTCTCCATATATTTGAAATCCTTGGCTTCATCTTTTCAGCCCCATAATAAGACAGTTCAATAAAGATGCCGTCAATTAAGCAATAATAAGACATCACAAAATCTTCAATATTCCCTGCTCGAATTTCACCATTTTTAATCCCTTTATCAATCACTGATCTTAAAATAGTCGACATTGCTTCCTCAGATTCCATGAACTGTGTATGTAATTGCTCCTTTAATGGTTCTGGCGAAAAAAATACAGCGCGATTCACGAAAGTAGATTGCTCCTCGTACTCAATATAATATTCAAATGTTAAATTTAGAATTTGGTAAAGTTGTTCCTTCGCAGATAGACCTCTTATTTCTCCCATCAGTTCATCAACTTTTTTAACATGAAGCCATAAAATGTTCTCATAAATTGTAAGAAAGATTTCTTCTTTACTTTTAAAATGATTATATATAGATGGTTTTTGAATGCCAACTGCTTTAGCAATTTCAGTTAAACTTGTACCTTCATAGCCATTTTTTGAAAACAGGGCAAGTGCTGCTGCAATAATTTTATCCTTTGTCATCTTCATCCTCCGAAACTAACTCTTGTTAGCTAGATTATAAACTGGAATCTTTGTGAAGTCTAAATATTGTTTAGATTTCTTGTAAAAAAGCTTTGTTTAGAGGAGAAAGACCATTGTTTCTTTTGTTTGAGAACTATGGTGGAGTATTTCTAAGGATGCCATGAGGAAAGAGAAAGCGAAAAACTGGTTGACACTTCCTCATATAGGTTCATAAGGAAGGAAAAAGGTGAAAATCTGCTTAATCCTTCCTCATAAAGGGTTCATGAAAAAAATAAATCTACAAATAGTTTTCATATTCATAATCCCATGACAATGTGATAGTTCAATACTTCGAAAAAAGCTCTGTCTAAAAGAAACAGAGCTTTTTAAATTACTTTTTATTTTTCTTTCTTAATTTGTAATGTAGCTAAACTAGCAAATTCATGGACTAGTGTTGCAGCTAATAGTGATGTGATTTGAGTTGGATCATAGGATGGTAGTACTTCAACGATATCAAATCCAATAAAATTGAAATCAGTTAGTGAGCGGATCATTTTTAATGTTTCCATACTATTGTATCCGCCAACTTCAAGAGTACCAGTTCCTGGTGCACAAGAAGGATCGACGAAATCAATATCAAAAGTTAGGAAACATGGAGTATCTCCAATAACTTCTTTCATTTCTTTTAATATACCTTCAAAACCACGTTCATACATTTCCGGTGTAGTAATAACATTGTAACCAAGTTCATGGCTTGCATCTATGTCTCCTGGATGATTCAAGGTGCCTCGAATTCCTAATTGGAATACTTTATTTGGAATTAGAAGTCCTTCTTCGTGTGCTCGGATAAAAGGTGAACCATGCCAATATTTTTCATCGTAATAAGTATCCCATGTGTCAGTATGCGAATCAAAGTGAATCATCGCAACTGGGCCATATTTTTTAGCTGCAGCTCGTAGGTTTGCTAAAGTAATCGAGTGGTCACCACCTAAACCAATTGGGATAATATGACCATCCATTAATTCAAACATAGCATCTTCCATTAGTTTATAGCTTCGATGGATATTATGAGGAATAACGGATACATCTCCAATATCGATGGCATTGCTGTCGTCAAATGGATATACCTTATGAATCGGATGATATGGGAATAAAGTCATAGAAGCTTGTCGGATTGCTTGAGGAGCAAATCGCGCACCAACACGAAATGAGGCTGCAGTATCAAAAGGCATGCCAACGATTGCTATTTTCGCATTTTCTCTTGCAGAAGGTAGTCTCATAAATGTTCCAGTTGTACAAAACTCAGGTTTTACATCAGGGGAAAGTGGATATTTCATCAAAATCATCTCCTAATTTTTAATTCCGGTTATTAACTATCGGTAGTTAGTTTAACTTGATTATAGTTTGTTAAATCTGAATAGTCAAACTATTATTTATAAAAGATTCTTATTTTTTGCTCGAAAAAAGGATTAGCTATTGCTACCTTTTTAATTTGAAATTAGTCAATTTTGTCGGATATGCGAAGTGTTTTAGTAAATAATATGATTGTTTAACAATAATATTAGGAGGGATTTTATGCCGCAAAATCAGCAAAGTAAAGGGAATATGGGAAGTAATATGAAATCAAGAACTAATCCACAAAAAGTAAAACAGCAAATTCAAAATGATGTAAGCCATGGCCAAGGAGCAATGACTTCTCGTGAGGCAGGAGCAATGCGTGATTAAAAATCACTTTTAGTGTTTTTTAAAGCAAGGTATCTCTTGTGATGTAACTTGTAAAAAATGAACCGACCATTTCTGACCGGTTCATTTTTGCGTTTTATTGTATATATTTATTAATCGCAATTCACTTCGAACTCATCGTTTTTTTTGAGGTTCGATAACGATAATATCGTTTGGATAAGTGTTTGTATGATACATAGTTTAACTCCCTGAATGCACGAAATTTACAATTACTAATTTTAAATAAGCTAAGAAATATTTAACACAATATATTTATTGTAAGATTTTAATAAATATTCAAAAAGTGTAAATTTGTCCAATACTACTTGCAAAATTTCGTCTAATATAATTTTCCACAACTTAGTCGTGAATTTATTTAAGTTAGTAAAAAAGGAGAGATCCCAATTAATCTAGAATAATTACAAAGAGACAGTATAGAGATGGAGGGAGGAATCATATTGAATCGTAGGTTTACTATATGTTAAATAAATTGAAAATTCTGGATTTTACTCGTCTTTTACCAGGTCCCTATGCAACGATGATGCTAGCGGATTTAGGTGCAGAAGTATTACGAATCGAATCTCCATATCATCCCGACTTATTACAAACTTCACCTCCATTTGATGGGGAGCAATCTGCAGCACATCACACAATTAATCGTTCTAAAAAATCTATTACCCTTGATTTAAAAAGCGAAGAAGGCACTGAAATAATTTATAAGCTAGTAAAGGAGTTCGATATTGTTATTGAGCAATTTCGACCAGGAGTTATGGAAAAGCTTGGATTAAGCTATGAACAATTAAAGAAAATAAATTCGAAACTAATTTATTGTTCAATTACTGGCTATGGTCAAACAGGTCCGTATCGAAACCGAGCAGGACATGATAATAACTATCTTTCAGTAACTGGTGTTTTGAGTTATTCAACAAGAAAGAATGAGCGTCCAGTTCCGATGGGAATCCAAGTTGCAGACCAAGTAGGTGGATCGCTACATGCGATTATTGGTATTTTATCGGCTGTCATTCATCGCCAGCAAACCGGAGATGGGCAGTGGATTGATATTAGCATGACAGATTGTACTTTTTCATTGCAATCTTTAATGGGTTCTGGCTGGTTAACGCAAAAAATTAATCCAAAGCCAGAGGAACATCTTTTAAATGGAGGCGTGTTTTATGATTATTACGAAACAGCAGATGGGCGATTTTTTTCTGTTGGTAGTCTTGAACCTTCATTTCGAAAACAGCTATGTGAGGCATTAGAAATCATGCCGTTTCTTCCTTATTCTTTTAGTGAAGAGAAGGATGAAATCGATTTATTTAAAAATAAAGTAAAGCTTGCATTTAGTAGGAAAACATTTAATGAGTTAAAAGAAATTTTTAGTAAATTTGATGCATGTGTTGAGCCTGTTTTAACTTTTGAAGAAGCATGTGAACATGCCCAAATTAAAGAAAGGGGGCTTTTAGTAAACGTTCAAAGGAGTGATGGTACAAATCAATTGCAAATTGGTTCACCTTTTAAATCTTCAGTGTTTAAACCGATCTATCAACACGTTGGTGTAAAACCAGGAACAAATACAAAAGAGGTTTTATTAAATTTAGGATATGATGATCAAACAATTAATCAATTCGTTGAAAAAGGAGTTATTAGGTCAACTGATTAAATCTAAAATTAGTTAATGTGGGGGTAAGCAAATGAGTTTTGGAAATGTATTATCGTTAAACGCACAAAGGCACCCAGATAAATTAGCATTAGTCTATCAAGACCGTACATACACATACATGGAATTCAATAAAGTGGTTAATCGTTTTGCTTGGGGATTACAGAAACTAGGTTTAAAAAAAGGTGAAAAACTAGCTCTAATGATGGCAAATTCTGACTTGTTTGTAATTAGTTATTGCGCTGCGGTTAAAGTAGGTGCTGTTGTCGTTCCGATTAACTTCCGCCTTGTTTCTCGAGAAGTTGAATATATTTTAGAACAGTCGGATAGTGTGATTGTTGTATGTGATTCAGAACTAGAAAAAGTCGTTTTAGATGCTTCAAAATCTTCATCGAACGTAAAAAAGATTATTACTGCTCCTTTAGCTTCATCGCCGAATTGTTTAAGCTTCTTTGATGTGATGTCACAGATTGAAGAAGATCCCCGAGTAAAGATTTCAGAAGACGATGATTTTCATTTACTATATACTTCAGGTACGACTGGACAACCAAAGGGTGCGCTTTTTGACTATAAACGAATTGAAAAGCTCATAAATGGATTGAGCGCTGTAATGGGGCAAAGCTGTCAGGATCGGCTTTTACATGTTGCTCCTTTATTCCATTGTGCTCAACTCGTCATTTTTTTATTACCAGGTTTATATTTAGGTATGACAAATATTATTCATCGAGAATTTAACCCGGTAAATGTTTTAAAGGATATCGAAAAATATAAAATTACTTTATTTTTTGGTGTTCCTACAATGTATAACTATTTACAGCAAGTACCAAATGCTGACCAATATGATCTATCCTCAATCAAAAGATGTGCATACGGTGCAGCTCCTATGCCTCCTGAAATCTTAATGAAAAGTATGAAATTATTTAATACAAATCAATTTTTCAGCTTATGTGGATTAACAGAAGGGGGGCCTACAGGGTTTTATCTTTCACCAGAGGATCATGAACAACATTTAGGAAAATCAGGAAAAACACCTTTACTCTATACAATTATTAAAGTAGTTAATAAGCAAGATGAAGAAGTTTTACCTGGTGAAGTTGGTGAATTGATCTTAAAAGGTGAAACAATTATGAAGGAATATTATAAAAAGCCGAAAGAAACAGCAGACACGATTAAAGATGGTTGGTTATATACGGGAGATCTAGCTGTAGTAGATGAAAAAGGATATATTACGTTAGTGGACCGTAGTAAGGATATGTTGATTTCTGGTGGAGAAAATATATATTCAGTTGAAATTGAAAATGCCTTATATGAGCATCAATCTATTTTGGAAGCTGCAGTGATCGGTACGCCTAATGCTAAATGGGGAGAGGTTGTAACAGCGATTGTCGTATTAAAAACAGGAAAACAACTATCACTAGAGGAGATTCAATCTTTTTGCCGAGAAAGAATGGCAGGTTATAAGATTCCTAGAGTAGTAGAATTTATTGATCAGCTTCCTCGAAATGCTTCTGGGAAAGTCCAAAAGTTTAAATTAAGAGAAATGTATTGTCGTGCTAATTCAAAATAGAATGCAAAAAGAGCTCAAACTTTAGAAGTGAAAGTTTGAGCTTTTTTATTAGGTTTTTAATAAAGGCCAGTTGTATAAAGAGATGTGATTGTTTTTGCAATTTCTTCGATCGTATATTGTTGTTCATTTCGAACGATTTCCCATAAGTACATCTCATTTGTAAAGAACCAGGCACGCGCGACTATTTCATGATTTAACTCTTTTCTTGCTATTCCAGTTTCTTGAGCATAAGAAATATCGAGTGAAATGCGGTCAATAAACTTTTCACGAATTGTTTTCCATTTGTTTGAGATGATTTCAGATACTCCGATGGCCTGTTCAAAAATTTGCATCATATTTCGCTCATCTTCTGCCATTTTTAGAAAAGAAGTAGCTTGTTTATAAATAATCGATTCAGCGGATTCTTTCGTTTCTGGAAAAAAGTGAGTTTCTGCAATTTCATAGAACCTTTCCATTACATTTTCCATTAACACAATTAAAAGCTCTTCTTTGCCTTTAAAGTGTACATATGCTGTTCCATAACCGATATCTGCTTTTTTGATCATTTGTGTGATAGTAGCTTTTTGAAATCCTTCTTCAAGAAAGACTTCTCTAGCAGCTTCTAGTAGTTTTTGTCTAGTCATTAATGAACGTAATTGACGCTTAGATTCTACTTTGTCATTACTCATACTACAATCCTCCAAAATATATTACTTCTAGCATATAGCTAAATGAATGAAAATGGAAGAATGCCAGAAAAACTATATTTTATATTATCAGAAAATTAGACATCATGTCATTGACATCGTGTCAGTTATTTTGATATGATTTTTTCACAATCAATTTAATTAGTAGATTAATAGAGGAGGAACAGTATGAATACGAAAGTTACGGAAACAACACTAGAGTACGCTAAAAAAATGGATCGTCTTGATTCACTTAGAGAGTTTAGAGATGAGTTTTACTTGAATCCTGATTCAATCTATATGGATGGTAATTCATTAGGTCTACTTTCTAAAAGGGCTGAACGTACTTTACTAGAATCATTGGAAGATTGGAAGAACTATGGAATAGATGGTTGGACAAATGGACATCATCCATGGTTTTTCATGGCTGAAAAATTAGGAGAAAAATTAGCTCCGTTAGTCGGTGCTTCATCAGAGGAGGTAATTGTAACCGGTTCCACTACGGTTAATTTACACCAGTTAGTAGCTACTTTTTTCCAACCAAAGGGGAATAGAAAAAAGATATTAGCTGATGAACTTACATTCCCATCAGATATATATGCCCTTCAAAGTCAACTCCGTATTCACGGATTAGATCCTGAGGTAGATCTTATTTGCGTAAAAAGTAAAGATGGACGTTATTTAGATGAGGATGATATTATTAATGCAATGACGGAAGAAATTGCTCTGATAATTTTACCAACGGTTTTATACCGCAGTGGTCAAATTTTAGACATGAAGCGATTAACCGAAGAAGCTCATAAACGAGGAATATTAATCGGTTTTGATGGTTGCCATTCAGTTGGATCAATCCCACATTCTTTTAGTGAGTGGGATGTGGATTTTGCCTACTGGTGTAATTATAAACATTTAAATGGAGGACCAGGTGGTGTAGGTGGATTATTTGTTAATCGCAAACATTTTGGTGCATTGCCTGGGCTTGCAGGGTGGTTTGGTTCTAGAAAAGATAAGCAATTTGATATGGAACACACTCTAACTCCTGCAGAAACTGCTGGAGCTTATCAAATCGGTACACCTCATGTATTAAGCTGTGCACCATTAATCGGATCTTTGGAGATTTTTACAGAAGCTGGAATTGATGCGATTCGAGAAAAATCACTTCGATTAAATCAATTTTTAATGGATTGTATTGAACAAGAATTACCAGATATGGGGTTTTACATTGGATCTCCTAGAGAAGATGCGAGACGAGGCGGACATGTTAGTTTAGAGCATGAAGAAGCAGCACGTATTTGTAAGTCTTTGAAAGAAAACAATATTATTCCAGATTTCAGAGCTCCAAATATTATTCGTCTTGCACCAGTTGCACTTTATACTTCTTACGAGGAAGTATGGAAAGTAGTACAAACACTTAAGAAAATCATGACTGAAAAGCAATATGAAAAATTTATAAATGAGCGTGAAGTTGTGGCGTAAGTTTAGTTCGCTATCTAAAAGGACAAGGGGATGAGTTATGAAGAAATCCACCGCAAATAAAAAAATTGAAAACGAGAGAGAAAAAGGCTTAAAAAGAGAATTGAAAACAAGTCAACTAACGATGATTGCAATGGGTTGTGCGATTGGAACGGGGTTATTCCTAGGAAGTGGATTAGCAATTAAAACAGCTGGTCCAAGTGTATTACTCAGTTATGCAGTCGGAGCATTCATCGTTTTACTGCTTATGGGGTGCTTAGCTGAAATGACTGTTGCACATCCTACTAGCGGTTCGTTTGGAACAATTGCCGAAAAATATATTCATCCTATGGCGGGCTATCTTGTTCGTTATTCATATTGGGTGGCACAAGTACTTGCTGTTGGAGTAGAAGTAAGTGCAATTGCAGTTTATATGAAATATTGGTTTCCAACTGTACCTGGAATCGTTTGGATTGCCTTTTTTGCAGCAGTCTTAATCTATATAAATGCTACTAGTGTTAATACATTTGCTACATTTGAGTATTGGTTTTCAATGATTAAAGTAAGTGCAATTGTTGGATTTATCCTACTTGGGACGTATGTCTTGTTTGGAGAATCTAGTCATTCAAATATTGGTGTAGAGAACTTAACAAATGATGGTGGATTTATGCCATTTGGATGGTGGGGCATGTGGGTAGCTGTCTTTATTTCGTTATTTAGTTTTCTAGGAACTGAAATAATCGCTGTTACAGCGGGTGAAGCAAAGGAGCCTGATATTGCTGTTCCAAAAGCTCTTAAAGCAACAGTTTTTCGTTTATCAATTTTTTATGTATTAACGATCGGGATCATGCTGATTATCGTTCCTTGGAAATCGGCCGGGGTAGATGAAAGTCCATTCGTAAAGGTCATGGAAATATTAAACATACCTTTTGCATCTGGCCTTATGAACTTTATTATTTTAACGGCAGCTTTATCAGCGATGAATAGCCAATTATATGCATCAACTCGCATGGTTTATTCACTATCAAAAACTAATCATGCACCAAACATTTTAGGAAAAGTAAGTAAAAAAGGTGTTCCAGTAAATGCTCTTGCAGTTTCAACCATTGGTATAGTAGTTGCTGGAATCGTAAATGCAGTATTACCAGATTCTTCATATGCGTTTATGATGGGGATTTCAATGTTTGGTGCGATCTTTACTTGGATGTCAATTTTTATTTCACATTTATTTTTTAGAAGGAAATGGGAAAAATCAGGTGGGCGAAAATTACCAGTAAAAATGATTGGTTTTCCTTACTTCACAATTTTAGGAGCGATTTTATTGTTGGGACTTACCATTACTTCATGGTTTACTGGCTTTAAAATTATGCTTCAATTCGGAATACCGTGGTTAATTGTTTTATCTGTGGCTTACTTATTTATAAAGAAAAATAATGACCAAAAAAATTGATGTTGTAAAAAAAAGAAAGTAGATAAATAGTAATAACGTAAATAGGGGTGTCTCTCATTTTAGGGACACTCCTATTCTATTTTAAGATTAATAAAAGGAAAGAAAGGAAAAATAATAAGGTGTAGAGTTTTGTTCATAAGATTCTTTTATGTTAGTTTATATAATAAAAGTATGTTGTATTTAGTAAATGAAAAATAGTCTCATATTAATATTCCCGAATGGAGTTGAATGATCATTAATAGTAAAGTCGAACTTGAAAATTTAACAATTGCTTATAAGGACCAAGGAAAAGGAAAGCCAATCGTTTTAATTCATGGTTTTATGGGAAGTCATGCATATTGGGAAAAAGTAGTTCCAAAGCTATCTGAAGATTATCGTGTGATCGCTATTGATTTACCTGGGCATGGAGATTCTACAGCTATTAGTAAAGAGCATACAATAGAAGATTATGCAGATGTGATAAAAGATTTCTTAGATCAATTAAACATTCAGCAAGTAACAATGTTTGGCCACTCGTTAGGAGGCTATATTACACTTGCATTTGCACAAAGATATTCTAATTATTTAGATGGATTTTCATTAATCCACTCGACTGCTTATCCGGATAGTGAAGAAGCAAAAAAAGCTAGAGTAGCTACTAGTGAAAAAGTGAAAAATGAAGGAGTGAAAAACGTTGTAGATGGATTAATTCCTAAACTTTTCTCTCCAAAGAATATACAAACGAATAGTAAAGAAATAGATTTAGCAAAGCAAATAGGATATAAAACTACTGTAGATGGCACGGTTAATGCCTTAATAAGCATGAAAAATAGACCCGATCGCAACCATATACTGAACGATACAAATTTACCTGTACTTTTACTGGCAGGTAAAGACGATCAGATCATTCCACCTGAAAAGACTTTTTCAGTCAAAAAAGAAAATATTAAAACGGTTACTTTAAACAGTGCTGGACATATGAGCATGTATGAGGCTCCCAAAGAGTTAATTAATGAAATGAAGAATTTTTTAAGTTCGTTTTAATGTTTAGGAAATAAAAAGACTTTTCATCAAGAAACGCCTTGATGAAAAGTTTTTTTATTTAACTGTATGTAAATAACATGGTCATTTCGAGTGAAATACTGTTAAGATGATAATAAGCATATAAAGTACTAGATAAAATTAAAAATCATAGTCCATATAAATTTTAGAGTAATTGGTAGGTGTAATAATGTATCGTATTGGACTGATCGGCCCAGAGTGGTCTTTAGAACGAATTTTAAGTTTTTCTAAAGAATATGAAAAGGAATTAGAATTTTTCCCATTTGCATATGATGAGCCTGCGGAAACGAAAGAGATTATAAAGAAACATGATCGAGATGTTGACGTCTGGCTTTTTTCAGGACAATTACCATATAATATTGCAAAAAAAACGCTATATTCCTATGAAAAATTATTGTATGTTCCTCATACAGAGTCTTCTGTTTATAAAAGTCTGTTAAATATTATGTATCTTAATGGTCGATTAATTAGACAATTAAGCGTAGATATGCCAACATATTCTAATTTATTAGACGATGCATTAGAGCAGTTGAATAAACCATTTGATCAGCTTTTTATAAAAAAGTTTGATGAAGAAGAAATTAATTTGGAGGAAATATTACAATTTCACCTTCAATTATGGAACGCAAATAAAACTGAAGGTGTTTTAACCAACTTTCCATCTATATTTCAGGAACTAAAAAAACGTGAAATTCCAGTCGAATGGATTTCAACTAGTAAAGTGGATATTCTACATACATTAAAGCTAATAATCGAGAAAGTAAAAGGGCTTTATTTTAAAGAATCTCAAATTGGAGTAGAGTTGGTTGAAATAGAGAATTTTGAGAGTATAATAAGGAAATCAAAATCGCCTTATCATTTACAGCATATCGAACTTCGTATCAAGAATGTACTTCTAACACTTTGCGAACAATTAAATGGTTCTTTGATTGAAAAAGGATATGGGAAATATTTAATTTATAGTTCTAGAGGTGCAATTGAAAGAGAGATTAATATGTTAGAAAATACAATTGAGCAGTTATCATTAGAAACTGATTCGATCGTTTCTGTTGGGATTGGATTTGGTGAGACTGTTTTTTCTGCAGAGAAAAATGCGATTGAATCAATACAACAATCAAAAGAATTGAATGATCGTAAAATATTAATTGTGCAAGAAAACGGTGAAATCATTGAGTCACTTGGTAGTGTAGAAGAGATTACATATGCTTATCGAACAGATGACCAAGAGTTGCTGCAAAAGCTTAAACTAGGAAATATTAGTGTAAAGACATTTCATAAAGTTGAAAACCTTATTAAGAGAATGGGGTGGAATGATTTTACAACAAAAAGTTTAGCTGAGCAGCTTAATATGACTGAACGAAATGCTAGACGTATTGTGGCAGATTTATGTGAAGTGGAATTACTAGAATGTATAGGAGAGGAATCCCTGTCTTACCGAGGGAGACCTAGTAAAATATATCGCTTAAAATAAACATTTCAAATTTGGAGTGTTTATTTTTTTGTGTATAATTTCATAAATATTTTGAATTTTTAACAAAAATATATTGTGGAAACTGTTTTCAAGTTATAAAATCATATATAAGGAAAAAGACCGTAAATATTCCTTAAAATAAAATTAAAATTCTCATGGAGGTACAGTGATGAAGTATAATATTTTTTCTGAATTAATATTAGATGATGTAGTAAGTTCGATTAATGATGAAGTAATTGGATGGAGAAGGTATTTACATGAAAACCCTGAATTATCTTTCCAAGAAGAAAATACTGCTCAATTTGTGTATGACAAACTAAAATCATTTGGAGATTTAGAAATTTCTAGACCAACGAAGACTAGCATAGTTGCTAGACTAAAAGGAAATGCTCCAGGAAAGGTGCTTGCAATCAGAGCAGATATGGATGCACTTCCAATACAAGAAGAAAATGAGATTGAATTTCGTTCTAAGAAGGATGGCATAATGCATGCATGTGGTCATGATGGACACACGGCGATGCTATTAGGAGCTGCGAAACTCCTTTGTAGTTTTAAAGAAAAGATAAAAGGTGAGATACGATTTATTTTTCAACACGCAGAAGAAGTACCACCTGGTGGTGCAATTGAGATGGTAAATGCAGGAGTGCTTGATGGAGTTGATCTGATTATTGGAGCACATCTAGTAAGCAATTTGGAAACCGGAAAAATTGGATTAAATTATGGTCCAATTATGGCAGGTGCGGACATGTTTAAAATCACAATTATTGGCGAAGGTGGCCATGCTTCTTTGCCAAATGAAACAATTGATCCAATTCTGATTGGTTCTCAAGTTGTAACAAACATACAGCATATTATCTCAAGGAAGATTGATCCAATTGATACAGCTGTCATTTCAGTTACACAATTTAATGGTGGTACAGCGGTTAATATTATACCAAGTATTGTTAAGATTGGTGGTTCTGTTCGGAGCTTTAATCACGAAGTTCGCAAGAATATACCGAAGTTGATCGAGCAAATAGTAGAAGGTATTACCGATGCTCATGGAGCTAAATACGAGATCGAATACCATTTCGGGTACTCACCGGTCATTAATGATAATGAAGTAACTAGTTTAATAGACAAAACGGTTTGTGAAATAGTTGGAGAAGAAAATCGTGAATTAATGAAACCAATAATGGGAAGTGAAGATTTTTCAGCATTCCTTCATGAAGTTCCAGGGACTTATTTTTTTGTAGGTGCAAGAAATGAGGCAGAGGGGATCGTATTTCCACACCATCATCCTAAATTTAATATTGATGAGAGAGCTTTAAAAGATGGAATAAAGATATTTGTCCAAGGCGCAATGAACATTTTAAATCATTAAAAAAGAAGGAGAGTAGAGTATGAAAAAAATCTATTTACTTGGTTTTATTCCGGTTATGGGTTTTGTAATAGGTGCGTTGTTTTCAAATAAAGTTACTCCCTACATACTTGGTATGCCATTTTTCCATTTCTCAATTGTACTATGGTCACTTCTTACTACTGTATTTTTAGGTTTAATCTATTTATTTGATCCTGCGAATAAAGAGGAGGAAATAGAATGAATACAGGAACATTATTTATATTCTTATTTTTCGCTGTTTCCATCATTATTGGAATATGGTCAAAAAAAGGTAAAGAAATGAACTTAGAACAATGGTCCGTTGGTGGACGGGGAATGGGAACGCTTTTCATCTTTTTATTATCAGCTGGCGAAATGTATACAACCTTTACCTTTTTAGGTGCAAGTGGCTCAGCATACGGTGAAGGTGGTTCCATATTTAGTATCGTATCCTACGGCTGTATTGCATCAATTATATCTTATTGGGCTTTTCCTGAGATTTGGAAATACTCTAAAAAACATAAACTCATTTCTCAGTCAGATTTTATGGCGAAGAAATATGGTAGTCCGATACTTGGAGTACTTGTTGCTATAGTTGGAATCGTAGCTTTATTTTGCTATTTAGTATTACAATTTAAAGGCTTAGGCTATATCGTTGAGATTACATCGTATGGGGTTATTTCTTCAAAAATGGCTATTTTATTTGGCGCATGCGGAGTTACTTTATTCGTCATGTTATCAGGAATTCATGGTTCAGCATGGACTTCTGTTTTAAAGGATATTTTAATTCTTGCTATCATTTTATTTTTAGGTATTTATTTTCCGATTCATTTTTATGGCGGTATTAAGCCGATGTATCAGGCTATTGAACAAGCAAAGCCAAACTTTACAATTCTACCAGAACATGGGATGAATTTAACTTGGTATATTTCTACTATTATATTAAGTGGGATTGGGATGTATATGTGGCCTCACTCATTTCCTCCTATTTTTGCAGCGAAAA
Source organism: Bacillus sp. AL-1R (assembly GCF_052180195.1). Lineage (NCBI taxonomy): Bacteria > Bacillati > Bacillota > Bacilli > Caryophanales > Bacillaceae > Bacillus > Bacillus sp. AL-1R. Next base: position 1,268,378 of record NZ_CP197469.1, read on the forward strand.
ATGCAAAGGTTTTAAGAAAAAACGCAATTATAATGCCTTTATATCAGTTAATTTTATTATTTGCTTTTTTCGTGGGCTTTGCAGCAATCTTACAAATTAAAGGGGTACAAGGAAGTGATAGTGACAAAATTTTATTACTTCTTTCGAAAAAGACTTTTGATCCATGGTTCGTCGGTTTAATAGGTGGAACAGGGGTATTAGCTGCATTAGTACCTGCTTCTTTGATTCTAATGGTAATATCCACATTATTCGTTAAAAATATATACCAAGTAATAGCCCCTGCTAAATCAGAAGAACATATTACAAAACTAATCAAATTAATTGTTCCTTTTATTACTTTAATTGGTTTATATTTTACTTTTAAAGGTGGTAGCTCATTATTTAGTATTGCAATTGTGGCGTATAATTTTATAACGCAGCTAGCTCCACCATTTTTCTTAAGTTTAATGAAAAAGAACTTTGTAACAAAGCAAGGCGCTATAACTGGAATCATATTTGGTGGTGTTATTGTTTCAATTTTTGATTTAGGTGAAAAGACATTTGCTCAAGCGTTTCCACACTTTCCACAGTTAGTGAAAGACTTAAATGTAGGGATTATTGCATTAATTATTAATGCGCTAGTAATGGTTGCTGTTAGTCTTATTACAAGAAATAGTATGTCAACGAATAAGGGAATCGATCAATTAGCTGAGCAATAAGAAAAGAAAAACGTCGGGTCTATAGATCCGACGTTTTCTATTATTCTATCAAGTTGATTATTGAATGTTTAAATCCTTCAAAATATCTTCTAAAGTTTGACCTTTAATTTTCTTTTTACCTTTTGGAACGTCTTGGACATCAGGGTTTGGAGTTAAATAATTCTTTTGTACGAAACTCATATCCTTATCGTCAACAATTCCATCGAAATTGATATCAGCTGCACGCTTGTTAGTGCCCCAGTATGTTTTAATATAATCTGCATCTAATACATCGATGACATCATCGTTATTTACATCCCCACCCATAACAGGTGCATATAAAATGTAAGATAAGCGACCTACCGTTTCACCATTCGCTAGATCATATAAATCGTTCACTGTTACGTGTCGATCGAAATGTCCTGGTATTTTGACTGTTAAATCGTAATCTTCATCTGAAGCTGGAAGATTTTTAACAAAGTAACGTGCGCTGCTGTTAAATTCTCCTGTATATGTCTTTCCATTTTTAGAAACTAATGTTAAACTCATGCCTGCTTTCGAAAAATCTTTTTTGTAGTCTAACCAAATACCCCAATCGTCTAGGAATCCATCAGCAAGAATACCACCTTCAAGTTGAGAGTATGTTGGAACAATATTTATTCCTTGACCAAAACCTTCAATTGTTGCAGGTGCTTGATTTAAAGAGAATGCAGTAGATTTTGTGAGATCAATCGTTTGAATCCATTTAACATAGTTAATAGGTTTTTCCTTCACTTTAAATGTAATATCGATTAATGGCATATTCGTTTGGATCGGCTGGATTGAATCGCCAGTTAAATGTGTATTAAGTGTAATTTTACTTGCCGTTTGCTCAATTATTTTAAGATCAGCATTTAAACCATTTGACTTAGCATAAGAAACATAATCCTTATTTAAAGATACATTTGCAATGTCATATACCGTAGAAGGGAATGATAATGTAAATTCTCCACCTGTTAAATCTTTAATATTATTTGCACTAAGTGAAAGGGTTACGTTTTCACCATATTTTACGTCATTTTTGTTAGCAACTAATTTTGCGTATGGTAGTCCTTTTTTAACTAGTGTGTATGAGAAATCAGGGTGATCCTGCATACCGTTTCCTGCGTAGTCAAATGCATCTAAGGTGATTTTTGTTACATCTTTACTGTCTAAAAGACTAGTTTTAAATTCAAAGTCACCATTTTTTTCAATTGCTAAAGGTGTTGAAGAGTATTTGGTTTTATTCATTAAGTTAACCAAATTAGAAGACTGATCCCAATTAAATCCATTTCGATTCATAATATCTACTTGTTGGTCATAGATGTTACCTTTTACAGTCATACCGTCCCCGGTTACTTCGTAAACTCCACCTGGTTGTTGCATTTTTACAATAGGGTTAGAATTTTCGATATAAAATACATCAGATTTTTTAAATGTTTTACCTTCTCGGTTTGTTGCGATTAGTTCTAATTCATATTTTCCTGGAGGAGCAAGCCTTTTTGAATAAGAAATCGGATGATCCTTATGCCCCGTAAATGCATTATAAAGTCCATTAAATCCGTATTCAGTTTCAAACATAAAATCTTCTGTAAAAAGACCTTGATATGCATCAACTAAACCTAGTTCTTTACCAGTCTTCGCATCTTTTAAAATAAAATCTACAGTTTCCATCGGGCTATTTAAGGAGAATTCAATGCCCGTTCCAGATGGGAAACTATGATTTAAATCACGACGCGTTGTGAAGGCGTCTGCATACACATTGATTTTATTAATTCCTTCTTGTAAATGCTTGAATCCAAATGGTATTTGATAAATTTCATTCGGATTACTACTGTTTGTAATATAAATATATCCTTCGTAATTACCAAACTCTGCAGATGCAGGGATATGAATCATTGGTTTAATTTTAATTGTTTTATTGGCATTCATTGTAATCTTATCCGGGAGATCAATCGTCACATGATTTGCTTGTGCATCTTTTGCACCTTTTACATTTTGGTTAAATTTAACTTGAACAGAGAATGTTTTCTTTTTGTTACTTGTATTCGAAATAGAAACCACTCGAGTGTCCGTTTTTTCCTTACCTGCAGTTACTTGTGGACCAAAGCTTAATGCGCCTGTTACGTCTGGAATGGTGATATCTTGGTCATTTTTTGTACTGATCGTTTTATCTAATACTTTAATATGCAAATCAGAATGAACTGCCTCATAAACATCAATTCTTCCAGCACCTACTTCAAATACACTATAATCTTTTTGTAGCGGATCAGCTGTATTCATTAAGGCGGCTTTAACATCTTCTGGTTTGTATTCTGGATGTTCTTGTAGAAGAAGGGCACAAGCTCCAGCTACGTGTGGAGTAGCCATAGATGTTCCAGATGCACTCATATATGCATTCGTATAATCGGTTAGATGATTCGGACCGTTTTCATAAGCTGGTACACTTGAGAATACAGCAACACCTGGTGCGATCACTTCCGGTTTAATATCATAATATCTGTTTGAAGGACCACGAGAACTAAAGTCAGCTAATGTATCTCCGCTAGTTTTCATCTCACCAATTGAGTTTAAAGTAAATGTGGCATTACCTTGTTTTACTTTCTCTAAAACGTTTAATCCTTGTTCATTTGTAAGAGTGAATGAAGGAATAAAGTCAAAGCCGTTTCCAAGATAATGAGGAATTTGGCCTTCTGTTGGGTTATTATTATACATTAAAACTGCTTTTGCTCCATGTTTCTTAGCAAGCATTACTTTTTCATTTAAGCTTAGGACTCCACGCTCAATTAGTGCAATTTTCCCATTAACATCCTTGCCGTTGTAATCACTTTCACTATTTCCAAGTCCAACAAAAACGATAGGTAGGGATTGATCTTTTAAAGTATTTAAATCATCATCATAGCTCTTTGCTAGAAGTCTTAAATTCGAAAGTGATAGATCATTAGCTGAACTAACCGTACCAGTAGCAGTAGGGATGGTCATAGAAAAATCACTTGCACCAACTGTTAAAGCTAGTGGAGAAGTACCAGGTGAACCAAGTGAATATAAATCACTTCCAGAGTTACCAGCTGCAATAACAGCAGTTGTTCCAGCTAGTACAGCATTATTTATTGCGATTGCATTTGGATCAAGTGGATCATTATAATCTGAACCTAATGATAGATTAATAACATCCATTCCGTCTTCTACTGCTTTTTCAATTCCAGCGATGATGTTACTTGAAAATCCAGATCCATATGGGCCAAGCACTTTGTATGCATAAAGATCAACTCCAGGTGCAACTCCGGTGACGGCATAATCAGTTTTATTTTTACCTTGCCCAGCAATTGTTCCAGATACGTGAGTTCCGTGGGAAGTATAATAGGTAGATCCACCTAATGGACTGATTTGGGGTTCTCCAGATTTTTTCCAATCATCATAAGTAGTTTCCATTGGATCAGAATCGTTATTTACGAAATCATATCCGCCTTTATAAACATCTTTTAAATCTGGATGATGATAATCAATCCCTGTATCGAGTACAGCAACCTTGACACCTTTACCGGTAACACCTTCCTCATGAAGTGTTGTTGCTCCTATATTTTCTGTACTATCTACTGCTGGAGAATGAGTAGTTGATTTTGTTGTTTGTTTTTCTGAAGGCGATGGGTCAACTTTGATTACTTTATCTTCAAATATTGCTTTTACCTCATCCATCGCAAGAATATTATGTACTTCATTAGCTGGAACAGTCATCGCAACACCATTAAATGCTTGACGGTACTCTTTACGAATTTTAATTGAAGGTATGGCTTTTTTTGCTTGTCCAATTTTTTGTTTGAAATTTTGATGAGATTTTTCTACTTTATTTTTTGCCTCATCTAAAGAGACTTCAATTCCGTTTTCTTCGTTTTTCTTAACATCTGTTTTAGCAGGGTCTTGAGCAAATTGAACAATGATGTTTACTGGATTATGACTAGTTGTATTAAGCTTAGGTGCTAAATATTTTTCTGGATCTGTCGTTTCAACACCATTATGTACGCGATTTCGATCCTCTTTTGTTAGATTTTTTAAATACTGTTCTACGTATGAGTTGCCAACTTGAGAAGTTGAATCAACCGAAGCAAATGTGTGACTAGAAAATAGCAAACTAGCTGCTATAAAACTTGTAGAAACAACTTTCAGTGGCACTACAAAATGACTCTTCAAATACAATACACCCTTTCAAATTTAACTTAAGGAGTTATCCTTATATTCAGATTATTGAGAATTTTCGACAGGCAGTCAATTGGGTTATTTGTACCCTATAAAATCAACGTTTTTCAAAATCATGAATACAAATCTTACTTTTTTCTAAAAAAATTAAGAAATAATGTCAGAAAACATAGTAAAAAATTGAATTTTGTTGATTTTAAACGTTTCCCAACTTTTTTATGAAAATAGCTAATTTTTCCCTAGAAGTAATATTTTTTGATTTAATAATTGGTAATAAATAGCATAATTTTCTATATTTAACATATTCAGGAAAAATTCCCCTTCTTCAATTCAGTGTAGGGCAAAGCCCAAGAATAAGGAGGGGGGTATTTCGGTTAGGCGATAGCTTAAGGTTTTTTATTTGTATTAAGTACTGTTCAGTCGTGGAATCAAATTAGCTACTAAAATTATCTACTTTCCAAGAAGCCCCCACTTCAAACGACCTGAAAGGGTGTTAAGTGGTGGGTAGTCCACAAAATATAAATAGTGAATTGCAATATTGTGCTAATTTTTTTATTTCTTTACTTATAAAAAGTGCGTGCTTAAAATCATCAATTACTATTTCAGGAAGTATTATAACACTTAATAAAATATAGAATTTTTGTTGTAATGTATTAGGAAATTAAAAGTAAAATTAAATAGAAGAAGATCATTTTATACATTTTGAAAATCAAACAAGAAGTTTATTAGTAGAAAATATTTTACTTCCTAATATAATTAGTAGATTAGCCGTCCCTAAACATGTACATATTCATAGATTAACAGAGGATGAGTATTATTTGGGAGGTATCCTTTTTGGACGCTTTTTTTAGTGATTTAGTAAAAAATGTAATTGCAAATTACCCTTTAGAAGTAAAACATAGATTTTTTGAATACATTGATGAAAAAAAAGCTGTGTGGCCCATTGATACGAATGTCGGTGAAGTATTTTTGAAGAAAGTTTTAATTGATGAAGGATATATTGAACTGATGATCTATGCAATTGACCATCTTAGAGATAATGGCATATTTACTCCAGAAGTATTAACAACAAAATTGGGTGACGGTTTTGTAAAGATGCAAGATGAATATTTTATGTTATTTGAAGCCGTAAATGGTAGAAGTCCAAATTTTGATAGTGAAGAAGATCTTCAATTGATAATGAATGGTATTGCTTCTTTTCATAAAGCCTCAATAGGAATTGAATTAACGAATGAGCAAGTTTCATCCATTGAATCAAACTGGAAAAAAGATTTAGAAAATAAATTTTTAAAATTAACTAAGTGGAAAGAAGAACGAACTAAGTTAAAACATCAAAATGAAATCGATAAACTGTATTTAAAAAATATTAATTCGGTTTTAATGCAATGTGAAAAAGCTTTAGCAATAATTGATAAATGTATTGGTGAAGCACTAGAAGACACAACGAAAACATTATGTTATCAGAATTTCGATGAAAATGGTCTTATTATTGGAGAAGATGGGAATTTATATTTCTTAAATATGAACGCATTAAAAATCGAATTGCCGATTCATGATCTGAGAAAAATTTTAAATATTGTTATGAAAAAAGAAAAAAATTGGAATCCAAAGTTAATGAAGAAAATCATCATCGCATATCATGAAACCAATCCATTAGCATGTTTGCAGTACAAGTTACTAAAAGCTGATTTATTATTTCCTCATTTGTTTTATGACGTATTTTCGGCATATTACGAAAGTATGGAAATAATAATTGTTGATCCTAGTTTAATTTCAAAAATGAAAAAAATAATTACTTTGGAACTGAGTAAAGAAAGAGCAATTTCTACTGTCTTTTCACAAACAAATGAAGCACTTTATGGTCGATGACTTAAAATGATAAAGCTCAAATCCCCTTTAATTTATGGATTCGAGCTTTATTTTTTATTTTGCTTTTTTCTTTCCTATCATTCCATAGTCTCTGATAATAATTTTAACATCATAGTTTATTTTAGCTTTACTAAAAAATTCATCCCAATCCTTCCTCATTTTTTTCCACTTTCTTGGATTTTGAATTCTTACTTCGTTTCCAAATCCAGCAGCATCTGTTTTATATTCATTTTGAAGCTTGTTTGTTACATTTTCTACTATTTTTGTAACTTCCTTTTCAGTTGCTTTCTCTACACTTTTAACGTTCTTCTCTTTAAATAAGGGTTTTAATTTAGGATTCCAATATTCTGCAACTCTACCTTCAGCCTCTAATTTTACGTCAAAAGAGATCTTGTTACCTTTTATATGAGGTGTAATTTTACTTTTCATTGATTCAATTTGAAACCAAGTGGGTCCATCCGATTTTTTTGTATATGCCTTAACTGAACCTCCTTTTACCCTAGCTGATATTAAATTAATTCCTAATACTTCCTGAGGATTAAGAGTGCCAATCATTTTATTGTTCTTACCTTTAAAAATTGCTCCGCCAGAAAATTTCGCTCCTTTATCAGTTGTTTCTAATAATTGGAGGACGAAGCTAGAACCCGAGTTCAATAATCCACCAATTCTAATTAACGGTGTTTTGGTGACAATTTCTGAAGTTGACGATTGGTTTGCAATGTCAACAATTCGTAATGAAGGGATGGTATTTTTTTCTTTTGTTTCTAAAGCATGGTACGCTTTCCCTTTGGCGATAAAAATTAAGGTACTTCCACGAAGATCAATATCGCGGAAATATAAATCAGTAAGCTCACGAAGGTCAACATCTCTTGCAAGTTCTTCACTAATGATAACGCATTTTTGATGTGATCCAAAAATGTATCCTTCCCTACTTAAAGTTGTCTCCCATCCAGAAGGTTCTAAGGAAATCCCTTCGCCGGCTACATTTATATAAGGTTTTTCGGGATTAACACCACCTGATTTTGTAGTCATTGCCTCAGGGACTACATATTGTAGTGTCGATATTATATTTCCATTATCATCTTTATCTAAAGAAGATCCTAATATAATATTTAAATCCTCGATTGATTTACTACTCCAGCATCCTGATAATAAAATTAATAGGCTTAAATTAAAAATTGAAATGATTAATATTCTCTTATACTTATACTTTCTCATTTAGTTTTTTCCTCACAAATGAAATGACTAGTAAGAGAAGAGGGACCATACCAAATAAATAGAATGCAACATTACCGATTGAATCGGCCATTAAAAAAGTCTGATTGATATCTTTAGGGATCATTGAGATAACGTAAATAAATGGTAATGTACCAAAAAGAAACGGCTTTATACTTTTTTTATTCAAAATTTGGGCCATTCCAAGAGTGCAAATATAATATGCAATGATATATGTAGCAAAAATTTGCATAATCCAAATAACAAGCAGTAATGAGTCAAATCTTTCTACAAAAAGACCTTGAATATCGTAACTGCGAATATAAGTAAGTACCGGCCAAGTTTGTAATAAAACACCGTCTACTGAAAAAGCACCAACTACAGCAACAACCGTAATCGCATAAAAAATAAATGGTATACCTATTCCGAGAATAATTGTTTTTGATACTTTCTTTTTATCCTTCATAAACATAAAGATAAAGAGAATTACCTCAAAACCTGAAAATGAAAGGGAAGTTGTTTTGAGTCCATTAATGACAGGTTTGATGCCATTTCCTAGTACAGGACGTAAGTTATCAATTTCAATAATTCCTAATCCTAAAAAAATAACTAATAGAAAAAATAAGACAGTGATTGGGAAAATGATTTCCAACATTCTTGCGATTGGATTGATTCCACCGAGTACTAAATATAAACCAATCCACAAAAACGGGATTAATATAGCCCAAGTAGGAGTACCTTGTAGTAAGAACAACCTAGTCGTTTCTGCCATTACTCGAACCTCTAAAGCTGAAAGCGAAATATAATAAAAGATGATTATGATGCTTAATGGAATTCCTAACCATTTACCAATAATTTTTTGAGTAAATTGAAAATAAGTTTCGTTCGGATATTGTTTACACAACATAACAAGTAAAAAGACTAAAAGGGTTATGAGCAAGCCAGATATGATAACTGAAATCCATCCGTCTGGCGTTTTTACTTTAGCTGTAACACTTCTTGGTAAGATTAAAATACCTGCACCAAAAATAAAATTTACGATCAGCATCACAGTTTGATTCGTCGATATTTGATCAATAGGCTTTGGAACCATAATCATGTACTCCTCCTTTCTTATGCTAGTTCATCCTTCTTGTTTTTTTAGCTTGCAAACTTTTTGGACGTTTTTTCATCATAAATATTGGGGCTCTTATTAAGAAATCCTTCCAATCACTAAATCGAGTTGGAGCAGCGGGACTTAGATAAGGAACACCAAAGCTTTTGAGTTTTACTAAATGACTACAAAGCAGTAAGAAAAATAAAATAACGCCATATAAACCAAATACACTTGCAAAAAGCATGGATATAAAACGAAGCATACGTAGCGCAATTCCAACATTATATTGTGGTAAAGTAAATGAGGAAATGGCAGTTACTGCAACGACAATAACCATGATTGTACTCACAATGCCTGCTTCAACTGCGGCTTGACCAATAATTAATCCTCCAACAATTCCTAATGATTGCCCAATCGGTTTTGGTAAGCGAAGCCCGGCTTCCCTTAATACCTCAATCGATATTTCCATTATTAGTGCTTCAATTAGTGGAGGAAATGGTACACCTCCTCTAGTGGCTGCTATATGAAATACTAATTTTGTAGGAATTAACCCTTGATGAAATGAAATAAATGCAATGTATAAAGATGGACCAAACAATGAAATAAAACAAGCTAAATATCGTAATAATCGAACTAAAGTAGCTGCGACCCATCGTTCATAATAATCCTCAGGAGATTGAAGTAACATCTGAAAAGTTACAGGTGCAATTAGCGCAAATGGAGAACCATCTAATAAAATGGCAACCCTTCCTTCCATTAAAGCGCTCATAACTCGATCGGGACGTTCGGTACTTTGAATCTGAGGAAACGGGCTTAAATAATCATCTTCTATTAATTGTTCAATATAACCAGAATCAGGAAGGCTATCAATTTTAATTCTTTTTATTCTTTTTTTTACTTCTTCAACTAGCTGAGAATCCGCAATAGTTGAGATATATGCGATAACTAATTGTTTTTTTGAAACTTCACCAACTTCATAACCAATCATTGTTAAATCTGGATTTTTTCCGGCACGTCTTAACATGGCTGTATTATCAGCTAAGTATTCAACAAATCCAAGTCTCGGTCCACGAACGAGTGCCTCAGAATCAGGTTCCTTTATATCTCTTGTCTTTGTAAGGGCTTCACCTAGTAAAAAGCACTCAGAAATACCATCTATTAACAGAGCAATTGAGCCAAATAGAACATCTGTTTTTAATTTTTTATAAGTACTGATTTCTTCTATTGTACAAACAGTGAGTGATTGATCTTTAATACATCTTTTAATTTCTTCTAAATTTACAGATTGCCCATTACTTATTTGATTGGTGGCAATGGTCGTAATTCCAGTCATTAATTCTCCCAATATATGTCTTTGAATTAAGTCCGCGTTTGCCAAGCCATCAATAAAAATAATTGCACCTTGAATATCTGTTTCACCTAATAGAAATTCTCTAAATTTAACATCAGAATTCTGTCCAATTTCATTAAAAATCCAATCCAAATTTACTTGTAGATCATTAGATAAGTTCTCATCATTATTTTGAGCTTCATTATTTAGAGATGTCCTGTTTTCTGAACTTTTATCGGATCTCCACCGCTTCATTTAAATCACTCTTTCTCCATAAAATGAACCCATTTAAAAAATTTTGATAAACCTACAGGAATGATAAAGGTAACAAAAGCTTGAATGAAAATTGGATATTCAGGTATATATGAAATAATCTTTTTTAACATTAAAACATCCCCATTAACTAATTTATAAAATATAGAGGTATTATTTCCCATTACAGGAAAAGCATGCAGAAGAGTTGGGAAAGTAATATATTCACTGAAATAAAACTTTAGGCAATGAGACGGTATAGATAAATCATTAACTAATTTTAATTAAATTATTGAATATTTCTTATTTTAAAAATATGACAAAATAGTATAATTAACCTAATAGAAAATGTGTGATAATACCTAGTTGTCCGCTTTTTATCTAGACAAAAGGTTGGGGACGATGAATTAAAATAATGATTACCGAATATGGAGAGGAAGGCTTATGAATCAGATACTTCTATATGATTTTCTTACATTTATGAATGACAAAAATTGGAATAAAGCTGATTTAGCTAAATATTCTGGAATCCATATTAGTGATATAAGTAGAGTATTTAATAATAAAAAGCCGCTTTCTTTGCATTATTTAGATGCAATTACAGAAGCGTTTGGTTTGGCAGAAGGATATTTTTACTCGAGCTATACACAATTATGCTTTAATCACAAACGGTATTTAGATAAACGAAGAAGTGTAGCGTTTATTTATAAATGTGCAATTAAGGGATTTAAAAAAGAATTAAACTTTATCATATCTGAAATGTTAGAAGAAAAATCAAAGACTATACGGACTAAAAATTTACAAAATTTATTTGAGATTGCTGAAAAGTTATTTGCAAAAGGGAAAGAGAAAGAGGCTTTACCTTTATATGAAATCATTATTCATCACATGCCAGATCAAACAGCAGAAGAGGTCGCTATTAGTTATTTTAGAAAGTACTATTTAAATAGATTATCGGAGGAAGGACCAGCTACCCTTGTCCATGTTTTAGAATATGTGAGCTATATGCCAGATGATTTTCAAGAACTGACAATTTTATATATTACGGCTACTTACTATATGTTAAAAAAATGGGACAAAGTTCTTCATTATGCGAAGCGTTTAGAAAAAATGGCAAAAAATGAAAAACATTTTGGTTATGCATTAGTATACCAAGGCTTTGCTTTAAATAGGTTAAGTAATTCAATCGATGAAGTGCTTGACATTATAAAGAAATATAGTAAGATTAATGATTTTTTTGCAGAGGCTGCAATCGGTAATCGTTATGTAACATGCCTTGATTTTGGAAAATTACAGTATGTTGACGAGTACTACGGTTGGATAAAAGATCGAGATGATTTATATGTAGGTATACCGAGAATTATTGAAACCTATGTAAAATTAGGAAGATTAGAAGATGCTTTAGCTTTAATCAATCAGCATGAAAAAGTAATTCATGAAATGGCATATAGTACAAACTTGTATAAACAACAATTGTATTTGGATTTCTGTTACGCACAATCACTTTTAAAATGTGAAAATAAGCAGTATATAGAAGGGCTAAATGATTTAATAAAGGTAGCTAGAAAAGTTGAAAATCTTGGTATTATTGAAAAGTTTAAACAATGCTTATTATCAATTTGGCATTATAGAGATTATTTAACAGATCAATTAAATGAAGATTATATTCAAATGCTAAGTGAGGATCGGAATCAGCCGACTAATTTATATGCAGTGAGCCCTTAATTTGGGCTGATTAGTAATAGTTTTAAAATATTTTCTACATTAGACAAATAAACCACATGGAAAATTAATCCTTGTGGTTAGTTTCATTTTTATTCTTTTTTATATAAGTTTTACTCTATTTTTTTATATTCCTTAAACCATTCAACGAATTTGGCAATACCGTCTTCAATGGAAGTAGTTGGACTATATTGAATGTCATTTATAAGTTGATCAATATCAGCATATGTTTCAAGTACTTCTCCAGGAATCATTGGCATGAATTGTATTTTTGCTTTTTTACCAAGTTCCTTTTCTAGAATCTCTATAAAATAATTTAATTTCACTGGGCTATGGTTACCAATATTATAAAGCTTATAATACGAAGAAGATTCTTTAGGTGGTCCATTTTTAATGATTCTTACAATCGATTCAACTACATCATCAATATAGGTAAAATCACGTTTCATATTGCCATAATTATAAACTTCTATTGGTTTTCCGTTAATGATTGAATTAGCAAATTTGTATAATGCCATATCGGGTCTACCCCATGGTCCATAGACCGTAAAAAAACGTAAGCCAGTAGATGGTAGGTTAAATGTATGACTATATGAATATGCCATTAATTCATTTGATTTTTTTGTGGCAGCATATAAACTTACTGGTTGGTCAACTCGATCATTAATTGAAGAGGGAGTTTTTTTATTATTACCATAAACAGAACTAGAAGAGGCGTATATGAGGTGTTTTATTTGATGGTTTTTACAACACTCTAATATATTGGCAAAACCTACAAGGTTTGATTGGATATATGACCCTGGATTTTCTAAGCTATATCTCACTCCAGCTTGTGCTGCTAGATTAATGACTAGATCGAAGTTATATTGCACAAAGAGCTGATCTAGTAGTTCCATTTCATGAATTGAACCATTTATGAAACGAAAATGCTCATATTTCTTTAAAAGTTCCAATCTATCAAATTTTAGACGTCTGTCATAGTAATCATTTATATTATCTATTCCAATGATCAAAAAACCTTCTTCTAATAGACGTCTGCTTAGATGAAATCCAATAAATCCTGCACATCCAGTGATTAAGATGCGCATAGTATTAGCTTTCTTAATGTTAAAAACCTCCTTATCTAACAAGAGTTGGAATATCATATGATGGAGAAGGGGACAAAGTTCGAATACAAATAGAAATATGTATTTAACTAGTTTAGGGAAAATACTTTTTTAATAGAATACACATATACCCTCACAAAACTTGGACAAAATCATATTATTACATTAGGTCTTAATACACTAAGAGCAATAAAAGTATATTAGTAACTGTATATTACATTTCTTAAAAAAGAAATGTGAAATTTTTTTATGGGCTCTAAACGTAGGAGGGAGAAATTGAATAATATATTAATTGAACCATGGATTGTCGATGAGCTTATTCATGATGAATTCTATGTGCCTGAATATATTGAAAAAATTGGACTTGAAGTACTTAAGTTTTATGACCTTCAAGTAAGTAGTATGCAAGTAATTACAACAAAAGCTGACAAAGGCGGAGCGATTTGGAAAATTGAAACAAACGAGGGTCCAAAAAGTTTTAAGCTTTTACACAGAAGACCTACTAGAAGTATGTTTAGTCTAGGGGCTCAGAAGTATTTAGTTGAAGTTCAACAGGCTAGAGTTCCAAGCATTGTTCGAACAAGAGATGGAGAGGAATATGTAGAAGCTGGTGGAAAGCTATGGTTCATTGCAGAATGGATTGAAGGGTTGGCACCAGTTTCGAAAGATTTAGAAGGTGCTAAGCAGCTATGCTATGCACTTGGTGAGTTTCATCGTTTAAGTAAAGGGTATGAACCACCAATTCAAGCAGAAGTTGCATCAAGATTGCACAAATGGCCAAAAAGCTATGAAAAAATATATAACAAAATGAATTGGTTTAGAACAATTGCCTTGGCATATGAAGAAATGCCTGCTAGTCAGGATTTATTAAATGTAGTAGATCTATTTCAAGAACAAGCAAGAAAGAGTATGGAAGACTTAAATAATTCTAATTACTTTAATATGGTAAATGAAGGCAATGCAAGCTGGGGATTAGTTCACCAAGATTACGGATGGTCAAATGGTCAAATGGGTCCAAATGGAATGTGGATTATTGATTTGGACGGTGTGGCATATGATTTGCCAATTCGTGATCTTAGAAAACTAATATCTGGTACAATGTCTGATTTATACGCTTGGGATGTAACATGGGTAAGAGAAATGATTAACGCATATCACGAAGCAAATCCAATTTCAAAAGAATTATATGAAGTATTAGTGATAGATTTTTCAATGCCAAATGAGTTTTATAAAAACATTAAAGAAGTACTTTATGAACCAGAATTATTTTTAGGTGAATCGACTAAACAATTAATTCAATCAATCGTTGACTTAGAGCAGTCAAAGTGGGCAACATTGAATGAAGTTCGCAACGACTGGAGTGGAAAAGAATGAAAATATTAATGGTATGTACCGAAAACCTACCAGTACCTCCAGTTTTAGGTGGTGCGATTCAAACTTATATTGCAGGAAGTTTACCTTATTTAAGTAAAGTACACGATATAACCGTATTAGGTGTCAATGATCCATCATTACCAGATGAAGAAACAATTGATGGTGTTCATTATGTCCGTGTACCAGGTAAAGTACTAGAACTATATCGTGAAGGCGTAGTTGAATACATTAAAGGAAACCAATTTGATTTAATCCACATTTTTAACAGACCACGACTTGTCCTTCCGATTAGAAAAGTAGCACCAAATTCAAAAATCACATTAAGTATGCATAATGACATGTTTAATATTGGGAAAATTGCTGTTGATGAAGCGAATTTAGTATTAGAAGAAGTTTCTAGTATCGTTACGGTAAGTGATTATGTAGGAAATGTTATTCGTGAACTTTATCCTCAAAGTGCTAATAAAATCAGAACAATCTACTCGGGGGTTGATTCTGACCGCTTCTTACCTGGT
This sequence comes from Bacillus sp. AL-1R, assembly GCF_052180195.1. Classification (NCBI taxonomy): domain Bacteria; kingdom Bacillati; phylum Bacillota; class Bacilli; order Caryophanales; family Bacillaceae; genus Bacillus; species Bacillus sp. AL-1R. The sequence continues at coordinate 1,283,746 of NZ_CP197469.1, forward strand.
AATGATCCTAAAATGATTAGTACACGAAACGCACTTAGAAAAGAGTTTGGTTTAGAAAATAAAACGGTTATTTTATTTGCTGGCAGACTTTCAGAAAACAAAGGGGTTGACCGTCTAATAAGAGCATTGCCAACCCTTTCAAAAACCTTCAAAGATTTAGCTTTAGTTATCGTAGGAAGCAATTGGTTTAGTCAAAATAATGTTACAGACTATGTTGCTTATATTCGTGCAATCGCCAAAAAACAGGATGTACCGATTATTACAACAGGTTTTGTATCACCTTTTGAAATACACAACTGGTTTGCAGTAGCAGATTTATTTGTATGTACTTCATTATGGCAAGAACCTCTTGCAAGGGTTCATTATGAAGCGATGGCAGCAGGACTTCCAATTGTAACAACTGCCAGAGGTGGAAATCCTGAAGTCATTATTCCAGGTGAGAATGGTTTAATCGTAGAAAATCCAGTTGATCCAGATGAATTCGCCACAAAAATCTCAGAAATATTATCAAACAAAACACTAATGAAGAATATGGGAATAAAAGGTAGAGAACTTGCAGTTACTAAGTATTTATGGAGTCGTGTAGCAAATGAAATACTATCTACATGGAGCCAAACAGAATATGCTTCATCACTTTCACCAGAACAATTAGAACAATATGAACCTCAAACATTATTTAAAACTGCAGTACAAAATACTACACAGTTGAATGTAGAAAATAATATACCTGAAGTAATCGAACCGACTGTTGAATCTACAGAAAGTTTATCAGAATCGGTAACTCAGTCCGATATAAATTCTATTGAAGAAATGCTAAAAATCCTAGTAGAGAAAGCAAAATCAGTTCCTAAAGAAAAAGTAGTCGCAGAATTTCCAATTAATACGACACCAAGAGTATTAAGACGAATTAGAAGAGTAACTGATCAGGTCGTAAATAATGAAACCTCAAATTTAATCCTAAACGAAGGATCATCTTTAAATGAAGTAAGTAGTGTAGAAAATAGATCGAATAATCTAGCTAACACTGCAAAATCAGAACCTTTTAAATTAAAGAAAATTCCTAGCGTCACTGAATTGCATAGAGCTAGAACTAGTTAAACAATCATATTTCCTGAGGAATGTGTCTAACGATCAAAGAGGGTATCTCATAAGACTTTTGAGATAGCCTTTTTTCATTTGAAAATGATTGTTTGATGATGTGGTAAAGATAAACTTTCTATTCATAATAGGTATATATGGTGACAAGTCCTCCTTCATTTACATATAAAGTATAATGAACAAATGTTTGGAGGCAAGTTAGATGAAAATCCGCAAGGCTATTATTCCCGCTGCTGGTCTCGGGACTCGTTTTTTGCCAGCTACAAAAGCGTTGCCAAAAGAAATGTTACCTATAGTTGATAAACCAACTATTCAATATATCGTTGAAGAAGCAGTAGCTTCTGGAATTGAAGAAATCATTATTATTAGTGGTAGAGGTAAACGAGCAATCGAGGATCATTTCGATAAATCATATGAACTAGAAGAATCATTATCTCGAAAAAACAAGCTAACTGTTTTGGAAGAAATGCAGAAAATATCTAATATGGTGAAAATCTTTTATGTTCGTCAAAAAGAACCTAAAGGATTAGGGGATGCCATTTTATGTGCTAAGAGTTTTATAGGAGATGAACCATTTGCTGTTTTGTTAGGGGATGACATCGTAATGTCTACAACACCTTGCTTACAGCAAATTATTAATGTATACGAGAAATATAATGCCCCGGTTATTGCTGTTCAGAATGTTCCTGATGAAGAGGTAAGCAAATATGGCGTTATTAAACAAAAAGAAAGTACTTACGATGCAAATACAAATCTATTTCAAGTAGAGTGCCTAGTAGAAAAACCAAAATTGAAAGATGCCCCATCAAATTATGCAATTATGGGACGATACATTCTTACTCCAGAGATTTTTGATATTTTATCTACGATTTCTGTGGGACAAGGCTGTGAATTACAATTAACCGATGCGATTAATGAATTAAATAAAAATCAATTTGTGTTAGCATACAATTTCGAAGGTAAACGATATGATATCGGAAATAAAATCGGATTTATAATGGCTACAATTGATTTCGCGATTAATAGAGAAGATATAAAAGATGAGGTAATTACTTTTTTAAATGAGGTCATATCTGATCATGCTCTAAATATGAAGAATCAGGAAGTGGATTGACTTGAAAATTTCGATATTAGGTACGGGCTATGTCGGTTTAACAACAGGAGTCTGTTTAGCAGAGATTGGTCACTTGGTAACTTGTATTGATATAAATGAACTTAAAATAAAAAACTTATGTGCAGGTATTTCTCCAATATACGAACCAGGAATTGAGGAGTTAATAGCTAATAATATACAGTCAGGAAGATTATCCTTTACAACCTCATATGATAAGGGGTTAGAAGATGCGAAGGTAATTATTATTGCAGTAGGTACCCCTCAAAGGGAAGATGGCTCCGCAAACTTATCCTATCTTGAGGGTGCAGCGATTGATATCGCAAAAAATATTAAACAAGACGTAATTATTGCGATAAAAAGTACTGTTCCAGTTGGAACGAATGAACTAGTAAAGGAAATGATTCAACAAAATTGCAGTAAAGAAATTGTAGTGGACGTTGTCTCAAATCCAGAGTTCCTAAGACAAGGCTCCGCAATAAAGGATACGATGGAAGCAGATCGAATCATTATAGGTAGTAATAATCAAGAGTCCGCTAGAATTGTTGAAGAAATATATAAACCATTAAATGTACCAATCTTAATAACTAGTATTCGAAGTGCAGAAATGATCAAATATGCATCCAATGCATTTTTAGCAAGCAAAATAAGTTTTATAAATGAAATTGCAAATCTTTGTGAAGCACTCGGTGCAAATGTAGAAGATGTAGCGAAAGGAATGGGAAAAGATAAACGAATAGGTGAGGCATTTTTATATGCTGGAATAGGTTATGGTGGCTCTTGTTTCCCAAAGGATGTGAAAGCATTATTGCATACAGCCGAGTTAAATGGGGTTGAATTCGGTTTTCTAAAGGAAACCATTTATATTAATAATAATCAACGTGAATTGCTCGTAAAAAAAGCGATTGAACGATTCGGTAGTTTAATAGGGAAAAGAATCGCATGTCTAGGTTTATCATTTAAACCAGATACAGATGATATGAGAGAAGCACCTTCTATAACTATCATAAAATCTTTAACTGAGTTAGGAGCAGAAGTAATTGCATATGACCCTGTTGCAATTGAAAACGCAAAAAAAATACTAGGTAGCAATTTAACGTTCGCTAGTTCAATAAATGAATGTGTTACGGATACAGATGCAATTTTTATTATTACTGAGTGGCAAGAATTTAGAGAACTTGACTTACCGAACATATTCAAGAAGATGAAGAATCCAATTATTTTTGACGGAAGAAACTGTCTGAAGGAAGAAAAAGTAAGAGATTGTATGAAAATCGAATATTACCCTGTTGGTAAACCGTCCATAATTCAATAGCATAATAAAAACGACTTTCAAACTAATTTGAAGTCGTTTTTATTATGCTATTCATTTTGTTCATGTAATGGACGGTAGATTGTTTTGACAAATTTCTGTTTAAGATAAGGGAGAATTTTTTTTCTACGATTTACTAATCTGCCTACAATTGCCTTTTTGTCTTCTTTAGATAATAACCAATCATCAGGTATTACTTCTACTATTTCTTCTAAAAGCAGTACTGGGAATCTTTGAATAATCTGTAGTTGTTCATTAAATTCTTCTTCACTATTAATATATTGGGACATGAATTGATGAGTAGAACTTTTCATAATCTTTTGAGGTAAAGTTAGTAACTCTGTAGTTAACCAACTATAGGAACCAAATGCTTCAGCATGGTCAATGATCCAAAGTTTAAATTGACCTAAACTTTCTTCGCGAAGTAAAATGTTTTTTCGAGTACGATCTCCATTACAGAGCCAATAATCGAATAAAATAATCCCTGCAAGCTGATTGTTATTTATAATACTAGGAACGGAACCAACTTGGTGTCCATTTAACGTTTCGGGGACATATAAAGAAGCAAATTGAAACTTTGAAAGTTGAATATCTTCCATAACTAGTCCCGGTATTGTTTTTGAAAATTCTTCAGGGATGGAAACAATTTGAGCAAAAGGAACTGGTAAATCTAAAAATCTAGCAATACAATATGCAACCCATTCGTTAGGTAATGTTTTCTCAAAACCTGCCCTAAAATATTTCACAACATAATCTCTACCATCACTAAATGTCATTAAATGAGCATTTGATTTTCCTTCTAGTTTTTTAATATAGGAAACAGGTTCAATCATTTTGAATCACATCACTATTTTTGCTTTTATCAAATTTCAGAAGATATTCGCGATAAATATCAGCTACTTTATGAATAGCAAAGTTTTTTTCAACATGGTTGATTGCATTTTGTGAAAGCTTTTGATGAAAATTCTTATTATCAACAATTGTATATATTTTTTTTACAGCATCTTTAACGTCATGTCCTCGAAAAAGCATACCTGTTTCACCTTGAAGAACGATTTCTGAAATAGGCATAATATTAGAAGCAACAACAGGCACTCCACATGCCATAGACTCAATAAAGGTATTCCCAAATGATTCTACTTTTGTAGTTGCGATTGTACAACCACCAGATTGAAGTACTTTTGCGTATACATGGGGCATTTGTTGATATGGAATAACTGGAAACCATTTAATGATATCGGTTAGTCCTTCTTCTTTCCAAGTTAATGCAAAATCCTCACGCTGAACACTTTGAGCTCCTCCAATTAACCAAATTTCTATATCTGACCGTTCACTTTTTATCAGCTTTGCAATCTCGATTAACATTGGCCAGTTTTTTCGTTTATCCACTCTACCGATACAGCATACAATTTTTTTATTATTTGGTAGGATTGGATTATTTTCATAGGCGATTTCATCTTGTTCTATTGGATGGAAAAATGTTGTGTCAACACCATTGTAGATTACTTTAATGGGGATATTATCTGTTAAGATGGAAACTAATCTTTTTTGATAATTTGATGGAACAATTATAGAAACGGGTTCAATGGATCTGAATTTCTTTAAATGGGGTTGTAGTTTAAGAAGCTCGGGCGTACGTGCTTCTACAATAACTGGACCTTTATATTTAGCTTTTTGTAACCACTTATACGCTGAACCTGTATCTACTACAATGATTGCGTCATATGCATTCTTTTTAATGATATCAATAATTTCGTTTTCGTCCTTCGTTAAATAGACAGGTGCAATATCTTCCATTATGTGTAATCCACCATGATCAGTTGTGTATAAAAACTCAGTATCAATTCCAAACTTTTTAAAATAAATTGAACGATTCCTCCAGCCAGCATTTACTCCACCTACTGTTAAGAGACGCCAGATTATTAAGACTTTCAAATTTTCCCCTCCTTGGTTATAGGGTATACAAATAACGTTTAAACCGACTTGAAAACTAATTGTATACACGTTCTATGGCTTTTGACAGAATTGAAATTTTTTCAATAGTAGTCCTATTTTAGTTAATTCAAATTGAGGTAAATTGTAAGGGCAGTTAACTACAAACCAAAAATATTTATTAGGATAAAAGTATAAAAAACTTACTTCTAAATTTCCTTGCTCCTCATTTATGGATATGATAATGTATAAGAAAAAGAAGGATTAACTGCAATGTTTAAAATAATTGAAGGATAAACTTCAATATTGGAAGGATTAAAAATAATGGAGCGACCTAATTTTAAATTGTTAGTTAAGGAAAAATTTTCCCAATTATCACCAGGGCAAAAAAAAGTAGCCACTTATATGATTGAAAATCTTGAGGAGTGTGCCTTTAAAACTGCATATCAAATTGGAAAAAAAGTTGAAGTAAGTGAAACTACGGTCATTCGTCTTTCATATGCACTTGAATTTGAAGGCTTCAGTGATATGCAATTATCAATTCAAAATGAGTTTCTTCATTTAAATAAAACTGATTATTTAAAAGAAAAAGAAGAAATTAAAAATGCAGAAGGACATAATACTTATACAAAAATTATCGAAAATGAAGTAAATATTTTAAGAAATTTATTACAACCTTCGAATATGAATGAAATTTCAAAAGCAGTTGAAGCAATTACTTTTGCAGATCAAGTGTTAATAGTTGGCCATCGAGTATCCCATATAGCTGCATACTGGTTTTCAAATACGTTAAGCTCAATTAGAGGTAACGTATTGTATTGTTCTCCAGCAGGTGACTTTTATGAAAAGTTTTGCAATTTAACAGAAAAATCGGTTGTCGTTGCATTTTCTTTTCCAAGGTATGCAAAGGAAACACTCACAATTGCAGAATGCACGAAAGAAAATGGTGTAAGTTTAATTTCAGTTACTGATCGATTATTATCACCAATTGGACGAATTGCAGATATTGTTCTAACGACGGAAGAAAATGTAGAAAGTGGCTCTAACTCAATCGCATCCGTTATTAGTCTATTAAATTTAGTGATTGCCGGGTTATATGAAAAAGACCAAAAGAGAATTCAAATGTATCAACAAAAATTGGAAAAAATTTATTCTACCTATGAAGTGTTTATAGAATAGTAGAAACAGTTAGGAGAAAATCTTATGAATCCACAATCTTATCTAGATTTTAATAAAGAAACTATTTTACAAACTTACAAGGATTTACATAAGTTAGCTGAGCCTAGTTGGCAAGAAGAGAAGACAGCAAAGTATTTAAAAGAACGATTAAAAGATGCAGAAGTTGAAATCAAAACGTTTAAAAATCATTATGGATTTATTGCTGAAATTAAGGGAGAAAATGAAACAGTTATTGCGCTTAGAGCTGATATGGATGCATTAGTTCAAGAAGTTGATGGTGTTGTAAAGCCAAATCACTCATGTGGTCATGATGCTCATAGTACGATGGTTTTATATGCAGCGCTGGCTATTTCTGCAAGTGGTATAAAGCCAAAACATACTCTTCGATTTATCTTCCAGCCAGCCGAAGAAAAGGGCGAAGGAGCCCTTCAAATGATGGAAGATGGTGCATTAGATAATGTCATTTCATTGTTTGGCGTACACTTAAGACCAGAAAGAGAAGTACCTTTTCAAAAGGCATCTCCAGTGATCATACATGGTTCTGCTGAAACGATTAAAGGTACAATTCGAGGGGTTCAGGCTCACGCATCTAGACCACAAGACGGTATTAATGCGATTGAAGTAGCTGCCGAAATCGTAAATAAATTGAAGCAAATAAATTTAAATACAGATATCCCATATTCAATTAAAATGACCCAAATTCAAACTGAAAATGAAGCATCAAATACGATCCCAGAAACACTAAAGTTTTCACTTGATGTTAGAGCGCAATCAAATGATATTATGAATGAATTAAATACCCGTACAATTGAAGTGTTTGAGGAAACGATGATTGAAACAAAAGCTAAGATTTTGTGGTCTATGGAAGAGTTTGTTCCAGCGGCCGTACAAAACGAACAGGCAATAAAAATGACCGAAAGAGCCATTGCTGAAATGATCGGATCTGAAAACGTAGTGCCCAAATGCATTTCAAATGGAGGTGAAGACTTCCATTTCTATACAAATAAATATCCTCAAATTGCTGCTACAATGGTCGGTTTAGGATGTGGATTAACTCCGGGGTTACATCACCCTCATATGAGTTTTAATTTAGAAGCACTTCATTATGGAGCGAAAATTTTAACTCAAACAGTTTTATTAGCATCAGAACAAGAAAAATGAAGGGGTGAATGACGTGCTAAACAAAATGAATCAAACAGAATTGAAAACTGAAATTAAGATTCGTGCTCTACACTCAATCGAAGAAATGGGGCAAGTACGAGAACTGGAATCTAAAATTTGGGGTTATGAAGATTCAATTCCTACGCATCAAACAATTACAGCTGCAAAAAATGGTGGCTTAGTTTTAGGTGCATACTTTGAAGATAAACTAATCGGATTTCAATATAGTTTTCCTGGTTATGATGGGCAAAATGTTTATCTTTGTTCACATATGCTAGGAATAGATCAAGAGTTTCGTAATAAGGGGATTGGAAAATTGCTTAAAATTGCCCAGCGAGAAGAAGCTCTTAAACTCGGTTATAAACGTATTACTTGGACTTATGATCCTTTAGAAACAGCAAATGGTTATTTAAATATTTCTAAGTTAGGTGGAGTTTGTAATACGTATATTGAAAACTGCTATGGAGAAATGGAAGACTTATTAAATAGTGGAATTCCATCTGACCGTTTTCTAGTCGAATGGTATATTGCAAAAGGGGAAGAAGAAAAGGAGCAATTGAGACCTTTTGAATTAGATGAAGCAGTTAATAACTCACTTATAACATGGGAAGAAAATAATGACAAAATACCAATGCCGATTCAAAACGATACAGATGTGTTAAACGATCTAGCCTTCGTTGCGGTACCAAAGGATTTCCGAACAATTAGAGAAACGAATAGTAAAATTGCAAGTCAGTGGCGAATGCTGACTAGAGAGTGCTTTAAAAAATTATTTCAAAGCGGATGGAAAGTTACGGGATTTTATAAGAATTCTGAATCAGAAATACCAGTTCATTTTTACGTATTGAAAAAATAAAAAGGAAAATAAAAGGAGAGTTTGGAAATGAAAATTAAACAAATAATATTACGCCATATGAAGCTAGATTTATTGCATCCATTTACAACAAGCTTTGGTACTGAATATGACCGTGAATTTATCCTTTTAGAAGCAATAAGCGAAGACGGTATATCAGGCTGGGCTGAATCTGTTGCTATGCTTGATCCACTATATAATGAAGAAACATTAAAAACAAACTGGCATATTCTAGAAGATTATTTAATACCAATCATTTTAAATAATGATATTAACCATCCAGACGAAATTTCCGAAAAGTATTTCTCGCATATTCGAGGGAACTATATGGCTAAAGCTGCCATAGAAGGCGCAATTTGGGATCTTTATGCTAAACATGAAAATATCTCATTATCAACTGCTTTAGGTGGAACTAAAGAGGCTATTGAAGTAGGAGTAAGCATTGGGATTCAAGATTCAATCGATTCAACAATTAACATCATCGAAAACCGACTTGCAGAAGGCTATAAGAGATTTAAATTAAAAATTAAACCAGGCTGGGATATTGAACTGATCGATAAAGTACGAAAAGTTTATCCAACAATTCCTTTAATGGCGGATGCTAACTCAGCATACACATTATCTGATATGGATCAATTAATTGCTTTAGATGATTATAATTTAATGATGATCGAACAACCACTTGCATACAACGATATCATCGATCATGCAGACCTACAAGAAAGAATGAAAACGCCAATCTGCTTAGACGAGAGTATTCACTCACTTGAAGATGCTAGAAAAGCAATAAAACTAGGAAGCTGTAAAATTATTAATATTAAAATTGGTCGAGTTGGCGGACTAACTCAATCAAGAAAAATACATGATCTTTGCCAGGAAAATGGAATTCCATTATGGTGTGGTGGCATGCTAGAATCTGGAATCGGAAGAGCCCATAATATTGCAATTACATCATTACCTAACTTCATTCTACCTGGAGACACAGCAGCATCCGCCTTATACTGGGCAGAAGATATAATCGAACCAGAAGTAACCGTAGAAAATGGAATGATCACCGTACCAACTAAACCAGGCATCGGGTACGACCCACACATGCAAAACATCGAAAAATATACACTCAGTACGAAAGTTTACAAAAAAAATTAAATACAGCGGCAAGAAAGGACACAAATCTAAGTTTATGGTTTGTGTTTTTTTGTGATGATTCATGAGAAAGAATGGTACGACAAAATGCTAATATAGTTCCTCATACCGCCAAGTCTTATTTGCAGTAATGATATTTTTAGAACCGAAAAAAATTTATAAAAAAAACCAAACCAAGTCCAGTACATGGTTTGGGTCCATTCTTCTTAAACTTATTCCTTATCCTTACTCTTAATCCTTTCCATTATTTTCTTGACTTGTACTTCATATTTCTCAATATCTTTGATTTCACCTTTCCCATAGCGAACTGAGTTATATGCGTCGATTAGTTCGTCTTCATTTTGTATTTGTATTCGCTCCAACCATTCTTTTAATGTTTCGTTTTTGTGTCGACCCAGTTTGTTTTTAGATGCATATTTTTGTAGTTGGAAGATTAGCTTTCTGATTTGCTCTGATGGGGCGGAGTGTTTGAAAAAGGCTCTTTTTTTTCTATGATGTTCTGGTATTGCATTATATTCGATGCTGATTTCCTGCTGGACAGTATGTTTTTCGTTACGTATATAAGTAAGTTTTCTGATGACTAGCCAAATTACGATTAAAACGATTATCAGTATTAATAGCCAAACCCAAGTCGGAATGGATTCTAGTATGTAATGGTGATTTCGTGTATTTTGTGGGATTTTATCTTCAGCGCTTGAATTTTGACCTAGCTTAATTTTTTTCTCTTTAATATTAATGTGATCTACATAGTTAAAGAGAGGAGTTCCTAAAAAACCAACCGCTCTAAATAAACCGTCTAATAATTTAAAAATGCCCCACTTTAAAATAGGTAATATGAACGATATGATTCCGGTAATCAGCACAGCTATACTGATTGATCCTATAATTCCTCGATAGTTTTTAATGGTTTGTGTAGTGGTAGCTTGCTGAAAGTATCTACCTAAACTAAATAGAATTGTGAATATGATTAGAATCCATAATATCAAGTTCATATGAGAATAATGTGAAGTCCAGCCAAAAAAGAGGACTACCAAACTCGACAAATAAAAAATGATTTGTAATTTATTTCGTTCTTCCATCCATAGCGAAGTGTCTTCAAGAAAAGCCTCAAGTCGAAAAAAGATAAAGCTAGCACATAAAATAGATGTAACTGAATTTAACCCAAGAGTATAACCAAGTCCTCCAGAAATAATGGCTGCTAGAAATAGAATAACCCGTGATACTTGTGACTTTCGTAATGAGTAAAGTAAAAATAGATTTCCAAGGATAAAAATACAAATGATTGCCAAAGTAGGTGGCAGTTGATTTTTGGATTCATATATAAATAAAACGATTAAATAGAGTAATAGATATTCTAATGAAAAAAAGTATATAGAAAGTAGACGTAAAATCATTTCATGATCCTTTCGACTTAATGTTGTCCATATGGAACAAGTGTTGGATTTTCTAAATCATCTTGTAGATAATAGATGCTTTGGCCTCGTCTTCTCATTTGAGCAAAATACCGATCTCCATGTTTACCGAACGGACCACATAAAATAACAACAGGAGATTTTCGTTGTTGCTTTTCTACGTAATATAGTAATCTATCGACCGGCTGGGTCATTCTTGCGCCATTTATTCGAGCAAGTATATCAAATGTTTTACCTAGTTGAGATTTACCTCCACCGATCGGTAAATGATAAACTGGAACGCCACTTTCCATGTTTAAATTTAGAAATATTTCATAGTTAATATTTTTTATTGTAGCGTATTGAACTAGATAGGCAATATTACTTGCAATTGATTCAATGTTTTCAATTATACTTAATCTAAAGTGATCATGATGAGTATCTCGTAAATTTATAATAAATGTAATAGAATAATCAGCGGTTCTTTCATAAATTTTCGTTTGAAGTACTTGGGTCTTAGCACTAGCTTTCCAGTGGATTTGATGAAATGAGTCCGAATAGACATAGTCTCTTGTTCCAATCGGAGCCAGGAAATCTTCAAACAGACTAGTATTTGTTACAAAACTACCATATGAGTTAGTTGAAATGATTTGCTCAATTTGAGGTACAGGAATTAAAGTAGGATAAATAATAATTTCTTTATGTAAAAATGGTTTATAGGTCAAATATAGGTAGCCTAAACTGAAAAAGTTTGAAATTTTTAATTCTACTTGTTTAATTCTAGTAACACCTCGTTTAGTAGCTGAAAGTGGAAATGAAATCTGAATCGATTCGTTACCTTTTAGTTGAATTGGGATAATTAGTTCTAAATTTGAATCGCTACTAACAGTCTTACAATTTATACTATCTACGATTGGTTCTAATTTAATTCGAACTGTTGCGTTAATAATTGGTAACCAATGATTCTGGATGATCTTTATCGGAAAATTAAACTGTTCTCCGACGGAAACTCGAATGGGCTCCTTGTCGTTTTCGATGATCAGGTGATCAGCAACATGCTTTAAATAGTATCGACTCATTAAACTAATGATGATTAAAAATCCTCCTAAAAACATTAATAAATAGGAAGATTGATAGAAATTAATAAGTAGAAATATGCCTCCAAAAATAATTAGGATATCAAGTGAATTTTTACCATGTAACTCTTTATTCCAATACATTTATTGACCAGCTCCAGCTTCTAATGGAACTTCAACTTGATTTAAAACTGATTCAATAACTTGTATTGCATTTTTCTTTAAAGATGCCTCAAGGGTCAAGACTAATCTGTGTGAAAGAAGATAAATCGCAACATCTTTTACATCTTGTGGGGTGACAAATGATCTATTGTTTATATATGCTTTACCTTGTGAAGCTCTCATTAGTGCCAATGTGCCACGTGGACTAATGCCAAGTTGTATATCTTCATGATTTCTCGTAGAATGAATAATATTTAAAATATAATCCTCTACTTCTTCGGAAATTGTAACTGTTTTCACCTGTTCTTTCATTTCATTAATTTCTTCTAAAGTTAGTACATTTTTTAAATTAGAAAATGGAGTATTTGAACGATAAGACTTCATAATGCTTTTTTCTTCTTCAAATGTAGGGTATTCCAAACTAATTTGCATAAAAAATCGATCCATCTGTGCTTCAGGTAGTGGAAACGTACCTTGTTGTGATTCAATAGGATTTTGGGTTGCTATAACGATAAACGGATTTGGTAGAGGAATTGTTTCTCCATCGATTGTTACTTGGCGCTCTTCCATTACTTCTAATAAACTAGCTTGGCTTCTCGGTGTAGCACGATTGATCTCATCTGCTAATAAAATATTCGTCATAACAGGGCCAATACGAAGTTGAAAGTCTTGCTCTTTTGGATGAAAAAATTGTATACCAGTTACATCACTAGGTAATAAATCCGGGGTAAATTGAATTCTTTTGAATGAACCGTTAATCGTTTTGGCAAAGCTTTTAGCTAATTGTGTCTTTCCAGTACCAGGCACACTTTCTAGTAAAATATGCCCATTATTAATAAGAGCGATGAAAATCATTTCAATGACATCTTCTTTACCTATTATCACTTGACTAATCTCTTTCTTTAATTTTAATAGCTTTTCTGATCTATTCATTGCTTTCTCCTTATCTTTCAACGTTTTAAATTGTTCATCATGCTATTATTTTAATCGTTCAACATTAATAAAGTCCAATAATTCTCAATTTTTAAAATCTATTAAAGTGAATGAATAATATTAGTTGATATGTTTAAATAAAAACTGTAAAATATAATGTTTGTTTGTTAAAAAATGGAAGTAACTTAAAAGAAAGAAAATAGGAATCTCTAATGGTAGACTAAAGTTTTTTAAAGGTTATAATGAGTATTAAATGTTGAGAAGGTAAAAATATGATTTATATAAGGGTTCCGGATTGTTTTGATCTCTTCTTATACCATGCATTCCATTGAACCTCGCTTTAACAGGAGAGAAAAAGATGAAAAAAATAATGATCGTATTAGTAACCTGCTGTTTTGCTTTACTTAGCGGGTGTACAAAAAATAATCAAGAAGAACACAAAGTAAACGAAAATAAACAAAATACAAAGCAGGTTAAAGAGCAAGAAGAACCTATCAAAAAAATAAATCAGGAAGTAACGAAGGTGACTGTAGGTGCTGTGGGTGACTTATTAATACATAATGAAGTTTATGAAGATGCTATGCTACCAAATGGTGAATATAACTTTAATAAGATGTTTGATGAAGTTAGAAAAACGATGGAAACACCAGATATTTTAGTAGCGAATCAAGAAACGATGATAGGTGGAAAGCACCTTGGATTATCAACGTATCCTTCATTTAATAGTCCGTATGAAATTGGAGATGCACTAAAAAGTGCTGGGGTTGATTTTGTAACACTGGCCAATAATCATTCGCTTGATCGAGGTGAAAAGATTATCCGAAGTGCACTTTCCCATTGGGACGCTATTCATATGCCGTATACAGGTGCTTTTAAATCACAAGCAGATCGTGACCAAATTAGGGTATTAAATAAAAATAATATTCGATTTTCATTTCTTGCATACACATTTGGTACAAATGGGATTCCCGTTCCTAAAGGAAAAGGTTATTTAGTAAATTTGATCGACCTTGGCAAAATACGTAGTGATGTTGAAAGGGCAAAGAAAATATCAGATATAGTAGTGGTTGCCATGCATTGGGGGATTGAATATGAAAGAATGCCGAACAATAGCCAAAAGAATCTCGCAAAACAATTGGCTGATATGGGAGTGCAAATTATTATTGGAAATCATCCGCATGTGCTGCAACCGCCAGCATGGATTACTGGAAAAACGGGGAATAAATCAATCGTTTTTTACTCATTAGGAAATTACCTATCAGCTCAAGATGAAATCTATGAGTTAATTGGTGGCATGGGTACGATTGATGTAGTTAAAACTCAAACTGATCAAAATGTGAGAATTGAATTAGTAAATCCAAGCTTTTTTCCTACTTATAATTACTATCGTGATAATCGTAATTTTAAAATTATGTCTTTAGAAAATATAAATGATGTTCATCTAAAAAATGGCAAAATGAGATACAATGAAATAATGAATCATATGCGAACAAATATTAAGGATTTAAAAAGTATTTCTGAGGTGCAATAGGATTTAATAGGTTGGCTAAATACTGAACATTGAAAGCTTGTTTTTTACAAGCTTTCAGGCTGTCGACAAAGTCGACAGCTATTTTTTATGCGAAGACTAGTATCAAGATATAGTGCCTTTTCTTTAAATCTCCAACTAAATGTGCTAATAAAAAGTATAAAAAACCCCTTTTTCAACAAATTTAATTTTGAAAAAGGGGTTTGTCTACACTCTGAAAGCTTGTTTTTTTACAAGCTTTTTTGCTGTTTATAAATTAAATAGTAGTAAATCTCACAAACTATTTCTAACTGTATTAATGTTTATTTTCACTACATATGGAAAAAAAGTAATATTCTAGTGGGAAGTTAACTATTCTTCTTTTGTTTGTGTAAGAAAAAATGATTATAAAAATTTTTTTTATAAAAAACTTATTTTTTTTGCAGGGTTTATAAATTTGTCTTCGTCTAAAGTTATGGAAGAGGAAAAGAGGTGATGCAATGGAGTCGGATGAACAAATAGTAAGGAATATAGTAAAGGGGAATCATCAACTATTTAAGGAATTAATAGTAAGATACCAATCAAAGGTATTTGCAGTAGCACTGAAAGTTTCAAATAATCAAAAGGATGCTGAAGATATTTCGCAAGAAGTCTTTCTCCAATTGTATCGTTCTCTCGAAAACTTTAACGGAGATTCTAGTTTGGCCACATGGATTTATCGAATTACAATGAATAAAGCAATTGATTTTAAAAGAAAACAAGTAAAACAGCAGGAAAATGAAACTAGTGAATTACTTTCTACTTTACCAGAAGAGAATATATTATCACCAGAGGAATCTTTAATGAAAACGATTGATAAAGAACTTATTCATTCATATTTAATTGAATTGCCACAGGCATATAGCGATGTATTGAAATTATATTATTTTGAAGAACTTACTTATGGGGAAATAGCTTTGAAGTTAAATGTGGCCGTTAAAACTGTAGAATCACGTTTATATCGAGCTAAACGATTAATTAAAGACAAGCATAAAGGAGGGATCATTTGAAACATTTAACTTCTGACCAACTATTATCGTATCAACAAAAGATGCTTTCAAATAAGGAATCTCTTTTGCTTGAACAGCACTTAAATGAATGTAGCTCATGTCAGGCGGAACTTGAACTTTTAAATGAATTAGACATGGAATGGATGAGTCCACCTGAGATCAATTTTTCAGATGAGCTAGTGAACGAAATAATGAAACAAACTGAATCTATACAGATTACGGAAAAAACGTACGAAAAGAAATCCAAAACTAATTCAAAAAAGGTGCGCTTCATTCATTTAGTATTGGCTGCTGCAGCAACATTTTTATTCTTCCAATTTCAATTAACTGAGCGAATTACGAATTCGAATCGACACGTTGTACAAACGATTGATCAGACGTCTTCTTTAATTGAAAAAAGTGAAGAAATTAAACTATCAATTCCAATTCCAAAAATTTTGAAAGGAAATAAAAAATAATGGAGGTACAAACTTTGAAAAAACGTAAAAAATTAGTTTATTTATTATCAATCTTACCTGGTCTTGGCCATTTTTATTTAGGATTAATGAGTCGAGGATTGCAATTTATGCTGTTATTTTTCGGTACAGTATTTTTAACACATTTAATTTCAAGCTTTGGATTTTTTATACCAGTAATCGTATTTTATAGCTACTTTGATGCTCTTCAATATCATAGTAAATATCGTGAGGACATTGAATTGGTAGATGTACCAATCGTAAATCATCAATTTAAATTTAATAAGTTTTTAATTGGTTGGGTTTTAATTGGTTTTGGTTGTTTATCTTTATTAGAGAACGCTTCTGATTATATTTCTAGATATTACAATATCTTTATTGACTATAATTTAGTACAAAATTTACTAATCAGTATTGTATTTGTCGGTCTTGGCATTAAATTATTAACAGGAAAGTCGAAGAAAGAAGTATGAGAAATTGGAAAGTTGGCACGATAACAGCGGGCATCATATTAATTGCAATTGGGTTATTATGGTTTTTACAAAATTTTATTTCAATCCCTTATTCAAAGATTCTAATGAATGCATGGCCGGTTGCTTGTATTTTATTAGGAATTGAAATATTACTATTCCATTTAGTAAGAAAAGAAGATTCACTTCGTTTTCATGGATTTAGTATTTTTTTACTTATCGTAATGATGGTTGTTTCATTACTATTTAGTATTGGTCATTTGTTTGCCAAAGAAATAGGATATACATTCAAAACAAAAAATATTGAAATAAATGAATCAAAAAAGATAACTTCACAAATTAATGAAGTGATGATTAAAGCTAATAATAGTGAAATCAGTGTAAATGGAATAGATTCTAATGAAGTAAACGTAAATGGTAATATAAGAGTTCCAGATCGTGATAAAAAAGATAGTGATAATTTATCAGATTATTATTCAGTAAAAACATTAGGTGATAAAATGATTATCGAGATACGTAATGATGACAATCAGATTTTTCACTTTGGTAATGACAGTTCACAGCTAACTATTGATTTGCCTAAAAGCATTATTGCGAATATAAATATAAATAATGGATCAGTAAATTTATCAAATAAAGACAATAAAACAGTCATAAATTCAAATGACGGTCAAATCAATATTGAAAATGTATCAGGAAACTTAGTTGCAAAAACTAGAGATGGTTCAATCAGCTTAACGAATGCAAATCTGAAAAGTGATAGTGAAATTGCAACGAAAGATGGTGAAATTATCATCAAAAATATTGCTGGTTATTTAAATTCCACTACAAGAGATGGTAGCATTTCGATTGAACATGCAAATATAGAAGGAACAAGTGAAATAATAACTTATGATGGAGAAATTAACCTAAGTGATTATAAAGGAAAAGTTATCGCAAAAACAAAAAATGGTTCAATTAATGTTGATAATGCATTGTTAAATGGTAATAGTAAAATTAGTTCTGATGATGGTGAAATTCAAATCGACCTACTAAAGGATAACAATCTAACGATCAATGCAAAAACACATGATGGTAGTTTTAATGGTAATATTGGATGGGAACTAAAAAATAAAGATGAAAATCATACAAATAAGGCGAAAGTTGGAAATGGTGATCATCAACTTAATTTAAAAACGAAGAATGGATCAATATATGTAAATAAAGATTAGAAGATTAAGAGCCCCAAGTATTGTATGGGGCTTTTTTTCTTTAGAGCAATTATGAATTTAACCCTAAAAAAAACCTTTAAATACATTTTGTATTAAAGGTTATTTCCAGCTATGGTAAGTGTACAGATTTAATATGCCCTAGTCTTAAATAAACATTTTGTCCACTCGCAACAGAAAGTTCTATTTGATTATTATCTACTTTATTTAAAAGCCCAATCTTCATTGGATCTGTTCCACCATCAAAAATAACAAGCTTTCCAATTTCTTTTCTAAGCTGAATTTCAAAAGACCTGTGTAAAGGCGTAGTAGGTGGATGTACTGCTAGTGTCTCATTTGTTAAATTATATGGCACCACTTTATGGTTATACGGTGTGATCCATTTTAAATGTGATAAAGAAATATACATTGTATGAAATACAGGTGAGTAAAATACTAGATAATCATTTAATACGTTCATAATATAACCATGAAAAGTTATATTACCAGTTACATAGATTTCTGAAAAAATTCCTTTAGCATTTAGTAATATTTTACGATAAGAAATGGATTCCATTTCTTGCGTAATGGATGGTTCAATAGGGTTATCTATTTTTTCTTTTATATCATTATTTTGATAAACCATATGGATATGCATCCAAGGAATATAATAATATTTTATGCCGTTAAAAAGCACTAAAATATCTTGTCCTAAATCAGTAAGAATGCCTTCGAATATGACATCCCCAGATAATCTTACTGAGACTTGTTCTCCAAGCAATGTCGATACATCACTCACGTTGATCTCCTCCTAAAGGGTATTAAATTATTAAGCAAAAAATAATTGTATCCAATAAAATAATAATATTAATGAAATAATAGTTGTTAATGGGATCACAATTATAGTGACGCTTAAATAATCCTTCCATTTTACTTTAATTTTATTTTCTCTTAAAATGTGCATCCAAATTAATGATGCTAATGTTCCGATTGGTAACAATAGCGATCCTATGTCACTACCAACTATATTAGCAAGATAGATTGCCTTTAGTGTCACAGGGTCTAGTCCCATTTCAGTTAGGCTGATTGTACCAATCATAAGGGCTGGGTGATTGTTAAAAAGATTTGATAAAACACTTACTAATCCACCCATTGCCAAAGTGGCA
The DNA here is from genome assembly GCF_052180195.1 of Bacillus sp. AL-1R. Taxonomy (NCBI): domain Bacteria; kingdom Bacillati; phylum Bacillota; class Bacilli; order Caryophanales; family Bacillaceae; genus Bacillus; species Bacillus sp. AL-1R. Next base: position 1,302,931 of record NZ_CP197469.1, read on the forward strand.
TTGAAAAGTCCTTGATTAACGATTGGTTCAATTTCTTTTACAATAAAATCAGTTAGACCAGCATTGTGAAGTCCATAAATTATTACATACATTGAGAATGCAAATAAAAGAATTTGCCATGGAGTCTTTTTTAAGATATCAACAGGATTTGTTCTTAAATGGTACCATCTCCATATAAGTAAAACGAGAGAACCAAGTACTGCAACAATCTCAATAGGAACTGAAATAAAAGATGCAACAAACAGTAAACATCTCATAACAAATACGAAAGTTAATATTTTTAGCATAAACTTTGTTCTTTTTCTTTTTGTTTCAACAGAGATTTTACTTTTTAAAGGATGAAAGTTTTTAATAAAAAAGGATTCTTCAATATCATTTGTTGAAGCAGGTAAGACTTCTGGGAATTTACTTTTTAGCACGAAATACATCATGATTGACATAAATAATAATCCTAACATTGTAGGTACAAACATCATTAAAGGTTGCATATATAGTGGCATATGGACAATTTTTAAACCGATTAAATTAACGATATTACTTACGCCTATTGGAGCACTCGAAGCAGTTGCAATTAATGCACCTGATAATAGGTAGGGTATTTGTTGATGTGGTTTCAAACGTAGATTTTTTAAAAGTATCATTAGAATTGGTGTTGTAATAAGGATACTACCATCATTATTAAAAAGTAATGTCATTAAAAAACAAAGTAATTGAATGTACCAATATAATCGATAACTTGAACCTTTCGACAATATAACTAGACGTGCAGCTGACCAATGAAAGAACCCGAAGCTTTCTAAAATAACAGCCATAACAATTGTTGCGATAATTGTAATTGAAGCACCGCCGATTTTCGTTATGATGTCATATAAATCGTGTCGACTAACAACTCCAGTTAGTAGAATGATTATTGCTCCAATCGAAGCAGGCCATGCTTCATGAATTCCTTTTGGTCTCCAGAATATGACAGCCATTGTCATTATGAAAACAAATGCAGTCATTGCAATTTCAAAATTCATTTTCATTCACCTTTCTCTAATCGGTAGCATTTTTTTGTGTCCTACTTGTCCGATTAATATACTAATATTCAATTTTAGTAATCATGTACTTAGTCAGTTAACCATTTTTTTTAGTTTGTATATTTGTCCACATAGTTGAAATGTCCCGAAATGACATATTCCTATAGGTACAAATGCCCCGGAAATATGAATTTTTCCAAAAAAAAAGATCAGCATAGTAGCTGATCTAAATTATTTTAAAATACTATTAAGAAAATCTCTTCCCATTTATATAATAACAATCTTCTTGATATGTAATAAAAGCAATTTCAAATTCAGGGATCTTCAATGTGTTAATATGTTTTTCGATTGTCGCAGCGAAACGATCTCTAGTTTCAACTCCACGTTCAAACCACTTTACTTCAATAAATGGAAAGCTTTCTACAATTTCACCATTAAATATTGAAGTTGAATGGATACAATCAATCGTAAAATTATCAGTTCCACATTCACAAACAACTGCGAGTTCTTCGATTAACGGCGTACTAATTTTGCAAATATCATTAGTCGAAATTCCTTTAATTAATAATTGAGGCATAAATATCCCACCTTTTTTCCACAATTATAACTTAAATTACTTTGGAAATTAAATGAATAGATTAATCTTATGGATTTTAACAATTTTAATACTTCCAATAATAATAAAAAGAACAAATTCATTTTACTATTTAATTTTCAATCAGTAGAGCGAACAAAGGAAATGAGGGGGTGACAATTTATAATTTGAAAGCGGGATATATTTCTACTATTAGAAGATCGAAGCTAAATTGCACAGTTCTTAGTGAAGAAAATAGCTTAATGAAATCGTATGTAGATTATTTCTGTAGAGGAGAAAAAAACAATAATTGGTATTGATAATCATTTTCATTTGTGTTATTCTATGATTAATAAAAGAAATTTAAGAAATAAGCCAATGTTTTTCTTAGTTCTTCGTTTGTATACACATTTAATAATAATTGTGAAATGCGACCCTAGAACCCCAAAACCCTATAGAAGAGAAAAACATGCTAGGACAGTAGTTTTTCTCTTCACCAAATTAATAACCCTGTTTTTAACGCAGATCATTCTGCGTTATTTTTTGTGTGAAAATACTGATTATTTTGTGAAATCCCATTAAAATTATTATACTAATTTACTAATATATAAGTATTAAAATGAGAACAGAAAGTTAATCAAAATCTAATATTTGTCTAAAATGTGAACGTTGTGAATAAGTGAGCAATCGTGTTGAACCTATGATACATAAAGGTTTTCTAGAAAAGAGGATAATTTAAAATATGTCTAAAATGTGAACACTTATTTTTTCCTTTCAAAAAGGAAAATAATTGTTTGTTTTTTTAATTAAAGTATCTTACTATAACTGTGGACATTGTTTGTCATTTTAGTGACAATTTATAAAAATACTTATCTAAGAAATAATTCAAAAAAACTATTTTGAACTTTTACTTACGTTATAGGAAGGAAGAGCGAAATGAAAAAATTTCTAATGGGCATGATGATCATGCTGGTTGCATTAGTAATGGGTGCTTGTGACAAGATTACAGTACTTGATCCGAAGGGTCCTGTTGCTAAAACTCAAGCGGATACGATCATCTTCTCGATGTTGATGATGTTAGGAGTTTTACTAGTAGTTTACATTCTTTATATTGTTATTCTATATAAATATCGTGCTAGTAAACTTCCTAAAGATTACGAACCGCCTCATGAAGAGGGAAGTAAAACACTTGAAATTATTTGGACTGTTATCCCAATTATTATTGTTGCAGTTTTATCAGTAGTAACAGTTAAAACAACAAACGCAGTTGAAAGTGTACCAAAAGGTCATGAAAATGATAAACCACTTGTTATTTATGCAAGTTCTTCAAACTGGAAATGGCATTTCTCATATCCTGAACAAGGAATTGAAACTGTTAACTATGTAAATATTCCAACGAATCGAAATGTAGAATTCAGACTTTATTCATTCGGTCCGATTACAAGTTTTTGGATTCCACAATTAGGTGGTCAAAAATATGCAATGAGTGATATGATAACGAAATTAAATTTTGTAGCATCAAACTCAGGTTCTTTTGTTGGTAAGAACAGTAACTTCAATGGTAAAGGCTTTGCCGGAATGGAATTTGAAGTACTAGCAATGAATGATAATGAATTTAACGGCTGGGTGAAAGACGTTAAAGAAACAGCTCCTGCTTTAACAGAAAAAGAGTTTAATAAATTGCTAAAAATTGAGCATTTAGGTAGAAAAACATATACTTCAACTCATTTAGAATTTAGACCAGCTCCAGAAGGAACAAAAGCAGGACATCAACATGGTTCTATGAAGGATTCATCTGATCACCATGATATGGATAATATGGAGGGGATGAAATAATGGGTTATAAATGGGATCACTTTTTTGTAACAGGTGAACCAATGATTTATGGCGCAATGGTGAGTATCGTTGTTGTATCTCTTGCTATTGTTATTGGTTTAACCAAATTTAAAAAATGGGGTTATTTATGGACTGAATGGTTAACTACTGTTGACCATAAACGTATCGGTGTAATGTATATTCTATGTGCATTATTAATGCTATTCCGTGGTGGAGTAGATGCGTTATTAATGAGAGCACAGTTAGCAGGACCAGATTTAAAAATATTAGATGCACAACATTATAATGAAATTTTTACAACTCACGGCTTAATTATGATTCTGTTCATGGCGATGCCTTTCATTATTGGATTAATGAACATTGTTATTCCTTTACAAATCGGAGCTCGTGACGTAGCGTTCCCATATTTAAATGCAGTAAGTTTCTGGTTATTCTTTGCAGGTGCAATGCTTTTAAACTTAAGCTTTGTTATCGGTGGATCACCTGATGCTGGTTGGACAGCTTACTTCCCACTAGCTAGTAAGGAATTCAGCCCAGGAGTTGGGAATAACTATTACGCAATCTCGCTTCAAATTGCTGGTCTAGGTACTTTAATGACTGGTATTAACTTTATCGTTACAATTTTAAAAATGCGTGCTCCTGGCTTGAAATTAATGAAAATGCCAATGTTTACTTGGAGTATTTTAATTACAAACGTTATTATCGTATTCGCATTCCCAGTATTAACTGTAGCTTTAGCATTAATGATGTTTGATCGTGAGTTTGGTACTCAATTCTTTACGATGGCACATGGTAATGATATGCTTTGGGCGAACTTATTCTGGATTTGGGGACATCCTGAAGTTTATATCGTTATTCTTCCGGCATTCGGTATATATAGTGAAATTATATCTACTTTCTCAAGAAAGAATTTATATGGCTATAAGAGCATGGTTGTCAGTATGATTGCCATCTCTGCTTTAAGTTTCATTGTATGGGTTCACCATTTCTATACAATGGGTCAAGGATCTGTCGTAAATGGATTCTTTAGTATTACAACAATGGCTATTAGTATACCAACTGGTGTTAAAATATTTAACTGGTTGTTTACATTAAGAAAAGGTAAGATCGAATTTACCGTTCCTATGTTGTACTCACTAGCATTTATTCCAATCTTTACAATTGGTGGGGTTACAGGGGTAATGTTAGCTATGGCAAGTGCTGACTATCAATATCATAATACGATGTTCTTAGTTGCTCACTTCCATTATGTATTAATTCCAGGTACTGTTTTTGCGGTAATCGCAGGATTCTATTATTGGTTCCCTAAAGTATTTGGTTTCAAATTAAATGAAAAAATTGGTAAGATTACGTTCTGGACAATTATTGTTAGCTTTAACGTAACATTCTTCCCATTATTCTTATTAGGATTAAAAGGTATGACTCGTCGTACTTATACTTATAGTGCAGAGTCAGGTTTTGGACCATTAAATATGATTGCTACAATTGGAGCTGTAGGATTAGCAATCGGATTCGTTTTACTTGTTTACAATATTTATCACAGTGTACGTTACGCACCAAGAGAAGTTAATGGTGATCCATGGAATGCAAGAACATTAGAGTGGGCTACAAGCAGTCCAATCGCTCCTTATAATTTCGCAGTTATTCCAAAAGTTGACTCTCTAGATCCATTCTGGAAAGCTAAAAAAGAAGGTAAATCATTACTTGAAGGCGAGATTACAGATATTCATATGCCAAGTAATAGCGGTATACCATTCATTTTAGGTGCAGCATTTATGGCATTTGGTTTCTTCTTAATATTTGAATGGTGGGTTCCAATGATTGTATTTGCGGTTCCTATCGCATTATGTTTAATCGCACGTTCTTTCCAACGTGATCATGGCTACCATATCCATAAAGAAGAAGTTATTGAAACAGAGAAAAAATTACGAGGTGATCATTATGAGCAGCAGGCCTCTGTATAGTCTAGGTGAAGAAAGTTCTAATAAGATTTTAGGCTTCTGGATATTTTTAGGAGCTGAGATTGCCTTATTCGGAACATTGTTCGCAGTTTACTTCACTTTAGCGAATAACACTGGTTCAGCACCTACTCAAAAAGAATTATTTGAGATGAAAGGTGTAATGATAGAAACATTTGCCCTATTAACAAGTAGTTTTACGATTGGTTTAGTCGTTAACGCGATAAAATTAAATCACAAAAAAGCTTTTATGAGTTTCCTAGTTTTAACACTAGCTTTAGGAGCAATCTTCTTAGGAGTAGAGATTACAGAATTCTTTACTTATGTTCATGAAGGCGCAACGATCCAAAGTAGTGGAGCATTATCAGCATTATTCGTTTTATTAGGTACTCACGGTGCCCACGTATCATTCGGTATGTTATGGGGTATTGCAATCTTAATTCAAGTTTCTCGTGAGGGAATTACAGAAACTACAGCAAACAAAACATTTATTTATTCACTATACTGGCACTTCTTAGACGTAGTATGGATCTTTATCTTTAGTTTTGTTTACGTGAAAGGACTGATTGGATGAGCGCATTATTCCCTAAGCATCAAGTGGTTGGCTTCATCCAATCACTTGTTCTAACAATCATAGCTTTAAGTGTTTATTATTTAAATTTACCATTTAATGTATCATTAATTATTTTAATTGTAACTGCATTATTACAAGGCGGTCTTCAGTTAATTGTTTTCATGCATATGAAAGAAGATGAAAATAAAGGAGTATTATATATCAATTTAGGCTATGCAGTATTTATTGCAGTAACAATTGTCTTCGGTACTCTTTGGACATTAATTTGGGGTATGTAAAAGTTAGAAGCTCTTCGAAATACGAAGAGCTTTTTTTTGCTTTTTACAGTGGGATTTTTTGATTTTCTTAAACATATTAATGCATGAAATTAATGGTTTATCAATTAAATAGCAGGTCGTCTTGTATGAAATGTAGAAGTAAGTATAAAAAAATAGTTGAGGCTAAATTTATGAACGATTACATTAATACAATGAGGAAAATGGTTGGAAATGAGACGATATTAACAGTTGGTTGTGGCGCAATCATTGAGGATCATTTTGGGCGAATTCTTTTGCAACGTAGAAGAGATTATGCGCTTTGGGGGATACCTGGTGGTTTATTAGAAATAGGTGAAACAATTGAAGGAACCGTTAAAAGGGAAATATTTGAAGAAACTAATTTGACTATTAGAAATGTGAAATTATTTGGTATCTATTCTGGTGAAAATGGATTTGCTCAATATGCAAATGGAGATCAAGTTTTTAGTGTTCAAATCATTTTTCATGTAACTGATTATGTAGGAAGTTTGCAATCTAATAATGAAAGTATTGAATTATGTTTTCTGAGTAAAGATGAAATTCCCAAAAACTTAAATTCTCATCAGGCTCCTTTTATTTACGATTGGTTAAATGAAGTACAAAAACCTATTATAAAATGATTGTTTTAATTCAACTAAAGGTTATTAAAGTTGGACTAAGTATTTGTAATCAAAAATCATGTCATCGATCGTTCACAATTTTTTGAATAATTTCAAGTTTGCGATAGTTATTTCTATTAATATATGTAATAGTTTAATATAATGATTGCATAATAATTAATCATATCTTGTTTGAAAGGTAATACAAGATACATAATTATTTGGGAATTTATTTACTTTTAAGGAGGAAAATATATGGAAATGAATGACAATTCTAACATTGCAAAGTGCCCGTTTAATCACGGTAGCACTACTACTCCGAAATCAGCTGGTACAGTAAATAAAGACTGGTGGCCAAACCAGTTAAATTTGAACATTCTACATCAGAATGATCGAAAATCTAACCCAATGGATGAAGAATTTAATTATGCAGAAGCATTTAAAAAGTTAGACTATCAAGCGCTAAAACAAGACCTTCATAATCTAATGACGGACAGTCAAGATTGGTGGCCTGCTGATTATGGACATTATGGTCCATTCTTTATACGTATGGCTTGGCACTCAGCAGGTACATATCGCACAGGTGATGGCCGTGGTGGTGGAGGAACTGGTACACAACGTTTTGCTCCACTTAATAGTTGGCCAGACAACGGGAATCTTGATAAAGCCCGACGACTGCTTTGGCCGATTAAGCAAAAGTACGGTAACAAGATTTCTTGGGCGGATTTATTTATATTAACAGGTAATGTTGCTATTGAATCAATGGGTGGAAAAACATTTGGTTTTGCAGGAGGTCGCGAAGACGTTTGGCACCCTGAGGAAGATATATACTGGGGTAATGAAACTGAATGGCTAGGGGATAAACGTTACACGGGTGATCGTGATCTTGAGAATCCACTGGCTGCTGTTCAGATGGGTCTTATCTATGTAAACCCAGAAGGGCCAAACGGGAATCCAGATCCTATTGCAAGTGGTCGTGACATACGCGAAACGTTTGCTCGCATGGGAATGAATGATGAAGAAACAGTTGCGCTAATCGCTGGAGGGCATACTTTTGGTAAAGCTCACGGTGCAGGAGACGCTGCTCATGTTGGACCAGAACCAGAAGCAGCTCCGATTCATACACAAGGCTTAGGTTGGCTAAGTACTTATGGCTCTGGTAAAGGTCGTGACACCATCACTAGCGGTATTGAAGGTGCTTGGACTGCAAACCCAACAAAATGGGATAATGGTTACTTTGATTTATTGTTTGGATATCAATGGTGGCTTACAAAAAGTCCAGCGGGTGCGTTTCAGTGGCTTGCCGTAAACCCTGCGGAGAAGGATCTTGCTCCAGATGCGGAAGATCCAACCGTTCGTGTTCCTACCATGATGACTACAGCTGATATGGCACTACGGTTTGATCCAGAATACGAAAGGATATCTCGCCGTTTCCATGAAAATCCAGAAGAGTTCGCTGATGCATTTGCTCGTGCTTGGTTTAAACTAACTCACAGAGATATGGGGCCACGTTCAAGATATTTAGGCCCAGAAGTCCCAGAAGAAGTTTTAATTTGGCAAGATCCAATACCTGCTTCTGAATATGAACTAACCGATGCAGAAGTTGAAAAAATCAAATTAATGATCCTGGATTCAGAACTAACAATTAGCGAGTTAATAAAAACTGCTTGGGCTTCTGCAAGTACGTTTCGTGGCTCAGATATGCGTGGTGGAGCGAATGGAGCTCGAATTCGTCTAGCTCCACAGAAGGACTGGGAAGTGAATCAGCCTGACCAACTGGCAAAGGTACTAAGTGTTCTAGAAAGCATACAAAACCATTTACACAAAAAAGTCAGCATGGCCGATTTAATTGTACTTGGTGGTAGTGCCGCGGTAGAAAAAGCTGCACAAGATGCAGGTTTTAATGTAATCGTTCCTTTTACACCAGGACGTGGCGATGCAACACAGGAGCAAACGGATATAGAAAGCTTTGCAGTGCTAGAGCCAATTGCTGATGGTTTCCGTAACTATCAAAAGAAGCAGTATAATGTAAATTCAGCAGAGCTATTAGTAGATAAGGCACAACTATTAGGCCTTACCGCGCCAGAAATGACTGCTCTTATTGGCGGTTTGCGTGTACTAGGTACAAACTATAATGGCACACAACATGGAGTGTTTACTGATCGAGTAGGCTCACTTACTAATGATTTCTTTGTAAACTTGCTAGATATGGGAATTGAGTGGACACCTGTTGATGGAGACGTATTCGAAGGACGTGATCGTAAGTCAGGTGAGATTGTACGTACAGCAACTAGTGTAGATTTAGTGTTTGGTTCAAATTCAGTACTACGTGCAATTGTAGAAGTGTATGCTCAAGACGATAACAAAGAAAAGTTTGTGCGTGACTTTATAGCTGCATGGGTTAAGGTCATGAATGCAGATCGATTTGATCTCGTCTAAGAAAACTAGTGATATAAGAATAATAATATGCGATAAAAAAATCCTTCCTGATCAACTCGGGGAGGATTTTTCTTAAGAAAATTTTTTCGTCTATTATCTAAATACAAAAGGCCGTCATAAAGACAGACTTTTTCAGAGTGTTGAAATAAAACATTGTCAATATAGAACAAAAGAAGTCTAAGTATATATTATCTAAACAATAATTTGAAAGGTTCATACTCATAAGAGGTTCATGAGGAAGTAAACTAGCTAAAATTTGAAAGATACTTCCACATAAAAGGTTCATGAGGAAGTAAACTAGCTAAAATTTGAAAGATACTTCCTCATAAGAGGTTCATGAGGAAGTAAACTAGCTAAAATTGAAAGATACTTCCTCATAAGAGGTTCATGAGGAAGTAAACTAGCTAAAATTTGAAAGATACTTCCTCATAAGAGGTTCATGAGGAAGTAAACCAGCTAAAATTTGAAAGATACTTCCTCATAAGAGGTTCATGAGGAAGTAAACCAGCTAAAATTTGAAAGATACTTCCTCATAAGAGGTTCATGAGGAAGTAAACTAGCTAAAATTGAAAGATACTTCCTCATAAGAGGTTCATGAGGAAGTAAACTAGCTAAAATTTGAAAGATACTTCCTCATAAGAGGTTCATGAGGAAGTAAACCAGCTAAAATTTGAAAGATACTTCCTCATAAGAGGTTCATGAGGAAGTAAACCAGCTAAAATTTGAAAGATACTTCCTCATAAGAGGTTCATGAGGAAGTAAACTAGCTAAAATTTGAAAGATACTTCCTCATAAGAGGTTCATGAGGAAGTAAACTAGTGAAAAATAGAAAGATACTTCCTCATAACAGGTTTATAAGGAAGTAAACCAGCTAAAATTTGAAAGTTCCTTACTCACGACCAATTAGCGTAGTTGAGAAGCTCGTTTTTCAACATAATAAATAAAAGGCCGTCATATAGACAGCCTTTTAAGAAAATAAATTCCTACTTAAACAGATTTTTTTCGATCATTTGGCAGCATAAAAGCTACTAAACCTAATAGTGGTAAGAAGCTACATAAATTCATTACAAATTTTAGGCTAGTCGCATCAGCAATTACACCTAATAATACTGCTCCTAGAGCACCCATCCCAAATGCTAAACCAACTATTAATCCACTTACTAAACCAACTTTACCAGGAACGAGTTCTTGAGCGTAAACAACAATAACACTAAAAGAACTTGAACTAATGATTCCTATTAAAAATAATATTGGAATAACAGCCAGCAAAGAGATATGAGGTAATAATAAGGCTAATGGGAATGTACCGACTAGTGAAAATAAAATCATATTCCGTTTTCCGAAACGATCAGCTAGCGTTCCACCTATGAAAGTACCAATTACACCTGAAATCATAAAGATAAATAAATACAATTGTGTGCTTTTAATTGATAAGCCATAACTTTTAATTAAGTAAAACTGATAATAATTACCAATGCCTGCTGAGTACCACGAACGTGCAAATGTAATAAATACTAGGAGTATAATAGCAAATTTGACAGCTGATGTAATGTTGATGTTTTCAACTGAAGATTGACTTTTATTTTTTAATTTAAACGGGTTTTCTTTCAGTTTATTTCGATACCATGTGGATACGTAAATTAAAACACAAATCCCAATGGCAGCTAAGAGCGTAAACCATGCAGCACCTTTTTGTCCTAGTGGTACGAAAATTAATGCTGTAAAGATTGGCGCCAGTGAGTTCCCTGTATTCCCTCCTACTTGGTAGATAGCTTGTGAGAGTCCTCTTTTTGAGCCAGACGCTAAAAACGCTACTTTTGAGCCTTCTGGATGGAAGATGGCAGAACCAATCCCAATTAATAGAACTGACAATAATACAATAAATAAATTAGGTGCAAATGCTAAGCAAAGCATTCCTAATAAACTCGATGCCATTCCAATCGGTAAAAGAAATGGTGAAGGCTTTCGGTCTGAAAAAATCCCAAAAACGGGTTGCATTACAGAGGAAGTCATATTTAGCGCAAAGGCTATGAATCCAATTTCTGTATAAGTTAAATTCATTGTCTTTTCTAAAATTGGAAATATGGCTGGTACAACTGCTTGCATAGAGTCATTTAATAAATGACCTAAACTGATTGCAAATAAAATTTGATACATTGTTGATTGATTAATAACCTTTGTATTAACTGCTGGTTGCATAATATCCTCCTTTCCTATTGACTTATCTATCATAAACTAATCTTCGGAAAATTTACATAATTTTGCCTCATACACTTTTCATTAAACTTTATGCTCATTTATAATAGAAGAAATGATTAAAATAAACTTAACTAAGTAGTACTACTTAGTTAAACGTTAGGGAGTGAATAATGGACAACTATTCAACAGAGTTAATGAGATTTTTTAAAGAACACAAAAATAATGAAAATCGTCACGCTATGGAAGCGTATATGAAAAATAGATTTACCTTTCTAGGAATAAAAGCACCAGAACGAAATGCACTCTTGAGACAGTTTAGATTGAGTAATGGTGAACCACCAAATTTAGAATCAATAATCGATATTTGGAGCTTAGAAGAAAGAGAATTTCAATATATTGCATTAACATGTTTAGATCGTCAGTTAAAAAAAGCAGAGCTAGAACGGATTAAATTATATGAACAACTTGTAGTTGAAAAGTCTTGGTGGGATACCGTTGATACAATTGCTGGACGATTAATTAGTTATCATTTATTAATCTATCCAGAGTTGATTGATGAGTACGCAAATAAATGGATCTCTTCGGATAATATGTGGCTAAATCGAGTAGCGATATTATTTCAGATGAAATTTAAGGACAAAACTGACCAGGAGCGTTTATTTCATTACTGCCGTCTTCTCAAAGAAAGCAAAGAGTTTTTCATTCAAAAAGCAATAGGTTGGGCATTGAGAGAGTATTCCTATATCAATCCAAATGAGGTTGAATTGTTTATTATACAAACTAATTTATCACCTTTAAGCAAAAGGGAGGGATTAAAATATATTGATAAATTAAAGAAATAGATGTCGATTTTCCGGGAAATAACCGATCTAATTTAAGTAAAGACTATTGAAAAATAGGTTAGTTGAGACCTTATTCTTAAAAAGGTATAATAGGTGCATTATTGTTTTCAAACACTTCTCTATTATCAAGAGTGTTATTTAAATTTGAGTTATGTAACCTGTACAAAATAACTAAATGAAAAAAGTTCAAAGGAGATTTAGTGTTTATGAAATCGACTTTTAAAAATATGATTAAATTATGCCTTTGTTTTAGCTTAATTAGTGGCTTCTTTATTCAAAAAAATGTACATGCAGACGAAATAAACTTATTTAGTGATAAAGCAATTTCAATATTGGCCGATAGTGGGGAAGTAATTTATAGTAAGAACGCAAATAAAATTGATTTCCCTGCTAGTACAACTAAAATAATGACCGCAATGGTTATGATGGATCATTTAAAAGAGATTGATAAAATTCAAATGACAAAAAGAAGTATCCAAGAAGAAAAAAGTAATTCCCAAATTCTTTTTTCTGAAGGAGAAGTTTTAGATCGAAATACAGCTTTAAAGACAATGATGATTTTAAGTGCCAATGATTTAGCATATGCTATAGGTGAAAGAGTTGGCGGAAATATGGACCACTTTGTAAAAATGATGAATGAAAAAGCTAAAATGATTGGCGCAAATCAAACAAATTTCATGAATCCGAATGGGCTTCACAATGTAAATCATTATACAACTGCTCATGATTTAGCTTTAATTACAAAAGAAGCTCTAAAATATCCATTAATTATGAAAGCAATGGGTACAAAAGCTGCTCATATTAGTACATCTAAGCAAAAGAATGTATATATTTATAATCGTGGAAAAATGTTTAAAAATCCTTATTTTTATGCGGGGAAAACTGGTTATACTGATGCTGCTAGGAATACTTTAATTGAAATCGATAAAAAAGATGGCCAAATGATTATTAATATTTTATTACGCTCATCAAAACCGCAATATCTACAAGATATTAAGTTATTAGATGCCTATGCATTTTCAAGAATCCATCAAAAAACGCTTATAAAACAACGTGATTGGCAAAAGGAATTAAAAATAAGAAATGATTTAATTCAAACAAAAATACCTAGCGATTTATCCTTTTTGACTGCACTAGGCACGAATACAAATTACGATATTAAATTAAAACGGTTAAATGCAATAGATCAGTCATACAAGGAAAATGGAATATCCAAAAATCAGAAACTTGGACAAGTTGAAATATGGGCCAATAACGAAAAACTTTTCAGTACGGAGCTACTAGCTGCAAAATCATATGATCGACCGACAATACTCTCTCTGAATACTTTTATCATAGCAGGAACGGTAATTTTACTACTGCTGTTTATATTTTTTATTACAAAACCTAAAAGGAAAAGAGAATATATGTAATAAAAAGGCGAAACGTAAAAATACGATTCGCCTTTTTATCATTAAAGTAAGATTAGTTTTAAAATTTGATAGAAAATTGCAGCTACTGTTGCTGAAATTGGAATTGTAATAATCCATGTAATTACCATACGTTGAGCAGTGCCCCAGTTTACATCTTTAACACGTTGAGCAGAACCTACCCCCATAATAGAAGAAGAAATTACATGAGTAGTACTTACTGGTAAATGTAAAGCAGTAAATGTGAAAATAATAGCTGCAGAAGATAAGTCAGCTGCCGCACCATTAATTGGGCGAATTTTCATGATTTTTCCACCAACAGTTTTAATGATTTTCCATCCACCAACTGATGTACCAATAGCCATTGCCATAGCACAACCGATACGTACCCATAAAGGAACATCTGCGCCTGCTGGTTCAATTTTTGCAGCTATTAAAGCGATCATGATAATTCCCATAGCTTTTTGTGCATCATTTGTACCGTGAGTAAATGACTGTAAAGAAGCTGTGAAAATTTGGACTAATCTAAAGCCTTTATTCGTCTTAGAAAGATTAGCACGTCGGAAAATAGTTGCTAAAATTGTCATAACGATAAATCCAATTGTAATAGCAATAACAGGGGAAATTAATAAAGCTTCAATAATTTTAATAAAACCGTCCGCCTCTAAAACGCCAAATCCTTTTGCAGAGACAGCGGCACCTGCTATTGCACCAATGATTGCATGAGAAGAACTACTTGGAATACCAAAATACCAAGTTAATAAGTTCCAAAAGATACCGCCTAATAAAGCTGCAATTACGACAACTAGTCCATCTGAACCTTGAATTGTAATCGGATCAACGATACCATTTGTAATCGTTTTTGCAACACCTGTAAAAGTAATCGCACCAATGAAATTCATTATTGCAGCTAATAAAATAGCTGTACGTGGCTTTAATGCTTTTGTTGAAACTGACGTTGCAATTGCATTAGCAGTATCATGAAATCCATTAATAAAATCAAACAGGAATGCAAAAATCACGATTAAAATCGTAAGTAAATATAAATGCTCCATTTTATGACTCCTTACGCATTTCGCATGATAATTTGCTCAAGTGTGTTTGCTACATCCTGTGCACTATCAGCTACAGATTCTAGATTTTCGTAGATTTCTTTATACTGAATAATTTTAATTGGGTCTTTTTCATTCATAAATAATTGTTTAATTGATGTACGTAATAGCTCATCACATTGAGACTCGTAATCCTTAATTTTAATTGCATGAACACGGATCTCTAATAATTTTTTATTTGAAAGTAATTTAACTGCATGTAAAATTTCTTCAACAGCTTTTTGAAGAATATCAACGAATTTAACCATATATTCATCAGCAGACGTGATTGAATACATTTCAAATCGTGCTGAACAATGTTCGAATCCATCTAATACATCATCCATTTTCATTGCAAGTTGTAAAATATCTTCTCGCTCAATTGGAGTAATAAAAGTTTTGTTTAATTCAACGATCAAAGAGTGAATAAATTTATCACCTTTTGTTTCATATTCTTTCATTTCTTCTTGAAACTTCTTTAAGTCGCTTGCATTTTTTATTTTAAAATCAACGTAATACTTTGATGATACGTGCAAATTCTCTGCAATACCTAAAAGCTTTTCAAAGAATACATCCTTTTTTTGTCCAAAAAACATTATGATTCCTCCAACTAAAACATATAATTTATTATCACCTTCACATTTGTCAGTTAATTTTATAATGTCAGAAACTATGTAAAAAATGTCGAAAAAAGTAAAGGTCACGTTAATAATAATAATTGGTTTTTGAAATTAATCAATTAAAAACGTCTAATTAATTTACAAATTTACAATATCTTTACATTCCTTTAACAAAGTTAATATTTCGATTTCTACATTAGTTAATATAAGGAATAGTATTCACAGAATAATTGACTTTATGTGAGATTTTAATTTAGCATAGGATTATTCGTTTAAACTATTGGACTTAAAAAGGATGTGATGATGATTTTGGAAAGTACATATAAGGCATCTGAAATTAAACATTTAGTATCTATGCAAAAAGAATTTTTTCAGACTGGTTTTACAAAAACTTCAAATTTTCGAATAGAACAATTAAAAAAGTTATATAAATCGATCGTAGAGAACGAGGATGAAATAAAGAGCGCTTTAAAAAAGGATTTAAATAAGTCAGATTTTGAAGCCTATGTAACTGAAATAGGATTTACATTAAAAGAACTATCGGAAGCAATTAAACATCTTAAAAAATGGATGAAGCCTAAAAAAGTTAAAACTCCAATTACGCATATTGGAACAAAAGGATATATTTACAAAGAACCGTATGGAGTAACATTAATTATTTCACCATGGAATTATCCTTTTCAATTAACGATGGCTCCATTAATAGGTGCAATAATTGGCGGGAACACTGCAATTATAAAACCATCAGAATTAACACCAAATACATCAATCATTATTAATAAAATAATTAATGAGAATTTTGATAAACAATATATCGCTGTAGTTGATGGTGGAATTGAAGAAAGTACGATTTTATTACAACAAAAATTTCATTTTATCTTTTTTACAGGCAGTGTTCAAGTTGGAAAAATTGTGATGGAAGCAGCAAGTAAAAATTTAACGCCACTAATTCTTGAATTAGGTGGAAAAAGCCCAACAATTGTACATAACGACTCGAATATTCAATTAGCTGCGAAAAGAATTGCTTGGGGAAAATTTACAAATGCAGGGCAGACTTGTATTGCTCCAGATTATATTTATGTTCATAAATCAGTTAAAAAGGATTTTATTAAAGCATTAAAGAATGAAATAGTTCAGTTTTATAGTAATAAACCTTTACTTAATAATGATTATACAAAGATCATCAGTGATCGCCATTTTAATCGTTTGGTTAGCTTTTTAAATAATGGTGAAATTCTACATGGTGGGGAATTTGATCAATTATCTCATAAAATTGAACCGACTTTAATTTCTGATGTATCTTGGGATTCACCAATTATGTCTGAAGAAATATTTGGTCCAATTTTACCAATCCTTACTTATGAAAATATGGATGAAGTCATAAATGAAATTAATCAACACCCTAAGCCATTAGCACTATACGTCTTTACAGAAAATAAACAAATCGCTCAGAAAGTAATTGAAAGAGTTCCATTTGGTGGAGGATGTGTAAATGATACCCTTTATCACATGGCAAATCCTAATTTACCGTTTGGTGGTGTCGGGGAAAGTGGTTCAGGAAATTATCACGGGGAGTACAGTTTTGCTGCTTTTACACATGATAAAAGTGTCCTTTTACAAACGACTAAAATTGACTTGAAAATTAGATATCATACAACAAAAAACGCTTTACGGTTGATTCGTAAATTGTTAAAATAAAGGTTAAATATGACTATTTTTCTAGCTCCTTGACAAAAAGGGGCTTTTTATATGTTGAAAATAAATTATTCATTTCTACATAATAATAAAATATTACTAAAGATGGGACGGGAAAATGAAAAATATAATAGAAATTGAACAAGTAGAGAAAAACTTTAGTGAAAATAATGTGATTTCTCCCCTTTCATTAGAAATTTATTCAGGAGAGTTCTTAACAATTTTAGGACCAAGTGGTTGTGGGAAAACAACACTCTTAAGAATGATTGCTGGTTTTGAAGAACCATCGTCAGGTGTAATCAAATTAAACGGAGAGGCAATTAATAATTTACCTCCATATAAAAGGGATATGAACTTAGTGTTTCAACATTATGCATTATTCCCTCATATGAATGTTGAAAGAAATATTCAATTTGGATTAAAAATGAAAGGTATTTCGTTAGAAGAGCAAAAGGTCCGTGCTGAGGAAGCAATGAGATTAACTCAATTAACTGAATTTAGAAATCGTAAACCTAGTCAATTATCAGGTGGTCAACAGCAAAGGGTTGCAATCGCACGTGCAATAGTGAACAATCCAAAAGTCTTATTATTGGATGAACCATTAGGAGCACTTGATTTTAAGCTTCGCAAAGATCTACAAAGAGAACTTAAAAATCTTCAGCGTGAATTAGGAATTACTTTTATCTATGTAACACATGATCAAGAAGAAGCGATGAGCATGAGTGATCGAATCGTTGTTATGAATAAAGGGAAAATCGAACAAATAGGATCACCGAAAGAAATTTATCAAAACCCAGCAAGCAAATTTGTAGCTTCATTTATCGGTGAAAATAATTTCTTTGATAAAGGTGTGAAAGAAATTGCGGTTAGACCAGAAAATATTAAAGTTTCACATACTACAAATGAGAATAATCCTTATTCAGGCATAATAAGAGATGTAGAATTTGTAGGGACTTTAAATAAAATCTTTATCGATTTAAATAAACATAAACAAACGATTATTGTCTATCAAATGCCAGACCAAACAAGTTTTAATAGAAATGATCATGTTGAAATTAGTTGGAGGTCGGAAGATGAGGTGATTATGTATTGAAAAATGAAAAGTACATAATTGCACCTACGATTATCTGGCTATTAGTATTTTTTCTAGTGCCTTTATTATTAATTTTTGGTTTTGCATTTATGAAAAATGGAATGTATGGGGAAATTGAAAAAACATTTACTTTAGAAAATATTGTAAAAGTTTTTGACCCACTTTATTTAAAAGTTTTATGGACAACTTTTTGGATTGCTTTAGTAACGACAATAATTACTCTTTTGATTGGATATCCTTATGCATATACAGCTACAGTTGTAAATGAAAAATGGCAGAGAGTTTTACTATTATTAATCACAATCCCTTTTTGGATAAATTTCTTAGTTAGATCGTATGCATTAATTGTTATCCTTCGTTCAAAAGGAATTATTAACTCTTTATTAATCCAATTAGGGATTATAAAAGAACCTTTACAACTACTTTATAATACACCATCAGTCATAATGGGGATGGTCTATACATTATTACCATTTATGGTATTACCGATTTTTGTTGCCATTGAGCAGTTAGATAACCGAAAATTGGATGCTGCAAACGATTTAGGAGCTACGCCATTTCAAACCTTTATATATGTCACTCTTCCATTAACGATGAAAGGGATTTTTGCAGGTAGTATATTAGTTTTTGTAGCTTCATTTGGAATGTTTGTTGTTTCAGATGTAATGGGTGGATCAAAAGTTGCTTTAATCGGAAATGTTATTCAAAATCAATTCTTAGCAGCGAGAAACTGGCCATTTGGTTCTGCACTTTCAATATTCTTAGTCATTACGTCAATTGGTTTAATTGGACTTTATTATTTAGCTACAAAAAATATTGGTGCTGATAAAAGTAGAGGTGAGAAATAAATGAAAAAACCTATACTTATTGGATTTTCAACAATTATTTTGATTTGTTTATATTTACCAATCTTGATTTTAATCCTATTTTCATTTAATAAATCAAAGATTAATGCGCAGTGGACTGGTTTTACGTTTGACTGGTACTTAAATTTATTTCAAAACCCACAAGTTATTGATGCTTTTATGAATAGTTTATTTATTGCCATTGTCACGACAATCCTTTCAACAATTCTTGGTACTATTTGTGCACTTGCTTTACATAAGCATAAGTATAAATTTACTAATTTTATTAGTGGGCTAGTTTACTTACCAATTGTCGTTCCAGATATATTAATGGGACTTTCATTACTAATATTATTTACTAATTTTCATATTGAATTAGGAAGTATTACCATTATTATTGCTCACGTCACATTTTGTATTTCATATGTAATTATTCTCTTAGCAGCTCGACTTTCAGGAATGTCATCTGATTTAGAAGATGCTGCAAGTGATCTAGGTGCTACACCATGGCAGACATTTAGATTTGTAACTTTACCGGCGCTAATGCCTGGAATTATTGCTTCTGCACTATTATGTTTTACATTAAGTATTGATGATTTTGTCATAAGCTTTTTTGTTTCAGGACCTAGTTCAACTACATTGCCAATTTATATTTATGGAATGGTTAAAAAAGGTGTAACTCCTGAAATAAATGCAATTTCGACGATATTAATCGTTACAATTATATTCTTAATGGTAATTTCTGAGGTGTATCGTACAAAAGGTATTAACAATCAAGAAAAATCAGAGAAAAAATCCTATATTGTTTAAAATCGAATTTTGTAGAGTAGAGAATAAAAGGCATACTGGATTAATGTGCCAAATTATAAGGAGGTAGTCTGAACGAATTATGAGTATATTTAGAAAAACTGCAGCAATTTTAATTTCATTAGGCTTAGTAAGTTCACTATTATCTGCTTGTTCAGTTGGAAAAAAAGAATTAAATATTTATAGCTGGGCAGATAATTTTGACGAGAAAGTTTTAGAGTCATTTGAGAAGAAATATGATGTTAAAATTAATTATCAAGTTTTTGCAAGTAATGAAGAATTGTATGCAAAACTAAAGGCTGGCGGTTCGAATTATGATGTAATCCAACCTTCAGATTATATGGTTAAACTAATGATTCATCAAAATATGTTGGCTAAATTAGATAAAAGTAAAATGCCAAATTTAAATAATATTTCTCCAGAATATACAAATCAAGAGTTTGATCCAAATGGGGACTATTCAGTTGTTTACACTGGTGGATTAACGGGGATTGCTTATAATCCAAAATATGTAAAAGAAAATATTGATAGCTGGAACGATCTATGGAACCCAAAATACAAAGGTCATGTAACGTTACTTGATGACAATAGAGAAGTATTTGGAATGGGATTAATTAAAAATGGTTATTCAAATAGTTCAACAAATGAAGACGAATTGTTAAAAGCTTATAGCAATTTAAAAACATTAACTCCTAACCTATTAGCATTTGACACGGATACAGTAAAACAAAAGTTTATTACTGAAGATGCATGGATTGGTCAAGTATGGTCCGGAGATGCTGCCTATATTCAAAAAGAGCTTAAAGATATTAAATGGGTTGTACCAAAAGAAGGATCTTCAAGATGGGCAGATACTTTGGCCATACCAAAAGATGCTAAACAAAAAGATTTAGCCCAGAAGTTTATTAATTATTTATATGACCCAAAAGTAAGTGCACAAAATTATGAGGCGATTGGCTATGCTGATCCAAATAGTAAATCAGAACCGTATCATTCGGCAGAGTATAAACAAAATCCGTTTATTAATGTAACAAAAGCACAAACGGATGCTACCAACTGGATTAAAGATGTCGGGGACCAAACAGAATTATATGATAAGTATTGGACAGAATTGAAAACTGGTAAATAAATAATTCAAATTAAAAAGGTTATCTTCTAGGAGATAACCTTTTTAGTTTGAGATTAATTTGTTTAATAAGAATCGAAATTGATCTCTTTCACTATGTGAAAGATTTTCGAATAAAGTTTGCCATAATTCTTGTCTGAAATTGAAGATTTCTTCAATCAACCGTTTTCCTTCATCAGTTAATTCAAGCCATGTAACTCTTCGATCTCGGCTATCTCTTTTTCGAGAAATTAAATGATTATCAACCAATTTATTAACAGCAGTTGTAATAGAACCTGAAGATAATCCAATTTGTCTTCCAAGTTCTGAAGCAGTAATTTTTTGATTTTTATAAATTAAATATAAAAGCAAATACTTTGGTGGAGTTAAGGAGTTTTTAACTTCCTCATCAGTTTTTTGCCAGTTTTTTCGAACTCGAATCATTAAACTTGTTAAATCATCTAGAAGAAGTTTGTCGTTATCGGTTAGCAAGGCAGAATCCACCTCCTAAATTATGATTAAAAGTTATTAATAAAGTTGGATTGTACGTATAGGT
Organism: Bacillus sp. AL-1R; assembly: GCF_052180195.1. Lineage (NCBI taxonomy): Bacteria > Bacillati > Bacillota > Bacilli > Caryophanales > Bacillaceae > Bacillus > Bacillus sp. AL-1R. Next base: position 1,324,488 of record NZ_CP197469.1, read on the forward strand.
TACCAATTTTCTAAATTATTTTCAAGAATGCAAGGGATTTAGCTAAGTTTTTTAAATTTGTCAAGTTTTGTCTGTATAGTATCTATAGTGTTTTGTAAATAGTATGATAAAAGACATTGGTAGGGGTGAAGTTCAATGTTTAAGTATTTTAAGTTTAAAATAAATGATACTGTTCAATTTGTGAAGAATGATGGTCATTTCTATCGAGTGATCGGGTACAGGATCGAAAAAAGTATTTATTTAAATGATGAGTACAGTAGCATTATTTACGAACTCTTACGAGAATTTGATGGTCTTCAAGTTGACGCTGAAGAAGATGAATTAATAAGCGTATCGAACTTCGATGATTTCTACGGTTCAATGTTTGAGAAACTTGGCACATTTACAATTAAGTTTGCTAAAAAGCAGGAAGAAGGAAAGAAAACAAGCATCGGTAATGCCACATCTGTAGACGAGCTATTAGATAAATATAATGATTATCGAAGACTAGCAATACTTTTTAAAGATTGTCTTTACGATCTAGCTGCCGAAAATGTTTTAAATGAGCTCACCGATTTTTCAGAATCAAAAAAAGATTACATGCATTAAGCATGTAATCTTTTTTCATTCGTTTTAATTGTAACAGATTCTTTTTGAAATTTACTTTCATAGACCAATTCTGTTACTTTCGCACAGATTGCAACAGAAAGAATGGTATATCCTACTTCATTCCAAGAAAGGTAAGATAGTGAGCAAAGAAGTATTATAGCATCAAAAATAAAATATACTTTACCGATCGATATTTTTGATTTTTTGCTCATTATGATTGTGATTAAATCATCTCCACCAGTTGCACCACCACTTCTTAGAATTAACCCTAAACCAAGTCCAGCGAAAATTCCACCTAAAATAGCGGGTATCCAAAGATGACTTCCAAAATTAAATGTAAAATTAGAAGATGTTTTTTCTATTATAGAATAAAAAACAGAAAATGAAATTGCACCGATAGTCGTATTAATTAATAATTTTCTACCTAAATACAATCCAGCGATTAAGATAATTGGAATATCAAGTAGCAAGGTTGTAATTGAAGGTGATATATTTAGAGCGTTTTTTACTAATAAAGCAATACCAATAAATCCACCTTCAGCTAAATTATTTTGATAATGAAAATGATACAGTGTAGTGGCTAAAATAAATGAACCAACTAAAATCATTAAGGTCTCACCCAAACGATTGTTACTCATTGTTATTTCCTCTTTTCGTAGTTAGTAGTTAAAAGTAGCTTATAAACTAACTACGTACATATAGAGCTCGTAGTTAGTTTTTTGGCTTTCTAACTACATAGCTATATATCATTGAAGAAATAACATAATCGCCTGTCAACCATAGTTTCGCCTACCTTCAGTTTTATTTTAGAGTTCTTTTGGTTCTCTAAATTAAAACTGCTAAGTGTAGGATAAGTCTTTACGTTGCCAAATGCTCCTTCGAGCAATCATGGTTACACGTCCTTTATACCAGTTTTGTTAGAAAAATCTAACAGGTGAAAAATAAGTTCAATGAGAACTTATTCTTAATTTTATCATATGCGAAAATATTTGAAAAAAGAAAAGAATTAACAAAAATCTACAAGAAGTTAAAAGTAAGGAAAGAAAGGAAAATATACAAAATGTGAAATATTTCACAAATTAGACATAGCAATTTCAATCAAAAGGATATATATTATATTTGTAAATAGAATTGTGAAATATTTCACAATTATAAATCGGACATAATGAAGCTTCAATATGGTGATTACTGTCCGACATCAGAGGAGGAGAGCCAAATGGCTGTTCAAGAAAAAATTGTAAATGAAATTAGTAACGCTTCTGAAATGGTAAATGATTTAGTCGTAAAAGGACAAAAAGCATTAAAGGAATTTGAAAGCTTTAATCAACTTCAAATCGATGAAATTGTACATTCGATGGTTCTAGCAGGTTTAGATCAACATATGCCACTAGCAAAAATGGCAGTTGAGGAAACAAATCGTGGAATCTATGAGGATAAAATTATTAAAAATATATTTGCGACTGAATATATATGGAATTCAATTAAAGATAATAAAACAGTTGGGATTATAAGTGAAGATCAGCAAACAGGAATAACTGAAATTGCTGAACCTGTAGGGGTTATTGCAGGGGTCACACCAACAACTAACCCTACATCAACTACTTTATTTAAAGCAATCATCGCAATAAAAACAAGAAATCCAATTATTTTTGCTTTTCATCCTTCCGCACAAAAATGTAGTAGAGAAGCAGCGAGAATTGTTCGTGATGCAGCAGTTAAAGCTGGAGCACCAGAAAACTGTGTTCAATGGATTGAAGTCCCTTCAATAGAAGCAACAAAATGTTTAATGAATCATGAAGGAGTAGCACTTGTTTTAGCAACTGGTGGTGCTGGTATGGTTAAATCGGCTTATAGTACAGGAAAACCTGCTTTAGGGGTTGGACCTGGTAATGTACCATGCTATATTGAGAAATCTGCTGAAATAAAATCTGCAGTGAATGATCTAATTCTTTCAAAAACATTTGATAATGGCATGATTTGTGCTTCTGAACAAGCCGTTATTGTAGATAAAGAAGTTTATAATGAAGTGAAAGCAGAATTAAAAGCAAATAATTGTTATTATGCTACAAAAGAAGATAAAAAGAAATTAGAAAAGCTAGTCATAAATGAAGCTACATGTGCTGTAAATGGTGACATAGTTGGTAAATCTGCATATGAAATTGCTAAGCTTGCTGGCATTATTGTTCCTGAAGATACAAAAATTCTTATTGTTGAATGCACAAGTGTAGGTGAGAAGGAACCTTTAACAAGAGAAAAATTAAGCCCAGTTTTAGCAGCAATTAAAGTAAATGATAAAGAAGAAGGATTTAAACGTTGTGGAGAAATGTTAGAGCTTGGTGGATTAGGACATTCTGCCGTTATTCATAGCAATAATGAAGAAATTCAAAAAGAGTTTGGATTAAGAATGAAAGCATGTCGTGTCATAGCAAATGCTCCTTCAGCACATGGTGGAATTGGAGATTTATATAACGCCTTTATTCCTTCTCTTACATTAGGCTGTGGATCGCATGGTAAAAACTCAGTATCGTCTAATGTAACAACTGTACACTTATTAAATATTAAAAAATTGGGAAGAAGAAATATGAATATGCAATGGGTCAAACTACCACCAAAAATTTATTTTGAAAAATATTCAACACAGTATTTAGAAAAAATGCCTAATATTAAAAAAGCATTTATTGTAACAGACGAAGCAATGGTTAAACTAGGTTATGTTGATGTGATTAAATATTATTTAGAGAAAAGACAAGGAAATGTTCAGATTGAAATCTTTTCAGATGTAGAACCAGATCCTTCAGATGTTACTGTAATAAAGGGTGCAGATAGAATGATATCATTTGAACCGGACACGATTATTGCTTTCGGCGGTGGATCAGCAATGGACGCCGCTAAAGGGATGTGGATGTTCTTTGAATACCCAGAAACTACTTTAGACGGACCTAAACAAAAATTCTTAGATATTCGAAAAAGAGCTTATAAATACCCTAAATTAGGTCGTAAAGCGCAGTTTGTAGCAATACCAACTACTTCTGGTACTGGTTCAGAGGTTACACCTTTTGCTGTAATTACTGATAAAGCAAATAATATCAAATATCCTTTAGCTGATTATGAATTAACCCCTGATGTAGCAATTATTGACGCTCAATTTGTATCAACTGTTCCTAAAAGCATTACAGCAGATACAGGTATGGATGTATTAACACATGCAATTGAAGCTTATGTAAGTGTTTTAGCAAATGATTATACAGATGGATTAGCATTACAAGCTATTAAATTAGTATTTAAATATTTACCTAAAGCATATGAAAATGGGAACGATCTTGAAGCCCGTGAAAAAATGCATAATGCTTCAGCGATCGCAGGTATGGCGTTTGCAAATGCGTTCTTAGGAATTAACCACAGTTTGGCGCATAAAATTGGAGCGGAATTCCATATCCCACATGGCAGAGCAAATGCAATATTAATGCCGCATGTTATAAGATACAATGCAAAGAAACCAACTAAGTTTACAGCATTCCCTAAATATAAACATTTCATTGCTGATGAACGATATGCTGAAATTGCACGTTTCCTAGGACTACCAGCAACAACAACTCAAGAAGGTGTTGAAAGTTTAATTCCAGCAGTTATTAATTTAGCTAAGGAATTAAATATCAATATGAGTATCGAAGCACAAGGAGTTACTGAAAAAGAATTTTTAGAAAAAGTTTCCTATTTAGCTGATCGTGCATTCGAAGATCAATGTACTACTGCAAACCCAAAACTACCTCTAGTAAAAGAATTAGAAGAAGTTTATCTGAATGCTTTCAAAGGATGTTAATGAATTTACATTTTTCATTAAGAAGCACTTAAACAGGTGCTTCTTTTTTTTGCTAATTATTTTGATATAATAGCCATATCGAAAGTGGTGATTAAAAAATGGAGTTAAAGAAACAAAATTCATGGTATAAGGTAATAATAGGTTTTGAGCATAAAGATCAAACAGTTGAGTCCTATTTAAAAAATGTATGGCAGTTTCCAAAGAAATTGTTACATGAATTAAGGATGGCAAAAGGTTGTAGAATTAATGGAGAAATTAAACCTTGGAATACAATCCTTTTAAGTGGTGACCAAGTTGAAATTCAATTGTTCAAAGAGGAGGATTATGGTGTAATTCCGCAAGAACAATCGATTGAAATCTGTTTTGAAGACGAACATATACTTATTGCTAATAAACCTATTGGGGTCGACACACATCCTAATGAAAAAGGACAGTTAAATACATTAGCAAATGGGGTAGCATTTCATTTCCAACAAAATGGATTAAAAACAAAAGTACGTCATATACATCGCCTTGATAAAGACACGACCGGCGGAGTCGTATTTGCTAAACATGCATTGAGTAGTGCAATTTTAGATTCAATGTTAAGCCAACGTAAAATCAAACGTACTTATACAGCTATAGTTGAAGGGAACGTTAAATCAGCAAAAGGTACTATAGATGAAGCGATTGGAAGAGATCGACATCATCCTACTAGAAGAAGGGTTTCAAGAAATGGCGATAAAGCAATTACACAATATAAAAAAATAAGATATCTATCAATGATGAATGTAACAATATTAGAATGTCAGTTAGATACTGGTCGTACACATCAAATCCGAGTTCATTTAAGTTTTTTAGGTCATCCATTAATCGGAGACTTATTATATGGTGGGAAACAAAATTTATTGAATCGTCAAGGATTACACGCTAGTAATGTACAATTTGTGCATCCTTTTACGAAAGAAAATTTATCAATTCATATCCCATTTCCATCGGATATAAAACGAATACTTAACGAAAAGTGAGATGAATGAAATGTTATTAGAAGTTATTGCCACTAACGTAAAAGATGCATTAGATGCACAAAGGTTTGGGGCAAATCGAATCGAATTAGTTACTGGGATAAAAGAAGGGGGCTTAACACCAAGTTATGCGACAATTAAACAGGTTGTTCAAAATGTCTCGATTCCAGTACATGTCATGATTCGACCTCATAGTCGGTCTTTTTTATATGACCAGTATGATCAAGAAGTAATCCTAAGTGATATTAGTGTATGTAACGAGCTTGGAGCTGCTGGTATCGTTTTTGGTGCTTTGACAAAAGAGAATACAATTGATGAGGATCTGTTAAAAAAAGTAACGGCTCGAGTAAAAAATATGAACTTAACATTTCATAGAGCAATTGATGAATCAAATGATCTGTTAGCAGCGATTAATACATTAAAAAATTACCCTGAAATTACGCATGTATTAACATCTGGTGGTGTTGCTAGTGCTATTGATGGGAAAGAAATAATAAAAAATATGATTGAACTGACAAGTAAATCGCATATAAAAATTTTAGCAGGAAGCGGATTATCCATTGAAAATATAACAGACTTTATAGAATATACGAATGTAGAAGAAATACATTTTGGTTCCGGTGTCCGAAAAAATAACTCTGCAATTGAAGAAATAGATTCCTCATTAATGGAACGTTTACGAAGAAAGTTAATCCGAGGCTAAAGTCAAATAATGTTAGAATACATCAACGTTTTTTTCACATAATAAAAAAAGTAGTCCGGATAAACGGACTACTTTATATAAAACTTTACTGATTATTTACCGATGAATTGTTGAGTCCAAGCATTTGATCTTGAATCATAACCAACACCAATTTGATTTAAGTTAGGATTTAAGATATTTGCACGGTGACCAGCACTGTTCATCCAAGCAGTAACTACTTCTTCAGGAGTTCTTTGACCTTTAGCAATGTTTTCTGCTGCATAGTTATAAGAGATTCCGAATTGTTTCATCATATCAAATGGTGATCCATAAGTCGGTGAATTGTGATCAAAGTAATTTTTGTCAGTCATATCTTGTGATTTTAAACGTGCTGTTTTAGATAATGTTGCATTTACAGTAAATGGTTTTAAACCAGCTTTTGTACGTTCAGCATTTGTTAAATCAACTACTTTTGATTCGTAAGCTGATAATGATGCTGAATTTGATGGATTTGATGGTGTAGTTGGTTTAGCTGGTGTTTCAGTTGACGGAGTTGTTGGTTTAGCTGGTGTAGTTGGTTCCGCCGGTTTTGTTGTAGGTGTCGCTGGTTTAGCTGGCGTTGTTGGAACTGTTGGTTTTGTAGTTCCAGGGTTAGCCGGCTTAGTCGTTGGAACTTGTCCAGATTGTTGCTTCATAGCATCTTGAAGTTCCTTCATATCAATACCATTAGAAGTAAATAATTTATTTAAATCGATTTTAATAGTACCATTTGTAGTTGATAAGTTTGGTAGTTTAAAATAATGGAATAAAGAATTATTTAAATTAATATGTTGTGTATATGATTTAGTTGTATCCTTAGTAATTGTTTCTGCGTTTACGGCACCTACAGGAGCACCTACTAATAGAGTAGCAGCCACAGTTGATAAAGTAATGATTTTTTTCATGTTCGTTCTCCTCCAATTGTTTGGTTATCGTCTCGCTGTACAAGTAATACTTTAGCATGAAAACGGATGACATAATTATGGGAAAAAATGGCGAGGAGAATTTGAGGATTTTTTTGGTAGTACTGTTTTAATACAGAAATAAAAAAGTCGTTGTTATAACTACTATTTTACTAGAATGTTATTAAAACATTATCTTAAATTTTTTCCTGAAATTTCCACTGAAAAAATTTAAACTTAAGAAATAATCATATTTCCACGTTATAATACAGGAAGAAAAATCCATTTTTGTTGTTATTCAGTTACGATTGTAATCTTTCTGTAATGAACGTATTGAAGGTGCATAATTTGAAATTATTTTTGACTTAGAGCTAAGTAAAAGAGGTTGTATCAAACCACTTAATTAAAAAACGTCAAATTAAAACGCAAGAATGCTGTTAAATCAACATTCTTGCGTTTTGTTTATAAATTTCAAGGCTAAAATCTACCTTTTGGGACTGTCTCTTGATTTTTTTCCTTCATATATATAGAAGCGAAATAACATAACTAGATTTACTTAATTAATACATGCTTTTCTGTTACTGCCTTATTCACTTTATAATAATCTGTAATAACAGGAAGTATATCTTTAAAGTCCGGACATTTGATACTTGTGTTTTGTAAATCAGTTAAAGTATTCATACAATCATATTCGGAATAACAATTAAAATAAGATATTACCTCTTTTTCAACTTTAAGTAAACGTCTAATGAAAGGAATGGAAAGGAGTGGATTAATTATTTTCATTGGAATAATTCCTACGGTAGTTTTGTTTAAGTAATAGGAAAGAAATTCTTTATATATATCTTGTACAAGGTAAGGAGAGGGATCTGTAATTTGATAAGTTTTGTTAACTCCGATTTTTGCATGACTCAAATAGTAAACAGCGTCAATTAAATAGTCGATTGGAATGAAATTGCAATATGCATTATCTTTACCTACTTGTGGTATAGGTAAATAGCGAAGTTTTGTGAAGAAGTTTAAAATGAAATATGGTCCATCAAATTTACTTGTCTCACCAGTTTCTGAATGACCAACTACAATTCCAGGCCTGATGATGGTGATTGGAAGTTGGGTTTTTAGCTTCTCAACTTCAATTTCAGCATAATACTTCGTTTCTTCATAATAGTTTTTAAATGTTTGTCCCATTTCTAATTCATGTTCATAAATTCTTCCTTCACGAGTTCCCGACACATAGCTAGTACTAAAATAGGTGTAACGCTTCAAAGATTTCAACTTAAGTGCGAAATCATTTACGTTTATTGTTCCTTTCACATTTACTTCATATGCAATCTTTTTAGGCACTGCAAGGTCGTATATTGCAGCCAAATGAAATAAGTCTGTTATATTATTAATAAGTTCATTTTGAGTTATTAAATTAAGTCCAAAGTTTTTCTTAGTGATATCACCAGTTAAAAGTTCTATTTTTAAAAGAGTATAATCTGGATATTTTTGATCTAATGTAAATAAAAAATCTCGGCATTGTTTTTCAGTATTAGGAAGAATGAGTAAATAAATTTTTTGAAAAGACATTTCATTATCAAGAATTTTAAGGAGTAAATGTTTTGAAATAAATCCGGGAAATCCAGTAATAAAGTACGTTCTTTCCATCTTAGTCACCTACTTTATGTAAATTAAACTTCTTTGTTTATTTTATTAAAGTGAAATTCATTTAATGTAATATTCTGTTCAATATTATTTTAAGAAATTGCCTAAAAAGTACCGCATGAACCGTTTAAGAGGAAGTATAATTCATGAAATAGCATAAATAGTACCGCATGAACCGTTTAAGAGGAATTAAAATGCAAGGAATAGCCTAAAAAGTACCGCATGAACCGTTTAAGAGGAAGTATAATTCATGAAATAGCTTAAAAAGTACCGCATGAACCGTTTAAGAGGAATTAAAATGCAAGGAATAGCATAAAAAGTACCGCATGAACCGATTAAGAGGAAGTATAATTCATGAAATAGCATAAAAAGTACCGCATGAACCGTTTAAGAGGAATTAAAATGCAAGAAATAGTCTAAATAGTACCGCATGAACCCTTTAAGAGGAAGTAAAATGCAAGAAATAGCATAAAAAGTACCGCATGAACCGTTTATGAGGAAGTATAATTCATGAAATAGCATAAAAAGTACCGTATGAACCGTTTAAGAGGAAGTAAAATGCAAGAATTAGATTAAATAGTATCTCAAGAACCCCTTAAAAGGAAGTATAATTCATGATTTAACTTAAAGAGTTTCACATGGCCCCGTATGGAAACTAAAGTTCAAGACTTAGCTCCCTAACTAATTGTGATTCCTTATGAGTTGCAAGAGAAAAGCTTGCCCATTCGGACAAGCCTTAAAATCAATTACAATTATTTTACTTGTTTTTTCAAGTCTTCAGCAACAAACTCTACGTTTGTACCAACTACTACTTGTACGTTTTTATCGTCTAATTTAATAACTCCACGAGCACCTGCTTTTTTAAGAAGTGCTTCATTTACTTTAGAAGCATCTTTTACTTGTAAGCGTAAACGAGTTGTACAGTTATCAATATTTGTTAAGTTTTCTTTTCCACCTAAAGCTTGTAGGTATAATGAATCACCAATTTCAGTTGTTACTTCATCAGTTTCAGCTTCTTCATCTTCACGACCTGGTGTTTTAATGTCAAATTTCTTAATTGCGAAGTAGAACACGATAAAGTAAATTGCACCAAAGATTAAACCAATTAGAAGTAACAGAATCGGTTTTGTTGCAATATTGTAGTTCAGGATGTAGTCCATGAAACCTGCTGAGAAAGTAAACCCATCTTTAATTCCTAAAGCATTTACGATACCCATTGATAAACCAGTTAAGATTGCATGGAATGTATATAGTACTGGAGCAATGAACATGAATGCAAATTCAATTGGTTCCGTAATACCTGTTAAGAAAGATGTTAATGCAAGTCCAATAAACATACCTGAAACAGTTTTACGTCTTTCTGGTTTCGCAGCAGCGATCATAGCAAATGCAGCGGCTGGAAGACCGAACATCATAATAGGGAAGAAACCAGTCATGAATGCACCAGCAGATTTGTCACCAGCGAAGAATCTGTTTAAGTCACCGTGAACTAATTTACCAGCAGCATCAGTAAAGTCACCTAAGTTGAACCAGAAAATTGTATTTAATACGTGATGTAATCCTAGTGGGATTAAAATACGGTTTAAGAAACCGAATACTGCGGCCCCGATTGGACCAATAGCAATAATCCAGTTACCAACTGAGTTAATTGCATCTTGAATTGTTGGCCATACATAACCAAATATACCTGCTAATACAAGCATCGTAGCTGATGTTATAATTGGAACGAATCGTCGTCCACTAAAGAAACCTAGCCATTCAGGTAATTTAATACCACTGAAACGGTTGTAAAGAAGACCAGCTATAACCCCTGTAATAATACCACCAAGAGCAGCCATATTAATATCTTTATTTATCGTAGTTGTTCCTGCAGTTAATACAAAGTAACCGATTGCACCTGCAAGACCGGCGGCTCCATTTCCATCCTTTGAAATACCGATTGCAACACCGATAGCAAAGATTAATGGAAGATTAGAGAAAATTGCATTACCAGCAGCCGCCATAAACGGAATGTCTAGTAAATCTGGTTGTCCAAAGCGCAGTAAAAGTCCTGCTGCTGGAAGCACAGCGATTGGTAGCATTAATGCTTTACCAATGCGTTGTAAAAAACTAAGCATAATGTTTTCCCTCCGAAAATTATTATAATGATTACGCTTTCAATATTAACTTAAAACGCTCAACTTGTCTATACAACTAGTTAAGATAAAAATTTCTATTTTCTTCCAATAAAAATAAAAATAAAAGGGGAAGAATTAAATCTTCCCCTATATTAAGCCATTTTATATAGTTTTATTTAAATCAAACACCCTTTAAATGACTTTGCGCTTGAGCAATTAAACGTTTAGTGATTTCGCCACCAACTGAACCATTTGAACGTGCAGTTGTATCAGATCCTAAATTTACTCCGAATTCATTAGCGATTTCATATTTAAATTGATCAAGTGCTTGCTCTACACCTGGTACTAATAATTTATTTGTTCTAGCCATGATAAATTCTCCCTTTCTGTAAGTAATAGCTTACAATTCTATTTTTTACATTTAGGGATTTCTCATGCTTGGTAAATACAGTCATATTAGGGTGATGTTAACTTTTTAACCAACGCTGAGCCTTCAACGACGAGTACATTTTCTTGATTATATACATTCGTTTGGAGCGTTAATAATTTTTTATCATCTCTTTTACGTATCACACTAACGATTACTTTAATTGTGTCATTAATTTTTACTGGTGCTTTGAAAAATACTTCTTGAGATAGGTAGATGGTGTTTTTACCGGGTAGTTTTGTACCTAATACTGAGGAAATAAAGCTGCAAATCAACATGCCATGTGCAATTCTTTCTTTAAAGATGCTTTCTTTTGCAAAATCATCTAATAAGTGAATTGGATTTACATCTGTTGAAATTGCAGCAAATTGTTCGATTAACTCGGCAGTAATTTTTACTTCAAGAGTAGCTTCATCACCAACTGATATGGAGTCAAAATGAACTTCCTGTACATGTCTTGCACTTTCGAAAACATTCATTTTGTTTCATCCTCTCCTTGATGAAATACCTAGCTAATCAAGAAAATTGTACAATTATTATAGTTTAGCGAATGAGAATTCTTGTAGGTTTTTTAACCAATCTTCTTGAGTTTTTTGGAACTGTTGATACATGTTCGTCCAAGCAGTGTAAGGTGAGTTAGTTAATGGTTGTTTAAAAAATTGTTGGAATAATTGTTGTTGTTGATTTGAAAATGTACTCATAGCTTGAAAAAACGGTTGATATGGGTTTTGATTCATATTCGTCCATAAAGATTGAAATGGAGCAAACTGATCAAATAATTTTTTCCAAGTTTTTTCATAAGTCTCTTGATTAATTGTAGGCTTAATTTCATTTAATAATTTAATCATTTCTTGGAATTGTTCGTATGACTCTTGTTGTTGTACTTGAACTTGATCGTTTAACGTTTTCCATTGTTTTGCTTGTTCTTGAAATAATGACTCTGTCCATTGTTGGATTTGTAATTGATTGTCTAATAAATATTGAAGCATTTTTTGAAAATTCTCAGCTGCAAGTTCAGTTTGTAATTCGATTGTTTTTTCAGTCATTAGTGTTTCCTCCAAAAAAATTTATTATTGAATGCATTGCTGCAATTTCAATCATCTTTAAAACTTTGATCAGAGTTGCTAAATGGAAAGAATGAATTTGTATAGATCGAAAAAAATGTTTGGAGCATCTGATTATATTGAGTAAATGAATTATGGCAAGTTTTTAAATATTCCTCTCCGGCATCTGTGATTGAGTAAATTCGTTTTGCCGGACCTTCATTTCCATATTCCCAACTAGATTTAATATAACTATCTTTTTCAAGTTGCCTTAGAATTCGATAGACATTACTTGAATCAAGCGTAGTAAAACCTAAATCAAATAATACTTGCATTAATTTATACCCATGCATATTCCATTGCTTAAGGCTAAGAAGTAGAAAGGGAACTAAGAAGTTTTTAGGCAATGTAATCGATTCAGAAGTTTCGAGTTTATTTTTTTTACTTGTTTCCTTTTCATTTGTTGTCATAAAGTACTGTTCCCCCCTATATCGTAGTAATGGAATCATTATCCCTTAGGTGTAATTTACACTTAGTTAAATTTATTGTCAATGTATTTTAAATATAATGAATATTAAAAAACAAATTTCGACAGAAGATGTAGAAATATCGCGAAAACATTGGATTGTTTTGTCGTTAACTTGTTTTCTATACTTAAAATAGTGAGGGGGATTAACATGTCAGAGCAAAATTATTCAGATCCATTAAAAATGTGGAAGCAAATGTATGATGTTAATGAAAAATACTTTGGAAAAATGATGAACGAATATGTTCAGAAGGAAGAATTTTCCGAGTGGATGGGTTCTGTAATAGATTTTAATCTATTCTGTAAAAAGATGTTGAATGATCAATCAAAAACGTTCTTAGAGGCTTCAAATATTGCTTCTAAAGAAGATATTGCAAATGTAGCTAGCTTAGTGATTAATTTAGAATCAAAAGTAGATACATTAGAAGATCAATTATTTTTAGATTCCCAACCCGAGTTAGATGTTCAAGCATTGAAAAAAGAGCTAGACATTGTGACAGTTAAACGAGATCTTACAAAATTAAAAGCTGAAACCAAATCAATTCATCAACAAATTAGTGAGTTAAAGTCTTCAATGGAAAGCGTTGAGCAACTAAAGTCTTCAATGGCTAACATTGAACAACTTTTACAACAATTAACGACTAAACAACCAACAAAACAATAACTAGTTAAAAAAGGAGAAATGACAATGGATTTAGTAAATCGTGTAGCGATCGTAACAGGTGGAGCAAAAGGAATCGGAAAAGGTATAGCATTTGCTTTAGCAGAAAAAGGTGCAAAAGTTGTAATCAATTATAATAATAGTGAAGCACACGCAAAAGCAGTTGTAGATGAACTTTTTGAAAATGGTTATGAAGCATTAGCAGTGCAAGCTAACGTTGCTGAATTAGATCAAGCGAAAGCATTAATTGATCGTACAGTTGAGCATTTTGGCCGATTAGACATTATTGTTAATAATGCTGGTATTACTAGAGATCGTAGTTTCAAGAAACTAAGTGCAGAAGATTGGCATGAGGTTATTGATGTGAATTTAAGCAGTGTTTATAACACATGTAATTCTGCTCTACCTCACCTACTTGAATCTGATAACGCTCGTATCATTAATATTTCATCAGTTATTGGTCAATCAGGAGGATTCGGCCAAACAAACTATTCTGCTGCAAAGGCTGGCATGATTGGATTTACTAAATCATTAGCACTTGAATTAGCAAAATCAAACGTTACGGTAAACTCTGTATGTCCTGGATTTATTGAAACTGACATGGTAAACGAAATTCCAGAAAATGTAAAAGAGCAAATTAAATCTAGAATACCAAAAAGAAGATTTGGTACTGTAGAAGAGATTGCTAAAGCTGTTATTTACTTATGTGAAGGTGGAGAGTACATTACTGGTCAACAGATTAATGTAAATGGCGGACTTTACGTTTAAGTCTTACTTATAGATGACATTTTTAAGATCTAAAGGGGGGAAAAGTGTGTTTAATTCACAAATGTTAGAAGAAGCTACACAATCGCTTCCGAGCGGATTAAAAGAATCATACAAAAGATTGAAGAAAACTGCAGATATTCTTATAAAAGAGGGAGAACCTTTAGTAGGTCAATCTCCTAAAGAAGTGATTTGGACTAAAAATAAAAGTAAATTATATCACTATATTCCAACTACAAAAAAAGTAAAAAAGACGCCAATCCTTCTTATTTATGCGCTAATTAATAAACCGTATATTCTTGATTTAACAAAGGGGAACTCTTTTGTTGAGTACCTTGTAAATGAAGGATTTGATGTTTATCTATTAGATTGGGGAACATTTGGTCATGAAGATCGTCATTTAAAATTTGACGATATTATTCACGACTATATTGCAAAAGCGGTAAATAGGGTTCTTCGTTTTTCAGGTGCAAAAGAATTATCCATGTTAGGATATTGCATGGGTGGTACTTTAACTAGTATTTATGCAGCACTATATGAAAATGCACCAATTAAAAACTTAATTTTTGTAACTAGTCCATTCGATTTTTCTGATACAGGATTATATGGTGCGTTTTTAAATGAAAAATACTTTGCACTTGATAAAGCTGTTGATACATTGGGGAATATTCCTCCTGAAATGATCGATTTTGGTAACAAAATGTTAAAACCAGTTACTAATTTTGTTGGACCTTATGTAACATTATTGGATCGTTCTGATAATACAAAATTTATTAAATCGTGGCAGTTAATGCAAAAATGGGTTACAGATGGTATTCCATTCCCAGGTGAAGCATATCGCCAATGGATTAGAGAGTTTTACCAGCAAAATAAATTATTAAGCGGTGACCTAGAAATTAGAGGAAGAAAAGTAGATGTTTCAAACATTAAAGCTAATGTTTTAAATATTTCTGCTACGAAAGACCATATTGCGATGCCTTGCCAAGTTGAAGCATTAAATGAGCATATTTCAAGCGTAGATAAGCAGTATGTTTCGATTCCATCGGGCCATGTATCAATCATGTTTGGACCTGTTTCATTAAAAACGACATATCCAACGATTGGTAAATGGTTGGCTGAAAGATCATAATTTCAGTAAGTTTCTAGAAATCCTTTGCATTAATAATGATCTATATTACGTTTAAAAAAAAATCTCACTTTTAAAAAAGTGGGATTTTTTTTATTCAACTGACAAAAACTACCTTAAATATGATTTTTGAAAGGAGAGTAGACGTTGAAAAGTATAAGTGGAGTCTTGTATTGGCCAACGACATACACTGATTCACATAGTGATCTCGAAAATATAAAGTCACTCGATGAAGATCAAGCGTGTGATTATGTAATAATTGGAGGCGGTGAATCAGGAAGTTTATGTGCTTATTTCTTAAGTCAAACGGGAGCTAAGGTCATATTACTAGATAAGCGTAAAAAACTTGTACAAGGAAGTACTAGTGCAAATACGGGGCTCTTACAATATTCAAATGATAAAACTTTAAATTCGTTTATCAATTCTTATGGAAAAGAAAAAGCTGTCCGTCATTATCAATTATGTGTAGAGGCAATTAAAGGTCTTGAAGAAATGTCAAAAACGTTCGATATTAATCCTGATTTTATAAAAAGAAAAAGTTTATATTTTGCTAGTAATTTAGATGGTAAAAAAATGATTGATCTGGAATATAAAGCATTAATAGAAAATGGTTTTAATGTTGAACGATATACAAAATCACAAATTGAAGAAAAGTTTAATTTTTCAAAAGAAGCTGCACTGTTCACAGGGGATGACGCTGAAGTAAATCCATATAAATGCGCACACGGTTTACTTTTATATGCCAAAAAACGTGGAGTGAAGTTATTTTCGGATACAGAGGTAATTCGGATCATTGGTACAGATGAAGGGGTAAAACTATTTACTAAAAATAAACATACGATTCGAGCAAATAAAGTTATTTTTGCTGGAGGTTATGAATCATTAGAGGTAAAAAGTGAGAAAAATGCAGTATTAACATCAACATTTGCAATTGCAACCCAACCTCTAATTGAGAAAAACAATGCATGGTATGAAAATTGTTTAATTTGGGAAACTGCAAGACCTTATTTATATCTTCGTACTACAGTTGATGGGAGAATAATTGTAGGAGGGCTTGATGAACCTACAATAATACCAGAAAAACGTGAATCTATGTTATTTCATAAAAAAGAAGTGCTTATCAAAAATTTAATAGAATTGTTTCCTATTTATAAAGATGCTAAACCAGAATTTTATTGGACTGGTACATTTGGAGGAACACATTCCGGCTTACCAATGATTAGGCAATATGATGAATATCCTAATTGCTTTTTTTTAATGGCCTATGGTGGAAATGGAACTGTTTATAGTTATATATTAGCTAAAATATTAAAAGATCTAGTTACTGTCGGATCTCATCCAGACGCATCTATTTATATGGATTATTAAAGTTTAATTAGAATGAAGTTCAATTACCAATTTCATGTATAAAAAGAGTAAAGTAGTAAGAAAATTTAATAGGTAATTAAAATTTTAGGAGTGTTATACATGAGTTATCATGAAATGTTTACTGAGTTGGTTTGTGGATATATAGCTCTTTTTATTGTTGTTAAAATTAATGGGAAAACTCAAATTACACAAATAACACCATTTGATTTGATTTCGTCGCTAGTGTTAGGAAATATACTAGGAGATGGAATATATGATAAAGAAGCAAATCTACCAAGAATTCTTTTTAGTATTTTTGTTTGGGGAGCATTAATCTTAGTAACAGAAATCTTGACACAAAAGTCAATATGGGCAAGAAAGTTCTTAGAAGGTGATGCTTCAGTTGTCATAAAGCACGGTGCAATACAATGGAAAGAATTGAAAAGAAATCGTTTGGACACTGACCAATTGATGCAATTACTCAGATCAAAAGATACTTTTTCAGTTAGTGAAGTTGCGTATGCTATTTTAGAAAATGACGGTACGATTAGTGTTTTGAAGAAATCAAATTTCGATACGCCTACTAAACAGGATTTAAAAATTCAAATGGAAAAAGAATTTTTACCGGTTGTCGTAATTAGTGATGGGAAAATAATTCAAAGAGCTCTTAACACGTTGAAAAAAGATGAAAAGTGGGTTCATAAAAAACTTTCTGAGTCAAATTTATCACTTAAACAAGTATGCTTTGCAGAATGGGATTCAAAACAATTACATTTACATACGTATTAATATAAAAATTTGAGGATGAGATAAATGAAATATTATATTTATTACTGTTTTGGTGGTACGCATTCTTCACCTCTGGCTGCTGCATATCATTTGAAGCAATTACCACTTGATCGGCAACCGACAACGGAAGAAGTAAAAAATACATACTTATTTAATAAACTGAAACCAAAAGATGGTGGAAAACTTTTTTATCACGGTGAAGACGAGAATGGGGATCAAGTATATACTGTAGCAAAAAGATATACTAAAAATGTCCCGACAGCGATCGAAGGTTTAGGAAAAATCTTATTAAATGAAGAGGATAAAATAATCTTATCAAGTACATCGCCAACTGTACCATTAGCTATGACTTTAGGTGGTTTTACATCAAGATTTCTACATCTTGATTTTATTGGGGTACCATTACTTGTTTTAGGGGCTAAGCAAACTTATCTAAATTTGATAAAATTAGTTGAAAATACGAAGAGATATCATCACATTGCAGCTGAAAAGGTGACAGACTTATCGAATAAAAACTTCAACAAAGATTAAAAAATGGACGTTTGACTACGTCCATTTTTTAATACGGCATCTTTAAGACATCCATAGCTTTTTTAGCATCGTTCTCGATTAACTTATTAATATTAAATATGGAATATTGTCCTTGTTTTGATAAATAGTTAAAAATTTTTGTATGTAAATTGTTAACTGATACTAGATGCTTAATAAATAAATTATTTAAATCAAGGGTAGCTGTTTCAGTAAGTGCATGCGCATACATTTTGGTTAATACTTTTGTTGCTGATAATAAATCTTCTGCACTCATTTCACTTGCTAGTTTATTGCTTTGTGCATCTCTTTCTCCAATCTTAATATTGCTCATAAATTTAAGTAAATCCCGTAAATTATTTTCAAACAATGTAATGGAAGTTTTATATAATTCTTTTAATCCTGCATCTGTAATATTTTTTAAATTTGTTTTAAGCTTAAATAAGTAGTGAGTAGTTGTAGCAACAATTTCATGTAATTCTAAGGTTTCATGCCAAGCCAAAGTTCTCATAAATTAAAATCCCTCCTATATGGTACAAGTCTATTCAATAGGAAAGGGTTATATGACGGAAATAAATAGATAAAGGTAAGCAGGAAGGGAGGAAAAGGGACAAGTTTGGTTATTTAGAGATTGATCTAAGAGACGAATAATTAGGTTCTACCATTCTTTGTCCCTCTTAAATTATGTATATTGAGAATGTGTTTAATCAGTTGAGTTTATGTGTAAAGAGTGTTTTAGAAATGATTGATTCAATCAAAGAGGAGGATCTAAATTTTCGACCGGTTGAACATAAGAAATCGATCGGAGAATTAGTCCAGCATTTATGTGAACTTATTGGTGCTGATATGGAAATTATGAGCGGTGTAAGTCAAGAAAAGATGGTTAATTATTATAGGGTGGTTAAATGTAACTCACTAGTAGAAATGAGATATCTATTACAAAAAAATTTTGATGAGTTAAAGAAATACTATTTTAATATGAAGAAAAATGATTTAGTTGAGAAAACGACTTCCTATTGGGGACTTCAATATTCAAAATTCGAATGGTTATTAGAGATTTTAGTCCATTTCACACACCACAGAGCGCAGTTACATATGCTACTAGTCCAAAAAAAGGGCGATATCAATATCGCACTTTTTTAAAGAAAAATAAGGGGAGTCAAGAAATGATAAACCATTTTCGATCCCCTAAATCTTTGTGCTTGATCAGTCTCTCGTTTCGTGCTGTGGATGCATAAATTGTTTTGCTGGTTGTTCTCGCTTTTTTGATTCTAATAGGTCAGCGTTTTCAGGACTTGCCCAACCAATATCATTTGTTGGATGAACCCATTCGTCTCCTGCCATAACTGATGGATCAACATCTTCAGACCAATTATTTAATGGAGAGTTAGGAGAGCTATACTTACTGTCTCCAATGACTACACCTTTTGAATTTACAAAAGGTTCTTCCATTTTAATGTCTGTCCCTTTAAAAGATGGAAAGTTTGAAATATGGGGTAAAGTATCATCCAATACTGGTGAATCGATTTTGGTTTTCTTATTTTTTCTCTTCATTATATATCACCTCTGCTTACAAATTATTATTTACTATTTAGTGATTTCAATTCAAAAAGGACAATATCCAAAATTGAATATTGTCCTCTTTTACTCATACTTCAATTGTAAAAAATGAAGGCGATAATGTTTTAGGTGAGAAATAAACTAGCATTGCATAATTACCAGTTCTATATTCTCCAGTTTGTAAGAAATGTTCGATATCAAATGAAAGTGATTCAATCATTGTATGTTTAAAGATTTCTTTTTCGTTTAAATGAAGTGAAATAAATTCTGAACCTAAAAATTCAGGGTTATCAATAATTCGTTTATAAATTTCCTTCGTAAAATCATGGTTTGTTATTTCAGACCACCAAGGTTTACGTGGTTTATACTTATGATTTAAGTAATAATCAAATTTCATAATATCTTTAACGATGGTCTCGTTTTTAATTTGATAATGCGTTAAAAACTCATTTAGACGCTTAAATAAATCTTCAAGCTGATGACCGATTCTTGACCAACCACGTTCTTCCCAATATGCACCAAATAATTGGAAGAAATCAAAAGGACTTTCAAACTCATTTTCAACTAAATATTCAATCGTATTATTTGTTCGATGGTCATTCCAATATTTTTCAAGTACATCTTCAACTTGTTTAATTTTTACAATGTCGTCAAAGGATAGTACATTATTACTTAATATTTCATACGGAGCATAATCCATATACACATAATCATGTTCATTTGCTCTTAATCGTACACCAGTTCCTCTTAGCATTTTTAAGAAACCTAATTGTAGTTCTTCGGGTCTTAACGCAAAAACGTCATTGAATGTTTGACGGAATGAATCGTAATCCTCTTCTGGTAAACCAGCAATTAAATCTAAATGTTGATCTATTTTTTCTCCATCTCGTACAAGTGTGACAGTTCTGCATAGCTTTTCAAAGTTTTGTCTTCGCATAACTAACTCGTTTGTCGCATCATTTGTCGATTGAACGCCTATTTCAAATCGGAATAAGCCTTTAGGTGCATTTTGATTTAAAAATTCGATGACTTCAGGTCTCATAATATCACCAGTAATTTCAAACTGGAATACAGTTCCTTCCACATGTTCGTCAATTAAAAATTGGAACATATCCATTGCATAACTACGACTTATGTTAAAAGTTCTGTCTACGAATTTAAAAACTTTTGCTCCGTTTGCCATAAGATAACGAATATCATCTTTGATCACCTCTCGATTAAAGTATCGTACCCCAACTTCAATAGAAGATAAGCAAAACTGGCAATTAAATGGGCAACCTCGGCTTGTTTCGATATATTGAATTCTTTTACTTAGAAATGGCAAATCTTCTTTAAATCGATAAGGGGAAGGAATTGTTGTCAGATCAATTTTTTCGGTTTGTGGTTTAATGATATTTTTTCCTTCATCTCGATAACCAATGCCATTTATAGAAGTGAAATCATCCCCATTTTCAATCGCTTTAATTAATTTCTTAACAGTGATTTCTCCTTCACCAATCGTAACGATGTCAATTTCCTTTACACGATCTAACCAATAATTGACATCATAGCTTACTTCTGGACCGCCAACAAAAATAATAACTGAAGGATCAATCTTCTTATACATACGTATTACTTCAATCGTTTGTTCGATATTCCAAATATAGCAGCTAAAGCCAAGAATTTTTGGCTTACGTTTATATAAGTCTGTGATGATATTAAGACTTGGGTCTTTAATTGTATATTCAGCAAGCTCTATATCATATTCAGGCTGAGCATAGGCTTTAATGTATCGAATCCCCAAATTAGTATGGATATATTTTGCATTTAATGTAGCTAAAACAATGTTCATTTATATACCTCGTTCTAAATTATTATCGATTTATTTTATCATAAATTAATGAGATTACTAAATTTTGAAAAGCGAAATAGAAAATGAATGAAAATTATAAGTTCAAAATAATTTTAGCGGGAAGTATTTTCAAGAAGTTTTGCACTAAAAACCCGTAAAAATACGAAGAATCTTGCCGAATTAATAGTAGATTTTCTTCACGTTTTTAATAAAAAAGACATATGATTTACTAAACACAAAAAAGTTTCCTTAGGGAAAGAAAGGGTCAAGAAAATGAGTAGGAAAGTTTTATTTTTCACGTATTTGTTTAATAAAATAGGAGTATTGTCAAATCAAGATGTAAAAAAAGTATTAAATCATTAATTACTATCAAAAATGGATAAAAGCTGTAGAAAATTGATGATTCTTCATTTACTTAGAACTATTGACAATGAAGACCGACACATGACATAATTTTATTAAATAGTATGAATAGTTTGAATTTTTAACGGTGTCCAAATAGATAGTTTAAATAAGTGGAGGTGTAAATATGAGTTTATTTTTAGAACAATGGAAGAAGCTTGCAAATATTAAATGTGATTTGGCGAAAAGAGATTGGTTTTATGGTACGAGTGGAAACTTGTCTATGAAAATTTCAGACGATCCATTATTATTTCTTGTAACAGCGGATGAGAAGGATAAGAGGGCACGCTGTGATGAAGAATTTATTGTTGTGAATAACCTTGGTGAACCAGTATTTGATACGGTATTAAAGCCATCACTTGAAACATTGATTCATGCAAATATTTACGAAAAAACAGCTGCTACTTGTGTGCTTCATGTACATACTGTAGATAATAATGTTATTTCTGAGTTATTTAGCAATGAAGGGCAAGTAGAACTTGAAAATAATGAGATGATTCATATCTTAACAAGTTCGTATTTTGAAAATAAAATAACAGTTCCAATCATTGAGAATGCTCAAGACATGGAAACGTTTAAACGCGCATACACTCCATTTTTAACAAAGGACTTTGGGGCTGTTCTTGTTAGAAATCATGGAATTACTGTTTGGGGAAGAACCCCTCTAGAAACGAAGAAATGGCTAGAAGGAATTGAATTTCTAATAAGTTATAAAGTAAAACTAATGATGATTAAAGGTCATAAAATAAAAGCAGGCAACTAAATAGTATTAAAAAAAGCTGAAATAGTAGTGGTAAATAAATTCCATTACATTTCAGCTTTTTTATTTTATAATAAAATTATACTATTTTTGAAAAGGAATCATTTTAAGCAGGATTTAATAAAAAGTCGTCTAATTTATTTAAGTAAGAACGATCGATAAAAGAGCTATTACATAAAAAAAAATAAACCTACTAGGTAAATTTGCTTAGTAGGTTTCATATTGTATCTATTTTAAATAATTTAGTTAAAATGAATAATAGAAACGAATTCGATTAAGTATGAAAAGGTTTGTTAAAAAACATCCTGTAGAAGGGAATCAGTCTAATGAATGAATATCAACTCAGCCGTTTATTATTATCTATTTCATTAAAAAGGGAAGAAATGGTATTTTTTGCGGAAACTAAAGGGTTAAACGAACATTTGACCTTAAAAGCCAGTCAAGAATTGGACGAGTTAATTATTTCATACCAAAAAAAATTACTAACTGAATTAAATAAGTCATTTTCATTGAAATAATCTTAAGATTGATTAATAAGTGTAAAATAGTAATATAGAATGAACGATGTAAAAGAAATTGAAGGGGTATTATTATGGAAGAGACAAATAGAAAAGATATAGAGCTTTCTTTAAAGCTATTTATTGTATTATCGCGAGCTCATAGAAAGATCAGTGATTCAGCAAACAAATCAATTGCTAGTTTTAATTTAAATCCAACTGAATTTGCAGTACTAGAGCTCTTGTATCATAAAGGAAATCAACCACTTCAACATATTGGAGAAAAAATATTAATCGCAAGTGGAAGTATTACTTATGTTGTAGATAAACTTGAGAAAAAGGGACTAGTTTATCGAAATCCTTGTAGTGCAGATCGTCGAGTAATTTATGCAGAAATAACGGACAGTGGAAAAAAATTGA
Source organism: Bacillus sp. AL-1R (assembly GCF_052180195.1). Lineage (NCBI taxonomy): Bacteria > Bacillati > Bacillota > Bacilli > Caryophanales > Bacillaceae > Bacillus > Bacillus sp. AL-1R. The sequence continues at coordinate 1,347,969 of NZ_CP197469.1, forward strand.
TGGATGAAATTTTTCCTATTCACGAAGAATTTTTACATGAACAAATGAGTGATCTATCGAATGAAGAAAAAAACTTCCTAATTCACTTATTGAAGAAAATTGGATACCATGGTTCTAACTAAAAAAGCTTGCATTTGATGGAGCTTTTTTTTATTTTTTTACAACCATCTTATAAATTATTTTGGATTAAACTACTAATTTTTTCTTGAAAAAACTAGTATCTCTGCATTTCTATTGTATGATCCTAAGTTGTTAATTTTTAAATTTTCAGAAATTTATTTAGATTTAGGTTTTTTTACAAGAAGATTTTTTATATAATAGCAATATCACAAAAAAATGGAGGGATTAACATGGGTTTTCAAGATTACAAGTATTGTAGACCGAATATTCAGAAGTTTGGGGAACAATTTAAACGTTCACTACAAAATTTTTATGATGCTTCAACGGTCTATGAACAAGAATTAGCAATGAATGAAATCAATGATTTAAGAAATGAATTTTCAACAATGGAAAATTTATGTGCAGTTCGCCATTCAGTTGATACAAACGATAAGTTTTATGAAGATGAGCAAGCTTTTTTTGATGAGAACACTCCAATTGTTCAATCTTATGGGCAACAATATTATAAAGCATTAATCGGTTCACCATTTAGAGAGCAACTTGAAGAGAAATATGGCCATCAATTATTTGCTTTAGCTGAATGTGAAGTGAAAATTTTAAATGAGGAAGTAATACCAGATTTACAGGAAGAAAATAAACTAACGACTGAATATGCTAAGTTAGTAGCTGCTGCTAAACTACCATTCTATGGTGAAGTGAAAACGTTAGCACAAATTTCAGCACATTTCGAGGATAAAGATCGAGAGGTTAGAAAGACAGCATATGATACATATTTTGGATACTTCTCGGAGAATCAGGATAAATTTGATGAGATTTACGATAAATTAGTAAAAATTAGAACTCGTATTGCAAATAAACTTGGATTCTCAAACTTTATTGAACTAGGATATGCTCGTATGATGAGGACAGATTATGATGCAAATGATGTGAAGAAGTTTAGAGAGCAAGTTCTTGAAACAATTGTTCCAATCGCCACAGAATTAAGAGAACGACAAGCTAATCGTATCGGTGTGGAACAACTTTATTATTATGACGATAAATTTGAATTTGTAACTGGTAATGCTACACCTAAAGGTAATCCTGAGTGGATTATTGAGAATGGTAAAAAAATGTATGATGAATTATCGAAAGAAACAAGTGAATTTTTCAATTTTATGTTAAAGGAAAATTTACTAGACTTAGTTGCTAAGGAAGGAAAACAAGGTGGGGGATATTGTACTTATATTCCAAACTATAAGGCTCCTTTTATTTTCTCGAATTTCAATGGTACATCAGGTGACATTGACGTACTTACACATGAAGCTGGTCATGCATTCCAAGTTTATGAAAGTCGCAAATTTGAAACACCAGAGTATAACTGGCCAACTTTTGAGGCGTGTGAGATTCATTCAATGAGTATGGAATTTTTCACATGGCCTTGGCAAGAAGAATTCTTTAAGGAAGATACTCAAAAATATTATTTTACACACTTAAGTAGTGCAATTACATTTATTAGTTATGGTGTAGCAGTAGATGAATTCCAACATGAAATCTACGCAAATCCCGATTTAACACCTGAAGAACGCCACGGGCTGTGGAAGAGAATCGAAGAAAAATATTTACCGCACCGAGCAAATGATGGAAATAGTTATTTAGAAAAGGGTGGTTTATGGCAAAGACAAGGTCATATTTACCAATCACCATTCTATTATATTGACTATACATTAGCTCAAATTTGTGCATTACAATTTTGGAATAAAATGCATGAAGACCGAGACTCAGCGTGGTCCGATTATGTTGGACTTTGCAGGTTAGGAGGAAGTAAATCATTTTTAGGTTTAGTTAAAGAGGCTAAACTCGAATCTCCATTTAATGATGGCTGTATTGAGAAAACACTAGAACCTGTTAGAAAATGGCTTGCAGGCGTTAATGATCAAGATTTATAAGAAAAAACTCCGACTTTTTAAAAGTCGGAGTTTTTTATATGGGTTAGAAAAGATGAAGAAACCTTTCTCTTAAATTTAATTATTAACGACTTTAGCAGTTTCCTCAGATTTAGAATGCTTTTTTGTTCTCTTAGAAAAGAACAGTTCATATACAACTGGAATAAATACTAGTGTTAATAAAGTCGATGAAGTTAAACCACCGATGACTGTAATAGCTAATCCTTTCGAAATAAGTGTACCACTAGACGTTGTTAATGCTAATGGTAGTAAAGCAGCGATTGTAGCAAATGCGGTCATTAATATAGGTCTTAGACGTGTTTTACCTCCCTCGATGATCGCTTGACGAAGAGGTAATCTTTTTTGTTCTATATTTTGACTAATGCGATCGACTAGTACGATTGCATTGGTTGTCACAATCCCAATTAACATTAGCGAACTAATATGAATTTTCAATCTTTTGAAGAAAAAAGATTGAAAATTCATTCTTATTACTTGTTCAATCCTTTTAAAAATAATTAACATAGATTTTCATTTTTTGTGAAATGATAAGATGGCAAGAAATTGATTAATTTTAAGGAGGTATAATAATGACAAAATCAAAAAGAGAAAAGGAACGATTTTGGAATGAAAGAAAGTCGAACCAACAGCCACATGGTAAAGTAAAATCGTTTAAAGAATTGGACAAAGAAACAAAATAGTCATCTCCTTTACTAAAGAATGATTGAAGTAGAATATCACTTATCACATTTTCATTGTAATCATAAAAAAAAGTCCCGTGATCTACACGGGACCTAAGACTGATTTGGTAAAGAATTCTTATATTTTTTATAGAATTGAAATCTATGTAGTTCGAACCTTTTTAAAATACGAATATAAGTAGAATCTATTATTTAAACTATTCTACAGTTGTTACTATTTTATAATTTTTATGATTTACGACTGTTAGCGGTTCCATTTCTAAATCTCTGAAATTTTCCATTATGGATATGTCAACAATGACAGAATTTTTATTAACCTTTTGTACTCTACCTTTCAACCCCTGTTTAAACTCAATGATATTTCCTGCTTCTGCAATTTTCATGAGCGTATCTCCTAACAAAGTTTTGACTTGACACCTTCTATAATGCATGAAAACGGTTTAAAGGTAAAGAGAAAATTCAAATTTTTTTACAATTTTGTCTTTTTTTATAAAAAATTATGTTTAAAAACCTTTTGTAAGGCAAAAATGGTTGTAGCACTTTTTTGGAGGTTAGTTTGTTGAAAGACTGGTTTGAAGAGTTTGAAGTAGAAATTTCAAATGAGATTGAAAATTTGGTTAGTCGTAATACGCTCATTGGTGATCCGATTTTATTTTTTGAAAACATTATTTTAGTACCATTTTTTGAAATGATTTTGGCGCTAGGGGAAGCTCATTCATCATATGAGTTTGCGAGTATTGGAACAGGAGTAGAAGTCATTCCTAAAGCATTCTTAGTTTTAAAAGATGGAAAGAGTGAAGTAATTTTAGTAAATAATAAAAATATGAATTTAGCTGTTACGGAAAAAATTCTAGATGTTACTATTTAGTTTCCATTAAGTTCATTCTTTGTTAATGTTAAGGTTATAGTTTATTTCTTGTAGCGATCAAAGATAAATCAAAATAATGAAGGGTGATTAGATGGAACAAAATGAATTTATCAATTTGATTGATCAGCTAGTTAAAGGCGTGATTTCTGAAATTTACATTACAAAAGATGATTTTTTAACATTTAGACAAATAATCGTTAATCGAGAGGACTTTAAGCACTTTCGTGGGATTGCTCAGCATGGAGGCCATGTAATATATACTTACTTGGAAGAAGCTAGAAGTTAACTGTTTTGTTAATTTTAAAAGTCAAAATAATATTAATTTAATCGAGTACTCATTAATAGTTTGCGAAAAAAAAAGTTTTTTTTAGCTTTTTTTCTTATTTCGCAAGGTGTTAATGAGTATTTTTTTTGTGAAAATGTTATGACCTCATTTGACAAAAAAATCGTTTTACACTTTATTGCACTCTTCTCCATAATTTGTTAAATTTCATATATTGTTTAAATTAGAGACATATTGTCGAAATGTTTATTTTTTAAATCCAGTATCTATATATTGTGTTTGTTCTAAAAAGGTAATACAATATGTAGGTATATAATATAAGTATTTTCAATATTCTTACATATTAACGAGGGTGATAATATGGTGATAGTTTACAGTTCAATGACTGGCAATGTTAAGCGATTTGTCAATAAAGTTAGAATGCCGTCAATCCAAATAAAAGATGGACTAAAAATTGAAGAACCGTATATTCTCGTAACCTATACTACAGGATTTGGTAACGTACCTGAAAACGTAAGTACTTTTTTGAAGAGTAATTCGAAGTATTTAAAAGCAGTTAGTGCAAGTGGTAATAAAAACTGGGGAGATTCTTTTGCAGCAAGTGCAGATAAAATAGCATCAGACTATCAAGTTCCAGTGTTATCAAAGTTTGAACTGTCAGGGACAAGTCGAGATGTACAATATTTTATTGAGGGAGTGGAAAAGCTTGAGACATATAGAGCTAAATAATGAATTGACGATTAAAAAAGATGGTTTTTTTGATCTCGCAAAAGATAAAGAAGCGCTTCTTTGTTTCTTAAAAGAAGTAGAAGATAAAAAGATTCAATTCTCTTCTTTAAAAGAACGCTTAAACTATATGATTCAAGAAAACTACTATTATAATGTTGAGTTGGATTACTCCTTTGATGAAATAGAAAAATTATATGAGTTAGTATACAATGCCGAATTCACTTTTCAATCCTACATGGCCGCATCAAAATTCTTTAAAGATTACGCATTAAAAACAAATGATGGAAAGTATTATTTAGAAGGATATGAAGATCGCATTGCGATTGTTGCACTATATTTAGGAAGAGGCAATATTGAAAAAGCATTGAAATTAGCAAAAATGATGATTCAACAAAACTATCAGCCAGCTACACCAACTTTCTTAAATGCTGGACGAAGTAGAAGAGGCGAATTGGTGTCATGTTTCTTATTAGAAATGGACGATAGTTTAAATTCAATAGGATTTCAAATTAATACGGCAATGCAACTGTCAAAAATCGGCGGTGGTGTTGCACTAAATCTATCTAAACTTAGAGCCAGAGGAGAGCAAATTAAGGAAATTGATAACGCTGCAAGTGGTGTTGTTCCTGTTATGAAGCTATTAGAAGATTCATTTTCATACGCTAACCAGCTAGGACAACGTAAAGGTGCTGGTGCAACCTATTTAAATATTTTCCACTGGGACGTAGTTGAATTTCTTGATACAAAAAAAATCAATGCCGATGAGAAAAGCAGAATTCAATCACTATCAATCGGTTTAATTGTTCCAAATAAATTCTTTGAACTAGCAGAAAAAAATGAACCATTCTATGTATTCGCACCATATACAGTGTATAAAGAATATGGGATTCATTTAGATGATATTGATATAGATGAAAAATATGAAGAGTTAGTAAATAATGAACGAGTTAAAAAGAAAAAACTAGATTTAAGTGCACGTGATCTTTTAGTAAAAATTGCTGCGATTCAATTAGAATCGGGTTATCCATATTTAATGTATAAAAGTAATGCCAATCAACAGCATGCATTAAAGGATATTGGCGAAATTAAAATGTCTAATTTGTGCACAGAAATTTTTCAACTTCAAGAAACATCAGTCATCAATAATTATGGTGAAGAAGATCAGATTAAACGTGATGTGAATTGTAATTTAGGATCATTAAACATTGTAAATGTAATGGAAAATAAAGCGATCAGAGAATCTGTACATGTTGGAATTGAAGCATTAACAGCTGTAGCAGATATGACGGAAATAGAGAATGCACCTACTGTTAAAAAGGCAAATGAAGAACTTCATTCGGTTGGTCTTGGTGCAATGAATTTGCATGGATTTTTAGCGAAAAATAAAATCTCATATGAAAGTGCTGAGGCTAAAGATTTTGCGAATACATTCTTTATGATGGTAAACTTTTATTCGATCGAAAAAAGTATGCTAATCGCTAAAGAAACTGGTAAAACGTTTAAGGATTTTGAAAAGAGTGAATATGCTAAAGGCACTTATTTTGAAAAGTATACTTCAAAATCTTATGAACCTAAAACAGATAAGGTAAAAGAATTATTTAATGGAATTTATATCCCAAATGAATTTGACTGGGTTACATTAAGTAAGCAAGTACAAGCGTATGGATTATATAACAGCTATCGTTTAGCAATCGCTCCTACTCAATCGATTAGTTATATTCAAAATGCTACTTCATCAGTTATGCCGATTGTAAATGTTATTGAATCTAGAACTTACGCAAATTCAACAACTTATTATCCGATGCCATATTTATCAAAAAATAGTTTCTGGTATTATAAATCAGCTTATGATATTAACCAATTTAAGTTAATTGATTTAATTGCTGAAATTCAGCAGCATGTCGATCAAGGTATCAGTACAATCTTATATGTAAATAGTGATGTCTCAACGCGTGAGCTTGCTAGATACTATATTTATGCTAATAAAAAAGGATTAAAGAGTTTATATTACACACGTACTCGTAAGTTGAGTGTAGAAGAATGTATTAGTTGTTCAGTATAAAATAGGCCAAAATGAATCTAAATTAAACGACTTAATGATCTAAAATGAAATGCTCGAATATAGAATGCTATTTTGCATATTGTTCTATATCATCGAGCTTTCTTTATGATTAGGGGGAAAATAAATGAAAGCTGTTAACTGGAATAAAAAAGAAGATGATTTTAGTTTAGTGTTTTGGAAGCAAAATCTATCTCAGTTTTGGACGGAAGAAGAAATTGTCGTTTCATCTGATAAAAATACTTGGAATACATTATCAAAAGAGGAACAAACTGCATTTAAAAAGGTTTTAGGTGGTCTAACATTATTAGATACTAAGCAAGGCGGAGAAGGAATGCCTTTAATATTAGTTCATCTTAAAAATTTACAAGCTAAAAGTGTACTAGCATTCATGGGTGCAATGGAAGAAGTTCATGCCAAAAGCTATTCACATATTTTTACAACTCTTGCTACAGAAGATGAAATTGAAGATTTATTTAAATGGGTGGACGAGCATCCAATTTTAACTAAGAAATCGGAATTAATTTCTTCTTATTATTTAAATTTATTAAAGCGTGATGTAACTGATGAAGAGTTATTCATGGCAATGGTTGCAAGTGTATTTTTAGAAAGTTACTTATTTTATAGTGGATTCTTCTTTCCGTTATATTTAGCAGGACAAGGTAAAATGACTGCTAGTGGTGAGATTATTAATCTAATTTTACGAGATGAAAGTATTCACGGTGTATTTGTAGGACTATTAGCGCAACAAATTTATGTCCAATTTACTGATGAACAAAAAACTCGACTTTACAATGATACCATGTCATTATTAGTTCAATTATATGAAATTGAGTTACAATATACTGAAGAAATTTATTCTTCAATTGGTTTAGTAGATGAAGTTAATAAGTTTATTCGATATAATGCAAACAAAGCGTTAATGAACTTAGGTTTTGAAACATATTTTGATGAAGAAGATATTAATCCTATTGTTTTAAATGGTTTAAAAACGGATACTAAAAATCATGATTTCTTCTCTGTTAAAGGGAATGGGTATGTAAAAGCAGTTACAGTGGAAAAATTAACAGATGAGGATTTTGTCTTTGAATTTTAAATGTAAGGAAGTATGTAAATGAAAGCACTTGTTTTTAGAGAATTTGGTCAATCAGACGTATTAACATACGAAGAGATAGCAACACCTAAAATTTCAAATGATGAAGTATTAGTTGAAATGAAGGCTGTGGGAGTTAACTTTGCAGATATTTATCGTCGTAAAGGAAATTATCATTTAGCAGGTGATCCTCCGTATATTTTAGGGTATGAAGGCTCTGGTATTATTGCAGAAGTCGGTTCAGATGTAACGGACTATAAAGTAGGAGATCGCGTAGCTTTTGCAGATGTTCCTTTTGCGAATGCAGAGTATGTTGCTGCAAAGGAATCTCATATTGTACCAATTCCAGATGAAATTAATTTTGAAATTGCTGCATCTATTATGCTACAAGGGTTAACTGCACATTATTTAATAAATGATAGTTATAAAATAAAAGCAGGTGATGTTGCACTTGTTCATGCAGTCGCAGGTGGTGTTGGTCAATTATTGACTCAAATGATTCGCTTAAAAGGTGGAGAGGTAATCGGATTGACCTCATCACAAGAAAAAAGAGAAAAAGCTTTATCAATCGGTGCGAAAGAGGTATTTTTATATACTGATAATTGGGTTTCAAAAATAAAAGAGTTTACAAAAGAAAAAAATGGTGTAGATGTTGTCTATGAATCAGTCGGATCTACAATAATGGATAGCTTTGAAGCAACAAAAGTTCACGGTACAGTTGTATTTTATGGAATGGCTGGGGGGGATCCAGTTCATATTGATCCAAGAATGTTAATGGATACCTCAAAAACACTAACCGGTGGCGACTTGTGGAATGTACTAATTTCGAAAGAAGAGAGACTACGAAGAAGTAGTGAGTTATTTAATTGGATTGCAACGAAACAATTAATCGTACAACAACCTACTGTGTTTCCTTTAAAAGATGGTAAGCTTGCTCATGACCTATTAGAAAGTAGAAAATCGACTGGAAAAATCATATTATCTGTTTAATAAGAAAGACCAAAACAAAAGTTTTGGTCTTTTTATTAAGCTATCTAATCGGTAGTGTTATTGTAAAAGTAGTACCATTATTACCACTAATTACGGATATGGTACCATTGTGATTTTGAATCAATTTTTTTGTTAAAGATAAACCTAGTCCGGTCCCGTCATCTTTCGTTGAGAAGAACGGATCAAAAATATATGGTAAATCTGAAGGCGGAATTCCCGATCCATCGTCTTTTAATGCAATATAAATAAAATCTTTATCAATATAAGTTGCAATGCTAATTGTAAGCTGTCCTTCTTTTTTAGCATCTAATGCATTATGAAATAAATTTAAAATTACTTGAACAAGTTGGTTTTTATCAAAGAAAATATGTGCTCCTACTAATTCCTCTGATAAGTAATAGTCAATTTTGACATTATTTAAAACGGTCTCGCTAAATAATAGTTGTTTAATGTGATTTGTTAAAAAATCATTTATATTGATTGGCTCTGGCTTATAGTTCGCATTCTTTGTAATCGATAAAAAGTCTGTAATAATTCCATTTGCCCGGTCTAATTCTGGAATCAATAAATCATTAAACAATTGCTTATACCTAGATGGAGCTTCTTCTTGCAAGAATTGCAAATAACCTCTAACAGTTGTAAGTGGATTGCGGACTTCATGTGCTATACCTGCAGCGATTCTACCTGACATTGCTAGCTTTTCAGAATCTCTTGCCTCGTTTAAATTATGAAAAATACCAATAACTCTTGATATTTCACCATTTATATCACGGATAATCCGTGTATTGATAATGCCATAGTTAATATTTAAAATTTCCTTATTATAAAATTCTTCGCCCGAATAAAGTGTTTGCAATATATAAATGTCTTTATCGTCTATTTTTAATAACTCTCTAATATGTCGTCCGATAAATTCGTATTTAGTGATTCTAAAATCGATCGAAACTTGTTGATTGTATAGCGTAATTATTCCATCTTTATCGATAAATAATATGTGGTGTGGTAATGCATCATAGATTGATTGCAAAGTCCTTCTACTATTCGATAAAAAGTTAGTGAATTTAGTATGTAATGGAAGTATATCATTATTTGTATTAGATTTACTTGTATTTCTAGTTAAATGATTCGAATTAGATAATTCGAGTGTTTCGTTCGAAAATATAGATCCAGAAGTTATTGTATTTAAAATTATTTCATACGATTTTACCTTTTCTTCAAGTTCGTTAATTTTAGCTTTTAGTTCATGTACTGGCTCGTTTATCATTTACACTATACTCCAATTTCTACTAAAATAAAATTATACTATAGTCATTATAACAAACATATCCGTTTATTTTAATGAAAATTAGAAATAATTAATTAATAATGAAAGAACTAATAGGAGAGATGTATGGAAATAAAGATTGGAGTTACTGGGTGGGGCGATCATGATAGTTTATACCCTGATCGGATTCACTCTTCAAAAAAATTGAGACAATATTGTATGCATTTTCCAATTGTCGAAATTGATTCTTCCTATTATAGTATAATGCCACAATCAAACTATCAAAAATGGGTAAATCAAACGACAGCTGACTTTTCATTTATTGTTAAAGCATATGGCGGAATAACGGGCCATTCAAGGCAAAACTATTCTAAAGAGGAGCAGATTTTACTGTTAACGCCATTTTTGGAATCAATCCAGCCTTTAATTGAAGCGAATAAATTAAAAGGCATATTATTTCAGTTTCCACCTTGGTTTAATTGTAAAAAAGAAAATGTTGAATTATTAAGAATTTTGAAAAGTAAGCTCAAAGGACTTCCTGCAATTTTAGAATTTCGTAATCAGACTTGGTTTTATCCTAGTTTTTATGAGCAAACTTTGAAATTTATGGAGGATGAAGGGTGGATTCATTCGATCTGTGATGAGCCACAAGCAGGGAATGGTAGTATTCCGATTGTACTACACCCAACAAATTTAAATCTAACTTTAATCCGTTTTCATGGACGAAATATTTATGGATGGAATCATAATGGACAAGATAACTGGCGTGAGGTACGTTATTTATACAGATATAATGAAGAAGAATTGTATGAATGGGTAGAAAGAATTGAGCAGTTATCAAAAAACACAAAAGAAATTTGTATACTGTTTAATAATAATTCTGGTGGAGATGCAGCGGATAATGCTAAACAATTAATGAAGCTGCTAGGCATTGAATTTGGACCATCCTCTACCGAGCAGCTTGAATTATTTTAGTTTGATTTTCGTAAAAGAACTATGCAGAAAATATTAATTAGTAGGAATGCAACAAATGCTAACATTGGAATGGTAATAAATCCAAACCAATTTAAATAATCTCCAGTACAAGGGACAGGTCCACATTGTGTAGCTGTTTCTTTAAGTGCAGGAACCTTTTGAATTAAAATATGATAAATTGAAATACACATACCTATTAAGGATAAAGGTAGTGCATAAACAACATCTTTTATATTATTTTTATAAAAAGCGATTCCGATAATAAAAACAATCGGGTACATAAAAATTCGCTGATACCAGCATAATGAACATGGTGTCCAATGATTAATTACTGAAAATGATAAACTACCTAGTGTTGCGATAATGCTTACAATCCAGGTGAGAAATAAAATTGATTGCTGTTTCTTCATACCTTACCATCCTTAAATTGAATTTCGATATTGCTATTGTACCTTTGATTGGATGTAAAGTGGTATAAAAACGTCGTTAGGTTGTTAAGTTTTTTAATTAATAAAAGCCTGAGATTATGTTCTCAGGCTTTTAAATAACTTAAGCGATTGCTGCATCTAGTGCGATGACAATCATATCATTAAAAGTAGTTTGTCTTTCTTGTGCAGATGTTTCTTCGCCAGTGAAGATATGGTCGCTTACCGTTAAAACAGTAAGTGCGTCTACATTATGTTTTGCTGCGATTGTATATAATGCAGTTGTTTCCATCTCTACAGCAAGAACTCCGTAATTCGCTAATTTTTCGTACATGTCCATACTATCTCGGTAGAAAATATCAGAAGTTAAAATATTTCCTACTTTCACATTTAATCCTTTATTCACAGCACCTTCATACGCTTTCTTTAATAAATCAAAGCTAGCACAAGGAGAATAATCGAAACCAGGAAATGTTTGACGATTCATATTTGAATCTGTACAAGTCGTCATCGCAATAATGACATCACGAATTTTTACATCTTTTTGAAGCCCACCACAAGTGCCAACACGAATCAACGTTTTTACACCATAACTATTAATCAATTCATTTACATAAATCCCAATTGAAGGAATTCCCATTCCAGTACCTTGAACGGAAATTCTTTGACCTTTATAAGTACCAGTAAAACCAAGCATTCCGCGAACTTCATTATAACAAACTACATCTTCTAAAAACGTTTCTGCAATATATTTAGCTCTTAATGGATCACCAGGTAATAAAATTTTATCAGCAATTGCACCTTGTTCGGCACCAATATGTATACTCATTTAATGCTCCTCCTTCAAAACTGTTTGTATATAGCCCATCATTATCAGTATGTTAGTTTCTACATTTAAATAAAAAACATTCTTATTTGTAACACTACTTAAAGGAAAAAGTAAGATGGACGTAGTACATATTAAATATAGAAATAAAATATTCATAGACAATATTAACCAATACAGATAATTTATGGCGAATTTTAATTATTGCACAGGTGATAAAATATTGAAAGAGTTTACAATTAGAATTTTTAGCTTTCTTGAAATAACTAAAAATTATTAATTTTAACTTTTTAAGGGAGAATGATCTATGAAATTTCGTTTTATTGCTGCTCTATGTGTAGCTATCTTAATTATTCTACTAATTAGCAATCGTTTAGTTAATCATAGTATATTATCAAGTAGTAGCCATGTTAGCCAACTGAAAGTTCAAAAAGTAAAGTGGAATCTATCGACTAAAAAAACCTTACAAGAAGTAACGGTATCTTCTAGATCATTGAATGCATTGCAACGAGAAAAAATTAGAATATTTATTACGACAGATCAATTAAATTCCTATAAAGTCATTGAACCTGTCTATAATGGGAATAACCATTTTACATTTAAGTATTCCTTTAAGAAAGATATACCTTATTACGTTAGTATATTTATACATAATCAAACCCTTGATACAAAGATTTTCCAAAAGCAAAAGAACAAAAAAGGAGAAGTATTTCCGACTGCAATTTTAACGAAAAAAACTGATGATTACAGAGTTTCCCTACTTTATACTTCAATTCTTCCAAAAACTAAGAGTAAAATTACATTTAATTTTGATCAATTTAAAAAACGTTCCAAATTTACTGATCAGCAATTTTATATAATGAATGAAGAAGGAACATATTTTAGGCTAATTAGCAATCCTAATAATCAATCAAAAGTAAGCTATGAACTTGATTTACCTGAAGCAGGTATGTATAAAATATTTTATGAATTTAAATTAAATGACGATCGAAAATCATTTAATTTTATTTTAGACGTAAAAGACAAAGACAGCTAAGGAGTAGAAAATGCACAATTTATTAATGAATTCAAAAGTATTAGTTTTTGATTTAGATGGTACTTTGTATGATGGTACCGAGCACTACGATTACTATGCCAAATTACTTGCGAATGAGATAAGTCCAGAAAAGCGTGATTCTTTTTTAAAGGATTATCAAAAAATAAAAGATTATGACCATGCACTAACTATAGGCAAAATTTATGATTCGAAAAATGATTTAATTATATCGTTAGATCCAATTACATTAAATCCAATTCAAGTATTTACTTGGGAAGGGCAGCTGCTTTCTAAAAATGAACTTCCAGAAAATTATCTTGAAAAAATTAATTATGAATTACCATATATCCCAGTAGGTGATGGATGGTGGATTCCTTTAGTAGCAAGTTATCATTACGGTGCAAAAGATGTTTATCACTGTTATGATAAAACAAAGGAGTATATGGCAACAAAAGAGTTTAGTATTCCTTATATAAAAGGTTTAAAAGAAGCATTAGAAAAAGTTAAGGATTCAAAAAAGTTAGTATTGTTAACAAACTCTGATCGAGCAGATGTAACTAGATTACTGAAACTACTTAATTTAAATGATTTATTTCATTTAGAAATTACGGATGGTAAGAAACCATTAGAAACAGAAAAGCATTTTAAAAATATAATAAATCAGTTCAATGTTAAGCCACATGAAATTGTTTCAATTGGTGATAACTTCATTAATGAAATTTCTCCTGCTTTAAAATTGGGGATGCATGGGGTTTACATTACAAATCAAACAACGAGACAAGTAAGTGATTCCTTATTAGTTGTAAAAAAACTAGAGGAAGTATTTGAGTAATTTGGTAAAACTGTAAGCAAAAAATTGCTTACAGTTTTTTGTGATTTTTTATCATGATTAACTAATCTTTTACACATAATTTGAATTGGTATTTCACTTTGATGTATACTCAATTTCCATCTTTATTTTATGTGCTTCATACATACTTTGGAAATTGCTTAGAGAAAATAATGTTAGGAGGAAGTGTGAATGAACAAAAATCGAAGACGATACTCTCTCATATTTTCTATCTTTATTTTTTTTAGTGCATTTTTTAGTCAAAATATAAATAGTGAAGCAAGAACGACAAATTACGGCTATATTACTCATCCGTTATTAATTTATTTTTTTGATGTAGGTCAAGGGGATAGCATGGTTATGATTTTACCAAATGGTAAGACGGTACTGATTGATGGAGGAGACGTGGAACATGGTGGAGTGGTTATAAAAAAACTTAGACGACTACATATAAATGAAATCGATCTCTTAGTCAGTACACATCCTGATATTGATCATATTGGTGGGTTATTAAAAGTAATGAATAGTGTTAAAATCACAAAAATCCTCGATAGTGGGAAAAAATATAATTCACATTCTTATTATTTATATAAGAAAGAAGCATATCAAAGGAATATTCCAATAAGTATTGCAAAGTTAAATGAAAAAATTATGCTTGACCCAAATGTCGATATCACGGTTTTAAATAGCGGGAAAAAATCGTATACAAATAATAATAGTTCAATTGTATTGAAGGTAAAATATGATGACATTTCAATTTTATTAACTGGAGATATTGAAAGAAAAGCCGAACAAAGGTTAATTAAAAATGAGGATATCAATGCTCAAGTACTAAAAATTCCGCATCATGGATCATCAACATCAACTTCAGAAGCGTTTTTATTTGCAGTAAATCCTACAGTCGCAATTCTTTCATATGATAAATTTAATTTATTTGGTCATCCTCATCGTTCAGTAATGAAGAGGTTAAATCACCTAGGAATTAAGCAATATACAACGGACCAATTCGGAGATATCGAATTATCAACAAATGGACATAAATTATATATTGAAAAAGAAGAAGTATTGGTAGATCCATGAAGGACAAAAACCTATACTTCTTTTTTTAGTCAAAAGTGATTTAATTTATTATTTTTGAATCAGTAGTATAGACAACTAGGAGTATATATCATAAAATAGTTATGAAGAAATCAAGCTACTTATATAAATGAATGTGAATGATGATTAAGTAAACACTACTTTCTATATTGGGGTATTGACGAAGACTTCTTAGACAAAGGAAAGAGGAGAGTAAATGAAATCAATCATTAATGTTAAAATTTACACAGGTAAAGAAGTAATTGAAAATGGCTATATTCGATACAATGAAAAAATTTCATCTCTTGGTCATATGAATGGTTATGAAAATGAAGGTGAAGAAATAATTGATGGAAAAGGGACAGTTATTATTCCTGGAATGATTGATGTCCATATTCATGGTGCATATGATGTCGATGCAATGGATGCTGATCCAAACTCAATGGTAAGGATGAGTAAAGAAATGATGAAGGAAGGGGTAACAACATTCTTCCCGACTACCATGACACAATCGAAAGAAAATATTAAAAATGCTTTAAAATCTTTAAATGAAGCAAAAAAACTTGGTGCTCATTTTGAATATATTCATTTAGAAGGACCGTTTGTTAATAAAAATAAAGCTGGAGCACAGCCATTAGAATATATTATTAACCCTGACGTTGAACTATTTAAAGAGTGGCAAGAAGCTTCTGGTGGACTAATCAAATTAGTTACTTATGCACCTGAGGTTGAAGGTGCAATAGAGTTAGAAAAAGAGCTAGAGCGTACTAATGTAGTTGGCACAGTAGGTCACTCAGATGCAATTAGATCAGATTTTGAAGGTCGAAATATTTTCCACGCTACACATTTATACAACCAAATGAGACCTATGCATCATCGTGAAGCAGGGACTGTTGGACATGTATTACTTGATGAAAGAGTAATGGTAGAAGTGATACCTGATGGAATTCATATTCATCCTGATATGGTAAAACTTGCTTATCGCCTAAAAGGTGCGAAGAAAATAAGCGTAATTACTGATGCGATGAGAGCAAAAGGGTTAGCTGAGGGCAAGTATGAATTAGGTGGACAACCTGTATTTGTAAAGGATAAAAGTGCAAGATTAGAAGACGGAACACTTGCGGGTAGTATTTTAAAAATGGATGATGCATTCAGAAACATTATGGCTTTTACCGGATGTAGTCCTGAAGAAGCAGTACAAATGACTTCAATAAACCAAGCTAATGAGTTTGGTCTTAAACATAAAGGAGCATTAGAACCAGGTAAAGACGCTGATTTTGTGCAAATGACTCCTGATTTCTTCGTTATTGATACAACTAGACAAGGTAAAAATATGAATGAGGTGACTTTATGAACGTAATCGTAGTAAAAAATGCAGAAGAAATATCAAAAGTAGCATATGAAAAAATGGTAAAGGCATTTGAAGGGAAAGAAGAATTCACTTTAGGATTGGCTACTGGTGGTTCTCCATTAGGTATTTATGAACTTTTCCGTATTCGTAAACCAGATGTATCACACGTCATTACTGTAAATCTTGATGAATATGTTGGACTTGCAGAAGATGATCAAACAAGCTACCACACATATATGGCAGAACAACTTTTTAATCATTTAAAATTTAAAGAAAACCATTTACCAAATGGAAATACAAAAAATCTAGAAGAAGCTTGTAAAAATTATGAAGAATTACTACAAAAGCATCCTGTTGATTTACAACTATTAGGAATAGGTGAAAATGGTCATATTGCATTTAATGAACCTGGGACACCATTTGATACACCTACTCATATTGTAGAACTTACTGAATCAACTCGTAACGCAAATAAAATTTATTTTGAGAACGAGGAAGATGTCCCTACACATGCAGTAACGATGGGAATTGGTTCAATTATGAGAGCAAAAGAAATCATTTTAGTAGCTTCAGGCATCAAAAAGGCTGAAGCAGTCAAGGAAATGTTAAATGGAAAATTAGATATTAACTGTCCTGCTACTGCACTCCAAAACCACAACAACGTAACAATTGTTGTTGATGAAGAAGCTTACTCACTTTGTCATAAATAATGTTAAAACTAGATAAAAATTCACCGTTACCGATTTATTTCCAAATACAAGAAATTTTAAAGCTTAAAATTAACTCAGGAGAATGGAAACCTGGTGAGCGAATTCCTTCTGAGCAAACATTGAGTGAGATGTTAAATGTAAGCAGGATGACAATAAGACAAGCATTAAACAATCTTGTAAAGGAATCATTAATAAGCCGGAAACGCGGAATTGGTACGTTTGTATCAGTAAAAGATGGAATTGAAGTTGAGGAATCATTAAAATCATTAAGGAGTTTTTCTGAGGACATTACATCCATAGGATTGACCCCTACTAATAAATTACTTGGCTTTTCGACAATTGAAGCTGATGAATACTTAGCAGAAGTGTTATCAATTGAAAGTGGCTCTGAAATTTTTAAAATTGAAAGATGTCGCTTAGCAAATGAGCATCCCATTGCCATTGAAACAACGTACCTACCAAAAAAATTAGTAAATCGAATTGATGAAAAAGTCCTAAATCATTCCTTATATGAATATTTTGAAGTTACATTAGGTTATTCAATTGAAAAAGCTACAAAATGGATTAAAGCATCTTTAATGACAGAAAAAGATTCATTAATCCTTGAGGTAGCAGAGGATTCTCCTGCACTTGAATTACACCAAGTAACGTTTATTAATGATGGAATCCCACTTGAATATGTAAGCTGTATTTACCGAGCTGATCGTTATCGTTTTACAATTGATATTGATCGTTAAAAGAGTGCTTTTTTAGCACTCTTTTTTCATTTTTTAGATGAAACTGCCATTAGAAAAATATCCAGTAAAATGATTATCGAACTATAACGATTAAGAGGTTCATAAAAAAGAGCAATCTGATTAATCGAAATCACAAGACTCCCATACATTATATTTCAATAAAAAAAGGGTGCTCAATTTAGCACCCTTTCATTTTACTTAATTTGTGAAACAATATTAACTGCTTCAGCTACTGAAGGAACAATATATGAAGCATATTTCTTAACTTCATCGTCAGCATTTTCCATTGCAAAGCTATGAGGAGTTAGTTCAAACATAGAGATATCATTGTAAGCATCACCAATACAAGCAATTTCATCTCGTTTAATACCTAATTTTTCGATTAATATTTGAATTGCTGAACCTTTACTAACATTTACTGGAACGATATCTAAACAATTTTTAGCAGAAATAAATGAAGTTACAAATTCAGGTAATTCTTTTTGTAATTCTTTTTGAAGTTCAAGTAAGTCCTCATCTTCACCTAAAACTACATATTTTTTTGGTGTGATTGATTTACCTAAATCAGTTTTTAGTGTTTTTAATTCAATTGTTTTCATGCTAGAGTTTTTTTCGATTTCTTTCACTAAATCAGTTTTCTCTTCAATATAGTATGTTGAATTGTCCGCTACGTAAATTAAAAATTTATCGTTAGAAATCATTTCATAAACTCTGTCAATTACACTTGGATGAAAGGTAGCATCTAACAATGCTTCGCCATCATTTGAATAAATATAAGTTCCATTCATACTAATACGGTGAAAATTACCTTCTAAGCTTTCCATGATTTTTACGATTTCATAATCTAAGCGTCCGGAAGCAAAACATAATAAGACACCTTGATCTAGAAGTTTTTTTAATGCTTCTACATCATGTTCAAATAGTTGCCCTTGATGAAACATTGTCCCATCTAGATCACTAACAAATAACTTAATCATTATTTTTAACTCCTACTCAATTTATATTATACTTTTTACTTTTCTATTCTATCCTAATATAATAGATAATCAAAAAAAAAATGATTAATTTACAAAACTTAAACTGTGTTTTAACTTTTTCAGAAAAATTATGTTATGATATATAAGCGATTTTTTAAACTTGGGGGTGATAAAAATAATGTCAGAGATGTCAGTATGTTACACAATCAAAAAAGTTCTTAATAATAATGTTTTAATAGCGAAAAATCCCGATCATACAGAAGTAGTTTTGTTAGGTAAAGGCATCGGTTTTAATAAAACTAGAGGAGATTTAATTTCCGAAGGTGTAGTAGAAAAAATGTTTATTTTAAAAGATGAACAAAAACAAAAACAATATAAATCACTAATTAACTTTATGGATGAAAAATTAATGGGTACGCTACAGCAGGCGATCTATTTAATTTCTGAAAGAACAGGATGTACATTAAATGAGCAAATTCATATCGGGTTAACAGACCACTTAATATTTGCGATTAAGCGTATTCGAGAAGGTTATAATGTTGATAATCCGTTTTTACAGGAAACGAAAGCAATGTATCCAGAGTATTTTAAAATTGCACAAGAAGTAATTGATTTGATAAATAAAGAAATTGATATAAATTTACCGATTGAAGAAGTAGGGTTTGTAACTCTCCATATCGTTAGTAATTTATCGATGGAAGTTCTATCGGATGTAAATAAGTTCTCTCAGATTATTAAAGATTTAGTAATCTATATAGAAGAATATTTACAAATTGAAATTGATAAAGAAAGTATTCACTATTCAAGATTAGTTCGTCATTTGCGATTTTTAATTGACCGTATTTTTCATGGTAATTCATCTGAAGAGTCACCAGCTTTAGGTATTATCTTAAAAAAAGAATACCCCATCTGCTATGATTTAGCATGGAAAATTTTAAAGTCAATCCAAGCTTCATTAAATAAAAAAGCAAGTGAAGCCGAAGTAATCTACTTAACCTTACACTTAGAACGACTTGTTCAAAGTAAAATTAAAAAATAATTCAATAAGCCTAAACAACAATTTAGCGCTTTTTTTAACATAGTAAAAAAATATTAAAAATTGATAAGTTTTTTGACTTGATATTTTTAAAATCTATAGATATAATGAAAGCGAAATCATATTAAAACATAATTGAATAGAGTACACATTATACGTGTTACTGATTCGATCAGGCATGAGTTGAAAAAATGTGAATTATTATACTTGGGTAGGGGAAACTATATCCAGGATTCAATAATCTCATTTTTTCTGCTCATGCCTTTTTTGTTTGGATAAAAGGAGGAAAACAATGTTTAAGAAGATCTTTGGAGTTTTACAAAAAGTTGGTAAAGCGCTTATGCTTCCTGTTGCAATTTTGCCAGCTGCCGGATTGTTACTTGCATTTGGTAATGCATTTCAAAATCCACAAACATTAAAGTATTTACCGTTTCTTGATGCACAATGGTTCCAACTAGTAGCAAAAGTTATGGAACAATCAGGTGACATCATTTTTGGTAATTTGGCATTATTATTTGCAGTAGGTGTTGCCGTTGGTTTAGCAGGAGGAGAAGGTGTTGCAGGTTTAGCAGCAATCGTCGGATTCCTAATTATGAATAAAACAATGAGTGTGTTCAAAGATGTTGGACAATATGTTGTTTTAGATAAAGCATTAAATATTGCTAAATTTGATGATCCATCATTTGCGTTTGTATTAGGTATACCTACATTACAAACAGGTGTATTTGGTGGTATTATCGTCGGTATTTTAGCTGCATGGGCTTACAATAAATTCTTTGAAATTGATTTACCATCATACTTAGGTTTCTTTGCAGGTAAACGATTTGTACCAATTGCTACTGCAGCGTTTTCAGTATTACTTGGTATTTTAATGTGCTTTATTTGGCCACCAATTCAGCACGGTTTAAACACATTTTCACATAATATGATTGATGCGAACTTAACATTATCGGCATTTATTTTTGGTGTTATTGAGCGTTCATTAATTCCATTTGGTTTACATCATATTTTCTATGCACCTTTCTGGTTTGAGTTTGGTTCATATACTGATAAAACTGGTTTGGTTGTACATGGGGATCAAAAAATCTTCTTCGCTCAATTAAAAGACGGAGTAAAATTAACTGCTGGTACATTCATGGTAGGTAAATTCCCATTCATGATGTTTGGTCTACCTGCTGCTGCATTAGCTATGTATCATGAAGCAAAACCTGAAAATAAAAAAATCGCTGGTGGTATTTTAGCATCAGCAGCGTTAACTTCATTCTTAACAGGTATTACAGAGCCAATTGAATTCTCATTCTTATTTGTTGCTCCAGTACTATTTGGAATACACGCAATCTTCGCTGGTTTATCATTTATGATCATGCAATTATTAAATGTTAAAATTGGTATGACGTTCTCTGGTGGTTTAATCGACTTCTTATTATTCGGTGTTTTACCGAATAGAACTGGCTGGTGGTGGGTAATCATCGTCGGTTTAGTATTAGCAGTGATTTACTACTTCGGTTTTAGATTTGCTATTAGAAAATGGAATTTAAAAACGCCAGGTCGTGAAGATGCAATCGCTGAAGATACTACAAGTAATACGCCAGCTAATGAATTACCATATGAAATTTTACAAGCTTTAGGTGGAAAAAGTAATATTTCTTCATTAGATGCATGTATCACACGATTACGAGTACAAGTTAATTCAAAAGACGAAGTAAATAAAAATCGCTTAAAAGCATTAGGTGCCGCTGGAGTTCTTGAGGTTGGAAATAATATTCAAGCAATCTTTGGACCTAAATCAGATACATTAAAATCACAAATTAAAGACATTATGACTGGAAAAACACCGGTTGTTAGTCAAGAGGCACATAAAGAAACAGCATCAGCAGTAGATACTGCGATTGAAGAGGCGATTATTAATCCAATTGAAGGAGAAATCATCCCAATTACAGAAGTACCAGACCAGGTATTTTCTGGAAAAATGATGGGTGATGGATTTGCGATTATTCCTTCAGAAGGTACAGTTGTATCTCCTGTAGATGGGGAAATTGTAAATGTATTCCCAACAAAACATGCGATTGGTATTTTATCAAATGGTGGAAAAGAAATTTTAATTCATATCGGAATCGATACTGTAAAACTAAATGGTGAAGGCTTTGAAGTACTGGTATCACAAGGTGAGAAAGTAACTAAAGGTCAACAATTAGTTAAAATTGATTTACACTTTATTCGTGAAAATGCACCGTCTACAATTACACCAGTTGTATTTACAAATTTAAGTGAAGGACAACAAGTTGTAATCGAAAAACCAGGTAAGCAATCAAAAGGTGAAGTAGGCATCATTAAGATTAAATAAATCTAATTAAATAGACGAAAAATGTTTGATTTTAAAAGGGGTAGTATAGTTGACACTATGCACCCCTTTTAATAGAATATTTAGAGTAGGCCAAACGTCTATACCAAAAATGTAGATTTAATCACAAAGGAGATAAATTATTATGGAAAAAACTTTTAAAGTAACAGCTGATTCTGGAATCCACGCTCGTCCAGCAACATTATTAGTAAATGTAGCAGGTAAATTTAATTCAGATATCAATCTTGAGTATAATGGTAAAACAGTTAACTTAAAATCAATCATGGGTGTAATGTCTTTAGGAATTCAACAAGGAACTGAGATCAAAATTACTGCTAACGGTGAAGATGCAGATCAAGCACTTGCTGCAATCGAAGATACAATGAAAAAAGAAGGATTAGGCGAATAATGTCTTTACATATTAAAGGTATTGCCGCTTCTAGTGGAATTGCGATTGCAAAAGCATTTCGTTTAGAAAATCCTGAATTAAACATTGTTAAAAAGCAAATTTCAGATATTGATGCTGAAATAGCTAAACTTGACAATGCCATTCAAGTTTCTAACACTGAATTAGAAAAAATTCGTGATCATGCGAATGCTGAACTTGGTGAAGATAAAGCTGCAATCTTTTCTGCGCACATCTTAGTTTTAAATGATCCAGAGCTAGTTAACCCAGTTAAAGATAAAATTAAGTCTGAAAGTGTCAACGCTGATTTTGCTATGAATGAAGTTGCTTCAATGTTCGTTCAAATGTTTGAAAGCATGGATAATGAATATATGAAGGAACGTGCTGCAGATATCCGCGATGTTACGAAACGTGTAATGGCGCATCTTTTAGGTGTTACAATTTCTAACCCTGCAAATATTACTGAGGAAGTTATTATTATTGCAGAAGATTTAACACCATCTGATACAGCACAATTAAATCGTAAATATGCGTTAGGTTTTACTACTGATATTGGTGGTCGTACTTCTCACTCAGCGATTATGGCTCGTTCTCTTGAAATTCCTGCTGTTGTAGGGACAAAAGAAGTGACAAGTAAAATCGAAAATGGCGTAATGGTCATTGTAGATGGATTAGATGGCCATGTAATAGTAGATCCTTCTAATGAAGAATTAGAAGAGTATAAAGCTAAAAAAGAAAAATTCGAGCTTCAAAAAATTGAATGGGCTAAACTGAAAAATGAACCAACTGTAACGAAAGATGGACATCATGTTGAGTTAGTAGCTAATATTGGTACACCAAATGATGTAGAAGGCGTTATCAATAATGGTGGTGAAGGTGTAGGTCTTTACCGTACTGAGTTCCTATATATGGGACGCGATAACTTCCCATCAGAAGAAGAGCAGTTTGAATCATACAAATCAGTTCTTGAAAGTATGGGTGATAAGCCGGTAGTAGTAAGAACACTAGATATCGGTGGAGATAAAGAATTATCTTATTTACACTTACCAAAAGAAATGAATCCATTCTTAGGATACCGAGCGATTCGTTTATGTTTAGATCAAAAGGACATATTCCGTACTCAATTACGTGCATTACTTCGTGCTAGTGTATATGGTAATTTGAAAATTATGTTCCCAATGATTGCAACTTTAGATGAGTTCAGAGCTGCAAAAGCTGTTTTATTAGAAGAAAAAGAACAATTAGTAAAAGAAAATGTTCAAGTTTCAGACAATATTGAAATTGGTATGATGGTAGAGATTCCTGCTTCTGCTGTTCTAGCAGATGTATTTGCTAAGGAAGTTGACTTCTTTAGTATCGGGACAAACGATTTAATCCAATATACAATGGCTGCTGATCGAATGAATGAACAAGTTTCATATTTATATCAACCATATAACCCATCTATTTTAAGATTAGTTAAAATGGTAATCGATGCTGCAAACAAAGAAGGTAAATGGGCTGGAATGTGTGGAGAGATGGCTGGAGATGCATTAGCTATTCCTTTACTTGTAGGATTAGGCTTACACGAATTTTCTATGAGTGCTACTTCTATCCTACCTGCTCGTAGTCAAATGGCTAAACTTTCTAAAGCTGAGATGGAATTATTAGCACAAAAAGCTTTATCTATGTCTACAGCTGAAGAAGTTGTTAATTTAGTAAATAGCATTTAATTTAAAACAACAGGGAAACCTGTTGTTTTATTTTTAAGATTATATTTGATTCTGAATAAAAAACGCCTACTGTTGACAAATTCACTTCTTTAATTTAGTGTATGTTTAAATTATTAAACGAATAAGATTATTTTTGGATAATAAAAGTAGGTGGAAGATTTGAGTAAAGAAGCAGTTGAAGTATTTAGAGAATGTATTCCGTTGTTCCAAGCGTTAAGCGATCCTTACAGACAGGATATCATTTTAATGTTATCAGAAGGTGAAGCGCTAACTGTTAATGAAATTACAGAAAAAACTTCATTATCTAGACCCGCTATATCGCACCATTTAAAGATATTACGTGATAATCATTTAGTACAAATTGAGCAAAAAGGTACTCATAGATACTATTCATTAGCAATTGATTCTTCTTTAGAATTACTTAAGAAATTAATCATTACTGTTGAACAACATTGTTAATGAAACTTAAATGACATAAAAGGGACTCCGACTTTTGTCAGAATCCCTTTTCATTTTAAGATTAAATCCAAATCGACATTTCTTTTGCAGAAAAACGTGTTGTATGATGTCCAGGTACCTTTTCTTTACCAATGGCAATCAACATCGTTGGAATATAGCGATCATCTGTTAAGAAATTTTCTTTAAATGCTTGTTCATTAAATCCACCGATTGCACAAGTATTCCAACCTTTTGCAGAAGCAGCCATTATTAATTGCATAGCAGCAAGAGATGAATTCAAGATTCCTTGTTCACGATTGCGTTGCTCTGTTGCATACGCATTTTCAACGTTTGCTTTTAATTTGTCTTTTGCTTCTTGGGTCATATAACCAGCTTCAACTGCAGGTCCAAAAACTAAGTCAACATTTTTGGCTGATTGTGTATCGGCCAATACAGCAATTACACAAGAAGCATCTTTGATCTGGCCTTGGTTATATGCAACAGGTAATAATTTACCTTGCGCATTCTCACCATGGAATACAACGAATTTCCAATGTTGTAAATTCCAAGCAGATGGTGCAGTCATTGCAGCATCAAGAAGTTCAGTAATTTCGCTACTACTGATTTCAGTAGATGAATCGAATACTCTAGTAGAGTTTCGTTCTTTAATCATTTCAAAAAATTGTTCATTTTTCATATGAAAATACCTCCAAAAATTAGGTGAATTAGATACATTTTTATGTACTTATTTAATATAGAAAAGTTCCATTATTAGAGTCAACAAATTAGTATTGAAATAAACTAAATATAATTTTGAAATAATATTTAGTTTACTTAGTTAGCTCAATCTTTTTAATTAGTTATTTTTATGGTAATTTTATATGTGGATATTCAATGAGGGGTGTGGAAAAAATGGGAGCAATTAGTTTAAAAGATTTGCAAATTGGATTTATCGGTATTGGTGTTATGGGTAAAAGTATGGCAAAGCATTTAATCAATGCAGGTGCGAAATTACATATTTATAACCGTACAAAAGAAAAAGCAAGTGAGTTAATTGATTTAGGGGCAATTTGGTATGATACACCGAAAGAATTAGCTCCAAATTGTCAGGTAATTTGTACGATGGTCGGCTATCCAAGTGATTTAGAAGAAGTATATTTTGGCGAAAATGGGATCATCCAATCGGCTTCAAAGGGGACTACATTTATCGACTTTACAACTTCAACACCAACTTTAGCCAAAAAAATTGATGAGCATACAAAGTCATTAGGTATGTCATCATTAGATGCACCTGTGTCAGGTGGGGATTTAGGTGCAAGAGAAGCTAGATTAGCGATTATGGTTGGAGGAGAAGAAGAAACTTTTCATAAAATGACCAGCTTATTTGATGTTTTAGGAAAAAATATTGCTTATCATGGAAATGCTGGTAGTGGGCAGCATGTAAAAATGTGTAATCAAATTGCAATAGCTTCTGGTATGTTAGGCGTTTGTGAAGCACTTGCATATGCTTCAAAAGCTGGATTAGACGGTGAAAAAGTATTAGGAAGTATTTCTACTGGTGCAGCAGGTAGTTGGTCATTATCTAATCTAGCACCTCGTGTTTTAAAAGGTGATTTCGAACCAGGATTTTATATTAAACATTTTATAAAAGATATGGGAATCGCAATTGAAGAGGCAGAGAAGATGGAATTAAATCTACCAGGACTTTTACTTGCAAAAAAATGCTATGACGAACTGTCTAAAAATGGATTAGATGAAAAAGGAACGCAAGCACTTTATACTTTATACGATCCGTCTCACCACATTCAATAATATAATGAATAGAGGTTAACAAGTGCAGAATTTTCAACTTGCAAAGTTTTATCAACGATTAAGTGCGTTTTTAATCGATACGTTTATTATTTCAGTAGCGTATGGGATCATTATCGCGATTATTACGATGAATCCTGAGAAGATATTAAGTCGTTTTAATTCTACATCAGGAAACTCAACGGTCGATTTAATCGTTATTTCAATTATAATGATCATATTATTTGTAGTTGTTCCAAAATTTAATAAAGGAATGACATTTGGTCAAAGATTTTTAGCTATTAAAATGATAAAAGATAACTATGAAGAAACGACAATGATCTTATTTTTCATTCGTTTTATTTTTATCGCAGCTATATCAGTTTTATTTTTAGGTGTACCATTAATTGTTAATGTCTATTTAATGCTATTTAGAAAAGATCATAAAACCATTCAGGACTTGTTATTCAAAACAAGCGTAATACAAGCTAGATAAAAAAAGCAGGGGAAGATTTGTAATTCTTCCCCTGCTTTTTTTAATTTCTAAGACTCGTTACAAACTCTTCTAATCGATCACATGCAATTTCTAATTCTTTCATTGAATAAGCGTAAGATAATCGAATAGATGAATCTCCATATTCAGAAAAAGCTTCTCCAGGAATAACCGCTAGATTATGTTTTTCTACTAGATTTAGTGCAAATTCCATAGAAGGCATGTTGAATTCTTTAATTGATGGGAATAAATAAAATGCACCTTCTGGCTTAATACAAGGTAGCCCCATCATCTCTAATCGATTAATCATATAATTACGTCTTATTTTATATTCCTTAGCCATTTCCATTGGTGAATCAATACAATCAGTTAAAGCTGCAATTGCTGCATATTGAGATATTGATGTAGCGCATGATACATTATACTGATGTACTTTTAAGATTTCTTGTGCTAAGTAAGCAGGTGCATAGATAAATCCAATTCTCCAACCAGTCATAGAGTGAGATTTACTAAGACCGTTTATGACAATTGTTTTTTCTCTCATTCCAGGGTAACTTGCAATTGATGTATGAGTAGAATCATATGTCAGTTCACTATATATTTCGTCTGATAAAATGAACAAATCTTTCTGAGATAAATAGTTAGCTAAATTCTCAAGTTCCTCTTTCGTTAATGTGACGCCTGTTGGGTTATTTGGATAAGGTAAAACAATACAACGTGTTTTTTCAGTAATATGTTCTTCCAATAATTCAGGAGTAATTTTAAAACCACTATTAGATGTATCTACAAAGACTGGAGTTGCCCCACATGTTTGAATAATAGGTGCATAGCCAGGGTAGATTGGTGCAGGTAAAATAACCTCACATTCTTCGTTAAGGATTGTTCTAAATGTAACATCAAGTGCCTGACTAGCCCCTACAGTAACGATTACTTCATTTGTTGGATCATATGATAGCGAATATTTTTGCTTTAAAAAGTTAGAAGCAGCATTTCTAAGTGCTGGCAGTCCTGCATTAGGAGTATAGACTGTATGATTTTGATTAATTGCAGAAATAGCAGCTTCTTTAATAGGCGCTGGAGTTGGAAAATCAGGTTGGCCTAATGTTAATGCAATAACATTATCATATTTTTCAATTTTTTGGGCAAATTTTCTAATACCAGAGATTTGTATTTCTTTTACACTTTCGTTTATAAATCGGTTCATTTTAAATCCCTCAACTTATTATTTTTATATGTAAATTAAAATTTTTTAATCGAACTATCAATTCAATGAAATTTCCTTCATTTTACCATATAATAAAAAAAGAATTTAGTAGTGAAATAATTTGATTGCCTAAAGAAGGTGTGTAAAAACTTGTTACAAGTAATAGGAATCACAAAAAATAAAGTAATTGATCGAAATATTACAATTGCAGACGCAAGATCAAATAAATACTTATGGTATTGGGTAGATATTAATGAACCAACTGAAGATGAGATTCAACTTTTAACAACTGAATTTAATTTTCATCCTTTAGCGATTGAAGATTGTTTGGAGTATGTACAACGACCTAAACTTGATTATTACGAAGGATATCACTTTTTAATTTTGCACGAATTAAATAAATCAGATTTAGAGGAGACGGAACTGGATATATTTGTAAGTGACCATTATGTCATCACATTTCATATTCATAAAAGTCCGGCTATACAATTAGTTTTAGAAAATATGAAATCAGATCGTCGGGCTTCGAAGAGTCCACTTCATTTAACGCATCGAATTATTGATGAGCTTGTAGATAGCTATTTTCCACTTATTTATCGTTTGGAGGATGAGCTATCAGACTTAGAGATTGATCCTTTAAAGAAACAAGTAAATAATGTTGTTGAAAGATTATATGATATTAAATCGGATTTATCGAAATTAAGAAGAACGATTTTACCAACTCGTGATTTATTATATCGAATCCTTAATTCGAATCGATTTAAAGATATATCGGAACATCGAATTTACTTTGAAGACATACACGATCATTTAATGAAACTTTCGGATATGATTGAGACGAATCGAGATGTAGCTTCCGATATTCGTGAAAGCTATTTTTCATTAAGCTCAGAGAAAATGAATAATATTATGAAAACATTAACCATCATCTCATCTTTCTTTTTACCACTAACGTTTATCGTAGGTTTATATGGAATGAATTTTCATTATATGCCAGAATTAACATGGAAATATGGGTACTTATTTATCTTAATTTTTATGGGATTTGTTACGATCTTAATGTACATATTTTTTAAAAGAAAAGGTTGGTTTTAAGTCGTTAAGCACTTAAGTTTGACGACTTTTCTTATATTTTAGAATACTTTGTAATAATGTGACGTTCTATGTAGAAATGTTTTTTTTGAATTTTTTGTATTAATAATTAGAAGTTTAAATAACTATGTTATAATTTGTTGAAAGAAGGGGTGGGGGACACTTTAATGCTGCAATTAAAAGATTTATTAATTCAATTTGCAATCATAATCATTCCGGTCTTTTTATACGAAATGTTCTGGCTTAGTAGATACCACAATACAAGCCCAAAACAAAATAGAATTTTAGTTGGATTGCTAACTTTTTTTAATATTTTTATTTGCTTGCTTTACCCAATTCACATTAGTGAGAGCATGGCTATTACTTTTAGTATTTTATTAATCTATTCATCTATTTTATATGGTGGTAGATTGATCGGAACGATTATTATATTAACGAAGGCAGTTTTTGTTTATTTACTATATGGTTTAGCATCGTTGAAATCCTTTCCATTTGAAGTGATTTCGTGTATTCTACCATTTATTGTTTCACCACATTGGGTTAGTTTTTCTAAACGAAAGAAATTTGCTTTAAGTATTTTAATGCCAATTTTATTTTCCTTCAGCATGGTCTGTTTGCTTTATTATGAAGCAACAGTTAATGGTATAAAAGAGTACCAATCAGATCAAACCATTTTTTCGGCGTGCATATTTTTTACTGTTTTAACCATTACAATGCTGTTTCATGTTTATTTAAGAGAGTTTTTATTTGAAAATGCAGAAATCCGTGTTCAAATGCAAAAATCCGAGAAATTAAATATGGTAAGTGAGCTAGCTGCGAGTGTAGCGCATGAAGTTAGAAATCCATTAACAGTTGTAAGGGGTTTCATTCAGTTGATTGAAAATCAAGAAAGTGGAACGAATAGAGAATATATGAAACTTGTATTAGCTGAACTAGACCGAGCTGAAAATATCATTTCGGACTATTTAAACTTAGCTAGACCGCAAATCGAAGAAAAGAAAATAATCAATATGACTGAACAACTGAATGAAGTTACTACATTAATGTCAAGTTATGCATCACTGCAAGGTGCTTTCTTACAAGTAAATGTAAATGAGGATATGTATACTGTCGGAGATCGAGCTAAGCTTAAACAAGCAATCATTAATGTTCTAAAAAATGGTGTAGAAGCTATAAAGGAAACGAAAGGCTATATTAAAATTGAAGCAAATATTGAGAAGGTAAGAGATAAAGAATCCATACGGATTGTCGTTAAAGATAATGGGGTAGGGATGTCGAAAGCACAATTAGATCGATTAGGACAACCTTTTTATTCTTTAAAAGAAAAAGGAACAGGTCTAGGTCTAATGGTTACTTTTAGTATCATCGAGGCCCATAAGGGAACGATTGAGTACTTAAGTGAAGAAGGTAAAGGCACTGAAGTTCATATTGTATTACCGGCCTATCATCAAGAACAGATGGAAGAAGTAGAATGAAAGAATAAAGAGAAGGGAAAATCCCCTTCTCTTATCTAACTAAAATTCTTTAAATTAAATACTAAATAATAAACAAACTACTTTACTGACTTTGGTTTAAAAAAGAGTGATTTAATTGCATTCTTCCAGTCTCTTTCCTTAGAAGCAGCAACCATCTTTTTTGTTTCCTGTAATTCTCTAATCATCCTCATTAATTGGGCATCTCGGCCAGATTCTTTCGTTTTTATTTCTTCAAACATTTGCTCTAATTTTTCATCTTTTTCTTCGATTACTGTTGCTAACCCTTGAAGCTCTTCACTTTTTTCTTCAACTGAATATAATATTTTTTCTAACTTTTGATCCTTCTCCAAGTTCTGTTTGATTAATGTTTGATTTTGAGTAAGTATTTGTTCATTTTGATAAGCTAGATTCGTAATTTGAGACATAAACTCTTCAAACATAATTTGATTTGTATTTGTCGGTACAAATGTAGTGACATTTTCTTTTGAAACAATAGGTTCAGTTACTACGTTTGATTCATCTGCCTTTGAAAGAACTACTTCATCAGGTAGTTTTTTATTTTCCTCAAGTACTTGTTCAACAGTCATTTCTTCAAAACGGTATGCTTGGACATTTTCAACCTCTTGCTCTTCTTTTAGTACTGATTGGTCCACTACGACATCTTCAAATATTTCTACTTGTGATACAGGCTCTTCAAATTTTTCAGTATGTTGTGAAACAGGTTGCTCCATTTCGAATTCTTCAATTGTTTCTAGTTGAGTAAGTGATTCTTCTAAATGGTTTGTATTTTGTGAAGTTAATTGACTAATCTTAGCTACTTTGATTGATTCTAATTGGGATCCATAAGCTTCTATCTGTGCTTCTTCTTGTAAAGGTGAATGATGGGTTAATTCTGAATTAATCGTTTCAATTTTGGAAACAGCAACTTCAGCAATAGCATCTTTCTGTACTTCAAAAAGTTCCAGGTCATTCTTCATGTCTAAACGATTATGTATGTTATGTTCTAGAGGAATATTTGGGGTGTTATTCGTAACGATTTCATTATTTTCTTCTGTCGTTTCAATCTCAATTGAAGATGTTTCGATTGCATGAACTTCAGGTTGGCTTTGATTTGACAGGTAATTTAAAGCATATTCAACTGATTGTAAAACATTTTCATTCTGATGGTACTCTTTAATGATCATTTGAAATAATTCGAAATCGTTTTGATTATAGATTCTTGTATCTTGATTCTTTGTAAAATGATATTCTTTCTTTTCTAGTTCCTTACTAATTTCTCTTACACGAGATTTACCTATTTTTAATTTCTTTGAAATGTCTTTACTTGTAAAAATTACTGACATTTGGGATCCTCCTGAAAATTATGTGTTTTTACAACATTCAATATAAAGTTAAATTTTTCCTACCTAATATACTTAAAATAATTCTACAATGTATAACAAAGTCCATATGATTACTAAAATTAAAATCAATATATGAGGAAAAATAGTGAAAAATAGAAGATATTACTTAAAAGTTAGCATAAATTCGACTCAAAAATTGAGAGTGAATCAATGTTTAATCACTCTCAAACCAAATCTTTAATTTTGTAATCTAAACTTCAAAAAGTAGTCATAAAGTAATCTATTGATCTGAATTAGACTGGTTTTTTGTTTTTTCTAATCCTGCTTCTTGAAGTACAGCCTTTTGAGCTTGTCCTTTTTTCCCTAAATAATTGTGCTTAGCACCGAAGTATAAAATAAAAAGGAATGAAATGATGTTAAGTACAGCATCAATTTGTTCATTATTTAGGAACTTAATCCCAAAAGAATTTAGTAACAATTGAAGTGCAAATAAGAATCCAGCAACATAACGAATAATATCTTGTAAGTTTTTATTACCGAACAGATTAATCACCCCCTATTAATAAAGTATGCTTGGCATATTAATAGGTGAGGAAAAACTACTAAAATATGATAGGAAAAACAAGAGAAAATATGAATTTTCATCAATAACTTTCAAGCTGAATTTCGGTATAAATTTAAATAAAAAAAGGAAGGATTAAAAACCATTAAAAATAAAGGTTTCCTAATCTTCCTATGATCTATATTAATATTATTTTAGTAAGAATTGATCCAACTTATTTCTCTTGCTTACCTTTATTTTTACGAATTGGTTCACTCGGAAAAGTAAATGTAGAGTTATTTAGAAATGAAGAAGCTCTTAAAAATTGCCCTGGGGTATTTCTTCGGTAGTTAGATCCGTTTTTATAATGACTTTCAGATTTAACATTTTGAATACCTAAGAAATGATGAAGTATTTTTTTTGCATAACTTAAAGACATGGATACTTTTGGGTTACGGTGAGTATTTTCTAATATTCCTAAATGCGGGAGAAGTTTAAAGTCTTCTTTTAACGGTGGTATATGAAAGTAAAAATCTCCACAAGCTATCAACACATCAGATTGTTGTTTACTTGATTTGGGGTTATTTGAAAAATGTAAACCAACTTTCTTAGCAATTCCTTTATCAATAAGCTTTAAGATAGCTTGTCTTTTTAATGAATATAGTTGACTTGGTTCAAGTGCTGTTTTAGCATGTTTATTTACAACAAATATTGCCTGAAAAATTTCTTCATTTGTAAAATTTAGTTTATTCAGGCTAGGTTCTTTCGGTTTCATGCTTCTTGGTTACCTCCAAAAAATAATAGATATGAGTATATTATATCTTTAGTTTAAAATTTTTCAAATCAAATCTAGAGAAGTGGTTATATAATAAAAAGCTAATCGAAATAATATACATTAATGCGACTAGCTTTTTTATTTTTTAGTATGGATAAGGTCCTATATTACCTGGTGTATTTAATCCTGCATTATTAGGTAAAAAAGCACCAGGATTTACAGGAGGGTAAGGTTGTTGATATCCAGGGTATCCACCACCAAACCCACCACCGTACGGAGGAAATGCTGGATATGGTGGGTATGGTCCGTATGGCGGATAATAAGGTGGTCTAAACGCTAGTGCGCCTAACGCGAATCCACCTGCTAATCCCGCTAATCCTCCTATTATTGGCAAAAATGGGAAAAAAGGAACAAAGCGTTGTTCGTTATGATCATAGTAGTAGGATGGAGCATGAGCTTCTCTATAATAATGATCTAAATTAGGGTGATATTGATAATTCATGTATTAACCTCCTCTCTTGTCTTCAATATTAGTGTATGGTTTCATAAAATAATTGAGCAAGTACCCATAAAAATAGGTAACCAACCTAGTGCGTGCAAAAACTATGAGCAATTAACATTCATGATTAATTTATTTTTTAGTTTGGCCATTAATTTCGATTGATACGATTTCTGGAGGAGTAAATAGGCGAATTGGTAGTTTAGTTGTTCCAATTCCGTTTGAAACGACTAAATGACTATTATATTTACTTGATAGTGTGTATACACCTCGGTTGTATTTTTTTGCATATGGAGGCATTATATAGGACTTGTATAAAGGTAAATAAATTTGTCCCCCATGGCTATGGCCAGAAAGTTGAAGATTTATCGGATAGTTTTTCGTTAAATCAGCAATGTCGGGTTCATGTGCTAGAACAACTGTATAACTATTTTTTTGAATGCGTTCTAAAACATTATTATATTGTTTGTTTCCTAACATATAGTCATCGAGACCGATAAATGAAACTTTTTGTTTTTGAACGAAAAAGGTTTTTTCTTCGTTTTTTAATAATATAAAATTGCTTTCGCTTAATAGTGCTTCATATTGTTCAGTAAAATATCCACCATGATCATGGTTACCGTATATTGCAAGTTTTCCTATTTTGGGGTTTAGTTCTTTTAAAAGCTGAATAACTTCATACTTGTATGAAAACTTTCTTATATCACTAACTAAATCCCCAGTAAATAGAATAAAGTCAGGCTTCATATGGTTAATATTATTTACGACTTTTTTAAACCTTATTAAATCTTTTTTATTATTAAAATGAGTATCAGAGATTTGTATTAATTTAATAGTAGTATTTAAATTTAGGCGATTGTCTGAAAATGTTAAGTGCTTAGTTCGAATTGAGGTTGGCTCAACATAGACTGAATAATAGATTGTACAAATTAATAGTAAAAAAAATGTTATAAGTTTAATTTTCAATTGTCCCCCGACCTTTTTATAGAAATAAATACTGCATACTATATTAAATAGATTAATTGTTAAAAATATTCTCAAAATAATAAAATGTTGCTAAACTATAGAGTACAAAAGGAGTGAAACGAGTGAAGGATAAGGTTGTGATCATTACTGGTGGCTCTAGTGGTTTGGGGAAAGCAATAGCAATGCGTTTTGCAAAGGAAGGTGCAAAAGTAGTTATTGTCGGAAGAGATTTAGAAAAATTAAATAATGCAAAAGAAGAAATTGAACAAAGTGATGGTCAAGTATTATCAATCGCTATGGATGTTCGGAATCCTGAATTAATTAAAAATATGGTAAATGAAGTTGATCAAACATTTGGAACAATAGACTTCTTAGTAAATAATACAGCTAGTAATTTTATTTGTGCTGCAGAGGATTTGTCTGTAAACGGGTGGAACACGGTTATTAATAGCGTTTTAAATGGAACATTTTATTGTAGTTCTGAAGTTGGACGGTATATGATACAACATAAAATTAAAGGAGCGATTACAAATATAATTGCTACATATGCTTGGGATGCGGGTCCTGGCGTTATTCACTCTGCTTCAGCTAAAGCGGGTGTTCTTGCTATGACAAGAACATTAGCTGTTGAGTGGGGAAGGAAATATGGAATTAGAGTGAATGCAATCGCTTCTGGACCGATTGAACGTACAGACGGTGCAGCAAAATTATGGCTTTCTGATGAATTAGAAAACCGCACAATACAAAGTGTACCACTAGGCAGACTAGGTACTCCTGAAGAAATAGCAGGACTTTGTGCATATATATTTTCAAATGAGGCTGGTTATATTAATGGTTCTTGTTTTACAATGGATGGAGGACAGTCCTTACATCAATACCCATTTTAGAAGGAGGTTCAAAATGGATCCTTTAGACGTAATAAGCAACTTAGATAAAGTCGTACCATATTTTCAACCAATATATGGAGCTGATACACAAAAATGTGTAGGAGTAGAGGTTGTTGGTCGACTTAAACTTGAAAACTTACATAGCCTTGAATTCTTCTTTGCAAATGATTTGGTGCCAGATGACTATTTATTAGAGGTTGACAATCATATATTAATTCAAGCTCTCGATGAAGTTGTACAATCTAAATTTGAGGGTGGCATTTTTATTAATCGTCACCCATCAGCGCTACTTTCAGATGACCCAGAAAATCTATTATCGATTTTACAGTCATATGAAGAAAAGGGCATACAACTAAATAAAACCGTCATTATTCTTCAACATCAACTTTTTTATGGTTTTGAGAAAGAATTAAAAAATTTAATTACATATTATCAAACATATGGAATTAAATTCGCAATTAATAGCGTAAATGAGAAGTTAATTAACTTAGAAAAACTTCGATTTTTGTCCCCTGATATCATTAAAATCGATTTTAAAATGGTTCAACAACTTCATACTTCATCATTTCAAGATTTACTAAATTCGGTCATTTATGTGGCAAGAAAAGTAGGGGCATCGATGTACTATGATGGCATAATTGATTCTATTCAATTAAGAAATGCATGGAAGAATGGTGGAAGATTCTATCAAGGCGCATACTTATTTACACCACAACCATCAATAAGTCAGTTAAATCATGAATGTGAGCCATTAAAGAATGATATTTTAAAATATATTCGAGGCGAAAAGAACAAATTAATTGCGCTAAGAGATATAACTAATTTAATCCAATTAAAAGTCGAAACGGCAATTAATAAATTTAAATTAGAAGAAGATTTAAATTCATTTTTAACTAATCTATCAAGTGAATTAAATTCATTTTGTTTTAGGATGTATATTTGTGATGAAGATGGTTTTCAGCAATCAGCTAACTTGTTTAAAGTTAATGGTGAACAGTGGGAACTTCAAGAAAAGTATAAAAGTAGAAACTGGAGCTGGAGGCCATATTTTTTAGAAACAGTTTTGAAAATGCAATCAAATGATCAAGGACAATTATCAGATATGTACAGAGATATTGAAACCGGTGAAAAGATTCGGACATTTTCTTATCCAATGAATAATGGAAGTTATTTATATATTGACTTAAGCTATGAATTTTTATTTAAGCATAATGAATTACTTTTTTAATGACTCGCTTATAAGATTTAATGAGAAAATGACTGTCTCCTAAAAAATGACAGTCATTTTCTTTTTTTTAAATTGTCAATTAAATAAGTAATTAAGTTACTATAGGATCCGACTTTTCCATAAAGGGAAAAGCCTAAGTCTGCTTGTCACGTTCGTTACATTTGGGTCTTGGTCTTAAGGCATCTTCTATCGTTAATAATGTTATTTAAAACATGAAAAGATAAGTACGATCGGTATTCTTTGTCTTCTTATAAACTCTTCTTCACTTTTAAAATGTAGTTGTTTTGGCGTACCTTCATGTAATTGATCGATACGGAATCCCGTATTCCTTAAAAGATTAAAATATTGTTCAATTGTGCGATGGTATTTGACGACTACTTTATTCATCCATGGTTCTTTTCTTTCGCCTGTTAAAAAGTAATCGTCTACAATCCAACTTTCTCGTCGGTCGCCTGAACGTTTACTTAAAAAGGAAGCTGTAGTTAGAGGATGTTGCACACTAAATAGAAACTGGCCGTTTTCTTTTAAGCTGTTATATATTTTTTGAAACAAAAGCTCAATGTTTGAAATATAGTGCAGTACAAATCTAGAAGTGACAAGTTCAAATGAATTCGTAGGAAAATCATAATCCTCAATAGAAATATGCTCAACAGTACCTACTGTATCCTTTAAATTAGTCAAGGCTGACTTAACCATTTGCTCAGATCCTTCTATCCCTGTATAGGTTTTAGCTCCAAGTAATAGAAGTTCCTTCCCAAATGTTGCGTCTCCACAACCTAAATCTAATATCTTTTTCCGTTTGACATTCCCAATTAATTCATTGATAATTGGTCCTTCGATGGCATTGTTAGGACTATCTTCTCTATTCTTTCGTTGAATAAATTCTGAAAAAAAATCATCTTGATTGTAAACCGTTGAACCGCGATACTCCATACAAACACTCCTTAATCGTTCAAAAGTTTTTTAAAAAAATTGAAAAGCAGGCACAAATTATCTTACTTTAACATTAATTCAGATCTAGATGAAGAGAGAAATTACCCATATAAAAAAATTCGAACATAGCCTTTTCTAAATCAAAAATCGACGAATTCATATATAAAAGCTTATTTTACTTAAAAGTAGTGTTTTACTCTGTCAAGTAATGTAAAAAAGATAAGAACGATTCGTGTAGTATTGTTCAATATAATAATGATACGATTAGAAAAAGTTTTAGCCCAAGGAGGATTAAGATTGAGAGGACTTATTTCGAAAGTTCTTTTTGCATCGTCCGTCATGTTTTTTGTTTTTCATTTTATAGGAGTTGGGTAATTGGGAACTATTTTATGACAAGCCTTTGAAACGATCTTAAAAACATTGCAGTATAGATTGATAAAAACCCCCTAAATGAATGGAAACAGTTCATTTAGGGGGTTTTATTTTAATATGGATAATGGATTAACATTTTTGTAATGCAGCTTGAATTTGCTCCATCTGAACGCCTCTGATGATCTCATCATCAATGATTAAAGTTGGAGTTGAGTATGAATCTAATTCAAACATCATTCTCTTTTTAGCAGTTTCATCTTTTGAAACGTTATATTCAATATAAGAAACATTCATTTCTTTAAGATAATTTTTCAAAAATTCACAAGGAGGGCATCCATTTTGTGTAAATAATTCAATTTTCATAAAACGTCATCCTTTTTCATTTTTTCTTAACGCATTGTATAAAACTATTATGACATAGAAAAATATAGGATATAAAGAAATTTGTTTTTTAGTTGAAACGACTATTTTTCTTGAATTTATATTGAAATACAAGTATTCTTATTAATGGACACTTACATAGCAGAAATCTATCAGAAGTTTTTGGATAGAAATTGTAAGAAAGTAAAACCTATATTTAGGGAATGACACATGGTAGAAAGGAGTTCTAATATGTCTTTATTATTAGGAATTTTAGAACGCTTAGAAAGTTTAAAACAACAAGCTACGAACGGTGAGGTTGCTCAAAGATATTTTGAAGTTAACGGCGAAAGAAAGTGTAGCGTTAAGTATTCTGAGAAAAATGAAACATTTGAATTAGAAGTTTTTCAACAAGGTGAAAAACCACAAACGTTCCCATTCGACAATATCGATATGGTAGCAATTGAAATATACGAAATTATTTCATAAGAAAAGAAAAAACAAGCTTAGCTTGTTTTTTTTTTTAATATTTTATTACAAAATTGTTAGGTCGTGCTAATCCCAAATCATAATGAATACATTATTATGTATTGTTATGAAAAGGGAGGTCATATACGTGAATAAAGATCAGTATCGATTTTACAATGTGAGTGAAAGAAATATGAGTTTTGATCATGTAGTTGATCGGCTTTATCAATTTGTAAAAAGTGATCCTAATAAAAAATATCGACTTTCCATTGGGACAGATTCTCAGGTGCATAGTAATGGAACTAAGTTTATTACAGCACTTCATTTGCATAGGGTAGGTAATGGAGCTTGGGGATGTTTACATACTTGTTGGCATCACAAGAAAATCCGAAATTTAAAAGAGAAAATATTTCTAGAAACTATGTATAGTCAAGAAATAGCTTTTTTATTATCTCCTTTTCATTTAGAGAAAATTTTTAGTCCGCTTCATGAAAATGCTAATTCAAATAATTTTAGTTTTGAAATCCATCTAGATATTGGTACGGTAGGGCTAACGAAAGAGTTTATTCAAGAAATGACATCTAAAGTAAGTGCAATGGGCATTATTCCTAAGATAAAACCTGATTCTTATACAGCATTTAGTTATGCAAATAAATTTACTAAATAAGAAGTTTAAACTAAATAAACATTGATTAAAATGAGAATTAGGAGGGATGATGGATGTTAAGTGAACAAAATTTTACAGAAGATGAATTGACTTTATTGGTCGACACTGTGATGAAACAAAATTATGCAATCGAACTCATTTCATCACAGATAACTGATATCGAAAATGGATTAATGGATGCAGGCGAGGATCAATACGAACGATTAGTACATTTATATCAAAAATTAAGGGATTTAGGGTTATGATGACACATATAGATGAACGTTTAGATAATTAATTAGTTATCTAAACGTTTTTTTGTTTTTATAAATCGTCATCGTTAAAAAATTGTAAATTAAGTTAAATTGGAAAGGGGTTACAAATCTGATAATATAGGAATTAAGGACGTAATCCTTAATCCGAATAAAATAATGTATAGGATTTTTTCTATACAAATGATAAGCAAAGTTGTATGGATATTAATTATTAATGTTTTTTATAAATAGATGATTTCTACCATTTTTAAAACTTTTGCTTTTCTATTGGGGGACGATATTTTTGATTAGTATTGATGGTTCACAATTTTTTGAACATAAAGTAGAAGAAGTTATCATTTCAAGTGAAAAGGTAGCTCATGTACAAATTGGTAATAGTTTAGAGCATGCATTATTAGTGCTTACAAAATCTGGATATTCTTCAATCCCAGTGTTAAATCCTAAGTTTCAGTTACTTGGTTTAATAAGTACATCCATGATTTTAGACGGAATACTTGGATTAGAACGAATCGAATTTGAACGATTAAGTAATATGAAAGTAGAAGAGGTAATGTGTACTGCAATCCCATTATTAAAAACGACTGATACGCTCGCTAAAGGACTTGAATCTGTAGTTGATCATCCATTTGTATGTGTAGTTGATGCGAATAATACGTTTGAAGGTATATTAACCCGTAGATCGATTTTAAAACAATTGAATAAAAACGTAAGAAGATATAATAAGCAATAACGGCTAAGAAAAGTAAGTCACTATTTTATTGACTTACTTTTTTACTAATAGTTAATCCAGTTTATCTGTATGTAGAAAGACGGGGGGATTATGTGCAAATCGATGATATCCGTTTAATCATTACTTTGTCTGAAGAGAGAAATATGAGGAAGGCAGCAGAGCGGTTATTTGTTTCTCAACCAGCTTTAAGTCAAAGGCTACAAAATTTAGAGAAGCAAGTTGATAGTGAATTGTTTATTCGTTCTCAAAAAGGATTGATTATTACTGCTTCAGGGGAAATCATATTAAATTACGCGAGAAAGATGGAAGAAACCTATCAAGCAATGTTAGAGCAGTTACAAATTTTAAAATCTGATATTTCGGGTACTTTAAAGATTGCCGTTTCATCTGTTGTTGCGCAATACTGGTTACCACCGGTTTTAAAGAAATTTGTTTCAAGCTATCCAGAAGTACAAGTTTCACTATTTACCGGTTGGAGTAGTGAAATCACAAATCGCTTATATGAAAATGAAGTTCATCTAGCAATTGTCCGAGGAAACCAAAATTGGTTTGGGGAAAAGGAATTGCTTTTTTCTGATGAATTATTATTAGTTGATACAAAAAAAAATAGTCTTGATGAATATAAAAAGATACAAAGACCATTTATTCAGTTTAAAAGTAATTCAAATTATTATCAGCTGATCCAGTCTTGGTGGTACGAGCATTTTAATTCATTACCAAAACACGAAATTGTAGTCGATCAAATAGAAACATGTAAACAATTTGTATTGAATGGTTTAGGTTTTGCAATCTTACCTTCCTCTGTCTTACATGATGTAAGTGATGAAAATATAATAAAAACACCTTTAATGACAAAAGAACAATCAGGTTTATTTCGCGATACATACTTACTTTATAATCGAGATGCGATGAAATTGAAACAAGTAGAAGGATTCATCGAGTCAATTCGAAAAAAATAATAAG
The DNA here is from genome assembly GCF_052180195.1 of Bacillus sp. AL-1R. NCBI lineage: Bacteria > Bacillati > Bacillota > Bacilli > Caryophanales > Bacillaceae > Bacillus > Bacillus sp. AL-1R. Next base: position 1,389,912 of record NZ_CP197469.1, read on the forward strand.
ATTAATCGACAAAATGTTGCTAGTTACTTACTAGATTTGATAGAGTATTCTTATTAAGAATAACAAAGGGGGCAATTCATTATGAAATTAATGGACGCAAATGAAATTATTGCATTTATTGCAAATAGCACGAAAAAAACACCTGTAAAGGTTTATGTAAAAGGTCAATTAGACAAGCTTACTATTTCTGAATCAGTACAATCATTTATTTCTCAAAACTCTGGAGTTTTATTTGGTGAATGGGATGATGTTAAAGTAATCCTTGAAGAGCAAAAAGAATACATAGAAGATTATGTAGTAGAATCAGATCGTCGCAATTCTGCAATTCCACTTTTAGATGCTAAAGGTATTAAAGCTCGCATCGAGCCAGGTGCATTTATTCGTGATCAAGTTACAATTGGTGACAATGCTGTAATTATGATGGGTGCGGTTATTAATATCGGTGCCGTAATTGGTGAAGGTACAATGATCGATATGAACGCAGTACTTGGAGGACGTGCTACAACAGGTAAAAACTGTCACGTTGGTGCTGGTGCTGTTTTAGCTGGTGTAATCGAGCCACCATCAGCAAACCCAGTTATTCTTGAAGACAATGTATTAATTGGTGCTAATGCAGTCGTATTAGAAGGTATTAGAGTAGGTGAAGGCGCAGTAGTAGCTGCAGGTGCAATTGTTACTGAAGACGTTGCCCCTTATACTGTCGTTGCAGGAGTTCCTGCAAGAAAAATCAAAGATATCGATGATAAAACAATTTCAAAAACTGAAATCATTCAGGCTTTAAGACAACTAAATCAATAATAATTAGAAGTAAGCGTAGAATTTATTTTTCTACGCTTACTTTATAGACATCATACTAAAATATGAATTCAGACTGATGACAAGAATTTGACTTTCTAAAGGGTAATGTCTGATAAGGAATAGCGTTACCTATAAAGGTAATGAGCACTTCGAAAGACACGAAAAAACGAAGAAGTCGTGCGTATGGTAGGCAGTCTGAAGCGTAGAAATATATCTACGCTTTTTTTGGAGGAGTAAAGATGGATTCATTTATTAAAATAAGAAGGGATTTACATTTAATCCCCGAACTTGGATTTCAAGAATTCAAAACACAAGCATATTTACTTGATTATTTATCAAGTTTAGATCAAGAAAGAATGATCATTGATACATGGAGAACAGGTATTTTCGTTCGAGTAAAAGGGTTAAAATCTACTAGAATGATTGGTTACCGTACAGACATTGATGGATTACCAATGAAAGAAAACACAGGATTAGCATTTTCATCGATTCATGAAGGAAAAATGCATGCCTGTGGTCATGATGTACATATGAGTATTGCTCTTGGTGTTCTTACTAATCTTGTTAATGAGCCAATAAATGACGACGTCGTATTTATTTTTCAACCTGCTGAAGAAGGTCCGGGTGGAGCGGAACCTTTGCTTAAAAGTGAAGAATTTAAATCATTTAAACCAGATGTAATCTATGGTTTACATATAGCGCCCGAGTATCCTGTAGGTACCATTGCAACGAAACCTGGTATGTTATTTGCTCATACATCAGAGCTTTTTATTGATTTTCATGGCTTAAGCGGTCATGCAGCTTTCCCGCATTTAACGAATGATATGATCGTCGCATCAAGTCATTTTATCACTCAAGTTCAATCGATTGTCTCAAGAAACGTAAATCCATTAGACAGTGCTGTCATTACGATTGGTAAAATAACCGGTGGAACAGTTCAAAACGTTATTGCAGACCATGTTCGAATAGAAGGTACGATGCGAGCGTTAAGTGAAGAAGCGATGCTAAAATTAAAAAATAGAATTGAAAGTCTTGTGAATGGATTTCAAGAGAGTTTTCAGTGTAAAATAGAAGTAGATTTTGGAAGTAATTACTATGGAGTAATAAACGATGAATCGTTGACGAATGAATTTTTCAATTTTGCGAAACAATATGACGGTATAAATGCAGTCCGTTGCGATGTTGCCATGACGGGTGAAGATTTTGGTTATATGACAAAAGAAATTCCAGGCCTAATGTTTTGGATTGGCGTAAATTCGGAATTCGGACTCCATAATCAAAAATTAAACCCAGATGAAAATGTGATTCCATTAATGATCCGATTCATATCCGATTTTCTAAAAGGAAATTGATGAAAATGATTTTCAGTTAATAATAATTATAAATTAATATTGACTTTAAATAAGTAGTTTACTATAATATCACTTGTATGATAAATAGTTACATAAATATTGGAGGTAAAAACTTATGGCAGAACGTTTAGTAGGTAAACAAGCACCACGCTTTGAAATGGAAGCAGTTTTAGCAAATAAAGAATTTGGTAAAGTAAGCTTAGAAGAAAACATGAAAAACGATAAATGGACAGTATTATACTTCTATCCAATGGACTTCACTTTTGTATGTCCAACTGAAATCGTAGCAATCTCTGATCGTTACGACGAGTTTGAAGATCTTGATGCAGAAGTTATTGGTGTTTCAACTGATACAATTCACACTCACTTAGCATGGATCAACACTGATCGTAAAGATAATGGCTTAGGTCAATTAAAATATGCATTAGCTGCAGATACTAACCATGCTATTTCTCGTGACTATGGCGTATTAATTGAAGAAGAAGGTATTGCATTACGTGGATTATTCATCATCAGCCCAGAAGGTGAATTAATGTACCAAGTAGTACACCACAACAACATCGGTCGTGAAGTTGATGAAGTTTTACGTGTACTTCAAGCTTTACAAACTGGTGGACTTTGCCCAGCTAACTGGAAACCAGGTCAAGCAACTCTATAATTACTAGTCAATTAAGAATGAATGTCAAAGGTCTAACTTATGTTAGGCCTTTTTAAACACAATAACGAAAAGTGGAAGGCGTTTGTTCAGACCAGACAAGCATAAGGCAAGGACCGAGAAAAGTGGGTTTTTACTTTTATCGGTCATTGACTTATGACCTCGAGGGTCTAACGCCTGGAACTAGACAAAACGAAAAGTAAAACAAGCTCACCTTAGAGCTAATGAAACAAGTAGGAGGACTATAAAATGAGACTTCGCTCACCAATGCCTGAATTAGATGGTGCAACAACAGTATTAAATGGAGAAATTCAAAAAGAAAACCTAATCGGTGACAAACCAACATTAATTCATTTTTGGTCTATTAGTTGCCATTTATGTAAAGTAGCAATGCCAAACATAAATGCTTTTAGAGATGAATATAAAGATCGATTAAATGTAGTAAGTGTTCATATGCCAAGATCTGAAGATGATTTAGATATTGATAAAATTAAAGAAGTTGCAAAAGAACACGGAATTACACAAACAATATTAGTTGATAACCAACATAAAATTACAGATGCTTTTGAAAATAAATATGTACCGTCATATTACGTGTTTGATAAAACAGGTGTGTTACGCCACTTCCAAGCTGGAGAAGGCGGAATGCCAATGTTAGAAAAGCGTGTTAATCGAGTACTAGACGAAGCGGCGAAAGTAGAATAATTTTTAGTATTCATACAACACTTAAGAGACTTTTTTTAAAGTCTCTTTTTGTATTACTGTCATTTTATCCTGTAACTAGTAGAAAATGTATTTTATAGGTATAATTAAAGAAAACTAATCTTTAGTTTAAGGGATTATTCTGTAGGAGGAAAAAAGTTTGGAGATTCAAACAATCGCAATCTTTATATTATGGTTGTTTTTATATGCCTACATGATTATTGCTTCAATTGATTTTGGTGCAGGTTTTTATGCGTTCTATGCGATTACAACGAAAGAAGAACCGAAATTAATTGGTTTAATAAATCGACATCTTTCATCTATTTGGGAGTTGGCTACATTATTTTTCATTTTTTTCTTTGTAGGTGTAGTTGGTATATTCCCAAGGGTAGCTTATTATTATGGTGTTCCACTATTAGTTCCAGGTAGTGTAGCAATGATTTTTTTAGCAATTAGAGGATCGTTTTATACTTTTCAGCAATACGGAGGAAATAAGAGAAAGTTCTTTTTAATTTTGTATGGTGCAACTAGTTTATTAATACCGGTTACATTATCTACTGTTTTAACAATTTCAGAAGGTGGATTTATTATCGAGAATGGAACAGATATACGATTTTATCCTTTTAAATTAATTACGAATACTTATTCTTTATCCGTTATGTTATTAGCTGTCTGTTCAGTCCTATTTATAAGTGCAATGTTTTTAATCTATTCTGCAAAACTAATTAATGATTCAGAGTCGGAAATTAAATTAAGAAAGTATGTACTTGTATGGTCATTGCCAACTATTATTTCGAGTATCATCGTATTTTTATCAATGAAATTACATAATAATGTTCATTTTAATCGAATGCATAATGTATGGGTATTTTTTCTTATATCTTTGATTTGTTTTTGTGTAGCAATTTATTTTGTGATGAAAAGAAAAAGATATGGATTAGCATTTATATTAGTCTTATTGCAATATTTCTTTGCATTTTTTGGATATGGAATTAGTCATCTTCCATTTATCTTATATCCTTATCTAAGAATTGAAACAAGTTTTGCTAAGAGTAGTTTAGCGACCATACTAATTATTCTATTTGTTGTATTTTTTATCTTATTTACTGTATATTTTATATTTTTAGTTCTTAATAAACCTTTTTTTATGAAAGTGTTTTTAAAAAGTAGCGAAAAGAACGACTTTCAAGATTAATAAAAAGATAAGAACGTATAAAAAGGGCGATTTCAAAAGTATTTTGACTTTTGAAATCGCCCTTTAACTTGTGCTTATGATTAAACTTCCATAATAATAGGGAGAATCATTGGCTTACGTTTTGTTTTTTCGTATAAGAAAGGTGATAAAGTATCAGTAATTTCATTTTTAATCTCTGACCATTGAGAAGTTTTACGTTCCATGATCTTATTTAAATGAGTAGAAATCATTGCTTGTGCTTCATTTATTAAATCGCCACTTTCTCTCATATAAACGAATCCACGTGAAATGATATCTGGTCCTGCTGAAATTTTGAATTCCTTCATATCGATACTTACGACTACGATTACAAGACCTTCCTCAGATAAAATTCTACGGTCTCTTAATACGATATTACCAATATCACCGATACCGCTTCCATCAATATAAACATTACCAGAAGGTACTTTTCCTGCAACCATAGCCTCATCTGCACGAAGAGCTAGAACCTCACCATTATCCATGATAAAGCAGTTTTCCTCAGGAACTCCACAATCCATAGCTAGCTTTGCATGCATGCGCTGCATTCTATATTCACCGTGAATCGGCATGAAATATTTAGGTTTCATCAGTCTAAGCATTAATTTTTGCTCTTCTTGACCACCATGACCACTAGTATGAATGTCATTTAATGAGCCGTGAATTACTTCAGCACCAGCACGGTATAGTAAGTTGATTGTGCGATTTACACTCATTGTATTACCTGGAATTGGTGAAGAAGAAAATACGACAGTATCTCCAGGAATAATTTGAATTTGACGATGTGTACCATTTGCTATACGTGATAAAGCAGCCATTGGCTCACCTTGACTACCTGTACATAAAATGACTAATTGATTAGCCGGAATTCGATTAATTTGAGATGCATCAATAAATGTATCTTTAGGACATTTAATATAACCTAGGTCATGTCCAATCTCAATATTTGCTTCCATACTTCTACCAAAAACAGCAATTTTACGCCCAGTTGCAATAGCAGATTCAACTACTTGCTGAAGGCGATGGATGTTTGAAGCGAATGTTGCAAAGATGATTCGACCGTCTACTTTACGGAAGATTTCATTAATTGTGTCTCCAACTTTTCTTTCAGACATAGTAAAATGTGATACTTCACTATTTGTACTGTCAGAAAGTAAACATAAAACCCCTTCTTTACCAATCTCAGCCATTTTTGTTAAATTAGCTGTTTCTCCAACTGGTGTAAAGTCGAATTTAAAGTCTCCTGTATGAACGACTTGTCCTTGTGGAGTTTTTACAACAATTCCGTAACAATCTGGAATACTGTGAGTAGTGCGGTAAAAAGTAACGCTAGTTTTTCTAAATTTAATGATGTCGTCTTCTTTAATTTCAATTAATTTAGCTTTTCTTAAAAGACCGTGCTCTTCTAATTTATTTTTAATTAGGCCAAGAGCAAGTTTACCACCATAAATTGGAATATTTAATTCTCTTAATAAGTATGGAATACCACCAATGTGGTCTTCATGTCCGTGAGTGATAAATAAACCTTTAATTTTTTCCTCATTTCGAACTAAGTAGGAATAATCAGGTATAACATAGTCTATCCCTAGTAGCTCATCTTCAGGGAACTTGATTCCGGCATCTATTAATATAATTTCATCTTGATATTGTACTGCGTATGTATTTTTACCAATTTCCCCTAAGCCACCTAGTGCGAATACGGCAGCTTGATCATTTTTAAGAAATTTCATAAATTTACGCTAGCTCCAAAATTTTAAAGCTTTCACTTTGTTTTTCAAATTCAAGATGAGCACCGGTTAAAGCTTGAACAAGCTCAATATTATAATTGAAAGGTAATAATTTCGCACGAACTTCTCTTTCACTATCTGCTTCTACATAAACTGTTTTAGTTTTTTCTCTTACAGGTACCTCTAATGGTAATTCCTGATAGTATACTTTAAAAATCATTTAAATCTCTCCTTGTCAAATCACTATCTTCTCAATATTATAAGTGATTTTCTATATATTTTCATTCTTTTTATTGAAGATTACCTAAAATACGGTCATTTTAAAAAAAATATTGAAATTATCGAGATATATTTCTTCTTTTTCAAAAATTGTTTTAGCCGTTTTTTTAATTTTTTTCGAAGTTTACGTAACATTAGTTTTACCTCCTAGACATGAAATTAAACTTATCTGTAAAGAACACGGACTTAGTATATTTATGTTTAGTATTGATCGAAAAAACATTTTCATTCAATATAATCCAAAAAGCAGTTAAAATAGAGGGTATCTTAAAATTAAGGGGAGAAGAATGTGAAGAAGTTATATGCAGCTTTGTTTTTATTAAGTATTATTTGGAGTACATCTTTTTTATTCATTAAACTCCTTTTAAACGATATAACCCCAGAAGCAATTGTATTTTATCGTTGTTTCTTTGGTGCGATCACTTTATTAATTATTATGTTAATAAAAAGGGTAAAGATCGATTATAAAAATTTACCGAAAATGAGTTTGATTATTGTCATCTCATTATTTAATCATGCAATACCGTGGCTTTTCCTGTCTTTAAGTGAGACTCATTTGCAAAGTAATGAAGCGGCAGTATTAAATGCATTTACACCTATTGCAACACTAATTATTGGATATTTTTTCTTTTCTCAAAAAATTTATAAGAAACAATGGATCGGACTCATGCTAGGAATCATTGGCCTGATGATTATGATGAATCTTAATCCATCAACAATTTTCTCCAATAATATAATTTATTCAATGTTAATGTTAGTTGTTACTTTTTGTTATGGGCTTGGTTCACATTTAACTAAGAAGTATTTACAAAATATTGATGTAATGATTATTTCCTTTTTAACCTTAGGTATTTCTGGTGTTTTCGGTTTTTTTTACATGGTCGCTTCAGGAAATGGCACGTTAAAACCATTTGTTAATTTTGAAGTTTTTAGTGGTGTTTTTGGACTAGGTGTAATATGTTCGGGGTTGGCATATTTATTATTTTATTATATGGTTAAAGAGGGAAGTGCAGAATTTGCAACAATGGTTACTTATATAGTACCTGTATTTGCATCTATTTGGGGATTTTTCTTTTTAAACGAACCATTAACGTTCAAATTGATTTCAGGACTGTTAATTGTACTTCTTGGCGTATTTATTACAAATAGTAAACAGAAGTCAAAATTGAATAACTCAAAAGCAAATGCAGCATCTTAGCGAGGAGAGAATAATATGACTAAACCAATCGTTTTTTTTGATATAGATGGAACGATTTTAAATCATGATAAAGTAATTCCGGAAAGTACAAAGAATGCAATTTCGGAACTTCAAAATAAAGATATACATGTTGCGATTGCAACTGGTCGTGCCCCGTTCATGTTTAAAGACATTCGCGAAGAGTTAAATATAAATAGTTTTATAAGTTTAAATGGACAATATGCTGAATTTGAAGGTGAGGCTATTCACAAACATGCCCTACATCCAGAACAACTTCACCAATTCACTCAAAAAGCTAAGGAACTAGATATTCCGCTTATTTATTTAAATAACGAGACAATGAAAGCGTCAATTGATTCACATCCTCACATAAAAGAAGCGATGTCATCGATTAAAATGCAGCACCCTGAGGTTCAACATGATTTTTATCAAAACCGTGAAATTTACCAAGTATTACTGTTTTGTGAAGAGCATTTAGAGCCGAATTTAACAGAAGGATTTAATGATTTTAATTTTATTCGCTGGCATGAGTATTCGTCAGATGTCTTACCAGTTGGTGGTTCTAAAGCGAATGGAATACTTCAAATGGTAAATCATCTTGGATTTGATATGCAAAATGTAATCGCATTTGGTGATGGATTAAATGATTTAGAAATGATCGAAAAAGTTGGAACGGGTATCGCCATGGGTAATGCTGTTGATCCACTTAAAAAAATAGCTAATCATATTACAACAAATGTTGATGAAGATGGCATTTTAAACGGTTTAAAATGGGCCGGACTTCTTTAAGTCTTTAGAAAAAGTCTTTAGAAAAAAATTAAAATCAGACACGGATATGCAAGCTTTTGTTAGCAGTCTAAAAAGAGCGATTGGTTTTCCAATCGCTCTTTTTTTAATTCCTCTCTAAAGGTGAAGCTCCTTCTGGAGGAGAAAAAGGATTTGTTTTATTAATACGATCATAAAACATTACGCCATTTAGATGGTCAATTTCATGCTGGAAGCAAATTGCTGGTAAACCTTTCAGACGGAGCTTTACTTCTCCTAATTTTGTGTCAAAGCCAGTGACTGTTATTCGTGCATAACGTGGAACGTATCCAGGAACATCACGATCAACAGATAAGCAACCTTCACCACCTGATAAATAAATTTGCTCAACAGAATGACTGACAATTTTAGGGTTTAACAAAGCATAACTAAATAAATTACCCTGTAAGTCAGTAACATGAACACCAATGGCTCTTTTTAGAATTCCAATTTGAGGTGCAGCTAATCCGATACCTGATCGAAGACCGTATTCAGCAGATATTTCTGGATCTTGACTATTTATTACATACTCTAATAATGAATTAGCTAAATTAATATCCTCAGCTGAAGGGGGTAAGCTTACTTCATTCGAGATTTGTCTTAATCTAGGATCACCTTCTCGAATTATATCTTTCATTGTAATCAAATGATTTTCACTCCTGACTAATTATTTTATAAATATAAGTATGTACTATTCACTAGTATTATTAATTTAGTCTAACAAATCTTTATAAAATTGTCAGTCTAAAGTAATAGTTGAAAAAGGAGCGATAAATTATCGCTCCTTAAAGTTTGTGGTTATACATTAATAATAGAGGTTTACTTGTGTGAATTATAAAACGAAAGCTGCACCAACGATAATTAATAAAATGAATAGAACAACGATTAATGCGAAACCGCCATAACCGCATCCGCATCCATAACCAGGGTATCCACCTTTTCCGTATCCGTAACCGTACATATAATAACCTCCCTTTAAACTGTTTCCGCATATAGCGGATACTACAAATTATGAAAAACTACATAAAGTGTGTGGGTATGTGACCAGTTTATTTTTTAGGACGTATAAAAAGTGTGAAAAGATGCAACATGGAAATAATAATGAAAAAAATTGGGTGAAATTATGTATAAAAAATTCTATTCTTTATTTCTTATAATAAGCATTCTTTTAATCTTTTGTACGGGATGTACTTCTCAAGCAAAACAAAAGAATTTAGTAATAAATCAACTAGGTGAAATTGCAAAAATGGAACAGAAATTTCAAAAAGCTGGAGAACGTATTCAAAAACTGGAAGTAAAGGAATTGGAGTATTATGAAAAAATTTATTTATATAAAATCAGTGAAGTAAATAAAAGACAAGAATCGGCCAAACAAGCAATCAATTTATTAAACGAACGAAAAGAGCGAGTTAAAGAAGAATCAAAATTAATTCACGATATAGACATAAAAATTAAAGAACTTCAAACAATAAATATTGAAACGAAGGATGAACAGTTTCGAAATGAAGTTAATAACTTTATAAAAACATGGAGAGAAAGAACAGAGTTATACGATAAATTGAATATAAAATATAAAGATGCAATGGAAACGGATCTTTCAATTTATAACTTATTATCGCAGAAAAAAGTTGATTTAAAAGATGTAAAGAGTGAGACAAAGGATACAAATCACATTTATAAAGATGTCATTAAATACAATGATCAATTAAATCTTTATACTCAAAAATTAAATATTTTACAAAAAGATATATATGAAAAATATGGTAAATAACAAATTGGAACTAGAATTAGTAAATAAAAATCGTTGTAGTACAGTTTGAAATTTATCATAAAAAAAATCCATTATTAGCTATTTAGGTATAATTTAAAAGAGTTTCTGTTATTGTATAACAGATTGCTGTTTCAAAGGTAGTACAGGGTGAAAAAATTGTGACAATTTTTTTGAAAAATCATGAATAAAATAATACAACAAAATATTTGACGAGTTTATGAACGTGTTATAAACTGTACTAGTGTTCAATGTTGTACTAGTGTAATACACGAATAGTATAAGTACAGATTTTAATTATAAGTTCGTGTTACTTGTAATTACTCTTAAGAAAATACACATGATGGATAAAAAAATAAATCCTCCATAATTAAAGAAGGGTGTGGGTTTTAGTGGCAACTACTACGAAGAAAGTAGCTGGAAAGGAAACAACAGAAATGAAGAATACACAAACTGTTTCTGAATTAATGGATCAAATGCTTCAATTTGGTGATTCAGTTGGAACTCTTCAAATTTTAAATGAAGAGGGCGAAATCGTTAATGAAGCAGCGATGCCTGATTTATCAGATGAGCAATTAAAAGAATTAATGAAACGTATGGTATGGACTCGAGTACTTGATCAACGTTCAATTTCATTAAACAGACAAGGTCGTTTAGGTTTCTATGCTCCTACAGCAGGACAAGAAGCTTCTCAATTAGCAAGTCAATTTGCTCTTGAAAAAGAAGACTTTATCTTACCTGGTTACCGTGATGTACCTCAAATGATCTGGCACGGTTTACCATTATATAAAGCATTTTTATGGTCACGTGGACATTTAGTAGGAAGCCAAATTCCTGAAGATGTAAATGCAATCTTCCCACAAATTATTATTGGTGCTCAAATTGTTCAAGCTGCAGGTGTTGCACTTGGTATGAAGTTGAAAGGCCAAAAATCTGTTGCCATTACATATACAGGTGACGGTGGATCTTCTCAAGGTGATTTCTATGAAGGTATGAACTTTGCTGGTGCTTATAATGCTCCTGCGATTTTCGTTGTTCAAAATAACAGATACGCAATCTCAACTCCAGTTTCTAAGCAATCAAAAGCTAGAACAATTGCTCAAAAAGCAATTGCTGTAGGTATTGCTGGTATTCAAGTTGATGGAATGGATCCATTAGCAGTTTATGCAGCTACATCAGAAGCTCGTAAACGTGCAGTTAACGGCGAAGGTCCAACATTAATTGAAACATTAACATTCCGTTATGGACCACATACAATGGCTGGTGATGACCCAACTCGTTACCGTACAAAAGATACAGAAAATGAGTGGGAAGCAAAAGATCCAATCGTTCGTTTCCGCAAGTTCTTAGAGAAAAAAGGTCTTTGGACTGAAGAAGAAGAAAATGCAATTATCGAAGAAGCAAAAGAAGCAATTAAAGATGCGATCAAACTTGCTGACCAAGAGCCAAAACAAAAAGTTACTGATTTAATGGCTAATATGTTCGAAACAATGACAAGTAATATAGAAGAGCAATATGCAATTTACAAAGAGAAGGAGTCGAAGTAAGTCATGGCGCAAATGACAATGATTCAAGCTATCACAGATGCATTACGCGTTGAAATGAAAAACGATCCAACTGTAGTAGTATTCGGGGAAGACGTTGGAGTAAACGGTGGTGTATTCCGTGCAACTGAAGGTTTACAAGCAGAATTCGGTGAAGCGCGTGTATTCGATACACCACTTGCTGAATCAGGTATCGGTGGATTAGCAATCGGTCTTGGAATTCAAGGCTTCCGTCCAGTACCAGAAATCCAATTCTTCGGATTCTTATTCGAAATTATGGACTCAATCGCTGGTCAAGCGGCTCGTATGCGTTACCGTACAAGTGGTCGTTTTACTTCTCCAATTACTTTCCGTTCACCTTTTGGTGGTGGTGTTCATACACCAGAAATGCACGCGGATAGTTTAGAAGGATTAATGGCTCAAACTCCTGGTTTAAAAGTAGTTATTCCATCAACTCCTAAAGATGCTAAAGGTCTTTTAATTTCATCTATTCGTGATAATGATCCTGTTATCTATTTAGAGCACATGAAATTATACCGTTCATTCCGTGAAGATGTACCTGAAGGTGAGTACACAATCGAATTAGGAAAAGCAGACGTTAAACGTGAAGGTAAAGATGTATCTGTATTTGCATACGGTGCAATGGTTCACGCTGCATTAAAAGCTGCTGAAGAGTTAGAAAAAGAAGGCGTATCAGTAGAAGTTGTTGACTTACGTACTGTTCACCCATTAGATATCGAAGCAATCGTTGCGTCTGTTGAAAAAACTGGACGTGCAGTAGTTGTACAAGAAGCACAAAAACAAGCTGGTATTGCTGCAAATGTAGTTGCTGAAATCAATGATCGTTGTATCCTTTCATTAGAAGCACCAGTTGTTCGTATTACTGCAGCTGATACTGTTTACCCATTCTCAGAAGCGGAAACAGTTTGGTTACCTAACCATAAAGATGTAGTAGAAGGTATTCAAAAAGTTTTAAACTTCTAATTTAGTTTATAACAAAAAATAGTGAAAGGTATTTGATGAATTCATCAATACCTTTCTTACATTATAGATAAAATATTATAAAAAATTAACTTAACTTTGTTCGGAGGTAGAAATCTGTGTCAAACTCAGTGGCAAGTCTATTTGAATTTAGATTACCAGATATCGGTGAAGGAATTCACGAAGGTGAAATTGTAAAATGGTTTATTAAAGCAGGCGACGAAGTAAATGAAGATGATATCATTTGTGAAGTTCAAAACGATAAATCAGTAGTAGAAATTCCATCACCTGTAAAAGGGAAAGTATTAGAAGTATTAGTTGCAGAAGGTACAGTTGCAGTTGTTGGTGACGTATTAGTACGTTTAGATGCACCTGGTTATGAAAACATTAGCTTCAAAGGACAACATGCTGAAGAAGCTCCAACTACTACTCCAGTTCCAGAAGCTGCTGAAGCAGTTCAAGCAAAAGTACAAGAATCTTATGAGCAAAGTGAACCAAAAACAGATGCTGCACCATTATCACCTGTTGCTGCAATTGAACCAAAAGCTCATGTAATTGCAATGCCATCTGTACGTAAATACGCTCGTGAGAAAAACGTGGATTTACGTATTGTACCAGGTTCAGGTAAAAATGGCCGTGTAACAAAACAAGACGTAGATGCATTCTTATTAGGTGGAGGAGTGGCACCAGCTGCTGCATCACAAACAGAAGTGGCTGTAGAAGTTGTTACAGAAGCGAAAAACGAAGCGCAAGAAGCTCCAAAAGCAACGCCAATTCCAGAAGGTGCATATCCTGAAACTCGTGAAAAAATGAGTGGAATTCGTAAAGCAATCGCTAAAGCGATGGTTAACTCTAAACATACTGCTCCTCACGTAACATTAATGGATGAAGTAGATGTAACAAAACTAGTTGCTAGCCGTAAAAAATATAAAGAAGTTGCAGCTGCACAAGGTATTAAATTAACGTTCTTACCTTATGTTGTTAAAGCATTAACTTCTGCATTACGTAAATTCCCAGCTTTAAATACATCAATCGATGATGCTACAAGCGAGATCATTCATAAACATTACTATAACATTGGTATCGCTGCAGATACTGATAAAGGTTTATTAGTACCAGTTGTTAAAGATGCAGATCGTAAAGCTATTTTCTCAATTTCTGCTGAAATTAATGAATTAGCTACTAAAGCTCGTGATGGTAAATTAGCTCCTGCAGAAATGAAAGGTGCTACATGCACAATCACAAATATCGGTTCAGCTGGTGGACAATGGTTTACTCCAGTAATTAACCACCCTGAAGTTGCTATTTTAGGTATTGGTCGTATTGCTGAAAAACCAGTAGTATTAAACGGAGAAATCGTTGTTGCTCCAGTATTAGCGTTATCATTAAGCTTTGACCACCGTATTATCGATGGTGCAACTGCTCAAAACGCATTAAACCATATTAAACGATTATTAAATGATCCAGAATTATTATTAATGGAGGCGTAAGATAAATGGTAGTAGGAGATTTCGCAATTGAACTAGATACGGTCGTTATCGGTGCCGGTCCTGGTGGTTATGTTGCTGCAATTCGTGCAGCACAACTTGGACAAAAAGTTGCTGTTATTGAAAAAGGTAATCTTGGTGGGGTATGTTTAAACGTAGGTTGTATTCCTTCAAAGGCGTTAATTACAGCTGGTCACCGTTATGAAACAGCTAAGCATTCTGAAGACATCGGGATTACAGCAGAAAATGTAAAAGTTGATTTTACAAAAGTTCAAGCTTGGAAAAGCAGTGTAGTTAACAAATTAACTGGCGGTGTAGCTGGTTTATTAAAAGGAAACAAAGTTGAAGTTATTAAAGGTGAAGCTTACTTTAATGATGCTAACACTCTTCGTGTTATTACTGAAGAATCAGCTCAAACTTATACTTTTAATAATGCAATTATCGCAACAGGTTCAACTCCAATCGAAATCCCTGGTTTCAAATGGAGCAACCGTGTAATTGATTCAACTGGTGCATTAAACTTACCAGAAATTCCAAAAAAATTAGTTGTTATTGGTGGCGGCTATATTGGTATGGAATTAGGTACAGCTTATGCTAACTTTGGTACACACGTAACAATTCTTGAAGCTGGTGACGAAATCTTAAATGGTTTTGAAAAATCAATGAGTTCAATTGTTAAACGTGGATTAAAGAAAAAAGGTAATGTAGATATCGTAACAAAAGCGTTCGGTAAAGGCGTTGAAGAAACTGCAGATGGTGTGACAGTTAAATTCGAAGCTAATGGCGAAATGAAAGAAATCGAAGCTGATTACGTACTAGTAACAGTTGGACGTTTCCCGAACTCTCGTGATATGGGCTTAGAAAATGTCGGCGTTGAAATTAACGAACGTGGTGTTATTACTACTGATAAACAAGCTCGTACAACAATTAAAAATATTTACGCAATTGGTGATGTAATTGCTGGACCTCCATTAGCTCACAAAGCTTCTTATGAAGGTAAAGTAGCTGCTGAGGCAATCAGTGGTATGTCAAGCCAAATCGAATACTTAGCAATTCCTGCTGTAGTATTTACTGATCCAGAATTAGCAACTGTTGGTTATACTAAAAAACAAGCAGATGAAGAAGGATTAGCTGTTAATGTAGCAAAATTCCCATTCGGTGGAAATGGTCGCGCATTATCTCTAAATTCAACTGATGGATTTGTTCAATTAGTTTCACGTAAAGAAGATGGAGTACTAGTTGGTGCTCAAGTTGCAGGTGTAAATGCATCAGATATTATTTCTGAGCTTGGTCTTGCAATTGAAGCTTGCATGAGCGTTGAGGATATTGCTCAAACAATTCATGCTCACCCAACATTAGGTGAAATCTCAATGGAAGCTGCTGAATTAGCGATGGGTCATCCAATCCACGTTTTAAAATAATTTCTTAAAAACCTCCTATTTAATAGGAGGTTTTTTACTGTTCATATTCATTTGAAACACTACATTCAATGCTTAAAGTAGTTTAATTAAACTAGAATCATAAAACCCTTTTCGTAGGGTATTTCACGAAGAATACGACTGCTGTGCAACCTCCTAACAAATAGGAGGTTTTTTGCATGATTAAGGCATGTCTCGCATAACGTTTAAAAAACAAGCTTTCTAGTATTATTTGATGATTGAATGGTGGGAGTCTTTATGCGAAAACAATTAGTTGTATTAGCAATACATCAACTATTTTGGCTAGGTTTTTCATTTGTTTTATACTTGTCGAAAAGGGATCAAATATATTCTAAAGTCATCTTGTTTCTAGTATTCTTTTACCAGCTTTATTTAATTGCCAAATATGTTGGAAACACAAGAAAAGCAAGTATTATGATTACTTGCTTTTATGCTTCGATATTTTTCTTTTGTCAAGCGATCGTAAATTTATTTTAACTTAGCGCTTGTAAAAATACATGATTCGCTTGTTAAATAATTCAAGCTTTGCTTCAATTTTTTGAGCTAAATATCTACAGAGCTCATTTGCTTTTCCTTTATCACCATAAGTTGAGTTTGGTAATAGTGTTATCACGATCTGTTTATCATCTTTAATTGAAATAACAAAATGTTTATAACGAGAATCATTGCTCTGTAAATAAAGTGCATCTTGGTCATCTAATTTTTTATTTGAAATAGTGTAAGGAAAGGAAACCCTTTCATAATTCCAGTCAACTTGTTGACCGATCTTAGTTGAAGATTGGATGTAATCATTTATTAAATTATTTATTAAATCTAAATTTGCTTCTTGGTATTTTGATTTATCCACTAATTGAATGGTAGCTTGTTGAACCATTTTTAAATTTTCCCCCTAAGATGTTTTAATGATAAACATCACTTTTAATCTTTTTTTATCATAACATTATTTCAAATTTTTAGACAAGTATTCGGTATGAATTTAATAGTTTCTTCATATGTATTAACTTACAATACTAAACTGGAGGAGTGGGTGAAATAATGTTTGAGAAATTATATGATGATCATGAAAATGTAAGAGTCCGATTTGTTGGCTTCGTTACGAACGATACAAGATACGATATTGGTATTGTATATACGAACATGTTCTTTGGAAAGCCACTCGTCATCTGTATGCAATCTAGACAATGCATTGTATTAGATCGACAAGATGTATCGTTTCCAAATCAGTTGAAATTTTTATGTAAACTAAAAACAGAGGAAGAGGCAATGGAGCTCGCAGAATATTTAATCGACTGGTTACCATCACCAAGTATAGAAGAGAGCTATGAATAAAAAATAAATGTGTTATACTAATTGAAATGCGTTCACCGAATAAAACCCCTTGAATAATCTAGTATAAGAATATTTAAGTTATACTTATTTACCACTTGCGTAAATAAGTATAACACATTATAATGAAGTTAGTTAATTGATACAACATTATGAAAGGGGTTACAAAGATGGGAACATTCGTATGTAAATGTTGTGAAAAAACAGTAGGTCATTTCGAGGATGAGAAAGTAACAACTCTTTACGTTAAAAACTGTGAAGATTGTGAAGAACCGGCTGATAAAGAAGCTTGCTAATTATAAAAATTAATTTTACAGTCTAAAAGAATTTATAGACATTTATAAATGCCACAAGGGAGCTTTTTCCCTTGTGGTTTTTTATGTATTTCTCCTGAGAACAAGAACGTTTAAAAAAACACATAAAAAAGGGAGACTCAAATTTCGAATCACCCATTTTTCACTTTATGCAATTTGAGTTTGATCTCCAATTCTTGCAGTTATAACTTCGGATGAAGCTTCTCTTGTTGTAACTGGAATTAACTTTGAAGTATCCTTTAAATATTGAGCCATTTCGTTCGGGTCAATTCTCGTATTTAAATTTGTTAAAAAGGCAGAAACCATCGCAAAAGGAAATCTATGCATATTTAAATGGAAAATAATCTCTTGTAATGTACGTATTCCGATACCGTGACCATAATAATAATTACTTCCCATCGATACAGTATTTTCTCCTTGCCATTCTGGCGTCATTGGATTAACTTCAGGATTTTTAATATAAACAACATCACCAGGAGCTGGACGATCTACTTCGGCCGTTAAAATGGCTAATTTTGGATTGTAATTCCAAGCATATAAGTATATTTCATTATCAAATAGTTGATCAAAAATTTCATAGCCGTAAAGATCTAGCAGGGCTTTATAAAAAATCATTATGATTGCAGTTGCACATTCTGTTGCGTAAAATTGACCGTTGCGAAAAATATCATAAATTCCCATAGAAGCTCTTATGCCTGGCCTAAGTCTGAACCCTCCCATTGGTGTGCGAATCCAGAACATAGGATTACAATATGCCTTTCTAAAGACCCTAAATTGCATGCCACTTGTTAATAAATCTTTGGAAGCTTGAAGTACATAAGTTCTAAGTGTCAAATCAAAAGATAATTCACGATCCGATTTATAAATATGAGATTTTTTACTGTTTGTTAAACTAGACAATATTTCTTGATAAAGTTTATTTTTTGAATCTCCGCTATTTTTTAATGAAGCATGAACAATTTTATTATTCACGACTATCAATTAGTCCACATCCTTACATAAAAAACAATTTTTTCGTGCGAAATCAATTTAATTACTTTACCTATCATATGCCTATCTAATTTAGATGTGATTTTGAATACAAAAAAACTAGGATTCATTTCCTAGTTTTTTCGTGAAAAATTTTGTTATTTTAATACTTTTAACGTTAATAATTCTTCGTCTTCTGGACCTTGTACAGGTAATCCTGCTTCAATATTCTTTTTAATATAAACTAGATTTTCAAGTGTAATTTCTTCACCAGGTAAGAAGATTGGAATTCCAGGTGGATAAACCATTACAAATTCAGCAATAATTCTACCGACAGAATCCTCAAGTGGAACAGATTCTGTTTCTGAGTAAAATGCATCTCTAGGAGAAACTGCTAAATTTGGAATCGTTGGAATCTCGACGTTTAAATTTGTATTACGCTCTTGAATGTCAAATTCAGTTACTAATACTTCAAGTGCATGAATTAACTGCTGAATGTCTTCTTCGCTATCACCTGGTGTTAAAATGCAAAGCACATTATATAAATCAGACATTTCAACTTCAATATTAAATCGTTCCCTTAACCAAACTTCAACATCATGGCCAGTAATACCCAGTTTTTTTACGCTGATTAATAGTTTAGTAGGATCAAAGTTGAAAGTAGCCTCGTTACCAACTAAATCATAACCAGGACAATATAAGCCATTGATTGAATTAATTTTATTTCGTGCATTATTTGCTAGTCTAATCGTATTCGTTAATAATTCTTCACCAACAGTTGCTAATCTCTTTCTTGCAACATCTAGTGAAGCGAGCAATAAATAGGATGTAGAGGTAGTTGTTAGCATACTAAGTACAGATTGTACTCTGTGGACATTCACAATGCCTTCTCTTACATTTAAAATGGAACTTTGAGTCATAGAGCCACCAAGCTTATGAACGCTCGTAGCAGCCATGTCAGCCCCTGCTTGCATCGCAGAGATCGGTAATTCGTCATGGAAATGAATATGTACTCCGTGTGCTTCGTCAACTAATACGGCTAAACCATGTGAATGTGCCAAGTCAACAATGCTTTTTAAATCTGCTACAAAGCCAAAGTATGTAGGATTAATGACTAATACTGCTTTTGCATCAGGATTAGTTAAAATGGCCTCTTTCACTGCATTTGTCGTAATACCGTGTGAAATACCTAATTCACTATCAATTTCAGGATGAACAAAAATCGGTGTAGCACCTGAGAAGATGATTGCAGATAAAACAGATTTGTGGACATTTCTTGGAACGATAATTTTATCGCCAGGTCCACAAACACTCATTACCATAGTCATGATTGCACCACTAGTGCCTTGAACTGAAAAGAATGTGTGGTCAGCGCCAAAAGCTTTCGCTGCAAGATCTTGTGCTTGTTTTATTTTACCTTTTGGATGATGTAGATCATCTAAAGGAGCAATGTTGATTAAATCGATCGATAATGCATTATCACCAATAAACTCTCTAAATGTTGGATCCATTCCATTTCCTTTTTTATGTCCTGGAATATGGAATTGAATAGGGTTCTTCTTAGCATGTTCTAATAAAGAAGAAAATAACGGCGTTTCAATTTGTTTCATTTAACATACACCCCATTTAATGAATAATAGTGTTTTTCGGAAGTGGTATGTTTGTAAACAATTCAACTGTTTACTCTCATTAAGTTATAAACTGTCTTACCTTCATTTGAAAAACAAAAAGATTATATCATTCTATGAATTTTCTGTATAGAAAAATATTATAAAGGTATGAAATTTTATTCATCCGAATGAAATTATATCAATTTTGAAAATAAGAATGGAATTTAAAAAATGTGTTAAAATGGAATTAATTAGAAAATTGTAGGAGTGAAGTAAATGGATTACCAATACCCAATTTCATACGATTGGACAACAGATGAGACAATTGAGGTAATAAAGTTCTACACAGCAGTAGAAAAAGCGTATGAAAAGGGAATCGATCGTGAAGTGTTAATGGCTGCTTATAAACAGTTTAAGACAATCGTACCTAGTATTGCAGAAGAAAAAAAATTATGTAATGAGTTAGAGGAGATATCAGGCTATTCTGCGTACAGAGTTATGCAAAAAGCTAAAAAGAGTGCTCCTGGTGAAAAAATAAAAATGTAGTTTAAAATAAGTTAAGCGTTTTAGGCAAAATAGAGTAAGAAAAATTCTTAAGTTTAAAATAGAAGCCCATTAAAGGTTTTTTAGCTACCTTCAATGGGCTTTTTTTCTGTATGTATTGTTTAAAAAAATCAATTTCATATTCGTCCTGTCGAAAAATGTGTAAAGAATGGGCATAGACTTTTGTTTTTGACATATGTATAATTAAACAACACTTATATTAATTCAGTTTATACTAATTTTGTATAAAGGAATTAAAGTATTATAAGTTTCTATAATACGTTGGATTAGTTCTTCCTTTGTAAGTGTAATCGCTTCATCTTTTGCAATCGTAATACCACATAGGTATTCTGCTTTTTTTACATCATGAAATCTTTGGATACCTTTATTGAATTCATCTTTAGTCATTTTACCTTTTTGTATCACATCAGGCTTCATATGATCGTATGATACAACGAAATCTTTCGGAATCATTTTGTAAAGTTTATTTTTATTCTTTTCAAAATTAATGGCAATTGATTGTTTATTTGGACTTTCATAAATAATGCCAAAGAAAACAAACAGGTGAGTACCCCAAAGTCCAAATTGAAAATGAGGAAGCATCTTGTATCCACGATTATTTGTAGCAAAAGCAATCCAAGTATCTTTTGGAGGATTTACTGTACGACGAGCATGCTTAGCAATATGGCCAAAAAAGTTTTGATCAGTTTGTACATTTAAAAATGGTAATATTTCTTCTTCAATTTCTTTAAATTTTGGTTGAATTTCATTTTGTATAGCACTCATTCTAGTTTCTAATGTTGAGTCAGTTGTAAATATTTCAAAATCACTTTCTTGAAAAAAACTTTGAATCAATTTCTAAACCCCCTAGTTACATTATCTAATTAGTATACCATGTTTGTCCAAAACAAATGGGTAATATGTTTCTTCATAAAATAGTTACATTATAAGCTTAAATAACATATATTAGTAGCAAGATAAAAATCAGAAAATTTTGTTAATTAACTTTTACAATTTGTTTTGCCAACTTATATTCTATGGAGGGATAATGATGAGACAAGTGATTAATGCGTTAAAAAGAACTGATGCAGAAAAGAGAATTCCTGTACTTAGATTAGAATTAGATTACGAACTAGCTACACTATTCGATGCTATGACGGTCAATGATAATGAAGCAATGATTGAATCTAAGAAGAAATTAGAATTATTAAGATTAGAATTAATTCGTTTAGAAGCTTAGCGAATTTATTTACCGAACCTTTAAATAGGTTCGTTTTTCTGTGTGCTCTTCTTCGCCTTTAGCCCAATGGTCTATCGTATGCCCACCCTCCAAAAAAGTTCCTCATCATAAATAAAAATCATTTCATTAGGTTTTTTTAGGTTAAAATTGGTAAACTGAAAACAGGACCAAAATAATATAGATTTTTAGCACGTAGAGTTTGGAGTGTTTAATTATGAATGTAGACTGGAAAGAAATTGAACAATTCGCGAGGGATTTGCTCCAAGAGGCAGCAAAAAATATTAAAAGCTCTTTATACGACTCCATAACAATCAATACTAAATCAAACGAAAATGATTTAGTAACAAATAAAGACGAAGAAATTGAAAAATTTTTTTATGAAAAAATAAAAAAGAAATTTCCAAATCATTACTTATTAGGTGAAGAGGGTAAAGGTGATGAATTAGATCAAGTAACTGGAGTTGTATGGATTCTTGATCCAATCGATGGAACGATGAATTTTGTTCACCAAAAACGTAATTTTATGATTTCTTTAGGTATTTATGAAAATGGAATCGGTAAAATGGGGTTTATCTTGGATGTTATACATAATGAACTATATTTTGCAAAAAAGGGTGAAGGAGCTTATTTAAATGATCTTGAATTAACACCTTTGAAAAATGTAGTACTAGAAGAGTCTATTGTAGCTGTAAATGCTATTTGGTTAACTAAAAATCGTTATTTAAACCATGAAAAATTAAGTAAACTTGTTAGAAAAGTTAGAGGAAGTAGGTCATATGGTTCTGCCGCGATGGAAATGGTCTATGTGGCAATGGGAAGAGTAGATGCATACATCACCCCAAGATTATCTCCTTGGGATTTTGCTGCGGGTAAAATCATTGTTGAAGAACTAGGTGGAATATGTACTACCCTCAAAAATGAAAGCCTTTCAATTCTTAAAAAAAGCTCAGTGCTAGTAAGTAACGCTTCAATTCATAACGAATTACTAACTGATTATATCGAATTTCTACAAAAATAAAAAAAGAAGGTAAGTTTTGGTAACAACTTACCTTCTTTTTTTATGTGTAGACAGTGTTCAAAAAAAGAAGATTGGTTTATAATTTGCCTTCTCTTTTCATTTTAGCACGTAAAGAAAAACCATAACCAACTAATAATATTGAAATAATTAGTGAAATAACAGCTCCGATACTACTTTGTTCTGCTAGCATTATACCAACTAGAATTAAGAAAATTACAGATAAAGTAGCTACACAGAAAAGTCTAAATTTTATGCTAGACATGGTGAATCCTCCTGTTCATAATTCTTATTTTACTCTTTGTCGAATCAGATGTAAATTTGAAAAAATTAAATATTTACTAAATAATTATTAATAATTTATATTTTTGATTAAACATTTTCTTGATATATTTCCATGTGCATGTGCTATAATGTTTTAGTTAATAATGAAAACAGATGTGTAGACATTTTAGGAGTGAATATATTTTGAAAAAAAGAGAAGATTTACGCAATATAGCAATTATTGCGCACGTTGACCATGGGAAAACAACTTTAGTTGATGAGTTATTAAAACAATCAGGTACATTCCGTTCAAACGAAAACGTTAATGAACGTGCAATGGACTCTAATGATATAGAACGTGAACGTGGAATTACAATTTTAGCTAAAAACACTGCAATCCAATATGAAGGTAAACGTATTAACATCATGGATACTCCAGGGCACGCAGACTTTGGTGGAGAAGTAGAACGTATCATGAAAATGGTAGATGGTGTTCTTTTAGTTGTAGATGCATATGAAGGATGTATGCCACAAACTCGCTTTGTATTGAAAAAAGCTTTAGAACAACATTTAACACCAATCGTAGTAGTAAATAAAATCGACCGTGACTTCGCTCGTCCTGATGAAGTAGTTGACGAAGTAATCGATTTATTTATCGAATTAGGTGCAGATGAAGATCAATTAGAATTCCCAGTAGTATTCGCTTCAGCGATTAACGGAACTTCTAGCTTAGAATCTGATCCATCTAAACAAGAACCTAATATGAATGCTTTATTCGATACAATTATTGAGCATATTCCAGCTCCAATTGATAATAGTGAAGAGCCTTTACAATTCCAAGTAACATTATTAGACTACAATGACTATGTTGGACGTATCGGTATCGGACGTATTTTCCGTGGAACAATGCAAGTTGGTCAATCAGTTGCATTAATGAAACTTGATGGATCGGTTAAACAATTCCGTATTACAAAAATGTTTGGATTCATTGGATTAAAACGTATTGAAATCCAAGAAGCAAAAGCTGGTGACTTAGTAGCAGTATCTGGTATGGAAGATATTAACGTTGGTGAAACAGTATGTCCTGCTGAATACCAAGAAGCACTTCCAATCTTACGTATTGATGAGCCAACTCTTCAAATGACATTCTTAGTTAATAATTCACCTTTTGCAGGTCGTGAAGGTAAATTTGTAACTTCTCGTAAAATTGAGGAGAGATTATTACAAGAACTTCAAACAGACGTAAGTTTACGTGTAGAAAATACAGATTCTCCTGATGTATGGATCGTAAGTGGACGTGGGGAGCTTCACTTATCAATCCTAATTGAAAACATGCGTCGTGAAGGATATGAGCTTCAAGTTTCAAAACCAGAAGTTATCATTCGTGAGATTGACGGTGTAAGATGTGAGCCTGTTGAGCACGTTCAAATTGACATTCCAGAAGAATACACTGGTTCAATTATGGAATCAATGGGTGCACGTAAAGGTGAAATGAAAGATATGGTAAATAATGGTAACGGTCAAGTTCGTTTAACATTTATGGTGCCAGCTCGTGGATTAATTGGTTATACTACTGAGTTCTTAACATTAACTCGTGGTTATGGAATCATTAACCATTCATTCGATAGCTACCAACCAGCAATTCAAGGTCAAGTTGGTGGACGTCGTCAAGGTGTATTAGTATCAATGGAAACTGGTAAAGCTTCAACATATGGAATTATGGGTCTAGAAGACCGTGGTGTAATTTTCGTTGAGCCAGGAACAGATGTATATGATGGTATGATTGTTGGTGAACATAATCGTGATAATGATTTATCAGTAAACGTTGTTAAAGTTAAACACGCTACTAACATCCGATCAGCAAACAAAGACCAAACAACAACAATGAAAAAACCACGTATTATGACGCTTGAAGAATCATTAGAATACTTGAACGATGATGAGTACTGTGAAGTTACGCCAACATCAATTCGTTTACGTAAAAAACTTCTTGATAAAAATGAGCGTGAGCGTGCAGCGAAAAGAAAAAAATTCGCTGAACAAGACTAATTAAATTTTAAAATAATTATGATATAATAAAACCGACTAGAAAATAGTCGGTTTCATTTTTGTAGAAAAAGTAGCAAAAAATAATATTTAAGTGGATTTAAAAACTTATAGAAGTATTTAGTTTTATTATTTTATAGGGGGAAATGGATTTGGAAAAAGCTCCAAAGGGTTTTGAGTTTGTCATAACACAGTTAATAAATATAACTCATGATGTTCATCTTTCAATGTGGATCTTATATGGTCTAATTGTTGTATTAAGTATTGTGGTATACCATTTAGGTTTTGCAAAAAAATTGAGCATCCTTAAAAATTTGATCATTTATGTTTTACTTATGATCGGTTGTAGTTTCCTTACTTTCTTAGCTTTAAGGATCCCAATCGTGGAAGCATTACTAGCAAGTGTTTTCGTATTAGGTGTATATAAGATTCGTTTACATCAATCAAAAAAAAATAATGCTACTACATAATAGAGAGTTGGTATTAAGATGAAATCTGTTCAGGACGCTTTATATAATTGGCTAACAATAAAAGTAATATATGAAGGTAGACCTTCAGATGAAGCTGCTAAAGAGACTTATGAGATGTTTGATTCGATATTAAAAGACGATCATCAAGTATCGAATGTAAAAATAGAAAAAATGGAAGATTTTTATTTAATTACATTTACACAAGCAGAAAAAGAGCGTACTACGCGCTTTCCGATTGAAATGATTGATTGCTTTTTAGATCAAGTTAAAGTTAATCCAGAGAAATATTAAAAACCTAGAAATTAATCTAGGTTTTTTTGTTTAGTATTTTAGTTGATCAAATAAAGACCAATTCGCTTTTTTTTCAATATTACCACTCGTCATCGTCCTTTACAGGTTTTAAGAAACGGAAATTTCCAGTGGCAATTCTTTGTTCTGTTTTTATTTTAATTCGATCGTAACATTCAGAGCATGTATATGTATGGATAGGACGATTTCTTAATTTTTTTGCAATAGGTGATTCATCGCTAATCGATTCGCTTTTATCACAAATCATGCATTTAACTCTCATGTGAAATTTCTCTCCTTATATATGGAACTTAAGTTAACATAATTATAACAGGTTTTAGAATATATTTTTAGAAAACAATAGTTTTAGCAGGAAGTTTTCAAGTAAACTTTGAATTATATTAGTATACTCTTTATTTGAAGGAGATGAAATAGTGATGGCAAACAGTATTGAGAAAACATTATCACCAAGCTTATTTGAAGATTGTAATAAGGAAAAGATTGTTTTTTTAAGTACTTTTAACTCCGAAAAGAATTCACCTGTTACAAATGCAATATCTTGGATTGCTGCTTTAGACGAAAAGACGATTCGTTTTGCGGTAGATCAAAGATCAGCAATTATTTCTAATATCGAAGAAGTTGAAGGGGTATCATTAAGCTTATTCTCAAATGAAACAGTCTATAGTATTTCAGGGAATGCGAAAATTTTAACGAAGCAAATGCCTGGGATTCCATTAAAATTAGCGTGTATCGAAGTAGAAGTTAATGAAGTGAAAAATATATTGTTCTACGGGTCTAAAATAACAGTTGAGCCAGAATATGCAAAAACATATGATGAGAGAGCTGCAAAAAAATTAGATGTAGCAGTATTAAGTGGTCTTAGATCACTTGAGCTATAAACAGAAAAAATATTCTAAAGTAGAGAGAATTTCATATAATATATTAACGGTTCGTCCATTCTTCGACTAGTAACCATTTGTAAGACCATTCAATTTAGAATTAAAACTAATTATTCTAATCTGAGTTATTTTTAGTCAGGAGGTTAAGGATTGAGTAAAATATATGTTCTCGACACCAATGTACTACTGCAAGACCCACTAGCAATCTTTTCATTTGAAGATAATGAAGTAGTTGTACCAGCTGTTGTCTTAGAGGAAGTAGATTCAAAGAAGAGATATATGGATGAAGTTGGTCGTAATGCTAGGTATGTATCCAAACTAATTGATAGCTTTCGAGAACTAGGGAAATTACATGAAAGTATTCCTCTTGAAAATGGTGGTTCGTTTAGAATTGAATTAAATCATCGCTCATTTCAACAATTGCAAGAAATCTTTGTTGAAAAAACGAACGATAATCGCATTTTAGCTGTTGCAAAAAACTTATCACTTGAAGAAGAAGCAAAAGAAAGCGGAAAAACAGTCATTTTAGTTAGTAAAGATACACTAGTTCGTGTAAAAGCGGATGCATTGAATTTATTAGCTGAAGATTATTTAAGTGATCGAGTAGTGGAAGTTGATCATATTTATACCGGCTATTTAGAGTATTACATAAATACTGATTTATTAAACAAGTTTTACGAAAAAACCGAACTTCCTGTTTCAGATATAGCAAACCATCCATTTTATCCTAATCAATTTATCGTATTAAAGGATGCTCTTGGTGGTAAAAGCTCAGCTCTTGGAGTTGTTGATAAAACGGGTACAAAAATTAAGAAATTTGTTTTCTCAAATGAACATATTTGGGGCATAAGGCCAAGAAATGCACAACAGTCCATGGCTTTAGAATTACTACTTCGAGACGATATACCATTAGTCACATTAATTGGTAAAGCAGGTACCGGAAAAACTTTATTAGCTTTAGCAGCAGGTTTAATGCAAAGTGAGGACCTTCAAAGCTATAAAAAGTTATTAGTTGCTAGACCGATTGTTCCAGTTGGCAAAGATCTTGGCTACTTACCAGGTGAAAAAGATGAAAAACTCCGTCCTTGGATGCAACCGATTTATGATAATTTAGAATATCTATTTAATACGAAAAAACCTGGAGAACTAGATGCTATATTAGCTGGAATGGGCTCAATTGAAGTAGAAGCTTTGACTTATATAAGAGGTAGAAGTATTCCAGAGCAATTTATTATAATAGATGAAGCACAAAACCTAACTAGACATGAGGTAAAAACAATTTTAACTCGTGTTGGTGATAAGAGTAAAATTGTATTAATGGGAGATCCAGAACAAATTGATCATCCATATTTAGATGAATACAACAATGGATTAACTTATGTAGTTGAAAAATTTAAAGATCAAAAAATAAGTGGGCATGTAAAATTAATAAAAGGTGAACGATCATCAATAGCCCAACTTGCAGCGGATATATTGTAATAATTAAAGTTTATAAAAAGGAACATCTTACAAAAAATCAATCAGTAAGATGTTCCTTAGCATTTAACTAGAAAATAATTTTTTTTATTGATGTAATTGGTGTTTCTTTATTTGTTCCATCAACAAAATATAAGTGTACTGGCCCATCTTCAAGGATTCTCTTACCATTGTATGAAAAGGCTAAATAGCTTTCATATACAGTTTCAAAAGGTAAATTTATAATTTCACCTTCTGTTTCGATTGTAACTTTTGAATCACGATTTTTCGGTTTACTATTGTCTATAAAATAAGAAAATGGCATTGCATAAGATTCCTTAAGCCATTCTTTTTTTTGAGTAGCGAATAAAGGACTATTATCTACCTTTGCACCTTCAACAATTTCACGATCCCAATGCTTTGAAACGCTTTTAGTGTATTGCTCAAGTTCATCAACTTTTTTCAAATCTCCAGCTAATAAACTCTCTAACTTAACCTTTCTCTCATCAAAAATCCAAACACTTGGATCAATCGTTAAAGGAAACTCCACGTTACCAGTTAATTGAAAAACATCGCTCATCCTAAAACAAACTCCTTCTATGTACAAATTCTACCTATAGTGTACGACTATTTTAACTAAAAAGACAAACAATTGAACAAAATTAACACTATTTTTTATGCATTCACATTAAAGCGTTCTTTAATTTATTTGTAATTAGATTTTTAATTAAATCAACTGGCAAACATGAGAAAAGTATAGTTGTAAAAAATTGCTTTTCTAAACTACATATTTGCAAAACTTTTGATTTAAGTTGATTTTTCCTTAAAAGAACTATAATATTAAATAGATAGCTTGTACGGAAGCGGAGGGAGAAAATTGAGGTCTGATGCTGTAACAGATTACAAAGATAAAGCATTTGAATTATTAAAAAAAGATGCTGAAAAAATATTAAAATTAATTAATGTGCAACTTGATCATTTAACGATGCCACAATGCCCTCTATATGAAGAGGTTTTAGATACTCAAATGTTTGGATTATCAAGGGAGATTGATTTTGCTTCTCGTTTAGG
The DNA here is from genome assembly GCF_052180195.1 of Bacillus sp. AL-1R. Lineage (NCBI taxonomy): Bacteria > Bacillati > Bacillota > Bacilli > Caryophanales > Bacillaceae > Bacillus > Bacillus sp. AL-1R. Next base: position 1,419,369 of record NZ_CP197469.1, read on the forward strand.
ATTAATTGAAGCAGAACAAGGTAAAGACCTTCTTTCTGAACTTGAGCGTCAATTATCTGCTTTACATGAAGCGTTTACAGATCAAAAGAATAAATAATGATTAAAAACAAAAGTTCAAACAAAAATGTTTGAGCTTTTTTTTGTGAATTTTTTTATTGTTATCAGTAATAAATCTATTAATCTATGTTACAATATTTTTATTTAAAAAGGGAATTTAGTAAAAATAGTTGAATACATAAAGTATAATTAATCAAAGCAGGGATGATTAAATAATGTTAAAAAAATATTTGAAAAATATTGATTATATGATATTAGTTCCATTATTAGTGTTATGTTTATTTGGATTAATTATGGTATACAGCGCAAGCTCACCATTACCATCTATTCGTTATCAAAGTGAGCATTGGCCAAGTGACTACTTCTTTCATAAGCAATTAATCGCCTTTGAAGTAGGGATGTTTGCATTTGTTTTTTTAATGTTTTTACCTGCTACTTTCTTTAGAAAAAGAATTGCCTTGATATTAAATATAACAGTAAGTTTAGGATTACTTGTTGCAGTTCTACTTTTTGGTGAAGTTCGTAATAATGCAAAAAGCTGGGTATTTGGAATTCAACCAGCCGAGTTAATTAAATTAGGATCAATCATTCTTTTAGCAGGATGGTATTCGAAAAGACAAAAACGAATTACAAAAAACTGGAAAATGCTATTTGCTCCATGGAGTATAGTAGCTATTTATATCATCTTATTGAGACTACAACCTGATACAGGTACGGCTATTTTAATAATAGGTGCTTGTGCTGTCGTTTCATTTTGTAGTGGTTTTATTGTTAAGCGATTAATTCTACTATTTCTTTGTGGGATCGTCTTACTATATCCATTAGTTAGTATTTGTATCAGTTTAGGAATCGGGTTAACCGATGTACAAGTTAATCGATTCTTAGCATTCCGAAATCCTTTTGACTATGCTCAAGGAATTGGATTTCAAATTGTAAATTCACTAATCGCATTTGCTAATGGTGGCTTTACAGGAGTTGGATTAGGAAAAAGTATTCAAAAACTAGGTTACTTACCTGAGCCTCATACTGACTTTATTCTAGCAATAATCGGTGAAGAGACAGGTTTAATAGGCGTAATTGTAGTTATTTTATGTATATTTATTATTGTTTGGCGAGGATTGTTAATAGCTCATCGATCAAATGATTCGTTTGATTCATTATTAGCTACAGGTATTAGTGCAATCATCGTCATTCAATCATTTGTAAATATTGGAGGGGTTACTTCGTTAATTCCACTTACGGGTGTTCCGTTGCCTTTTGTTAGTTATGGGGGAACTTCATTAATCGTTATGCTTTCCATGATTGGTATTTTAATGAATATTTCAATACGAAATAAGATTCATAAAGAAACTTTATAAAATCTTCAAAAACGCATTTTGAAAAAAGTTTATTCTTAATTTATTGATAATTATCTTTCATACATACAGGAGGCTTACTAATGACTTACACGAAACAGATTAAAAAAGTTCTTGTTGCTAACCGAGGCGAAATTGCCATTCGAGTATTTCGAGCTTGTACAGAGTTAGGAATTAGAACAGTTGGTATTTATTCTAAAGAAGATGAAGGGTCATATCACCGTTATAAAGCTGACGAAGCATACATAGTTGGTAAAGGTAAAAAGCCAATTGATGCTTATCTAGATATTGAAGGTATTATTGAAATTGCAAAGAAAAACAATGTAGATGCTATACATCCAGGATATGGATTCTTATCAGAAAATATTAAATTTGCCGAGAGATGTGAAGAAGAGGGCATTATTTTTATTGGGCCACATTCAAGGCACTTAGATATGTTTGGAGATAAGATTAAAGCAAAGCAGCAAGCTCTTCAAGCTAATTTGCCAATCATTCCAGGGAGCGATGGTCCAGTAAATTCACTGGATGATGTAAAGGAATTTGGTGAAACTTATGGATTCCCGATTATTATTAAAGCTGCTCTAGGTGGTGGCGGTCGTGGGATGAGGATTGTCCGTACGAATGCAGGCTTAAAAGACGCATTCGAGCGAGCTAAGTCCGAAGCAAAAGCTGCTTTTGGGAATGATGAAGTTTATGTTGAGAAATATATTGAAAATCCAAAGCATATTGAAGTTCAAATATTAGGGGATCACCAAGGGAATATCATTCATTTGTTTGAACGCGATTGTTCAATTCAACGAAGACATCAAAAATTAGTTGAAGTCGCACCATGTACTTCGATTAGTGAAGATTTAAGAAATAGAATTTGTGATGCAGCTGTTCAATTGATGAAAGAAATAGAATATGTAAATGCTGGTACAGTCGAATTTTTAGTTTCCGGTAATGATTTTTATTTTATTGAGGTAAACCCTCGTGTACAAGTTGAACATACGATTACTGAAATGATTACAGGCATTGATATTGTTCAAACACAAATCTTAATTGCTCAAGGTAATAGTTTACATAGTGATAAAGTAGGTATTCCATTACAAGATGAGATTCCAAGAATTGGTTTTGCGATTCAAGCACGTGTAACAACTGAGGATCCGTTAAATAATTTTATGCCTGATACAGGAAAAATTATGGCATATCGTTCAGGTGGAGGCTTTGGTGTAAGGTTAGACACAGGTAACAGCTTCCAAGGTGCGGTCATTACACCTTACTATGATTCATTATTAGTTAAAGTAACGACTCATGCATTAACATTCGAAGGTGCAATTGCGAAGTTAAATCGAAATTTAAAAGAATTCCGTATTCGTGGTATTAAAACAAATATTCCATTTTTAGAAAATGTTACAACACATCCAGATTTCTTGTCTGGTGAGTATAATACTTCATTTGTAGATTCATCTCCGGAATTATTTGTTTTTGCCAAAAGAAGAGACCGTGGAACAAAATTATTGAACTATATTGGAAATGTAACAGTGAATGGATTTCCAGGTATATCGGTGAAAGAAAAACCAGCTTTTGATGAAATAATTATTCCAAATGTAAAGCATATTAGCAGTGCAGAAAGTGGAACTAAACAATTACTAGATAAATTGGGCGCAGATGAATTTTCGAAGTGGTTAAAAAATCAACCTAATGTTTTATTTACAGACACTACGTTTAGGGATGCACACCAGTCTCTTTTAGCAACGAGAATTCGTTCTAAAGATCTAACTACAGTGGCAGAACAGACGTCAAAATTATTACCTAACTTATTCTCTATGGAAATGTGGGGCGGAGCGACTTTTGATGTAGCGTATCGTTTCTTAAATGAAGATCCATGGGAAAGATTATTAAATTTAAGAGAACTAGTTCCTAATGTATTATTCCAAATGCTTTTACGTGGATCAAATGCAGTTGGATATAAAAATTACCCTGATAATCTTGTTAAAAAGTTTATTGAAGCATCGGCTCAGGCTGGAATCGATGTATTTAGAATATTTGATAGTCTAAATTGGATTAAAGGAATGGAAGTTGCAATTGATGCTGTAAGAGACAGCGGAAAGCTTGCTGAGGCATCGATTTGTTACACTGGAGATATATTAGACCCAACTAGAACAAAATATAATTTGGCGTATTATAAAGAGCTTGCAAAGGATTTAGAATCAGCTGGTGCACATATTTTAGCTATTAAAGATATGGCTGGCTTATTAAAACCTCAAGCTGCCTATACGTTAATTAGTGAATTGAAAGATACTGTAGATTTACCAATCCACTTACATACTCATGATACAAGTGGAAATGGATTATACACATATGTAAAAGCAATAGAAGCGGGTGTAGATGTTGTAGACATCGCAATTGGTAGTATGTCTGGATTAACGTCTCAACCAAGTGCAAACAGTTTATATTATGCGCTAAAAGATTCAAACAACGAGACGAACTTAAATATAAACGGCCTAGAGCAGTTATCAACCTACTGGGAAGGCGTTCGTAAGTATTATAGTAGTTTTGAAAGTGGTATGGTTTCACCACATACAGAAGTTTATCAACATGAAATGCCAGGTGGTCAGTATTCTAACTTAAAACAACAAGCTAAAGGTGTTGGTTTAGGTGACCGATTTGAAGAAGTTAAAGATATGTATGGTAGAGTAAATCAACTATTTGGAGATGTCGTTAAAGTAACACCATCTTCTAAAGTAGTTGGAGATATGGCACTGTTTATGGTTCAAAATAATTTAGATGAAGATTCTGTATATGAAAAAGGAGAAAATATCGATTTTCCTGATTCAGTAATAGAGTTTTTTGAAGGAAAATTAGGACAACCTCATGGTGGATTTCCAAAGAGTTTACAAAGGATCATTTTAAAAGGTAGAAAGCCATTAACAGAAAGAGCTGGAGAGACATTAAAGCCGATCGATTTTAAAGATGTTGAGGAGTATTTGTTCAAGACATTAAATCGTCAGGTTACTAATTTTGATATTTTAGCTTATTGCCTATATCCTAAAGTATATATGGATTATCAAAAAAATGTAGACAGCTATGGTGATTTATCTGTCCTTGATACACCTACTTTCTTCCATGGAATGAAATTAGATGAAGAGATTAAAGTAGATATTGAACGTGGTAAAACACTGATTGTAAAACTTGTCTCGATTGGTCAAGCTCAACCAGATGGAACAAGAGTTATATACTTTGAATTAAATGGTCAACCGCGAGAAATAGTCGTTAAAGATTACTCTGTTAAATCTACTGTCGTTCAAAAAAGAAAAGGGGACACTAGTAACCCAAACCATATTAACGCAACAATGCCAGGTACTGTCTTAAATGTACTTGTTAAAAAGGGAGAAGTAGTTGAAAAAGGTCAAACTTTAGCTATTACTGAAGCGATGAAAATGGAAACTACAGTCCAATCTCCGTTTACTGGTGTTATTAGAGACATTCTAATTACGTCAGGAGAAAGTATTTCTACAGGCGATTTACTAATAGAACTAGAGCAAAGATAAAAAGTAAAGGATGATCGCGTAGTTAGAGTAGTATAAAAACGCAAATGCAACTCAACTACGCGAGCATTTTAAACGCTAAAAAAAGGTATTTCTTCTACAATTAAGTGGAAGAAATACCTTTTTTTAGGAGATATTTTTATTTTGAAGTAACTCGGAATTTGAGCTTTTACTTCTTGTGCAAACTAAACATTGGAAACTAAAAATCGCAAACAAGCACGAAATTAAACTAGCATGTGTTAAAGCAACATAAATGTTTAAGTTTGTAAAAATGATAAACGCTCCACAAATTACTTGAAGTGTAACAAGAATTACAGATACAAACCAACCAAAATAAATGCCACGTTCATTACGATAGTATTTATAAGCATGTACAAATGCAATAATTATCCAAACGAATAATAGAAAAGCCGCAAACCGATGTCCCATCTGAACCCATTCATGAACTTGTGTTGGAATACCATTGTTTGCTTTGCTACATAATGGCCAGCTAGGGCAAGCTAAGCTTGCATTTTCGTGACGAACAAGAGCACCTGTGTAAACTACTAAGTATGAATAAATCCATAAACCGTAAGTATGAAATTTCATTGTTTTTCCGACATAAAAAGAATTTTTTTGGTAATTACGGTCGCGTTCAAAAATTAATAATGTTAACATGACTACAGCAGCAAAACAAATTAAAGAAATACCAAAATGGATTGCTTTTACAGCTGGGACTTGACCCCATACAACTGCAGCAGCACCGATTAATGCTTGAGCAATTAGAAAAATACAAGAAATGATTGCTAAAAACTTTGTTTCTCTTTTATGAGGAATGACAATCCAAGCAAGCACTGCTAGTAATAAAACAAATATCCCGGCAAGGCCTGACGCTGCACGATGAGATAATTCAATGACAGTTTGAATAGTTAAATGATCAGGAATGATTTGACCTTTACACAGAGGCCAGGATTTTCCACATCCGAGTCCAGAATTAGTCTTTGTTACGAGTGCACCACCTAATAAAACAATTAAAAGAATAAATGAGGTTATTAACGATACCCCTTTTAAAACACGTAGCAAGTACATCCACCTACTTTTATAAAATAATAATAATTTTAAAGATTAATTATTAAAAAAATTATTCTGCAAATAATACTTCTATATCATATAAGATTACGACATAAAATTCAAAGGGAACCTTCATATTTAGACATAATATTTGTTTTTTCTTAACTTTGGATGTATTCATTTTAAAAATATAGAAATAATTAATTTTATAATTAAATAGTATTTAGTATTGAAAAGCTAGACTGTTTACGATAAAATTTTTTTGAAACGTACACAATTTGTTCATATATTAATCACAAAAATTTCATTATATTTAGTTTAATAGAAGTATGTCTAAATTAAAAACTCATTATGAACCATTAAAAAATGGGTATGAATAAATGAAGTTTTGTAAAAAAAGAGGAGGATTGACTTGGAACAATTAGCTAATAATGTTTCTAATAACGAAGAAACTAATAATCCTTCTAGTTCACTAAAGAAAGATTTACTTTCTTTAATGAAAATAGGGATCGTAAACTCTAATATACTGACAACTTTTACAGGTATCTGGTTAGCTATCCAAATAAATGGATTAGATATATTAGATTCTTTACCAAAAGCAATTATTACTGTAATTGGTTCATCACTTATTATTGCAGGATCATGTGTAATCAATAACTATATTGATCGTGATATTGATCCATACATGGAGAGAACTAAAAACAGACCAACTGTAACTGGTAATATTAAACCAAGCGTTACAATTTCGATTGGTATTCTTTTATTAATTGTGGGCTTTACATTTATGGCTTTCACAACCTTAATGGCTGTTGTATATGCATTTATTGGTGCATTTACATATATCGTACTATACACTCTTTGGACGAAACGTAATTACACGTTAAACACAGTAGTAGGCAGTATATCTGGTGCAGCACCCCCATTAATTGGATGGGCAGCAATCGATGCGAATTTGCATCCTATTGCTTGGATGCTGTTTTTAATCATGTTTATATGGCAACCACCGCATTTTTTAGCACTTGCGATGAGACGTTCTGAAGAATATAAAAGAGCGGGAATTCCAATGCTACCAGTGGTTTACGGATTTGAAATGACGAAACGTCAAGTGATGATTTGGGTATTATGTTTATTACCATTGCCATTTTACATGCAAGCTCTAGGTTTACCATTTATTATTTTTGCAACAATATTGAATATTGGATGGGTTATTTTAGGATTATATTGTTATAAACAAAAGGATGATAAAAAGTTCTCTAAACTGATGTTTATATACTCCATTAACTATTTAACTCTTCTATATATGTCAATGATTGTGTTTACAATTTCGTTTTAATTAGGGGTATTACGGGGGATTTTTTTATTGTTTGTTTAATCTTATTTTAAATAAGAATGAAACACTTTAAATTGAAAGAGGGGGAAGTATACTTATGAAACATTGGCGATTAGTCTCGCTAATTTCCTTGATAACAGTTATTTTGAGTGCATGTGGAAATGCAAATCAATCTACACTGAATCCTCAAGGTGAAGTAGCAAAAATGCAATACGATCTTATGAAGCTAAGTACGTTGATCATGGTATTCGTTGTTGCTGTTGTAACAGTTCTTTTCCTTTACGTAATCGTGAAATATCGTTACCGTAAAGATCAAGAGAATATTATTCCAAAGCAAGTAGAAGGTAGCCATACTTTAGAGCTTCTTTGGACGATTATTCCTGTTATTTTACTTATCGTATTAGCAGTACCAACAGTGTCACAAACGTTTAAGCTTTCGGATGAGAAGCAAATAGCAAAAGATGAGAAGAAAAAGGATGCAATTGTAATTAATGTAAATGCTCATCTTTTCTGGTGGGAATTCGAGTATCCGAATCAAAAAATTGTGACTTCACAAGACATGATTATCCCAGTTGGTAAAAAAGTTATCTTAAACCTTAAAGGTCAAGATATCAAACACTCATTCTGGGTTCCAGCATTAGCAGGTAAAATTGATACAAACGTTGAAGGTGAAAACAAAATGTGGCTTTCAGCGGATAAAGAAGGTACATATAATGGATTCTGTGCAGAGTTTTGTGGTCCTTCACATTCATTAATGCAATTTAAAGTAAAAGCAGTAAGTGAAGCTGACTATGATACGTGGTTAGCAGATATGAAAAATCAAAAAGGTCAAGCTGTAACAGCTGAAGCTCAAGAAGGTGAAAAAATCTTCAAACAAAGCTGTATTGGTTGTCATGCTGCAGATGCAAATGATACAAGACCACCTGCTGCAAGACTTGCTCCAAACTTAGCTAACTTCGGTGATCGTGATATGGTTGCTGGTATTGCTAAAAATAATGAAGCTAACTTAAAAAAATGGTTAACTAATCCAGAAGCTATGAAGCCAGGTAACCTAATGACAGGTAAATATGGTGATTTATCATCTGATGAGATTGATGCATTAACTGCATACTTAACTAGCTTAAAAATTGCAAAATAATTTAATGGATATGAAGTAAAGGGGGTAATACTGTGAGTTCTGTAGCGAAAAAGAAACCACTATTGTGGGACTACTTAACGACAGTCGACCATAAGAAAATTGCCATCCTGTATTTAATTGCAGGCGGATTCTTTTTCTTAGTTGGTGGAATGGAAGCGTTATTTATTCGTATACAATTAATAAAGCCAGACAACACCTTTTTAGTTGGTGACGCTTACAACCAAGTATTAACAATGCATGGTACAACAATGATTTTCTTAGCGGCGATGCCGTTGATCTTTGCATTCTTTAACGCGGTAGTACCTTTACAAATTGGTGCCCGTGACGTAGCATTCCCGTTTTTAAATTCCTTAGGTTTTTGGTTATTTTTCTTCGGAGGAGTTTTCTTAAACTTAAGTTGGTTCTTAGGTGGTGCACCTGATGCAGGTTGGACATCATATGCAACATTAGCTCTACAAAGTAAATCACATGGTGTAGACTTCTACTTATTAGGTCTACAGGTTTCAGGTATTGGTACATTAGCCGGTGGTATTAACTTCTTAGCAACGATTATTAACATGCGTGCTCCAGGGTTAACTTACATGCGTATGCCACTATTTACATGGACAGTATTTGTAACATCAGCACTTATTTTATTTGCGTTCCCGGCATTAACAATCGGGTTAGCGTTATTAATGTTTGACCGCCTATTTGGAACAGCATTCTTTGATGCATCTTTAGGTGGAAACTCAATGATCTTTGAACATTTATTCTGGATTTTCGGACATCCAGAGGTATACATTCTTGTATTACCAGCTTTTGGTATCTTCTCAGATATCATCCCGGCATTTTCTAAGAAAAGATTATTCGGATATTCTTCAATGGTATTCGCTACAGTATTAATTGGTTTCTTAGGATTCATGGTTTGGGCTCACCACATGTTTACTGATGGTCTTGGTGCAGTAGCAAACGCAATCTTCGCAGTTGCAACAATGGCAATTGCAGTACCTACAGGGGTTAAAATCTTTAACTGGTTATTAACGATGTGGGGCGGACAAATTCGTTTTACAACGCCAATGCTTTGGTCTGTAGCATTTATCCCATCGTTCGTACTTGGTGGGGTAACAGGTATCATGAACGCAGCAGCTCCTGCTGACTATCAATTCCATGATAGTTATTTCGTAGTAGCTCACTTCCACTACGTTATCGTAGGTGGTGTAGTATTTGGTATCTTTGCTGGTGCACATTATTGGTGGCCAAAAATGTTTGGTAAAATGCTAAATGAAAAATTAGGTAAACTTACGTTCTTCTTATTCTTTATCGGTTTCCATTTAACATTCTTTATCCAACATTTCTTAGGATTAATGGGTATGCCTCGTCGTTACTTTACATATTTACCAGGACAAGGCTTAGATACAGGTAACTTAATTAGTACTTGTGGAGCAATGTTCATGGCAGTTGCGACAATCGTTTTATTAATCAATGTTATTTATACAGCATTTAAAGGTGAAAAAGCAGAAGCAGATGCATGGGGTGTAGGTCGTACACTTGAATGGTCAATCTCTTCTCCAGCACCAGAATATAACTTTGCACAAATTCCATATGTACGTGGATTAGATGCTTTATGGGTAGAAAAAATGGAAGGAGACGGCAAAATGACACCTGCTGAACCATTAGGTGATATTCATATGCCAAACTCATCTATTTTACCGTTTATCATGTCAATGGGCTTATTCATTGCTTCATTTGGTGCGATGTATAATGACCAACTTAAAAACCATACAGCAGTTGGTGTACTAATTCTTGGATTAGTAATCACATTCGGATCTATGTTCTTACGTTCATGGATTGATGATCATGGATATCATATCCATAAAGAAGACTTAGCTGATGAGGGGGTTAAGGCATAATGGAAATGAATCAAAAATTTACAGCTGAAACGTTTCCTCATAACCCTGAAAAAGCTACAGAAGAAGGTAAAAATAAGTTCTTAGCATTCTGGCTATTTCTTGGTGGAGAAACTGTATTATTCGCATCATTATTTGGTACTTTCTTAGCATTAAGAAACTCTACTGCTGGTGGAGCAAGTGCTGCAGAAATGTTCGAACCAAAATTAGTATTCATTGCTACAATGTTACTTTTAACATCTTCTCTTACAAGTGTTTATGCTATGTATCACATGAAAAATTTTGAACACAAAAAGATGATGTTATGGTTAGGAATTACAGTTTTATTAGGTCTAGGATTTTTATTATTAGAAATTTACGAATTTAAACACTATATGCACGAATATCATTTTACAATTAAGAGTAGTGCATTTGGTTCTTCATTCTATACATTAGTAGGTACTCATGGTGCTCACGTATTTGTTGGTTTACTATGGATCACTACTTTAATGCTTCGAAACGCTGGAAGAGGTTTAAATTTATTCAACGCTCCTAAGTTTTATGTTGCTAGTTTATACTGGCACTTCATCGACGTTGTATGGATTTTCATCTTTACAGTAGTATACTTAATGGGAATGGTGGGATAAGGAAATGGGTGCAAATACAAACTCTCATCAAAGAAATCAAGTTGAACTGAAGTATCACCGTCGTAAACATGCTGAAGAAATGAAACATCAATTAATTTCTTTCGCATTAATGATTATATTAACGCTTGCATCATTTGCAGCAGTAATTTACCGTGAACATATGGATCCATATTTCACAGTTCCATTTATTTTAGTTTTAGCTGTAGTACAATTAGTGTTCCAACTTTATTATTTCATGCATATGAAAAATAAAGGACATAGCGTACCTGCATTCTTCTTATATTCAGGAGTTACAGTTGCTGCAATTACACTATTAACATTCTTAACATTAATCTGGTTATGATGTGAAAAGGGAAGTGAATTTTATTCACTTCCTTTTTTTTATAGTGTATCTTGCATATGAAAAATCTGTAAGCTGCTAATCCCATATGTTCATTCTTATCTGTTACGTTGTTACATAACAACTTACAGTCAGCCAAATGTCCATTTCAACTACATTTTTATTCGTATAAGAATGATTTGTGGAAGAAAACTATAAAGAAGACATAAATTTAATCCGTTTTGGTTGAACAGTAAAATGGAAAGGATGATTCAATGATGGATATGGATATTCCTAAAGATGATGATATTGAAATGGAAGAAAAAGTGGATTTAAGTGGGAGTATTGATAAATTAACAGAGCATATCGTTTGGGGCACACAAGGTTTCTTAGATATACCAGATCAAGGCAAGATGTATAAGAAAAGATATTTAGGAAATCGATTTAAATCGTGAAAATGATGATTGAGAAGATCTGTAAGGTATAAAAGTAGGAAAAGGAAATAGTACCTTTGTAACTTAGGGGATATTTTCAAAGTGTTAAAAAATGAGCTTGTCAACTACGCCAAATTTTGGTCGATTTCCACTAAAACCTGTTATGAGGAAGTACCTTTCTATTTTTCACTGGTTAACTTCCTCGTGAACCTGTTAAGAGGAAGAACCTTTCAATTTTTCACTGGTATACTTCCTCATGAACCAGTTAAGAGGAAGAACCATTCAAAATTTCGCTGGTATATTTCCTCATGAACCTGTAAAGAGAAGAACCATTCAAAATTTCGCTGGTATACTTCCTCATGAATCTGTTAAGAGGAAGAACCATTCAAATTTTGGCTAGTTTACTCCATTATGTACCGATCAAAAGTTGCGTAACTGCAGCTTTTTTTCATTTCAAAATGATATTAACTATGACACAAACTCGTTAAAGTGATAGAGTAAAATGAAAAAAGGATATTTAGGCGGTGATATATTCATGAAACATCTGCTTCCTAGTATAGAAGATTTGATGAAAACAAATTTTACTTTGCACTCTAATATGGAAAATAATAATGAAGCAGCATATATATTTAATCAGCATCATAGTGATGTCTGGATGTTAACGAAAAATGAGTATCTTTATTTTAAAGATAAAAACATTGAATTTTATTGGAAAAAAGCAGGTATTATCAATGAAAAAGCAGCTATTCAAGACGTGATTCAAGAAATACAAACATCAGAAGTTGTCGTTTTAACAGATGAAGAAGGTGAAATTAAAGGCTATATTACTTCTTGTGATTTAGTTTCTAAAGTGTTTGAATCTTATCAATATATAGAGGCCTATTTTAAATCGATGATTGATACAATGGATGCTTCAGTCTCGATTGTAGATGAAGCTGGAAAAACTGTAGTTTGGACTCAAGGTGCTGAAAAAATCTTTTCAATTCCTAAAGAAGAAATTATTGGGAATAACATGGAGGATTTTTTTCCAAAAGATATGTTATTAAATAAAGTTACAATGGCGACAGGTCAATCTTTTCGCCATAAACAACATAAACCGCGTGAAGATCTATTTGTTATGATTAATAGCAGTCCAATCTTTATCAACAATCGAATTGTTGGTGCAGTTGCTGCTGAAACTGACATTACGAGTCAAGTGATGATGAATCAAGAACTTTTGAATGCTTCCTCCAAAATTTTTCATTTGCAGAAGGAAGTTTCAAGACTGCAATTATCTCCCGATTCTTTTCAACAAATTAAAGGCTCAAGCCAATTGATGAAAGAAACAGTTTCATTATCTAGGAAAATGTCTGAAACGAATGCGAATATTTTATTACTTGGTGAAACTGGTGTCGGGAAAGAAGTCTTTGCAAAAGCGATTCATTTTTATCGTGGGTCATCTTCTCCATTCATTGCTGTAAATTGTGGCGCGATAACACCATCATTGTTTGAGAGTGAATTTTTTGGCTATGAAAAAGGAGCATTCTCTGGTGCGGATGTAAAAGGTAAAAAAGGAAAACTAGAGCTGGCGTATGGAGGAACACTTTTTCTAGACGAAATAGGTGACTTACCGTTGGATATGCAAGTAAAGTTACTTAGAGTATTGCAAGATAAAACGTTTTATCGTGTTGGAGGTACAAAGCAGCTAACAGCTCAATGCCGAATCATTGCAGCTACAAATAAGGATTTAGAGGCAATGGTTGAAGCGAATACTTTTCGAGAAGACTTATACTACCGTCTTAACATTTTATCGATTACGATTCCACCATTAAGAGAACGAAAAGAAGACATAATGGGACTCCTTCATCAATTTATCTATGAGTTTTCAATATTATACAATCGAACGATTAAAATCGTTGATCCAGAGGTAACTTCTACCTTATTACAATACAATTGGCCAGGAAATGTTCGAGAGATGAGGAATGTTATTGAACGATTAGTATTACTTTCGAAACAAGGAACCATCTCTAGTGAAGCCTTACCGCCAAAGCTATTAAAATCTACAGTGTTATCGCCTGGTTACGATGACTCCTTGCAAGATGATCTAAAGGATTTTGAAAGAAATAAAATCATTGAAGTCATTCAAACAGTGAAAGGGAACAAACAAGCGGCAGCAAAGAAACTAGGAATATCTCGAGCTACTTTATACAATAAAATGAAAAAATTAAACATAGAGCTATAAAAACTAAAAGCCTAACGACTAAATTAGTCCAGAAGAGTTTAAAACTCCTGGGCTGATTTAGAATCTTCCTAAAATCCGTATATAGGGATCATTAATAAATGCTATTTTTTTTCATACCCCTCGGCCTCAAATCACAACTGTCTAAATATATAGACACTTTATACTGAACAGTGTCTAAAAAATTCTACATTATTTTCCAATCAATTCTCTAAATAATATATATTAATATTGGCACAAAACTTGCTTCTATACTTCATGTCTAATTAACCATCTATTAAAGGGGAAATGAACATGAACGATCGATTGCAAGAAGTACAAACATTTATACAAAAACAAGGTATTCCAGGTGGCTTGGTTACATCACGCCATAATATTTTTTATTTGTCTAATTTTGATTACAATCCACACGAACGATTGATAGGTATTTTTGTCTTCCCAAATGATGAACCCATTATTATTACACCAGCAATGGAAGTTCCAATGATAAAGGAAGCAGGCTGGAAACACTCAATCTTAAGTTACACAGATTCCGATCACCCGTGGGAACTTGTTGGTCACTTGATTGAAAATAGAAACAAAATGAAAAAATTTGCAGTTGAGAAACATGATATCTCTTATTTTTACATTGAAAAACTGCAACAGATTTTTGGTGAAGTAGAGTTTGCATCACTAGATTCTATCCTTACTGAAATGCGTCTAGTAAAAGATGCTAATGAAATTGAAATATTACGGGAAGCCGCTGCGTTTGCTGATTATGGGGTAAAAGTTGGTATAAAAGCATTAAAAGATGGTATTACAGAACTTGAAGTTGTAGGAAAAATTGAATTTGAATTAAAGAAAAAAGGGATTAAAGAAATGTCATTCTCTCCCATTGTTTTGTTTGGCCAAAATTCAAGTAACCCTCATGGAGCTTCAGGGGGCAATAAGTTAAAAAAAGGAGATACAGCCTTATTTGATTTAGGAGTGAAATATAAGGGGTATTGCTCTGATATCACAAGAACAGTCATGTATGGTCATCCTAATAACGAACTAGTTAGAATCTATCAGACAGTTTTACAGGCTAATCTTGAGGGGCTGGAAGCTTCTCAACCTGGAACAAGGATTGGTGATGTAGATCTCTTTGGAAGACGTGTTATTCAGGCAGCTGGCTACGGTGATTTTTTTCCTCATCGAATCGGACATGGTCTAGGAATTGACATTCATGAGGCACCTTCTATAAATGATGTTAATGATGGGTTACTGAAATCAGGCATGGTCATTACAATTGAACCTGGGATTTATCATCCTAACCTCGGTGGTATTCGAATCGAAGACGATGTAGTCATAACGGATAGTGGGTATGAAGTATTAACGAAGTTTCCAAAAGAATTAATGATTGTAGAAGATTAATCGAAGTTGTTAAGGCATGTGAGAATGGAGATGAACATTTTCCATTCTTATAAGCTATTCATTATTATATAAATACTATTGAATAGGTCATCATGTTTTATACAAGACGATCTTTATTTGATTGGGGGCTTTTTGATATGAATGAAATGATCTTATATATTATGACTGGATTCATGGTTCTAGGGGCAATCGATTATTTGATGGGTAATCGGTATGGAGTCGGACAAAAGTTTAAGGAAGCCTTCCAATCCATGGGACCACTTGCTCTTTCAATGTTAGGAATGATTTCTTTATCTCCTGTATTAGCAAAGTGGTTAACACCGGTTGTATCACCTGTATACCAATTTCTTGGAGCAGATCCATCGATGTTCTCATCCACGTTTTTAGCTCTTGACATGGGTGGATACTCATTAGCAATTGAAATGGCTCAATCGAGTGATGCTGCTAATTTTTCTTGGGTCTTTTTAGGAACAATGATGGGGCCAACTATTGTATTTACCATTCCGGTTGCTTTAGGTATCGTTCAAAAAAAAGATCATCCTTTTTTTGCTAAAGGAATATTAATTGGGCTAATGACTATTCCAATTGGATGTTTAGCGGGAGGATTTGTTGCAGGTTTTGGCTTTATATGGATGCTGAAAAATTTATTTCCATCCATTTTAATTTCAATATTAATTGGCTTTGGCATGCTAACGGCTCAATCGGTGATGATTCGTTGTTTTAAATGGTTTGGTAAAGGAATTGAAATTATTATTATCCTCGGTCTTATAGCGATCATCATTAAAACTTTAACGGGTTTCGTTATTATTCCAGGTATGATGCCTCTTTCGGAAGGCTTTGTAACAGTTGGAAAAATAACCATCATACTTTCTGGTGCGTTTCCGTTTGTTTTTGTATTAGTAAAAGTATTAAAGAAGCCTTTTGTATTCCTCGGACATAAGTTGGGAATGAATCAGCAAGCATTAGGTGGATTCATCGCTTCCTTCGCCCATCACATACCTATGTTTGCAACAATGCATGAGATGGATGACCGTGGGAAGGTCATAAATACTGCTTTTGCCGTGAGCGGCGCATTTGTTTTTGGCAGTCACTTAGGGTTTGTCGCAGGTGTTGAGAAGGATTTTGTTCTTCCACTGATTGTCGGCAAACTGACCGCTGGGTTTTTGGCTGCTGCATTGGCTTTACTAGTATCAAAACCTAGTGAAAATGAATCAATAGAAGGAAAGTGATTGGAGTTTTTAGGACTCGCCTTTTAGGATGGAAAAAAGAGATAGCTATACAGCTTTGTAACGATGAACAAGAAAAAGAGCATTGATGTCAATTCGATGCTCTTTTTACTGTGATTTAATGTGTTAATTTTGCTTATTGAACCATTAAAGAGCAGCTTTTTTTCATTCACATCATTTAAAATTGATAAAGGCTTTCAAATCGTATTTTAATTTGAATAAACTGTTATTACTGTTATATAATTTAGTAGTATAATAGTTTGGATAATTTCTTTAAATATTATATGATAGAAGTAATGTTTAAATTTTTTTGTCTTTGTAAAATTTTGATTATAGTTTTTAAATCTACAATTGATTTACATCGTCCAATATTAATTTAAACATTAGGTAAAAATAAGAAGTGTGAATAGAATAATTAAAGGGTGTGCATTCATGATTAGCTTAGGGATGTTCGGGTTTAAAGCACTTTGGAGTCCATATTTATTTGTGTTTTTAGTTTTAGTCGTTTTTGGTTATTTTTACATAATTAATAAATATAAAGATAAAAACCATGATACAAAGACTAAACAAATGGTTTATTTCGTTATTGGAATTTTATTAGTTTATACAGCACAAGGCAGTCCAATCGATTTAATTGGACATATAATTTTTAGTGCCCATATGATTGAAATGGCACTATTATACTTAGTTGCACCAATCTTTCTTATTAATGGAATTCCAAATTGGTTATGGAGTATCATACTTAAACCCAAATTCGTTAATTCGTTTTTTAGTCTTGCTACAAAACCATTAATTGCTTTATTAATATTTAATGTAGTATTTTCGATTTATCATTATCCATTAGTACTTGATACTGTAAAAACGAATAATGTCTATCATTTCTTATTTACAAATGTATTATTTTTCATGGCAGTATTTATGTGGTTTCCTGTAATTAATAGCATACCTGAGAGACAAACACTTTCTGATATCCAAAAGATCGGTTATATGTTTGGAAATGGTATTTTATTAACACCAGCATGTGCTCTTATTATTTTTGCGGGACATCCATTTTACGCGACTTACAATGATCCAGTTTTATGGAGTAAAGCAATGGAACTTTGCGTATCACCGGATTTACTAAAATCATTAAATATTTCAGGTCCGGAAGTATTTAACTTTATGTCAGCAAGGGAAGATCAGCAGGTTGGCGGAGTGATCATGAAAATTATCCAGGAAATAGTTTATGGATCTGTTATTGGTTATAATTTTTTCAAATGGGCTAAAAGAGAACAAAATGGAAATAAAATTGATCCAATTAGTAGTAATCCATTATTACTTAAAAAATCGTAGGGGTGGAAATTTTGAATTTACCGATTTTACCAACAATAAGTACAAGCTTTATTGTAATTAGTGCCATATTAGTTGCAATCGGCTGGTATCTTATTGCAAAAAGAAATATAGAGGGACATAAGAAGGTTATGTTCTTTGCTGGAGTCTTTGCACTCTCATTTTTCATTGTATATGCATCTAGAACAATCTTTATCGGAAATACTTCTTTTGGGGGACCAAAAAGTTTAAAGTTGTATTATCATATATTTTTATTTTTCCACATATTCTTAGCTACAACCGGCGGAGTATTTGGTCTAGTATCAATTATTTCAGGATTTAAAAACAAATTAAAACTACACAAAAAAATTGGACCTATTACTAGTGTTATTTGGTTTTTTACTGCAATTACAGGTGTAGTCGTTTATTGTTTACTATATGTTTTCTACGAAGGTGGAGAAACTACTTCAGTTATTAAAGCTGTTTTAGGATTTTAAGGAATAAATAAAGAGTGAGTAAAAGAAGTTGTACTTCTTTTTACTCACTCTTTTTAATAATTATAGAATAATGAACTTGCTAACTAGAGAAATTTGCTCTTCAGCTTTTTTAAGTAAGTCTTTACTTTTTTCAACGATACTTTCAGGGAAGCTTTCGCCTTCTCCATACTCTACACCGTGAGGATAATAGTATTTACCTAAAAGTGGAGTAAGTAATTGGATTTTACCTTTACTTGACTCTACATGTCCTTCTACTGCGTAACCTTGAACTCGTAAGTAGTAGATTTCATTACGTTGTTCAAATTTATAATCGTAAGTTACTCTTTCGTAATCCCATTGGCCGGCAAGGACAAAGCCTAATTCTTCCATGATTTCTGTTAATAAATTTACATTTAATACATGATTTTCTAAATTTGTATTTTCAAACTTCATGTTATTACCCCCTATATTACTTTGAAAAAATCCCTATTAATATAATATTATCTATGACAATAATTAGCAATGAAAAGCTGATAAATGTATTTTAACTAATTTATATATTTTTTTGAATAATTTGGCTACAATGGATATATAAACATAGAGTTAACAATTGGGAAGGGAAGATCTAAATGGTAAAGCTTATAAAGCTTTTCTTTTTTACAATAAGTTTTATAACAGTTTTTATGTTCAGTCCACTTATTCAAGATTGGATCACCAATTTTTCATCATTTAAACAATTTAAAAAGGTAGAAGAAGTGAATATGCCAATGATCGAAAATGCAAGTACTCAAAATGTTACATTCGCGGTTTCTCAATATATTGGTAAAAGTGAACAAGAAATTTTAAACACTTTTGGTAAACCATCAAGAAAGGTTCCTTCTCAATATGACTACAATTGGCTTGTCTATGATAAGTATACGACAAAGTATACTCAATTTGGTGTACTTAATGGCAAAGTTGTAACCATTTTTGTTGCAGGTAATAAAGTTGATATAGCCCCATTTGTGATGGGGAGTCATTATGAAGAAACAATGGATAATGTAGCATTACATGATAAAGTCTCTTTTTCGATATTAAGTAATCAATACACATTTAAATTATCGACAACCGATTTACATGAACGTCCACTTGTTTCATTAAATAATTGTTTTGCTCAACTTTATTTTGACCGTTTTACCGGAAGTTTATTAGGCGTTCGATATTTATCACCAGAAACTTTAGTTAAGCAAAAACCGTACGAGTTAATTTATAGTGGTAATTTAATAAATGCAAAAAAATTAAATACATTGCAAGAAGCAATTGTTGATCGCGAAGAAGAAAGACAGATATTTAATTTAACCAATGTTTATCGTAATAGAATGAAATTAAGTACGTTAAGTTGGAATGCTGCTGCTGCTAAAGTAGCTTTAGGACATAGTAAAGATATGGTTCAAAATAAATATTTTGATCACTATTCTAATTTATATGGTAGTTTAGCTGATCGTCTAAATGATGCAAATGTTCCATATAGAATTGCAGGCGAAAATATATCCGCAAATTATGTAGATGGTATAGCATCTGTATTTGGCTGGATTAATAGTAAAGGTCATCGAGTAAATATGTATAAAAAAGAATATACGACACTTGGAGTTGGAGCTTTTAATAAATATTACACCCAAAATTTTATAAAATAATGACGAAATCAAGCAAAAGCGAAAGTTTGTGCTTGATTTTTTTATTTCCATACAAGCACAAAATTATACGAAAGACATACTTTTGTAGTAAATGCTTTTAATTGGAGTGATATGAATGGGAAATGAAAAAAATCGTCCATCTATCGAACAATTTAGGCAATTCGTTATGGAACACCCAAAACTTCGTGAGGAAGTAAAAACTGGTAAAAAAACATGGCAACAATTTTTTGAAGATTGGTATTTCAAAGGTGAAGAACATGAAATGTTTGATGAATATAGAAGTGACAATAAGACAAAATCAAAAAAGAAAACTGCCAAAACAGAACAGACGGAAGAAGGATATGTTGGAAAAGTAATTTCTTTTGTAAAAAATCTAGACCCTGATCAAATTCAAGGTCATTTAACAAATGTAAACTCTACTTTAACAAATATCCAACAGCTTATATCACAATTTAAGTCTCCTGTTACTTCAACCAATCAAAGAGAAGAAAAGCCAGCTTCACAGCAATTTAATTTTAGACAGGATTGAGGAGATCTCAAGTGAGAAAAGATGTTTTGGAATTTCTTCAGAGTGAAGAAGATTATTTGAAATTTATAAGACAACAACCAAAATGGTATCGAAAACTTGCTAGAAATCCTGAGCTTACTGATGAGTTTAGACTGGCTTCCCTTGAGTTTTTTGGTAAAACTATTCCACAACGAGTTGATAAATTGTCAAATCAAGTACAGATGGCATCGTTTATGATTGACATGTTCCATGTATTAAAGGATCAACAAAGTACTAGTAGTGATTCCTCTGATTCTGAATCAAAGGAAGATTAGATAAGTATAATAGTTCAATCTGTCATAGCTTTTTGCTACAATTAAGAAAGCAAGTTTTAAAAAGGAGTAGTAGTTATGACAGAAATTTGTTTAGTAAGACATGGACAAACTGATTGGAATTTAAATAATATAATTCAAGGTAGAGAAGATATTCCTTTAAATACAATAGGTAAACAACAGGCGAATGATAGTGCATTGTTTTTAAGTGATCAAAAGTGGGATTCCATTATTACAAGTCCATTAATTAGAGCGAAACAAACGGCACAGGCAATAGCAGAGTTCTCTAAAATTGATGAAATAATAGAGGATGAACGATTTCTAGAAAGAGAATTTGGTGAGGCTAGCGGAAAACCTATTTCCGATGTTCATGAAAACATTTATAATAATAATGTAGAAGGAATGGAAACAAATGAAGAGTTAATGGATCGAGCTTTTAGTGCATTAAAAGACATTGCTCAAAATTATGAAGGTAAACGAATTGTAATTGTTGCACATTCTCATACAATTAAGGCAATTCTACACGCGATTGATCCAGAGAAAGTTAATTTTAGGACAACCTTAAAAAATGCTTGTGCAAATTTTATTGAATTTAAAGATGGTAAATGGAAGATAAAAGAATTTAATATTTCCGAACATATAAAAGCTTAGGCAGGTTCTTTTATTTAAGCAATTAAATGTGATATAGTTTATTCTTGGAGGTGTGAGGAAATGTATGCAACAATGGAAACCTTGCAACTTATAACAGTCTCAGAAGAAATTGCTTCAATGATCGTGCAATCGGATGTTGCAGATCAGTATCGAAATTCATATATTGCACTAAATAATGATAAAACAGCCCAAGAAATTATTAGCCGTTTTATGAAGACGAAGGATTTATATGAGGATGTTTTGCGATTTGGAAAATATCATCCGGATTATAAAGAAATTCGAAAACAAATGAGTGAAGTTAAAAGAGAACTGCAATTAAACGATACAATTGCTGCCTTTAAGCAAGCGGAAGATCAAATTCAATTACTTTTAGATGAGACTAGCTATTTAATTGCTCAAGCTGTTTCGCCTTCTGTAAAGGTTCCTGCGGGTAATCCATTCTTCGTAAATACAGGTGGAGGATGTAGTACTGGCGGATGTGGAACAGGTGGAAAGTGTGGATGTAAAACGAGGTAAAAGATCATATAGAAAGGCTCATTATTTAAAAATGAGTCTTTTTTTTATAAAATTCATTTTCTGAACCTAGTACAATTAGCGCAATTATTTCCGCAACAAAACATTTTTTTATTCGGAACGTAAAATCGATGTTTAAATACGAAATGATTATTTTCATTACGAATAAATTCAATTCGGTAAATTAGTTTAAACTGTTCTGTAATCGTTTTAGAACATTCAATCAGTAACTTTTTGATCGACTCTTCTGTTTGTTGACACTCTGATTGAATATATAGGAAATAAACGCCACAAACTTGTTTGGTTGAAAAATGATTAATTTGTTTATCCTTTATAATACATTTAAAAAATTGCTCCCAAACATCTTCTAACATAATTTTCAATCCTTTCTAAAAACTATTTATGAAAGTTTCGTTGCAAAAGAATTTTGGGATATGATATTCTATTTCTAACGGATTTTTAAAGGAGAAAGCTATGTTCGTGCAAAGACAAGGTATTATTATTTATTTACAATCATTAAAACAAGCAAAAATGTTACGTAAATTTGGAAATATTCACTTTGTCTCTAAACGTTTGAAATACGTAGTCCTATATTGCAATATGGATGATATAGATCGAACAATAGAGAGATTGAAAAAATTTCATTTTGTAAAACGAATTGAATTGTCATATAAACCTTTTATTAAGACTGAGTATGAAAATGCGAAACCAGACGAAGCAAAGGAATATGACTATCAAGTAGATTAAAAACGATTGAATGGATAGTTAATTTAGAAGGGATAACCGATCTGAATTAAAAGCCGTTCAATCGTTTTTATTGTGGTAGAAGATTGAATAGGAAAAACGATCCCTATTATTCGTTATTTATTGGAATATTAGGGATTAGTCAATCTAGTTCTAGTTATTTCATTGGTGGAATTAAATGATTTAAGCGTAAAATTCCGATAATATATTGGTGGAATAAATCATTTTCATGAAATGAGCTTGAGTGTCTAATTTGTAATGTGATGATTTCTTTGTTTAAAGTTGTAGCTAATTCTTCAAACAACAATTCACGTTTTGTAATTGAATCTTCCTTTAATGTAATTCCTTCTCTACAATAATATATTGGCTGGAATTCGCCAATAGAAGTAGGGTTTAAGATAACAGCAAAGGAACAACAGTTTGATCCTTTGTTTTCTGATGTTAATTTAAGTAAAAATTTAACTCTATCTTTTTGCGATTTAGCAATTTCAAAAAGTTCATATAAATCTGAGTATCCTTCTCCAATTTCAATCATACGTTGGATCATGTTTTGTTCCCCCTAAAAAACGTAAATAGTTTACGAGTATTTCAAACAAAGTTGGTAATAAATGCAACATTTATTCTACAGGATAAGAGCATAAAAAAAAACCCCGCAATTGCAGGGCCCCTCTTATTAAAGTGTAATCACTTAAAAGAAGGCAAAGGGAGAGGAGAAACCGGAGGAAGAACTTATGGGGAAACGTAAGTCTTCTCCGCGGTTGGCAACAACATCAACTGAGATGTTGTTAAAATTAATTATTTCCAAAGTGGATGATTTTATACATTAGTAGGAGAATATGGAAAGAAATGTTTTTTGTTTTAATGAAATTATGATAGGATATTTTCGTAAATCGAAATATATAGTAGGTGTAAATTAATGAGAGTAGTATCAGGGAAAAATAAAGGATTAAGTTTAAAGGCAGTACCTGGAATGAGTACTAGACCGACAACCGATAAAGTAAAAGAAGCAATGTTTAATATAATTGGCCCTTACTTTGAAGGTGGTATTGTATTGGATTTGTTCGGTGGAAGTGGCGGACTTTCAATTGAGGCATTAAGTAGAGGGATTGAAAAAGCGATTATCGTAGATCGTGAAATGAAGGCGATTAAGACGATTAAAGAAAACTTGGCTACTTGTAATCTAACTGATCGTGCTGAGGTTTATCGAAATGACGCCGAGAGAGCTGTTAAAGCGATTATTAAAAGAGAGATCCAATTTGATTTAATTATTTTAGATCCCCCTTATAAAAAGCAACAAATCGTATCATTAATCGAAACATTTGATGAAAAAAATCTACTTGCATCAGATGGAACAATTTTAGTAGAACATGCTACTGATGTTGAATTACCTGAAAAAATAGGGAAATTTGTACGAACAAAATCAGAAAAATATGGAATTTGTGGCGTATCAGTGTATCATATTTGTATGGAGTAATTATTAGGGGGTAAAAAATGAAACGTATTGCTGTTTGTCCTGGAAGTTTTGATCCAATTACTTTAGGACATTTAGATATTATTAAACGTGGAGCAAGAGTGTTTGATGAGGTAATTGTTGTCGTATTAAATAACTCAGCTAAAAATTCTTTATTTACATTAGATGAAAGAACAGCATTAATTACAGAAGCTACTAGTGCGATTCCAAATGTACGCGTTGATTCATTTAGTGGTCTATTGATGGATTATGCAAAAAAAATAAACGCTTCTGCAATATTAAGGGGCTTAAGAGCAGTATCAGACTTTGAATACGAAATGCAAATTACAGCAATGAACAAAAAATTAGTAGATGAAATTGACACGTTTTTTGTCATGACAAATAATCAATATTCATTCCTAAGCTCTTCAATCGTGAAAGAAGTCGCAAAATATGGTGGGAATGTAAAAGATTTAGTACCAGATTGTGTAAATAGCGCATTAACTGAAAAATTTTTGAAACCTCAAGTTTAATTTAAACTAGAGGTTTCTTTTTTATCAAAAAGTTCAAGAAGATAACTTTTTTATATACAGTTTATAAATTAAGATGATGACATAAATGTAAAGAGAAATTAAAGTTACGAATGATCCTGTTGAAATGAATGATTCGAAATTTAACTGTTTCTCTGTAAAAATCTTTATGACAGGTAAAGTAGTATTAGAAGCATTTGAAGTTAATTGGTTAAGATAAAGTGGCTTCCACAAGATAATTGCTAATAAGGGTGCGATTCCAGATTGTAAAATTCGACCGATTAAATATGGTTTAATACTTAATTTCACTTCAGAAATAATACTTGCTACTTGTGCTTGTATTGAAAAACCACCAAATCCTAAAATAAAACTAGTTAAAGCCACTTGCTGCAATAATGTACTATTGCCTAATTCACTGACTAATTTAGATCCTAAAGTAATTTCAAATAATCCTGATAAAAACGGTGTTGATAAATTGTGATTAAGATTTAAATGTGAAAAGCAATATGCAATGATTTTTCCGACATTCGATATAAATCCAATTTCAATTAAAAGCATATTAAGAACAGAGAAAACGATAATAAATCCACCAATCATTAATAATGTTTGCACAGAAGAAGCAATTGCGTCCCCTAATAATTTTCCAATCGGTCTTTTTTCACTTAACCGTTTTTCATGCATAACTTTAAAAGCGTATTTAAAGCGGTTATAATGGATTCTTTCTTTACGAGAATAGTTAGGTTGGTTTCTTCCATAAAACCTCATAATGAGGCCTACAATAGCGTTTGATAAATAATGACTGATGGCAAGAACAAGTCCGACTTTTGCATTATGAAAAAAACCAACAGATATAGCAACAAAAATAAATAATGGATTTGACGAATTTGTAAAGGAATTAAGTCGTTCTGCTTCTAATTTTGTTAATTCTCCATCTTTATACAGTTTAGCCGATAGTTTTGCACCTGAAGGAAAACCTGATGCCATCCCCATAGCCCAAACAAAAGCCCCGACTCCTGGAACTCTAAATAAAGGTCTCATTACTGGCTCTAGAAAAACACCGATAAATTGAACAATTCCAAAACAAATTAGAAGCTCACTTAAAATGAAAAATGGAAGAAGGGAAGGAAAAACGATTCCCCACCACATATTTAATCCTCTTATTGAGCCTTTAAATGCTACTTCTGGATGTAAAATAATGGTTGATGTCAGAAATATGAGTATTAAAAAAATTAGTAAGGTAATGAAGTAACTTTTTTTCACATATAAACCTCCAAAGAATAACTTATAAACATAGATTTTTGTCTAATTGTAGTAAGACTACCGAGTAGGAAATAAGATAGTAATATATGTATTAAAAACTTGTACATTTAAATATACGTTGTTGGAATTCAATTTTAGACCAAAGAGTTTAATTGGAGGGGAAACAACTTGGAACCGAAGATTGGTTTAGCATTAGGTTCAGGAGGTGCAAGAGGATTTGCACATGTTGGTGTAATTTCCGTTTTAAAAAAGCATAATATTCCTATAGATTTAATAGCAGGAAGTAGTATAGGTGCGCTAGTTGCTGTTTTATACGGAGCAGGTGCAGATGTAGATCGTCTATATAAAATTGCAAAAGTATTTCAATCCAAATACTATATTGACTATGTTGTTCCAAAAATGGGTTTGATTTCTGGGAACAGGGTTAAAGAGTTGATAAAAGTATTATCATTTGGTAGAAAGCTTGAAGAGCTAGATTTGCCGGTGTCAGTTATTGCCACTGATTTATTAACTGGAGAAAAAGTTGTATTTCAAAAAGGTGATATTGCTACTGCAGTCCGAGGAAGTATTTCGATACCAGGAATTTTTGTACCAGAAACATGGAATGGGAGACTTTTAGTTGACGGTGGAGTCATCGATCGTATCCCAGTTTCAGTTGTAAAAGAGATGGGAGCGGATTTTATTATTGGAGTAGATGCTTCACCGATTCAAGTTAGTGGTGAAGTTTCGACGATTTATGACGTGATTATGCAGAGTATTGAAATCATGCAGCACGAGCTTGTTCGAAATAGAGAAATTGCTTCTAATGTTATGATCAGACCAAAATTGGACCATGTTAATTCTAGAAACTTTACTGACCTTGAAAATGTTATCAAAATAGGCGAAGAAGCAACAGAAAAATTAATACCAGAGATTCTTGAAAAGATTGAGCAGTGGAAGGAGAAAAATAGTGATAAAAAGGATTAGAATTCTTAATGTACTATTGATACTTGGTATTACGCTAATTCTTGTATATTTTATTCCATTACCATACTATATTACAAAACCAGGTTTAGCGGAGCCCCTAAGGCCATATGTAAAAGTTGAAGGTGCAAAAAAAGATAAAGGTGAATTCATGCTAACAACCGTAGCTATGGGGAAGGCAAATATCTACTCATATATTAAAACGAAAATGAATGATAATTACCATCTATACAAAATAAATGAAATAAAAGTAAAAGGCGAAAGTGATGAAGATTATCAGTTCCGCCAACTAAGATATATGGAAGAGTCAAAGCAAGCTGCGATTTTAAACGCATATAAGCAAGCTAAAAAACCTTATAAAGTGACTGAAAATGGAATAGTAGTTGTATCTGTTTTAAAGGATATGCCAGCCTATAACGTATTAATGCTAGGGGACATTATCACTAAAATCGATGGAAGAGAAATTCGTACATTAAATAATTTTACCAACACTGTAAAAAGTAAAAAACCTGGTACAAATTTTAATTTAGAAGTAAATAGAAAAGGAAAAATTAAATATTTTAATATTAAAACAAAAACTTTTAAAGACGAACCTAGTCGTGCTGGAATTGGTGTTTCAATTGCAGAAAATTTACAATTAACTACAAATCCAAAAGTTAAGATAAATACAGAAGAGATTGGAGGACCTTCAGCGGGACTTATGTTTGCACTAGAAATTTATGATCAATTGAAAGATGAAAATTTAGCTAAAGGTCATGAAATCGCTGGAACTGGTACAATAGATAAAAATGGAATAGTTGGTCCAATTGGTGGGATATCTCAAAAAATAATTGCAGCATCTGATTCTGGGGCAGAGATTTTCTTGGCACCAAATGAGAACGGTAAAAAGAATTCAAATTATAATGAAGCTGTAAAAAGTGCAAAAAAACATGCCTTGAAAATGAAAATAATACCAATTGATACATATGAACAAGCAATCAATTATCTGGAATCGTTAAAGACTAAGAAATAATTTGATTTGAATAGGTATATTAAAAAAGGCAGATAGAGGGGGAGAATCCCTATACCTGCCTTTTTTGTTTCTAATATGGCTTTAAGATCGACTAAATTGATTATTCACTTCATCATATATGATTGGATATAGTGAATATTCGGTTTTTATTAATTTTTGTTGATTTCCTAATGTAAGGATGGAAGCATAAGCATGAGTTGCTTTTAAATCAGTACTTAGTTCTTTATGATTTTGCTGATTAATCGTCGTGTAAATTGGTAATTCAATTAACTTTTTTTTGCTATTTAAATAAGTTTTTCCCATTGAACTCATACCGAGTAAACGGATATATGGAACGCGATCTTTCTCTAATATTGTTGCCATTTCCCTTTTTGATGTATTTGTTAAGATATGTGTTAACAATCGTTGAATCCGAGTCCAAGTATATCGTTTTGTTTTTATTGATGTCATTAACTCTTCAAAATTAAGACAGTTTAATACCGAATGTAATACTCTTCGTTCTAAACCTTCGACAGCTTCATATATTTCTTCAAGTTCTTCTTTCGTTGAAGTCATTAATTTATATTTCAAAAATGGTAAATATTCATTCCATGAATGCAGAGTGCCATACTCGTCTATGTATTCCTCTATTGAATCTTTCGTAAAACTTGGAACAAATTCAGAAATCGATTGATTGTCACCTTTTAGAATTTTTCTAATTGCTGTAGCGCTAGCGATACTATGATGATTGGTTTCTTCATCATGATAATTTGCAGCTATTCGCTGAATCGTACGACCTTTCATTTGACTCCCAAAGTGTTCAATAGCTTCTAAATAATGTATACCTAAAATATTATTTGGAAGTGAAACATCTAGCTGAGATGAATCAAGATTTTTTTGTAAAGCAGTGCTATATGCAGCAGGATAACTTAGTCCTTTATCAAGAAAAGTACGTATACTCTTATTGATTGAAGAAGTAAGCTGCTTCTTTTGATTCATTAACTCATAAAATGGCTCAATTTTCCCTTCTTCACTTCCAAAACAAACATAATCACATTTTAAAGAATCAAGAATTGAAATAGCTCCTTTGGCAAAGATGCTAGCGTGTTGAGTTGAATAGCTATAAGGTAATTCAATAACAAGATCTGCACCTGCTTGCAGTGCCAACTTTGTTCGTACGTGTTTTGGAACGACTGCAGGCTCACCTCTTTGTAAAAATTGACCACTCATAACCGCAATAACAACATCAGCATTTGTACTTTTTTTTGAACTAGTTAAGTGAAAAACATGTCCATTATGTAATGGATTATACTCTACTACTACACCAACCGAACGCAGACAAACGCACCTCCAATATTTACTAATTTCACGAATTTATACGTTAAGAATACCAGTTTTGAGAAATAATTCGCAACCTAGTGTGAATTGTATTGAATTTTATTGTCGAAAATAATATATTAAATAGGTTACATATAAGAAGCAAGGTGAAGGATTTAAGGGAAAAGCAAGTAACCAAGTCTAAAACATTTAATGAATTTAGATCTACGTAATATTCCATTAATCTTCGAAGTGGAAATATCGCCACTTCTTTAGCTGAATGGCGATATTCTTGGGAAAAGCAGAGGGAAAGATGTCTAGCTCCGGCTCCTAGCTCCTCGAGGTCATAAGCCAATTTTCGTCTAAGATTAAAGTTAAAATCTTAGTCGAAAATCGTCTTATGCTTGTCGGAGCTAACCAGTCGCCTCCGCTTTTCGTATTGTCCAGCTCCAGGCGTTTGCCCCTCGAGGTCATAAGCCAATTTTCGGTTAAGATTAAAGTTCAAATCTTAACCGAAAATCGTCTTATGCTTGTCGGGGCAGAGCGAACGCCTTCCGCTTTTCTAACTGTAAAGAAAAAATATTGACAAGTGATTATAAAGAATATATAATTTTCATTGTTGCCTTGAGGTGGTTTATTTATGAAATGGTCAGTGCACCAGTTGCAGAAATTAAGACATAAAGGTTTAAATTTAGATGAGACAATTGATGTAAGTCAAATAAAGGAACGTAATTCTGATATTCGAGAGGTTTCTCCTATTCGGGTTGCTGGACGAGTTGATTTTGGAACGAACCGATATACGTTTCATTTAACAATAACTGGATATTTAATTTTACCTTGTGTAAGAACATTAGTTGATGTAAAATATCCTTTGTCGATTACCACAACAGAAACATTTTTTACAACATCTGAATGGAAAAGTGAAGATGAGAATTTTCACATCCTAGAGGGTGACGTGTTAGACTTAACCCCAGTGATTGAGGAATGTATTTTAGCCGAGATTCCAATGCAGGTTTATGCAGAGGATGTTGAGGGGAAAGAAACAGCTCCAACGTCAGGAACAGATTGGGAAGTTAGGGAACATGTCGAAGTAGAGCAAAAAATTGACCCTCGACTTGCTGGTTTAGCAAAATTTTTTGACAAACAAGATAATTGAGAAGTACCGGATAACCGGCTTCATAACAAACACTCACTTTAAGGAGGTGGGATCAATGGCAGTACCTGCAAGAAGAACGTCCAAAACTGTAAAAAGAAAGCGTCGTACGCATTTTAAATTAGCGGTACCTGGAATGGTTGAATGCCCAAACTGTAGTGAATTAACATTAGCACACCGCGTATGTAAATCATGCGGACACTACAAAGGAAAACAAGTACTTAGCAAATAAGCTAGTCTTTGAATGAGCACATAGGAAACTATGTGCTTTTCCTTTTGCCTAAAACGAACGAATCCACTAAAACCATACTTCCTCTTACCTCTGCCCAATTTAAATCCTGTATAGTATAATAAAAATTAATAGGAAACTAGGTAAAGGGAGAGGGATTCCAATGTCTGAAGTAATTTCTTATCAAAGAGATGAAGTCGATTATATATTTTTAAATAGGCCAAAATACGGGAATTGCATTGATGAAAATACTGTAGAAAAACTTTCAGAAATTATCCGAGAAATCCGAATGAAATCCCAAAGTAAACTAGTTGTTTTAACTGGGGAAGGTATGAAATATTTTTGTACTGGTGGAGATTTAAACACAATCATAAAGTTTAAAAACAACTTAAATGGATTGGAATCTTTTAATCTAAAAATGTGTGATGTGATCTATCAAATAGCGATGTTACCACAAATTACAATCTGTTTTATTAATGGTTATGCTTTGGGTGGTGGCTGCGAACTAGCAAGTGCATTTGATTTTAGATATGCCAGTCACAATGCAAAAATAGGATTTATTCAAGGAAGAATGGGAATTCCAACCTCATGGGGTGGAGGTACATTACTTCAAGAAAAAATGAGTCATCAAGATTGGATTACATTACTATCATCCTCAAATATTTACACCGCATTTCAAGCTAAGAAGATTGGTTTTATACATGAACTATCAAAAGATTTAACAAGTTTACATAATGAAAGCTTTATCAGTTTAGCTAGAAGTATTCCAGCGCAAATACATCATCAAAATAAAAAAATACTGATCCGAAAATGGACCGAGCAAAATCTTAAGAGAAGAATGGAAGAAGAAGTTATTTCTGCTGTGCCACTTTGGTTTTCAGATGAACATATAAAAAATATCGAACAATTTACAAAAAAATTGGAAAAGTAATCTTCTACCTTCATTTTTTTGTGC
Organism: Bacillus sp. AL-1R; assembly: GCF_052180195.1. NCBI lineage: Bacteria > Bacillati > Bacillota > Bacilli > Caryophanales > Bacillaceae > Bacillus > Bacillus sp. AL-1R. Next base: position 1,450,962 of record NZ_CP197469.1, read on the forward strand.
ATATGAATTAGTAAAATCTGCTTATTGCATAAGAAATTGGAGGGGATTGCAAATGGTTGCAAATCGCCAGGATGCATGGACAAAAGAGGAGGATAACTACTTAGCTGAAGTAGTTTTAAAAACCATAAATGAAGGGTCAACTCAATTAATGGCATTTAAAATTGTAGCAAAGGAATTATCAAGGACAGCTGCTGCATGTGGTTACCGGTGGAATTCATATGTTAGAAAATTCTATAAAGAAGAGATTGAAAAAGCAAAAAATAGTAGTAAAAAACAAGCGGTTTCTTCAAATAAAGTAGAACCAACACATGATTTAGTATCGGTTACGAATCAGACTATTGAAGAATCTACAACAGATAAAGGCCATTCTGAAATAACGTTTGAATCAGTATATAAATTCTTAGAGTATTTGAGATTAAAAGTTGATGCCAGTGGAAGAATTAAAGATATACAATCTTTAGAAAAAAAGCTTTTAAAATATAAACAAGAAAACGAACAATTGAAAATTGAAAAGCAACAGTTAGTTGAAAAACTAAATGAGCTTCAAACTGAATATGAAAATTTATTTGATTTTCTAGATCAAAAACGAAAAATAGTAAATATTAGTTCTAAAAACGATACGAAGGTAAAATAAAATGAAAAAACTCAACATCTCCAAAAAAGGTGTTGAGTTTTTTCATTTTATTTATTTTCAGGTTTCCAAATGACAAATTCAGAATCTCCCTCAATGAAACCTTGTTTTTTCCAAAATTCATTTGAATTTGCTCTTGGTATTGTTTTAATCGTTTTCTTAAAGGATTTAGCGAAGTTTACTAATTCTTTTCCGTATCCATTCTTTTGATAATAAGGTAGGACTTCCATTTTATTAATTTCAATTATTTCTTCATTATTTTCGCTATGGGTATATAAACTCATTCGGGCAATTAGTGCCTTGCCTAAATATATACCATAGAAAGGAGATTGGAACTCGTTATCAATTAAATTTGATTCAAGATCTTCAAGCATTGATAGCTCTTGTAGACCATAACCGGAAAATTGCTGAAATTGTTCAAGTGTTTTAAAATTTATTTGTAAACGTTCTATCTTGATGTTCAAAAAAAGCTCCCCCTTAAAAAAGAATGTAAATTTTAAATATTTTAAATATAATTATATCGTACAATTAAATTTAAAAAAAGATAGATTCGGTGTAAATTTATTATCAATAAGATAATAGTGGAAAAATAATTTTTCGATTGGAGAAATCAATGAAAATAGGAATAATTGGTGGTGGTGCCGTAGGTCTTCTTACAGCTTCGTATTTGTATCAAAATAAACATAGTGTTACATTGTTTACAAGAACAGAAGAACAGGCAAATCTAATAAATAACTTAGGTGTTATGCTATCAGTAAATGAAAAAAAGAACCAAATGTGTATTACAGCAAATAAAATTTTACCTAAAATAAACATGTTTGATTTATTAATTGTTTGTGTTAAACAATATCACTTAGATCAAATCGTAAACACGATCAATCAATATGAAGGTAAAAACATATTATTTCTTCAAAATGGTATGTCTCATATTGAAATCGTTAAAAATTTACCCATTCCAAATTGCTTTATAGGGATTGTTGAACACGGTGCATTAAAAACTTCTCCAAATGAAGTCACACATACTGGTAAAGGTATAATCCGAATTGGACAAATAAAAGGGAATAGTGATTCGCTAAATCTGCTATCAAGTTTACATACAGCTGGGTTTCCAATTAAAAGTGAAGATGGTTGGGAGTATATACTTAAACAAAAGTGTTTAATAAATTGTGTTATTAACCCTTTAACGTCTATTTTGAATGTTAGAAATGGTGAATTAATCACTAATGAGTATTTTAAACCAATTTGTAAATTATTATTTAATGAGGTTGCAACAATCCTAGATTTAAATAACCAAAAAGAGTGGGATAAATTAGTAGAAATATGTGAAAAAACGAAAGAGAACTACTCGTCGATGAATCGAGATTTATTTCACGGTAGACAAACAGAAATTGAAAGTATGTTAGGATTTGTTAAAAAATTGGCAATTAATAAAAAAATAAATGTACCGACAATTGAACTTATGTACAATTGTATAAAAGGACTTGAGAAGAAAAAGGGGTAATTCTTTTTGGAAAAATTTTTCATTTTCTTTATTTCACTATTAATTGAATTTCCGATTTTTTCAACAATATTTATTTATATGTTTTTAAAATTATTTTTTAAACATAACAAGCGTAAACTTTTGCTTTTTACGCTAGATTTATCTACAATTCTATATATTAGTTCATTTTACTTTGTATTAAATATGATTTTTCCGACTGCAACAGGTTGGATATTAATTAATTTATTATTGGTTATCTTATTTATTAGTATTATTCTTCAATGGAAAGCAAAAAGAGATATTCGGTTTACTAAGCTACTAAAAGGTTTTTGGAGAATGTCGTGTATTCTGTTTATTATTCTTCATTTTATTACTGTGTTGGCTGGTTTAGCTTTAAAAATAACTGAGTATAATGCTTAACCTGAAGAGCGAGAGAGGAAGTTCGTAATGCAAATTAGTAAAGTCCATTTAGACGGGCAAAATAAATTGCTGAATGATTTTGTAAATGGAAATGAAGTAATTTCTTCTTTCTTTGGTGAAAATCCATTAGTAAAAGAAGAAATGGAATATAGAATAAAAAATGTAATGGAGCGTTCTTATAATCGTACAGGATTAGTTGATGCACTTGAGAAGTTTCACATTAAGCATCATGCAAGTAATGAATCATTAACAAATGTGAAAAAATTACTTAATAAAGATTCATTTGTTGTAATTGGTGGACAACAAGCTGGCTTATTAACTGGCCCATTGTATTCAATACATAAAATTATTTCAATTATTCAATTGGCCAAGAAATATGAAAAAGACTATGGTCTAACAGTTGTCCCTGTATTTTGGATTGCGGGTGAAGACCACGATATTGATGAAATAAACCATATTCATACAATTGAGAACAATAAAGTAAAAAAACAAACATTTTATCAAAAAACGACTTTTTCACATGCTGCTTCTAGAACTGAATTAGATCAGCAAGATATGAAAAAGTGGATTGATAAAATCGTTAAAACTTTTGATGAAACGAATTATACAAAGGAATTACTTGAAGAACTATATGCGATGATTGAGCAATCTACTACTTACGTAGATTTTTTTGCGAAAATTATTTTTAAATTGTTCCAAAAAGAGGGGCTTGTCCTAATTGATGCAGATGATCCCAATGTTCGTAAGTTGGAATCATCTTTATTTAATGAAATGATTCAAAAGCAAGATATCGTAAGAGGGGTTTTAAAGGATACGAAAAGTAGACTGATAAAATCTGGGTACCACGAAAGTCTTCATATTTCTGAACAGAGTATTCATCTTTTTTACCATAGTAATGAAGGTAGACAGTTATTAGAAGTATCTGAAAATGAAGAGGTTTTTCAAACGAAAAATAGGAATTATCAGTTTTCCAAGCATGAGTTGATTAAAATTGCGAATGAACAGCCTGCGTTATTAAGTAATAATGTGGTTACTAGACCGGTCATGCAAGAGTACTTATTTCCTACATTAGCATTTGTTGGTGGTCCAGGTGAGATTGCTTATTGGGCTGAGTTAAAGGATATTTTTAATCTATTTAACCTTGAAATGCCACCTGTGTTTTTAAGACATATGTTTACTATTTTTGAACGAAATATTGTATCAGCATTAGACGATTTTTCATTAAATATTCATGATGTACTAAAATACTCATTAGAAGAAAAGAAAGACGAATGGATTAAAAATCAAGTAAAACTAGACTATAAAGCTGTGTTTAGTGAAGCTAAACAATCTTTAGAAGAATTGCATAAACCTCTTCAAGATGTAACGAACAAAGTAACACCAAACTTAAAGGATTTTTCGATAAAGAATTATTTAAAGATAGAAGAACAAATTCTACTTTTGGAACGAAAAATAGAAGAAACCATTTTAAAGCAAAATGAAGAGCAAATTGAAAAATGGGATCGAATCATCTGTTCAATTTCTCCTAATGGAAAACCACAGGAGAGAACGTTAAATATTCTTTATTATATTAATAAATACGGTTTTGATTTTGTTCATGAGCTTTGTGATTTAGAACTATCATGGGATTACGCTCATCAAGTCGTAACAATTTAAAAAGATTGCTTTTATTCATATGATTAAGGTGTTTTTTAAAGCAATAATTCTTTGAAATAGGCTGAATTTTATAATAAAAATGAAATCCTGCTGCACTGTTAGCAGGATTTTTTGTTTTTTTAAAGAATTTTTTAGAAAAGGTGGTAAGAAGTGGGGGAATGTGGTAAGTTTGTGTTAGAAAGTGGGGGAATAGGATGTTTATCGGTGAATATCAACATAATATCGATGTAAAAGGACGTCTTATTATACCTTCAAAATTTCGAGACAAGCTTGGTGAAAACTTCATTGTTACAAGAGGTTTGGATCAATGCTTATTTGGCTATTCAATGGCCGAATGGAGTGTAATTGAAGATAAACTGCGCACACTACCACTAACAAAAAAAGATGCAAGAGCATTTACTCGTTTTTTCTTCTCGGGGGCAATGGAATGTGAGATGGATAAGATGGGGAGAATTAATATAACACCTAATTTACGCAGTTATGCAAAATTAGAAAAAGAATGTGTAGTAGTTGGTGTTACAAATCGTATTGAGATTTGGGATTTATCAACTTGGAATACATATATGAACGAATCAGAAGAGTCATTTGGTGAGTTAGCAGAAAACTTAATCGGATTTGACTTGTAAAATTAACAAATTGAAAGTAGTGAAAGCATCATGTTTGAACATATTACGGTTTTATTAAAGGAAACTGTTGATTCTTTAGAAATCAAAGAAGATGGCATTTATGTAGATTGTACACTTGGTGGTGGAGGTCATAGTGAATACTTACTATCTCAACTTTCATCAAAGGGTAGATTAATCGCTTTTGACCAAGATGAAACAGCCATTAAACATGCAAAAGAGCGATTAAAAAAATATGAAAATCAATTAACTATTGTAAAAAGTAATTTTAAACATATAAAAGAAGAACTCCATCATTTAGGTATTTATGAAGTAGATGGAATTTTATTTGATTTAGGTGTTTCTTCGCCACAATTAGACGTTGCTGAACGTGGTTTTAGTTTTCATCAAGACGCACCTCTTGACATGCGTATGAATCAAGAACAAACATTATCAGCATATGAAGTTGTAAATGACTGGCCTTATGAGCAACTTGTGAAAATCTTTTTCCGATATGGAGAAGAGAAATTCTCTAAACAAGTTGCGAGAAGGATTGAGGAATTAAGAGCTAAGAAACCGATTGAAACAACTTTTGAGTTAGTCGAAATTATTAAAGATGCAATACCTGCACCTGCAAGAAGAACAGGTGGACATCCAGCTAAAAGAATTTTTCAAGCAATTCGTATTGCTGTAAATGATGAACTAGGTGTATTTGAAGAAGCTCTAAAGGATGCAATTACTCTTATAAAACCAAAAGGAAGAATTAGTGTAATAACATTCCATTCATTAGAGGATCGCATTTGTAAAACGATTTTTAAAGAAGCTAGTTCACTTCCGCCATTACCACCAGGTTTACCAATTATTCCCGATGAGTTTAAGCCGAAGTTAAAACTAGTAACAAGAAAACCACTTTTACCAACAGATGAAGAAATCGAATTTAATAAACGAGCAAGGTCTGCAAAGTTAAGAGTTGCAGAAAAATTATAAGGAGGGAAAATAATGAGTAATTTGGCTAGAAAGCTACAACAAAAACAAGTTACTGATTTACAACAAAGACCTTCTAACAAGAAAAAACAAAAGAAAGTATCAAAAATTACACCTTTTGAGAAAATACTTTACTTAGCATTTATTTTTGCATGCTTCTTTATGGGGACTAAAATCATTAAAACCCAAGCAGAAATATATGATACTAACTTGAAAATACAAAATGTGAAAAATGAAATAGCGACTGGAAAACAGCATAACTCTGAGCTGAAAATGAAGATCGATGAATTAAGCACATATGAGCGCATATGGCAAAAAGCAAAAGAGTTAGGCTTAAATATTGATAGCAATAACGTAAAGTTTACCGACACTAGTAAGTAGGAGATTTTAGATGAGTAAGAAAAAAAATAAATACACAAATTTTGGTATTCGTTGGTTTTTTTTAGCTACTTTAGTCGCTTTTATCTCCCTTATAGCGAGACTTTCTTATATTCAATTATCAAACACAGTAGAAGGCAAAAATTTAAAAGTTTATGCGGATGAGAATTACAATACATCTCAAAAAATACCTGCTAAAAGAGGGACGATCTATGATTCAAAGGGAGTTCCACTGGCAGAAGAGGTGACAGCTTACACTGTATCTGCGGTTCTAGATCCAAGTGCATCTAAAAACTCTAGAGTGAAAAGACATGTCATCGATAAAGAAAAAACTGCAAGAGAATTAGCACCAATTTTATCAATTGATGAATCAGATCTTTTAGCGAAATTAGGTAAACCAAAATATCAAGTTGAATTAGGGCCAGGTGGAAGAAATATTTCTCAAAGCAAAAAAGAGCAAATTGAGAAATTAAAGCTACCTGGTATTGTTTTTACTCCTTCACAACAACGCTATTATCCAAATGGTGTTTTTGCATCTCATTCGTTAGGTTACACGAATATAAATGATAATGGTGAACTATTTGGTGAAATGGGATTAGAAAAAGCACTGAATAAAGAGTTAACTGAAAAGGATGGAAACAGAAGCTTTTTACGTGATCGAAAAGGAAATATTCTACCATATGAAAATGAGAAGGTTACACCGCCGCATAATGGTGATGATGTTTATTTAACAATAGATACAAAGATTCAAAGTTTACTAGAAGATGCAATGACGAATGTTGAAAAAAAATATGAGCCAGAAAAGATAATGGCAATCGTTTCTGATCCAAAAACAGGTAAAATTATAGCGATGAGCAATCGTCCTAGTTTCAATCCGAATCTTCATGACATTACAAACTATACAAATGACCCAATTTCATATGCAATTGAAGCCGGTTCTACAATGAAAATCTTCACATTAGGTGCTGCTATGAATGAAGGAGTTTATAATGGAAATGAATATTTCCAATCGGGTCGATATAAAGTACCAGGTGGAGGAACTGTCCATGACGTAAATCGTAACGGATGGGGTTCAATTACTTTTGACGAAGGGATTCAAAGGTCTTCAAACGTAGGAATTTCGATTCTTCTTAATGAAAAATTAGGTCCAGATCGTTTTTTACAATACTATAAAAACTTTGGATTTACACAAAAAACGAATATTAATCTTCCAGGTGAATCAAGTGGTAAATTAGTATATAATTATCCACTTGAAAAAACGACAACTGCTTTTGGACAAGGATCTACAGTAACAGGAATTCAAATTATCCAAGCTGCAAGTGCAATTGCGAACGATGGGAAAATGATGAAGCCATATATTGTTGATAAAATTGTCGATCATGATACGAATAAAGTTATTAAAAACTATAAATCTCAAGTTGTTGGAAACCCTATTTCAGAAGAAACAGCAAAAAGAGAGAGAGCGTTATTAGAAACGGTAATTACTGCGCCGCATGGTACTGGGCATAATTATGCGATTGAAGGCTATACTGTCGCTGGTAAAACTGGAACTGCCCAAGTTGTTGACGAACATGGAAAATATCTTAAAGGACATGGTCAAAACCTTTTTTCATTTATCGGTATGGCACCAGCAGATGATCCGAAATTAGTCGTTTATGTAGCAATGCTTCGTCCAAAGCTTGAAGCGACTGAAATCGGCTCAGATGGCGTTTCTGAAATTTTTAGAACAGTAACTAAGGGCGCATTAGAGTATATGAAGGTTGAGCCTATTGAAAATGCCAAAGTAGATAAATTGATCGATAAAGAGAGCATAGAAATTCCTAATTTGAAAGGTCTTACTTTAGATGAAGCAAAATCTTTAGCTAAATCAGAAGGATTGAAGCCTGTATTATTAGGGAATGGAATAGAAGTTACTGGACAATCAATTAAGTCAAAAACTCAAGTGGTCAGAGGTACTAAAATTTTTCTTAAGACAAATGGAACAAATAAAATGCCATCGATTATTGGCTGGTCAAAATCGGATGTTAACCGCTTAGGTAAATTATTTAAGCTAAATATCTCAACAAAAGGATCTGGATTTGTTACAAGCCAGAGTATTAAAGAAGACTCAGAACTACGGGATCATGACTATTTAACGATTGAATTAAATAAACCTAATGAACAAGAGAAAGACGAAGAAAAAGATATAAAAGTTGATGTGCAAGAATGAAATGGCAAAGATAAGATCAATTAAATAAAAATGACAATAGACCATTCTAGGACAATAACAAGCTAGAAGGTCTATTGTATTTAGTACAAGCATATATTGAAACGAACATAATGTAGAGGAGTGTTCGTTTCGATGCGAGTATCTAATGTAACAGTTCGAAAACGATTATTTTTTGTATTCATTGGTGGTTTATTAATTTTTTCTATTATTGCAACAAGGCTTGGTTATGTACAATTTGCTATGGGTGATGTTTTAACTGAGCGAGCGAAAAATTCGTGGAGTCGAGACATTCCATTCGAACCAAAACGTGGTGAAATTTTAGATCGAAATGGTGTTGCTCTTGCTACTAATAAAAGTGCTCCATCTGTACTAGTCGTTCCTAGGCAAATTAAAGATCCAAAGGAAGCGACTGAAAAACTTGCCCCAATATTAAAAATCTCCGAAGTAAAGCTTTATAAAATTTTAACGAAAAGATCTAGCATGGAACACATTCGCACAGAAGGTATAAAAATTACAAATGAGAAAGCGAAACAAATCCGAGATCTTAACATTGCTGGTGTATACATAGCAGAGGATTCTAAAAGATATTATCCATTTGGTGACTATCTTTCTCATGTGTTAGGTTTTGCTGGAATCGATAATCAAGGTTTAAACGGACTAGAACTATACTATGACAAGCAATTAAGTGGACAAAAAGGTAGTGTGCAATTTTATTCAGATGCTAAAGGCCAAAGAATGCCCAATATTGCAGACGACTATATTCCGCCGATTAATGGATTAAACTTAAAATTAACTGTAGATTCGCGAATACAAACAATTCTTGAACGAGAAATGAATAATGCAACAGCTCAATATAATCCCGATTCAATGATAGGAATTGCGATGAATCCAAATACCGGAGAAATACTTGCAATGAGTAGTCGTCCAAGCTTTAATCCTACTAATTTTAAACATGTTTCACCCGAAGTATATAATCGGAATTTACCTGTTTGGTCAAATTATGAGCCAGGTTCAACCTTTAAGATTATTACACTTGCAGCTGCGTTAAATGAAGGATTAGTAGACTTGAATAAAGAACATTTTTATGATGATGGGGCTGCTGAAGTAGCTGGAGCTCGTTTGCGTTGTCATAAAAGAGGTGGACATGGCTCTCAGACTTTCTTAGAGGTAGTTCAAAATTCATGTAACCCAGGATTTGTAGAATTAGGTAATCGCTTAGGTGAAGACCGTTTATTTAAATATATTCGTAATTTTGGTTTCGGCAAAAAAACAGGAATTGATTTACAAGGTGAAGCATCAGGCATTTTATTTAGCATGGATCGAGTCGGTCCAGTTGAAGCAGCAACAACTGCATTTGGTCAAGGTGTATCAGTTACACCAATTCAGCAAGTTGCAGCAGTATCAGCAGCTATTAATGGCGGTATTCTTTACCAACCTTATATCGCAAAAGAGTTTGTAGATCCAGTTACAAATGAAGTAGTTAGTCGGAAAACGCCAATTTCAAAAAGACGAGTTATTTCTCCTAATACATCTAAAAAGGTCCGATTGGCACTAGAAAGTGTTGTTGCACAAGGTACTGGTAAAGGTGCATTTGTAGAAGGGTATCGTGTTGGTGGCAAAACTGGAACAGCACAAAAAGTAAAAGATGGACGATATGATGATAGTAGTTTTATCGTTTCATTCGTAGGTTTTGCACCGGCTGACGATCCTCAAATAGTAGTATATATTGCAGTCGATAATCCAAAAGGCACTGTTCAGTTTGGGGGAGTTGTGGCTGCTCCAATAGTAGGGAATATTATTCGAGATAGTATGCAAGTTTTAGGTGTACCTCCTAGAAAAAATCAAATTCCAAAAAAATTCGTATACGGTGATATACCAACATATGAAGTGCCAAATTTAATTGGTTTGGAGAAAAAAGATTTGCAACCTTTGCTAGATACTTTTACTATTGAATATAGTGGCAGTGGAAATATTGTCGTTGACCAAGCACCAAAAGCAGGTGTTAAACTAAAAGAAGGTTCTAAAATTAGAATTTATTTAGGAACGAAAGAAGAAACTAAATCTAAAACGAAAGTAAAAAAATGATTTAGTGAAAACGAAAGGAATTACTATGAAACTTCATACTCTACTATCAAGATTAAAGCCTTTAGTGAATCTTCCGTCTGAAAATCCGGAAATCACTGGAGTTGAAATGGATTCAAGAAATGTAAAACCAGGTTATTTATTCATCTGTATTGAAGGATATACAGTTGATGGCCACAATTACGTAAAACAAGCGATTGAAAAAGGCGCAGTAGCGATCCTAGCACAAAAACCAATTGAATCGAATGTTCCAGTAGCTTATGTGAAAGACACAAATCGTTCGATGGCTGTTATTGGTAATACCTTTTATGAAAACCCAACACATAAACTGAATCTAGTTGGTATTACTGGTACAAATGGTAAGACTACAACTTCATATATTATTGAAGAAATCGTTAAACACAATAAGAAAAAAACAGGTGTCATTGGGACAATCGGTATGAAAATTGGAGAAGAGATTTTTGAAACAAAAAATACAACTCCAGATAGTTTAACTTTACAATCAATGTTTGCAAAAATGGTTGAAGCAAATGTGGATACTGCGGTAATGGAAGTTTCATCACATGCATTACATTTAGGGCGTGTTCATGGCTGTGAATATGATATTGCGGTTTTTACAAATCTATCACAGGATCACTTAGATTATCATGGCACGATGGAAGAATATAAAAAAGCTAAAGGCTTATTATTTTCTCAATTAGGTAATAGCTTCACAGCGGATAAACCTAAATTTGCCATATTAAACAATGATGATCCTGCTTCTTTAGAATATATGAAGTTTACACAAGCTAATCTAATAACTTATGGTTTAAGTCAAGAAGCTGACTTGTTTGCAGATGAAATTGAATTAACGAATGCTGGTACTAGATTCACATTACATTTTTTAAATAAACAATATGTTGTAGAAATGAATCTTATTGGTATATTTAACGTATATAATGTGTTAGCCGCAATTGGTGCAGGAATCGCATTAAATATAGAAATGAAGACAATCCTAGACGCAGTTGCAACGATTGAAGGCGTACCAGGGCGTTTCCAAGCAGTTAATGCTGGTCAAGATTTTACAGTTATTGTAGACTATGCCCATACACCAGATAGTTTAGAAAATGTATTAAATACTGTTAAGCAATTTGCAAAAAATGATATTTTTACAGTTGTTGGTTGTGGTGGAGATCGTGATCGAACAAAACGACCTCTAATGGGTAAGATTGCAGCAGAACTTTCAACAAATGCGATCTTTACATCTGATAATCCAAGAACAGAAGACCCAACTTTAATTTTAGAAGACATGAAACGCGGATTAGAGCATAATAATATTACGGTAATAGAAGATCGTAAAAAAGCTATAACATTTGCGATTCAAAATGCAAAAAAACATGATATTATTGTTATTGCAGGTAAAGGGCATGAGACATATCAGATTGTAGGAACGAATGTATCACATTTTGATGATGTTGAAGAAGCTAAAGAAGCAATTTTACAAAGAAGAGGATAATATCCTCTTCTTTGTAATGTGAAAAATTGATTTCATAATTCTTTATAAAAGAATTAAACTATGAAGTAAACAACAAAGAAGAGAACTTGGAAAGGAGGGCGAATAATGTTAGAACCGTCAATTTTAGTTGCTATGATTTCAGCATTTATCATTGCAGTCATTTTATCGCCTATTTTTATACCGTACTTAAGAAAACTTAAATTTGGACAGAGTATTCGAGACGAAGGTCCACAATCTCATAAAAAGAAATCAGGAACCCCAACAATGGGTGGAATTATTATATTAATTTCTTTAAGTTTATCTGCACTTTTAATTTCTATGTATTTTGATGTTTTATCAACACGTACATATGTATTATTATTTGTTACAATTTGTTTTGGAGTAATTGGATTTTTAGATGACTATATTAAAGTTGTTAAAAAAAGAAACCTTGGACTAACATCAAAACAAAAATTTATTTGCCAAGTTATTGTGTCAATCATCGTCTTTTTTGCAATCCGTGCTATGGGAATTTCTACATCAATTTCGATTCCAGGGACAGATTATTCTTTTGACTTAGGCTTTATCTATGTATTATTAATTATCTTTATGCTAGTTGGTACTTCAAACGCTGTAAATTTAACAGATGGATTAGATGGACTTGTGTCAGGGACAGCGGCAATTGCATTTGGTGCATATGCAGTTCTTGCTTATAACCAACAGCAGCTTGATGTTGCAATATTTTCAATTGCTGTTGTAGGAGCTGTTTTAGGTTTCTTAGTATTTAATGCACACCCTGCAAAGGTCTTTATGGGAGATACAGGCTCATTAGCATTAGGTGGGGCATTAGCTGCAATTGCAATCGTTACACACTTAGAAATTTTACTTGTTATTATTGGTGGTATTTTTGTAATCGAAACACTATCAGTTATGATTCAAGTTGCATCTTTTAAAGCAACTGGTAAGAGAGTATTTAAAATGAGTCCCCTACACCATCATTATGAATTATCTGGATGGTCAGAATGGCGTGTAGTTGTAACATTTTGGTTTGTAGGATTACTTTTTGCATTATTAGGAATCTATATTGAGGTGTGGATGTAATTGAATAATATATCGAACTTTCAAAATAAAAATGTATTAGTGTTAGGAATGGCAAAGAGCGGTTATGCAGCTAGTAAATTGTTAAAAAAATTAGGTGCGACTGTAACCGTTAATGATCGAACTCCATTTGAACAAAATGAAATCGCGCAAAAGCTAAAAAGTGAAGGTTTTAACGTAGTTTGTGGTGAGCATCCACTATCGTTATTAGATGATCAACCATTTTGCATTGTTAAAAATCCAGGAATTCCATATACGAATCCATTATTAATCGAAGCTGTAAAGCGTAATATTCCGATTTATACGGAAATAGAACTTGCATATTTAATAAGTGAAGCACCATTTATTGGAATTACAGGCTCAAATGGAAAAACGACAACGACAACTTTAGCATTAAATATGTTAGAAGAAGGCAATAAAAAACCACTTGTTGCAGGAAATATTGGTACTGTCGCTTGTGAAGTTGCTGAAAGAGCAAATGAAGATCAGATCATTGTAACTGAGCTTTCTTCATTTCAATTGATGGGAATCGAAAGTTTCCGCCCAAAAATTTCATTAATCACAAATATTTTTGAAGCGCATTTAGACTATCATGGTTCAAAAGATGAGTATATTAAGGCAAAAGCCAATATATTTAAAAATCAAACCGAAAATGACTTTGCTGTCGTTAATTTTGATGATGAAAATGTAATGGCAATGGCTTCTCAAATAAGAGCGAAAATTATTCCGTTCTCGACAACTAAAATTGTGCAAGATGGCGCATATGTCCAAAATGGCTTTATCTATTTTAAAGAGAAAAAAGTAATTGAAGTTGAAAAAATCGTTTTACCAGGTAAACATAATTTAGAAAATATATTAGCAGCAGTAGCAATTTCTAAACTTCTCGATGTTGAAAACGATGCAATTGAAAAAGTATTAACAACTTTCACGGGTGTAGAGCATCGACTTCAGTTTGTTACAGAAATTAATAAGAGAAAGTTTTATAATGACTCAAAAGCTACTAATATTTTAGCAACACAAAAAGCTATTTCTTCTTTTCAAAAACCAGTTATTTTAATAGCAGGTGGATTAGATCGAGGAAATGGGTTTGATGATTTAATTCCTTATTTTAAAAATGTAAAAAAAATGGTCACTTATGGTCAAACAGCAGATAAATTAATTGAATCAGCAGAAAAAGCAGGAATGAAAGCAGTAAAATCGGTAGATAATGTTGAAGATGCTGTAAATGAAGCATTCGCTCATTCAGAAGTTGGAGATATTATTTTATTGTCACCTGCTTGTGCAAGCTGGGATCAATTTAAGACTTTTGAAGAACGTGGTAATAAATTTATACAAGCAGTGCATAAATTAATGTAAGGCTTGTTTAATTCAAAAGTTGAGGTGTATTTAAGTGCCAACAAAGAAAAATAGTCCTGACATGATTCTTGTTCTCGTTACGCTATCATTATTAACAGTCGGTATGATTATGGTTTACAGTGCTAGTGCAATATGGGCATCTTATAAGTTTCATGATTCGTTCTTTTTTGCTAAACGGCAATTATTATTTGCTGGGGTTGGAGTAGTTGGGATGTTTGTTGTTTCAAATATTGACTACTGGCTTTTCAGAACACACGCAAAAAAAATATTAATCGCTTGTTTTATCTTGTTGGTACTAGTACTTGTACCTGGAGTTGGTCTAGTACGAGGTGGTGCACGAAGTTGGATTGGTATAGGTGCATTCTCAATTCAACCCTCTGAGTTTATGAAACTTGGAATGATGGTTTTCCTATCAAAATACTTAGCAGACAATCAGAAAAATATTACGTCTTTTAAAAAGGGACTTGTACCAACATTAGGTCTTGTATTTTTGGCATTTGGTTTGATTATGCTTCAACCAGATTTAGGAACAGGTACAGTTATGGTTGGTACTTGTGTAATCATCATATTCGTAGCCGGAGCAAGAATTTCTCATTTTATGGGATTGGGTATTGTTGGGGTAGCAGGATTTGTTGGCCTTATAGCTTCTGCTCCGTATCGAATAAAAAGGATTACATCATTTCTAGATCCGTGGTCTGATCCATTAGGAACTGGATTCCAAATTATTCAATCACTGTATGCAATTGGTCCAGGTGGATTATTTGGTTTAGGATTGGGACAAAGTAGACAAAAATTTATGTATTTGCCTGAACCACAAACTGATTTTATTTTTGCTATTCTATCAGAAGAACTAGGATTTATTGGTGGAACTTTTGTCATTTTATTATTCTCTTTATTACTTTGGAGAGGGATACGAATTGCCTTAAGTGCCCCTGATTTATTCGGTACTTTTTTAGCAGTAGGAATTGTCTCAATGATTGCAATACAAGTAATGATTAATATTGGTGTTGTAATTGGTTTAATGCCTGTAACAGGGATTACATTACCATTTTTAAGTTATGGTGGTTCATCACTAACATTAATGCTATTAGCCGTAGGTGTATTATTAAATATTAGTAGACATGCGCGCACATAAAAGGGTCGACTTAAAATTGAAATAAGTACATGATGTACTTGTTTCAATGACAGGTCGGTCTTTTTCTTTATTTTTATAGAAAAAACAATTAGAATGATAGTGATAAAATTGGTATAATAACTACTTAAACTGCTTAAAGCTATTTATGTATTGTAATTTAGGAGGATCTTTATGAAAATTTTAGTTAGTGGTGGGGGTACTGGTGGTCATATTTATCCAGCACTTGCGCTAATTAAAGAGTTAAAAAAACAAGATTCCAATGTAGAATGCTTATATGTTGGTACAGAAAATGGATTAGAAAAAGGGATTGTCTCTAAAGCAAACATACCTTTTAAATCTATTGTTATTACAGGGTTCAAAAGAAGCGTATCATTAGAGAATTTTAAAACAGTGTATCGATTCTTAAAAGGTGTTTCAGATAGTAAGAAGATCATTCGTGAATTTAAGCCAGATGTAGTCGTTGGTACTGGTGGATATGTTTGTGGTCCTGTCGTTTTTGCTGCAGCAAAGCTAGGGATTCCGACAGTTATACATGAACAAAATAGTATACCTGGATTAACAAATAAATTCTTAAATCGTTATGTAACAAAAGTTGCAATTTGTTTTGAAGAGGTTGCTGATTATTTTAATAAAGAGAAAGTCGTTTTTACTGGAAACCCGAGAGCTTCTGAAGTACTTGGACAATCAAATCCTGCAGTATTAGAATCATTAGGATTAAAACCAGGTAAACGAACAGTATTAATTGTAGGTGGTTCTAGGGGAGCAAGACCTATACATCAAGCTTTCTTAAAGAGTGTTAATCAATTAGGTGAAAAAGATTACCAATTGATTTATGTAACGGGCGAAGTACATTACGATTCTGTAATTGAGGAAATAAATAAAGTAGGTAACCCAGAAAATGTAGTGGTGAAGCCATTTTTACATAATATGCCTGAAATATTAAGAGAAGTGGATTTAGTTGTTTCAAGAGCAGGGGCAACTACATTAGCAGAATTAACAGCATTAGGAAAGCCTAGTATCTTAATACCAAGTCCCTATGTAACGAATAATCATCAGGAGGTAAATGCTAGGTCACTTGAGAAAAATGGTGCAGCAATTGTACTATTGGAAAAAAACTTTAATAGTGAATATTTAGTAACTGAAATTGAAAAAGTATTACTAAATCCTATTAAACTGGAAGAGATGAAAAAGGCATCATTAAAAATGGGTGTACCTGATGCTGCAAAAAAACTAGTTAATGTATTAGAGAAAATAAGTAAATGAACTTGCACGAACAAGTTTGAAATAAAATAAGAATATAATAGAGGGTACTATAAGCTAAAGGGGGAAATATACCGAATGTTTGAATCGAAATTAAAGGAAGTATTAAATGACTCGAGTCTTCTAATAAATGAGCCTTTAGCAAATCATACGACAATGAAGATTGGAGGACCAGCTGAGTATTTGGTCATTCCTAAAACTGTGGATGAAATTAAAGAGATTATTAACCTTGCAAATGAACATGGCGTAAATATGACAGTAATCGGAAGAGGGTCAAATTTACTTGTATCGGATCAAGGTATTGAAGGTGTCGTAATTAAAATAAGTGATTGCTTAGATCACATTGAAGTAAACGGTACAAAAGTAGTTGTAGGTGCAGGTTATTCAGTTATTCGTTTAGCTACTCAACTTAGTAGAAAAGGATTATCTGGTTTAGAGTTTGCAAGTGGAATTCCTGGTAGTGTTGGTGGCGGTGTATATATGAATGCAGGTGCTCATCAATCCGATTTTTCTAATATTACTTCTAGAGCACATATTCTATTTCCTGATGGAACAATGGAATGGTTATCAAATGAAGAATTAGAATTTTCTTATCGAACTTCAGTTTTACAACATAAACGTAAAGGATTCGTTATAGAAGCAGAACTTCAGCTTCAAGAAGGATCAAAAGAAGCATCAACTGCATTAATGCAAAAAAACAAAGATTATCGAAGAGAAACACAGCCTTGGAATTATCCATGTGCTGGAAGTATTTTCCGTAATCCATTACCACAGTATGCTGGTAATTTAATTGAACGTGCTAATTTAAAAGGATATCAAATTGGTGGAGCGAAGGTTTCTGAAATGCATGGTAACTTTATTGTAAATGCTGGAAATGCCACTTCAAAAGATGTATTAGACTTAATAGCATTTATTAAGAAAACTATATTAGAAAAATTTGATGTACAACTTGAAACAGAAGTAGAAATTGTTGGGAAAAAAATGTAAGTTTCTTCTAAACTACCCATATTATATGCTATAATTTACATAGCATATGATGACCAAAATAGAATGGCATTCATTTGCTATTCTATTTTTTATTATTCTATTATTAAGTCAAGAACACTCGTGATTTAAATTATGAGATGAGTCGACTTCGGATTCAATATAGTATAAAAGCGTCATATTATTTTACTATACTAGTATTCGACATGAAGTATAAGATAAAATCATATCGGACACTTGAACTAGAACGAATTCAAGTATGGTGCTTGTTGCGTAAATAGAACTTGTTTGGTGGTTGTCGTTTGCCAATACCTCTCGAAAGTCGCAAAGTCATGAGGAGTTCAATATTCTTACATTACTTCTTAAGTAAAAGTAAATTAAAAAGGTATTTTTTAGTTGAACATTGATAATGGAGGCATATTTATGCAGGAAAATAAGATTATTAGTTTAGAAGACCGTGTACCTGTTTTACGTAATAAAAAACGTAAAAAAGCAAATATGCGATTACTGGTCACAATTCTTGTGTTTTTTTCTTTGCTTTTATGTGTATTGTATTTCCAAACATCAATTGGTTCAAAAATTAACTTAGTAATTAATGGAAACCAACTGTACTCTGATAAAGAAATTCAAAAGTTAGCTGATGTTAGCGTTGAGGATAGCTTTTTAACAGTTAGGTCAAAAAAGGTAGTAGATCAGCTTGAAAGCCAAAACACAATTCAATCTGCAATCGTACATAAAAGATTTCCTAATAAAGTAGTCATTGATGTAAAAGAATTCCAGCCTGTTGGACAAGGTTTATTCAGTGGGAAAAAGTATCTATTGTTAGAAAGTGGAGTGCTTATTAAAGAGAAAAATTCACTAGGAAATACTACAGCACCTGATTTGGTTGGTTGGAAACAAGGAGACGAGTTACAGGAAATGGCTGCGGAATTGAAAAAAATGCCAAAAAGTATTTTTCATTCAATTTCTGAAATAGATTATACGCCAAGTAAAGATGATCCTTTGTTAATAACAGTTTATACGAATGAAGGGTATGAAGTAAGGACAACGATTCGAAAATTCTCAAATAAAATGTCAAATTACCCATTAATTTTAAAGTCAATACCTAAAGATCAAAAAGGGATTATCCATTTAGAAATGGGTGCTTATTTTTCTCCTTATAGCACTGAGCAAAATTAGGCTATTTAACATTAGTAAACAGTACATTCAAGTCTTTTTTAACTTTGCATGTTAGTGTAGACTAGGAATTAAATAGCAATAATGAAAAAAATTAAAAAGATTATGAAAAATCAAACTTAAAAAAAGAGGAAAACACCCGTAAATGTTGAATAGATGTCATATATGATATTTAAGAATGAAATGATGTTAGATTATAATAGATAGAGAGAAAAAGGAGGTGCCATCATGAACAGCAATGAGATCTATGTGAGTCTTGACGTTGGAACTTCAACAATTAAAGTAATCATAGGAGAACTAGTTAACGACACACTTAACATTATCGGTGTTGGTAATGTTAAATCTTCGGGCTTAAAACGTGGGTCAATAGTTGATATAGATGAAACAGTCAAATCAATCAAAAAAGCAATTGATCAAGCAGAAAGAATGGTTGGCATTCATATTGACAAAGTAATTGTAGGGGTAAGTGCGAATCAAGTGCAGTTGATTAGTACAAACGGCGTAGTAGCAGTATCTAAAGAAAATAAAGAAATTGACAATGAAGATGTTTTAAGAGTAATGGATCAAGCTCAAGTAATTTCTATACCACCGGAAAGAGAAATTATCGATGTTGTTCCACATGAATACATTGTTGATGGCCTTTCTGAGGTAAAAGACCCAAGAGGAATGATCGGTGTACGCTTAGAAATGGAAGGTACATTAATCACTGGTTCAAGAACTCTAGTACATAATATACTTCGTTGCGTTGAAAGAGCGGGGTTAGAAGTTACGGATATTTGTTTACAACCTATGGCTGCAAGTACGATAGCACTAAAGCAGGATGAGAAAAACTTAGGTGTAGCACTTGTTGACATTGGTGGAGGCTCAACAACAATTTCTCTATTTAGAGAAGGTGTATTAATGGCAACTTCAGTCCTACCTGTTGGAGGGGAACATATTACAAAAGATATATCTATTGGACTGAAAACTTCAACAGAAGATGCAGAAAAAATTAAAGTGAAGTTTGGACATGCTTTTTATGATACTGCATTACCTGAAGAAGTATTAAGTGTACCAATAATGGGTAGTGAGCAACATCAACAATACAGTCAGCAAGAAATTTCCGATATTATTGAAGCTAGATTAGAAGAAATCTTCATTATGGTTCAAAATGAGCTTGTAAGAATGAGAGGTAGCAATTTACCTGGTGGATATGTTTTAACTGGTGGTACAGTAACAATGACTGGTGTAATCGATTTAGCTCAGAAGGTATTTAAAAATAATGTAAGGGTTGCAACACCAGACTATATTGGTGTAAGAGAACCTCAATACATTACTGGTGTAGGTCTAATCAAGTATGCTTTTTATAAATCAAAAATGCGTGGAAAAAAACTTAGCTCTAATATTGCATTCGAATCAAATGAACGAAAACCTGTAGCTGTTTCAAATTCAAATACAAAACCAAAACAGCAGGATGAAGAACGCGTCATGAGTAAAGTTAAAAGCATTTTTAAATATTTATGGGATTAAATTTGTGATGAATTTGAATAGTAGGGGGATCAATCATGTTAGATTTTGATACAAATGTAGATGCATTAGCGAAGATAAAAGTAATTGGTGTAGGTGGCGGAGGAAATAACGCGGTTAACCGAATGATTGAACATGGAGTACAAGGTGTAGATTTTATTGCTGTGAATACAGATGCACAAGCTCTTAATCTATCAAAAGCTGAAGTGAAAATGCAAATCGGTGGCAAACTTACTCGTGGTTTAGGGGCAGGAGCTAATCCAGAAGTAGGTAAAAAAGCAGCAGAAGAAAGTAGAGAACAATTACAAGAAGCTCTTAAAGGAGCAGACATGGTATTCGTAACTGCTGGAATGGGTGGCGGTACAGGAACAGGTGCAGCTCCAGTGATTGCACAAGTAGCAAAAGAATTAGGTGCATTAACTGTAGGTGTAGTTACTCGTCCATTTACATTTGAAGGTAGAAAGCGTTCAACTCAAGCGGCTACAGGAATCGCTGCAATGAAGGAAAGCGTTGATACTTTAATCGTTATTCCTAATGACCGATTATTAGAAATCGTTGATCGTAATACCCCAATGCTAGAAGCATTCCGCGAAGCAGATAATGTACTTCGTCAAGGGGT
This sequence comes from Bacillus sp. AL-1R, assembly GCF_052180195.1. Taxonomy (NCBI): domain Bacteria; kingdom Bacillati; phylum Bacillota; class Bacilli; order Caryophanales; family Bacillaceae; genus Bacillus; species Bacillus sp. AL-1R. The sequence goes on from NZ_CP197469.1 coordinate 1,472,012, forward strand.
TCAAGGTATTTCTGACTTAATCGCTGTTCCGGGATTAATTAACCTTGACTTTGCAGATGTTAAGACAATTATGTCTAATAAAGGTTCTGCATTAATGGGTATCGGTGTTGCTGGTGGAGAAAATCGTGCGGCTGAAGCAGCTAAAAAAGCTATTTCTAGTCCATTATTAGAAACTTCAATTAACGGTGCGCAAGGTGTACTTATGAATATCACTGGTGGAACGAACTTAAGTTTATATGAAGTTCAAGAAGCAGCAGATATCGTCTCAACCGCTTGTGATGCAGAAGTAAATATGATTTTCGGTTCTGTAATCAATGAAAACTTAAAGGATGAAATTATTGTAACGGTTATTGCGACTGGATTTGAAGGTGTCATTACAGCACCGCCTACGCCAAAACCAATGGCAAGACAAACAATTTCAACGCCAACTCAATCTCCACAACCAACTATTAAACGCGAACCAATTCGCGAAGAAGTTCCGGTTGTAGAAACAACTAAAAATGTAACTAGTCTAGATGACTTAGATATTCCAGCGTTCTTACGTAATCGTAAAAGACGCTAATAAATGTAAAAACCAAGATAAGATGAATCTCTTATCTTGGTTTTTTTATTCTTTTGAGTAATGGTTTTGTAAACTCGTGAGATTACTGATGACATTCTTGAACTTTTCGTTACAGCCTTTAGGAAACAAAACACCTAAACCATGTGAATGTGTAAATTCAAAAGATGGGAATTGTTGTTTAATGCCTTCCCAAAATTTATAAACTCCAAAATCTACAATTCTTACTTCAGTGTCATGGATCAAAACAATCCCTTCATTCGACACTTTTGGTAACCAAGTAATGTAATCATGTTGCACGGCTTCAAAAGTATGAAACCCGTCAATATGAAGTATGTCGATTGAATGATCTTCGAAATGCTGAATTGCTTCGTCAAAAGATTTACGGATCATATTAGCTTCTTTTTGGTAATGTTTATGAACAACTTCATGTACTGTATCAAAAACTTCATTACTATACAGTCCACTATGCAAATCACCTTGCCAAGTATCAACCGCAAAACATTCACATGACAGATTATGATCTTTCACACTTTGACAAAAACAGAAAAAAGAAAAGCCATAGTGTGTACCTAATTCTACAATTATTTTTGGTTTTACGAAATGAACTAAATCGTAAGCAAATTTAGCGTGCCCCTTCCAAGCAGAGTGCTGTCTAATTGATGGTTTCGTTTTGTCAAACTCAAAAATGGGTGAATGAAAAATCCAGCTATCCAATTCCTCACTCCTTATTTAGGCAGAATTAAATGAAAAAAAGTGAAAGATTTTTATAAAATATGACCTGTCTAATCCGTATTTTGAAAATGTATTGTCGAAAAACTCTTCAATAAAGATACCTTATTTTGACAGACTTCTTACCGTGCTCATCCTATACTTACATATAAATGAATATTCTATAGAGGATGGCGAACAAAATTGGTGATATATGGAGATCTTGTTTGGTTATTAAACTTGTTAATGGACTTCTTGATCATTCAGTTGACAGGCTTAATTCTAAAAAGAAATGTATCTATTTTGCGGTCATTGTTAGGAGCATTGTTAGGCTCAATCGTTGTTTTAATGACGTTCACTCCTTATGCATATGTTGTTGGCTCACCCTTTATGAAAATATTATTATCGTTTTTCATCGTATTTTTTGCATTTGGACGTCAACGAATTATCACTTTTTTACAGCTATTAAGTATCTTCTATTTTTCAACATTCATTTTAGGTGGTGCATTATTAGGCCTACATTATTTATTTGCCAGCAATGAATCAAATTTAACAAAATCATCTTTTTATGGTGATCCTGTTAGTTGGTATTTTGTAATTGGTATGCTACCAATCGTCATATTTTACGCTAGAAAATCGATCAATCAAATCTCGTTTACAAAATGGAAAATGAATGAAATGTATGAAATGGAAATTGTGTGGCGGAACACTTCGATTAAAATTAGAGGGTTAATGGATAGTGGTAACTCTCTACATGAACCTCTTTCTAGGAAACCAGTTATTATTTTAGATTGTTCTACTAGTGATTATGGATTACCGATCGAACTAGTAAAGATAGTTAGGGACCCTGAAAATAATTTGCATAATACTGATGCACTAGACGTCTTAAGTTTTTTTCAAGGAACCTATATACCTTATAAAAGCATTGGTCAAAGTAATCAATTCCTCGTTGCAATAAAACCTACTGTTGTAAAATTGAAAATTAATGGGAAATGGTATTCATCGAGTTCGGTTTTAGTTGGATTGAGTCATGTTACTTTGTCTTCAGACAATTTATATGAATGTATCCTTCATCCAAAAATGATGCAGGGAACAATTAATGAAATTGCATAGGAGGTAGAAAATGAATCGATTTTTCTTAAAACTAAAGTTAGGTTTGTATAAGCTGTTAGTAAAACTTGGTTTGAAAGCCGATGAAGTATACTACATTGGGGGAAGTGAAGCATTACCACCTCCTTTGACAAGAGAAGAAGAAGAAAAGCTTTTACAGAAACTACCGAATGGAGATTTAGGGGCTAGATCACTATTAATTGAAAGAAATCTAAGATTGGTAGTTTATATCGCTAGAAAGTTTGAAAATACTGGGATTAATATTGAAGATTTGATTAGCATTGGTACAATTGGATTAATAAAAGCCGTTAATACCTTTAATCCGGAGAAGAAAATTAAATTGGCTACATACGCTTCAAGATGTATCGAAAATGAAATTCTGATGCATTTACGTAGAAATAATAAAAACCGTTCTGAAGTATCATTCGATGAGCCATTAAACATTGATTGGGATGGAAATGAATTATTACTTTCTGATGTATTAGGTACAGAGGATGATATCATTACAAAAGACCTAGAAGCAAATGTCGATAAATCATTACTAACAAAGGCATTAGATCAACTAAACGATCGTGAAAAACAAATAATGGAACTACGATTTGGACTAGATGGGACCGAAGAAAAAACCCAAAAAGATGTAGCTGATATGCTAGGTATATCGCAATCTTATATATCTCGATTAGAAAAACGCATTATTAAAAGACTTCGAAAAGAGTTTAATAAAATGGTTTAACATAAGTAAGAACCGATTAGAATTGAGTTTTTCAAATCTAATCGGTTTTTTCCTATGTGTGAAGAATTTATTAATATTTTTTTCATTCATTTAGCACTGGAAATCATTGAATTTCTCCTATTTGATAGGTGTTTTATTACAAAAATTATTATTTTTGTATATTTTATTTTGTGCATAAATTTTCCACCGAAGGAGATACTTACCTATAGTACAGCAACTCCAAGTAGGAGGGAACATCATGACACGAAACAAAGTAGAAATATGCGGTGTAGATACATCAAAGCTTCCAGTTTTAAAGAATGATGAGATGCGTAAGTTATTTCATGCAATGCAAAGCGGTGACAAAAGCGCAAGAGAAACAATCGTAAATGGTAATTTACGACTTGTCCTAAGTGTAATTCAGCGTTTTAATAATCGCGGAGAATTTGTGGATGACTTATTTCAAGTAGGCTGCATAGGCCTTATGAAGTCTATTGATAATTTTGATTTAAGCCAAAATGTAAAATTTTCGACGTATGCTGTACCGATGATTATTGGTGAAATAAGAAGATATTTAAGGGATAATAACCCAATAAGAGTGTCTAGATCCTTAAGAGACATTGCTTATAAAGCATTACAAGTAAGAGAGCGATTATTAGCAGAGAATTCAAAAGAACCAACTCCTGTTCAAATCGCAGAAGTACTAGGCGTAACACATGAAGAAATAGTCTTTGCATTAGATGCAATTCAAGACCCAGTTTCGTTATTTGAACCAATATATAATGATGGCGGAGATCCAATCTTTGTAATGGATCAGCTAAGTGACGATAAAAACAAGGACGAGCAATGGGTTGAAGAACTAGCACTGCGCGAAGGAATGAAACGACTAAACGATCGAGAAAAAATGATCATCAGCAAACGATTTTTCCAAGGAAAAACACAAATGGAAGTCGCCGAAGAAATCGGCATTTCCCAAGCACAAGTATCCAGACTAGAAAAATCAGCAATAAAACAAATGAACAAAAATATACAGGGGTAAACGAAATGTGGAGCAAGCTCGCCCAGCTCTGAAAGGAATATCTCCATTCATCTGAAGAAGTGGTGGTTTTTCCACTTCGAAGATTAATGGAATATTACCGAAGAGCTAGCTTGCGGAACTAGACAACAAGAAAAGCGGAGGCGACTGGTCAGCTCCGACAAGCATAAGACGGTTTCCGCTAAAGGTTTGCTTTTTAACCTTTAGCGGAAATTGGCTTATGACCTCGAGGAGCTAGGAGCCGCAGCTAGACAACAAGAAAAGCGGAGGCGACTGGTCAGCTCCGACAAGCATAAGACGGTTTCCGGTAAAGGTTCGCTTTTTAACCTTTAGCGGAAATTGACTTATGACCTCGAGGAGCTAGGAGCCGCAGCTAGACATCGAACATATTTCTTAGACAAAAAGAAAGTTCCTTTTAAATCTATTTCGGAAATTCTCTTAAAACTTTGAGGCAAACAATTGGAGCCTAACTAAAATCAAGCATCAATTCCTGTATAAGATTTGCAAATTGTAATGAATGAAATTGATAAACAAACAAATATATAATCTAAATAATCCAATAACTAAATAGTTAAACTGGAAGAATGAAAATAAGTTATTAATGTGTTAGACAATGGAGGAACATCGAACAACATTGTCTAACACATTTTTATTTGAATTTTATCATGATGTTTGGGCCTTGCTTCATATATTTTATAAAAAGGAAGGTGAAGTTTTATGGCCAGAATTTCAGATTTTCAAGTTAAAGATGTTGTAAATGTTGCCGATGGAAAGAAATTAGGAAATATTGTTGATTTAGATATTGATCAATCAAGTGGAAAAATCACATCGATTATTTTAACAAAGCCAGGGAAAGGCTTAAACTTTTTTAGTAAAGAAGAGGAAATGACAATTTATTGGAATGATATTGTGAAAATAGGTGAAGATGTTATTTTAGTAAAATATCGTTCGTCTGTGGATTTAGATGAAAATCAAGCAAGTCCAGTAAAATTCACTTAAGGAAAATTTGTCGACAGACGTGCTTTTTAGGGGGAAGTCAAAGGCGTAGTTTGTTATTATACTTTATATATTTAACTGGAATTACGTCGAGTATAATGCCTAATTGCTAATTTTTACTTTCGAATGTGAAAAAAATAATTGTGTTTTGTCAAAAATAATCAAAAATGTGAAATCTATGGTAAAATATAGGAAACCATCAACTGGTTGACATATATATTTACTAAATTAGTTTCTGTGAGGTCTTATAAATATGAAAGAGAGCTTCATTCAATCGACTGAAAGTACTTTTATGATTCAACCTTGGGAAGACTCATATAAACATTTAGTTGCAGGATTTACAACAAAAAATGATGGAGTGAGCCAAGGTTGTTTCACCTCTTTTAATCTTGGATTACATGTAAATGACTCGAAGGATATTGTCGTAAAAAATAGAGAACTCCTTGCGAGTAAATTAGCGTTTTCAAAGACAAAATGGGTTTGTTCAGAACAAGTTCATGGGAATAATGTCGTGAAAGTAACAAAAAAAGATTGTGGAAAAGGTGTTACTGATTACGAAAGTAGTATCGAGACAACTGATGGATTTTATACAAATGAGGAAAATATATTATTAACATCTTGTTATGCAGATTGTGTTCCATTGTATTTTCTTGAACCAACAAGTAAATTTATTGGTTTAGCACATGCAGGTTGGAAAGGCACGGTCCAAAACATTGGTGGGCGTCTAATCGAAAAATGGATTAAAGAAGAAAACCTACAACTGAAAAATATCCAAGTTGCGATCGGGCCATCAATTGGTGATTGTTGTTATGAGGTAGATGATTTTGTGATGAATAAGCTAAATGATGCTTTTGAACACAAAATTCCTAATAATATTTTAACTATTTTACAAAACGGAAAATTTAAATTGAATTTAAAAGAAGCAAACAAACAATTACTCATTAAATTGGGTATTAGTGAAAAAAATATACTTATGACAAATTATTGTACAAGTTGTAACCCGAACTTATTTTTTTCTCATCGTAGAGATGGTGGGAAAACAGGAAGAATGATGAGTTTTATTGGTTGGAGGAATTAGCATCATGACAGTCAAACAAAATTACGAACGTATTAGTGAACAAATTAATGCAGCCAAAGTAAGAGCAAATCGAAATGATGAAATCACTTTAATTGCTGTTACGAAACAAGTATCTACCGATGTAGCTAAGGAAGTTTTAGCTGAAGGTATACATCAATTAGGCGAAAACCGTTTAGAAGGTCTGAAGGAAAAACAAGATCACATAAAAAGCGATGATGTTGTTTGGCATTTTATTGGTTCACTTCAAACTAGAAAAGTAAAAGACGTCATACATAGAATAGATTATTTACATTCATTAGATCGACTATCCTTAGCAGAGGAAGTACAAAAAAGAGCAGTTGAACCATTAAAATGTTTCCTACAGGTTAACGTATCTGGAGAAGACTCAAAGCATGGCATCCATCCAAATGATGTGATTGAATTTGCTAGACAAGTTTCAGAATTTGATAAAGTACAAGTTGTTGGGTTAATGACAATGGCACCTTTCACGGAAGATGTAGCCATCATTCGAAATAGTTTCAAAGGTTTAAAGGAATTACAAGAAAAAGTCAAAGATCTACAGATTGCAAATATTCCATGTTCTGAATTATCAATGGGTATGTCTAATGATTTTGAAATAGCAATAGAAGAAGGTGCTACATTCATAAGAATAGGCACTGATTTAGTAGGAAAGGGAAGGTAGAGAAGATGAGTATTATTGGGAAAGTAAGAAACTTTTTTGCAATGGAAGATGAGTATGAAGATGATGATTATGAATACGAAGAGCAACAACAGCAACAGCAACAAAAACAATATCAACAACAAAAACAATATCAACAACAACAATTTACTAAACATGAAGAAATTAACCATGAGCGTAATGCTTCAAAGCAAAAATTAGTAAGTATACCGGGAGGAGCTTCTTTGTCGTCAAAAGTTGTATTAGCGCAGCCGCGTGAATATGCAGAAGCACAGGATGTTGCAGACCATTTAAAATCAAAAAAAGCAGTTGTAATCAATTTACAACAAATGCAAATCGATCAAGCTAAACGATTTGTTGATTTCTTGAGTGGCACAGTTTATGCAATAAGTGGAGATATAAAAAAAATTGGTACAAATACATTTATTTGTACACCTGATAATATTGATATTTCCGGAACGATTACAGATATGTTATTTGAGGAAGACAATTCCATTAAAAGGTGGTAATTAAATGGATTTACTTTTTTATATTTTATACAAATTAATCTCATACTATAGAATCGTCATTGTCATTCATATTATTTTATCTTGGTTCCCTCAAATAAGACAATCAGGCTTCGGTCGCTTAATTGGTAGGTTATCTGAACCATATTTAGAGCCGTTCCGTCGAATTGTTCCATCAATTGGTATGTTTGATTTTTCACCAATTGTTGCATTATTTGCACTAGAATTTGCTGGAATTGGTATTGCAAATATTTCTCGTTACTTTTAAAGAGAGAATCTTACAGGTTCTCTTTTTTAATTAATATTGATAGTTTGATGAAAAAGAGGATTGTATAAATGAGTATTTATGATCATTTTCGAAAAGAAGAACATGTTTTCGTAGACAAGGTTCTCAGTTGGAAGGAACAGGCAATTGAACGCTATTCTATTAAGTTGACGGATTTTCTAGATTTAAGAGAACAAATGATTATGCAATCAATTATCGGAAATCAAGGGGAGTGTTTTGTTGCTTTTTTTGGTGGACATGAGGATTGTGAACGAAAGCGTGCAATTATTTATCCGAGTTTTTATGCACCTGTTGAAGAAGATTATTCTTTGGTAGCATTTGAATTAGTTTATGCAACGAAATTTCACAGCTTATCCCATCGGCAAGTATTAGGAACATTAATGTCGTTAGGAATCACAAGAGGGAAATTTGGTGATATTCTAATAAAAAATGATAGGATCCAAGTGATTGTTGCGGATGAAATAGCAAGTTTTGTAGAAAATAACTTAAATTCTATAGGAAAATCGCCGGTTAAATTAAGAAGCATTCCATTGAAAGAATTGATCAAATCAGATGATGTTTGGCAAACTAATAATGGGACTGTATCCTCACTAAGATTAGATGTCCTATTAAGTGAATTTTATAATATACCAAGACAAAAAGCTCAAAGTTTAATTAAAGCTGAACACGTTAAAGTTAATCAGCGAGTTATTGACTCTACTTCATTTTTATGTGAAGAAGGCGATTTATTCTCTGTCAAAGGTTTTGGTAGAGGGATGTTAATGTCAATTGATGGTTTATCAAAAAAAGAAAAATGGCGGATAAACTACGGTGTTAAAAAATAGTCAGAAATTGTAGAAGGAAAAACGTAGAAACTGTCGAAAATTTATTATAACCTATAAATAAAGAACATACATAAATGGAGGTGGCTTAATTGCCTTTAACACCACTTGATATTCATAATAAAGAATTTGGTAAAAGTTTTCGTGGCTATGATGAAGATGAGGTTAACGAGTTTTTAGATCAAGTCATTAAAGATTATGAATTAGTTATTCGTGAGAAGAAACAATTAGAAGAACAAATTCTTGATATGAAAGAAAGATTAAAGCATTTTTCTACTATAGAAGAAACTTTAAATAAGTCAATACTGATTGCGCAAGAAGCTGCTGAAGATGTAAAAGGTAGTGCCCAAAAAGAAGCTAAATTGATTATTAAAGAAGCGGAGAAAAATGCAGATCGCATTATCAATGAAGCTTTAATTAAATCTAGAAAAGTAACGATGGAGTTTGAAGAGCTTAAAAAGCAATCAAAAGTTTTCCGAACTCGTTTAAGAATGGCAATTGAAACTCAATTAGAAATGTTAGGTCATGAAGATTGGGATCATATTTTAGAAGATAAAGAAACAGAAGAAATCGCAAACTAAGTCGTATAAGCCTTGACGATTAATAAAGTTTTAACATATAATTTATTAGATATTAATAGTAAATCGGTGACAGGGAAGAGTACTTCTATAAATCTAGGTAGCGAGTCAAGGATAGTGTAAGCTTGATGTAGAAAATAGAAGGAAAATCACCCTAGAGTGCTTTTCTGAAAATGAGTAAGAAAAGACGTTTCATTCACGTTACGAATGCTAAGTGGACAATGATTTAATCAAATTTATTGTCAATTAGGGTGGTACCACGGGAAACCTTTCTCGTCCCTTTTTTGGGATGAGGAAGGTTTTTTTTCGTCTATACGATTTATTATACATAATAGACAACTCCACTAATAAAAGGATTGTAAGATGGATACAATGCGTTAATGTGGAATTTAAAAAATGGAAAGTAAGCTGGCATTTTAGTTTAAGACTTGCTAAAAAAACGTCTAGCTTTAAATCAAGCTTAAAAAGTTTAAAAATGGAGGAAAGCAAATGGAGTACAAAGATACGTTACTTATGCCAAAAACTGAATTTCCTATGAGAGGGAATTTACCTCAACGTGAGCCACAAATTCAGGAAGAGTGGGACAAAAAAGATATTTATGCAACAGTTCAAAAACATAATGAAGGAAAACCGTCATTTATTTTACATGATGGACCACCTTATGCAAATGGTGACCTTCATATGGGACATGCACTTAATAAAGTATTAAAGGATTTCATTGTACGTTTTTATAATATGAATGGATACCGTTCTCCTTACGTTCCAGGTTGGGATACACACGGTTTACCGATTGAACAAGCATTAGCAAATAAAAAAGTAAATCGAAAAGAAATGTCAGTAGCAGAATTCCGTAAACTATGTGAAGAATATGCTTACGAGCAAGTAGAGCGTCAAAAAGAACAATTTAAACGTCTAGGAATTTTAGGTGATTGGAACCGACCATATATCACACTTGAAAAAGAATATGAAGCAGAACAAATTAAAGTATTCGGTAAAATGGCTACTAAGGGATTAATCTATAAAGGTCTTAAACCAGTATATTGGTCTCCATCAAGTGAATCTGCACTTGCAGAAGCGGAAATCGAATACCAAGATAAGCGTTCAGCATCAATCTATGTTGCATTTGCAGTTGAAAACGGAAAAGACGTTTTAAAGGGTGGAGAGAAATTCATTATTTGGACAACAACTCCATGGACAATCCCAGCTAACTTAGCTGTTTGTTTACATCCTGACTTAAGCTACGATGTTGTATCAGTAAATGGTGACAAGTTTGTAGTTGCTAGTGAGTTAAGAGAATCTGTAGTAAATGAACTAGGGTGGGAAGATACAGTAGTTGAAAAGACTTTCAAAGGTGGAGAACTTGAAGGAATTATTTGTAAGCATCCATTATATGATCGTCAATCAGTTGTTATTTTAGGAGATCATGTAACAACTGACGCTGGTACAGGTTGTGTTCATACTGCACCAGGTCATGGTGAAGATGACTTCCGTGTAGGTCAGCAATATGGATTAGAAGTACTTTGTCCAGTAGACGAAAAAGGTGTTTTAACGAAGGAAGCTCCTGGATTTGAAGGTTTATTCTATGATGAAGCTAATAAAGCAGTTACAAAAGCATTAGAAGAAAAAGGTGCTTTATTAAAATTACAATTTATCACACACTCATATCCACATGACTGGAGAACAAAAAAGCCAATTATCTTCCGTGCAACTGCACAATGGTTTGCATCAATTGAAGCAATTCGTGAGCAATTAATGCAAGCTGTTCAAGATACTAAGTGGTTCCCAAATTGGGGTGAAACTCGTCTATTTAACATGGTTCGTGATCGTGGAGATTGGTGTATCTCACGTCAACGTGTATGGGGAGTACCAATCCCAGTATTTTATGCTGAAGACGGAGAAGCCATTATTACTGAAGAAACAATTGAACATGTTTCGAACTTATTTAAAGAGCATGGTTCAAATATTTGGTTTGAAAAAGAAGCAAAAGAATTATTACCAGAAGGATTTACACATCCTGGTTCACCAAATGGTAAATTCACAAAAGAGAAAGATATTATGGATGTATGGTTTGATAGTGGATCATCACATCAAGCAGTGTTAAACACTCGAGAAGAATTATCTTTCCCTGCTGACATTTACTTAGAAGGTTCTGACCAATACCGTGGTTGGTTTAACTCTTCATTAAGTACAAGCGTTGCTGTAACAGGTCAAGCTCCTTACAAAGCTGTAGTAAGCCATGGCTTTGTTTTAGACGGTGAAGGTCGTAAGATGAGTAAATCAATCGGAAATATCGTCTTACCATCAAAAATTATGAATCAATATGGTTCAGATATATTACGTTTATGGGTAGCTTCTGTAGATTATCAATCAGATGTTCGTATTTCTGACGCATTAATGAAACAAGTTGCTGAAGTATACCGTAAAATCCGTAATACATTCCGTTTCTTATTAGGAAACTTAGATGGATTTAACGCAGAACAAGATGCTTTAAAATATGAAGAGCTACGCGAATTAGATCAATACATGCTAGTTAAGTTAAACAATGTGGTTAAATCAGTTCGTGAATCATACGAGAAATATGAATTTGCAAATGTATACCACACAATTCAAAACTTCTGTACAACAGAATTAAGTTCATTCTATTTTGATTTATCAAAAGATATTTTATATATTGAGCCAAAAACGAATAAAGATCGTTTAGCGATTCAAACTGTATTACATGAATCATTACAAGCATTAACTCGTTTAGTTGCTCCAATTTTACCTCATACTGCTGAAGAAGTTTGGTCACATATGGCAGGAACTACAGTTGATAGTATTTTCTTAACTGAAATGCCAGATGTTAAAGATTTCGGCGATACTCAAAGCCTTGAAGCTAAATGGGAAAAATTCATGGATTTACGTGACGACGTATTAAAAGCACTTGAAGTTGCACGTAATGAAAAAGTAATCGGTAAATCTCTAACTGCATCAGTGAAAATCTATCCAAATGCAGAAGTAGAGGAGCTATTGAATTCAATTAATGAAGACTTCAAACAATTATTAATTGTATCTCAAGTAGAAATTGCAAATAGTAATGAAAAAGCTCCTGAAACAGCTCAAACATTTGATACATTAAGTATTGAAGTAACTCCTGCGACAGGTGAAACTTGTGAACGATGCTGGGTAGTTACTGAAGAAGTTGGAAAAGATGAAACGCACCCGACACTTTGCTTACGTTGTGCAAGTGTAGTTAAAGATATGTAATTAATATGTTGTTTCACTAAACAAGAGCCGAAAGATTAAACTTTCGGCTCTTTTTAATGAAAGAGTAAAGGTAAAAAAACTACAATTTAATGACTGATTTAAATCAATGAAAGAATTAATGGAAAACCCGTTTTAGGAAAATGACCTATGCGGGTTTTCTTTTTTTTAGCAACTTTATGAATGGTAATATCTTTTGCCATTTCCTTTATAGGAAAAAGTTTCACCTATTATCGACTTCAATTTGAGGGAAAAGTATTTTTACATAAATAAATTGGGAGTGAAGAAGATGAGGAGCAATGAAATTTTCTATATTAAACAAGAGCTTGAACAAATTAAAAATGAATTGCTACATCGTTTATTTTCAGAACCAATAAGTTCTTCTGAAATTGAGCAACATCATTCGATTTTTGAGGAGACAAATAAACATCAAATACTCGTTGAAGATATGCAAAATGATTTATATGATATTGAAATTGCTTTGCAAAAAATTGAACATGGATTATATGGTTATTGTGAAGTAACTGGGCAAGCTATTCCAATTGAAAAATTAAGAGTGCTTCCAACGGGTCGTACGTTAGAGGATTTTAGTTTTGTTAGAAATCATTACTAATACAATTCATTGTATAAACCTTTCCCCTATGCTAAAATTTGATGAGATATCTAATAAGGTAGGGGATAAATGTGGCATATATTATTGCGTTAATTGTCATTTTAATTGATCAGCTGACAAAACTTGCAGTATTAAAAAAGATGTATTTAGGAGAAAATATTGAAATTATTAAAAATATTTTTTACATAACATCACATCGCAATAGAGGAGCTGCTTGGGGAATGCTCCAAGGAAAAATGGGCTTCTTTTATTTAATTACATTTGTCTTTGTGGCAGCAGTAGTTTACTTTATTCAAAAACACGCAAAAGGAGATCGCCTCCTTGGTTTATCTTTAGGATTAGTTTTAGGTGGTGCGATAGGTAATTTCATTGATCGATTCTTCCGTAAAGAAGTAGTTGATTTTATTCATGTTTATATCTTTAATTATGATTTCCCTGTGTTTAATATCGCAGATTCAGCACTTTGTGTGGGTGTTATTTTATTATTTATTATTACTTTATTGGAAGATAAAAGAGGAGTTAAGAAATGACAGTTTTTGCTTTTACAGTTCAAGAGGATCAACATTTAGAAAGAATCGATACGTTTATTGCAACTCAAAATGATGAGTGGTCAAGGTCTCAAGTACAAACATGGTTAAAAGAAGATTTTGTATTAGTGAACGGTGAAAAAATTAAACGTAATTATAAAGTTAAACAAGGAGATGAAATATCAGTTTCAGTACCTGATCCAAAGCCATTAGAAGTAATTGCTGAGAATATTCCACTCGATATTTACTATGAGGATGCTGATGTAGTTGTTGTAAATAAACCTCGTGGAATGGTAGTTCATCCTGCATTAGGTCATGAAACGGGTACTTTAGTAAACGCTCTAATGTATCATTGTAAAGATTTATCTGGCATAAATGGTGTATTAAGACCAGGTATTGTCCATCGAATTGATAAGGATACTTCAGGTTTATTAATGGTTGCAAAAAATGATGTAGCACATGAGAAACTTGCAGAGCAATTACGTTTAAAAACTACAGTACGTAAGTATATTGCTATTGTACACGGAGTTATTCCGCATGAAGAAGGTACAATCGATGCTCCGATTGGGCGAGATAAAAGTGATCGCCAAAGCATGACGGTTACGGAAGAGAATAGTAAAGAAGCAGTGACACATTTTAGAGTATTAGAGCGATTTGATGAGTTTACATTAGTTGAATGTCAGCTTGAAACAGGTCGTACACACCAAATTCGTGTTCATATGAAATACATAGGATTCCCATTAGCTGGTGATCCTAAATATGGACCACGAAAAACATTAGATATTGATGGTCAAGCACTACATGCAGCTGTTTTAGGATTTAATCATCCAAGAACAAATGAGTATTTAGAGTTTTCAGCACCTATACCAAAAGTCCTAGAAAATATTCTTGAACAATTACAAAGATAACTGTTGACAATGCTTGAAATATAGGTCATAATGAGGACAGTTAAATGAACCTTTAACACAACCCCGTGAGGTTGAGAAGGAAGCGGAAACATGAAAAGGGATAATTGTATCCTTTTACGCTACCCTCTTGTCTATCGGGCAAGAGGGTTTTTTGCTTCTACATTATAAAAGTAGGAGGTAAAGGTAAATGACTGAAAAAGCAATCATCTTAGACGAACTAGCAATTAGACGTGGGTTAACAAGGATTGCTCATGAAATGCTAGAAAATAACAAAGGTATTGAAAATGTAGTTTTGGTTGGGATCAAAACAAGAGGTGTTTATCTAGCAAAACGTATTGCAGAAAGAATTAAACAGATTGAAGGTAAAGATGTAATCATGGGTGATTTAGATATTACACTTTATCGAGATGATTTATCGACAAAGACAGAAAACAAAGAACCATTAGTGAAAGGTTCAAATGTTCCTGTTGACCTAACAAACAAAAAAGTAATTTTAGTAGATGATGTGCTATATACAGGTAGAACAGTTCGTGCCGCAATGGACGCTGTTATGGACCTAGGTAGACCGTCACAAATACAATTAGCGGTTTTAGTAGATCGAGGACATCGTGAACTTCCAGTTAGAGCAGACTACGTTGGAAAAAATATTCCAACTTCGAGTAATGAAAGAGTAGTCGTTGCATTAAAGGAAACAGATGACCACGATAAAGTAAGTATATTTGAAAAATAGAAGTCCCTTTTAAATTTGGTCCAGAGAGGCTAACAAAGGGTCTAGTTAGTTGCTGCCTTATTAAGCGACGCACTTGGACTCTTTGTGTATATTCACAAAGAGTTTTTTTATTGGGGAAATTGGAGGGAGCAACAGCATGAGACAAAAACCTGTTTTAGAGATAAATGAAAAACCGAATATAAGTCAATGGATTTTCCTAAGTTTACAACACTTATTCGCAATGTTTGGCGCGACAGTATTGGCTCCAATCTTAATCGGAATAAATCCTTCAATCGCACTAATTTCAAGTGGAATTGGAACGATCGTGTTCATACTAATTACAAGAGGTAAAGTACCATCTTATCTTGGATCATCATTCGCCTTTATCGCTCCGATGATCTATGCGAAAACAAATTTAGAACCTGGTGCTGCGTTCGTAGGAGTTTTCATCACAGGTATTATTTATGCAGTAATCGCACTAATCATTAACAAAGTAGGCGTGAAATGGTTATTCAAAGTATTACCGCCAATCGTAGTTGGACCGGTAATTATCGTAATCGGTTTGAGCTTATCAACAGTAGCGGTTGGAATGGCAATGAATGGAGCAGACGGTAAATACAATTCTACATCAATCGCAATCGCATTAATAACACTAGCAATCACAATCATCACAGCATTATTTACAAGAGGTTTCTTATCAGTCATACCAATCTTAGTAGGAATTATCGGTGGATATATTACATCAATCTTCTTTGGAGTAGTAAATTTTACCGAAATTAAAAAAGCAGATTGGATCGCTGTTCCTGATTTCTCAGTACCATTTGTTGACTACACACCACATGTCACTTTCCAGTTGCTGCTTATATTTGTACCTGTAGCAATCGTGACAATTTCAGAACATATTGGACACCAAGTTGTACTAGGAAATGTCGTAGAAAAGGATTTAATTAAAGATCCTGGGTTAGATAAGTCATTATTCGGTGATGCAGTTTCAACAATGATAGCAGGTTTAATCGGTGGACCTACTACTACAACATACGGAGAAAACATCGGAGTACTAGCAATCACAAGAGCATATAGCGTGTACGTATTCATAGGTGCTGCAATCTTAGCCATGTCATTTGGATTCATCGGAAAAATCTCAGCGGTGATTAGCTCAATCCCGACACCTGTAATGGGTGGTATCTCAATCTTACTATTCGGAATCATCGCTTCAAGCGGATTACGAGTACTAGTAGAAAACAAGATTGATTTTGCTAAACAACGAAACTTAGTTATCGCTTCAGTCATTCTAGTCCTAGGAATTGGTGGAGCAGCAATACACATAGGTAAACAATTTGCATTAGAAGGAATGGCTTTATCGGCTTTAATCGGAGTTGTACTAAATTTAGTCCTTCCAGAAAACATTGGTGGCGATCGTACGACTGAAAATAAGGACGAAAGCTCAGCTTCATAATTGACATATAAATGGGGCATTCTTACATTGATAAGAATGTCCAGAAATAAAACAGATGAAATTCATTTAGGGGGATGACGGATGAATCATTTATTAACCATGTCTGATTTAACAATTGAAGAAATTCAAGATTTGCTTAACGAAGCACAAAACTTTGCAAATGGAGAAAAAAGTAGCCCGAAACGTCAGACATTTGTTGCAAATTTATTTTTTGAAAATAGTACGAGAACTCGCTTTAGCTTTGAAGTAGCTCAAAAGAAACTTGGACTTGACGTAATAAATTTAGCAGTTGAAAGCTCAAGTATTCAAAAAGGTGAAACTTTATATGATACAGTTAAAACCCTTCAAGCAATTGGAGTTGAAGCAGTCGTAATCCGTCATACACAAGACGAATATTTTCAAGAAATAAAAGATGCAGGAATGCCAATCCTGAATGCCGGCGATGGATGTGGAAATCACCCAACACAATGCTTACTTGACTTACTTACGATCAGGCAAGAATTTGGAAGCTTCGAAGGGTTAAAAGTAGCAATTGTTGGAGATTTAAGACACTCAAGAGTTGCACGCTCTAATGCTGAAGCACTAACTAGATTAGGCGCAGAAGTATTCTTCGCAAGTCCTAATGAATGGAAAGACGATAAAAATACTTATGGAACATATAAAAATTTAGATGAATTAGTCGAAGAAGTTGATGTCATGATGCTATTGAGAGTACAGCATGAACGACACGACGAAGAGACAAATCATATAATGGAAAATTATTTACAAAAGCATGGCCTAACAGTTGAAAGGGCAAAAAAAATGAAATCTACAAGCATTATCATGCATCCAGCTCCATTTAATCGAGATGTTGAAATTGCAAGTGAATTAGTTGAATGCAAGCAATCAAGAATCTTTAAGCAAATGGAAAACGGAGTATTTGTACGAATGGCTGTATTAAAAAGAGCCTTACCAACAGTATGGGGAGAGATGAAAAATGAAGTACTTGTTTAAAAACGGTGTCATCTTACAAGAAAATGGTGAACTTCTAAGTCGAGACGTATTAGTAGTTAATGGAAAAATCTCAGTAATTGCTGAAAGAATCGTTGATGAAGATGCAAAACAAATTGAATTAGACGGCAAATTGCTATCACCAGGGTTAATAGATGTTCATGTGCATCTTCGTGAGCCAGGCGGTGAACATAAAGAGACAATCGAAACAGGTACAAAGGCAGCAGCAAGAGGAGGATTTACTACAATTGCTGCAATGCCAAACACTCGACCGGTACCAGATACAATCGAGCACTTAAGCGCATTGAATAAAAAAATAGAAGAAACAGCAGTCGTAAACGTATTACCATATGCATCAATAACAATACGACAAGCTGGAGAAGAGCAAACAGACTTTGAAGGCTTAAAAGAAAATGGAGCTTTTGCATTCACAGATGATGGTGTAGGAGTTCAATCAGCTGAAATGATGTATAAAGCAATGCAAAAAGCAGCTGAACTAAATGTATCAATCGTTGCACACTGTGAAGAAAACACACTGATTCAAAAAGGTTGTGTCCACGAAGGTAAGTTTTCAAAAGAAAATGGTTTAAATGGAATTCCTTCAATTTGTGAGAGTGTTCAAATAGCTCGAGATGTGCTTTTAGCTGAAGCTACAGGTTGTCACTATCATGTTTGCCATATCAGTACGAAAGAATCAGTAAGAGTGGTACGCGATGCTAAACGTGCTGGAATTAATGTAACAGCAGAGGTTTCTCCACACCATTTAATTCTTTGTGAAGATGATATCCCAGGCTTAGACACAAACTTTAAGATGAATCCTCCATTAAGAAGTGCAGTCGATCGAGAAGCATTAATTGAAGGATTACTTGATGGAACAATCGACATGATTGCAACAGATCATGCACCTCATACAGAAGAGGAAAAGTCTCAAGGAATGCAATTAGCACCATTTGGAATTGTAGGGCTAGAAACAGCATTTCCATTATTAAACACTCATTTTGTCGAAACAGGTAAAATGACTTTACAACAAGTAATAAACTTTTTAACAACTAAACCTGCTGAAGTTTTTAACTTAAACAGAGGGAAAATTGAAGTTGGAGCGGTAGCAGACCTAACTGTAATCGACTTAGATTTAGAAGAAGCAATCGATTCAAATACATTCCTTTCAAAAGGTAGAAACACACCATTTAATGGTTGGAACTGTAAAGGTTGGCCAGTAATGACAATGGTAAATGGCGAATTAGTATATGAAAGAGAGGAACTAACAGTATGATGCGTCAATTAATATTAGAAGACGGAACAGTTTTTGTAGGAGAAGGATTTGGTAGCGAAGTTGAAACAACAGGAGAAATCGTATTTACAACAGGTATGACAGGATATCAAGAGGTATTAACTGACCCATCATACTGTGGACAAATCGTAACATTCACTTTCCCTTTAGTTGGGAACTATGGTATCAACTTAGAGGATTTCGAAAGCATCGTGCCAGCAGTACATGGCTTAATTGTAAAAGAATATGCTGAGCATCCATCAAATTTCCGAAACAAAATGAGCTTAGATCAATATTGCAAAGATAAAGGCATTCCAGGTTTAGCAGGAATTGATACACGTATGTTAACGAAAAAGCTTCGTGAAGTTGGAACAATGAAAGGTAAATTCTGCAGCATGGAAGCAAATGTAGATGAAGTAGTTGCAGAATTAACAAATACACCACTATTTACAAACCATGTTGAACGAGTTTCAACAAAAAAACCTTATAGAAGTCCAGGTAGAGGACACCGAGTAGTGTTAGTAGATTTTGGTATGAAGCACGGTATTTTAAGAGAATTAACAAACCGTAAATGTGACGTTACAGTCGTTCCATATAATATTTCAGCAAAAGAAATTTTCTTACTTGCTCCAGATGGAATTATGTTAAGTAACGGACCTGGAGATCCAAAAGATGTCCAAGTAGCAATCGAAATGATTAAAGAAGTAGTAGGCAAAGTACCATTATTCGGAATTTGTTTAGGCCACCAATTATTTGCTCTAGCAAATGGCGGGAATACTTCAAAGCTTAAATTCGGTCACCGTGGTGCAAACCATCCAGTTAAACATTTAGAAACAGGAAAAGTAGCAATCACTTCACAAAACCATGGTTATGCTGTAGAAATGGAATCAATTGAAGGAACTGATTTAGAAGTAACACATGTTGCACTAAATGATGGAACAGTAGAAGGTCTTAAACATAAGATTTACCCAGCATTCACAGTACAATACCACCCAGAAGCATCACCTGGACCAGAAGATGCAAACTATTTATTTGATGATTTTATTAGCATGATGGAAGCACAGAAAAGAGAGGGGAACTTACAATGCCAAAACGCGTAGACATTGAAACAATCTTAGTAATCGGATCAGGACCAATCGTAATCGGTCAAGCAGCAGAATTTGACTATGCTGGAACACAGGCTTGTCAGGCATTGAAAGAAGAAGGATACAAAGTAATTCTTGTAAACTCAAACCCTGCAACAATTATGACAGATGTACAAACAGCTGATAAAGTATACATCGAACCACTTACAGTAGACTTCGTTAGCCGAATCATTCGTAAAGAACGCCCAGATGCACTTTTACCAACATTAGGTGGTCAAACAGGACTTAACTTAGCGGTAGCACTAGATGAATCTGGTGTGTTAAAAGAGTGCGGAGTAAAAATTTTAGGTACGACACTAGAAGCAATTAATCGTGCAGAAGACCGCGACTTATTCAGAACATTAATGAACGATTTAAACGAGCCAGTACCAGAAAGTGAAATCATCCATACTTTAGAAGAAGCGTACGACTTTGTAGAAAAAATCGGTTATCCAATCATCGTAAGACCAGCCTTTACACTAGGCGGTACTGGTGGAGGAATTTGCTACAATGAAGAAGATTTAAATGAAATCGTAGCAAGCGGTTTAAAAAATAGTCCAGTAACACAATGTTTATTAGAGAAAAGTATTGCTGGATTTAAAGAAATCGAATATGAAGTAATGCGTGATGCAAATGACCATGCGATTGTAGTATGTAACATGGAAAACATCGATCCAGTTGGGGTTCACACAGGAGATTCAATTGTAATCGCTCCTTCACAAACGCTAAGTGACCGTGAATATCAAATGCTACGAAATGTATCATTAAAAATCATTCGTGCTCTAGGAATTGAAGGTGGATGTAACGTACAGCTTGCTCTAGATCCAGATAGCTTCCAATACTATGTAATCGAAGTTAATCCACGTGTATCACGTTCAAGTGCCCTTGCTTCAAAAGCTACAGGCTATCCAATTGCAAAACTAGCAGCAAAAATCGCAGTAGGCTTAACATTAGATGAAATGATTAACCCAGTTACAAAGAAAACTTATGCTTGCTTCGAGCCAGCATTAGACTATATCGTATCAAAAATTCCTCGCTGGCCATTTGATAAGTTTGAAACGGCAAACCGTCAGTTAGGAACTCAAATGAAAGCAACTGGAGAAGTAATGGCAATCGGTAGAACACTTGAAGAGTCATTATTAAAAGCAGTTCGCTCTCTAGAATTAGGTATCAGTCACATCGAGCTTAATGCAGTAAAAGAACTAACGAAAGACGAAATGATTACTCGCATGGCAAAAGCTGACGATGAAAGACTTTACATCGTTGCTGAAGCAATGAGAACAGGTATGACGTTAGAAGAAATTCATGACATTACAAAAATTGACTTTTTCTTCCTACACAAAATTGAAAACATCATAAAAATGGAAAAACAAATTAAAGATAACCATTTTGAACTAGATGTACTTTTAAAAGCTAAGAAGATGGGCTTCAGTGATGATTACATCGCATCACAATGGAATGCTACAAATAAAGAAATATACGAATTTAGAAAACAAAATCAAATCATTCCAGTATATAAAATGGTTGATACATGTTCAGCAGAGTTTGAATCAACAACACCATACTTCTACGGAACATACGAAATCGAAAATGAATCAATTGTAACAGATAAGAAGAGCGTAATAGTTCTTGGCTCTGGTCCAATTCGAATCGGTCAAGGGATCGAGTTTGATTACGCAACAGTACACTGTGTAAGAGCTATTAAAGAAGCTGGATACGAAGCAATCATTATAAACAACAACCCAGAAACAGTTTCAACTGATTTCAGTATCTCAGACAAACTGTACTTTGAACCATTAACAATAGAAGACGTAATGCACATCATCGATTTAGAAAAACCGATGGGAGTAGTTGTTCAATTCGGTGGTCAAACAGCCATTAACCTTGCAAGCAAATTAGTAGAACGTGGTGTGAAAATTCTTGGAACATCACTTGAGGATTTAGATCGTGCTGAAGACCGCGACAAGTTTGAAGAAGCACTTCAACAATTAGGAGTACCACAACCTCTAGGTAAAACAGCAATGACACCGGAAGAAGCAGCTAATATTGCTGATGAAATTGGTTATCCAGTATTAGTAAGACCATCATATGTACTAGGTGGACGTGCGATGGAGATTGTCTACCGTCGTGAAGAAATTCTTCACTACATGGAAAATGCAGTGAAAATCAATCCAGAACACCCAGTATTAGTCGACCGTTACTTAACTGGTAAAGAAATTGAGGTTGATGCAATCTCTGATGGAATCGATGTGTACATCCCAGGTATTATGGAGCATATCGAACGAGCTGGAGTTCACTCAGGAGATTCAATCGCAGTATATCCTACACAAAATGTATCAGAAGCTGCGAAGCAAAAATTAATCGACTATACAATCAAATTAGCAAAAGGCTTAAATATCAAAGGATTACTGAACATCCAGTTTGTTGTAACAGATAAAGATGAAGTCTTCGTGCTTGAAGTAAACCCAAGATCAAGCCGTACAGTACCATTCTTAAGTAAAATTACGAATGTACCAATGGCGAATATCGCAACAAAAGTGATTCTTGGTCAAACATTAGCTTCATTCGGATATGCAACTGGCTACCATCCAGAAGGTAATGAAGTATATGTAAAAGCACCAGTGTTCTCATTTGCTAAACTACGCTCAGTGGATATAACATTAGGCCCTGAAATGAAATCAACTGGAGAAGTAATGGGTAAAGATGTAAGTCTTCAAAAAGCATTATACAAAGCACTAATCGCTGCTGGAATGCAAATCCCAACACACGGTTCAGTAATCATTACAGTAGCTGATAAAGATAAAGAAGAAGTAGTAGATATCGCAAAACGCTTCCATGAAATCGGATTTACTGTATTTGGTACAGAAGGAACTAAAAATCATTTAGAAAACCACGGTGTACCTGTAAAAGGGGTAAACAAAATTAACGAGCATGAAAACAATATGCTAGATATGATCAAGCGTGGAGATGCACAGTTTGTTATCAATACGTTAACAAAAGGTAAAAAACCAGCTCGTGATGGATTCAGAATTCGTCGTGAATCAGTTGAAAACGGAGTAGTTTGCTTAACTTCACTAGATACAGCAACTGCAATCTTATCAGTAATTGAAAGTTTAACATTCTCAACTACTGCACTACCAAACAAAGAAATGAAGGCTGGCGTATTAGTATGATAAAAAAAGAACTCATGACAATTGTCTCAAACAGAGAAATTGCCCATCAAATTGTCGAAATGACATTAAAAGGTGAACTAGTTCAGGAGATGCACTCTCCTGGGCAGTTTGTCCATATAAAAGTGACTGGTGGACTAACACCACTATTAAGAAGACCAATCAGTATATGTTCGATCGACAAAGAGAAAAGTGAGTTCACGATGATATTCCGCGCAGAGGGTGAAGGAACTAAGCTTTTAAAAGAAGCAAGCGTTGGACAACAAGTTGATGTATTAGGTCCTCTAGGTCAAGGTTATGATATTGAAACTCTTTCAGAAGGTAATACAGCACTACTAGTTGGTGGTGGAATAGGAGTACCTCCAATGTATGAACTTTCGAAGCAATTTAAAGCTCGTGGTGTAAATGTCATCCATGTGTTAGGATTTGCATCAAGTAACGTAGCTTTTTATGAAAAAGAATTTTCAGAATTAGGACCAACTTTTATGGCAACAGTAGATGGAACGTTAGGCACGAAAGGTTTCGTAACAGATGTAATTCGTGAAAAAGAACTTCAATTTGATCAATACTTTGCATGTGGTCCAACTGTGATGTTAAAGGCTTTACAACAGCAATATAAAGGGATGAAGGATGGCTATATATCACTTGAAGAACGAATGGGCTGTGGAATCGGAGCGTGTTTTGCATGTGTATGCCATACTGAAGACGGGTCATATCGAAAAATTTGTAGCGATGGACCAGTATTCCAAGCTGAGGAGGTAGTACTATGATTTCATTACAAACAAAACTCCCTGGCTTAGATTTAAAAAATCCTATTATGCCAGCTTCTGGTTGCTTTGGATTTGGTAGAGAGTTTGCAAATCTTTACGATCTAAGTATTCTTGGAGCGATTATGATAAAAGCAACAACAGTTGAAACGAGGTACGGAAATGAAACACCTCGCGTTGCTGAAACTCAGGCGGGCATGTTAAATGCGATTGGACTACAAAATCCTGGTTTAGAAAAAGTAATTGATGGTGAATTAAAATGGTTATCAAATTATGATGTACCAATCGTTGCAAATATTGCTGGTTCAACTATTGAAGACTATGTAACAGTCGCAAAAGAAATTTCAAAAGTAAGTAATGTAAAAGCATTAGAATTAAACATTTCTTGTCCAAATGTAAAATGTGGTGGGATTGCATTTGGAACGGATGCTGCAACAGCAGCGGAAGTAACGAAGAAAGTTAAAGAAGTAAGCGAAGTTCCGCTATACGTAAAATTATCACCGAATGTAACGAATATTGTTGAAATCGCAAAAGCAATTGAAAATGCTGGAGCAGATGGTTTAACAATGATCAATACATTACTAGGGATGAGACTAGATTTAAGAACAGGTAAACCAATTTTAGCTAATAAAACTGGTGGGTTATCAGGTCCTGCTATTAAACCAGTCGCGATTCGAATGATCCATGATGTAAGCCAAGTAGTAAACATCCCAATTATCGGAATGGGTGGGGTTATGAATGCTGAAGATGCACTAGAATTTTTCCTAGCAGGAGCAAGTGCAATCGGTGTAGGTACGGCAAACTTCGTTGATCCATTTGTTTGTCCAACAATCATAAATGAACTACCAGAAGTGCTACACAAGTATGGATATCAATCAATTGAAGAATGTATCGGAAGGAGCTGGAAACAACATGTCATCACAAGTGGTCATCGCGCTTGATTTTTCATCAAAAGATGAAGTAATGAATTTTGTAAAAAAATTTCAGAAGTCTCTATATGTAAAGGTAGGGATGGAGCTATTTTACAAAGAGGGTCCAGCGATTATAAAGGAATTAAAAGAATTAGGACATCAAATCTTCTTAGACTTGAAACTTCATGATATTCCAAATACAGTAAAACATGCAATGAAAAATATCGCATCTCTAGAAGTAGACATGGTTAATGTACATGCAGCTGGTGGTACGAAAATGATGAAGGCAGCATTAGAAGGGCTAGAAGAAGGCACTCCAGCTGGTAAAAAAAGACCATTACTTATAGCTGTAACACAACTGACTAGCACATCAGAAGAACAAGTAATTCATGAACAAGGAATTTCTTCTTTACAAGATTCGATTAAACTATATGCTGCGATAACAGAAGAAAGCGGACTTGACGGTGTAGTTTGCTCTCCACTTGATGTAGAGTTAGTTCAAGCAGCTGTTGAAGGTGAGAACTTCCTTACAGTAACCCCAGGAATTCGCTTAGCAGACAATAGTGTTGATGATCAAGTACGAGTAACAACTCCAGCGAAAGCTAGACAATTAGGAAGTAGCTATATTGTAGTAGGGCGCAGTATTACAAAAAGCGAAAATCCAGTAGAAGCATATGAAGAAGTAATAGCACAATGGGAGGGCGTAACAATATGAAAAAAAATATCGCAGCAAATTTATTAAGCATTGGGGCAGTAAGCCTTCAACCTGAAACTCCATTTACTTGGGCATCAGGAATCAAATCTCCAATTTATTGTGATAATCGCCTAACTCTTGGCTATCCAGAAATTCGTAAAAATATTGCTAAAGGCTTAGTGGAATTAATTCAAACTAAATTTGGTAATGTAGATGTAATCGCAGGAACTGCAACTGCTGGAATTCCACACGCAGCTTGGACGAGTGATTTAATGGAATTACCAATGGTTTATGTACGTAGCTCTGCAAAAGGCCACGGCAAAGGAAACCAAATCGAAGGACCAATTAAAACCGGACAAAAAGTAGTTGTAGTAGAAGATTTAATCTCTACTGGCGGCAGCGTAATCACATGTGTTGAAGCATTACGCGAAGCAGGCTGCGAAGTACTAGGAGTAGTCTCAATCTTCACATACAATCTACCAGCAGCAGTAGAGAAGTTTAGTGCAAATGACGTAACATACTATTCTCTAACAGACTATGACACACTAGTTGAAGTAGCAAAAGAACAAGGTTCAATCGAAGCAGAACACGTAGCAAAACTAACTGCATGGAGAAAAAATCCACAAGATGCTAGTTGGATGACTGTTGAAGTTTAATACTTAGAGTAGGAAAGATGACTTTTTTGAGTCATCTTTTTTTGTGGAGAAAAAAATGATTGACGCAATAAAAATACGAAAAATGGCAATTAAATATAAGGAGAATCACAATTAAACACAGTAAAATCGAAAATATATATCATCTAAAAAGATTTTAGGAAGCATAAGAAATGAATAGCCCCTTCACCTTAAAGTTTCTAAAAACAAATTACTAGATAATGAATTAATAAGTTTGTGAACTATTCATACAATTGATTGAAGGACATTAAAAAATTGGAGGGGTATGAATGTCAATCGGAAAACATTTTCTTTCGAATAGTTTAAAGGAATTCAAAGGGATAAAAAAGCTTGGTGATTGTTCGATGGATCAACTAAATAATGACGAGTTACACATCAAACCTTCTAGTGAATCCAATAGTATATCCATCATTGTAAAGCATTTAAGCGGCAATATGATGTCTAGATGGACGGATTTTCTCACGACAGATGGCGAAAAACCATGGCGAAATCGTGATGTTGAGTTTGAAGGAAAATACGAATCAAAGGATGAATTATTAGCAGATTGGAATAAAGGATGGAATGTCGTATTTAACACGCTAGAAAGTCTACAAGAAGAAGATGCGTTAAAAACGATTAAAATACGTGGAGAAGATCATACCGTTTTACAAGCAATACAAAGACAAATCAGTCATTACGGAAATCACATTGGTCAAATTGTTTATATTGCTAAGCTAATAAAAAATAAGGAATTTAAGAGTTTGAGTATCCCAAAAGGAAAATCTCAAGAATTTTTAGAATACAAACTGAATGAATCAAAAAAATCTACGACTTAGGACGTAGATTTTTTTATCAAGGAAGTAGACTTTGATAGCTGTGAAGCAAACTTGACTCAAATAGCCGATTTTAAGGATTTTCGAAAAATAAGAAGTGTCACAAAAGAGTCTTAAATTAAGTGAATTTTGGTAAACTTTTCCTTGTATAATATTCTTGTATAGAATTGTGATAAATGATTCGACAGAGAAATTAGTATACTTCACATATCACTCTCTATTACAAATATAAAATAATTTGTAAAAGGAGACGGTAAAATGAAAAAATTAATTGGAGTAAGTGTCTTATCTGCAAGTTTAGTCCTTTCTATCACACCTATTAGTTATGCTAACACAAACGATTTACCTTATGTAAAAGAAATTTTAGCCTTACAACCAGATGTTACAGAAAAAGAATTGTTAAAAGACGTAGAATCCATTTCTGAAAACACTGGTGATACGCAAGAAATTATATTGGAACAACTTTTTAGTGAGCTTAAACAAAACGAAACTCAGGGGTTATCAGAAAATTGAAAAGCTAGAGGGGGCAGTGGTGGTACTGTTTCTGTTGGAAAAGGAGTAAAAGGCCAGATTTACTATACTGCATCACAAACTGCTTATTTAAATCATGGACATGTAGGGATGTATTATAATACTGAAACTGTAGTTGAATCTGTACCAAAAGTGGGAGTTCGTAAACTAAATTACAAAAACAGACTAGTAGACAAAGGAAATGCACAAGTAAAATCCGTTAATACTACAACTGCAAAACGAAATGCAGCTGCCGACTGGGCATACAGTCGAGTTGGTAAAGATGATTACACTTACAATTTTGCAACGAACCGTAAAACAGATCATTATGGTGCTAAAAATTGTGCAAAGTTAGTATGGTCTGCATATAAGTTAAAAGCAGATTTAGATTTAGATAAAGACAAAGGAAATGGTGTATATCCAAGAGATATTCGTGATTCGAAAGATACAACGCTAGTCCGTAAAATATAAAATTTTAAGTTGAACAGTTTGATTTATTGCCTTTTAGTAAAGTTTAGGAGAAAAAAATGAAAAGAAAGTATAAATATATCATACTATTTCTAGCTTCCTTACTTGTTATTTACAGTTGTTATTTTATTGTTAATAAGATTAGAGTTTCTCCATTTATCCTAAAAGAGGAGACCATTCGAAAGAATAACTTTTTAGATGATAAACAAGCCGTCTTATATTATTCTTCTACAGCGGACCAAGATATGGATGATAGAGGGATTAGTATTGTGATCTTTGTTGATAATGACGGTGTAGCTAGAGGTTATAAAATGAAAGGATTAGAACTTGGTAGTGTTGGGGTAGGTGAAACTGGCCTTTTATTAGAAGATAAAGAAACGCTACGATTAATTGGGAATAAATATAAAGAAGTTAAAATGAAGTATCAACATACGGGAGAACAAACGGGATATTTAAAAAATCTAAATCTCTATTTTACTATTTTTAATTCAGGTTTTGTAAAAAATGGTTATGCTTCAAATGTATTATATGGAAATGAGAAAGGATTTAAAAAAGGAAATATACCCCATTATATTTCTACATCAGGTGTAGATAAAAATGAAATACTAATTTTAACAGAAGATATTGAGAAAAATACTCGTCATTTACGGAAAGTTAGTTTCGACGACAACAAACTAAAAATAAAAGATTTAACCGAGCTAAAAAAACGATCTGGTTATGACAGCTACGGTCCTAGTTCACAGATTATTAGTGATGAAAATTATTACTACATGGTACTTGGGGAAAGTAAACAAGAGAATTTGAAAGATGAGAATGAAGTACTATTGCGAATTAATAAGAAAACATTAAAGCAAGATTTAATCACTCTTGTTTCCTATAAAAATAAAACCAGCAATCAATTGACCGCAACAATTCCTTACAGTCCAGATGATTCGATTTATCTTTATGGAAAAGAGCTTTTCTTTGCAAATGGATTAGGTGAAGTTTACACAATGGACACTACTAGTAATCTAGTGAAAAAGAAATTTACAATTGAAAATCCACGAAAAGGGCCATATCGCTATGGAGAGCAAACATATTTCAAAAATGATTCAATGTTTGTTGTAAGGTATGATTCAAAAAAGAAAGTTAAATATTATATTGAGCAATATTCTCTGGAAACTGGCAAAAAAACAAATGTAGTTCAAATGAAAGGAGTAGAGGAAATATTGTCATCAGTAAAAGGGAAATCCGTTCATGCATACGATTTTAAAATATTACATTGATATTGATCAAACTGCTGATGAATTTCTCTGCAAAATCACCCAATATAATAAAATATTATCTACCCTCAATATTAGCGCCAATTTTGTATTTTATTTGGGGCAGGGACGATACTTATAGCTTGTAAATATAGATAGCTACTTCTTAAAATCTACGACTAATGTTGTAGATTTTTTTATGCTTATTCAGTCAAATCGTGTAAAAAAATTCAATCAATATAATGAAGAAATCGATTAATTGAAAGATTAGAATATATCTTGAGATTGGTTAAAGGGATAATGAGGAACTTTCGGGATTTTTTATTCAACATAAATAGAAAAAATATCTCGGAAAATCCATTTATACAATTACTTTAATCCTGGTAAAAATTTTAATAGTGAAAATAGTTCGAAAATATTGTAAAATGTTACAGGTTAGGGGGATGGCAATAGATGAAAATTTTAATCGAAACAGTTAAGCATTTTAAACCGTATTGGAAAGTATTTTTGATTGCTTTTGCATGTTCATTAATTGCTGGCGCATTTGCGATTATTCCGCCGATTTTGACTGGTAAATTGGTCGATGAGATTGTTGGTGGTCCTGATTCGAAAATGATTTTTTATTTAATTTTAGGGATTATGCTTTCATTCTTATTTAAGGTTGGTTTTGAATCATTACAAGAATTTATTCAAGTGAAAATTGGTTTAGATGTCATTACAGATATGCAATTACGTGCTTTTACAAAGCTTCAAAAAGCACCGATGACGTTTTTTTCGACAACACCACGAGGGGATATGTTATATCGGCTAACACATGATGTAGAGTCTGTTCAAAACTTGAATAATACAGTTATACCCCGTTTTATTCAACAAGTAATTGCGGCAATTGCAGCATTTATAGCGGTGTTTCCTTTATATTGGCCAGCTGCTGTAGTCATGCTTATTGTATTTGCGATTTATTTAGTTCCTTCTTTTTTAA
This sequence comes from Bacillus sp. AL-1R, assembly GCF_052180195.1. Taxonomy (NCBI): domain Bacteria; kingdom Bacillati; phylum Bacillota; class Bacilli; order Caryophanales; family Bacillaceae; genus Bacillus; species Bacillus sp. AL-1R. The sequence continues at coordinate 1,502,150 of NZ_CP197469.1, forward strand.
TTGGTAAAAAAGTAAGAATAATGGGCGCTATAGCTCGTGATATGAGTGCTGATTTATATAATCACACTCAAGAAAGTATCGAATCTGTTCGTTTAGTGCGAACGTTTCAAACACAGGATAAAGAAAATAAAAAATTAGAAGATAAGCTGTCTGTATGGAAAAGATTTGCCATTCGTTTGGCTTTAATTGGGAAGGTTAATTGGCGTTTAGGAAATGTGTTTAATAATGGTGCACCAGGGGTCATTATGTTAATTGGTGGATATTCGATCTGGCAACATGAAATTTCAGTTGGTACGTTAATTGCTGTTCTAGGTTTTATTCCGACAATGTTTATGCCTGTTCGCTCGTTAGCTGAAAACGCATTAACAATTCAACAAGCAATTCCTGCACTTGAAAGAATATATGAGTACTTTGACCTACCAGCAGAACAACCTGATGATTTACCAAAATTTGGAGTAGTGAAAGGTGATCTAGAAGTTAAAAATATTCGATTTACTTATCCAAATTCAACGGAAGAAGTCTTAAAAGATGTTTCATTTTCAATTAAAGCAGGTCAGCATATTGGGATTGTTGGTTCAAGCGGTGGGGGAAAAAGTACTTTAATTCAGTTATTACTCGGCCTATACCAGCCTTCATCAGGATCGATTTTTGTTGATGGTAAAGATTTATCAGCTCATGATTATCAATCATTACGCCAAAATATTGGTGTTGTTTCACAAGAAACATTTCTATTAAATAGTACATTAAAGCAAAATTTACTATATGCTAAACCGAATGCAACTGATGAAGAACTTGGGCTTGCAGTTGAAGCTGCGGACTTATCTGATTTAGTTGATTCACTTCAAGATGGTTTTGAAACGATTGTTGGTGAAAGAGGATTGAAATTATCTGGTGGTCAAAGACAACGAGTAGCACTTGCAAGAGCAATATTACGTCATCCTCCAGTATTAATTTTCGATGAGGCTACATCATCATTAGATGGAGAAACAGAGGAAAAAGTACAATCTTCACTTGAAAAGTTAATACCAGGTCGTACAACCATTACGATCGCCCATCGACTTGTAACTGTTAAAGATGCTGATTGTATTTTGTTATTAGATAAAGGTCGTATTGCTGAACAAGGCACTCATGAAGAATTATTATCATTGAAAGGTCAGTACTATCAACTATATATGGCTCAATACAGTGAACTAGAAAAGGAGAGTGCTGTATGATGCAGAAAAATACTAAAAAAATAGGCGATGGAAAAAGAGTCATAAATTTTCTCAAGCCTCATAAAAAATGGGTATTTGCAGATTCATTTGTAATTGCTTTAAGTCAAGTTTGTGCAGCATTAATACCAACACTCGGAACGGGTTGGTTAATTGATCATATACTCCCAAATCATGACAATGCATTATTATGGGGATTAATGTGGTTGCTTGTTATTGCTGCAATTCTTGATTTAATTTTAATGGTCATTGATGAGTATTTTTGTCATCATATTGCTAAATCCGTTACAAACTGGCAAAAATTACGTTTATTTAAGCACTTGCAAATTTTACCTTATTCATACTTTCATCAATCAAAATCTGGTGAATTATTAGCACGAGTATCTGATGATCCAGATACACTGCATAATTTTTTAGCATGGGAAGGCTCTACTTTTATGGCTTCTGTACAAGGCGTATTTATCTATAGTATTGTCTTACTTTGGATTAATCCGTATTTAATGATTACTAGTGTTGTTTTAGGTGTTTTATTTTACTTAACTTCTAATAAAGTAGGAGCTCGTACTAGAATTGCTTCAGCTAAAGCTAGAAATGAAGCGTCACGGTATTTAGAAAGATTACGTGAATCAGTAACAGGGATTCAACTTTCAAGAATACTAGGGGCAACGGATTATGAAATTCAAAGTGTTGCCGATATCCGTAAATCATTTATGAAGGAATCAATCATCGAATTAAAAGCAAGAATGCAATCAATTGTCGTAATTGGTAGCTATAATGGATTTGCTTTAGCAGCTGTCTATTTTATAAGTGTTTTACTAATTTCAAATGATCAAATTACAACGGGACAAATGTATACGGCTGGGGGACTGGTAACGATTGCGGCTAATGAAATTCAAAGAATGCTTAGAAACTGGCTATCAGTACGTAGAACTGGTCCAGCATTAGATCGCTCTGAAAAATTGTTAGCTGAAAAAGTTTCAGAGTTTGAAGTACAAGAAGGTGAAAAATTAACCTCGGTTAACGGGTTAATTGAATTTAAAGATGTTAAATTTGCGTATCCAACGAAGGAAGAATTTGTGTTAAATGGATTGTCATTTCATGTGAAACCAGGGGAAGCGGTTGCTGTAGTAGGACCAAGTGGTGCTGGAAAGTCAACAATTGTAGATTTATTATTAGGTTTCTATCCGTTAAATGATGGAATAATAGAAATAGATGGATTACCAATTGAAAAAGCAAATGCAAAATGGATTAGAGATTCCATCTCATTTGTTTCACAAGATGTCCAGTTAAGAAATGGTAGTTTAGCAGATAATATTCGTATAGGAAATGAATTGGTGACAGACGATGAAATGATTAATGCGCTAAAAGATAGTGGATTATCAGACTTTCTAGATTCATTACCAGAAGGGCTAGATTCATCAATTGGTGAGCGTGGGGCACTATTATCTGGTGGTCAAAAACAAAGATTATCTTTAGCAAGAGCTTTAGTGAAAAACTCTCCTATTCTAATTTTGGATGAAGCAAGTTCCGCTTTAGATCCGATTACAGAGTTGCAAATAAATGAAGCAATTCAACAGCGAAAATCAAAACAATCTGTCATCGTAATTTCACATCGATTATCTACCGTATTAACTGCTGATCGAATCGTTGTACTAGAAAATGGTAAAGTAGTAGAAGAAGGTACGCATCATTCTTTATTAGAAAAAGATGGCGTTTATTCAAGATTATTTAAAAGAGAAGCCGAAACTGGTGAAAATGTAATTAGTGTATCGTAAACAAATTAAATAGGAGTGTTAAAATGGCTAATATTTCAATAAAGCTTTACGAAACAAAAGATGAGTTAAGAAAAGGCTTTGAAGTATTAAAACAACTTCGTACCCACTTAAACGAAGAATCGTTTTTTAATTTGTATGAAGAAATGCAAAAACAAGGATATCATTTATTTGCGTTAGAAGATCAAGGAGTAACGGTTGCAGTCGCTGGAGTTAGTATAATAACAAATTTCTATAATGGTAAACATGTATTTGTTTATGATTTAGTGACGGATGAGAGTAAACGCTCAAATGGTTACGGTAAGAAATTACTTGATTTTATTTCTGATTTTGGAAAAAGAAATGACTGTCAATTAGTTACACTACAATCCGGTGTCCAAAGAATTAATGCGCATCGTTTTTATGAACATAAAATGGAGTATAAAAAGCTTTCTTATTCTTTTAGTAAAGATATTGAATAATCATAAAAAGCCCTAATTATTTTTAGGGTTTTTTATGATTTAGTTTTGATATTTCAATAGAAAAAGATCTCAAAGACATCTTTTCTTATTCTAAAGTTTTAAAATTTTAATCCCAAAACTTTTAAGTGTAAACTTAGTATCATATGATTCTTTTTTATTTGTAAGAACATTTATGATCGTTTTACCAACTAATAAATCAGGTGTTTTAATGGTAATTTTTTTTGGATTATTACTTAAGATAAAAATAAATGTATCATTATCAAATTTTTTTGAATAGACAATGACGTTTTTATCGTTATTTACTTCGATAAAGTTAAATGAACCGTCATTACCGATTGCCTTATATTTTTTTCGAAGTTTTATTAATGTTCGGATATAGTTAAAGAGTAGACGATTTTGACGTTCTACATCCCAAATCATACATTTACGACAGTCTGGGTCTTGTTTACCCGTCATGCCGATTTCATCTCCATAATAAATACATGGAGCTCCTGGAAATGATAGTTGAAATGTGTATAAAAGCTTTAATTTATCAATGTTTTCGTTACAAACTGTTAAAACACGAGGAGTATCGTGACTTCCAAGTAAGTTAAAAGCTACTTCATTAATATTTTGTGGATACGAATGAAGTACTTCACTAATAATATTCGTAAATTTTTCTGCATTAATTTTATCCTTAGCAAAGAAATCTAATGCTCCATTTGTAAAAGGATAATTCATTACCGCATCAAACTGATCGCCAAGAAGCCAGGGCATTGAATCATGCCAAATTTCTCCTAAAATATAAAGTTCAGGATTGATTGATTTAATTTCTTTTCTAAACTCTCTCCAAAATGCGTGATCTACTTCATTTGCAACATCTAATCGCCATCCATCAATCTTAAATTCTTTGGCCCAGTATTTACCAACCTTTAATAAATACGATTTAACTTCAGGATGCTCAGTATTTAATTTTGGCATTGAAGGTACAAAAGCAAATGCATCATAGTTAGGCACGGGATCAGTTACAATCGGGAATTCTATTAAATGGAACCAGTCCTTGTATCTTGATTTATCTTGATTTTTTAAAACGTCCTGAAATGGTTCAAAGAAATAACCACAATGATTAAACACAGCATCCAACATAACTTTTATATTTCTTTTATGACACTCATCTACTAATCTCTTAAACGTTTCTTTTGTACCAAATTGTGGATCAATTTCCATATAATCTATTGTGTCATATTTATGATTTGAGAATGCTTTAAAAATTGGTGTAAAGTAAATTCCACTAATTCCTAATTCGACAAGGTGATCTAAATGATGAATAACTCCTTCAAAATCGCCCCCGAAGAAATTGTTTGAAGAAGGCTCTTCACTTTCCCATGCTAATACACCTTCAGGATTGATTGACGGGTCTTTGTTCGCAAAGCGCTCTGGGAAAATTTGATACCATACCGTTTCCTTTGCCCAGCTTGGTGCTTTAAATACATCTATTTCGTTTAAGAATGGAAAGCAGAAGTAATAAGCTGTATCGTCTGTTGGAATTTCATCATAAAATCCTCTTTCAGTATATGTAATTGTTTCATCTAAACTACTAATCTCAAAACCGTATCGCAGTCTACGAAAAGGAGGTTTTATTTCAATAAACCAATAATCGAATAATTCAGTACTACCACTCTTTTTCATTTCTGTTTTATTTATTACCCAAGCCCCATCTTTCCAATCATATGGATCACCATGTATTAGATTAACAGAAGTAATGTCATTTTTACTTGTACGTAAACGTATATGTAGCGTTTCATTATTGTAAGCGTATGCATAGTTGTTTTTAGGGCGGTGATATATGGCTTGCTTTAACATTATGCTACCTCCATCTCGTAATTTAGACAATCGTTTGCTTAAAAAAAGAGTATAATTAAACGTTTTCAATGTCAATTGTTTTCAAAACCTATTTTTAAAATATTCAGTTTAATAAATGTGGAATGTGTGTTAGAGTCTAAAAGAAAAGTTAATTTATAGGAGATGAAAAATTGATTAGACGCTTTTATAATAACCGCTTTAGTTTAAAAGGTATATATGGATCAAAAGATAATAAACTAATATTTGTTTTTATTCAATGTATCTTAGTAGGCTCACTAATTGCATTTCCACTAGTTTTCCAAATTGTACAAACAGATTCGGAGAGATTAAGTGAAAGAGTATTCGCACCGTTTTACGAAAATAAAGGATGGCAAAATGAAGTTCCGAATTGTACTTTTAATAAAAATTTGACTTGTTCTATTGAAAAAACGAGAATAATAGATAATAAAAACCAACGTCTTGTAATAGATCCTAATGATCAATTTGTCATAAATGATAAAGAGAAGACAACAATAATCTTAGGAAAAACACACATCCATGTGAATGTTTTAGGATTTGATTTATATGGAGGATATAATAGTCAATTAGTTGATGTATTTAATCTACAAAATTATAATCAATTATTTACCGGAGTTGTTTCAAGCGTGAAAATGCAAGCAGTTGCAATGGTAATGCAACTTTTATATCCAATTACGATTATTACAAATATCATATTTATCGCTATTGTGGCTTTGATGTCTTTGTTATTTAATATTGGAAATTCAAATAAATTGACTTATAAAAAATTTTTTTCGTTTCTAGCTTATTCAGCTACGGTACCAGCAATATTTGCTTTAATCGTTGGAACAATGATCTCAATGGCTTTTGTATATATAATATTTAACTTCGGTTTTATATTATTTAGTTATTACATCTACAGAAAATATAATAGAGTAGCGTAAAGGCTTTAAGTAGGAAGGGAGACTACAACAGGTCTCTCTTTTTTGTTTGAAAAACTAGAGTTCTAAAGAATAGTTAGGAGTGGAGATTTAGTAGGATTACTCTACTGATCTATTGTTTAGATGTAAAACTAGGTAAAAAGCTAGATATGAGCATTTGGAATTAAACTTTTTTAAAAAATAGTTTAAATATACAAAATAGTTTGACAATAAAATAGTAGTAGATTATTATAAAGTTGTGAAAACGCTTGCTATATTTTATGAAAAAATCTTGTAAGGGGGAAACCAAAATGAAGCTAAAATCGATGTTTGCTGTATTTGCGACAGTAAGTTTAAGTTTAGGTGCATTAACAGGTTGTGGTACTTCAAAGGAAACTGCAAATACTGCAAAAGAAAAGAAAGACGACCTTCCATGGGACGAACAAGCAAAAGGTTACAAGATGGAAAAGGATGTACTGAATGGTAAAGAACCATTAAAAGTCTGGCTAGATAACGATGATTATGCAAACGGTATCATTCAAGCGTTTAATGCTAAGTATCCAAAAGTAAAAATTGAGTATGAAAAAGTTGGTGCTGTAGATACTCGTGCAAAAATGGAACTTGATGGTGAAGCTGGTTTAGGTGCAGATGTTTTTGTTCAACCTCATGATGGGATCGGTGCATCTTTAGAATCAGCAATTATTGGTCCGATGGGACGATACACTGATCAAATTAAAGATCATTTCTTAGATGCTTCTGTTGGAACAGTGATGAAAGACGATCAAGCATACGGCGTGCCAATTTCGACGGAATCGGTTGCACTATTCTATAACAAAACATTATTAAAACAATTAACAGGTTCAGACACTGCTCCTACAGAGTGGGATCAAATTACTGAATTAGCTAATACATATAATGACAAAAAGAAAAATCAATGGACAATTCGTTGGGAAGCAGGAAATTCTTACACGAGCTATTTCTTCTTATCTTCATATGGTTATGACTTATTTGGTAAGGATGGTAAAGATGCATCTCAAATTGGCTTTGATTCATCAGAAGCAAAAGCGGCTCTTGAGTCTTTAAAAGCTGCACGTCAAATCTGGGATGTAAACTCAGCTGATGCTACAAATGATACAACAACTCTTGAATTTGCTAAAGGAAAAACACCATTCTTAATTACTGGTCCTTGGGCAATTGCTGATGTGCAAAAAGGTGCTGACAAAAATAAATTTGAATTTGGAATTGCTAAACTTCCAAAAATTAATGGTAACCAACCAATAACGTTCTCAGGTAACCAAATTGCAAACGTATCTTCTTATTCTAAACATCCAGCGGCTGCGCGTATATTTGCAATGTTCTTAGGTTCTAAAGAAGGCGCTGAAGTTCTTTATAAAACAACTGGGAAATTACCAGCTCTTAAGGAACAATATGCAAGTGAAGTTACTGGTTTAGGCAAAGATGAATTGCTTAAAGGAGTTGCAGCTCAAGCTGCATTCTCAAAACCGATGCCTTCAATTCCTGAAATGGCTAACTGGTGGGATCCTGCTAAAAACATGATTGTTAATGTATGGGATGGCTTAATGTCTCCGGAAGCTGCTCAAAAGAAAGCAGTTGAAGATTACGAAGCTTTACAAGCAGGTAAAAAATAATGCATTAACATGCAGCCTCTCAAACAAAATGAGAGGCTGTATTATCAACTAATTATGCAAGCGATTTCGAAAATTTGCATCATTTGAGATAATGAAAAATTATTATGAAGATTTTAGTGCCGAATTTTGGTGCGAGAGGGGGAGATATAAGCATGGAAGCGGCTAGAGTTCTGGAACATCAGCCTAATTTACCTAATAAAGAATCGAATAAAATGAACCCATCACTATCTGCCATTCTCTCAGTTTTGATTTGGGGATTAGGACAAGTAGTCAATAAACAATATTTAAAAGGTATGTTCTTTTTTACAATTCAAATACTAGTTTTAGCCATTGAAGTTTTAACAGGTCATTACACTAATCTTTCAGAGGGGTATTATTTAAGAGAAAATGGTGGTTTTTTTATTAAAGGGTTATGGGGATTAGTGACGTTAGGTACACAGCCCCGTACGATGGGAATTACAGGATTAACTGAAGGAGATCACTCAATTGTACTACTAATAAATGGAATAATATCGTTCATTTTAATTTCTATTCTTCTAGGAATCTATTATTGGAATATTAAAGATGCTTATAAAGTAAGAAAGATATTTAATGAAACAAATATACTGCAAACTTCTAAAGAATATCTTACGGATTTATGGGATGGAATGTTTGAATTTATTGTATTAATACCATCGATTATTATGCTAACATTTATATCTTTAATGCCAATTATCTTTGGAATATTAATTGCTTTTACAGATTATAATAAATTTCACTTGCCGCCTACTAAATTAGTAAACTGGGTTGGATTAGAGAATTTTATCAATTTATTTAGCCTACCAATTTGGACTCATACATTTACAGGAGTATTTACTTGGACGTTTGTTTGGGCAATTCTTTCTACTGCTACATGTTTCTTTGGTGGTTTATTCATGGCAGTAGTCATAAATAGTAGTCTAGTAAAAGGTAAGAAATTCTGGCGTACAATCTTTATTTTACCTTGGGCGATTCCAAGCATGATTTCTCTTCTTGTATTCAAAACATTGTTTAACGGTCAATTCGGACCAATCTCACAATTTTTAGTCAATATTGGTTTGACAGATGAACGAATTAATTGGTTTACAGATTCTAACCACCCTAATTTAGCTCGTATAACAATTATTGTTATTAATTTATGGCTAGGATTTCCATACTTTATGGCATTAATGACAGGGGTAATGACTAGCTTAGATAAAGAAATATATGAAGCTGCTAAAATAGATGGGGCTTCAAAATCTCAGGAATTCTGGAAAATTACGTTCCCCTTAATAATAGCAGCAACAGCACCATTGTTAATTATGTCATTTGCAATGAATTTTAATAACTTCAATGTCATTTATTTTTTAACTGAAGGTGGACCAACAAATCCGAATTATCAATTTGCAGGTTCTACTGATATTCTTATAACATGGATTTACAAATTGACTCTTGATAATCGTATGTATAATATGGCATCTGTTATGTCGATTCTAATATTTTTAGTTATTGGATCAATTTCTGCGTGGAACTTTACTCGTACAAAGCAATTTAAAGAGGAGGAGTAAAATGTCTACTATTACACAATTAAATAGAAAAAGATTAAACTTTGGAAAAGGATTATTAACTACTTTAATTTATCTATTATTAACTTTAGTTGCTCTAGTTGTTTTGTTTCCAATTATTTGGATACTAGGATCATCGTTCGGTGAATCAACTGGACTCGCCAATGCAACACCTTTACCAAAAAATCCAACAATTATCCATTATCAAGAATTATTTGAGAAGACGAAATTTTCTCTATGGTATTGGAATACATTAAAAATTGCTTTAATTAATATGGTTCTTTCAATATTTTTATCAACATCAGCTGCATATGTCTTTTCTCGTTATAAATTTAAAGGAAAAAAATTTGGTATGATTGCAATGCTAGTTCTTCAAATGTTCCCTTCTTTTATGGGGATGATTGCTATTTATATCTTATTTTTAAACTTTGGACTATTAGATAATCACTTAGGACTAGTTTTAGTTTATGCAGCTGGACAAATTCCTTTTAATACGTGGTTAATAAAGGGGTATCTAGGAGCTGTTCCAAAGTCACTTGATGAATCAGCGATGATTGATGGAGCAACTAAAACACAAGTGTTCTTAAAAATTATTTTACCATTATCAAAACCAATTTTAACTTTTGTTGCATTAACCCAATTTATGGTCCCATGGATGGATTTTATTCTGCCACGTTTATTAATTAGCTCAAATGAAAAGAAAACACTTGCCATTGGCCTGTTTGATTTAATTAAAGGACAGACGAATCAGAATTTTACAATGTTCGCAGCAGGTGCAGTGTTAGTAGCAGTACCAATCACAATTCTATATGTAGTACTTCAAAAATATGTCATCCAAGGCGTCACTGCTGGAGCGAATAAAGGTTAATACAAAAAGAGTGGGGTCTTGCATCTCACTCTTTTTTTTCAAAAGAGATAATCAAAACAATTAATATACTTGTTTCTCTTTATGTTGCATCTTTTTTCTTTTCGGTTGTTCAAATCAAAGTGGGAACATAATATCGATGCAAAAAAGTAATTAAGCTTTACATAAAAGAGTAATTTATTCATGAATAACGCTTCCATTCATCATTCAAGAGTGATCATAAAAGGGTATGGAACAATTATTCTTGAAAATCAAAAATAAAGTAGTTGTAGTTAGACTTTTTTGACTCTGTAAATGGTATCATTAGTGTATCTTACTTAATGATATTTTAATGAAAGTTCGAGCTAGAAATGAGGTTATTAGGATGGGCATTACAATACATGAGGTAGCAAAAGCAGCTGGTGTTGCACCTTCTACTGTTTCTCGAGTAATTTCAGATAGTCCACTTATTAGTGAGCGTACAAAAAGAAAAGTAAAAAGAATTATGGAAGAGTTAAGGTATCACCCAAATATAAACGCAAGAAATTTAGCAAATAAATCATCTCAAACATTAGGTATTGTCATGCCTAGTTCAGCAAGTAAGGCATTTCAAAATCCTTTTTTCCCTGAAGTGATTAGGGGGATTAGTTCTACTGCTCATATTAAAGATTATTCCCTTCTAATTTCAACTGGTGAAACGGAAGATCAAATTCTTGAAGCAGTTAAAAAAATGGTAATGGGTAAACGTGTAGATGGTATTATTTTACTTTATTCACGTGAAAATGATCCAATTATTCAGTATTTATTAGACCAGGAATTTCCGTTTGTACTTGTAGGAAAACCATATCAAAATGTTGAAAGAATTACTTATATTAATAATGACAACTATGGTGCCGCTAGAGAAGTAACAGATATGTTTATTCGAAAAGGTCATACGAAAATTGCGTTTGTTGGTGGAAGTAGAAAATTTCTTGTCACTCAAGATCGATTAAACGGGTATTGTGACGCAATGAAATTAGCGGGCTTACCGCTTTCTAATGAATACATTTTCCATGATGATTTCTTATTCGAAAGCGGAAAAGTATCGATTGATCATTTAATGTCTCTAAAAAATCCACCAACAGCAATTGTAGCTGCAGACGATATTATAGCTCTTGGAATATTGAGTTCGCTTGCAGAACAAGGTATACAAGTACCTGATGAGATTTCAATTATTAGCTTTAATAACTTAGTATTCACAAAACTAGCAACTCCAAGTCTTTCATCAGTAGACGTTAACATTTTTCAACTAGGCAATGAAGCGACTAAATTAGTAATTGAAAAAATCCAATCAAATGACTCACTTTCAAAAAGTGTCGTCGTACCATATCGAATTATCGAAAGACAATCTAGTATGAGTTAAAAAATTCATTTCAAGAGTATGAAAAGGACTGTCTGATAGTCCTTTTTTCATTCAAATCAGTGTTCATTCACTATGTATGTGATTTTTTATTAATTCAACAACATCTAAAAGATAGTTACTTTCGTGTGAAACAAACTGATTTTTATCTACTGATTTTTGAATTGGAATTTTTTCATCTGTTTCAGTCATTTGAAAACCAACAACTTCTACTGTATCTTTTAATCCATGTGCGAATTGATAAAATTGATTAAAATCAGCTTTGACTATACCTGAAACTTCTTCTTTTTGTAGGTGGAAATCTGTAAAAGGTTTTTCGCTTTTTAGTAAAAAAACATGACTCAATTCACGATCAATAATAGTATCTAAAATGATTGAATTTTTAATGGTGCCAAGTGGGATTACATCTTCCATTTTTACTTCAATTCCAAGTTCTTCTTTTACTTCTCTTAATCCATCTTGAACAGTTTCAGTAGATAATAAATGACCAGCTGCAGTTATATCAAATAAATTCGGATAATCCTTTTTTTGATGACTACGGATTTGAAAATAGATTGAAGCTTGGTTATCTACTATACTTAGTAACCAGCAATGAAATGTTTCGTGCCATAATCCCTTTTTATGTACTTCACTCCGTGGGGCTTCTCCTATATGATTACCAGATTCATCAAAAATTTTAAGTAATTCTTCTACCATTTTACTAACCACCTTGTTATTTGATCTATGATCCTTGTACTTCATTATAAAAAAATTTATCAGTTGAAGTATAACATGTATGACGAATGGCATGTTCATGAGTTAACTATTTTCTGAAAAGTTTACATTCATCCATAATTAGGTTAATTTAGTATTATATATTTGTAAAAGTTTGTCTGGTGTATAATGATTTGTAGACATTTTCACAGATGACTTCATTAAATTAAAATTATTAGGTGAATTGAAATGAGAATAGCTTTTTTTGACTCGGGAATTGGTGGGTTAACTGTCTTAAATGAGGCACTGAAAAAATTACCAAATGAAGATTTTTTATATTTTGCTGATACGCTTCACGTTCCTTATGGTACAAAGTCGAAGGAAGAAGTAAGTGCATTTGTAAAAAAGTCTGTAGAAATGATTATTAAAGAAGATGTGAAAGCACTTGTCATTGCATGTAATACGGCTACTAGTATAGCAGTAAATGAATTGAGAGAAATGTATGATTTTCCGATTATCGGAATGGAACCGGCTGTAAAACCAGCTGTTGAAATGAACAGAACAACTGGTAAGAGAGTATTAGTTTTTGCGACTCCACTTACGTTAAAGCAAAAAAAGTATAATGAGCTTATTTCAAGGGTGGACGATCTAAGTATTGTTGATTCATTGCCTTTACCAGAACTAGTTCATTATTGTGAGGAATTAAATTTTAATGAAAATTTTATGATTGATTATTTTAAAAGTAAACTTTCATTATTTAATATTGAGCAATATGGAACCATTGTTTTAGGGTGTACTCATTATCCATTTTATAAAAATATCCTAAAAAAGATTTTACCTGAAGATGTTCGAATTGTTGATGGAAGTAATGGAACTGTCAAACGATTAATCCAGCTTCTTGGAGAAAATGGCCAATTAAATGAAACTGGTCAAACAAATGTCAAGTTTATGTGTTCAAATAATGACATAGAATATATTGAGAAGACAAAAGAGGCGTTAAGCTACTTGCAGAATGAGAGATAAAAGATAAGCTAGATTTAGTCTTCTATAACGTGAAAAATGGTGCCCGTTAATAGGCACCATTTTTATTATTTCTTCAGTTTTAAAACAAGTTCTTCATCAGGTGTTACATACACTGTATTGTTTTGTTCGTATATGACAAAACCTGGTTTGGAACCATTTGGTTTTTTTACATTGCGAATTTGTGTGTAATCAACTGGCACCGAGCTTGATTGACGTGCTTTACTAAAATATGCAGCAATAATAGCTGCTTCTTTAATCGCAATTTCACTTGGATCCTTAGCACGAATGACAACATGAGAACCCGGGATATCTTTTGTATGAAACCAAAGTTCGTCTCTACTTGCAAGTTTATTTGTTAAATAATCATTTTGTTTATTATTTTTACCGACTAATAATTGTTCACCAGTAGTTGAGATGTATTCATCTAATGTGACTTTTTGTTTGTTTGATTTTTGGGCTTTTTTCGATTTTTTCTTCCTAATATAACCCGTCTCTACTAGTTCTTCTCTAATTTCTTCTAAATCACGTGGTGAAGCAGATTCAATTTGCTGAATAACTGTCTCTAAATAATCATTTTCTTCTGTCGTTAATTTAATTTGTTCTTCGATATGTGCGACTGAATTTTTAAGCTTAGTATATTTGGTGAAATAAGCTTGTGCATTTTCAGAAGGTGTTTTTAATGGCGATAAAGGAATAACCATTTTGGCACCATTTTCGTCATAGTAATTTATGACTTCAATTTCTTTCATACCTTTTTGTATTGCAAACATATTTGCTGTAAGTAATTCGCCTTGTAACTGAATTTTATCTGCTTTATCGGTATCTTCAAGACTTTTAAGTAATTTTTTAATTTTTTTCTTATTTTTTGTCAGTTCATTTTGTAACAGTTTTTCTAAGTCTCCGCTTTGTTGTTTTACTCGGTCACGTTCAGCTTTACCAAAGTAAAAAACATCTAATAGCTCACTTAAGCTGTCGAAAACAGTTTGTTCGGCTTGTAAGTGAGATAAATTAATGAAATAAAACATTTCTCTCGATTCTAAGCGGAAAAGTGAAGGAGTAAACTTTTTTAATTGTATTTCATTCATGATTGTTTTAAACGATTTATACAAATCCTCTTTTCCTTTATAGACAATTTCATTTGCGAGTAATGGAGAGATTCCGGAGAAATGTTGAACAATTGCTTCGGACGGTGATTTGTCACTTTGAGTTATAAGTTGATTAAACTCCTCTTTGGAAGTGACTTTATAAGGATCATGTTTTTCTTGTTTAGGTGGAGAAATATAAGTAGCTCCAGGTTGTACTATTCGATGTCGATTAACGGCCATCGGTACATGCTTTATGCTATCTAATATTACTTGTCGTTCTTCATCAATTAAGATGATATTACTATGTCTACCCATTAATTCAATGATCAATGTTCGGTATTGTTCATCACCAATTTCATTTCTACTACGTACTTTCATGTTCACGATTCGCTCATGTTCTAATTGTGTAATGCTTTCAATGATGCCACCATTTAGATGTTTTCTTAAAAGCATTGTAAACATAGATGGTTCTGATGGAGTATCATAGTTTTGATTTGTAAAATGGAATCTTGCGTAACTAGGGTGAGCGCTTAATATTAGTTTGTAATTGGCACCATTTGCTCTCACGGTTAGTAGTACCTCATAGTTACTAGGTTGTACAATTTTTGATATTCTTCCAGTTGTTAATTTAGAAGCTACTTCGTTTGTCATAGCTCCTGTAAAAAGTCCGTCAAAAGACATATGTATCACGTCCTACTCTTTAAAAACACTATTTTTATTTTTGATCCTAAAATTTCTAATAACTTCCAGTATTACATTCAATCTTTCCCTTAAATCAACCTATTTTAAAAACTGTTTCATATCCATATATTAAACAATCAAGATCGTTCTAAAAGCGAATTCAATCATACAATATCTTGATTAGTCTTGTCACATTTTCAGTTGCTAAAAGCTAGATTTATTTTCATCATTATATCATTAATTTGGACGAGTCTGAATATGCTTTTATCAAGAGGTAAGGGGGACAACTTACCTAATGTTTAATTAGGGGTGAACGCGGGTATGAATTTTTATCGGATGAGAGCGGAAGAAGTCGTGCAAGTAACGAATACAAATGTATCCTCCGGTTTAACTGATGAGGAGGTAAAGAAAAGGCGAGCAACATTTGGGGCAAATGAATTAAGGGAATCAGAGAAAACTTCCAAACTCGTTTTATTTTTAAATCAGTTTAATGATTTTATGGTATTTGTTCTATTAGGCGCTACGATTATATCAATCTTTTTAAAGGAAGTAGTAGATGCAGTAGCGATTTTGGCAATTGTATTAATTAACGGGATTTTAGGATATTTTCAAGAAGCTAAAGCAGAAAAATCATTAGAAGCTTTGAAAGAATTGGCTGCTCCACAAGTAAATGTTTTGCGCGATGGACAATTTGTTAAGTTACCTTCAAAGGAATTAGTTGTTGGTGATATTATTAAGTTTTCAAGTGGTGATCGGATTGGTGCTGATATTCGCATAATCGAAGCATCAAGTTTATACATAGAAGAATCAGCGCTTACAGGTGAATCAGTTCCGGTTCAAAAAAGATTTGAATCAATTCAGTCTGATGATATTGGTATTGGTGATCAAGATAATATGGGCTTTATGGGAACACTTGTTACGCGTGGAAATGGGAAAGGTGTAGTTGTTTCGACAGGAATGAAAACAGCAATGGGGCAAATTGCAAATTTACTTCAAAATACAGAAACCATTGTTACACCTTTACAAAGACGATTAGAACAATTAGGTAAAATATTGATTATTCTAGCATTGTTTTTAACAGCTTTAGTTGTATTTATCGGTGTTTATCAAGGAAATGAATTATATCATATGTTTTTAGCGGGTGTGTCACTTGCAGTTGCTGCGATTCCAGAAGGTTTGCCAGCGATTGTAACAGTTGCTTTATCACTTGGGGTACAACGAATGATTAAAAAGAAAGCAATCGTTCGAAAGCTTCAAGCGGTTGAAACATTAGGATGTGCTTCAGTCATTTGTTCAGACAAAACAGGGACAATGACCGAAAATAAAATGACTGTTACAAATATTTGGTCGGGTGGAGCGAGTTATGAAGTATCTGGAAATGGCTATGCAATTGATGGAGAGTTTACAAATAAAGACAGAACCATTAATCCAACATTAAATAAACAATTATTTCAAACTCTTGTATTCGGATCTATTTGTAGTGATGCACAATTGATTCAAAAGAAAAAAGAAATTGTATTAGATGGTGATCCAACTGAAGGCGCGATTGTTGTGGCAGGGTATAAAGCTGGAATCGATCGTGAATACGTAAATTCGAATTTTACTAGAATACATGAACTTCCTTTTGATAGTACACGGAAAATGATGTCGGTTGTTGTAAAAAATCGATCAGGTGAACAATTTGTGATTACAAAGGGTGCACCAGACGTCTTACTTTCAAAATGTAATACAATTTTATGGCATGAAAGGGAAGAACAATTAAATACGTTTAGACAAAATGCAGTAGAAAATATAATTGAAACTTATGCAAATAATGCACTCCGTACGATTGCGATTGCGTTTAAACCATTAAAATCAAATTCAATCATTGATGAAAGGGATCTCGAAAGTGATTTAACTTTTATTGGCTTACAAGGGATGATTGACCCACCAAGAGCAGAAGTTGCACAAGCTGTTCAAGAATGTAAAGAAGCTGGTATAAAAACGGTTATGATAACTGGGGATCATAAATTAACAGCTTCTAGTATAGCTAGAAAACTAGGAATCTTAAGAGATAATGGTAGAGTAGTAGAAGGGAAAGAATTAGATGCACTATCAATAGAGCAGATTCAAGAATTTGTAGAGGATGCTGCTGTGTTTGCTAGAGTATCGCCTGAACATAAATTAAAAATTGTAAAAGCCCTTCAAGCAAATGGACATATTGTTGCAATGACTGGTGATGGTGTAAATGATGCACCAGCAATTAAAGCGGCGGATATTGGTATTTCAATGGGGATTACTGGTACAGATGTAGCAAAGGAAGCTTCATCTTTAGTATTACTTGACGATAATTTTGCCACTATCAAATCAGCAATTAAAGAAGGTCGCAATATTTATAGTAATATTCGCAAATTTATTCGTTATTTATTAGCTTCAAATGTTGGTGAAATTTTAGTAATGTTGTTTGCGATGTTATTAGCTTTACCGCTACCACTTGTTCCAGTACAAATTTTATGGGTAAATCTAGTGACTGATGGACTACCAGCTATGGCATTAGGTGTTGATTCAGCTGAAGATGATGTCATGAAAAGAAGTCCTCGCTCGGTAACAGAAGGGATTTTTGCAAGAGGTTTAGGATGGAAAATTATTTCAAGAGGGTTCTTAATTGGATTTGTCACACTATTAGCATTCATTATTTCGTACAATCAACATCCAAATCAACTAGAATATGCACAAACAGTAGCATTTTCAACATTAGTATTAGCACAATTAATTCATGTGTTTGATTGTAGAAGTGAGCGATCCATTTTCCATCGAAACGTATTTGGAAATTTATATTTAATTGGAGCAGTTATCGTTTCTATGCTTTTAATGCTAGTAGTTATTTACTACCCACCATTACAACCTATTTTCAAAACGATACCAATCGTGCCAAGAGATTGGTTCTTAATTGGAGGTCTTTCATCTATTCCAACTTTTATGCTTGCAGGAGCATTATTTACTAAGAAAAAATAATTTGCGAACAAAATGGATAACCAATTTAAAATATGTTATAATTCCTTAAGGTAGTAGAGGTATGCTCTATTACCTTTTCTCTTTTACATATTGAATGAAATTTGGGAAATAAAATAGAGAGAAAATTAGTGTATTGGAAGTGGAACAATGGTCGTAAGTATGACAGGGTATGGTAAAGCCATTTTGTCAAATGAACAGTACAAAATACATATTGAAATGAAAGCAGTGAATCATCGATACTTAGAGACAATCGTTCGAATGCCAAGACAATTATTAGCATATGAAGATGCAATTAAGAAAATTGTAGCTAAGTATACTAGTCGAGGCCGAGTTGAGGTTTTTGTTACAATTGAGGGCTTATTACAACGTACATTACAAATAGATGAAGGCTTAATTCAACAATATAAAAAAGCGATTGAAAATCTTTCGGGCGAAGCGGAAAGTAAATCTTTTTATAATCCGATCGATTTATTAAAGCTACCGGAAGTTACTACTGTAAGTGAAGTAGAACAAATCAATGATAATTTTGAAGAATTATTATTAACGACTACTGAAAATGCATGTCAGCAATTTTTTGATGTTAAGTGCAAAGAAGGTGGACAACTTAAAAAAGATTTAATAGAAAGATTATCAGCAATTGAAGAATGTAAAAAACAGATTACTGTTCATTCTCCACTTGTTTTGAAATCTTATCGTGAAAAACTTCAATCAAAATTAGCGGAAGCTGAATTAACAACGGTTGATGAGCAAAGATTATTAACAGAAATTATGCTCTTTGCAGATCGATGTGACATATCTGAAGAATTAGTTCGACTGACTAGTCATTTAGAATTGTTTAATGAAACTTTACAAATAAAAGAATCAATCGGGAGAAAATTAGATTTTATCGTACAAGAAATGAATCGAGAAGTGAATACGATTGGTTCGAAAGCAAACTCATTAGATATTTCTAAACAAGTTGTTGAAATTAAAAATAATCTTGAAAAAATTAGAGAGCAAGTTCAAAATATTGAATAATGTAAAAGATTTGTTTATAGTTGCAAAGGTCCGGTAACAATGTGAATTAGAAGACTAATTAATTTTTTAATTGACTCTGACACACGAAAAAAGTAACGAGCGATTGACCTTTAGTAAATTAAACTGTCTAGAATTAGAAGGGTAGGGTCATAAATGAGGCATGAAAGAGGCTTATTAATCGTACTTTCTGGTCCATCTGGAGTAGGTAAGGGTACGGTGCGTAAAGCTATTTTTGATAATAAGGATTTAGATCTTCAATATAGTATTTCGATGACGACAAGAAAACCTCGTGAAGGTGAAGTACATGGAGTGGATTATTTCTTTACATCAAAAGAAGATTTCAAACAGAAAATAAATGAAGATAAGTTTCTTGAGTGGGCAGAGTTTGTAGGTAATTACTATG
Organism: Bacillus sp. AL-1R; assembly: GCF_052180195.1. Lineage (NCBI taxonomy): Bacteria > Bacillati > Bacillota > Bacilli > Caryophanales > Bacillaceae > Bacillus > Bacillus sp. AL-1R. The sequence continues at coordinate 1,521,703 of NZ_CP197469.1, forward strand.
GAACGCCAATTGATTATGTTGAAAAAACATTAAGCGAAGGAAAAGACATTTTCCTGGAAATTGAAGTTCAAGGTGCCCTGCAAGTAAAAAAAGCTTTTCCTGAAGGAATCTTTATTTTCTTAGCCCCTCCGAGTATGAGAGAATTACAAAATCGAATTGTAACAAGAGGTACAGAAACTGAAGATGTGATTATGAATCGTATGAATGCAGCAAAAGAAGAAATTGAAATGATGGATGCTTACGATTATGTAGTCGAAAATGATCAAGTTGATTTAGCTTGTGAACGTATTAAAGCAATTATTTTAAGTGAACATTTAAAACGTGAACGAGTTGCAAATTATTATAAAAGAATGATGGAGGCCGAATAAACTATGTTATATCCTTCGATTGACCGTTTATTAACAAAATTAGACTCAAAATATACGCTAGTAACAGTTGCTTCAAAGCGTGCTCGCGAAATGCAAGTAAATAAAGATATTCGTGTTGAAAAACCTGTATCTGATAAATTTGTAGGAAAAGCATTAGAAGAAATTAATGCTGGATTATTATCTTATAGAAAACTTGAAGATGTTAAAGAAGATTAATATTTAACTGTGTGATGAGGCTGTCCCAAAACATTTGCTAATTATCCATATGACTAAAAAGGACAACGTGGTGTTTAACACCTCTCCTAAAAGTTTATGTGGTGATTAGAAATGGGGGCAGTCTTATTTTTGTGATAAAATAACCGAGTAGTTGATCCGCGAAAAGCGCTGTATTCGAAACAAGATTCAGACAACTAAGCTCATTGTTTAGCTTTTTTTAGAAAAGTCTATAACATTTATTTAAAACATATTTGTGGTATCTTAGACATAGAACATCCAAAAGACCTATTTTTTGACATATTACATAGAAAGAATAAAATTTGAAAGGGTGAAGGTGAGTGGAACAAAAAAAGATTCTCCTATGTGTTACAGGTGGAATTGCAGTTTATAAAGCAGCAGCACTTACAAGTAAATTAGTACAAGCAGGATATGACGTTAAAGTAATGATGAGCCCTTCCGCAACTAAATTTGTGACACCTTTAACGTTTCAAGCTTTATCAAGAAATGATGTTTATATAGATACTTTTGATGAAAAAGATAGTTCTAAAATTGCACATATTGATTTAGGCGACTGGCCTGATTTAATCATCGTTGCTCCAGCAACTGCTAATACGATTGGAAAATTAGCAAATGGTCTTGGGGATGAAATGATTTTGGCAACTTTACTGGCTGCAACAAAACCAGTTTGGGTCGCACCTGCAATGAATGTTAATATGTATAACCATCCGATTGTACAAAAGAATATGAACATATTAAAAGAGATTGGTCATCGATTTATTGAGCCAAATGAAGGATATTTAGCATGTGGCTATGTTGGAAAAGGTAGATTAGCAGAGCCAGAAGAAATCGTTCAATATGTGAATGAATATTTTAAAAGAGATGTTGGTTTATTAAAAGGTAAAAAAATCATTATTTCTGCCGGTCCAACAGTTGAAAAAATTGATCCAGTTCGTTTTGTTTCAAATCATTCAACAGGAAAGATGGGCTATAGTATCGCAGAAGTTGCACTTTCTTTAGGAGCAGAGGTGATTTTAGTTTCTGGACCAACTAACTTAACTCCACCTAAAGGCTGTAAATTTATCCAAATCGAATCTGCAAAGGAGATGTTTGAAGCGATTTGCTCTTATTATCATGAGGCGGATGTTGTAATAAAAACAGCTGCAGTTGCTGATTACACCCCTTCGATTACTTATGACCAAAAAGTGAAAAAAGCAGATGGTGATCTGTCAATTGCTTTTAAACGTACAAAAGATATTCTATTAACTTTAGGTCAACATAAAACACATCAAATATTAGTAGGGTTTGCTGCAGAAACTGACCAAATAGATGAGTATGCAAAAAGTAAACTTTTAAAGAAAAATGCTGATATGATTGTTGCCAATGATGTAACAAAAAAAGGGGCTGGTTTTGGAACTGATACGAATATAGTTACCATATTTAAGCGTAATGGTGAAGTTAAACCACTTCCTAAAATGAGTAAAAAAGAAGTAGCAGAAGAAATATTACTTGAAGTTCATCACTTATTAAATGAGGTAGAAAGATGACATACGCATCAGTTTTAGTTGATGTATCAGTCAGACAAACAGACCGTCCTTTTGATTATAAAATACCAACTAGATGGCAGGATGCAATACAACCTGGAATGCGAGTAATTGTTCCATTCGGACCAAGGAAAGTTCAAGGATTCGTCTTGTCTATAAAGGAAACAACTAATTTAGAGAAGGTTAAAGAAATCGAAGAAGTTCTTGATGTCATGCCAGTATTAACAGAGGAGCTTCTTCTTTTAGGTTCTTATCTATCTGAAAAAACACTTTGTTTTTTCATTTCTGCATATCAAGCAATGCTTCCGACTGCTATAAAAGCTGTATATAAAAAACATGTTCAAGTTAAATCTGATGAGGCTTTAAATCAATTAGTTCCTGAATTAGCAAATCTATTTTCAGTCGTTAAAAGAAGAGAATGGACTGAAGTTGAAAGTCTAGTTAGTAAAATTTCATTAGTTCAACGAGCAATAAAAGAAGGACTGCTTGAAATTGAATATGAAGTGAAAAATAAAGCCAATAAAAAAACAGAACGTGTAGTTTCTCTATTAAAGGTATTAGACGAAGAATTACCTTTGATCAAATCTCCACAACAAAAAGACATTATTGAATACTTACGTATGAATGGTCAAACAAGTGTGAAGGAGCTAAAAGAATGTCTTGGCATTACGGATTCGCCTATAAAGACATTAGAGAAAAACGAGGTAGTTTCAATTAAAACAATAGAAGTCTATCGTGATCCTTATGAAGGTAAGGAAATCGAACTCTCTAAGCCTTTACCACTAATAGAAGAACAACAATCTGCATTTGAGCAAATTGTTTCATCATTTCAGGAAAGAAAGAATAAGATTCATCTTTTACACGGAGTAACAGGAAGTGGAAAGACTGAAGTTTATTTGCAAACTATTCAAGAAGTCCTATCTGAAGGGAAAGAAGCAATCGTATTAGTACCAGAAATTTCACTTACCCCACAGATTGTAGGGCGTTTTAAAAGTAGATTCGGAAATGATGTCGCAGTTCTACATAGTGGTCTATCGATCGGTGAGAAATATGATGAATGGAGAAAGATTCAAAGAAAAGAAGTTAAGGTAGTAGTAGGTGCCCGTTCTGCAATCTTTGCTCCATTTGAAAATATTGGCATGATCATCATTGATGAAGAACACGAGACGACATATAAACAAGACGAACATCCAAGATATCATGCAAGGGATATTGCAATTTGGAGAGGAGAATATCATCATTGTCCGGTCGTTTTAGGAAGTGCGACTCCAACACTAGAATCATATGCCAGAGCAAATAAAGGGGTTTATGAGCTAAATACAATGTCCAAAAGGGTAAATCAAGGTCCATTACCTGAAGTGGAAATAGTCGATATGAGAGAGCAGTTAAGAATCGGTAATCGTTCGATGTTTTCTACAGCACTACATGAAAAAATAATTGATCGATTAGAGAAGAAGGAACAAATCATCTTATTTTTAAACCGTCGAGGCTATTCTTCGTTTGTAATGTGTAGGGATTGTGGTTACACAATTCAGTGCCCCCATTGTGAGGTTTCATTAACTTATCATAAGAATAACCATCATCTAAAATGTCATTATTGCGGATATGAAACATATATGCCAAAACAATGCCCATCGTGCCAGAGCGAACATATTCGATTTTTTGGAACTGGAACACAAAAGGTAGAGGAAGCTATTACAAAAACGTATCCAGAGGCACGAGTCATTAGAATGGATAATGATACGACTAGTCGTAAAGGTGCCCACGAAAAAATGCTTAAGCAATTTGGGAACGGTGAGGCAGATATTTTACTAGGTACACAGATGATTGCAAAAGGACTGGATTTTCCAAATGTTACATTAGTTGGAGTTTTAGCAGCAGATAGTTCACTACATTTACCAGATTTTAGAGCAAGTGAGCGAACGTTTAGCTTACTGACACAAGTAAGTGGAAGAGCTGGCCGTCATGAAAAGCCAGGTGAAGTAGTTGTACAAACCTATTCACCAGAGCATTATAGTATCGAATTTGCTAAAACACAAAACTATGTTGCGTTTTATGAAGAAGAAATGAAAATAAGACGCTCATTTCGATATCCACCTTTTTATTATTTAGTTTTAATATCAATAGCTCATAATGATTTAATAAAAACAGTAAAAGTAAGCGAACAAATTGCAAGCTATCTAAGAGAATACTTATCAGAAAAATCCATTATACTCGGACCAGTAGCATCACCAATTGCAAAAATAAAAGACCATTTCCGATATCAATGTGTGATAAAATACAAATCTGAACCAGCACTCTATGACGTACTAAACAAAATCCAACAATACTACCAAGACGAAATAGACAAAGGAAAACTACAACTAACAATCGACTTTCAACCAACTATGTTTATGTAACGAAAAGTGGAGGCGACTGGTCAGCCCCGACAAGCATAAGACAAAGACCGAGAAAGGTTGGTTTTTACCTTTATCGGGCTTTGGCTTATGACCTCGAGGGGCTAGGAGCCGGAACTGGACAACTCGAAAAGTGGAGGCGACTGGTCAGCCCCGACAAGCATAAGACAAAGACCGAGAAAGGTTGGTTTTTACCTTTATCGGGCTTTGGCTTATGACCTCGAGGGGCTAGGAGCCGGAACTGGACAACTCGAAAAGTGGAGGCGACTGGTCAGCCCCGACAAGCATAAGACAAAGACCGAGAAAGGTTGGTTTTTACCTTTATCGGGCTTTGGCTTATGACCTCGAGGGGCTAGGAGCCGGAACTGGACAACTCGAAAAGTGGAGGCGACTGGTTAGCTCCGGCAAGCATAAGACAAGGGCCGAAAAAGGTTGGTTTTTACCTTTATCGGACCTTGGCTTATGACCTCGAGGGGCTAACGCCTGGGGCTGGACAACTCGAAAAGCGGAAGGCGTTTGCTAGAGTCGCTAGAAGCATAAGACAAATGACGTTTTAAGAAAATAAATTTAACAAACAATCAAGATAGGAGTTGTGAAATTGGCTTTATTAAAAATAGTAGAATATCCAAATGAAGTACTTGAAACACCATGTGAAAAAGTGACGACATTTGATAAAAATTTAGTAAAACTTTTAAATAATATGTATGAGACAATGCTAGCAGCAGATGGTGTTGGCTTAGCAGCTCCACAAGTTGGGGTTCTGCAACAAGTTGCTGTTGTTGATGTTGAAGATGAGAATGGAAGAATTGATTTAATTAATCCAATCGTAATGGAAACAAAGGGTGAGCAAACTGATGTTGAAGGTTGTTTAAGTTTCCCTAATTTATATGGTGATGTAACAAGACCTAGCTATGCGAAAATAAAAGCACAAAATAAACGTGGAAAATATTTTATTATAGAAGCACGTGGATTTTTAGCACGTGCACTTTTACATGAAATTGATCATTTAAATGGAGTATTATTCACTTCTAAAGTCTCGAAATACTACGAAGAAAGTGAATTAGAAGGGTAGGCAATAAAATGACAAAGATTGTTTTTATGGGGACACCAGATTTTTCTGTTCCTGTTTTAAGAAGATTAATCGAAGAAGGATATGATGTAGTCGGAGTAGTAACTCAGCCAGATCGCCCTGTTGGTCGAAAAAGAGTGTTAACTCCTCCTCCTGTTAAAGTAGAGGCTTTAAAACATAATATCCCAGTTTTACAACCTGAAAAAATTAGACAACCAGAAGAAACAGAAAAAGTATTGGCGTTGAAACCAGATTTAATTGTTACTGCAGCTTTTGGACAAATTCTTCCTTCAGAAATTCTTGATGCTCCTAAATTTGGTTGTATAAATGTACATGCTTCATTGTTACCAGAATTACGAGGTGGAGCTCCTATTCACTATTCAATCATTCAAGGCAAGAGTGAAACTGGTGTAACAATTATGTATATGGTTGAAAAATTAGATGCTGGTGATATGTTGGCCAAGGTCGTTGTTCCAATTGAAGAAAAAGATCACGTTGGAACTCTTCACGATAAATTAAGTATAGCTGGTGCGAATTTACTTTCAGAAACAATCCCACCATTATTAAAAGGTGAAATTACGCCAGTTAAGCAAGATGAAAGTAAAGTAAGCTTTGCGAAAAATATTAAACGTGAGGAAGAACAAATTAATTGGTCAAAAACTGGTGAAGAGATTTATAATCACGTAAGAGGTTTACACCCTTGGCCAGTAGCTTATACTACATTAAACGGAGAAGTTTTAAAAGTTTGGTGGAGTGAAAAAGTAAATACGAATCAAAATTCTACACCAGGTGAAATAATTGATGTTTTAAATGATGGCATATTAGTAGCAACAGGTAATCATACTGCCATCAAAATTACAGATTTACAACCTGCTGGTAAAAAGCGAATGGAAGCAAAGCAATATATTAATGGTGCAGGTTCATTTATTGAACGCGGAATGAAGTTAGGAGAATAACATGAGTAAAAATGTACGAGAGATTGCCTTAGAGGCTCTTCTTTCAGTTTATAAAAATCAATCGTATAGTAATTTGTTAGTAAATAACTATATTCAAAAGAATGATTTATCTTCTGCTGATTCGGGACTATTAACAGAAATAATCTACGGAACAATCCAAAGAGATCAATTGTTAGATTTTTATTTAGAACCATTCATTAAAAATCAGAAAAAATTAGAAGAATGGGTTTATATTTTAATCAAACTTTCATTATATCAATTGCATTTTTTAGATCGTATCCCTCCTCATGCAGTATTAAATGAAGCTGTTAATATTGCTAAGAAGAAAGGCCATAAAGGAATTGCTTCATTAGTAAATGGGGTTTTAAGAAATATTCAAAGAAATGGTTTACGATCAATCGATGAAATAAAAGACCCGATTGAAAGGCTTTCAATTGAAACGAATCATCCAAAATGGTTAATTGAACAATGGGTCAAAGAATTCGGAGAAGAAGAAACGAGAAAAATATGTGAAGAGAACATACTTCCCCCGTTTCAAACTGCAAGAGTCAACACGATGAAAGCAACAAGAGAAGAAGTAATTAAAATGCTTGAAGATGAAGGAGTACAAGTCAAGGAAGGAAAACTGTCTCCATTTGCAATAGAAATCCAAAAAGGAAATGTTGCTCATACGAATGCATTTAAAGAAGGTTACCTTTCAATTCAAGATGAAAGTTCGATGTTAGTTGCACAAGCACTTGGAGTTGAAAAAGGTGAAGATGTATTAGATACATGTGCAGCTCCAGGAGGGAAATCAACTCATATTGCTGAGTTGTTAGGCGGAACTGGATCGGTCACTTCATTAGATTTGCACAAGCATAAAGTAAAGTTAATAAAAGACCAAGCTAATCGTTTAGGTTTAGATAATATCGAAACGAAAGCTTTAGATGCAAGAAAAGCTCCTGAAGAATTTGAAGGAAGATTATTTGACAAAGTATTAGTAGATGCTCCATGTTCTGGTTTAGGGGTAATTCGTCGTAAACCGGATATTTTATTAAAAAAGAATGCCACTGATGTATCAAACTTACAAAGAGTTCAGAAGTCTATTTTAGACGAATCTTCAAAGTTAGTTAAGCCAGGTGGAACTTTAGTATATAGCACTTGTACAGTAGGACATGAAGAAAATATTGATGTAGTTGAAGCTTTTTTAGATGAGCATCAAGATTATGAATTAGATCATTCATTAATTGATCATGTTCCGGAAAAATTAACTAAAAATAAATCGGTCCAAAAAGGGTATATACAGCTTTTACCACATTATTTTGGAACGGATGGATTTTTTATTGCAAGATTAAGGAAGAAGGTGTAACGTTGAAATTAGAAAATACAACAAATTCAGTCAAAATAGAAAAAACGCATAAAACCTCAATTTACTCGTTAAAAGTGAGTGATTTAGAGGATTGGTTAAAGGCGCAAAAGCAGCAGGCTTTCCGTGCTAAGCAAATTTATAATTGGCTATATGTTCAACGAGTTGAAAGTTTTGAAGAAATGCAAAATATTCCAAAAGATTTACGTTTGTTACTTGAAGAGAATTTTACAATTACGACATTAAAAACATTAGTTAAACAAACCTCTTCAGATGGTACGATGAAATTTTTATTTGAATTACATGATGGATATTCAATTGAAACTGTTTTAATGAGACATAATTATGGCAATTCTGTATGTGTAACGACACAAGTAGGTTGTCGAATTGGATGTACTTTTTGTGCATCGACTCTTGGTGGTTTAAAACGAAATCTTGAAGCAGGTGAAATCGTAGCACAAGTATTAGAAGTACAACGTGCAATTGATGAAGTTGAAGAAAGAGTTAGCTCAATTGTAGTTATGGGTATAGGCGAACCATTTGATAACTATAATGGTTTAATGGATTTCTTACGAATTGTTAATTCTGATAAAGGTCTTAATATTGGTGCAAGACATATAACAGTATCAACAAGTGGAATCATTCCAAAAATCTATAATTTTGCTGATGAAGGTCTTCAAATTAATTTCGCGATTTCTTTACATGCTCCTAATAGTGAGTTGCGTTCTAAATTAATGCCAATTAACCGTGCATACAAATTACCGGATTTAATGGACGCTGTTCGTTACTATGTTGAAAAAACAGGTAGACGTGTAACGTTTGAATATGGTTTATTCGGTGGTGAAAATGACCAAGTTGAGCATGCTGAAGAACTTTCAAAGCTACTTAAAGGAGTTAAATGTCATGTTAATTTAATTCCAGTTAACTACGTACCTGAAAGAGATTACGTAAGAACACCAAAAGAACAAATTTTTGCATTTGAAAAAGTACTTAAAAATAATGGAGTGAATGTTACAATTCGTCGTGAACAAGGTCATGATATAGATGCAGCTTGTGGACAGTTGCGTGCAAAGGAGCGTAAAGAGGAGACGAGGTGAAACAATGCAAACTTTTTTTCAAACTGATACGGGGAAAGTTCGAGAGCATAATGAAGATAGCGTAGGTATTTTTACGAACGATTCAGGAATCGTATTAGCTGTAGTTGCAGACGGAATGGGTGGCCATTTAGCTGGTGAGGTTGCTAGTATGATGGCGATCAATTTTCTTGAAGCAGAGTGGAAAAATACTAGTAAATTTGAAACACCGGTTGAAGCCGAATCATGGCTAAAAAATATTGTAGCACAATTAAATACAAATTTATTAGTTCATTCAGAACAAAATGAAGAGTGCAAGGGGATGGGTACAACTCTTGAAGCGATTATTTGTACTCCTTTATTTTTTACGATTGCACATATAGGTGATAGTAGAAGTTACTTGAGGAATGATGAAGGGTTTAAGCAAATAACAGAAGATCATACTTTTGTCGCTGAACTTGTTAAATTTGGGCAAATTTCGATGGAGGATGCAGAAATTCACCCACGTAAAAATATTATAACGCGAGCACTTGGTACAGAGGAAACAGTTGACGTTGATATTAAAACTTTAACTTGGGAAGAAGATGATTTAATCATTTTATGTTCAGATGGTTTATCGAATAAAATATCAAATGAACTTTTCAATGAAAAATTAAATGAAAATCTACCAATCGATGTTCTCGGTAACCAGTTGATTACACTCGCAAATGATCTTGGTGGAGAAGATAACATCACGCTTGCCATTATTAAGTTTGAGCCTAGAAATATAGAGAAAGGGTGATGATGAGCGTGATTATTGGTAGACGCCTAAACGACCGATATAAGATTTTAAAATTAATTGGTGTCGGCGGTATGGCAAACGTTTATTTAGCCCGTGATATGATATTAGATCGAGATGTAGCTGTAAAAATGTTAAAAGCTGATTTTTCAAATGACCCTGATTTCTTAAGAAGATTTCAACGTGAAGCATATTCAGTTACTTCACTTTCTCATCCAAATATCGTAAGCTCATATGATGTTGGGGAAGAAGATGGATTACAGTATATCGTCATGGAATACGTTGAAGGTGAGACTTTAAAGGAGTATATTCAAAATCATACACCAATAAAGCCAAAAGAAGTATTGAGGATTATGGAACAATTAGCCTCAGCATTAGCGCATGCGCATCATTTTCAAATCGTTCATAGAGATGTAAAACCGCAAAATATTTTAATAAATAATGAAGGAAACGTAAAAGTAACTGACTTTGGTATTGCGACAGCTTCGACGGCTGCAACAATTACACAAACAAATTCAGTACTTGGTTCTGTTCACTATCTCTCACCAGAACAAGCAAGAGGTGGAGTTGCGAACAAAAAATCAGATATTTATTCTTTAGGTATTGTCATGTTTGAGCTGTTAACTGGAAAACTACCATTTTCGGGTGAAAGTGCAGTTGCGATCGCATTAAAACATTTACAAAGCGAAGTACCACCACCAACTAAATTTAATCCAGAAATACCTCAAAGTGTTGAAAATATCGTTTTAAAAGCGACAGCCAAAGATATCTTTTATCGATACGATACCGCAGATGAGATGAAGCTAGATTTACAAACAGCTTTAGATCATAATCGTTTAAATGAAAAACCTTTTGTGATTCCTACAAATGATGATGAAACAAAGGTAATACCGATTATAAAGGATATTCCTGTACCAACTAGTGATGATACAGTTGTCGTACCAACAAAGAAAAAAGCAATTAAAGAAAAAGAACCAATCAAAAAAGAACCTGTCAAAAATGATGAACCTGATAATTTAAAACGGAAGAAGAAAAATTCTTTTGCAAAGTTTATTATTGGTACATTTATTGCACTCTTAATTGGTGGTTTATTAGCAATAACATTAATTCCTGCGTTATTTTTACCTGAAGACGTAGAAATTCCTGATGTTAAGGATATGACATATGAAAGTGCAGTTACATTGCTTGCATCAAAAGGGTTAAAAATAAGCGATCCGAAAGAAATTTTTGATGATGAAGTAGATGAAGGAAAAGTAGTAAAAACCTCTCCTAATATTGGGGAAACTGTTAAAGAAAATTCATCAATAACGATCTATAAATCAAAAGGTAAAAAGAGTAACGAGATGGAAGACTTAAAAGGGTTCCTATACAACACAATAAAATCTCGATTACAAGACGATTATCGTTCGGTTACAACGCATTTTATCGAAAGTGATGCACGAGAAGGTGAAATAACCGACCAATCTCCAAACGTAGGGGCTGAAGTCGTTCCATCAGAAACAGATTTAAATGTATGGATAAGTAAAGGGGCATCGACGATCACTCTTCGTGACCTAAAAGGATGGTCTAGAAAAGATGTTGAAACCTATGCAGGTGATAATAACCTAAAGCTTAACGTAACGAAAGAAGAATCTGGAACAGTTGCTGAAAATCATGTTATTTCGCAAACTCCATCTGCTAACGTTGCAGTAAAAGAAGGAGATACATTAAATGTCGTTATTTCTTCAGGAAAACAAAAAGAAAAGACGAAAAAAGTAACGATCAATGTACAAGTTCCATACACCCCAACGAATCCTAGTACACCTCAGTTAATAGAGGTATTTATTAGGGATAAAAATAATAATGGTGAAAAACCTGCAATTTCAAAATCGATCACCGAAACAACTACTATACCAGTAGAAGTGACAATTGATCCTGGACAAACTGCTTCCTATAAAATTGTTAAAGATGGTCAAGTTATTGCAGAAAGAGATGTACCTTATCCATCGAATTAAAGAGCTGTAGGAGTGAGTATATGCCAGAAGGCAAAATCATAAAAGCATTGAGTGGATTCTATTATGTCGAGACAGATGAGACAGTTGTTGCTTGTCGTGGCAGAGGAAATTTTCGTAATAAGAAAATAACACCTTTAGTTGGAGACGAGGTAGAATATCATATCGAAAAGAGTGGAGAAGGTTATCTACTTGAAATAAAAGAGCGTAAGAATGAACTTGTTCGACCACCTATTGCGAATGTTGATCAAGCCATTTTAGTTTTTTCAGCAGTAGAGCCTGATTTTTCTCCCATATTATTAGATCGATTCCTTGTATTAATTGAATTTAATGAAATTAAACCTTTAATTGTTATTACAAAGATCGATTTGTGTTCAGAAACACAATTAAAATTAGTGTATGAATACGTTTCTTATTATCGCCAAATTGGATATGAAGTATGTTTAACTTCTTCTAAAACTGAAGAAGGATTAGAAAAAGTTCTTCCACATATGGCAAATAAAATATCTGTATTTGCAGGACAATCTGGCGTTGGTAAGTCAACTCTATTAAATGCGATAAACCCAGAGCTTGATTTAAAAACAGGTATTATTTCCTCGCATTTAGGACGAGGAAAACATACAACTAGACATGTTGAATTAATCAAAATTGGACAGGGACTAGTTGCAGATACACCTGGTTTTAGTTCTTTGGAATTTATTGGAATTGAAGCTGAAGATTTATCGTATTGTTTTGTAGAAATGCGAGAAAAAAGTCAAGAATGTAAATTTAGAGGTTGTACCCACTTAAAAGAACCAAAATGTGCTGTAAAAGCTGCGGTTGAAAGTGGGGAAATTTCTCCTAAGCGATATGATCATTATGTATCATTCATAGAAGAAATAAGAGATAGAAAGCCGAGGTATTAATCATGGTTAAAATTGCACCATCAATCCTTTCAGCAAATTTTGCTAAACTTGGAGAAGAAATTTTAGATGTAGAACGTGGAGGTGCAGATTATATTCACGTAGACGTAATGGATGGTCATTTTGTACCAAATATTACAATTGGACCATTAATTGTAGAAGCAATTAGACCAGTGACGAAGCTTCCACTTGATGTACATTTAATGATTGAAAAACCTGATCAATACATAGAGCAATTTGTAAAAGCTGGAGCAGACATTATTACCGTTCATGTCGAAGCTTGTACACATTTGCACCGTACGATTCAAACGATTAAATCATTTGGTATTAAAGCAGGTGTGGTTCTTAATCCTGCGACTCCAGTTTCAACAATTGAACAGATTATAGACGATGTCGACATGGTCCTTTTAATGACAGTAAATCCTGGCTTTGGTGGGCAGAAATTTATTCATTCAGTTGTCCCTAAAATAAGACAAGTTGCTAATCTAATTAAAGAGCGCAATCTATCAGTTGAAATTGAAATTGACGGTGGGGTTGACGAGCGTACGGCTAAAATTTGTATAGAAGCAGGTGCTACCGTATTAGTAGCTGGTTCCGCAGTTTATAATAAGGAAGACAGAAAAGAAGCAATAGCGAAAATTAGAGGATAATGTAATCATAAATTGCATGGTAAATCTAATAATGAAACAAAAAATGCAATCGACATTCGATTGCATTTTTTTTAAAGGTGGAAGAAAAAATTGATTATACATATTGTAGGTGCAGGACCGAAATCGAACACAATTACTGAAATTACTTCAAAAGACGAAAAAAAGCAGCTAATTGGCGTTGATAATGGAGCTCATTACTTAATTGAGGAAGGATTAATTCCAGAAGCAATATTCGGTGATTTTGACTCTTTAAGTGAAGAAAATTTAGAAAAAATAAAAAGGCTAGTCCCAAATGTTTTTATTTACCCTCCTGAAAAAGATGAAACAGATTTAGAACTAGCTATTCAATGGGCAATTAGACAAAAACCAGAAAAGATTATGATCCATTGTGTAACTGGAAAACGTTTAGATCATGAATTTGGTAGTATTACATTATTAATAAAATTTATGAATTCGAATGTACCAATTAAAATCGTTGATGAATATAACGAAATATATGTTATTCAACAAGGTACCCATTTTATTCGTAAATTGCAGCATTTTAAATACGTATCTTTTTTTGCTTTAGGTGCTAAAGTAAAAGATTTAACCTTAAAGGGGTTTAAATATCCACTTACTAATCATTTACTGGAGATTGGATCATCACTGTGTGTAAGCAATGAACTGTTAGAGAGTGAAGGGTCTATTTCATTTAGCGAGGGCATAGCATTAGTAGTAAGGAGCAAAGATTAACAATTTCATGTCATAGATTTCGCTCAGCGCAAGTAGAATGTAATAGGATTAATCTTTTCCTTAAAAATGCTAGAAAGCTTGTAGGAGGGAAAGCATGAGATTTTATACGATTAAATTACCAAAATTTCTTGGCGGACTTGTTCGTGCCATGCTGAGTACATTTAAAAAAGACGCTTAGTTTTAGTTGGGGTTGGATTTTTCGGTTGAGGTAAAAGGTCATAAAAAAAGTAAAAAAGCATAGCGGATCGCTATGCTTTTTAGTACGTTAATAAATTAAACGCGCTCAATTTTACCTGATTTTAATGCTCTCGCTGAAACGTAAACACGCTTTGGTTTACCGTTTACTAAAATACGAACTTTTTGAAGGTTAGCACCCCAAGTACGTTTTGAAGCATTCATAGCGTGAGAGCGACTGTTACCAGAACGAGACTTTCTACCTGTGATTACACAAACACGAGCCATCTATTTCCCTCCTAACAAAAAACGGAATAACATTTCAATGATTATTTTCATTCAAACACTACTATAATTTATCATACCGCTCTACTTAATGCAACAGTTATTGGTAAGTTGTTCAAGAAAAAAACCTTGACATTGAAATGTGTGATATACTAAATATTAAATAGGGACCTTCTGACTTATTGAAAAGAAATTCATTAAATTGTATTTCGATCATAACAGCTAAAATAGTATTAAATGCTAATATTGTAGTGAGTCGATAGAATTATTTTGAAAAAAGGTATACAATAATAGGTAAGTAGTATAACTAACTATACTTGGATTATCCAATAAGGGGGACCAAATTATGTCATTAGAAATGAAAACTCAATATGGAACAATCGAAATTGGTACAGATGTGATCGCTACAATTGCTGGTGGAGCTGCCATTGATTGCTACGGTATTGTTGGAATGGCTTCTAAGAAACAAATTAAGGATGGTCTTACAGAAATCCTAAAAAAAGATAACTTTACAAAAGGTGTTATTGTTCGCCAAGTAGGTGAAGACGTTAATATCGATATGTACATAATTGTAAGCTATGGTACGAAGATTTCTGAAGTTGCTAATAACGTACAAAATAAAGTGAAGTACACTCTTGATCAAACATTAGGCTTGTCAGTTGACTCTGTTAATATTTTTGTTCAAGGTGTGAAAGTAGCAAACCTGTAAAGACGCATTAAGGAGGAGAATTTGTGTCGATAAAACGTATTGACGGTAAATTATTTGCAGATATGGTGATTCAAGGTGCAAATAACTTAACGAAAAATGTAAAATTTGTAGATTCATTAAATGTATTCCCGGTACCAGATGGTGATACTGGAACAAATATGAATCTTTCTATTACTTCTGGATCTAAGGAAGTAAAAGAAAAACCGAATAGTCATGTAGGGAAAGTTGGTCAAAGCTTTGCAAAGGGCTTATTGATGGGTGCGCGTGGAAATTCAGGTGTAATCCTTTCTCAATTATTTAGAGGTTTTTCTAAATCAATTGAAACAAAGGAAACAATTTCAACAACTGATTTTGCTCAAGCATTAGAAGCAGGGGTAGAAACTGCTTATAAAGCTGTTATGAAGCCTATTGAAGGAACAATCTTAACAGTTGCAAGAGAAACAGCAAAAAAAGCAGTTGTCTTAGCAAAAACTCATGAAGAATTTATTCCGTTCCTTGAGGAAACAATTATTGAAGCAAATGCATCATTAAACCGTACTCCAGATTTACTACCTGTATTGAAACAAGTTGGTGTAGTCGATAGCGGAGGTCAAGGTTTAGTATTTGTCTACGAAGGATTTCTAGCATCTTTAAAAGGTGAAGAAATTTCTCTTGAAGGTGCTGAGGCGGCTCTTTCACTTGAGGAACTAGTTGAAGCAGAACATCGTAATGTACAAAGTATGTTAAATACTGAAGACATTGTATACGGATACTGTACAGAATTCATGGTGCGATTTGAAAAAGATAAATTAAAAAAACATCCATTTGACATTGATACTTTCCGTAAAGAGTTAAGTGCATGGGGTGATTCTTTATTAGTAGTTGCTGATGATGAAATTGTAAAAGTTCATATTCACGCTGAGTACCCTGGAGAAGTATTTAATTTAGGTCAACGATTTGGAAGCTTTTTAAAACTAAAAGCCGAAAATATGCGCGAACAACATTCTAACTTACTACATGAAGAGGTTTCAAATGAATCTCCTTCTAATAATGAGTCTGCAAAATCTACTGAAAAACAAGAATTTGGGATTGTTACAGTAGCAATGGGATCTGGCATTAAAGAATTATTTGAAAGTATTGGGGCAACTGTAGTAATTGAAGGCGGTCAAACAATGAATCCTAGTACAGAAGACATTGTTAAAGCGATCGAACAATGCAACGCAGAAAATGTTATTGTACTTCCTAACAACGGAAATATTGTAATGGCTGCTGAGCAAGCTGCATCTGTTGCAGAATGTAATGTAGCAGTTGTAACGTCTAAAACAGTACCTCAAGGTATGTCAGCTTTATTATCATTTAATCCTACTGCAACATTAGATGAAAATAAATCTGGAATGCAAGATGCTTTAAAGTCAGTAAAAACAGGTCAAATAACTTATGCGGTTCGAGATACTGAAATTGATGGCGTAGAAATCACAAAAGATCATTTCATGGGAATCCTTGAAAGTAAAATTGTTACAACAGATGCAAATCAATTAGAGGCGGCAAAAAAATTATTACAAGATATGATTGATGAAGATTCTGAAATATTAACAATCTTATATGGCCAAGATGTATCTGAGGAAGAAATTACAAAATTAGTTGAATTTGCCGAAGAGAGTTTTGATCACTTAGAAGTTGAAGTTCACAACGGAAACCAGCCTTTATATTCATATATTTTTTCAATCGAATAAGATAAAATATACAAAGATAGAAGAGGAAGTGTGATCACTTCTTCTTTTTTTTTGTAATTTATTTAAAGTCTAATGTAAAATAACGTAGAAGTCTGTAGAATTTCGTATTACACTATAAAGTGGACATTGGTTAGTCCATAATACCAACTTTTTATATAAATGATTTGTTCTTACAAAACAAAAAATAAATATAATACGCTTTTACTATAACGTATTGGGGGAAACGTGATGAAATATAAAAGTGTTTTTGACATAATTGGTCCAATTATGATTGGTCCTTCAAGTTCACATACAGCGGGAGCGGCTAAAATTGGTCGTGTTGCAAGAAATCTTTATGGAAAAGAACCAAAAAAGATATTGATTTCATTATATGGTTCATTTGCTAAAACATATCGTGGACATGGTACAGATGTTGCACTTATTGGTGGATTATTAGATTTTGATACATTTGATGAGCGTATACCAGAATCATTAAATATTGCAAAAGAAAAAGGCATGTCTATTGATTTCATTGAAGAAGATGCAGTAACGGAACATCCAAATACAGTGAAAATTACTATTCTTGATGATGACCAACCATTTGAATTAGTAGGTATTTCAATCGGTGGTGGGAAAATTGAAATTATTGAGTTGAATGGATTTGAACTGAAACTTTCGGGTAATTACCCTGCAATCCTAGTTGTTCATAATGACCGTTTTGGTTCGATTGCTGGTGTAACAAATGTCCTAATGAAATATGCTGTAAATATTGGCCATATGGAAGTTTCACGCAAAGAAGTGGGACAAATTGCACTGATGGCAATTGAGGTCGACCAAGACTTAGATGATAAAATTTTAAAAGAAGTTGAATCGTTACCACATATCATTCGCGTTACGAAAATGGTTGATTAAGGAGAGGGGGAACTAAAAATGTTTAAAAATGTTGCAGATTTAGTAGAATTAGCTGAATCAAAAAATGTTAAAATTTCTGAAATAATGATTCAACAAGAGATGGATTTTACAGGCAGAAGCCGTGAAGAGATTATTGCTAAAATGGAGCAAAATCTTGTTGTGATGGAAAAAGCTGTTGAAAGAGGACTTGCAGGTGTTCACTCGCCAACAGGTTTAACTGGAGGAGACGCGGTATTACTGCAAAATTACATTGCAAAAGGTAATTCCCTTTCAGGTCATTTATTATTAGATGCTGTTAGCAAAGCAGTTGCCACAAATGAAGTAAATGCCGCAATGGGGACAATTTGTGCAACACCTACAGCCGGTTCTGCAGGTGTTGTTCCTGGAACTTTATTTGCTGTAAAAGAGAAATTGAATCCTACTCGTATGCAAATGATTGAGTTCTTATTTGCATCAGGTGCTTTTGGTTTTGTTGTAGCAAATAATGCGTCAATTTCAGGTGCTGCGGGTGGTTGTCAAGCGGAAGTGGGTTCTGCAAGTGGTATGGCAGCAGCAGCGATCGTTGAAATGGCTGGTGGTACTCCAAGTCAAAGTGCTGAAGCATTTGCCATTACTTTAAAAAATATGCTTGGTTTAGTATGTGACCCGGTTGCAGGATTAGTAGAGGTACCGTGTGTTAAGCGAAATGCAATGGGTGCTGCTAACGCAATGGTAGCTGCAGATATGGCATTAGCAGGAATTACAAGTCGTATTCCATGTGACGAAGTAATCGATGCTATGTATCGAATTGGTCAAACAATGCCATCTGCGCTAAGAGAAACTGCAGAAGGAGGTCTAGCGGCAACGCCAACAGGTCGTGAATTGGAAGCAAAAATATTTGGTGTTTCGCTAAAAAAATAGTGAGTAATGAACTAGAACAAAAAGTATCTATATTAAGTGGTGTTGGCGAGGAAACTGAAACACAATTAAATGATATGGGTATTTTTACGATAAATGACTTAATCGAATATTTACCGTATCGATATGAGGATTTTCGAAGTAAGGATCTATCAGAAGTAAAGCATGAAGAGCGCGTGACTGTCGAAGGGATTGTTCATAGCGCTCCTCTTCTTCAATATTTTGGCAAAAATAAATCTAGACTAACATTTCGTCTTTTAGTTGATCGATACTTAATAACAGTTATCTGTTTTAATCGACCATACCTCAAAACAAAATTAAACTTAAATGAGCTTGTAACTGTTTCTGGTAAGTGGGATCAACATAAACAAACGATTTCATTATCTGACATTGTATTTGGATCACGTACGAATAGTCATGAAATTGAGCCTGTCTATTCCATTAAGGGGAAAATGTCTGTAAAAACAATGCGTAAATTTGTTGAGCAGTCGTTTAAAAAATTTGGACATTTAATAAATGACTTAGTACCAAAAGAACTAATTCAAAAATATAAACTTTTACATCGTTCAGAAACAATGAGATTACTACATCACCCAATTGATGCGAATAGTTTAAAACAAGCTAGAAGAAGCTTTGTTTATGAAGAGTTTTTTCTTTTTCAACTAAAAATGCAAGCACTTCGAAAAATTCAGCGCAATCAATCAAAAGGTATCCCAAAAACATTAAATATTGAAAAAATTCAACAACTAATCCAATCCTTACCATTTCCTTTGACATCAGCTCAAAATAGAGTTGTACAAGAAATATTCACAGATTTAAAAAGTCCTTATCGAATGAATCGCTTATTACAAGGTGATGTTGGTTCAGGAAAAACTGTTGTCGCTACAATCGCATTGTATGCATGTACCCTTAATGGGTATCAAGGGGCATTAATGGTGCCTACAGAAATTTTAGCTGAGCAACATTTCGAATCTTTAGCAAAAATGCTGCAACATACGGAAGTAAATGTTGAACTTCTTACAAGTTCTGTAAAAGGTAAAAAGCGACGTGAAATTTTGGAACGATTAAAAAATGGTGAGGTACATATTTTAGTTGGTACTCATGCATTAATTCAAGATGAGGTTCAATTTAATAAATTAGGCATAGTTATAACAGATGAACAGCATCGGTTTGGTGTTGGTCAACGAAGAGTTTTAAGAGAAAAAGGGTACTTCCCTGATGTTTTATTTATGACAGCAACTCCAATCCCAAGAACATTGGCTATAACAGCTTTTGGTGAAATGGATGTATCGATTATTGATGAATACCCGGCTGGTCGGAAAAAAATAGAAACATATTGGGTTAAACAAGAAATGTTTGATCGCGTTTTAGATTTTATTAGTAAAGAAATTAAAAATGGACGACAAGCATATGTAATTTGTCCACTTATTGAGGAGTCAGAGAAATTAGACCTTCAAAATGCATTAGATTTACATAGTGTTTTATCTTTTCATTATCAAAATACGGCAAAGGTTGGTTTGATGCATGGAAAGCTAGCATCTTCAGAGAAAGATGACGTGATGAAGGCATTTGCTGCAAATGATGTTCAAATATTAGTTTCAACGACAGTTGTAGAAGTAGGGGTAAATGTTCCGAATGCAACTGTTATGGTTATTTATGATGCAGATCGGTTTGGACTTTCTCAATTACATCAGCTAAGAGGGCGAGTAGGACGAGGTTTTGAACAATCATATTGTATTTTAGTTGGTGATCCAAAGAGTGAAGTAGGAAAAGAAAGACTAACAATCATGACAGAAACAAACGATGGTTTTGAGTTAAGTGAAAAAGATTTAGAACTTAGAGGACCAGGAGATTTCTTTGGAAAACAACAAAGTGGTGTACCCGAATTTAAAATGGCGGATATGGTTCATGACTATCGTGCATTAGAAGTTGCACGAAACGATGCAACATTATTAGTTAATTCGGATGTATTTTGGAAAGCTAATGAATATCAAGATTTAAGAATGTACTTAGACAGAACGGGGATATTTAATTCAGAAAAGTTAGATTAGTACTAGGTATTAAAAGTTTGTCAAAAAACTATTGTAATACGTGGATTTTTAATATAAACTGTATTTAATACCTGGTCACAAATTAGTAGTTGAGGTATGTAATATGAGAAGAAATAAAAAAGATCGTCATGAATTGTTAAAAAAAATTATAAAAGAAAATCCGTTTATTACAGATGAAGATTTAGCTAATCAACTATCTGTAAGCATACAAACTATCCGTCTTGATCGTCTTGAATTATCAATTCCTGAGTTAAGGGAACGCATCAAAAATGTTGCCACTCAGCAATTAGAAGATGTAAAATCACTACCAGTTGATGAAATAATCGGTGAAGTTATTGATATTCATTTAAATGAAAGTGCCATTTCTATATTTGACGTTAAGGAAGAGCATACTTTTAGTAGAAATGGAATTGCCCGAGGTCATCACTTATTTGCCCAAGCTAATTCATTAGCAGTTGCGGTTATTCATGATGATTTAGCTCTTACAGCTAAATCCAATTTTGTTTTTATTAAACCAGTAAAAACAAATGATCGAGTAATTGCGAAGGCAAAGGTTTTACCACAAAAAGGAGATCCGAGGCGCACTACTGTTGATATCAATGGCTATGTTGAAAAAGAACATGTATTCCATGGCTTGTTCGAAATGTACCACCGAAGTATTGAAGAATAGGAAGTGAACAAGATGAAATTAGCTATCGATGCAATGGGGGGAGATCATGCTCCAAAAGCCATTGTTGAAGGTGCAATGCTTGCAGTTGAAAAATTAAATGATATACATATTACTTTAATTGGTGATGAATCAAAAATAAAACCATTCTTAACGAATGATAAAAATATAACGATTATCCATACAGATGAAGTAATTGAAGGAACTGAAGAGCCAGTTAGAGCAGTTAGAAGAAAGAAGAATGCTTCTATGGTCTTAATGGCAAACCTAGTAAAAGAAGGAAATGCTGATGCTTGTATTTCTGCTGGAAATACTGGGGCATTAATGACAGCGGGCCTATTAGTCGTTGGCCGAATGGAAGGTGTAGAGCGACCTGCACTTTCACCAACCATGCCTACTTTAGATGGCAAGGGCTTTGTTTTCCTCGATGTTGGTGCAAATGTTGATGCAAAAGCAAATCATTTACTTCAATATGCGATAATGGGCTCTGTATATGCCGAAAAAGTAAGAGGAATACAGAACCCGACAGTAGGATTACTAAATGTCGGTACGGAAGATAAAAAAGGGAATGAACTTGCTAAACAAACATTCCAGTTACTAAAAGAAAGTAATTTAAATTTCATAGGAAACGTTGAAGCTAGAGACTTAATGAACTCAGTAGCAGATGTAGTAGTAACAGACGGGTATACTGGAAATGTAGCTTTAAAAGCGATTGAAGGTACTGCACTTGCAATGTTTTCATTAATAAAAGATGCGATGCTTACTAATTTCACATCAAAGCTTGCTGCAGCTGTATTGAAACCAAACTTAAAAGGTGTAAAAAAGAAAATGGATTACTCTGAGTATGGTGGAGCAGCGTTATTTGGTCTAAAATCACCTGTTATAAAAGCTCATGGAAGTTCTGATGCTTTTGGGATTTTTAGTGCCATTAAGCAAACCAAAACGATGGTTGAACATAATGTTGTAAAACTAGTAAGTGATCACATGGAAAAAATCGAATCAAATGCATAAGGGGGTCACTCCAATGGGTAAAGTGGCGTTTATTTTTCCTGGACAAGGATCACAAAAAGTTGGAATGGGTAAAGATGTAGCTGAGAGCTATACTGAATGTGGATCTATTTTTGAAACTGCTAACGAACAAATTGGTTTTAGTCTTTCTGATATTATTTTCAATGGAACTGATGAAGAGTTAACTGCTACATATCATGCACAGCCAGCAATCTTAACAACTTCAATTGCTATGCTTGAGAAGATTAAATCAGCTGGAATTAAACCAGACTTTGTCGCTGGTCATAGTTTAGGTGAGTTTACAGCGCTTGTAGCAGCAGATAGCATTTCATTTGAAGACGGTGTTAAATTAGTACATAAACGTGGACAATTAATGGAGCAAGCTGTACCAGTAGGACAAGGTGCTATGGCAGCTGTATTATTTTTAGCTCCAGAAAAAATTGAAGAAGTCATTTCTGAAGTAAATAAAAATGGCCATTCAGTAGGTATTGCGAACTATAATTCTCCAACACAAGTAGTAATCACAGGTGATGCAGAAGGTGTGCAAATTGCTTCTGGTTTACTAAAAGAAGCTGGTGCTAAACGTGTATTACCGTTAAAAGTAAGTGGTCCATTCCACTCATCTTTAATGAAACCTGCAAGTGAAGAATTCCAAAACGAGCTTAGTAAAATAAATGTAAATGATTGTGTAACACCATTAATTTCAAATGTTACTGCTAAAGTTGTTACAGATGCAAATGAAATTAAGGAATTATTAGTGAATCAATTATATTCTCCGGTAAAATGGAACCAATCAATTCAAGAATTAGTAGACCTTGGTGTTGATACATTCGTTGAAATTGGTCCTGGTAAAGTATTAACTGGATTAGTAAAAGCAATCTCTCCATCATCAAAATTAGTAAATGTTTATGATGTTGAAACATTAAACCAATTTTTAAATGAATGGGAGGAAATCAAATCATGCTAAAAGGTAAAGTTGCATTAGTTACAGGAGGTTCTCGAGGAATCGGACGAGCAATCGCATTATCTTTAGCAAAAAATGGTGCGAATGTAGTTGTTAATTATTCTGGGAATGAAGCGGCTGCTCTTAATGTTGTAGAAGAAATTACAGCACTTGGAGTTAAAGCTATTGCATTTAAAGCAAATGTATCAAATAGTGAAGAAGTGGCTGCATTAGTAAAAAATACTGTTGATGAATTCGGTAGTATTGATATACTAGTAAACAACGCAGGTATTACAAGAGATGGTCTTTTATTACGTATGAAAGATGCTGATTGGGATGATGTAATTGATACAAACTTAAAAGGTGTATTCAATTGTATTAAAGCAGCAGCGAAGTTTATGACTCGTCAACGTAATGGCCGCATCATTAATATTAGCTCAGTTGTTGGACAAATTGGTAACCCAGGACAAATGAACTATGTAGCTGCAAAAGCGGGCGTATTAGGTTTAACTAAAACAGCAGCTAAGGAATTAGCTTCTAGAAATATTACAGTTAATGCGATTGCTCCTGGTTTTATTGAAACTGATATGACAAATGAATTAAATGAGCAAATTAGAACACAAATGTTATCGAATATTCCATTGCAATCTTTTGGTCAACCAGAAGATATTGCAAACGCAGTCTTATTCTTAGCAATGGATGCTAGTAGATATATTACTGGACAAACAATCAATGTTGATGGTGGACTTGTAATGAATTAGTTTGGCGTTTGCCACATTTTTATGTATAATGCATAAGTAGACAATATTTGGGGGGAGGTGAATAATAATGCAAGATGTATTAGAACGCGTATCAAAGATTATTGTTGACCGTTTAGGTGTTGAAGAATCTGAGATCCAAGTTACAAGCCGTTTCAAAGAAGATTTAGACGCAGACTCATTAGATGTAGTTGAATTAGTAATGCAATTAGAAGATGAGTTTGAATTAGAAATTTCTGACGAAGATGCTGAAAAAATCGTCACAGTTGGTGATGTTGTGAACTACATAGAGAGCAACATGTAATGAGAAAAGTCCCGTATTTTATACGGGACTTCTCATCATTTTCTTGACTAGTAGGTTTAGCAGCATATCAAACTGCTTTTTAGTTGGAGGTAAATATGCCGCATTCAAGAAGAGTAAGAGAATATAAACTTTCTGATGTTGAAAAAGAGAATTTTATAAAATTACAAAAACAAATAAATATTAAGTTTAATAATGAGAGCTTGCTTATTCAAGCGTTTACACATTCATCCTATGTGAATGAGCATCGTAAAAAACCATATGAAGATAATGAGAGATTAGAATATTTAGGGGATGCTGTTTTAGAGCTTACCGTTTCACAATATTTATTTCAAAAATATATTACAATGAGTGAAGGCGAATTAACAAAATTACGTGCAGCAATCGTTTGTGAACCATCACTTGTGAAATTTGCGAATGAATTAGATTTTGGTCGATATATATTACTTGGTCGCGGGGAAGAAATGACAGGTGGTAGAACACGTCCAGCACTACTTGCGGATGTTTTTGAAGCATTCATTGGATCATTATATTTGGACCAAGGATTACAAACAGTTATTAACTTCTTATCTCTTCATATATTCCCAAAAATAAACGATGGTGCTTTTTCGCATGTGATGGATTTTAAAAGTCAATTACAAGAGTTTGTACAAAGAGACTCCACAGGTTCAATCGAGTATAAAATACTTCAAGAAAAAGGACCAGCTCATAACCGAGAATTTGTTTCAAAAGTACTATTAAATGGTGAAACATTAGGAATCGGTAGTGGTAGATCTAAAAAAGAAGCGGAGCAACAAGCAGCAAAAGAAGCATTATTAAAATTAAAAGAGTCAAGGAAATAAAGTAAGAAATATCAATTAAACTGGATTTTAAGACTGATGCAAAGCGCCGTAAGACAGTTGAATCAATGAAGAAATCGAGCGTTTGGCGGGCAGTCTGCTCCCCCTTTTATGGGGGAGTTTTTGTGTATATAATTAGTATAAAAAAGGGGGAATTATAGTTGTTCCTCAAACGACTAGATATAATTGGATTTAAATCATTCGCTCAGCGAGTTACGATAGATTTTGTAAAAGGTGTTATAGCAGTTGTAGGACCAAATGGAAGTGGTAAAAGTAATATTACAGATGCCATTAGATGGGTACTAGGCGAACAGTCAGTCAAATCATTACGAGGAGCGAAGATGGAGGATATCATTTTTGCTGGTAGTGATGGACGAAAACCTTTAAATTATGCAGAAGTTACGCTGACTTTAGATAATGAAGATCAACAATTACCACTTGAGTATAGTGAAGTAAGTGTAACTAGACGTGTTTACCGTTCTGGAGATAGTGATTTTTATATTAATAAACAATCTTGTCGGTTAAAAGATATTGTTGATTTATTTATGGATTCTGGACTTGGCAGAGAGGCATTCTCTATTATTTCTCAAGGAAAGGTTGAAGAAATATTAAGCAGTAAGCCAGAAGAACGAAGAGGCATTTTCGAAGAAGCAGCTGGTGTATTAAAATATAAAAATCGAAAGAAAAAGGCTGAAGCAAAATTATTTGAAACGCAAGAAAATTTAAATCGAGTTGATGATATTTTATTTGAGTTAAGCTCTCAAATTGAACCATTAAGAATGCAAGCTTCAATTGCAAAAGAATACATAGAACATAGAGATGAACTAGAAAAGGTTGAGGCAGCTCTATTAGTATACGAAATTGAATCGCTTCACCAAAAATGGGAGGAGCTTAAAGTAGAAATTGCCCAAAACGCTGATTTAGAAATTGCGTTATCGACGGAGATTTCAACTGAAGAATCAAAACAACATGAATTACAAGAGAAATTAAATGCATTAGATGAATCAATCGATCAATTGCAACAAGTTTTATTAACTGTAACAAAAAACTTGGAAAAATATGAAGGTCAGAAAGAGCTAATGAAGGAGCGGAAAAGAAATACTTCAACTCAATCTGAACAATTAAGAAAACAAGTTGATGAAGTTACCGAACAAATAAACGAAACGAATAAATTAATCGAAGCTGAAAAAGAACAAGAAAAAATTTCTCGTCAAAATGTAAATAAAACAAAAAACAATATTGTTGAGATCCAAAATGAGATTACCTCTTATGAGGGGGATCTTGAAGAACAAATCGAATTAATAAAATCTGATTATATTGAGCTTTTAAATAATCAAGCATCGATAAAAAATGAAAAAACGATGCTAGAAAAGCAAAGCGAACAATACTCAGTAAAATCGAGTCGATTAGATTTAGAAAATGAAAAATACATTCGTCAAAGAGAGCAATTACAGAATAGAAAAACTGAATTGCTTAATGAGAAAGAACAATTTGATTTAACGTTTAAAGAGTTAAATAGTAAATTTGAATCACTGAAAAAACAGTATGATGAAACTTCATCAGTTTTAAAAGAAAAAGAAGAATTACTTAATAAAGCTTATCAGTTTATTCAACAAACAAAATCAAGAAAAGAAACCCTTGAAGAACTTCAAGAAGATTTTGCTGGTTTTAATCAAGGGGTTAAAGAAATTTTGAAAGCAAGAGGCACTAGATTAGAAGGTATTAAAGGTGCAATTGCTGAACTAATTACAACAAATAAACAATATGAAATTGCTATTGAAATTGCGCTTGGTGCAGCTACACAACAAATTGTTGTTGAAAATGACGAACATGCTAGAAGAGCCATTCAATTTCTAAAGCAACAACGATTAGGCCGAGCTACATTTTTACCAATGAATATTGTGAAAGCACGTTTTGTACCAGCTAATGTTATTGATGGATTAAAAAGAAATCCTTCCTTTATCGGTGTTGCATCATCACTTGTTAATTATTCAAGCGAGTACGAGCAGGTGATTCAAAACTTACTTGGAACAGTTTTAATCGCGCAAGATTTAAAAGGTGCTAATGAATTGGCCAAACTTGTTGGACATCGCTATCGCTTTGTTACGCTTGAAGGTGATGTAGTTAATCCTGGTGGGGCAATGACAGGTGGAGCTGTTCGAACTACGAATTCTTCACTTATTGGAAGACAGCGAGAATTAGAAGAAATTACTGTTAAGCTAAAAGATATGCAAGAAAAAACAAACTTGCTTGAGGATGAAGTACAAACTCTTAAAGCGACAAATCTCGAAAGTTCTTCTAAAGCTCAAAACTTAAATGAAGAAATTCAAAAAGTTCAGCAAACAATTGTTTCAATTATGGAACAACTAAAAAGTATCGAATTTGAAGAAAAAAATATAAACGATGCTTTAGCAATTTATGATTTAGAAATGGGAAGTTCAGCTAGTGATTTATTAAAGATTAAAGACCGACTTGAGGAATTATCATCGTTATATGCGAAAGTGAAAGATGAGATTATTTCAAAAGAGCAAAAGATCAATGAATTAACTGAACGGAAACTAAATCAAAAGGAAATAAAAGATCAATTACAATCGAAGTTAACTAGTCTGAAAATTTCCCTTGCACAAGAAGAGCAAAAGTTAAGTTATAGCAACGAAAGAATTCGCCAGTTTGAAGAAAACTCTATAAAACTAAAGCAACTTCTTGAAGATACGAAGGGAAAAATAATCTTCTTATCAAGTGAACTGATGACGAATGAAAACGGTAAGGAAGAGCTCGAGAATATTATTTCTGATACTCGTATTGAATTTTCAAAAACGACAGAAATTATTTCGAAACGTCGAGAGCAAAGAATTGCTTTTCAAACAGAACTAGAAGATTATGTTCAATCATTAAGAGAAAAGCAACGTCAATATAAGTCACTTTCGGATTTACTAAAACAGCAAGAAGTGAATAGTAATCGACTTGATGTAGAGCTTGAAAATCGTCTTGAACAACTGAATGTAAAGTATATGACTACTTATGAAGCGGCAAAAATGAAGTATACACTAGAAATGACTGTTGAGGATGCAAGGAAACGAGTTAAACTATTAAAGCGTTCAATTGAGGAATTAGGAACTGTAAATATTGGTGCAATTGATGAGTATGAACGAGTATCTGAACGACATGATTTTCTTCAGGAACAAAGAACTGATTTAAATGAAGCGAAAATCACACTTTACAATGTAATTAGTGAGATGGACGAAGAAATGACAAAACGATTCGAAACGAGTTTTAGTGCAATTCGTGAAAAATTCCAAGTCGTCTTTACTCAGTTGTTTGGTGGAGGAAGAGCTGATTTAGTTCTAACAGATGAGCAAAATTTATTGTTAACAGGTGTCGATATTGTTGCACAACCACCAGGTAAAAAGCTTCAAAATTTAGGCTTATTATCAGGCGGCGAACGAGCACTTACGGCAATCGCTCTACTTTTTGCAATTTTACAAGTACGTCCAGTACCTTTCTGTGTACTTGATGAAGTTGAAGCTGCACTAGATGAGGCCAATGTAGCTCGTTTTGCAAAATTCTTGAAATATTTTAGTGAACAAACTCAATTTATTGTTATTACACACCGTAAAGGCACGATGGAAGAATGCGATGTATTATATGGTGTTACAATGCAAGAATATGGAGTTTCTACGCTAGTATCAGTACGTCTGGATGAAGGCGAAGCATTATTATCGAATGGTAATTAGAAAGGATTGAAATTATGAGCTTTTTTAAAAAATTAAAAGAAACAATCTCAAAGCAAACGGAGTCAGTGACTCAAAAATTTAAATCTGGTTTAGAGAAATCTAGAAATAACTTAACAGAAGGGTTAAACGATTTATTTGCAAGATATCGTAAAGTAGATGAAGATTTTTTTGAAGAACTTGAAGAAATTCTAATAATGGCTGATGTTGGTGTAAACACAGTAATGGAGCTAGTAGAGGACTTGAAATTTGAAGTTAAACGAAAAAATATTCAAGATCCAAAAGGTGTACAAGAAGTAATTTCTGAAAAATTAGTTGAATTGTATAAAGGTGATGATTTAACTGAAGATTCATTTAAATTAAATTTAAATCCTGATGGTTTAACAGTTGTATTATTCGTTGGAGTTAACGGAGTAGGAAAAACAACTTCAATTGGTAAAATCGCTCATAAACTTAAAACAGAAGGTAAAAAAGTACTACTTGCTGCTGGAGACACATTTAGAGCTGGAGCAATCGATCAATTAGAAGTTTGGGGAGAACGTGTTGGTGTCGACACAATTAAACAAGGTGAAGGTTCGGACCCAGCCGCAGTAATGTATGATGCGGTTCAAGCTGCTAAAGCTCGTAAAGTTGATGTTTTACTTTGTGACACTGCAGGTCGACTACAAAATAAAGTCAACCTAATGAAAGAACTTGAAAAAGTAAGAAATGTCATTGCTAGAGAGGTACCTGGTGCACCACACGAAGTATTACTAGTAATTGATGCAACTACTGGCCAAAATGGACTTGTACAAGCAAAAACATTCTCTGAAGCAACAAATGTCTCTGGTATCGTCTTAACGAAATTAGATGGTACAGCTAAAGGTGGTATTGTTCTTGCAATCCGAAACGAACTAAAAGTACCAGTAAAATTCGTCGGCCTTGGAGAAAAGATGGACGACCTACAACCATTCCAAGCGGAACAATTTGTATATGGCCTATTTGGAGATTTAATGAATAAAGAAGCATAATTTTAAGAAATGAAGTGGATCTGTTTTAATTGAAAGATAGATCCACTTTTTTTAATTGTGTTACTAGAAAAAGTGATAACACGATGCTGGAGTGAACGAAAAGGCCCGCGAAATTGTTTTTTAATATTCGTCAAGTAAAAAACTTGACAGATATTTGTGTATTAGGTAAACTAGCATATGTAAAGGCAATTCACTTAACAAAGGAGTGATAGTTTTGGCAGATCATACAATGTTAGATAAGACGATGAGGATCAATTATCTATATGATTTTTATCATTCTCTTTTAACTCCTAAACAACAAAGTTATATGTCATTATATTATTTGGATGACTATTCTTTAGGTGAGATTGCGGAAGAGTTTAACATTAGTAGACAGGCGGTTTATGATAATATAAAACGTACTGAAGCTATGTTAGAAGAATATGAAGAGAAATTATTACTTCTAAAAAAATTTCAACAACGAAATGAACTTTTAAATCATTTGAAAACTGATGCCAAAAAAGGTAAAGTTGTAGATGACGAGTTTCTTCGAGTAATCGATGCGTTAGAGAAATTAGAATAATAAGGAGGACGGTTTTATGGCATTTGAAGGATTAGCCGACCGACTTCAAAAGACATTACAAAAGGTTCGAGGCAAAGGTAAAGTATCTGAATCTGATGTCAAGGAAATGATGAGAGAAGTACGTCTTGCTTTACTTGAGGCGGATGTTAACTTTAAAGTTGTTAAAGATTTTGTGAAACGTGTTTCTGAACGAGCTGTTGGACAAGAAGTATTACAAAGCTTAACGCCTGGTCAACACGTTGTAAAGGTAGTTCAAGAAGAACTAACCGCATTAATGGGTGGAGAACAAAGCAAAATTGCTGTTGCAAATCGCCCGCCGACTGTTATTATGATGGTTGGTTTACAAGGTGCTGGTAAAACAACAACGACTGGTAAATTAGCGAATTTACTTCGAAAAAAGTACAATCGTAAGCCACTTTTAGTTGCAGCAGATATTTATCGTCCTGCCGCGATTAAACAGCTACAAACATTAGGTAAGCAATTAGATTTGCCAGTATTTTCATTAGGAGATCAAGTAAGTCCAGTTGAAATTGCAAAACAAGCGATTCAACACGCTAAGGATGAACATCATGACTATGTCCTAATTGATACGGCTGGTCGTTTACATATTGACGAAGGTTTAATGGAAGAACTTGCACAAATTAAAGAACTTTCAAAACCTGAAGAAATCTTCCTAGTTGTTGATGCAATGACAGGACAAGATGCAGTCAATGTGGCACAAAGCTTTAATGATCAATTAGGTTTAACTGGAGTCGTTTTGACAAAGCTTGATGGCGATACTCGTGGTGGTGCAGCATTATCAATTCGTGCTGTTACAAATACGCCTATAAAATTTGTTGGACTTGGTGAAAAACTAGATGCAATTGAGCCGTTTCATCCAGAACGAATGGCATCACGTATACTAGGAATGGGTGATGTGCTTACATTAATTGAAAAAGCACAAGAAAACGTAGACCAAGAAAAAGCAAAAGAAATGGAACAAAAATTAAGAAATGCATCCTTTACTTTAGATGATTTCTTAGACCAACTTTCTCAAGTAAAAAAAATGGGACCACTTGGTGATATTTTAAAAATGATGCCAGGTGCAAACAAAATTAAAGGATTGAATGATCTGCAAATTGACGATAAACAAATCGCTCATGTAGAGGCAATTATTCAATCGATGACAAAGCAGGAAAAGCTTACACCAGATATCATTAATTCTAGTCGCAGAAAGCGAATAGCTAGAGGTTCTGGTCGCCCTGTACAAGAAATAAACCGTTTATTAAAACAGTTTGAAGAAATGAAAAAAATGATGAAAATGATGGGTGGCATACAAAAAGGGAAGAAGAAAGGTTTTAAATTTCCGGGCTTATTCTAACCTATTTGTATAATTTTCCAACATTTAAACATCATTTTATAAAAAATTATGCTGTTAAGAAATTTTACTTTACAAACAGTATTGGTTTTTGATAATATATAAATCGTTGTAAATATTTTCGGAGGTGCTTTAAAAATGGCAGTTAAAATTCGTTTAAAACGTATGGGAGCTAAAAAATCTCCTTTTTACCGTGTAGTAGTAGCAGACGCTCGTTCTCCTCGTGATGGACGTTTCATCGAGGAAATTGGAACTTACAATCCAGTTGCTCAACCAGCTGAAATCAAAATTAACGAAGAAGCAGCATTAAAATGGTTAGGAACAGGTGCTAAACCATCTGATACAGTTCGTAACTTATTCTCTAAAGCTGGTATCTTAGAGAAATTCCACAACGCTCGCAACGGCAAGTAATGATGGAAAAAAAGATGAATACACTCATAAATGCAATTGTTTCAAGTCTTGTAGATCATCCAGAGGATATTTCACTTCAAGTAAAAGAAGATGAGAACAATCTATTCTTTCATTTACAGGTAAACCCTGAAGATGCTGGTAGAGTGATTGGCAAACATGGTAAAATTGCTAAAGCGATTCGTACGGTTGTATATGCAGCAAGTAATGAACACGCAAAACGTATTCACCTAGATATTCAGTAAATGTAAAACGGTCCTTGGCTATTGCTAAGGGCCGTTTTCAACATTACAGAGATTTACAGGAAAGTCCAATATAAAGTGGTGTGGTAGTCCCTATTGATGAATAGATAGATGTAAGTCCTTTGGGAAGAAGTAGCTTTTGATGCTTTAATAACTTTAAGTTATACTAGGTATTAAGCAATTGTCTTAAGAGACTAAGGACTTTAGGGTAGACATATATACAATCTAAATGGTCAAACTAATCATGAACATAGAAATTTTAATTTAGAGGTAAAAAAATGAAAAAATATTTAAATGTCGGAAAAATTGTAAATACACATGGCGTTCGTGGAGAGGTTCGCGTCATTTCAAGAACTGATTTTCCAGAAAAACGCTATGTAAAAGGTAATACACTTTATTTCTTTAAAGAAAACGATTCGACACCAATTGAATTAATCGTAACAAGTCATCGTGTACATAAAAATTTTGATTTACTTACATTTGAAGGGTATGATTCTTTAAACGATGTAGAACCACTTAAAAATGGGATTTTAAAGATTACTGAAGATCAATTACACAAACTAGATAAAAATGAGTATTATTACCATGAAATCATTGGTTGCGTTGTTGAGACAGTTGATGGAGAAGAAATCGGAAAAATAAAAGAAATATTATCCCCAGGTGCAAATGATGTTTGGGTTATTCAAAGAAAAGGTCAAAAAGATGCCCTTATTCCTTACATTGAGCAAATTGTGAAAGAAATAGATGTGACGAATAAAAAAGTTAAAATTGAAGTAATGGAAGGTCTATTATGATGAAATTAGACTTTTTAACCCTTTTCCCAGAAATGTTTGAAGGAGTTTTAAATTCTTCTATTTTAAAAAAAGCACAGGAAAAAGAGGCTGTTGTGTTTCGTTGTGTAAATTTTAGAGATTTCTCTACGAATAAACATTCGAATGTTGATGACTATCCATATGGTGGCGGTGCAGGTATGGTACTAGCTCCACAACCGATTTTTGATGCAGTTGATGAATTAGTATCAAAAAGTGAAAATAAGCCAAGAGTAGTCCTTCTATGCCCTCAAGGAGAACGATTTACTCAACGTAAAGCTGAAGAGCTTGCTAAAGAGGAGCACTTAATCTTTATTTGTGGACATTATGAAGGCTATGATGAACGAATTCGTGAACATGTAGTAACGGATGAAATCTCAATTGGAGATTATGTTCTAACAGGTGGAGAACTTGGTGCCATGGTAATTGCTGATAGCGTTGTTCGCTTATTACCTGGAGTACTTGGTAATACGACTTCAAAAATTGAAGATTCTTTTAGTACAGGTTTATTGGAGCATCCTCATTACACAAGACCTGCTGATTTTAGAGGTCATAAAGTACCTGATGTTTTATTATCTGGAAACCATGCTCTAATCGAAGAATGGCGAACAAAACAATCTTTTAAACGAACGATCACGCGTCGTCCAGATTTGCTTGAAAATTATTCTCTTTCTAAAAAAGAATCAAAATGGATGGATGAAGTAAAAGAAGAATTAAAACAAGAAAACTAGTTGCGTGAAATAATAGAATATGTTAATATAATTTGTGGCTTGAGTAAATACTTAAGCCTTTATTCTCGGTGTTCCGCTGCGAGTCATTAAAATCTTGTAAGAGCATCGGTTGGAAAAGGAGAGCATAATTATGCAAAATTTAATCAACGAAATTACAAAAGAACAACTAAGAACTGACTTACCAGCATTCCGTCCTGGTGATACTGTACGAGTTCACGTTAAAGTTGTTGAGGGTACTCGTGAGCGTATCCAATTATTCGAAGGTGTAGTTATTAAACGTCGTGGTGGCGGAATTAGCGAAACTTTCACAGTTCGTAAAATTTCTTACGGTGTTGGTGTTGAACGTACGTTCCCAATCCACACTCCAAAAATTGCTAAGTTAGACCTTGTTCGTCGCGGTAAAGTACGTCGTGCTAAACTTTACTACTTACGTGCACTTACTGGTAAAAAAGCAAGAATTAAAGAACTTCGATAGTCTTTTGAAAGGAGCTTGTATAAAACAAGCTCCTTTTTTTCCAATATCTGTAGATTATGGTTAGAATAAAAAGTAAAATAGAATACATAAATAACGTTATTAACTTTAACTGGTTAAACTTCTAAACGTATGGTTATAAAATGGAGGGATTAGGTTGAAAGAAAGCAACAGTGGTGGAATTTGGGAATTAGTTAAAACAATTTTTATTGCGCTTGTACTTGCACTTGGTATTCGAACATTCCTTTTTACACCGGTTTTAGTTGACGGTATCTCAATGATGCCAACACTACAAGATCAAAGTAGAATGATTGTAAATAAGATCGTATACAAACTACATGAACCTAGACGTTTTGATATTGTTGTCTTCCATGCTACAAAGGAAAAAGATTATATTAAACGAGTTATTGGCTTACCTGGTGATACTGTAGAATATAAAAATGATGTCCTATATGTTAACGGTAAACCGTATAAAGAACCATATTTGAACGAATATAAAAAAGAAACAACAGATGGTCCTCTAACGGAAGACTTTAAATTAGAAGAGATTACGGGTAGAAAAACAGTTCCTAAAGGACAAGTATTCGTTTTAGGAGATAACCGTCGATTAAGTAAAGATAGTCGTATTATCGGAACAGTTAGTCAAAAAGAAATTTTAGGCCGAGCAAGTTTTGTATTTTGGCCATTATCTGAGGTTGAATTGGCGAAATAAAAGCCAAGTTAATCTTGATTATTTAATGTATAAGAAGGTGGCAACATGACGATTCAATGGTTTCCTGGCCATATGGCAAAAGCTAGAAGACAAGTAACTGAAAAACTTTCATTAATTGATGTTGTAATAGAATTAGCGGATGCAAGGGTACCGGCAGCTTCTAGAAATCCAATGATCGATGAAATAATTTCCAATAAACCAAGATTGCTTCTGTTAAATAAAGCGGATTTAGCAGATCCAAGAATTACTCAGCAATGGTTAGCTCATTATGAAAAACAAGGCGTAATGGCAATTGCGATTGATG
Organism: Bacillus sp. AL-1R; assembly: GCF_052180195.1. Classification (NCBI taxonomy): domain Bacteria; kingdom Bacillati; phylum Bacillota; class Bacilli; order Caryophanales; family Bacillaceae; genus Bacillus; species Bacillus sp. AL-1R. The sequence continues at coordinate 1,557,293 of NZ_CP197469.1, forward strand.
CAGCATCTGGACAAGGATTAAAAGCAATTATTTCTTCTTGTGAAATACTTGTAAAAGAGAAGTTCGATAAAATGAGAGCAAAGGGGATTAAGCCTCGCGCAATTCGAGCATTAATTGTTGGAATCCCTAATGTTGGTAAATCAACTTTAATCAATAAGCTTGCACGAAAAAATATTGCCAAAACTGGTGACCGTCCAGGTGTAACGCAAGCACAACAGTGGATAAAAGTAGGAAAAGAAATTGAACTGCTTGATACACCGGGTATATTGTGGCCTAAATTTGAAGATCCACTTGTAGGTCTTCGTTTAGCGACTACAGGAGCAATTAAAGATAGTATCATTAATCTACAAGAAGTAATGATTTACGCGATTAAATATTTAAGAGAGTTTTATCCAAATGTATTAAAAGAAAGATACGACATGAATGAGGAAGTTTTATTTTCTGAAGAAGTCGTCGATATTTTTGATCATATTGGAAAGAAACGTGGATTACTTATGTCAGGCGGATTTGTTGATTATGATAAAACAGCTGATTTGTTTTTAAGAGAGCTAAGAGCGGGTAAATTAGGAAGATTATCTTTTGAAAATCCATCAATGCTCGAAGTGACTGATGAAATAGTAGAAGAAAGTGCGCAAGAATAAGCGTACTTTCTTCTTTTTTAATGAAATCGGGTAGTCCCAACTTAAACATGTGTATAAAAGGAGTTCGAAATTATGTCTCTGAAAATAGATGAAATAAAAAATATACTAAGTGAACTAACTGATCCAACGAATGAACTCTTAAAAGAATTTGAAAGTGATCAAAGGATTGGTGTACAAAAACTAGTAGCTAGATGGTATAAAGAGCAAGAAAAAAGAGATTTAGAGAGGAAGAAATTCCTTAAAATGATGGAATATGAACAGAATTTATATAGCCAAAATATAAAGTTAATTGCAGGAGTAGATGAAGTTGGTAGAGGTCCTTTAGCCGGTCCTGTTGTAGCAGCGGCAGTTATTTTAGCCGAAAATACGGAGTTAATTGGATTAGATGATTCAAAAAAATTATCTAAAGAGAAAAGACAGTATTTCGTTAAGCGGATTAAAGAGGAAGCCATTTCTTATGGGGTTGGTATGGCCAGTTCAACTGAAATTGATGAAATTAATATTTATGAAGCAACTAAATTAGCGATGAGACGTGCGATCGAACAACTTACTCATCCGCCTGAACATTTATTAATAGATGCAATGAAACTACCGCTAGATATTTCTCAAACATCAATCATAAAGGGCGATGCAACAAGCATCAGTATAGCAGCTGCATCTGTACTTGCAAAAGAAACAAGGGATTCTATCATGTGCGAACTTAGTTTAAAGCATCCAAATTACGGATTCGATAAACATATGGGATATGGCACAAAAGGACATCTAAAAGCGATCGATGAGCATGGAATTATAAATGAACATAGAAGATCCTTTGCACCAATAAAAGAAAAAGTTAGTTTGTAAATGATACATCAAAATACTAAAGTGGTCTAAAATATAATCGATTAACGACGTTTAATGTTACATAAGATTCTAGGTTTATGTTAAGTAGATAACTGAATTGAAATAATATAACCTACAATCAAAATGATGTGAACTGTCGTTAATCTTTTTTTTAAAATGGTAAAAATAAATTATTGGAAAAATAATATTGTAATATGATAAACTACATTAACTATTGTATATGAAAGGGTTTTCTATATAAAAACATAGAATATTTAATTCTTTTCTACTAAAGTATTTACAGTATATTCTGTAAGAGATACAATAGGGATGTGTTTTAATTTGTCTTGTTCTAAAAGGGGAGGATGGATCATGAATATCCATGAGTATCAAGGGAAAGAAATCCTACGAAGCTATGGCGTAAAAGTACCAAACGGGAAAGTTGCATTTACAGTTGAAGAAGCAGTAGAAGCAGCTAAAGAATTAGGTACAGCTGTATGCGTAGTAAAAGCTCAAATTCACGCTGGTGGCCGCGGTAAAGCGGGTGGCGTAAAAGTAGCGAAAAATTTAGATGAAGTAAATACATATGCTAGTGAAATTCTAGGTAAAGTATTAGTTACTCATCAAACTGGACCAGAAGGTAAGGAAGTTAAGCGCTTACTTATCGAAGAAGGCTGCGATATTAAAAAAGAATATTATGTTGGTTTAGTTTTAGACCGCGCTACTTCACAAGTTGTATTAATGGCTTCTGAAGAAGGTGGAACTGAAATTGAAGAAGTAGCTGAAAAAACACCTGAAAAAATCTTTAAAGAGTATATTGATCCAGCAGTAGGTTTACAAGGCTTCCAAGCTCGTCGTATTGCGTTTAATATCAATATTCCAAGCAACTTAGTAAACAAAGCAGTTAAGTTCATGATGGGCTTATATACTGCGTTTATCGAAAAAGATTGCTCAATCGCTGAAATTAACCCATTAGTCGTTACAGGTGATGGAGAAGTAATGGCATTAGATGCAAAGTTAAACTTTGACTCAAATGCTCTATATCGTCATGCAGACATTTTAGCTTACCGTGACTTAGAAGAAGAAGATCCAAAAGAAATCGAAGCTTCTAAGTATGACTTAAACTATATTTCTTTATACGGAAATATCGGATGTATGGTTAATGGTGCTGGTCTAGCAATGGCTACAATGGATATCATTAAACACTACGGTGGAGATCCGGCTAACTTCCTTGATGTTGGGGGCGGTGCTACAGCTGAGAAAGTTACAGAAGCGTTTAAAATCATCCTTTCTGACCAAAATGTTAAAGGAATTTTCGTTAATATCTTCGGTGGAATCATGAAATGTGATGTGATTGCTGAAGGTGTAATTGAAGCAACTAAACAAGTTGGTTTACACTTACCATTAGTAGTTCGTTTAGAAGGAACGAATGTTGAATTAGGTAAGAAGATTCTTAATGAGTCAGGCTTAAACATTGTTGCAGCAGATTCAATGGCGGATGGCGCTGAAAAAATCGTTGCACTTGTAGGCTAAGAAAGGGAGGATAAAAATGAGCGTATTCATTAATAAAGATACAAAAGTCATTGTACAAGGTATAACTGGTTCACAAGGCTTATTCCATACTACTCAAATGTTAGAGTATGGTACTAAAATCGTTGGTGGTGTAACTCCTGGTAAAGGTGGAACTGACATTGCTGGCGTTCCTGTATTCAATACAGTTAAAGATGCAGTTGATGCTACTGGTGCTAATGCATCTGTCATCTACGTACCACCAGCATTTGCTGCTGATGCAATCATGGAAGCAGTTGATGCAGAATTAGATATCGCAATTTGTATTACAGAAGGTATTCCAGTACTTGATATGGTAAAAGTTAAAAAGTACATGGAAGGCAAAAAGACTAGATTAGTTGGTCCTAACTGTCCTGGTGTTATCACTCCTGATGAGTGTAAAATTGGTATCATGCCTGGTTACATTCATAAAAAAGGTCATGTAGGGATCGTATCACGTTCTGGTACATTAACATATGAGGCTGTACATCAATTAACTCAAGCTGGTATTGGTCAATCTACAGCTGTAGGTATTGGTGGAGACCCTGTAAATGGAACAAACTTCATCGATGTATTAAAAGCATTCAATGAAGACCCAGAAACTTATGCAGTTATTATGATTGGTGAAATCGGTGGAACTGCAGAAGAAGAAGCTGCTGAGTGGGTACAAGCTAATATGGCTAAACCAGTAGTAGGTTTCATTGGTGGTCAAACAGCTCCAGAAGGCAAACGTATGGGACACGCTGGTGCAATCATCGCAGGCGGTAAAGGTACTGCTAAAGAGAAAATGGCTACAATGGAAAGCTGTGGTATTAAAGTTGCACTTACTCCTGCAGTAATGGGTGAAACTTTAATTGGTGTATTAAAAGAGCGTGGCTTATATGAACAATGTAAGACACATGAAGCTTTAGTATAAGCATCATAATGATTAAATTAGTAAGCCTCCAATAGGAGGCTTGCTTATTGTTAATATGGTTTAAAAATAGGATGATTAGACTTAAGTGTAATCACTTGTCTTTCGATGGGGCGGAATTACCTTTTGAAGGTAATTGGCACCACTCTTAAGAAGCTAGTCTAGGTAGCCTCCAAATCGGGGGCTACTTTCCATATTTAGAAAGGGTGAATTCATGAAAAATAAAATCCGACTTATTCATTTACATCATTTTTTATTCGAAAACTATCAAGCCATGAAGAAGATTCTTCACTATGATCCAAATTTAGAAAACCTCTATCAATATTCACCTTCTACATTTAAAACTACATTTCAAATGACTTCTAAAGCCGCAAAAATACTATATAATCAACTTCATTCAACTTCCATTTTTGATATCTTAAAAGAAAGCTATAAAAAAAATATAAAAATTATTACTATTTATGATGATCTATATCCTGATCTGTTAAGAGAAATATGTGACCCACCGTTTGTATTATATTTAAAAGGAAATCAAAATATCCTTTATGAACCATTTAGGATAAGTATAATTGGAGCTAGAAAACCAACTTTATTTGCGAAAATTATTTGTGATTCATTCATGTTAGATCTAATAAGAGAAAAATGTGTTATTGTTAGTGGAATGGCATCCGGATGTGATTCAATTGCACATAATTCAGCAATTTTTCACAACGGAACAACGATTGCAGTTGTCGGATGTGGGTTAGACTATATTTATCCGAAAGAAAACATTAACTTATTTAATGAATTGGCTATAAATCATTTGGTGATTAGTGAATATCCATATTATATTAGACCAGAAAAAAGATACTTTCCTAGAAGAAATAGAATTATTGCTGGGTTATCAAAAGGATTAATAGTTTTAGAAGCTAAGGAAAAGAGCGGAACGATGATTACTGCAAATTTTGCAATTCAATATAATAGGGAGGTATTTGCAGTGCCAGGTCCGATTATAATGGAAGAATATGAAGGAAATCATCGATTAATTCAGGATGGAGCGAAATTAATTACATGTACAAATGATATTTTAGAGGAATTTCAGGAATATACTAAAAAATAAAAAAATATGTTTATATTACAAAATATTGACAATACTAATGCAACTTGTGTTATTTTATATCTAAATAAAATTTGACTAATGTATAGAATAAACTATACAATTTGAAATTGTATGAAGGAAAATCAAAAATTTAAATTGAACTCTTCTTATTATGAATCTATTTAAGAATACATAGGAATAAAAGAAAGAAATAAGGAATACAGAGAGTAATGAATAGGAAACTCTCGGGAGGCTTAAAAAATGGCAGAAAATTTAGTTATAGTGGAGTCCCCTTCAAAGGCTAAAACAATAGAAAAGTATTTAGGTAAAAAATTCAAAGTAATCGCATCAATGGGACATGTTCGAGATCTACCTAAAAGCCAGATGGGGATTGAAATAGAAAACGATTACACCCCGAAATACATAACAATCCGAGGTAAAGGTCCAGTTTTAAAGGATTTAAGATCTGCTGCGAAAAAAGCAAAAAAAATCTATCTAGCAGCCGATCCAGATCGTGAAGGTGAAGCAATCGCGTGGCATATTGCAAATACACTTAATATCGATACTTCTTCGGATTGTCGTGTCGTGTTTAATGAAATAACAAAAGATGCTATTAAAGAGTCTTTTAAAAAACCTAGACCGATTAATATGAACTTAGTAGATGCCCAGCAAGCAAGACGTGTACTAGATCGTCTAGTAGGGTATAACATCAGTCCATTATTATGGAAGAAAGTGAAAAAGGGTTTAAGTGCTGGTCGAGTTCAATCTGTCGCTCTAAGACTGATTATCGAACGAGAAAAAGAGATTGAAAGCTTCCAACCTGAAGAATATTGGACAATTAAAAGTAAAGCTTTAACAAAGAAAGAAACATTTGATACAAATTTTTACGGTGTTAATGGTAAAAAAGTGGAATTGAATTCTGAAACTGATGTAAATAATGTTTTATCACAAATTAAAGGTGATCACTTTGAAGTTCAAAGTGTTACTAGAAAAGAACGTAGACGTAATCCAGCAACTGCCTTTACTACTTCCTTACTACAGCAAGAAGCGGCTAGAAAATTAAATATGCGTGCAAAGAAAACGATGATGATTGCACAACAATTATATGAAGGGATTTCCCTAGGTAGTGGTGGACAGGTTGGATTAATCACTTATATGAGAACTGATTCAACTAGAATATCCGACGTTGCAGCTGAGGAAGCAAAATCATATATAATTGATACTTATGGTGCAGATTTTGTTGCTACAAATAAAAAAAATGAAAAAAAATCAGATAAAGTACAAGATGCACATGAAGCAATCAGACCAACGTCAACTTTACGTTCGCCTGATACAATCAAAGCACATGTTAGCCGTGATCAATATCGACTTTATAAATTAATATGGGAGCGATTTGTAGCAAGTCAAATGGCACCAGCAATACTAGATACGGTTAAAGTTGACTTAATTAATAATGATGTAATATTTAGAGCTAATGGGTCAGTAGTTAAATTCCCAGGATTTATGAAAGTGTATATTGAAAGTAATGATGATGGAACAGAAGAAAAAGACCGTATCCTTCCACCGTTAGCTGAAGGGGAAAAAGTTAAATTAGAAGAGTTATTACCTGAACAACATTTTACTCAACCACCTCCACGTTACACGGAAGCTAGATTAGTAAAAACTCTTGAAGAATTAGGAATAGGTCGACCATCAACATATGTACCAACTTTAGAAACGATCCAGAAACGTGGATATGTTTCACTTGATAATAAACGGTTTGTACCTACTGAACTAGGTCAAATAGTATTTGATTTAGTTGTTGAGTTTTTCCCAGAAGTAATTAATATTGAGTTTACGGTTCAAATGGAAGGTGACCTTGATAAAATTGAAGAAGGTGATGTGAATTGGATTCAAATTATCGATCAATTTTATAGAGGTTTTGAAAAGCATTTAGAAATAGCTGAGAAAGAAATGCAAAAAGTTGAAATACGAGATGAACCTGCTGGTGAAGACTGTGAAGTATGTGGAAGCCCTATGGTATTTAAAATGGGCAGATATGGTAAGTTCATGGCGTGTTCAAACTTCCCTGATTGCAGAAATACAAAAGCAATCGTAAAAGACATTGGTGTTAAATGTCCTACATGTAAAGATGGAAATATCATTGAACGTAAATCGAAAAAGAATCGAATCTTTTATGGATGCACGAACTATCCGGAATGTGAATTCCTATCATGGGATAAGCCAATTGCGAGACCATGTCCGAAATGTGAAAACTTATTGGTAGAAAAGAAAATGAAAAAAGGTATTCAAGTACAATGCGTATCATGTGACTATAAAGAGGATCAACAAGTGTAAGCATTTAATTTATTCATTTTTGACTGCCATAACATTCGTTTTCTTCTGTTACTTCGCCAGTTTTTAGCGGTGTTCATTACACTTTTATGTAACATTGCTTTACAACTGGCTTCATTCCACAGAAGACAAGTGATTGCAATTAGTCAAAAAATTAAATTTAAGGAACTTTGTCTAATACATGTGTGAGCAATTTATTTGCTCACTTTTACTTTTCATATCAACTTTCTTTTAATTAAGAAATCATTAAGACTAAAACGATAAAATATTATTACGTAATTTTGAATGAATCAGCGTAGAAGGAGTTAACAATGAAAGAACAATTTATTAATGTAATTGGAGCAGGTTTAGCAGGAAGCGAGGCTGCTTATCAAATTGCAAAAAGAGGAATTAAAGTACATTTATATGAGATGAGACCAGTTAGACAAACACCGGCTCATCATACTGACAAGTTTGCTGAGTTAGTGTGTAGTAATTCACTAAGAGCGAATATATTAACAAACGCTGTAGGTGTATTAAAAGAGGAAATGAGAAGATTAGATTCAGTAATCATTCGATCTGCTGATGAGTGCGCTGTACCAGCAGGTGGTGCCTTAGCTGTAGACCGACATGAGTTTGCTAGCCGTGTTACTGAATATGTAAAAAATCATCCAAACGTCATTGTTCACAATGAAGAGATGACTAAAATTCCTGAAGGACCAACTGTCATCGCAACTGGACCTTTAACTTCACCTGAGTTATCACAGCAATTAAAAGAATTGACTGGTGAAGATTATTTCTATTTTTATGATGCAGCGGCTCCAATTGTTGAAAAAGAAAGTATTGACTTAAATAAAGTGTATTTAAAATCAAGATATGATAAAGGTGAAGCAGCTTACTTAAATTGCCCAATGACAGAAGAGGAATTTGATCGTTTTTATGAGGCATTAACTACAGCAGAAACAGTTCCTTTAAAAGAATTTGAAAAAGAGATTTTCTTTGAAGGCTGTATGCCAGTTGAAGTAATGGCTAAACGTGGAAAACAAACATTATTATTTGGACCAATGAAACCAGTAGGCTTAGAGGATCCTAAAACAGGAAAGACGCCATATGCGGTCGTACAACTACGTCAAGATGACAGTGCCGGTACACTTTATAATATTGTAGGCTTCCAAACACATTTAAAATGGGGTCCTCAAAAAGAAGTACTACAATTAATTCCAGGTCTTGAGAATGCAGAAATTGTGCGCTATGGTGTAATGCACAGAAATACTTTTATTAACTCACCAAAACTATTAGAGCCAACATACAAATTTAAAGGCCGTGATGATTTATTCTTTGCAGGCCAAATGACAGGTGTAGAAGGGTATGTAGAATCTGCAGCATCTGGTTTAGTAGCGGGAATAAATGCAGCTAGATTCGTAATGGAGAAAGAGTTGGTCGTATTCCCAGCAGAAACTGCAATTGGAAGTATGGCGAATTATATAACGACAACAAGTGAAAAACACTTCCAACCTATGAATGCGAACTTCGGTCTTTTCCCTAGACTTGATGTCAAAATTAAAAGAAAACAAGAACGATATGAAGCTTATGCAAACCGTGCATTAGAATCAATTATGAATTTTGTAGAATGTTAAGAAAATAAATTGCAAATAGCTACTTAATATGTTAGTATGTAGTGGCTTGTGAGGAGAATTTACCTTGAATATTAAAATATTGTGTCAATTATTCATTCAGTATTTACAATTAGAGAAAAACTCTTCACAATACACATTAAATAGTTATAAAAAAATTGTTGAACAATTTCTAGTTTTTATGGAACAACAATCCATTATTTCATTTTCTTCAGTTACTTATTCTGATGTTCGTCTCTATTTAACAACTTTGCATGACAAACAGCTATCAAGACGTACGATCTCAAAGCATATTTCTTGTTTAAGAAGTTTCTATCGCTTTCTTATGAGAGAAAATGAAGCAAAAGAGAATCCTTTTGTTTTAGCGTCACTTCCTAAAAAAGAAACGATGATACCAAGGTTTTTATATAAGGAAGAACTTGAAAAACTATTTAAGATTAGCGATCTAGATACGGAACTTGGACAAAGAAATCAAGCTCTTTTAGAATTGCTTTATGCTACCGGAATCCGAGTAAGCGAATGCTGTAATTTGAAATTAAAAGACATAGATTTTCAAATTGGGACTATTTTAGTAACAGGCAAAGGGAATAAACAGCGGTATATTCCCTTTGGCAGTTATGCAGAAAAAGCTCTTCATACATATATAGAAGATGGCCGAAATAGACTGATAGTAGCTAACAAGCAAATGAATGACGATCTTTTTTTAAATCACCGTGGTACAAAACTATCGACTAGAGGAGTCCGTGGTATATTAGAAAAAATGATCAAAGATACTTCATTGACTAATGAAATCTATCCACATATGTTAAGGCATACCTTTGCTACGCATATGCTTGATAACGGTGCTGATATTCGAAGTGTTCAAGAATTACTTGGACATGAGAATTTATCATCTACTCAAATCTATACACATGTAACGAAGGAAAGATTACAAAAAGTATACAATTTACATCATCCTAGAGCATAAATTCGCTCAATTTTAGAAATTAATCAACATTTCTAAGGAGGATTCACATGTCCAATTTTCATGCTACAACGATTTTTGCGATCAGACATAATGGAAAAAGTGCTATGGCTGGTGATGGCCAAGTAACTTTTGGAAATGCAGTAGTTATGAAGCATACTGCAAGAAAAGTTAGGAAGCTTTTTAATGGAAAAGTTTTAGCTGGTTTTGCAGGATCTGTTGCAGATGCATTTACTTTATTCGAACTTTTTGAAGGCAAGTTAGTTGAATATAATGGGAATATTCAACGAGCTGCTGTTGAATTAGCAAAAAAATGGAGAACAGATCGAGTATTACATAAGCTTGAAGCATTGCTAATTGTAATGGATCATAATTCATTATTATTAATTTCTGGTACTGGTGAAGTAATTGAACCTGACGATGGAATTCTTGCAATTGGTTCTGGAGGGAATTATGCCCTTGCAGCAGGCCGTGCACTAAAGGAAAACGCAGGGGAAAGTCTTTCAGCAAAACAAATTGCATATGCTAGTTTAAAAACTGCAAGTGATATTTGTGTGTATACGAACGGAAATATAATTTTAGAAGAATTAGAATAGGAGAGTGTATTATGAGTACTTCTTTCACGCCTCGTCAAATTGTTGAAAAACTTGATCAATATATTGTTGGACAGCAACAAGCGAAAAAAGCAGTAGCAATTGCACTCAGAAATCGATATCGTAGAAGTTTACTTGAAGAATCATTCCGTGATGAAATTTCACCAAAAAACATTTTAATGATTGGTCCAACAGGTGTTGGTAAAACAGAAATTGCTAGAAGAATGGCAAAACTAGTTGGTGCCCCATTTATTAAAGTGGAAGCTACTAAATTTACAGAAGTTGGTTACGTTGGTAGAGATGTAGAATCAATGGTTCGAGATTTAATCCAAACGTCTATTCGAATTGTAAAAGAAGAGCGAATGAATAAAGTGAAAGATCAAGCTGAAAAAAATGCGAATCAAAGATTAGTCAAACTTCTAGCACCGAGTACAAAAAAGCAAACTTCATTCAAAAACCCACTTGAGATGCTTTTTAATCAAGATTCACAAAACTCGAATGCTGAGCAAGAAGAGAATGATACAGAATTAACATCAAAAAGAAGAAATATAGAATTTCAACTATTATCTGGAAAACTAGAAGAAGATCTTGTGTCTATTGAAGTAGAGCAACAACAAGCTCCGATGCTAGATTTTATGCAAGGAACTGGGATGGAACAAATGGGAATGAACTTCCAGGAGTCATTAGGTAGTCTATTTCCAAAGAAAACTAAAAAAAGAAAGCTTCCTGTTAAAGAAGCTCGTAAGATTTTAACGAATGAAGAAGCTCAGAAATTAATTGATATGGATGAAGTAACACAAGAAGCAGTTTATAGGGCTGAGCAATTAGGTATTATTTTCATTGACGAAATTGATAAGATTGCAAGTAAGCAAAACTCTACTCAAGATGTTTCAAGAGAGGGCGTACAAAGGGATATCTTACCAATCGTTGAAGGAAGTACAGTTGTGACAAAATATGGACCGGTTAAAACAGATCATATCCTATTTATTGCAGCTGGTGCATTTCATATTTCGAAGCCTTCAGACTTAATACCTGAATTACAAGGTCGCTTCCCAATTCGTGTAGAATTAGCGAAATTATCTGTTGAAGATTTTGTTCGTATTTTAGTTGAGCCTGATTTTTCAATTATTAAACAATATAAAGCTTTATTGTCTACAGAAGGTATACAAATCGAATTTTCTGACGATGCTATACGTAGAATAGCAGAAATAGCATTTGAAGTTAATCAGACTACAGACAACATAGGCGCAAGAAGATTGCATACGATTATGGAAAAACTACTTGAAGACCTATCGTTTGAAGCTTCTGAAATTCAAATGGGAACAATTAAGATTACACCACAATATGTAAATGAAAAGCTAGCAAATATTGCAAAAGATAAAGATATAAGTCAATTCATTTTATGATTTAAGAACACTTTTGAATTCAGCCATTAGAATACAAAAGTAGTTCATAGGAAACGTACAATTAAATAGGAGGCATTTAGAAAGATGCAATTATTAGACAAAACAAGAAAGATTAATAAGTTATTACAACAATCTGCAGGTAAGCCAGTAAACTTTAAAGAAATGGCAGATACATTAGAAGAAGTTATTGAATCAAATGTATTTATTTTAAGTCGTAAAGGGAAATTATTAGGTTACGGTCTTCACCAAAAAATCGAAAATGAACGTATGCAAAAAATGTTCGCCGATCGCCAATTCCCTGAAGAATATACACAAAACCTATTTAATATTAATGAAACATCATCAAATATCGACATCCACAGTGAGCACACTGCATTCCCAGTTGAAAATAAAGATTTATTTGCTGGTGGATTAACAACTATCGTACCGATTATCGGTGGTGGTGAGCGTTTAGGTACTCTTGTTTTAGCTCGAATTAATCAAGATTTTGAAAATGATGATTTAATCTTAGCTGAATACGGCGCTACAGTAGTTGGTATGGAAATTCTACGTGAAAAAGCAGAAGAAATTGAAGAAGAAGCTAGAAGTAAAGCTGTTGTACAAATGGCTATTTCATCACTTTCTTATAGCGAATTAGAAGCGATTGAACATATTTTTGAAGAATTAAATGGCTATGAAGGCTTATTAGTAGCAAGTAAAATTGCTGATCGAGTAGGAATTACAAGATCTGTTATCGTAAATGCACTACGTAAATTAGAAAGTGCTGGCGTTATCGAGTCTAGATCACTTGGAATGAAAGGTACTTATATTAAAGTACTAAATGATAAGTTCTTATTAGAGTTAGAGAAATTAAAATCTAACTAATTAAGAAAGTCACTTCTTTAATAGGACTACATTAAGTTGAACCTTTTCTCAATGCATAATTGGGAAAAGGTTTTTTGTTTTTTATACTGGAATAAAGAAGATTATTAAATCATAACGATTTTGTATTTTTGTATAAATGATCTATATAGGCGAATTGAAAATTATGGTATGATTAAAAAATATTTATAAGATTATATCAATAAAATATAATTATTATTCGTTATTTGAATGTAAATTTGAGAGAGGATTTTTAGTTTATAGAAATGTAATGGTATTTTCAACTTGGTACTACTAGTTGTTTTCAAATAGATCGTTGTTTATTGTTAGAATTTCCACCTCAGATACAAATTCACTTAATGACGAAATAATAAAGAGTAATATCCAACAATCGGGAGACGTCTTTAAATAACTATAAAAAAATTTTGGCCAAAATAGTTAATTGCTAAATAACAATGACTGGTTACTTTTTTAAAAGGATAGATTGGGGGGGCGATAAAAGTTTATTTATTTAAAGTATAAATAAAATAGTTCCTCTTTTCTAATTAAAATAGAATTCCGGAATATTAGAATCATTTTTTTGATAAAGTGAAAAAATATTATTTTTTATTATGTTAAATAAAGTGTCACATTATGTTAAAGAATGGGTAGATAAATTAGATAATTTTAATAATATAATTTATATTAGGGTGAAAAAGAGCTCAACCTGAGTTTTTATCGAAACAAAGCATCTTGAACTAAATAAATGAAATGATGCGATTACTTATTCATAAAACATATTGAATAAAATTAATAGATTCATATTTATTACTATTTAGCCATTTAATAGTAGGGAAATTGAAAGGCTAAATAGTAATGAATCAAGAATTTGATGAATATTGTAATCTCCACTTGGAAAAGAGTTGATTGGACGAAAAGGGACCTCGTTTGCTACTAGGAAGAAATAGAATTGATATTTTAGAACTTCTTATCCAATTGCAAATTAAAAACCATGTGTAAAGATTTAATCCTTTTAAAAAAATGCCAAAATATTGAATATTAAATTGTCAATCAGTTATTTAACTTAATATGGTAATTCGCTCGAGGTGAAAGACGTGTTGCAAGTTCAAAAAAATGTTTCACAAATATATTGGAAAAAGTGGATTAAAGATCGTGATATAGATGCTGGAGATGCACTAATGAGGATTTATATGCCACTAGTTCACTTTCATGTAAATCGAATAGTTCATAGATTACCTTCAAGTGTAAGTAGAGAAGATTTACACAGCTTAGCAATGATGGGTTTATATGACGCATTAGAAAAATTTGACCCGAAAAGAGATTTAAAGTTTGAAACATATGCCTCAATTAGAATAAGTGGTAATATATTGGATGGCCTTCGAAAAGAAGATTGGTTGCCTAGATCGATTAGAGATAAAGCAAAAAAAATTGAATGTGCAATTGAAAAGTTAGAACCGGCTCTTGAACGAAAGGCTACACCTGAAGAAATAGCACATTATACTGGCTATAGTTCGATAGAAGTTGTGAACGTCATAAATGATGTGTTTTTCTCTAATATGTTGTCTGTAGATGAACAAATCAAAGATGTAGGGGAAGGACAAGTTAATTTAATTCATACATTAAAAGATCATGAAACATTAACTCCAGAAGAATTGGTACTAAAAGATGAACAAATAAAGCTACTTGCCAATACGATTGGATCTGAATTAAATGAGAAAGAGCAGCTAGTTATCAGTTTGTACTATCATGAAGAATTAACACTTACTGAAATTGGAACAATTATAAATTTATCGACTTCTAGGGTTTCACAAATTCATGCTAAGTCTATTTTCAAATTAAGGCATCTTTTAAGTAATAGTAATATTTAGAGCTTGTAATATAAATGATTTTTAAGTTTATATATGATTGAATAGTGGGGATTAAGACTTACATTACATACTTTATGTACAATTTTTTTTAAGAAATTTATAAAATATGAAGAAGAATAAGATAAAATTGAATAAATTAACAAAAATTCCCAATACTGATAAAGATTTAGTTATTGAGACATGTGAAGATTCAAATCTAATTCAATACTGTAGCTCAATTTTGAGTAATAGCGGTTCGAGATTTATAAAGAGACGATCTAAGGATGAAAATGGATTATAGAGAAAAAGGAAAAGCAAACTTTGCTGAAACTTCGACAATAATTTCTTATTTTCTCTTGATAAATAATGATGTATATGCTATAGTAGTCCATGGTGTTATTACACACGCTTGCCGATTTTCTTATTGGTGCTACCCAGTTTGGGAGTGATAGGAGAAGAAGACGTGAGCGGAGGAAAAAGAACCATTAGGAGGAAATAAAATGTCAGTAATTTCTATGAAGCAATTATTAGAAGCTGGTGTTCACTTCGGTCACCAAACTCGCCGTTGGAACCCAAAAATGAAACGTTACATCTTCACTGAGCGTAACGGTATCTACATCATCGACCTTCAAAAAACAGTTAAAAAGGTTGAAGAATGTTACAACGTAATGAAAGGTATCGCTGCTGAAGGTGGAAACATCCTTTTCGTTGGTACTAAAAAACAAGCTCAAGAAGCTATTAAAGATGAAGCAATCCGTTCTGGTATGTACTTCATTAACCAACGTTGGTTAGGTGGAACGTTAACAAACTTCCAAACAATCCAAAAACGTGTTAAACGTTTAAAAGATATCGAAAGAATGCAAGAAGATGGCACATTTGAAGTGTTACCTAAGAAAGAAGTTATTCAACTTAAAAAAGAATTAGAACGTCTTGAAAAATTCTTAGGCGGAATCAAAGACATGAAGCAACTTCCTGATGCATTATTCGTTGTTGATCCTCGTAAAGAGCGTATCGCTGTTGCTGAAGCTCGTAAGTTAAACATTCCTATCATCGGTATTGTTGACACTAACTGTGATCCAGACGAAATCGATCACGTTATCCCAGCAAACGACGATGCTATTAGAGCTGTAAAACTTCTTACATCAAAAATGGCAGATGCGATTCTTGAAGCGAAACAAGGCGAAGAAACAACTGCTTAATGAGAAAGTGAAAGGTGATAAGAGGTTTTAGCCTTTTATCACCTTTTTTTAAGGTTAAAATAATCGAAAATTGTTTACCTTATAAAACGATTAATAAAATAAGCTTACATATAGGAGATGAAATATAATGGCAATTACTGCACAAATGGTAAAAGAATTACGTGAAAAAACTGGCGCTGGTATGATGGATTGCAAAAAAGCGTTAACTGAAACTGATGGTAACATGGACAAAGCAATCGATTACCTTCGTGAAAAAGGGATCGCAAAAGCTGCTAAAAAAGGTGACCGTATCGCTGCTGAAGGTTTAACTTTCGTTGAAGTAGCTGGAAACGATGCAGTATTAATCGAAGTAAACTCTGAAACTGATTTCGTTGCTAAAAACGAAGGTTTCAAAGAATTAGGTTCTGCTCTTGCAAAACATATCGTTGCTAACAAACCTGCAACTGTTGAAGAAGCTTTAGCACAAACTATGGAAAATGGTGAAACTGTTGAAACTTTCATCAACCATGCAATTGCTAAAATCGGAGAAAAAATCTCTTTACGTCGTTTTGAATTAGTTTCTAAAACAGATGCTGATGCATTTGGTGCTTACTTACACAGTGGCGGTCGTATCGGTGTTCTTTCTGTAGTTGAAGGAACAACTAAAGAAGATGTTGCTAAAGACGTATCTATGCACATCGCTGCAATCAACCCTAAATATATCTCTCGTGATGCTGTTTCTCAAGAAGAAGTTGAGCATGAGCGTGCAATTTTAACTCAACAAGCATTAAACGAAGGTAAACCTGAAAACATCGTTGCTAAAATGGTAGAAGGACGTATTGGTAAATACTTCGAAGAAATTTGCTTATTAGATCAATCTTTCGTTAAAAACCCAGACGTTAAAGTAGGTCAATTCGTAAAAGCTGCTAACGGAACTGTTAAATCTTTCGTTCGTTATGAAGTTGGAGAAGGCTTAGAAAAACGTGAAGATAACTTTGCTGAAGAAGTAATGAATCAAGTAAAAGGTAACTAATTTAGTTACTTTGAATGAAAATAGGGGACACTATGTGTTCCCTATTTTTTAAAGAAACGTAAATACATAGATGTATGTAAATGGAGGCTATTATGAATAAAGCAAAGTATAATCGCGTAGTATTAAAACTTAGTGGTGAGGCATTAGCAGGTGGGCAAGGATTTGGAATTAATCCATCGGTTATTAAATCAATCGCTCAACAAGTTAAAGAAATTGCTGAACTAGATGTTGAAGTTGCAGTAGTAGTAGGTGCTGGTAACATTTGGCGTGGTAAGACTGGTAGCGAAATGGGTATGGACCGAGCTACAGCTGACTATATGGGCATGTTAGGTACTGTAATGAACTCTTTAGCACTTCAAGA
Source organism: Bacillus sp. AL-1R (assembly GCF_052180195.1). Classification (NCBI taxonomy): domain Bacteria; kingdom Bacillati; phylum Bacillota; class Bacilli; order Caryophanales; family Bacillaceae; genus Bacillus; species Bacillus sp. AL-1R. Next base: position 1,574,485 of record NZ_CP197469.1, read on the forward strand.
TAGTCTTGAAACACTTGGTGTACAATCTCGAGTACAATCTTCTATTGAAATGCGTCAAGTTGCAGAACCATATATCCGTCGTAAAGCAATTCGTCATTTAGAGAAAAAACGTGTTGTAATTTTTGCTGCTGGTACAGGAAATCCTTATTTCTCAACAGATACTACTGCTGCATTACGTGCTGCTGAAATTGAAGCAGATGTTATTTTAATGGCGAAAAATAATGTAGACGGAGTATATTCAGCTGACCCATCAATCGATAAAACTGCTGTAAAATACGAAACTCTTACATATTTAGACGTATTAAAAGAAGGTTTAGGTGTAATGGATTCAACTGCATCTTCATTATGTATGGATAATGATATTCCATTAATTGTATTCTCAATAATGGAAGAAGGAAATATTAAACGTGCCGTACTTGGCGAAAATATTGGAACGATAGTAAAGGGGAAATAAACATGTCTAATCAAATCATTTCTTTAGCAAAAGAAAAAATGACAAAAGCAGTTGCTGCTTTCTCTAGAGAATTAGCAACAGTACGTGCTGGTCGTGCAAATCCAGCTATTTTAGATAAAGTTTTGGTTGAATATTATGGAGCTCCAACTCCAATTAACCAAATGGCAAATATTTCAGTGCCAGAAGCAAGATTATTATTAATTACTCCTTACGATAAAACAGTGATTAACGATATGGATAAAGCGATTCAAAAAGCAGATTTAGGGTTAAATCCTTCAAATGATGGATCTGTAATCAGAATTAGTTTCCCTCCATTAACTGAAGAGCGTCGTCGTGATTTAGTTAAAGTAGTTAAAAAATCTGCTGAAGATGCTAAAGTTGCAGTACGTAATATTCGTCGTGATGCAAACGATGATCTGAAAAAAGCAGAAAAAAATGGTGAAATTACTGAAGATGAATTACGTGGTCTTGTAGAAGACATCCAAAAACAAACAGATTCTCATATCGAAAAAATCGATGGAATCACAAAAGAAAAAGAAAAAGAGATAATGGAAGTTTAATACTGCATTGCAAGGTATATCTTACTAGCGCTTAGAAAAATAATGAATTTTTCATATTATGCTATTACATAATTTCATTATTGAATTATAATTAAATAAACTAAGCGCTTTGAGTAAAAAGACCCTCTGTTTAAGGGGGTTTTTTTACTCAATGCTTTAATTAGATATACTTAAACGGAGGATTAAAGATGTTTAAATTAATTTCTTTTTTTAAAAGAAATAAAGAGAAGAAAAATGTACCTCCAAGTTCGCAATTAAATGGGGTCGATGGAGTAATTCCTGAGCATGTTGCAATCATAATGGATGGTAATGGTAGATGGGCACAAAAGAGGAATTTACCAAGAGTTAAGGGACACTATGAGGGAATGAAAGTAGTTCGGAAAATCGCAAGGACTGCCAGCAAATTAGGTGTAAAGACCTTAACTTTATATGCTTTTTCAACTGAGAATTGGAAAAGACCTAAAACTGAAGTAGAATTCTTAATGAAGTTACCACAAGAATTTCTAGGGACATTTTTACCTGAATTAATTGAAGAAAATGTACAAGTACGGTTAACTGGAAATGAAGAGCAATTACCAAGCTATACAACAGAAGCAGTGTTAAAAGCAGTAGAAGAAACAAAAAATAATACGGGGATGGTATTAAATTTTGCCCTAAATTATGGTTCTCGTGACGAAATTGTTTCTGCAGTTAAAAAGATTTCTTCAGATGTATTGGATAATAAAATAAATAAAGAAGAAATTAATGAAGAATTGTTTAATCAATATTTAATGACTAGTGATTTTAAAGATCCAGATTTGTTAATAAGAACAAGCGGTGAATTAAGGATTAGTAATTTTATGCTTTGGCAAATTGCATATTCTGAACTATATTTTACTGATGTATTATGGCCCGATTTTACCGAAGCGTGTTTAATTGATGCGGTAAAAGAATATCAAAATCGAGCAAGAAGATATGGTGGTATTTAAGAAAGCGGTGAACGAACATGAAACAGCGTATTATAACAGGAGTTATAGCTGGAGCATTATTTCTAGGATTAGTAATATATGGTGAATGGCCATTTGGATTACTAGTATTTGCACTTGGCACAATCGGATATTTTGAATTGATTAGAATGAAAAAGTTTAATTTATTTAGTGCACAAACTGTACTTGGATTAATCTTAACATGGGTAGCAATTACACCAAATGATTTATCAAATAGGATATTTCCGATCGAAATCGGTAAAACGGAAATTTCTATTGTACTTATCCTATTACTTTTATCATATACGGTAATTACAAAGAATACATTTACTTTTGAAGATGCTTCTTTTGTAGTTCTTAGTAGTTTATATGTAGGATTCGGATTTCATTATATGTACGAGATGAGAAATATGGGAATTTCCTACTTCTTCTTCCCATTATTCGTAATTTGGGCAACTGATTCAGGTGCGTATTTTATTGGGAAAGCCACAGGTAAAACTAAACTTTGGCCTGATATAAGTCCTAATAAAACGATTGAAGGTTCGATAGGCGGAATTATTTGCGCTGTAGTAGTTGCAGTAATTTTATCGATTATGTTAACGTTAAATCATTCAATACTATATTTAGTACTAGTAGCTATTCTTGTTTCAATTTTTGGTCAATTAGGTGATCTCGTACAATCTGCATATAAAAGATACTACGGTGTAAAAGACTCAGGAAATTTATTACCTGGTCATGGTGGAATATTAGACAGATTTGATAGTATCATTTTCACATTGCCAATAGTCTATTTACTATTTACATTATAGTATTAGTTTTTGTATTTAAGGAGACATATGAAAATGAAGAAAATCAGCTTACTCGGAGCAACTGGATCAATCGGTATACAAACACTCGATATTATTAGAAATCAATCAAATGATTTTGAATTAGTCGCATGTTCAGCAGGAAAAAATATTGATGAATTATATAAGATCATTTTAGAATTTAAACCAAAACTAGTTTCAGTTGCAGGTAAAGAAGAAGCTGAAAAACTGATGAGCTTAGGTATCCATTCGGAAACGAAAGTTTTATATGGTGAAGAAGGACTAATTGAAGTTGCAGTCCAAGAAGATAGTACAATACTTGTAAACGCTGTAGTTGGAAGTGTAGGTTTAGTTCCAACGATGAAAGCAATCCAAAATGGAAAAACAATCGCACTAGCGAATAAAGAGACATTAGTAACCGCAGGTCATATTGTAATGGCTGAAGCTAAAAAATATGGCGTCTCAATTTTACCTGTAGATAGTGAGCATTCAGCAATCTATCAATGTTTAAATGGTGAAAACCCAAGTGAAATACATAAATTAATCATTACAGCTTCGGGCGGTAGTTTTAGAGATCGAACAAGAGATCAATTAAAAGATGTTACAATTGAGGATGCGTTAAATCATCCAAATTGGTCGATGGGTGCAAAGATTACAATTGATTCAGCTACAATGATGAATAAAGGGTTAGAAGTGATTGAAGCTCATTGGCTATTTAATATGCCATATGAAAAAATTGATGTTGTACTTCATAGAGAAAGTGTTATTCACTCTATGATTGAATTCAATGATGGAAGTGTAATGGCACAATTAGGAACACCTGATATGAGAGTGCCGATTGCCTATGCATTGAACTATCCTTCAAGAAAACCAGTTAATAATCATAAACCATTAGATTTAATTAAATTTGGGACACTTCATTTTGAGGAGATGGACTTTAATAGGTTTAAATGTTTGGAGTATGCTTATCATGCAGGAAAAGTTGGCGGTAGTTTACCAACTGTATTAAATGCAGCTAATGAGGAAGCGGTAGCTGCTTTTTTACAGAATAAAATATCATTCTTACAAATTGAGAATTTAATAGAAAATGCTCTTGAAAAACACAATGTAATAAGTAAGCCTTCATTAGAAGAAATTCGTAACATTGATGAACAAACAAGACAATTCGTTTCATCACTAATAAAGTAAGGGTGGTAATTACATGAATACAGTTATAGCGTTTGTTGTCATTTTTGGCGCACTTGTATTTTTTCATGAACTTGGACATCTATATTTTGCAAAACGTGCTGGTATATTATGTAGAGAATTTGCGATCGGATTTGGTCCAAAGGTTTTCTCTTTTTATCGAAATGAAACAACATATACAATAAGATTATTGCCACTTGGTGGTTATGTTCGTTATGCTGGAGAAGATCCAGAAATGGTACAAGTAAAGCCTGGATCTCATATTGGTTTACAATTTAACCCACACGGGGAAGTTACGAAAATTGTAGTTGATCAGTTTGATCGTTTCCAAGATCTTCGTTTTGTTGAAGTTGATTCAATCGATTTAGAGCATAAGCTAGAAATCATTGGTACTGAAGAAGGAACTGAAGACATATCAAAATTCAACGTAAATGAAAAAGCGTTCATTTATAGTGAAGGACAAGGTCATCAGATTGCTCCATATAACCGACAATTTAATAGTAAATCTGTTGGAAAAAGAGCGATTGCCATCTTTGCAGGTCCAATGATGAATTTTGTTCTTGCCTTAGTGATTTTTATTTTATTAGGATTACTTCAAGGAACGCCAGTAAATGATGCTAAAATTGGTGAATTACTTCCAAAAGGTCCAGCACAAACTGCTGGTCTAAAAGAAGGGGACATTGTTTTATCAATTGATAATAAAGATGTTTCAAAATGGGCAGAAGTAGTTAAAATTGTTAGAGAAAGCCCTAGTAAAGAGTTAATATTTAAAGTGAAAAGAGATAATAAAGTTCTTTCGATTCCAATTACGCCAAAATCAGAAGAAATCGATCATAAAGTTAATGGTCTAATCGGTGTGTATGCACCTGTTGAAAAAAATGTTTTTTCTTCGGTTAAGTATGGAATAACTGAAACAATTGGGTGGACAAAAGAAATTGTATTAGCAGTTGGTCATTTAGTATCTGGCCAATTCTCAATCAATAATCTTTCTGGCCCAGTTGGAATTTATCAGGTAACAGATCAAGCTGCACAGTCGGGTATTTTCTACTTAATGAAATGGGCAGCATTTTTAAGTATCAACCTTGGTATTATGAATTTATTACCATTGCCAGCTCTTGATGGAGGAAGATTAACATTTTTTGCAATAGAAGCATTAAGAGGTCGACCAATCGATCGCCAAAAAGAAGGTGTCGTTCATTTTATAGGTTTTGCGCTTTTAATGTTATTAATGATCATCGTAACTTGGAACGATATTAAAAGATTTTTCTTATAAGAAGCTCTGTTTAATCTAATCGTGTAATTTCATGAATTATATTTTAAGAATCCGCGACTTACTTTTTTATAAAACGGGCTTAGTGACATCTATTTGTCAATTAGCCCGTTTTAAGTGGGAGCGGATTCTTATCTTACAATGCACTTTTGTATTGTTACATATTTTAAAAATTAATTAAAAAGTATATAAGAATAAAAGAAAAATATGAGGTGAATCCTTTTGAAACAAAGTATCGTATATAGTCCAACTCTTCGTGAAGTACCTTCAGATGCAGAGATAAAAAGTCATCAATTATTATTAAGAGCTGGTTTTATTAGACAAAATGCATCTGGTATATATAGTTTTTTACCTTTAGGCAATAAAGTACTTCAAAAAGTAGCAAATATCGTCCGAGAAGAAATGAATAATGCTGGTGCGATGGAAATGTTAATGCCATCAATGCAAGCGCAAGAATTATGGGAAGAATCAGGCCGTTGGGATAATTTTGGTCCAGAACTAATGCGTTTAAGAGATCGCCATGGTAGAGGATTTGCATTAGGCGCAACACATGAAGAAGTTGTTACTTCTATTATTCGCGATGAATTAAAATCATATAAAAAATTACCGATTACACTTTACCAAATACAATCAAAATTCCGTGATGAAAAACGACCTCGTTTTGGTCTACTTCGCGGGCGTGAATTTTTAATGAAAGATGCATATTCTTTCCATGCATCACAAGAAAGCTTGGATGAAGTATATGATCGTTTATTTACGGCTTATAGCAACGTATTTACTCGTTGTGGATTGAATTTCAGAGCGGTTGTTGCTGATTCAGGAGCAATGGGTGGAAAAGATACACATGAATTCATGGTGTTATCTGACATTGGAGAAGATACAATCGCATTTTCAAATGAATCTAGCTATGCTGCAAATATTGAAATGGCACCAGTTGTGACGAATTACGAACCATCTGATGAGAAATTAGAAGAAGTTCAAAAAGTAGAAACGCCAAATCAAAAAACAATTGATGAAGTAATCGAATTCTTAAACTTACCAATTGAAAAAAGCATTAAATCAATTATTTTCAAAGCAGACGAAAGTTTTGTATTAGTACTTGCCCGTGGTGACCACGAAATAAATGATATTAAATTAAAGAATTATTTAGGTGCACATTCAGTAGAGCTAGCTTCCAAAGAAGAAGTAAAAGAACTAATGAACTGTGAAATAGGTTCATTAGGTCCAATTGGCGTAAAATCTGATTTATTAGTATTAGCCGATAACGCTATTAAAGGAATCGTAAATGGTTGCTGTGGAGCAAATGAAGAAGGCTATCACTATATTAACGTAACTGTAAATCGAGATTATAACGTAAAAGATTTCGTAGATTTAAGATTCATTCAAGAAGGTGACTTATCACCAGACGGTAAAGGAACGATTTCATTTGCAAAAGGTATTGAAGTTGGTCATGTATTCAAATTAGGAACAAAATATTCTGAGTCTATGAATGCAACATTCCTTGATGAAAATGGTAAATCAAATCCAATCATTATGGGATGTTATGGAATCGGTGTATCTCGTACATTAGCTGCAATTGTAGAGCAATATCATGACGAAAAAGGTATTGTGTGGCCTAAAAACCTTGCTCCTTTTGATGTGCATGTCATTACAGTCAATACGAAGAATGAAGAGCAAGTGAATTTAGCAGACGATATTTATAAAACGTTAAAAGAAATCGGACAAGATGTATTATTAGATGACCGAAATGAACGTGTAGGTGTGAAATTCGCAGACGCAGATCTTTTCGGAATTCCTGTACGTGTAGTTGTTGGTAAAAAAGCTGCAGAAGGAATAGTAGAACTTAAAACAAGAGATGGACAAGTTAGTAAAGAAGTAGAAATTTCTAACCTTGTGAATGAAATAAATATGTTAAAATAAAATAAAAGTGGAAGCGACACCTTATGGGAATCGCACACAAATAAAAAGTACCTCTTCTTTTAGAGGTACTTTCGATTTTTTTTTACACATTTACTGAAATTTATATAAAAAGGTTGGTGAAAAAATGGGACAAACTCGTCAGGAGCGGTTTCAGCTATTATTAGATCAGCTTCAATTTCCCGAAGATATGCGAGACATGTATTTTAAAAATGGGGAAATCGTAAATCTTGAAGTAAATAAAACCGAAAAAAAATGGCAGTTTACATTTAAGATCGATAATGTTTTACCTTTTGCAACGTTCCAAGTATTTGTAACAAGTTTATTAAGAACTTTTAAACATATAGCAGATGTTTCGGTCGTTATTAATACAGAAAATCCTAATATAGATGAACAAAAAGTAGTTGATTATTGGTCATTTATGATTCAATCTGTTGAATCGAAATCCCCTATATTACAGCATATTGAATCAGCCCACCCTAAAGTTGAAAATAATAAAGTAATAATTGACTTAAATAGTCTAATTGAAGAGAATGCTTTTACAAATCGATACGTTCCTCAGTTGCAAGATTTATATCAAAAAGTAGGATTTCCTAAGTTGTTTTTTGAGAATACGATAAAAGATAATGTTGATGAAAAAACTGAGTTTCTTGAGAAAAAAGCAGAAGAAGATCGCAAGCGAGCGATGGAAGTACTTGTTGAATTAGAAAAGAAAGAGGCTGCCCAAGAAGCTGAAGGAGATGAGCCTGAGGGTCCTCTTGTTGTTGGATATTATATTAAGGAAACTGAAATTAATACGATTTCGTCTATTATTGAAGAAGAAAAACGAGTAGTTCTTCAAGGATATGTATTCGATTCTGAAATTCGTGAACTTAAGAGTGGCCGTGTTTTAATTACCTTTAAAATAACTGATTACACGAGCTCAATACTAGTTAAAATGTTCTCTAGAGATAAAGAAGATATCCCTATGCTAAATAGAATTAAAAAAGGTATGTGGGTAAAAGTTAGAGGATCTGTTCAAAACGACACTTTTGTACGTGATTTAGTCATGATTGCAAATGATATAAATGAAATTAATCCAGATGAACGCAAGGATGAAGCGCCAGAAGGAGAGCGTCGAATTGAGTTACATGCTCACACACATATGAGCCAAATGGATTCAGTCGTTTCAGCAGGAGATTTAGTTAAACAAGCAAGTAAGTTTGGACATGAGGCAATTGCAATAACGGATCATGCAGTTGTTCAAGCCTTCCCTGAAGCATATGGAGCAGGTAAGAAACACGGTGTAAAAATACTATATGGCGTTGAAATAAATCTAGTAAATGATGGTGTTCCAACAGCATATAATCCATCTCATATTTCACTAGAGGAAGCAACCTATGTTGTATTCGACGTAGAGACAACAGGTCTTTCAGCTGTTTATGATACAATCATCGAGTTAGCTGCTGTAAAAATCCATAAAGGTGAAATCATTGATCGATTTGAGCGATTTGCAAATCCGCATCATCCACTATCAGCAACTACGATTGAATTGACGGGAATTACTGACGAAATGGTAAAAGATGCCCCAAATGTTGATGTCGTACTTCGTGAGTTTAAAGAATGGATGGGTGACGATATACTCGTAGCTCATAATGCTTCATTTGATATGGGCTTTATCCAAATGGGCTTTAAAAAATATGAGATAGGTATTACGAATAACGGTGTAATTGATACGCTTGAGTTAGCTAGAACTTTATATCCAGATTTTAAAAACTTCCGTTTAAATACACTCTGTAAAAAATTCGATATAAACTTAACACAACACCATAGAGCGATTTACGATGCTGAGGCTACTGGCTTCTTACTTTTAAAAATGTTAAAAGACGCAGCAGAACAAGGTATGCATTATCATGACGAGCTAAATAATAACATGGGTAAAGGCGATGCTTATAAACGAGCAAGACCATCACATGCAACTCTATTAGCTACGAATGAAACTGGACTAAAAAACTTGTTTAAAATTGTTTCATATTCTCATATACATTATCATCATCGAGTTGCAAGGGTTCCTAGATCATTACTAGTGAAACATCGAGAAGGAATATTAGTTGGTTCTGCGTGTGATAAAGGTGAAGTTTTTGAGGCAAGTGTTCAAAAATCTCCTGAAGAAGCGGAAAAGCTAATGGAGTTTTATGACTATATTGAAGTAATGCCGCCTGAGACACTTTTACATTTAGTGGAATTAGAAATTGTTCGAAATGAACAACATTTAAGAGAAGTCATTTCAAAGCTTGTAAAAATGGCTGAAAAGGTAGAAAAAATTGTAGTTGGAACTGGTAACGTTCATCACTTACAAAAAGAAGATCAAATTTATCGAAAAATATTAGTTGGTTCTCAAGGTGGTGCAAATCCATTAAATAGACATCGATTACCAGATGTTCATTTTAGAACAACAAATGAGATGCTATCTTCATTCGCATTTTTAGGAGAAGAAAAAGCAAAGGAAATAGTCGTTACAAATACTCAAAAAATTGCAAGTTTAATTGAAGATATTAAACCAATTAAAGATGACTTATATACTCCAAAAATCGAAGGTGCTGAAGATGAAGTTCGTAATATGAGTTATCAAATGGCAAGATCGATCTACGGAGAACAATTACCAGAAATTGTAGAAGCCCGTCTTGAAAAAGAGTTAAAAAGTATTATTGGGCATGGATTTGCTGTAATTTACTTGATTTCGCATAAACTTGTAAAAAAATCATTAGATGACGGATACCTAGTAGGTTCTAGGGGATCTGTAGGTTCATCATTAGTAGCGACAATGACAGAAATAACAGAAGTAAATCCACTTCCACCACATTATGTCTGTCCAAATTGTAAGCACTCTGAGTTTTTCAATGATGGATCAGTTGGTTCTGGATTCGATTTACCGAACAAAGATTGTCCAGAATGTGGTACTGCATATAAAAAAGATGGTCATGATATTCCTTTTGAAACCTTCCTTGGATTTAAAGGAGATAAGGTTCCGGACATAGATTTGAGTGCGCCACGTTGCTAATTGAAAAGATTAGCCACTAGCTAAAGCTAGGAGAACTGTTAATTCGAAGTGTGGAATGAAAAGGGTAACGTCTTGAAACACACTCACTGAATCTGCGGCAAGCAAGGCACGTACTGTAATAACGTAATTTGTTTGAAGCCCGCTAAAGCCGGCTGAAGTTTACCCTAACACTAATGGTGAGGAAAGACCTTTATTGGTTGTAAATGATAGGCCGGGTGTCTACAAAACTTCTATGGTTAGAATGGATAGAATTATCTGGACGAATCCTTGACTGACTCTTCGTGAATGTCGCTAAGTAGAAATGCTTAGAGGTCCAAAATAGGACTTTCTAGTGTGGATGAGTAAACGTTAGGTTATGAAAATCCACATAGCTTTATAGGAGCTATTGTGCTAGACGGAGTATAGAGGAAACCTAAGGAAGTATGTATAGATAGAATTAACGGAACGTGGGAAGCTCCGAAGACTCGAGATGATTACACATTGCTTAAAAGTCGTTCTTCAAAAAGCTCTTATGAGTATAATGAAGATTTATCGGAGTGGCATTAAAGCCGTAGTACCGTTTTCAGGAATTGCCGTTGAAAACCGAATATATCGAATAGGTTTGAGGATAAAACAATTCTGAGGGAAGGGCTTGAGTCGTCTTTTTACGAAACAAAATCCTACACAAGTCAGTATTCTCGTATGACTAAATAGAAACGAAAGCCTTTTGGAGGTGATTAGTTGGCTGACTTAATAGTTCAAAAACTAAGAAATAATGAATATTTTAATGTTCAAGAAACATTTGATACTTTATATTCTGAGAGTAAGAATGGAAGATATTTTAAAAGGCTCTATGATTTAATCATTTCAGAAGAAAATATCCTCCTTGCTTTTAGAAATTTAAAAAGTAACACTAGATGCAAAACAAAAGGTACAAATGGTCACAATATCAAACATCTGAACAAGATGAATAAAGAAAAGCTCATTAAAATGGTTCGGAGGAAACTACACGACTACAAACCAGAATTGGTAAGACGAGTGCTAATTCCAAAGCCAAATGGTGAAAAGCGTCCTTTAGGGATTCCAACGATAGAAGATAGATTCATACAACAAATGATTTTACAGGTTTTTGAACCGATTGTTGAAGCTAAATTTCACCCATCAAGTTATGGATTTAGACCACTTCGAAATACACATGATGCACTAGCAAGATGCTATCACATGGTTAATCATAGTTATCATCATTATGTAGTCGATATAGATATTAAAGGGTTCTTTGACAACGTAAATCACAAAAAGCTAGGAAAACAACTATGGGCTATCGGAATAAGGGATAAAAAGGTACTTTCTATTATAAGGAAAATGTTAAAGGCTGAATTTGTTGGTGAAGGTATACCCGAAAAAGGAATACCACAAGGCGGTATTTTATCACCGCTTCTTGCAAATATAGTTCTAAACGAGTTAGATTGGTGGATTTCAAATCAATGGGAAACAAAGCCAACAAGAGTGAATTATAAGCTCAAAAGGAATCGAACAGATGCTTTAAAGAAAACAAAGTTAAAGCCATGTTACATTGTTCGGTACGCCGATGACTTTAAAATCTTTACAAACTCTTATGAGAATGCCTGTAAACTCTTTGTAGCAGTAAAAAAATGGTTAAAGGAACGATTAGACTTAGAGGTGAGTCCTGAAAAGAGTAAAATCATCAATCTTCGCAAGAATGGAACGGATTTCTTAGGTGTACGCTTTCGAGCAGTTCAAAAAGGGACAGCAAAAAGGGGATATATAGTTAATTCAAAAATATCTCCGAAGTCGAAGGAAAAAGTGATAAAAGTTTATCAGCATAAACTAAGTCAAATAAGAAAAAATCCAACTCCAAATAAGATTCTTGACCTTAATGCGTTCACTTTAGGTATCCATAATTACTATAAAATTGCGACGAGGGTATCCTCTGATTTCAATGATATTAGACATATCATACATTTTAAGATTAAAACCTTGCTGAAGCGGAACATTTTTAATCCAACTTCAGAAAACAATGCTGTTATAGAAAAGTTCTATAACGACTTCACATACAAGAGGTTTAAAAGTAATGGGATCCTTGTCTTACCGTTTGAATCAATAAGACACCAAATACGAGGACAAAGAGAACCTGAATTTACGATTTATGACAAAGAGAACCGCCAAAGAATTCATAAAGACTTAGTATATGTGACCGCAATTGAAATTGAACATTTAAGAAAAGGGAACTACTCATCAAAATCTACTTTGTATGAAAATAATCGGATAAGTAAATATCTAGCACAAAGAGGAAAATGCTACATTTCAGGTGAAAGGCTCATGCCGTCAAACTGTATTTGTCATCATATATTACCCACAAAAATGGGGGGAAGCGATGACTACGACAATCTGGTTATTATTAAGAAAGATTTTCATAATCTTGTTCATACAAAGAATCCGATGAAAGATCCTATTAAATTACATCATGTCAATACATTAGACACCAGAGCAATTAAGAAACTCAATAGACTACGTAAGGTTGTAGGATTCCAAGCGCTAGTTATATAAATCTTCGTAAATATAAAGACGATGGAGCGCCGTATGACTCCGAAAGGGTCACGTACGGTGTGGGACAGGGGAAAAGCTGGAGATTACTTCAAAGGCTTACCTATTGTCATATTTTAGTGGAGAATATCAACCAACTGCTCACAATTATACAAAAGTACTTTTTGGTGAGGATTATGTTTACCGTGCAGGTACAATCGGTACTGTAGCTGATAAGACAGCATATGGTTACGTAAGAGGTTATGCAAATGATCATAATCTAAATTTACGTGGTGCTGAATATGATCGATTAGCTATGGGATGTACAGGGGTAAAAAGAACAACTGGACAGCATCCAGGTGGAATTATCGTAGTTCCAGATTATATGGATATTTATGATTTTTCACCGATTCAGTTCCCAGCTGATGATGTTAAGTCTGAATGGAAGACGACACATTTTGATTTCCATTCAATCCATGATAATTTATTGAAACTAGATATACTAGGACACGATGATCCTACTGTTATCCGTATGCTTCAAGACTTAAGTGGTATCGATCCAAAAACGATTCCAACCGACGATCCTGAAGTAATGAAAATATTTGCTGGACCAGAACCATTAGGTGTTACAGAGGAACAAATAGGCTGTAAGACAGGTACTTATGGAATTCCTGAATTCGGAACAAAATTCGTTCGTCAAATGTTAGAAGATACGAAGCCGTCAACATTTTCAGAACTAGTTCAAATTTCTGGTTTATCACATGGTACAGATGTATGGCTAGGAAATGCATCTGAATTAATAAACAGTGGAACTTGTACACTTTCTGAAGTAATTGGTTGTCGTGACGACATCATGGTTTATTTAATCTATCAAGGATTAGAGCCGTCATTAGCATTTAAAATAATGGAATCTGTTCGTAAAGGTAAGGGTGTACCAGCAGAGTGGGAAGAAGAAATGAGAAATAATAATGTACCTGCTTGGTATATTGATTCATGTAAAAAAATTAAGTACATGTTCCCTAAGGCGCATGCGGCTGCATATGTTTTAATGGCAGTACGTATTGCATATTTCAAAGTACACCATCCAATTCTTTATTATGCTGCGTATTTTACAGTACGAGCAGAAGATTTCGATATTGAAGCAATGATTGCTGGCCCAAGTACGATTAAAGCTAAAATTGAAGAAATTGCGATAAAAGGATTAGATGCATCTGTAAAAGAGCGAAATTTAATGACTGTACTAGAGTTAGCATTGGAAATGTGTGAAAGAGGTTATTCATTTGAAAAAATGGATTTATATCGATCGAGTGCAGATGAATTTTTAGTAAATGGGAACAAATTAATTCCACCGTTTAATTCGATTCCTGGATTAGGAACGAATGCAGCTAAAAATATAGTTGCAGCTAGAGAAGACGGAGAATTCCTTTCGAAAGAAGACTTACAACAAAGAAGTAAAATTTCTAAAACAGTATTGGAGTATTTAGATAAACAAGGCTGTTTACAAAACTTACCTGATCAAAACCAATTATCACTTTTCGATGGCTTTTAACAGTTTGCAAAACTTGGGAATTATGGTATAGTAGATACAGATGTAATTTAGCACGGGATTTTTCTTGAAGAGCAGGGGCAACCTGCTCTTTCTTATTACCCTTATGACCCAATTCATCTCTTACGTAGTTAGTAACTTGAATTTTAAGTTACAATAATTGCGTAAATTGGAAATACTAAAGATAATTTCCCTGCTAAATAGCAGGGAATTTTCATCTTGTAATGTTTGGAAGGAGGATACTTCTTGAGTAAGAAGGTCACAGAGGTTGTATCAGAATTAGCGCAACCAATAATTGAACAACTAGGATTAGAGTTAGTTGATGTCGAATACGTAAAAGAAGGAAAAGACTGGTTCCTTCGAGTATTTATAGATAGTGAGTCTGGAATTGATTTGGAGCAATGTGCTGCAGTAAGTGAAAGACTAAGTGAAGTCTTAGATGAAAAAGATCCAATTGAAAACCTATATTTCTTAGATGTTTCATCACCAGGTGCTGAGCGTCCTTTAAAGAAAGAACAAGATTTTATAAAAGCAATTGGAAAACAAGTTTTCATTAAAACTTATGAACCAATCCTTGACGAAAAGAAATTTGAAGGGAAATTAATTTCCTATACTTCTGAGGAAGTTCAGTTAGAGTTAACAATTAAAACAAGAAAAAAAATGATTACAATTCCAACACCAAAAATCGCAAGTGCAAGACTTGCTGTTACGTTTTTTTAAGTAGGGGGTACTTTTTAATGAGTTCGGAGTTATTAACAGCATTAGAAATAATTGAAAGAGAAAAAGGAATTAGTAAAGATGTAGTAATTGAAGCAATTGAAGCAGCTTTAATTTCAGCATATAAACGTAATTTCAATCAAGCACAAAATGTTCGAGTTGATTTTAACCTACATAACGGGTCAATTCGTGTTTTTGCAAGAAAAGAAGTAGTAAGTAATGTGTTTGATACACGTTTAGAAATTACAGTGGAAGAAGCACAACAACACAATCCAAACTTTATGGTAGGAGATATCATTGAATTAGAAGTAACACCTAAAGACTTTGGACGAGTTGCTGCAACGACTGCTAAACAAGTAGTAACACAAAGAGTGCGTGAAGCTGAACGCGGTGTAATTTATTCAGAATATATTGACCGCCAAGAAGATATGATGACAGGTACAGTTCAACGTATCGATTCACGTGCAATTTATGTTAACTTAGGTAAAATTGAAGCAGTACTACCTGTAACTGAACAAATTCCAACTGAGAAATACAGAATCCATGATCGTATTAAAGTATTTGTAACAAAAGTTGAAAAAACTTCAAAAGGTCCACAAATTTTTGTATCACGTACTCACCCGGGATTATTAAAGCGTTTATTTGAAACAGAAGTACCTGAAATTTATGATGGTGTTGTAGAAATTCGTTCTGTAGCACGTGAAGCAGGTGACCGTTCTAAGATTTCAGTATATACAAGCAATCCTGATTTAGATCCAGTTGGTGCTTGTGTAGGTCAAAAAGGTCAACGTGTACAATCAATTGTTAATGAATTAAAAGGTGAAAAAATTGATATTGTAAGATGGTCTTCAGATCCAGTTGAATTTGTTGCAAATGCATTAAGCCCATCTCAAGTTATTAGAGTTTTAGTAAATGAAGAAGAAAAAGCGACTACAGTAGTAGTTCCAGATCACCAGTTATCTCTTGCAATTGGAAAAAGAGGTCAAAATGCTAGATTAGCTGCGCGTTTAACTGGTTGGAAAATTGATATTAAATCACAGTCGGATGCAGATAAAATTGGTATTGACTATACATCAAACACCCAAGAAGTAAGTGTATCTAATGATGATTTCGATGCTTACGCTGACGACTTTAATGAGGAGTGAGTAAACTCATGAATCGAAAAATTCCTTTACGTAAGTGTGTAGTAACACAAGAAATGAAACCAAAAAAAGAATTAATTAGAATTGTTCGTTCTAAAGAAGGAGAAGTATCCATTGATCCAAGTGGTAAAAAATCAGGTCGTGGAGCTTATTTAACAAAATCTGTTGACGTTGTAAAACAAGCGCAACAAAAAAATACTTTAGAACAGCAATTAAACGCTAAAATTGATGCAAGTTTATATGAAGAACTTTTAGCGTATATTGAAAAGGAACAAGCATGACAAATAAAGGACTGTCTTTATTAGGACTTGCGACTAGAGCTCGTAAAGTGGTTTCAGGCGAAGAGTTAGTTGTAAAAGAAGTTCAACAAAAAAGAGCAAAACTTGTTATTTTGTCAAAGGATGCTTCCGATTTAACTGCGAAGAAAATAAAAGACAAGACAACTTTTTACAATACTCCACTTTGTTATGTTGAAAATCGTTTTGAATTAGGGCAGGCAATTGGGAAAGACGCTCGAGTGGTCGTTGCAATTACTGATCAAGGATTTGCAACAAAACTTCAGACATTATTAAATTAATGGACTAATCTGGGGGTGAACGTATGACGAAAATTAGAATTTATGAGTATGCTAAAAAGCAAAATGTTTCAAGTAAGGAAATTATTGAAAGACTCAAGGATTTAAAAATCGAAGTAAAGAATCATATGGCCACAATTGCAGAGGATATTGTTGAAAAATTAAATAAAAGTTTTCAACCAAAGTCTGTAGAGATCAAACAACCCCAAAAAGCCGTGTCCAAATCTTCTTTTAAGGTAATTCCTGCATTCAATGTTGAAGCTAGTGAAGAGCTTGATTATGAAGTAGACTATAAATTAGAAGAAGAAAAAGTAAAATCAAAAAAGAACAGTAATAAAAAGAAAAAGACTGATAGCCAAAAGCAAAGCAGTCAAAATGAAGATCGACAAACGACAGGGATAAAGAAAGGCAATCAAAATATGAATCATAAAAATAACTCAACCGAGAACACCTCAAATAAAATAATATTCTCAGGTTCATTAAAAGTATCTGAGCTTGCAAAAAAATTAGGTAAAGAACCATCAGAATTAATTAAAAAATTATTTATGCTAGGCATTATGGCAACAATTAACCAAGACCTTGATAAAGACACAATCGAATTATTAGCAAGTGACTACGGAGTAGAAGTTGAAGAGGAAGTTATTGTTGATGAAACAGATTTCGAAAGCTTTATTGATGAAGAAGCTGACGATGAAGCTAGTCTACAAGAACGTCCACCAGTTGTAACAATTATGGGTCACGTTGACCATGGTAAAACTACTTTACTTGACTATATTCGTAAATCAAAAGTTACTGCGGGAGAAGCAGGTGGAATTACACAACATATCGGTGCTTACCAAGTAGAAATCGAAGGGAAGAAAATTACGTTCCTAGATACACCTGGTCACGCAGCATTTACTACAATGCGTGCACGTGGGGCACAAGTAACAGATATTACAATTATCGTTGTAGCAGCTGATGACGGTGTTATGCCTCAAACAGTAGAAGCAATCAATCACGCAAAAGCTGCAGAGGTACCTATTATTATCGCTGTGAATAAAATGGATAAAGAATCTGCAAACCCAGATCGTGTAATGCAGGAATTAACTGAACACGGTATTGTATCTGAAGCATGGGGTGGAGACACAATCTTTGTTCCTATTTCAGCATTAAATGGTGATGGTGTTGATCAGTTACTTGAAATGATTCTTTTAGTTAGTGAAGTAGAAGAATATAAAGCTAACCCAACACGTAAAGCACTAGGTACTGTAATTGAAGCTGAATTAGATAAAGGTAAAGGTGCAGTTGCAACTTTATTAGTTCAAAATGGTACATTAAAAGTTGGAGATCCAATTGTAGTTGGTACTTCATTTGGTCGTGTACGTGCAATGGTAAATGACTTAGGTCGTCGAATTAAAGAAGCTGGTCCATCTACTCCAGTTGAAATTACTGGTTTAAATGAAGTGCCTCAAGCTGGTGACCGTTTTATGGTATTTGCCGATGAGAAACGCGCACGTCAAGTTGGTGAAGCTCGTGCTTCAAAAGCAGTTCTTCAACAACGTAACGAAAGTTCAAAATTATCTCTTGAAGATTTATTTGCTCAAATTCAAGAAGGTAATGTAAAAGAAATTAACATAATTGTAAAAGCAGACGTTCAAGGTTCTGTTGAAGCGATGGCTGCTTCATTACAAAAAATTGAAGTAGAAGGCGTAAAAGTTAAAATCATTCACACAGGCGCTGGTGCAATTACTGAGTCTGATGTCATTTTAGCTTCTGCATCTAATGCGATTATTATCGGTTTCAACGTACGTCCTGATGTAAATGCAAAACGTACAGCTGATTTAGAAAATGTAGATATTCGTTTACACCGAATTATTTACAAAGCAATCGAAGAAATTGAATCTGCGATGAAAGGTATGTTAGACCCTGAGTTTGAAGAAAAAGTCATCGGTCAAGCAGAAGTTCGTCAAGTATTTAAAGTATCAAAAGTTGGTACAATTGCTGGATGTTACGTAACAGATGGAAAAATCACTCGTGACAGCGGTGTACGTTTAATTCGTGACGGAATCGTTGTATTCGAAGGTCAATTAGACACACTAAAACGTTTCAAAGATGACGTTAAAGAAGTAGCAACAAACTACGAATGTGGTATCACAATCGAGAAATACAATGACATTAAAGAAGGCGACGTAATCGAAGCCTACGTAATGGAAGAAATTAAACGTAAATAATAACGAAAAGTGGAAGGCTTTCGCTAAGCCCCGACAAGCATAAGAACAAAAGCAGAAAAGGTTGGTTTTTAACCTTTACTGCTATTGGGCTTATGACCTCAAGGGGAAAGTCGCTAAAAGCTAGACAACATATTATTTTCATTTAGAAGATGATTTAGAACTGGAAATAAATAATGGACTTAACATCAATTGAATAAGTTCAGCATAATAAATAATTATTTATACAATTAGTTAAACTAATCGTATGAAAGCACGAATTGTTTTGCTTTGTAAGATAGAGGTGAAAGTATGAAAGTAAGAGCACATCGTGTTGGGGAACAAATGAAGAAAGAACTTGGTGAAATTATTGGTAGAAAAATTAAAGACCCAAGAATCGGCTTCGTCACAGTTACCGATGTTCAAGTAACTGGTGATCTTCAACAAGCTAAAGTCTATATTTCAGTATTAGGTGACGATGAACAACGTCAAAATACATTAATTGGATTAGCGAAAGCAAAAGGATTTATCCGTTCTGAGATTGGTCAACGTATTCGTTTACGTAAGACACCAGAATTAATTTTTGAATTTGATGAATCAGTCGATTATGGTAATCGAATTGAAACATTGCTAACTCAAATTAATAAAGAAAATAACTGATAATGAATGGATAGGCGAGTGATTCGTCTATCCATTTTTCATCAGGATAAAAAGAAAACAATAGGTGATAAAATGAATGGTGTAATTGCACTGAATAAACCAGCAGGTCTTACCTCTCATGATTGTGTCTTTAAAATAAGAAAGATTTTAAAGACGAAAAAAGTCGGTCATACAGGAACTCTTGATCCAGAAGTAACGGGTGTCTTGCCGATTTGTGTAGGTGAAGCTACAAAGTTAATTCCATATTTAACCGATGATCGAAAAAAATATATTGGTGAAATTACTTTAGGGTTTTCTACAACAACAGAGGATGCTCATGGTGAAATAATTGATCAAAAGAAGGTAGATCGAGTTATTACTCGTGAAGAAATTTTAAACGTCTTACATCAATTAACAGGAGAAATCAGACAAATTCCTCCTATGTATTCTGCTGTTAAAGTAAATGGCAAAAAGCTATATGAATACGCAAGGGCTGGAATTGAAGTTGAACGTCCAACTAGAACGGTTACGATATTTGAAATTATTTTACTTGATGATCGAGAAGTATTCGAAGGAGAGACAATTTCGTTTAAATTTGAAGTTTTCTGTAGTAAAGGTACATATATTAGAACGCTAGCTGTTCAAATTGGGGAACTATTAGGGTTTCCTGCTCATATGTCTTATTTAACTAGAACAAAAGCAGGTGCATTTACGATTGATGATTGTGTTACATTTGCAGAATTAGAAGAAAATGCTAATGAGTTAACGTTAGATCGTGTAATGTTATCGATGGAGCAAGCTCTTAATGAGTATCCACGTCTAACTGTAAATGCCATTGAAGAGGCTAGAGTATTTAACGGAGGATTTTTCTCGAATACGATGAACTGTAAAGAAGGAGAATATATAGCAGTTTACAACGAAAGTAATAAAATTATTGCAATGTACACTCCAAATCCTAAAAATAATAAAGTTATTAAACCGACTAGAGTATTTCATAACCAATAGAAAAAACTATATAAATTTTAATCATTGTTCTATAATGGGAAAAGAGACTTGATTATAGAAAAGGTGATAAATATGACAAAAATAATAAAAATCACCCATCCTCATTCAATAAAAAAAGAAGATTGTAAAGAAACGGTCTTAGCACTTGGCTTTTTTGATGGAGTACATAAAGGACATCAACAAGTCATAAAAACTGCCAAAGAAATTGCAGATGAAAAAGGATTATTATTATCAGTGATGACATTTGATCCACATCCTTCTGCAATTCTCGGAAATCGTGATGATGCAATTTCCTATTTGACACCTTTGGAGCTAAAAGTGAAGTGGATGGAGAAACTTTGTGTAGACCAATTATTTGTAGTTGAATTTTCTGAGGAATTTGCTACTTTACTTCCACAAGAATTTGTCGATCAATACATTATTTCTTTAAATGCAAAGCATGTTGTTGCTGGGTTTGATTTTTCATTTGGAAAATATGGTAAAGGGAATATGGAATCATTACCATTTCATTCTAGAGGTGAATTTACTCAATCAACAGTTTCAAAATTCGTTTTAGACGGTGAGAAAGTAAGTTCAACACGAATTAGAGAAGCGATAAAAGCTGGTGAAATGGAAACAGCTACTCGCTTACTAGGCAGACAATATCAAATTAAAGGGATTGTTGTAGATGGAGACAAACGTGGTCGAACGATTGGTTTTCCTACAGCTAATATCTCTGTTTCCATTCCATATGCATTACCTTCAGTAGGTGTATATGCTGTAAAATGTATTGTTAACGGTGAATTATATGAAGGTATGTGTAATATAGGATACAAACCAACTTTCTATCATGAGTTCCAAAAACAAACAATTGAAGTAAATATTTTTGATTTTAATGAAGATATATATGGAAAAGAAGTTGAAATTTTTTGGTATGCAAGAATACGTGATGAAAAGAAATTTAATGGTATAAATGAGTTAATCGATCAATTACAAAAAGATCGTGAAACAGTAAAAAATTATTTTCGAGAATAACTAATTTAGAATACTTGCTTTTATAATTAAAACAATGTTATATTATTAAAGTACTTGAAAAACCGTTGCTTGGCAAATCGATTCACCGACGACTGCTAGGTGATAGGTGTTCAACAATAATATTATGAGGTGAAAAAACATGGCATTAACTCAAGAACGTAAAAACGAAATTATCAGCACTTACAAAACTCATGCGAACGATACTGGTTCTCCAGAAGTTCAAATCGCAGTTTTAACTGAAAACATTAACTCTTTAAATGAGCACTTACGTACTCACAAAAAAGATCACCACTCTCGTCGTGGTTTATTAAAAATGGTTGGTAAGCGTCGTAACTTACTTAACTACTTACGTAACAAAGACATTACTCGTTACCGTGATTTAATTAACAAATTAGGTTTACGTCGTTAATTTGAGTATTAATTTGATACTTTAAGAAAAAGCGGGATTCTTCCCGCTTTTTCTTATACATATCGTTTTAAAATTGAATTCTAAATTTATAAATATTTATTCTCATTTTTCTCGTTAGTTGATTTCTTTACTAAACATAGGAGATAATAGAGAATATACGATTTTTTTACATAATTAGTTTAGACTTTGAATTGTAAATTAGAGAGGGGTATTTATACCATATGGAACAACAAAAGCACGTTTTTTCCACGAAGCTTGCTGGTAAAACTCTTACTGTTGAAGTAGGACAATTAGCAAAGCAAGCAAATGGAGCAGTTTTAGTAAGATACGAAGATACTGTCGTATTAGCAACAGCAACTGCATCAAAGGAACCTAAAAAAGTTAGCTTTTTCCCATTAACAGTAAACTACGAAGAGCGTTTATATGCAGTAGGTAAAATTCCTGGTGGATTTATTAAACGTGAAGGTAGACCGAGTGAAAAAGCAATATTAGCGAGTCGACTAATTGACCGCCCAATTCGACCATTATTTGCAGATGGATTCCGTAATGAAGTTCAAGTAATCAGCATGGTAATGAGTGTTGATCAAGATTGTTCATCAGAAATGGCTGCTATGTTTGGTAGCTCACTAGCTCTATGCGTATCTGACATTCCTTTTAACGGTCCAATTGCTGGCGTAATCGTTGGTCGTATTAATGGCGAATTAGTTATTAATCCAACAGTTGAGCAAGCAGAAAACAGTGACATTCATTTAACGGTTGCTGGAACAAAAGATGCCATTAACATGGTTGAAGCTGGCGCTAATGAAGTACCAGAAGAAGTAATGCTTGAAGCAATTATGTTTGGTCATGAAGAAATTAAAAAGTTAATTGCATTCCAAGAAGAAATAGTAGCACAAATTGGAAAAGAAAAAATGGAAATCCAGCTTCATGAACTTGATGCTGAATTAGAAAAACAAATCCGTGAAATTTGTGAAACAGAATTAAAAGCAGCTATTCAAGTTCATGAAAAACATGCTCGTGAAGCTGCAATTAATGAAGTAAAAGAACGTGTTGTTCTTCAGTTTGAAGAAAATGAAGCAGACGAAGAAACGATTGGACAAGTAAAAGAAATCCTTTCAATGCTTGTTAAAGAAGAAGTGCGTCGCTTAATTACGGTTGAAAAGGTTCGTCCTGATGGAAGAAAATTAGATGAAATCCGTCCATTATCATCACAAGTTGGTTTATTACCACGTACACATGGTTCTGGATTATTCACTCGTGGACAAACTCAAGCGTTAAGTATTTGTACACTAGGCGCTTTAGGAGATGTACAAATTCTTGATGGCTTAGGCATTGAAGAATCAAAACGTTTTATGCACCATTATAATTTCCCACAATTCAGTGTTGGTGAAACAGGACCAATTCGTGGACCAGGTCGTCGTGAAATTGGACATGGAGCATTAGGCGAAAGAGCACTTGAGCCAAGTATTCCGGATCAAAAGGATTTCCCATACACAATTCGTCTAGTATCAGAAGTACTTGAATCAAACGGTTCTACTTCTCAAGCAAGTATTTGTGCAAGTACGCTAGCAATGATGGATGCTGGTGTACCAATTAAAGCACCAGTTGCTGGTATTGCTATGGGATTAATTAAATCTGGTGAACATTATTCAGTTCTTACAGATATTCAAGGTATGGAAGATCATTTAGGAGATATGGACTTTAAAGTAGCAGGAACGGCTAAAGGTGTAACTGCACTTCAAATGGACATTAAAATTGAAGGTTTATCAGAACAAATTTTAAAAGAAGCATTAGAACAAGCAAAGATTGGCCGTATGCAAATCCTTGATTCGATGCTTGCTACGATCAGCGAACCAAGAACAGCATTATCTGAGTTTGCTCCAAAAATCTTAATGATGACTATTAATCCAGATAAAATTAAAGATGTTATTGGACCAGGTGGAAAACAAATCAATAAAATCATTGAAGAAACTGGCGTGAAAATCGACATTGAACAAGATGGAACAGTATTTATTTCATCTGTAGATCAACCTATGAATGAACGCGCAAAACAAATTATCGAAGACCTTGTTCGTGAAGTAGAAGTAGGTCAATTATACATGGGTAAAGTAAAACGAATTGAAAAATTCGGCGCATTCGTCGAAATCTTTGCAGGTAAAGATGGATTAGTCCATATTTCAGAACTTGCAGAAGAACGAATTGCAAAAGTTGAAGACGTAGTCTCAATCGGAGACGAAATCCTTGTAAAAGTAACAGAAATCGACAAACAAGGACGCGTAAACTTATCCCGCAAAGCTGTATTAAAAGAACAAAAAGAAAAAGCTGAGCAACAATGAAAAGTGGAGCAAGCTCGCCCAGCTCTGAAAGGAATATCTCCATTCATCTGAAGAAGTGGTGAATTTTCCACTTCGAAGATTAATGGAATATTACCGAAGAGCTAGCTTGCGGAACTAGACATCACGTAAAGCAGAAAGCTCGGTACGCTATTTCTTAAATTATTTAAAACAACAGGCACATCGAAATGAGCCTGTTGTTTTTTACATTTACCCGCTTCTTAGTCCCCTCTTTTAAAATTCCTGAATTTCATGCGTGACTAAATTTTTTTTGGTTACAATAAAAAAGTAGAACTTGAATTGATTAAATAAATTAGTTTTGCTCGTAAATCAGTACAAAGCTTGTTCTATTTTATAAAAAATATCATATTCCTTCTAGTAGGAGGGTGTTTAGGAAATGGGTAGAAATCTGTTAAAAGTCTTTGCAATCGTTATGGCATTATTTCTAGCAATTTTAGTAGTTAGAAATCCATATACTAATCAATACGTGAGAATCTTAACATCAAAGTCGTCAATTGTTTCAGCGAAAACAAATGGATTATACGATGAAATCAAATCAAAGGCGAAAAAATTCGAGATACCTCCAAAGGATGCTCATGTGGATTCGGTATGGAAAGCGATACCCGGCTATAATGGTTTAACAGTTGATATTAATGAGTCATATAAGAAAATGAAGGTAATCGGTAAGTTTGATCAGAATAAGCTCGTATTTAAAGAAGTTTCTCCAAAAGTTCATTTAAAGGATTTGCCACCATCACCAGTATATAAAGGGAATCCAGAAAAGCCAATGGTTGCATTTACAATCAATGTTGCGTGGGGAAATGAATATATTCCGAAAATGTTAGAAGTATTAAAGAAGCACAATGCAAAAGCAACATTCTTTCTTGAAGGTAGATGGGCAAAAAATAATCCAACGGTTGCTCAACTAATCACTGCTGCAGACCAAGAAGTTGGAAACCATTCTTATTCACATCCCGATATGGCGAGATTAGGTAGTCAGGAAATAAGAAATGAAATAACAAAAACAAATTCAGTCATACTTGCAACAACTGATCAAAAAGTTGTATGGTTTGCCCCTCCAAGCGGTAGTTATCGTGATGAAGTAGTTAAAATTGCTTCAAGTTTAGGGTTAAAAACAATTATGTGGACAGCAGATACGATTGATTGGCAGAAACCACCAAGAGAAGTCATTATTAATCGTGTGATGAAAAAAGTAGGTAATGGTACAATCGTTCTTATGCATCCAACGAAACCAACAGCTGAGGCACTTGATGAACTAATTACAAGAATAGAGGCATCAGGTAGAAAAGTTGTAAATATTTCAACTTTATTAGATGAAAAACGGTACGATCCAATTAAAAAAGTTGAAAACAAATGACAATTACATCCAGCTTTGTTAAGATGATTGTAAAATATAGTTATATTTTTCAATCTTATTACAAATGTGTAAATAGATGGTGTATACATAGGAGGCATTAAATGATTGTACGACATACTTGCAAAAATGGAGTCAGAGTAGTAATTGAAAATATTTCAACTGTCCGTTCAGTTGCACTAGGAGTCTGGATAAAAACAGGTTCAAGCAATGAAACGCCAGAACTAAATGGTGTTTCACATTTTCTTGAGCATATGTTCTTTAAAGGCACAAAGACACGCAATGCGAAAGAAATCGCTGAAAGTTTCGATTCAATTGGTGGACAAGTAAATGCATTTACGTCTAAAGAATATACTTGTTATTATGCTAAAGTGTTAGATACACATGCGGATTACGCGTTAGAAGTATTAGGAGATATGTTTTTTAATTCTACTTTTGATGAAGGTGAATTAGAAAAAGAAAAAAATGTAGTACTTGAAGAAATCAAAATGTACGATGATACACCAGATGATTTAGTTCATGATTTATTAAGTAAAGTGATGTATGAAACTCATCCATTAGGTTATCCAATTTTAGGTACAGAAGAAACTTTAAAATCTTTTAATGGTGATACATTACGCCAGTACATGAAGGATTTTTACACTCCAGATCAAGTAGTCATTTCAATTGCGGGTAATATTGATGATTCATTTATTAAACGTGTTGAAGATTTATTTGGAAATTATGAGGGTAAAAAGAAAGATGTAAACTTCGGGATTCCTACAATACATTATGGACAAATTGCTCGCAAAAAAGAAACTGAGCAAGCACATCTTTGTGTTGGCTATAGAGGTCTAGAACTTGGACATAACGATTTATATCCATTAATTGCCTTAAATAATATTCTAGGTGGTAGTATGAGTAGTCGATTGTTCCAAGATGTTCGTGAACAAAAAGGACTTGCATATTCTGTATTCTCTTATCACTCTGCATACCAAGATAGCGGTACAGTTGCAATTTATGCAGGGACTGGAAAAAGTCAAATAAATCAATTATTTGAGACCATCCAAGAAACTTTAAAAGTATTAAATGCTAAAGGAATTACAGAAAAAGAATTAAATAATTGTAAAGAGCAATTAAAAGGTAACTTAATGTTAGGATTAGAAAGTACAAATAGCAGAATGAGTCGAAATGGTAAAAATGAACTAATGCTAGGTATTCATCGTTCTTTAGATGAAGTCATTCAACTAATAGATGGTGTAACAATTGATAAAGTAAATGATATCGCGAAGTTTGTTTTTACTGATAACTACGCAGTTTCATTAGTAAGTCCTGATGGAGTAATTCCAACAAATATTAAGCAATAAGTTGATAAATTAGAGAGCCTTTTTAAGGGCTCTCTTTATTTTTTTAGTTTAAGAAATAAAGATAATTGCCCATATTTAAACAGTTTATCATTACTGCTTTTTAATTTTAGAAAGAATCTTCACCAATGCATTGGAAGATTCATAAGATATTTAGGAGAAAGATGTTAGGCGGTAGTCCTGCTTACAAAGATTAATTTCCATTTACCATAGTGAAGTAAAGAAGGTGAATGCTGCATGTTAACTGGCTTGCATATTGCTGTTATTGGTGGGGACGCCAGACAGCTTGAAGTTATTCGGAAGTTAACAGAGTTAGACGCAAAGGTAACATTAATAGGTTTTGAACAATTAGATAGTGGCTTTACCAGTGCATCTAAAGAATTAATGGCAGATGTAGATTTTGAAGATCTAGATGCAATTCTTCTACCTGTACCAGGTACGAATAATGAAGGAGTTGTCGATACAATTTTTTCAAATGAAAAAGTTGTACTGACAAAAGAAATTCTAGATAGTACTCCTTCGCATTGTACGATTTATTCTGGAATAAGTAACTCATACTTAGACAGTATAGTTACAGCTTCAAATCGAAAGTTAGTAAAATTATTTGAACGAGACGATGTAGCTATTTATAATAGTATTCCGACCGTTGAAGGTACGATCATGATGGTCATTCAACATACGGAATATACAATTCATAATTCGAAAGTAGCCGTATTAGGTTTAGGTCGTACAGGAATGAGCGTCGCGAGGACTTTTCATAATTTGGGTGCAAAAGTAAGAGTAGGGGCGCGTAAATCAGAGCACATTGCTAGAATTGTTGAAATGGGCTTAGAAGCTTTTGAATTTAAGAATATAGAAGAGGCCTTAAAGGATGTCGATGTTGTAATTAATACTGTTCCAGTTCAAATTGTTACAGCAAGTGTCATTTCAAAATTACAACCTCATTCTCTAATCATTGATTTAGCTTCAAAACCTGGAGGAACAGATTTTCGTTATGCTGAAAAAAGAGGTATTAAGGCATTATTAGCACCAGGTTTACCAGGAATCGTTGCTCCTAAAACAGCAGGTCAAATAATTGGAAACGTACTAGCACAGCTATTAAAGGTAGAATTAGATAAAAGGAAGGAGCAACCAAAATGACGTTGAAAGGTAAGAAAATTGGATTTGGTATTACAGGGTCACATTGTACTTATGAAGAGGTAGTTCCTCAAATTCAAAAGCTAGTGGATGATGGAGCTGATGTATATCCTGTTGTTACGTTTACTGTAAAAAGTACAACAACTCGATTTGGTGTAGGAGAAGACTGGATCGAAAAAATAGAAGAAATTACAGGGCGTAAAACAGTTGACTCAATTGTAGGAGCAGAACCATTTGGTCCAAAAGTACAATTAGATTGTATGGTAATTGCACCCTTAACAGGAAATTCAATGAGTAAGTTTGCTAATGCTCAAACTGATAGCCCTGTATTAATGGCAGCTAAGGCTACTTTGAGAAATGGAAAACCTGTTGTATTAGGTATTTCTACAAACGATGCTTTAGGTTTAAATGGAACTAATTTAATGTGACTTAGATGGTAATACCAAATCAGTCAACAAGATCACCTAGGAAGCTTCGGAAAAAGTGTGAGTGTAAAATCATCTAGTTTTTGATGAGGTTCTTTTTTATACTCTACTTTAAATAAAACTGATTTTAGGAGACGATTTTTCAATTCAATATCAGTTGTTTTGTAATACAAATCTAACACTTTTTCAAAGGTTGGAATTATTTGATCGATTAATAACTCCTTATTATGATATTTGGCTAGTTCATCCAAAATTAACGTTTTACTATTTGAAAGTTCGTTTATTCGATTAGTGAGGATTTCAGAACGTTCATTGTAAATCGTTTCATCATAAACACCGCGTTCTAGTAAATTAAATAAATTATTTTTTTGTTTTACTACTTCACTTAAATCATTCTCGATTTGTTTAAGTGCTTGTTTTTTTAAATTAGTTACGTCCAAATCTTCCTCGTTGGTTCGATTCGTAAAACTTATTTTGTATTCTTTTAACCAAATTTCTAACCCTTGTAAAAGTCTCTCTTCAATTAAATGTGTATAGGATGCGCGAGTGTTACAACGGTTATTTGTACACACGATTTGTTTAGGTTTGCCTTTTGGATAACGCTGCTGTAATTTCGACTTGCATTTGCTGCAAATAATGATTCCGGCTAACTGATTACTTAATTTACTATTATAGGGGGCATGGTATCGACTTTTTAAAATATCTTGTGCCAAATTGTATTGATCAGGATCAATAATGGCTTCATGTTTTCCATCAACAATTATCCAGTCAGATTTTGGTTTTCTCATGCCCTTACTTGATTTTTTATTCCAAGTCACTTTACCTATATAAATAGGATTTTTTATCATCTCCAAAATGGAATGATAACTCCATTTTTTTCCTGTAAAGGAAGGGATATTCATTTGATTTAAACGGTTAGCAATTTCAGTTGCACCAATCAAATCCTTTGTATACCATTCAAAAATAGTTTTAACTACCTTCCCTTGATCGCTATTAATACGTAAAGAGCGGAATTCCTTTGTTTCATAAATCTCATAACCATAAGGAGCAAATGTTCCTAAATAATTTCCTCTTTGGACCGATAAAACTCGACCTCGTTGAAGCCTACGAGTAATTATTTTTAATTCTTTTCGGGCCATAAAAGCCTCAAATTCACTGTATTCCTCATCAAACTCGTCATGAAGGTCATATGTCTTTCTTGGTGTAATGATTTTTGTTTTAGATGATTTAAACGTTTCTAAAATAATGCCCTGCTCCTTCATATTACCGCGTCCAAGACGGTCCATATCCATTACTAACACACCATCATATTTAAATTCTTCAACTTCTTGTAATAGCTTTAACATTTCTGGCCGATAAACAAGCGATTCACCTGATGCAATTTCCTGCCTAATACAAATTATGTTTAAATCATTTTCCTTAGCGAATTTTAAAAGCTGCTCTTTATGCTTTGATAAAGTCTCACCCTCACCTCTAGCTTCTGCGTCTAAATCTGCTCGACTTTTACGTAAGTACAATGCAACTCGTTCCATTTGATCACCTCATAGACTATATATATGTCTAATTAAGGAATTAATTAATTTTTGGATCAATCGACACTAAAAGGTTGGTTAGTCCGTCAATAAACGAAACATACAATGAAATATGGGGGTGGTGATACTGAGTAAACAAACAGAATTTACTGCTACCTATCAATTTGGAAAAACAAAAGTGAATATAATTGCACCAGATGATGTAACAGAAGAAAATAAAAAGAAAATTATTGAAGAAATTCAAACGATTGGATGGAAGATTGTTAAAGAAGAATTGTTTAAGAAGGATGATAAATAGGAAGTATGTAAGCACCTAAATAAGGGTGCTTTTTTTATCTGTTTGTTTCGATTGATCTAGGAAGAATTATCTATTTTCAAATGACTAGATTCCTTAGGTAAAAATATTTTTTGTACTTTTACAACGGTAAAAAACTAAATATGCAATCATTTTACATGCACATATAATTGTGACCATGATCTAAGATTCATGTAATTTTAAAAAAATTCTGAGACAGATTACTCAAAAATCTGTCATTTTTTTTACATAATGATCGTAAATATAGTGATAGTGATTCTAAATATTCATCATAGAGAGGAATGTTGGTTATTATCGATTATCATTTAACAAAACAATTTGTTTCAAAGGAAAAATTGATCGAACGTAAGCTTGCTGATCATTTAATTTTCAATGTAAGAATAAAGGATGTCATCGAACTAGCATATAATAACTGGGTTTTAGATTATGCTAAAGGTGTAGTTGCCTTTAATCTTACAAATGGTGAATTAGTAGGATATTCACTTACTGGTACAAATAATAGAACGGATAATGATTATGAGGTTATTATTTTTGAACTAGATGCCAATGTTGACGTGGAGGATGTTACGGTTTTACTGGGGAATATTGGTGTTCGAGCTGTACGGACATTTTTTGGTATTGACGATGAAACTTTTTCAAATAATATGGTATTTTGGACTGAAACCTATTTACGATTTCATAATTTGTCGATTAAATCAATTAGAAATCGGTTTTTAAAAGTACTTTACACTGATTATAAACAAACTTTTTATACTAACTGCATTAAAAAACAACTTGATTATGTTTATGCTAAATATATTGTTCATTATAATCATTAGGGTGAGATTTTAAAAATTATTCTTGAGCTGAATTTTTTGTTTCAATCCCCTTTTATAACCTTTAGTCGGCCCCTTTTAAATTCAATTTTTTACTGTCTTAAAACCAATGATATTCCATTTAAATAGGTATTATCCTCTAAGTCATAATTTAATGCGTTTAATGAGTACAAAAAATATCTATTTTATTCCCTTTGGTCAAGATGATCCAATAAAAAAACCGAATTCACTAGTGGCAAGAATGGATTCATTGCTTGATACAGTGAAATCGTCTATTGAAGGAAAACAACTTCAACCTGTTTTAGTGGAAAAATATCGTGATCTCCAATAATTATTTTAGAAAAAATAGGACTGAATTATTTTTTCTATGATAGAATGAAGAAAATTGAGTATGTGTCATTAGGATACATACTCGTTACTATGAAATCAATTATTCAAGCGAAAACCTTTGAATATAAACTTCATTTAACGTAAACTATTTAATAAATGTGAAAACAGGGATGGTGCAAAAAGTGGGGAATAAACAAAGTTATGTAGTAGCTGTAGTAGGTGCAACTGGAGCAGTTGGACAACAAATGATTGCAACATTAGAGAAAAGAAATTTTCCAGTAAAAGAAATTAAATATCTATCATCAAAACGTTCAGCAGGAACAAAATTAACATATAAAGGTGAAGAGGTAATCGTTCAAGAAGCAACTCCTGAAGCTTTTGAAGGTGTAGATATTGCTTTATTTAGTGCTGGTGGCTCAGTATCAAAAGATCTAGCTCCTGAAGCAGTTAAAAGAGGGGCAGTAGTAGTTGATAACACTAGTGCATTTAGAATGGCTGAAGACGTACCTTTAGTTGTACCTGAAGTAAATGACCAAGATTTATTTAATCATAAAGGTATTATTGCAAATCCTAACTGTTCAACAATCCAAATGGTTGTTGCGCTAGAACCAATTCGTCAATCTATTGGTTTAAATAAAGTAGTAGTGTCAACTTACCAAGCCGTTTCAGGTGCTGGAGTTACAGCAATTGAAGCCTTAAAGGAACAAGCGCAAGCATTCTTAAACGGTGAAGAAGCAACTCCATCAGTATTACCGGTAAAAAGTGGTGAGAAACATTATCAAATTGCTTTTAACGCAATTCCACAAATCGATGTCTTTACTGAGAATGGATATACTTATGAAGAAATGAAAATGATTAATGAAACTAAAAAAATCATGCATTTACCTGAATTACAAATTAGCGCAACATGTGTAAGACTTCCTGTAATTTCTGGTCACTCTGAGTCAGTATACATTGAAGTTGATAAAGAAGTATC
Source organism: Bacillus sp. AL-1R (assembly GCF_052180195.1). Classification (NCBI taxonomy): domain Bacteria; kingdom Bacillati; phylum Bacillota; class Bacilli; order Caryophanales; family Bacillaceae; genus Bacillus; species Bacillus sp. AL-1R. The sequence continues at coordinate 1,607,019 of NZ_CP197469.1, forward strand.
AGTAGCTGAACTTAAATCACTTTTAAGTGATGCACCTGGAATCGTATTACAAGACGATCCAGATCAACAACTATATCCAATGCCATTTTACAGTATTGGAAGTAATGAAGTATATGTAGGACGTATCCGTAAAGATTTAGATAATCCATTTGGATTCCATTTATGGATCGTTTCAGATAATCTATTAAAAGGTGCTGCTTGGAATTCAGTGCAAATTGCTGAACGATTAATTGAGTTAAGCATCATTTAGTGAAAACTGCTAGAGAGGTGCAAGAATGAAGATATTAGTCCAAAAATTTGGAGGGACTTCAGTACGTGACGAAAATGGAAGAAAGCACGCACTTAAGCATATAAAAGAAGCATTAGAAAAAGGATATAAATTAGTAGTTGTTGTTTCAGCTATGGGTCGAAAAGGTGAACCATATGCAACAGATACACTATTAAATTTAGTTGGCGCAAAAAAAAGTAAGGTCACACAAAGAGAACTTGATTTATTAATGTCATGTGGTGAAACAATTTCTTCAATTGTTTTTTCAAATTTATTGAATGAAAATGGTATTCATGCTATGGCAATGACAGGTGCATCTGCAGGTTTCCGAACAAATGATGAATTTGGAAATGCAAAAATTCTTGATATGAAATGTGGCCGTTTAATTAAAGAATTAGAAAACTATGATGTTGTAGTAGTCGCAGGATTCCAAGGATCTACATCTAATGGTGATGTTACGACATTAGGTAGAGGTGGAAGTGATACTTCTGCTTCTGCACTTGGGGTTGCTGTTGGTGCAGAAACAATCGAAATCTTTACTGACGTTGAAGGCGTAATGACAGCAGATCCAAGGATTGTTAAAGAAGCAAGACCTTTATCAGTTGTTACTTATGCAGAAATTTGTAATATGGCATATCAAGGTGCGAAAGTAATTCATCCTAGGGCTGTAGAAATCGCGATGCAAGGGAAGGTACCTATTCGAATTCGTTCAACGTATTCAAATAGTTTAGGTACACTAGTAACATCGAATCCTACGAAACGTATTATTGGTGAAAATATTCAAGATCGTTTAATAACAGGAATCGCACATGTACCGAATGTTACGCAAATTAGAGTAACTTCAAAGGAACATACTTTTGATTTACATTCTCAAGTATTTAAAGCAATGGCAAATAAAGGAATAAGTGTAGACTTTATTAATATCTCACCTAATGGTGTAGTATACACTGTAAGTGATGAAGTTGCTTCAAAAGCGATCGATGTATTAAAAGGAATTGGCTATGAGCCTTCATACACAACTGGCTGTGCAAAAGTATCAATAGTTGGAGCGGCAATTGCAGGAGTACCTGGAGTAACTTCAAAAATTGTAACTGCATTAGCTGAAAAAGGTATTCAAATTTTACAATCAGCAGACAGTCACACGACTATTTGGGTGCTTGTCAAAAATGAAGATATGGTCGAAGCGGTTACTGCACTTCATGATGCATTTGAACTTAGTTCAGTTAAAGTCGATTAATATTTGAGCGGAGTGGAATAATGAGTAGATTTGGTAAAATTTCAACAGCGATGGTAACGCCTTTTGATTCAAAAGGAAATATTGATTTTGCAAAAACAACAAAACTTGTGAACTACTTAATTGAGAATGGAACAGATTCAATCGTAGTTTGTGGAACAACAGGAGAATCTCCAACATTAACTTCAGAAGAAAAATTAGCATTGATTAGTCATGTAGTTTCAACGGTAGCTGGTAGAGTACCTGTTATCGCGGGTACAGGAAGTAATAATACTCGTGAAACAGTTGAATTAACGAAGAAAGTTTCTGCCTTAGGTGTAGATGCAATCATGGTAGTTGTACCTTATTATAATAAACCAAACCAAGAAGGACTATATCAACACTTTAAAGCAGCAGCAGAAAGTACTCAGCTTCCTGTTATGTTATATAATGTACCAGGCAGAACAGTTGCTAGCCTTACAGTAGATACAATTGTAAGATTAGCTGAAATTCCAAATGTAGTTGCAATTAAAGATGCTACTGGAAACTTAAGCATTATGACAGAAATTATTGACCGTACTCCTGAAGATTTTGAATTATATTGTGGTGACGATGGACTTACGCTTCCAGCCTTTGCAATTGGTTCAAAAGGAACGGTTTCTGTTGCATCACACGTGTTAGGAAATGAAATGCAGCAATTAGCTGAAAGCTTCTTCACAGGAGATATGGCTAAAGCACAATTCTTACACCGCAAACTATTGCCATTATTTGATGGATTCTTCATGGCGCCAAGTCCAGGTCCAATCAAAACAGCTTTACAAATGAAAGGGTTAGATGTTGGTGGAGTCCGTTTACCACTTGTACCACTTTCTGAAGCTGAACGCACAACGATTGGTATATTAATAAATAATTTAGACGAAGCATTACAAAATAATTAATAACAAAACCACTTACAAACAATCCGATTAATTTGGATAGCGTAAGTGGTTTTTTTACTAATTTCACAAAATTTCAAATCTCCTTATTGAATGACAATATATGGTCTCATCATTTCATAATCCTCGTGTTCCAACATATGACAATGCCAAACATATAATCCAGTAAACGGCCCAAACCTCATGATTATTCTAGTTACTTGATTTGGATTAGCTGAAACAGTGTCCTTCCATCCACATTCTTGTGGTTCTGGTGGAATCGGTGGATCTGTGTAATGAATGACCCCTTCTTGTTTATACTTTTCTACATCAAAGTTTCTTCGATCTAAGATTTGGAACTCAATTAGATGAACATGTATAGGATGAGAATCAGGTGTTAAGTTAATTAAATACCATATTTCGATAGTTCCTAATTTCGGATTTTCTGAAATGGGAGCATCCCAATGTTTATGATCCAATAACATAATTTCTCGTCCATACTGATCCATTTTGTGAACTAATGGTAAGAAGCGTTGTTTGAATGCAGACTGTTCATTGATTTTTGGGAATTGTTGCAAATTAGCTGGTATCATACTTGTATCCACGTTTGACAAAGGCAATGTAACTTTAAATTGCATGACAGTTCCTGTATTTTCATCAACAGGTTTTCCATTTGGAAATGGGGTAGGAGCATCATTTCGCATACTAATCTTTTTACCTTCAAGATTAGTAAAATCGATGATTACTTCTGCTCGTTCTGAAGGAGATAACATGAGTTCGTGGATACCAATCGGATGCTGCATGAATCCGCGCTCTGTTGCGATTTGATACATAAGTTGACCAGAATCGAGCTTAATTCGAAAAAAGCGGGAGTTTGACCCGTTTAATAATCTAAATCGATATTTTCTTGGTTCCACGTTTAAATAAGGATGAACTTTACCATTGACAATCACTGTATCACCAAAAAATTCCGGGATAATAGATGTGTCTAGATCTTTAATAGGTTTATCTGGTTGTTTAGGATAATAAAGTGAACCATCAATATTAAAACTTTTATCTTGTATCAATAGTGGGATATCATAGCGCCCATTCGGTAAATTTAATCTACTTTCCTTCTCATCACTAATTAAATAAAACCCTGCTAATCCAGCATAAACATTTAGCCTTGTAATGCCTAGTGCATGATCATGGTACCAAAGGGTAGATGCGCTATTACAATTATCATATCGGTATACTTGCTTTTTAAAATAACGGCCAACTTGTTTATAATCTTTTGTAAACCAAGCTTCAGGATAGCCATCGCTTTCAGGTTCAACACAAGCACCATGTACGTGCACTACTGTCCTTACTTGGGGGACATCTTTATGAGCACCATGAACAGTAAAATCGATTGGAAACAAGTGTTTTTCTGGGAGATCATTGATCCACTTAATAAATACGATTTCACCTTTTTCTACTTTTATGGTAGGTCCAGGATAGGATCCTTCATATCCCCAAACTGTTGAATCATTTAACTCACTATGGAGAGATTGCTTAAATTCCGTCATCGTTACCTCATAATAAGTATAATAATGATCTTTATAGCGAGGTTTTAAAATTGGTGGAATGGGTAGTTCATCTACGAATTTTGAAAGATTCATTTTTGGGGGCTCTCTGTCATTAAAATTCATTTAGACCCTCCTTTTCTAACTTAATCATATTCCTGCAATAAGTAATAATTGACCATTCACTCAAGTTCAAAAAGAATTTTTATTTGAGTTAAAAAGAAAAAAATAAGGCAGAAAAAATGTAGTAAAAACAATAAATTTTTCTTTTCAATATTAGCTATAGTCACAAGAACGCAAAAAAATGATTAAAAATACATCCCCAAAGTAATCCGATTTTCCTATTTAAGGAAGAATGTATCTTGTTTTACTTGTTCGGACTAGGATATAATGTTTGTAAGATTTTGAACGGTCTGTAAATTTAAAGAACTAACTAGGAGGAACAGGTTGTGTTGAAGGAAATGAATGAACAAGTAAAAGTTTTTGCCCTTGGTGGAGTAGGTGAAATCGGAAAAAACATGTATGTAGTCGAAGTTGGTGATTTGATTTACGTGTTAGACGCAGGTTTAAAATTTCCTGACCAAGAAATGTACGGAATAGATCATGTCATACCTGATGTAAGTTATTTAGAGAAAAATGCACATAAAGTTGTAGGTGTTTTTATAACACATGGACATGAAGATCATATAGGTGCCATTCCATATATTATGAATAAACTACCACATGTAAAGTTTTATACAAATAAATTAGCATATTTATTTATAAGAGAAAAATTAAGCGAGAAAGGTATTAAAAACCTTGAGCAATTTGAACTATATGATGAAACTACTTTATTAACATTTGAAAATAGTTCAATTAGTTTTTTTAGAACTACTCATAGCATTCCAGATTCATTTGGATTTTGTGTAAATACACCACAAGGTGCTGTCGTTTTTACTGGAGACTTCAAATTTGATCAGTCGAAAAGTCCTTATCCAGGTGCTGATTTAGGCAAACTAGCCTTAATAGGAGATAAAGGTGTTTTATGTTTGCTATCTGATAGCACAAACGCTGAAAGACAAGGGTTTTCTGGGTCTGAGAAGAAAGTATCGGAAGAAATTAAAAAAGAAATAATGAATGCAAAAGGAAGAGTTTTAGTAGCTTGTTTTTCTTCAAATATATATCGAATTCAACAGGTTATTAATGCAAGTGAAGCGGCAGGTCGAAAACTAGCAGTAGTGGGAAGTAGTATGATGAAATCAATTGAATTAGCAAAGGAATTAGATTATTTATCAATTCCGGATGATCTAATGATTTCAGTTGTGGATACAGATAACTATAAAGAAAGAGATATTGTCATTCTAACAACCGGTACACAAGGAGAACCAATGGCAGCCCTTTCGAAAATTGCTAAAGGTACACATAAGCAAGTTTCAATTCGTAAAGGTGATACTGTCCTAATGGCTGCAACAGCAATTCCAGGGAATGAAATGTTAGTTGGATCTACTGTTAATTTATTATTTAGAGCTGGCGCAAATGTTATTTATGGCTATAAAAAGGTACACGTATCTGGTCATGGTTATGAAGAGGAATTAAAGCTAATGCTTGAATTGATGAAGCCAAAATATTTCATACCAGTTCATGGTGAATTTCGAATGCAAAAAGCACATTCACATATTGCAGAAGAAGTAGGCATAGCAAAGGAAGATATTTTTATTATTGAAAAGGGTGACATCGTTTCGTTTAAAAATGGTCAAGCCACTCGAACTGAAAAAATAGAAGTTGGTAACGTTTTAATTGACGGAATTGGTGTTGGTGATGTTGGAAATATCGTATTGCGTGATCGTAAATTACTATCTCAAGATGGTATATTAATCGTTGTCGTAACGTTTAACAAGCAAAAGAAAGCAATCATATCTGGTCCAGAAATTATCACTCGCGGGTTTGTATATGTACGTGAGTCAGAAAAATTAATCACTAGATCAACTGAAATTGTAAAAGACATTACAGAAAAAATGCTACAAAACGACCAAATTGAATGGACATTATTAAAGAATTCAATAAGAGATGGATTAAGCGCTTACTTATATGAAGAAACAAAAAGAAGACCAATGATTCTACCTATATTAATGGAAGTATAATTTATATAGTGTAGTACTTCTTAATCTAAGATGGGTATGATTTCCTTATTATTTTCACATACTAATTTGTATGAAAAATGATAGGGGGAACTGTTTTGACAAATTCAAATAATGAAACACCAATTCCAAACGAAGAAGCACCTCCAAAGCCAAATGATCAAAAGGATATGAGCATTGTTGAAAAAATACAGCAATTAGGACAAACAAATGTTCCAGCAAGCAATGATTCAAAAATCCATTGTTTAACGATAATAGGGCAAATTGAAGGGCATGTAGCTTTACCACCTCAAAATAAGACAACTAAATATGAACATTTAATCCCACAATTAGTTGCAATAGAACAAAACCCTAAGATTGAAGGATTATTAATTGTTCTAAATACTGTAGGTGGAGATGTGGAAGCAGGCCTTGCGATATCAGAAATGATTGCGACATTAACAAAACCTACTGTTTCAATCGTTTTAGGTGGTGGGCATAGTATCGGAGTACCAATTGCAGTAAGTACTGACTTTTCATATATTGCTGAAACGGCAACAATGACGATCCATCCTATTCGTCTAACCGGTTTAGTAATTGGTGTACCTCAAACGTTTGAGTATCTTGATAAAATGCAAGAAAGGGTAACGCGTTTTGTTACGAAGCATTCAAATATTACGGAAGAACGTTTCAAGGAATTAATGTTTACAAAAGGAAATTTAACAAGAGATATCGGCTCTAATGTAGTCGGTGGAGATGCAGTAAAATATGGACTAATTGATGATGTAGGTGGTATCGGGCAAGCATTAAGTAAATTGCAAGAATTGATTGACGAACGAAAAGAAAAGTCTGATAAAGAGGAGAATGAATTTTGATTCTATATACAATAATGCCAATTGAATCGATTTTTCCCGTTGATCAACAAGAATTCGAATCACAGCAGTTTTTAGAATACAATGGTGTTCCTATGTTGGTTGATAGTGTTGGGGGTACAGCTTTTGAAATTAAAAGAATTGTAAGTACAGATCCGCAGCATTTTATGCAATATACACCTGGTCAACGAATTTTAGTTCTACCATCTTAAGGTAATTATTAACAATACATGGTAAACATATGTTCTGATATGTTATAATAAATTCAATTTAAGAAAGCAGCCAAAAGGCTGCTTTCTTTGGCGAATCTGCAAATTTAGATGGGGGTGAATTACATGGCAAAGCAGAAGCAGCAAAAGTCAAAAGCTCGAAAGTCAGTAAGTGGCAATGGGTCAATATGGTATGAAATTAGTGGATTAATATTTTTAGCACTTTCAATCGTAACGATATTAAAACTTGGTATTGTAGGTAAAGCCTTTGTATTATTCTTGAGATTCTTCTTTGGAGAATGGTACATGCTAAGCTTTCTTTTTATAATCGGTTTATCTGCATATAGCATAATTTATCGAAAAAGACCTCCATTTGTTTCGAGTATTACGATTGGTGGATTGTTAATCTTCTTTAGTATATTGATGTTTAGTCATGTTACTCTATTTGATTTATTAGCAAAAAATAATCAATTTCATGATCAATCTGTCATAAAAAGTACGCTAGATTTATTCTTATACGAAGCCAAAGGTAAGATTAGTACGGTGGATCTTGGTGGAGGTATAATTGGAGCGATACTTTTTGCAGTTTTATATTTCTTATTTGATCGAACCGGTGCAATTCTTTTCGGTATTATTGCCATAGTTGCGGGCGTTTTATTTATTACTGGTAAGCCACTTGGAGGTTATGTATACCAATATATAATGCCAAAAGTTAGAAATTTAATTTCAGATACATGGAAGGATTTAACAAATTTTTGGAAACGTGGTCGTGAACAAAAAACAACTAGTAGACGAGCTGAGGCTAAACAAAAGAGAAAAGCAAAGAAAGATTCATATGAAGACGATGATCGTCATGAAGAAGTGTCAGGGGCTGAAAGTTTAAATTACCAAATTAATAATTCATATGAAGCTGAGATTGAGCCGAGAAAAGAAATTCAAATTGAATATTCTCCTACATATCAGCCACCTAAAGAACCAGAATTGATCATAGCAAATAATTCAAATCAACTTCAGGCTCATTTTGCAGATGAAGACGATCATTCAATCGAATTGCCAGTTGCAGAAGTAGGAGTCGAGGATAAGATAGACTACGTATTGCCATCAATGGACTTATTAGCCTATCCAAAAGGCGCTAAAAAACGAGAAAATGAATCAAAATTAAAGGAAAATGCGGACAAGCTTGAAAGAACATTTCAAAGTTTTGGTGTAAAGGCTACTGTAACGAAAGTACATCATGGACCTGCTGTAACAAAATATGAAGTATACCCTGAAGCAGGGGTAAAAGTTAGTCGTATTGTAAACCTTAGCGATGATTTAGCACTTGCACTTGCAGCCAAAGATATTCGAATTGAAGCTCCTATTCCAGGTAAATCAGCTGTTGGAATTGAAGTGCCAAATACGAATATAACGACTGTATTACTTAGAGAAGTTCTCGAAGCAAAAAGTCCGAAATTACAAAATCCATTAGCTGTATCGCTAGGAAAAGATATTGCCGGTGATGCTGTATTTGCAGAGCTTAATAAAATGCCACATTTACTCGTAGCTGGAGCGACAGGTAGTGGGAAAAGTGTATGTATAAATGGAATCATTGTTAGTATCCTAATGAATGCAAAACCATCTGAAGTTAAGCTAATGTTAATCGATCCGAAGATGGTTGAATTGAATGTATATAATGGTATTCCACATTTACTAACCCCTGTCGTAACAAATCCTAAAAAAGCTTCACAGGCGTTACGAAAAGTTGTTAGTGAAATGGAAAGAAGATATGAGCTTTTTTCTCATTCAGGAACTAGAAATATTGAAGGTTATAACGAATTAACGAGACAAAATAATGCGATGACAGATTCGAAACAACCTTTATTACCATTTATCGTCGTGATTGTTGATGAATTAGCTGACTTAATGATGGTAGCATCAAGTGACGTAGAAGATTCAATCACTAGATTAGCCCAAATGGCTCGTGCAGCGGGGATACACTTAATTATTGCGACACAAAGACCGTCTGTTGACGTTATCACAGGTGTTATTAAAGCAAATATACCTTCTCGAATTGCTTTTAGTGTATCTTCTCAAACAGATTCTCGTACAATACTTGATACTGGTGGAGCAGAAAAACTATTAGGAAGAGGAGATATGTTATACCAACCAATTGGTGCTTCTAAACCAATCCGAGTGCAAGGAGCATTTTTATCTGATGATGAAGTTGAACGAGTAGTCGAGTTTTCAATCTCTCAACAAAAGGCTCAATACCAAGAAGAAATGATGGTAAAAGAGGAAAAAGATGGGAAATCGGAAGTGGATGATGATCTATATAATGAAGCTGTTGAATTAGTAACCAATATGCAATCTGCCTCAGTATCACTACTACAAAGAAGATTTAGAATTGGTTATACAAGAGCTGCTAGATTAATTGATGCGATGGAAGATAATGGTGTAGTTGGTCCGTATGAAGGTAGTAAACCTAGGGAAGTATTAATTAGTAAACCGGTGGAAGATGAGCAAGCCTTGTCTTAACAAAAAAGAAAAAATTGTCGAAACATTGTTGACATTTTTAGACATAGAATGATATTATTTCTTCAGATAAATGGATAGTCCTCATATAATATCGACATAATGGGTCGGAAGTTTCTACATTGCAACCAATATTTGCAATACTATGGGGAAAAAGCATTATTATGGAGAAATGATTTATATTTATGAAAATCAAAAACTCTTATAATCTAGCTTTTTCACTAAGTGGAACAGTAGATTATAGGAGTTTTTTTGTTAAATATGAAGAAATGATTCATTAACGAAATAAAAAATAAAGCGTTTACAAAAAAGTGTTGAAATGAGTAAAAAATAACAGTATAGTAAAGAAGGATTATACGACAGATGTCTAACAACTGATGTCTGAAATCCGAAGTTTGGGGGATGGGAAATGAAGATTAAAACAGACACCAGATTACTTTATCTCCAAGTGATGGATCGAATAAAGCAAGATATTGAGAATGGTATTTATTTGCCACATCATAAGTTACCATCAGAGTATGAGTTATCTAAAATATTTGGAGTAAGCCGAGCAACATTAAGAGAAGCATTAAGAGTTTTAGAAGAAGAAAATATTTTAGTTAGAAGACACGGTGTCGGGACATTCGTCAAACCGAAACCAATTTTTAGGACAGGCATTGAACAATTAAGTAGTGTCTCAGAAATGATTATTGATGCAGGTAAAGAACCTGGTACAATCTTTCTTTCTTCTAAACTATTAGTTCCTACAAAAGAAGATTTAAAAAACTTCAATATAACAGAAGATGATCGTATGCACGTAGTAGAAAGAATTCGAACAGCAAATGGTGAACCTGTCGTTTATTGCATTGATAAATTGCCGACAAATTATTTTAAACAGGTTCCGTCTTATGAAGATCATTCGTTCTTTTCATTTATCGAAAAAGAAACTGGTCGAAATATCGAATATTCAAGTGCAAGAATTGAACCTATAGGTTATCACGATAAAGTTTCTCCTTTATTACAGTGTGAACCAGATGTTTCATTATTATTAATCGAACAGCTACATTTTGACGATTTAAACCGCCCAGTATTGCATTCTAATAATTACTTTAGAGCGGATCAGTTCAGTTTTAATGTATTAAGAAAAAGAAATTAAATTGTATAGCCAAAATATTATTTACAAAAAATAAGTTTTGGCTGGTTTTCAAATATTGTTTACTGAAATTTCATTAAATATTGGGGAGGTGGATCGTTAAGGTAACGATTATAAACCAAGCTAGTACAAATGTAAATAAAAATTTAAGGGGGCAAAATTTTTATGAAGATGAAAAAAGCTGGTCTTGTTCTTTCTATGGCCTTAGCAGCAGGTACAATTTTAGGTGCTTGTGGTAAGGGTGGAGAAACAAAAGACGTAAAAGGTGCATTTAAAGTAGGGATGGTAACTGACTCAGGTACAATTGATGATAAGTCATTTAACCAAGGTACTTGGGAAGGAATTCAAGCTGGTGCTAAAGATTTAGGTTTCGACCTTAAAAAGAATACAAAATACTTAAAACCTGCTGGTGAAACTGAGGCTGATTATTTAAAAGAAATTGGAAACTTAAATGATGCGGGCTTTAAATTTATCATCACTCCAGGTTATAAATTTGAAACAGCAATTAATAAAGCGCAAGATAAATATAAAGATGACAAATTTGTCATTATCGATGGAACACCACACTCTTCTAAAGATTTTACGCCAAATGTTAAAGAAAACACAGTTTCAATTTTCTTCGCAGAGCATGAAGCTGGTTACTTAGCTGGTATTGCTACAGCAGTACAATTAAAAACTGGTGATGTTGGATTTATCGGTGGTATGGAAATTCCAGCAGTACAAAAATTCAACTGGGGATTCCAACAAGGGATTAAATATGCAAACGAAAATCTTGGAACAAGCATTTCTTTAAAAGCTAATAACGTAGTGTATTCTGGAAGCTTCACAGACAAAGCAGCAGGGCAACAAATCGCAGCTCAAATGTATGACCGTGGCGTTAAAGCAATTTTCGCTGCTGCAGGTGGAGTAGGACAAGGTGCTATTACTGAAGCTAAAAATAGAGTGGCTAGTGGTAAAGAAGCATGGGTTGTTGGTGTTGACGTAGATCAGTATGCTGATGGTGTTTATAAAGATAACAAATCAGTCATTTTAACTTCAGCTATGAAAGGTGTAGCGAAAGCAGCTTCTGATATGGTAAAAGCTGAAAAAGATAAAAAATTCCCTGGTGGAGAAACTTTAACTTATGATGCTAAAAATGATGGTATTGGTTTACCAAAAGAAAATCCAAACTTAAGCTCAGAAACTTTAACAAAAGTTGATGAAGTATTTAACAAAATTAAGTCTGGTGAAATTGTAGTAGCAAGTGAAAGAGGAAGTTTAATTAAGTAATTAATAAATGAAAGAAGAAGCATAGGAAAGGAAATCCTTTTATATGCTTCTTCTACCCTATAAATGATTTTAGCAATTCATACTTTAATCAATTGTAAGCACTTATATTGGTAAAGCTTCCAATTGATTAGGGCATGAGTATCGGGTGAGCTTAGAAAAACCCTCCCTAAAGAATAAAATCGAGAAAAATATTTCGAAATCAAGTTAAACTTTAAAAATAAATGACTTCGTAATATACAAGGAGGAAAATTATGGAATATGTAGTGGAGATGCTAAATATAACTAAAGAGTTTCCTGGCATTATAGCGAACGATAATATTACACTACGATTAAAAAAAGGGGAAGTTCATGCTTTATTAGGTGAAAACGGAGCAGGGAAATCAACTTTAATGTCCGTCCTTTTTGGAATGTACTCTCCTGAAAAAGGAATTATAAAAGTAAAAGGTAAAGAGGTTAAAATTTCAAATCCAAATGTTGCAAATGAACTAGGAATCGGAATGGTTCACCAACATTTTAAATTAGTTTCGAATTTTACTGTAACAGAAAATATTATTTTAGGTCTTGAACCTAAAAAAGGTTTAGTCGTTGATATCAAGACTGCAGCAAAACGAATCGAAGAGCTTTCTAAAACTTACGGATTAAATGTAGATCCATATGCAAAAATTGAAGATATTTCAGTAGGGATGCAACAAAGAGTCGAAATTTTAAAAACATTATACCGTAATGCAGAAGTATTAATCCTAGATGAGCCAACAGCAGTACTTACTCCACAAGAGATTCAAGATTTAATGAAGATTATTAAAAATTTAATTAATGAAGGCAAGTCTATTATTATCATTACACATAAATTAAAAGAAATTAAAGCTGTTGCTGATCAATGTACGGTTATTCGTCATGGAAAATATATTGGTACTGTTGATGTAAAACAAACGTCTGAATCTGAAATGGCGTCTATGATGGTCGGACGTCAGGTGTCTTTCAAAGTAGATAAAGTAGAATCGAAGCCTGGTGAAGTTGTATTAGATATTAACAATCTAAGTGTAAAAAATAATAAAAAAGTATTAGGTTTAAAAAATGCTTCACTTCAAGTTCGAGCAGGTGAAATTGTTGGGATTGCCGGAGTAGAAGGAAATGGTCAAACTGAACTTGTTGAAGCAATTACAGGATTAAGACCGATTGAAGAAGGTTCTATTTTATTAAAAAATCAAGATATTACAAAACATAGTATACGCGATCGAATTAGAAGCGGTATTGCACATATTCCAGAGGATCGTCAAAAAAGAGGTCTTGTTCTTGAATATACAATTGAAGAAAACGTTGTTCTAGAGATTTATAATCAAGAGCCATTCTCTAAATATGGGGTGTTAGATAAAGCTGCGATTGCCAAACATGCAAAAAAAATCATTGAAGAATTCGATGTACGTTCAGGTGAAGGTGCTAAAACAGTCGTTGAATCAATGTCTGGAGGAAATCAACAAAAGGCAATCATTGGTCGTGAAATCGAACTTAAGCCTGAGTTATTAATTGCATGTCAGCCAACTCGTGGATTAGACGTAGGTTCAATTGAGTATATTCACAAGAGATTGATAGAGCAAAGAGATAGCGGAAAAGCTGTCCTATTAATCTCGTTAGAGCTAGATGAAGTTTTAAATTTATCTGATCGAATTGCAATTGTAAACGCTGGTGAAATCGTTGATATCGTTAATGCTAAAGACACAAATGAAGATGAATTAGGTTTAATGATGGCTGGTATAAGGAGAGGTGAAGGGGCATGAAAAAGGGAGGAATCATTTCTTTAATTGCCATATTATTAGGTTTACTAGCTGGAGCACTATTAATTTTTGTAACAGGTAATGATCCAGTAGAAGGGTTTACTTATTTATTCCAAGGTGGATTAAAAGATCCAGAGCGTATTGGAAATACACTTGCTACTGCTACTCCATTAGTTCTAACAGGACTTTCTGTTGCTTTTGCATTCAGAACGGGTTTATTTAATATTGGTGCAGCTGGGCAAATGCTATTTGCAGGATTTTGTGCTTCTGCAGTTGGTTTAACTGTCGATTTACCTACGCTGATCTTAGTTCCGATTATGGTAATTGTAGCCTTTTTAGCGGGTGCAGCTTGGGCATTTATTCCAGGACTATTGAAAGCGAAATTTAATGTTCATGAAGTAGTTTCTACAATCATGATGAACTGGATTGCATACTGGACAGTTTACTATTTAGTACCACAATATTTTAAAGGTAGTACAGAAACAGAGTCAAAAATGCTTGCAGATTCTGCAACATTAAAAATGCCATTTTTATCAAATTTATTTGGTGATTCATATATAAACTTTGGTTTATTTATTGCAGTTATTATGGTAATCATCATTTCATTTATTATTAATCGTACAGTATTAGGATATGAGTTAAAAGCTGTAGGTTATAACCGTAGTGCTGCTGAATACGCAGGTATCTCTGTAAATAGAAATGTTATTTTATCAATGATGATTTCAGGCGGACTTGCTGGCTTAGCGGGTGTTGTTCAATATGCTGGTAATGCATCATTAATTCAAATAGGTGTTTTACCTACTGAAGGATTCGACGGAATTGCCGTTGCACTTTTAGGAATGAATACACCAATTGGCGTATTTTTCTCAGCAATCTTCTTCGGACTATTATATTCTGGTAAAGGCTTTATGAGTGCAATGACTTCGATTCCACCAGATATAGCTGATGTTATCATTGCAATCATTATTTATTTCTCAGCAACTAGTATTTTAATTAAAAAAGTAATCGATCGAGTATCCAAATCACGTAAGTACAAAAACAGCAATGTAGGAGAGAAGGTGAAATAAGGCATGGATTTAATTATACAAATTTTCCCATATGCAATTGCCTATACGATTCCATTATTAATCGTAGCATTAGGCGGTTTATTTTCTGAGCGAAGCGGTGTCGTAAATATTGGTTTAGAAGGTTTAATGGTCGTTGGTGGTTTCGCTAGTGCCTTAACAATTTCAAAACTTCAAGAAACTCATCAAGGTGAAGTTTGGGTAATCTGGGTAGGGATTCTTGTTGCAGTTCTTACTGGTGCTTTATTTTCTTTACTACATGCCTTTGCTAGTATTAATTTACACGCAGATCAAGTAATTAGTGGTATCGCAATTAATATGATTGCAGGTGCTTTAACAATCTTCTTAGCAAGAAATATTACTGGATCAGGAAACATCAGTATTAATGGTATAACACGTACTGATATTCCAGTTTTAAAGGACATTCCAATTCTTGGAGACTTATTATTTAAAAACACGTATTCTACAACATGGTTAGTAATCGCAATTCTAATCATTAGTACATTTATACTTTATAAAACTCGTTTAGGCTTACGCCTACGTGCATGTGGTGAATATCCACAAGCAGCAGATGCAGCAGGTATTAACGTATACCGTATTCGTTATCTTGGTGTTATTATTTCTGGTGCATTTTCTGGATTAGGTGGAGCAATTATTTTAGTAACATACTCTGGCGAATTTACAGGAAGTGTTGCAGGGCTTGGTTTCTTAGCAATTGCTGCATTAATTTTTGGTCAATGGAAACCACTTGGGATTTTAGCTGCGACATTATTCTTTGGTGTTGCTACAACAATTGCCAATGTATCGCAAGTTATTCCAAGTTTAGCTCATATTCCACCATTAGCATTAAAGTTATTCCCTTACGTAGTAACTTTAATTGCATTAGTAATTTTCTCAAAATCATCTCAAGCACCAAAATCAGTTGGTGTTGCGTATGAAAAAGGTAAACGATAAATAAAAGTGTTGAAGCTTCCTAATTTAATTAGGAAGCTTTTTTTCTGTTTAAAATGATGTTGTCAATACATCCCCAAATATATCTCAATTAAGAAAGTTTGATCTTTTTACAATTAACAAGGTATGTTCTTTAAGAAGAACAATGCCTTTTTTCAATTCTGTAATAAAATTCATCTTTTATTTGAATTAATTATTTTGGGTAAACTAAGCAGTAGGTTTTATTTTTGGTAAAATTAGAGATACAATGAAGATATTGGAAATAAACATGAGTAAATAGTATTTGACTAAGGAGGGTTCAATTTGAATTTGTTACAGTACAAAAATAGTGATATTAACGGTATTAAACTACATGTGGTAACAACTGAAAAGTTTAAAACAAATTCGATTACGTTAAAAATCCGTGGAAAACTTGAAGAAGATACAGTATCGTATCGCGGAATTTTACCTTATGTATTGCAAAGTGGGACAAAAGATCTTCCTACAAATGGTGAAATTAGAAGGAAATTAGAAGAATTATATGGGGCGACCTTTTTTGTAGACGTTTCTAAAAAAGGTGATTATCATGTTATGTCATTTACAATTGACATTGCAAATGAAAAATACCTTTCAAATCAAGGTTCATTATTAAATGAAGCGCTCATGCTGATTGCTTCAATTTGGCAAAATCCATTTTTAGAAAATGGGGTATTTTCAGCTAAACATGTTGAAACTCAAAAAAGAACACAAATACAGCGAATTCAGTCAATTAATGATGATAAATTGAAATTTGCAAATCAACGATTAGTGGAAGAAATGTTTAAGGATGACCCTTATGCATTACTTGCAAATGGAAAAACAGAAGATGTATATTCAATTACAGCTGAGTCACTTTATAAGTATTATGAAAAAGCTTTACAACAAGATTTAATTGATCTTTATATCGTTGGAGATGTTGAATTTGATCAATGTAAACAATTAGTTGAAGAGAATTTTCGAAACACAACTAGTGAAAAATTAACGGTAGATACAACAAAAGCAACGCCAGTCAATTCTCCAAATGAAGTAATTGAAGAGCAAAAATTAAATCAGGCTAAACTACACATTGGCTATACTACTGGGATTTCAATTAAAGATCCTGATTACTTTGCACTTCAAGTATTTAATGGTCTTTTTGGCGGATACTCTCATTCAAAATTATTTATTAATGTTCGAGAAAAAAATAGTTTAGCATACTATGCTGCTTCTCGTTTTGAAAGTCATAAATCAATTTTAATGGTTATGTCAGGTATAGCAAGTGAAAATTATGAAAAAGCAACAACAATTATTGCTGAGCAACTTGAAGAGATGAAAAAGGGAAATTTCACTGAAGGAGAAATAGACCAAACAAAATTAGTCATTAAAAACAGTCTTTTAGAAAGCATGGACACTGCTTATGGAATCATTGAAACATTATTCAATGACCAAGCTGCGGGAAATGAACGTCCGATTGAGGATTGGTTCCCTGAAATCGAAAAAGTTACGAAAGATGAAATCGTGGCTGTAGCAAATAAAATAAAGCTTCACACAACTTATTTCTTAAAAGGTCAGGAGGGAGCATAATGGAAAAAAAGTATTTTGAACAATTGAATGAAACGCTTTATTTCGAGGAACTTGAAAACGGTTTAAAAGTATATATTCTTCCTAAACAAGGCTACAACAAAACATATGCGACCTTTACAACAAAATACGGTTCGATTGATTCTGAATTTATTCCTTTAGGAAAAGATGAAAAATTAGTAGTACCAGATGGGATTGCTCATTTTTTAGAGCACAAATTGTTTGAAAAGAAAGATGGGGATGTATTCCAGGTTTTTAGTAAACAAGGTGCCTCCTCTAATGCGTTTACAAGTTTTACACGAACTGCTTATTTATTCTCTGCAACGAATAATGTAGAACAAAATTTAATGACTCTAATTGATTTTGTTCAAGATCCATATTTTTCTGATCAAAGTGTTGAAAAGGAAAAAGGGATTATTGGTCAAGAAATTAAAATGTACGAAGATAACCCTGACTGGAGACAATATTTTGGGATGATTGCAAATTTATATGGTAAACATCCTGTTCGAACAGATATTGCTGGTACAGTTGAATCTATTTCAAAAATTACAAAAGAATTACTTTACACTTGTTACGAAACTTTTTATCATCCAAGTAATATGTTGTTTTTTGTTGTAGGTCCTGTAGACCCTGAAAAAACAATGAATTTAATTAAAGACAATCAAAGCAAAAAAACGTTTAAAGATGCAAATGAAATAAAGAGATTTTTCCCAGAAGAAACGCCTGAATCTGCAGTGAAGAAAAAAGTGTTACATATGAATGTTCAATCATCGAAAGTATTAGTTGGTGTGAAAGATTTTTCAGCACCTAAAGGTGGAAGCGAATTATTAAAGCATGAATTATCCATTTCCGTATTACTTGACTATTTATTTGGTAAAGGTTCAAATACGTATCAACAAATGTATGAGGATGGTTTAATCGATGATACGTTCTCATATGATTACTCAGCAGAAAATGGTTTTGCCTTTGCAATCATTGGAGGAGATTCTACTTCACCTGAAAAACTGTCTGAAAAAATAAAAGAAGTATTATTAGACGCAAAAAATCATCAGTGGGAAAAAGAAATTGTCGATCGCGTCGTTAAAAAGAAAATTGGCGGCTTCTTACGCTCGCTAAATTCTCCAGAATATATCGCAAACCAATTTACACGATATGCGTTCTTAGATATGCATTTATTTGATATTGTTTCTGTGTTACAATCAATTTCTGTAGAGGATTTAAAAGAAAGTGCTAGTCATCTAATAAATGAAGAATATATGAGTGAGTTTTTTGTTCTTCCTCATTAAATAAATTAAAAGCATCCTTTAATGGGATGCTTTTTGAAATTTATAAAATTTGATGGTTATTAAAAAATCTAATTTTGATATAGATTAATAAAAATTTTTAAGAGCTATTCCCCTCTATTCAACCTTTATATTTCTTAATACTATTAATCCTGCTTTAAAACTTCATAAATGGAGATTATAAATAAATGAGAAAAAGAATTCTAGTAGTAGGAGCTAGTGGTGACATTGGCTTAGCAATTTCAAAAAAATTAATAAATGAAAAATATGATTTAGTTGTTCATTATAATAGTAAGAAAGAGCCACTTAATGAACTGGTTGAATTGGCTAATGAGTTTAAGGTAAATTGCCAATTCGTTCAAGCGGACTTATCAGTTGAAAATGGCGTTGAAATTTTAACATCACAAATTACTGATACTATTGATTCAATTGTATATGCATCGGGTTTTTCAGTCTTAGGTTTAATTAACGATGTAAGTGATGAAGAAATTGATCGAATGACTCAATTACATATTAAAAGTTTGATAAAGGTAGTTAATCATTTTCTTCCTAATATGGTTGCAAAAAAATCTGGTAGTATCGTCGTTATTTCGTCTATTTGGGGACAAATTGGTGCATCATGTGAAGTATTATACTCAACTACAAAAGGTGCTCAAAATGCCTATGTAATGGCATTAGCTAAAGAGCTAGGGCCAAGTGGAATAAAAGTAAATGCCGTTGCTCCAGGGGCCGTAAAAACGAATATGTTAAATACATTTAGTGAAGAAGATTTAAAAGAGATTGCAAATGATATTCCGATGAATCGTTTAGCTATTCCAAGTGAAATTGCAAATACAGTAAATTTCCTTATTTCCGAACAATCTTCTTATATTACTGGCCAAATTCTTGGAGTAAACGGCGGTTGGCATACTTCTTAGTAAAATTTCCTATCGAAAGTTATTTATTTCACATATTTTACCTTTTATATTATGGCGAAATCGTTTATTATTAATTGTAGAGTTAAGTAGTTAACAAATAGGGGGTATAGGTATGGAGTTAATCGAATGGTATTTTGAGTATGAAATACATAAGAATCGCCCTGGACTACTTGGAGATATTGCATCACTAATCGGTATGCTAGGGATTAATATTTTAACAATCAATGGTGTCGACACAATGAAACGCGGCATGTTACTTGGTTGCGATAACGATGATCAAATTACTAGATTTGAATCAATTTTAAATACTATGGACAATATAACAATAATTAAACTTAGAAAGCCAACTCTAAGAGATCGCTTAGCTGTGAGACATGGTACTTATATTCAACGAGACGTTGATGATAAAAAGACTTTTCGTTTTGTCCGCGATGATTTAGGTATGCTTGTTGATTTTATGGCAGAGTTATTTAAAATGCCTGGCCATAAGCTAATCGGAATTAGAGGGATGCCTCGTGTTGGTAAAACAGAATCAGTTGTAGCAGCAAGTGTATGTGCAAATAAACGCTGGTTATTTGTTTCATCAACATTAATTAAACAAACATTAAGAAGTCAATTAATAGAAGACGAATATAATTCAGAAAATGTATTTATTATTGATGGCATACTTTCTCATAGAAGAGCGAATGAGCAACATTGGCAATTGGTTCGCGAAATTATGGCGATGTCTTCTGTGAAAGTAGTAGAGCATCCTGATGTATTTGTACAGCAAACTGAATACTCTTTAGAAGATTTTGATTACATAATCGAATTAAGAAATGATGAAAATGAAGAAATTAAATATGAACTTGTAGACCAAATGGATAAAAATGGACACAACTCGTTCTCAATGTTTGATTTTTAAAGTTAGTTGGGGTGTAACTTGTGACAGAATTAGGAAAATTTTTACGAGAAGCAAGAGAAGCGAAAGGCTTATCAATTGACAATGTACAAGAGTTGACGAAGATTCAGAAACGTTATCTCGAAGCAATTGAAGAAGGTAATTATGAAATATTACCAGGGCAATTTTATGTTCGCGCATTTATTAGACAATATGCAGAAACAATTGGTGTTGACGTTTCTGGATTTCTAAATGAAAAGCCAGTTGTAGAGGAATCAACAGTGGCAAATACAATAGAAGAAGTGAAGCATGAAGAAATCCCTAGTAGATCATCAAAGCTTAAAGAACCATTAAGCAATGTTAAGTCATCACGAATAATGGATTATTTACCAAGGATTCTAGTAGCGATTCTTATCATGGGAATTTGCATTGCTATTTATATGATGCTCCCGTCAAAAAATGATGATAAATCTGCGGATACGAATCAAACTCAATCTAACTCTAATTCTGAAATTGAAAAACCGAAAAATAATGCGCTAGATCAGGCAAAAGATAATAATACGAAAAAAACAGAGAAACCGAAAAATGATGTGACTGAGCAAACACCAGCACAAAAAATTACTGTTGACTCTGCAGCGGGTAAACGTACTACTATTTCTTTATCTGGTACGGATGTATTTAAATTAGAAGTAGTTGCAAATGGTGAAAGTTATGTTGATTTAAAAAATGCTGATGGGAAAATGTTCTATTCAGGAATTTTAAAACAAGGACAAACTCAAAACTACGACTTAACAGATGAAAACGAAGTAACTGTAAATATTGGTGCTTCTAATAATGTTGAGCTACGAATTAACGATGAGGTATTTAAATATCCAGTTAGTCCAACAAATGCTGTTCACCAAAAAATTACGATTAAAAATTTAAAAATGAATCAATAGTCATCTTTAAGATGGCTTTTATTCATTTATTATAAATGCTTCATTTTTTAGAAAGTTTTGGAGGGTTTTACCATGAATTTACCAAATAAGATCACAGTGTCAAGGGTTTGTTTAATTCCATTATTTATGATTGCCGTTTTAATTGATTTTGGATGGGGAAAAGTTACATTAATGGGTGATTCGATACCAGTTAATCATTTAATAGGAGCAGCAATTTTTATTATTGCCTCTGTTACTGATTTTATAGATGGTTATTACGCAAGAAAATATAATCTAGTTACTAATTTTGGTAAGTTTTTAGACCCACTTGCTGATAAATTACTCGTTTGTTCGGCATTAATTATTCTAACAGATTTTCATTATGTTCCTGCGTGGATTACGATTGTCATAATAAGTAGAGAGTTTGCTGTAACCGGTTTACGTCTCATTTTAGCTGGCTCTGGAGAAGTACATGCTGCTGCAATGCTAGGTAAAATTAAGACTTGGGCTCAAATAGTTGCGATTTCAGCCTATTTCTTACACGACTTCCCATTGAATTTCTTACCATTTTCGATTGCGGATGTAGCACTTTGGGTTGCATTATTCTTTACAGTATATTCTGGTTGGGATTATTTTTATAAAAATAGAGATGTTCTTCTTAAATCAATGTAATTTAAAATAGTAGGGGGAAATGATATGAAGCGTGCTGAAATCATCGCAGTAGGTACTGAGCTACTTTTAGGCCAAATTGCAAATACAAATGCTCAATTTTTAGCTAAACATTTATCTGCATTAGGATATCACCATCATTTCCAAACAGTTGTAGGAGACAATTCTGAACGTCTTAAAAGTGCATTAGAAATTGCTTCATCAAGAAGTGATTTAATCATTCTAACTGGTGGACTAGGACCAACAAAAGATGATTTAACGAAAGAAGTTGTCGCAGAATATGTTCAAGAGACACTTGTTTACCATGATCAGTCACTAGAGTATATAAAACAGTATTTTGTTAAAGTAAATCGACCAATGACTGAAAATAATAAAAAACAAGCATTAGTCATTAATAATGCACATGTTTTATTGAATAAAAACGGTATGGCACCTGGAATGGTTTATGAAGCGAAAGATAAACAATATGTATTATTACCAGGACCACCTAAAGAAATGATTCCAATGGTTGACAAAGAACTAATTCCTTATTTTTTAAAAGGAAAAGAAGCAAGTACGATTGTTTCGAAAGAACTTAAGTTTTTTGGGATCGGCGAATCATTTTTAGAAACTGAAATTCTTGATTTACTTGAAAATCAATCAAATCCAACAATTGCTCCTTTAGCGAGTGAGGGTGAAGTAATGCTTCGAGTTACTGCAAGTGCTAGTAATGAACAAGAGGCAGAAAAACTAATTGGTCAAGCTGAAGAAAAAATACGTGAGCGTGTTGGACAGTTTATATATGGTACAAATAGTGAAAACTTGTTTACAGTTTTATCAAGAAAGTTAAAAGATTTTAAACTGACTATTTCTGCTGCTGAAAGTTTAACTGGAGGTCTTTTCAGTAAAAGAATGACAGATATTCCTGGGAACTCGTCTGTTTTTAAAGGTAGTGTTGTTTGTTATTCTAATGAAATGAAACAAAATCTTTTAAACGTGCCATCAGACATTCTTAATAAAAATGGAGCAGTAAGTGCAGAATGTGCAAAATCACTAGTTGAAAATATTCAAAGATTAACAGGAAGTACGGTTTCAATTAGTTTTACTGGTGAAGCAGGACCGTCTCCATTAGAAGATGTGCCAGTAGGAAAAGTATTTATTGGTATTAAAATTGGAGATTCTGAATCAATCGTAAAAGAATTTCAATTCAGTGGCACTAGAGAACAAATTAGATTATCTAGTGTTAAAAATGGCGCGAACTTGTTGATTAAATTAATTAATTCAAGTTTCGAAAGTCAAGACTTATAAATTGAAATAGAATATTTTATAATATAAAAGCTCGGTTAATTTAGCCGAGTTTTTTAATTTTATAGTTTCGATATTAATAAAAATCGAGTTTTATAGACCGTAAAATACGAAACAAGCGTTTCTATTCTTTAAAAATAAAGTTTAAATACGAAAATAATCGAATAAACGTTCTATTTTTTTGTTGGCAAACGAACAAAAAACAGTTATTATATAGTTAAGAGATAAATGAATCCTGAAGGAGGAATCTAAATGAGTGATCGTCAAGCTGCATTAGATATGGCTTTAAAACAAATCGAAAAACAATTCGGTAAAGGTTCAATTATGAAACTTGGAGAACAAACTGATCGCCAAATTTCAACTATTTCTAGTGGATCGTTAGCACTAGATGTAGCATTAGGTGTAGGTGGATATCCAAGAGGACGAATTATTGAAGTATATGGTCCTGAGAGTTCAGGTAAAACAACTGTAGCATTACATGCAATCGCTGAAGTTCAAGCAAATGGAGGACAAGCGGCGTTTATAGATGCTGAGCATGCATTAGATCCGGTTTATGCTCAAAAATTAGGTGTAAACATTGATGAGTTATTATTATCTCAACCAGATACAGGTGAACAAGCACTTGAAATCGCTGAAGCATTAGTACGTAGTGGTGCAATTGATATTATCGTAATTGATTCAGTAGCTGCATTAGTTCCAAAAGCTGAAATTGAAGGTGAGATGGGTGATGCTCACGTAGGTCTACAAGCACGATTAATGTCTCAAGCATTACGTAAACTTTCTGGTGCAATTAACAAGTCAAAAACAATTGCAATCTTCATTAACCAAATTCGTGAAAAAGTTGGGGTTATGTTTGGTAATCCTGAAACGACTCCAGGTGGACGTGCGTTAAAATTCTATTCTACAATCCGTTTAGAAGTGCGCCGTGCTGAGCAATTAAAACAAGGTAATGATATTGTAGGTAACAAAACAAAGATTAAAGTAGTTAAAAATAAAGTAGCACCACCATTTAGACAAGCAGATGTAGATATTATGTATGGAGAAGGTATTTCTAAAGAAGGAGAAATACTTGATATTGGATCTGATTTAGATATCGTTCTTAAGAGTGGAGCATGGTATTCATACAATGAAGAGCGTCTTGGACAAGGCCGTGAGAATGCTAAGCAATTCTTAAAAGAAAATAAAGAAATACGTGATACGATTAAACAATCAATCCGTCTTCACCATGGTTTAGATAACCCTGTTACTGTAACAGAAACAGATGATGAAGAACAATTCTCTTTATTAAATGAGTAATCATAAGTCAGTTTAGAACGACAGAAAAATGCGGGCGCTTATTAAAAGTGCCTGCATTTTTTTTATATTTTCTTATGTCTTTAATTTTTTTAGACAGAAAAAAATAGATTGTTGTCTGTTTTTTTTGTACTGTTATTAAAGGTATTTATGTTTATATGTAGTATTGAAAAATTCATTCAATTAACTAATTAATGAGTTCTTAATAAATAAATTAATGAATAAAATTTGGATTCTTATGTATGAAATCTAGTAAAAATGTAATAAATATTGATAAATCAAGTAAGTAAGCGAGTTACAAGGCTTGACATCATTTGGTAAGAGATTTAATATTTAAGTGTATATTCTAAAAAAATATTACTATTTTGTGAAAAATTGAATTGAAGTGTGCTGTGTGTTGATGCAATTATTTATACAATATAACAGCCGACAAAAATGAAACTAACTAAATAGCAAGAGGAGGTGAAATCATGGGTGCAAATACTATAATTTTGATCATCTTCGCATTGCTTGCCACATTCGGAGTCGGTTATGCTGTCGGATTTTTTGTCCGTAAGTCCATTGCAGAAGCTAAAATAAATGGCGCAACTAATCATGCAAATCAAATTATTGAAGATGCAAAACGTGATTCAGAAACAATTAAAAAAGAAGCTTTATTGGAAGCAAAGGACGAAATTTTCAAAATTCGTACAGATGCAGAAAACGAAATTCGTGACCGTCGTAGTGAACTACAAAAGTCAGAAAATCGTTTAATGCAAAAAGAAGAGAACTTAGATCGTAAAGATGATGGACTTTCAAAACGTGAGTCTGTTCTTGAAAGAAAAGAGGAATCTCTTGTTTTAAAACAACAGCAGATAGAAGAAATGGAAAGCAAGATAGAAGCATTAATTGCTGCTCAACAAGAAGAGTTAGAGAGAATTTCTAGCTTAAATCGTGAAGAAGCAAGACAATTAATACTTACTAAAGTCGAAAATGAATTATCCCATGAAACAGCAATACTAGTAAAAGAAACAGAAGCTCGAGCAAAAGAAGAAGCAGATAAGAAAGCAAAAGATATTTTATCATTAGCAATCCAGCGATGTGCTGCAGATCATGTTGCTGAAACAACTGTTTCGGTTGTAAATCTTCCAAATGATGAAATGAAAGGTCGTATTATTGGCCGTGAAGGACGAAATATACGTACTTTAGAAACGTTAACTGGTATAGATTTAATTATTGATGATACGCCTGAAGCTGTCATATTATCAGGTTTTGATCCAATTCGTCGTGAAACTGCACGAATTGCACTAGATAAATTAGTACAAGATGGTCGAATCCATCCTGCACGAATTGAAGAAATGGTTGAAAAATCAAGACGAGAAGTAGATGAGTACATACGTGAAGTCGGTGAACAAACTACTTTTGAAGTTGGTGTTCATGGAATTCACCCTGACTTAATTAAAATATTAGGTCGTCTGAAATTTAGAACTAGTTATGGTCAAAATGTGTTAAAGCATTCGATGGAAGTAGCGAACCTAGCTGGACTTATGGCCGCTGAACTTGGTGAGGATACTAAGCTTGCAAAACGTGCAGGTTTACTTCACGATATTGGTAAAGCAATTGACCATGAGGTAGAAGGAAGTCACGTTGAAATCGGTGTTGAATTAGCAACTAAGTATAAAGAACATCCAGTAGTAATCAATAGTATTGCATCTCATCATGGAGATGCTGCGCCAACTTCAATTATTGCTGTTCTTGTAGCAGCTGCAGATGCATTATCTGCTGCTAGACCAGGAGCACGTAGCGAAACATTAGAAAACTATATTCGTCGTTTAGAAAAACTTGAAGAGATTTCTGAATCGTACGAAGGTGTAGAAAAATCATTCGCTATTCAAGCAGGTCGTGAAGTACGCATTATGGTTAAACCAGATACTATTGATGATCTACAAGCTCATAGATTAGCGAGAGATATTAGAAAACGTATTGAGGATGAACTGGATTATCCAGGTCATATCAAAGTTACGGTTATTCGTGAGACTCGAGCAGTCGAGTATGCAAAATAAAGTGGTATATGCCACTTTATTTTCTTTTTGTAACAAAATAAAGTATTTTTAAAAAATAGCTCCAACTAATACATATCTGAAATGAATCTTAGTTGAATGGCATAGATGAATGATTCAGATTGTGCTAGTAATGGGGCTTTTCGTATTTTTGGGTAATCTAAAAGTAAAAACAAATGCTGTGTGTTTACAGTGGCAAGTTGGAAGGATGTAATGAAATGAGAATAATGTTTATAGGCGATGTAGTTGGTTCAAATGGTAGGGCAATGGTAAAGGCGAATATTCAAGCTTTAAAAAGGAAGTATAACCCTTCAGTAACAATCATAAATGGTGAAAATGCAGCACATGGAAAAGGGATAACGGAAAAAATTTACCGCGAATTTTTAGAATTAGGTGCACAAGCAGTAACGCTTGGTAACCATGCATGGGATAAAAAAGATATTTTTGAATTTATTGATCAAGCAAAATACTTAGTTAGACCTGCTAATTTCCCTGAGGGTACACCAGGTAATGGATTAGTATTTTTAAATTTTAATGACGTTGAAATAGCTGTTATCAATTTACAAGGAAGAACTTTTTTACCACCACTTGATTGCCCTTTTAAAAAAGCTGATGAGCTAATAACAATCGCTAAAAAACGAACAAACATCATTTTTGTTGATTTTCATGCTGAAGCAACAAGTGAAAAAATTGCTATGGGCTGGTATTTGGATGGAAGAGTCACAGCTGTTGTAGGGACACATACACATGTTCAAACAGCTGATGAGCGAGTTTTACCTGCTGGTACAGCGTTTATTACGGATGTTGGAATGACTGGTCCATATGATGGAATTCTAGGCGTTACGAAAGAAGCAGTTATTAAAAAATTCTTAACGAACTTACCAGTGAGATTCGAAGTGGATGAAGGTAGAAGCCAGCTTAGTGGTGTAATCATCGAGTTGAACAAACAAAATGGACTAGCAAAATCAATTAAAAGAATACAAATAAATGATGATCATCAAGAGCTATAAAACTTAATTAAAAGAATTGTGAAAATTTTTAAAAAACTTTTAAATATTTGCAGGAATAACTTCTTGTTATCGAGAATAGTTTTTATTGTACACAATAATAGCTTTGTAAGTACAAGGAGGATCAGGAATGGAAATATTAAAAGTTTCAGCAAAGTCAAACCCTAATTCTGTAGCAGGAGCACTTGCAGGTGTATTGAGAGAGCGTGGTTCAGCAGAAATTCAAGCAATTGGTGCTGGCGCGTTAAACCAAGCTGTAAAAGCAGTTGCAATTGCAAGAGGATTTGTTGCACCAAGTGGTGTAGACCTTATTTGTATCCCTGCATTTACAGATATTCAAATCGATGGGGAAGAGCGTACAGCGATTAAATTAATCGTAGAGCCTCGTTAATAATAACAACCTGTTAGCCTAAAGCGACAGGTTGTTTTATTTTCAATTAAGATTTTCGCAAATTTAAAAAAAGTGGGGCTTCACTTTAGCCCCTACTAAAACCTCGTCAGTCGACGAGTTTTTTTTCGTATAATTATTACTTTTAATATTGAATTTATTAATATGTTACACTAGTTTCAAAAGTCAAAAAAATGAAAGGATGTTCATATTATGAAAGTTTTTGATGCTCATTGTGATGTATTGATGAAATTATTAGAAAAACCTTGGATCAATTTCGAAAATGATGATTCATTACAAGTTTCAGTTAATCGATTAAAACAAGGGAAAAGTAAAATACAATGTTATGCCATTTATATTCCCGAAAACGTACATAAACTTATTAAATTTGATGCAGCTCTTCAATGTGTCACACTTTTTTATGAAAAAGTAGCAACTGAAAATAATCACATAAAAGTTATTCGAACAAAAGAAGATGAAGTTGGATTAAAAAGTCACGAAATGGGTGCTATTTTGACGCTAGAGGGTTGTGACGCACTTTTAGGTGATATTAATCGCTTAAAGATTTTACATCGTCTTGGCGTACGTAGTGTCGGTTTAGTGTGGAATTATGCCAATGAGGCTGCAGATGGAATTCTTGAAGAAAGAAATGGGGGCTTAACTAATTTTGGAAGAAGTGTAGTTCATTATTTAAATGAGCATAATATGTGGTGTGATCTTTCTCATTGTACTGAAGCCGCGTTTTGGGATGCATTTGAGCAAGCAAAATATCCAACTGCAACACATTCAAATGCTAAAGCGATTTGTAAACATCCAAGAAATTTAAACGATGATCAGCTAAAAGCCATGTTTAATAGAGGAGCAATTGTAGGGATTAATTTCTTCCCAACATTTTTAGTTGATGAAGGTAGTGCATCTATTTCAGATATTCTGAAACATATCGATTATATGTGTTCACTAGGTGGAGAAAAATTTATCGCGATGGGGTCAGATTTTGATGGAATCGATACTCATCCGACAAATTTACATCACGTAGGACTTTATCAAAATTTAACAAATGAATTGCTTAAACACTATACAGAACAACAGGTTAAAGGCTTTCTGTATGAGAATTATTCATCATATATACATTACAAATAACATGTTACTTGTTCAGAATAATAAAAATATAAAAATTAAAGGAATAATTTCTTTCAAAATCATTGATTTTTTCGGTTAATAGGTCTAGAATTGAAAGCGAATTAACTCATATCAAAAGATATGTTTTAAATCGCTTTCATTCTTTTATAATAAAATGAATGATATGCAAAAAAATTATCCATTTATAATTTAATTTATTACGAATGAGGGCATTCAAAGGGGTGTAGGAAATGATTGAACAACTTTCGTGGAAAGTTGGAGGACAACAGGGTGAAGGTATCGAAAGTACAGGTGAGATTTTTGCAATTGCGTTAAACCGTTTAGGTTACTACTTATACGGATATCGTCATTTCTCTTCTCGTATTAAAGGTGGTCACACAAATAACAAAATTCGTGTAAGTACAACTGAAGTTCGTGCTATTTCAGATGACTTAGATATTTTAGTAGCATTTGACCAAGAAACAATCGATGTAAACTTTTATGAATTACGCAAAGGCGGTATTGTAATTGCTGATGCTAAATTTAATCCGACAATTCCAGATTCAACTGACGTAACACTTTATTCAATTCCATTTACAGAATTAGCTACTGAACTAGGAACTTCATTAATGAAAAACATGGTTGCAGTTGGAGCTTCAAGTGCAATTTTAGGTCTATCAATTGAAGTTTTCAGAGAAGTTGTAGATGAAATTTTTGGTAAAAAAGGTCAACAAATTGTTGAGAAAAACATAGAAGCAATCGCACGTGGAGCAGAAGAAATGAGAGAAATGCTTGGCGTGAATGTAAATAAAATGCAATTAGCAGAAGCTGATGGTAAAAAACGTATGTTCCTAATCGGTAACGATGCAATCGCAATGGGTGCATTAGCTGGTGGTTCTCGTTTTATGGCAGCGTATCCAATTACGCCAGCATCTGAAATTATGGAATACTTAATTAAAAAATTACCTCAATATGGTGGAGCAGTTATTCAAACTGAAGACGAAATTGCTGCATGTACAATGGCAATCGGTGCTAACTATGCTGGTGTTCGTACATTAACATCATCTGCAGGTCCTGGTCTTTCATTAATGATGGAAGCAATTGGTCTTTCTGGTATGACTGAAGTTCCTTTAGTTATCGTTGATACTCAACGTGGTGGTCCAAGTACTGGTCTTCCAACTAAACAAGAACAATCAGACTTAATGGCTATGATTTACGGAACTCACGGTGAGATTCCAAAAGTAGTAATCGCTCCAAGTACAGTAGAAGAAGGATTCTACGATATGGTGGAAGCGTTTAACGTAGCTGAAGAATTCCAAGTGCCTGTTATCGTAATTACTGACTTACAACTTTCTTTAGGTAAACAAACTGTTGAGCCACTTCAATTTGAAAAAGTACAAATTCGCCGTGGTAAGTTTGATTACAAACAAGAATTACCTGTATCTGAAAACAAAGAGTACTTCAAACGTTATGAAGTGACTGAAGATGGAGTTTCTCCTCGTGTAGTACCAGGTATGAAAGGTGGAATTCACCACGTAACTGGTGTTGAGCATGATGAAATGGGTAAACCATCAGAATCACCAATTAACCGTAATCAACAAATGGATAAACGTATGCGTAAATTAAATAACCTAAAATTCCCTAACCCAGTGTTAGTGAACTCTAAACACGAAGATGCTGATGTATTACTAGTTGGTTTCAATTCAACTCGTGGTGCGATCGAAGAAGCAATGGTTCGTTTAGAGCAAGATGGTATCAAAGTTAACCATGCTCATATCCGTTTAATACACCCATTCCCAACAAACGAATTAATGCCTGAGCTTAAAAAAGCTAAACGTGTAATCGTTGTTGAAAATAATGCTACTGGTCAATTAGCAAGCATTATTAAAATGAATTGTGGTCACGCAGAAAAGATTTCAAGCTTACTAAAATATGATGGAAATCCTTTCTTACCAAAAGAAATTTACAACACTTGCAAGGAAGGAGTTGTTCTAAATGGCAACATTTAAAGAATTTCGTAATAATATTAAACCAAACTGGTGCCCAGGATGTGGAGATTTCTCTGTACAAGCATCGATCCAACGTGCAGCAGCAAATGTTGGTTTAGAACCTGATAACCTTGCAGTAATTTCTGGTATTGGATGTTCTGGTCGTATTTCTGGATATATTAATTCATACGGTTTACATGGTATCCACGGTCGTTCACTTCCAATTGCACAAGGTGTAAAAATGGCAAACCGTGATCTAACTGTTATCGCTTCTGGTGGTGACGGTGATGGATTCGCTATCGGTTTAGGTCATACAATCCATGCAATTCGTCGTAACATCGACATTACGTATATCGTAATGGATAACCAAATCTATGGTCTTACAAAAGGTCAAACATCACCTCGTAGTGATGTAGGTTTCAAAACTAAGAGTACACCACAAGGTTCTGTTGAATCTGCACTTTCAGTAATGGAAATGGCATTAACAGCTGGTGGAACATTCGTAGCTCAAAGTTTCTCAAGTGACTTAAAAGAATTAACTTCATTAATCGAGCAAGGTATTAACCACAAAGGTTTCTCTTTAATTAACGTATTTAGTCCATGTGTAACTTACAATAAAGTAAACACATATGACTGGTTTAAAGAAAATCTTGTTAAACTTTCTGATGTTGAAGGATATGATCCATCAAACAAAGAAATGGCTATGCAAACATTAATGCAAAATAAAGGTCTAGTAACTGGTCTGATCTACCAAAACAAAGAGCAAAAATCATACCAACAATTAATTTCAGGATACAGTGAAACACCATTAGTTGAATCAGAACTTCAATTAGAAAAAGCACAATTCGAAAAACTAGTTGCTGAATTCATGTAATAAGAAGAAAAACTCCTCATTTTTGAGGAGTTTTTTTATTTTAATTTTAGGCTCTGTTATAAAATAATGTTGATTTTCTTATTTGAAAAATGACAGATTAGTGGAAAAAGGAAAAAGGTAAATTTAAAAAGATCTCGAAGTATATATACTAATAAAATACAGATCGGATTTCGGAAGGACGGTTACTAAACAATGGGAGTCTTTAAGGGGAAAATGAGTATTTCTCAAATTGCATTTATGGCAGCATTTTATGCGATTGTAGATACAATATTAAGTAATAATATACATTGGGATAATCGTTATATCCATGGTATTTTTGGTGGATTAATTACACTTATCGGAGGAATCTTAGCTGGATTTATCATTAAAAAGGCCTAAACCTTATAATACGAACTGATTCTTTAGTTGAAGTAAAGGAGTTCAAGCAGATGGAACAATACAGTTATAAAGAATTTCTTGAAGATTTAAGCATAGGTAGTGAAATTCACTTTAGTTATAAAAATGACAATTACTATATTGGTCGTGGAACTGGTCTATTTATGTTTTGGAAGTTTTATGACTCATCCAGTGAAATCATTGGAGATGATCTTGAAGATTTACTTCAAAAAGTGAGACTAGATGAGAAACTAATAAAGGAAATATGGGACTTAATTGAGATTGATGACATCTTTTGATGAGTTTAAAAACCAATGAGTTGTTCAACTAAAGCAGTGCTTTAGTTGCATAAGAATAATAAGCAAAGTCCACAATTTTTTGTGGTTAATTTTTGTTCAAAAATTAACAATCTATTTTAACAGGGCCTAATTTTAATAGATGACCATACTGACAATGAGATGAAGGATAATACCATTTACTGTTGAAGTAATTTGTAGTAAGGAGTGTTTTTGATGATAAATATCATAATAAGAAGGCCGAAAATAGAGGATATGAAAGAGTTAAATCAATTTTTTAAAATAGTGATTACGGACACTTTTACAAAAGAAGGTATTAGCAATCAAGTGGAAAGTTTGAATGATGAAATCGAAACAAAAGAAAAATATTTAGAAAATGATTTTGAAAGTAATGGTGAAAAACGATATTTTTTGATTGCTTTAGATAACGAAAAGATTATTGGTTCGATTGAATATGGTCCAGCAAGTGATCTTATTTTAAACTGTACAAACAATGCATTGAAAGGAATGCCTGAGGTCGGAACTGTATTTGTACATCCGGATTATCAAAAAAATGGTTTAGGAAATTTATTATTAAATAAGATGTATGTTACTTTAAAGGATAAAGGGATCGAAGAATTTTGTTTAGATAGTGGTTATCGTAATGCCCAAAAAATATGGAAAAAGAAATTTGGGGAACCTAATTATTTATTAAAGGATTATTGGGAAAAGGGTTATGATCATATGATTTGGAAAATCAAAGTTAATGATATATTAAAATAGCAATAAGAATGAGTACAGTGGCGATTTATCAAGTAGGAGGTAAGGTTGGGCGTATTTACGATTCAAAAAGATTATTTCTCCTAATAAATATCGGGGTTCTTATTACTAGTGACACTGAATTCTTAAATTAAAAATCAGGAAAATAAAGGGAATCACGTGATATTATCGAATTTCTTAATTGAAAATAATCGAAAGGAGAAAAAATTTGATATCCTCACTCGTACCTGCTTTGATCACTTTTATTTTGGTAAGTATTCTTTCACCTTTTTTAATTGCTACGTTAAGAAGACTAAAGTTGACTCAACCGATAAGAGCGGAATTACCTGTTGAACACCATAATAAAAAGGGCACTCCTTTAATGCTTGGAAGTATATTTTTGATTGGTACTTTAGTAGCTTTCCTTAATTATTCAAGTCCTCTTATGCTTTTTTTAGTTGGAACCTTTATTTTATTTAGTGTCGTTGGTTTTCTTGATGACTTCCAGAAAGCATCAAAACAGGATCCAGGAGGAATATCAGCTAAAACTAAACTAGTTTTTCAATTTTCTTTTACTATTTTTTTACTGATTGTGTTAATCAACTTTTTTCAATTAGACACAACCTTTCGGATTACGGATTCTATCAATATCGTTTTACCATTATGGTTGTATTTGACTCTAATCACTTTATTTATTGTTGGATCAGCTAATGCTATTAATTTTACTGACGGGATGGATGGGCTTCTTGGTATGGTATCAATCCCTACCTTCTTTTTCTTTTTTTTGATTTCAGATCATATTGAAGTGAAAATTTTTAGTCTTATAATGATTGCTAGTTTAGCTGGTTTTTTAATTTATAACTTATACCCAGCTAAGGCTTTTATGGGTGACACAGGTTCAATGGCAATTGGTGGTTCTTTATCATTTTTAGCGATAATTGAAAAAGTAGAAATCTTGATTCCGTTATTGTTTTTTATTTATTTAGCTGAACAGTTTTCTGTTATTTTTCAAGTTTTCTACTTTAAAAGAACAAAAAAAAGATTATTTCTTTTGGCCCCAATCCATTTTCATTATGGAATTAAATATGGTTGGTCAGAAAATATTATAGTCATGAATTTTACGATTGTTTCTTGGACAGGTTCTTTTTTAAGCTACTTATATGTTTATTTTATGATGTAAACAAAAATGCAAAAATTTATAACTGAAGAGGATCCTTTCATGGATCCTCTTCAGTGTGTTGAAATATATTGTAGTCAATTGGAACATTAACTGAATTTCAAGGAAAAATAGTCTATTTATTATTTATGTGTCCTTTTATTGATAATTGATATTGGTTGAAATATAAATGTTTTAATTAACTGATTAAGATTTAATAGGTCATCTTTTTGACAGTGAATATTTGTAAAGATATGAAAGTCGCCATCATGAGTTTCGATTTGAATTTGATTAATAAAGTGTAATTCATCGTTCAATTGAGTATTCTAATTCTATTATTTTTAGATTATTATTTTTCATAAAGAAAATGATTGGAGACCCCGCAAGGCAATGCCGAGGAGGCTCAGGTCTCGCCCCATGGAAAGCGAGCAACCTGTAGTGGAAATCACTGAAACACAACTTACTTATCAAGATTTAATTGACAAATTCTTTTTTCAACAGCGTGAAGAGGATCCTTTGATGGATCCTCTTTTTATGTTTCAAAGGGTTTTATGGTCAACTTCCACAATTGAGAATCCTATATTGGAAATCAACATATAAAGCGCTTTATTATTTTAACAATTGATTTTTCAAAATGAATAAAATTATTCAAATATACTACTATTACCAGCTTTCTTTTTTGCGTAACGCACATTGTATATTGTAGAATAACGTTATATACTTAAGTAATGTGTGGACGCTCGAGAAGAAAGGAGATTGTTTCATGAATGAACAACAACGCCTTCAAGGCACTAATATAAATAATACAAAAGATAAAAATGATAAAGATTATAGTAAATATTTTGAAAAAGTTTACCAAGCTCCATCTTTAGCTGATGCAAAGCGTAGAGGTAAAGAAGAAGTTACGTATGATCGTGGTTTCGAAATTCCTGAAGAAATGAGAAATTCTGGTGTTGGTAAGAAATTCTTAATCCGTACTTATGGTTGTCAAATGAACGAGCATGACACAGAAGTTATGGCAGGTATTTTAACGACAATGGGTTATGAAGTTGCTACTTCAGCTGAAGATGCTGATATTATTCTATTAAACACATGTGCTATTAGAGAAAATGCTGAAAATAAAGTGTTTGGTGAAATTGGTCACTTAAAACCGTTAAAACTTCAAAGACCAGATTTATTAATTGGTATTTGTGGATGTATGTCTCAAGAAGAAGCAGTTGTTAATCGAATCTTACAAAAACATTCATTTATCGATATGGTATTTGGTACACATAATATTCATAGATTACCATTTATTATTCAAGAAGCGATGTTCAGTAAAGAAATGGTGATTGAAGTATGGTCAAAAGAAGGGGATGTAATTGAGAACCTTCCTAAAGTACGTCGTGGTGAAATTAAAGCTTGGGTTAATATTATGTATGGCTGTGATAAATTCTGTACGTACTGTATTGTTCCATACACACGTGGTAAAGAACGTAGTCGTCAACCAGAAGATATCATAAATGAAGTTCGTGAATTAGCTAGACTAGGCTACAAAGAAGTTACATTATTAGGTCAAAATGTTAATGCTTATGGGAAAGATTTAAATGATGGTAAATATGGATTAGGTCATTTAATGGATGAAATCCGTAAAATTGGCATCCCACGTGTTCGTTTTACAACAAGTCACCCACGTGATTTTGATGATCATTTAATAGAAGTATTAGCAAAAGGTGGTAACTTAATGCCACATATTCATTTACCAGTTCAATCTGGTAGCTCTGAAGTTCTAAAACTAATGTCACGTAAATATGATCGTGAACAATATTTAGAACTTGTAAGAAAATTAAAAACGGCAATGCCACATATTTCGTTTACAACTGATATCATTGTTGGATTCCCGAATGAAACGGATGAGCAATTCGAAGAAACGATGACATTATATGAAGAAGTTGGTTTTGATTTAGCATTTACATTCATTTATTCACCACGTGAAGGTACACCGGCTGCAAAAATGGTGGATAATGTACCAGAGAGTGTCAAAAAGGAAAGATTACAACGTCTTAACAATCTAGTGAATGAAA
This sequence comes from Bacillus sp. AL-1R, assembly GCF_052180195.1. NCBI lineage: Bacteria > Bacillati > Bacillota > Bacilli > Caryophanales > Bacillaceae > Bacillus > Bacillus sp. AL-1R. The sequence goes on from NZ_CP197469.1 coordinate 1,643,698, forward strand.
AATCTGCTGAATTTAATAAACGTTTTGAAGGGCAAGTCCTTGATGTATTAGTAGAAGGAGAAAGCAAGAAAAACCCTGATGTACTTGCTGGGTATACTCCTTATAATAAACTTGTAAACTTTAGAGGTCCTAAATCAATCGTTGGTCAAATTGTAAAAGTAAAAATTACAAAAGCTAAAACTTGGTCATTAGATGGTGAACTAGTAGAAGAAACAGTTGAGGTGCTATAATGGGAAAATATACAAAAACTGATATCGTTGAACGCGCAAAAGAATTAGCAGTAATGATTTCTGAAACAGAAGAAGTAGACTTTTTTAAACGTGCTGAAGCGCAAATTAACGAGAGTGAAACTGTAAGAACTTATATTGAAGAAATTAAGTCATTACAAAAACAAGCAGTTAATTTAGAGCACTGGGGTAAGAAAGAAGCTCTTAAAAAGGTTGAACAAGAACTTGAAGAATTGAACGAAAAACTAGAATCAATTCCAGTTGTACAAGAATTCCAATCTTCACAAGTAGAGGTTAATGATTTACTTCAATTAATCGCTCACACGATCTCAAATGGTGTAACCGACGAGATCATTAAGTCAACAGGTGGTAACTTATTAAGCGGTGAGACAGGTTCAAAAGTAGCTCATGGACCGGATGCTTGCAAAACAGATAGCTGCGGTCATTAATAAAAAAGACTCAAGGAAGCAATTAATTTTGCGACCTTGAGTCTTTTTTTTATGTAAGGCTAATAAAGTAATAACTAAATAGCCTAATTATCATATTTTTATGTTTATTTTTTAATTTCTTCAAAATAGAGTCAACTTTATTAGGCTGTCGTCATACAATTTATCATCACATGTTTTTTTAACTTGTATAAAAGAATTTTCATGTCATTAACACATTCCGCATATGTCACGCATAGAATGAAATGAAAATGGAACGAGGAGGGTCACACCTATGTCTGAACGCGAACATAGAGAGATTATAACGAAGGCAGTCGTAGGAAGAGGCAAGAAATATAACAAAGTCACACATACAATCACACCAAATCATACTCCATCAAGTATTTTAGGCTGCTGGGTTATAAACCATGTATATGATGCAAAAAAATGTAAAGATGGGGTAGAAGTATCTGGTAAATATGATATTAATATTTGGTACTCCTATGGTGACAATACGAAAACAGAAGTAGTACCTGAAGCTGTTAAGTATAATGAAGTCGTAAAATTAAGACACAGAGATGAAAATTTTACTGGCGAAGATTGTGAAGTAATTGCTAGATCATTAAAACATCCAAATTGTTTAGATGCAATTATATCTCCAAATGGTAATCGATTTATTGTGACTGTAGAAAAAGAAGTATTAGTTGAAGTTGTAGGTGAAACGAAAATAGTTGTTCTTGTTGCACCGCATGGTGTACATGACGATGATGATTTCTTTGACGTAGATGATGAGTTTGAAGATTTAGATCCTGATTTTGTTTTAGAGGGCGAAGAAGAATAGTCTAGGCTAGGGAGGTGATACTTCCTAGCTTTTTTGTTTTATTAGGATTTTGCATCCTATAAGTTTTCTTTTTCTTAACTTTCGAACTTTCCAAGCCTTTTCGCAAAATATGATATAATATGCGAAGAAAGTTTTTTGATGGAGTGGATAGAATGGCAACTTATACGCCAATGATTGAGCAATATTTAAATATAAAGAAAAATTACCAAGATGCATTTTTATTTTTTAGACTTGGTGATTTTTATGAAATGTTTTTTGAGGATGCAATTAAGGCATCTCAAGTTTTAGAGATTACTTTAACCGGACGAGCAGGAGGAACTGATGAACGAATTCCAATGTGTGGGGTACCTTTCCATTCTGCTGCTGGATATATAGAACAATTAGTTGAAAAAGGATATAAAGTTGCTATTTGTGAACAAGTCGAAGATCCAACAGTCGCAAAAGGAGTCGTTAAAAGAGAGGTTGTTCAATTGATTACGCCAGGGACGCAAATGGAAGGTAGATCAATTGACGAAAAGCAAAATCATTATATCTCAACATTATCAGAAGTATCACCAAGCTCATATGCTTTAGCTTGGATTGATTTGACGACTGGTGAAGGCAATGCTTTATTACTTAACGGTTCAATAGAAGAAGCAGTTTTAAAAATTGCAGCAACTGGAACAAAAGAAGTAGTCGTAAATGAAGATTTTTCATCTAAAGCAATCCAAACACTTGAAAAAAGTTTTTCAATTACCGTTTCGTTTGAGGAGAACGATCGTTTATCAGAGGAGTTTACAAATGTTGTAAAATCTATTGATCAAACAAGTTTAAAAGCTACTGCTGCAAGATTATTAAATTATTTATCAAGAACACAAAAACGAACACTTTCTCATCTTCAAGAAATAGTCGTTATTCATCAACATGATTTTTTAAATATGGACATGTATTCGATGAGAAATCTTGAATTAGTTGAAACTCAACGTTCAAAAAACAAACAAGGTTCTTTGAATTGGTTATTAGATGAAACGAAAACAGCAATGGGTGGCCGACTACTTAAAAAATGGATTCAACGTCCACTAGTAAGTACGAAACAAATCGAGCATCGTTTGACGATTGTGGAATTACTAATGGAAAACTATTTTATCCGTGAAGACCTGAAGGAGTTATTAAAAGATGTATATGATTTAGAGCGTTTAGCTGGTAAAGTCTCATTTGGTAATGTAAATGCAAGAGATTTATTACAACTAAAACGTTCACTTCAAACAGTACCTTCAATTATTCATGCTTTAAAATCAATTAATCATGAAACGATCGATGAGCTAATTAATCAAATCGATCCATGTGAAGAGCTTCAAGTTCTTTTAGAGAATGCAATTATTGAAGATGCGCCTTTATCTATTAAAGAAGGAAACATTATTAAAGATGGATTCCATAAAACATTAGATGAATATCGATTCATTAGTAAGAACGGTAAAAATTGGCTAATGGAATTGGAACAAAGAGAAAGAGAAATTACGGGGATTAAGTCGTTAAAAATTGGATACAATCGAATCTTTGGATACTATATTGAGGTTACTAGATCAAATATTAGTCAAATTCCAGAAGGCCGTTACGAACGTAAACAAACGTTAGCGAATGCAGAACGATTTATAACAAATGAGCTAAAAGAAAAAGAAACAATGATTCTTGAAGCTGAAGAAAAAATGATTGGATTGGAATATGAGTTATTTATTTCAATAAGAGAACAAGTAAAACAATATTTATCTAGACTTCAAACATTAGGGCAAGTAATTAGTCAAATTGACGTTTTACAAAGTTTTTCTGTAGTAAGTGAAAAAAATGGATATGTAAGACCAACATTCACAGAACAAAGAGAATATATCGTGAAGAACGGAAGACATCCAGTAGTTGAAAAGGTACTTCTAGGTTCAGAGTATATTCCGAATGATACAAATTTAGATGTTGATACTCATCAATTTTTAATTACAGGACCAAATATGGCTGGTAAGAGTACGTATATGAAACAAGTTGCTTTAATAAGTATATTAGCTCAAATTGGATGCTATGTACCTGCTGAATATGCGAAATTACCTATTTTTGATCAAATTTTCACTAGAATTGGTGCTGCAGATGATTTAATTTCTGGGCAGAGTACTTTTATGGTCGAAATGTTAGAAGCTAATTATGCAATCACGAATGCAACAGAAAAAAGTTTAATCTTATTTGATGAAATTGGTAGAGGAACATCAACATATGATGGAATGGCTTTAGCGCAATCGATGATTGAATATATACATGATCATATAGGAGCAAAAACGCTGTTTTCTACTCACTATCATGAATTGACGGTATTAGCAAATCAACTTAAGTATTTAAAAAATATTCACGTAGCAGCAAAAGAGCAAGATGGAAAAGTATTATTCCTTCATAAAATCTTTGAAGGTGCAGCGGATCAAAGCTACGGTATCCACGTTGCCGAATTAGCCAATCTTCCGAAAGAGGTAATTACTCGGGCAAAAGAACTATTAAATGATTTAGAATCAACTAATCATTCGTTTGTTAAAGAAGAAATTGAAGTTGCAGAAAAAGAGAATGCAGATAGTAAAGTACCTATAAAAGAAATTGTTCAAACAATAGACAAAGAGGATGCTGAATCTCAGTTAAGCTTATTTGACGATCATCAACCAGTCGTTAAAGAAGTTGTTAAAAACCATCCTGTCATTGATCAATTAAAAGGAATCAATATACTAGAATTAAATCCAATGGAAGCATTTAATTTACTATATGAACTTCAAAAGCAAGTTAAAAAATATTAATAGGTAATAAGTATTTCTACTACAGGTTGCTCGCTTTCCATGGGGCGAGGTTCCTTTAGCCTCCTTTCCCATTGAAGCCTGGCAACCTTTCGTTCCAATCAATTTCTATATGATCAATAATGATCTTAAAAACAATAGTCAATTAAACGAATGAATTACATTTTATTCATTCGTTTAATTGAAACCTATTATGACGACATCGACATTCACATTTTTACAAATAAGTTTATACTAGTCAGTTAAAATATTTATATTTCAACACTCATACTATAACTTTTCTTAATGTATAGTATTCTATTTAGAGAGGAGGTTCACTAATGTCAAAAATACAGAAGTTAGATGAGATATTAGCCAATCAAATAGCCGCAGGTGAAGTTGTAGAACGTCCTGCATCAGTTGTGAAGGAATTACTTGAGAATGCAATTGACGCAAATAGTACACGTATTACAGTCGAGATTAACGACGGTGGACTCTCACGAATTTTTGTCAGTGATAATGGTGAAGGGATGTCAAAGGAAGATAGTGTCCTAGCATTTGAGCGCCATGCAACTAGTAAAATTAAAGATGAAAATGATTTGTTTCGAATACGTACATTAGGTTTCAGAGGTGAAGCATTACCGAGTATTGCATCTGTAAGTTATGTTACAGTAAAAACATCAACCGAGGACGGACCTGGAATTGAAACAATTTTAAAAGGTGGCGTATTACAATCCCAGAAAGAAATTGCTAAATCAAAAGGGACAAGTATTGAAGTTTCAAATTTATTTTTTAATACACCTGCTAGATTAAAATATATGAGAACGGTCCAAACGGAATTAAGTAATGTAACAGATGTTGTCTATCGATTAGCATTAGCAAATCCACAAATTGCTTTTGATTTGAAACATAATGATAAATTAATGTTTCGTAGCAATGGCAATGGCGACGCAAGACAAATTCTTGCATCATTATACGGCTTACAAATTGCAAAAAACATGGTTCATTTTAAAGGCGAGTCATTAGACTTTCAAATTGAAGGCTATTTATCCATGCCTGAATATACAAGAGCAACTAGAAATTATATTTCACTATATGTTAATGGAAGATATGTAAAACATTATGGCGTAAACAAATCAATTAGCGAAGGCTATCATACTTTGCTACCAATTGGCCGTTTTCCAATCGTTTCGTTATTTATTAAAATGGACCCACAATTAGTCGATGTAAATGTCCATCCAACAAAACAAGAAGTTCGTTTTAGTAAAGAGGATCAATTATTTACATTAATTACAGAAAGTATAAAAAAAGTTTTTAGGGGTCGTTCGCTTATTCCAGAAATAAAGTCAACAGCTCCTAAGGAAAAAATAATAAGTGAACAATCTACATTTTCGTTTGAACATTCTTCTATAAAAGAAGACGTAGAAAAGAAATTACCTTTCTCGCTTCAGGAGCGTTTTAGTACTAGTTCGAATTACTCAAATGAGACAAAAGAAACAGTCAATGTAGAAAAATCAACTGAATATGATTCAACTACTCAAAATGATTCATCAAACCGAACGGATTATGAGAGTCTTTATTTTGAAAAACATGAAATGAATAATGATATAGTTTTTTCAAATAATGCTAATGAAGACGATCAATCCAAACTAGAAGAAACAGTTATTGTGAACGAAGATGTATATGATGAGCAAAATATAGACCAACTACCTCCTTTATATCCAATCGGGCAAATGCACGGAACATATATTATTGCTCAAAACGAAAAAGGATTATATTTAATTGATCAACATGCTGCACAAGAACGAGTTTACTATGAATATTTTAAGGAAAAAATAGGGGAAGTAGCATCAGAACTACAAACCTTATTAATTCCAATTACATTTGATGTATCACCAGAGCAAGCTATTTTATTAGACCAATACCATGATGAACTCCAAGAAGTTGGGTTATTTATCGAGAAGTTCGGATCGAATAGTTATGTCATTCGTGAACATCCAAATTGGTTTCCAGAAGGGCAAGAAGATACATTAATTGATGAAATGATCCAAGAACTATTAAAACGAGGAACAATTAATATAAAAAAACTACGTGAAGAAAAAGCCATCATGATGAGCTGTAAAGCATCAATAAAAGCAAATCAATATATAACAAACGACGAGATTTTTAATCTATTAGAATCGTTGAGAAAATCAAGCAATCCATTTACATGTCCACATGGACGTCCGATCGTAATCCATTTTAGTTCGTATGAGCTTGAGAAAATGTTTAAGCGAGTTATGTAATAAAAAGGGGAGCCACATCATTCAGGTTAACTGAATTAAGGGCACCCCTTTTTCAACTATTATTTGCCATGCTTCTTCATTAATATGCAAAAACAAAACGTGGGCTCCCATAAAGGAATTACTATTTAACAACCCCAATCACAAATCCATCATACCCTTTTAACCCAACAGTCTGAAGAGCGGTGGTGTCAATTCGAGAGTCTGTACTGAGTAGATCCATTAGCTGACGGACACCTTTGACACTTTCATCTTCACTTGATTCATTAATGACCTCTCCGCTTCGAACAACATTATCGACAATAATTAAGGCGCCAGAACTTGCTAATTTTAATGCCCATTTTAAATAATGTGGATTATTTGGTTTATCAGCATCGATAAATATAAAGTCAAAAAAAGGTTTTGATTCTTTTAAAGATGGCAATGTTTCTAACGCTTTTCCGATGATCACTTCGACTTTATCTTGCAATTGTGCTTCTTTGATATTTTGTTTGGCAACTTTTGCATGCTCATTGTTAATTTCTAAAGTAGTTAATTTCCCATCTTCGGGAAGTGCACGTGCTAACCAAATACTACTATAGCCACCTAATGTACCGATTTCTAAAATATTTTTGGCACGTTTAATCTTTGCTAATAAATAAAGTAATTTACCTTGAGTAGGAGACACGTCTATACTAGGTAATCCCGCTTGATGATTTGCAAGTAATACATTTTCTAAGATAGGATCAGTCGGAAGGAGTTTTTCAATAAAATATTCATCAACATCATTCCAAATTACGTTTTTAGGCAAAATTACTTCCCCCTTACTTTGTACTGTATAAAAAAAGTATATGGTATAGTTTTATAAAAATGCTTCTACAGGAAAAAAGTCATCCCTATGAAGTAAACATTCATACTTAAGCGGTTTGTTTTACAAATTTATGATTGTTAAAATAGAGTGGTAGTAAAATTAACGAGTAGAGGAGATTTTTATATGATAAATAAAATTGGTAAAGTTACTGTTTATGTTGAAGATCAAGAGCAAGCAAAAGATTTTTGGATTAATAAAATGGGGTTTGTTCTAAAATTTGAAATGCCAATGGGGCCAGATGCTAAATGGATTGAAGTAGCTCCAAGCGAAAGTGAATTTACTACTTTAGTACTTTACTCTAAACCTTCGATGGAACAATTTAAACCAGAAAAAGTAGCTCATCCAACTGTACTTTTTAGCACTACAGATATCGAAGCTGCTTATGAAAAAATGAAACAAAATGGTGTAAAAGTTGATGACCTGATGAGAATGCCATACGGTTCTATGTTTAATTTCTACGATCAAGATGGAAATGAGTATTTATTAAGAGAAGACAAATAATACATAATAAAAAGAGTTGTTTCCAATTTGGAAAACAACTCTTTTTTACTTAAATAAGATGTTCGAATTTTACTCGTTTATTTAAATAGTACATAATCGGTATACCAACAACCATTACGACAAATTCACCAATTGCTGTAGTTAAATAAGTCATTGGGAATGGTAAATGAAATGCTAGTTTTAATTCGATTGCGATTAAGAACATAGTAATCGTAAAGACAACCGTGTTAACAATCATTCTCGGAATAATGCCTTTTATAAACTTTGATGTCGCGATCGTAATTAATAAAGAAATAATCGATTGGCCAACACCAAAGACTAAATCATAAGCCATAATTGGAGAAAAGAAAAAATTAGCTAATATAACGCCTAAAACGACTCCATATATGTACTTTTTATTAAAAACGACTAAATGGTTAAATATTTCAGATACACGAAACTGTACATTCGTAAACCCGAATGGTTGAATAAAATACGTTACTGCAATATATAATGCAGCAAATACTCCATTTACAGTAATAGTTTTTAACTTCATTTTGTTTCTCCTTAGTTTTTTTTCGTGGGAGGTTCTCGAACCACGTAAAATATATTTTTTTAAACGTAAGAATAAATATTATACTTAAAAATAATTTTAGTCAATAATAATAAAGAAATTAATGATGAAAATAAGTTTAAAAAAATACTTTATAAAAAATATATTATACTGGTATAATTGGTGAATCGAAACAAATTATTTTTCTTTCAGTTTAAAGTGAAAGGACTGACAAAATGACAAATCCTTCTAATCCATATATATTAGTATTTGGTGTTTCCATATGTGATATTATCGGGTTCACGAAAAAAAATTATCGCCCATATGATTCGAATCCAGGCAGCGTAAAAGTATCGTTTGGGGGTGTTTGCCGAAATATCGCTGAAAATATGGCGAAGATCAACGTAAACACAAAGTTTATTTCGGTAATTGGTGATGATATCAATGGCATCAACATGTTAAATCACGCAAAGAATCTGAATATAGATATGGAAGACACGTTAATTATTAAGGGTGAGTCTACGCCAACATATTTAGCCATATTAAATGAAAGTGGAGAAATGGTCTCTGCGGTAGTAGATTTAGATATCACAAACAATTTTACAATGGAGTTTATAGACTCCAAAGCAGATGTGATTCGAAATGCCGAATATATGGTAGTTGACGCGGATAATCCAAGTATTTTAGCTTATTTATTAACAAATTTCCATAATGACACTAAATTTATTTTAGATCCAGTTTCTGCTTCAAAAGCTTCAAAAATAAGAGATTATATTCAATATTTTCATACGATTAAACCAAATCGACATGAAGCTGAAGTACTATGTGGATTTGACATTACTTCAGTTGAAGATGTACGAAAAGCTGGCAAATATTTTAAAGACTTAGGCGTAACAAATGTCTTCATTAGTTTAGATGCAGAAGGAATTTATTATAATAATGGTATAGAAGAGGGTATTATCCAAGCAGATGGCGTATCAGTCGTTAATGTAACAGGAGCGGGAGATGCTTTAGTTGCTGGGATTGGATATGGCTATATGAATAATATGAGCATTGTTGATACAGTTAAATATTCGGTTTCAATGTCTTCTATTACAATTTCACATGTTGATACGATTAACCCGAATATGTGTTGTAACGTTGTAGATCACCAAATTAATGAACTTAATTGGATAGAAATGCAATTTTAGTTGAAAGAACCTTTCATTAGGTTCTTTTTTTTGATAAAAATGTCAGTGAAGTCGCAAATTAAGTCTTTTAACTCATCCATTACTAGTTCAATCTAAATAAGAAAAGAACCTAGCTAAATGCAAGGTCCCCTCCAATACTAAAAAGAGCGTACTAAAATATCTGTTACACTTTCCTTATCTGGCATTTTTTTTAATACTGCCGCCACCATAAACGATAAGGATACGATGATATGCTTGTACTTCATTTGCTAATTGTTCAATTTGATTTTTCCCAAACCATAATTTCGTTGGGTTATGTTGTAAAAATGGAATCAAGTTCTTACTCCTTTTAGTTGTACTTACTTATTTTTTAATGTTGTGTTTAGTATCTTTGCTTGTTGAATGGCTAATTGATCTTCCAATATTGCACCAGGTGTATTTCCTGTTCCAATAATATATCCTTCAAGTGTTGCTCCAATAAATTCGAATATATGTTTAAATTGTAAAATTAAAGGTAGTGCTTTAATTTTCGGCTGATCTCCACCAACAATTACGACATACATTTTTTTGTTTTTCATTTTTTCTGCGAATTGAAGATCTTTATTACGAAGACTTTGAGACCAACGATCAATAAAGTTTTTCATGTACCCACTCATACCATACCAATATAAAGGTGTTGAAAAAATAATCGTATCATGCTCTAACATTTCTTTAATCATTTCCTCGTAATCATCATCAATTGGTTGGAAGCCATTTGGTTCATGTCTTTGGTCGTTTATCGCTTTTATATTTTTATGACGTAATTGCACTTGTGTTTTAACTATATCTTTCGTAATGAGATTTGTTAGCTGCTCTGTATTTCCATTTTCCCTAGAACTTCCATGTATGATAAACATATTGTTTCCACTCCTTTAAATAAATGATGATTGTAATTATGAATGATAACGATCCTAAAATAAAGTACGTACTAAAAAGTGCCTATAAGCTTCTTTTTAGTTTGCGTCTTTAGAACTAAGTAAAAAATTTTTTAAACTAATTTTATTTGAACTATAAATTATTTGTATGCTATATTTTATAAACCTTTACTGTAGGACTTAATGATAATTTATTAGTAATAAGCAATGATGGAGGATTTATGAAAGAGTATAATATGCCGATTGAAGCAGCGATTGAGGTAATAGGTGGTAAGTGGAAATGTATTATACTATGCCATTTAGAAAGCGGTAAAAAAAGAACAAATGAACTTAGAAAACTGATGCCTAATATAACTCAAAAAATGTTAACACAGCAATTAAGAGAGTTAGAAGCAGATGGACTAATTAATCGTATTGCTTATGACCAAATTCCACCTAAAGTAGAATACGAATTAAATGAATATGGCAAATCAATGAAACCAATTTTAGATCTCTTATGTGAATGGGGCCAAAATCATATAAAGAAAAGCAGAACTAATTAAAAAATTAAGAAACGACAAAAAATTTATTTAATTGAAAATTTTTTGCAGGAAATTAAAAAGAAGTGTAGAAATATTTATTTTAGAGACTACTATATAAATGTAAAATCGATTCATAAAACGATGATTACATTTATATAGTAGTAAAGGTTGTGTGTTCGTTAGGAAAATCCCTATATATTTCCAAATGGTATTCTTGGCGAATTGTCATCCTTGTTAAGAATTTTTTTTATGCGGTTTATTTATTTTGTAAGCGTTTACTTAGCGCTCTTACATAGTTTTTTCTTTTCTTTACAAAAATCGTATTTTTTAGGGGGAAATTAAAATGAAACAAGATGAATTAAAACAAACAAATACTAGCTACGATGTTTTTCCGGTACAAGATGTACATCATTTAGAACTATATGTAGGGAACGCGAAACAAACAGCTTATTTCTTCGCTAACACTTTTGGATTTACACCAATTGCTTACTCAGGTTTAGAAACAAAAGTACGCGATAAAGTTTCTTACGTTTTAAAAAATGGTAATATTCGCCTAGTTATTACTGGAACTTTAAAAGAAGATTCTAAAATTGCTGACTTTGTTAAAAAACATGGCGATGGCGTTAAAGATATCGCTTTATTAGTAGATGATATTGAAGCAGCATATCAAGGTGCAGTAAGCCGTGGAGCAATTAAGATTTTACCTCCAACTGAAGTTAGCGATGAATATGGTACAGTGAAAAAAGCTGTGATCGCAACTTATGGTGATACAATTCACACATTAATCGAAAAAGGCGACTATAATGGTCCTTTCTTACCAGGATATAAAGATCGTGCATTCACTATTCCAGTAAATGAAACAGGTTTAATCGCATTAGACCATGTAGTTGGTAATGTTGAAAGAATGGAAGAATGGGTTTCTTATTATGAAAATGTAATGGGATTCCAATCTATGATTCATTTTGACGATGATGATATTAGTACTGAGTATTCTGCATTAATGTCAAAAGTTATGACAAATGGAAGCAGAATTAAGTTCCCAATTAATGAACCAGCTGAAGGGAAAAGAAAATCACAAATTCAAGAGTACTTAGATTATAACAATGGACCAGGCGTGCAACATATTGCTTTATTAACTGAGGATATTGTTGATACAGTTACTAAGCTTAGAGCTCTAGGTGTTGAATTCTTAAAAACACCAGATACGTATTATGATATGTTAACAGAGCGCGTTGGAAAAATTGATGAAGATATTGAGAAATTAAGAGAATTAAAGATTTTAGTTGACCGTGATGATGAAGGATATTTACTACAAATCTTTACTCGTCCAATCGTTGACCGTCCAACTTTATTTATTGAAATTATTCAACGTAAAGGTGCTAGAGGATTCGGTGATGGTAACTTTAAAGCATTATTTGAATCAATCGAGCGTGAGCAAGCTCTTCGAGGAAATCTATAAGGAGTTGTAACAATGGAAATTAGACCGGATACTTTACCATGGCAAGATGCTTATAAGCTGTTAATTGGTTCAGTGTTGCCTCGTCCGATTGCATTTGTTTCAACTGTAAACTTAGAAGGTGTAGCGAATGTTGCACCTTTTAGTTTCTTTACAGCGATTTGTGCTGACCCGATGTTAGTGTGCTTTGCACCAATGCTTAGAGGGACAGACGGCGAGAAAAAAGACACATTAAAAAATATTGAACAAACGAAACGATTCATTATTAATATAGTAAGTGAAGAAATTTGCGAAAAAGTTAATAACGCTGCTGCAGATTTCCCTTATGGAGTAGATGAATTTGAGCAAGTTGGACTTACAAAAGTCGATGGATCAATTGTACAAGTTCCTCGAGTAAAAGAAAGTTTAGTAGGACTAGAATGTGAGCTTCATGAGCTATTACATTTTGGTGAGAATAAAGGTGCTGGAAGTTTAGTAATTGGTAAAGTCGTCAATGTACATATAAATGATGAATTATATGCAGATGGCAAAATCAATACTGAAAAACTAAACCCAGTTGGCCGCCTTGCTGGCCATTCTTATACACGGGCAATTTCTGATACTTTTGCAATTGAAAGAAAAAGGTGAAGGTATGAAATTTATAACTTTTCAATATGATGGTAATGAGCGTGCAGGTTTATTAGTTGAAGATCAAGTAATTGATCTAAATAAAGCTAGTAATGGCCAAATTCCAGCAGATTTACTAACGATTCTAGAAAACTATGATTTATATAAAAATATAATAGCAGAAATTAAAGGAGAAGGTATTCCGCTTTCTTCTGTTCAATTGCGAGCACCATTACCAAAACCACAAAGTATTCGTGACTTTTATGCCTTTGAAGAGCATGTGAAAACTGCACGCTCAAGAAGAGGTCTAGAGATGATACCTGAGTGGTATGACGTACCTGTTTTCTATTTTACGAATCATCGAGCGGTTATTGGACCTGATGATTATGTCAGCATTCCAGCTAATTGTAAAAAGATGGATTTTGAATTAGAAATCGCTTGTATAATCGGTAAAGAAGGTAAAGATATCCCAGTTGAAGAAGCCGATGATTATATACTTGGCTATACAATATTGAATGACTGGAGTGCTAGAGATATTCAAGCACATGAAGTAAAGGTAGGCTTAGGCCCATCAAAAGGTAAGGATTTTGCCACTTCTTTAGGACCTTGCATTGTAACGAAAGATGAAATTGAGAAATTCAGAACAGGTAAAAGCTATGATTTGAAGATGACAGCCGCAGTTAATGGAAAGGTCATATCTAGTGGCAACTTTTCTACAATTTATTATTCTGTTCCAGAATTAATTTCTCATGCTTCAAAAAATGTAACGCTTTATCCAGGTGACGTGATTGGTTCAGGAACTGTTGGAACAGGTTGTATTTTAGAACTTGGTGAAGAAATACATCGCTGGTTAGAAGATGGAGACGTCGTTGAGTTAAGCATTACAGGTTTAGGTACATTACGAAATACTGTAAGAAAGTGAGGGGAAGCGTGTGTATTATCGTAGTCTAGGTAAGATTCCAAAGAAAAGACATATTCAATTTCGAAAAGAAGATGGAACATTATATAGAGAACAAGTAATGGGTACAAAAGGATTTTCAGGTACTCAATCTATTTTATATCATAACCATATGCCTACATCAGTTAGTGAAACATCATTTTATAAATCACTTCAAATTGAATTTGAAGAACAGACATCCTTGCAACACCGCCATATTCGTACAAACAATTTGGAGAAAAAAGGTGATGCTTTAGAAGGAAGAGTATACGTTTTAGGAAACTCTGATCTGTTAATTGCAGTTGCAAACGTAACAGAAGAAAGCAAACATTTTTATCGAAATGGTGAAGGCGATGAAATGTTCTTTGTCCATTACGGTTCAGGTGAAATCCAAACAATGTTTGGAACAATTACTTACCGTAAAGGGGATTATATCATGATCCCTATTGGAACAATTTACAAAGTAGTTCCAAATGATGATACGAAATTTTTAATTGTTGAGTCTAATAGCCAGTTAACAACGCCAAGACGTTATCGCAATGAATATGGCCAAATGCTTGAGCATAGTCCATTTTGCGAACGTGATTTTAGAGGACCAGAAACTTTAGAGACATATGATGAAAAAGGTGAATTCACTGTTCTAACTAGAGCAAGAGGAAATCTTTATAAACATGTCTTAACACATCATCCATTTGATGTAGTAGGATGGGATGGGTATTTATATCCATGGGCATTTAATATTGAAGATTTCGAACCAATTACAGGAAGAATTCATCAGCCACCACCAGTACATCAAACATTCGAAGGACATAATTTTGTCGTGTGCTCATTTGTGCCAAGGATGTATGATTACCATCCTGAAGCAATTCCGGCACCTTATGTACACAGTAATGTAAATAGTGATGAAGTCCTTTACTATGTAGAAGGAAACTTTATGAGTAGAAAAGGGATCGAACAAGAGTCGATTACATTACATCCATCAGGTATTCCACATGGACCACATCCAGGTAAAACTGAAGGAAGTATTGGAAAGAAAGAAACATTAGAACTAGCCGTTATGATTGATACCTTTAGACCACTTTATGTAGTAAAAGAAGCACATCAATATGAAGATCCAGCTTATATGGGTAGTTGGATTGAAAAGTAGAGTCTTTTGATTCTACTTTTTATTTGAATTTTAAACAAGCTATGTAAAGATAACGCAGGCATTATGGGCCTTAGATAATTTGAAATATTCTTGAAAATAGGACTAGATTAAGAGCTTAATAATATGATAAACTGACAACATTATACAAAACTTTGAATAAAAGGAGAAATAAGCATGTACGTGAAACCACAAATTTTGACTCTTCAAGCATACACACCAGGAAAACCAAGTGAAGTAGTCATGCGAGAATATGGTCTAGACAAAGTTGTAAAACTTGCATCAAATGAAAATCCATTCGGATGTTCTCCTAAAGTTTTTGAAGAACTACGTAATGTCGTAAGTAAGTTTGCGATTTATCCAGATGGAGCGACAGAAGAAATTGGGAAGAAACTAGCAAAATTTTTAAATATACAACCAGATCAATTAATATTCGGAAGTGGTGCTGATGAAGTTATTCAAATGCTTAGTCGATCATTGCTAACGAAAGAACATAATATTATACAAGCATCTCAAACTTTTTCACAATATGCTCACCACGCAGTTATTGAAGGTGCAGAAGTTAGACCTGTTCCTTTAGTGAATGGTGTGCACGATTTAGATGCTATGCTTGCACAAATAGATGAGAATACTAAAATTGTTTGGATTTGTAATCCAAATAACCCAACTGGTACATATATCGGAAGCCGCAAATTAGTCGAGTTTTTAGAAAAAGTACCAAGTACTACCTTTGTAGTTGTTGACGAAGCTTACGTTGAATATGTTTCGGCATCAGATTTCCCGGATACAATCTCATTATTAAATAAATTTGAAAATCTTATCGTATTAAGAACATTTTCAAAAGCTTACGGCCTAGCATCATTCCGAATTGGTTATGGAATCGCAAATAGCAAATTAATTCAAGAATTAAATATTGCTAGACTTCCATTTAATACGTCAATGTTATCTCAAGTAGCAGCAATAGCAGCACTTGAAGACCAAGTCTTTATTAAAAACTGTGTCGAAGAAAATAAAAAAGGAATGGAACAATACGAAGAATTTTTCAACAGTTATGGAATCGAATACTATCCATCTCAAGCGAATTTTATATTTGTTCCACTTGAAAACAGTCAGGAAATCTTTAAAGAACTAGAGTCAAAAGGATATATTATCCGTGCGTTCCCTAACGGAATTCGAATTACAATTGGAACTGCTGCCGAAAATGATGGATTAATCTTAAATTTGAAGTCTTTATTAACGAAAAATACTTCTAAAATTTAAAACGTTATGTTAAATGGAGCTTTAGATCATCTATAATATAATTAACTTAATCACAGAAAAAAATCCGCTCAAAAAAATTGAGCGGATTTTTTAACCTCTATTTCACTAATGAAAATTTAGTAATTATACTGCTAAAACTTGAAATGCTTGTCTTAATGCTTCCAATCCATCACTATAAATCCCACTGAATAGTTTGATTACTTCTTCATCCGTTACATCAACAGGTGTAAAACTGCCAGACCATTCTACAATTGATCGATTAGGATCAGAATGCTCTAAAACGCGTATTGTTGATTGATAGTTTGTAACTGGGAATGGAGCTTTCATAATTGAATACGTATAAAAATGCTCTTTATCATTAAACTCTTCAAGACGTTCTACAATTGCATCTCCATCAGGATTTGCTAAACTTCGAACACGTCCACCTTCTAATAATTCACTACTTGGGATGTATGGTAACCAATCTGGTAGCGAATTGAAACCGCCAATTAATTGCCATACTTTTTCAGGATTTGTTGGAATTTCCATTGTAACAATTGTGTTAGCCATTTTTTATCGCTCCTATATTATAGTTATTTTTTAATATCAATTGGTAGAGGTGCATTTTCTGACACTAATTTTTGTTCTCTCATTTCATGCCAGAATGTAGCTGGAATTACTTCGTTTAATGCAGCTTGGTCTTCAGCAATTCGCTCTGGTTTACTTGCACCTGGAATAACTGTTGCAACTGCTGGATTTGATAATGAAAATTGAAGAGCAGCGGCTTTCACACTAATACCATGTCGATTTGCAATTCCTTTGATTTTCTCAACTTTCGAAATAATTTCAGGTGATGCTTTTTGATATTCGAAATGAGATCCACCAGCTAGAATACCAGAGCTATATGGGCCACCAACGATAATATCAACATTTTGTTTAGCAGCTTCAGGCATTAAACGTTGAAGCGCACGATCATGATCTAAAAGTGTATAACGACCAGCTAATAAACTAACATCTGGTTTGTATTCACCTAATTCTAATGCGATTTCAATTGGTTCTACTTTATTTACACCAAGTCCCCAAGATTTAATAACACCTTCGTCTCGTAATTGAGAAAGTACGCGGAAAGCACCAGTACGAGCAATTTCAAACTGTGCAATCCACTCGTCACCATAAAAGTCTTGTGCAATATCATGAACATAAACAATGTCTAATCGATCAGTTTTCAAACGTTTTAAACTTTGTTCGATTGAACGTAAAGTTGCGTCTGCACTATAGTCGTTCACAAGTTTATTCTTACGTCCAAATTCGAAAACTCCGCCTTTTTCACCTAAGTCTCGTGCTGAAACGTCTTCTAGTTCATCTAAAATTAAACGTCCAACTTTTGTACTTAAAACATAATCATCACGTTTGTATTTTGATAATACTTCTCCAAGGCGGATTTCAGCTAGACCTGCACCATAAAGTGGCGCTGTATCAAAATAGCGAATGCCATGATCCCAAGCTGCTTCAACAGTTGCCACTGCTTCTTCATCTGGGATGTTACGGAACATATTTCCTAGTGGAGCAGTTCCAAAACCTAGTTTTCCTTGAAATAAATTAGTCTCTTTCATGTAAATCCTCCTATATATAAACTTCATGAAAATGATGAAGTTAAGTTAAATTGTAGGTAGAGATTAGAAATTAGATATTCAATGGAATCCTCTAAAGAATCTATCCTCTACAGATGCTATTATGGAATATATTTAAAAAGAAAAAAAGAACGTACTTTAAAGTGCGATAGTAACTTGTATGTTCTATAGGCACCTTTTGGTTACTTAAGAATAGGCATTTTTGTCCGATAAGAGTATTAACAATATAAATGGAGACAATCAATAAAAACCACATTAATTCCAATATATGGTAATATTAAAATATCAAATAAGTAGGTAAAAAGGAGCGGGAGGAAATATGAATCCACTACATATTAATTACGAATACAAACAAAAAGAAAAGAAAAATGGTAATCATATTGTCTCAGTACGAAATAAAGGGGAGAATGCTTTACTGGAAGTTGAAAAGAAAGGAAATCAAGTAGACATTATCACTTATTGGAAGAATGAAAAAACAACGAAGTTCACTATTCCATACGAACTCTTTGAAAAAATAAGTAATGATATTCAATAACATAAAAATAGATAAATTGGTAGGTGTTTTTTGATGGAATATATGTTTATTGGATTAATATTAGTCATTATGTTCGTACTTGTAACAACAGTTATGGATAAACTTAACAAACTAGAAAATCGGATGAAAAATATCAAGATTACTTTAGATCAGATTGCAAAAGTAGTAGAAGTTCCAGAACATCCAATTAATAATGATTTACGTGAACTTTTAAAAGAAGGAAAAGAAATTCAAGCAATTAAACAGGTTAGAGCTGTTTTAGGCCTATCATTATTAGAAGCTAAACAATATGTTGATGCTTTAAAAATATGATTTTTTTCCGATTTCCTTCGTTATAGCGGACTTGTATGATGAATGACTGATAAATTTTTTGTTGAATTTGTTTTTATAGAAAGCACTGTTAAAGTGGAATGTTGATTTTTTTATTCAACTGTATGGGGATATTTACAAAAGCAAAAAAGTAAAATGATTTTTTACTCTCTATTAGATTGTAGCTAGGAATTATTTTCCGAGAGAGAAAAAAATATGTGATATTTTACCAATTTCAATATAATTGGAATAGTTAATGGAGGATAATATTGTGTTGTATAGTCCCAAATGGAGCAAAGCAAAGAAACGATTAATGAGTTTACTATGCGAACCATTACGTTCGAGAGTGGATTTTCAAGTGATTAATTACCGTAAAGCACATGATCAATTGGGTAGAGCTGTAATGACTGTCGATAAAGTAGAAGTATTAAGTATGTGTACAATACTGGCTGAAAGAGCAGAATACAAAAGAGAACGCGAGATAAGAAATGGATCTAACAAATTTAACATTAATGATGTAAATGAGAATCTTACAATACAGAACCAGGCTCATAGTATCATTAAAAAAGAAGGAATTTATGGTCAGTATGATTTTTTCTTTGCATTAGAAGAATATTTTAATTCTCCAATTGAAATATTATTAAAATCCTCAGACATTCTAATAAAAATACTGTGTCTGTTAGATCGTCGTATAGGAAAAAGAACATTAATTAAAATGGAAAAAACAATAATAAACGAACATAGACTTATTCAATACTTTTATAATCTACGTTGTAATGTTGAAGGGATTAAATTTAACTGATGTATTACTTTAGGAACGCATTGCGTCTATTGAAGTTCAGAAGCAGCCATTGACTGCTTTTTTCTTTATGTATATGGCTGTATAGTTGCATAAATAGAATGATAATTTTAAAAAAATTTTTGTTTTTTATCGGATTAATAATGTTCATGATTGGTATATACTTATCAACCTATTAGAATGTAATCGGTATGTTAAAGGCATTGCAGGCGGCATGGTAATGGGAATTAGTACTTATTTCTTGGTTACTAAAATAACTAATCCATAATTGAGCTAACTAATGTGCTAGTTACATAAGAAGCAAAAAGATCTGGTAGCCTAGATCCTTTTTTTATTGCTTATGAGAATGTTTATGTTAACTAGATTCGAACTATAATTTACATTGAATATTAGTAATAAAAATTTAGATAAGGTGTGAGGAGAATGTCAAAATCTTTAAAGCTGTATCAATTTAGTCGAAAAGTACATAAATGGTCAGGATTAATTTTATCTTTGTTTTTTATGTTTATTGCAGTAACAGGGCTCATGCTAGTTTATATGATACCATTAGGAGTTGCAGATGAGTTAAAAATAGGGAAAGAGGCGAGTCCAAGTCAAGCGATAACAATGGATAAAGTCGTTTCAATTGCGACATCTCAAGGGCTCTCAGGTGCCAATTCGGTTGAAGATATTTTTAGGATAGAATATAGACCTGGTTTAAACATTTACCAGGTTCGCTTTAATAATAGCCAAGACGTTCAAATTGATGCAAGCACAGGCAAGGTTTTATCTAAAAATCCTGATTACTCGACTTTCATCATTTCTTTACATGATGGATCCTTCTTTGGTAATTGGTATAGATACAGTATCCTAACAATGACTGGTTTATCCTTAGTACTGTTATCATTCTCAGGGTATTATATGGTGGGCTATCCAATTTATAAGCGTTTAAAGGTGAGAAAAAGAGAAAGTGTTGAATTATAATTTGTAGAAAAATTTGACTAGTCAGGCTTGTTGAACAAAAAGAGTTGCTTTGGTGACTCTTATTTTGTTTAACTAAATGGTAGTTTAGTGGAATAAGGCTTTTGGTAAAATAATGGTAATACACTTAATTGTTGGGGAGAAAGAAGGCGATAACAATATGTCTGAAGATGAATTATTCTCAAATAAGGGATCTAATGTTTATGAAATATATTTAACATTACTCGATTTATTAAAAGAAATAGGACAATTTGAAGTTGAGTTTAAAAAGACTTCTATTCATCTTTTGAATAAGTATTCATTTGGAGGAGTTCATCCAAAAAAGAAATGGCTAGATTTTAATTTAGTTACAAACCATCATATTGAACACGAGAATATTACTAAAATTGAACAAGTATCCAAAAACAGATTTCACATTAACTTTAGATTCCATAGTAAAGACGACATAAATCAAGAGTTTTTAGTTCTTTTAAAAGAATCATACCAATTGATGGGTTAGTTAGAGAAGAAGTCAGATGCCATACAAGTTGGAATCTGACTTTTATATTTGAAGTACTATTTTTTACTAAAAAGAGAGATCTATATTTCCGAACGAAAAGTTTTACCTAACTTATTTCCGAGACCGAAGTAATGGCGGAAATTATATATTAGTGGACTCCATTTATTTGGATCGATATGATTTTCTTCAATGATGATCTCATTATGAGCATGTACGTGCAAAACTTGTGTCTCGACAATTGCAAAATCAGGTGAATGTTCGGGAATACGAATGTGTTTTACAGTTGCCTCGATTTGAATTGGGCATTCCGATATACGTGTAGGTTTTACGGTTTTTGATTCGATAGCGGTTAATTTACTGATATCGTATTTTTCTTTTACATATGTAAATCCTATATTTTTCTTAAAATGAGGAACGGGATTTTTTCCGGTATATGGAGCTAACAATTCCACATTCTCCCATAATAAAGGGCTAGGAACATTGATTACACATTCAGGATGTCGCTGTAAATTTTCAATAGCTTTTCCACCAAGTCCAATTCCTAATATGATGCATTCTCCTAAAGCCCATGAGGAAGACATAGGGCTAATATTAACTGTTTGATCCTCATTTAATGTATTTTGTAAAATCACAGGTGTTCCATAGTATAGAATTTTAGGTTGTATTAACTTTGTATTTGTAAAATGACTCATTGTATTTCCTCCTAATCATTATTTCCTTCAAAATTTATTGTAGAATATAAATAGTTCTATTATCATCGAAATATGGATTACATAATGAGAGGAGAATGAAAAATGAATGCAAATCCTAATGTGGCAGTGGTTGCTACACTTGTAAGTGAAAGGTCCCGTGCGGCAATTTTAACTGTCCTTTTAGATGGAAGATTCCATCCAGCTAGCGAACTGGCATATATGGCTGGAATAAAACCACAAACGGCTAGTTTCCATTTAACAAAATTGGTCGATGCGGAAGTAGTGAGCGTAGAAAAACAAGGAAGACATCGATACTATGGTATTCGAAATCAAGAAGTTGCTCAAATAATGGAGACATTATTATCACTTGCTCCTCCCATTGAAATCAGGTCTTTAAAACAAGCTACAGAAAATACAGCAATACGTTATGCACGAACGTGTTACGATCATCCGGCTGGAAAGTTTGGGGTACTATTAACTAATTCTTTAGTTAATTTGGGTGTTATAAGTGAAGAAAGTCAAAGCTTTATTGTGACAAAAAAAGGTGAGAGATTTTTTACTGATTTTCAAATTGATCTTGAAAAAATTAAGAAGAAGCGTCGATCATTTTCACATAAATGTATAGATTGGAGTGAAAGACATTACCACCTTGGTGGGGCATTGGGAAGTGCTCTTCTAGAAAGATTTATAGAATTAAATTGGATTCAACGTATGCCAAAATCAAGGGCAGTAAAGATAACATTTGAAGGAAAAAAAGGATTTAAAGAAACATTTTTATTTGATATTTAACTAACTATTACAACAATCAACCAGAAAAATCCGGATGCATTCAAGTAAAAATATTAATACTTGAAGAGAATAAACTTTTAACTTTAGAATAAATATTATATGAAAATATAGACACTGTTGAAATGGGGATTGAGTTAATGAAAGAACGGTCGGAAAAAAGACAGATTGTTCCAGTTGGTTCAAAAAGTGCTATTACTTTCGGTTCTGCTTTAGCTATTACAATATCTTGGAGTATTCATAAATCGGTTCTATGGGCAATAATTCACGGTTTTTTTAGTTGGTTTTACGTTATTTATTATGTTTTTACAAGGTAAAATGTACGTTCAATATTTTACTATAATAACCAGTTGTTAGTAGAAAAAACAGATATTCATTCAATAGATTCAAAAAATTAAAAAACGTTAATGAAAACCCTTTCAGATTTTTTATTTTTTAAAAGGGATTGACAATTTATAACAAATTCATTAAGATGAATAAAAATAAAACGAAAAAGGAGACATGAACATGTTTTTCGCACGCACGAATAATGGGCTACAACATCATCATCCACCCAGGGTTTGAATCTATGGACAAAAATTGACCATAGATACAAGCCCTCTTCGTGTTACGAAAAAGGTGCTTGTGTCGTGCCAGAAGGCCATACAGGCATTTAACCTGTATGGCCTTTTTGTTTTTTCTAGAAGGGGGAATGTTCAATTGGATGGGAAATTAAAGCAGTCATTAGTCAATTATCAATATAAAAGAAAAATGGAAGATTATGCACTAGAACGAGGATATATCCCATTTCATCCTCAATTATTTGAAGAATATGATTCATTTTCAAGTCGAAATCCAAGATTAGCTAGAGAAGATTTAGTTGTTGTTTTAACACGGTTACAGCAAATTTTATTGTTAAGACCTGATTTAACAAGTGCACTGATGAAAGAAATTTATCCAATCGCACTGAAGGAAGAGAAATGTAAAGTATTTTATCAATCAACAATTTATCGGAATAATGGGGTGGAACTTGAAGAAATTAATCAATTTGGAATTGAAAATTTAGGTCGAATTACGGAAGAATCTGAAATAGAAGTAGTTATTATGGCAATTGATTTATTAAGTAATGTTCCATTTATTTTAGAAATCGGTCATACAGGGTTTATCGACGGATTATTTAAAGAATGTAATTTAACTGAGTCGCAAAAAAATAAATTAAAAAAGCTAATTTATTTAAAAAACATAGATGAATTAGAACGATTTATTCAGTCAATTAATTTACCATTTCAAGCTAGGAATGTTTTTGAACAGTTATTTAGTTTACAAGGTAAAGGAGAAAAGCTACATTCATTACTGAAAAGCTTAGTATTAAATAATGAAATGGAAAATGCTGTTGAAAAGGTAATCAAATTTCAAGAAATTAGTCCAAATATTCTTCTCGATTTATCAATTGTAAATGAATTTGATTATTATGACGGAATCGTTTTTAAAGGGTATTATGATCAGTTAAATAAAGAGGTTTTAAGTGGAGGACGCTATCTTCTGGTGTCTGAAGATTCGGAAAACAGCATTGATGCAATCGGATTTTCGATCGATACAAATGCTTGGATAACTTGTCAAATGAGGGATGTAAAGTGAGTTGGCTAACAGTTGCAGTTGCAAAAGGAAGACTTGAAGATGAAGTCATTAAAATATTAAGTCAATCTGGTTACAAAAAAGTAATTGATTCTAAAACTAGAAAACTAATTTTTGAAGATGAGTTACAAAAAATTAAATATTTAGTAGTAAAACCAGTGGATGTCGCTACATATGTTGAGCGAGGAGTTTGCGATCTTGGCTTTGTAGGAAAAGACATTCTGTTAGAACAAGAGAAAGATGTCTATGAGTTGATGGATTTAGAACTAGGAAAATGCATTTTTGCTGCAGCGGGTTTTCCAGGAACGTTAATTGATCGAGGTGATGAAACGTTAAGAGTTGCGACAAAATATCCAAATATTACTTCGAAGTATTTCCAGTTTAGGCAAAATATTGAACTGATTTATTTAAACGGTTCTGTTGAATTAGCACCAATTGTAGGCATGTCAGATATTATTGTTGATTTAGTCGAAACAGGAAGTACTTTAAAAGCAAATGGATTAGTTATTTTAGAAGAAATGATTCCAATCAGTGCTAGAGTGATTTCAAATCGTGTTAGTTATCGATTTAACTATTTCCGTATTACTGAATTTATCGAAAAAATTAAGAAGGGTAGGAACATATATGCTGGAAATTTTATCGATTAATCAAAAAAGCGAAAAACTTGAAAGTATTATAAACCGAACGAATTTGCCCACTGTTGAGATCACAAAAAGTGTAGAAAAGATTTTATTAAATGTGAAAGAAAATGGTGATGAAGCGGTACGTCAGTATTCTTTAATTTATGATGAGGTGAAACTAAAAAGTTTTGAAGTAAGTGAAGATGAGTTTAATGAAGCCCTAAAACAAACCGATGAAAACTTAATCAATGCATTAATTGAAGCTAAGAAAAATATAGAGACTTATCATGAAAAGCAACTGCAAGATGGATATAAAATAAATGAAAAAAATTCATATGTTCAACAAATCATAAATCCGATTGAAAGAGTTGGTGTGTATATTCCAGGAGGAAAAGCGGCATACCCATCAACCGTATTAATGAATGTAATTCCTGCCAAAATAGCAGGAGTGAATGAGATTGTCATTGTAACGCCACCAAATAAAGAAGGAAAAATTAAGCCTTCCATTCTAGTTGCTGCAAAATTAGCTGGTGTTACAAAAGTATTAAAAATTGGTGGAGCGCAAGCAATCGGGGCACTGGCGTATGGAACTGAAACAATTGAAAAAGTAGACAAAATAGTTGGTCCAGGAAATATTTATGTGGCGCTTGCTAAGAAAAGCGTTTCGGGAATAGTAGGAATTGATATGGTTGCAGGCCCAACTGAAGTTGTCATTTTAGCAGATGAAACAGCCAATCCAAGATTTATTGCAGCTGACTTAATGGCACAGGCAGAACATGATGAAATGGCATCTAGTATTGTGATTACGAATTCAGAAGAGTTTGCCCAAAAAATACAGCAAGAAATACCAAACTTATTAGACGAACAGCCGAGAAAAGAAATTATTAAAAGCTCATTCGAAAATTATGGAGCCATTATCGTCGTTCAAACAATCGAGGAAGGAATTGAACTTATTAATAAGCTAGCGCCTGAACATCTTGAACTAATGATAAAAAAGCCAGAGTCGATCGTTCATAAAGTGAAAAATGCTGGTGCTATATTTTTAGGAGATTATACTCCAGAGCCTGTTGGCGATTACTTTGCGGGAACGAATCATACATTACCGACTAGCGGAACTGCAAGATTCACCTCGCCATTAAATGTAAATGATTTTCAGAAGAAAACATCCGTTGTTTACTACAATAAGGCGGCCTTAAGTGAAGCAAGAAAACATATTGAATTGATCGCAGAGGAAGAAGGACTATATGGTCACGGTAAAGCAATTAGTATTCGATTTGAGGAGGATTCAAAGTGAGAACTGCATCGATCACAAGACAAACAAATGAAACAAATATTCGATTGAAACTAAATTTAGATGGTGATGGAGAAAGTACGATTCAAACTGGTATTGGCTTTTTAGACCATATGTTAACGTTATTTTCATTCCATAGTGGCATTAATTTAGAAGTATTTTGTGAGGGGGATCTTGAAGTAGATGATCATCACACAACAGAGGATGTTGGGATCGCATTAGGTAAAGCTTTATTAATTGCGTTAGATGAAAAATTTGGCATTAATCGTTACGGCTCATGTTATATTCCGATGGATGAAACATTAGCTAGAGTAGTCGTCGATTTTAGTGGCAGACCGTATCTTGTTTATAATGATAAAACGGTGAGAGAACGTATTGGAATGATTGATACACAGAATTTTAAAGAATTTTTTAAAGCATTAAGCTCCGAAGCTAAAATGAATTGTCATATGGAAGTTTTATATGGAGAAAATGATCACCACAAAATTGAAGCTTTATTTAAAGCATTTGGTAGAGCGGTTAAACAAGCAGTTGAAGTAACTTCGACTAAATTACCTTCAACGAAAGGAATGTTATAAGTGAATATTATTATTGATTATGGTGTAGGTAATTTAGATTCATTAAAAAGAGCATGTGAGGAAATTGATTTTCCTGTGGTTATTACAAATGAAATTGAAGTAATCAAGCAAGCATCATCTATTATTCTACCAGGTGTTGGCGCATATGAAGCAGCGATGAACGAATTAAATCGACTTGGTTTAGTAGATTGTATAAAGTTAAAGGCAAAAAGCGGTACACCGATTTTAGGAATTTGCCTAGGAATGCAATTATTATATGAATTTAGTGAAGAAAACTTCGGAGCAAGTGGGCTAGGCTTAATTAAAGGTTATGTAAAACGTATACCTGACATCGTAAAAGTACCACATATGGGCTGGAACAATCTAAATTTTACTAAACAAGAATCATTTTTAAAATATGTAAATGAAGGTGAGTATGTCTATTTTGTACATTCATTTTATATAAGTTCAACAAATGAAGAGCTTTTAGCTTATTCCGACTATGGAGTGAAGATTCCAGCGATTGTTAAATCCGGTAATATTTACGGAATGCAATTTCACCCTGAAAAAAGCGCAGAAACTGGTCTAAATTTATTAAAAGCATTTAAGGAGATGTGTTTATATGATTCTATATCCAGCAATTGATTTAAAGGACGGTAACTGCGTTCGCCTTGAGCAAGGGGACTTTAATAAGAAAGTAATTTATAAGAGTTCACCACTTGAAGTCGCGTTAGATTTTGAAAAAGCAGGTGCAAAAGTATTACACATTGTTGATTTAGATGGAGCTAGAACAGGAGAAAGGAAAAATGCACAAATTATAAAAGAAATCGTTCAAAATACGAATTTAAACATTCAGTTAGGTGGAGGAATAAGATCACTTGATTCGATTTCATTTTGGTTAGAATTAGGTGTTGAAAAAGTAATTTTAGGTACAGCTGCTATTAATAATAGACAACTTTTAGAACAAGCGGTTTTACAATACGGTGATCGAATCATTGTAGGAGTAGATGCAAAAAACAGTTTTGTAGCCATAAATGGTTGGGAAGAGTCGACTAATCAAGATAGCTTTGAATTTTGTAAACTGCTAGAGTTGCTTGGTGTGAAAACAGTCGTATACACTGATATATCAAAGGACGGCATGCTTTGTGGACCTAATTTAGAAGCATATAAAAGATTAGCTGAAGAAACAAATTTAAATATTATCGCATCAGGTGGAGTGAGCTCAATCAATGATTTGAAGTCCCTTTGCAAGTTAAATATTTATGGTGCGATTTCAGGTAAAGCTTTATATGAAGGAAAATTTACAGTTGAGGAGGCACTTAAATGCTTGCAAGAAGAATTATACCGTGCTTAGACGTTCGTAATGGACGAGTTGTGAAAGGAAAACAGTTTTCAAGTATTCAAGATGTAGACTCTCCTACGAAACTAGGAAAATATTATAGTGATAATGGTGCTGACGAGTTAGTCTTTTATGATATTACAGCCTCAAATGAAGAAAGAGATATATCATTGCAATTTGTTTCAGAAGTAGCGAAACAATTGCGTATTCCTTTCAGTGTTGGAGGTGGGGTACGGTCGATTGATGATTTTACGAAACTATTAAGAAATGGAGCCGATAAAGTCTCAATCAATTCTGCTGCAATTTTAAATCCGACTTTAATTAAGGAAGCATCTGATCGTTTTGGATCACAATGTGTTGTGCTTTCAATTGATGCAAAGTTAAATAAAGATGGCAATTATAAAGTGTATATAAATGGTGGCCGAAAAGAGACTGAATGGGACGCAGTCGATTGGGCAAAAAAAGGTGTGGAACTTGGAGCGGGTGAAATTGTTTTAAATAGTATTGATGAAGACGGGATGAAAAGAGGATTTGATATAAGATTGCTTCAAAAAATTACTAATGCGGTTAATGTTCCCGTTATCGCATCAGGTGGCGCTGGTAAAGTAGAACACTTTTATGATGCGATTGAATATGCAAATGTCGATGGCGTTTTAGCTGCATCAGTATTTCATTTTGGAGAGATCAAAATTAGTGAATTAAAAGACTATTTAAATGAAAAAAATATTCCAGTTCGACTATAGGAGGAGAAAACATGTTTTTTGATATCGAAAAAATTCGCTTTAATGAACAAGGTTTAGTACCAGCAATTGTGCAAGATATTGATACGAAAGAAGTATTAATGTTAGCCTATATGAATAATGAGTCCATTAAACTCACACTCGAAACTGGATTTGCAACATTTTTTAGTAGAAGTCGTAAGTCAATTTGGAAAAAAGGGGAAACGTCGGGGAATCTGCAATATGTTAAATCAATTTCCTATGATTGTGACCAAGATTCAATTTTACTACAGGTTGAACAAGTCGGTGTAGCTTGCCACACAGGAAGCTATAGTTGTTTTTCAGAAAAATTGACTTTAAAACAAGAAAAAAATATTGTTCAAAATAAATCATTAAGTCATCTGCCAAATCTTTATGAAACGATACGAGATCGAAAAGAGAATCCAATTGAAGGGTCTTATACAACCTATTTATTTAATCAAGGTATTGATAAAATCTTGAAAAAAGTAGGGGAAGAGACAAGTGAAGTAATTATTGGTGCTAAAAATGAAGGAACTGAAGAATTAATTTATGAAATTAGTGATTTAGTCTATCACACTTTGGTTTTAATGGTTGAAAAAGGAATAAAACTTGAAGAGGTAAACAATTGCTTAATTAATAGGAAGGAGAAAGTAAAATCTTGAAAATTGATGGTCACACGCATACACAATATTGTCCGCATGGAAGTGGTGATGACGTACAATTAATGATCGAAAAAGCGATTGAACTTGGGTTTGAGGAATATCATATCACCGAGCATTCACCAGTACCATCATCTTTTCAAAACAGCTTAAAGCCAGATGAGGCAGTAGCTACTCTAGCAATGTCTGAAAAAGAAGTAGACGAATATATTAACGAAATGTATAAAGTAAGAGATCAGTATAAGGATCGAATTCGAATAAAAATTGGTTTTGAATACGATTATTTACCGAGTGAATCAGTCTGGTTTAAAGATTTTTTAAAAGAATACGGCAAATATTGCGACACGGGACTTTTGTCAGTCCACTATCTAGAAGGAAAAAATGGCTGGCATTGTTTAGATTATAAAGCTGAAGATACGCTATCTGGTTTAGTAAATTACTATGGCAGTGCAGAAGCGTTCCAACTTGCTTATTACGATTTAGTAAAACAGTCAATCATTGATGATTTAGGTCCGTTTAAACCAAAACGAATCGGACATATGACCTTATGCAATAAATTTAAACAGTTTTTGAAATGTGATGATACACAAACGATCCTAAATAAACAAGTTGAATTATTAAAGCTAGTAAAAGAAAAAAATTATATGTTAGATTATAATACTGCAGGATTATTTAAAGAGTATTGTGGTGAATCATATCCACCAGTCCATGTCGTTGAAATTGCGAATTCATTAAATATAGAGTTTATGTATGGTTCTGATTCCCATAGTGTAAAGGATATTGGAAGAGGATATGATGTTTATTTTTCAAATAGTAAAAAATAAATTTTACTAACGATTGCTATTCACTTTGTAACTTCATAATTAATGCTACTAAAGGAGTCCTATTTGTGACTCCTTTTTGGTTTATAAGAAAGTTAAAAAATAAAAGGAAAAAATAGCCATTTGTTGAATAAATAATCAGTGGTGACCTCAAAATGGATCAATTGATATGATTTAGTTCAATTTTCATCCTCCTTTAATGACAATTTAATCGTTATGAGGAGGCTTTTCAGAAGTAATTTCTAACATTGTTAGGGTTTAAAGAAGGAGGAGATTTTTTGAATAGAAAAGAAATGTTATTAAACGTATTAGACAAAACATATGATAAGGAAAGTTGGTTTGCGCCACTAAAAGATTCAATTGAAGGTATTACAGCTGGACAAGCTAGTTGGAAACCATCAGGGGATGCAACTAAATCAATTTGGGAAAACGTTAACCATCTTCTATATTATAAAGAACGAATTGTAGCAAATTTAGAAGGTAGAGAATGGACACAAAATCTAGATGGTGACCAAACCTTTTCTTTTACTGAACAATCGAATGAAGAAAACGAATGGAAGAAAGTAGTAGAACGTTTGGATAATAGTAGTTGTAGATTAAGACAACTATTGAGTAATATGACTGATGAGGATCTAAAAAGAGATTCTTTTTTTGAATTAAAACTAATGGATCTATTACTACATGATGCTTACCATACCGGACAAATTATTCAAATTAGAAAAATGCAAGGATCGTGGCCATCACATCGTTGATATAACCGATAAAGGCAGCTTAAAGCTGTCTTTTTGTATAAAAACACTCGGATGTTGAAATTAATATTCAACAAATAGAATTAGAATTTGGATATTTCGGTAAAGAAATCGTCAAATCAGTTTAATAAAACTAAATTTTAAAGGAGAAATCATGTTTAGTTATAAAATTGAAGAAAACTTGCATTTAAAGTTATTAACTCTACAGGATGCAGAAGAATTATATAAATTAACAATTAATTCAATGGAACATTTGAAAGAATGGTTACCATTAATTGTACATAATAAAAAAATTGAGGATACAGAGAAGTTTATTAAATCTACTATGAAACAATTTGCTGAAAATAATGGATTTCAAGTTGGTATATGGTCAAATGCAAAACTTGTTGGCGTAATTGGATTCCATAAAATCGATTGGTCAAATAGGTCGACAAGTATCGGTTATTGGTTAGGAAAGGGGTTTGAAGGATCGGGCATAATGTCAAAAGCTTGTCATGCATTTGTTCATTATGCATTAACAGAATTATCGCTAAATCGGGTTGAGATTCGTGCAGCTGTTGAAAATTCAAAAAGCCGTGCTATACCTGAGAGATTAGGATTCGTTCAAGAAGGTTGTATCAGGAAAGCTGAATGGTTGTATGATCATTATGTAGACCATATTGTTTATGGTATGTTAGCGGAAGATTGGGTTTCTATAAACAAATAATGTGCAATTCATATTAAGGAACTTTTTTTCTTGCATGAAAAGTATTAATACTTCAAATACTTCATTTGAAAGGACTTTAATATGAAAAAGTAGGGCAGCTAGTGAATAGTCATAAACATAATGACTTGACTATTGAATGCTATAAACTGCATGTAAGAAAAGGAGAATATCTATGCATTGGTATGAAAAACTGAATCAGTATTTTCCAGTTGAAGAAATGAAATCAAGGGAACATATGGAGACTTTATTGAAAGAGCGGTCAGATATTTATCATAAAGATGAAGGTCCGCATCATGTGTTAATGTATGCCGAACTGGACGATTTTGTCTTTATCGATTACTTGTTCGTTTCAAAAGATGCCCGTGGTCAAGGTCTTGGGAATAAATTGCTTGATAAGCTAAAGAAGAAGGGCAAGCCAATTATATTAGAGGTTGAACCAGTTAATTATGAAGATACAGATACAGAAAAAAGACTTCGATTTTATAAAAGAGAAGGTTTTGAGCATGCTCAGTCGATTGGATATAATAGACGCTCTCTAGCTACTCAAGAAATTAACCCTATGGAGATTTTGTACTGGTCTCCAAATAATGAGAGTGAAGAAATGATTTTTAAAGCGATGAAAAAAACATATAATATGATTCATACATATAAAGATACACATTTTTACGGTGAATCCTATCAGCCTGTAGAGGAAGTTTTAACGTTTGGTGAAAATAATACCAATCAAAATCTTTTAGAAGATATATAAAAATGCAAAATCAAAAACGACTGATTACCTCAGTCGTTTTCTCTAATTACACACCCATACGTTTGCGCTGATTGTTTGGCTTTTTAGAAATTTGATTCTTTTTCGTCATATCTTTAACAGCATTTACACCAGTATTATGATTAGCGTTTTGCTGTTTTTTGCTAGCCAACTTTTGTTTCATTAATTCCTGAAGACTAACTTTTTTTGGTTCATTGTTTTTTTCACTCATAAATTTAGTTTCCTCCAATGTAATCATACTTTTATAATGACTTGTTGAAGGAAAATTAGCAAGTACATTTAAAAGAATTAAAACTTCTATTAATTTTCTTTTTCTACATTTTTCTTATGAAACTCTTCCATTTTTTTACTCTTCGAATAAGCAGATTCCTCTGAATGTCCAAATTGATCGACAGAACTTTTCTGTGGACCTTTGTTTGTATGTCCTTTTGCCATGTTTATCCCTCCTTTTTTATTATTATGTGCTTAAATTCCTTGAATAATCTTTAATTTAAAATGGGAATCTATTTATGATAAATGGAATTAGGAGGATGGAAAATGACAAGTAGAAATGGCAGTAAAGGAAGTAAAAATCAAAACGCACCGGAACTTCATGGACAAACACCTATTAGTGGTGACAATACAAAAGGAAATGTTTATCGTTCAAAAAAAGGCAGTAAATCAAAAACTGAATTGCATTAAATTAAAAGAGACTGTCCGGTAGATTTCAGCCCTGAGCTTTAAAAAACAAAAAGCAAGAATGTTGATTTAACATTATTCTTGCTTTTTTAATTTGACGTTTTTTTATCAAACAGGGCTTTTTAGTCAGCCTCTATATCTTTATTTAATCTCGAACAGTAAATCCTTCTTCATCTAAATATTCACAAGCTTCTCCATAGCTATTGAATGTCCCATCAAGATTTTCTCCTGCATAAACATTCCACATATCCATTTCTGAAACAAGCTTAAGAGTTTGTCCGTTCGCATTAACCCAGATTTCTTCTACTTCTTCATCTTCTTCATAAATTGGTTCAGTTGATAAACTTTCAATTGATTTAGTAAGTACTGTACGAAGTTCGTCTTCAGTAAATTCTCTTATATTTACCATACCTTTTTCGTTTGTTTTGTACCCCTTAATCCCTTCAGCATATACAAAGCCATTCCCATTAGGATGTAGGTGATAAACAACATTCTTTTTCTCTTTTAAACTTTCTTCATATTGAAAATTAGTACGCCCAAGTGAGACTGGCTTTTTTGTTAATTCTGGAAATGATTCAATGATTGCAAGTTTCTCTTCGTAAGTTAGCATAATGCCTCCAAATAATTATTCTTTTACCTATGTTTTGTGTGTATCGTAACAAATATAACAAAAATCTTATGAAAATGACATAGAATTGTCATAATTTCGGTTGCTCTTATTTGGTAGAATAATAATGCTGCATAAATTTAACATATTCTTTTTGGTATATTTTTTGAACTTGATTAGATTGATTTTATTATACATAGTGGGTGATAACATGACAGTGGAAGTTAAAGTAAAAGTGAAAGAACAATTTATTAAAAAACAATTTTATAAATCGTATTTAAATGAAAATGAAAACAATAGCCATCCTATTGCAGTTTTAGCTGATCTTTACAATGAACAAAATGAAGATATGGATCTTTCATCTATCCGATTTGCACAAGGTGAAGTTTATTTTGAAAATAAAGATTATGAATCTGCAGTTTTTAAATGGGAAAAAGTCGCAAACCAATTAAGCGATTGGGCAAAGAAAAATATTGCTGATTCTTATTATGAAATTGGTGCATTTGAAACGGCAGAAAAGCTATATAAAGAAGTGAAAACAGATAGTAGTACGTTAACATCTGAAATATTCTTAAAGTTATTCTCTCTTTATATCGATGTTTCGAAATACGAGGAAGCAGATCGTATTATTAAAGAAGCAGTAAAATATAATCCTGATTATCCAAACGTAACAAGAATTGCACGTAATTTTTATGAAAAACACCATGATTGGACTAGCGCTGTAGCTCTTGCTTCAGAAGAATCAATTCGAACAGAAGATTTAAAATGGTTTATTGTATTAAGAGAATACATTATAAATGGTGTAACAAAAGAGATGGCACCGAGCTATTTTGTGCAACCGTTACTATCATTAGCTAGAGTCGATCTTGAGCACTTTGAATTAATGGTAGAAGCACTTTGGAATAGTTACAGAGACCAATCAGTTTATATAAGTTGGTTACAAACATTCAATGATATGTTATTCCAAATCAATGTTGAGACAGGTGTAAAGTGGAATCGATTGCCATCAATCTATTCAATGACTTATGAGGAATTAGTTGAAGGGCAATATTTTGTTGCTCAGCTTGAGGAAATGATGCCAAGCTTCTTAACAAACTGGTTACGTATTACTGATATTAAAGGTGCGATTTTAGCAACGACTGCGACACTTGCATGGGATCGTTTATTCCCAGGTAGTATCGACTATCAAATTATTGCTGACGCAGAAAAGGCATTTGAACAATTAGTAAAAACGCCTGATTGCTTTGAAATCGGCAAAGAATTATTTGAAAACATTCTACAATGGTCTGCTTTAAATGAAATTGAAGTTGGTGATCGTTTTGAGTGGTGGACAAACAAATTAACTCAATTTGAAAATACAACAATGCTTGTTGCTGGTACAACTGGTAACGGTAAATCTTCATTTGTTAACTCGCTTTTAGGTGAGAAAATGATGGGTTCTTCTACGACAATTCCAGTATTATTTGAACAAGATAATGATTCAAATATTATCGTATTTTCGAAGGAAGGAAATACACAACTTGCTGAATTTGCTGATTTTTACGATTTAACAACAGTTGAAAATAATCTGTTAAAAGGTGATGAATTAGTATACTATAAATTACCAAATTCATTTTTAGAAAAGCATCGCCTATCAATCATAGACACACCTGGAATTGATGGGAACCAGGTTAATACTAAAGCATTATTCCAATCTGTAAAACTTGCAGATCGTCTTGTTTTTGTTTTAAATGCTACTGCACCTTATACAGCAAACGAAAGATCTTTACTAGTGAAAATTCATAAAGAATTACCAACTCTACCAATTCACTTTATTTTAAATAAGATGGATTCTATTTATAGTAAAGAAGAAATTGATCGAGTTCGTGCTGAAATCCAAGCGAAAATTAATCTAGATTTCCCAAGTGCTAAAGTATTACCTTATTCTTCAATTTATAGTAATCAGGATCAATTTAAAGATTTAGAATTATTTATTGAAAATAATGTACTATCTACTGAAGCAAATTCTAAACGAACTGAGAAATTATTATTAGCGATTCGCAAATTAATTAATTTCCTATTAGAAAAACGAGTTGAGAAGGAAGAAGAACTACTTGCTAATGTAAAATGGAATGAAGTTCTGGATGATAAATTAAATGGTCTATTACATTCATTAAAAGATAAAGAAATGGATCATTTAAATACAATTAAAAACTCTTATCGTGAATTAAAAGACGAATTAAAATATGACTTAAAGCTGAGTATTCCTGGTCTACTTAAAGAATGTAAAGAGTTAATCAAAGAAGATAGTGATTTCGGTACAATTCTTGAAACGCTTAACGAAGAGATGAATCTTCGAATTGGTGAATATGTTCGAGAGAATACTTTACCAAAACTGAATGAAGCTCTTCAAAACTGGATTAAAGAATCAGGTGTATTATTAGAAGGTACTCAAAGCTACTTAACTGAAATGAGTGATTCATTAAATGAGTACATTGGAAATGAATATTTAAAATTTGAGTGTGATTTTAAAGTATTAGATGACTGGCGCCGTGATGCTGATCGAATGACTAGTATGACTCAGTTAGATGATATGAATATTTTATTACATTCATCTCCATCTCAATTTATCTTAAAAAGCTCTGGAATCTTATTAGGCTTACTGCCACAAAATAAAGCAAAGCTTGTTGCTCAATATCAAAAGTATGTTGATAATGTCGACTATGATGGTGTAACATCAGAATTATCAACGAAGTTTTTCCTACAATTTGAAATGTTTGAAAAAACTTTACCAAGAGATCTATCAATGTTCTTACATGCTCCATTTGAGCAAATTCACGAACTAGTTGATGAAACAAGATTAGCAATTTCTAACTATATCCAAACTTTAGAAGATATGAAATCAAATCCAAGTATTTACTTCGATCCGATTACATTCTTCAAAGTAAGATTAAGACAATTAGAATTTTTAACACTGCGTAAATAATAAAAAAGAGCGTGCTAGATTACACGCTCTTTTTTCATTTGGCTTTTTTCGCGAAGATTGTTGCTATTTTGACCATAGATACGGCTACAAACTATAAGAAATTCCTCTGATAAAGGCATTGAAACACGAGCCTATTAATCTTAGTAAAGAAGGATATGTAAAAAAAGGCATCTACTACCTGAATAACGTAAACAACTATCACAAACGGTTAAAGGATTGGATGGATAGGTTTCAAGGGGTGGCGACTAAATATCTGGACAATTACCTTTATTGGTTTAGCTATCTTCAACAAAACAAGAAAATTGAAGAGAAAGAACGGATAAATCAAATGTTGCTCAGTGCTTGTCGGAACTCAAACACCATCAGAGTAAATTTTCTGCGTGAGGTATAAAAAGCCATTTCATAAAATGAAACGACTTATTTCTTAATCAGTTTTTTTATATGTGCTGGATTTTAATTTTATGCCAAATAGCCTTCCAATTCTTTTTTATAATTCGCTCCTCGTAAATTGCAGCAAGTTCTTCTGTTTCGATAAAATGGGGAGTCGGTTTCAGTTCTAAATTAATGACATCATCTATTCCACAAGGAGAAGTAAGAATCAGTTTATTAACCTTGTCTAGCTTTACTCCGAGAGCAGTTGCAGTTTCTGGAAACTTTGAAATAGCATCCTCCGATGATGTATAAGGAGGAAGATTATTAATGACGTGCATCCTTGCTTCATTTTTAACAGACCAAGGTATATTAGGCATTATGCTTTTCAACTTATTCTCTAATTCCTTTTCAAAATTCTCATCAATGTTTTCGTTATCAAAATAAATAACATCTACATCTGGGGTGTCAGTTCTTTCATTAAACCCGTGCAATGTGTCCCAGATTTTTGAACGTACAAATCCTGCACATATCCACCAATCAGGCAAATTTAATGTACTCGCAACCTTTATAATCTTCATCATTTTTTCATCGCTTTGGATTAGCTTTATTACATCTTCTTTATTCTTTAACATCTTAAAGTTATCCCACATTTAATAACAGAACATATATTCCTAT
Organism: Bacillus sp. AL-1R; assembly: GCF_052180195.1. Taxonomy (NCBI): domain Bacteria; kingdom Bacillati; phylum Bacillota; class Bacilli; order Caryophanales; family Bacillaceae; genus Bacillus; species Bacillus sp. AL-1R. The sequence goes on from NZ_CP197469.1 coordinate 1,681,486, forward strand.
TTTAACACAACAAAGCGTAAAGGTAGAATATTCCAATAAGATTTTAAAACACAGTTAATCCTTAATATCTAAAAGCAACAAAGTTTACGAAAAGAGCCTTTAATTTTAATATATGCGATTATTTATAAAGCCAATAATACATTCAACTATTCCTCTATATCTTCTTCATACGGAATATGTACAACGATTGTTTGGTAACCCTCCTTAATTTTTACATAACCACCCCAAGGGATTTGAAGTATTAAAAAGGCTCCTTTAGAATCAATTGAAAAATGTGCAATTTTTTCATGTTCTTCATCTAGCAATAGTACTTCTCGATCATTTCCAACAGTCCTAATTCCAGCGTGGCAGTGAATTTGAATTTTCCAGTTGCCTAGTCTACTTAATAAGAAATGACTCATAGTTCATATCTCCTTCTATCAGTTAGTTTCTTTAAAAAGAAAAATAGTAAGCTCATCTTTAAATTCATTCTATTCTGAAGAACGATTACTTAAAACTATTTAAGTAAGTTTGGAACTTGAGCTTTTTTTAATACTTTATGCGCTAGTAAATAACTCCCTGCACTAATCACTAACAAACAAGCCGAATTTAGATAAGGAGTTGATGTGTATTGTTTTAGATTAAAAAGAGGCATTCTACTAGTGAGTGTTATTTTATATGAAGAAAGTGACCAATTACTTAATCTAAGATAAGTGGTAATTTTTGGTATTAATTATGTAAGAATATGATGTAATTTAGGTAACAAAGTCTGTTTACTAAAAAGAACATGAAGATTTTAATTTCGTTTTTTTTTTTCTAACTAAAATATTGAAATTATAGGAATCCTATAATGTATTTAGCCCCAATTAATGACTAGGAATACTTAATTGGTTCGTCGACGTTTTATACAAAATTCCTAGTAAGCATTTTTAATGATATTAAAACGTCGATTTCAGAGTAGCGTAAATTGAAGTAAAAGCGCTTGCATTTTTTTTATTATGTTCTATAATACTTGTATACAAGTATACTCGTATGAAACGAAGGTGAACCTATGTCAGAATTAAAGCAAAATCTTTATCCAGAAAAATGGTTATCAAAAGCTTCAGCTGGTGATCGTGTAACATATGAATTAAGGATGAAAATAATTTCTGGTTTAATTGAAAGCGGTACCAAGTTATCAGAAAATAAATTGGCTGCCGATTTTAATGTAAGTCGTTCTCCTATTAGAGAAGCATTAAAAACGCTTGCATCTGAAAATCTGATTTGTTTAGAAAGAATGGGTGCAGTTGTTATTGGATTAACTGATAAAGAAATAGAAGAAATATATGATGTGCGATTACTAATCGAAACATTTGTATTTGAACGATTAGTTAAATTAAACACGAAAGATTTGGTGATGGAACTTAGTAAAATTCTTGAAATGATGAAAGTTGCTATTAAATATCAAGATGCCGATGAGTTTTCATTTCAAGATGTTTTATTCCATGAAACAATTATTCGTGCCATTGATCATTCATACATTTTAATGATCTGGAATAATGCAAAACCAGTCATGGAAGCGTTTATCCTTTTATCGATGCGAGTACGATTTAAGGAAAAATACGAAGACTTTCAACGAATAGTCGATAATCATCAATTATATATTGATGCAATTAGTACGAAGAATAGAGAACTTATGATTCAATCTTTACATCAAAACTTTGACGATGTTCAAGGAAAAGTAGAAGATCTATGGAGATCACAACAAATGTTTTCAAAAGGAGTAGAACAAGAAAAATGACAAATTACATGTTAGGGTTAGACATCGGTACTACAAGTACAAAAGCCGTTTTATTTACTGAAGCAGGTGAAGTCATTCAACAAGAGAATATCGGATACCCTCTCTATACACCTGATATTTCAACAGCTGAACAAGACCCAGAAGAGATCTTTGCAGCTTTAGTACAAGCAATTTCTAAAATAATGAAACAACATGCTCAAAAAAATATATTATTTATTTCTTTTAGTAGTGCCATGCATAGTCTCATTGCCATGGATGAAAATGATCGACCATTAACGCCTTGTATTACATGGGCAGATAATCGAAGTGAGTCTTGGACTCATAAAATAAAAGATGAATTAAATGGTCATGAAGTATACAAACGTACAGGAACTCCTATTCATCCAATGTCGCCTTTAAGCAAGATAACTTGGATTGTAAATGAACGACCTGAAATCGCTCAGAAGGCGAAAAAATATATTGGGATTAAAGAATATATATTTAAAAAATTCTTCGATGAATATGTTGTCGATCATTCACTTGCTTCAGCCATGGGTATGATGAATCTTAAAACATTAGATTGGGATGAAGAAGCATTACAAATTGCAGGGATTACACCAGAACAACTATCAAGATTAGTACCTACTACTGAGATTTTTACAAATTGTAATTTTGAATTAGCTAGACAAATAGGAATTGATCCACAAACTCCTTTTGTAATTGGTGCAAGCGATGGCGTACTTTCTAATCTTGGAGTGAATGCGATTCGAAAAGGAGAAATTGCAGTCACAATCGGGACAAGTGGTGCAATTCGAACGATTATTGACAAACCACAAACTGATGAAAAAGGACGAATATTTTGCTATGCACTAACAGAAAAACATTGGGTCATCGGTGGACCAGTAAACAATGGCGGAATGATTTTTAGATGGATTCGTGATGAATTTGCGGCTTCGGAAGTTGAAACTGCAAAAAGATTAGGCATTGATCCATATGAAGTACTAACAAGGATTGCTGAAAATGTAAAACCAGGAGCAGATGGCTTATTATTCCATCCTTATTTAGCTGGTGAACGTGCACCTTTATGGAACCCAGATGTTCGAGGATCCTTTTTCGGCTTAACGATGGCACACAAGAAGGAGCATATGATTCGCTCTGCACTTGAGGGTGTTATATACAACTTATACACTGTATTTTTAGCTTTATTGGAATGTATGGATGGACCAGTAACTAACATTCAAGCAACTGGTGGGTTCGCAAGATCTAATGTATGGCGTCAGATGATGTCCGATATTTTTGATTTAGATGTAGTTGTACCAGAAAGCTATGAAAGTTCTTGTCTTGGTGCTTGTATTTTAGGTCTATATGCAACAGGAAAAATAGAATCCTTTGATGTAGTATCTGAAATGGTTGGTAATACTCACAAACATACTCCGAATGAAGAAGCAGTAAAAGAATATCGTGAATTATTGCCTATTTTCATTAGCTTATCGAGAGTATTAGAAAAAGATTATAAGAGCATTGCTAATTATCAAAGAGGATTAATAAATAAAAACAAATAAATTTTAGGGGGAATTTCCATGCCACTAGTTATAGTAGCTATCGGAATAATTGCATTACTAGTTTTAATCATGAAGTTAAAATTAAATACATTTCTTTCATTAATTATTGTTTCATTTGGAGTTGCTTTAGCACTTGGAATAAAACCAGATAATATTGGCACAACCATTGAAGCAGGATTAGGCGGAACACTTGGCCATTTAGCACTAATATTTGGACTTGGTGCAATGCTTGGTAAGTTGATCGCTGATTCTGGTGGCGCGCAACGAATTGCGATGACACTTGTTAATAAATTCGGTGAAAAGAACATCCAATGGGCAGTTGTTGTTGCTTCATTCATTATTGGTGTCGCTCTATTTTTCGAAGTAGGATTAGTATTATTGATTCCGATTGTATTTGCTATATCAAGACAATTAAAAGTTTCTATTTTATATTTAGGTATTCCAATGGCGGCTGCTTTATCTGTCACACATGGTTTCTTACCGCCACATCCAGGTCCAACAGTAATCGCTGGTGAATATCATGCAAATTTAGGTGAAGTATTACTGTACGGATTCATTATTGCATTACCTACTGTTTTTATCGCAGGTCCTTTGTTTACAAAGCTTGCTAAAAAGTTAGTACCTGAATCTTTCACTAAAACAGGTAATATTGCATCTTTAGGTGAACAAAAAACATTTAAACTTGAAGAAACTCCTGGTTTTGGAATTAGTGTTTTTACGGCTTTACTTCCTGTTATTTTAATGTCATTTGCAACAATTGTTAATTTACTTCAAAAAACAATTGGATTTGATGATAATGGCCTACTAGTAGCGATCCGCTTTATTGGTAATGCAGGTACAGCTATGGTGATATCACTTTTAGTGGCAATCTATACAATGGGATTAGCTAGAAAAATTCCTATTAAAGAAATTATGAACTCTTGTACAACTGCAATTACACATATTGGGATGATGCTCTTAATCATCGGAGGCGGCGGAGCCTTTAAACAAGTGTTAATTGATGGCGGTGTTGGTGATTATGTAGCTGAGTTATTCAAAGGAACTTCAATCTCACCCATTTTACTTGCATGGATTATTGCAGCAATCCTACGTATTTCACTAGGTTCTGCTACTGTTGCAGCATTAACTACATCTGGTTTAGTCATACCAATGTTAGGTCAATCTGACGTTAACTTAGCTTTAGTCGTTTTAGCAACTGGAGCTGGTAGCTTAATCGCTTCACACGTTAATGATGCAGGTTTCTGGATGTTTAAAGAATATTTTGGGTTATCGATGAAAGAAACTTTCTTAACTTGGACATTACTAGAAACAATTATTTCCGTTTGCGGATTGGTATTTATTCTTTTACTAAGTTTATTCGTATAAAGAACCAAGTGAGATATTTTCTTTTCTCATACGGTTAGTTAATTAATTATAAAGGGCAGTATCCTCGTTATAATACGTAGAAGCTTCTTAAGTATTATAATAGTGGTATACTGCCTCTTTATTTTATTACAGTGTTATTCTAGCCCTTCTAGGACCCCTTTTTATAGGTTTTAGGCTAGTTCATATGATTATATTTATACAAGCAATCACGCATTTTCTATGTGGTTCGAATGGTTAGTAGTGTTATTTTTAGCATCATATTTAATGTATTATTTATTTTTAGTAATAATCCTTCATGTAATAGGTACTGCTCTTACTATGGTTTTAGCAAATTTCGCGCAGCATGAACCAATTATATATAAAAAAACAAAGCAAAAGTTCAATAAGGTCCATATGATTAAACTTTTAAATAATTATGCAATTGTATAAATAGAACAATTAAAAAGCACCTCAGTTTATCAATTGAGGCTCTTTTTTTATGATTAATTTTTACTTTTAAACCAAGCATAAATGCTCTGCAAGCAACAATCTAATAGTGAAACGACTGAATAGGATCAATAGTTTTGAATATTTTGTGTCAAAATAGTATCAGACGAAGAAACAATATCTTAATATAGAATAATTTTATTGAAATTTTATTGAATTTGATAGAAATCTGAGGTAAGATTGTTTGGTCTGAAAATTAGTCCAATTGGGAAACTTTAATACAAATTATTAATCGGAGTTGTTGTTTATGTCACCAAGAGTACCTAATACTTTTATCATCATTTTAGGTTTTATGTTATTTGCACTGTTTTTTGGAGCAGGAAATCTAATTTTTCCACCCATACTTGGACAGTTAGCCGGAAAAAACTTATGGATTGCCAATGCCGGTTTTTTAGTTACTGGAGTTGGACTACCATTATTAGGTGTTACAGCTTTTGTTTTTTCAGGTGAAAAAAATTTACAATCTTTAGCTAGACGTGTACATCCGTTGTTTGGTATTGTGTTTACTACGGTTCTCTATCTAGCAATTGGTCCATTTTTTGCGATCCCTAGATCAGGGAATGTATCGTTTGAAATTGGCGTTAAACCCTTTTTGTCGAATGATGCAAATCCTGGTGCTTTAATCATATTTACAATCTTATTTTTCACAGTTACATGCTTGTTATCACTTAATCCTACAAAGATTATTGATGTAGTTGGAAAATTTCTAACTCCTATTAAATTAACGTTTATCGGATTGCTTGTTGTAATCGCTATTATTCGTCCAATTGGAAAATTTCAAGAGCCATTTAAAGGATACTCAACAAATGTATTTTTTAAAGGTTTTCAAGAAGGTTATTTAACAATGGATGCTCTTGTAGCGTTTGTTTTTGGAATTATTATTGTAAACGCAATTAAAGGAAAAGGAGTTACAACTAAAAAACAGCTAATGATCGTTTGTGGAAAGTCAACAGCTATAGCTGCTACACTTTTAGCAATTATCTATTCTGCTCTTGCTTATATGGGGGCTTCAAGTGTTGAGCAACTTGGTCGATTAGATAATGGAGCTGAAGTTTTAGCGAAAGTATCAGAGTATTATTTTGGTTCTTATGGAGCAATTTTTTTAGGTTTAATGATTACAGTGGCATGCTTAACTACGAGTGTGGGACTAATTACAGCTTGTTCTACTTTTTTCCATGACTTGTTTCCAAACATTTCCTATAAGAAAATTGCCATCATTATGACTGTATTTAGTACTCTTATAGCAAATATAGGATTAACCCAATTAATTAAAGTTTCAATTCCTGTATTAATGACATTATATCCTATTGCTATATCCTTAATTTTCTTAACATTCTTACACTATGCATTTAAAGGTAGATCAGAAGTGTATCAAGGTAGTTTAATCTTAACTTTTATTGTGAGCCTATTTGATGGGTTAAACGCAGCTGGAATACAGATTGAAGTAATTCATCATTTCTTCTCTAAGTATCTTCCGTTGTATAGTTTAGGTTTAGGTTGGATATTACCAGCTATTATTGGTGGTTTTCTTGGTTTTTATATTAGTATTTTACGTAAGAAAAATAAGAAAAATATTCCTAATTCAATTCGAAAAATAAGTTAATAATAGGAACTAAAGAAGCTTTTTAACTGTAAATATTTTTGATAAGTTAGTAATGGTTTTAGGGGAGAGGTTTTTAAGATTGATTATGACACTTGTTTTAATCAATTCAGTTACAAAATCGTACTTAAGTAAAGTTTCTTAAATGAAATTTTTATTAAAGTAGTGTAAGGGGAGGAAATAAAATGGCAGAAAAGCAATTGAAAAAAGGATTGAAAGCGCGCCATATTCAGATGATTGCCCTAGGCGGTACAATCGGTGTAGGTTTATTTATGGGTTCAACTAGTACAATTCATTGGACAGGACCATCTGTAATGCTTGCTTATGCAATATCGGGGATTTTCATCTTCTTCATTATGCGTGCAATGGGAGAAATGCTATACGTTGAGCCAAGTACAGGTTCATTTGCAACATTTGGCCATAAATATATACATCCTTTAGCAGGGTATATGACTGCATGGAGTAACTGGTTCCAGTGGGTTATTGTTGGAATGTCAGAAATTATTGCAGTTGGCGCATATATGAAGTACTGGTTCCCAGATCTACCTGCTTGGATACCTGGACTTATTGCAATTGCGATTCTTGGTGCAGCAAATTTAGTTTCGGTTAAATCATTTGGTGAATTTGAATTTTGGTTTGCAATGATTAAAGTTGTCACAATATTATTAATGATTGTTGCAGGATTTGGACTTATTTTCTTCGGTTTAGGAAACGGAGGAAATGCAATTGGTGTATCTAACCTTTGGAAAAATGGCGGCTTCTTTACAGGTGGTTGGTCAGGTTTCTTCTTTGCACTATCACTTGTTGTTGGAGCTTATCAAGGTGTTGAATTAATTGGTATTACAGCTGGAGAAGCAGAGAATCCGAAAAAGACATTAAAAGATGCGATTCAAAGTCTTATTTGGCGTATTTTAATTTTCTATATTGGTGCTATTTTTGTAATTGTAACTGTTTTCCCTTGGGATCAACTAAATTCAATTGGTAGCCCATTTGTTGTAACTTTTGCAAAATTTGGTATTACAGCTGCAGCTGGAATTATTAACTTTGTCGTAATCACTGCTGCATTGTCTGGCTGTAACAGTGGTATTTATAGTGCAGGTCGTATGCTTTATACATTAGGTATAAATGGACAAGCACCTAAATATTTTACAAAAGTCTCAAAGCACGGGGTGCCTTTATTTGGTACGATCGGTGTACTAGTTGGTTTAGTAATCGGCGTTATTTTAAATTTTATTGCACCAAAGAACTTATTCGTATATGTATATAGTGCAAGCGTACTACCTGGGATGATTCCTTGGTTTGTCATTTTAATTAGTCATATTCGTTTCAGAAAAGTAATGGGAGATGAAATTAAGAATCATCCTTTTAAAATGCCTTTTGCACCATTTACGAACTACTTAACTTTAGCGTATTTAGTTATGGTATTAATCGGTATGTGGTTTAATGATGATACACGTATTTCACTTATTGTAGGGATTATTTTCTTAGCAATTCTTGTTATTTGTTTCTATGCTTTTGGTATCGGAAAACGTAAACCTTTAAATGATCAAACAGATGAAAAAATAGCTAACTAATTAATTTCTTAGTTAAAAGGATGTTCCTTTAAACAAATAATGCGTTCGTATGAATAGATCAATCAGTCATTAAACTGATGAGGTTTTCATACGAATGTTTTTTATTGTCTGAATAACTAAATTTACAGTATTCATAAAACTAAAAATGAATTTTTTTTAATTGCACGTAAAATAAAAAATAAATATTTTGACTATTTTTGCATTTTATGACAAAATGATTAAAACTAAATAGTAGGGAATAGGTGTAAATGAATTTCAAAGTTTGAAAATCATTTACTTAAAAGGGAAGTTTGGTTTAATTCCAACACGGTCCCGCCACTGTAATAGAGGAGTAAATAATAAGATGCCACTTATTAATATAGGGAAGGCTTTTATTTACAAAGATTCTTAAGTCAGGAGACCTGCCTATTCTAACGACGCTGTTTGACCTACGAGAGATAGGGAGGTGCCTTATGGAAAGAAAGCTTAAGTTAACGTATTCTAATTATTTATGTTTTCCAACTTAAAGGCATTTTTGTCTCATATGAGATAAAAATGCTTTTTTATTTTAGTTAAAAGGAGAGGGAGAAATGGTGCACATAAGTAATTTAGGATATCCGAGAATTGGTGAAAATCGTGAATGGAAAAAAACGTTAGAAAGCTTTTGGCAAAAGAAAATTGATCAAAGAGAATTTGAACAAGAAATGAAATCACTGAGATTAAACTCAATAAAGAAACAGCATGATTTAGGTGTGGAACTAGTTCCTGTAAATGATTTTACGTTTTATGATCATGTGTTAGATGTTGCAACGATGTTTGGTTGGATCCCTAGTCGATTTGGTGAAATAAATGAAAGGCCAAGCCTAGATACATATTTTGCATTAGCAAGAGGTAGTAAAAACATTGTAGCTTGTGAAATGACAAAATGGTTTAATACAAACTATCACTATATCGTCCCTGAATATCAAAAAGACAAGCAACATAGATTATTATTCAATAAGCCATTAGAAGCATACAAAGAGGCATTAACTGAGCTTGGTATAAAAACAAAACCTGTCATTCTAGGAATCTATACATTTGTACAGTTAGCAAAAGGTTACAAAGAAGAAGAAAAACGAAACATAATAAATCATCTAGTAAATCTTTATATTCAAATGCTTAAAGAGCTTGAGAATGAAGGTGTTGAGTGGGTACAAATTGATGAACCATGTTTTGTTTTAGAAGAATCAAGCGAAGATATTCATTTTATGAAAGAAATTTATGAACAAATTGCAAAAGCTGTCCCTTCATTATAAATTATGCTTCAAACTTACTTTGAAGCAGTAGAACAATATAAAGAACTAATTTCGTTTCCTGTAGCAGGCATTGGTCTTGATTTTGTTCACGGTAAAGATGGTAACTTACAGTCGATTCTTGAGTACGGGTTTCCAAAAGACAAAGTACTAGGTGTAGGAATCATTAATGGACGGAATATTTGGAGAAATGATATAAATGAATCTATTGATTTTTTAAATTCTCTTAAAAAGGAAATAAGTCCAAAAGATTGGTGGATTCAACCATCTTGTAGTTTGCTTCACGTACCAGTTACAAAAGTTGAAGAGAATTTATTAAATGATACTTTGTTTGAAGCTTTATCGTTTGCCAATGAAAAATTAGAAGAGTTAGTTTTACTAAAAAGTTTATTTATTTACAATCCGAACTTAGTTGAAAATGAAGTTAAATATGCAAGTAATTGTTTAGTAAATTTAAAACAACTAAGCCAAAAAAATAACGAAACTCTGAATGAATTAGAATCGATTAATGAAGAAGATTTTAGAAGACCAGTACCATTTCATTTAAGATATCCAATACAAAATAAAGTAATGAATTTACCAATTTTACCAACGACGACAATTGGAAGTTTTCCTCAAACGAAGGAAATTAAACAAATAAGACAGCAATGGCGAAAAAAAATGGTCGATGATTCAGAATTTATAAATCAAATTAAAATGAAAATTAAAGAATGGATTGAAATTCAAGAAAATATTGAAATGGATGTTTTAGTACATGGTGAATATGAGCGTACAGATATGGTTGAATATTTTGGTGAAAAACTAGAGGGATTTGCATTCACGAAAAAAGCATGGGTTCAATCGTATGGGTCGCGCTGTGTTAAACCGCCTATTATTTTTAGTAAAGTAGAGTTTACAAAGCCAATTACAGTAAATGAAACTGCATATGCACAAAGTTTAACAACTAAACCAGTCAAAGGAATGTTAACAGGCCCAGTCACAATATTAAATTGGTCGTTTGTTCGTGAAGATCGAACAAAAGAGGAAATAGCATATGAAATTGCATTAGCCCTACGTAAAGAAGTAAAAGCACTTGAAGCTGTTGGTATTTCAATTATTCAAGTTGATGAACCTGCCATTCGTGAAGGATTACCTTTAAAGCAAAAGGATTGGGATCAATATTTACATTGGGTAACGAGAGCATTTCGTTTAACTACATCAAGTGTCAGAAACGAAACGCAAATACATACTCATATGTGTTATAGCAACTTTAGCGATATTATGGATACAATTATTGATTTAGACGCAGATGTTATTTCAATTGAACATGCAAGAAGTCATCAAGAATTTTCTACTTATTTATCAAATTCCCCTTATCCCTTTGGAATTGGATTAGGCGTGTATGATATTCATAGCCTGAGGGTACCGTCGGTTGAGGATATGGAAGAAAATATTATTAGCTCTTTAAAAGTATGTGATGCAAATAGATTTTGGGTTAATCCAGACTGTGGTTTAAAGACGCGTAATGAAACTGAGGTAATAGATGCCTTATCAAATATGGTAAAATCTGCAAAAATAGTTCGAGAAAAATATTATACAATTATTAAATGATAGGGTGAAATCGATGAATGGTAGATATGTAAAAGAATCCAGAGTATTTGATAGTAGTAGAATATTTCCAACTGATTTAAATAATCATGGTACATTATTCGGAGGAAAAATGCTTGCAGCAATGGACTTAATTGCCTCCATCTCAGCTACAAAGCATTCAAGAATGGAATGTGTAACCGCATCGATGGATTCAGTAGAATTTTTATGTCCAGTTCGCGAAAGTGATTGCATATATTATGAATCATTCGTGATTTTAACAGGCTCAAGCTCAATGGAAGTATTTGTTCGAGCTACTGCCGAAGATTTACTTTCAGGTGAAAAAAGGGTTGCTGCAACTTGTTTTGTAACATTTGTTGCACTAAAAGATGGTAAACCACATAAAGTAGTAGAGGTTATACCAGAAACTAAGGAAGAAATAAAATTACAGCAATTAGCATTTAAGCGTTTAGAAAGTCGCCAAATAAGAAAGAAATTAAGTAAGGAATTGGCATTAATTTGGAAAGAATAAAAAGAAACCATTGAATTCATACTAAAAGTAAGCTAAGATTAAATTAATATTTTTAAGGAGGCATCAAATTTAGACACTATGTACAATATCCGATAACTTTTTAAGCTAACGAATTTTATAGCAAAAAAGTACTCTGCCTGAAATCAGAGAAATTGGATAAGTCTGTCTATTTATGAGCCTATACGAATATTAAATTAATCCATTGAATAAAAACATGGTTTATTTATTATTTCATTTCATTTGAAGTATAAACTCACGTATATTTTTTCATATATACATGGCTTATTAAATTACATCCAATACACACAGGCAGATACTGCTTGTGTGTTTTTTATTTTTCTCTCATTAAAAAATACTTTCGAAAACAGATCGAATTTTTTAAGCAGAGTGATCGATTAAAATCGGATGGAGTGAAGTATATGTTTATTATAAAAGCATCGAATATAGAAATAGAGTTAAATGGAAAAACAATTTTTAATAATGGAAACTTAGACATAAAAGAAGGTGAAAGGGTAGCATTAATTGGTGAAAATGGAGTTGGGAAGTCAACATTTATTAATGCACTTTTAGGTAATATTCCATTAAAAAAAGGAATGCTACAAATTCATTATTCAAAAGATGAAATTGGATGGCTTTTAACTGATGAAGAGAATCAACAAAACCTTTCAGCAAGAGAAGTAGTTGAATCGTTTGATCAAGAGAGATTTTTAATCAAAAAGAATTTAGAAAAGTATTTACGTGACTTGTCAAATGAAGAAAATCTTGCAAAATATAACGAGAGTTTAAGCAACTATTTAGAATTAGACGGCTATGATTGGGAAACGAAAATTGATCAAATTCTTAAGAAATTTCAATTACCGCAATCGTTATGGGATATCCCATTCAGTCATTTAAGTGGTGGACAAAAAACAAAAGTCAAATTAGCAAAAGTAATGTTGAAAAAACCTAAGCTATTAATTTTAGATGAACCAACAAATCATTTAGACACTGAGTCGATCCAATGGTTAACAGAATGGTTACAGAACTATAAAGGTAGTGTCCTTTTTATTTCACATGAACGACAATTTATTGATGACGTAGCGACTGTAACTGTTGAATTAACTGAAAGTGGTACCTTTAAGTATAATGGTGGCTATTCAGCATACAAAATACAAAAAGAGCATGAGAGAAAAACTCAGCAAGCACAATTTGAAAAACAAGAAGCGGAAAAGAAAAAACTTATCGAAACAATAAATCAATATAAACAATGGTTTACAAGTTCACATAATGCGGCTAGTGAACGTGATCCTTTTGCTAAGAAAAAAGCGGCAAAAAACGCATTAAGATTTAAATCAAAAGAAAAGGATTTAGAACGATTAGAAAAAAGAAAAGTAGAAAAACCAAAGGAAGTTAAAACAATTTCAGCGAGCTTTGAAAATGATTCATTTTCAGCAAAACAAATGATTACATTTGAAAAAGTTGATTTTTCATATGATGAAAAATCGTTATTTAATCAAGTTGATTTTATTTTAAATCGAGAAGATCGATTAGCTGTAATCGGAAAAAATGGTTCTGGTAAATCAACATTTTTAAAATTATTAACAGGATTAATCATTCCTAATAATGGGTGTGTAAGACATAATCCTCAATTAAAAATAGGTTATTTTATGCAGGAACTTGAAGCATTAAATGAGGATTCAACAATTTTAAATGAAATATTATCACTACCAAATTTGACTGAAACAGAAGCAAGAACAATTTTAGCATGTTTCCTTTTTAGAAGAGAAGATGTATACAAACAAATAGCGGAACTTAGTATGGGAGAAAAATGCAGAGTCGCTTTTGTAAAACTATATTTTTCAGATTCAAACCTACTTGTACTTGATGAGCCGACAAACTATTTAGACATTCACACAAGAGAAAGAATTGAAGAAGCTTTAGCATCTTATCCTGGGGCTGTAGTTGTAGTATCACATGATCCATATTTACTAAAAAAGGTCTCAAATCGTGTAATCCATATTGAAAACGGGAATCTATATGAATTCAAAGGCTCTTTTGCAGAATGGAACGGTAGACAGAGCATCTCAAATGATCAACAAACATTATTAAATGAACGAATTAAGCTACAACTAGAAATAGCTGCAATAAATGCAGAAGAAAAAGAAACAGATGAAGAAAAGAAAGCTCAAATTTCAAAAATCGTTAAATTACAAAAGGAACTAGATGGAATAAATGAGAGGTTAGTTGTAGATTTAAAAGGGAAATCAATATAAGTTATTGCATAGTGTGTAATCTTTATAATAATCGCCTAAGAATGTTGGTAAAAACATTCTAGGCGTTTATTAAATTAGATCACTTCTCAAGCATTATAAATATGTTTTAATAGCGAGTTTAATTTTATATTAGCTTTTTTTATTATTAGCTTAAATAGAAAAGAAAATAATTTGAATAGACTATATCCAATTAAAGTACCTATAAAATTAAATATGAGGTCATTTATATCAACAACTCTAAAAGAGAAACCATTAAGTAGTCCAATAATTCCTTGCAAAGACTCAATTATGATCCCTAACAATAATCCTACTATGGCTATTTTTGTTAATGTACTTTTTGTAATAAAAGGAAGTCCGAATCCAAATGGAATTGTCATCAAGACATTAAGTATAGAAGTCTCAAAATCATCCTTTGTAAGGTGTATAAGAGGAACTAGATTCAAATTCCATGCTTGTAACCCAAACATATTCCTGTATGTTTGAGATAGATAGATTGGAAATTGAGAGTATTTTAAAACATAACATAAATAGATAAACATAATAGAGAAGAAAATTAAATACACAATATCTTTTTTGAATTTTGTCTTTAATACAAATAGTATCATTAATAATATCAATATAGATCCATACAAAATCCATCAATTGAAATCGATCATCTTTTTCATTTTGAGAATCCCCTCCAAAATAAACCGTATAAGAGATTGATTTTTATGACTTATAAATATTTTTGAATGTTTTAAATATATTTTTCTAATTTTTTAGTGTACCAGAACCTTTGATATTATTACCGTCGTCTAAACCATTCACTCTTGTAATTATTAAATAATATTTAGTTCCACCACCTACTGATTTAAACTTTCCTGAAAAATTACTACCTACTTTTGCTTTAACAGATCCAAAGCTGTTACCAGAAGTTGCATTCCAAAGAGTAAACAATAAATCAGTAGGAGTGGTTTTAGCACCTGCATCTTTACTGAAAACATAAGTAGAACCATTAATACCTACTGTACCTGCATCCAGTTTGTGATAAGCTGCATTTACTCTTCCATCTAAATAAACTTTATTCATCTGGAAATTGAAGATACTTGTACTAGCTAATGCAGGGATAGTAAAAACTAGACTCAACAATGATACTGATATGCATGAAAATAACATTGTTTTCAGATTTTTTATTAAATTAGCGCTCCTTTTGTTGTAATAATATTAAACTTCTAAACTGATGGACAATCTAAAAAATATGATTTTGAACTATTAGTATTGTGAGATTCAAGTCACAAAAAAGTAGAAAGGTGAAATGTAACCAATGCTACAAATACATTCGGATAACAGCAAGTGTTGCATGTAGCTTTCTGAAATAAGTGAGTTAAAGGATACAAAAGCCTAAGGGTAGAGAATTACCTGTTGATGGAGATAATCAAGTGATCTGTGGCAAAGAATATGAAGGGTTTAAACAAGAAGTTGTTATAAAATTAATTGTTTTTTGTCGCACCTCCTTCTCAAAGTTATAACGATTTACAATTTGACTTTACCATTTATTTCATATAAAAACGGTTAAAGATGTTACAAACTGTTGAAATATACTAACGATTTTAAAAAACAGACAAAACTGCATAAAAAAAACAATGACTTATTAGCCATTGATTAGTGGTGTCGAAAATGATGTGCGACCATAAAGCGAAAGCAATTTAAAAGAAAAAAACAAATCACTTAAGTTTGATTACTTAAAGCGATTTGTTTTTTTATTTACTTAAATCTTTTATCCTGCTTTCAACACGTCATTTACATCATGTATTACGACAAATGCTTTTGGATCAATTGTATGAATTATTTTTTTTAGTTCAAATAGTTCTTTATTATTAAGAATAATATATAAGGACTCTTTTCTTAAGCCAGAGAAGTGGCCTTTTGCAGGATAAATCGTTACTCCTCGATTCATTTCGTTTGATACGATTTGGGCAATTTCATTCGCTTGGTCGGATATAATCGTAATCGCTTTTTTAGGATTTAATCCTTCCATGATAAAATCCATAACTTTAATACCAATATAAATAGAAATTACAGTATATAAAGTCTTTTCAAAGCCGATTACAAAATAACCACCTAAAACGACGATTAGATCAAATAATAGTAAAGATTTACTAATACTCCACCCAAAGGATTGATGAACCATTTGAGCAAGTACTGTAGAACCACCTGTTGTACCCCCCGCACGAAAGACAATTCCTAAACCTAGACCAATTAAAACACCAGCAAAAATAGTGCCTAGTAAAGTTTCGTTTGTTGGTACGCCATAACCGTCCGTAATACGTAAGAAAAATGAAATTGCTACTATGGAAATAACTGTATATATGATTAGTTGTTTCTTTAAATATTTATATCCAATTATTAACAAGGAAGCATTTAAAACAAAATATACGACATCAGGTGACCAATTAAATAAATAATAAGTAATCATCGTAATGCCGGTAAAGCCACCCTCAGCTAATTTATTCGGTATAGCAAAGAAGTTAACACCAACTGCAAATATAGCTGACCCAACAAGGAGATATAAAATATCTAGGAAGTTTTTACGCACAGTGACCCCTCATTTTCTAACAGATTTTTTCACTTCTATCATTCTACCTAATAATTCGTTATGAATCAAAAAAATTTTCCAAATTAAACGATCTATTTATTAGTCATAGATCGTTTCACATGTTCATAGGCTTATAAAGAGACAAGCTAATAAGGAGGAATCATTATGGTTTACGCAACACCTGGAAAATCTGGTTCATTAATTACGTTTAAAAATCGTTATGACAATTTTATTGGTGGGGAATGGGTAAGGCCAGTAAGGGAACGGTATTTCGGAAATGTATCGCCTGTAACTGGACAAGTCTTTTGTGAGGTAGCTAGATCGACTTCAGAAGATATCGAAAAAGCACTTGATGCGGCACACAGTGCAAAAGGTAAATGGGGGAGAATGTCAGTAACTGAGAGGGCAAATATTTTACATAAGATTGCTGATCGTATGGAAGAGAATAAAGAATATCTTGCAATCGCTGAAACTTGGGAAAATGGTAAACCTGTTCGTGAAACTTTAGCTGCAGATATTCCATTAGCAATTGATCATTTCCGTTATTTTGCCGGTTGTATCAGATCGCAAGAAGGATCACTCGGTGAACTTGATGGTGATACAGTTGCATATCATTATAAAGAGCCATTAGGAGTTGTCGGTCAGATTATACCTTGGAATTTCCCAATTTTAATGGCTGTTTGGAAACTTGCTCCAGCACTAGCTGCGGGGAATTGTGTTGTTTTGAAACCGGCTGAGCAAACGCCAACTTCTGTGTTAGTTTTAATGGAACTAATTCAAGATTTATTGCCACCTGGAGTTGTTAACATTGTAAACGGATTTGGACTTGAAGCGGGTAAACCATTAGCTTCAAGTGATCGAATTGCGAAAATTGCATTTACTGGTGAAACTTCAACTGGGCGACTGATTATGGAATATGCTTCAAAGAATTTAATTCCTGTTACATTAGAATTAGGTGGTAAATCTCCTAATATATTCTTTGAAGATGTAGTAGACAATGAAGAGTTTTTCGATAAAGCACTTGAAGGGTTTACGATGTTTGCCTTAAATCAGGGAGAAGTATGTACATGTCCATCAAGAGCACTAATTCATGAATCAATTTATGAAGAATTTATGGATAGAGCAATAAAACGAGTGAAAGCGATTAAACAAGGAAATCCATTGGATCCTCAAACAATGATTGGCTCCCAAGCTTCTCAAGAGCAATTGAATAAGATCTTATCTTATTTTGAAATTGGAAAGAATGAAGGGGCAGAAGTTTTAGTTGGCGGTAGTCGCAATGTTCTTGATGGAGAATTGAAAGATGGTTTTTATGTAAACCCTACTGTTTTTAAAGGGAACAATAAAATGAGAGTATTCCAAGAAGAAATTTTTGGTCCTGTTGTCTCGGTCACTACATTTAAAACAAAAGAAGAGGCATTGGAAATCGCTAATGATACATTATATGGATTAGGGGCGGGTGTATGGACTCGTGATATGGATACGGCTTATCGATTCGGACGCAACATCGAAGCAGGTCGAGTTTGGGTAAACTGTTATCATGCATATCCTGCTCATGCTGCTTTTGGTGGCTATAAAAATTCAGGAGTAGGTCGTGAAACGCATAAAATGATGTTAGACCACTACCAAAATACAAAGAATTTGCTTGTCAGTTATTCACCGAGTAAACTAGGATTCTTTTAAAATCTTTTTCACTCCAGTATTTATTTACTGGAGTGTCAGACTGTTGAAATATTTTGTTGTCAATATAGAACAACAGAAGTCTCAGTATATATTATTTAAGCAAAAATTTGAAAGGTTTATACTCATAACAGGTTCATGAGGAAGTAAGCTAGTGAAAATTTGAAAGATACT
This sequence comes from Bacillus sp. AL-1R, assembly GCF_052180195.1. NCBI lineage: Bacteria > Bacillati > Bacillota > Bacilli > Caryophanales > Bacillaceae > Bacillus > Bacillus sp. AL-1R. The sequence continues at coordinate 1,699,861 of NZ_CP197469.1, forward strand.
TCCTCATAAGCGGTTCATGAGGAAGTAAACTAGTGAAAATATGAAAGGTACTTCCTCATAAGCGGTTCATGAGGAAGGAAACCAACGAAAATATGAAAGGTACTTCCTCATAAGCGGTTCATGAGGAAGTAAACCAGCGAAAATATGAAAGATACTTCCTCATAAGCGGTTCATGAGGAAGTAAACCAACGAAAATATGAAAGATACTTCCTCATAAGCGGTTCATGAGGAAGTAAACTAGTGAAAATTTGAAAGGTATTTCATCATAAGCGGTTCATGAGGAAGTAAACCAACGAAAATATGAAAGATACTTCCTCATAAGCGGTTCATGAGGAAGGAAACCAACGAAAATATGAAAGGTACTTCCTCATAAGCGGTTCATGAGGAAGTAAACCAGCGAAAATATGAAAGATACTTCCTCATAAGCGGTTCATGAGGAAGGAAACCAACGAAAATATGAAAGATACTTCCTCATAAGCGGTTCATGAGGAAGTAAACCAGCGAAAGTTTGAAAGTTTCTTACTCATGACTGGTTTTAGTGGAAATCAACCAAAAATTAGCGTAACTCCAGTATTTATTTACTGGAGTCAGACTGTTGACAAACGCTCGCTTTCTTCGTTGCTTCGCCGGTCTGCGATGCTCATTACCGTCTAAGGTAACTCCGCTCCTCACCAGGCTTCGCGCCTCGAAAGACAAGCGGTTGCAATCAGTCTGAAAATCAGATTTTTTGTACTTTGTCTACACACTGACTCCAGTATTTTTTTACTGGAGTGTTTTTTTAAATAGAAAAAATACATTAAAATAATAAAATTCGAAAATCCATACATAAAAACTAGTAGTTATTTATTATGTTTAATAAAAAGTATAAATTGGAGGGACTAAATATGTTAGATCTAGCAATCTATGTATTGATCATGATAGTACTGTATAGTTTCATTCAATTATATTTAAACCAAAAGTGGAAGTTAATTTATACTACGTATGGTTATGAAAACTATTTTATGATTATAGGGAAATTGAAGAAGAATGGGATTGAGTACAAGACAAAACTACCGATGAATTTTAGCGGTAGGAGATTTAATGAAAATACTCAATATGATATATATGTAAAAAAAGATTTAGAACATTTGGCATTACAGTCATTATATCAAAATTAATAAGGAATCAATTGTAGGATGTTCGAGTTCTGAGACTATGGCCATAAAATGTGAACAATGTCTTAGCACTTCTCCAATTGGAGTCGGACATCCTTCATTTAGTTGCTAGAAAAGAAGAATGCTAGTTGGTTTCCTTTGTTATAATATTACTCCCGCAAAGCTCCCACTTAATACTTGTTTTTTATTCTGATTTGTACATAAGAAAGATGACATGATCGATATTCTATTCTCTTTTCTTTCATATTTCTAAAATTGTAACTTCACATGTTATTGTATCACCAGAGTAAACTGGTCTTAAAAATTCGAAATTTACCGTTCGTGCTAATACGTTGTGATCTCCACCTATTTTAGTTGGTAAAGTTGCAGTCAACAATCCTTGAATGACAAGCCTTCCTTGTTCATCAGGCGTAATATGGTGTGCGCCTGTATCACCAGAAACTTTCGTAAACAATTCAACGTCTTCTACCGTAAAAGTACGTTCGAATGTAATCATATCGCCTACTTGTATTGACAATTTTTTTCCTCCTTAATCATAAAAAAATTAATTTTCTTAATTAAATAGTTCAATTTCTTATTGTACTATCCTTCAAAATCGCTAAATAAAAACCGTTTTGCTGTTTTATTGCATTACGAAAGGGTTTTAATTACGAGGTGCCCATAAAATGACAGTCACACCGATTAAACAAATTGCTGCTCCGATCCAATCATATAAATCAGGTGATTTTTTATCAACACCCCAGCCCCATAAAATTGAAAGAACGATAAATACGCCTCCATAAGCAGCGTAAACTCTACCGAACGATGGGAAAATTTGGAACGTTGCAATGACACCATAAACTGCCAAAATAAACCCACCGATTAAACCTAAATAAGCAGATTGACCTTCTCTTAACCATAACCATATAAGGTATCCTCCGCCAATTTCAGCTAAACCGGCTAATACAAATATAAATATTGCAGTTATCAAAGTTACTTCTTCCTTTCTTTAAAAGACAAATGGTGAAAACATATGTACAGGCTTATGCTCTATATTTTAACAATAAAGACAAAAAGAAACGATCATACTATTTGAATCATTAAAAGCTTTTTATCGAGTTCTATTCGAAATGAATTGAGGTACTAATAGAACTATTCCTATCATAATTTTATAGAAGAAAATAATATGAAGGAGGTGTATCGATCGTTGATAAAAGTTAATTTATGTCCAATCGTTAGTAAGATTAATTTACCAACCGTTATGAAGACAACTATTCTTCCAGGTGAATTTGTTGAAAGATTGTTTATAGCAACACAAGTAGGAGAGATTTTTTACATAGGAAATGGAGAAATCAAAACATTTTTAGATATTCGCCCCCGGGTATTAAAATTAGGTGAGTCTGGAGGCTATGATGAACGCGGCTTGCTTGGGTTAGCATTTCATCCTAATTTTTATCATAATGGGTTATTTTATCTACATTATTCAGTAGCTGGTTCTCAAGGGCCCGGTGCTCTTTCTAACTCTTTTAAACCTAATCCATGTGATCCTAAAACATTAAACTTGAAATGGGAAAATAGAAAAACTCAATATGACCATATTGATACAGTTGAAGAATGGGTATTACAATCAAATGCTCAGCCTCAGAAACGACGGACATTATTGAACATCCGAAGACCGTTTTCGAATCATAATGGACTTAACACCTTAAATTTTTCACCCGAAACAAGTAAACTTGTTTTAACAACAGGAGATGGTGGATCAGGCTATGATCCATTTAACTTAAGCCAAGATAATTTGGAAATTGCGGGTAAAATCATTGAAATTGATGTAGATAAACATATAAACGGCAATAATCCACCAATTGTCACACGTTTTAATGAACTTCCAACAAGTATTCTAGAATCTCTCACAGTACTAGCTAAAGGGGTTCGTAATGTAACAGGAATTTCATTTCAAAAATTTTATAATCAATATATTAAATATATTGGAAATGTCGGGCAGGATTTGGTCGAGTCACTTTTTTCATTTGTTCAATATAAACCAATACCTGCTTCTTTTTTAGTCAATATGCATTCAGAATCTGAGATGGAAGGATTTATAAACTTCGGCTGGAGAGGTTGGGAAGGTTCTTTTCCAACTTCGACAATAAAAGGATGCAATGAAAATGCAAATTTGGATGAGAAAACAATAGCTTATTACAATCAGGCAGTAACACTTTCAACAAGTCGTCTGCCACCTTTAACTAGTTATTTTCATAAAGATCCAAGACCAGATAAGTTTGAGGGAACTGCACTTACGGGAGTCCAGCCATATATGGGGAATGAAATACCTAGTTTAACTGGTAGCGTTTTGTTTACTGATTTGGTAAGAAAGGGCTCTCAAGCACAAGTTAAGGGGGTTTTAGCATATACGAAATTAAGGATAGATGGTAAACAAAGTGATTACAGTATCATACAAACAGATTATAACTTCGGATCACAACCGGCCTATTTTGTAGGTTTAGGATCGAATTTGAATCAAACAAAAATTTATTTAGCGGTTTATGGGTCTATGAAAGTGACGGATTTGAACATGGGTACGATTTTTGAGATATTACCGTGACTTTTAGTTAATTTATCCTATGCGAGTCTATAAACAACCACGGAGGAAATTTACATATCCCGTGGTTGTTTTATTTTTTTGAGTAAGTTAAATGGTCTAAAATGGGGTTATTTGGTAAAATTGAATTGGAAATAATCATCGTATATTGGGGAGGAATTAAGTGGGTTATATTATGGATTTAAGAAAAGTTGTAGGTAGCCGACCGATCTTAATGGCAGGTGCAAATGTTATCTTATTAGATTCACAAAGGAGAGTTTTATTACAATTAAGGAAAGATAATAAGACTTGGGGGTTACCTGGTGGTTCATTAGAGTTAGGTGAAAATTTAGAAGAAGTGGCTAAAAGAGAATTGAAGGAAGAAACTGGTCTAACAGCATTAAACATCGAGTTTTTTAACATTTTTTCTGGAAAAGAATTTTACTATAAATATCCTCATGGAGATGAGGTATATAATGTAATTGCGACTTATATATGTACTGAATATACTGGTCAATTAGAGAAGGAAGAAAGCGAAGTACTCGAGTTACGCTTTTTTAGTCTACACGACCTTCCAACAGAAATTAATCCACCCGAACTTCCTATTTTAAATGTGTTTAAGGATTCAATTAAACTTCATGATATGGAATGTAAATAAAAATAAACGTGGCAGTCCTCGAAGGTAGAATTCAGCCTTGAAATTTAAAAAAATAAAAAGCAAGAATGTTGATTTAACAGCATTCTTGCGTTTTTAATTTGACGTCTTTTTAATCAAACCGAGCTTTTTAGAGAGCCTCTTTTTAAATTTTCAATAATCTATTAGTTGATATTTTGTTTAACCTTTAAAAATTAAGTACTTTATTTAAGGTCATGATGACAAAATAGTTTCTTTGTTCTATGTTATTTTTCAGTTGAAGTTACTGCTTCGTTTTTGCAGTTTTCGCAAGTTGAATAAATTTTCACTACTTTTTTATACTCCGCGTAATCAATAGTTTCTTCGCATTCTTTACAGATTAAAATTTGCATTAGAAACACCTCCTAAACCCACTATAACACGTTCAAATCACTATTTCTCCAGGGACTTTACCCACCCTGTGGACGTAAAATGTCCCAGTTGAAAAAACGTTGAAATAGCAAGGTTTTCAAGTGGGAATGTGCTAAAAAAAATTTTTTTCTCACGTTTAAAAAAAACGAAAAATAGAGGCTTGTGATTTTGATTCTGGTAACAATTTCGAACATGAGAAACAATTAACAAATTTGAAATTAAGAATAAATTTTTTCACAATAAAACTCACTATTCATTATGTATGCTAATTATTTAACGCTCAGAATTTATACTGAGCGCGGTTTCATTTAGTAAACTAAAAAATGTTATAGATTAATATTCTTTCAGTTCAATCTCTTTGGCAGCTTTAACGATCATTCTCGTAATCATTTTAAACATTGCATTCATTAAGATGGGAAAACGTAACATCGTATTGCGTAATAAAATTTTAAAGTTTGATTTTTCAACCAATCCTCCAGCTGATAAAAGCCCTATTTTTTGATTTTTTTCAACAAAATTTCGCATCTCTTTTTCATAGCATTTGAATGACCTGTTGTAATCACCATTAGCAGCTTTCAGCTCTCCTGCAAGTACATATGCTCCGACAAGCGCAAGGCTAGTACCTTGACCTGAAAGGGGAGAGGGACAATAAGCAGCATCACCAACTAAAGCAATTCGGCCATCTGACCATGTTGGCATGTGTATTTGACATACTTCATCAAAGTAAAAATCTGAAGCATGAATCAATTTTTTGAGCAAGTTCGGTGTTTCCCAGCCCTTAAGTTCTTCAAAAGCATTTTTAATCAGATTTTTTTGTTCTTCCGTATTATAGCGATCATACTGAAGTGGCTCGGATTGGAACACAAACATGCCTTTTGCTTCCGATTTATCATTTGCACTATACATTCCAACAGTTTTGCCCGGAACGGTATAAAGCATTTGAGAGTGATCTAGATTAAGATAATTTTCGAATTCGAAAATGGAGATATGACAACCAAGAGTACGTTTAAACTGATCTTCGTCACCAAATTTCAACGTACGTACGTTGGAATGGATTCCATCAGCCCCTATAATTAAATCAAATGTATCTGGTTTCGAATTAATAAAGTGAACTTCTACCCCTGTCATTGATTCATCTAGAGAGGTAATTGAATCTCCCCAAATATATGTAACTTTATCCTTGGTCAAATCGAACAAAATGGTACTAAGATCCTCACGCATAATTTCAATATCCATTCCGTGCTGATTACCTATACTTGCTTCGCTGATTTTACCTTTCACTTTACCTTTATCATTCACGAAGTAAACGCCAGTCATTTGTGTATCTAATGAACGAACTTGATCGAGAATACCCATTTTTTCAAGCACGGAAATTGCAGCGCCACGAATATCAACAGAGTATCCCCCAAGGCGTAATGCGGGTGCTCTTTCTACTACAGTCACTTCAAAACCATAGTGATTAAGCCAATATGCAAGGGCTGGCCCTGCGATGCTCGCTCCGGAAATAAGAACACGTTTTGGTTGCTTCATAATTATTTAATCACTCCTAATCTAAAAAAATAAACAACATAACAACAATATATTCACTGTTTTTTTACATATGTACTATCGTGAAATTTTGACAACGGTCCAATCTTTGCACAGCTAATTGTATTAAATATGCCAATACTATGAGGTGAATTAAGGCATTCCAATTTTTTTTAGTGAGTTTGAGTTTTTTTAGAAGGAAACTACTTTCATTACTAAACTATCAAGTATAATTATCTGTGTAACAAAACTGACTTGTCTTAAATTAAAAATAAGAAGGTGATTTATTATGTCAATTAAAGCAAAGTTAAGATATATAATTGAAGAAATGGAAATGCAAATGGATGGATATCGTTCATTTATTAAAATTAGTACTGGTGAAGTTTTTTCTGTTGCTGAAGAAGACCTTATTGATGCAGAAGATGGAAATCTGATAGATGATGATTTACAAGATTGGCAGATCGAAAATTTAGAGGTCGCAAATGAAATAGTGGAAAACTTTGAGGACTATAAAGAATTACCTTCAAAATATGAAATTGATGAATATAAAATGGTTAAAGACTTTTGTTTAACTGTTAATGATGTGAAAATACAAAACATTTTACTGATAACGATTGAAGGAAAAGGCGCATTTAGAAGGTTTAAGGATGCAGTGATAGAATTTGATCTTGAAATGGATTGGTATAGTTATCGTGACAGACGTTATAAAGATTTAGCGATTGTATGGTGTCAAACTAATGATATCGAGTACGTAGATTAAGAGTTAATTGATTTGTGCAGGGAATAACAGGAAGTTAAAGCAAAAAAATGAATCCCTTCAGCTAAATCTGAAGGGATATTAAACGTTTCCTTATGTAACTAGTTTGAACTAAGTGTCAGTTATTTTATAAGAATGTTCGTTAATTCGAAAGAGCCAATCTTTTAATAATCATTAAAGAGGTTTCAACCCATAACCAGCAATAAAGAAATGAAAATACTAAAATAATGAGAACTGTATAGATTGAAAAAGAATCAGAAATTCCCGGCCCTAAGACTGGAAAGTTGAATAGAAATAATAGGCTCGAAATACCTAGCGATAAAGCCATAGCTCCAACTGCAATGATCGATAATCTCTTTTTAAAGAAGTGAAAAGCAAGGCCTATTCCAAGTCCTAATAGTCCTGTTGTAAAAGGAAAGACAATTAGTTCAGTTGGCTGCAAGGTGAATAACAACATGATTGTTAGAATATAAGACTTTATTCCATTTGAAATAGAAAACATGGAACATAATAAAATTGGTGCGGTTGCGAGCGGACTTAACAATAATCCGATAGCTGGTAATAGGCCACCTGCAGCTTGAAACAGTGCAGAAATGCAAGCAAAAATAGAAACTAAAATAAATTTCTTAGTTTTATTTTGATTAGTAAATTTTAGTTGAAACAATCTGACCTTTTCAGTAATCGGTTTGAAAAAATACACATATTCACCTCATTTACTATACGATCTCTATCATTTATATGAGAATAATCGAATTGCAATACACTAATCATGTTAAGGCAGAATGATGAATGATTGATAACAAACATAAATAAATGTATGATAAATACGTTGAGAATTGCATGAAAATTTCAAAATTGAAGGGGAAAATCTATGAATATTAAAATTGATAAAGAATATGTGCTACAAACAGCAAAACAATTACTAGAATTTAATAGCCCAAGTGGTTTTTGCTTTGAAATTATGGAATTAATTCAGTCTTGGACAAATAGTTTAGGATATGATTTTGAAACGACTAATAAAGGTTGTGGCGTGATTACAATTCCTGGTAAAAGCAATGAGCAAGTTATTGGATTATCAGCACATGTCGATACATTAGGGGCAATGGTTCGATCAATTACAAGTAAAGGTACCCTAAAATTTACAATTATTGGTGGACCAATCGTACCAACGCTTGATAGTGAATATTGTCAAATTAGAACGCGTGAAGGAAAAATTTATACGGGTACATTTTTATCTACAAGTCCTTCAATTCACGTATTCGAAGATAGTAAAACAAAAAAACGTGACCCAGAAAATATGGAAGTTCGTATTGATGAATGCGTTAAGTCAAAAGAGGATGTATTAAATCTTGGCATTAGCCCAGGAGACTTTATCTTCTTCGATCCGAAAACGACAATTACAGAAAGCGGATTTATAAAATCAAGATTTATTGATGATAAAGCAAGTGTAGCCTGTTTAATTGGTTTACTTGAATTATTTAAAAGGGAAAAAATAGTTCCTACATATACAACAAAATTATTTATTTCAACGTATGAAGAAGTTGGACATGGTTCTTCTTATATCCCATCTGATATTACTGAATTAATTTCAGTTGACATGGGTTGTATCGGAGATGATTTAAGCTGTACTGAATATGATGTCTCGATTTGTGCAAAAGACTCTGGTGGACCGTATGATTATAATATGACAACTGATTTAGTAAACTTAGCGAAGGAAAATGAGCTTAGTTATGCGGTAGATATTTATCCGATGTATGGTTCTGATACAGTTGCTGCTTTACGCGGGGGGCAAGATATTCGCGGAGCGTTAATTGGGCCAGGAGTTCATGCTTCTCATGGTATGGAAAGAACGCATTATAGCGCGATGGAAAATACGATGAAACTGTTGTACTTATATTTAACGAAATAATAAAGAGAAAAAAGCTGTTGATGGGTTCAACAGCTTTTTTAGTAATTTAGTTTTTGTACCCCATTTAAATGACTATCAGTACGAACCGCACCATTTATCTTTATATTTTTCTTTAATGTAAAAGTATAAAAATAGGCTGACACCAATTCCCGTTTTTTATCACGGAGTTTTTCGATTAATAATTTTTTTGTACCTGCCCCAACGACTCCATCAACTTCTAATCCATTAACTAGTTGAAAAGCTCTTACAGCTTGATCAGTTCCTTTAGCAAAATAACCATCAACACCATTTGTAGAGTATCCTAATTTTGTTAAAGTGTCCTGTAGCCATTCAACTTCTGAACCGACACTACCTAATTTTAAGCTAGTTGGAATATCTGTTGGTTTTGTTACAACAACACTATCAGATTCATCATCAAATAAATGATTTGCAATGGCTATATCTTGAAATGATTTAGTTGATGAGGTGATTAAAACAGTGGTATTTTTGTTAACACGATCAAATAACCACTCTACTTCCTCATCATACATTCTTACACAGCCGCTACTAGCATAAGTTCCGATTGAACTAGGGTTATTATTTCCATGGATTGCATAGGTTGTACCCCAAGTACCTCTAGCGTTTAAACCTAACCATCGATTACCAAGTGGGTTCTTTGGGTCACCACCAGGAATATGATCCTTATAGTAAGGACGATTTACAATTTTATTAACAATCTTAAATTTACCTTCAGGAGTTAAATCTTCACTTCTTCCTGTCGCAACTTTAAACTCTCTTACCAATTTACCATTCTCATAAAAAGCTAATCTATTAATCGTTTTATTAATAATGATAAATTGTGAAACAGGCTTTGCATCTGCAGCGTAAGATTGAACAAAAGTAGTGCTCAAAAATAAAAGAAGTACTAATAAAAAGTTAAAACAGCGCTTAAACAACATCTTCCCCCCAACAATATTAAAAAGTACATAGCTTTATATAGTATGATGGGATAGCTTGTCTTATCTAATAAAAATTCTAAATTAGGAAAAAAATAGTTTAATTGTATAACTGAAAAAATGGATATATCAATCTACTGATCAGGTTTACTATACATATAAACGTTGTTACTATTTATGAAGAAAAATGAAAATGTTTGCATAAATGATTAAACTTGTTAAAATAGAAAATGTAAGCGGTTAAATAGAACTTCGTATAAACATTTTCTATAAATAGAACAATTTATAGAACAATTTATAGAACAATTTATAGAACGAAAAAATGCACACGGTTGCACATTTTTAGAGAAGGTTTGAACACAGTCTAATTTCACGTACCGTATTAATGTATCTAGAAAAAATCAACTGAGTAACTTGTTTAAGTAGTAAAGATTAAAGATATTAATTTTTACAAAAATCTAGGAGGAAGTTTAAATGGAGAAAAAATGGTGGCATAATAGTGTAGTTTACCAAATATATCCTAGAAGTTTCATGGATAGCAATGGTGATGGAATAGGTGATTTAAAAGGAATAATCGAAAAGCTTGATTATTTAAAGCTTTTAGGAATAGACGTTATTTGGTTGAGTCCTGTATATAAATCTCCTAATGATGATAATGGTTATGATATTAGTGATTATTGTGACATTATGGAAGAGTTCGGTACGATGAATGATATGGATGAATTAATTTCTGAAGCGAATAATCGAGGGATTAAAATCGTAATGGATTTAGTTGTGAACCATACATCTGATGAGCATCCGTGGTTCATTGAATCTAGAAAGAGCAAAGACAATCCATATAGAGACTATTATATTTGGAGAGATCCTGTGAATGGAAGTGAACCAAATGACCTTCCTTCTGTTTTTAGTGGCAGTGCTTGGGAATATGATGAACAAACTGGTCAATACTTCTTGCATTTATTTAGTAAAAGACAGCCAGATTTAAACTGGGAGAATCCAAAAGTTCACGAAGAAGTATATAATATGATGAATTTTTGGCTTGATAAAGGAATTGGTGGGTTCCGAATGGATGTAATAGATTTAATTGGGAAAATTCCTGATCAAGAAATTACAGCGAACGGTCCAAAGCTACATGAATACTTACAAGAAATGAATAAAAAAACGTTTGGAAATCATGATGTACTGACTGTTGGTGAAACTTGGGGAGCAACTCCTGAAATTGCAAAGTTTTATTCAGATCCTGCCCGTAACGAATTAAGTATGATCTTTCAATTTGAGCATATCGGTCTTGATCAACAAGAAGGTAAAGAAAAATGGGATTTAAAGCCATTAAATTTGTTAGAGCTAAAAGAAGTCTTTCATAAGTGGCAAACTCAGCTTGATGGGAAGGCATGGAATAGCTTGTTTTGGAACAATCATGATTTACCAAGGATTGTTTCTAGATGGGGTAATGATCAGGAATATCGTATTGAAAGTGCGAAAATGCTTGCTACAATCCTTCATTTAATGCAAGGTACACCTTATATATATCAAGGTGAAGAAATTGGAATGACAAATATTCAATTTGAAAGCATTGATGAATATGACGATATTGAAACGAAAAATATGTATTATGACCGTATTGCAAAAGGGTATAAGCACGAAGACATAATGGAATCGATTTATACAAAAGGTAGAGATAATGCACGTACTCCAATGCAATGGAATGGCGAAAAGCATGGCGGTTTTACAAAAGGAAACCCTTGGTTAACAGTAAATCCGAATTTTACTAAAATAAATGTTGAACAATCGATAAATGACCCAGATTCAATTTTTCATCATTATCGAAAGCTAATCCAATTGCGAAAAGAAAACCCTGTTATTGTTTATGGTTCTTTTGAAATGCTTGCAAAAGATGATGAAAAAGTATTTGCCTATATAAGACAGTATAATGATGAAAAATTATTAATTGTAGCTAACTTTACAAATGAGGAATTAAAATTTAGTCATAAAGAGCGCTATGATGAAGTAAGTATACTATTAAGTAATTATAAAGATTCAAGTCTAACGGGTGTGAATAGTAGCTTAAGACCTTATGAAGCAGTTGTTTATAAAATTAAATAATTAAATTAATAAAAATAGTTTGACATTTTAAAGTACACTCGTATATGATAAGAATATCAAATAAGAAGGAGGTAGGTTAACATGATGATTGTAAGAAAATTAAACAAAAAAGCACCACATAATTTCATAATGATTATGAACCCTATCTCTACGCAGGACGGACCACGTTGAAACTTAGATTTCAAATGACGATCTAGCCATGGGTTTATATTCCCCATGGCTTTTTTGTGCCAATAATAAACAATACACTCTTGTTTGTTATAGGTCGAAACGTTTCTTTATGGCCATGGGATATGGAAAGTAATCCCATGGTCTTTTTATTGTCAAAAAAAGTGGAGGGTTGCGTAGAGTTAGGTTAATTGATAACAGGGAGGTATAATTTTGTCTCGAATTTTAAAATATGTCTTTAGGCATAAGCTTTCATTTATTATTGGTTCAATTTCAATGATTTTAGTAATTGGCGTGGATCATTTCATTCCTTATTTACAAATGATTCTAATCGATGAGGGGATTACGAAAGGAAAAGCATCAATCGTAGTTCCGGTTATTGGCGGTATTATAGGTGTTACAATTATTAAATCAATTTTTGGTTATGTAAAAGAATATTTATATGACTTAGTCAGTTCAAAAGTACATGAAGATATAAAAAATGATATGTTCAAGCATATTCAAAGTTTTGAGTTTAAGTATTTTGACTCGATGAATACGGGAGAATTACTTTCGAGAATAAATGAAGATGTGGAAAATATATGGCAAACAATTGCGTTTGGACTAAGATTATTTATTGAAAATATTATTTATTTTACTGCTAGTACAGTGATCTTATTTTTGATTAATTGGCAGTTGGCACTAATCTGTTTAGCAATTATGATCCCAATTGGCTATATGGGGACACGTTTAAATCGCTTGCTTAATAAAGGTTACGGAAAAATTAGTGACCATACAGCTGAAATTAATACAACAGCGCAACAAAATATTGCGGGTGTAAGATTAGTTAAAGCATTTGCTAGAGAAAAGCACGAGACTTTGAAATTTTTGAAAATGAATCGTGGATATTATGATTTAAATATGGCTCAAGCTAAAACAATGCGTAAATATTTTCCTAGTATAGAATTCTTAACAAATATTGCGCTTGTAGCAATGATCATTATCGGTGGATATTTCGTTTTACAAAATAGTATGACTCTAGGTGAACTAGTTGCATTTAGTGGATATATTTGGAACTTAATTTGGCCGATGAGAATGTTAGGTTGGTTAACAGATGTACTTTCCAAAAACCAAGCTTCTGCGAAGAAGATTTTTGAAATTTTAGATCGTAAAACAGAAATTGAAAACAAGGAAGGTGCATATACACCTAATCTTGTTGACGGTTCAGTGGAATATAAAAATGTAAGTTTTAAATACAATGATGAAATGGTCTTAAAAGATATTAATCTATATATTCCAAGCGGAAGCAAAGTAGCTATTATGGGAACGACAGGTGCTGGGAAATCTTCAATTCTCCATCTAATTGGTCGCTCTTACGATGTAGCTGAAGGTGAAGTTTTAGTAGATGGCGTAAATGTGAAAGATTTTAATCTGACATCATTACGTCAAAATATGTCTCTAGTTTCTCAAGATACATTCCTTTTCTCAGATACAATTGAAAACAATATTAAACTAGGAAACCCAGAAGCTACAATGGAGGAAATCCGTGAAGCTTGCCGTATTGCTTGCTGTCTAGACTTTATTGAAGATCTAGAAGAAGGCTTCAATACGGAAATTGGTGAACGAGGAATTGGTTTATCTGGTGGTCAAAAACAGCGTATTTCAATTGCTCGCGCATTATTAAGAAATGCTCCAATCTTAATTCTAGATGATGCAACTTCTGCTCTTGATATGGAAACGGAGTATGAATTATTACACAATTTAAATAAACGTTTCTCACATAGTACAACATTTATCATTGCACACCGTATTTCAGCTGTAAAAAATGCCGATGTCATCTTATTTGTTGAAAATGGAGAAATAGTAGAAAAAGGAAATCATAAACAATTACTTGATAAAAAAGGAAGATACTTTGAAGTCTACGAAGAACAATTCAAAGATTTTGAAACAGTAGAAAGCGGGGTGTTATAATGGCACAAAATACGATAAATCGTGATGAAGACCAACTAAATCGGAGTAAAACCGAGCTTATTCTTAGGCTCGGGACTTATTTAAAACCTTATAAATTAAAAACATTTACCGTTATTTGTTTAATGTTATTTGTAATGGTAATTGGAATATTAAACCCATATTTATTAAAAGTAGCGATTGATACAAATATTAAAAATCACGATGTAAAAGGGCTAATAATGATCGGAGTTGTATTATTAGCACTAAATTTCTTAGCAATGATTGCTTCAAAAATACGCTGGACGATGATTAGCTCGGTGACGAATAATATTTTAGTCAATATTCGTCACGAGCTTTACACTCATATTCAAAAACTATCTTTTACGTTTTTTGATAATCGTCCAGTAGGAAAAATTTTGGCTCGTGTAATGGGGGATATTAGTGCTCTCCAAAATTTATTCAACCAAAGTATTCAAACATTAATTCCGGAATTACTAAGCTTAGTTTGTGTTACAGTCGTAATGTTTATTTTAAATGTTAAACTTGCAATCGCATCAGTATCAATTCTTCCATTTTTAGCAGTTGCTATGTTTTATATTGAAACACGCGCACGTAAAAGATGGGATGATTACAGAAAGAAACGCTCAAATTTAATTGCGTTTATACATGAAGATTTTTCAGGAATAAAAGTAGTTCAATCCTTTGCGAAAGAAAAAGATAAAGAAAAGGACTTCAAAGAAAAAGTTTCTCAATTAATGGGATCATTCATGAGAGCGGTAAAAATGAATGACTTTTTCTGGCCACTAGTTGAGCTATCATGGGGTGTTGGTACAGTAATTGTATTTTATGTTGGATATAAGCTTGTAACTAGTCAAGAAATTGAAGTTGGAACGCTAATCGCATTTTCAATGTATATTGGCATGTTCTGGCGTCCAATTATGAACTTATCAAACTTTTATAATACATTAATATCAAACTTCTCGGCAGCTGATCGTATTTTTGACATTATGGATATTGATCCAGAAATTATTAGTGAAGAAGATGCACCTCCAATTGGACGAATTAATGGTGAAGTTCAATTTAGAAATGTCACTTTTGGTTATGATGAAAACTCTACAGTCCTAAACAATGTAAATTTCACAATTAATCCTGGTGAAAAAATTGCATTAGTAGGTGCAACCGGAGCAGGGAAAACAACGATTGTTTCACTGTTAAGTCGTTTCTACGATCCTTTAAAAGGTGAAGTTTTAGTAGATGGAAATGATATTAAAAAAGTAGACTTAGAATCTTTTAGAAGTCAAATGGGAATTATGCTGCAAGATACATTCCTATTCTCAACATCAATTATGGAAAATATTCGATACGGTAAATTAAATGCTACAGATGAAGAAGTAATAGCTGCAGCCAAAGCAGTCCACGCACATGACTTTATTATTAAAATGGAGAATGGCTATGATACGAATGTAAACGAGAGGGGCTCAAGACTTTCATTAGGTCAAAGACAATTAATCTCTTTTGCTCGTGCTCTACTAGCTGATCCAAGAATTTTGATATTAGACGAAGCAACTTCAAATATCGATACACATACAGAGAAGCTTGTTCAAAATGGGATCGAAAAGCTATTAGAAGGTCGTACTTCTTTTGTTATTGCCCATCGATTATCAACAATTCGTGACTGTGACAAAATTATGGTAATCGGAAACGGAAATGTTGAGGAAAGCGGTACACATGAAGAGTTATTGGCATTAAAAGGACATTATTATAAGCTATACATGGCGCAATATAGCTTCATTAATGATGGAGCATAATTGAACTGTTTTAATTAGACTGGGGGTTGCCTCAAAAGTCAGGTTAACTGACTTTTGAGCTGCCCCTTTTTTATTTAGAGTTAGGACATCCATTTTTATGCCAAAAATTTATCATTAGAACTTTAGAAATGAATAATTACAAATTCTTAATATAAGAATTAATTCTATGAATCTTGAAAAGTCAACTTAACAGTAGTAGATAAAATATCTTTATATTCTATTTTTTCCTAATGTTAGAATGATAGTAATGAAAGAAATGATGAATTTGGAGGTAAATTATGAAATTTAATTATGAAATTAATTTGGATGATTATATTGAATTTAATTTACATCATTTAAAACATTCAAAAAGTGTACAAAAGTCATTGCGTAAACAACGAATTACTGTGAGTCTAATTTATTTAGTCATACCATTTATTATTTCTTACTTTTTTAATCAACCTCTATTTGGTTACTTACTTGCCTTCTCGTCAGCTTCAATACTTTGGTTCTGTTATTTTCCAAAATATTTTTACCGTTCAACAAAAAATAAATTGGTTAAGCATATAAATAAAAAAAATGACGAAGCACTATTGGGTGAACATTTACTTAAGGTTGATGAGAATGGGATCAAAGAAATTACACAATCAAGTGTTCATGAAATAAAGTGGGATCATATAGTTGAGATCAAAGGAACAAAGGATTATTTTTATATTTATATTACAAATATGAAAGCCATTATTGTGCCCTTAGAAGCAATAAAAGAGGATATGGATAAACTATTACAATATTATAGAAAAAATAATATTGAACTATTATACTGTTAATAATTAAATCACCCTTATAAATTTGAAAGTTCAAGTTAATTTAATAACTTGAACTTTTTTTGTGAAAAAGTAATAGGGCTATTTTTATTATTTCTTCTTTTTTACTTTGTGGTTCTTTAAGTAAAGAGAACCTTCTTTAAAAGTTCATTTTTAATCAAGAAAGAAGAATTATGATAAAATGGAAAAAAGGAGGGTACTCAATTTGGAGAATTGTATAAAGGTATCAGTTCGAACGCTAGTTGAGTATGCTCATACGGCGGGAAGTATCGATGTAAAATTTAAAAGTTCGGTTTCATTAATAGAAGGAACAAAGGCACATCAAAAAATCCAAAGAGAGTATGGTGAACTGGATGTAAAGGAACGACCTATATCCGGTACCATAACATTTGATCAATTGGTGTTTCAGATAGAAGGCCGCCTTGATGGATTATTACTTAAGGATGATCAATATATAATAGAAGAAATTAAATCAACAATGAAGGATTTGGATGAAGTAAATGAAAATTCATATCCTGTTCATTGGGCTCAAGCAAAAGTTTATGGATATTTTATTTGTGAAGAATTGCAGCTTGAAAAGATTACACTTAGACTTACATATATTAATATTTTGACTGAGCAAAAAATAAGCTTCGATCTTTTATTTACAAAGGATGATTTAACAAATTACATATACAAAATGTTAGACATTTATTATCCTTATGCAAAATGGAAATACGATCATATTGAGTTAAGGAATGAGACAATAAAAGAATTAAAATTTCCCTTTCCTTCATTTAGAAAAGGTCAGAGAAAGCTTGCAGGTGCGGTATATCAAACGATTCAGGAAGGTAATAATTTATTTGCTGTTGCACCAACTGGAATAGGAAAAACGGTTTCAACTATTTTTCCAACCGTTAAAAATATTGGTGAGAATAGTATGAATCGAATGTTTTACTTAACTTCAAAGACGATTACTAGAACTGTTGCGGAAGAAGCATTTAAGCGCATGACAGATCAAGGACTTTGTATAAAGTGTACGACCATTACAGCAAAAGATAAAATCTGTTTTAAAGAAGAGACGATTTGTCAAAAGGATTATTGTGAATTTGCCAATGGTTATTATGACCGGATAAATGATGCTGTTCTTGATATTCTTTCTTCGGAACAAGTGCTAACTAGAGAGAAAATAGAAGAATATGCACGAAAACATACAGTTTGTCCATTTGAATATTCATTAGATTTATTAAATTCTTCAGATGCGATTATATGTGATGTAAATTATATTTTTGATCCTAGAGTATCGTTAAAACGATTATTTGATGAACATAAACGAAGTTCAGTTTTATTAATTGATGAAGCACATAATCTTGTTGATCGGGCAAGAGAAATGTATTCTGCGAGTTTATTCAAATCTAAATTTTTAGAGTTAAAAAATCGATTTAAAAATTTAAAAGATGAACTTTATACTATAATAAATGATGTAAATAAGCGATTTATTGAATTGAGAAAAAAATGGAAGGACGTTGTAACCCCAGTTTCAAAGGACATAGATGGGGATTTAATAGAACTGCTACATACATTTAATGAAATTGTAGAAATAAAGTTACAAGAAATGGACGAGGATGAAAATAAACAACTTCTACTTGATACTTATTTTGAGTCACTCAACTTTGTCAAAATTGCAGAGTTTTTTGATGAAAATTACGTATGTTACTATGAATTATATAAAAGTGAAGTTCATTTAAAATTATTTTGCCTTGATCCGTCTAAAGTAGTAAATGACATTATAAAAAGATTTCGCTCTACAATTTATTTTTCAGCAACTTTAACGCCAATACAATATTTTCAAGATATGCTTGGGGATCAAAGTCGCGATTATACAGTTTCAATCGGTTCTCCTTTTCATAAAGAGCAACTAGAAGTAACAATCGAACCTCTATCAACTCGATATCAAGATCGAGATAGAAATTTAGAAAGATTAATTGATTCCGTGTTTAAAGAAGTTACAAAGAGAAAAGGTAATTATTTAGTTTTTTATCCGTCATATCAATATTTAACTCAAAGTGTAGACTTATTTAAAGAGAAATACCCTAGCATAAAAACAATCGTTCAGGAAAATGGTATGACTGAAATTGAACGAGAAGAGTTCCTTTTACAGTTTGATAGTCAAAATGAGGAAACGTTAGTTGGCTTTGCTGTATTAGGTGGTATATTCTCTGAAGGGATTGATTTAAAGGGCGATCGATTAAATGGTGTCGTAATAGTTGGTGTAGGATTGCCGCAGATTTGTTTAGAAAGAAATATTTTAAAGGAGCATTTTAATTCGGTTGGAAAAAATGGGTATTATTATGCGTATGTCTTTCCAGGTATGAATAAAGTAATGCAAGCTGGTGGAAGAGTTATTCGATCTGAATTAGATGAAGGGACTTTATTACTAATTGATGATCGATATAAGAGTACACTTTATCAAAGTTTATTACCTGATGAATGGAAATGAAAAGCTAATCTTTAAATAACGAAAAAAAAAGATTGATAATTATCAGAGTTTTTAATATACTAGTCAATATAATTTAATAATCTTATCAAGAGTGGTGGAGGGACTGGCCCGACGAAACCCGGCAACTCTAGTGAAAACTAGAAAGTGCTAAATCCTGCAGGTGAAAAACCTGGAAGATAAGAGCGATATGTATATTTTGCGGACATAACCACTTCTTATTTTTTAGGAAGTGGTTTTTTTATTTGACTAAAATGGAGGATTTATAATGACGAACACAAAAGAGGCTTTAAAAACGAATAAAAAATCGATTGAAACAGTAGCTGTTCACGGAAACAAGGGCTATGATCCATTAACTGGTGCGATTAGTTATCCAATTTATCAATCTGCTACATTTAAGCATGCAGGACTAAATCAATCAACTGGTTATGATTATGCAAGATTACAAAATCCAACTCGAGAAGAAGTCGAAAATACTGTCGCAAAATTAGAAAGTGCTAATTATGGTGTTGCTTTTTCAACAGGAAATGCAGCTGTTACTGCAGTATTAAGCTTATTTAAAAAAGGTGACCACCTAATTGTTTCAGATGATTTATACGGTGGTACATATCGCTTATTCGAAGAAATTTATTCGCCATATGGACTTGAGCATCATTTTGTTGATACGACTGAAATTGAAAATATTCTTGATGCACTTAAACCAAACACAAAAGGTATTTTTATTGAAACACCATCAAATCCAATGATGAAAGTAACTGATTTAAAAAGAGTAGTAGAGATTGCAAAAGAAAGAGATATTATTGTGATCGTTGATAATACATTTTTAACACCTTATTTCTTTAGACCAATTGAATTAGGGGCAGATGTAGTTGTTCATAGTGGAACAAAGTATTTAGGTGGCCATAATGATACGCTTGCTGGTTTCGTCGTTACGAATTCAGAGTATACGAATGAACGAATTCGCTATTATCAAAAATCAACAGGTGCAACATTAGCTCCATTTGACTCTTGGTTAATATTAAGAGGAATTAAAACATTACATTTACGTATGGAATATAGTCAAAAAAATGCGATTGTACTTGCGAAGTTTTTAGAAAATCATCCGAATGTTACGGAAGTATATTATGTAGGGTTACCAACGCATAAAGGGTATTCAATTATTAAGGAACAGGCAAATGGATTTGGTGCAATGATTTCATTTAAAGTAAAAGATTTAAGATTAGTTGAACAAGTTTTAGGTAGTGTAAAAGTCATCACGTTCGCGGAAAGTTTAGGCGGGGTCGAATCGTTAATTACTTATCCACATACGCAAACTCATTCAGAAATGCCGGAAGAATTTAAAAGAAAGCTTGGTCTAGATGATCATACATTACGTTTATCAGTGGGAATTGAACACATAGATGATTTATTAAATGACTTAGAAAATGCATTGGGGTGATGAGCATGCAATTTGGAACGAAATTAATTCATAACGGAAACGAAATTGATCAAACAACAGGGGCATTAAGTATACCGATTTATCAGACTTCAACATTTCATCAGTTTGATACAGAGAAATTTGGTAAATACGATTATGCAAGAAGTGGAAATCCAACAAGAGAGGCGTTAGAAAATACAATTGCAAAATTAGAAAACGGTGTACGAGGTTTTGCATTTTCATCAGGAATGGCTGCCATTTCATCAGTATTGTCTTTGTTTTCAGCAGGAGATCATATCGTCATTTGTGAAGATGTTTATGGAGGAACATTTAGAATTGCTACAAAAGTATTAAATCGCTTCGGAATCGATTTTACTTTCGTAGATGCTTCTAAATTACGAGAAATTAAAGATGGAATAAAGCCAAATACAAAAGGGCTATATTTAGAAACTCCATCTAACCCTCTTTTGAAAATTACTGATTTAAGTAGTGCAATCAAAATAGCAAAAGAAAATGACATACTAGTCATAGTAGATAATAGTTTTTTATCACCATATTTACAAAGACCATTAGACTTAGGAGCTGATATTGTCGTTCATAGTGCAACAAAATTTATTGCAGGGCATAGCGATGTAATCGGAGGTCTAGCGGTCGTAAATTCGGAAGAACTTGCAAATGATTTATACACAATTCAAAATTCATTCGGAGCAATTTTAGGTCCACAAGACTGTTGGCTCACATTAAGAGGATTAAAGACACTAAAAGTTCGTATGGATGCATATGAACAAACTGCAACAAAATTAGCAAACTGGCTTTTAGAACAAGAAGAGGTTGAGGATGTTTTTTACCCTGGACTAAAAAATCATCCAGGTCACGATGTGCATTTTGAGCAGGCAACTGGAGGTGGAGCAGTTCTTTCGTTTACATTAAAAACGCTTGAACAAACGACAAGTTTCCTACAATCAGTCGAAAACGTTGCAGTTGCCGTTTCACTAGGTGGAGTTGAGACAATTGTTTCATACCCTGTAAAGATGTCTCATGCTGCTATACCGCTTGATGTTCGTGAAAGATTAGGTGTAAAAGATACATTAATAAGAGTATCCGTTGGTTTAGAAGATGTTGAAGACTTGATTGCAAGCTTCAAAAAAGCATTAAATGCAGGAGTAAGAGAAAAACAAGTAGTGAAGGAATAGGGAAACAAAAATAATTAAAATGTTAAAATTGTCCTACAAACATGTTATTAAAAATCCCACATGGAATTTCTGTGGGATTTATTTTATATTTTTTAATTTTTCGTTTATAACTATGAAAGAAATAATTCCCCGTCACCAATTTCTTCTTGAATTACCTCGGATGCACCAATAAGTGCCAATGCATTCCCAACTAATTGAATAGAATCAGAAAGGACGATTTTTCTTTGTAATTCAAGTAAATCTTTTTTATCTGAAGTGAACAATTGCTTAGAAACGTGATAAGCTACGGAAAATTGACCAGCAGTACCAATCCACATTCCCGACAAGATGTCTCTTTTTCCTTGAAAGATTGGGTCTTTGTCAATCGTGTATAATTTTGATAATGTGATCGTTTCATATAATTGTGCAACTGCTTTAACCCATGTTACAGCAACAATTTTTCTCTCAAGACTCGATTGTAATTCTTTATCTTCTAAATTAGTTTTCTGATAATGATCTTTACCATCCTTTTCCTTTATATTTTCTTCAAGCATATTTTCCATCTCCAATATAAAAAATCAGTTATTTATATAACTATTCAATTTAGTATCATAGTGTTTCTATCTAAAGAGGTATTTTTGTGTTTCAGATAGTAAATTTTTAATTAAAATACGATGAAATACTAATAATGTTAATATTAAATAGATGAAATTAATTAATCTTCAAGTTTGAATTGTCTAATATTGGATAAAAAAGCTAATTGACAGATGCTAATTTCGAATGAAAAGGTTTCACTTTATTAATTAACGAATATTTTTTTGAAAAAATACAGAAAATGTTCGTGTTTTTACTTGAAACGTGTTCTTATTGATGGTATTCTATTTTAGGTTGATTAAATGAAATAATTTGAACCTTATTTGGAGGTATATATAGATGTATGATGTAATCGTTGTTGGAGCAGGACCTGCTGGAATCTTTACTTGTTATGAATTAACGTTAAAAATGCCTGATGCTAAAGTACTACTAGTTGATAAAGGACATGATATTTTCGCTAGACATTGCCCGATTTTACAAAAGAAAATTGAAAAATGTCCGCCTGCTGCAGGTAAAAAAGAATTTTCTGGTTGCTTACCAGCTTGCTCAATTACAAATGGTTTTGGTGGTGCTGGAGCATATTCTGATGGGAAATTTAATATTACAAGCGAATTTGGTGGATGGATGACAGATTATTTATCTGATTCACAAGTAGTAGAATTAATCAAATACGTTGATGAAATTAATTTAAAACATGGTGCGACTGAATCGATTACTGATCCTTTAACAGAAGAAGTTAGAGATATTGAGCGTCGTGGTTACGCAGCAGGACTTAAATTA
Source organism: Bacillus sp. AL-1R (assembly GCF_052180195.1). Lineage (NCBI taxonomy): Bacteria > Bacillati > Bacillota > Bacilli > Caryophanales > Bacillaceae > Bacillus > Bacillus sp. AL-1R. The sequence continues at coordinate 1,722,995 of NZ_CP197469.1, forward strand.
TTACGTGCACAAGTTCGTCATTTAGGAACGGAACAAAATTTAGAAATTCTAAAGAGCATTTATGAGTACTTAAAAACGAAAATAGATATGATGTATAAAACTGAAGTAGAAGACTTATTAACTGAAAAGGTTGAAGGTACTCATATTATAAAGGGAATTAAATTAAAAAAAGGTGAAGAATTACACGCAAAGAAAGTAGTAATTGTACCTGGTCGTGATGGCTCAAAATGGTTAACGGATGTGATGAAAAAACGTCGATTAAAAATGTCAACGAATCAAGTAGATATTGGTGTTCGTGTTGAGACTTCAAACGTTGTAATGGAAGAGATTAACAAACACTTATACGAAGGGAAATTTGTATTTAATACTAGCGTGGGTACAAAAGTCAGAACATTCTGTAGTAATCCTTCTGGACACGTAGTAGTTGAAAACCATTCAGGAATTATGACTGCTAATGGACATGCTTATAAGGATCCGAAATTAGGAAGTCCAAATACAAACTTTGCTTTATTAGTATCACATCAATTCGCTGAACCATTTGACAAACCAAATGAATACGCACACGAGGTTTCACGCCTTGCAAACATGCTTTCACACGGTGGAGTAATCGTACAAAAATACGGAGATATTTTAAAAGGTCGCCGTTCAACTGAAAAACGTATTAAAGAAGGCTTTTTAGAACCAACTTTAAAAGAAGCAGTACCAGGAGACTTAGGATTAGTTTTACCATATAATACAATGAAAAGTTTAATTGAAATGGTAGAGGCATTAAATCATGTAACCCCAGGTATTGCTGCAGAACATACACTTTTCTACGGGGTAGAAGCAAAATTCTATTCAGCTCGACCAAAGCTAAATGAACACTTTGAAAGTGAAATCTCTGGTTTATATCTAGGTGGAGATGGAGCAGGTGTTACTCGTGGCTTAGCTCAAGCAAGCGCATGTGGTGTTTGGATCGCCCGTGATATCGTTACGAAAATCGGAAGTAAAGAGAAAGAATTAGTTACGGTTTAATTCTTAATTAACAAACCTCTAATGCATCATTGTATTAGAGGTTTGTTTTGTTTGATTTGCGAATTTTTTTTGCATTATATTAAATAAAGAATTAAAGAGAATTTTTTATGAAGTATAATTTAAATAAAACTAAAAGGCAGGAAATAATTTGAAATTAAAACCTAAATATAAAACATGGATTCGGATCTATAAGCTGCTTATATTTCTTGTGATCTCAATAATCTTTCTTACGGTAGAAATTTTACCTGTTAATACATATATACGAATTCTATCAGGAATTTTAGCGGTACCATTTCTATATATAACATGTATACTTTCTTATTCTGTGTACCAATTTTCATCAATTGGAGGGAATTATCAGTCGAAAATTCATGACTTAATTGTGTCCAAAGTGAAGTTAGATGTAGACGGAACACTTTTAGATATTGGTACGGGGAGCGGTTCGTTAATTATTAAACTTGCAAAGGCTTTTCCTGGGTCAAAATTAACTGGAATTGATTATTGGGGAGAAAATTGGGAGTATTCAAAAGCGCAATGTCAACAAAATGCAGAAATTGAAGGTGTTTCTCAACAGATTCATTATCAGAAAGCAAGTGCTTCAGAACTTCCTTTTAATGAGAATAAGTTTGATGTAATTGTAAGCTGCCTTACATTTCATGAAGTAAAAGATCATAGTAATAAAACGGAAGTCATTAAAGAGGCATTAAGAGTGTTGAAACCTGGTGGACATTTCGTCTTTTTAGATTTGTTTATGGATGAAAAGATATTTGGAGATGAAAAAGAGCTTTTAAATGAGTTGAAAAAATATGGATTATCAGAATTGAACAGATCTAAACTTGAAAAAGAAATGAAATTGCCAAAAATTTTATTGAACAAAAAAGTATTAGGAAATGCTGTGATTTTGAGTGGGAGGAAACAAAAGAGTTTATTGGCAATAAATTAACTACATCAGATCAAAGAGGCAGATGAAAAATACTCTCTAGGACTATTTAAAAATCTAGTGAATATAATTTAATAGATTTGAATAGAAGTGGGGGGTAAAAATGAAAAGAGTTGCATTTTGCATCTTCAGTTTCTTTTTGTTGTTTTTATCTAATGTATCAACATCAAATGCAACATCGCGCTATTTAGATCAAATTGATAAACATAATCGCAATGAAGTTCATTACTATGTTAAGAAATCAACGGTGATTGTCGAACAAAAAGAATTTAGTTTAATAAATAAAGAGAAAAACACAAACGAAAGCGTAGTAGCTATTGCAGCAAAATACGATACAGTAAGAGATCGTTTCTTTAAAACTGCGAACTATGATACGTATTTACTAGATGAACAAACAGGAGAAATACTAGATCCAGGAAATTTTGTTTCATCGAAAATATATGATGAATTCATAAACCAACATACAAATGATGGAGAAAATGATTTTAGATGGAAAAATTCTTTAATCGTTTTGGCATTAATATTTATTACAGTAGTAATTATTCCACTTCTTACTTCTAAATTAAATGACTAGTTCGAAGGCTGTTTCGGCAGTCTTTTTATTATGCTAAATAGTTGATTAATTGATGAAGGATCAATATTAAGTTGAACTATCGAATAAATAGTAGTACGTTTAATAATAAGAATGTAGTAATTGAAGTTTAAAAAACTCCAATTTATTTGTATTGATATACTTTAATAAGAAATTAGGGAAACTTCAATTTGTGAGATTCCCTAATTTCCTTAATTAATTTCAAAAACATTATAGATGGAATAAATGCATAAATAAAAAGACAATAGGAGGGATCATTAATGATGGTAGAAGATTTAAAGTATTACATTTCTTAATCCCCAATATACTTAGACCTGACGCTAAAATTAATATACCTCCTACAATCGTCACTTCATTTAGAAGATCATTGCTTAAGGAATTCTTCATTAAGATTGCAATTAAATAGATGGAACCCTGCCATGTAAATAAAGCAACCCCAGCAAAAATGATTCCAATACCAAAAGTGGATGCTAGGACAATTGAAGTAATGCCATCAAGCGTACCATTTGCGAGTAGATACGTATAATCCCCCTTTAAGGCTGCTTCTACAGGTCCTAATATCGATAAAGTTCCAATACAAAATAATAAAATAGCAGTTGATAACCCTTCAGCCAAATTACCATTAGAGAATTTATTAACTAAACGATTAAATCTTGATTCTAATTTTAGTTTTTGTCCTATTAATCCACCAATCGCTAAACTTACAATAAAAAGCACTGGATATTTACTAGAAGGCAAATGTTGAACTAGTGAGTTTATCCCTAAACCCAAAGCTACTAACCCCATTGCCTGCATAAGGATTTCATGATATTCCTCTTTTATCCCTTTTTTAAAGATGCTTCCAATCATGCTCCCAGCTATAATCATCACAGTGTTAAAAATCGTGCCAAACATTTTGCCATTTCTCCTTTTTAAATAATCTATTCATAAAAAATAAACCCTCTAGTAACTAGAGAGTCAAGTAATTTTTTATGATTAAGTTTACTCGTAAGGTAATAAAATTTCCGTGACATGCTTTTCTTCATCGTTTGTAAAGCCATAATCAATAAGTGTAATTTCAAAAGAATCATCTAACAGCTTATAATTGTGTTTCTTCATATAGGTTAACAATTTTTTATAATAACCAACTGCATCAATATGAGTACCTTTAAATCGAACTTTTAAATAATCTCTTGAAGGAATAAGAATGGAAGTTGGAGGTATGTGATCACCATCTTCAAGTATCATGAAAATACTAGAATATTTATCAAAAACATTATTTTTCAAATTTGAAGCTGAGATCGATATGCCTATTTTTCCTAAAAAAATTTCTTCATTAATGCCAAAACTGTTCCTTAATTCTGTAATTGGTAATTCAATGTCATCACCTATAACATAATCATGGCGTAAATATGCTACATGCATTTCGGGAAGTGTGATTTCCGATATTTTATCTAAAGGTGAACTAACTGCATCTTCAATTTGCAATAGGCGGCGAGAAATTTTCGTTTCAATTATCTCCAATTCATTCTTTTTCTTTGCAACTTCATCTTTTTGTTTTTTTAACATTTCAACAAGAGCATCAATTTCCCGATTATTAAAAAAATCTATAATTTCGTTAATTGGTAAGTCTAGTGCCCTCAAATATTTAATGGAATTCAATCTTTCAAACTGCTGTGTTGAATAATATCTATAGTTGGTCTTCTTATCGATAAATTCTGGACGTAAAAGACCAATCTGATCATAATACCTAAGAGTCGCAATTTTGACTTGGAATAATTTTGATACTTCACCAATTGTAAAATACTCTTTCATTTCTTAAAAACCCCTCAATTTGCCAATAAAATGTTTTTATATTTTTGATAAATAAAATTATCTTCCCAAATGATTGTTATAATTTTAATAATACATTCAATTCAGAACATCATCAATTTATAAAAAATGATCAAAATTAAAACCAGAAAATTCAATCATTAAAATCAGGGTGGTTAATGATAATATAGAGTAATAGAGTGAAAATTTGTGAAATTAATAAGTAGGAGCGGATATTATGGAAAAAGAGATTTATTTAATTAGACACTGTGAAGCGGACGGACAGCCATATGAGGCGAATCTAACGAAGCAAGGGTTAAAACAGGCTAAGCAATTGGGGGGGGGGTTCGCAAAGATTAAAATTGATCAAATTATTTCAAGCCCTTTCTTACGTGCAATTCAATCAATTGAACCGACGAGTAATGAAAAGAATATCGATATTGTTCTCGATGAGCGACTATCTGAACGTAAGCTAAGCTCAACTGATTTACCTGACTGGCTAGAAAAATTAAAAGCTACCTTTGAAGATATGGAATTGAAATTCGACGGTGGTGAATCAAGCCAAGAGGCTACAAATCGTGCAATAAGCGTAATAGATGAAATCATCAAAAGTAAAAATCAAACTACAATCGTTGTAACTCATGGGAATTTGTTGTCTTTACTATTAAAACATTTTACAAAAGAATTTGGCTTTGAGAATTGGAAAAGTTTAAGCAATCCTGATCTTTATCTTTTGAAGTGTAAGAATAACGAGTTTGTTTGTGAGCGTATGTGGCAAGTTGAATAAGAGAGTTGGTATTAAAAAATATAATATTTTTATGGTTTTGATAGAGGGGGAAGGGATTTGAAGAAGTTTTTATTAGTATTATTAGGATTCCTTACTTTTAGCGGATTATTATTTGTATACTTAAATGGTAATCAGAAGCAAGAGGAACCAAAAATCCTTTCTGAATTAGCGGATAGAGGCAAAGTTAATGGAAAAAGGGAGTTTCTTTTTAGGATGACCAATTTGGGTAAGGAGAATGCTACATTAGAATTTCTTACTTGGTTGGAGTACAATGTGGCCATTAATAATTTAGATAACAAAGAAATACCTACTGATAAAATAATAATGGAACACTTAGATTTAAAAGAAAACAATAAAAATGGTAGACAATTGGTTTTAGAACCAAATCAGCAAGTTGATTATCGATTGTTGATAAGTAAAATTCCAAAAGGAAACTATGAAATTACAATAAGTTCTGCATCGGGCTATGGCGGTGTTCAGAGTTCTGAATTTAAGATTGATAATTAGGTTAAACTACTTAATTGAAAATTTCTTTTGCTGTCAATTATTTAATTATTAGGAGAATGAACAAATGAACAGTGAGAGAATGATAAGACAAATTGTTAGAGAAGAAATTAGTAATACAAAGTTAATAACAGAAAAGGGTACGATAACCGAGCACCGTACAGAGAAGATTTCCGATTTAATTGATACATTTATTAATAAAAATGAAGAAACGACAAGTAGTATTTTTAATTTAACAAATCGCACTATTGGAAGATTGAACAGATTTACAAAACATTATAAATTACAAAATCAAGATATTGTTGAACTTGCAATTATTCAGATACTAGAGCAATTTGATAGACAACTTCCAATGACAGAACGATGGGCGATGGATGATTGGTCAGACTAAGGAAAATTGGAAAATAATAAGCTTAAGGTAGAGAAGGACTGGAGGACTAAAAATCATCCTTGAATTTAAAATAGATCTTCAGACAAACACAAACTTAAAAGACATATTGCAGACAATGAATCAAATAAATTTGTCCCTAATAGTGTTAGAGTTTTTGAGAGAATTACTAAGTAGTCCCATAATTACTTATTTAATTAAATGGCGTATTTCCAGAACATGGAAAACGTTTTTTTTATTGGAAATTTTAGGATTGTTTAATATTACAAATTTTGAAATAATTGTAATAAGCAAAAGGAAAGTTATTTGAATAAGAAGAATTGAAATAAATTAGGAGGGGATGTATTGATTTGAAATAGTAAAGAAATAAAATTTTAAAAGGTGCAAGGGAAAGCAATAATGATCTAGGTTGTATACACTTCATATTTTATATAGAAGGAAGGTAGCATATGATGAAAAAGTTATTAGGGTTGCTATTTATCGTCGCGATTATTACATCAGGATGCAGCAAATCACCAAACCCGCAAGAGAGATTCTCAGAATACATAGCATTATGGAATGAGCAAAAATTTGATAAGATGTATGATTACCTTACGAGTGATGCGAAAAAATCGATCACGAAAGAGGAATTTACGAACCGTTATCAAAAAATATACGAAGATCTACAAATTACTAATCTTAAGATAACTTTTAAACAGCCAAAAGATGATAGTCAAGCAAAGGGAGAAAAGGCTGATTATACATTTTCTACAAATATGGATAGCATCGCAGGTGAAATCAAGTTTACTCAAAAAGCCAATTTGAAAAAAGAGGAAAGAGACAAAAAGAAAAATTGGTATGTCGACTGGAACACGACATATATTTTTCCAGAGTTGAAAGAAGGCGACAAAATTGGGCTAAGTACAACTTCCCCGAAACGAGGAGGAATATTCGATCGTAGCGGTAAAGGATTGGCAGTAAATGGAGAAGTGTACGAAGTTGGCGTAGTACCTGGAAAATTAGCGGATCAAAAAGATGCTGTTATTCAGCAATTATCCAGTCTCCTTAAATTAACTCCAGATCAAATCAATAAAGCCTTGGGTGCGAGCTGGGTAAAGCCGGACTTGTTTGTTCCATTGAAAAAAGTTTCGATGGACGATAAAAAGCGTATCGAGCAGTTAGTCGCTTTAGAACCGGTGCAAATGAAGAAGGTAGAAGCACGTATTTATCCGTATAAAGATGCCGCGGCTCATTTAATCGGCTATGTTGGATCAATCACGGCGGATGAATTAGAGAAACTAAAGGGTAAAGGCTATACAAGCACTGATGTTATCGGTAAAAGAGGTCTTGAGCAGGTGTTTGATGAACAACTAAAAGGAAAAAACGGCGCGAAAATCACCATTAAAAAGAAAGACGGAAGCGAGAATGTCATAGCTGAAAAAGTAGTTGAGGACGGGAAAGACTTAAGTCTTACCATTGATTCCAACTTACAGGTTAATATGTTTAAAGAGTTAAAAGGGGAAGCGGGCGCAGCGTCTGCAATGAATCCTAAAACTGGTGAAACACTAGCACTTGTTAGCAGTCCATCATTTGACCCGAATCAAGCCAATTTAGGATTTTCAGCTGACGAATGGAAAGCTCTTCAGGAAGATAAACAGCAGCCATTGATGACGCGCTTTAAACAGAACTATGCACCTGGTTCTGTTCTTAAACCAATCACTGCTTCAATTGGGTTGACAAACGGAGCAATCACCCCTGAACAATCACTGGAAATTGAAGGGCTGAAATGGCAAAAGGATCCTTCTTGGGGTAGCTATTATGTCACGAGAGTCCACAAAGCAAATCCGGTAAACCTTGAAAAAGCACTCGTTCTCTCTGATAATATTTACTTCGCTCAAACCGCATTGAATATTGGCAAAGATGCATTTGCACAAGGTTTGAAAGGGTTTAATTTTGAAGAGGAACTCGTTTATCCATTCCCATTGCAAACATCGACGATTGGTAGTCTTGATAAGGACATTTCACTCGCTGATTCCGGCTATGGACAGGGACAAATCCAAATGAATATCGTACATTTAATGGCTGCCTACACGCCACTTATGAATGACGGAAATATGATTAGGCCTATTCTTTTACTTGATGAGCAAAAAAGTCAGGTGCAAAAGCAGCAGGCAATGACTAGTGAGAACGCGAAGATGATTTCATCAATGCTTAGGAAAGTAGTCTCTGATAAACACGGAACAGCACATGCTGCTGAAATGGCAAATTATCCACTTTCAGGCAAAACTGGCACTGCTGAAATCAAACAAAAACAAGGTGAAAAAGGGATCGAAAACGGATGGTTTATCGCATATGATACGAAATCTTTAAATCTAATGGTCGCAATGGTCGTTGAAAATGTACTAGATAGAGGCGGTTCAAAGGTTTCAGTGAAAAAAGTGAAAAATATCTTTTCACGAGTAAAATAAAAACAGAGCCTTTCCGGTCTTACATAAATAGATATGATTATGTAGTTTGCCAAAATTGGTGCATTATTACACAATTAACCTCGTAAAATGCACCAATTTATAAAATATCAGCAGAACTTGTGTTGCATTTTTCTATGTTAAATCTCTGAATCTATTAAAAGAACTGAATTTACTACAATATTATATTATTGGCTATATTGAAAGTAAGTTAGAAAATCAAATAATTCTTCAAAATTAGAATTATTATCACATGGACCGATAAATTCTATCAGGAATTCATTATGCTAAGAAAAAATACATTATCAGTTGCAGCATTTAATAAAAGAGCCAAATGTGATATGATAAGGTTTAACTACAAGTACTTACTTGATGGGAGGGAATTTCGGGATGGTAAAAACAAAAAAGATTGCAGAATTAGGTGATCATGTCCTGTTTAAGAATGCAATTAAAGGGATCGTTGTGAAGGTCAATGAAAACACAGTCATTGTGAATATAATAGAAAACAAGACCAGTTTGGAGTTTGAAGGAAATAGAACCGTTGTATCGCATAAAAATTATCAAGTTATTGGTGCTTAAGTGAAGATTATTTCATATTTATCCGATCTACTATGAAACTATTTTTAAAATTCAACCAAACCCAGTAATGTAAACGTTTTCTTAACTGATAACTAACTGATTGTAAGAGATGAGCTAAATAAAGATTTGCAATAAAGAGAAAAATAGCAATAGGTCAAGAAATAGAGCATGGATTCACGGTTCATTCTTTTTGCTTATTATGGATAACGGATTGAATTTGATAATCTATAGAAACCACTTTTCTTTGGAATTGTATATAGTCATGAAAAAGTAGATTCCTCATGTATTGGAATCTACTTTTTTATGTGTATACTTGCTTAGTAAATTTAAAAGTTGTTACTCCATTCTAAACACGTAATATTATACAACTACTTTTAACTAGCCTTTATTAACTATTTCGATATGGCCTCTCTCCAAAAGACGTGAGTTGCAGACCCTTACTTTTAAGTTGGATATTTTCTAGTAAGCGTGGGATTTTTCCATCGCTAGTACAGATTCTTCTAATTCCTCTTTATGTGCTCTCCTTCTTTTACGTTTTCGAAAAAGCGACTTTTAATTAGTAGAAGAAGATTAAAGTGTTAGTACACCTTTTTGTCAGTAAAGTAATTGTAAAGGTAGTAACCTGATTATCTCCCATGTAAGAATTTTAATAAGGTTAAAATATAATGTTACACATACTTTAAATGAAATACCGATTCACTATGTTAAGATAATGCAAAGCCTGTTCTTAAGAGGTATTTTTTAAAGACAAGCATGAAAAAGTGGAAGGACTAAAGGCAGCAAATCATTTGCAAAATGATCTGATTTATTTGGACAAACTTTCACAATTTGAGAAAAGAAGATAGCAAGACTTTAGACAATGATTAACGCAATTTTACATATGGAGTAACTAGTAATTATAAGTATCCTGCAACCAACTAAAGAAAGGACTGTTGAGTATGTTTCGAGACAATCTGATAATTATGTGGTTTGGATTAGTGGTAATTCTACCACTAATTCTGCAAGTTGTTACCGTTGTTCAAAAATAACACATTGATTGCTAATACCCCCAGTAACTGATTTGAGAAGAGGAATTTTAATCTAAATCAATTTTTTTTGATTAATATGTTGCATATATCTGGTAAATTAACATATACTAAATTCATCAAGAAAATTTGATGAAGGAGAAAACATATGACTGAGATGACACAACAGTTCTTAAAATATGAGCAGAAATTTAAAGCGTTAGCTGACCAGAAGCGTTTAGAAATCATGTATGAACTTTGCCAAAGAGGTAGTACATGTGTATGTGATTTAACGGAAGCGTTCGATATGACACAATCAAAGCTTTCTTATCATTTGAAAATCTTACTAGACGCAGGGCTCATTGTAAAAGAGACAAAAGGTACATGGAGTTATTACGATTTAAACGACACAGAAGTTAACAGTTTGCTATCAGAAGAGCTTTGTTGTATTTTCCGAAAATCAGATAACGCTAATCGTAACAGTAATTGTTGCTAAATTTTTTTAATCTTTAAATCAAATTTTTTTGATTTAACAAATTAAGGGAGGAATTCTGTATGAAATATGTTCATGTAGGTGTTAACGTAACAAATTTAGAGGCATCAATCGTTTTTTATCAAAAGGTATTTGGTATATCACCTCTTAAAGTGAAAGAAGGATATGCGAAATTTCTGTTAGAAAATCCAGGTCTTAATTTCACGTTAAATGTTCGTGATCTAGTTGAGGGAAATCAAGTAAATCACTTTGGTTTCCAAGTTGAAACAGCTGAAGAAATCTTAGCTCATAAGGAAAGACTAGAAAAAGAAGGTTTCTTTGCACGTGAAGAAATGGATACAACTTGTTGCTATGCCGTTCAAGATAAGTTTTGGGTAACAGATCCAGACGGAAATGAGTGGGAATTCTTCTATACTAAAGCAGATAGTGAAGTTCAAAAAATAGAAAATACGTCTTGTTGTCAAACTTCAACTGAATCTAAAGTTACTTCTTGTTGTTAGTGTGTAAAAGGAGAAGAGAATGAAACGATTATCATTTTTAGACAGATATTTAACCCTTTGGATATTCGTAGCAATGGCAATTGGGATAATTCTTGGCATATCAACACCTCGATTTGTAGATAGCCTAAACAAATTACAAGTTGGAACGACTTCAATACCTTTAGCTATTGGATTAATTTTAATGATGTATCCGCCACTGGCTAAAGTTCGTTATGAAGAGATCGGTAGAGTATTTAAAGATGTAAAAGTATTACTTCTATCCTTAATTCAAAACTGGTTAATTGGACCAGTATTAATGTTTTTATTAGCAATTATCTTTTTAAGAGATTATCCAGAGTATATGGTTGGTCTAATCATGATCGGTTTAGCACGATGCATTGCGATGGTAATCGTATGGAATGATTTAGCAGATGGTGATCGTGAATATGCAGCGGGATTAGTAGCCTTTAACTCCATTTTCCAAATGATCTTCTTCTCTGTTTACGCATATTTCTTCGTAACAGTATTACCAAAAGTTTTTGGTTTAGAAGGTATGACAATCGATATTACAATGCCAGAGGTAGCAAAATCAGTTTTCATCTATTTAGGAATTCCATTTTTAGCAGGACTATTTACAAGGTTAATTCTTGTAAGAGCCAAAGGTAGAGAGTGGTATGAAAAAGCATTTATTCCTAAAATCAGTCCAATTACGTTAATTGCATTATTGTTTACAATTATTGTGATGTTCTCATTGAAAGGAGAAGTAATTGTAGAGCTTCCTTTAGATGTTGTTCGTATCGCAATTCCTCTATTGATCTATTTCATCATTATGTTCTTTGTTTCTTTCTTCTTAGGGAAGAAAACAGGAGCAAGTTACGGAGTTTCAACAACTTTAGCTTTCACAGCTGGAAGTAACAATTTTGAATTAGCAATTGCAGTTGCGGTAGGAGTGTTTGGAATTAATTCAGGAGCAGCATTTTCAGCAGTAATTGGTCCATTGGTTGAAGTACCTGTAATGATTGCGTTGGTTAACGCAGCGTTGTGGATGAGAAGAAAATATTTTGCAAATGAAACAACAATATAAATTTAATCAAAGGTGAAATAGACATGGCAAATAATAAAAAAACAATTTACTTCTTATGTACTGGAAACTCCTGCCGCAGCCAAATGGCAGAAGCTTGGGGGAAACAATATTTAGGAAATGAATGGAATGTCTTATCAGCTGGAATCGAAGCACATGGTGTAAATCCAAATGCAATTAAAGCAATGGATGAAGTTAACATTGATATCCGAAATCAAACTTCAGATGTAATCAATAATAACATCTTAAACAATGCAGATTTGGTAGTGACTTTATGTGGCCATGCGAATGATGTATGTCCAGTAACTCTACCACATGTAAAACGTGTTCATTGGGGATTTGATGATCCGGCAGGTCAAGAATGGAACGTATTCCAAAGAGTTCGTGACCAAATCGGAAATCGTATCAAACAATTTGCTGAAACTGGGGAATAGGAAAAGAGCCTTCTATCATGAGGGCTCTTTTGTTTTCCTTGTATTACTAATAAATTAGTTGTACAACAAGATCAGCTATCTAGTTGATTTTTTTTATTCAACAAAATGGCAAATTAGTCTTAGTTGAGCAAATAATTTATTACAAAGCTTTTAAATCTTATTAAAAAGGATATCTACACCTATAATCGTAGACATCCTTTTATATATTATAATGAGTTTAAACATTCGATACGTTTTTCTAAAGGTGGGTGTGTAGAGAATAACTTAGAAAATTTCTCTTTACCACTAATTTTAAAAGCTGCAATAGATTTTTGGCTATTGTCTACTTTGTTAAGATTGTGTTGTAGGGATTTCAAAGCGTGGATCATGTTATCTTTTCCACCAAGTTCGGCACCTAATCGGTCTGCTTTAAACTCTCTTCTTCTAGAATACCAGAAAATAATTGGACTACTTAAAATGCTAAAAATAATTTCAAATATCATCGAACAAATGAAGTAAACAACTGACGTTAACTCTTCTCGAACAAAATTTGATACAATTTTAGCAACTAAACGTGAAAGGAAAATAACAAATGTATTAATTATCCCTTGTAATAATGTTGTGGTAACCATATCACCATTTTTTATATGAGCAATTTCGTGAGCAATAACTCCACTAATTGCGTTACGATCCATTGATTGTAACATCCCACTTGAAACCGCAACTAATGAACGATTTTTGCTTGGTCCAGTAGCAAATGCGTTAACTTCTGCAGAATGATAAATACCTACTTGTGGCATCCTTTTTAACCCTGCAATTCTTGCTAAACGGTAAGTTTCTTCTAATATAAACAATTCATGTTCACTTTGTGGAGAACGTTCATCAATTAATTGAACATTCATTAACCATTTTGCCATCATACGAGATATTAATAAAGAGATGATCGCACCGCTAAAACCTGCAATTAAACTAAAGGCAATTAGAAACAGGTATTCACCACTAATTAGATAACTTTGAATACCAAATAATGATGTAATAATAGTAATTGTAATACCTACTAAAATATTAATAAAAATAAATAAAGAAATACGTTTAAACAAAAAAATCCCCCCTCGTTTTTACTGTCCTAATTGTTTAATTTGATTAATGATACCAGCTATTTCCTGAAAGATTGCCTACATTCTATTTGTCATTTAGAAGATTGTGAATACTTGTCTTCAATTTTCTTCTCAATTTTCTCCATTTCCTTCTCATTACTCATTAGTTCCTTTTTGTTTTCCAACACCAACTGTTTAAATGACAGTTTAATCGTTTTTCTCATCATCGATCACCTTCTTTTAATAAATTTTTTATAAGGTATCTAAAACCTCTTTTTTCCTTTTCTCTTTCTAAGTTCATTCATGATGATAGAGATCAGTTTTTTTGCCATTTTTATTCCTTTTATCAATACAGTGCTTTTTAGTATTTTGAAAGTTTAGACATGGTCGTGCTCCCTTCTGTTACCGACTTTCCTGAAACTTTGGAATCCTCCTTTGGAAAAAAAACGAATAATTTTTTTCGAAAATGAAAAAACACCTTTACCAATTAGCCGGTAAAGGTGTTAAACATAAAAGACCTTTACCAACTACATTGGCAAAGGTCTCGCTTACAATCGCAATTGCCAGCAAAGCCGAGGATTTAAATCCCGTAATGACGACTTTGCTGTATTAGCTACTCCCCTTTGGAGAAAACACGTTTCATTTAATTGAACTCATCTTAACCCGGAACAGTCTGATACGTCAAGCAAAAACTCTAAATAGAAAAATAGGTAACTAGTATTAACAGACATTGATTTCAAGAGTTATTGTCAATGTTAACCGTAATAAAAAGTCAATTTCATTAATGTAAAAGTTTAGTTATTTCATTGATCTCTATTTCAGTATGTGACCCGATTGTTGAATATCACCTTTATGCAACTACCATGGGAGTACGATATAAACTTCCATTCAATGTTGTGAATACAAGGATTCATGGATGGCTAACGCATGCGTAAGTTGGACAATATAAGTTGCTACGGCAGCTTATTTTTTTTGAAGTAAATGGTAGTAAAGCTGAATAAGATTATAGTGTTGGTAATGTGAATCAAACCATTTACGGGGGGATTTTATGGGAGATGGGTTTGTTTTAATATCGTTTATTATGTTATGCGCTGTTGCTTTTTTTACTTGGGCAATAATAAGTATCAATAACAAACTTAGACTCTTAATAAAAATTAATCTAAAACAAAATGACACTCATTTTAATGATAAATATATAGAAGAAGAAATAGAAAAGTACAGAGATAAATAAAGATTTATGTAAAAAAGTGGGATTCGCAGTAAATATAGAGAATTTAATTTCAAAGAGAATGAAAAAATTGGAGTAAAATATGTTACCAAGTAAATCTTTATTTATAAATTTTTTACTGAGTATTTCATTTGTAATCTCCTTTTTAGTGATAGCATTTATAATGAATGAAACTTTAAGAATTTCAAATTTTACCGTTGCTTTAGGAGGAGGAGTTGCACTTTTTCTCTATGGTATATTTAAAAAGAACACCTCCTCTAAGAAATAGGAAGATATGGAAAAATACATACTTATCTAAAGCAATGCATTAGTAGGAAGTTCAAAGATATTAACTCCAGTAGTGGTTACATATACAAATTAGTAAATTTATCATGTTATTAGAATGAATTAAAATTCCCCCAAGTTTTTTGTTTGATGTCACATTAAATTTAGCTAGAATGTAGCTTGTTCTATATATTTTTAAGACTTTCGACATAATAAACATTCAATATTTAGTTAATTTTGCAAGTATCCAAGCAAAAAAACCCCCAATTTACTGAAAATTTCCGAAGAATTAAAATATGAATATCGAGTGTAATGATTAAGACTGGAGGTTTTATATGAAGAAAATTTTCATTTTATTAAGTTGTACGCTAATTTTATTCGGATGTTCAATGAATACGAAAACAGAAAGTAAAAATCCTCAAACTGTTGCGGTTATTGGGATAACAAGTATCGATACGGTTATTCGTACGGCAGATACAGACCGTGATTTAATTGAGGAAATTGAAAAAGGATTCAAAGCAAAAAAATTGCAATCTGGTCAGATCGAAGCGCAAGCGTCTAACTTAACATTATGGTTTATCAATGATGTAGGGAAGAAAGAGGAATTTACTGTAAATTATTATCAAAGTTTGGTATCAGGCAACAGTGGAAAAGTATACAAACTTGATGCAAAGACAATCCAATTACTTCAAGAACAATTTATGAATTAGAAAAAACAGAATCATCTATGAAAAAAGTAATTCGAGATACTTTAAGAGCAACACAGCACAGCATCACTTGCAGCATCCTCAGGAATGTAGATTTTATTATTTTTAACTGTATAAGGAATCCAAATTCAATTATCTTTCACTATTGTAAGGTGCTTTTTTTTCAATTTTATTACATAGCATATATATTATTGTTAAGAATTTTTACTTTAAACCTTCTTAACCTTTATTAGCACTAAATCTTACTTATTCAACAAAAGTATGAATTAGTGATCCATGAATCCATAGAATCACAACAGTGAATGGAAGTTTATATCGTTCTCCTATGATAGTTGAATAAGGAATATGCTGCTTTGCAATCCTTTTTATTTTCCTAACGGATTTTTATCTATAAAAAACCAACGTAATTTTTGAATTGATTTTATGGTTCTTAATGAGGTGATTTTTATTAAATCCCGATTATTAGGAGGAAGGCAGAGTGTCAAATGAAATTAAGAGTTACATTGACGATCAAATGGTAAAAATTCCAAGGGGAGATATAGAATTAAGAGACGATAGAACAAAAAGTAAATGGAAAACTGAAATAAGACCATTTCTTCTTGCCCAGTATCCTGTAACTAAAGGTATATACAATACTATAACAAATAGATCACTTAATACTTTTGACAGTGATCTAAAACCAGTTGTGAATATTACTTGGAATGACGCAATTTCTTTTTGTAATCTACTTTCACAGAAAGCAGGACTGCAAGAGTGTTATTCAATAAGTTATGATGGCGAAAGCATATTTTGTGATTGGGAATCAGATGGCTATAGACTTCCTACAGAGGCAGAGTGGCAATATGCGTGTAAAGCAGGGACTACTGGTTATAGATACGGTGAACTTGATAAAATTGCCTGGTATAATGAAAATTCTGGAGATAAAATCCATGAAGTAGGAAAAAAGGAACCAAATGCATGGGGTCTGTATGATATGTTAGGAAATGTTTGGGAGTGGTGTTGGGATTTATATGATGAACAAGTCTATGGGTCCTACCGAATTTTTCGAGGTGGAAGCTGGGCAGAGGAAGCTAGAGGTTGTGGAGCTTCATGTCGTCGTCGTAGCCATCCGTCATTTTGCATAGACGACCTTGGATTCCGCCTTGCCAGGTCTTTTTAATTTCTTAAACGGATGTGGCAGTTATTAGTCAATGCTTAAACATCCATATTCAACGAAGGCTGGGTTAATTTAATTAAGTACTAAAAATGTTATTGTAGTAAATGAAGTAGTACAAAAAAGGATAGAAAATGAAGAAATTAATTCTTCTTTCCTATTCTTCTTTTTTGCCTAAAATGTAAGTCATTAAACATTAAATAAAAACACTTCTATATAAATGGTTTTATTAATCACTTGACTTTGAATTTTAAAAATTAATCTTCATTATTTTCACTTCTAAAAGACTTTATGGCAGTTTTTAAAGAAGAATAAGAACCGATAGCAGCATAGCCGTAAAACCAACCCATAAAAATACCAGCGAAAAGATGATGTCGATGGCTTATAAAAACTGAAATACATAATGCCAATACTAATGCTATTATCGGTACATACTTTCTTTTAATTTTTAAAAATATTTTTAATAGTTGAGTTAACAACATTACAATTGGAACTGCAAATATAGCGTCCCAAAAATTAGTTTGAATAGTAGGGAAATCCATTCTGACAACACCTTTTTATCTTATTATCTACACTCTGATCTATATAATATTCAATAGAAAAAAGCTAGTTATAAAATGGTATTGGATAGATGAAGGAATGGCTAGTTCATTTGCACAGAATCTTGCTCCTATCCCGCTCGATGAACTTTCAGAAAATTATAAGACGCAACCGTTAATGAACATAAAACCAGAAAAAACAGGTGCATATAAACCTAGTACCTATTTATTGATGATGTTTGCAGTTGAATATCTCATTCATCATTATGATGAAAAAATTGTTAGCAATCTTGTCGATCAAACGAAAAAAACAGAGGACTTTTCAAAAGCCTTTATGAACTAACCTCACTTAATTTAAAGATATATCATACAAAATTTAATGATAATATTGAAAAAATAAAGGAATTCGAACAACTCTTAGCAGACAAAAAAGAACAAGAAGCAGAAATACAGATGCGTCTTTATCTAGATAAACGAGGAGATTATTTTGTAAATGCTTCGTTACTATTTAGTTTACTAGGGAATTTATACATGTCTCAAGGAAGGTATAGTGAATCCTTGAATATAATGGAAAAGGTATTGCAATTCCAAGACGTCCCACAAGTTTATAAGGTTCTTTCAAAAGTAGCAATGCACGTTGATCATAAAAAGGCAGTTGAGTATGCCGAGGAATCAGTTGAGTCAGCAAAAAGGAATAATTGGAATGTAGAAATTTTTAAGGCTTATTTGAAGAAAGTAATTGATCGTTCTTATTGAACTACCTCATGCAATAGTTGCATAGCCATAGACTACTTAGTTAGTCTATTTTTGTTTTGTTTACTGGTGGTAAGTTCATAAAAGTAGAAGGACTATCGAAGAATTTAATTTAATATATATATTTAATTCTTAAAAATATGAGGTGGACTAAGTGAATATTAGAAAGGCTAATCTAAAAGATGCAAAAGGTATAGCTAAGGTACACGTTGATAGTTGGAGAACTACTTATAGAAATATACTACCAGATAATTTTTTGCAAAGTTTATCATATGATCAAAGAACTGAATCTTGGAAGCAGAATTTTTCTGATGAAAGTAATTATATTTACGTAGCAGAAAATAACGATGGAGATATTATTGGATTTGGAACTTGTGGTAAAAGAGAAACAAATAAAGTCAACAATTCTGGAGATTTAACGTCTATTTATCTACTTGAAGAATTTCAAGGAAAAGGCATTGGTAAAGAATTAATGAAACAACTTTTTTTACAATTTGAAAAGCTGGATTTTAATAAGGTGTTTGTCGAAGTATTAGAAGACAATAAAACTCGTTTTTTTTATGAGTATTATGGTGCTGAATTATTAAAAACAGAAAAGATAAAGATTGCAGGTGTTGTATTAAATCTCCTTACTTATGAATGGAATGACATAAAAGGTGTTGTTTATAAAATTTGAAGAAAAATTTTCTAATAGAACTAACGATAGCATTAGTTGAACAACAAGATCGGCTGTTTAGTTGATTTTCTTATTCAACAAAATGGGAGGATAGTTCAATAAGAATTTTATTAAGAAGTTTAAGGGAAAGGAAAATAATGGGTTTATATAGAAACTCCTATATATGATTAAATAGAGGATTTTTTATGTCTGAATTCAAAAGCATTAATGTTGAAAATATAAATATTGTTGATAAAGATGGAACAGTAAGAATGAGAATTTTTAATAATGATAACATTCCACCTGAAATTATGGATGGAAAAGATTTTCTTCCAGGTCATAGGCAGAAAGATCCTATTGCTGGATTAATGTTTTATAACAGAGAAGGTGATGAGTGTGGAGGACTTATATATGGAAGTAAAAAAGATGAAATGGGAAACTATGAATCCTACGCATAATTAACCTTTGATCAGTATAAACAAGATCAAGTCGTACAAATGCATAATATTGATGAGAATGGGCAAAGAAATTATGGGATTTCAATATATGATAGACCTAATACACCTTTACCAGACCTTGTAGAAAAAACACATAAAATACAAAACTCTGAATTAACTGATGAGGAAATTGATAAAGAGTTAGAAAATATTTGGGAAGGAAATACACCTCGCGCCTTTATGGGTAAAAATTTGAAAGGAGAAGTAACAGTTCAACTATCAGATAGTAAAGGAAAAACTAGAATCAGAATGGTAGTAGATGAAAATGATATTCCCCGTATGGAATTTTTAGATGGAGAAGGTAACGTTACATTTAAAATTCCACCTGAAGTGTAAATTTATCTTTTATTATCCAATTCCTTATGCAACTTACGACAACAAAATGACAGTTTAGTTCATAAGACTAATTAAGTTAATCATGGTATTATATTTATAATAATAAAATGTAATAATTTACCAAAATTTAAATTAAGGGTGGTATTTGAATGAAAAAGAAAACTTTCTGGATTCCTGTAATTTTATTTATTGTTACAACTTTTACATTATACTTATGTGGTTATTTGTTTAACATCGAATATTTAAAATGGTTCAATTTTGAGGTAACCTCAAATGGCGGATTTACCTTTGATGGTTCATTGAATCCAATTATCTTTGGTTTTGTTATCGGATTCGTTGCGGAAAGGATATATAAAAGTAGGAATAAAAACCGCACAGCTTAAACTCACATTTTAGTTAAGTTTACTGTGTGTGGTTTATTTTAATTTAGTGACTTATAAATTAAAATGTTTTTTAAACTAAAATAGATTTTCTCATTAGATAATTTAAAAAAACTCTTATTCAACTAGCGTATGCTTTAGTTGAAGATCACGAGTTGCTTGCAGCTCGTTTTTTTATTGATGTAAAGTTCAATAAGAAATATTGTTAAGCTTGGATAAAATACATTAAAATTAGGTGGATAAATATGGCTATTATTTTTCCTGCTGTATGGCTTGGTATAACTTTACCTATCCTTTTATCTCTAGTTTTCGGATTACTCGAACCTATTGTTACGGGTGATAGTACTGGAATAAGTATGATAATCATTGCATTACTAATTACAGTATTGGACGGTTATATAGGAATAAAAATATTTAACAAATTTCAACTTTGGTACGAAAATCGAAAAAGATAGTGGAAGAAAATCTAATTCAATTACCATGGAAGTTTATATCGTACTCCCATGGTAGTTATATAAGTGGCTCTTTTTCTGTAACTATTGCATGATACCTTATGAGCAACACAGCACAGCATCACTTGCAGCATCCTCAGGAATGTAGACTTTATTATTTTTAACTTTATAAGGAATATTATTTTCTTTAAGCTTCTTCACGTTGACACTTTTTATTGAGTCACCCCATCTAACATATTTACCTTTGTACGCATTTTGACAAGCAGACACTAATAAAAGATTGGTAACATATAATAATAAAATTAGAATTTTTTTCAAAGCTCTATCCCCTTTGTTAATAATTCATAGTTGCATTCAGATATTTTAAAATGTAGCAAGCAGTCAACGAATCTTCTTGCTTAAATTTTACCATAATTATCCATCTTACTGTTATGTTATTCTTAGAACCTTTAAACAAAAAAATAGGAGCCGATGATCGACTCCCAGTAGTTATTCAACTAAAGCATTATATAGTTTAATAAGAAATTACATATTTATGGTAAAATATACCAAAGGGGTGATGGAGAATTAAGAAAAAGAATTATACAGTTTTCTTTTTGCTATTGTTTACTGCATCTATTTCTGGAGGTATGGCACTTAAAGATTATTTTGATTATTCAGTGATTATTGGTGTTGGAATAGCTATGATATTTCTTTTTGCTTCTGTTTATTCTCTCGAGAAAAAGAATAGGGATAATAACTTACATAACTAAATAGTTTATACAACTAACGCAAGCGCAGTTGACAAATGCTTTTAGCCGATTCGGTCTTTTAACTGTAAGGAGGAATTGTTCATGAAGGAAAAGTTAGATAGTATCTTTTTAAATAGTGCAAACTCACAGGTAGAATTATATAGTTCTATTGCTAGTATCATCCTCGGAGTAATTATTTTCTTTGTAGCACTTCACTATAAGAAAAAGCAAAAGAACTGGTGGGTAATCGTTTCATTGATTGGGATGGTTGCGATTATTATCAATGGTGTAAAACTAATTAATTAAAGAAGTTCGGAAAGAGGAACTCAAATTAAGCGTCAGACTATGCCCATGGTTTGGCTTAGTTAAGAAAAGGACTATTATCTTTAATATAGAATTAATAATATTAGTTAAAACATTTGTAAAATATTGGTATTACAGTAAAAAGGTCAGAGAGGATAAAATGATAAAATTTTTAGTAATTAGCTTAATCTTTGTTCCTGTTGTTATCATAGTCACAAATTCGAATTTGCAAAATATTAGTGTTTGGATACTTTGCTTGCTATTTGCACAAAGTGCTGTCTATTCCATTTGGGACTATGTCGTAAAAAGAAAAACGAATAAGAAACTATTAAACTAAAGCATTGTTTAGTTCAATATGACAAGTACCTCAAGGACATAATTATTTTAAAAGGTTTGAAGATAAAACGAGGTGTATATTTGTGAAATTAAATCAAGAATCTCAATACATTAGGTCTGTAAATCTTAAAAATGAGCAAATATATTCATATGATCAATTCCCGCTTAATCTCCCAGTCATTCGGAATTTTCAAGAAATAACGTTTCATCCGAGTGTTACTTATATTATTGGAGAAAATGGAATGGGTAAGTCAACATTACTTGAGGGGATTGCTATAGCTTTAGGATTTAATCCAGAAGGTGGTACGTTAAACTTTAATTTTTCTAGTTATGACTCCCACTCAAATTTGGATGAATATCTCAAAATAGTAAAAGGAGTAAACAGGGCAAAGGATTCTTTTTTCTTTAGAGCAGAAACTTTTTATAATATAGCAACCAATATAGAGGAATTAGATAAGCAACCATTCTCTGGTCCTAAGATAATTGATTCTTATGGAGGAAAATCATTACATGAACAATCTCATGGTGAATCTTTTTTCTCTGCATTTATGGAGCGTTTTCAAGGTAATGGTTTATATATATTAGATGAGCCTGAAGCAGCCTTGTCTCCATTAAGACAAATGTCGATGTTAGCTAGAATTAACGAACTTGTTAATCAAGGTTCTCAGTTTATTATCTCTACCCATTCTCCTGTTATTATGGCTTACCCGAATGCTAAAATTATTCAGCTTACAGAAAAAGGAATGAGTGAATCGAAATTAGAAGACACGAATTATTATTCAATTATGAAACAGTTTTTTGAAGATAGGGATCGATTATTGCACCATCTTTTCGAGTAAAGTAGTATGCTACTGCTAAATTCTTAATAAACTAATTCAACTAAAACAAGTATTAGTTGAACAACATGATCGGCACTACGTTTAATGTCGAAAAATTCAGGTAATTTTTATTTCTTGGGATGATTTCATCGATAGTTTACTTTTTACGACGATTTCGAATGTCACATTTAACAGCTATAAACAAGGTATGCATTAGACTGCTAGATTCATAAATGATCGCCCACTAAAATAAATTCACTGGTAACCCTTCGTCCTTTTTGTAGTTTCATAGGTTTGCTTGTTATAAGGGATCTAAGCCTAACCAGCTCTAATGCTTCAACAAATAGTGGGTGAACTGTTTAGTTGTGGTGGCCAAAGCCTCACGCATGCAACGTTCTACCCCGGCTATCATTATAAAAAAACATATAATACGAACACATTCATTAGTTAGAGAATAAAAGGTTGATACAGCCTTTTTATTTTGCCCTGAGGCAGTAAGGATATAAAGAAGGAATATACAATTAGAGTAAAGAACTTTAAGTTGTATGTAAAAAATAGTAATTTATATTAAAGGAGGAACTCTATTGAAACATCTTCTTTTAGGGAAACAGAACCGGATTGGCTTAGTGGGTATTGGAAAATTGGGTAATGCGTTGATGAAACATTGGTGTGATCAACAAATACCAATTGGCGTTTATCACCCTAATCAGTCAAAAGCTGAGCACTTCATTGCTCGTTATTCAAATGGATATCTAATTAAGAAAGAAGAAATTAATGAATTAAGTGTTTGTATTTTGGCTCTGCCTTCAGATTCTGTGGTTCCATTTATTTCTAAACTCGTTTCTCCACAATTCCCCCTTGAGAATACTTACTTAATCAATATGGCAACCGCTTTGAATACAAATGAGCTTAGTAGCAAATTTCCTGACTTATCTATTGCTGGTATGAAATATATGGGTCATTCCAACGACTTATATGAACATGGGGATGGATTATTTATTACAGAACATTCCTTACCTGATGGGATTTTAGCGTTATTTCGAGTTCTTGGAGAGGTGAAAAGAGACAGTGAAGAAATAGTAATGACAGTTAACAAGACTGCTACCTATCAAGCAGTCAAAGCAGCCATCGAGCTCGAAGAAGAGTTTGCAAAGAAAAACCTCCCAGTTGAATATAAAAACAGAGTCCTAACATCACTTTTTCCAGAAGTAGTACGTTCATACAGTAAGGGGAACCTTGGACATTTTGCAATCGAAATCGTAAATGAAATAAAACATAGAAAATAATGCTATTGTGGTAGTACTGTTCGCCAAGTAACTGACTTTTAAGATAGGTTTAAAGGAGGAAACAACAATGAGTAAAGTATTAATTGTAATGGATATACAAAATGATTACTTCCCTGCAGGAAAATTTCCATTATGGAATACAGATGCTACATTAACGAATATTGAAAATGCAATTCAAAAAGCAAATGACAAAGATATTCCTGTTGTACTTATTCAACATATTGCAGATAGCAGTTCTCCATTTTTAAACGAGGGAACAGAAGGTGCTGATATACACCCAACAATTAAAAAAGTTGCACCGAATGCTAAAATTATTAAAAAGGCATTTGCAGATGGATTCTATCAAACTAAGTTAGAAAGTATTTTAACTGAATTAGGTGCAACAGAATTATT
Source organism: Bacillus sp. AL-1R (assembly GCF_052180195.1). NCBI lineage: Bacteria > Bacillati > Bacillota > Bacilli > Caryophanales > Bacillaceae > Bacillus > Bacillus sp. AL-1R. The sequence goes on from NZ_CP197469.1 coordinate 1,747,432, forward strand.
AATTTGTGGTATGATGACACAAAATTGTGTTACCCATACAGCAATATCAAAAACAGCTGAGAAATACGATGTGAAGATTCTGTCAGATTGCTGCACAACAGTTAATGAAATGATTCACTTAATCGCATTACGTGCTGTTTCAACACGTGTATGTATCGTTCCATCAACGGAAGAATTCTAATTGTAAAGTAAGGATCCTTCAGAAATGATTTCTTCTATTTCTATCCAATTTTTGTATTATAAATGACCTACAACATTGCAGAATTTTTTTATAACTAATACATACAATAATTGAACCACCTAAAAGCTGCTTCGGTAGCTTTTTCTTATTCAAGAGATATTAGTTCATTAAAGAATATTAAAATATGTATATTAATCTTTAACGATAATGGTACGGGTAAAAAGGTGGTTCACAAACACAACTTCGTTTAAGAGTCGAACAATTTAAAAGTATTGAAGTTAGTAAAAACAAATAAAATAAGGAGGATAATTTTAATATGACAAGAGATGAGGCAAAACGAATCCTTTCAGAAGAAGGATTAAAATATTATAACTGGTTTTATCAAAAAGATATCGGTCCAAATGTGGTTCTAATTTATAAAGAGGATACTAAGTGGGTTGTTTGTGCAACTGATGAGAGAGCGAGTATTGTAGAAACATCAATTGCCCATTATGGTAATGAAGAAGAGGCATTAGATGATTTTATTAAACGAGTAAGACTGGAAAAGATATTAAAGCCATGAATATAAAGTAGAAAACTAACGCAATGAGCTTCTATCTCCTGATTTAAAGGAACATCAAAAGAATTATCTGAAAGTCTATTAAAAAAAGGCAAATCTAATTAAAAAAACATTAAATTCACATGGTTTGCAATAATTGAAGGAATTTGTCTAGAGGAAACTACCAAATTAAGTTGAATTTATTTATAAAAGACTGAAAGGTGGTAGTAAAATGACTTTACTAAAAGCAAAAAAAAACGAAACCTTAATGGATCTTTTGGTAGTTAATGGTCTAATGCGTGACCAAATAAAAAAACTAACTGAACATGACTCTGCGCTGATGGATAAGGAACTTTTATTAATCGTACAAAAGCTGGTTTATTTGGATAGCAAAATGGCAGATATGTTAAGCGCTTTGTCAAAAGAAAAAACAGAATGACTACTCCTATCGGCAATAAAAAAAGGACCTTCTAAGAAGATCCTTTTTTGCTGTTTATTCAACTAACGCACCCTATATAACAAATTAGGTTTTTTCATTAATAGAAAAGACTTATAAGTATTTATCACTAATCACTTTCATATGGTGTAACTCGTGCCCGGCAATGCCATATGCAATGGTACCTAACGAAACTGGACTGTTCATTACAGTTCCATTACGATCCCACGCTGCGTCATCGATTGTTGAAATAAGGCTTAACGTGTTGGAGCGTACCGTGTCTAAACCAGCTAGTAGCTGCTCCCAGGATAATTTGTTGAAGTTTGCCGCAGAAACGTATTGATCCTGATCCATTGCTGGGAGTGGTGCACTTTCATTTCGTGCAATGGCAAGCATTCGATACGACATCACACGTTCCGAGTCGGTCATATGCCCAATCACTTCTTTTAAGGTCCATTTCCCTGGTGCGTACGCCTTCCTTGCTGAGTCCTCTGATACGCTGCTTAAGAGGGTAATGGTCTTAGTTCGTTGCTTACTAAGTATTTCTATAATATCTCCATCTGGCACAAGACTAACATACCTATCATGCTCTGGATTTTCAATAAATAATGGTCGTGGACGCACAAGAATCCTCCTCATCGGAATAGTTAATTATGGTTCTAGGCAAATATTCGACTGTCAGGAAGATATTTCCTTTATTTTTGATATTTAATTTTATTACGGCAAAATAATTGCAAATTAAACAACTTTTTCGATACATATATTTTGAATTTTTTATGCAACTAAAGCTTGCATTATTTGTATAACTTGAGTCGTTAAATGTGACTCTTTTTTTATTCAACATAATGGCAGATTATTTGAACAAGGTGATTTATAATTTTTATCGAACTAATTAACTAATTAATAAAAATATACAACGAGAGGAAGTTAGTTTATGGGGTTTATTTTATCGTTAATACAATTCATTTTTGTGCCTTTTTGTCTTGCTGCAATTACTTATTTTTTATCTGAAATTTTAAAAGAGTTAAGAAGTAGATAAAAATACATATTCAACTAAACCAGCTAATAGTTTGTCAATAATTTTCAATAAAAAAATTTTGGGACTCATGTTATACTATTTTTGACATGCCAAATAATCTTCCACTTATTCAAAAATTGGAAGATTATGGTAATTGAAGTTGATTCAGATTTTAAGCTAGATCTTGGAAAGTCGTTTTGCTTTTTAACAGGGCATAAATCCAATGTAATAGTTTGTTTATACAAGCAATAACTGTTACTCTAAATGGTTTTCCTTCTTCACGCTTTTTATCATAAAATTGTCGCATTCGCTTATTTCTTGGGATGATTTCGTCTGTTGTCTTATTCTTACGATTATCACGAATTGCACACCGAACAGCCATAAATAACGCATGTCTCAATCGACTAGAACCACGTTTTGTAATACGGTTTCTACTGGCTGTGAATTTTCCAGATTCAAAGACACTCGGGTCAACACCAGTGAAAGCCACAAGTTTTTTAGGATTATCAAACCGATCAATTTCACCAATTTCAGAGATAATCGTTGCCGCGATTTTTTTTCCGATACCTGGAATCGATTGGATGATAGTATATTCTTCAATTTCTTTGACGAGGACATCTATCTCTGCTTTTAAATTGGATAGATGTTCTTTGTATTGAAGAACCATTTTAATATGCATCTCAAGCGAAATAATAAGGCTCCTATAAAGATTTACTTGAAACGGATTTTTTTCAGCCGCAGTAATTAAAAGCTTAGCTCTTTCGTTTGCCCATTGTTTAGAACGACTAGTACATAAAGATGCGATTCGTTTAGCTAGTTGATCTTCACCTGCTTGTAACACAGCTTCAGATGAAGGAAACTCCAGTAAAGTTAAGAGTGAAACATTAGAATACAAATCTCCAAATACACCTCGATATTCAGGAAACACTTGATCTAGAATCGCTAAAAAATGTAGTTTTGCCTGAGAACTAATACCTGTTAAATGATCGTGCTGTCTGGTTAAATTTCGCAGGTTTAGTAACTGTGCACCACGTTTTTTATGTGGCTCTAACTCTTCTTTGTAATATAGCTCGCAGAGGTGGTACGCATCGATGACATCAGTCTTAACCTTTCTTAAGCTCGAACTTTTAGCTCGATAAGAGATTAATGGATTAATAACGATGTAAATATAATTTAAGCTATCTAAGAACTGCATAACTGGAGAATGGTAATGTCCTGTCGATTCCATTATTAATACTGGTTTTGAATTGGCTTTTTCTTCGATACTCTGTAAAAATTGATGTAGCTGCTTAAACCCTTCAACTGTATGTGAAATTTTAAAACTTTTTTTAGAAGGAGTCTTTCTATCTAAAAAAGCTTGTATTTGACTTTCTCCTTTTGCGACATCCAGACCAACTACTGGATTCATAAACTATCTCCTCCTAAAACTATTAAATTTATCGGTTCCCCAAATACTCCCTTATAGTGTCATAGGTTCGCTTGTTATTCGGGATCTTTGTCCCAACCAGCCCAAAGCATGTTTCTATAAGTAGGGGGTGAACTGTTTAGTTGACGGGGTCTAAGCCCCACTAATGCTTCGTTCTGCCCCGACTACTTAATCATAAGACCATATAAAAAATGGTCAACCAGTAAATAAAACTGGATGACCTTATAATACGAACTAATGCTTTAGTTGAAAAACATGGGTTGCTTCGGCGGCTCTTTTTTGTGCAACCAAATGGCAGGTTAGTTGTATAAGAAAGTTATCAATTAGGGATTTTAAATAATTCCATTTTCATTAAAGGAGAGTTATTTTATGCCCCTAATGTCTCTATTTAAATCCAGAATAGTAACAGTTTTTTTAGTTGTAGTTTTAATCTCTGATTTTTCATTCACTAGCGTTACTGACGCGAAAAAATCTGATTCTCCTTACTACTCAGGTTCAAGAAATCTTTTACCTGAATGGCAACTTGTAGAAAAAGAAATTGGAAGGACAGGTGTCATGAAACCAGATGAAATCTTTTATATAAGCCTTCCACGGAATGATTTGAAAGTAACTGTTAAAGATAAACCTATTCGTTCAGGATTAGCTTTAGGTGGCTGGGTGGCTTTTTAAAAAAAGTCAAGCAATGGTAATTGGTGATTTAGTTCTTACGGAAGAGGAAAGTCAACCAGTCATGAGTGAACTATTTAAGCAAGGAATCAGCATATAAAAAAGAAAGTAAACTAAAATTGTGGGTGCCGATAACGAAAAAATTATGGTGTTTAGTAATAGGTGGCATCCTTATAGGAATAACTAATTTTAACTTCAAGGTTGGTGAAAAAATGGGTAAAAATAAGAATAACCAATTAAAGAATAATAAAAATGCTCTACCAACAAAAGCAGATGCAGAATTTGCTGGAGAAAATGGACTAAAAGCTCAAAAAAGTCACAATAAGTAAAAAATAGGAACTTAAACATTGGAATTAATAGATGGCGATGCTTTTTGATGGCATCGCCTTTATCTTGTTGGACTTACGAGGTAGTCCAACAAGGACATTACTTTTCATTTAAAAAAAGAGTTAAATATATTCAACTAAGCATACGTTAGCTCATTAAGTTTGAAAATTCTATTGGTTTCATTTTGGAATTTCAATATGTAATGCCTTAGCTTGAGCAGGATATGATTCTCTTATACCCCCGTCAATCCAGACAACAATTTCCTGGCCTTCTTCGTATTTTTTTATATTGTCATTTTCGTTTAATGTTACCCATATTAAACCAGTTTTTTTATCATCGACTAAAACTCGTTTCCCATTGTTATCGATCTTAGAAATAACACCTTTAACATCAACTTCTCCTTTAACATCAACTTCTCCTTTAACATCTTCTTTATGACCAATGTGAGTACAAGCGGTAAGGAGAAAAAAAGTTAATATAAATAACAATTTTTTCAATTCGAATCATCCTTTGGAAGATTATTTATACTATCTATTAGTTTTCTTCGCATTTAATAAAATTCCTTCTACAGATAGCCTAACAGTTCTTTCAAGCCTTGAACTTGTTCAACTAAAATTAAAAAAATACTAATAAAACCAGTTTATTATTGACGAGAAATATTTAATAGTGATAAGATATTTATTTTGACAAAAATATAATAAATGTTATGCTTAAATTGGTTAGAAATTAAATGGGGGTGTAGAATATGTTTGAAGTTGGTGATAGTATTTTTTATCCAATGCAAGGGGCCGGTACAATTGAATCGATCGAAGAAAAAGAAGTGCAAGGTGAAATACAGCAGTATTTTATTATAAGATTACTCTTAAAAAATATGGAAGTAATGATTCCAATTTCAAAAATGGATATTTCAAGAATTCGTATGGTTGTGGACTCACATACAATCGACAATGTATTAAATAATTTTCATAATGGAGAATCTGATCATTCTCTTTCATACAAACAGAGATTTAAGCTAAATACAGAGAAAATGAAAACCGGTAATATTGAAGAAGGTGCAGAAGTAGTACGTGATTTATTGCGTATAGAAAAAGGAAAATCTCTTAATTCAAGTGAAAAACAGATGTTAGGAAATGCAAGTAAATTATTAATAAGTGAACTTAGTTTAGTTAAAGGGATTACAGATATTCAAGCAAAAGAACTTTTATTCAGTTGAAAAATAATCTAGTAAACTTCTAGTAATGTGATTAGAATTTCCAATTTTTAATTCAAACTCCTTATTTTAAGAAGACACAACCACCCCGATTGTTCTTCAATTTTTTTCCCCTTTTAATGCCCATTAATAATTCACTAAAAAAGCATCCAAATTTTAATTGGATGCATCAGTGTGTCTACAAAGTACAAAAAATCTGATTTTCAGACTGATTGCAAGCGCTTGTCTTTCGAGGCGCGAAGCCTGGTGAGGAGCTTAAGTTACCCTAGATGGTAATGAGCACCGCAGACAGGCGAAGCAACGAAGAAAGCGAGCGTTTTCGGGCAGTCTGAAGCATCCAATTTAATTGGATGCATACTTCAAAATTCCACTTAAAAAAATTGATTCATCAAGTTGTGTGCAATCTTTTAGTTTAATTTTTCCTTCTAGTTCGAGTTCTTTGGCCAGTTTTTCAATCATATTTATATCATTTTCTAAGGAATTTTTAATGTTGATTAAAAAGTAATTCCCTCTTGTTGCAAGTCGAAGGTTCTTCAATAGACTCTCTTTATTCATTTTCACATCTCCCTTCTAATTAGTTTAATTCGACACAAAAGAGGGTTTGTCCTGTAAATTCATGATAGTGATTTACTATAAATTGGATATCTATTAGAAAGTATTAGGAAGAATAACATAAATTTAATGCGCACTCATACTGCATATCAGTCCTATCGCGTTTTATTCAATTAGAGAATCCCGTTCTAATTCTTCTTTAATGTCTTTTATTACAATAAAAACCTACTTTGTATTCAATTATTATTCAATCCTCAAATCATAATTAATTACTCAAACTTCGAACCTAAATATAGAGGCTGAAGTTTTGAGTCAGTTATTTACTCAAAAACTACAAAATACTCCGCAGTGAAAAAATCTTATAAAAAAATAAATTATATCAAACCCTTTTGTGTTTTCTCCCGTTATCTATAGTGATACTTGTAAAAAGAGGGGGAAAGAAATGAACAAAACCGTTTTTATTACTGGATTATTATTAATGATGGTAGTGTTACTTGGGTTTTCGGAAACTGTGGATTTGAAACAGGCGCAGGCTAGCCGAAATAATGATGAAGTCGTAAATGTTTACGGACCAGGAGGACCTCTTGGGCCAATGAAAGAGCTGGCGGAACGGTTTACAGAGGAAACTGGAATAAAAGTAAATGTAACTGCTGGTCCAGAAGCAAAATGGATTGATAAAGCCAAACAGGATGCTGACATTATTTATGGAGGCTCCGAGTATATGCTTCGTGACTTTATGCTCAACTATCCAGGAATGATTGATGAAAAAACACGTATTGAGCTGTATCCGAGAACGGCAGGCATTTTAGTCAGAAAGGGAAACCCAAAGAACATTCGAACGTTGGAGGATTTAACAAAAAATGGGGTTAAAATTATTGATGTGAATGGTGCAGGCCAGCTTGGACTGTGGGAGGATTTGGCGGGAAGAAAAGGTCTTATTCCTGGAATTGACCGCAATATTGCTATTTCAGTAAAATCAAGCGCGGAAGCCATTGAACACTGGAAAGCTAATTCCAAATATGATGCTTGGATTACATACGAGTCTTGGCATTATCGGTTAAAAGACGATACAGATTTGGTTCAGCTTCCTGAAGAAGACAAACTGTATAGGGGAACACCTATTAGTATGACGAATGATTCGAACAATAAGAAAAAAGCAAAAATGTTTATCGACTACTTAAAAACAGAAACTTCACACCAAGTTTTTCAAAAATGGGGATGGAAATGATAACTAGTAAAAGGAGTGGTTGAAGATGAAAAAATGGATGTTTGTTTTATCCATTTTTGCAGTTATATTTGTTTTAGGCGCATGTGGAAATGAAGGGGCAAATGGAACTCAAAGCGAAACTGATGTAGCATCGGAAACCGTTGCTAAAGAAGACGTTGCAAGTTTGCAATTGTTTAAGAATGAAGTTGTCGGTGAGTATCTAACTGATACAGAGGGAAAGGCGCTATACTATTTTAAGAATGACGTATCCGGAAAAAGTAACTGCACTGGTGATTGCTTAGCAAAATGGCCTCCATTTACAGAAAAGGAATTTGAAGTGCCGGATGGATTCAATAAAAAAGACTTCGGTACGCTTACTAGAGAGGATACTGGGGCGGAGCAGGTAACGTACAAAGGATACCCTCTGTACTACTTTGTGAATGACAAAAAAGAGGGTGACGTAAACGGCCAGGGTGTGAAAGATGTATGGTTTATTGTAAACAGTGAAACATTCTTTCAATAAATATAAAAAGGATCAGAAATTTTCACAAGGGTGATGGTTCCTATTCATCACTTTATTGTAAAGGTTTAACCAATTATAAGGAAATCAATGGTGAGGAGTTCAGGTACGATTGAAGAACAAACGTGATGACAAATTTATTGTAATTGCGGATTGAGAAGTAAATTGTTAAAAAATCGGGCGCGCTTCTTAAGTTAGGAGGTGTGTTCTTTTTAAGGTGACATTAATCAAATAAAAGAAATTAACTACTCAAAATCAGAGAGAATCAATTTGAAGAAAATTGGGACGGACCGATTATACCTTAGGCAGTTGATAATAGTTATTATAAACGAATTGTCGAGGGTGCTCTCTGATCTAGTATCAATGTAATACTATCCTTATCCTTTTTACGAAGAGCAAGTGGAAAATTGGATTCTATAGAAAATGGAGAATTATTCTGGAAATAGGTAATTGAACGATCGATGCGTTAGTTGACTAAAACGAGTTCCTTGTAACTCGTTTTTTTATTGAAGTTTATGGCAGTTTAATTTCTTAAGAAAAGGATTTTATGGTATTAAACAGTATTAAAATAATAAGGTCAACATATTTGATAAAAATACCCGAATTGTTAGGAGTGTTTATTAATATGCCTATTATTAAAACGGAAAAGAAAAGTAGTTTAATAGCTCTTGTGATTTTGTTCGTTTTTATGATTGGAATAGTAACATTCTACATTCCTATAGTCCAAAATACATATAACAAAATTAGTATTCAACGAACTAAGATTATTACTAACGTTTCAAAAACACTTACAAAAGATGAGATTTATAAACTTGAACGTAATCAAAGAATTTCAGCTAACAAATTTGAGAAAGAAAATGAATGGTTGTCTAAAGAAATGCAAAAAGGTGCAACAATGATCGAGTTTAACTATGACTTTATGTATGATCATCCTGAATACGATTCAGTTAAAATATCTTTTACTTTAACCAAATACAAAGTTGATGGGAAAACAATTGAATTCATTTCGGATGAAGGAAAAATAACAAAAATTCATTCGAAAAGTGGTTGGAAAGATTATCATACTAAATAATTTGTTATTGAACTAACTCATCAGTAGTTGAATCTTATTTTTAGAGCAGGATTTAACTGAGTCAAATTAAAAAGAACACCACTTTTTTTAGATATTCTAAAAACTGTAGTGTTCTTTTATTATACTTTTTTAAAGCATTTACTTTTATCGCTTCACACGAATTTCCAATTCCTCAAGCTTAAGTGATAATTTATCCTCATCAATATTTATTTTTAAATCTTCGAATGTATATTCAGCAAAATGTGGTATATCAATTGTAATGGCAGAAAGCTCCTTACTAATAAATGTAGAGTCCTTACCTGCTTCTAATTTCTTTTTGTAGCGATTAAATTTAGAATCAAGATTTTCCATATTCTCGTATAATTCTTCAACTGTGTTATAAAGTTGAATTAATGGAATAGCCGATTTTTCGCCTACTCCAGGGCAACCTGGTATATTATCACTAGAATCACCTAATAAGGCTTTTACATCAACCCATTGTTTCGGATGGATTCCATAATCATTATTAAAGTGCTCTAGTGAGTAAACAATTTCACCGGTTTTTTGAGCAATAATTTGCGATGTATGTTCATTTATTAATTGTAGTAAGTCCCTGTCATTACTATAAATATAGCATTTATTTTTAATCGTTTCAGACCATTTATTTGATAACGTACCCATTAAATCATCTGCTTCATATGGTGCCATTTCTAGTTGGGCAATTCCGATTTCTTCTAATGCTGTTTTTAAAGTGAAATATTGTTCGATAAGTGGCGTTGGTAGTTCTCCACGAGTTGCTTTGTAAAAATCATATTTATTTCGACGATCAGTTTCTTCGCGTTTAACATCCCAAGTAATGGCAAGATGAGTAATGTCATGCTCTTTAATTAAGTTAAAAAGCTTTGGAATAAATACTCTTAATGCATTTATATAAACTCCATTTTTCGTCTTAGAAAGTTGTTCATCACTTCTCCCATAGGAGGTTGCAAAATAGCCTCTACTTAATAAGTTAAAGCCATCTATTAATAATAAAGATTGATTTTCCATTTATAAATCACCTAATATCTATTTATTTAATATGAAAATGATAGCATATCCAACCCAAAATGATAACTAGAGTATTACTGCCAATTCGAATGAAGTACCGATCTTAAGCACATTTTATTTTATTTTATTTATTCATAATGACATAAAATTTTCGTTAAAAATTGAATTTTCTGTTTATTAATTAGGTAACTTTTACTATAATGGAGTTTAAATAAAAAAATGCAAAGGGTAGGTAGTTATATGGAGAAGGTAAAAAGTACTGTAAAGATTGAGGATATTTTAGTTGCCTATAATACATTGAAAGAAGTTACGAATAAAACACCTTTGCAGATTAGTACAATGCTTAGTGAAAAATATAATTGTAACGTATTTTTAAAGCGAGAGGATTTACAAATAATTCGCTCATTTAAGCTTAGAGGAGCATATTACAAAATTAGTAACTTGTCTTATGAAGATAGACAAAAAGGGGTTGTATGTGCAAGCGCAGGTAATCATGCTCAAGGCGTAGCGTATACATGTAATCAATTGCAGGTGTATGCGAAAGTATTTATGCCATCAACAACACCGAATCAAAAAGTATCTCAAGTGAAATTTTTTGGTGGACCATTTGTTGAAGTGATCTTAATTGGTGACACCTTTGATATTGCCCATCAAAATGCGCAAGCTTATTGCGATGAAAATCAAATGACATTTATTCATCCATTTGATGATCAAGACGTAATTGCAGGGCAAGGTACTGTAGCAGTTGAAATATTAAATGAAATTGACCGTCCAGTAGATTATCTATTCGTCGCAATTGGCGGAGGTGGATTAAGCTCTGGTGTTGGAACTTACATAAAAGGAATTAGTCCTTCAACTAAGGTGATTGGAGTAGAGCCGCTAGGTGCTGCTTCAATGGCCGAATCAATTGCAAATGGAAGAGTTGTAACGTTACCTTTTATTGAGAAATTTGTTGATGGAGCAGCAGTTGGCCAAGTTGGTTATTTAACATATGAAATCTGTAGAGAGGTAATTGATCAAGTAGTCGCTATTCCTGAAGGAGAGATTTGTACAACGATTTTAGAGCTTTATAATAAAAATGCAATCATTGCAGAACCCGCTGGAGCTATGTCTGTATCAGCTTTAGAATTATTTAAAGATGAAATAAAAGGAAAGAACGTCGTTTGTATCGTATCTGGTGGAAATAATGATATAGACAGACTTCAAGAAATAAAAGAAAGGTCTTTAATTCATGAAGGACTAAAACATTATTTCATCATCAACTTCCCACAACGATCTGGCGCATTACGTGAATTTCTAGATAAAGTATTAGGACCAAACGATGATATTACGAGGTTTGAATACACAAAGAAAAACAATAAGGACAATGGACCAGCACTAGTTGGAATAGAATTGGCCAATAAATCCGATTACAAAGCATTGATTGAGCGAATGAATTGTCATGAAATTCAATTCATGGAAATAAACAATAACCCAACATTGTTTAATCTACTTATTTAAACTACTTAATCTTATCAAATATTATAGTGAAAAAACCTACAAGATAAATAATTTTCTTGTAGGTTTTTGAATTTTGTTACAAATGGAATAGGTATATTTCCAAGTGAAATCAACACTATAAAATTAAGTGATAGCTAAATTTCTTTTATTTATGAATTCACGTCTCTTGACATCATAAATTAGTTAAAATACAATATTTCTAGAAATACTGAAATAAGCGCTCGTCTTTGAAAGGAGGTTAAAGTGGTGAACGATGATCTTGCAGTAAAAGTTTATAAGGCATTAGGTGAATCCACTCGTTTACAAATTGTTAAAGTACTTGCTAAGCAATCTGAATTAGCTTGTATCGAAATGAAAAATCAAATAAAAGTATCGGCCAATTCTACATTGACACATCATTTAAAACCATTACTGGATTGCGGCTTGTTAACAGTTCGCAAAGAAGGGACCTTCAGATACTATAGTTTACAACGAGAAGTTTTGGAAAAATATGCACCCGCTTTACTTTAAAAATAAAGCGGTATAATTTTAGTTTATATTTCAGTATTTATAGAAATACCGAATAAGAAAAGGGGAATTGAATATGAGCTTAGTAAGCAATGGAGGTACTAGTTGGGGAAAATTAGAAAAGGGTCTAGAAAGTAAACTTTTTGAACCAGTAAAAATAGGTGCATGGAATTTACGTAGTCGTACTGCAATGGCGCCATTAACAAGAAGTTTTGCTAATGATCAAACGGGTGTTGTTGGAGATGATGTTGTTGAATATTATCGTAAACGAGCTACTGACGGCATAGGGCTGATTATTTCTGAGGGAACAGTTATTAGTCCACGTGGAAAAGGATATCCAGGTATTCCGGGTATTTATTCTAAAGATCAAATTAAAGCTTGGAAAAAGGTGACTGATGCTGTTCACAAGGAAGGTGGCACAATGATTTCACAAATCTGGCATGTTGGACGATTATCTCATCATGAGCTTGCTGGAAATATGCCACCACAAGCACCATCAGCGATACGCGCTGAAGGATTAGTTTCTCGTTTTCGTAAGCCATATGATATTCCTGAGGAAATGACTACACAGGATATTAGGGATGTAATCAATCAATACGCTCAAGCTGCTAAAAATGCCATTGAAGCTGGGTTCGATGGAGTCGAAATTCACGCTGCACATGGATACTTGATCGATCAATTTAATTCAGATGTTACAAACAATCGGACAGATCAATACGGTGGTGATCTACCGCAAAGATTAACTTTCATGAAGGGAGTAATAAAAGCAGTTATTGAAGCGATTGGTACTGATAGAACGATGATTCGCTTTTCTGCACATAAAGCAGATATTCCAGGCTATATGTGGGAAGATCCGGATTATGCAATACGTACATTTATTGAAGCATTCAAAGAAGTAGGTGCAACTTTATTACACCCTTCGATTATGCAATTTGATCGTATACTTGCAGATGGTAAAACGATGCATCAGCTTGTTAGAAAGTACTGGGATGGAATAATTGTTGGAGTTGGATCATTAAATCCAGAAATGGCTGAAAAGGCTATTAATGAAGGAACAATTGATATTGCTGCGTTCGGGCGTCCAATAATTTCGAATCCAGATCTTTTACATCGTTTGAAAAATGGTGAAGCAATTGAAGAATATGATGTTAAAAAACATTTAAATGTTCTAGTCTAAGCCTTTTTTTGAATAGATAGTAGGAAGGAAGCTAATAAAATGGCTTCCTTAAATAGTGCTTAATATTTCGGTATTTATAGAAATATAAAATTATGTTGGAAGGAATTAAATTATGACGAATAATGGGAAAATTTATATTTTAGCAATGATTAGTTTTTTAGTTGGAACTTCGCAATATGTTATTTCTGGTATTTTAGATAAAATGGCCATCGAATTAGGTATTTCTATTGAAGCTGCAGGGCAATTAATTACGGTGTATTCATTGATTTATGCCATCGGTACACCGATTTTAATGGCTGTATTAGCTAAAATGGAACGTCGAAAATTACTTTTAATTTCTTTAAGTGTATTTATAATAGGTAATTTATTAGCAGTACTTGCACCTGGTTACGGTTTATTTATGGTTGCACGCATTATAATGGCGTTAAGTGCAGGGGTTACGATTGTAACAGTACTTAGCTTGGCTGCAAAAATTGCTCCAGCAGAAAAAAAGGCAAGTTCAATTGCCACTGTTGTCATGGGATTTACTGCTTCACTAATTATTGGGGTCCCAATTGGTAGATTTATAGCAGCTGCTTATGATTGGAGATTCGTCTTTCTTGGAGTTGCTATATTTGTTTTAATCTCTTTAGCAATTATCGTTAAAACAATTCCACAAACTAAAGGAGATCAACCGATACCGTTATTGCAGCAAATCGCATTGTTTAAACAACCAAAAATCGCATTAGCTTTATCCATTACTTTTTTCTTAATGAGCGGATATGGGATCGTATTTACGTATTTATCACCGTATCTTATTCAAACTACAAACATGAGCGATCACGTTTTAAGTTTTGCGCTATTAATACTAGGTATCGCTAGTTTATTCGGATCAAAATTCGGAGGATTCAGTGCAGACCGATGGGGAATTACACTTACATTAAAACGAGGATTAGTTCTTAATATTTTATCGATTTTATTATTATCATTCATCACCAGTTCAATCTATTCAGTCATCATTATCCTTACATTATGGTCATTTACTGGATGGTCATCTGGTGCAACACAACAATTTAACTTAGCAACAATATATCCTAAATCATCTGATGTTTTATTAGGTTTAAATCAGTCAATGATGCAATTAGGCTTTGCCTTTGGTGCAGCAATCGGAGGGCTAGCAGTGAGTCAATTGTCGATTCGTTCAATTACATGGATCGGTTCAATTCCTGTTTTTGTTTCATTAATCGTAACAGTTGGATTATCACGTTATTTAATGAATGAAAAGAAAATCAGACAGGGTGTTGGCACTCAAATAAGAGCTTAAAGGTTTATTGATAGTTAGTTTTGTGAAAAAATATTTTTTATGGGCTGTCTTATTGTCGAGTTATTGACAATAGGCGCCCCTTTTTAATTTCTCGTTTTAAAAATAAGTATCTCAACTTTACATATTTTGAGACAAAATACTGTAACAAATAGATAATAAACGTAGTTTTCGGAAATTATTTGCAGTTCACTTTTTATTTGTAGGATTTCATCATTGCATTTAATTGCAGCATTTCTTGTATTGTTCAAACTTAAATAGGCATGATTCGTTTTTTGCCCTTTCTTAACAACTAGATATTTTATTACAAAAACAAAATGAATAATATACGAATTATATGAATTTTTATAATAATTGAATTTCAACCTTTTTCGAATAAAAGTATTCCTAATGCATTGTAACCGATTTATAATTGAATTCGGAAAGCCTCAAACTATACTTGTCATTAATACATAAAAAAATTTTCTTTAACAAAAATGGAAAATAATAAAACGATAATTTTTTATATTTATTTCATAATAAATAATATATAAAATGGGGGCTTACTCCTTTTAGATAAATAAACATAATTAAGGAGCTGGTATTTATGTCAAGCAAGACATTAGAAGCATTTTTAACTCCACAATTAACTGAGTTAAAAGAGAAAGGCCTCTATAATGAGATTAACTCTTTAGAAGGTTCTAACGAAGCTACTATTCAAATTAGTGGTAAACAATTTATTAATTTATCTTCAAATAACTATCTTGGTTTTGCGACTCATCCTCGCTTAAAACAAGCTGCTATTGAAGCGACTGAAAAATATGGAGTTGGTGCAGGAGCGGTACGTACGATTAATGGTACGATGGATATCCACGATCAACTTGAAAAAGCGATTGCTGAATTTAAACATACAGAGGCTGCTATTGCATTCCAATCTGGTTTTAACTGTAACATGGGTGCGATCTCTGCAGTAATGACAAAAAAAGATGCAATACTATCTGATGAATTAAACCATGCTTCAATTATCGATGGTTGCCGACTTTCTGGGGCAAAAATTATTCGTGTAAAACACCAAGATATGGATGATTTACGTGAGAAAGCAAAAGAAGCTACAACTTGTGGTTTATATGAGAAAGTTATGTACATAGCAGATGGTGTCTTCTCAATGGATGGAGATGTAGCAAATATTCCTGAAATCGTAAAAATTGCTGAAGAATTTGGCTTAATTACTTATATCGATGATGCTCATGGTTCTGGCGTTATGGGTAAAGGTGCTGGAACAGTAAAGCATTTCGGATTATCAGATAAAATTGATTTCCAAATTGGTACACTTTCTAAAGCAGTTGGCGTTGTAGGTGGATATGTAGCAGGTTCACAACAATTAATCGATTGGTTAAAAGTACGTGCACGTCCTTTCTTATTCTCTACTTCTTTAACACCAGCAAATGCTGCAGCTTGTATTGAAGCAATTCGTATTATGTCTGAAGAACCAGAAAAAATCGAAAAGCTTTGGGAAAATGGTGATTACTTAAAAGCTGGTTTATCAAAGCTTGGATTTAATATTGGTGAGTCTGAAACACCAATTACACCATGTATTATTGGTGACGAAAATCTTACACAAGAGTTTTCAAAACGTTTATACGAAGAGGGAGTTTATGCGAAGTCAATCGTATTCCCAACAGTACCACTTGGAACTGGTCGTATACGTAATATGCCAACAGCTGCGCATACTAAAGAAATGCTAGATGAAGTTTTAGCTATTTATGAAAAAGTTGGTCGTGAATTAAACGTTATAAAATAATTTTAATCATTAAATTCGATATTTTTACTATAAGGTGGACTAAGGAATGAAGAAAATATTAATTACTGGTTGTTTTGGACAAATCGGTTCAGAATTAACTATGCGTCTTAGAAAAGAATACGGTGTTGAAAATGTAGTTGCGACAGATATTCGCCGTCTTGAAGGAAGTCCAATTTTAGAAACTGGTCATTTTGAGATTTTGGATGTAATGGATAAAGAAAAAATGTTAGAGATTGCTAAAAAATATGAAGTTGATACGTTCATTCATTTAGCTGCTCTATTATCTGCAGTTGCAGAAGCAAAACCTACATTAGCTTGGGACTTAAATATGGGTGGATTAGTGAATGCTCTTGAAGTAGCGAGAGAATTAAACTTAAAATTCTTTACGCCAAGTTCAATCGGTGCTTTTGGCCCGTCAACGCCAAAGGATAACACACCACAAGATACAATCCAACGTCCAACGACAATGTATGGTGTTACAAAAGTAGCTGGTGAATTATTATGTGATTATTACTTTGAAAAATTTGGAGTAGATACTCGCGGCGTACGTTTCCCAGGCTTAATCTCTTATGATACAGTGCCTGGTGGAGGTACTACTGATTATGCTGTTGATATTTATTATGAAGCATTAAAAAATAAAAAATATACTTCATTTATTGGTGAAGGAACATACATGGATATGATGTATATGCCAGATGCAATCGATGCAATTATTAAGTTAATGGAAGCAGACCCTTCAAAACTTAAACATCGTAATGCATTTAATATCTCAGCGATGTCATTTGAACCAACTCAAATCGCGGCATCAATTCGTAAATTCATCCCTGAATTTACATTAGATTTCGACATTGACCCTATTCGCCAAGGAATTGCTAATTCATGGCCAAATTCAATTGACAGCTCTGCTGCAAAAGAAGAGTGGGGCTTCGATCCGAAATATGATTTAGATCGTATGTCTGAAGATATGCTAAATAAATTAGCTGCAAAGTTAAACGTAACTCAGGCTTAATAAAAGAAGGAGACACAAGTCTCCTTCTTTTTTATTTTCTCCACCTATACTAATCCCTGTTTTTGGTATTTTGTTAAGTAATTTGACACAAACTTAACATGTATCAATTGATTAAATTAAAATGCTGAAAAAAAGGAAGTTAGAAAATGAATAATTTAGATCAAAAGGGATTACCACTAACGATTAAAGACATTAAAACTGCATATGAACTTTTAGAAGGGAAGGCTCGTAAAACACCTTTAGTAAAATCATTTTATTTAACTTCAAAGTCGGACGGAGAAATTTATTTAAAACTTGAAAATATGCAATTAACAGGTTCTTTTAAATTTCGAGGTGCATTTAATAAAATTTCACATTTAAATGAGGAAGAAAGAAATAAAGGAGTTATCGCCTGTTCAGCAGGGAATCATGCACAAGGTGTCGCTTTATCATCAAAGCTATTACATATAAAGAGTAAAATCATCATGCCTAAAACTGCACCAATAGCAAAGGTTGATGCAACAGAAGGCTACGGATCAAATATCATTTTATACGGTGACACATTTGATGATGCGAAAGACTATTGTGCTAAAGTACGTGATGAAACTGGTGAAACATTCATCCATCCATACGATGATATTCACATTATGGCTGGTCAAGGAACGATTGGTATTGAAATTTTAGATGATCTTTGGGATGTTGATACAATAATTGTTCCAATTGGTGGTGGAGGTCTTATTTCGGGTATTGCAGTCGCATTGAAATCATTTAATCCAACAATAGACATTATTGGTGTTCAAGCGGAGAATGTACATGGTATGAAAGCATCAATAGACGCTGGGGAAATCGTAAGTAACTATATTGCACCAACAATAGCCGATGGTTGTTCTGTAAAGGTTCCAGGTAAATTAACTTTTGAAATTGTAAAAGAATTAGTAACTGAAATCATTCTTGTTAGTGAGGATGAAATAGAAGTCGCAATGAAGGATTTACTGCAGCGCGGTAAAGCAGTAGTGGAAGGTTCAGGTGCGCTTGCGACAGCAGTAATTTTATCAGGTAAAGCTTCAAAATATATAAAAGATAAAAAAGTAGTGGCAATCATATCGGGTGGAAATGTTGACCTGAAAAGAATTTCTAGTGTTTGTGAACATTTCTTTGGAAATGAAGTAAAGTGATTTTTAAAGAATGGGTGAGTGATCCGATTGTCGGAAAATAAATTAAGAAGAGAAATGGGATTTATTGCAGCTTTAACGACTGTAATTGGTACGGTAATTGGCGGTGGAGTTTTCTTTAAAGCAACAGCTGTTTATGGCGCAACTGGTTCTGCAAGCTTAGGTTTATTAGCATGGATTATTGGTGGCATCATTACCATTTGTGCTGGTCTATCCGGCGCTGAGCTTGCCGCAGCAATACCAAAAACAGGAGGAATGGTTGCCTATTTAAAGCATACCTATGGAGATTTAACTGCTTATTTACTTGGATGGTCTCAAACGATCATTTATTTTCCAGCAAATATTGCCGCGCTTTCGATTATTTTTGGCACGCAAGCAGTTTCCATATTTGGTGTCTCAGCTAATTCTAATCAATTCACCGTTACGATGATTGCTGTAGTAACTGCAATTTTTATCACATTCATGAATTTTTTAGGAGCAAAAACTGCTGGTAGTATTCAATCACTTTTTACGTTTTGTAAACTAATACCGTTGGCGATTTTGATTATATTTGGGTTATTACATGAAGGAAATGTGACTTTTCAGCTTTTTCCAATTGAAGTAGGAAATGATCGAAGTTTTTTTCCAGCACTTGGTTCAGGTTTACTTGCTACGATGTTTGCATATGATGGTTGGATCCTCGTAGGAAATATAGCCGGAGAAATGAAAAATCCTAAAAATGATTTGCCAAAAGCAATCGTATTTGGTTTAGCAGCTGTAATGGCGGTGTATCTATTGGTTAACATATCCTTTTTATTTGTATTAACCGCAATGCAATTAGCTAGTACATCTACACCTGCCACTGAAGTTTCAAAAGTGTTATTCGGTAATTTTGGAGGAAAACTCGTCTCGATCGGAATTTTGATTTCCGTATTTGGTACAATAAATGGCTATACAATGACTGGTATGAGGGTCCCTTATGTATTAGCTAGAGAACAAAAACTTCCATTTAGTAGTTGGTTTGGTAAATTATCTAAAACTGGAATTCCATATAATGCAGGTCTATTTATCCTAATAGTTGCCATATTTATGATGTTTATAGGTGGATTTGACCTATTAACGGACATGTTAGTATTTGTCATTTGGATCTTCTATACATTAACATTTATTGCTGTTTATATTTTACGAAAACGGGAACCAGATCTGAACAGGCCATATAGAGTACCTTTTTTGCCTTTAGTACTCTCAATCGCAATAATTGGGGGAATCTTTATCGTCGTTAATACACTTATGACGCAAACTATTTTAGCATTTTGGGGAATTGGCTTAACATTAATAGGGCTTCCTGTTTATTACATACTACGGAAAAAACATGTTGTAATAGATGATTGAAAAAGGTAGGAGAATCTCCTACCTTTTATACTGATAATTGAATTTATAGCTGTTTGCTTATTTTAGAAAAATTTTTGTTCCTATGATTCATTTTAACATTCAAAAATCTATAGGAAGTTATGGCTCCAATCAATAAAAACAAACTGGCAATGATTGGTGGTAATAAATGATAAAAATCAGTATACCCAATCATAAAATGGACTGCAAACGCAGTTATCAGTGCAGGTAGGCTTCCGAACAATAATGTGAACCAAATCCAATTTTGATTTTGTCTGAATCCCCACAATGAAATCATAAGTACGAGTAAGCCGACACTTACTAACCCTCCTCCAAAACCAGCGCGGTCATGTGAGATAACAGGTATTAAGTGTTGATTAAATGCATTCAAACCAGAAGGTGTTATACATAAATAATTCAAATCTGTTTTAACAAAGGTAGTAGTGACGCCTATATAGGAAATAACACATCCTCCGAGTATGATTGAAAATCCTAGAATAATATAAAATAATTGTCCAATTAAACTAAGTTTCCAAGCGGAATTATTTGTTAAATTCTCAGATTCCGGACTTCTATTTATACTTTTTGTTTTAAAAAAACCAATTAAGAATGGTATTAATAGAACGACCCAAAATAAAGCGTGTAGCCAGTCAAAGTAACCATATCCTATAAAAAAGAGTATTGCTAAAAAACCTACGAACGCACTAGTGTCGCTTGCTTTCTTTGCCCAATGATATTGATGTTTAATACCATTTCTGGCTAATGCCATGAACAATATTCCACCCGACATAATCGTCCCTGAAAGTGTCATCCGATCATGTGACATAAAGGGGAGAATTCGATCATTAAACTGTGTAATTAACTGACGATTAATCGTTAAAAAGTGCTCATCATAGGGAAGGACTATGGAAGTTAAACTAATAAATAGAGCAAGTAATCCGCCCATAAACATAAAAAGCCCAAATAAAAAATACCAAATCCAACCATTATTTGTACTAGTGTTTGCTTTTTCCCTTTTATGCAATATTGCTTCATTGATCCGCTTTGGTAATCCAGGACCACTTAGTACATATCCATGAGTCAAAAATACTAATGTTGCTCCAGCATCGATTAATTCGATTGCATCAATCGGTTCAATCACTCCTCCTTTTGTAAAAATAGATATCTCAAACTGATTTGATTTTAATTTTTGAATTGAATGAATTAAGTTATTTTTTTGTTCTAAATCAGTAGAAATTGGAGGTTCTTCAATTAATATTGAACTAAATGGGAAACTTTCTTGTTTAAGCAAATCGTCTATTTCATTTGGATTAATTGATAGACAGATCGGTTTAGTAGAATCCCACTTATTTTCTACTAAATCCTTGGCCAAATCAAACTCTAAGATGAATAAATCTACAAAATCAGAAAGCCTTGATTCAATCAGTTTAAATTCATCAAAACTCCCAACGATTCTAGCAAAAATGGGCGTTTTCTTATGTATTTTTGAAAATTTATCTACTATTTGTTCGATGGTTAATACATTATTTTCCTCTATTCCAATTAATTGATTATGTTTCAAATCAATGAGGGGACTATTGTTAGTAGCAGTGTCACTTATCGAAATAGGTCCAATTTCAATCACACCAAATCCTAAATTCATAAAAGCACTTGTCCCAGACAGATAGGGGTCAATTTTAGAGGCCAAGCCAATTTGATTTTTCATTTTCAAATGATGAATCTCTTTTTCAAGGGAATTGTCCGTGTTTAAATGACCAAGAAATTCGATTAGACTTGGACCAAGTGGCATAATTGAAATTTTATTCATGCTTTGATGAATAAATTCTCTTGAAAGCTTTGAAGGAAACTTTGAGAGCAATGGTTTAAAAATTGTATGATAAGACCAATCAGGCATAGTATGACCTCATTTTCTTTCAGATTACATCTAGTTTACTTTGACAAATAGAAAATGAAAACACTTTCTTTCAAAAATGTGAATTAATTCACAACACATTGGAATTTTTGTATAAATATGGTATAAATAAAAAGAGTTATCTACTTTCAAAATTAGTGGGATAAGTAAGGAAAAGGTTGTATAGAAAGGCGTATATGTGATTACAATGGTAAATATGCAAAAAGTGATAGTGATCGTTGGTCCTACAGCAGTAGGGAAAACAAAGCTAAGTATTGAACTTGCAAAAGCTGTTGATGGAGAAATCATTAATGGCGATGCAACACAAGTTTATAAAGAATTAAATATTGGTGCAGCTAAAATTACAGAAGAAGAAAAGGAAGGAATTCCGCATCATTTAATTGATTTCCTTGATCCAAAAGAATCTTTTACAGTTGCTGATTTTCAAACTTTAGCTAGGGAAAAAATTAAAGAAATAGCTAATCGAGGTAAAATTCCAATTATTGTTGGTGGTACTGGATTATATATCCAAAGTGTTTTAACTAAATATGAATTTGCTGAGCAAGAGGGTGATGAGCTTTTAAGAAACCAATTAGAGGGTTTTGCGATGGCCTTTGGGAATAAAGCTTTACATGATCAATTAAAAGAAATTGATCCAGAAAGTGCAAAGCAAATACATATGAATAATGTCAGAAGAGTAATCCGTGCAATTGAAGTTTTCAAACTGACAGGGCAAAAATTTTCAGAGACCGCATTTAAGAAAGAGCCAGAGTATTTATATGATGCAGAAATCATCGGATTATCGATGGATCGAGAGCTACTATACAAACGAATTAATTTACGAGTTGATCTAATGTTGGAAGAAGGACTAGTAGAAGAAGCAAAAATGCTCTACGACAAAGGTATTCGAAATTGTCAATCTGTGCAAGCGATTGGCTATAAAGAGCTTTACGATTATTTTGATGGAATTTTAACGAAAGAAGAAGCAATCGATTTAATTAAACAAAGCTCAAGAAGGTATGCAAAAAGGCAAATGACATGGTTTAGAAATAAAATGAGCATTCATTGGTTTGAAATGAATGGACATAATTTTGATATAAAAAAACTGGAAATTTTAGCTCTACTTGAAGGAAAGGGCTATTTCATCTCGAATAAATATATGTAGAGGTAGAAGAGGAGGAAAAGGACATGAAAACATCAATCAACATTCAAGACCAGTTCTTAAACCAATTACGTAAAGACAATCTAGCGGTTACAGTATTTTTACTTAATGGATTTCAAATTAAAGGGAAAGTAAAAAGCTTTGATAACTTTACGGTATTATTAGATGTTGAAGGTAAACAACAATTAATATATAAACATGCAATTTCAACGTTTGTACCATCAAAAAACGTTCAAATTGAAATGTAAAATAAATTGAAAAAAGAGCATTGATCTTATGGTCAATGCTTTTTTAATTTTCTATTGTAATTTGAATTCGATAATATTATTATGTAAACTAATGGGAAGGGGAATACAAATGTATGTTCCAAAAGAATTCACAGAAACGGATCTAAATCAATTAATAAAAGAAATGAAGAAAAATAGCTTCGGAATATTAGTATCAAATAATGACGAAGCAAAAATAGAAGCAACTCATTTACCTTTTATCATTCAAGAAGCAAAAGAGAGTTTAATAATCATTACACATTTAGCTAAGCCAAATCCTCAATGGAAAACGTTGAATGGTAAGGAATGTTTAATCATCTTTCCAGGACCACATGCATATGTTTCTGCTTCATGGTATGAAGAAAAAAATACAGTTTCAACTTGGAACTATACAGCAATCCATGCTTATGGAAAAGTAATAACGATTGAAAATAAGGATGAGATGAGAAAAATCGTTTTAAAAACGACTGACTATTTTGAAAAAGGACAATCAAAACCTTGGAAATACGAAGATCACTCAGATTATGTTGAAAAACTACTTTCAGGAATTGTTTGTTTAAAAATAGAAGTAACAGAGTTAATCGGAAAAAAGAAATTAAGTCAAAATCATTCGATTGAGAGAAGAGAAAAAGTAATTGCAGCTTTGCAAAATGAAGAAAAATATTCTTCGAAAGAAATCGCAGAACTTATGAGAGCAAAACTAAATACAAGTTCTTAAAAACACCGAGAAAAGGAAGGAGTTATGATGATCAAAATCATAACTCCTTTTTATTTGGGTGTTCATTTTCCCTAAAAAATTGAAAGTATCGCTTTAAAGAAACAGGGGTCTTCAATCCAACTAATTGCTGAATATCTTCCACTAATAATCCCTCTTTTATTTTCCGTAGAATAAAAGTGTTTCTTAAATGTTGGGAGCAAAGTCCCTTTCTAAGTCCAGCTCTTTTAACTTCCAACCTAAGCATTTTTTGAAATGCAATTTCTGTTAGTGCTTTCGGTGAATCTGTATCGTAAACCCAATGGAATGTCATGCGATTAAAATCAAATGCAACAAATAGCGGATGAGTTGAATGATAGTGGGGTCTTACGGGCTCGGGTATCGTGACAAAATAATTATATAATAGTATTCGATCTTCTTTTGTGAGAATTATTGTTCTTTTAACGCCTTCCTTGCTATGGACAACAAGTTCATTTAATGCGAAGTTAATATCTCTCATTTGTAAATCAATTAATTCCTTTAAAGTCAGTCCATAAAACAGCATAAAACGAATCATTATTTCATTGCGGTCCATTAAAAATGATCTAGCTTTTAATTGTTTTTCTGACAAATCTGTCGTGGATTGAACGATCGATAGTAACTTTTTTTCTTCTTCTTCTGAGATAAAATCGTCTGTTGAAAGAGCGCGAGAAGGTCCTGCTAAATAGTTCGTGAATGGTATGATATTTTCGATCGATGAATTATTAGAATTTAAAAATTTATAAAATTGATTTAGTACGACATAAATTCGATGCATTGTTTTCTCATTATATCCACGTTCAGATGTTAAATAATAGAAATAATCATTAAAATTTTGAACTTGTAAAGTACTAAAACTTTCATTAACTTTTTTAAAGTAACGGAAACATTCTTCTAAATCATAGCAATAACGCTTAATGGTAGATTCTTTTCTTCCTTTACTATTTAAGTGAGAGGCAAATTGCAAGATGACATCAGGTAAAGTAGCAGTCGTTAAGTTTGGGATCGTCAAATTAATCAACTCTTCTCTTTTTCTCTCATTATATCAAATATCTTAATAGTATTTAGTAAAATTTAGCAATCTTATCCAATTAACTGTTTGTCTAGAGAATAAAAGTTTTGAAATGAATTGTTCGTACATATAATAGTAAAAAATTTATTTAGTAAAATACTTTAAAAAATCTTAAAAAGAACTGTAGCGAGTTTTCTCATAAAGTGTTACCTATAGATCCACAAAAAATGTTCTAAAGAATAAGAGAGGTGTCATGTTTGGAGCAACCAATTCGTTTAAAAGATAACGGCCAAATAAATGTTGTACTTAATACAGTGAAAAGAGGAGAGGTTTCTCCAAATCCAGTTATTGAAACAGTGAAACAGCCTAAACATGAGTTGTTAATTGAAATAGAGGATCAATTAAGGCATTTAATTGGCATGGATGAAATAAAAAAAATGATTCATGAAATTTATGCTTGGATATTTATTAATAAAAAAAGAGAAGAATTAAACTTAAAAGCTGAAAAACAAGTTTTGCATATGTTGTTTAAAGGGAATCCAGGAACTGGAAAAACGACAGTTGCTAGAATTATTGGCCAATTATTTTTGAAAATGGGTGTATTGTCAAAAGGTCACCTAATCGAAGCAGAAAGAGCAGATTTAGTTGGAGAATACATTGGTCACACTGCTCAAAAAACTAGAGATTTAGTAAAAAAAGCAAATGGTGGCATTCTTTTTATAGATGAGGCATACTCACTTGGCCGTGGTGGGGAAAAAGATTTCGGAAAAGAAGCGATTGATACTCTCGTTAAACATATGGAAGATAAACATGGCGACTTTGTACTTATTTTAGCCGGCTATTCTTCAGAAATGGATTATTTCTTAAGTTTGAATCCTGGACTAAAATCAAGATTTCCATTCATATTGGAATTCCAGGATTATTCTGTTAAGGAGCTTTTAGATATTTCCAAAAAAATGTTTGTTGATCGAGAATACATTTTATCTCGGGAAGCAGAATACCGATTAAGAGATTTTATCCAAAAAGCAAAACTTGAAAATCGCGCTCATTTTAGCAATGGGCGGTTTGTCCGTAATATCGTTGAAAAATCGATTAGGACACAAGCAACAAGATTAGTATTTGAGTCAGAGTTTAATCGTGAAATATTAATGAGGATCGAAGAAAAAGATTTATATATGACAGACAAAATCGATTCGATTAATTGATGGATTAACTATGGTGTTTTCTATTCCACCACCTTTAATGTAAAAATAAGTTGAAATAATGAGTACTATACAATTTAAATAACCGTATATGTGGAGAAGACAAACGCTTTTTTAGGTTTGTTTTTTCGTGGTAATGGAAAATGAAAATAAGGATTAATTTTTACTTGTGTAAGTGCTGTGACGGAAAAATAAAAAAACAAACCATTATTAGGTTTGTTTTTTGCAGAGTGTTGAAAAATGAGCTTGTCAACTAACTAAGCTAATTTTTGGTTGATTTCCACTATACCCTGTCATGAGGAAGAATCTTTCTATTTTTCACTATTTTACTTTCTCATGAACCTGTTATGAGGAAGAATCTTTCTATTTTTCACTGGTTTACTTCCTCATGAACCTGTTATGAGGAAGAATCTTTCTATTTTTCACTATTTTACTTCCTCATGAACCTGTTATGAGGAAGAATCTTTCTATTTTTCACGGGTTTACTTCCTCATGAACCTGTTATGAGGAAGAATCTTTCTATTTTTCACTGGTTTACTTCCTCATGAACCTGTTATGAGGAAGTACGTTTCTAATTTTCGCTGGTTTACTTCCTCATGAACCTGTTATGAGGAAGAATCTTTCTATTTTTCACTGGTTTACTTCCTCATGAACCTGTTATGAGGAAGAATCTTTCTATTTTTCACTATTTTACTTTCTCATAAACCTGTTATGAGGAAGTACCTTTCTAATTTTCGCTGGTTTACTTCCTCATGAACCTGTTATGAGGAAGAATCTTTCTATTTTTCACTATTTTACTTTCTCATGAACCTGTTATGAGGAAGAATCTTTCTATTTTTCACGGGTTTACTTCCTCATGAACCTGTTATGAGGAAGAATCTTTCTATTTTTCACTATTTTCTTTTCTCATGAACCTGTTATGAGGAAGTACGTTTCTAATTTTCGCTGGTTTACTTCCTCATGAACCTGTTATGAGGAAGAATCTTTCTATTTTTCACTGGTTTACTTCCTCATGAACCTGTTATGAGGAAGAATCTTTCTATTTTTCACTATTTTACTTCCTCATAAACCTGTTATGAGGAAGTACGTTCTAATTTTCGCTGGTTTACTTCCTCATGAACCTGTTATGAGTATGAACCTTTAAAATCTTTGCTTTAATAATATATACTTAGACTTTTGTTGTTCTATATTGACAATGTTTTATTTCAATAGTATGAAAAAAACAAACCTTTATTAGGTTTGTTTTTTGGACTGATTTAATTTAATTTTTGAGTGCTTGATTCGTTTAGACTAATTGTAGAGTTTTTAAATGATCTTTTAGGTAGACTCCAATTATAATGCACAGATAATAGTCTAAGCAGTACTATAACAATGAATAATAATAAAAGTTCAAAATTTGAATCAACAAATTTATTTCCAATTAGAACACCTACAAGTATCGCCCAAAAAGCATATACTTCTGAATGTAATACCATTGGTTTTCTTTTTGCAAGTAGATCTCGAACGATCCCACCACCGATTCCTGTTAAGACAGATGCTACAATAACAGCGCTTACAGGTAATTTTAATTCCATGGCATAATTTGCACCAAGAATTGCAAAAGCAGATAAACCGATTGAATCAAATAAAATATCTAATTTTTTAAATGGTTTATTTGATAATTGCGGAAAGAAAAAGATAATTGTCATTGCAACTAGCGCAATTGTAAAGTTTGTTGTTTGATTCCATAAATAGTTAATTGGATAGCCTATTAATAAATTTCGTAATGCACCGCCACCAAAGGCTGTAGCAAATCCTAGGATATAGACACCAAATAAATCATAGTCTTCTTCCATGGCTACTACTGCACCACTTAATGCAAAGGAAATAGTACCAATAATGCTAAATAACTCCCATGTTTCCAATAAGCAATTCCCCTGCCCCTCCAATAAAAAGATGAAAAATAGTCCAGATATCATTATAATAAAGAGATAGTTAAGAGTAAAGAATATTTATTGCTTAGAATTGATTATAGAAAAGGTGGAATTTTGTGACGAATGAAATGAGAGAAAAAGCCATTTTAGTTGGATGTCAACTTCAAAATGTAGATGATGATCGTTTTAATTATTCATTAGATGAATTAGCATCACTTACGAAAACGGCAAATGGAGAGGTAGTTTTAATCACTTCACAAAAAAGAACTAAATATCATCCAGCATTATACATAGGCACAGGTAAAGTAGAAGAGTTAGAGGCAGCAATTGCAGAGTTAGAACCTGATGTTATTATTTTTAATAATGAACTGACTCCATCTCAAATTCGCAATTTATCTGCAAGATTAGAAAAAAGAGTAATTGACCGTACACAATTAATTTTAGACATATTTGCGCAGCGAGCAAAAACAAAAGAAGGTAAATTACAAGTAGAATTGGCTCAATTACAATATTTAATGCCAAGATTGGTAGGTCAAGGTACAGAGTTATCAAGACTTGGTGGGGGTATTGGTACTAGGGGACCTGGTGAAACAAAACTAGAATCTGATCGTCGTCACATTCGAAAACGTATTGATGATATTAAACAGCAATTAAACATAATCGTTGAACATCGTAAACGTTATCGTGAGCGACGTAAGAAAAATGAAATGTTTCATATTTCATTAGTAGGTTATACAAATGCAGGAAAATCAACATTATTTAACAGACTAACTAAATCTGATGTGTATGAACAAGATTTACTGTTTGCAACATTAGATCCAACAACTAGAAAATTTGTTTTATCAAATGGTATGACAACTTTACTAACAGATACGGTTGGTTTTATTCAGGATTTACCAACTTCTCTTATTGCTGCATTCCGCTCTACACTTGAAGAAGCAACGGAAGCAGATTTCATTCTTCATGTTGTCGATGCATCTCATGAAAATTATAAAAGCCATGAAGTAACAGTTTCTAAATTATTGAATGATTTAGATGTAGAAAATATTCCAATTTTAACTGTTTATAATAAAATTGATCAAGTTCATGAAGACTTTGTTCCGTCACCATCAGAAGGTTTTATTGAAATGAGTGCATTAAATGAAGATGATTTAAGTAAATTACGTCAAAGAATTGAATTTGAATGTAAACAATACATGGAATATTTTGAAGTGTTTGTACCTGCAAACGAAGGGAAATTGATTCATGAAATCAAAAAATTAACGATGATTGAATCGATCACCTTTAATGAAGAAACAGAAATCTATCAAATGACTGGTTATGTTTTCAAGGAACATTCAATTTATGATACAGTTAAAAGATATAGAAGATATAAGGAGCAATAATCAATGTTAGAATTTTTATCAAATGGGGAAAAAATTGCACCATTAGTGGCAGATGTTGAAAAATTAATTTCAGAAGCCCATAAAGAAATAGACGAAGTGATTGAGTATAACCAATTTAAAGTTTTACAAAGTTTTCGAAAGCATAAAGTGAGTGATAGTCATTTTATCCCAACAACTGGTTATGGTTATGATGATATTGGAAGAGATACATTAGAGGAAATTTTTGCGGATGTTTTAGGTGGAGAAGCTGGTTTAGTGAGACCGCAAATTATTTCTGGAACACATGCAATTTCAACTGCTTTATTTGGCGTATTAAGACCAGGTGATGAGTTATTATATATTACAGGGAAGCCATACGATACGTTAGAGGAAATCGTAGGGATTCGTGGGGAAAGTGGAAACGGTTCATTAAAAGACTTTGGGATTGGGTATGAATCAATCGAATTAGTAAATAATGAACGAATCAATTATGAAAAAGTAGCAAATAAAATGACAAGTAATACGAAGGTAATTGGTATTCAACGTTCAAAAGGATACGGAACAAGACCTTCCTATACAATTGAACAAATTAAAGAGATGATCGACTTTGTAAAAGAAATTGATCCAAATGTTATTGTTTTTGTAGATAATTGCTATGGTGAGTTTGTTGAAAAACTGGAGCCGTGCCATGTAGGAGCAGATTTAATGGCGGGTTCATTAATTAAAAATCCTGGTGGTGGACTTGCTAAAACTGGTGGTTATATTGTAGGACGCAAAGATTTAGTTGAAAAATGTGGCTATCGTTTAACATCTCCAGGAATTGGACGTGAAGCGGGTGCTTCTCTTTATGCGTTACAAGATATGTACCATGGCTTTTTTATGGCGCCACATATCACAGGTCAAGCATTAAAAGGAGCGTTATTTACTGCAGCGTTTTTAGAAAAGCTTGGTATGAACACGAACCCTTCATGGGATGCAGTAAGAACAGATTTAATTCAATCTGTACAATTTGATGATAAAGAAAAAATGATCGCATTTTGTCAGGCAATTCAAGCGGCTTCGCCAATCAATGCTCATTTTACACCAACCGCAAACTATATGCCTGGATATGAAGACGATGTCATTATGGCAGCGGGGACATTTATCCAAGGTGCAAGTATCGAGTTAACAGCAGACGGTCCAATAAGAGCTCCATATGTTGCATACGTTCAAGGTGGTTTAACATATGCTCATGTGAAAATTGCAATTTGTTCGGCAGTTAATTCATTAATTGAAAAAAATCTATTAGAAATTTAATACAAAATAGCTCATGACCTTTAAGTCATGAGCTATTTTATTTATGAAAATAATTTGGGGACTTACTCTCATAATGAAGAAGTATTATCTTACTCTATATCTTACAGGTAAATTCTTAAATTAACCTTAACATTTTTATTAAAATTTGATAATGATTATCTAATTATTTATTAATAGAGGATTATGCCAGTATATAGAAGTCAAAATCAGTTTAGATTCAGCAATTGTTAAAAAAAGAAAATAATAGTTTGATATAAATTTATATTTGTTAAAATAAAGTAGATGTAATGAAACGTTTAACATTTTTTGAAATATTGAAATCATTCGTTAAAAATCGCACGACTAAAAGAAGGGGTATACATGAATAATCGAGCACATCATTATACAATGGATTATGTGAATTCAGAGGAAAAACAGAAAATGCTGTACAAACGGACTCTTTTGATTGTTAGCATTTCGCAAATTTTTGGTGGAGCAGGATTAGCTGCCGGAGTTACAGTTGGTGCATTACTAGCTCAACAAATGCTTGGAACAGATGCTTTTACAGGACTACCAGCATCCCTTTTTACATTGGGATCAGCATTAGCGGCATTTATTGTCGGTAGGCTGTCTCAAAGATTTGGTCGCCGAATTGGGCTTGCTGCAGGATTTATTACAGGTGGACTTGGTGCAATTGGTGTAGTAATTGCAGCAATGACAAACAGTATTATCCTTTTATTTGCTTCACTCTTGATTTACGGTGCTGGTACCGCAACGAATTTGCAAGCTAGATATGCCGGAACTGATTTAGCAAATAATAATCAACGTGCAAAAGCGATCAGTATTGCGATGGTTTCTACAACATTTGGTGCTGTTGCAGGTCCAAACCTAGTTGGTCCAATGGGAAAATTTGCAGTCTCCATTAGCGTGCCAGCACTTGCAGGTCCATTCATTTTATCTGCCACAGCTTTTATTTTGGCCGGTCTTTTTCTCTTCATAATGCTTAATCCAGACCCGCTGATTTTATCAAAAATAATCGAGTCAAACAAAACTCAAAAAGTGAATTTAGCAAATTTAAAACAAATTGAAAGTACGAAAGAAAAGAGAGGTATTGCTGTCGGAGCAACGACAATGGTACTAACGCAAATTGTTATGGTTGCTATTATGACAATGACACCTATTCACATGAAACATCACGGTCATGGACTAAATGAAGTAGGAATAGTGATTGCATTCCATATTGGCTCAATGTATCTTCCATCACTCATTACAGGAATTCTTGTCGATAAAATAGGCCGAACAGCGATGTCGATTGCATCTGGAGCTACTTTATTACTAGCTGGAGTATTAGCCGCATCGGCACCAAGTAATTCGATGATCCTCCTAGTAGTTGCGCTTTCTTTACTAGGATTAGGATGGAATTTTGGTTTAATAAGTGGGACTGCTCAAATCGTTGATTCAACAGATTCTACTACACGAGCCAAGACACAAGGAACTGTGGATGTATTTGTCGCACTAGCAGGTGCATCAGGAGGTGCATTGTCTGGAATGATTGTTGCGAATTCAAGTTATGCAACATTATCATTAGCAGGGGGGATTTTGTCCTTAATCCTTATACCAGTCGTGATTTGGTCACGTGGAGGAAAGAAAAATCACGAAAAAGGGCTTCATATGTAAAATGAAATCTAATGTAAAATAGGAGCTGATTAATCAGCTCCTATTTGTTCACGAATTGAATTCCAAAACAATTCAAAAGAGCTCTCCCTAGTTAAATACTTAGCAACTCCCAAAGCTTCCAACTATATTTCTTAAACAGTCTTCTTTACTAACAATAGATTTTCATTTTTTAATAATTTATACATACTTTTGAAAATCAATACACATATTACAGTACCTGTAAAATTAAAAATTAAATCATCAATATCAACCGCACGATAGTTATAACCAATAAAATAACCCGATGTTCCTTGAATTGCTTCAATTAATATACTTGTAACTAAACCGATCATAAATATTCTTTTTACTTTGATAGTTGGAAAAAGAATGGGCAATAAAAACCCTAATGGCATAAAAAGAATAATATTTCCTATAACTTGTCTTATAAGAATCCCAAGTCCATATTCCATAAAATCTGATCCTACAATATTTGTGAAGATATAAAATGGAATAAAATTGTGTTTATAACCTAATTTATCTTCAATCATTAAATCAATCAGTTCTTTTTGAAATGGAAAAGGAAATATCGTTATAGAGATAAGACTACTAATATATATAGAAAATAATAGTAGATAAATGAATATTAGAATGGAAATTTTCTTTCTAAATAATAAAAATAAAAAAAGAAATAATGATAATAAAATAATAAAAATACTTGGGTATAAAGCAGTTAGCATTATTTCACCTCTCTTATACAAATTTAATAACTACTTGAACCTTTAACACGTAATCTATTTAAAATTTCCTATTTCTCCATATTTTCATCGTTTTTTTGTATTTATTTAATTAACTAATAATACGATTCTAAAACATTGTTAATCATATCACAAACCATATTTTACCATATATTATATTTTTATAGAAAAATATTTTCTAGGTTCTATACATTTCTATTTAACATATGAGCTTATTATCGGAAATCCAAAAAACGCCAATCCCTTACTATTTTAAGGGATTGGCGTTTTCGCTTTTTCTCATGTTACGCACAGAAGTTTCTCTTATTTTTTGTATGAAATCCTGTATAATTTAAATAATATTGCTTATTGGAGGGCTATGGAGATTGAAACGACCACGAAATCCTAATTATGTTCCTAGGAGCTATAATCAATCTAGTTTTAAGAATCTAATTGAAAATGAATTGATTCCGAATGTATATCTCAAAAGTGAACGTCAAAATGACCCAATAGTCGTTAACAATATTCCTGAAGGTTGGAAATGTATTGGATCTGGTAATTATGCTGCTGTTTTTGTACACCATTCTGAACCAAATGTGGTTGTTAAAGTGTATGGAAAAGATTTAGATGGTTTAGAAAAAGAAGTTCAAGTCTATAAACAATTGGGAGAGCACCCAGCTTATTCGAAATTGATCCAATTTGGTGAAAAGTATCTAGTTTTAAAAAGATTAGAAGGAATTACGTTATACAACGCCCTAGCAATTGGTGAAAAAATACATGAGAGTGTAATTAAGGATGTAAACATTGCGCTTAAGTATGCAAAAAGTCGTGGACTAAATCCATACGACGTTCACGGTAAAAATGTGATGATGAAGGATGGCAGGGGATATGTTGTAGATGTATCTGATTTTTACAAAAAAGGAAAGGATGAAAAATGGGAGGATTTAGTAAAAGCTTACTATAAGTTATATAAAAAAACTTTGTATAAAGTACCTATTAAAATCCCATTGAAATTCTTAGATTTTACTAGACATTCATATAGATTCTACAAAAAATTCAAGAGGAAGATAAAAAGATACATGCAAGAAGACTAGCTTTCGGACTAGTCTTCTTAAGTTCTCAGTATTTCATTTAGTTTTTTATAACCCGCTTCTCATTTTGGCTCTTTTTTTCACTAAAGCTAACTAAAATAGTGTCTATTTTCATTTATCCATCAGTAGATACTTATATAGAAATATCTTGCTGATCTTCATAATTTACCAATTGTTTATGATGATAAAATTTCTCAAAAATCATTCCCATTAAATAGTAAAATACTAAGCCTAAACATATATGAATAAGTGTAAATTTCATACCAAATGATGCAAATTCATAGATAACTATAGGTAGTTTAGCGGTTGTCCAAACTCCTAAAAAGAATACAACATAGCGAATGCTTGCTCCTTTTTTCAATAAAAGTACCGCGATTGGAAAAGCTAGGTATAGTGGACCAACTGCAATACCTCCTAGTAAGAAAGCAAATAAAACACCGTAAATACCAGATTTATTTCCCATATATTTAATAATAGTCTCTTTTTCAACCCATTTGTCAAGTAGGCCAACAAAAATTAAAACTGGTGGAAGGAGAAATAACATTTTTATTAGACTATTTCCTGTTAACTGAAATGCTTTCATCCCAAGTGAGTGGTTTATTAGTGGAAGAACGATGAACACTACTAATAAAATAAAAAAGAAACGATATTTTTTTAATTGACTCATACCATCACCAACCAAATTATATATGCAAATATAAGAGACATTAAAAGTCCACTTGCATTACGTGCATATGCAAAACTTCTTCCAAAGAATTTTTGTTCCATAGGTAATGTAATAACTCCTACTGACATGAACGTTGACATTAATAATGCTACTTGGGGCAGGCCAGCACCGTTTTGGACCAATGTTTCTCCTAGAGGAAAAACGACAAAACTTGGAATTAGTCCTACAGAACCAATTAATGTAGATAGTATAATTCCTTTCACTCCAGACTGTTCCCCAATAATAGATGAAACGATTGTAGGTGTTAATAAGGATAAGGAGAGTCCTACAAAAAACATGATCGTTAAAATTTCAGGAAAAATATTACAAAACATTATCCATGACTTTAATAGTGCATCTTTTGTTTTCTTTCGATCCTTTATAAAAGAGATACTAGTAAGAATGATTGCTAAACTGTATAGGATCGAAGCATTAATCATGACTTTTCTCCTTCCATACTTTGTATCTGCTCAAGAAAAATGATAAATTCTTCAGCTTTTCTTCAATATTTATTTGAAATTCTTCTAATTTTTCTTTTCCATATTCAGTAATTTTATACATCTTGATCGGTTTATCTTGTTCGGATGTACATAAATAAGATTCAACAGCACCTTCCGTCTCTAATTGCTTTAATGTTCGATATAATATGGAACTGTCAATTGGATTGATAGGCAGTTCCTCTTCACACTTCTGCAAAAGTTTCCCTCCATAGCTATCCCCCTCTGTTAAAAACAATAAAAGAAAAGCGCCAGTATGTCGGCCTGTATGTTTCATAAATAGTTAACCTCCTAAATTCGTATACTTCCAAAAAAATAATTTCGTACTGTTAATAACAATATACTGTTATTAACAGTAATATGTTACTAAGATTAAAATTAATCTTTTAGTTTATTTCTGGAAAGAGATCGGATGATTAAGTTTTTACACAAGCATTTCTTTAGTTGTGAAATGCTTCTTTCCTATATATAAAAAGTAAGGATATTTTTATAACAATAATAATATAATAAAAAACAACAATAATTTATTGTAAAACGATAAATAATATGTTAAATTCAAATTGAAAATAATTTAGTGAGGTGCTTTTATGAAACGGGGATCTACGCTCTTTTTAAAAATAGTAGTGATTCTTATCGGGTTGCCAGTTCTTGCATTGTGTATATTTGTAGTTCCGAAGATTGCAGAATATGCTGCTGAGTTGTATCCGAATATTACTTTAATGAAATATTTCATTTTTATAGATCTTTATTTAGCAGCAATTCCTTTCTATTTCGCTCTTTATCAAGCTTTTAAACTTTTATGCTACATTGATAAAAATAAAGCCTTCTCGGAACTATCGGTTAACGCTTTAAAGAAAATAAAATTTAGTGCGATCGTAATCAGTGTATTGTATGTACTAGGATTGCCACTTTTTTATTTAATTGCAGATATGGATGACGCACCAGGAATTATTGTTATTGGTATGGTCTTTATTTTTGCTTCATTGGTAATTGCAGTCTTTGCAGCCGTTCTCGAAAGGCTTTTGAAAGAAGCGATTGATATAAAATCAGAAAATGATTTAACAGTCTGAGGTGAAGAACATGGCAATAGTTATCAATATTGATGTAATGCTAGCAAAAAGGAAAATGAGTGTAACCGAGCTTTCAGAAAAGGTTGGGATTACGATGGCGAATCTTTCTATATTGAAAAACGGTAAAGCAAAAGCGATTCGTTTTGCAACTTTAGAAGCGATTTGTAAGGCACTAGAGTGCCAACCTGGAGATATTTTGGCATATCAAAATGATGAAGACAACAAGTAGATCGATATGATTGATATCAATATATAAAGGAGAGCTAATTGTGAATTTAATACTTCAAAAGGATGAGTCACATTTTATAAAAGCCGTTAAACAACTTGTCCGCTTTGGTTTGGAGCAGGCTTTATCGTGTATTTTTCCTGTTGTGATTTTTGCCTCTTTAGCTTTTACTAAAATTGTACACCTACCATTATTGCCACGATATGATTGGTTACTTTTGATTTGTATTTTGATGCAATGGATCATGGTGCGTTCTAGACTTGAAACATTTGATGAATTAAAGGTAATCACACTATTTCACTTAATTGGACTTGCGCTTGAACTTTTTAAGGTACATATGGGTTCATGGGCATATCCTGGGGAAGGATACTCCAAATTATTTGGAGTGCCATTATATAGTGGTTTTATGTACGCAAGTGTTGCAAGTTATTTATGTCAAGCATGGAGAAGGATGAATGTTGAACTCATTAATTGGCCACCATTTTTTGTAGTTGCTTCACTTGCAGCAGCAATTTATTTAAATTTCTTTACGCACCATTTTTGGATCGACGTTCGTTGGTGGTTATCTGGACTTGTCATAATTGTTTTTTGGAAATCTTGGGTCATTTATGAAGTTCATGGGATTAAGTACCGTATGCCAATTGCACTCTCTTTTGTACTAATCGGATTTTTTATATGGATTGCCGAAAATATTGCAACGTTTTTTGGTGCATGGCAATATCCAAATCAGTCGGTTGCATGGAGTTTAGTTCATTTAGGGAAAGTAAGTTCATGGCTCTTATTAGTAATTGTGAGCTTTCTGATCGTAGCAACATTGAAGAGGGTAAAAGGAAAAAACACTAAAAAAGCAAAAATGTAAAAGTATTACTGTTTGGTATCAAAAAAATAACCTGTATCTTAGATTAACTAGTAATCTGATACAGGTTAATTTAATAATTTGTATCGTTAATATATTGCAATAAGATGCCTAAACCTAATATTTTTCCTACTTACCGATAAGATTCATAAACCCTTTGTATATTAGGAATAGGGAGAAAATTAAAATAGCTAAAATACCAATTAAATCTGTTAATGGCTCTACGCTAGATAAGAATGTACCTGCTAAAGGCATTTTGATTAAAGCAAAACCAGCAATAATACTAGCTAACATTAAAAAAATTCTTTCCATTTATTCATCCCTCCATTCAATACATTTTATGTGCAATCGAAATGTAAGTGCTTTCAAAGACAAGCTTTTAGAAAAAATGTGCGTTTGTCACGGAAAAATAAAGAGTGGGGCATTTAAGGTCCTATTTCATCTTTTAATAGATTGATATTCTAGTTTATTATTCAACCTTTTTGGTGTGAATCTAGGAAGG
Source organism: Bacillus sp. AL-1R (assembly GCF_052180195.1). Lineage (NCBI taxonomy): Bacteria > Bacillati > Bacillota > Bacilli > Caryophanales > Bacillaceae > Bacillus > Bacillus sp. AL-1R. The sequence continues at coordinate 1,785,559 of NZ_CP197469.1, forward strand.
TCATTTCATTAAAGAAATTGAATACTATGTAAAAAAGACTATTTTTAGGAGGGTTTAATCAAAAGAATGAAACTGTTTAAGCTATCGTTTATCATATTACCTTTACTACTAGTTGCTTGTCGTTTTATCCCTACAGAAAGTCAATCAATTATAGAGTGGGTAGACTTTGTTAGATTAAATGGGGTTGAGTACAATGGCATACAATCGGGAATTTTGGCTAATGAAAAATTTATTGATGAAAAAGTAGGGGAAGTAAAATTTAAGGTAGCAGATCATGTTACAAATACCAGTTATAAAATAAAAGATGGGGATGCAGCATTTCATGAGAAAGGAACAGAAATTTATTCAATTAAAGATAATCCTGAATGTATTGCCATAAAGGACAAAACTGCATTAAATGGATATAAAATCTATTATGCAAGAGGAACAATTGATTATAAGTGGTATTTTAAAGATGTGCCAATCGAAAAAGTTAATCTGATTGAAATCTACCAATCTTATTCACCTGATGAGAAAAAAATATCAGAGATTAAAGAAAAAGAAAAAATAGTAAACTTTCTGGAAATCTTAAGCAACAGTAAAGATGATTTGAATTTTCAACCAATTCATAATGATACAGATTCTACACATTATGAAGTAGTATTGTATACAGGTGAGGCAATCGCTTATAAATATGCTATTGAATTTGACGGTGCTAACTATTACTGGCATCCATGGGATACGTCAATTTTGTCAAATGAAATAATGAAATTTTTACCAAATTAACTCGCAAATTAGTAAAGCGTGTTTTACTTTACATAATAATCTTATAAGTCGAAACATAAATTCATGATCTTCACTCACTTCGAAAAACTAGTCTTTGATAAAATATGTGAAAGTTTGATGAAATTAGAACATTTTTTATATTAAATTAACTATTAAAATGGTAAAATATGGTTATACTATATTAGAAAGCTGATTTTATTACGGAGGGACTATATTTGAGAAAGGCATATAAATTCTTGATTTTTGCTTCAATACTAGCTTTATGCTTAGGTGGATTTTATTTTGAAAAAATGAAGCACAGCAAAACGAAAAATGAAATATGGATTGGTTACAACTACACAAAATTTGGAAAAAATGTCATTAAATTTGAACCAGTGAAAGTAGAAAAACAAGAAAAATTAAATCAATTAGAAGAAATATTTTTATTTAGTAAAAAAATAGACAAACCAATTTTAGACTTATCTAAATATGATGTTCAGTTATCATTCAGAAGTCCAATAGATCAAACGGTTGAATACAGTTCATTACTTTGGTTCACAAATAGTGGTGCAATCATAAAGATTAATGGATTTAATGGATATCGAAGCATTGGTATTGAGAAAGCCAATTCAATAAAAAATATAATTAATTATATAGAGTTGTAATGATTACCTATTTTCTCGAAAATGTGTGACCATGGCAACTTATTTTTTTTGAGTTTTATAAGGAAGAATTGGTTGGATAGTTAGATGTGCAGTTCAGTAGTAGAAGAAATGATATAATATTGTTGTAGTTAGTATTACATGATAAAAATGATGGATTAAAGGAAACGGTGTAGTAGGAAAGTGAAGAAAGGAAGTGTGAAAGAGTGGAATTGGAAACAGTTATGCAGGAGCTTGAAGCACTTGGTAAGGAACGGACAAAAAAGACATACATAAGAAATGGTGCACATGAACCACTATTTGGGGTTGCAACAGGGGCAATGAAACCGATCGCTAAAAAAATTAAACTAAATCAACAATTAGCGGATCAATTATATGCAACAGGTAATTACGATGCCATGTATTTTGCGGGAATTATTGCAGAGCCTTTGAAAATGACTGAAGAAGATTTTGAGAGATGGATTGATGGAGCTTATTTCTATATGCTTTCTGACTATGTAGTTGCAGTTACTTTAGCCGAAGCAAATATTGCACAAGAGGTAGCCGATAAATGGATTAAAAGCGGAGACGAACTTAAAATGTCAGCTGGTTGGAGCTGTTACTGTTGGCTATTAGGGAATCGCTCGGATATTGATTTTGACTCGAACAAGATTTCAACTATGCTTGATCAAGTAAAAGATACCATCCATGAATCCCCTGAAAGAACAAAATCTGCTATGAATAATTTTATTTATACAGTAGCCATTTCATATTTACCTCAACATGAAAAAGCAGTTGAAACTGCAAAAGGAATTGGACCAGTCGAAATCAAAAAGGACAAGAAAAAAAGTACTATTTTACTTTGCTCTGAAAAAATTCAAAAAGATTTAGATAAAGGTCTATTAGGATTTAAGCGTAAACATGTGAGGTGTTAATGGATTGTAATGTCTTTTTTAGAAATATTTCTAGATAATAAAATTTCGATTATAGACTATTCTTGATTAGATGGAGAATCATTTTTAAAGATTAACTATATCACCGCAATGATCTAGATGAAAAAGAAGTTGTTTAAAATTACAAGATACTGAAATTCGGAAATAAATATACTGTATCGAATGACTTTAATTAAATAGCTGATTTTAAATTTTATATAAGTAAGAGTATTTGAAGAAGTACTCACAAAATTATTGGTAGATTGTAGTTTTAGGAAGTGAAAAAATGTTTACATATTATTCCATGCTCATAATTGGTGTCTTTTTAATAATAGGAGCAGTTTTTATATTTATTCCAATATTTATTGATCGAGAATATACATTAGTAAAAATTGGAAAAGGTCTTGGGTTTTTATTACTTGGTGCCCTAATTTTAGCGATTACACTTCCAAGTCTTAAATCTGTTGTGTTTAAACAATATGATGTTGTCAGTGGAAGATGTGTGATAGAAATTGATTCTTCAGGCCGTATTTCCGAAGCAAATTTTGATTTAATAGACCAAGATGAAATATTTACTTTCAAGGACATTCCTAAACTGGCTGCTTATGGGAAATCAATTCCATATTATTGTAAAGTGACAGTGACTAAAGATCATAATTTTGAAATTAGTTACAAAATATATGATATCGAAACAAGAAAATTAATTTTGACAAGTGAATAGTATTTATTTGAATAAACTATTCATTATACTAATCTAGATAAATACTCTATTATCCTTTTAGGAAAAGAGAGTTCAAAAAAGCTATAAAAAATAAAAATGTAAAAGGAGATCATAATGAAACAATTAATACCTACTTTGTATATTTTGTTTGGATTATTAATTGTAACATTAACTTACTTTTCTAATTTTGCTGGTCCAAGATATCTCACAAATATTGGTTGGATTCTTTTCGTTATTGGGATCATATACCCATTTTATAGCCGTGTTGTTAATTATTTTAAGCTTGAATTTGAAGATGAAAAAAGTGTATGACTACAACAAAAGGCTGCTTAGGTAGTCTTTTTATATGGAAACGGGTATCTACATTCGAATAACGATTAAAAAGTTTTTACATAGTGAGAATAAAGGCAATGAAGAAATTTTAAATTTTGGAATTGTTTAACCTCAACAACTTTCTAATGAATTTGATTATGAATAATTTAGAATAATCTAGTGATCAAAGTTGAAGTCGAAATTTATTGGAGTTAATAGGCTTTTTAATTAGTTAAATATAAATAAAGCCAAATTATGTGTTTAAGTTATTAGAGTAAAATAATTACAATAAACAAAAAAAAATAGAGGAATATCCTCTATTAAAATTCGAATTTATAAACCGCCAAGTGCTTTAATCGTTGCAGGTCCTACAATTCCGTCAACTTGTAAATGCTTAGCTTTTTGGAATTTGCGCACGGCTTGTTCAGTATTGTTCCCAAAGATCCCGTCGACACCCTTTGTACTATAGCCGAGTGATGTTAGCTTTTGTTGAAGCTTTTTAACTGTAGTACCACGACTGCCCTTTTTTAAGATCGTTCCACTTGGGATAACTGCATTAGAGTCACCACTACTACTTGTTATCTTATACCCATTAGCCTTTGCGATTGAGTCAAATGATTTACTTGAAGTTGTGATGACAACAGGTGTGCTCAATTTTACTCTAGCAAAAAGCCATTCTACTTCATTATCATACATTCTAACACAACCACTACTTACGTATTTTCCAATCGAGCTCGGATTATTGTTTCCGTGGATAGCATATGTAGTTCCCCATGTACCACGAGCATTTAATCCAAGCCAACGGTTTCCTAGCGGATTTCTAGGGTCCCCGCCACGAATGTTACCTTTATAGTAAGGTCTATTTACTATTTTATTTACAATTTTAAACTTACCTTCTGGCGTCAGAGATGGACTTCTACCTGTTGCTACTTTAAAAACTTTGTAGAGTTTCCCATTTTCATAATAAGCTAGTTGATTTGTTGCTTTGTTAATAATAATAAATTGAGATGTAGCTGCCTGGCTAGGTTTAATACCAAAACCAACAAACATAAAACAGGTTAAAATTAAAACAGTAAGCAGTTTTCTAATCAATACCTTCCCTCCCAGATCATTTTTTCAAAATCTTAATCAATTAATCCTATGATGATAGAGGTTGTCCATGTGTCAAATTTTTCAAATATGATAAAAATTATTAAAAAACATTACAATTGTAACGGTGTTTTATAGTCCATTTGATTTGTATAGTTAGATTAATAAACTTGTAAAAAAATGGTATATTTAAAGAAGTGAGGTGAAAAGATGAAAATTAATCAGTATATGCTCCAACTATCATTACTAATCATCATTATTTTTGGTGGGACTTTTATCATACACATTATTCGTACAGGTGAATTTTTGTTAGATCAAATGATTGGATGTTCAGTAGGAATCTTACTTCTATTGTTTTCTTTAATTTGGAGGAAATCTAGCAAGCTATCAAAGTGATATGAGTAATTGGACGCTATATTTAAAAAGAGTTAAAGGCTTTTTACATTAAAGATGTAAAAGGCCTTTTTTGTATGAAACTTAAAAGAAGGATTTCATTTTGTTTTAGGGAATATAGATACTAAAAAGATGAGGTGTACTTTAATTTGGATAAAGATAAAATTGAAAAATTGAAGACAGCAGGAATAATAATAGGTACCTTTGTTTTAACCCTCGGTATCATCATATCTATTGCTATTATTAATTTTAATCATGCTAAAGCACATCCAATTATAATCAAAATTCCTAAATCCAAAAGTACCATTACGCTGGTTAATAAAGAAGAATTAATGAATGTAGATTCAAATTTAAAAACTAGTGTTTGTGAAGTGATCGAACTTGCAAAAACAGATAATAAAAATCAGTATCAAATTGTATGTGATGATTCTGAGAAATACGGCTTTACCGAAAAAGAAATAACAGATAAAAATTCCAACTCTGCCCTAAAAGTCGGTGACACTGTTTACTTAACGATTTATAAAGACGGGAAATTAATGGTGAAAATAGAAAATGAATAAGGTTTTAGAAAGCAGAAAAAATGTTCTACCAGTTTAATAATATGAAAAAAGGAACTTCAAATTAGTTGAAGTTCCTTTATATATTTTATGATCGTTTTTCTCCATTAATTGAATTCAGATAAATAAAAAAGAAAATGAAGTATGAAAAGAAGTAAATTTTAAACGCGTTGACTATGAAGAAAATTTATATGAAATACCTTTTTTAAAGTGGAAATGATGCTATTTTCGAAAATAATCAGAAAAAAAATAGGAAAAAGACATATTGAATGAATAGTTTTTTCAACGACACTCTCTCATCATTTTCAGGAATAGACATTTAGGACTAAATTTTGGAAATGTTTAACTATTAGTTATTTATACATGATATTATGAAAATGAAAGGTGGTGATATTGTGGTATGGTTTATTGTAATTTTAATAGTAGTAATTGGTATTATACTTATAATGAATAGCAATTCTAGCAATAACGAAGAAAAACATTCTCCTGAAGAAATCATAGAAATTGCAGATTTCGAACTTAAATTCAGGTCAGAAATTGCAAAAAATAAAATGTTATTAAAGAGTGGTAGAATAACAGATAGACAATCAATGGAATGGTCAAAAAACTTATTGGAAGAACACAATGAAATTCAAAGAAGATACAATGTAACAGAACAAGAAATGTCTGAATACTATGAACTTGTATATTCTAAATCAAGCGTGCGTTTATCATAATTAAAATTATTTTTAATCCTTAGTAAAACTAAGGATTTTTTAGTATTTCCTAAGTACCGAACAAACTTGATGTAATAAAACTAAGATGCTTGGCCAAAAACAATCCATATTAATGGAAGTATTTGAAGAGCATTTATCAGAAGCAATTCGTATATTTGAGCGAAATGCCCAGAAAGATGGTTTGCTTATAACGTATTCACGTTACATCGTTAGAGCACAACTATAATTTTAGGAGGATAATAAATATCCTCTTTTTTTTATTGAGTATAAAAGTATAAGTCAAATATTTTTATCTATTTGACTATGTAAAAAATTACCAAATTTTACATGGACTTCTAACATAATCAATATTTAATGTTTGTACATAAGATTATATTGGTATGAAAAATGGACAAGAATTTATTTCCAAATTGGTTCTTTAGTTAGAAAAGGTGATAATTTGGGTAAAGACAACAAAGAAAATAGAAAATCTTGTAATTGCAAAGATTGTAAATGTAAGTGTAAAGACTGCGATTGTAAAAGCTGTAAGAAACATAAGTGTAAGGACTGCGATTGTAAAAGCTGTAAGAAACATAAGTGTAAGGACTGCGGTTGTAAAGACTGTAAGAAATGTAAGTGTAAAGACTGTATATGTAAAGATTCGAAGGAATGTTACTGTTGTGATAAGTGTTGTAGGGGACCTAGAGGTAAAAAAGGTAAAACTGGTCCTCAAGGGGTGACTGGAGCAACCGGAGCAACCGGGGCAACTGGAGTAACTGGTATTGGGATAACGGGAATAACCGGAGCGACAGGAATAACTGGGGTGATTGGCTCAACTGGCTCAACTGGAGTAACCGGAATAACAGGAGCAACAGGAGCAACAGGAGTAGCAGGAGCAACAGGAACAACGGGAGTAACCGGAGCAACCGGGGAAACAGGAACAACAGGAGTAACCGGAGTAACGGGAGTAACGGGAGTAACCGGAGTAACAGGCTCAACTGGAGCAACAGGGTCATCCGGAGTAACAGGAACAACAGGAACAACAGGAACAACAGGAACAACGGGAACAACAGGAACAACAGGAACAACAGGAACAACGGGAACAACGGGAGTAACGGGAGTAACCGGAGTAACCGGAGTAACGGGAGTAACCGGAGTAACCGGAGTAACAGGGTCAACCGGCCCAACAGGAACAACAGGAGTAACAGGAGTAACAGGCTCAACTGGAGCAACAGGAGTAACCGGAGTAACGGGAGTAACAGGAACAACTGGAGTAACAGGTGAGACTGGGGTAACAGGGTCATCCGGAGTAACAGGAACAACAGGAACAACAGGAGTAACAGGGTCAACAGGGTCAACAGGAGCAATAGGATCAACAGGGTCAACAGGAGTAACAGGGTCAACCGGAGCAACAGGAGCAACAGGGTCAACGGGAGCAACAGGGTCAACTGGAGTAACAGGTGAGACTGGGGCAACAGGGTCAACCGGAGTAACGGGAGTAACCGGAGTAACAGGAGTAACAGGGTCAACCGGAGTAACAGGTGAGACTGGGGTAACAGGGTCAACCGGAGTAACCGGATCAACCGGAGCAACGGGAGTAACCGGATCAACAGGAGCAACAGGGTCAACAGGAGCAACAGGGTCAACTGGAGTAACAGGTGAGACTGGGGCAACAGGGTCAACCGGAGTAACAGGAGTATCTGGGTCAACTGGATCAACCGGAGTAACCGGAATAACAGGAATAACAGGAACAACTGGATCAACTGGGTCAACCGGAGCAACAGGAGCAACAGGGTCAACTGGAGTAACAGGTGAGACTGGGGCAACTGGATCAACCGGAGTAACAGGAACAACCGGAGTAACCGGATCAACTGGATCAACCGGAGTAGCAGGATCAACCGGAGTAGCAGGAGCAACCGGAGCAACGGGAGTAACCGGATCAACAGGGTCAACTGGATCAACAGGGTCAACAGGAGTAACCGGATCAACAGGAGCAACAGGAGTAACCGGATTAACAGGAGCAACAGGAGTAACCGGAGCAACAGGAGTATCTGGGTCAACTGGATCAACCGGAGTAACAGGAACAACAGGAGCAACCGGAGTAACCGGATCAACCGGATCAACCGGAGTAACAGGTGAGACTGGTACAACAGGAGCAACAGGAACAACAGGATCAACCGGGGCAACGGGAGTAACAGGAGCAACGGGAGCAACGGGAGCAACGGGAGCAACCGGGGCAACGGGAGTAACCGGCCCAACGGGAGCAACAGGAATAACCGGAGCAACGGGAGCAACGGGAGTAACAGGAACGACTGGAACAACCGGGACAACCGGAGAAACCGGCCCAACGGGAGCAACGGGAGCAACGGGAACAACCGGGGCAACGGGAGTAACCGGCCCAACGGGAGCAACGGGAGAAACAGGAGCAACAGGAGAAACCGGCCCAACGGGAGCAACAGGAGCAACGGGAACCACGGGAACAACCGGCCCAACGGGAGAAACAGGAGCAACGGGAGCCACGGGAACAACCGGGGCAACGGGAGTAACCGGCCCAACCGGAGCAACGGGAGAAACAGGAGCAACAGGAGAAACCGGCCCAACGGGAGCAACAGGAGCAACGGGAACAACGGGAACAACCGGGGCAACGGGAGCAACAGGAGCAACAGGCCCAACGGGAGCCACGGGAACAACAGGCCCAACGGGAGCCACGGGAACAACCGGGGCAACGGGAGTAACCGGCCCAACCGGAGCAACGGGAGCAACAGGAGCAACGGGAACAACGGGAACAACCGGGGCAACGGGAGTAACAGGCGTAACAGGCCCAACGGGAGCAACGGGAACAACCGGGACAACGGGAGCAACCGGCCCAACCGGAGCAACAGGCTCAACCGGCCCAACCGGAATAACAGGCTCAACGGGAGTAACTGGAGTAACCGGAACAACGGGAGTAACCGGAACGACTGGAACAACCGGCCCAACAGGCTCAACCGGCCCAACCGGAGCAACCGGAATAACAGGCTCAACGGGAGTAACTGGAGTAACCGGAACAACGGGAGTAACCGGAGCAACAGGAGTAACGGGTCCAACAGGTCAAAGACCGACTTTAACATTTGCAGAAAACGCAGGAACGATTGCTGTATTCCCACCAATTAATACAGAAGTAACAATTGTAAGTATTACTCAGGCTGTGCTTGCAAACCAGCAGCTTAAAATTGATTATGCAACAGCGATTGAGTTAGTGGTAACTGCAAACTGGACAGTTACTTTTCAACTACGACTATATAGAGATGCTACATTAATAGACACTAGAGTATTTAATACAAACCAAACTACAGCTGGAACGCATAGGTTTCAATTTGCAAGTACTCAAGTTGCTATAGCACCTGCAAATGCTACTTCAACTTATAGTCTTAGAGTAATATTTACTACAAGCGTAAGTGTTACTTCTGCATCGGCCATAAATAGAGATATGAATATAATCACATTTACACCTTAAGTTAGAAGTAAAATAATAAATTAATATTTCTCTGTCACCTAATCATAGACAGTTTAAAACGTTCTGCTGTTTATGATTAGGGGTTTTTTTAGTAGTGTTTAAGAAACGAAGGGTGAAGAGGAAGCTTAATCTTCAACAAAAACATTTTTATTTTTTTCACATACTTTAATAAAAACAAAAAAATTTAGGATGTGGAGAATTTGAATCGCTCTAATGGCCGTAAAGTTGATCAGATAAGGTTTGATATTGAATATAGAACCCAATTTACTTTTATAGTAAATGATGAAACTTTAAATTGTGTATTAAAAGGTATTGCTAACGATTCAGTGAATATTGTTGGGATTTTAATGACAAAAAGTGGTGAAAATAATAATTTCGTTAGACTTGTACCTGGAACAACCGAATCGCAGAATAAACGGGATCTTAAAGTCGTTAGAGAGTCACTTGAATCCACCAATGTGAAATTTAAGGAAGAAACAATTTTAGCTATATTAAATATTCCAGCTGGTACTCCAGGAGTATTTAGTAAAATTTACGATAATTTGTGGCGGAAGGTTGGAGTGAAATCATTTTATATAGGTGAAAAAGATAGTATTTTTTTAACTGTAACTAATGTAAAGAAAGCAACGGAAATATTAAGGAATGACTACTAGATAGAATGCGTACATCATTGTGAATAAGCTTAATATAGACTTCTGTAGTTTTAGGTGACCTAAATAAAAAGTTAATCTTCGTTTTGAATAATATATTTTTGTATTAATTTGTTAGCTAATTCTATTCCATTTTCAGTTAAGTAAACTGATTTAGCACGATTACTAAAAAATATGAGTTTATTATTCGATAATTTATTTAATGTATCAAAAGGATAGCCCTTCCAACTTCTAAGTGTAGTTTCACCTGATACAGTGTGTTCTTCAAATGCTGTTAAATATAATAACAATAAAGTTAATTCATCGATTTGTTCTTGCATTTCAAATTGTTCCTTTCTAATTTTTAATTAAAATATAAAGGAAATAAGAGGAAACTTTTTTAATATAAGGTTTCCTCTTATTTCTAACTAATAAACTATAAGTTGGTAAAAATTTGATAAGACCCAATTGTAAAACAGTAGTTTTCGTTTTATTAAATACCTTTACGAACTAAAAATAAAAAGATGAAAAAGTAAAATAAAATCGAGGGAAATACCAAAAATAGGAAACAATACAAACTAAGTACGAAGATACACAAATTAAGATTGAACTACATACGAAAGGAGAATTTTATGAATATAAAATTCTTGTTTATATTAAATGACTATATCCCTACAGAACCGGCTTATGTTGCCAATACTGGTAAATACATAGATGGCTCATTAAATATTTATTTAAATGAAACGTTATTTTTTCATGATCCTAATTTAAATCTTACGGAGTTTGCGAGTCAATTAAGTGAATGGGTTCAAAAGGTAGAAAATGGATCAAGAGATAACATGAATTATGAATCAATTAATCGAAATGAAGATCTTATGAATTTCCTGTATAAAGGTGATGACAAGTGGGGGATTTATTCGGTGTGGCAACTGTTTGAACCGACAGAATATATTAATACAGAGGTATTAGTTGAGTCTGTAAATAGATTTCTTACTGCGTTAAATGATGGACTTATTGAAATTAATTATGATTACACGTTAGATAAATTTAATCAGTAATTTTTATAATAAATAAATGCGCTAAAAAAGAGTTGCAGGAGTAACTCTTCTTTAGCGCATTTTAATAGGGTAATTTAATATGGAATCCACAGAAGCAGATGAAAAATTTTACGTTGTGTTATTAATAAAATTAAAAGAAAAATCACTCTTACCATGAAGATAAAAGTGATTTGCATCTGTTTGCCAATGCCACCAAGTAAACAAGGTTAATATAGATTATGTTAGAAAATAAAAATAGTTCTATTTCCCTATGTGGTAATAATTTCCATTTTTGATAATATACGGATTTCAAATTGAGGGTGACGTGGAAAGTAATTGAATTTTTTATTTTTATCGAGATAGTATCAAATTTTCTAAGTTATCTGTTAAAATGATTCATAAGATTAATCATAAAAGGAGAAATTAATTTATGTAGGAAGTATTTTCCAAAAAGGATCATACTATTAATCACTTCATTGATGATTTTACTAATAATATTTGGAGCATTACTTTCTTTAACTTATTCCTTTAATAGCTTAATGAGAAAATGAAATTAACAGAAAGTCACTGATACATTTTAAAAGATTACTTTTAACTAAAAAGCTCTGAATAAGGGCTTTTTGTACTTCTGAAATTAAAATCAATTAATTAAATGCTAGGACACTTGTATAATACGAAGCTGGAGGAGAATTTTTAATGAGTCAAAAAAGAATCAGAGATTATGGTGTTAATATCGGGTACCTGGAAACAGGAAGACTTAATTCTATTACGGATGTTGAGGGAGTTACAGTGGGTCATGTAACGATTAGTGAACAAGACATCCAAACTGGTGTTACAGCAATATTTCCTCATCAAGGAAATTTATTTAAGGAAAAGTTAATCGCGTCCTCTCATGTAATTAATGGGTTTGGTAAGTCGATGGGAACGATTCAGATTAATGAGTTGGGGACGATCGAAACACCAATTATTTTAACAAACACTCTAAGTATTGGAACTGCTGCAGACGCTTTAATTGAATATATGTTAGATCATAATCCAGAGATAGGTCGTACGACAGGAACTGTTAACCCAGTAATATGTGAGTGTAATGATATGCTTTTAAATGATGTACGTGCTAGATTTATTACGAAAGACCATGTTTTCCAAGCATTACGAAACGCTTCTTCAGATGTGAAAGAAGGAACTGTTGGTGCAGGAACGGGTATGCTTTGTTATTCATTAAAAGGTGGGATTGGAACAGCTTCGCGCGTTATGAAGATGGAACATGGTACATACACAATGGGTGTTTTAGTCTTATCTAACTTTGGGATTTTAAGTGATTTAAAAGTAAATGGAAAACTAGTTGGAGCAGAATTGAGAGATTTGATCTTAAAGGAACGAGAAGAACAAGATAAGGGTTCAATCATCATGATTGTTGCAACGGACCTTCCCGTATCTGAAAGGCAACTTAATCGAATCATTAAAAGAACAGTTACGGGATTGTCAAGAACAGGCTCAATTATTACAACGGGAAGCGGTGAAGTCGTCATTGGCTTTTCGACTGCAACAAAAATACCTCATGAAAAAACATCGCATTGCATTACACTTCCAACAATACATGAAGAAGATATTGATCTAGCATTCAGAGCTGTAGGAGAAGCAACAGAAGAAGCAGTTTTAAACTCATTGGTAACAGCAACGCATATAATTGGAAGAGATGGAAATGAACGGCCAGCTTTTAAAGATTTAGTAGAAAAGTACAATATTAACTTAATATAGATTAAGGAAATCGATAAACCTTCTAGAAAGGATTGGCCCCTTTATAGTTCTAAAAACGTAATAAAATTCATAAAATACTCTTAACTGTAATTTGGACAAGCATTAAGTTAGGAGGTCATTATGAAAAAAATATATCTTGTTACTATATTTCTTATTTGTTTATATGTTAGTTTTTTAGCTTTTGATTCAATTGGAATAAACAGGTCTAATATATTACTAAAGAAACATAATCAGATTGAAACCAAAAATGGAGTAACAGCCGATCAAACTATTAATATATTGAAGCTACCTTTGCCAAATACGGATTTAAGAAAATATAGTGTAAAAAAATTACCAATCAATGGCAGTCAAATAGAAGTAAAGAAATTAAACAATCAATCACTTAATTGACACGCTAATTAATAGACTTAATAGTAATAGCATTGATAAAAAGATCAATGCTATTTTTGTATTTTTTCAATTAATATCGTTTTTTTTCAGGTATTAAACAGATTACTCATCGTTTTCCTATTTTTTAGGTAGGACTATTATAAAACAAATAGAATAAATACTTAGAAGGAATAGAGAATGTCATGGAGGATAAATAATGAAAATTGGTTTTCTTATTATTGATATGCAAAAAAATTTTTTAGATGGTAAAAAAGAGACATTGAATGTTGAAGGTGCTTGTGAATATATAAATTATGTTGCTGATTTAATCCGATCAAAAAATCATTTAGTCATACATGTTAAAGATATTGAAGGGGCAGATGAAATAAATTCTGAATTAATTTCTTTCATCCCAGAAATTAAAGTTGAAGAACAAGATATTTGTGTTTCAAAAGAACATTCAAATGCATTTTGGAATACTGAATTAGAGCAGATTTTGAAAGAAAATGATGTTGAATTAGTTATAATAGCTGGTTTTGCGGCCGAACATTGTGTTCTATTTACGTATAATGGAGCTAGTGAAAGAGGATTTAAACCAGTCTTATTGCAAAATGGACTATTAAGCACAAAAAGTGATGTCATAACTCAAACGTATCGTGATCGAAACATTATTTCTTATAATGTGATCCCATACATTATTTAATAAAAAAATAGATTGATAAAGTAAAAAAGTGCTCTTATATGTTTGGTCCTTAGAGCACTTTTGGAATTGTAGAATAAAACTAAAAACTATTGTAAATCTAAAGATCGTTCCTTATCTTCTTCTATTGGATACGGATTAGTTCATAAATATCAGAGTCATACCGAACTCTATTATGCTTGGATTCATTTCGCTCTATTTCTTCTATTTCTTCTCGTAACTCTCCAAACCACCAAAATTTGATCTCAGTTAATAAATTAGTAAGCATTTTATTCCCCCTATTTTGAATAATGCCTTAACACGATTAGATTATATATCCATTTTTTTAAGCCAATATTGATCTGATGTAAAAGTTAATAAAGTTTTTATGTATTAAATGAAGATTTATGATATCGCTCAATTAGGTGAGTCTATTAAATTCGAACCATAGTAGAATTAATTTTTTATTAAATTAAATTTATTTAGAGGGAAATTATGGATGGATATAGAATATTAAACTATACCTCAAAGATTTATCCTTTATGAATAAATCCCAAAAAGGAGTTGGTATGCATGTCTAATTTTAGATTAATACCTTACAAGCTGGAAGAAGTTAAAGGTAGTATAAATGAAGTACCACCTGGAGTTCGTTTAATTGAATCTAAATCCATTTGGGACAAAGGGTATCAAGGGGAAGACGTGGTCGTAGCAGTTATTGATACTGGCTGTCAGACGGACCATCCTGATTTACAAGAGCGAATTATTGGTGGTTATAATTTTACCGAAGATTACGGTGGAGATCCTAACGTATTCTTAGATAATAACGGTCATGGTACACATGTCTGTGGAACGATTGCAGCTTCTGAAAATGGAGAAGGTGTTGTAGGAGTAGCCCCAAAAGCAAAACTCCTCGTTTTAAAAGTGCTAACTGGTGCTGGGGAAGGAAGTATTGAATCAATTGTACAAGCGATTGATTATGCGACGAATTGGAGAGGCTCAAATGGTGAAACTGTTCGAGTTATTTCAATGTCATTAGGTGGTCCAGTGGATGATTCTTCGTTACATGAAGTGATTCAAAGAGCGGTAAAACAAAATATAGCCGTTGTATGCGCAGCTGGTAACGAAGGTGATGGGGATGGCTCAACCAATGAATATAGCTATCCGGGTGCTTATGATGAAGTAATAGAAGTTGGATCGGTAAGTCTTCAAAAACGTTTATCCAACTTTAGTAATACAAACGATGAAATTGATTTAGTCGCACCAGGAGAAAAGATTTTATCTACTTATCCGACAAATCAATATGCTTCTCTTTCTGGTACATCAATGGCAACACCACATGTATCAGGAGCAATTGCATTATTAATTCAGCAGTTTGAGTCTGAGAATAATGAGAAGATCACTGAACCAGATTTGTTTGAACTGTTAATAAGTCATACAGTACCAATCGGATACAGTAGGTTTGAGGAAGGACATGGACTTTTAAATCTAGGCGTAAATGTACCCTCAAAATCACCGAATGTACTAAAATAATAAGTAAAGTCCCGTGTAGTGTTGCTATACTATTCGGGACTTTTTTTGGTGAGTAGAAAAAGTTAAATTTAATAGAGGTGAAATCATGTTTAAAAATCAACTAACTGAACTTTTAAATATAAACTATCCAATTATTCAAGCTCCGATGGCTGGTGGAATCACAACCTCAAATTTTGTAGCTGAAGTATCAAATTGTGGAGCTTTAGGTACAATTGGAGCAGGCTATATGACTCCATCACAAATACGTGAACAAATTAGAGAAATAAAAACGTTAACGAATAAAAGCTTCGGAATTAATTTATTTGTTCCAAATGATTTTATAGTAAATGAAAATGAGATTTCAAATTCCAATGATTTATTACAACCTTTTAATGAAGAATTAAAGATAAAGCAAAATGATCGCATTCAAATTCAAAATTTTAATCGTTTTAATGATACATTTCACGAACAAATAAAAGTGATCATTGAAGAAGCTGTTCCGATCTGTTCATTTACATTCGGTATACCTTCAAAGGAGATAATTAATGAGTTAAAGCTTCATAATATTATTTTGATTGGAACAGCCACTACTGTAAATGAAGCAATTGAAATTGAGAAATCAGGAATGGATTTAATTGTCGTTCAAGGTAGTGAAGCAGGTGGACATCGTGGTCATTTCTTAAACAATCATGAGGAAAGTTTAATTGGATTAATGTCGCTAATTCCACAAGTAGTTGATCATGTTACTATTCCTGTTATTGCAGCAGGAGGAATAATGGACGGAAGAGGTTTAATGGCGTCCATTTGTTTAGGGGCTAAAGCTGTTCAAATGGGTACCGCTTTTCTAACTTGTATTGAAAGTGGGGCACACGAAGTACATAAGAATGCTATTTTAAATTCTACTGAAGACAAATTAGTTTTGACCCGTGCATTTTCAGGAAAATGGGCAAGAGGAATCGAAAATAAATTTATTACCGAAATGAAAAAATACGAAGCAGATTTACCACAGTTTCCCGTACAAAATACGATTACCCAATCGATGAGAAAAGCATCCTCGGTACAAAATAATAAAGAGTTTATGTCACTTTGGTCGGGACAAAGTCCTAGATTAGCTAAAGAGGAATCGGTAGAAACCTTAATATATGGAATAATGGGTGAAGCTAATAAATTAATTCAAGGTCTAGGTTGAATGAGAAATCCTATTTTATCAATTCATAGGAGGTAATTTTGGTAGTCTATTAATCCGTACAAAAGGTTCTAATCGTTTCTTCTAAGAAACGATTAGAACTTTTTTTAGTATAATACGATTTACTTTAAAAGCATACGATCAATATACGATTTTATAGCTTCAATATTACCAGATACTTGTTCTTCTCTTTGTTCATCTTTTTTTATTTTATCTAGTGATTTTTCTAAAATCGTTTTTGCTTTGGATTGAGGGATTACAACTACTCCATCTGCATCACCAACTATAATATCACCTGGGTTAACTGATACACCTCCACATGATATTGGTATATTAATTTCACCTATTCCAATTTTTCCACTCGCAGCTACAGTTGTTCCTTTACAAAATACTGGGAAATTTAATTTTTTAATACCGCATACATCCCGGATTACCCCATCAACAACTATGGCACTAACACCCATTGTTTGTGCCATTCCCACAACAAAGTCACCTGCAATTGCGCGGTATTGATCCCCCTTTGCATCGATCACGATGACGTCTCCTTGATTTGCTTCGCGAATAGCCTTCAATACAGCTAAGTTATCACCAACAGGGATTTTAACAGTCAATGCTCTTCCAGTAAATTTAAATTCTTCCTTTATAGGTTTTATTGATGGATCCATATTATTTAGTCCATCCATTACATCTGAAATACAAGTTGTTGGTATATTTTTAAATTGATTAATAATAGAAATCACTCCCTAATAAATCATTTATTTAATGAAATTATATAAATAATTTGTACTAGTTGAGAATTTCGAAAAAATTATCAAGCTTGATAAAAAATAATTATTGAATTAAGAAAGGTTGCAATAGATTAATATCGAATAAAATAAATTGATAATAAAAAAAAGATCTATGTTTGTTGTGAAAATCAAGTTGCTTTCAAAAAAAGTTATGAAGACATAAATACCAATAAGTTTTACTTTCTTATTAATATTTTATATTAGCTTATTTTTAGACCAGTTCCATTTCAATTAATAGATGAGCCTTAAGAATGTAACAAGATTGACTTCATTATTTAATATATAGAGATATCGGAGTATAGTAACATTTAATTAAGGAGTTGAGGTGCTTGAGAAACAAAACGAAATACATCTACTTAACACATAAAGTTAAAATAGAATCCACTGAAAAACTGGAAAAGCTATCCCAACTTACAGGGAAAACTAGTGCTGAATTAATCGAACAAATGATTGAAGAAATGTATGACCTACATATAAATTCAAAAGAAAATGAAGTAAATCTTAATGAAATGCTAAACGATGAAAATGTTATTGAGGATATAACAGATCAAGAAATAAGAGATGCAGAGCTTAGATGGCAAAATTCAAAACAAGGTATTAAAGATTTCAGTCAAAGAATGGAAGATTGGAAGAAAGAAGAAAAAAGGAAAAATGCTGAGAAAGCAAAAGAATATAAAAAGAAAATAGTTGATTGGGCTAGAGTCTGGGAAGATTATTTAAGAAATTACTCTACTTCAATTAAGAAAAATAAAAAACATAATTTTAAGTATTTCAACCCGAATGATAGTGAAGAAATTTGGAAGAAACAAATGAGGGAATACACGAAGCTTTGGCACCCTGATTATGCATTAGACCATGGGAATCCACAAAAGTTTGGTGAAATGAAAGCTGAATATGACATTTTAAAAGGTAAAATTCCAACTGAAGAATATAGTTTATAATTTTATTGGAAATACATATAACGAATCGACCAATCATTTTGTTTTATATAATCGTAAAAAGTAAGTAGTGGAACTAATATGATTCCACTACTTATTTAACGCACTGTTAATCTTCTTTTACACTATCCTCAGCAATTACTCTTAGTTCTTGATAAAAAAGGTCATGATTACATTCTGGATTTTCAGCTTGTTTATATTTGTCTACAATTTCAAGTAATTCACCAGTATCACCTTTTGCATTGATCACTTCTAAAATTTGATTCATATCATCAGTGTATTCATCTTCTTTTTTCATTACAGATCCTCCATTCACATGTAGATGTTTATTATTATTTGCTAGCTTGATGAAAAAAATAAATCGATTTTGAAATAAACATGTAAGATTAAAAACCGAGAAGAGAATTTTATATACCCCACCTTTTTAAGAAAGTGTGATTCTCGGCAAGGCGTTTCATACTTTTTAAAATAAAAAATAAGATTTGAATTTTCTAGTGAAATAGTATAATTTGGATATAAATTATCGATACGAAAATACTATTGATGATTGAAAAATGGTGGGGGATTAATAATGAACTTTAACTTTAATGAAGAACATAATAGAAAAAATACTAAAAGTACAAAGTGGGACTCAATTGATCGAGTATTTGGATGTACGGATGTTCTACCTTTATGGGTTGCCGATATGGATTTTGCATGTGCACCGGGGATTGTAGAGGCTATAACGAAACGCGCTCAACATCCTATTTATGGTTATGGACATATACCTGAAGAATTTTTTGAATCAGCAATAAATTGGGCAAGTAAACGTTATCGTACATCAATTAAAAGAGAATGGTTAACAAATGTTCCAGGTGTCGTTCCTGCTTTAAATTTAGCAATAGATGCTTTTACAAAACCAGGTGATCAAATTATCATTCAGCCACCAGTTTATTTTCCATTTTTCAGTACAATTAGAAATAATGGAAGAAACATCGTTGAGAATGCTTTAATTGAAGAAGATGGTTATTACTATATGGATTTAGAAGATTTAGAAAATAAGATCACTTCTAAAACTAAAATGATGATTCTTTGTAGTCCTGCAAATCCAGTTGGAAGAGTCTGGTCGAAAGAAGAGTTATCTGGTTTGTTTGAAATATGCAAAAGGAATAAAATTGTAGTAATTGCAGATGAAATACATGCAGATTTAGTCTACAAAAAAGGTAGTCACACACCTTTTTATTCATTAAGTGAAGATGCAGCAAATATGAGTATTACATTTATGTCTCCAAGCAAAACATTCAATATTGCAGGCTTATTTTCGTCATTTGCTGTTATTCCAAATCAAGATTTATTTACAGAGTTTTCTCATGCAATTGCTCGTTCAAGTTTAGAAAACTTAAATATTTTTGGCATTGAGGCAGTTATAGCAGCATATAACGAAGGTGAAAAATGGCTTGATGAATTATTGATTTATTTAAAAGAAAATGCAGAGTTTATAGATCATTACTTAAAAACAAATATTCGAGAAGTAAAAATGAGAGTTACAGAAGCGACATACCTAGGATGGCTTGATTTTAGAGGTTTAGGTCTAAAAGGTGACCAATTAAACGAATTTATAATTAATGATGCAAAATTAGGATTAAATGAAGGTCGTGGTTTTGGAATAAATGGAGATGGTTTTATGAGATTGAATTACGCATGTACACGTAAAACATTAGAAGAAGCCATGTCACGATTAGAAAAAGCTGTAAATGCTAGAAAGAAATAGATAAGGAGAGGGCAATATGACGTTAAAAATAACACCATGTATTGTTATGTCTGGGAATGCTAAGGAAGCAGTTCATTTTTATGAAAAAGAACTAGAAGCAGAGGTTCTAACTATACAAACATACGGTGAAATGCCAATACCTTGTCCAGAAGCACTAAAAAATAGTGTTGCAAATGCAATTTTAAAAATCGGTGAAAGTGAGCTTATGTTATTCGATGCCCCTATTCAATCAAAACCAGTGATAGATAAAGATTCTCAGGCAAATACATCTATTTCTGAAAATAAAAAAGTAGAAGTCACGATTAACCTTTCAATCGATAGTGTGGAAAAAACAAAGCGCATTTTTAAATCATTACAACAAGGTGGACATGTCATTGCCCCGTTAGAATCAGTACCATTTAGTCCCGCATTCGGAACAGTTACAGATCAGTTCGGCGTTACATTCATATTAATAACTATAAAGTAAAATACATATAATTTTATAGTTTGATTGCAAAAAGGGGGGAGATTAAATGGATAAAATAAATGTTGAATTAGTGAAACAATTAATTAAAGAACAATTTCCAATTTGGTCTCACTTAGAAATAAAACCTGTTGAAGTAAGTGGCAATGATAACAGAACATTCCATTTAGGTGATCAAATGAGCGTTAGATTACCTAGTGCAGAATGTTATGTTCCTCAAGTTGAAAAAGAACATAAATGGTTACCCTTTTTAGCGAACAAACTAAGTTTACCAATTTCAAAACCGTTAGCAAAAGGACGTCCGAGTAAAAACTATCCTTGGCCATGGACAATTAACGAATGGATTGAAGGCGAGGCGTCTAGCAAAGAAAACATAAGTGACCTAAGTCAATTTGCAAAAGATGTAGGGCAATTTTTAAAAGAGTTCCAGTCAATTGATGCAAAACATGGGCCGATTGCAGGAAAGCATAATTTTTTTAGAGGTGGAAACTTAGCTGTATACGACAAAGAAACTAGAAATTCAATAGAACAAACGAAAGAGATTTTTAACAAAGATTTACTAACAGAAATATGGGAAACAGCTTTAAGTTCCAAATGGGAAGGAGAACAAGTATGGGTACATGGTGACATTGCCCCAGGGAACTTACTTGTAAAAAATGGCAAGCTATGTGCGGTCATTGATTTTGGAATACTTGGAGTAGGTGATCCATCATGTGATGCAGCAATGGCATGGACATTTTTTGATTCGATTAGTAGAAACGTTTTTAAAAACGTTTTAAACGTTGATGAAAATACTTGGAATAGAACAAGAGGGTGGGCTCTTTGGAAGGCCTTAATTACATTTAATGAGAATAAAGAAAATACTACTCCGATAAAAGAAGCATCGTTTAATACAATAAATGCAATCATGAACGAATTCAAATCTTAATTGAATATAAAATTTACGAGTTGCTTAAATAGCCACTCTTTTTTTATTTTGATACTTCAGTGAAGTGTTAATACATGCTAAAAAGCTATCAATCAAGAATAAATAGAACTAAAACAACAAAAAATAATAGAAATAAAAATGACTTCAGAATTAATCAATAAGATGTAAAAATCCGCGAGAAGACTTAATGTGCTTCTCTATTTTTATGGAAAAAGGTAGTGGGAAGATATATACGTAAATGAACGATAAAGAAAAAACATGAAAGGATTGAATCTTGTTCATACTAATGTTGGGGTGAAATTCGACTATGATACAAAAAATACTAGCTAGTTTATTATTACTGACACAATCAGTTGAGCTTCCTAACAGCTTAACTGTTATTCAACATGGCCATCCAATTGCAGTAGTGAATCGCGAAGATTTTACAATGTCACTTCCAGGGACACCGATGATAAACGATAAAAAGTTTAATCAATTTATTGAAAAGCTTGATCAACAAATTTACCGTAATCCAATAAATGCTACTATTAATGAACAAGGTAGGATTGTACCAGGCCAAGTAGGATACAGGCTATATAAAAAAGAGTTTACGGATAAATTTACTACATATTTTTATGGAAAAGGACCATCTAAAATTGAAGTGCCAGAGTTGGATATTTATCCTAAAGTTGATAGTGAATTATTAGCTCATATTAGAATCCAACAAATTGGTCAATATGTAACCTACTTTAATTCGAATAATAAAAGTCGAGTTCATAATATTTCACTTGCAGCAAAAGCAATTGATAATTATGTAGTTTTCCCAAATGAAATTTTTTCTTTTAATAAAGTAGTAGGAGAGAGAAGTGGAGCAAAGGGATATAAACGAGCACCAATCATTGTCAGAGGAGAATTGTCTGAAGGAGTAGGAGGAGGAATATGTCAAGTGTCCTCTACTCTATTTAATGCAGTCGATCGCGCAGGCCTAAAAATTATTGAAAGATATTCCCATAGTAGACGAGTCCCATATGTACCAGCAGGACGTGATGCAACTGTTAGCTGGTACGGACCTGACTTCCGTTTTCAAAATAAATATAATCAACCAATTTTAATTCGAGCAAAACAATATGGAGGAAGTATGATTGTCACGCTTCATTCTTCCGATGTAATCAATTATGAAGTAAGAAATGTCCCTATAGCGCCAACCCGTTTACCTGAAGAAATAAATACAGTAGATGACAAACGTCATTCTAATCCTTCTAGAAAAGGGAAAATCATACCACCGAATAAGTCAGTAGGGGATTAATACATGCAATGATAACTCCACAAGGCAAATTAATGACCTTGTGGGGTTTTTGTGTTGAGATTATGCATAAGAGATGGGAGTAAAGTGCAATAAAACAACTGTATAGTTCCTGATGAAGGTGTTATGGGGAAGTAAAATCCCCCAAAACGGTTGTATAGTTCCTCATGAGGTTGATACCTC
Organism: Bacillus sp. AL-1R; assembly: GCF_052180195.1. NCBI lineage: Bacteria > Bacillati > Bacillota > Bacilli > Caryophanales > Bacillaceae > Bacillus > Bacillus sp. AL-1R. The sequence goes on from NZ_CP197469.1 coordinate 1,808,638, forward strand.
AGTAAAAGAATATACAATCCCCTTGCCATTTCAATGAAAAAAATTGATCCAAAGTAATACAATCAAAAAATTTTAATACTTTTAATGCCAATTTTGAATAAAGTTAAACGAGGAATATAGCTAATTTTCAGAAAAAACAATTGAAAAATGACACTAGTGTCGTTATAATTAAATAAAAACGACATCAATGTCGTTTTTTAAAGGGGGCTAAGTGGGATGAGGGGTCTAAGGAGAAATAAAGGTTTCTTAACATTAATGTTTGCTCAAGCGATTTCAAATATTGGTGATTGGTTAAGTATTGTTGCGATTATTACGCTTGTAGGATTAAAATGGAATGCTTCTCCAATGGAAGTTTCATTTATTATTTTATGTCTCGCAGTACCGATGGCTTTATTAGGACCTGTTGCGGGAACGATAGCAGATCGTTTTAGTCGAAAGCAATTAATGGTTTTATCGGATATTGTTCGTGCTGGTTTATTTGTTTTACTTGCATTAGCAAATACTTTATGGATGGTCTATATTTGTTTGTTTACAATTGGATTGTTTTCTGCTGTTTTTAATCCCGCGAAAAATGGTATGTTAAAAGAGCTAGTTCCGAATGATGAAATCAAAAGCGCGATGTCGATTACAACGATGATTGATTCGGCAACAAAAATTTTCGGACCGATTTTGAGTGGGATCCTTGTTTCGGCAGCTGGTACAACGCCTGTATTTTATATTAATTCAGTATCATTTATTTTCTCTGCGATCTTAATTTTCATGCTTCCAAAAGTAATAGAGCAAATTAAAGAGGAAAAAATGAAAGATAAAGCTAAATCTTCCTATAAAACTGAATTTATGGAAGGTGTTACATTTATTAAATCTAATACTCAAATTTTAGTCGGTATGTTATTTTTAGGTTTTAGTCTTTTAATCTTGCAGTTATCAGATTCGCAAATTATCGTTTTAATTAGGGAACTTAAAGGTGCGTCACCAGGTTTATTTGGCTATTTAGTAACTGGATCTGGTGTTGGAATGTTTCTTTCGAGTTTAATTTTAGCGAAAAAGACAAATTATCGTGCTTATCATTTAATGTTAATTGGGGTTTGTGGAATCGGACTTGGTTTTGGTATGATGGCTTTATTCACGCATTTTAATCTTACTTTTTCAATTGTTTGGGCACCATTATTAGGGTTGTTTGCAGGATTTGCAGCTGGTATAGTATTTGTTCCCTTTCAGGCCTCCGTTCAAGTCGATACCCCAGTTGAGTTAACTGGCAGAGTATTTGGCGTTATAGGCAGTGTTACGACAACAGCTACAATTATCGGACCTTTATTGGGGGGATGGCTATCGACAGTATTTGGTGTCATTCCAACATTTATATTAACTAGTTCACTATTAGTATTTGTTTCACTAATAGGATTCTTAACGAAAAATAGAGTAGAGCGGGGGAAGAAAGATGTCTCCGAAAGTCAGCAAGGAGCACCAACAGCAACGTCGAACTAAAATTTTAGAAGCAGCAAAACAAGTGTTTATCGAAAATGGGTATGAAAGAACGACGATGAAACATGTGATGGACGCAGCAAATGTAAGTAGAGGTGGCTTATATCAATACTTTGCTAATAAAGAAGAAGTGTTTGAATCACTATTATCTGAGTCATTATTAAGAGTGTCTGAAGAAACTAGTGAATTATTGAAGCAAAATGTTGATTCATATTGGGAATTACTTTTATTAAGAATGTTCGGTGAAAAAAGAGTGCCAAATGATCGAATGGATCAATTGGCACCAGTTCATTTAGAGTTTTTCATAACGGGTAGAAATGATAAAAGAAGAAAAGAGTATGGGAAAGAACGATATTTTTTAGGGGTTAAAATCTTTTCTGATATTATAAAAGAAGGACAGATAAACAGAGAATTTAGTAAGAAGTATGATAGTGAAATTTTAGGAAGAATGATTGTTTCATTTATTGATGGACTTGCGCTAGATTATGCAATACTCTCAGCGGAGGAAATAATGATGAAAGAACAATCGATTTTGTTCGTGCAATTTTTAAAATTTGCTCTCGAAGTACGATAAATATTTATGATAACATCTTGGATCATTTATTTAATATGCTCCAAGTTTTTTCTCCAACAATTCCGTCTGGTGTTAAACCGATCCGTTGTTGAAATAGTTTTACAGCATTTGCGGTCTGGGTACCGAAATGACCGTCTGGGGTTATGCCTAAAAGCTGTTGAATGGTAATGACATAAATATTTGAATCTCCTATTTTCATAACATGACCAGGGTATTTTAATGAGTGATTCAATAAATGCCCTACATTTGTTTTGAAATTTTTAAAAATATCACTATACTTTACAAACGGATATGGACATGGTTTTCTAGTCACATCAAAATGACGTACAATATCTTTTTGAGTTAAATTAAACATTGAACATAAATCATTCACAACCATTACTGTTCGATTGATTGTTGTATTTGAAATACGATTATTCTTTTCTACACACATCTCAACAGAAATTGATAATAAATTGGCATTTGGTTTTAATGATTCAACACCTCGAAAGGGTACACCATTCACATAAGTATATTTTTCATTTGCATGGAATGTCACTTCATTTAAAGGGACGATACAAATTGCCTCTTTTGGATCTACAAAAATATGTGCGGATGCATAAGATGGATTTCTCCCTTGACTAATTGCCTCAGCATTTTGTTTGGGCAAAACTTCACTAAAATATTGATAATGTCCGTTTGCAGTAGCACCAGGGTTTGCCGTCCAATGAATAACAATTTTTTTAACTCCATTTAATTTTTGACCTGACCTTGTATATTGATTTATTGGGATAAATTTATTTTTCCAACTTGGCATGAATTAACCTCCTTATAAAAGCCTTTAAGATTTTTAGTAAGATGAAGTTTTAATTCTATTTATAATTACTATGAAAACTAAATTTTTATCATGCTGAAAATGGCAACTATTAAGAATTCAAGTGAAAAGAAACGGGTAGTATGATGAGCTTTTCTAATCAGGGTAGGAGTTTTCTGCAAGCTAATTTAAGTAGACTACATAAAATTGAAAACTAAGAATATGGCTATACTAATGGTGAACAAAGGAGTGATTTGATGAATTTTCGATCAAAGGAACAAATTTTAACGGAGCAACCATCCATTGAAAGAAAAATAGAATTTAGAGGTAATAAATATAAATTAGTTGATACAGTTCATGATGTTTCTCACGGTGGGTTTGATGATCTTACATGCTATACATACCGAAATGAAACAGATAACACAGAAATTATGCTATATGTACAAAAAGGAAAAATCGTAATTGTTGAACCTTAAAAAAAATATGTTTTAAGACTGTCTTGTATATACAGACAGTTTTTATTTTAGAAAAAGGGGCATGTTATTGAAAAAAATTATAATTTTATTCACAATTCTAGTATTAACTGCTTGTTCTCATGGTAACGGAGCGGTTGAATCATTAAAAAAAGAATATCCTAAAACGATTAGACAAGTAGTAAATCAATTACCTAAAGATGTACAAGAAGAACTAGTTGTCCCAAAAAAGATACCGTTTATCGCAAAGGATGTCTCAATGGATGTGCAAAAAAATGAAAATGGAGCGATAAATGCTACTTTGTTTAAATACTCGAATGAAGAAAGAGAAGTCATACTATTTGTCATCACTTATCATAATAAAAAACCTTTATTCCCAAATGAACAACAACAATTAAAAACAACGAAATTGAAAGATGGAACTAAAGTTTTCATTGTTGCTGATGATGATAATACAAAAACAATTCGTTGGAAGAAGGACGGGCTTTATCATTCGATTTCAATTCTTTTTTCAGAGGAAACTGGTAAACAATACACTATACGAGATTTAGTAAGATCTGCAGATTCGATGAGTAAATAGACCGCCAAGAGATTGACGGTCATTTTTTTACGCATTTAGAATTATATAACATAGAAGAAAATTTCATTCGTTACAAAACGACAAGTTTACTTTATGAATTTTTAACTTCATTAAGAGCTTCGGTATTTGATTTACTTGGCGCAAAATAGCCTTCTGAATTAACCGCAGCTGGAATAGGTTGCCCTTTATTTTTGTTTTTCTTTTTTACATGTGGATTTTGATTGTGACCCATGAATATCACCTCCATTTATAGTATGTGCTATCTGTCCAACTTACTTTCGAAAATTGTGATTAACAATTAGTGGGAAGTTTTCTAAGCAATTTTCTTCTCTTTTTTGGTATGTTTTCTTGACCGGTTAAGAATTAGTAAAGCTAATATTGAAAAGAATATTGGACCTGCGATCATCCATATTGTTGAGTTGTAATCACCTACCATTGCCGGTTGGATGATTGTAAAAAAGTTTGCAAATCCAACTACTAAAATAATGAGAATGCTGACGAATAAAGCTGATGGATACGATTTTAAAATTTGAAATGGTTTATCGATTTGCTCATTTCTTTTAAACATTGGATAGGCGATTCCTAAAAATATATAAGGTAATGTCATGGAAACATTCGTCATTAAAGTTATTTTATTAAAAAATGATGATGCTCCTTCACCGCCAAACGATGTGAGGACAATAATGAGTGATACAATTACGAATTGTACCCACATCGCATTAACAGGCATATCTTTTTCATTTGTTTCTGTGAATTTTGTTGGCCATAAGAATTTTGGTGTACCTTTAATGATTGTTTTTATTGGTGAATAAATTAATGTGAAAAATGCCCCGGTATATGCAAGAAACATTGATAAACCAGTAATTCTTGCAAACCATATCCCAATTTGATCGGCAGTATGTGTTGATAAAGTAAGTGCTTTTCCAAGTTCTAATCCTAAATTGTACATTAAAACAAATGTTATGTTCCCTAAATTCGTTGTACTAGCACTTAAATCATTTGACCAGTCAATAAAAATACCTACTAAAAAAATACCTAATGAATAGCCTACAGAGATAATAACTGCTGATATTGTAATCCCTTTTGGGAAATTGCGTTCTGCGTTTTCCGTTTGATCAACTAACCCCCCAATTGCTTCTAAACCGCCATATGCAAAGATTGAAAAAACCACGAATGATAAGATTGCTAGGGTAGATAGATAATTTGGATTAGGGGAGTGAGCAAATGCAGATGAAAAGCTTTTAATCGGTTGAGCAAATTTTCCTCCATTGAATAGAAAAATAATGATACTCGTGATTAGCAATAATATATTTAATGAGAAAACTGTAACCCCACCGATCGTTGTTACTTTACTTATACTTTCAATCCCTTTTGAAGCAAAGTAAGTTACAACTATCATCCAGAGTAGTGCTAATAAGCCAATTGATTGAGTAGAAGAAAGTCCGAATAATGAAAGGGTTTGCGTTTTGTCACTACCGAAAATAAATGTTGATAAGGGAATCCAAACCTTTGAAGAGACACTGACCATATAAATTACATAGGAAGAGAACCACATAAAGGTTCCGATAAATGCGAATCTTGGCCCAACTGAATCTGCCATCCATGTATAAATTCCACCTTCTGAATGCTTATATGCAGCTCCGAACTCAGCCATCATAAAGGCAAAAGGTATAAAAAAAGTAATAGCTGAGAGTAAATACCATGGGATTGCGCTATATCCCATTAAATAAAAAGCTGTAGGTATATTCCCAAAACCATAAACGGTCGTAAATACCATTAATATTAAGCCGATTAGTGTAAGTTTTTTACTCAAGATCTCACCCCAGGATATTAGTCGATTATCATTGATTAGTCATATTTTCTTCAATAATCGGTAATTTATGAGGAAAGTAAACGGTCAGGTTTTATCTAATTTTGAATAGTTTCGTTCTATTTTTCAAACGCTAAGTTGATTAATAAATAGGTGAAATGTTTTTTGAAAGAGAAAGGATGAACGAAATGAGCTTTAATGAAGTAGTACTAAGAGTCATATGCTCATTTTTTGTTTTATTAATTTTAACGAGATTTATGGGGAAGAAGGAGATTAGTCAATTAGATGTTTTTACATTTATTACAGCCATTACAATCGGGAATATAGCCGCATCGATTTCAACATCAAAAACATTAGATATAGAGGATGGAATCATCGGATTAGTTGGCTGGTCAGTTTTGACGATCATCATGGGTTTTTTAAGTTTAAAATCAAAATCTGTACGTCGGTTGATTGTTGGGGAACCAATTATTTTAATTAGACAAGGAAAAATAATGGAAAATGCATTAAAAAGAGCTAGATTAAATACAGAGCAATTTCAAGGAATGCTTCGTAATGAAAATATTTATTCGTTGAAAGAAGTAGAGTACGCAATATTTGAAACTGATGGCAGTCTATCTATTATGAAAACAAAAGATGTTAAAACGAAAAAAAATAAAACATGGAAAAAAACGTTATTATTCCCAACTTCTACAGCTATCGTATCAGACGGAGAAGTAAATGAAGACGCATTATCAAAATTAAACTTGGATAAAAAATGGTTAATGGCTCAACTTGAGAGGGTAGGCATAAAATCAATTTCAGAAGTGTTTTTTGTAGAAGTACAAACCGATGGGTCGTTATATATCGATTATCGAGATGATCATTTTAATGAAAAAGAAAATTAATTGACTCATATCCTAAAGTGGATATGAGTCAATTTTTTTATCAAATTATTCGTAAATCGGTACCCAACCTTCAGTCGTAACAAATAATCGAACAGCTACTACTTTACGATCCTCTGCTAAAGTGAAGTAGTGGCGTACATTTGGTGGTACTGAAATTAAATCTCCAGGATTCAAATTAACATGGAAAAAGCCTTCATTTCCTTCGATAATAAACGTACCGTGACCACTTACAATGAAGCGTACTTCGTCATCTGTATGATGATGTTCACGATTGAAGTTTTTAAGTAATTCATCAAGATTTGGCGTTGCTTCTGAAAGAGTAATAATATCGCTCGCTAAATAGCCACGTCTTGATGAAATACTGTCGATTTCAGCTTTAAACGTTTCAAGAATTGCTGCTTTTTCTTCATCTGATAAAATAAATTTTTCTTGTAACGAACTATGTAATTGTTCAATATTCCAATTTTCGTAAATTACACCTTGTTCTTCTAAATATGCTTTTACTTCCACATTACTTGTAATATGATAATCTTTTTTTTCTACCCAAATAGTTGCCATTCTTCATTCCTCCAAATTAATTCTTTATAAATAAATTTTTTTGTATACTTTGTAATGCGTATTGAAATAGAAACTCATAAGCTTCTAACTGTTTTTTAGCTTCAAATGCTGATTCGGCCCATACTGTTATACCATGATTATGAATTAGTACAGCACCATGATCATTTTTAATATGAGGTAGAAATTCATTTGCAAGAGTAGGGATATGCGCATGATTTTTTATAATTGGAATGGTAATTTCTGCATCTTCTTCCCATAGTCCTAATGCTTTAATGATTTCGATCCCAGAAAAGGATAACTCATCCTGATCTGGAAAATCTTTTGTTATAAAATTATTTGCTAAAGTGTGTACATGAAGAACACACTTTGCATTCGTGTGTTGATAAATTAGACGATGTAAAATGGCTTCAGCTGATGGTTTTTTTGATTCATCCCAAACAGATTGGTCAAATTCATTAACGAGTAAAAAATCGTCATAAGTATGTTTCGTTTTATCTTTACCACTAGTTGTAACTAAAAAGTTTAAAGGTTCATCATTTACTTTAATTGATAAGTTTCCGCTAGTTCCTAAAAACCAATCTCGTTTTGCAAGTACTTTTTTTACCTCGCGGATTTCATCATAATGTTTGAAAAAGTTCTTCATACTAGCACCTCCTTTTCTAATGAAGCTCGAATATCATAGAAATTTTCAAAAGAAATAAAAGGTAAAGATAATTCTTTGCATTTATCTTTTAAGAAATCTCGAGCAAAAATTAAATTGGCTTCTTTGGCAATTTGTAAGTCAGTAATTGAATCGCCAATGACGATGATAAAATCATTTGATTCACTAAACTTTCTTTTAACAGATGGCTTACACATTCCACAATCATTCGTACAGTTTTCATCACAAGAGTGATCCCAATGAATTTTTACCGTTTGACCTGTAAAGTCAGTACGATTACATAAAACATCCGAAAGTGGAAGGTAATCGGCTAATATTGGATGAACGAAAAAGTCTAGTCCACCACTTACAACTTTTAACTCATATTGTTGAGCTCTTACAAATTGAATAAAATCGCTAAAACCATCTCGAATGACAGTTCGATCAATTACAAAATCGGTCATTTCTTGTTTTTTCGATGAAGGAATTGTAGCAAACATTTTCTCTACGCCTTCTCGAATCGATAGATTGCCATTTAATACGTCATTTATTTGTTCACTTACAGAGGGAGGAGCAAATTCTTTAATTAAATTAACGATATTGTCCCCTTCAGTAATTGTTCCATCAAAATCACAAAAAATCTTTATTGCCATTGTTGTTTACCCCCAAAGTTGTAATGCTTTTTGTAATGATGTATTTGGAAGTGCGTAGTCTTCTAGCTCAACTCCAGAAAGTGTTGCTGAAATTGCTTCTCTAAATGCATTCCCTCCACCAATTGGACCGTCCGGATGACCATGAACACCGCCACCAGCATTGATGACTTGCTCAATTCCAAAATCTTGAATTAATTGAGGCACAAGACCTGGGTGAATTCCAGCAGATGGTACTGGAAAAGTTTCTTTTAATCCATTTGATATCGTTAAATTTTCAGCAATTTTTAAAGCTGTCTCTTTTTGTAATGCAACGGATCCATATGGAGAAGGGAAAAGACTAAAATCTGCACCAGCAATTCGTAAAAGTTTCCCTAGTAATAATCCAGCGTCGATTCCATAAATTGGTGATGCTGTATATGCACCTGATACTGCAGGATGAGCCATAATTGGAATATTAATTGATGGATCTTCTGCCAAACCTTGCAGTACATCAATTCCATACGAGAATACATTTAATAAAAATACATCGGCCCCAGCTTCAACTGCACGTAATGCTTTTTCTTTTAGTTCATATGTACGGCCAGTTAAATTCACGGCATATAATGTTTTATGTCCTGTTTTCTCATAAACTTGGTTCAATATATTTTTACCGTACGTAACACGATCCGTTATTGATGTATTTGTGTCAAAAAGAATCTCGTCATCTTTAATTAAATCAACACCACCTAAAGCTTGCTTTTTTAATTCGTCTGAAATGTATTGAATATCTCTGCCGATAATTGATTTGAAAATGCTCATTAATAAAGGTCGATCATAGACGTCCAATTTCTCTCGAATGCCTTTAATACCAAATTTTGGACCTGGAAAAAGAGATAGAATATCATCAGTAAAATTTAAATCAATTAGTTTGACTTCTCCATCAAGGGATAGCTTACCGAAAACAGTCGTTAAAATAGCTGGTAGATCAGAGGTGAAATTTAAGCTAGGATAGTAGATTTCAATCATTCCTTTTGTCGGTTTATACCCTAAAAAGTTAACGATATTTTCTTCGCAATCTAATTCACGAACTGAAAGTACTTTGCCTTTATGTTTTTGTAATTGAATTTGATCATTTTGAGGTAAATTCGTCCAAGAACCAACCGTTAAACCTAACGCAATTGCCTCTGCCTTTTTTTCCAAATGATGATTTTTATCATAAACTTGGTAAGTTGCTATTACTCCACTCATTTCAAAACCTCCAAAAAGTTTTAATCAAACAAAAAACCTCTCCACTAAGGAGAGGTTTACCTACACCTTATCTGCCAGCAAATGCTGCGAGAATTAGCACCGTACTAGTTAACTAGCCGGTTGCCGGGTTTCATCGGGCTCGGTCCCTCCACCTACTCTGAATAAAGTTAATATTTAATTTTGAATACTTAATCTAATCGCATTATTTCATGAACAATCATAATTGTCAAACATTAAATTTAGAAAATATTTCAATCTCTTTTAATCTAGCAACTGCTTCTTTCAATCGATCAGTATCTGAAAGGAGACCGACTCTTACATAACCTTCACCATACTCTCCAAATCCATTTCCTGGAGCAACTGCGATATGTGCTTTTTCAAGTAATAGATCAGCAAATTCCTGTGATGTAAAACCTGATGGAATCCTTAACCAGGCAAAAAACGAACCTGCTGGTGCTGTTACTTCCCAGCCGATTTCATGGCAGCCACTAATAAATACATTTCTACGCTCTTCATAAAGAGCTAAAAGTTGTTTTACACTATCTTGCGATTGAGTTAGAGCGGCTACTGCAGCTTCTTGAACAGCAGGGAAGATGCTAACATAAAGATGATCCTGTAATAGATTAATTGCTGAAATGACCTCTTTATTTCCAACTGCAAAACCGATTCTCCAACCCGCCATATTATAAGTTTTAGAAAGGGTATAGATTTCAATCCCGCATTCCTTTGCTCCTGGTGTTTGAAGATAACTTAAAGGTTTTTTGCCGTCAAAACCAAATGCACCATATGCAAAATCATGACAAACTGTAATATTATTATTTTTTGCAAGCTCAACTGTTTCTTTAAAAAATTCTTCTGTTGCTATAGCACCTGTTGGATTATTTGGATAATTGATAAATAATATTTTACTAGCATCCAAAACATCATGAGGAATTAATTGATAATCTGGTAAAAATTGATTTTGCTCAAGTAATGGGAGCATGTATGGTACTGTTTTGGAAAGGGATATACCAGATAAATAGTCTGGGTAGCCTGGGTCAGGTACTAAAATTGTATCTCCTGGGTCACATAAACAAAGTGGTAGCTCAACTAATCCAGCTTTACCACCGAATAATATGGCTACTTCTTCCTCTGGGTCTAAATCAACATCATACTCTCGTTTGTAAAATTCGACAACAGCTTTTTTTAAAGAGCTCAATCCTCTAAACGGAGAATAACGATGAGTTAAAGGGTTTTCAACAGATTTTTGTAGTGCTTTAATAATATGGTCAGGTGTAGGTTGATCTGGATTTCCTTGACCAAGATTAATGACATCATGACCATTACCGATTGACTGATTCACTTTTTGAACTAGTGATGCAAAAAATTGTTTTGGTAAATTGTTTAATAGTTTACTATGATTCAAGTGTATCACTCCAAAAATATAATAAAATTAATTTAATAAATCGTTTCTTAATCGAATGATTTTCATGAACGACTGTTGCAATAACTTTCACCATCATATATGCTCGATGTAAAAATGTCTATAAAATTTAGAATAGGGTGAATAAATTGTGATTAAAATTGCGTGTATTCAATGTGACGTTATTTTAGGAGAATCAAAGGCTAATTTAGAGAAAATAAGAACGCAAATAAACGAGGCACTGAAAGAAAATATTCGTGTAATCGTATTACCTGAGCTATGGACAACGGGCTATTGTCTAAAAGAAATTGACTTGCACACAGGTGAACAAGAAGCAATTATTTCTGAACTTCAGTCCATTGCAAAATCGAATAATGTACTATTGATTGCTGGTTCGTTCCCTATTGCTAGAGAAAATGGTGTTACGAATACGTTAATTGTGATTAACAATACTGGCGAGGTTGTAAAATCGTATGACAAAGTTCATTTATTCCAGTTAATGAACGAGCATCACTATCTTCAATCAGGAAAAACAGATGGTCTGTTTGAAATCGATGGATTAACGGCTGCAGGTTTTGTTTGCTATGATTTGCGTTTTCCAGAATGGATTGGCGCTCATTCGCAAAAAGGTGCAAAAGTTTTATTTTTCGTTGCCGAATGGCCAATTCAAAGAATGAATCATTGGGAAATTTTATTAAAAGCAAGAGCAATCGAAAATCAGTGTTATGTTGTTGCGTGTAATCGGGTAGGGAAAGATTTAGCGAACACATTTGGTGGAGGATCTATGATTATTGACCCTTGGGGTGAAGTAATTTCCAAAGGTAGCGTGAATGAAGAAATTGTTTTTGGTGAAATTGATCCGAAAAAAGTAGACGAAATACGAGGTACAATCCCTATTTTTGAAGACAGAAAAGAAGAAATTTACAAAAAGTTTCAAAAAAGTAATTGACAAATTAAAAATGTATAAACTAAAATACGATTATAAAATCAAATATGCGAACTCTTATTTCGAGTAGGCGGAGGGATTTGGCCCGACGATGCCCAGCAACCGACCGTAATACCATTGTGAAATGGGGCGTATTATTTACGCCTTGAGCTTAAATGCTCAGTAAGGCACGGTGCTAATTCCAACAGAAAAGAAATTTTCTGGTAGATAAGAGACGAAAGCCAATTAGTATTGCCTCTTTTCGTCTCGGAAAAGAGGCTTTTTATTTTGCAAAATTCAAAGGGGATGAATTTAGTGACTGTTATTGAACGAAAAGAATATAGACCTTTAACAGAACAAACTGCGATTACTTATTTACAAAAACTTGGCTATTTTAAAAATGAACGTTGTGAAAGTATAGAAATCGGGGATGGAAATTTAAATTTAGTGTTTAGAGTTAAACCATTAGGAAGCGAGAAAGGGTTAATTATAAAGCAGGCTCTACCATATGCAAAAGTTGTCGGTGAAAGCTGGCCACTTACTTTAAAGCGAGCTACGATCGAAAGTAATGCGACAAAAATATACAATGAGTTAATCCCATTGCATGCACCAAAAATTTTAGCGCATGATGAAGAGCAAGCTGTAACTGTAATGGAAGATCTTTCACACTTGCAAATTTTACGAAAAGGACTTATTGAGAAGAAAAGCTATCCGTTTTTAGCTGAACATATCGGAGAATTTCTAGCAAAATCATTATTTTACACTTCAGATTTCGGAGCTTCACCTGCTAAGAAAAAAGAGTTAGAGTATCTTTTTAATAATCCTGAATTATGTGATATAACAGAAAATCTTGTTTTCACAGATCCATTTTTTAATAGTGAAACAAATAGTTTTGAAGAAGAATTAACAGACGAAATTCAAGTGCTATGGAATGATGCAGATCTACAACTTGAGGTGGCAAAACTAAAATTAGATTTCTTATCGAAAAAAGAAGCGTTATTACATGGTGATTTACATACGGGAAGCATTTTCGCATCTGCAACAGAAACAAAAGTCATTGACCCTGAATTTGCATTTGTCGGACCAATCGGATTTGATTTAGGGCAAATTCAAGCAAATTTACTGTTTCAACTGTTCAGCCGTACTGAATTAAAAGACGAAATTTTCGATCATATTTTAACCATCGAAAAAGTGTTTAATGAAACATTTACTCAACTATGGGAAGAGCATAGTGTTAGACCATTTAACCAAAAAGCTCTAATTAAAGAAAAACTGGAAGGATATTGGATAGATGCAATTGGGGTTATTGGATGTGAATTAATCCGAAGAAGCATCGGTCTAGCTCATGTTGAAGACTTTGATTCCCTTGAACACCATCAAAAAATTTATGCAAAGAAAAAAGTCTTAATATTCGGAGTTCATTGCATAAAAAATAGATTTACTATTAGGAATATTAGGAATTTACTTAACGGATTGGAGTAATTATTGATGACTACATTACAGCAAATACCTGAATCATTACAATGGAACGGTGAAAGTTTAAAAATTTTAGACCAAACAAAATTACCTACTGAAATTCACTACTTTGATGCAACGACATTAATTGATGTACGTGAAGCAATCGTAAAATTACAAGTAAGAGGAGCACCAGCGATTGGTTTGGCAGCTGCATATGGACTTTATTTAGGTGTTCGAGAACTTGAAACTGAACAAATTGATGAATTTCATCAACAAGCACGATTATTAGCGGATGAATTAATTAGTGCTAGACCAACGGCAGTAAATTTAGCATGGGCTGTTGAAAAACTAATTAAAACTAGTAAAGAAGCAGTGACTGTAGCCGAAGCTAAATTAATCATCATGGAAGAAGCGATTAAATTACATATAGCAGACGAGGCAACTTGCAAGAGAATAGGTGAAAATGCTTTAACATTACTACATGACGGGGCAGCAGTATTAACTCATTGCAACGCAGGGAGTATTGCAACAAGTCGATACGGAACAGCCTTAGCCCCACTTCATTTAGCAAAAGAAAAAGGCTGGGAAATATCAGCTTATGCAACAGAAACAAGACCAGTATTTCAAGGAGCAAGACTAACATCTTGGGAATTGAACCAAAGTGGTATCCCTGTTACATTACTAACTGATAATATGGTCGGCTATTTATTGCAAAATAAAAAAGTAGATGCCGTTATTGTTGGAGCAGATCGCATTACCGCAAATGGAGACACTGCAAATAAAATTGGTACATTACAATTAGCGATTTTAGCTAACTTTTACCAAATCCCATTTTATGTAGCCGCACCTTTATCAACAATTGACTTATCAATCGAATCAGGGAATGAAATTGTCATCGAACAACGCGATCGTACTGAAGTAACACATATCGGAAATGTACAAATTGCACCGGAAGGCATCGATGTACTAAACCCAGCGTTTGACGTGACACCGAATGAATTAATAACGGCTATTATTACGGAAAAAGGAATTATTTCTAGCGATTATAAGGAAACGTTTAAAAGTTGGGAGCAATCTTAATTTGATTCAACGAAAAAGTCCCTCGCATGATTGAGGAAATTTTAATCGGTTGAAGAATGATTGGATTACACTTCTTCCCTAGGAAATAGTTATATAGTTTCGAACTATTAGATTATGTGAACTAGAATTTTCTATTAATATAAGAAACAATAGGTAAAACTTTGAATAACATAAGATAAAATAGGCCAATCCTTTACAGTATGGATTGGCTTTTTTCAGCACACCTTCTATTAATCATGAAAAAGATGTTCTAATTAAACGAATTAGTACTTTAGCTGAATTAAGCATACTGGCATTTTGTGGTAATATGAACTAGAGAATCCTTAAAAATTCTACTGAAGATGGAGTGAAATCATTTTTAATTCAAATTCTATTAGCTAATAAATATAATCGAAGAAACTGATCATTACCCGGTACGCACAGGGGAAATCGTATCCAAAAAATGGAGGAAGAATGGCTAGCGTTATCATCTACACAAGGGGTTCTATGGTTATGGGAAAACAAAGAGATAAAGAGTGTAGATGAAGCCTATTTTATAGATTTATAATCTATTAAGCTAAAAAACTACATAAAAGTCTTTATAGTGTGAAGCTAAAAAATTAATTAGTTCGGCACGATCCGCAGAGTTAGTAGGCTATAAAAGAGCACATGATTGAGGAGGGGATCTAATGGCAATTAAGCTCTGTCCCATGTGTGGTAATGGGAATAAGTGCTCAAGTGGAAAGACTTGTTGGTGTAATGATGAGTATTTTCCAAGAGAAATCTTTGATCAATTACCAAAAGAAGAGGTAAGAAAATCTTGTATTTGTAAGTCTTGTTTAGATCAGTTCAAAGAAGATAACAGAATAGAAAATATAAAACCTTCTGATATCGGACCAATAGTTTTTGGTCGTAAGAATGGAGCAAAACAGATTGATGAAGTATGTTATTGCTATGAGAAATTTAAAGATCAACTTAAACCAGGGACAGTAACGAAGTGTTTCAAAGAAAAATGTGCTAATTACTTAAGATGTACTGAAGAACTTAATAAAGAAGTTTGACCGAAGAACAAGTACGTGTTTAATCATAATTGAAGAGAATACAAATCGTTATAATCTCCAAACTAATGGAGATTATTTTTTTTAATAAAATAGTAGAATTTTTTCTAATGTTGCATAGTATAAAAAACAAATATTTTCATGTTAGATTTTCTAACATCGTATTGACAGATTATCTAACATGAATTAAAATACAAATAGATGAACGAAAGGAGCATTGCTATGAATGATCAAGTAAGACGCTCAACGCCACTTTTCCCAATCGGAATAGTCATTTCGTTAACTGAATTATCTGCAAGACAAATTCGATATTATGAAGAGCATGATTTAATTCGTCCTGCTCGTACTGAAGGAAATCGTAGATTATTTTCTTTCAATGATGTCGATCGATTGTTAGAGATAAAAACTTTTATAGAACAAGGCTTAAATTTAGCAGGAATTAAAGAAGTACTCAATTTAAAATCGTCAGAAAAATCCAAAGAAACAGTCGTTCAACAAGTCATTGTTGAAAAATCAATATCAGATGAACAGCTTCGAAAAATGCTTCGTCAAGAGTTATATCAAAATGGTAAGTTAGGTAGAACTTCTTTACGACAAGGAGATATGTCTCGATTCTTTCATTAAGTTATTGATTAAGTCCGGATTATTCTAGCTTTTATATTTATATGGGGGGAAATATAAATGAAAAAGGAAACGATTTTAAATAGTGTTGAAGAACATAGTCTTGAATTTGTACAGTTATTTTTTACAGATGTAGAAGGGGTATTCAAACATTTAGAACTACCAATCACACAAATTGAAAAAATACTTAATAATGAAACTATGTTTGATGGCTCTAGTATTAACGGATTCACAAAAATTGAAGCAAGTGATATGATGCTTTACCCAGATTTGAATACTTGGAAAGTCGACACAATCGAAAAAGTTGGACTCTTCATTTGTGATGTTCATTATCCAAATGGCACACCTTTTGAAGGTGATCCTAGAAATGTGCTTAAACGAGCAATTGAAAAAGCGACTGACAAGGGATTTACTTCGTTTAATGTTGGACCTGAACCTGAATTCTTCCTATTTAATAAGGAGGGAAATCAATTAGTTCCAAATGACAATGGTGGATATTTTGATGTAGCCCCCCTAGATAAAACAGTTACAATACGACGTGAAATTACGAAAGCACTTCAAGCTTTAGGGTTAGAAGTTGAAGCTTTACATCACGAAGTTGCAATCGGTCAACATGAGATTGATTGGAAATACGCACCAGGATTACAAACAGCTGATAATATTCAACTATTTAAATATACAGTTAAAACAATTGCTGAAAAAAATGGTTTAGTTGCTACATTCATGCCAAAACCAATTTTTGGAGAAAATGGCTCAGGGATGCATTGTCATATGAGTCTAGGAAATGATAATGGTAATGCCTTTTATGATCAGCATGATTCAATTGGATTATCTGAAACAGCACGACAATTTATTGCAGGTGTTTTAACACATGCCCGTGCAAATGCTTCAGTTACAAATCCAACAGTTAACTCATATAAGCGTTTAGTTCCAGGCTATGAAGCACCAGTTTACGTAGCTTGGTCACAAAGTAATCGTACTTGTACAATCCGAATACCGGCTGCAAGAGGTGCAGGTACAAGAATCGAAGTACGAAATCCAGACCCATCTGCAAATCCTTATTTAGCTTTAGCTGTTTTATTATCTGCAGGCTTGGATGGTATTGAAAGAAAATTAACGCCTCCAGTCGAACGTAGTGAAAACCTGTATTTGATGGATGACGTAACTAGAAAAGCAGAAGGTATTGAAACATTACCTGGAAGCTTACTTGAAGCCGTGACAGAACTTGAAAACAGTGAATTCCTACAACAGGTATTAGGAAAACACGTATTTTATTCATTCCTTCAAAACAAAAAAGAAGAATGGGATGCTTATCGATTACGTGTATCAGAATGGGAAAAAGAAACATATTTAAACTGCTAATCACTAAACTTAAAATAAAAAAATAGAAAAGTGGAAGTAGTTTAGCTCTACTTTTCTATTTTAAAGTGTGTTAGACTAATTTTGTTTGTTGCATACGAAAGGGGAACTTTTATAATGGCTAAGTTTACAAAAGAAGATATTTTCCGTATTTCAAAAGAACAAAACGTAAAGTACATACGTCTACAATTTACGGATTTACTAGGGGTTATCAAAAACGTTGAAATTCCAGTAAGTCAGCTTGAAAAAGCTTTAGACAATAAAATGATGTTTGACGGTTCTTCAATCGAAGGATTCGTTCGTATCGAAGAATCAGATATGTATTTATTCCCTGATTTAGACACTTGGGTAGTATTCCCATGGACTGCTGAAAAAGGAAAAGTAGCACGTTTAATCTGTGATATTTACAATGCAGATGGCACTCCATTTGAAGGAGATCCTCGTAATAACTTAAAACGTATGTTAAAAGAAATGGAAGCTTTAGGCTTCACAGATTTCAACTTAGGGCCTGAGCCAGAATTCTTCTTATTTAAATTAGATGAAAAAGGTGAACCAACTCTTGAGTTAAACGATAAAGGTGGTTACTTCGACTTAGCACCAACTGACTTAGGTGAAAACTGCCGTCGTGATATCGTTCTTGAACTTGAAGAAATGGGCTTTGAAATCGAAGCATCTCACCACGAAGTAGCTCCAGGACAACATGAAATTGATTTCAAATATGCTGGTGCAATCAAAGCTTGTGATGACATTCAAACATTTAAATTAGTTGTAAAAACAATCGCTCGTAAACACGGTTTACACGCTACATTCATGCCAAAACCATTATTTGGTGTAAACGGTTCAGGTATGCACTGTAACTTATCATTATTTACAAATGGTAAAAACGCATTCTACGATGAGACTGGTGAATTAGGTTTAAGTGAAAATGCACGTCACTTCATCGCAGGGATCTTAAAACATGCTCCAAACTTTACAGCTGTTACAAACCCAACTGTAAACTCATACAAACGTTTAGTACCTGGCTATGAAGCTCCATGTTACGTAGCATGGTCAGCAAGAAACCGTAGTCCACTAATTCGTATTCCTGCATCTCGTGGCCTAAGCACACGTGTAGAAGTACGTTCAGTAGACCCAGCTGCAAACCCATACTTAGCATTATCAGTATTATTAGCAGCAGGTTTAGACGGAATCAAAAACAAATTAGAAGCTCCAGCTCCAGTAGACCGTAACATCTACGTTATGTCTAAAGAAGAGCGCGAAGAAGTTGGAATCATCGATTTACCAGCAACTTTAGCAGCTGCACTAGATCTATTAAAAACAGACGAAGTAATCGTTAATGCTCTAGGATCACACTTATTCGAACACTTTGTAGAAGCAAAAGAAATCGAATGGGATATCTTCCGTACTCAAGTTCACCCTTGGGAAAGAGATCAATACATGTCAGTATATTAATCAAATCAACCCTTGACGCTATTGGCGTTGAGGGTTTTTTCTTTTTTGTTTAAGTAGAGAAAAGCAAGGGGAAAAGGACCAAAAAATGATGAGAGTAAATTTTAAAGTGTTTGAAGACATTCATTCTTTAAGGTATTTATATGAAGTTTTTAGTTATTAAAAATTTCATGATATGAGGAGTAATGGTCTGTTTTTGGTGGTAACTTGAAACGAAAATTATGAATGAAGGCTGGGCAAGTTATTGGCATATAAGAATTATGCGCGAACTAAATCTTGATTCAAATGAAGCGATTGAGTACGCAAAGCTTAATGTAGGAGTAGTTCAGCCGTCAAAAACAAGCATTAACCCATATTATTTAGGACTAAGAATGTTTGAAGATATTGAATATCGATATAATAATCCAACAAAAGAAATGAAAGAATTAGGCGTTAAACCTGGCAGCGGAAGAGAAAAAATGTTTGAAGTACGAGAGTTAGAATCTGATAGTTCATTTATTCGAAACTACTTAACGAAAGAACTCGTTATGCGTGAAGATATGTATTTATTTCAACGACAAGGTAAGGAGTATAAAGTCACTGATAAGGCATGGGAAAATGTAAGAGATCAACTTGTAGTTAGTCGGGTAAATGGAGGATTCCCATATATCGTTGTTCAAGAGGGCGATTACTTAAAAAATGGCGAGCTATATTTGAAGCACTCCTATGAAAATATGGAACTTGATGTGAAATATGTTGAGAAAGTAATGCCTTATATTCATCAGTTGTGGGGTAGAGGAATTCATTTGGAGACAAATATTGAGAATAAGTCTGTTTTGTTTAGTTATGATGGGAAGAATATTCATCGGAAGTATATTTGATTTCATTTTTGATGCAACATAAACACTAAGGAAAAGAAAGTAAAAAATATTTGAGTAGTAGGACTTTGCTTCATATACTACTAAATTAGAAGGGGACTACAATAAAAATTTGTAGTTCTCTTTTTTGTTCAAAAATTGTTATATTCAGGTAAGGACACAAAGACATATAAAAAAATTAAAATTTAATGAGAAAATAGGAGGTATCAAGTTACTGAACCTTATCTACTTATATTTCATTAATACTATTTTGACACAATAAAGAAGGGATTTATTTAATTTATAAAGAAGGAAGATTAGTGACAGAAAATTACAATATATTCTGATTTGTATATTGAGCGGAGGGAAAACAAACAAAAATAAAGATAAATCGCTAAAATTTTCATTATATTACAAATTTTATTAGGAGGAACTATGAAACTTAAAAATGGATTTATAGCTGGTCTTACTGCATTAACTATATTTGGAGTAAGTGCAAGCAACACGTTTGCCGAATCAACAAATTACATAACAAATAAGCAGGCTACTTCACTTACAACAAGTGACATAGAATACTTAAAAAACCTTGGCTTTACCGAAGATTATATTCAACAAAAACTTACTCAAAGTGAATTAAATTTATTGAAAAATGAACGTGTTGTTTCTCAAAATACTACTGAAAAGTATATTAAAACAACTGAAGTTTATGATGAAAAAACTAAGAAAAATAAAGCAGTTGATATAGAGCTTTCAAAACAAGAGTTCGAAAAAGAAGTAAAGTTAGAGAAAGAAAAAAGATTGCAAAAAGACAGCAGCAACACTTTAAATACTTTGGACGGAACTTCAAGTAATGGATCAACTATAACGCCATTTGTGACAGGACCTATTTTTCCGCCGCCAGATCCAGAGCCGACTGTACCAGACCCTTCGATAATTGTAGAAACGCCAGACGATCCACAGGGTAATCCTGATGAATTACCAGAATATGTAATAGATAAATCTGAAGTAACACCACCAAATGAAGTAGTTATAGGTGATGGTGGTTCGAATACTTGGTATAATTATTCAAGTAGCTACAAAAAAATGAAAACAACAGTAAAACTACTTTCTTCAGGTGTATACCATATAACATCTGTTATGAATTGGGTGATTGTACCTAAATACAAAGAAGTAGATATGTTTGCAGTAGCATGGGATGATTCATCTGATTATGCTTTGGATTATAATTCAGTATATGGCACCCAAAAGTATGTAGCTAAAAATCCATTTACAGGTAAAACTACATCAGGTACCTACACTTATGATTTAACTCATGATCCAAATAATTTTACCGTGAAAAATGGAAGTAATGGTGTAATGGTAAAACAAAATTTAAAAAATAATTGGGATGCATACGAAATTAGTGGGTATACTCAAACACTTGAAATGACAGTTAAGCGCGAAAAATCTAACAATACTAGTTATTTCAATGTACGAACTGGGTATAGACATCAAACTGATAGTTTTCGAGTAAGATTAGATGGTTTTAATTTAACATTGGGAGGTTCAAAAGACGGTGTGTCGGGAGAATTGGGTCTTAATTATTCATTAGATACAACCGAACATTACGACGCATTGTATAAAATTTATTCCCAAATTGCGGATTAATGAACTAAATTACATTGTTGAAATAGTATCTTACATAGTAAGGGGAACGGTTTATGAAGGATTCTTTATATAAAATACTTAATATAATATGTTTGATTACAATTGCTGTTTTACTTTACCGCATTGGTACAGAAATACATGTAGTTGGTAACCAAATATGGAAATTAGTTAATACTCAATAAATAAATGATCTTGAAATGAAAAAAGTACTCAGTATTAAGTAATACTGAGTGCTTTTTTATTAGTGATATAACCAGATTCTTTGATTATTTTGGATAGTTAGATTTTTAGTAAATTATTAACTTTATAAATTAAATGAGAATCTACACTAATTGTAGGTTCTTTTTTGTGCCCTTTAAAAATGACAACCCACTCATATTGAAAAAGTGATTTAGGGGAAAACATTTTGGTTAATTATTATGGAAAGAGCCTGCATTAGAAGTATATTAATCCGATTATTACTAGGCAGTTTTTGTCTATGGATACTCTAAGCCCCTAAACTATAACTTTATAATTATCCCTATCGATAGGATAAACTGGACGGGGGTTATCTGAAAAATCGAAGATGCCATACCTGGTAGCTTGCTACACAACGAGTACCTCATGCTGCTTTTTTTATCTCGTTACAAAATCTTCACTTTTATTCTCTTGTTTTGATAAATTAACAAAACAATTCACCTTTAATCGACATTTTAAATTTCCAATATTTTCAAAAAATACCAAATAATAGAAAAATTCGATTGATAGAATAGGATTTTGATGTTAGTATAGATTTTAGTAAGACAAATACATAGCAAAAGCCAAGCAGTAGCAGATAGGGTTTGGATAGATGATTTACTTTATATTTCTCAATATGATGGTGGGGCTACTAAATACTTTGAAAAAACAGTAGATGGTACAAGATATCGTGGTTACTTATTAAAATATAAGCAAGCTGGTTTATATCAGTATTATCAAGGGTATTTATACCGAGAGGGTATACCTTATCCAATTCCGTCAATAGTAAAACCAATTAATCTATAAGAATAAACTATTAGTTCTTGAAAACCTGCTTTTTTAAGTAAGTTTCAAGAACTTTTTTAATCTACCTGTATTTCTTTAAGAACTGCTAATTAATTCTTTTGTTTAAAAATTATTGGGATGTGATCATATGATACTATCAGTCAATCAAATTCATAAATCATATAGAAAAGAAAAAGTGCTAACTGGGTTATCATTTGAAATAGAAAATCCGCAAATCGTTGCACTAGTAGGTCCTAATGGTTCTGGAAAATCAACGCTTTTAAATATCATTACCAACCTTGTAACTGCTGATGAAGGTGCAATTACTATACTTGGGAAAAGTAACAAAGACCCATCAATTTTTCGTGATGTTTCATTCATGCAAGATAATTCGGTCCTTTATGATTATTTGACTGGGTATGACCATCTTCAATTTATTGGAGATGTGCAAGGAATTAAAAGGAAACAACTAATGGAGGTAGCCAAAAGAGTAGGTATTGATGGCTATTTGAACAAAAAGGTGGCTTATTACTCTCTTGGGATGAAGCAACATTTACTTTTGACATTGGCTATTGCTAATCAACCTAAATTGCTTATTTTAGATGAGCCACTGAACGGACTTGACCCTACAAGTGCCATTAAAGTGAGAGAGCTACTATTACAGTTAGAAGAACAAGGAACTGCCATTCTTCTGTCCTCACATAACCTAGCAGAAATTGATCGAGTCACTTCGCATGTCCTATTTTTAAAGGATGGAGTTCTTATAAATGATGAACTTTCAATAAGTGCTGAAGAACGTTATAAAAAGATTTTTTTTGAAGAGGGGTGATTAGTTTGAACATCATTCTATTTGAATTGAAAAAGTTCTGGCGTAAACGGAGTTTTCTTTGGATATCAGTCGTAATTTTATTATCTGTAAGTGGAAACTTTGTACAAAATTACCTGCAAAAATCAACACTGCAAGCCAGAGCCGAACAAAAGATTCAGCCTTACATAGAAGAAACAGATAAAATTTACCAAGATTTACAAAGCCGTCAAAGCGATAAAAAGATTGATGAAATGCAAATAAGACAACTTGAACATATCATAGAAGTTGGAAAAGCTTTGTATAATTGGAAACTTTCAATTACAAATAAAGCGTGGGATAAGATACCAAATTATGAACATGATTTTTTAAGAGGTTTGGTACAGTACTCTAAGTACGGTGGAGAATTTCACTCACTTCAAGGAGTTGAAAGAAACCAAGCAATTGCTAAGAATGAGTGGTTGATTAAACACGATCTTCCGTACAATGACGAAGAATATCCTTTAGCACCTATGTTATTTTTAAAAGAAAATACAAAAATATTATTTGGTGTTGTTGGTGTTATAGTATTATTAATTTTATTCGGAAATATAATGGTCATCGAAAAAGAACAGAATACTTGGTTGTTTTTAACTACTCAGCCGATTCCGAACTGGAAACTTATTTTTGGTAAGTTATTTTGTTTACTAATAATAATGGCTACATTTATAGTATTCGTCATAGGTATAGGATCTGTTGTTCCTTTGATATTTGATCACCAAAAGATAAATTTTCAATACCCTCAATTAGTCGGTTCTGGTGAAACGTTTATTATTATTCCAACGATTACTTACATAATGAGAGAAATAGTTCTGTTTATAAATACATGTCTAATAACTTTTGGTATTGTATTTCTCTTAAGTAGAGGAATAAAAAATTCTTTTACTGTTTTTATATTTACCTGTTTTATTTTGATTGTAGGCATATCCTTTACTGAATTGAAACGGTTTTTACAAACCATATGGAATCCATTCCAATCTTTTCAATATAACGAAATACTTAATCAATCACCTAATAGTACAGTATGGAGTTTACTTTTCTTCGCTATTATTTGGAGTCTCAGCTGCGTGTTACTATCCGTTTTTCTACCTAAAAAGGAAATTGGATTATTAAATTCTTCCTATCTTTTACCATTTCAGAAGGGAAAAACTAAAATTAGCGCTAATCCTTTATTGGTAGCGACTCTGTTTGAATATCGAAAAGTTCGACGTAAAGGTTTGTTCAGACAGGTGAACATTTTCCTTTCAATTTTAATTATATTTGGTTATTTTGTTTTATCTGACCAAACGCAAGAAAAGAAAAAATCATATTTCCTAGAGTTAAAACAATCTGAACACGTCATTGAAAGTGTTGTATATCCAGATATGAAGGAAGAAATTGCAATACTAGAAAAAGAATCGCAGGGTTCTGATTTGCAGGAACAGCTAGAAGATTTGAAAAAGGGAGAAGCAATCTTACTAGAAACACTTCAAAAAAGCAATGCAGCGGTATCCAGCTATAAAAAAGGAAATTGGACTCCTCTATATGAATATCAGTTATTTCAAGCTCGTTTTGCTAATAAAGAATTTGATTCAGGTAATCTGCAAAATGCCTTTAAGGATACATTAGGTCAGTTCACAATTGATGTTAGTATAGCTGAAAAGAAATGGCTTATAGATCATCAGATTAAACCTGTATTTTCAGGAGATTTTCTACCAACTTTTTTTTCAAACGAAAAAGATAACTCAAATAAATGGTTAGAAGTGAATCAAAGATTAGATAATAGTGGGCTTTATTCGCTTTATATGTTCTTTAAAGATTATTTTTATTTAGTTCTAATCGTTATATTAGTATTGATATTTGGATCAGGATTTGCAAGTGAAAGAGGGAAAAAGTATACTCTGCGTTTTTTAAAGACACAGCCTATCACTTCCAAGCAAATTTTTTTAGGAAAAGTGTTTAATTCTACTATCCTATCATTTTTAAATTGTTTTGGACTGTTTTTATATGTATTAATAATAGGGACATTGTTTAATCGTTTCGGCGACTGGAAATATCCTATATTATTTTATGACCACCCAACAATTGCAGGTTCTTCAACCTATACTGGCACGATATCATATAGGGGGAATGGATTTCATTTTAGTCCACTAGGAGTCAATTTAATGCAAAGTATTGTGTTATTATTGTGCTTACTATTATTTACAATTGTATTGTCTCAATTAATTTCATTGTTTTTTAACAATTCTTTAGGAGTTTTTTCGTCTACGATATTAATAGTGTCAATAGGATATATAGCCAGTACACAGATACTTACTAAACATGCATACCTATCTCCGTTTACGTACTTTGACGTTGCAAAAACCACTAATGGGGAACTGTCAATATTGTTTAATCAACCTAGTATAAGTGTTCAAATTGGTTGTCTGGTCCTTATTTTATCAACTCTTATTTTGTTACTAATTGGATATTTAGTAACCAGTAGAAAGAATATGACTTCTTAAATGCACTAGCTTATGTGTTTTTTGAACAAGATGATTAACTGTGTAGTCGATTTTTATAAGTATGCACAGCATGCACATAATCCTGACTAGTGATACTAATAATAAAAATAATGGAGATGAATTTGTTTTGTATGAAGATTCAAGAAAACAGATACTATTCTTGACAATCTAAGTTATGTTGTATATGAAAAAAATAATGAAACTTTTCAAAATATGCCTTTAATATAGCGAATGCTTGTTAGGGAAGAGAAACAACAAGGACAGACACAAAAAAAGAGTGTCTGTTTTTTATTTAATATGTATTGACATGATATGTTGGTTAGAATGGAAAGATCGTTGGGAGACGGAAGGCTGGGCAAGTTTATGGCATATAATAATTATGCGTGAATTAAATCCATGTCTCCTAAACAATAAATATGTTCAACGTCAAGTTCACTTTCAATATCATGAATAACGGCACGTAATGCTGAACTATTTCCATGAACATCTGTAATGACCGCAATTTTTCTTCCCATAAAAATACATCTCCTACTTCTTCTTGAACATAAAATAACTATTTTTTTAATTCTATATTCCTAAGAAAGTACCTCCTTTCTTAAGAAACTATCCTGTAATTATGTTGAATATGGAAAATTGTATCTTATAAAAAAATATTTGAGAGAAACAAGGCAGACAAGTTTTTTTGCATAAAAGAATTATGCAGTACTGAATCTAGAATCGAATAATCAAAGCATAATGTAGGAGTTCAGTAGTCAAAAACAAGCATTAACTCGTATAATTTAGATTTAAAAGTATTTGAAGAAATTGACTATCAATAAAATGATCCAACGAAAGAAATAAAGGATTAGGCGTTATACCTGATAGCTCATTTATACGAAACTACTAAACGGAAGAAACAGTTTCTCCACTATATGGTAAAATGGGAGTACAGTAACTTCACCGTATTTTGTATTTAACGAGCAATTTGTTTATAAACTTGTAGAATATTCAACTATGACAGTCCATTTGTTGAAGAGCGATATGGATATTATTCAATCCTATACTTAAAAAAAGTAATTGCAAAATTAATAGTTTAGAAGGAGAAAAATAAGGATGAATGAATTAATTGTATTTGGTGAACTTCATAAATATATAAACAGTTTAGGTCCTATGAAATGTACGATGGCTGCAAAGAGCCTATCGTTAGGGTATAAACCTATTTCCTTTAGTGGAGCATTTAAAAAATTTGCGACTTTATATGGAGATAAAAAATACCATTGTTTAATTCTTCATGTAGATCCAGGTAATCCAGAATCTACAAAAGGAAAGGCTATTCAAAAAGAGGTACAAGAAATTTTAAATTTTGAAATTAAAGAAATGAGAAATTTTGTCCTGAAAAAACATGAAGTTTATGTTCCATTTGAAATAATAGATTCAAAAGAGAAGATGGAGCTTTTAAAAGTTACCATAAAGTGTATATATGAAATTTTATTTAAAAAGAAATTTTAAAAACATGCTTATTGTATAGATTTAACTTGATGTAAAAAAAAGTCATTGTTAGTGTGATTCTTAATATTACTCAAATGTGTAATATTAAGAATCAAAAAATAAAGAGGGTGCCCCTTAAAGTTATAATCTTGGGACAGCCTCTTTTCTTTTTTTAGTAATTTGTCGTTTTCGCTACTTCTTTATTATTAGGTTCGGAAACACGAGTTAAAAAGAAAATACCAATAACAAATAAAATAATTAGACTAAATACCCCCATATTAGAACGGCCTGTAATTTGAGCTGTCAAACCGACTATTAATGGTCCCATGATCGATGCAAATTTACCGAATATATTATAGAAGCCAAAAAACTCGTTTGATTTTTCTTTAGGTACGAGTTTTGCGTAATACGAACGACTTAATGCTTGGATTCCACCTTGGGATGTGGCAACGAGCATAGCCAAAATCCAAAAGTCTAAAGTGGAATTTAAAAAGTAAGCATATATACAAACAATCATATAAATAATGATTCCAACATACAGCATAATTTTACTTGAAAACTGATCTGCAAGCTTTCCATAAATAATTGCAAAAGGGCAAGCAACAACCTGCGTGACAAATAAAATAATTAATAGATTTGTTGAACTGATTCCAAGGTCGGTTCCATAAGCCGTTGACATCGTAATAATCGTTCCAACGCCATCGATATAAAAGAAATATGCAAGTAAAAATGTAAATAATGCACGATATTGTCGGATATTTTTAAACGTTTTTCCTAGCCTTTTAAAGCTATTTAAAACGGGATTTTGTTCAGGTTCAATAAAGTAATTTTGACGAACGTTTCGTATTAAAGGAATCGTAAAAATGCCCCACCAGGTTGCAGTAATAAGAAAGGCAATTTTACTTGCGAGAGTTGTTGAAATTGAAAGTAATTCCTTTTGAGCTAATACGATTAATGCAATACTAATGATAAATGGGATCGTACTACCTATATATCCGAAACTAAAGCCTCGAGCGGATACTTTATTCATACGTTCTTCTGACGTTACATCTACTAAAAAAGCGTCATAAAATACATTCGCGCCCGCAAAGCCAATAGCTGTAATCGTATAACAGATTAAGAGTAAAAGCCAGTTATCATTCGGAATAATAGTAAGTAATGCAGTAAAGGAAACACCGAGAGTAAAAAAGAAAGAAAAGAGCTTCTTTTTAAATCCTTTATAATCAGCAATTGTTCCAAGAATCGGACCTAACATAGCTAAAATAAATGTAGATATTGCGATCGTATAACCTAAATATGCAGTTGAAGCAGAAGCACTTATTCCGGCTTTAGAAGCAGAAGCTTTATAAAAAAGAGGGAATACGGCAGTGCTAATAATGATAGAATAAGCTGAATTGGCCCAATCGTAGAAAATCCAACTATTTTCTTGCTTCGTAAAACTCTTCATGAGTTTTTTCCTCCCAATGATTAGTAACTGCTTTTTAAAAGGTTATAGACTAGATACTACTAATATTTTATTTATCCTCTACAGTTTTCAGTATATTAACAAAAAATTTTCTGTATAAGCTATGAAAAAGAAGAGAATCCTTAAGATTTTGGGACAAATGATAAAGAAAAGCACGAAAAAGGTAAAAAAGTCGTAGATGTTAATACATTATTTGCCACTTCTATGTTATCTTATTTATATACACATTTGTTGGAGGTTAAGGATTATGAAATCAGCTTTTGAAGAGACTAAAAATGAGAATATCCCATTTTCAAGAACTAATCCGTTTCAAGCGAAGGTTCTTAAAAATATTAATTTAAATGGAACAGGCTCAAACAAGGAAACAAGACATATTGAATTATCATTAAAAGGTTCAGGACTTACTTATGTCCCAGGTGCTGCACTTGGCGTAATCCCTTCAAATGATCCAGAGCTAGTTGCTGCTCTTATAAATGAAATGAAATGGGATGAAGAAGCAATTGTTACTGTTGGTAAGCAGGGTGAAACATTATCTTTAAAAGAAGCGCTTACATCTTACTTTGAAATTACACTATTAACGAAGAAAATCTTACAACAAGCAGCTGTATTCACAGAAAATGAAGAGTTGAAAAACCTTGTTTTGGTTGAAAATGCAGCTAAACTAAAGGAATATTGCTATGGCCGAGATTTACTAGATATGTTACGTGATTTTGGGCCATGGAGTGCATCTGCTCAAGAAATCGTTTCATTATTAAGAAAAATGACTCCACGTCTATATTCAATCGCAAGTAGTATTGCTGCAAATCCAGATGAAGTTCATTTAACAATCGGTGCTGTACGATACACTGCACACGGACGCGAACGTAAAGGTGTATGTTCTGTTTTATGTTCAGAACGTATTAAAGAAGGAGATACACTTCCGGTTTATGTTCAAGCAAATAAACATTTCTATTTACCAGAGTCAGAAGACAAAGATATTATTATGGTTGGACCTGGTACGGGGATTGCACCATTCCGTTCGTTTATCCAAGAACGTGCAGTCAATAAAGTTACTGGCCGTTCATGGCTATTTTTTGGAGACCAGCATGAAGCGTCTGATTTCCTATATAAAAGCGAGTTAGAAAAATACAAAGAAGATGGAGTATTAACTCGAATTGATACTGCATTCTCACGTGATACGGATCAAAAAGTTTATGTGCAACATAAAATGCTTGAACATGGTAAAGAATTGTATGAATGGATCGAAAAAGGAGCTTATTTCTACGTTTGTGGAGATAAAGAATATATGGCCAAAGACGTAAACGAAGCACTTATTACAATTCTTGAAAAAGAAGGTTCAATGGCTCGCGATGCAGCTGAAGCGTATCTAAAAGATATGCAAAAGCAAGGTCGTTACCAACGTGATGTGTATTAATTATAAGTATTAGAATATCGTTTTATTGAAATAAAAAGTAACCCTTCGTTCCTGTTGGTACAAAGGGTTACTTTTTTTGTCATTAAAAACGGATCCTCTTCCTTAATTACGGAATTTTAGAATTTCTAATATGAAAGCCTTTCTGATTAATCTACCATTACACGTTGAAAATTGATCAGTTTTTCAAAGCACAAATATATAATTTACTTCCTAAGAAAAATTTATTAGAAGATCCTAAAAAAACGTGATTTTCACCAATTATAAAATTCAACTAATAAAAAATAATAAATAAGTGGACATGAAGGAGAAGAAGTCGTTAAACAGAGGTTTTTTCTATTAAATACAAATCCCAATAAACTCTCGAAATAATCCAACCTAATAATAGACCACTAACGTTTAAGAATACATCATCGATATCCATCACTTTATTAGGATATTCTGTTACATAATTGATACAAAACTGAATAATTTCAATTGATAGAGACAACAAAATACCAAATGAAAAAATTTTATAAAACCTAAGAATTTTTCTTTTTAGTACTACATAGAGAACTGGAATTGGAAGCAACAATAGAATGTTACCAATTACTTGTATCCATAAATCATATTCAATCGACTTAAGAATAGTCTGAAAGGGTGAAAGTTGATAATATAGCTTACTAGTTATTTCAGGATTTTTTTTATAGAAATACGTAATTGGAAAGAAGACAACTTTTACTAAAGATAAATAGTAAAAAAACCATATCGTAAAATGATAAAATCTTTGCTTTGTAAATGTCTTAGTAATCCATTTTATTTTTATAAAATAAGCTATTATTCCTATCAAAAATACAAATGAAAATTCAATAGGATCTAATGTTACTGAAAATCCGTTCATGTTAGTATCCCCAAGATTATTTCTTTTTTTAACCTATCCACTTTATTTTATCCTCCTTAAATTTAGGAATGGTAAAGACCCTCAATAATTAAATCGGAGGAAAATAAAAGAAAATTAATATCATATGTGAACAAAATGTTACCTTGCTAGAGTAAAAAAATATTGACATAGTTTTAAAAAAGGGATTTGTAGAATCATATTGAATTTTATATGTATAACTAGGAAGGAGGTGCTTTCATGTACCTTGAAGAATTACGCTCAAGAGCAAGAGATACCTTGAGCGGGAATTGGAAAAAATTTGTTGGATATACGATCATCGTACTACTGCTAACTACATTCGTTGAAAATCGACTTTCTACATACTTTCCGAATCCCATTGAAAATAATTTGACGAAATACATATCCTATGTAATTGATTGGAATGATTACCTAACACTTATTTATAGTTTATTTATTACGGCAATTATTACAATTGGGAGTACAAGGTTATATACCTTTGCGACAAAGGAAGATGTGCAACCTTATTCATTACAAACAATATTTTATTATTTTAGAAATTTGAACTTATATTTAAATGCATTTTTACTAAATTTCTTAACTTATTTATATTCTACGCTTTGGACATTACTTTTGATTGTTCCTGGCATTATAAAATCATATTCATATAGAATGGCCCCATACATATTTATTGAAGAACCTCATCTGACTCCTAATGATGCCATTACGAAGAGTAGGAGAATGATGGATGGATATAAGTGGAAATTGTTTTGTTTAGACATCTCTTTTATAGGTTGGATTATTTTATGCATATTAACGGTTGGGATTGGGTTTTTGTGGTTGTTTCCGTATATGAATGCAAGTGAGGCACATTTTTATCATGAATTAAAAAATAAAGAAAATGACTCAAATATTGGTGTAAAAGGTATTTAAATCCAAAAAATGGCTGACCTATTTGAAATAATCAAGGACAGCCGTTTTTTTAATTAGCTCTACAGTTTAATAAGAATAAACGAGGGGCTACAAAATAGCTCCTTTTTCCTTTATACATAATAAGGAAGGATTAATAAACTTTTAAATTGAATTGGTTTATAATTACTTTATCAAGTATTAATGTTTACTAGTTTATTAGGCGTAATTTGATGGAGTCTTTGATGTAAAATGTAAATAGGATAGAACAGGAGGGAGCATCATGACAAAAATAGCAATTATTTCAGATATCCACGGAAATAAGACTGCATTAGAGGCAGTTTTAAAAGACATTCGCGCTAGGCAAATTGAGAGGATTTTTTGCTTAGGTGATCTAATTGGAAAAGGGCCTCAAGGCTCAGAGTGTATAGAACTTGTTCAAAAAAATTGCGAAAAAGTAGTTCGTGGCAATTGGGATGTATTTATTCAGTCACCTGCAGAAAATGATTTTATTCGATGGTTTAGAGACCGATTAACTGAAAAGGACTATCAATTTCTATCTTCATTACCTTTTCATATTGACCTAGAATTAAATGGACAATTAATTAGGTTCTTTCACGCTTCACCTAGAAGTGAATTTGAGAGGATTTTACCTTTTCATCCAATTGAAAAACGGTTAAGTATGTTTGAAAATAGTGAAATTACAAATTCAAACGAGAATGAAAAGACTCCTGATATTATCTTTTATGGGGACATACATACTACTTTTATGGAAACTTTCAAAAACGGAATTTTATGCAATGTAGGAAGTGTTGGAAATTCCCTTGATTTGACGTCAGCATCATATGCGATTCTTGATGGATCTTATTCAACTAATTCGATCCAATTTGTAAGGGTAGAATATGATAGGGAAGCAGAACTGATGATTGCCGAAAAGTTAAAATTACCGGATCTAGAAAAATACCATGATGAAATAATGTTTGCAAAGTATAGAAATTCATAATCTAAATGAAAAACAGTGGGAAACTGTATCTTCCCACTGTTTATTTCATTATTTAGCTGTTTTTTTCAAAAATGGTTTAGACAATTTCATTGAATGATTCTCACTGATAAATGTGGAACCTAATAGCAAGGCCCCACCAATCAGTTGAACAATTGTCATTTTCTCATGTAAGAAAACAGTTGAAATGAATAAAGAGGTGATTGGATCAACATAACTTAATGCTGCTATGCTTTGTCCGCTTAATTTCTGCATACTTGAAAAGAATAACAAGAATCCAATGCCTGTGTGAACCATTCCTAAGATGAATAGTAATGGCATTGAAGAAACTGACAATTCCAATATCCCGAAACCTTCTGTAATGAATACATAAGGTATAAGAAGAAATGATGCTGTTCCAAGCTGGATCAGTGTAATTTCTAAACCACCCATATTTTTAATAAACTTATTAAGTAACATTAGAGATGCATAAAACACAGCAGCTAATAATCCATAACCAATTCCAATAAAATCTTCTAATCTAGTTGTGCTTAATCCACCACTTGAAACAACTAATATCATCCCGATGATAGCTATTAGAATACATATTAACTTCTTAGTTGATAATCTTTCTTTTAGAACCAATGGTGATAAGATCAGGACAAAGACTGGTGCAAAATAATAACTTAGTGCTGCGTTTGAGACAGTTGTATATTTATAAGCTTGAAAAAGGAATATCCAATTTCCACCCAATGTAATGCTAGAAAGTAACAAAATATAAACATTATTTTTGACTGATGCCCACGATAATTTCTTCTTACCGATCAACATGTATGTTATTAAAAATAAACTACCAATTAAACCACGCAATAAAGCTATTTCACTCGAAGCTAAATCAATGTATCTTATGAATACGCCAATCGTACCAAAGATTACCATTGAAAGTAGGAATTGAATTTTAGATTTCATCGTCTACTCCTTCGAATCTACGAAACAGCTTATATTTCGCAGATTCTTAATCTGTTTTTAATATAAGCTCATATAGTACTGTTTGAACAACAGGAGTAAACGGTGGTGGCGGTGATGTTGAAAATGGTTTCCAATCATATAGATTTATAGATGATAAAGGCATTTAGATTCCCCCTATTTCAAATAGCATATTATTGTTACTTTCAATTATATTAGATGAATGAATATGTAAAGAACAAAAAACTTCAAAAATAAAGATAGGAGATTTTTTATGGTAAACCAACGTAAAATTATATTATATATTGGTACTTCTATTGATGGATATATAGCAAACAATGATGGTAGCCTAGAATGGCTAGAAACTACAGAAGTAGAAGGAGACTCTGGCTATCATACACTATTAGAAAGAATTGACACTGTTGTAATGGGAAAAACGACATATGACGTCGTTCGCGGATTTGATATGGAGTATCCTTATCGTACATATAAAAACTATGTGTTTTCAAAATCTTCGTCCGGATCAGATGAATATGCTACTTTTATAAATCGAGATATTAAAACTTTTATACAAGAATTAAAAAGTCAAACTGGTAAAGATATATGGTTAATTGGTGGTGGAAATCTAGCACGAGAATTTTTTAAAGAAAATTTAATAGATGAATTTCAACTAGCGATTGCTCCAATTGTTTTAGGAAAAGGAATCTCTCTTTACACTGGAGATGACATTACTCAAAAATACACTTTAACGAAAGTAGAAAAATTAGGTCAACTTGCGATGCTTCATTATGTAAAGAAATAATTTGAAGAAATGATGGAAAAAATAATCAGGCTTTCTTAATTTTATTTTAATTCATGCCATTTCAACGAAAAGATCGACTATTGTCGGTCTTCTTATTTTTGTCTCAATTGGTTGAAAAAAGAACAAGGGAGGTTAAAATATTTTGTCGAATATTAAAATAGATTAATAAATCGATAATAGGAGATGAGTAATTGAGAAGTAAATTTAAGAATTTATACTTACTACTAACAGTTGGAGTAATTATCGGCATTGTAGCGTGTTTGATTGTTTTTATTCCTAAAGAATTTAAAGGTGATAAGGCAAAAATTATGAAAACGGCACAAATACTTAAAGAAAAAATGGAAGAAAAATACGGAATTAAGATTATAGAGAGTAAAGGTTTTTACAATCGAGATCATGTAGGTTATGGTGCCACATTAACTACAAAAAATGGGATAACATTTGATGCATGGAATCAACCGCATCGAATTGTTGACTTTTATCAAGAAGAAGTTTTGAGAAAGAAAGGTATAGAAAAATGGGGCTATGCCAATGAATATCTTACCAATGTTGAAAAAATAGATTTAAATATAGGTTTTCGTAATGAACAACTAAAAGAGATTGAACAATTGACAGATAGAATAGAAAATGTAAAAAATAAGTTATGGCTAACACTTTATATTGATTTAAACGAAACGTTTAAAAAAGAAAAAGCAAAAGAAGTTGAACATGATATCTTTAACTATTATCAAAAAATTCTTAATGATCAAGGTGAAGGGATCGAGTTAATTGTTCGACATAAAAATGATACTGGTTCTTATATGATCATTAAAGATGAGAATGGAGAACTTCCTCCTATTGAGGATGTAAGTAGTATTGCTAGAACATTAGATAAGTTTTAGTATATTTATTTTGTTCGTATAGATAGCAAAAAGTCATTAGCATAAAGGGGAAACTTGTGAATGGTTGAAACAGTAAACTGGAAAAATAATGCGAATGGAAGTAGATTTATAGCTTCTTTTAGTGGAGGAAAAGATAGTGTTCTAGCTTTATATAAAGCTATGAAAATAGGGGAAGCACTTGGATTAATCGTTATGCTAGAGGAAGAAGGAAAGCGCTCTAGGTCCCATGGAATGCCCCCTGAAATAATTCAAGCTCAAGCTGAATCAATAGGGTTACCTGTATATACTGGGGTGGCGAGTTGGCAGGAATATGAAAAAGTATTTTCCCAGCTATTAGAAAATGCAAAATATCAAGGTGCAGATGTATTAGTAACGGGTGACATCGATATGCCCGTCCAAGATTGTTGGCATGACAAGGTTACAAAAAATGTTGGATTAAAGCTTGGAATGCCATTATGGGGAATGAATCACCGTGAAGCTGTCGACCAGTTTATAAATAGTGGGTTTCAAACGATTGTAGTAACGGTCAACTTAACGTTAGGAATGCGAGAAGAAGATTTAGGACGAACGTTAACTCATGAATATGTGAAGGAGCTTGAAGATCGGGGCATTGATCCATGCGGAGAAAGTGGTGAGTTCCATACTACCGTGATAGATGGACCGATTTTTAACTATCCGATTTCCATTAAAAAGTGTGAAATTATTAGGGACGGGGAATATGCTTATTTGCCTTTGGAACTTGCATAATTAAAAGATAGAATTTGGAAATAAGAATGATTTCATGGTGCTTAATTTTTATAAGAAATGCTAAAATTACCCCAAATTACAAATAGGAGTTGTTAGTGTAATATAAAATAAGATTATAAATAATAGGATGGTAGTAATCTATTTTACAATTTATATTTTTAAACTCATGGGGGAAATTGTAATGGGAACAATTAATAGTAAATCTATTTCTTCATTAACATTAGGCGTATTATCGATCATCATTCCATATCTTGGTTTCATTCTGGGGATAGTCGGTTTATTTATTTCAAGAAAAAGTATTGCTGAAATAAATCATTCGAATGAAAAAGGGAAAGGTTTAGCAATTTCTGGAAGGGTTTGCAGTATTGTTGGAATATGTATCCAGGTGTTTCTAATTATCATTTTAGTTTTAGGCATTATAACTTTTTTTTCAACGAGTAATGATATGACTTTTTAAAGCAATTTTGACTATTTAAGTTGTAAAATATATAGTTTAAGATAAATACATAAAGCAAACATTTTGAGAGACCGGTAAAACTACATAAAATTACTTGAGGAGGGAACTATATGGAAGTTTTTGCAGACTATTTAGCAGGAATTGACCACCCAGACCACCGTGAACGGACTGCTGAAGTTTTGGATTGGATTTCGAACAAATTTCCTAGTTTAGAGCCACAAATTAAGTGGAATACACCTATGTTTTCAGATCATGGTACTTTCATCATCGGCATTTCGACTGCTAAACAACATATGAGTATATCACCTGAAGAAAAAGGTATTGTGCACTTTTCTGATGAAATTGAAAAGGCTGGCTATAGTGCCACTAAAGGTTTATTTCGGATTCCTTGGAAAGTTCCAGTAAATTATGAATTGCTTGAAAAAATGATAGAGTTTAATATTCAAGATAAAGCGGAATATACCACTTTTTGGCGTAAATAATGTTACCTATTATAAACTTGTTGGTAACCTTTAAATATTATAAATAGCGACTTAGTAGGAGCTGACTAGATCAGCTCCTATTTATTCTATTCATAAAACAAGGTCATTTTAAGTACCAAATCGAATGATATAAGTATCAATGTTTTAAGATAAGTGGTGATTTAAGTGATGAATAAACTACCAAAGAAAATACGAATCATTGGTTCAGTTGGAAGTGGTAAGACGACATTAGCTAGACAAATGTCTACAAAGCTAAATATACCGTATTTTGAGTTAGACAATGTTGTATGGAAAAGGCAAAAGGGATATAAAGATGTCAGGCGCACCGAACAAGAAAGAAAATATTATTTAGATACTCTTATTCGTTTGGATACATGGATTATTGAAGGTGTACATAATGAGGAATGGGTAAGAAATAGTTTTCATAATGCAGAGTTGATTATTTTTTTAGATACTAACTATTCTGTTAGAACGTATCGAATTACTAAAAGATATTTCTTACAAAAACTTAAATTAGAGAAGTCAAATTATAAACCAACACTTAAAATATTTTTCAAAATGTTTAAATGGAACAAGTATTTTGAAGAAGTGGGGAAACCATCATTTTTTAAACAGTATAAAGATTACAATGATAAAATATTGATCGTTCAAAGTATACATGAGGTTGAAGAGTACCTTAACGAACACATTTCAAAAAATATAGGAATCGCAAAATAGCGGTTCCTAATATTTTTACAGCAGGTAGTTTAATGTAAAGGAATTGGCAGATTTTCTACTAATTCAGATAAAAATACAAATTTAGCTTCTTCTTTTATTTTAGGTATGTATTCCTTTATTACATTTGAAGTAATTTCGCCTGGTTCACCAACATGACCGATTGCGATCATAGTTGGTTCAACTTTTACTTTTTCTAAAAGTAATCGTGTTTGCTTTTCTATATGTTTATACGTATAAAAATCATCGAAGAACATCTTGTTTTCGATGACCGGTACGCCGATCTCATCTGCAACTTTAGTCACTATGCTCCGGTAATTCGTCTTACTATCGAAAAAAAATAGGCCTTTTTCTTTACAAACAGTTAAAACAATACGCATTACTCTCTCATCTGAAGTTGCTTTTGATCCCATATGATTATTTATCTCTATAGCGTATGGGACATCATCTATAGCAGCTAGGACTCTTCTTCGTATTTCTTCATCACTTAAGCTCGTTTTAATTGCATTAGGTCCTAACCAACTTGCCTTCCCGTTCCTTGGTTCCATTGGCAGGTGAACAATTACTTCATAGCCTTTAGAGTGAGCAACAGTTGCATCCTTTTTAGTAGAAGGTAAAAAAGGCATCACCGCAACTGTTAATGGGATTGGTAATGAAAGCATTTGGTCCGTTCCTTTCATGTTATTACCAAAATCATCAATCACGATCGCAAGCCTATGATTAGGTTCAGCAAATACTGAAGAACAAGAAGTAAATAGAACTACTATAATAGAGAATATAGACGTTATCCAAAGCTTCATTGGTAAATCTCCCTTTTTCATTAATTACTAAGCACTACTATTTTCTGTTAATTATGGAGAAATTAACCGTAAAATATTGTAAAAAATACTTAAATGTATAATGACAGAGGTAAATGTGATTTTGCTTAAAGAGAATGTGAAGAAGTGTATAAATAAGTGGAATACTAAAATGATCGACAAATAAACAAGAGAGGAAGAAAAAATGAATAATAATAGGTTATATAAATCGAATTCAGATTATTACCAGTATCTCTTTTAGTCTATCTAATTTTGGGAGCACTGATGAGTAATGATGATTTTTATTATGTTGAAGATTATATTATGGATGTCCTTATTTAAAGGTCTTTTTTATAGAATGACGAGTTCATGAGGTAGTAAACCAGCGGAAGATAGAAAGATACTTCCCCATAACTGGTTCATGAGGAAGTAAATCAAGGCAAAATAGAAAGATACTTCCTCATGACGGGTTCATGAAGAAGTAAACCAGCCAAAAATAGCAAGATACTTCCTCATGACGGGTTCATGAAGAAGTAAACCAGCGAAAAATAGAAAGATACTTCCCCAGAACTGGTTCATGAGGAAGTAAATCAAGGCAAAATAGAAAGATACTTCCTCATGACGGGATCATGAAGAAGTAAATCAGCGAAAAATAGAAAGATACTTCCTCATGACGGGATCATGAAGAAGTAAATCAAGGCAAAATAGAAAGATACTTCCCCATAACTGGTTCATGAGGAAGTAAATCAAGGCAAAATAGAAAGATACTTCCTCATGACGGGATCATGAAGAAGTAAATCAAGGCAAAATAGCAAGATACTTCCTCATGACGGGATCATGAAGAAGTAAATCAGCCAAAAATAGAAAGATACTTCCTCATGACGGGATCATGAAGAAGTAAATCAGCGGAAAATAGAAAGATACTTCCTCATGACGGGTTCATGAAGAAGTAAATCAGCCAAAAATAGCAAGATACTTCCTCATGACGGGATCATGAAGAAGTAAATCAAGGCAAAATAGCAAGATACTTCCTCATGACGGGTTCATGAAGAAGTAAACCAGCGGAAAATAGCAAGATACTTCCTCATGATGGGTTCATGAAGAAGTAAATCAGCGGAAAATAGCAAGATACTTCCTTATGACGGGTTCATGAGGATGTAAATCAAGGCAAAATAGAAAGATACTTCCTCATGACGGGTTCATGAAGAAGTAAACCAGCGAAAAATAGCAAGATACTTCCTCATGACGGGATCATGAAGAAGTAAATCAGCGAAAAATAGCAAGATACTTCCTCATGACGGGTTCATGAAGAAGTAAATCAAGGCAAAATAGCAAGATACTTCCTCATGACGGGTTCATGAAGAAGTAAATCAAGGCAAAATAGCAAGATACTTCCTCATGACGGGTTCATGAAGAAGTAAA
This sequence comes from Bacillus sp. AL-1R, assembly GCF_052180195.1. Classification (NCBI taxonomy): domain Bacteria; kingdom Bacillati; phylum Bacillota; class Bacilli; order Caryophanales; family Bacillaceae; genus Bacillus; species Bacillus sp. AL-1R. Next base: position 1,848,834 of record NZ_CP197469.1, read on the forward strand.
CCAGCGAAAAATAGCAAGATACTTCCTCATGACGGGTTCATGAAGAAGTAAACCAGCGAAAAATAGCAAGATACTTCCTCATGACGGGTTCATGAGGAAGTAAATCAGCGAAAAATAGCAAGATACTTCCTCATGACGGGATCATGAAGAAGTAAATCAGCGAAAAATAGCAAGATACTTCCTCATGACGGGTTCATGAAGAAGTAAATCAGCGGAAAATAGCAAGATACTTCCTCATGACGGGATCATGAAGAAGTAAATCAAGGAAAAATAGAAAGATACTTCCTCATGACGGGTTCATGAGGAAGTAAATCAGCGAAAAATAGCAAGATACTTCCTCATGACGGGATCATGAAGAAGTAAATCAGCCAAAAATAGAAAGATACTTCCTCATGACGGGATCATGAAGAAGTAAATCAGTCAAAAATAGAAAGATACTTCCTCATGATAGGTTCATGAGGAAGTAAACCACCGAAAAATAGAAAGTTCCTTACTCATTACAGGATTTAGTGGAAATCGACCACAAATTGGCGTAGTTGACAAGCTCATTTTCAACACTATGCTAAAATGACCTAACCTAAAGGTCATTTTTAGTTTTCTAAATAACGATATAGAGTTGATTTACTGATCCCAGTCTCCTGTTTAATTTCTTCAAGAGTATATTTCTTACTTTCATACATAATAATTGCCCGTTTTACATTTTCATCAGGCTTTTTAGGACGTCCCGAAGTGATTCCTTTTTGTTTGGCTTCATAGATTCCCTTTTTCGTATTTTCGCTTATTACATCGCTTTGAAAAGAAAGTAGGTGCTTTACGATCTCGATGAAAAAGTATTTAGATTGAGTACATGTATTAATATTTTCCTCTAAAGATTGTAAAAATGCGCCTTTTGAATCTAAATTTTCTAAAATTTCCATAAGATGACGGGTAGAATCTGCTAATGTAAATAGTTTTGGGATCGCAATCGTATCGCCTTGTTTAAGATTAGTTAAAATTACTTCAAGCTGATGTCTTTTTTTTGCAGATGAATGCTCTTCTGAAATAATCTCATCACAATTTAGTTTTTTTAATTGAACTAGCTGATGTTCACATTTTGGATCGTCGTGATTTGGTCGCATATATCCGATTATCATAAATAATCTCCTAACTGTATAGGGGTTTCCATTATCATAACATATAACATTCCCAAAAAAGGTTCCTTTTTGGGAATAATGATGATAGACTATTTTTTAGTGATTAATCGTAAGTTGAGGTGGAAATTAATTGATAGAAAAAATAAAAAATGAATGGTTTTCTAATATTAGAGCAGATGTATTAGCGGGGATTGTCGTTGCGTTAGCGCTTATTCCTGAAGCAATTGGATTTTCGATTATTGCAGGTGTCGATCCAATGATTGGATTATATGCTTCTTTCTGCATTGCAGTTGTGATCTCGTTTGTTGGTGGTCGTCCAGGTATGATATCAGCTGCGACTGGTGCAATGGCACTTGTGTTAGCTAGTCTAGTAAAAAAACATGGAATTGAGTATATGCTTGCAGCAACTATTTTAACAGGTATTATTCAAGTAATACTAGGATTTCTAGGAATTGGTAAATTAGTCAAGTTTATTCCAAAGTCAGTTATGACAGGTTTTGTGAATTCTTTAGCAATTTTAATTTTTATGGCGCAATTACCTTATTTTGTAGGTCAATCATGGCAAATGTACGCAATGGTTGCAGGCGGATTAGCGATTATTTATTTGTTTCCAAGAATTACAAAAATCATCCCATCCCCTTTAGTGGCGATCATTGTTATTAGTATGATTGCAATATTTTCTGGAAGTGATGTTAATAAAGTAGGAGATATGGGGAATATTTCAGGATCTCTACCAAGTTTTATTTTACCAAATGTTCCGTTTAGTATTGAAACACTAATGATTATATTTCCATATGCAGTTTCGTTAGCGTTTGTTGGCTTAATTGAATCATTATTGACTGCTCAAATAGTTGATGATCTGACAGATACTTCAAGTAATAAAAATACTGAATCCAAAGGACAAGGTATTGCCAATATTATAAATGGGTTATTTGGGGGAATGGCAGGATGTGCAATGATTGGACAGTCTGTTATAAATGTTAAATCAGGTGGTCGTAGTAGATTATCTACATTTGTTGCTGGTTCATTTTTAATGTTTCTAATTCTTGTATTAAATAAATTAGTCGTTCAAATTCCATTGGCAGCGTTAGTTTCTGTAATGATTATGGTATCAATAGGAACATTCGATTGGTCATCTCTAAAAACATTACACAAATTACCTAGAACTGATGCGGCAGTGATGGTTATAACGGTTGGAGTAGTTGTAGCTACTCATAATTTAGCGATTGGTGTTATTCTTGGAATTTTGTTAAGTGCTGTTTTCTTTGCAGCGAAAATCTCGAAAGTAAAAGTCACTTCTCAACTTGGAAAAAATAAGCGCGTCTATAAAGTAGAAGGTCAATTGTTCTTTGCTTCTGTCACGGATTTTGTTGGAGCATTTAATTTTAAAGATGATGTAAAAATAGTCGAGGTTGATTTATCAAAAGCTCATATATGGGACGAATCAGGTGTATCGGCAATTGATAAAATTGTCATTAAATTTCACGAAAAGGGTATAAAAACGATTATCGTTGGGTTAAATTCAGGAAGTAAATCAATTGTAGATTCAGTAGCTGTATTTAACAAACCAAATGGTATCAAACAAAAAGTTGGACATTAAGCATGGTTTCCTCAATTGATGTAGCTTCAAGTTTACAGTGTGTAGACAAAGTACAAAAAATCTGATTTCAGACTGATTGCAAGCGCTTGTCTTTCGAGGCGCGAAGTCTGGTGAGGAGCGGAGTTACCTTAGACGGTAATGAGCACCGCAGACAGGCGAAGCAACGAAGAAAGCGAGCGTTTTCGGGCAGTCTGAGGCTTCTTCGATTGAAGAAGCTTTTTTTTATGGCATTTTAAAAAAATCTCCTGATTAGTTCAAGAGTCAAGAGTCATGTTTCATTCAGACAGCGGGTTTGTATGTATGACTTGATCTCGATGATTTTTAGGTATGGCAAGTATAAAAATATCTTTTTGAACTTTTGGATTTTCTATTAGAATTTATTGTATTCACTGCTACTTTTTCGCAGCCTTTTTTTTATTTATTTGGAAATACAGATTAAAGGAAAAAGGTGCCAATGCTTACAATGTAGAAAGAAGTAAGTAGATGTAAAAGAGGTGTGATGAGATTGGACAATATCAGTAAAGTAGAAAAGCTAGATCTTAAAAGATATATACCTCATTTGTTTAAATTATAATCTTCATCTCTGGAAACGAAGGGGTTGGTAGTTTAATTTTTTACTTGGAAAAGTGACTGGTGAACACGCATATTATTTTAGTCACTTTAATTCAAAAAAAGGTACAGGACGCAAACTTCCTCCAAAAGACATTGAGAGTATGAAGGTCATCCAAGGAATAATTGATTCTATAAGCTAAGCTAGATAGTAGTTAAACGAAAAGGAGAGGAAAGTAGTGAGTACATCAGAAATTTCAATGAAAAGTCCAACACCTATTCTACGGATGTTTGATGAAATTAAAGCAAAAGAATTTTACATATCATTTTTAGAATTTGAGATTGATTGGGAGCATCGGTTTGAAGATGATTTTCCTTTATATATGCAAATATCTTATAACAATTGTGTCATACATCTTTCTGAGCACCATGGTGATTGTAGTCCAGGTGCTGCACTTAGAATTGAGGTAGTAAATTTGGACTTACTTCATTCAAAGTTACTCTCAAAAAAATATAAATATGCTCGCCCAGGCATTGAAGAAACTCCTTGGAAAACACGGGAGGTACGGGTTGGAGATCCATTTGGTAATCGAATTGTCTTTTATGAGAACGTGGAAGACTGAAGATTTATTGTACAATCGAATAACCTAAAGAATAAAGAGGATTGAATTAAAAAGCATTTTTATTTAATCCTCTTTACACTTGGAAAGTGACCAATTCCGGTTTAGATTTAGGCTATTTCAATTTTTTATTCCTTGAAGTGAATGAAGACCAAACGAACTGGATTAATCCAGCAGTCAAGACACCTACAAGCGTGTCCCTCATCCGATCCATCGCATAATCCTTTGATTTGTGTTCAAATGCAAAGACAAATAGAATCGTTAGAGCGACCTGGTGAAGTACTTTTTTGTCTAATTTTAAATAGTAAGCAATATATGTACCAATTAAAATTAAAAGTCCTAAGTTCCAACCAGTGACTTTCATATAACTAGCGATGATTACAGTAATACCAATTCCAATCATTGTTCCAATTACGCGTTTGATTGATAAACTAATTGTTTTGTCAATTGTCGATTGAACCGTAAGTATAAGTGAAACTGGACCTAAGTATGGATGTGACGAACCAAATAATTTTGAGATTTCCCATGCTAATGCAGAACCAATTGATAATTTCCAAATAAGACTAGTAATGCTTTCAGATGAGTTAGGTGAGCTTGTTTCTTCCATGAGCACCTCTAGAAATTTCTATTTTTATATATTATCTTCACGAATTAAATTGATTATGTATAAAGAATAAATAAGAAGTTGAATACTTATAATAGTGATTAGCTACTAGACAACTAATAATAGAAATGAGTTGAATCATTGATAACCGTCTTATTTGAATATAAATTTGAAAAGAAGTTTTTAGAGGATTTTAAATCAAGATTAAAAAAGTCAGCGCATCCAAAATTTCATTCAGAACCATCGAATATTGGAATGAATTTTATGCAAAGAGAAGATGAGCAATATTATTATATCAATTTATTTATTAAGTATAGAAGTATTGAAGAATATGAAGAACGAACGAGATTTGAAAGAAGTCAGGGAGAATGGAATGAAACTTGGTTTAGTAAAGATATTACCCATGAACTATTATCAGTAACAATCTGGAAGGATTTTAGTCTAATGTCTTAATATCTAGATTGCTGTATGATTTGTTAAAGAGGACGAAAACTTTTTAAATTGATTAAAAAGCTGGAAACAATCGACATTTACCAAAACCATTACAGTAGAGTAGGGGTCTTCACGCTGTTGAAAAAAGAATTTGTCAATTAAATTTTGATAAGTAAGTTGTGTCTCAGTGATTTCCACTACAGGTTGCTCGCTTTCCATGGGGCGAGACCTGAGCCTCCTCGGCGCCGCCTGTGGGGTCTCAGCCTTCCCGCATCTCCCATAGGAGTCGAGCAACCTTTCGTTCCAATCAATTTCTTAATAAAAAATAATAAACTTATAAAGATTAGAATATTCAATGGAGAGATTTTTGATTTTTGACAGTTAGTTAAAACATTTATATTTCAATCAATACCCACTGGTTTTTCAATAAGATAATAAAAAATAATAAATATACTATTTTTCCTTGAAATTCATTTAATGTTTCTTTTTTTTATATTGACTACAATATATTTTAACACTCTGAAAACCCTAACAGTAGAGTAGGGGTTTTAAATTTCTATTGCACCTTTTAATCTATTAAAAATCATATTTATTGATGAATAACGACACCTGTACCAATTGAAACCATTGAAGATAATTCAAGAACATCCTTATTATACATACGAACGCAACCATGCGAAACAAAATGACCAATTGATGCAGGATTATTAGTTCCATGAATTCCGTAGTGTGGAGCAGATAGTCCCATCCAAAGAACCCCAAAAGGTCCACCAGGATTAGGATCTTTATTAATAATTGTGTAGGTACCTGAAGGAGTAGGGGTAAGCATTTTACCGACACCGATTGGATAAGTTTTTATTAATTTGTTGCCGTCGAAAAGTTTTAATTGGCGGTTCGATGTTGAAATATATATCCAATTGGTCATTTTATCAGCTCCAATTTTTAACTATTGTATGAAGAAACTTTACTTGTTGTTAAATAAAAGAAAGTTAAAATTTCACTACTTTTATACTATTTCCTTAGTACCAAGAATAAAAAAAATGAATACGCTATAGGACAAGCACTTTAAAGAGAGGAATAGGTCTATAGTGTCTAATACAATTAAATATTTCCAATATGCCCAAGAAGTTTCCAAAAAAATTGGCTGGTTACCTGAAATGATTTATACCCAATGGCAAGTAGAAACAGCACACTTTACGTCCAAAAATTTTAAGGAAAATAACAATATCGCAGGTCAGACGTGGCATCCAGGCTTACCTCTTAGTAGTAGAGGAACAGCTAGGCCTAAAAATGAAGGCGGGTATTATATAAAATATAATGATCCAATTCAGGGATATGTTGATTTTATTTTAAATAATCCGAGGTACAGTAAAGTTAAAACATACAAAACTGCAGATGAACAATTTAAGGCGATAGCTCAAGCAGGATGGGCAGTAGCTCCTAATTACGCAGATGTGCTCATCTCGGTTAATAATGCAAATATTAAAAATGGATTATATAAAAAAATTATTCAAGTTGAGTTACATCCTTATAAAGGAATCTTAAAAAAAGGATCAAGAGGAGAGCGAGTAAAGGAAATTCAAGAAAAAGTTGGCGTTAAAGTGGATGGGATTTTTGGGATACTAACTGAAAAAGCAGTAAAAGATTTTCAAAGAAAAAATGATTTAGTAGTTGATGGAATTGTTGGAGTAAAAACGTGGGGGAAACTTTTCAATCCAACAAATTTATAAGATATTCTTTATTTAAATGACCTGTATGATTTTATATACAGGTTTTTTTACATTTAAATTAATACATAAAAGGGTTTGAGGGTGTTTTATCGAAAAGTAACTATAACCATTTTAGGAAGAGGGGACGAAAGTGGAAATTAGACATGCAAAAATGAATGATTGTGAATCAATCGTAATTTTGGATTCTCAAATTATTGACAGTCGAATTAGAGAACATCTAATTAAAAGCTCGATAGAAGAAAATCGATGCCTCGTATGTGAAATAAATAAAAGGATTGTAGGTTTTCTAATTTATCATAAATTTTTCTTTGGCCATTTATTTATTGATTTGATCATTGTTTCACTAGAAATGAGGAGACTGGGTATTGCAAAAAATCTCATGAAATATGTTGAATTTTATTCAGAAAGGAAATTATTTTCTTCTACTAACAAATCAAATATTAAAATGCAAAAAGTATTTCAATCTCTAGGATATATTAAAAGTGGATTCATTGATCATTTAGATGAAGGCGACCCAGAAATTATTTATGTTAAATTATTAGATTAAACGATTTTTCGGCAATTATTTTTTTAATGAAGGATAAAAAAATTTTTTATTACCCCAATGATCGTAAGCCACTACTAAATCCCATCTAAAATACTTTCATACGTTTCTCGTTTTTTTCATAGTTTATTTATAAAAAGTATGTAAAAAGTCCTGATGTAATCATTAATTTATTACTTTAGGAGAGTTAGTTAAAAAATTTTTTAAATACATTCTTCCTGTTATTCTATTTTTCTATGCATGAGGAATAGTAATAATATATAAATGCTCCAATTATATCATTACAAGGAGTGGAAATATGGATTTTAAAAGGGAATTCATTTTAAAAACAAAAGCTATATATAAAGAAACTGTTACAGAAAATATGGCGTACAGTAAGATGTGTGAGAAATTCGAATCTTATTTTGTTGATTTAAGGGAGTCTTTAAAAAAGGAAATAGAAGTTTCGAATGGTGAATTTGATATTATGATTGATAAAGAGAATGTTATTGAGGTCTTATTAAATCAAAGAGAGTTATTAATTACGATTGATGACGCTGGGGTAGTAGTAAGTATTAAATATTTTGATGAAGTGCAAAATGAACAAGTTGAAAATAAGATTGATATAATTGAATATGATGGTGGGGCATATAAAAGTCAAGTATTTCAATCGCCTATTACTAGAAATATAATCGATAATTATTTAGCAATTGCGTTTAGAGATGATTTAGAGAAGACTTTTGAGAGTTATAGTGAATGAAAAAATTTATGTTTATAGATTCGTAAAGAGATTTTTTAAAGGCTGATTTTCACTAAAGGATGCTCGTTTATGTAGGATTTATATTTCAACGACACTAAAAGAGCTTGGATATTCCAAGCTCTTTTAATTTATTTATCGTTCTTTGACTTGAAATCTTAATACAGTTTTCAATTTATCGGGTTGAGTTTTTCTTGCATCAGAAATATAGATTTCTTTATGTGTTTTTTCAACTCACAAGAAACTCCCTTAATTTTAAGTCAGTTTCGGTTTGATTAGGGTATGTCTTTGCATGCTAAAAACAAAAAGCAATCACATAATCATGTAATTGCTCTTAAAAAGTTTAATGATATGTACGATAAACTCCAATTACTTTTCCTAAAATTGATACTTGTTTTAATAAAATTGGAAACAGGGCATCATTTTCAGGTTGAAGTCTAAAATGGTCGCTTTCTTTATAAAAACGCTTTACAGTAGCTTCACTATCTTCAGTCATGGCAACAACAATTTCTCCATTTTCCGCAGTGAATTGTTTTTTAACGATTACAAGATCGCCATTTAAAATTCCAGCATTGATCATGCTATCTCCTTCTACTCGAAGCATAAAAACTTGTTCATTAGATGGAGCGACAGATGTCGGTAAAGGGAAATATTCTTCTACATTTTCGACTGCAGTAATTGGAATACCTGCAGTTACTTTACCGATTACAGGAATGTTAATAATATCGTTATAGACTTCACTATATGATGCTTGTACTTCATTCACAACCGGAGCTGTATCGCCAAGAATCTCGATTGCACGCGGTTTCGTAGGATCTCTTCGAATATAGCCTTTTTGTTCTAGTCTCTCTAAATGACCATGTACTGTAGAACTTGAAGCTAAACCAACAGCCTCAGCAATCTCTCGAACTGAAGGTGGATAACCTTTAATTTTTACTTCGTCTTTAATATAAGCTAAAATTTCTGCTTGCCTTTTCGATAGTTTGTTCATTCGAATTTCCCCCTTACCTATAAAGTAGATAATACGTTCCTCTTTATTTTTTTCATTATATCATGATAGGATATGATATACAAACGTTAGTTCTATTTTTTCTTAAAGTAGTTTTCGTGTTCGTATGGAGGGAACAGTTTATGAATGCACTAATATACTTAAAGGGGTAATGACAGCATAGGATTCACAAGAAACTTCATTACATAAACAAATTAATGAACCAAATTAGGTTAGCGGATGGGAATGTGTATTCTAGAAACAATAGGCGAACAGGCTAGTGGTTTTGAAGTAGAAAAAGAAGGTCTATTCAAGCTATTCAAAAAAGAACAAGATTAATGCTTTGTTAATTTCTTATTTACGGTCAAATTGCTTAAGTCTGATTCGTAGATTAGGAGGAGAAAAATTGAAAGCGATTATTTATTGTCGGGTTAGTACAGAAAAAAATACTCAAGATACCTCTTTAAAAAGACAAAGAGAAGAGCTAGAAAAATTAGCAGAGATTCAAAATTTCGATGTGATAAAAATCATAGAAGAGAGACATAGTGGATTTGATATAGAACGGGAAGGGATAATTGAGGCTTTAGCATTATTTAAGGATAAACAGGCAGAGATCTTACTTTTACAAGACGATACTCGATTGGGAAGGGGACATTCGAAAATTGCCCTGATTCATGAATTACGCAAAATGGCAGTAAAAGTTTTTACAATTCAAGATCAAGGGGAGATATCTTTATCGGATGCGGATTTAATGGTCTTGGAAATATTGAGTACAGTAGAAGAGTTTCAACGAAGAATTGCTAATTATAAAATAAGCAGGGGAATGCGTAGAGCCATCGAGAATGGTTTCGAACCTCACAAGAATATATCAAATAATCATTTAGGAGGTAGGGAGAAAAAAGAACTGCCTGTGGAAGAAATTATAAATCTTCGAAACAAGAAACTTACTTTTCATGAAATAGCAGCTACATTACGAGGTTTAGGTTATGAAGTAAGTAGGGCTACTGTTCATAGAAGGTATAAGGAATATTTTGATGAACTAAATCATGATTCTATTAAGAATTAAAGAAAATTTAGATGTTGTAATTTATAGTATATCCACTGGATTTTACAATAAAGTTGCAAAAAACTATAATTTTATAATAAGATACCGTAATAAATCTATTGATATTATTTTTTTGTTTTAAAGATTAATTTCGAATGATCCCCATATTACTTTCAATTACATTTGAAGTTATTGGATGGTAGCGTTTTCTCATATGACGTTATTAAACTCTTGAAATATTAAATCTAATAGACTAGTATATTAATAGCTAATAAATTAAATACAAATTTGCAAACATTCAGTTAAGATGCCTTAGGGCTTAATAGGGAATCTGGAGCATTACCAGAACTGTCCCCGCAACTGTAAGTGTGGACGAAATAGACAAACCACTAAAAACGTTTATTAGTACGTTTTTGGGAAGGGTCTAAAGTAGGAAGATACACAAGTCAGGAGACCTGTCTTAGCTTTTTTAGTTTCGATTTCTTCGGGGGTTGAGAAGATGAAGCGTTTGGACAAAAAGGCTTATTTATTAACTTTCTTTGTGCTGACGTTTTATCCGTTCAACTTTTGTTGGACGGATTTTTTGTTTTATTGCTTCTAAATCTTTTTTAATTTTTATTGTATGCCTATAGAAGAAACAAGTCTTTTTAACAATTGAATAGATTAGGATTGGTGCACTTTGGAAATTAGTGCTTAATAGGGAAGTACGGTTTAAATCCGTCACGGTACCCGCCACTGTAAGGGGGAGTTCTTTTGCAGATGTCACTGAAGGAATTCGGGAAGACGCAAGTAGAATGATGAACCTAAGTCAGGAGACCTGCCTATACCTAATAGCTTGAAATAACCTACGGGAACATAGGTAGAAGTGCTGAACTTACATCGCTAATTTTTTTTGTGTGTATATTTTTCTGCATCCCTATGTCCATAGGGGTGCTTTTTTTTGAAAAAAACGAATAGGAGTGAGTGACATGACTACTTGGAATTTGCAAGGGACGAAACAGCATGTATTAATTTGTAACGGTAGCAGCTGTATGAGAAAGGGTGGGGAGGAAGCAACTCAAGCGATCCGGAATGAAATCACCAATTTAAGCTTAGATTCGATCGTACATACAACAAGAACGAGATGTAATGGGAGATGTAAGGATGCTCCCGTTGCCATCGTCTATCCGTCTGGGGCTTGGTATAAAAACGTTACCCCAGAAGTGGGGGCTACCATTGTAAAAAGTCATCTGGCAGAAGGTCATTGCCTAAAGGAGCATTTGATCTATCAATATTCCGATTCTGGATTCATACATCCAGAAGGGTCGGAATGCATCGAAGGAGTACAAAAAGCAGTTAAAGAAAAGATTTAACAACGAGTAACTGGATACTAGTTTTTAAATTGTGGAAGGTGGCGTAATAGAGTGAAAGGCAAATTATTGGTTATAGGATTTGGCCCTGGTGACGAAAAACATATTACCGGACGGGCAAAGGAAGCCATAAAAGAAAGTGATATCATCATTGGTTACAAAACCTACGTTGATTTAATTAAGGGATTAATAACTGGAAAAAAAATCATTAGCACAGGAATGACTGAAGAAGTGAGCCGTGCCCAGGAGGCTGTAAAACAAGCTGAGCTTGGTTACACGGTAGCTGTCATTTCGAGCGGTGATGCCGGTGTATATGGAATGGCAGGACTTGTTTACGAAGTTCTAATTGAAAAAGGATGGAAAAAAGACTCAGGGATAAGAGTGGAGGTAGTCCCTGGCATTTCAGCCATCAACTCTTGTGCTGCTTTATTAGGCGCGCCGGTTATGCATGATGCTTGTACGATTAGTTTAAGTGACCATTTAACACCTTGGAGCTTAATTGAGAAACGAATCGAAGCGGCCGCTCAAGCCGATTTTGTAATTGCCTTATACAATCCAAAAAGCGGGAGAAGAACACGGCAAATCATGGAAGCACAAAGAATTCTATTAAAATATCGTGCACCAGACACACCTGTAGGATTAGTAAAGAGTGCATACCGTGATAGTCAAAAGATCGTTATAACCAATTTGCAAGAGATGTTAGAACATGAAATTGGCATGTTAACCACCGTTTTAATTGGCAACTCTTCAACGTTTTTCTACGATGAATTGATGATCACGCCGCGCGGTTATCAGCGGAAATATACTTTAAATCAAGTAATTCAGCCGTTGAAACCGCATCAGCGTCTGCAAAAGGAAGCCGAACCATGGGCACTAGAGCAAACAGAAGATGTAATGCCGCAAAACAAGAAACTAGTCACTCCAATCTCTGTGAAAGAGTCGTCAAGAGAGTTGGCTGAGGAAGCTTTGCAAATGATTGTTGGTGAGCCTTATGAACGAACAAACGATTTAATTGTGAAGCAAGACTTTCAATCTATTTTTGAGGTAGCTGTCAGCCCTGGTGTCGTTAATAAAAAATTTACTGCACTTCAGATGGCCATTCTTTCCGAAATTGTCGGAGAAGAAGGAGTGATGGAATACACACAAGACCATTTTATGAAGTTGCAAATTTTAACCTCAAAGCCTGATGAGATTATTGAAAAACTAACGGCAGCCAACTTTTTGATTGCTCCTGTTGGCGACGTATTAACCGTAAAAGCTTGTGATTTTTGTGACGGAGAAAAAAAGGATTCTATTCCTTATGCTGATGAGCTTCAAGAAAGGCTTGGTGGCATGGAACTCCCAAAAGAACTGAAACTTGGTGTAAATGGATGTGGAATGGCCTGTTATGGAGCCGTAAAAGAAGATATTGGCATTGTTTATCGAAAGGGAGCGTTTGATTTATTTCTAGGAGCCAAAACAGCAGGAAGAACCGCACATCCAGGCCAAATCGTAGCTGAAGGAATCGCACCTGACAAAATAGTCGGGGTAATAGAGGGGATTGTTCAAGAGTACAAACAAAAGGCCTATCCAAATGAACGTTTCTATAAATTTTTTAAACGGGTCAAAGAGATTAAAGGTTTTGTGTACCAAGATATCACACCAAACCTTAAAATCGAAGCAGCTGTCTGCGGAGAATAAATGAGAGAAGATGAGCAGTAATTGGAAGGTAAGGAATTTACATACAAAGGGGAGTAAATAGTGTGAAAGCAATTTTATTTGTGGGGCATGGAAGTAAAGATCAAGAGGGAAATGAGCAGGTTCGTGAGTTCATCCGTGAGATGAGAAAGACTTGGGAAGGTTCCTATTTGGTCGAGACGTGTTTTTTAGAATTTGAACGACCAACAGTGAATCAAGGTATCGATCTATGTGTAGAGAAAGGGGCCGACCATGTTGTCGTGATTCCAATCATGCTCTTACAGGCAGGACACTCCAAAATTCATATTCCAGCAGCTATTGATGAGGCAAAGAATAAATATCCGCTTGTTCAATTTACTTATGGCCGTCCAATTGGTGTTCATGAGGAAACATTTGAAATTCTAAAAACTAGATTAATGGAAATTGGCGAGAATGTTGAATCCATCGAAGACGATACGGCTGTCCTTTTGTTAGGAAGGGGCGGAAGCGATCCCGATGCGAACAGTGATTTATATAAGATTGCTAGATTACTATGGGAAAAAACAAATTATAAAATCGTCGAACCTGCTTTTATGGGCGTGACCAATCCCTTAGTGAATGAAGGGATCGAACGCTGTATTAAGCTGGGAGCAAAAAAAGTAGTAATCTTACCTTACTTTTTATTCACTGGCATCCTGATTAAACGCTTAGAAGATATGATGGTTCCTCTTCAAAAGCAATATTCCTCTGTTGACATTCAGTTGGCTGACTATTTTGGTTATCATCCAAAATTACAGACGATTTTAATCGATCGGGTGGAAGAAGCTCTACGTGATGAGGTGAAAATGAACTGTGATACTTGCCAATACCGTCTTAATGTGATGGAACATATCGATCATCACCACCACCATGATCATGACCACCATCACGACCACCATCATCATCATGACCACCACTATGATCACGAACATACGGTGCAAAAGGTTGGAGATAGAGGATGATCTTCGTATTAGCCGGAACAAGTGATGCAAGAGCCCTTGCTTTAGAAATAAAAAAAGAAGGCTTCGATCTCCTTGCCTCAGTAGTCACAGAAAATGCGGCAGTTGAATTAAGGGAGGTGGGGATATGTGTTCAAGTAGGAAGATTAACGGATGCAGACATGGTGGGGTTGATTGCCACAAAAGGGATTCAAGCTGTTGTCGATGCCAGTCATCCGTTTGCTGAAGAAGCTTCTAAAAATGCAATCAAGGCGGCCGAAACGGTGAAAATTACCTATATTCGGTATGAACGCGAGTCACAAAAGTTCCAATATGACAAAATGAAAGTAGTCGAAAGCTACGAGGAAGCTGCGGATCTTGCATCAACCAATAAAGGCGTGGTAATGCTGACTACAGGTAGCAAGACGCTTCAAATTTTCACAGAAAAACTTTTAGGGAACCCGGACATTCGCTTGATTGCCAGGATGCTTCCCCGTATAGATAATATGGAAAAATGTGAGCAGCTAGGGCTGCCGCAGAAAAATATTATTGCAATGCAGGGTCCATTTTCAAAAGAGTTCGACAAAGCTTTATATAAGCAATATGGCGTCACCTTAATGGTGACTAAAGAGAGCGGGAAAGTCGGATCGGTCGATGAAAAGGTGGAAGCTGCCAAGGAGCTGGGGATTAAGGTTATTCTTATTGGCCGCCCGAAACTGAATTATGGAACCGTCTATGCTAATTTTATCGATGTCATCGCAGAATTAAATAAAAAGATTGATAATACACCAATCGTCACTACAGAACAATCATTTTAATACAGGAGTGAGAGAAATGGATTTTCGTACTGAATTTAAACCTTTAACCGTCCAACCAGAACAGATTGAAGGTAGAAGTTTTGAAATGATTAATGAAGAAATTGGGGAGCATCCTTTTACAGAGGAGCAGTATCCAGTCGTCCAACGGATCATCCATGCATCCGCTGATTTTGAACTTGGGCAAAGCGTCCTCTTTCATCCTGACGCTATTTCGTCCGGTATTCGAGCAATTCGAAGCGGAAAAATGGTCGTTGCAGATGTTCAAATGATTCAAAGCGGAGCAAATAAAGCACGAATTGAAAAATTTGGAGGAGAAATTAAGGTCTATATTTCCGACCCGGATGTCATCCAGGAAGCCAAACGGCTAAATACGACAAGGGCGATTATTTCAATGCGGAAGGCAATTAAAGAAGCAGATGGCGGTATTTTTGCCATTGGGAATGCTCCAACCGCTCTACTCGAACTGATCCGTTTGATTAAAGAAGGAGAAGCAAAACCAGGTCTTGTGATTGGATTGCCTGTTGGGTTTGTTTCTGCAGCTGAGTCAAAAGAAGAACTAGCTAAGCTTGATATCCCATTCATCACTAATATTGGCAGGAAAGGTGGCAGTACCGTGACCGTAGCTGCATTAAATGCCATTTCCATTATGGCTGAACAGGGATAACCGATGCAGGAAGTACCAAAAGGAAAGCTTCGGGAAGGATATACGACTGGGGCCTGCGCAACAGCTACCACCAAAGCAGCGCTGACGGCATTAATTACAAGAGAACCTCAAACAGAATCAACGATTTACTTGCCAATCAAGCGGTTTGCAACTTTCCAGATAGAAAGCTGTGATGTAGAGGACCAATCAGTAACCGCTAGTACGATTAAAGACGCAGGAGATGACCCAGATGCCACCCACGGAGCCTTGATTATTTCCACTGTGTCATGGCTCGATGAACCAGGCATCGTGCTGGATGGGGGAATTGGGGTTGGCCGCGTCACAAAGGATGGCTTGCCCGTTCCTGTTGGAGAGGCCGCGATTAATCCCGTTCCTCGTAAGATGATCCTTGATACGGCAGAAGGGGTATTAAAAGAATTCGGGATTACAAGAGGTATTAAAATCGTTATTTCCGTACCTGATGGTGAAGAAATTGCTAAAAAAACTCTCAATGGACGCTTAGGAATCATTGGGGGGATTTCTATTCTCGGAACCCGCGGGATTGTCGTTCCTTTTTCCACAGCTGCTTATAAAGCTAGTATCATCCAAGCTATTAGTGTTGCCCGTGCCAGTGGTTGCGAGCATGTTGTCATTACTACAGGTGGGCGGAGCGAGAAAAATGCTATGAAACAATTCCCCGAGCTGTCTGAGGAAGCTTTTATTGAAATGGGTGATTTTGTTGGGTTTACCCTTAAACAATGCAAGAAGCAAGGGGTTAAAAGAGTTTCGATGGTCGGCATGATGGGGAAATTCTCAAAAGTGGCAATGGGGATCATGATGGTTCACTCGAAAAGTGCCCCGATAGATTTTGATTTTTTAGCTGAGGTGGCAAGCCGTACAGGTGCTGATACTACCCTGGTAGAGGAAATTCGAACTGCCAATACAGCATCACAGGTGGGTGATTTGATGACAGCACAAGGCCATCTATCCTTTTTCGAAATGCTTAGCGACTATTGCTGCTGCGCTGCGTTAAAGGAAGTCGATGGAGGGATTGACATAGATACAACTTTATATACCATGAAGGGGCAATTGTTAGGAAAGGCGGTTCGAAAAAGTGGCATCAATTAAAATGATCGGCATTGGGGACGAAGGGAAAGTCAGTCTGCTCCCGATGTACGAAAAGTGGATTAATGAAAGTGAATTATTAATAGGAGGAAAGAGGCAACTTTCTTTTTTTTCTGAATTTACTGGCGAAAAAATGGTGATTGAAGGTGGGCTTTATTCTCTAGTGGAACGGCTTCAATCGGAGACTAGAAATGTAGTGATTCTAGCTTCCGGAGACCCGTTGTTCTATGGAATTGGAAGCTATTTATCTACTAAAATCGATTTGGAAATTTATCCGTATATAAGTTCAATCCAACTAGCTTTTGCCAGAATGAAAGAAAGATGGCAGGATGCTTATTTTACTAGTGTTCACGGTAGGAGTATAAAAGGGCTGGCACAGCGAGTCGATGGGAAAACAACAGTCGCAATCTTAACGGACACAGAAAATTCTCCAAATAAAATCGCTCAGTATTTGCTTTCCTTTGGCATGTCTGAATATGAGGCGTTTGTGGGCGAGAACCTTGGTGGTGATCAGGAACGATGCCGCTGGTTTACCCTTGCAGAAATGAGTGATGAGGAGTTTTCACCTCTAAATGTAGTCATTCTTAAGAAAAAGGGGAAAAGCCCACATTGGTCGATTGGCATTGATGATTCGGAATTTTTACAGCGAAAACCAGATAAAGGCTTAATTACTAAAAAGGAAATTCGCACATTAAGCATTAGCGCCTTAAGGTTAAAAGAAGATAGCATTGTTTGGGATATTGGAACATGCACAGGTTCTGTAGCGATTGAGGCAGCGAAAATCGCTAGGGAAGGACAAGTGTTTGCGATCGAAAAAAACGAGGGCGACCTAGAAAACTGTAAGCAAAATTTAGCAAAGTTCCGTGTCGATGCAACACTTATTCATGGAAAAGCACCAGAGGGGTTAGAAACCTTCCCGGATCCGGATGCAGTTTTTATTGGCGGGACGGCAGGCGGGATGGAAGACGTTTTGGAAATTTGCTGTAGCCGCTTGAGTACGGGTGGACGCATTGTTTTAAATGCCGTTACGATTGAAAATCTATCAGAAGCGATGCTTTTGTTTAAAGAGCGAGGATATGAGACGAATATTACACTTGCTCAAATATCCAGAAGTAAGCCCATTTTAAATTTAACAAGATTCGATGCATTAAATCCAATTTATATAATAGAAGCTTGGCGCAAGGAAGGGGAGTAAACATGTTAGGTACATTATACGGCCTTGGGGTTGGCCCGGGGGATCCAGAGCTCATTACCGTTAAGGCATTTCGTAAATTAAAGGAATCACCGGTTATTGCCTATCCGAAAAAACAAAAGGGCAGCAAAAGTTATGCTCATCGTATTATAGATGTTTATTTTCAGCCGAACGAAAAAGAAATGCTCGGCCTTGTCTTTCCGATGACAAAGGATCCAGCTACATTGGAAAGAAAATGGACGGAAACCGTAGAAAATGTATGGGCGAAGCTGCAGGAAGGAAAAGATGTAGCTTTTGTAACTGAAGGGGACCCTCTTTTATACAGTACGTTTATTCATATGATGCGTTTGATGCAGGAGAAGTACCCACAAGTTCCGATTGAAGTTGTTCCGGGGATTTCGTCCATTAACGGTGCAGCTTCCAGACTTGGAATTCCATTAGCAGATGGGGATGAGCATGTGGCGATTGTGCCAGCACGGGATGACTACGAAACGATGAGAAAAGTCATCCAAGACAATGATTGTGTCATTTTTATAAAAGTAGCAAAAGTGATTGATTTAATGCTAGAAGTATTACGTGATTTAGATTTGCTTGACAAGGCTTCAGTTGTCACGAAGGTAACATCGGATGAAGAAATTATTTGGAGGGCAGATGAGCTCGAAGGAGCAGAGCTAGAATATTTAACATTAATGGTGGTGAGAAAATGAAGCTTTATATCATTGGTGCGGGACCAGGCGATCCTGATTTAATTACAGTAAAAGGTCTTAAGCATCTTCAGGAGGCAGATGTCATTCTATATGCGGATTCTCTAGTAAACGAAGACTTAATTGCGAAAGCAAAATCTTCCGCCGAAATATTGAAAACCGCCGGGATGCACTTAGAAGAAATGGTTGACGTCATGGCTGAGAGAATTCTGCAAGGGAAAAAGGTTGTTCGTGTCCACACGGGCGATCCAGCTGTCTATGGGGCAATTATGGAACAAATCGTATTGTTAAAGAAGAGAGGAATCGAAATAGAGATTGTTCCAGGTGTGAGCTCTGTGTTTGCGGCCGCCGCGGCTGCTCAAGCTGAGCTGACAATTCCTGATTTAACACAAACCGTGATCCTAACAAGAGCCGAGGGTAGAACACCTGTGCCAGAATTTGAAAAGCTGGCGGATTTAGCAAAACATCATTGTACGATTTCTCTTTTCTTAAGCGCTACTCTAACGAAGAAACTTGTCAAGGAATTGACAGGGGCAGGCTGGAGTAAGGATACTCCTGTTGCGGTTGTGTATAAAGCGTCGTGGCCGGATCAAAAAATTGTCCGAACCACACTAGAACACTTGGACGAGGATATGCGCGTAAACGGGATTCGTAAACAGGCGATGATTTTAGCCGGATGGGCATTAGATGAAAACATCCACAAACAAGATTATCGTTCTAAGCTATATGACAAAACGTTTACACACGGATTCCGCAAGGGGGTCGAATCGTAATGATCGAGCTCCAAGAAGCGCAAAGGGCACTCATCCATCAGAAGGGGGACTATGCGATTGTAGCCATTACAAAGCATGGGGTCAAACTGGCCCGTAGGCTTTTACATTCATTTCAAAATGCTGATGTGTACTATATGGCGAAGTTTGAAATTGGTGATGAGAAGGACAAAGACATCCAATTATTTACCGGAAGCGTTCGCCTTCTTCTACCGTCTCTTTTCGAGGCCTATAAAGGACTAATCATCATTATTTCCCTTGGAGCTGTGGTACGAATGATTGCACCTATTTTAAAGGATAAAAAAACAGATCCTGCGGTTGTCGTTATCGATGATAAGGGAGAACATGTGATTAGCGTGCTTTCAGGCCATATCGGCGGTGCCAATGAACTAACGAAAGAAGTAGCGGCTACTTTACAGGCCCGTCCCATTATTACAACAGCTTCAGATGTTCAGGAAACCATTGCGGTTGATTTGTTTGGAAAACGATTTGGCTGGGTTTGGGACTCCGCTGATAAGTTGACGCCCGTTAGCGCTTCGGTTGTGAATGAAGAAAAAATCGCCGTCATTCAGGAGTCAGGCGAAAAAGACTGGTGGCCATATGACCGTCCGCTACCGATGAATATTCAACCTTATTCATCGATCCAAGAAGCACTAGCCCAAAAGCCAGATGCTGCCTTAGTAGTAACTCATCGGAATTTATCCGAAGACGAAGAGAACATTTTACAGAATGGCGTTTTATATCGACCAAAGGTGATTGTCCTTGGGGTGGGCTGCAACCGCGGTACCACTGCAGCGGAAATCGAAGCAGTAATCGACGAAACGCTTGGGGAATTACAGTTTTCAAAAAAAAGTGTCAAAGCCGTTTGTACAATTGATCTAAAAAAGGATGAAGTGGGACTGCTCGAAGTAGTGAACAAAAACGACTGGGAGTTTATTTATTACACACCAGATGAATTGAATGCCATTAAGCTAGAGAACCCTTCTGAAACAGTTTTTAAATTTACAGGTGCATATGGCGTCAGTGAGCCAGCTGCTTTATTGTACAGCGGAGCAAAACATCTAACATTGATGAAGAAGAAATCAGGTAATGTCACTATATCAGTTGCGGTGATTCCCTATTGAAAAAAGGAGGGAAATAGGATGTCTACTCGTAGACTTGTGATTGCAGGGACAGGCAGCGGTGTCGGAAAAACGACGCTGACAATCGGGCTAATGTCTGCTTTAAGGAAAAAGGGCTATACCGTCCAGGGCTTTAAATGTGGTCCGGATTATATCGATCCAACTTATCATACGGCCGTCACGGGAAGAACATCAAGAAACATTGACAGCTGGATGCTCAATCATGAAATGGTCAAAGAAATTGTCAACCGTGCTAGTAATGGGGCGGATATTTCCGTCATAGAAGGAGTAATGGGATTCTTTGATGGGAAAAATCCTCTAAATAATACAGGATCAACTGCCGAAATCAGCCTCGTCACCGAAAGTCCGGTTATTTTGGTTGTGAATTGTGCCAGCATGGCCCGTAGTGCAGCGGCCATTGTGAAGGGATTTCAAACGTTTCTGAAGGAAGCAAATATTGTCGGTGTAATCGCCAATCGGGTGGGTAGTGAAGGGCATTTTAAAATCGTTCAAACTGCGATTGATCAAGAATGCGGTATTCCCGTCCTTGGCTATTTAAAAAGAAACGAGGAACTCACGATTCCGGAACGACATTTAGGGTTGATCCCATCCGTTGAACGAGGAGAATTGGATCCATTTTTTGAACAACTAGGTGATTTAGTCCTTGAAACGGTTGATGTAGATTCGTTATATGAATTGGCACAAGCCCCCCGTTTAAAAATAAAAGAATCCCAGTTTAAAAGAGCGGAACAGCCAATTGTAAAAATTGCTGTCGCACGGGATGCCGCTTTTAATTTTTACTATCAGGAAAACCTCGACATGTTAGTAGCCGCTGGAGCCGAGCTAATCGAGTTCTCTCCTTTAAAAGGTGAATGCCTGCCGGAACAAGTCGATGGTCTGTATATTGGTGGTGGTTTCCCAGAGGAATTTGCCGAGGAGCTATCAAAACAGACAGACGTAAACAACTCGATTCGATCGGCCATCGAAAAAGGACTGCCAACCTTGGCGGAATGCGGCGGGTTTATGTACTTAACTGAATCATTGGAAACAACCGATGAAACAAGTTACAAAATGGTCGGGATCATCCCTGGAATAGTGAAAATGCAGACAAAACTAGCAGCATTAGGATACCGGGAAATCACTGCAGAAAAAGAAAATTTCTTGTTAGCGGGAAATCTGAGTGCAAGAGGCCATGAATTTCACTACTCCACTTTTCATCCGAGAACGGTCTTCAAACCGGCCTACCAAACGAAAGGAATGCGTGGGTTTAAGCAGGAGGGCTATCAGAAAGGGAATTTAATTGCAGGTTATACCCATTTTCATTTTGGCTCATGCCCTGAGCTTGTCAAAAATTGGGTGAAGAAATGTAAGGAGTTTAAACAAAATGACTAAAGCTCTTCCAATTATGTTTCAAGGTACCAATTCGGATGTCGGCAAAAGTGTTGTCGTGACTGCATTTTGCCGGATTTTCGCCCAGGATGGATATAAAACCGTTCCGTTTAAATCACAAAATATGGCGTTAAATTCCTATATTACAGTGGATGGGAAAGAAATCGGTAGAGCACAGGGAGTCCAGGCTGAAGCTGCATATATTCAGGCAACTACCGATATGAACCCAATTCTACTAAAGCCGAACAGGAATAACCAATCCCAAATTGTCGTCCACGGTAAACCATTTAGAAATATGGAAGCAGGAAGGTACCGTAGGGAATTCTTTCAAATGGGATTGGAACTTATTCAACAATCACTGTCCACCCTTTCCAAAAATTATGACCGAATTGTCATTGAAGGGGCTGGTAGTCCGGCCGAAATTAATTTAAATGACCGGGAACTGGTGAATATGAGGGTCGCCAAAATGGCGGATGCCCCTGTGATTTTAATTGGGGATATCGAAAAAGGTGGAGTGTTTGCTAGTTTAGTAGGAACCCTTCAGCTGATGGAACAAGAGGACCGCGATCGTGTAATAGGGGTAATTATTAATAAATTCCGTGGGGATCTCAGCTTGCTAGAATCTGGATTAACGTGGTTTGAGGAATATACAGGAAAACCCATTCTCGGCGTAATTCCTTACTTGGAGAATCTAAATATTGATGCCGAAGATTCCGTGATTTTAAATCAATATACACATACCCAAAATTCTGAAAAAGAATTGGATATCGCGGTGATTCAGTATCCGAAAATCTCCAATTTCACAGATGTCGATCCGTTTTTTGCTGAGCCGGATTGTCATGTCCGTTTTATAACAAGAGCAGATCAATTACATCAACCAGATTTGGTCATTCTACCGGGCAGCAAGAATACAATTGAAGATTTGCTGTTTTTACGTAAAAGCGGCATCGCTCAAAAAATAGCAGAAATAAGCGATGAGAAACAGTCCGTTCTTTTCGGAATCTGCGGTGGCTATCAAATGCTCGGTGATAAAATCGAGGATCCATTAGCGATCGAGTCTTTACATAAAGAAAGTGAAGGCCTTCAACTACTGCCAATTGAAACTACCATTACGAAAGAAAAGACGACAAACCTATCAAATGGAAATTTGCATCTTTTCGGAAAAAACTTCCATGTAACAGGTTACGAGATTCATATGGGTGAAACCGTGGCGACCGGAGCCTCCAAAGGTCTTATTTTTACTAATGAAAAATGGGATGGTTGTCATTCCCCAGACGAAACGATCATTGGTACTTATTTTCATGGGATATTCCATAATGATGAGTTTCGTGAGGAATTACTTAATCAACTCCGTCGTAAAAAAGGTTTGGAGCCCATCTACATGCGCCCATCTTTTAACCAATTGCGGGAAGAAGCGTTTGACCGACTGGCAGAGCATGTAAGGGGACACGTTAAGCTGGATGTCATTGAACATTTAATGATGGATTATCAAAAAAGGAGATCACCTAATGAATAGCTTAATAACAGGAATCCAGTCTCTTGATAGAGAAGTGGGACAGCAAGTTCGTGAGTATATCGAAACGTTAACAAAACCTTCGGGCAGTTTGGGGAGATTAGAGGAATTAGCCATTCATCTGTCAGAAATAACATCTGAAGCATTCCCGGTCGTTTCACCACCAGGTGTGATCGTTTTTGCCGCTGATCATGGTGTAGTGGAAGAAGGAGTGTCCGCTTTCCCGCAGGAAGTTACCGTGCAAATGGTCAAAAACTTTTTAAACAGCGGAGCGGCCATCAATGTTTTTTCCAAACAAATCGGAGCTATGTTTGAAGTCGTCGATATTGGTGTGGCAGCAGATATTGAGGCTGACGGGTTTGTGAATCAGAAAATTCGCTATGGGACGAATAATTTTTGTCAACAGGATGCATTAACAAGAAAAGAGGCAAAACAAGCCATCGCCGTTGGTTATGAACGCGCAAAAGAGATGATTCAAAAAGGAATCAAATGCCTTATTGTTGGTGAGATGGGGATAGGTAATACGACGTCAAGCAGTGCGATTGCAGCGGTTTTAAGCGGTCTAGACATCGATGTACTCGTCGGGCGAGGCACAGGGATTGCACAAGAAAAAATTCGTCATAAACAAGAGGTCATTACAAGGGCACTAAAGGAAAGAAACCCTGACAGGAATGATCCTATTGATATTTTAGCAAAAATTGGCGGTTTGGAAATTGCCGGAATGACAGGCGCAATGCTCTGCGCCGCACAAAACCGCATTCCTATATTAGTAGATGGTTTTATTTGCACGATTGCAGCTCTTTTGGCAAAGGAAATCTGTGAGACAGCAGCGGAGTATATGATTGTCGGCCATCGTTCCGTCGAGCCTGGACATGAAATTGCCCTACAGTTATTAGGCAAGAAGCCACTGCTTGATTTAGATTTGCGGCTAGGAGAAGGAAGTGGGGCAGCAATAGCCTTTCCAATCTTACAATCAGCGACCTTAATGCTGAAAGAAATGGCCACTTTTGCATCAGCTGGAATTTCGAAAGAATGATTTAGGAAGGAGCGAGAAAATGACAAATGGAAAAGTGTATCTTGTTGGTGCTGGTCCGGGAGACCCTAAGCTGATCACAGTTTACGGGATGGAGTGTATCCAACAAGCGGATGTAATTTTATATGACCGTTTAGTAAATGAAGAACTGCTTAAGTATGCAAAGGCGGAGGCAGAGTTGATATTTTGCGGAAAACTGCCAGGGAAACATCAACTCATTCAAGATCAAATTCATCAGCTGTTAATTGAAAAAGCTAGTCAGGGAAAGACAGTCACTAGATTAAAAGGAGGAGATCCTTGCGTTTTCGGCCGTGTCGGTGAAGAAGCGGAAGTTCTTGTAGAACATGGGATTCACTATGAAATAGTACCGGGGATTACAGCTGGTATTGCAGCGCCTGCTTATGCAGGAATTCCGGTAACCCACCGCGATTTTGCTTCCACTTTCGCGATTGTCACTGGCCACAGCCGTGCAGAAAAGGATGGGGATCAAATAAATTGGTCAGCTCTCGCTCAAGGAATCGATACGATTGCCTTTTATATGGGAATTGGCAATTTACCTTATATTGTTTCGCGATTAATAGAGAATGGAAAAAGTCCTGATACGAAAGCCGCCATTATCCAATGGGGTACCACAGATAAGCAGAAAACGGTGACCGGAAGTTTAAAGGATATCGAAGTACTGGTACTAGAAGCAGGGATTACTCATCCAGCGATTGTTCTTGTAGGTGATGTGGTAGGCCTTCGCGAGAAAATACGCTGGTTTCAAGAAACAGAAGAAAAACAATTAGTTGGGATAGGGAGGGGCTAACATGTCGATTTTAGCAGAAATCAAAAACCGAAGAGCGATCCGTGATTATGCACCTCAAGAGGTCGAGGACGAAAAGATTCACACCTTATTAGAAGCAGCGACATGGGCACCGAATGACCGAATGCGTGAACCATGGAGCTTTTATGTAATTAAAGGTGAAGCAAAAAAACGCTATGAAGCGTTAGCCTATGAATATTTACAAGAACGCTTTCCAACGAAACCAAATTTAATTGAAAGCTCCTTAAAGGTATTAAAAACAACACCGGTCCATATTGTCGTTACCGCTGACATCGTTCCAGACGATGAAGAGGCATCTGCTGATAATGAATATGCCGTTTGCTGTGCGATCCATTCGATGTGGCTTACCGCTAAAGAGTTGGGATTAGGTCTTGTCTGGCGGACAAGAGGAGTCGGTCTTGTGCGTGACCAACGAATGTATGAGTTTATTGGCTCACCCGAAAACAAGAAAATCATCGGAAATTTGTTTATCGGTTATCCTGATCTAGAAGTAATAAAAAAAGCGAAGGTGCCGATTCGGACATCATTTGAAGAAAAGACAGTCTGGCTGTAACAAGGAGTGAAGCGGATGGAAGAAATCACAAAAAACAAAGCTAAGAGCGGCCTTACATTAGTATACACAGGTGATGGAAAAGGAAAAACGACGGCTGCTCTTGGGCTCGCAGTTCGTGCAGCAGGCAGGGGGAAACGGGTGGTGATGATTCAATTTATTAAATCCCCTGAACGAACATATGGGGAAAAAATTACGTTTGAAAAATTAGGGATTGAAATCGTGCAGACAGGAATCGGCTTTACATGGACGAAAACACCAGAGGAACATCGGGAAGCTCTAAAAACTGCGTGGTCTTTTACGAAAGAAAAGGTTCAATTTGGAGGCTATGATGTTGTCATTTTAGATGAATTAAATAATGCTCTGGCGATTGATAAATTCCTAATAGACGATGTACTTCCGTTAACAGAAGTAATTGAGTTGATTCAACAGCGCCCTAAGGGAATGCATTTAGTAATTACCGGACGATCAGCCAAAGAAGAAATCATTGCTTGTGCGGATTTAGTAACCGAAATGAAGCCCGTTAAGCATTATTATAACGAAGGAATTCCTGCCGTGAAGGGAATTGAATTTTAATGGTCTATATTGAAAAATTTGGACATGGTGGGGATTTACTGACAGCCCAACAATTGTTTCGTAAAGATCCATCTCAGCTCCTTGATTTCAGTGCGAATATCAATCCTCTTGGCCCACCTACTTGTTTATTGAGGTTGATAAAGGAGCAACTAGAATCGATTGTTCATTATCCCGATCCCGCACATCGTGTTCTTAAACAAAAGTTGGCAGAAAAACACTTTGTTTCACCAGAACAGATTTTGATCGGAAATGGAGCAGCAGAATGTATCGCCCTTGCGATATTAGCCTTGCAGCCAGAAACAGTGGGAGTCGTATATCCTTGCTTCTCGGAGTACGAACAGCTAGCTAGAGCTTATGGTGCTACCATCAACCCAATTGTTGGCAAAGAAGAAAATGATTTTAAGCCTAATAGGTCAGAATTCCTTCAATTAATAGCGAAAACCGATCTTGTATTTGTGGGACATCCTAACAATCCTACTGGTGTCACATATTCGAAGGAAGAGCTTGTCGAGATGGCAGAACAGGCAAAGAAGACAAATACATATTTGATAATAGACGAGGCATTTATAGATTTTCTACCAAACGAATCAAGAATCACTTTGCTTGAGGAATTGCAAAGTTGGAAACAAGTAATCTTGGTTCGATCGATGACAAAGTTTTATGCAATCCCCGGTCTTCGGCTCGGTTATATGGTGGCTGAACCATCCCTGATCGTAAAGCTACAGGCGAAACAAGTAACTTGGAGTGTCAATCAAATGGCCCTATTGGCCGGAGAAGCGGTCCTAAACGAAAAAGTATACGAGGAAGAAACGATTACCCTAATTCAAAAGCAAAGAAGCTATGTCAAAACAGCCATTGAAGAGAAGCTTGGGTGGAAGGTTTTTCCGGGACAAGCGAATTTTCTGTTAGTTAGGATAACAGCTGGCATTACGGCAACTGAATTACAGTGGCGCATGGGTCATAAAGGAATTTTAATCCGTTCCTGTAACATGTATCCGGGACTAACGGATCAAGATTTTCGGATTGCGATTCGTACAGAAGAAGAAAATCAATGCTTGATTCAAGCTTTAATTGAAGTAAGCAAAGAGGTTAATCCATTATGTCCCTAATTTATGTCATTATTTCCGCAAACGCTTGGCTTTCTTTTATGAAAGCCGAGTCCTTTTTGATGCAGTCGGAGTTCAAAACCGATCAAGAAATAAAAAGAAGCATTGATAGCCATAAGAAACTTACGTCCAACTGAATGAGGCGTATTACAAGAGCCGGAACCCACTTTCGTTCAAGTTTTTCTTTCAAGTATACGATCTTATTATAGTTGGTTATATTTCTTCGTTGGCTGTCTAATCATCTCATGTGGTTAACTGAAAAGGAACTGGTAGAAGAAAACCAGAAAACCAGAAAACCAGTTTAATAGAGGAAGTGAATCTTTTGATTATGGTGATTCAAGAAAATCATCTGCATGTGATTAGCGTTACTAATGAGGTAGGAGCGGATTGCTAAATAGCAGCTGTTATGATGACACATGTGAAGCAGCAAGGAATCAGGAGGGCTTAGAATTCGATGTTAGTTCATGCCATTTATATTGTTTTTGCTTATCTTATTGATCGAATCATTGGTGACCCTCGAATACTGCTACATCCGGTGGTCATCATTGGAAAGTTTATTAGTCGTTTGGAAAAAGCGATTCGTTTTTTCACCGTAAAGGAAAAGTATATGAAACTGGCAGGACTCTTATTTCCTATTTTAATTGCTGGTGGAAGCTATTTAATAATTACTTTGGTTCTTTACGGTCTTGATCAGTTAAATCACGTCTATTCAGTCATTGTGGAAATCTGGTTAATTTCAACGACGATCGCGACTAAAGGTTTGGCTGATGCAGGGTTGGAAGTATTTCGCCATTTGAAAAATCAGGATTTAAGAGCTGCACGAAAAAGTCTGGGAATGATTGTCGGAAGAGATACAGAAAACCTTGAGGAAAGTGAAATTTCGCGCGGGGCAGTGGAAACCGTAGCCGAAAACATCGTTGATGCCATTATATCACCATTATGCTTTGCCCTTATCGGGGGTGCCCCACTTGCTATGTTTTACCGAGCGGTTAATACGTTAGATTCCATGGTTGGATATAAGAATGAAAAATATCAAAATCTAGGCTGGGCATCGGCCCGACTAGATGATCTATTAAACTATTTGCCTGCACGGTTAACATTTGGAATGATGCTGCTTGCTTGTTTGATTAAACGACTCGATGTACTGGGCGCTTGGAAAATGATGAAACGCGATGCGAAACTTCATCCGAGTCCAAATAGCGGTTACCCAGAGGCGACAATCGCAGGAGCGCTTCAAATACAACTTGGCGGAACGAATTATTATTTCGGTAAAGTCTCAGAACGGGCAAAAATGGGTGAACCATTACGGAAGATTAAAGCAGATGATATTTTACTTACAGTAATAGTTATGAAAACTACTTCCATCATTTGTGTAGTGTTATTTATGTTACTTTCGATATTAGTAGAGCTGGGAATGAAGTAGGGGGATAGAAGTCAATACAATGAAAATAGGTAGAGGAAGTTGCAATGGAACATTTGGAGAATTGGTCCAAGGTATCATGGAAGAGCGTCCGTTTTTAATCACTTTCCCAATCGAGAGTTTACGAAGTGAGGCTAGATTTGTTCCAGACACAGCCACCTCCAGGATAAGGGGGGTAAACTCCAAAATGAAAGCGAAAAAAGCGGGGGAAAGCTTACTCCAACTTTTTGCAATAAGAGGAGGCGGGTATCTCGAAATACATTCCAATATCCCTTCCGGTAAGGGCATGGCTAGCAGTTCGGCGGATATTGTTGCTACATTAAGAGCAATTGCTGACAGCTATAGTATTCCTCTCACAAATGAAATAATCTCGATGATTGCCGCAAAAGTGGAACCTACCGACGGGGTAATGTATGAGGATGTCGTGGTCTATGAATATATTTCCGGTCAGCTAATCGCAAGCTTTGGGACCTTGCCCCCATTTATCCTCGTTGGTATTGATCTTGGAGGTATGATCAACACAATAGAGTTTAATGAAGTTCCGAAAGTATACAGCCAGGACGATCAACAACTATTCATTAAAGCTATTGATCTAGCTAAAAGAGGGTTTAAGGAAAAAAATATAACGTATATTGGTGAGGCAGCAACCCTCAGTGCACGGGTAAATCAAAAATTATTGCCAAAACCTGTTTTTCCTCTATTAGATCAGTTGGCTAATCGCTATCATGGCGGAATCGTTGTCGCCCACAGTGGAACGGTCGCTGGTATTTTACTAGATGGAAATCTTCCAAACAGTGAATTGGTGGTTTCACACTTAATTAGGGAAATGTCACTCGCTTATAAGGGTGTACCGATAAATTTATTTCTTTATGAAAGCAAGGAATAGGTAATATTTTGAATAATTCAAAAAGTTTGATTTCAAAAAAGGGGCTACGTGTTTAGTCAAGGGGCTTGTATAAATGGATCATCTTTAATCTCGGGGTGGTAATTACAGACATCATAGTTTGTCTACTATTTGTACGTCCTAAAAAAATCCTTAATCTGTCAGTTAGGATTGTTTTTTTTATGTTGCAACTGTTTAAAATAAGGAGGAATTTTTTATGGAAACTATATCATTGTATTTACTTGTTTTTGTATTGGGGCTTCGACATGGGCTGGATGCTGATCATCTTGCCTTTATTGATGGACAAACTCGTTATAATTGGAGAATGGGCAGTTCGTTTGCTCGTTGGGTAGGGACATTATTTTCATTCGGACACGGAGGAATGGTTGCACTAACAGCAGGTATTTTAGGAATGGTGATAGAGAATTTTTCATTCCCAGCTTATTTTGATAATATTGCATCTTGGGTATCGATTACTTCTTTATTCCTTATTGGAACGTTAAATACATATAATCTTTTACGGACAAGAAACAATCAAGAAGAGTTTCAACTAAGCGGACTAAAAGGAAAGTTTATACCAAAAATTGCCAAGGGGACGACAAATCCTTTTCTAATTATTTTAGTAGGTGCTTTATTTGCCTTGGCTGCAGAGACAGTAAGTCAAACAGCAGTCTGGTCCTTAGCAGCAGGAAATGTTAGTGAATATACACCTTTAATATTAGGATTAGTTTTTATGTTTGGGATGATGATTACGGATACAATTGATTCGATGATTGTCTATAAAATGGTGAACCAGTCCAGTAAAATCGGTCAAACTGCGTCAAGAGTAATGGGTTGGGTGATTGTCGTCTTGGCATATGGGGTTTCCTTCTATCTAGCATTTACATTTTTTAACCCATGGGCAGAACTAGATTTCGAAATCGTAGGAGTCATTCTTTTCATTTTCTTAGTCTCATCATTTATCTTTATAAGTGTTTATTCCAAAAAACAGAAACAAGAATTAAATACTACGAATTAATTAGATAAGCTAAGACTATTTTTATAGATAGTGACAGAGCTCTTTTGTACGGCCGACAAAACAATCATATTGTATTAGTATTATGTATTAGTTTTGCTATTTTCATTTAAATTTGTCTATAAAGCTAAGATAAAATGGTCTTATTTTTTTTATTAACAAGTAAATATATTATTAAATAGTAAATTTTTTTAGTTGGTAGAGAGTAATTGAAATTACTCGAAATTGTAAGATTATGTAAAAACGAACTTACATTTGAAGAAAAAATTGCAGCTACCCTAAATAGGATTTGGATTTAACGTTACAAAGGCAACTGTTAATAGAAAGTATAATGGACAGACGAAAGTAATCTCCAATATTGAAAGCTAATGCAATTTATTGTAAGATGGGATACATTGAATAGATATCAGACACTAACGAACGCTTTCTTCATTTCAAAAGTTTACTTAGTGGATCTTTTGCCTCTGTTTAGTTAGCGAGAGTTTTTCGCTTAGAAAGAACATAGATCTAGTCGTCAGATATCAAAGTGATGGAACTAACAATAAATAGATAAGATACAAATAAAGGAGAGGTTACTAATGGTTACTAAAAAAACATTAGATAGAATAAATGCATTATCAAAAAAGGCAAAAGAAGTAGGGTTAAGTCCTGAAGAGAAAATTGAACAAGATCAATTAAGAAAAGAATATTTAGCTGATTTCCGTTCTCGTATGATGGATGAATTAACTTCACTTAAAATTGTCGATGAAAAAGGGAATGATATTACACCTGCTAAGTTAAAATATGAAAAAGCAAAGCGTAAAAATAACTTACATTAAAATAAGGTTTAACAATTTAATATTTCGTGAAAATAACAGAAAAAAGCAGACGAATGTTCTGCTTTTTTCTATTTCTTGGTAAGAATTTCTTAAAAATGTCAAAATTAAGTGTTAGTTATTGTAATAAATCATGGTAAATTATATGATAATATCTATGAATAAGCTAAAGGAGCGAAAATTATGTCTAATAATATTGAACAATTAGCAATTAATACGATTCGTACATTATCAATTGATGCAATCGAGAAATCAAATTCTGGCCACCCAGGGATGCCAATGGGCGCTGCACCGATGGCGTATGCATTGTTTGCAAAATTTATGAATCATAACCCAAAAAATTCAAAATGGTTTAACAGAGACCGATTTGTGTTATCTGCAGGGCATGGTTCAATGTTACTATATAGCATGCTACATTTATCAGGCTATGAAGTTTCAATTGAAGATATTAAAAACTTCCGTCAATGGGGAAGCAACACGCCAGGACATCCTGAATTTGGACATACACACGGTGTTGAAGCTACAACAGGTCCATTAGGACAAGGTATAGCAATGGCTGTTGGGATGGCTTTAGCAGAGCGTCATTTAGCAGGTACATATAATAAAGAAGATTTAAATGTAGTTGACCACTTTACATACTCAATTTGTGGTGATGGAGATTTAATGGAAGGTGTTTCTGCAGAAGCAGCTTCATTAGCAGGACATTTACAATTAGGTCGTTTAGTAGTTCTTTATGATTCAAATGATATTTCACTAGACGGTGAATTAAATCGTTCATTCTCTGAAAGTGTAGAAGACCGTTTTAAA
The DNA here is from genome assembly GCF_052180195.1 of Bacillus sp. AL-1R. NCBI lineage: Bacteria > Bacillati > Bacillota > Bacilli > Caryophanales > Bacillaceae > Bacillus > Bacillus sp. AL-1R. Next base: position 1,881,103 of record NZ_CP197469.1, read on the forward strand.
GCTTATGGATGGCAAGTTATTCGAGTAGAAGATGGTAATAACTTAGATGAAATTACTGAAGCGATCCAAAAAGCGCAAGAAGAATTATCAAAACCTACTTTAATCGAAGTGAAAACAACAATCGGTTACGGATCTCCGAATAAATCTGGTAAATCAAAATCTCACGGTGAGCCATTAGGAAAAGAAGAAACAATTTTAACAAAACAAGCGTATGCTTGGGGTTATGAAAATGCATTCCATGTTCCAGAAGAAGTGTATGCGCATTTTAATAAAGTAATTGTTGAAGCTGGTGCAAAGAAAGAAGCAGAATGGAATGCTACTTTTGCAAAATACGAAGAAAAATATCCTGAATTAGCAGCTCAATTAAAGAATGCAATTGAAGGTAATATTACTGTAGATTTAGAAACAGTATTACCGAAATATGAAGTAGGTAAAAAAATTGCGACGCGTTCATCTTCAGGTGAAGCAATTAACGCAATTGCAAACGTACTACCTAGTTTCTTTGGTGGATCTGCTGACTTAGCTGGGTCTAATAAAACGTATATGAATGGTAAAGGTGACTTTACGAGAGAAAGCTATGATGGACGTAATATTTGGTTTGGTGTACGTGAATTTGCAATGGGTGCAGCACTAAATGGTATGGCGCTACATGGTGGTGTTCATGCGTTTGGCGCAACATTCTTTGTATTCTCAGATTACTTAAAACCTGCAATTCGTTTAGCTGCTTTAATGAATTTACCAGTTACTTATGTATTTACACATGATAGTATCGCAGTTGGTGAAGACGGACCTACTCATGAACCTGTAGAACAACTAGCAGCATTCAGATCATTACCTAATTTAAATGTCATTCGTCCAGCAGATGGAAATGAAAGCTCTGCAGCTTGGAAAGTGGCAGTAGAAGCTAAAGATGCACCTACAATGTTAGTATTGTCTCGTCAAGATTTACCAACATTAGAAGGGACAACTACTGATATTTATAACAAAGTTTCCAAAGGTGCTTACGTTATTTCTCCTGCAAAACAAGATAAAATTGATGTTGTCTTAATTGCAGCAGGTAGTGAAGTACAATTAGCAGTTGGGGCACAAGAAAAATTAGCAGCAGAAGGAATTTCCGCATCAGTTGTTTCGATGCCTTCAATGGACTTATTTGAAAAGCAATCTGAAGAATATAAACAATCAGTATTACCAAAAGAGGTTACAAAACGTGTAGCCGTAGAAATGGGTTCTTCATTCGGTTGGCATAAATATGTAGGATTTGATGGAGAAGTTATTTCAATCGATACATTTGGCGCATCTGCTCCAGGTAACTTATTAATGGAGAAATTCGGATTTACTGTTGATCACGTTGTTTCAGCAGCAAAAAAAGTTTTAAAATAAGGAATAAGATGGGAAAAGTAGGGAAAGAATTTTAAATTCTTTTCCTTTTTCCTAAACCTTTTTCAATATAATGCTTTTTTAAAGATTTTTCGACAAAACTAGTTGATTTTCACTCCTTTAAAATGACAAATATTTTGAATGGAATTATATATAATCTTCCTTACAGATAGTTGTTGGGAGTGGACAAGATATGAGGGAATATAAAATTTTTTTAATTCGAGAACCACTGTCTATAGAATTTTATGGGAAAGAGCATAAAATATATCAACTAGTATATGAGTATTATTATTCATCTATTGATTTAAGGAAAATAATCGAAAAACAATTAGAATATATAACAGAACCAATACCATTATTCGAGCTACATACATTTATTCGCAAATTTGATTCTCAACAGATTTACTTTTATGAGGAAACTGGAGAGTATCTTCTCGAACTTGTTGATGGTGCTAAAGCTCAGCTAAAACTTTATCCTCACGAACTTATTTTATATGCAGAAGGATCTTTAGAGGCAGAAACAATATTCTTTGAGCTATTAAGAAAATTTCGTTCAACATTCATTGCTATTGATGTGAAGGATCAGCGATTTGGCTGGCTACGACCTATCGCCTATCAAAAGTATATTTAAACGATTAAATTGCAGTTTGCTCTTGTATAAACTGGTTAGTTTTAGTAAAATTGTTTCTAGATGATTTTAAGGAGGAAGCAATAAAATGTGGGTATACTTTCTAGTCGGCATCTTAGCATTAATTGCAGGTGTAGCGATTGGATTTTTCATAGCTCGTCAATATACAATGAACTACCTAAAGAAAAATCCACCAATTAATGAACAAATGTTAAAAGTAATGATGGCTCAAATGGGACAAAAACCTTCACAAAAGAAAATTAACCAAATGATGAAGGCTATGAACAACCAAACAAAATAATAAAACCTTTTAAAATATAAGGCTTTATAGCTTGTTATGTAATAAATATTGAACATTTTCTATTTAGGAAACAGTATTTATAAAATCCTTCATTAAGAATTTGTAATTATTTAAATCATGAATCATTTTACGAATCAGAAACCACTTATTTTATTGGAATTTTCCAATAGTAAGTGGTTTTTATGTTTTTAGTGGAATATTTAAATTGAAGCAAGTTTCTATTTTTTGTCATTCTAGTTCATTTTAAAGAATCTCATAAATGTAGCTGTACCTTAAATTAACAACCATTTTGAATGAGCAGATAATTAAGAATAATTTAAATTTTATGTTATAATGAACACTATGTTTTGAGTTTTCTAAAAATTATAAATTTAAGTTTAGTAGCATTGCGGGGGTGAAGAAATGTCAGTTTTTAAAGATTTGTTTTGGTTTTTTAAACAAGAAAAAAGAAGTTATGTATGGGGTATATCTCTATTAGTAATCGTTGCAATTTTAGAGCTACTACCTCCGAAGGTTATTGGTTATGTAATTGATGAAATGATAAAAAACTCACTTAATAGTAAAAATTTACTTTTTTGGGTAGGTTTAATTTTTGTTAATGGGTTGCTTCTTTATGCATTTCGATATTGGTGGAGGAGATTAATATTTGGCTCTTCTTTAAAATTAGCCAGACAGCTTAGAGATGATTTATATAATCATTTTTCGAAAATGTCTCCGTCTTTTTATCAAAAAAATAGAATTGGAGATTTAATGGCTCATGCAACGAATGATGTTCAAGCTGTACGTGAAACAGCTGGGGCTGGGATTTTAACTTTTGTTGATTCGATTATTTTAGGTGGATCGGTACTAATTATGATGGCAGTTTCAATAAGTTGGAAGTTAACGCTTATTAGTTTATTGCCATTACCGATTATGGCCATTTTGACTCAATACTATGGTAAATTATTGCATCAACGTTTTCATCTAGCGCAAGAATCATTTTCAGAATTAAATAATAAGGTTCAAGAAAGTATGAGTGGTTTAAAGGTTATTAGAAGTTTAGGGCAAACAAAAGAAGATGTAAGTGCTTTTAAAAATCAAGCGGATTTAGTAGTGAAATATAATATGAGAGTTGCCAGAATTGATGCTCTTTTCGATCCAACAATTATGTTAGTTGTTTCGATTTGCTATATGATTGCGGTTGTGTATGGTTCTAGATTAGTAATTGCAGACGATATTACTGTAGGGCAATTAATTACATTTGTTACTTATTTAGGTATTTTAATATGGCCAATGCTTGCAATAGGTTGGTTATTTAATATTGTCGAAAGAGGACGCGCTTCTTATGATCGAATACGATCTTTACTAGCTGTTGAACCTGAAATTAAAAATAAAAAAAATGCGTTAGAAAAAATTCCGATGGGTGAAATTACGTATTCAATCGATTCATTTAAGTTTAATGAAGAATCAAATTTTGAATTAAAGGATATTTATTTTAATGTTCAAGAAGGCCAAACAATTGGAATAGTTGGTAAAACCGGTCAAGGAAAAACAACTCTTTTAAAACTTCTACTTAGAGAATATGAAGTAGTAAACGGGAGTATTGCAGTCGGGGATTTAGATATTAAAGATACAACTTTATTATCATTGAGATCTCATATTGGTTATGTACCTCAAGAACATTTCTTATTTTCAACTACAGTTAAGGAAAATATTGCGTTTAGCCAAATTGATTCTTCAATCGAAACAGTACACAAAGCTGCCGAGATTGCGAATATTCATGATGATATTTTAGAATTCCCATTAGGCTACGACACGATTGTTGGAGAAAGAGGGGTATCATTATCTGGTGGCCAGAAACAAAGAATTTCAATCGCTAGATCTTTAATTAAAAATCCTAATATTTTAATATTAGACGATTGTTTATCTGCGGTGGATGCTAAAACGGAGGAAAAAATATTACAATCTTTAAAAGATGAAAGAAGTGGAAAAACAACGTTTATTACTTCTCATCGCTTGAGTGCTGTCATGCATAGTGATTTAATCATCGTTTTAGATGAAGGAAAAATTATTCAAAGAGGTACGCATGATCAATTGGTTCAAATAGATGGTTGGTACAAAGAAATGTTTGAAAGACAACAACTAGAAGAACTTGTAGAGCAAGGAGGGAGATAAAATGAACCAGGAGATTGAAATCGATGTGAAAAGGCAGAAAAAAGATTTAATTCGTCTTCTATCATTTCTAAAAAAATATAAAGTGTTACTGACTTTTGCATTTATTTTCTTATTCCTTGCAACAGCATGTGAAATGTATGGCCCAATTTTAGTTAAAAGATTTCTTGATGATCATTTAATGAAGAGATATTTTCCAAAAGATGCAATCGTAACGTTATTTTCTATCTATGTTGCAATTACAATCGGGAAAATCGTTTTATCGTATTTACAGCTATTAATGTTTCAACAAATTGCTTTTAAAGTTGTTCAAGATATAAGGATGAAAGTTTATGAACATGTACATTCATTAGCTTTTTCGTTTTTTGATAAAACGCCGATTGGAAGTATTGTGTCAAGAATTACGAATGATACAGAAGCTATAAAAGATTTTTACGTGAGTGTATTAGCAACGTTTATCCAACAAATTGTCTTTTTAGTGGGAATCATTATTGCAATGTACTCATTAGACGCTAAGTTAGCAACGATTTGTGTAGGGTTAGTTTTCATTGTTTATTTTATTATACTAACCTATCGTAAAAAGAGTTTTCCATTTTTTATGGAAACTAGAGGGCAGTTAAGTAATCTAAATGCTAAATTAAACGAACACTTACAAGGTATGTCAATCATTCAAGCATTTAACCAACAAAAAAGATTACAAAATGAATTTGAGGAAGTTAATAAGTCGCACTTTAATGCAGGTGTAAAAACAATCCGATTAGATTCTCTATTTTTAAGACCGGCAACCGATTTAATTTATACAATTGGAATCATGTTTGTTCTTAGCTTCTTTGGTATTACTTCTTTTAGTAACCCAGTTGAGATCGGTACGGTCTATGCTTTTGTAAGTTATTTAGAAAGATTTTTTGAACCAATCACGCAAATGATGATGAAATTATCTTTATTACAGCAAGCAGTCGTATCCTCATCTAGAGTATTTGACTTAATGGATGAAGAACAAAAAGCTCCTACTAAAGTTGGAACTGACTTACCAAAAGTAAAAGAAGGAAGCATTTATTTTAAAAATGTATCTTTTTCATATGACGGAGTGCACAATGTCATTCATGATATTTCATTCTCAGTTAAACCAGGTCAATCCGTGGCATTTGTTGGTCATACGGGAAGTGGTAAGTCAACAATTATGAATTTATTATTACGTTTTTACGATGTGAAGGACGGGGAAATTCAGATTGATCAACAAAAACTATCAACATTTGAAGAAAGTGAATTACGTTCTAATATTGGCTTAGTTTTACAGGATCCATATTTATTCGTCGGAGATATAAAAGGGAATATCTCGATGTATAATAACAAAATTACTGAACGAGAAATTAAAGAAGCATCCGAATTAGTTCGAGCGAATGAATTTATTGAAAAATTACCAAATGGTTATGACGAAGCAGTTGTTGAAAGAGGTTCAACTTTATCAAGTGGACAGCGCCAATTAATTACCTTTGCAAGAACGATCGCTGCTAAACCAACTATTCTAATTTTAGATGAAGCAACTGCAAATATTGATAGTGAAACAGAAGAAGCAATTCAAGAAGCGTTAACAGAGATGAGAAAAGGTCGAACGACTGTGATCATTGCGCATCGTTTATCAACCATTCAAGATGTTGACTGCATATATGTATTGCACAAAGGGAAAATCGTAGAAGAAGGCAACCATCAACAGCTATTGGCTAAGCAAGGATTGTACTATAATATGTATCTATTACAAAATAAAGGCTCTTTATTATTAGCCGAGTAAAAAGAAAAAGTCGCAGCATATGCGACTTTTTTTGTAGAGAAAAAAACTAAAAATAAAGTTTCATAACTAAAACCGTTCCGATTGCTCCAAAAACAACGAAAATGATATGTAATCTAAATAATGATAAGATAATTGCGACTAATCCACCAATCAGTCCGACACTGATATTTCCTTTTTGAACACTTAATATTCCTGGGAAAATTAATGCACCTAATGCAGCATATGGAACGCCTTTTAACCAAGAGGATACCCAGTTTGGAAATTGAATCCGATCAACAATAAATACTGGAATAATTCGAGGAATCATTGTCACTAAACACATTCCTAAAACAAGTAAAAAGACAATCATTCTTTGTGATCTCCCTTCATTAATATGATCGCAAGTAAACTAGCAAGTATGGAAGACATGATTAGAGACCAGCCTTGGCTTAAAAAAGATGAAAGGATGAAGTTTAATAGCATGCTCACAAAAACGATTAAACAGGCTCTCCAATTTGTACGAATGGCTGGTGTTAGTAACCCAATAAACATAGCATATAAAGATATTCCCATGCTGTCGCTAATAATCTTTGGTATCAGTTTAGAAAAAACGACTCCTAAAATCGTACCGCTTATCCAAGTACAATAAGCAATTGTATGTAATGTAATCAAATAAATGGACGAATAACTTTCTGAACTGCTTTTTTTACCTAAAGTTGTAACGGCAAAATTTTCATCTGTTAGTGTGATAGATAAGTAGACTCTATGCCAAAATGGCAGTGTTTTAAACTGATGATTAAATGATAGACTCATAACAAAGTTTCTAAAATTTAAAATAAATGTTGCGATGTAGATTTGGAACAAACTAACTCCTACCAAATACATTGATAACCCCATAAACTGACTAGCTCCAGCATAAACTAGCGCACTAAATGAAATCGTATTTAGTACATCAATGTCAGCTTGCTTTGCAATTAATCCAAATGTAAAAGCAACCGGCAAATAGCCAATAATTAAAGGAACAGACGCTAAAAATCCTTCCTTTATTTCCTTACTACGATTCGCTTTTGTGTGTGTAGTTTTTGATTGTTGCAAAACAGTAGACATATTAAGTTATAAACTCCCTTCTATTACCTGAATTAAAACAATATAGTTCAATAACTGTGATGACAGCTAGATAAAAACCTATTTTATATTTTTTTGTTTCTTTAGTATTTGAAAAATGTTGTGCTACTAAAAGATTATCATATGATTATACTATAAAATTAAGAAAATTTTTATAGTACTGAAAATATAAATTTTTATAGACTTGAGATCTTTACTGAATTTTTTTATATTAATTTACGTTTGAAATTAATTAGAGGAATAGTTTGAAATGCCATAAAAAATTTTCGACTTATTCACGAAATTTATAAATTATAGGTAATATATTCCAAAAATAAATGATAATGATTAATAATAAAAACATACTTGGCCATATTTTTTTAAACATTTTTCCACCTTAAATAAATTAGTTTATTATGAAGTGTGCCGAAATTTTAATGAAAATATTCCATTTTAATCATTATTCTTCAATTTTTGGTAATGAATCTATTATTAAAGGTTATTAATATTGGTGTACGATTGCGGGTCTATTAACTACTTTTAATATTAAATAAAAAACAATTCTGTTATAATATTATCTAGAATGTAAAGATGAGAAGGGATGTAAGTTAATGGGGGATTTAAATATTGGTATTGCATTTGGAGCGGGATTTCTCTCTTTTATTTCTCCATGTTGTCTACCGATTTATCCAGCGTTTTTATCGTATATTACAGGGGTATCTTTAAGTGATTTACAGAATGAAAAAAGAATACATAAAAGTAAAACTTTACTACATGCTTTGTTCTTTTTACTAGGCTTTACAATCATTTTTATCGTATTAGGATTTAGTACTTCTATAATTGGTTCATTTTTTATGCGTTATCAAGATTTTATTCGACAAGTTGGTGCTATTTTAATTGTATTTTTAGGATTAGTCGTGACGGGGATTTTTCAACCGAAGTTTTTAATGAATGATCGAAGGTTTCAATTTTCAAAACGTCCTTCAGGATATTTAGGTTCTACTTTAATTGGATTAGCATTTGCAGCAGGTTGGACACCTTGTACTGGACCAATCTTAACTTCGGTATTTGCACTTGCAGTAAGTAATCCAAGTTCAAGTTTATTTTATATGCTAGCTTATACACTTGGATTCTCCATTCCATTTTTTGTTTTGTCATTTTATTTGGGGTCACTAAGATGGATTAAAAAGTATTCACATAAAATCGTCGTTTTTGGTGGATATATGATGATCATAATGGGAATCATGTTATATTTTGATTGGTTGACTAAAATAACAATTTATTTTACTAGATTTTATGGAGGCTTTACTGGATTTTAAATTAGATTTTCCATTGTAAAAAAATGCAGGATTTGTAGTTATTGGATTTGCATCGATGTGCTAGAAGAAGTATTATATAATCAGTTTCTATGTAAGATCGATTATGAGGGGTCAATAACATAAGATTGTTATACTTTAAGATTGAGAAAAAAGGTAGTGAAAAAATGAGTAAAGATATGAGTATTATATTTAGCACAGTAGTAGCAACTTTTATGGCATTGGGTGTAATTGTCGTTAGACTAAAAGCTGCTAAAAAGCCTACAAACCTTAAAAAAATAATTTTACCTCCATTTTTTATGAGTAGTGGAGCCTTAATGTACTTAGTACCGGAGTTTAGATTAACTGGTTCTGAAATAGTAGAAGCTGTTTGTATAGGAGTATTTTTTTCGTTATTTTTGATTAAAACATCTAAATTTGAAATTGTCGATAATGAAATTTATTTAAAAAGATCGAAAGCTTTTGTTTTTATCCTACTTGGGTTATTAGTCGTTCGAATCGTAATGAAGTTATATTTAAGTTCATCAATCGATGTAGGTCAACTGAGTGGAATGTTCTTCTTATTAGCCTTTTCAATGATTGTACCTTGGCGCTTAGCAATGTATAAATCATATCAAAAAATGAGAAGACAGCTTCCTTCAAATACAATTATCACATGAAAAAACGTGTACCTTTTTTTGGTACACGTTATAGACTGTTGACAAACGCTCGCAATCAGTCTGAAAACCAAGGTATTAGTAGTTGTTATACAAAATAAAAAGTGTACCTTTTTTTTGGTACACTTTTTATTTTGCAAGTAAATGCTTAAATTCAGTAAAATCAATTTCTTTTTTCTTTAGTGTTTTAATTAAAAATGCATGATCTCTCTTTGGAGTTGCTTTAATATATCCTTCAATAATTAAGCCTTGAGTAATTTGTGGTGCGTTATTTAGTAACGCCAATTCACCAATTTTGCCAGCTATTTTATCTCGAGCTATGTCTCTAAATAAAGATGGAACTGGTTTTACTAATTCTTCAAGTAATTCTTTCTGTTCAGTCGACCATAAATGTCTTGTTTTTTGTAAATATTCTTCTTGCCAATCTAAAATCGACTTCCCATCTTCTTTAGGTAATCTTTTCAAAAACTTTCTGAACATAAAGTATCCGCCAATTGACATCATTCCTAACAAGAAAATTGTCCATAAGACAATCATAATTTGAGAAAAGAACGAAAACATATGTATCCTCCTTGTATTAGGTAAACATACCACTATTATAGTAAGAAAATATGACAAGTATCAAGCAAGTACATATTTTTTTGTCAAAAAATGACCATTTATTTTTATGTACTAGTTTCATTTTATGTATTTGAATCATATAGTAGAAAAAATAAAGAAAAAAGTCGTAGAGGAGGCGAAAGAATGTGAACCAAACAAAATTCTCTTCTCACTTTACTTTTCTAAGCATTTTATTTTATATGGCCGCAAGTTCAATATTCCTAATCATTCTGTACAAGTTAATATCGATGCTTGTAGGAAACGGAAATGATTTAAAGACATATTTGCAAATCGCTGTAGTTGTAATTGTTTTAAGTATTACAGCTTTCCGCCTAATAAGAAGTGATATTGTTTTAATAAAAGATGAAATAATCATTCATAAAGGCTTTCTAACTGTTAAATTGAATGTTAATGACATTACAGAAATTAAGCAACTAGTTGAAGTTTATGGGAAAAATAAAGAAATAATTACTTTATTAATTCATATTAACGAGTCAGTTCAACCAATCATTTTAACCCTTGAAAATCCAAAAGCCTTTATAAGAGAACTTTTAAATTTAAATTCTAACATTCTATTTGATGAAGAATTGATTATTTTAGTGAATAAAAATAACTAATAAATGAAAGCCAAGTTTAATGAAATGTAGACTTGGCTTTTTGCTTTGTAAAATATTGAAGTCTGTCTTACTCCGATTATAAATTTTTAAAAAAGTTTATTTCAGTTATCTATTTTCTAAATGTTTTTTTAGATTGATAAAGTTTATAAATTTAAAGGAGTATTTACATAGTATAGAGAAATTATTATTTTGTGGTAAAAAAATCCAAAAAAAATAATAGTGTTGAGTATATATAAAAGTTTGAAGGATATAATTTGATTTGTGACTAGATATACACCAAGCGATCTTTGTAAAACGACATGCAAACCAAAATGATAGAAGGTTACTGATGTCAACAGCCTGATGAAGAAAGAGTAGTATTTAACGAGGTTTTTCCCAAAATGTTCCAATCATTTCTCAAAAATTTTTCTTTGATCTTGAATGAAAAAAGAACAAGAGAACTGGAATTGGTTCACAAATACTTGGAAAAAATAAATTAGCTGAAAAAGGAGGAAAATTAATGACAAATTTAAATGTAGGTATTATTTTAGGAAGTACAAGACAGGGACGAGTTAGCCCGCAAGTGGGAGAATGGGTTAAAGGAATTGCTGACAAACGTGGAGATGCAAATTATGAAATTGTAGATATTGCTGATTATCAATTACCTTTTTTAGGCACTACTGATGGAACTGAACCAGGAATTGCAGCTTGGAACGAAAAACTTAACAGCTTGGATGGATTCGTATTTATCGTTGCAGAATATAATCACAGTATAACGGGGGCATTAAAAAACGCAATTGATTTAGCTCGTGAAGCGTGGAATAACAAAGCAGCAGGTATCGTTAGTTATGGTTCAACTGGCGGTGCCCGTGCAGCTGAACATTTACGAGGGATCATGGGTGAGCTATTGATTGCAGATGTTCGTGTTCACCCTACACTTTCTTTATTTACCGATTTTGAAAACTATACTACTTTCAAACCAGCTGAATTACATCTTAATAATGTAAATGCAATGCTTGAGCAAGTTGTTGCTTGGAGTGGTGCATTAAAAACTTTGAGAAAATAAGTGTACTAAGTGAAGAATATCAGACGCTAAAAAGTGTCTGGTATTTTTTTTGCGAATATAGAGTGGCTAAAGTAAAGCATTAGCCTTAGCAACATAACCTGCATTAATCTTTTATTATAAGTTTATATATTGAATAAGTAGAAAATGTATATTTTAAAATAGAATTATTTCTTTGTATTGAAAAATGCTTTTTATTTATGTCAAAATTAAAAAGTTATTTCAATAACACGATATAAAATTGAAAGATTTTAAAATTAAGTATTATTTACACAATGGTTATGAATAGTTAGGTTCCTTTCGTTTATGTTACAATAATATACAAGTACATAATTGTAGGGGGAGTATAGCACTAATGAGTAAAAAGAAAAAATCTAATGGTAATCAAACGTTTGCTATTTCTGTATTTGTTGGAATTGTTGTTTTAGTTGGAGCATTATTTTTAGTTTCTAAATTGCAAGATAAAAAGACTGAAGAAGTATACCCAACAATTGCTGGAGTAAATGAAGTAAAAGTTGATGGATTTGATACAAAGAACCAACCAACATTTAGCAATAAAGATGCAAAAGTTGAAGTAGTTGAATTTGGAGATTATAAATGTCCAATTTGTGCTCAATGGAATGAAGTAGTTTTTCCACAACTTAAAGCCGATTATATCGATAATGGTCTAATCAATTTTTCATTTATTAATTATCCGTTTATTTCCAAAGATTCAAATTTAGCTGCACTAGCGTCAGAAGTAGTTTATAAAACTTATAAAGATTCATTTTGGAAGTTTCAAGAGCAACTCTATTTAAAACAAGAAGATGAAACAACAACGTGGGCAACACCTGATAAACTAACAAGCATTGCAAAATCTGTTATTCCGGATTTAGATGAAAAACAATTTAAAAAAGATTTATACAAAAAAGACGTAATGAAACAAGTTGCTAACGATGTTGCCATTGCTAACCATTATGGTGTGAACGGAACACCTACAATTTTTGTAAATGGTAAAGCAGTGGACAATCCTAGCTTAGAATCAATTAAAGCTGCAATTGATGCGGAAATAAACAAATAATGTTAAAAAGGTATGCGCCAACTATACGCATACCTTTTTTGTATTAGTAAATTACATTTTTCTCTTTACGCGTGCATCTGCTTGAGCAGATCGTTCTTGTGCTTCAATGTCATCGTGATCTGCTAATTCCGCTGAATACTCCACATCAAGTCCATCAGGCTTTATATTCTTATCAAAGTTTGAATTAAAAGTACTTTTTTTCTTTTTCAATTTAAAACCCTCCATTATCACTAACTAATTTAATTACATATCGTGGTGACTATGCTTTTTCTGTCTTGTATGATTTTGGTTTTTCACTTTATGAGAACCACTTAATGGTTTTGGTTGTCCACTTTCATGGTCAATTGGGCTATTTCTTTTTGATGATTTGTTCGCCATTCTTGTCACCTTCCTTTATGAATAGCTTTAGTTGTTAGCGAAAAAATATGCCAAAATGAAATATTTACTAATTTAAAATTGAAAGCGTTTTAATCATTTTTTTCTAATAATTTTCGATAACCATTTTCCATATATATAAATAAGTTAAGGAAAGGGAGGTATTTCTTATGATCTAATTTATTGAATATTGATTGTAAAAAATGAATGTTGAGAAAATTATTTTTCATAATAAAAAACGACAAACAACATTAAATCTAAGAAATTAATAGAGTAAAAGTTAATTTTTTTAGTTTGTCTGACTCTTTTGATGTATGAAACAAGTAATTTGACCAATACTAGTAATAGTCAAAATGAAAGAGGAGACTGATACTGATTATGCAAGTCCTAACAGTTTGTCTTATATATTCGGGTGTGATCATACTCTATCTCTTGTTCAAGAAAGTTCAATATAATAAGAGACAAAAAAATGTAATTAATTTTTTCCTATACTATAATCGAAGAAAAAGTAATGTTAATAGAGATACGAAAAGAACAGGAGATATTATTTATTTAATGCCTCAATCTACGTTGAACAAAGGCATATTAAGAAAGCGAAAAGATGAGGTTGAGTAATGATCAAAAACTATAAAAAATAGCAAGCAATTCATCCAAATTGCTTGCTATTTTTTTATTGTCTTTTTTTCGTCTTTTTATTGTTTAATTTATATTCAGCTGAAAGTGGTTCTTGTGCAGTTTCTTCATTAAAACCTGCAGCTTTTCCTTGCTCGATTGAAGCTGACATTCCGCTACCAGAATTATTTTTACGTCTAGACATGATTATTCCTCCTTATATCGGCCGTTTCGAGAAAACCTTTTGATGAAATTGGTTTAAAAACGGACCTTTATAACCGTTATTCTTTCCCATATTTTTTTTAGTACCCAAAATTAAATTGGTAAAAAATGTGAAAGGCAATATAGTTTTTTGACAGCACATCTAAAAACAGGATTAAAGACTTGTTATTGTAAAAAACGATTCCTTTTGGACTATTTATTCAATCGAAAATTTAATTTTGTGAATATATTGGCTTATATGTATGAATTGTTGGTTTATTTAGAAGTGTTAAAAGTATGAAAGCAAGCGATGTACGTTACTTAAGGATAAAGTCTTCCTAAGTAGGTTGGCTATTTAAATTGATGAAAAGGGGAAATCAAAAATGAAAAATCCAACTTATCACGAAAGAAATTTATCAAACATAAACAAGCTAGCTCCTAATACAAAACAAGCAGCTTTAAAATGGTACAATTATTGTATAAAAAACAATATCGATGTTTTAATTTACGAAACGACACGAACGAAAGAACGTCAAGAAGCATTAGTTGATAATGGTAAGTCCCAAACTAGAAAATCATACCATCTAGTAGGTCAAGCATTAGATTTTGTTCCAATTATAAATGGTAAAGAAGGGTGGAACTCATACAACTCGGAACCATTTAAATCTGCTATAAAATATGCTAAATCCATTGGCTTCACATGGGGTGGGGATTGGAATAGCTTTGTAGATCAGCCACATTTACAATTCGAATATAAAGGATATGGTACAGATAAAGTAGTGGAAGCTAAACCACCAGCATATCCGGGTACGATATTAAAATCAGGTTCAAGAGGAAATAATGTTAAATTAGTTCAAAAAGAATTAGGAATTACCGCAGACGGTATTTTCGGTCCAATAACGGATCGGGCAGTAAGAAACTTTCAAAAGAAAAATGGACTGACCGTAGATGGAAAAGTAGGTCCAAAAACTTGGGCAAAATTATTTGATTAAGAAAAGGTAAAATCTCATTAAAACCATTAAAAGTAAAAAATAAAATTGGTTCAAACCCTGTATCAGTAGTAGTGTACAGGGTTTGTTTTAATCTTTACATATAGCATCCATTTCAATGAATTTGGCAACAAGTATACACTCTTACGCATTAAAAATATCATATTACATTACCGAAAATTAAATTATATTATTTTGATATAAACATTGTTCTAATGGGGTAAAGATAATTATCGTAACTTTGATTTAAAAGGTCATAAGCAATACTTATTGCAAATGATAAGTTACTTGTTATTTACTTATGATATACATTGTAATAATATATTATTGTAAGGTATTGAAAAGTTTGGATAGTTAATATATTCAGACATTTTTTTGCAATAGGGGGAAAGAAAACATGGGGAAAAATGACGTTTTCAAATCTCGTTCGACATTTACTGCGAACGATAAAACTTATCATTATTATCGCTTAAAAGCAATTGAGGAAGCTGGAGTAGCTAAAATCGGTAAATTACCTTATTCGATTAAAGTGTTACTAGAATCAGTTCTTCGTCAAGTAGATGGAAGAGTAATTACAAAAGAGCATGTTGAAAATTTAGCAAAATGGGGAACAAGCGAGCTACAAGATGTAGATGTTCCATTTAAACCTTCTCGTGTTATTTTACAAGACTTCACAGGAGTTCCAGCTGTAGTTGACTTAGCTTCATTACGTAAGGCAATGGCTGATATGGGTGGAGACCCTGAAGTAATTAATCCAGAAATTCCAGTAGATCTAGTAATTGACCACTCTGTAATGGTTGATAAAGCTGGTTCAGCGGATGCATTAGATTTCAATATGGATTTAGAATTTTCTCGTAACGAAGAACGCTACCAATTCTTAAGCTGGGCTCAAAAAGCATTTAATAACTATCGTGCAGTACCACCAGCAACTGGTATCGTACACCAAGTTAACTTAGAATACTTAGCAAATGTAGTACATGCAAATACAAATGAAGACGGTGAAGTTGTTGCATTCCCTGATACATTAGTAGGTACTGACTCACATACTACTATGATTAATGGTATTGGAGTTCTAGGTTGGGGTGTAGGGGGTATTGAAGCTGAAGCAGGTATGCTTGGTCAACCATCATATTTCCCAGTTCCAGAAGTTATCGGTGTTAAATTAACTGGTTCTCTACCAAGTGGAACAACTGCAACTGATGTAGCATTAAAAGTGACTGAAGTTTTACGTAAAAAAGGTGTTGTAAATAAATTTGTTGAGTTCTTTGGACCAGGTTTACAAAGCATGCCTCTAGCAGACCGTGCTACAATTGCAAATATGGCTCCTGAATACGGTGCAACTTGTGGATTCTTCCCAGTTGATGCTGAAGCACTTAACTACTTACGTTTAACAGGTCGTTCTGAAGAACAAATTCAATTAGTTGAAGCATACTGCAAAGCTAATGATTTATTCTATACAGCTGATTTAGAAGATCCTACATTTACTGATTTAGTTGAAATCAATCTTTCTGAAATTGAATCAAATCTTTCTGGTCCAAAACGTCCACAAGATTTGATTCCATTATCTGAAATGAAAAAATCATTCCAAGAGGCAGTTTCTGCTCCAATGGGTAATGCAGGATTCGGTTTAACTGAGGAAGCATTAGACAAAGAGGTTACAGTTAAATTTGAAAACGGTACGGAAACAACTTTTAAAACTGGTGCAGTTGCAATTGCAGCAATCACAAGTTGTACAAATACTTCAAACCCATACGTTATGTTAGGTGCTGGTTTAGTAGCTAAAAAAGCTGTTGAAAAAGGTTTAACAGTACCTGCTTATGTAAAAACTTCATTAGCTCCTGGTTCTAAAGTTGTTAGTGGATATTTACAAGAAGCTGGCTTAATTCCTTTCTTAAATCAATTAGGATTTAACATCGTTGGTTATGGTTGTACTACATGTATCGGTAACTCAGGTCCATTAGCTCCTGAAATGGAAGCAGCTATTGCTGAAAATGATATGTTAGTAACATCTGTACTTTCTGGTAACCGTAACTTCGAAGGACGTATTCATCCTCAAGTTAAAGGTAACTATTTAGCATCACCACCATTAGTAGTTGCTTACGCATTAGCAGGTAATGTAAATATCGACTTCGCAGTTGAGCCAATCGGTCAAGATAAAGATGGTAAAGATGTATTCTTAAAAGATATTTGGCCAACATCTGCTGAAGTTCAAGAAGTAGTTGCATCGACAGTTACTCCTGAATTATTCAAAAAAGAATACGAAAGAGTATTTGAAGATAACAAACGTTGGAACGAAATTCAAACGACTGATGATTCATTATACAAATGGGATAGCGAATCAACTTATATCGCAAATCCACCATTCTTTGAAGGATTATCAAAAGAGCCAGGCGTTGTAAAACCATTAGCTGGTTTAAAAATCGTTGGTAAATTCGGTGATTCAGTAACAACTGACCACATTTCACCAGCTGGTTCAATCGGTAAAACAACTCCTGCAGGACTTTACTTACAAAGTAAAGGCGTAAAACCAGTAGACTTTAACTCATACGGTTCTCGTCGTGGTAACCACGATGTAATGATGCGTGGTACATTTGCTAATATCCGTATTCGTAACCAAATCGCTCCAGGTACAGAGGGTGGATATACAACTTACTGGCCAACTGGCGAAGTAATGTCAATTTATGATGCAGCAATGCGTTATAAAGAAGATGGTACTGGATTAATGATCTTAGCTGGAAATGACTACGGTATGGGAAGTTCTCGTGACTGGGCTGCTAAAGGAACAAATCTTTTAGGTATCAAAACAGTACTTGCTGAAAGCTTTGAGCGTATTCATAGAAGTAACTTAGTATTAATGGGTGTTTTACCACTTCAATTTAAAGATGGCGAAAATGCTGAAACATACGGATTAACAGGTAAAGAAGTATTTGCTGTTAATGTAGATGAGAATGTTAAACCACGTGATCTTGTAAAAGTAATTGCAACAAGAGAAGATAATACAACTGTTGAATTTGATGTAGTTGCTCGTTTCGACAGTGAAGTTGAAATCGACTACTACCGTCATGGTGGGATCTTACAAATGGTATTACGTGATAAATTAAATAATTCTAAAGTAACTCATTAATTTTTATTGAAAACACGGTCTTTATTGGACCGTGTTTTTTTTAGTGGAGAAATTGGAATTAAAACAGAAAAATCCAGAATATAAACAATCAGCCATACTCTAAAATGAACTAAATCGATAAAAAAATTACGAATTAACAGGTGACACCCTGTAAAAAATAGTAAATAAGTGTTTTTATATTAAGATCATCTTAAGAAGAAATGCGAGCTTGTTCCACTTTTGTATTTATTATGGTTAAATAGAGATAGTTCATTAAAAGGGTGATTTGTATGAAAAAAGTAATTCCTTTGCTACTACTTTTAGTAGCTTTTGGCTATTCAATTTTTCAATTAGTTGAGAAAAATGAAGAAGATAAAAAAGTTAGTAATAATAATGATGCTTATATTGCTTCAATTCAAAAATTAGGTGTTCGAGTTGGAGAGCAGGCACCTGATATACAATTGATGACTTTAGATGAAAAGAAGGTTTATTTATCTTCATTCAAAGGGAAGAAAGTAATCTTAAACTTTTGGGCTACTTGGTGCCCTCCTTGTCAGGATGAGATACCAGCATTGGAAAAATTCCATCAAGAACATAAGGATATTGAAATGATTGGTGTTGCTGATTATATTGGAGAGAAAAAAGATTTAAATTTTATTAAAAACTTTGTAAATAAAAATAGTATGAATTATAGAATTTTAATTGATGAAAACGGTGATAATTTTCGTAAATATGGTGTGATTTCGATCCCAACTACATACTTTATTAATCCGGATGGAGAAGTAGTTTATAAGCAAATTGGACCATTAACTGAAAAACAATTAAATGCATTTTTAAAATAAGAAAAATTTACTAAAATGTAAGAAAACTCTTTTTTTTGGCAATACTAATATAAAAAGAAGAGGTGATTGTTTTGAGAAAGAAAAGACATAAATCGTTTCAGGAATTAATTATTGAAAATAAAAATTC
The DNA here is from genome assembly GCF_052180195.1 of Bacillus sp. AL-1R. Taxonomy (NCBI): domain Bacteria; kingdom Bacillati; phylum Bacillota; class Bacilli; order Caryophanales; family Bacillaceae; genus Bacillus; species Bacillus sp. AL-1R. The sequence continues at coordinate 1,899,972 of NZ_CP197469.1, forward strand.
ACTATTAAATGATGAAGAAGCTTTAAATAAAATATATGATCGTCTAGAAGAACGTTTGGAAAGAAAAGCTAAAGCGGAGTAAATTAGTCTATTTTTGTTTATACACGAGAAGGAATAATTTCCTTCTTTTTTTGTTGTCAAAATTGGTGATTATTTTAATTTCCTATTACATATTTAGAGCAACAAAACTAATACTATCGCTAGGGGGGCGAAAAAGATGGGAAATCCAAAAAAACATCCTAAAGATTTTGTACCTAATCATATCGGTACTCAAAACAAAGCAGCTGGTGGGAATAAGGGAAAACAAATGCAGTATAAAGATCCTACTGGCAAACAACCAATTGTAGATAATGGGTAATATCAAAAAACATTTTGAATTGGAGTGAATAATGATGGAACAAACACAACATACACCAAATCCAGATGATCGTAGTGATAATGCAAATAAAATCCAAAATATGATTAATCATACGAAGGAAAATATGAAAGAAGCAGAGGCTTCAATGAAATTTGGAAATGAACAAGATCGTCAAAATGTATTGGCGAAAAATCAACGTCGCGAGGTAGCTTTGGAAGCATTAGAAAGTGAACTAAGAGACGAACAAGCATTTAATAATACAAATGACTAATTAAAAATAAGCTAGGTATTTAGAGTTACCTCATAAATACCTAGCTTTTATTTATGCTCTTTTAACGATATTAAAATTAGCTTCAAGAAGCTCCCAGTTTTGAATAAATGGTAATCCTAATTTCCAATACGAAATCCCTCGTATTTTTTCTTCTTTTATTAGGTTGAACTTGGCTTGAATTGATCTTGCATCTTCAAACCACACTTCATGTTTTTGACCATTTGATTCTGTATACCGGAAATGAGGTGCTCTTGCTTTGTTATCAAATAGAATTTCGTTTGTCATTTGGATTGCTAAATTAGTAGCAGCTTCAGCACTTAATGCTTTCGCCATCGTACCTTGTTTAAATGGCACTTTCCAGTCAAATCCATATAAATTTTGACCCATGACTATTTTTGGTACAGGAATAACGGTCTTTGCATAGCGGATTACTCTTCGAACTTGATCAATCGGTGATACGGCCATAGGAGGGCCGCCTTGCCAACCCCAATCATATGTCATGATTACAACAAAGTCCACAGCTTTTCCTATGTTGGCATAATCATGCGCTTCGTAAAATCTACCTTTTTGAGTTGAACTTGTTTTTGGTATTAAAGTAGCACTTAATATAAATCCTTGAGGTAGCCTAGATTTAACTTTATTTAAAAAATTTATATAAGCTACACGATCAGTAGCAGCAACGTCTTCAAAGTCTATATTTACTTCTCTAAATCCGTATTTATTAGCAGTACTAATAATTGTATTTATCAATTTATCTTGAACTGCCGGACTTTGTAGGATGTCGGTTGCTAGTGATGTTGAAAACTGTCCATTTTCAAGATTAGAGACAACCATCATATAAATACAGCGATTATCTCTAGCGATTTGAGGAATGTTACCAAGTGGTGGTTCTGTTAGTGTGCCATCTCTTTTTGCATCAAAGCTAAAATGTGCTAAATAGGTTAAAAACTTGCTTTCTGTTCGAGCTGCTTCTTCAAGTGCAGGTTTAATTGGGTTTGAAGTAGGTTGTAAATAACCAATTGATTCAATATTTCTTTTTTTTCGTGGTGGAAGATGTAGCTTTTGACCGACATGTAATGATGCATACGGACTAATTCCGCTTAAAGTTGCTATTTGACTTGATGTAACACCGTAAGTTAAAGCTAAATCATATAAGTTATCACCAGGTTGGACAAAATATTCGTTACCTGTAGTTGGTACGACAAGCGATTGACCTTTTATTATTTTATAAGGAGCTACAAGAGCATTTGAATTAATGAGTGATTGGCGTTGGACTCCATAAAAATCTGCAATACTCATAACTGTTTCTCCACTTTTTACAACATGAATTTGCATCCAGTTTATCTCCTTCCATTAATCGTAGATATTCGTCTCTAATAAATATATGCCAAAGAGTTTGGATTAGAAGGAAATAGGTGGAAAAGCAAAGAAATTGATTTTGAAAATAAAAAACCTAGCCAAAGCCAGGTTTTTTGAGAGAAATAGTTATTTTTTTGATTCTTTATCACTATTAGGATCAAGTGGGAATTGAATAATATTTGAACTACTGCCTGAGACAGTAGGGAGTTTTCCATCCCATTTCTCTGCTTTTTTGTATTCAATTAATTCATTCGTTAACGATTGTTGGATTACTTGGTTCGCTTTTGCTTGACCTTGTGCTCGGATTAGTTGTGAATCTGCATCAGCCTTTGCTTCTACTTTTTTCTTTTCTGCTTCAATTCTAGCTGTTTCTAGTTCGATTTTTTTACGATCATTTTCTTGGGCAGCTTGAACACGTGCATCAATTGCATCCTGTGTTTTAGCGTCTGGTTTTGGTGTTCCTAAAGTTAAATTTTCAACAAAGAAACCAAGTACTTTTACATCGTCTTTATAAATCGTTTCAATATCAGCTGAGGCATTACTTGATCTCTCACCGTATAATTGTAAAACTGTGTATTTTGAAACGGCAATTCGTGCGGCATCTTGTAATCGTTTCTTTAAATATGTATCCTCAATTTCTTCGATTGACACAGGTCCGAACTCGTTAAACATCGATACTACTTTAGAAGGATCAATTTTATATGTATAAGATAAATCCATTTCAATCCTTTTACCGTCTGAAGTAGCTAATGCAACATCTTTATATTCGACAGTACGAAGTCGGACAGGATATTCGGTAACTTTATCGAATAAACCAACAAAATTCCAACCTTGTGATAATGTATTTTTCTGTATTCCTCCATTTGGTGAATAAACAACACCTACATAACCAGGGGTAATTTTTTCAATAAATAATGTTGGGATTGTTGCGATTAAGAGCAGTGCAATACCTGCGATGATTCCTCCGATTAGTTTACGATTGAAAATTGATTTCTTTTTTTCATTTGGACGGATTTCCATTATTTTTGTCCTCCTTATCCTTTAAAATATTTTTAACTTTAGCTGATTTTTCACCAATTTTTTCAAATGTGGGAGAAAGAAGAAGCCATATACCGCATAATAAAAGAAGGATGATTAAGATTGAGCCAACTAGCACTTTCAAGAAGATCGACCCCCTAATTTCTAATGTTAGAAAACCATTAGATTACTATAAGAAAATTATAACATTTATGATAAGTTAAAAAATAGAACAATTATTAATTTTTTGGTAAAGTATTCTGTAGAAGAATATGAGGTGAAATTATGTTTATTTCAGAAAAATTAGTTGAAGTAAGATATGCAGAAACAGATGCAATGGGTGTTGTGTACCATGCAAACTATTTAGTATGGTTTGAAATTGGCCGTACTCAATTAATAAAAGATTTGGGGTTTAATTATGCAGAAATGGAATCACAAGGTGTCATATCTCCTGTGATTGATTTGAATGTTTCATATAAGAAAAGTTTACGTTATGGACAGACTGCTACCGTAAAAACAAAAATAAAATCACTTACACCACTTAAAGTAATCTACGAATATGAAATTACAAATGAAGAAGGCGATATTTGTTGTATAGGAAATTCGACACATGTCCTTGTTCATAAAGAAACATTTAGACCGATTAAATTTAAAAAAATGTTCCCTGACTGGTATGAGGCATATGAGAGGGCAATGGAGCAGGATTAAACGGGTAGAAAGAAGTACGACTAATGAAAATAAAAAATTAGCGATTGAAGATCATTTATCTTTCAATCGCTAATCTTTAGAGCATTTAAAATTTAACTTTTGGTTCTGTTTTCTCTTTAATTCTTTTTATATTAGGACGATGTTTATATACGACAAAGATTGTAAGTACAATTAAAATATAAGTTAAAATATACCCATTGTCTTTAATTAGTCCCGTGTATTCCATTATAAAAGCTAAAATTGTACCGATAAAAGCTGTTAACATTGATGAAAGTGAAACGTATTTTGTTGTTTTTAAGCTAATAGCGAAGATAATAATTAAGCATACAAAAAGTAGTGGAGATGCATATAATAAGATCCCTGCAGAGGTTGCTACCGCTTTACCACCTCTAAAACCGGCAAATATTGGATACATATGACCTACAACAGCAACTAGGCCGATAATTAAAGGATGTATTCCGTGATAATGGAATAATACTGGTAATGAAGCTGCTAGTGTTCCTTTTAAAATATCCCCTAGTGTTACAATAATACCTGCTTTTTTACCTAATGTGCGGAATGTATTTGTCGCACCAAGATTTCCACTACCGTGTTGACGGATATCTACTCCGTAAAATATTTTTCCAACTACTAAACCGAATGGTACAGATCCGATTAAATAGGCTAGTACAATAATGACCAAACTCATTTTCTAGCTCCTTTTCAAACAATAATAAATTAGTGCAGTATCATATAATTTTATCACAGTTTTAAGCGAATATGTAGATAGTTGCTTTAGAATATTCATTCAAACGAACAAGTAAAGGGACAATTTATTTAAGTTCTTATATCAATCAAATTAAATGGAAGGAAAAAATATGAACCCAACAGTTTTAATCATTGAAGATGAAAAAAGATTAAGAGAAATTGTCAGAGAGTATTTTGAAAATGATCAATTTACAGTCATTGAAGCAGAAGATGGAGAACAAGGCATAAAGAAATTTAATGAAAATCAAGTAGACTTAATTATTCTAGATTTAATGCTACCGAAATTAGATGGATGGGAAGTTTGTAAGCAAATTAGGGAGCAATCAAGTATTCCGATCATTATGACCACTGCTCGTTCGGAAGAAGAAGATCAATTACTTGGTTTTGATATTGGTACTGATGAATATGTGACAAAGCCATTTAGTCCTAAAGTACTTGTCGCAAAAGCAAAGAGTGTACTTAGAAGAACAGCTGATCTAAAAGAAGATGATAAAGAAACGAAGACGATTTGTGGAATTACGATCAATACCTCATCAAGGACAGCCTCGGTAAATAATGAGTTATTGCAACTTACAAATAAAGAGTTCGAGTTATTATGTTATTTAATTGATAATAAAGGCATCGTACTAACAAGAGATCAATTATTAAATCATATTTGGGGCTTTGATTATTTTGGTGATGGTCGAACCGTTGATACTCATATAAAAAAGCTTAGACATAAACTGAAAGACAAAGCAAAGCATATAGCAACAGTTATTAGAGTAGGCTATAAGTTTGAGGAGTAGAAAATGAAAAATAGTATAGTCCGTAAACTTTTTTTATCAATCACGTTATTATTAGTGATTTTTTTATTAATTGTGTTTGTCGGTCAATCAATCTTTATGCAATCTTTTTATACGAATAAGAAAGTTAATATTGTAACACAAGAGCTAACACAATTTGCAAAAGATTATAAAAAGGGTAAATTTAACGACAATCAGTTTCAACAAGAACTATCAAAACTATTTTTGAAATATAATACAACTTTAGCGGTTTTAGATAAAAGAGGGATCCTAAAGGCTGAGAATAATTTTGATTTAACCGTTCTTACGAATGAAGGGAAAAGGGTATATGTTCCTTTAAATAATCTATTATATTCGGATCAAATTGATCGTATTTTAGGACTCAATATTAAAGAAAATTCAAGGATTACAATCAGGGGCTATATTCAAGATGATTATTTTATTCCGCTTTATATAAAAACGAATATGGGTGTGTGGCAAGAGGAAAATCAACCTGCTAACGCTGTTCAATTATCTACTAAAAATAGTCTACAAGAAATGGTGAATATTGAAATTAAAGGGAAAGTTGTTAATTTACATTTACCAATTGCTAATCAATATACGTATTCAGCTCAAATGAATTCATTAATGGGAGCTATTACTGATTGGACAAAGAGTAATGAAGATTTTTCTACCTATACACAAGGAGATTTTCCTTTAATTTATCGTTACTTAGATAAAGTAAATGGATTAGAAAATAAAGTTTTTATATACCCAATTAGTACGAATAAAGGTTCAAAAGAAGTTATTTTTGCCATTACATCTTTACAACCAGTAAATGAAGCAATGTATGTGTTAAAAGATTTTTATATTTACGCATTTATTATTGCTTTATTATTAATCGTGATTGTTTCTTTTTACTATTCGAAATTGATTACGAAGCCGTTATTGAAAATGAACGCTGTAACAAATCAATTAGCAAAGTTAAATTTTAACGAGAAAATCGATATTCAATCAGATGATGAAATTGGACAATTATCAAAATCAATCAATTCATTATCCGAGAATTTAGCTTGTACAATCGAAAATTTACAGCAGGCAAATTTAAAATTAATGAAGGATATTGAAAAAGAAAAGCAGCTAGAACGAATAAGAAAAGAGTTTATAAGTGGTGTTTCACATGAGCTTAAAACTCCACTAAGTATTGTACAAAGTTACGCTGAAGGTTTAAAAGATGGATTAAATGTTGAAAAAAATGGTTATTATGCAGATGTAATTCTTGAAGAAGTTGATCGAATGAACGGTCTAGTGATCGATATGCTTGAACTATCCAAACTTCAATCGGGAACTTACACACTTAAAAATGAACCTTTCTTAATTGTGGATTGCATCGAAAATGTGATTATTCGCATGTTTGAAAATAGTCATAATCATTGTGATTTCAATTTTAATGTAGATGAAGATACGCTAGTAATAGGTGAAAAAAGAAAAATAGAACAAGTGCTCATTAACATCCTATCAAATGCAATCCATTATGGTAACAAAGATAGTGTCATAAAAATGAGTGTATTCGATGAAGAAGAATATGTAAATATCTCTATTTTTAATGAAGGAAATCCCATCCCTGCTGATAAAATTGATAAAATTTGGGATCGTTTCTATCGAATTGATGAATCGAGAAGTAGACATAATGGTGGAACAGGACTAGGTTTAGCAATCGTAAAAACAATCCTTAATTTACATCATTCAACTATAAAAGTTCATAATAAGGAAGATGGAGTTGAGTTTATTTTTAATTTGAAAAAATATTTAAATTAAATCAAAAAGTTCACAGCAAATACACACGAGTGGGTTAAATTAATATCAAATAAAGTTACCTACATATTGGAGGAATGAATTATGGGATATTATGATGAAACAGATTTACACGATGAAAATAATCATAAAAGACAAAAGAGAAGTAGACGTGGAGGGTATCCGCTCGTTACAGGTTTTATTGGAGCAATCATTGGAGCTGTAACGATTTCAATCGTATCCCCTGATGTTTTTAACTTAACAAATAAACCTGCAAACTTATCAAATGATACAAATACAGTACCAACACAAGTTATTAATGTATCAAGGGATGAGTTAACAACTACCATCCAAAATGCTCGCAAATTTGTAGTAGGGGTTAATAATTATCAATCTACAAACCCGTTTTCAATGGAAACTGAAGAAGCTGGATCTGGTTCTGGAGTTGTTTATAAAAAGGTAGGAAATAAAGCTTTAGTAGCTACAAATAACCACGTTGTTGCAGGTGCAAAGCAATTAAAAGTAAAAATGGCAGATGGTCAATTAATTGATGCGAAACTTGTAGGAACTGATGAATTATTAGATTTAGCTGTTGTAGCAATTGATGCAAAATATGTTACAAATATCGCTAAATTAGGTGATTCAGAAAAAATTAACGTTGGTGAAACTGCTATTGCCATTGGAAATCCACTTGGATTTTTAGAAAGTACTGTAACACAAGGAATTGTAAGTAGTAAAGCTCGTGAAATACCACAAGATATTGATGGAGACGGAGTTGCAGATTACCAAACCCAAGTAATTCAAACGGATGCTGCGATTAATCCTGGTAATAGTGGTGGTGCTTTAATCAATGCAAAAGGTGAAGTAATCGGAATTAATTCAAGCAAAATTTCCGAACAAGCAGTTGAAGGAATTGGATTTGCAATCCCAATGAATATTGCAAAACCAGCTTTAGATCAAATCGAAAAATTTGGTGAAGTGACTCGACCTGTAATCGGTGTAGGGTTAAAATCACTTGATGAAATACCACAATTTAATATTGAAGAAACATTAAAATTACCTCGCTCAGTGACAAAAGGTGTAGTTGTTACACATGTTGATCCAAATACTCCTGCTGCGAAAATTGGAATGAAACAATTAGACGTTATTGTTGCACTTGATGACAAACCTGTAAGTGACGTAATTTCTGTTAGAGAATACCTCTATTCGCATAAAAAGGTTGGAGATAAATTAAAGATTTCTTATTACCGTGATGGTAAATTAACGAATTCAACATTAACATTAGCTTCTAGTCAATGATTGACAGGAAGTTGACTTTGGAAATATGATAAAAGAATAATAAATAAGCGAAAAGTTAATCTTTTCGCTTATTTGCAAACAGAAAGGGTGATTAGTAAATGAGTAAATACCCATCAAGAGAAGAAATTGGCAAAATTTTAAAATCAAGTAAAGTAATTGCAGTTGTTGGTCTATCAGGTGACCCGTCTAAAACGTCTTACATGGTTAGTAAGGCAATGCAAGATGCGGGATATAAAATTATTCCAGTAAATCCAACAGTCGATACTGTATTAGGAGAAAAAGCAGTAGCAAGTTTAACAGATATAAATGAAAAAGTTGATATTGTAAATGTTTTTAGAAGACCTGAACATCTATTACCTGTCGCACAAGAGTTTCTTAAAATTGATTGCGATGTTTTCTTTGCGCAACTTGGTATTGAAAACGAAGAAGCATATCAATTGTTAAAAGAAAATGGTAAAACGGTCATTATGGATCGTTGTATTAAAGTAGAGCATGCTATGACAAGATAGACCGTTAAAAAAGCTCACTGGAACAGACTGGCGTACATACGCATTTTATTTTTTGCTTCGACTGGACCTAAGGTGCGCTATTACCGCTTATGTAAATTGGCCGCATTACAAGCCTGCCATTCATAGAACGACAAGCACCTATCAGTTTGAACATCAAATTTTGAAATTTGTTTTAAATCTGGCTCACTGTTAATCAGTGAGTTTTTTTAACGGAAGATCGACCTAGAGCGTGCCGAATAAATGTACGGACATACATCAAGAGTAATAGTGAATTAAAATATCAGTTTGTAGAATCTGTTAAATTGAATTTTGTTAATTTCATTTGTCAATTTTCAGCATTAATTCTTCATTTTCTTGATTCTAAAATCTAGTTTTTTATCGACTTGTCCTTTATTTTTTTTTATGTTCGACTTGTAAGTTAGGAAAAAAACCATTAACATGAACGATTAGAAGAAACATTTTATTTATAATATGATATAATGGAACAGATGTTCTTATGTAAGTTTTTAGTTAGAAAGGAGAAATGGTGTTGGCAAAGAATGAAACAACATATAACGAAGATGCGATACAGGTACTAGAAGGTTTAGAAGCTGTACGTAAACGACCTGGAATGTATATTGGCAGCACAGATAGTAGAGGTCTGCACCATTTAGTTTATGAAATCGTAGATAACTCTGTAGATGAAGCATTAGCTGGTCACGGGACTCAAATAGATGTGATTATTCATAAAGATAATAGCTTAAGCGTAAAAGACCATGGCCGTGGGATGCCTACTGGAATGCACAAAATGGGGAAACCAACTCCAGAAATTATTTTAACTGTATTACACGCAGGTGGTAAATTTGGACAAGGCGGCTATAAAACAAGTGGTGGTCTTCATGGTGTTGGTGCATCAGTAGTTAATGCTTTATCAGAATGGTTAACTGTTGAAATTCACCGTGAAGGATCTATTTACAAGCAACGTTTTGAAAATGGCGGTAAAGCAGTCACTTCTTTAGAAATCGTTGGTAAGACAAGACGAACTGGTACGACGATCCATTTTAAACCAGATCCAACTATTTTTAGCACTACAAATTTTAATTTTGATACTTTATGCGAAAGACTTAGAGAGTCAGCATTTTTATTAAAAGGCTTAAAAATTACAATCAAAGATGAACGACATGATACCTTCGAAGAGTTTTATTATGAAAACGGTATCGAAGCATTTGTATCGTATTTAAACGAAGAAAAAGAAGCATTACATCCTGTCGTATTCTTTGAAGGAATACAAAATAAAATAGAGGTTGAATTCTCGTTCCAATTTAATGACGGATATTCGGAAACAATGCTTTCTTTTGTAAACAATGTACGTACAAAAGATGGTGGTACGCATGAAGTTGGTGCAAAAACCGCTTTAACAAGAGCATTTAATGAATATGCAAGAAAAGTGAACCTCTTAAAAGAAAAAGATAAAAATCTAGATGGAGCGGATATTCGAGAAGGATTAGCAGCAATTGTATCTGTACGAATTCCTGAAGAATTGCTTCAATTTGAAGGACAAACGAAAGGTAAATTAGGGACTAGTGAAGCAAGATCAGCTGTTGACTCTGTTGTTTCAGACCAGTTAGCCTATTTCTTGGAAGAAAATCCAGACATTGCGACTTCATTAGTAAAGAAATCTATTAAGGCTTTTCAAGCTAGAGAAGCTGCAAGAAAAGCACGTGAAGAAGCAAGAAGTGGTAAAAAGAGAAAACGCTCAGAAACTTCGTTAAGCGGTAAGCTTACACCTGCACAGTCACGTAATCCACAAAAAAATGAATTATACCTTGTTGAGGGTGATTCAGCTGGTGGTAGTGCAAAACAAGGTCGTGATCGACGTTTCCAAGCAATTCTACCTTTACGTGGTAAGGTTATCAATACCGAGAAGGCAAAACTAGCAGACATCATGAAAAATGAAGAGATCAATACGATTATTCATGCGATTGGTGCTGGAGTTGGTAGTGACTTTGAAGTTGAAGATGTTAACTATGACAAAATTGTTATAATGACCGATGCTGATACTGATGGAGCGCATATTCAAGTACTTTTATTAACATTCTTTTACCGTTATATGAAGCCATTAGTAGAGGCTGGTAAAGTGTATATTGCCTTACCTCCTTTATTCAAAGTAAGTAAAGGTACCGGAAAAAAAGAAGTAATCGAATACGCATGGTCAGAAGTAGACCTACAAGATGCAATCAAAAAAGTTGGTAAAGGGTATATGATTCAACGTTACAAAGGTCTTGGTGAGATGAATGCTGACCAACTTTGGGAAACAACGATGGATCCCGAAACGAGAACGCTTATTCGTGTGAAAATTGATGATGCAGCAAGAGCTGATCGTCGTGTAACGACATTAATGGGTGATAAAGTTGAACCTAGACGTAAGTGGATTGAATCGAATGTAGTATTTGATTTAGACGAAGAGGATAAAATTTTAAACAATGAGCAAGTTGAAGTTGAATCAGAGGGGAGCGATATCTGATGCAATCATCGGAAAAATTATATAATATCCCTTTAGAAGATATAATTGGTGACCGCTTTGGTCGATATAGTAAGTATATTATTCAAGAACGTGCTTTACCTGACGCTCGTGACGGGTTAAAGCCAGTTCAACGTCGTATTTTATATTCAATGCATGTTGAAGGAAACACACAAGATAAGCCTTACCGTAAATCTGCAAAAACAGTCGGAAATGTAATAGGTAATTACCATCCACATGGTGATACTTCTGTTTATGATGCGATGGTACGACTAAGTCAAGATTGGAAATTAAGAAACGTATTAATTCAAATGCATGGTAATAACGGTAGTATCGATGGAGATCCTCCAGCAGCAATGCGTTATACGGAAGCTAGGTTATCAGCAATAGCAAGTGAATTATTGAGAGATATTGATAAAGAAACAGTTGATTTTGTGCCAAACTTTGATGATACGAGTATGGAGCCAGTTGTTTTACCATCAATGTTTCCAAATTTATTAGTTAACGGTAGCACTGGAATATCTGCAGGATATGCAACTGAAATACCTTCGCACCACCTTGGAGAAGTAATCGATGCAACGATTATGCGCATTGAAAATAAAAACTGTACAGTAGATGAATTAATGACTGTCATTCACGGTCCCGATTTTGCGACTGGAGGGATTATTCAAGGTAAAGATGGTATTAAAAAAGCTTATGAAACAGGAAAAGGAAAAATCATTATTCGAAGCCGTGTTCATACCGAGGATTTACGCGGTGGAAAGCAGGCATTAATCATTACTGAAATTCCTTCAGAAGTTAATAAAGCGAATTTAGTTAAGAAAATAGATGAGGTTCGTCTTGATCGAAAAGTTGATGGAATTACGGAAGTCCGTGATGAAACAGATCGTACTGGTCTACGTATTGTCATTGAACTAAAAAAAGATGCTAATAACGAAGCCATTTTAAATTACTTATATAAAAATACCGAGCTTCAAATTCCTTATAACTTTAATATGGTTGCGATTTATAATCGCACACCTAAACAGATGTCATTACCAGCTATTCTTGATGCGTATATCGAACATCAAAAAGAAGTCATAACAAATCGTACAAATTTTGATCTAAGAAAAGCAAAAGCTCGCGGTCATGTTGTAGAAGGTTTAATGAAGGCTTTATCTATTTTAGATGAAGTCATTACAACAATCCGTTCTGCAAATGATAAACGCGATGCAAAAGATAAGTTAATTGCTCAATTTGAGTTTACTGAACAACAAGCAGAAGCGATTGTTATGTTACAGTTATATCGTTTAACAAATACTGATATTACTGCATTACAAGCAGAAGCAGATGAGTTAGATAAAAAAATTAAACAGCTTGAAGCTATTCTAAATAGTGAAGCAAAATTAATGTCAGTTATAAAAACAGATTTAAAGAAAATTAAGTTAAAATATGCAGACGACAGACGTTCGACAATTCAAGAAGAGATCGAGGAAATTAAAATTTCTAGAGAAGATATAATCGCTCAAGAAGACGTAATTGTCACGGTTACGAGTGAAGGATACGTTAAACGAACTAGTCCAAGATCTTATTCAGCTTCGAATGGTAAAGATTACGGTATGAAAGAAGGCGACCGTTTAATTTATCAAATAGAAAGTACAACGACAGATACACTTATTTTATTTACGTCAAAAGGTAACTATTTATATTTACCAATTCATGAGATGCAGGATATTAGATGGAAAGATATGGGACAACATGTTGCTAATATTATTCCGATTGAACGAGACGAAGCAATTCTTTCAGCTACAGTCGTAAATAATTTTGAAGAAAATAAGGATTATATTTTATTTGTCACTAAAAATGGTGTTGTTAAACGGACAAGTATACAGCAATTAAAAGTACAACGATATTCAAAACCACTTGTCGGTATGTCAATTAAGGCTGATGATTCACTAATCTTTGCTGGTGTCACGTCAGAAACAGATCAAGTGTTATTAGCTACAAGTTTAGGCTACACATTGTTATTTAATATTGAAGAGATTAGTATTCAAGGCTTAAGAGCTGGTGGAGTTAAAGGAATTAACCTAAAGGAACATGATTTTGTAGTTTCTGCAGACACAATTAGTAATGAAGTGAAAGAAATATTCTGTGCAACACATCGAGGGGCCATAAAAAAAATGAGACTCGATACGATCCCTCAAAGTTCTAGAGGTACACGCGGTGTTAAAGTCCTTCGAGATTTAAAAAATAATCCTCATTTATTAATTGGGGTATACGCAATTAATGAAAATGATATGTTTGCTCTACTAAGTAAATCTGGACAATTTGAGACAGTTGACCCAACTGATTTAAGAAATAGTGATCAATATAGTAATGGATCCTTTGTTATGGATACAGATGATTCTGGTGAAATAAAGACAATCATTCGATATAAAAAAGAAGAAAATAGTTAAAAACAGACCTATTCCAAGTTTTTTGGAATAGGTTTTTTTGTCGGATTTGTCGAAAAATGTAAAATAATACTAGGAAAATATTATTTTAGGAGTATCCTAGTAAAATTGATTAAAATCCTTTAATTTTATATTTCGAAAATAAGGAAAAAAGGTTTTTGATAGTATTTTAATGGGAATAATTACCTAAAACAAAAGTAAATCGACAGAATTGTCGAAATTTTTTGAATCAAAAGAACTTGTCTAACGAAAAAATATAGCTTACTATTTTCTTAAGAATTTTAAATTTTCAAAAAATAGGTTATTAAGGGGGAGTACATATGGTTTTAAAGAAGGGATTTGCTATTTTGGCATCAGTATCACTAACTGCGGGTATTTTAGCAGGCTGTGGTAATAGTAGTTCAAAAGATGGGAACCAAGTCATTAAAATTGCAACAAATACACCATTATCTGGTAATAATGCAATTTTAGGTGAATCTATTAAACTTGGAGCTCAGCTTGCGTTAGAGGATCAAAAAGCAGAATTCAAAAAATTAGGCTTTGATTTAAAGATCGTGCCTTATGATGACCAAGGGGATCCAAAAAAAGGTGTAGCAAATGCTGAGCAATTAGCTGCAGACAATAAAATTCTTGGAGTTGTAGGACATTTAAACTCTGGAGTAGCAATTCCATCGTCAGTAAAGTATGAGAAAGACCATATCGTAATGGTATCGCCTTCAAATACTGCAAATGAAGTAACTGATCGTGGATTAGGAGTAGTTAACCGAATTTGTGCTCGTGATGACTTCCAAGGTCCTGCAGGTGCAAATTTCGCTGTAAATACATTAAAAGCTAAAAATATTTTTATCATTCAAGATAAAACACCTTACGGAACTGGTTTAGCAAATGAATTCAAAGCTGCGGCTGAGAAATTAGGCGCTAAAATTTTAGGTGAAGAAGGGATCTCAATTGGAGATAAAGACTTTAACGGTGTACTAAATAATGCGATTGCGAAAAAGCCTGATTTAGTATTCTTTGGTGGACTTTATGCTGAAGGTGGAATTTTATTAAAACAAGCTCGTGAAAAAGGATTAAACATCCCATTCATGGGTGGAGATGGAATGGACTCTTCAGGTTTAGTTGATATTGCTGGAGATGCTGTTAAAAACTTCTACTACACTTCAGTTGCTGGTGATACGTTAAAAACAGATAAAGGTAAAGCTTTTGCTGACGCTTATAAAGCTAAATTTAATAAAAACATTGAGTCGTTCTCATCTTACGGATATGACTCTGCTGGTGTGTTATTAGAAGGACTAAAAAATGCGATCAACGATAACAAAGGAAAAACTCCTACTCGTGAACAAGTTGAAAAAGCAGTTCGTGCAGTCCAAGATTATGATGGAGTAGTAACGAAGGTGGGCTTTGACAACAAAGGGGACAACAAATACGCAAAAGTATTTATTTATACGTTTAAAGAAGCTAAATATCCTGGTACTCAAGAAGGCGAAGTTACTAAACCATAATGTTAGAACTTTGCTAACCAGAAAAAGAAAAGAGTATCCCGTAAAAAACGAGATACTCTTTTTCTCTCAATAAGTTGAGAAAATTGTAAAATTTTGGAAGTTGAAGTAATAAATTATATATAGGAGGTCTAAATACATGAATGAAGTAATCCAAACACTACCTCAAGTTCTAATAGACGGTCTTGTTTTAGGAGCAGTATATGCAATCGTAGCACTTGGTTACACGATGGTTTATGGGATATTAGAACTAATCAATTTTGCGCATGGTGAAATATTCATGGCGGGTGCGTTTATAGGTACTGCGGTATTAATTACATTTACTGGTTTAGGTTTATTAAGTAGTTTACCTGCAATTATCGTGTTAGCAATCGTATTAATCATAGCTTCATTAGCTACTGGTTTCCTGGGAATGGGGATTGAAAGAGTTGCTTATCGTCCATTGCGAAAAGCACCAAAGTTAATTACATTAATTACAGCAATCGGTATTTCATTTTTACTTCAAGATATCGTACGTTTTATTGCTGAATTAAAAGAAGGAAATTACATTATTACTGGTCCATCACTATTTTCAGGACAACACCAAATTAAAACTAGCTCAATTCTTTCTTCGTTTGGAAATGCACAAATTAAATCAGCATCCATCATTATTTTAGTCGTTGCAGTTGTAATGATGATTTCATTAGATTACTTCATCAATAAAACAAAATGGGGTACAGCAATGCGTGCAGTTGCACAAGATCGTGAGACTGCATCACTAATGTCCGTAAACGTTAACAAAGTCATTTCTTTAACATTCTTTTTAGGTTCTGGATTAGGTGGTGCAACTGGCGTACTATTTGCATTACAGTACAACACAATTGATCCGTATATCGGCTTTATTTTAGGTCTAAAAGCATTTACAGCAGCGGTATTAGGTGGAATCGGAAATATCCGTGGTGCGATGCTTGGCGGTTTATTAATCGGTTTGATCGAAGTCTTTGCGGCAACAAATTTATCAACTTTAACACATGGCATCTTCCCATCAGAATATAAAGATGTTGTTGCATTTGGAATTTTAATTCTAGTTCTAATATTCAAGCCAGAAGGTTTATTAGGTAAACCTGTAGCTGAGAAAGTGTAGGTGAATTAGATGAAGAGCTTATTAAATGGGGTAAAACAATCAAATAAACTACAAGGAATTTTCTTAGGTGCTTATATTATTGTTACATCATTAGGATTATACCTATTGCAAGAATCAGTAACAGCATTTCTATTAATTCTATTCTCACTTTACTTATTATATAAAACGAATTTTCCAGTCAAATTAAAGTGGAGTATTGGGATACTAGTTTTAACAGTGATCATGCCGTATGTAGCATCACAAGGTACAGCACTTGAATCATATATGGGTGTAGCGACTTTAGTAGGAATCTATGTTGCAATGGCACTTGGATTAAACGTAGTAGTTGGGTTAGCAGGTTTATTAGATTTAGGTTTCGTAGCTTTCTTTGCAATCGGTTCATATACTTATGCAATCTTTTCTACAAAACAAGTAACGAATTTCTTACATTTTGACTTTCTTCCTTTTTCAGGAAACTCATTTTGGGCATTTATTATAATCGGTGGAATTATCGCTGCAATCGCAGGCGTATTATTAGGTATACCAGTACTTCGAGTAAAAGGTGATTATTTAGCAATTGTAACACTTGGATTTGGAGAAATTATTCGAATTGTATTTAATAACTTAGATAAACCAGTAAATATAACTGGAGGAGCACAAGGTATTTCTTCTATTTCGCCACCTACTTTATTTGGATTAGAGATTGTTAATTCAAGCCAATTTTATTATGTGGTACTAGTTGTATTGGCAATCGTCATTTTAGCTGTTACGAGATTACAAGATTCTAAGCTTGGTCGTTCTTGGCAGGCGGTTCGTGAAAATGAAATCGCTGCACAAGCATCAGGGATTCACTTAGTACGTACGAAATTAATTGCATTTGCAATCGGTGCATCGTTCTCAGGAATGATGGGGGTAGTATTCTCTGCAAAGCAAATGTTCATCGATCCGACAAGCTTTACATTACTTGAATCAATCACAATCTTAGTAATGGTTATTTTAGGCGGTATGGGCAGCGTTCCAGGTGTAATCCTTGGTGCAGCACTAGTAACTATCTTAAACCTACAAGTATTAACAGAAATTACAAATTATTTAAACCAATTAACTTTAGATGGCGTGATTAATTTACCACCTGCTTTATCGCCTGCTAAAATGCAACGTATGATTTTCGGGCTAATTTTAGTACTTGTAGCAATCTTCAGGCCAAAAGGATTATTGCCTGCTAAAAATAAGATTGTTCCAAAAGAAGATGTCGTAGATCAAACTATAGTCGAAGAAAAAACAAGCTCAGTTTCATTTTAGGAGGGAGGTTGTCAAATGTTAAAAACAACGAATTTAACGAAAAGTTTTGGCGGTCTAACAGCTGTTAATAATGTAAATATTGAAATTAAAGAAGGCTCAATTACAGCCGTAATTGGACCAAATGGTGCAGGAAAGACAACATTTTTTAATATGATCACAGGTGTATATACGCCTACTAGTGGTGAAATATTGTTAGGAAATGAGAGCTTAGTCGGATTAAAGCCACATTCAGTTAATAAAAAAGGCATTGCGCGTACATTCCAAAATATTCGTTTATTTAGTAGTATGACTGCTTTAGAAAACGTCATGGTAGGAATGCATCAGCATTTAAAATATGGTGTTTTTTCAACAATTTTCCATTTACCTAAATTTAAAAAAGCAGAAAAATCGGCAATGAAAGAGGCATATAAATGGTTAGAATACGTAGGATTGGCTGATGTTTATAATGAAGAAGCATCAAGTCTATCTTACGGTGCACAAAGACGACTCGAAATAGCTCGCGCATTAGCATCTAGGCCAAGAATCTTACTTTTAGATGAACCAGCAGCAGGGATGAATCCGAAAGAAACGAAAGAATTGACTGATTTAATTTATCAAATGAGAGATGACCTTAACTTAACAATCGTCTTAATCGAGCATGATATGAAACTTGTTATGGAAATATCGGAATATTTATTTGTACTTGATCATGGCGAAAAAATTGCAGAAGGAAAACCTCTCGAAATTCGTAATAATCAAAAAGTAATTGAAGCCTATTTAGGAAAAAGTGCAGTGACTACTGCATAGTGAAAGGAGTACAAAAAGATGACACTATTACAATTAAAAGATATTAACTCTTTTTACGGTGGTATACAAGCACTGAAAAATATAAACATTGAAGTAAATGAGGGTGAAATAGTAACATTAATTGGTAGTAACGGTGCAGGAAAATCTACTACTCTAAAAACGATTTGTGGTCAAGTTAAACCAAAATCTGGAACGCTTATTTATAAAGGTGAAGAATTAATAAAGTTACAATCTCATGAAATTGCCTTAAAAGGAATTGCTCATGTACCGGAAGGAAGAAGAATCTTTTCTAAATTAACTGTAAAAGAAAATTTAGAGATGGGTGCTTTCTCAGTTAAAGATAAAAAACTAATCGCTGCTCGTATGGAAATGGTATTTGATTATTTTCCAAGACTAAAAGAGCGGATCAGCCAAAAAGGCGGTACGATGAGTGGAGGAGAACAACAAATGCTAGCAATTGGTCGAGGACTGATGATGGGGCCATCATTGCTAATGCTTGATGAACCATCAATGGGTCTTGCTCCAATTATCGTTGAACAAATATTTGAAATCATTGAGCAATTAAACAAACAAGGAATGACCATCTTATTAGTTGAACAAAACGCCTACCAAGCATTACAAATTGCTCACCGTGGCTATGTCATTCAAACTGGTGAGATTCAAATGGTTGGTGAAGGTAAAGCATTAATGAATAATGAAGAAGTGAAAAAAGCATATTTAGCATAATAAACAATGTAACGTAAAAAAGAGGATGTTTCATTGGTCAGGTTTTACTGACTTGTGAACATCCTTTTTTGATGTAAATGAATTTGAAC
This sequence comes from Bacillus sp. AL-1R, assembly GCF_052180195.1. NCBI lineage: Bacteria > Bacillati > Bacillota > Bacilli > Caryophanales > Bacillaceae > Bacillus > Bacillus sp. AL-1R. Next base: position 1,919,228 of record NZ_CP197469.1, read on the forward strand.
TTACAAATAATAAAAAGAGGGAACACCTTGGCTCCCTCATTAATACAAATTTATTATTTATTAGAAATAAATTCTGAAACTTTTAATTGTTCTTCACTTGACGCATTGTTAATTGAAGATTGAAGTGATTCCTCTAGTAAACTACGATTCTTGTAAAAATCTTCATGTTTACTATTATAATAGTACTTCACTGCTTCTAAATCTGAGAAAAACTCTTTTCCAAGCTTTAGAAGAAATGTTACTGGAAGTCCTTCGATCACTACTGTATTTACATTTTCAGAAATTTCATTTACCGTACTGTTTGAAGTTGAAATCATTTCCTCGTTTAATTCTTTAACAAGTAATTGTTCGAACCCTTTTATTTTATTGTTTCTTTTTTTAATGATTCGCTTTTTGTTTGTCTTTAATAAACGAATGGAATGATGTTTATCAAGCAATACTGCTGAACGTTTCTTTTTCTTTAAAAAAATGCTGCTACTCAAAACTAGCACTCCCTTCTGATAGTATAGTATATAAATAAAACAACTTTTCTATCATACCAAGTAATGCTCATACTGTAAAGGTTTTATCTTTACATGTTATATTTCCAAAAAAAATTCAAAAAATTCACCGTTTTTTTCTATCAAAATTGTTCATAATAATATTTGACTTAATCATAGTCACTTTGTTAAAATAACTACATATTATTTATTACATATAACGTTGACGGAAAGAAGTACCTAAAGATTATTTTGTAAAAGCGAGTTGAGGATGGTGTGAGCTCAATCAAAACCTTTAGCGAAAGGCATTCCTGAGTTAATTTTTAAAGTGGACAATTTTTTTAATTGTCAACTAGGGTGGAACCGCGGGTGCATATACAGCTCTCGTCCCTAGGCAGAAAATGCCTAAGGATGAGAGCTTTTTTATTTCATTCTTGCATTTTCTAAAAAACAATTTGAAAATTGGAGGCAAATGAAATGTCAGAAAAATCGATGGATGTAGTAGTAAGTCATGCTAAACACAGAGGATTTGTATTCCCAGGTTCTGAAATTTACGGTGGTTTAGCAAATACGTGGGATTATGGTCCACTAGGTGTTGAATTAAAAAATAATGTGAAAAAAGCTTGGTGGAAAAAGTTTGTACAACAAAGTCCATATAATGTTGGATTAGATGCTGCAATCTTAATGAATCCACGTACATGGGAAGCTTCAGGTCATATTGGTAACTTTAATGATCCAATGATCGATTGCAAAAATTGTAAAGCTCGTCATCGTGCAGATAAATTAATCGAAAATGCACTTGAAGAAAAAGGAATGGAAATTGTCGTTGATGGTCTTCCATTTTCAGAAATGGCTAAATTAATTGAGGAGCATAATATAGCTTGCCCTGATTGTGGTAGCCATGATTTTACAGATATTCGTCAATTCAACTTAATGTTTAAAACATTCCAAGGTGTTACTGAATCAAGTACGAATGAAATTTTCTTACGCCCTGAGACAGCTCAAGGTATTTTCGTAAACTTCAAAAATGTTCAACGTACAATGAGAAAGAAAGTTCCATTTGGGATCGCTCAAATCGGTAAAAGCTTCCGTAACGAAATTACTCCAGGAAATTTCACGTTCCGTACTCGTGAATTTGAACAAATGGAGCTTGAATTCTTCTGTAAACCAGGTGAAGAGCTAGAGTGGTATTCTTATTGGAAAGAAACAGCTAATAAATGGCTTTTAGCTTTAGGCATGAAAGAAGAAAACCTTCGTTTACGTGAACATAGTGAAGATGAATTATCACATTATAGTAATGCAACAACAGACTTTGAATATAAATTCCCATTTGGTTGGGGCGAATTATGGGGTATTGCGTCTCGTACAGATTATGATTTAAAACAACATATGGAATATTCAACTGAAGATTTCACATATCATGATCCAATTACAAATGAAAAATACGTTCCATATTGTATCGAGCCATCATTAGGTGCAGATCGTGTGACGTTAGCATTTTTAATTGATGCTTATGAAGAAGAGGCATTAGAAGATGGTACATCTCGTACAGTCATGCGTCTACATCCTGCTTTAGCACCATATAAAGCAGCAATTTTACCATTATCTAAAAAATTATCAGAAAATGCACAAGAAGTATTTGCTTCTTTAGCAGAAGATTTCAATGTTGATTTCGATGAAACTGGTTCAATCGGTAAACGTTATAGACGTCAAGATGAAATCGGTACTCCTTTCTGTATTACTTATGACTTCGAATCAATTGAAGATGGTAAAGTAACAGTTCGTGATCGTGACACAATGGAGCAAACTCGTGTTGCAATAAGTGAATTACAATCATTTTTATCAAATAAAATTAAATTTTAATTTAGTTTTTTGAATGAAGGTGTCCTTTTGGACATCTTTTTTCATATATTTTACTAAAGCTTGTTTAAAGTTTAAGAATTTTACTAAAAATGGTAAAATAAAGGTATAAAATAAAGGAGGAGTTTAAATGAGGAGTTCGAATCCTATCTTAAATTCTGAACGATTATCGAAATCAAGGCATTCTACTAAAGCGATGACGATTGGTGGGACAATTGGTAAAACGATCATCGCATTAATCTTACTAATCGCAACAGCGGGATACTCATTTTATCTAACGGCAACTGGAACACTTAATTCTAAAGTGTTTATAGGATGTTTGATCGTTGCACTCATTCTTGGATTAGTAACATCTTTTTCACCTAGAATTGCGCCGATTACTACACCTATTTATGCAGCAGTTGAAGGGATTTTAATTGGAAATATTTCAGCTGTTTATGAAGCAACATATGGAATGATTGTCCTACAAGCGGTTCTATTAACAATTGCAATTATTGCAGGAACATTAATTTGTTATGCTACTGGACTAGTTAAAGTAACGCACCGTTTTAGATCAATCGTTTTAGGCTTAACAATTGGTGTATTTTTATTTTATTTACTTACGATGGTCCTACAACTATTCCATGTTCCAATTCCATTTATTCATCAATCGGGTCCAATCGGAATATTTGTTAGTTTGGCAATACTAGTAATTGCTTCATTAAATCTATTTTTGGATTTTGAATTAATTACAACAAGTGTTAGACAAGGTGCACCAAAAGAATTCGAATGGTATTGTGCTTTTGGTTTATTAGTAACAGTCATTTGGGTTTATATTGAAGCACTACGATTCCTTTCGAGGCTTCGCGATTAACTAATTTTAGTCAGTTTGACCTTACTCTCAAATGAAAGTAAGGTTTTTTACTATATTTTGATTTTTAATTTGATCATAATTCAATAGAATGACAAAAGTAGAAAGTAGGGAAATAGATGAGTAAGAAAAAATTTGAAGTCTTTGAAAATGAAACAATTAATGATTGCTTAGAGAGAATGCAAAGAGAAGGCTATACACCAGTTAAAAGAATGGAAGTACCAATATTTTCAGAGCAAATGGTTAATGGTAAGGTAGAAATTGAACCAACTGGAAGAAAGATTGTATTTGAAGGTAGATTAAATACGAATTGATATGAATAAATAGAATAATTTAATGGAATAGTAACCTTATATGAATAAAATGAGGTGAAAAAATGCATAAATTAGCATGTCCACGCTGTAAAACAAACAAAAGTAGATTTTATTTAATTGAACAAAACCCAAAAGCAGTTAAATTAAATGCTCAAAGCGGAGATGTTGAAATAGAAGAATATGTTTCAAGTGGGCTAGATCCATTTTTTGTTCCGTATAAAGGTCCAGACTATTTAGTTCAATGTGGAACTTGTGGTTTAATTGATCAAAGTGTTATGTTTGAAAAAACAGCAGATTCATTGAAATTTTAAATTAAGGTGCCTATACATTCAGGTACCAAAGGAAAAAAAGTAGATGATATCCACAAAGAGGCCATCTAAATAAAAAATAAATTTAAGAAAACTTTGACTTTTTAGTAGTCGATGGATATAATAATTAACAATTAAAGCACACAAATGAATTCAATGACGAGAAAAGTAATTTTTGTTACTGTTCTACAGAGAGCCGGGGCAGCTGAAATCCGGTGAATAGTACTTAAATGAAGATCCTCTCCGAGAAGTCAAACTGAAAATATAAGTAGGTTTGAACGGGTGTCTACCGTTAAAAGGAACGCGTATGATTGTACGTGACTAGAGTGCTATTGAAGAACGGACTGTTTTCAATAGAATTAGGGTGGTATCGCGGTTAAACCCGTCCCTTATGATAGGGGCGGGTTTTTGTGTGCTTTAAAAAAATAAGAGAGGCGATATCATATGAAAAAAGAAAACAAGAAAGAATCTGTTCAAAATCGTGAAAAAAGGATTAGTAAACTTTGGTCTAAAGAAAATACATTTATGAAATCAGTTGAACAAAGGGAACATAATCAATCATTTGTTTTTTATGAAGGCCCCCCAACTGCAAATGGCTTACCTCATGTTGGTCATGCATTAGGACGTACGATCAAAGATGTGGTAGCTAGATATAAAACAATGGCTGGTTACCAAGTTGTTCGCAAAGCTGGTTGGGATACTCATGGATTACCAGTTGAACTCGGCGTTGAAAAGATGTTAGGTATTTCAGGTAAGGCAGAAATTGAACGTTATGGTGTAAAAGCTTTTCTTGAAAAATGTAAGGAAAGTGTTTTTACTTATGAAAAACAATGGCGTGACTTTACTGAGCAATTAGGTTATTGGGTGGATATGGATGATCCATATGTAACATTAGATAATTCTTATATCGAAAGTGTATGGAATATCCTTGGGACAATTCATGAAAAAGGTTTATTAGTAAAAGGTCATCGTGTTTCACCTTATTGCCCTAGTTGTCAAACATCACTTAGCTCACATGAGGTAGCTCAAGGATATAAAGACGTAAAGGATTTGTCTGCAACTGTTAAGTTTAAATTGCAAAATGAAGATAATGTCTATTTCCTTGGATGGACGACAACTCCTTGGACACTTCCAGCAAATGTAGCGTTAGCTGTGAATCCAACAATGGAATATGTTCGTGCTAAAAAAGGTGAGGAAGTATATATTCTTGCGAAGGCTTTAGTAGAAAAAGTATTAAAGGCTGATTACGTCATTTTATCAGAATTTCTTGGGGCCGATCTAATCGGAATTAGTTATTTACCACCATTTCATTTCGTAAAAGTTGAAGTTGGACATAAAGTGGTGAAAGCAGATTTTGTAACTGAAGGTAGCGGTACTGGAATCGTTCATATCGCACCTGCATACGGTGAAGATGATTATAAGGTTGTACAAGAAAATGGGTTATCTTTTGTCAATGTAGTGAATGAAAAGGGACAATATACTGATGAAGTACCTGGTTTTCAAGGGCGTTTTGTTAAAGAGTGTGATGTAGATATAGTAAGGTATTTAGCCGAAAACGAATTATTATTTAGTAAAGAAAAATATGAGCACAGCTATCCGCATTGTTGGCGCTGTGATTCACCATTACTTTATTATGCGAATGAAAGTTGGTTTATCAAAACGACTGTTTTAAAGGATGAGTTTATTAAAAATAATGAAGAAGTTACATGGCATCCTGAACATATAAAACACGGTAGATTTGGTAATTTTTTAGAACAAATGGTAGATTGGAATATTAGCCGTAAAAGATATTGGGGCACTCCATTAAATGTTTGGGAATGTGATTTGTGTCATCATCAATTAGCGCCAAAGAGTATAAATGAGTTATGTAGCCATTCAGTTGAAGAAATTGATGATTCAATTGAACTGCATAAACCTTTCGTTGATGAAGTCATTCTTAATTGTCCAAATTGTAAAGGGCATATGAAAAGAACACCTGAAGTAATTGACGTTTGGTTTGATAGTGGTTCGATGCCATTTGCCCAGTATCATTATCCTTTTGAAAATAAAGAAAAATTTGAACAACAATTCCCTGCGGATGTTGTCATTGAAGGGATTGATCAAACGAGAGGCTGGTTCTACAGTTTACTTGCGGTATCTACTTTATTTACTGGGAAAGTACCATATAAACGAGTATTATCACTAGGTCATGTATTAGATGAAAATGGTCAAAAAATGTCTAAAAGTAAAGGTAATGCACTTGATCCAGTAGAATTAATCGAAAAATATGGTGCAGATTCATTACGATGGGCTTTATTAGTAGACAGTGCGCCATGGAACCCGAAGCGTTTTTCTGAAAGAGTTGTTCAAGAAGCGAAATCGAAACTCATCGATACATTCGACAATGTATATAGTTTTTACAGTTTATATGCAAATTTAGATGGATTTAATGCAAATACACAATATGAGTATGAATCAAGTACATTGGATAAATGGATCATTTCACGTTTGCATAGCACAATAAAAAATGTATCTAAAAATTTAGAGGATTATCAATTTACAAATGCTGCAAGAGACATCGCTAAATTAGTAGATGAAGTAAGCAATTGGTATGTAAGAAGATCAAGAGAAAGATTCTGGTCAAATGGAATGGATAAAGAGAAGGCAGCGGCTTACTATACTCTGTTTGAAGTTTTAACAAAATTTAGTCAATTATTAGCTCCGTTTACGCCATTCTTAGCGGAAGATGTATTTTTTAATTTAACAAAACAAAGCGTCCACTTATCTGACTTTCCAGTTTGCGATGAAACACTAATCGACGCTCAACTTGAAAAGGAAATGGATGCAGTTCTAAAAGTAGTCGAACTTGGAAGAAGCATCCGAAATGCCAATTCATTAAAGATTAAACAGCCTTTAGGTAGTTTAACATTTGTTAGTAACAATGAGGAGATCGATTGGGATTTATATAAAGATATTGTATTAGATGAGTTAAACGTTAAAAAATTCCAACAAGTAAACAACGAAAATGAGTTTTCGATCTTAAAATTGAAATTGGATTTTAAAAAATCAGGAGCAAAATTTGGAAAGCTTTCAAATTTAATCAATAAATCACTACAAACATTAACAAATGAAGAAGCAAAAAAAGTAATTGAGAGCGGATATGTTACTTTATTAATTGAAACAGGAGAAACGGTTAAAGTCGACGCCCAAGATACTTTAGTTGAAAAAAGCGCAAAAGAAGGTTTTGCATCAGCGACAAATGGTGAATATACAGTAACACTCGACACCTTACTAACAGAAGAGCTTATCCACGAAGGTACGGTAAGAGAACTAATTAGATCGATTCAAGAATACCGTAAAGAATTAAACCTACCAATAAATATGCGTGTAGACATTGGAATAACAGCAAGGACAGAGTTTATTGAAATCATTGAAAAGTTTAAAGGAATGCTTGAGGAAAACTTATTAATGAGAAAACTAGTTGTAAAGAATCATGTGAACGGAAAAGAAATTAAACTTGGTGACTATCAAGCTGAAATTGAATTAGTTGCTTCTAATTGAATAGTTTAAAGAAAATGACAGACTAATAATGATTATAGTCTGTCATTTTTCTTATTAAATGACGTTAGCAAGGGATCTTATTTTTTTAATTAATGATTTAAAGCTTTCTTAATATAACTGTTGAAATAAAGTAGAATGATGAAAGGAGGATCAAATGATTTCTAAACAGAAGTGTTGATGGATAGTTGGAATGCGGATTTTCATTTGCAGTATGCGAAATTAAATTTTGTAATCCTACTGAAAATAGAAAGTTAAAAACGGTGGACTCTATGATCTCTCAAAACTACTTTCTTTGTCCAATTCAGTAAATATACTATCTGGTGGATTGATAAAGTGAAGAACTTCCTCGTTGCTACATTTGTACAGTCGAAAAATCTTTCTCAAGCATTCATAGCCACTTTGCGTATCTTATATAAACTCCCTCCTTTATTAGAAGATATTTCAGTAAAATTATAAATGAAAGTGAAAAAGACTAGGTAGGAACAATTTGTCCCTTTAGTTTTTTTAGATAATGAATTAGACTTTAATTACTTTATATTCATAGTACTTTAAATCATAATCCTAGGCTTACAAACAATGATAAAATTGTTACAGCGGCAATATTAGTGGTATTGTCCCGCATGAAGATATTGAAGAAGACATCGTTACTTTTGTAGATTTTGTGAATTTTTTAACATGTGTCTATAATGATAATGGAACAGATTTGGAAGGATTGTTGGTTGGATATAAAGAAATAAAATCTTCATTTTTTAGATTAATAGATTCAAAAGTATTAGATACTAACAACCAAGCCATACAAATGAAAGGAATCATATCTAATGAAAAAAATAACTAAAGTTTTTTTATTACTATTTTTAATTGTTTTTTTCTTATATATGTATAAAGCGATCACTACGCCTAAACCAATTGGTTACTATGCTGGGGAGGATGAGAAAAAACTGTCTTATAACGGAGTAAATTATTTGTACATTACTTCCGAAGTTAATGAGCAAATAGGTAATAAATTAGGAATAATTGTTAATGAATATAACTACCAAAAAAAGTGGATTAACTTCGATCTATATAATTTGTTTTCAGTGAAAGATGAGGCATACAGACTAAGCGAATATGGAGAAAAAGACTATTTAGTTATTAAATCAAATCCAATCATGGAAAGCATTACAAGTCTTTATGTTAGTGTAGAACAAAAAAGTTTACCTATACAGTTTATCCCTAAATTAACTTTTGCTGAAGAGAACAAATTACCTATTCTAACTAATGATTACTTTTTAGTAGGCTCTATTAGAGATGAAAATCTAATTGGAAATAAATTAGCTGCAGTTGAAATAGAAAATAAAAGTATGAATATTTTGTCTATCAAAGAAAGTGTGAAAGATGAATGGATAGCCTTAAAAAATGGTGATAAATATGATGTTTATTCAAAGAAAAGAGATTTGCTAACGAGTATTCCTACTAAACTATATTTGGAGTTGGAAATATAGGTGTATAATATCTATGATTTGATATGACACCAATTTTACTCCAATAGGGGAATGGTACAATGGGTGTTCAGAATCCGGCTGCAAAGTTTGGCAGCTAAAAATTTTCCGGGAGGTGTAATACAATGGCTAAAGTAGCTCGTGCTCTTTCAACTTATATTAGGGGCTTTTTTATTTTGTCCAAAAAAGGAGGTGATTAAAGAAAAAATCAAAAACGGTGATGAATTTTACTCCATTTTGTAAGAATTGAAGAAACTTACTAACATAATCTATTAACAATTATTTATCAATTGCTGTAAAAAGGTTCAAACAATTATCAATAGCAAGGAATAATTGATGAAGGGACATATGTCTAAATTGGTGATAGAACATATGTAGAGGATAATCATCATTCAATTATCCCCCCCTTATGTACATTAAATTAATCCAATTAAAAGATAAATAGCAGTTCCCCAAATAAACAAGGCGGAGCATTTGTTGAATATGTTCATTAAGCCTCCTGTATTGTCTACCTTCTTCATGACTGAGCCTGCGAATGTTAATCCAAAAAACCAAATCCAAGATACTATAATACATGCGATCGTAAAGTAAACTTGTTCCCATCCGACATATTTTAATGCACTTGTTCCAATTACTCCTACAGTATCTAAGATTGCATGGGGATTTAATAAGGAAACTGATAATGCAAAAATGATTTGTTGCCTACTAGGTAATGCACTGTTCGATTCAATTGCTGCTGGTTTAGACATCCAAATAACATACCCCATGTAAACTAAAAACAAAATACCAGCAATCATCAGACTAATTTTTAGCCATTCAAATTGTAGTACGATTGTGGAAAGTCCAAAAACAGCTAAAAGAATTAAAAAAGTATCACAGATCGAAGCAGTAAGAGTCGCAGGAAGCGCTCGAATTAGTTTGGGCTGTGTGGCACCTTGTGAAAATACAAATACATTTTGTACCCCTAAAGGTAAAATAAGTCCGAATGCTAGGACTAGACCATGAATAATGGCTTCCATCTAATCAACTCCCTTTCAATTACTATCTTACTATGATAAAACTAAAAGAAAACAACCAATTGGATGGTTTTATATCCACCCAATTTAGGGGGAGTTAGATGAAATGGAAACTAAATCGTGATTCTCATTTGACACTTCAAGACCAAATTGTAGATTGGATAAAATCTCGTATTGAACGAGGTGATTGGTCTGTTGGCACAAAGATTCCATCACAGCGGCATCTAGCATCGCAATTTGATGTGAACCGCAGTACTGTACAACTTGCACTTGATGAATTAAGGGCAGATGGTTTGATCGAATCAAAAATGGGTTCAGGGGTATTTGTAGCAAATAATTCTTGGAATGTATTATTGAAAAAATATCAACCAAATTGGCACAGACATATTGAATCAAGTATTCATAAACCAAACTTCCATACGATTCAACTCATAAATGAATATGAGCAGATGGATCATATCATACGGCTTGGTACAGGTGAATTATCACCAGATTTACTACCAACTAAACAAATAGAAGATTCGTTAAGAAAGATTTCACTTGATTCCAAAGCAATTGGCTATTCATCTCCGCAAGGGAGTGAAAAGCTCCGAAAAATTTTATGTAATTATTTAAAAAAACGTGGTATTGAATCAACACCAGAGAACATTTTAATTGTTTCGGGTGCACTTCAAGCACTTCAATTGATTGCTGTTGGATTATTAGAAGAGGGATCCATTTTATTCCATGAACCCTTTTCGTATTTAAATTCAGTACATCCCTTTCAATCTAATGGAATGCAAATGATTTCAATTTCAAGGGAATGTCAATTAAAAGATAATTTACGGGCGCATAAAGGAAGGAGGCAATCTTTATTCTACTGCGTTCCAACACTTAACAATCCAACAGGTTATAATTGGTCATTGGAAGAAAAGCAATATCTTTTTAATACATGCAAGGAGCTACAAATTCCGATTATTGAAGATGATGTGTATCATGAATTGCTTTTTGAATCAACTCTACCAGCTATAAAATCGTTTGATAAATCAGGACAAGTTCTTTATATAGGGAGTGTTTCAAAAACACTTAGTCCAGGATTAAGAATTGGTTGGGTTGTTGCACCTTCACCTGTAATTGAACGATTAGCTGATATAAAAATGCAAACAGATTATGGTTCAAGTGCCTTTTCACAAGAAATCGTATCTCACTGGATCTCAAGCGGTCTATACGAAAAGCATCTTATAAACCTCCGAGAACAATTACAAAGAAGAGCACTATTCGTAGAAGAAATTTTAGAAAAGAAATACACAAAAATAGCTTCATGGAAAAAGTCTGAAGGTGGTTTCTACATATGGCTCAAGTTTCATAAACCGATTGTAAATAAGTCTTTCTTTTTAAAATTACTTAAAGAAAATATATTGATTAATCCAGGGTATATTTACGAACCAAGAGATTTATACCATATTCGTCTTTCGTATGCCTATGCATCATTGGAAGAGTTAAAAAAGGGGTTAACTATTTTACTACAAATAAGTCAACTGTAATTATTTAGAGGTAGATATGTTTTGTATCTGGAAGTGTTGATAATAAAAAACGATTTCAAACTATGAGAAAGAGCACCGAGATCTCGATGCTCTTTTTTGTTATGCTGTTACTCAAATTAATAAAAAATTTTCTCTTTGAAACTAGCTGAATTTGATCGAACTTTACTGAACACTTGCCTGAATCTTTAAGCTTTCAAACCCACGAAATGCAACATTTTTACGTCGAGTCGGTTCTTCAATTAAAACTGGATTAACTAAATGTTTAATCAGTTTTTCAATTGCAATTTGCCCTTCTAGTCTAGCAAGAGGGGCACCTAAGCAAAAATGTGGACCAGATGAAAATGATAAATGTTTAATAATTTTTCGAGTGATATCAAATGTTTCAGGATTATTAGTGACTGCTGGATCGTAGTTGGCTCCACCTAATGAAACCATAAAGTAATCACCTTTTTTGATCGAATTTCCAAAGAATTTAAAGTCTTCTCTAGCCCATCTCGAAGTAAAAATAACAGGTGATTCATATCTTAATATTTCTTCAATAGCTGAAGGAATTAATGTTAAATCATTTTTTAATAGCTCCAATGCTTCAGGATGTTTTAATAATAAATAATATCCATTCGTGATTAAATTAACAGTAGTTTCATGGCCAGCTATTAGTAAAAGAAGACAACTTGCGATCATTTCATCTTCACTTAATTTATCTCCAGATTCCTCTGCTACGATTAAATGGCTGATTAAATCCTCTTTAGGTTCAATTCTTCTTTTAGATATAAGATTTCTGAAATAATTAGAAGCATCAAGAATATCCTTTGACACTAATTCTAAATCCTTCATAGTCGTATTAAAATCTATAAATTTTATAAATGCTTCTGACCAATTGCGAAATAAATCGCGATCTTCTTTAGGAACACCTAAAAGGTCCGTTATGACAAAGACAGGTAGTAAATATGAGAAATCACTTATGAGTTCGTGGGTAAATTTTCCCTTCATATTTGCGATAATATGATCAGCAATTTCATTTACCGTAACCCGTAAATTTTCAACCATTCTTGGAGAAAAAGCTTTGTTCACAAGATTTCTTAGTCTTGTATGATCAGGAGCATCTCGAAATAACATCATTTTTCGATTTATTGCAATTGCGGGCATAACACTTTCAGGTATTTGTTCAGGTGGAGCGACTTTTGTTTCTTCTTTTATAAAACGGGGGTCTTTTAGCATGACTTCTGCTTCTCTATAGCCTGTTACTAGCCAACCGGTTCTTTGAAATAGCTCTGTGTAAAGCACAGGACTAATTTTTCTTGCGGTACTAAAAAATGAGTATGGGTCTTTGTAAAAATGCTGTGGATTCATTTTTAACTGATTATTCATGTAACTGTTCTCCCTTATAAATGAAATGAGTCTATTTATTTCTATTTCTGTGAAAAAGGATTATTACCAAATTTTGGATGGTATAAAAAAAGAATACTTATCCACTGAATGATTTTCATGAGGAATTAGGTATAAATGAATAATAAATAAATCAAATGAAAATTAAGAAGATTAAATCATGATTTATGGTAAAATAAGGTACTTCAAGTATACAAACTAGGTTTATGAGATTATTCGACGTGTAAGAAAGGGGTAATTTGATGGACTTTCCAATTTTAGAAACAGAAAGATTATCATTAATGCAAATTACACAAAAAAATGTTGATGAGGTTTTTTCCATTTTTTCAAATAAAGAGTTAATGAAATTCTATGGTATGGACCCCTTTACTGAAAAAGATCAAGCTGTTAAAATGATCGATTCATTTCAAACTAGATTTGAAAATCAACAAGGAATGCGTTTTGGAATAGTAGAAAAAGAATCCAAAAAATTAATCGGAACAATTGGATTAAATAATTTAGTTTTACATGCTAGAAGAACGGAAATTGGTTATGATTTATTACCTGAATATTGGAGAAAGGGATATATGTCAGAAGCAATTAAGGAAATTACATCATATTGCTTTAATCAACTAGGATTATATCGAATTGGAGCTATTATTTTTCCAGATAATACAGCTTCATCGACATTAGTTGAGAAGTTACGGTTTCGAAAAGAAGGATTACTTAGAGGCTATTTAGTTCAAGGAGACCAGTCATATGATTTAAACGTATTTTCACTTATTAAACCTGATTGGGAAAAATTAAACGAACAATAATAAATTGAAATATTCATAATATAGTAAAATAGTCCAATGAAGGAAAGGGAGAAATAGAATGATTAAAGCTGTAATTTTTGATTTTGATGGTCTAATTGTCGATACTGAGTCTGTTTGGTTCGAAGCATATAAGGAAGTACTACAACGATATGAAGTGGGGTTAACTTTTCAAAAGTTTTCAGAAGTTGTAGGAACAAGTGATGAAATTTTATTCGATTTTATTAATTCAAATTTAAAAGAACCAATTGAAAAAGAACTGATCGAAGAAATGGCTAAAGAGTTAGTTGATGAGAAACTACTCGAGCCTGCACTTCGAGAAAGTGTAGAAGATTATTTAGTTTCAGCAAAAAATGCAGGATTAAAAATAGCGCTGGCTTCTAGCTCATCAAGAGAATGGGTAGAGGGCTTCTTAAAAAAATTAAATATTTACGAATACTTCTCAGTCATTAAGACGAAAGATGATGTGAAGAATGTAAAACCAGACCCGGAGTTATATTTAAAAGCAATTGAGGCAATTGGTGTTCAAGCTAAAGAAGCTATCGCATTTGAAGATTCGTTGAATGGATTAATCGCTGCAACAAAAGCAGGATTACACTGTGTAATCGTTCCGAATCAAGTTACATCACATTTAGAGTTTGAGAATCATAGTTTAAGATTATCATCTATGGCAGAAAAATCTTTAGAAGATGTAATTAAGCATATAATAAACAAGTAATATAAATTAAAAAACCATTCCACAAAAAGACGGAATGGTTTTTTTCGTTAAATAGAATTTACTTCCTTTACTTCACTTGCTTCATCTTTCTTTATTAAAATTTCCTTTTTCAGACCCCAACAAATTAAAAATGTTAAGATGGCAAGCACAAAAGATACCCAATATAAATCTTGGAATGCATGTGTAAAGACTGTTTTTACTTTTTCAAGTAAGTTAGGATCAAGATTAGGTGGAATCATACCATTTTCTACATTTTTTAATTGTAGTAATTGATCCATCGTAAGACTTCCAGCTAATGACTTCATCCCTGATGTAATTTTCGTAGCTAATAGAGAACCAAATAAACTAAAGCCAATTGTCATACCAATGGATTGAAATAACATAACGGAAGATTGAGCAATCCCAACATTATCCTTTTCAACTGATTCTTGAACAATTAATGCATTGTTAAATAATGCACCAAATCCAAGGCCAAGAATGATGAAATAAATAACGAATGTAAAAATTGATGTGTGAGCAGAAATATTTGTAAGTAAATAGAAACCGACTATTGGAATGATAAATGAAATACCGTAAATATTTCGATAAGGGAATTTATTCATTACTCGACCAGCAATTATACTTGCACCCATTGCTCCAACCATAATTGGTAAATTTAAATAACCAGATTCAGTAGGTGTTAAACCGAGTACATTTTGCGAGAAGAATGGGAAAGATGAAAGTGACCCCATGATCGCAAGTACAAATACAAATACTAGTGCCGAAATGACAACGAAATTTCTATTTTTAAATAAGTGCAATGGGATAATAGGTTCTTTTGCTTTTGACTCTACAAAAATAAATAAACCTAGTAAAATAGTTCCTAAAATTAGTAAACCAATCATTTTAGGATCACTCCATGCATACCCTTCTGTTTGATGAAGTACAGGAGTCAGCAGATAACTTATTAACATAGTAACTAGTAAAATCCCACCAAACCAATCTATATGAATCTTTTTGTCTACTTTCGTTTCATTTAATCCTATTGCTAATAAAATTGCAGCTAAAACTCCAACTGGAATATTGACTAAGAAGATCCAGTGCCATGAAATATGCTGTACAAAATAACCTCCGATAAGCGGTCCAAGTAGTTGAGGTATAAACATGACAGCTCCGAAAATACCTTGAAGCTTAGCACGTTGTTCAACAGGGAAACTATCTCCAAAAATGACCATCGCAAGCGGCATTAACCCACCTGCACCAATCCCTTGAATCCCACGACCGATTAAAAGAACTTCCATAGATTGGGCTGTACCACTAATAATCGATCCAGCCATAAATAATCCCATACTAAATAAATATATTTTTTTCCTACCATATAAATCCGCGAGCTTGCCGAGTATTGCCATAAAGGAGGTCATCGAAAGCATATAAACCCCACCGACCCAGCCGTAAAGCGCTAAACCACCCAAATCCCTAATAATTGTTGGCATAGCTGTTGCAACGACCGTCTCGTCTAGCTCTGAGAAGATGACTCCAATCATTAGTCCTATTAATATAAGAGTCTTGTTATTTTCTTTCATCCTTAACCTCCCTAGGAACTTTCATGTATTATTCAATTGATTCATTGAATACGAGAAAAGAAGAACATTATAGACGAAAACCAAACTACAAGTAAATCCATTTTTTCTACTACCTTAATTTATTCTTTACTTCGTTTAAAAATCCTTTAGGTAGTATCGATCTTATTTGTAGTTGTTTGAAAAGCGGGTGATGCGTGGAAAACTTTAGAATATGGTCCACTTTTAAACCCTGCTCTTCAACCTTAAAAAAGTTTAAAAGCGGATTAAAGGTGAAAAAATACCTATTCGAATTTTAATAGGAAATGGTAAAATATAGTAAATAACATAAGGCATTTAAATTACATAATTACAAAAAGGTAGGTGGGATTCATGGAAAGAAAGATAGTGAAAATTGGAAACTCATTAGGTATAATTCTTCCTGCTACAATCATTAAGGAACTGGGTGTTTCACAAAAGGATACTGTTGAGCTTGAATATAATTCGGAATTAAAAACTCTTACTATAAGTAGTAGTAACTCAGTAGCACCCAATTACTTTGAGCAAGAAATTAAGAGTACTGTAGAAAATTATCTTAAAGAAAAAGGATTATAAAGTTTTGATAAGTGTATAAGAGTAATAGAATATTTAATGCGGAACAACTTCAAAAACTATTTTGGAGGGTATCTTATATGTTTATAGGAATATTACTTATTTTATTTGGATTTTTTCTAATAGTGGCACCTGAAGCATTTTGGGTTGTTACAGAAAGTTGGAAATCCGATGGTGCAACAGAACCATCTTCTTTTTATAAATGGAGTACACGATTTGGAGGAACAATGTGCGTTTTAGTTGGTGCTACTAGTATCATCGCGCCAATGTTATAATCTAAATTCATGTGTGAAGTTATTCGATACCTTTTTTATACATAAAAAGGATAAAAATAGCAGTTGAGATGAATTCCATATGGGAATTAGTCTGTCACTTACTTTTCTATGAAAAGAGTACTTTATAAAGGAATATTACTATTTTGAAATTCCTTTTTTATTGAATGAACGCTTGCGACTGTTTAATGAAGGATTTAAGATAATGAAAATATTGTAGATTGAGTTTGAAAAGGAGAGCGTAAAATGAATCATATGAGTCTAATCATTACGTTAGCACAATTAATAATTCTATTTGCAGTAGTGTATATCTTGATTAAGATTGTTAAAAAAATAAGCTTATTTGCAACAAAAAATTTGTTTGTTTCAAATAAAAAAATTGAAGAATTAGAGCAAAGAATAAGTAATTTAGAGAAAAAATAGATCAATAGGGAATTATAAAAGGGTCCTAAGGTTTACTCAAATGGACAACCTTTTTTAGAGCCAAAAATAAAAAAACCTTATTCTAAAAAAGAAAAAGGTTACTATTTAACGTGGTTCGTGGTAAAGAAAATGGTTATAGCCCAAATAAAATGAAGATAAAAATAACTATTAATTATGATTAAACATTTGAATTATTATTAGTTGTTTTGGAACTGCCATTTTTTTTAGTACCTTTGCTAACATATGGCTTCGCGTTTTTTGCTTTCTTTGCACTCGCTTGCCACCTATTCCAACCCTTCTTATCTGTACCTCTACCTGTACCGCCTTTAGCTTTAGCTTTACTCATATAAACACCTCATACTTATTATACACTAAGTATCATACAGTTTTTAGCGTTTGTTTTAGTAGAAGGGAAAAGTCTGTTCTGAGTATAAAATATTAAACGAAAGAATGTTGTTAAATCAACATTCTTTCGTTTTGTTTTTTTAAATTTCATGGCTGAAATCTACCTTTTGGACGGCCTTTTATTTAATATTTGTTCATTTAACTAAAGCAAGTTTGACTCTTTAAGCTGGAGCCTTTATTGTTTCTCTTTTCATTTGATTGTTTTTCATTCCATTTGTTTTAAAGTAAGTGAATAAGAAACTACCTAATATAACGATTATGCTGCCAATTCCTTGAACCCATGTCATTTTTTCATTTAATATGAAAAACGCTAAAATAGCTGTGAATATTGGATTGAAATTTAGGAAAATACCTGCTGAAGTTGCTCCGACTTTTTGGACCCCAATATTCCAAAAGAGCATACATAAGACTGTTGAAATAATCCCCGTATATAAAATTGAGAAGATAAATGAGCCATTTATATTTACAAATGTAAAATTTGAGAGATTAAAAGGTATGATTGCAACAAGCCCAAATATTCCTGAGTATAGTGTAGACAGCATAGGTGATACAAGTTTCGTTGCCCATCTACTACATACTGAATAGATTCCCCATATGCATACGGCAATGACCATCCATAAATCACCTATATTAAACTTCATTGAAAATAATAGATTCATATCTCCTTTTGAAAGCACAAGAATTACCCCAAAGAAGGAAATAATCATCGAGAAAATTTGTAAAAAGTTCATTCTTTCTTTTAAAAATAAAGATGAAAATAACGCAATGGAGATTGTATTTAAGGTTGAAATTAATCCAACATTCGTTGCAGATGTCTTTTCTAATGCCATAAATTGAAAAAGATTAAAAAGGACAACACCTGTTACTCCCATCACGATTAATGGAAGAATAGCTTTTGGCGGAGGTAAAATTTTCTTTTCTTTCCACCATACGATTGGTAATAATATGATAACTGCGATTCCCCATCTTAGAGTAGTCAACGTCATTGGAGAAGCATGACCAACAAGTGATTTTCCAACGACAAAATTTCCTCCCCATAAAAAACTTGTTAATAATAACAACAGTATATATAAGATTGGCATATCTAAACCCCCTAATCACTGTTCATTTAAGGTGAAAAAAGACTATACACAGTGATTTCTTACTATTTTTAAAATAGTTTAACACAATTGTATGTTTTACCGTATAATATTTTGTATATTAGAATAAATACGAAATAAAATTAATTAATGGTATCGTTTTATGGAATATAATTCACTTTATATGTTGAATCCAAAGCGTTTTCCGAATTATTGAAAGGGAGTAGTTAAAGTGGAATTTCAAGGAAATAAAGTATTAGATGAAGTAGATCTTAAAATTTTAGATAAGTTACAAAAACAAAGCCAAATAAGCAATACAGAACTAGCTAGACATGTGAACTTGTCACCACCAGCTACACATGCGAGAGTTAAACGATTAGAAAATGAAGGCTATATCGATCGTCAAGTGGCAATCTTAAATCAAGAAAAGCTAGGATTTGACTTACTTTGTTTTATTTTTATCAATACAAATATCCATCAAGCTGAACAATTAGAAGTGTTAGAGAAAGAATTAAAATCCATGCCTGAAGTATTAGAGTGCCACTTATTAACAGGAGAGTACGACTATTTATTAAAAGTAGCGAACAGGGAACGGAAGGAATTAGAGAACTTTATTCGTAAACTTAATCAGCTTGGAATTACAAGAATTCAAACAAGTTTAGCTTTAAGAGAAATTAAATATTCTACTGTTTTGCCAATTTGTGAAGAAGAATAATAGTTTGTATCGATGATTGTGATTTAGAGAAAAATTTTTGAAAAAAGGTTAATGTGTACCTATGTTGAATTAAACTAACAGAGGTGATCATATGAAAAATTATGTAATAGCTATATCGATATTTCTTTTAGGAATATGCATTGTGATTGGAAGTTGGATGATTTCTAGAGGGTTGAAAACAGAAGTTTCAGCCAAGCAAGCTGTACAACATCAATTATTAACTCAGTCGGAATTAGTTGAATATCTAGGATTAAGTAAGGAAGAAATTCAAAAACTAACAGAGTTATCTAATGGAGACGGTAGTTATACGAGTGAACTCCCTCACATAAAAATTGGATATGAATTTTACTATCCTAAATCAGCAATCGATAAATGGTTATTAAATGTGCAAGTAACAACAATTCCTAATTAATGTATGTTGAATAGAGATGAAGTTATTGCTGAAGTAACTTGGAATTAACATTCAATATTCCGTGCAATAATAGAAGAGTATAAGCTGCTTATCTGCGGCTTTTTTTATTGCATTAAAGATAAAGTTAAAGAATATATATAATAAAATCGAGTTTATTTAAAGATTGAACTTAATAGTTAAAGAAATGATTTATGTGCCAATATTTAAAAGGGCTGTTTTTTTTATGTCATTTTTTTGCTTTGTATGTACTCTCGATTGGGAGATAAACGTAAGCAAAACAAATGAAAGGGTGTTTGGAATGAAAAAAAAGGCATTCGTGACCATTCCACTTTGTATTGTATTGGCGATCTTAATTGCTACATCGTTTGTGCTCATTTCAACGAAACCATCTACCCCTTACATACTCAAACCTCAACAATTAGCTGAAACGACAAAGCCTGCGGTTGTTCGAATTGTTGATTATGCGATTGTAAAGTGGACGATTACTTTAGAGGATGAACGCGTAACGAGGGTGTTGAAGAAATGGGATTATAAGACCGAACTTGACGGTTTTGGGTCAGGGGCTATTATTAATTCGGACGGTTATATCGTAACAAACGCTCATGTTCTCATTTATTCTCATCAATTGAGCGATCATGATATTGTTTCTGAGGCATTTTCAGTTCTTGTGGATGATGTTGCAATGGAAAATAATTGGACACACAAATCGACAGATGCGTACTTAAAAAAGTATATTAGTTACGAAATCTTACAAAAAGGCGTCGATGTATACTTACCAACTGTAGATGATCCTATAAGCGCGGTCGTCAAAAGTTATCAGCAGCCTACCGATCATGGAAAAGATGTAGCTCTTTTAAAAATCGATGGTTCTAACTACCCTACGATTCCACTTGGAAATAGTGATTCTATTCAAGATCAAGACAATATTTGGGTGATTGGCTACCCGGCTGCGGCAGATTCTAGATTGCTTTCCATGCATAGTTATGTTATTCCGACGATGAATAAGGGGCAAATCTCAGCTATATCAAAAACAACATTAACTGGTAGTCCGGTCCTTCAAATCAATGCAGCATCTACCCATGGAAATAGTGGCGGACCCATCATCAATAATAAAGGACAATTGATTGGCTTACTCACATTCCGAGGAAATACGGTAAATGATCAAGAAGTGCAAGGATTTCATTTTGCGGTACCTGTGAACACTTTGAAAAAAGTTGTAAGTAAAGCAGACGTTAAAGATACAAATGGCCAAACTGATAAATTATTCAAAGAAGGGTTAACTTTCTACTGGGCCGGCTATTACAAAAATGCACTGTCAAAATTCGAAGCAGTCCAACAAATCTATCCGAACCACCCAGAAGTAAAACGATACATCTATGAATCTAAACAAAAAGTTGGTTTAAGCAAAACACTTTGGGCTGAACACAAAACAAGTTTTTATATACAAGATGTTATCGCCAGTTTACTAATCCTCATTCTTCTTCTTTACACTTTCACGTTTAATAGTGAAAATAAATCAAATACCTCATCTAAAACACCATCACCTGATAATGGATCCGATTAAACTAAAAGATTATAAAACATGAAATTGAATAAAGTGCTTCATAATGAATGAAACGGCTCCAATTTGTTTTTCATGGGTTGCAATTGGCATGAATGAGTTGGATAAAAGATAATACTAAAAACCAATTGTAGAGCTACAAACAAATGGAGCCGTATAGTAATGGTTATGAGTCTTGATGAAAAGTAACATTAAAAGCTAAATAACACTTAATATTGAAAATTCAGAATTTTTCTTGTATTATCTAATTAGCTAACATACCGACTGGTTAGTATGTAGTTTTGAGCTATAATAGGGGGCTTTTGAAATTTATACTAATTTTAGGAGGAAATAAAATGCACGTTAAAGAGTTATTTGATTTAACCGGGAAAGTAGCAATTATAACTGGTGGTGGACGAGGTCTTGGTGAACAAATTGCGAAAGGATTTGCTGAAGCGGGAGCAAATGTTGTACTTTGTTCTCGAAATGTAGAAGCATGCCAGGAAATCAGTGAAGAATTGAAAAATCTAGGTGTAGAATCTTTCGCGTTGAAGTGTGATGTTACAAACAAAGAGGATGTGCAAAGAGTAGTTAATGAAACAAAAGAGAAATTTGGCCGAATTGATATATTAGTAAACAATAGTGGTGCTTCTTGGGGAGCACCAGCTGAAGAGATGCCATTAGAGGCATGGAATAAAGTAATGAATGTGAATGTAACTGGTACGTTTTTAATGTCTCAAGCAGTAGGGAAAATCATGTTAGCACAAAAATCCGGAAAAATCATCAATATTGCATCAATTGCTGGTTTAGTAGGGACGAATCCAAACGTAATGAATGCAGTTGGTTATAGTGCAAGTAAAGGTGCAGTGATCAGTTTTACAAAAGATTTAGCTGCGAAATGGGGTCCGAGTGGTATTTATGTTAATGCATTAGCTCCTGGATTTTTTCCGACAAAAATGTCTAAAGATGTTATTTCCCACGGAACGGATCAAATAATAGAATCGATACCGCTTAAGAAATTTGGAAATGAAAACGAGTTAAAAGGTGCGGCATTATTTTTAGCAGCGCCGGCTTCAAATTATGTGACTGGGTCTGTTCTAGTTGTCGATGGTGGAACATCAATCGTTTAATCAAAAAGGAGTTTTGTAAATGGGTAAACTTCATCTTTTGATGAAAAAAGAAGAAATAGATGTTCAAAAATTAAACGATGAAAAAATAGTAGTCGTTTTTGATGTATTACTTGCTACTTCAACAATTACAGCTGCATTAGCGTTTGACGCTAAAGAGGTCATACCTGTTATGAATCGACAAGAGGCAGTTCTTTTCACAAATAAAAATTTGGATAAAGAATATTTATTAATAGGGGAATATGAAGGAAATACAATTGAAGGTTTTCGATCTCCTAATCCATTAACTTTAAAGAAAGTTGTTTCAAATCAGTCAATTGTCTTATCAACAACGAATGGAACAGTAGCGTTAAAAAATTCTCAAAATGCAAAGAGAGTATACGCCGCATCAATTTTAAATGCATGCGCAGTTGCAAATCACTTAAGACAAAACTACAAAGAAGAGTCTGTTATTTTAGTCTGTTCAGGGTCGTCAGGACATTTTAATATGGAAGACTTTTATGGTGCAGGTTATTTTATTGAGTGCTTAGTAAATGAATCATGTCTTTTCGATTTATCTGAAGCAGCTAAATCTGCACATTATTTTTACTTAGGATTGAAAGAAAAATGTAATGAGATTTTAGCGGAATCGAATGTTGGTAAAATGTTATTCCGTTATGGATTTGAAGAGGAATTAAAATTTGTTTGTAGTAAAAGTATGTTTAATGTTGTACCAATATTTGTAGATGGTAAAAGCGTAGTGAATGTCAATCTTTCAAAGGAAACTATTTAAATAGTGTACTATTAAACTCTTAAACTTGATTGATAAAAAACAGGGTGTGAAAGGGATGATTGAATGGATTTTTTCTATTCGCAAAAAAGTAAAGAGCTTCAATTAAAATTAACGAAATTTATGGAAAACTATATTTATCCTAATGAACGGATATACGAGCAACAGTTAAATGCACAAGAAACTAGGTGGTGTAATATACCTCCGATTATGGAAGAATTAAAACAAAAAGCAAAACAAGCGGGTTTATGGAATTTATTTTTATCTGAAAGTGACTTAGGAGCAGGGTTAACGAATTTAGAATATGCTCCATTATGCGAAATTATGGGACGATCTTTGATTGGACCAGAAGTGTTTAATTGTAGTGCACCAGATACAGGGAATATGGAAGTTTTAGAGAGATATGGTACGAAAGAGCAAAAAGAAAAATGGTTAGAACCACTTTTAAATGGTGAAATTCGTTCTTGCTTTTCAATGACCGAACCTGAGGTCGCTTCTTCTGATGCGACAAATATTGAAGCGAGTATCAAAAAAGATGGTGATTATTATATTATTAATGGTCGAAAATGGTGGTCATCAGGAGCCGGTGATCCTAGATGCAAAATTGCAATATTTATGGGCAAAACGAATCCGGACGCACCTAAATATGAACAGCAATCTATGATTCTAGTCCCTTTAAATACACCTGGTGTAAAAATCGAGCGGGTATTACCTGTTTTCGGTTATGATCATGCACCGCATGGACATGCAGAAATTACATTTACAAATGTAAAAGTTCCTGCAAGCAATATTTTATGGGGAGAAGGAAAAGGGTTTGCGATTGCACAAGGTAGACTAGGTCCAGGTCGCATCCACCATTGTATGAGATTGATCGGTGCTGCCGAACGGGCACTCGAAGAAATGTGTAAGCGTGTTCAAACGCGAGAAACATTTGGTAAGCCGATTGCAAATCAAGGCGTAGTTCAAGATTGGATTGCTAATTCAAGAATCGAAATTGAGCAAGCTAGATTACTAACCTTAAAAGCTGCATATATGATGGATACTGTTGGTAATAAAGAAGCGAAAGCAGAAATTGCAATGATAAAAGTCGTCGCGCCATCAATGGCTTTAAGAGTAATTGATCGAGCTATTCAAGCCTTTGGTGCTGCTGGTGTTTCTGATGATTATACATTAGCTGCTCAATGGGCAAATGCCAGAACGCTAAGATTAGCTGATGGTCCTGATGAAGTACATCGAGCACAATTAGCCAGATTAGAATTAAAAAAACATGCTGTAGAAAAAAACTTCTCATCAATAAAAAGTTAATTTAAATGAAATGATAGATTGAGGTTATGATCAAAACATCCCTTGTATCATGATATAATTCTACTTAATTTTTAAGATTGCGAGGATTTCTTATGAAACAAAAAATAAAAGCACATTCTATACAGCTATTTGATAAAAAAGGATTTACGAGTACATCCATTCAAGATATCGTCGAATCAATCGGTGTTACAAAAGGGACTTTTTATTATTATTATACAAGCAAAGAACAGCTTCTTATGGAAATTCACCTTCAATTTATTGAGGAATTATTAAATGAACAGGAAGAAGTTATTAATGATTCAAGGAAAAGCTTTTCAGATAAGCTATTTGAAGTGATTTATTTAAGCTTAATGGACATCAAAAAGCAAGGTCCAAGCGCCAAAGTATTTTATCGTGAAATGAGACATTTAAGTCCTGAAAGCTTAACAGAAATTAAGGCAAAAAGAGATGTATACAGATTTAATATTGAGAAACTTCTTTATGAAGGAATTAAAAATGGTGATGTAAGATCAGATTTAGACGTACCAATTGTTTCATTCGGTATTTTAGGTGTTATGAACTGGAGCTATGAATGGTATAACGCTGAAGGGGAAAAAAATGCACTTGAAATAGCGAAGTCATTCCAAGAAATGATCTTAAAAGGGAT
Source organism: Bacillus sp. AL-1R (assembly GCF_052180195.1). Classification (NCBI taxonomy): domain Bacteria; kingdom Bacillati; phylum Bacillota; class Bacilli; order Caryophanales; family Bacillaceae; genus Bacillus; species Bacillus sp. AL-1R. The sequence continues at coordinate 1,944,337 of NZ_CP197469.1, forward strand.
TAAAGTAGAGGAGTAATTATTTGTCTCCTTTTCCTTTACATACCGACTAGTTAGTATTGAAAAATACAAAATAATCGATAAAGGTAGGTTGATTTATGGAAAAATTCACCGTTACACCTAGATTTTGTGAAACCGATGCATTAGGACATATAAACAATACTAGTTACTTTATCTATTTAGAAGAAGCGCGAATTAAATTCTTCCAATCTCTTGGTTATTCAATGAATTTAGATGATTGGAAGTTTATTCTAGCATCTACAAAATGCGATTTTGTGAATCAAGGTCACTTTAATCAAAAAATGACAGTCTCTACTTATATTTCAAAAATTGGAAATAAAAGCTTTCATCTCGAACATGAAATTTGTTGTGAAGAGACAAATCAATTAATCGCAACCGGTAATGCGATCATCGTATTTTTTAATTTCAAAGAGCAGCGTAGTGAAGTACTTCCTGAGTTATTTAGAGAGCAGTTAGAAAGACATTTAGTTGTAAAATAAACTGAATTTTCTAATAGGAAGAAGGGCTAATATGGCTGAAAAATTAGAATTAGAAACGATACAAGTTCGTAAAGGTGAAGAGTTAAATCTTCAAGTTTTACATAGATTTTTAGCAAAAAACATTGAAGGTCTTCCAGATGGAGAATTAGAAATCCGCCAGTTCTCAGCTGGTCATTCAAACTTAACCTATTTACTAAAAATTGGTGAATGGGAAGTTGTGTTAAGAAGGCCGCCACTCGGTCCAGTTGCTCCAAAAGCACACGATATGAAAAGAGAATTTCGTATTTTATCAGAAATTCATCCTCACTTTTCGGCTGCACCTAAACCAATTTTATATTCAGAAAATGAACTAATTGTAGGTAGTCCATTTTTCATCATGGAAAGAAAAAATGGTGAAGTATTTGATTCTTCATTTCCTCCATATTTAAATGTAACAATTGAAGATTGTAAAAGATTATCTACTGTAATGGTAACTAAGCTGGTAGAATTACACTCCATTGATTATACAAAAACAAAACTCCTAGAAATAACGAAACCTGAAAATTTTATGGAAAGACAAGTAAACGGTTGGATTGGACGGTATAACAGGGCAAAGACTAGTGAAATTGCCGAGGTTGATCAGCTAATGCGTTGGTTAATCAATCATGTTCCAATAAATCATCAGTCATCAATCATACATTATGATTTTAAATTGAATAATTCGATGTTTAGTCTCGATTTAAAAGAAATGATTGGACTATTTGATTGGGAAATGGCAACAATTGGTGATCCATTAGCTGATTTAGGTGTAGCTTTATGCTATTGGATTCAAAATGATGATCCTGATTTATTAAAATTTGGCTTAGGTAAGCCACCTGTTACGATTCAAGAAGGATTTATGACAAGAAATCAATTTATTGAGGCATATGCAAAGAAAAGTGGGAGAGATTTATCAAACATTCATTACTATATGGCTTTCGCCTATTTTAAATTAGCGGTAATCGTTCAACAAATCTTCTATCGATTTAAAGCTGGACAAACAAATGATCAGCGTTTTGCAAAGTTTGACCAATTTGCTGAAAATCTGATTAGAATTGCCAATCATGTAGCAGTTAAATAGATTCATATGAAAGAGATTTTTATTCGTAAATAAAAAACTGAAAGGAAGTTAATAATGCAATCAATTCAATTTAAGCAATTTGGTGGTCCTGAAGTATTAGAAGAGGTAGAACTCGAAAGACCAGTACCTAAGGGGAATGAAGTATTAATTGAAGTATATGCAGCAGGTGTCAATTATGCTGATACTGCACGAAGAGAAAATCAGTATATAGTCAAAACTACTTTACCATATATACCTGGTGCTGAAGTTGCTGGAGTTGTTGTGTGAATTGGAGATGAGGTTACTTCAGTTAAAATTGGTGATCGAGTTGTTTCAATGTTGGAATGTGGTGGTTACTCACAGTTTGCATTGACGAATGAGCGGTCGATTATTCATTTACCAAACGAAATGGATTTTAAAATAGCTGCCGCACTACCTGTCCAAGGATTAAGCGCGTATCATATTTTAAAAACGATGGGCATGTTAGAACCAGGTGAAACCGTTTTAGTTCATGCAGCAGCAGGTGGGCTTGGTACATTAGCGGTGCAATTAGCAAAGCTTTTTGGAGCCGGTAAAGTAATCGCTACAGCAAGTACAGGCAAAAAATTACAACTAGCAAAAGAGATGGGAGCCGATGTATTAATCAATTATACAGAAGTAGGCTGGGAACAAAAAGTACTAGAAGCTACAAATGGAAAAGGTGTAGATGTTGCCTTAGAGATGGCAGGTGGCGATGTTTTTTATAAAACGTTAGATTGTTTAGCTTATTTCGGAAGATTAGTTATTTATGGTGTAGCAAGTGGTGAGCAAAGTAAGTTTTACCCATCTTCATTAATGGCAAAAAATCAATCAGTAATTGGTTTTTTCTTACCGCCTCTTTTGAGAAAAAAGGCATTAATTAAACAAAGCTTAGAAGAGTTATTTACTTATTTAGCTGAAGGAAAATTAAAAATCACGATTGGCGAGGTATTTCCATTAAGTGAAGCTGCCAATGTCCATACGTTATTGCAATCAAGGAAAACTGTTGGAAAAGTGATTTTAGAGCCTAGAAAGTAATGAATTTTTGATATGATAAACGGTGATTCAGATGAAACGGGGGAAATTTAAATGCATTTACGCCTGACTGACGAACAAAAAATGATTCAAAAAACAATTCGAAAATTTGTTGAAAAAGAATTAATCCCTTTAGAAAATGAAGTACTTAGAAATGAGCGTGAAGGTAGACCAAGCTTAGATCCTAAAGTTGAAAAGGAACTTCAATTAAAAGCAAAAAAAGCTGGTTTCTGGGGCATTAATACACCTACTGAATATGGTGGTGCAGATTTAGGCCAAATGATGTTAGCAATTATTTATATGGAAATTTCAAAAACATTCGTTCCTTTTAAATTTGGTGGTTACGCGGATAATATTTTATTTTATTGTAACGAAGAACAGAAAAAGAAATACCTGATTCCTACAATAAATGGTGAGAAAAAATCATGCTTTGCGATGACGGAACCTAATGCGGGCTCTGATACTCAAAACATTAAAATGACCGCTGTAAAGGATGGGGATGAATGGGTATTAAATGGTGAGAAAACATTTATTACAGGCGGAAACGAAGCGGATTTTGTAATGGTCATTGCCATTACGGATAGAGAAAGACATCAAAAAACTGGTGGAAGAGAGGGTGTAACTTGTTTTATAGTCGACCGGGAAATGGGTTGGAAATCTGAATTTATCCATACGATGGGCGAATGGGGACCAGCTGGTTTAGTATTTGATAATGTCCGTGTGCCAAAAGAGAATATTTTAGGAGAATTAAATGGTGGCTATAATTTAGGACTTGAATGGATTGGATTTGCAAGATGGATTGTAGGGGCTACGGCAGTTGGAGCAGCTGAACGCTTATTACAAATGGCCATTGACTATTCAAAAGAAAGAGAAACATTTGGAAAACCAATTGCCCAACGACAAGCTATACAATGGCAAATAGCGGATTCTGCTGTTGAAATAGAAGCAGCCAAATGGCTCGTGTTAAATGCAGCATATACACTCGATCAAGGAGAGGACAATAGGCATTTAGCATCAATGGCGAAATTATATGGTTCGAATATGGGAAATCGAGTTGTTGACCGCGTACTTCAAATTCATGGTGGAATCGGTTATACAAAAGAACTACCAATTGAAAGATGGTACCGTGAAGCAAGATTGTGGAGAATTTACGATGGAACTGATGAAATCCAACGTTTAATCATCTCACGTAATTTACTAAAAGGGCATGTTAAATTAGGTCAATACATTTAAAAGATGGGAGAGAAGAATATGTCAGGAAGATTTGAAGGTCGAGTAGCCTTTGTAACAGGCGGTAGTCGAGGAATCGGAAAAGGAATCGTAGAATTATTTGCAAAAGAAGGTGCAAAAGTAGCCATTATTGATGTGAATGAAGAAGCACTATCACAAACTGCTTCAGAATTTAAAGAGTATGAAATATATACTAGAGTTGCAAACGTTACTAATTCTAATGAAGTTGAAACTGCTATGAAAGAAGTACATGATACATTTGGTTCAATAGATATTGTTGTCAATAATGCAGGTGTTATTCGCGATAATTTATTATTTAAAATGACAGACTCAGATTGGGATACAGTTATGGATGTACACTTGAAAGGTTCATTTAATGTCGTACGTGCTGCACAAGGTTATATGGTTAAACAAAAATATGGAAGAATCATTAATATTTCATCAACATCAGCACTTGGAAACCGTGGACAATCAAACTATGCAACTGCAAAGGCTGGTTTACAAGGTTTAACGAAAACCCTTGCAATTGAACTAGGTAAATACGGAATCACATCTAACGCTGTGGCACCAGGGTTTATCGAAACTGAAATGACAAAAGAAACAGCAAAACGAATTGGTATTACGTTTGAACAACTTGTTGAGGCAAGTTTAAGCCAAATCCCAGCCGGAAGAACAGGTAAACCAGAGGATATAGCAAATGCAGTGGCTTTCTTTGCAGATGAGAAGTCTTCCTATGTAAATGGGCAAGTTTTATATGTTGCTGGTGGACCTAAAGCATAAAAAAAGAGGTGAATTCAATGTTTAAATCGTTTATTGGAAAACGCTCTAAATCCGTAAAAAATACTGTAGAACGTGGTGCTGTGAAAAAATTTGCTGAAGCAATTGGAGATTTACATCCAATTTATGTTGATGAAGAATACGGAAAACAATCTAGATATGGACAAAATATTGCTCCGACTACTTTTCCAAGAGTATTTGACTATGGGAAAATCGAAAATTTCAACTTACCGAATGTTGGATTAATTCATGGTGAGCAAACATTTGAATATAAAAGGCCACTTTTCGTAGGTGAAACCATTAATTGTTACACAGAAATTAAGGACTATTATGAAAAACGTGGTGGACATGGCTTTATGGGATTTCTAGTACTGTCTGATAACGGTGAAGATCAAGCAGGTAATATAATATTTACTACTAAATCAGTTGTGATCATAACTGAAGAGGTTAGGAAGGTGCTAACGGTATGACGGTAATATTAGATTTACAAGCTGGAGACTCGTTGAAACCAGTTGTTCTTGACCCAGTATCTCGGATTGATTTAATAAAATACGCAGGAGCATCAGGTGATTATAATCCAATTCATACCATTGATGAGGAAGCAAAGAAAGCTGGTTTACCTGGAATAATTGCACATGGCATGTGGACTATGGGGAATTTAGCAAAGCTTTTTTCAGATTATTTAGAAGTCGGATTTATTGAACATTACTCGATTAGATTTAAGAATATGGTATTTCTAAATGATGTCATTACATTAAATTCAACTCTTCATAAAATTGATGAAAACAATCTACATTTTAAAGTAAATGCAAAGAATCAAAACGATGTAACAGTGATAACTGGTAAAATTTTATTTAAATTATATGAATGAGACTAAATCGAATTGGGACTTCTAAAAGGAGTCCCTTTTGTATTTTACAACTTCATAATGTTAATTTTACATTAAATAGGATTTGGATAAAGAGGATTTACACATAATATTAAAAAAAGAAATAGGTGAGGAAAAATGGATCTTTCATTTGATAAATTATTAGAGCAGTTTGATTTGAAAAAAAATGAACATCAAAAAAATATGCATAAGGTCAACAAAAGAATAGATGAAATAGAGTCCCATATGGAAGAAATTAAAAAGCAATTACATAGTTTTGACCATCAAATTGTTAATATAGAAAAAGAATTAAAAACTACACTATCAATGATTAAAAGTGAAAATGAAACAAGCTCACTTCAAAATAAAGATAATGGACATCACCATAAAAACGAGAATAAAGAACATCAAAAGCAAAACAGACATCAAAAGCAGCACATAGGTCATGAACACCAACAAGATCATCTTAATTGGGCTGAAAATTTAATCCATAATGTGGAGGAATTTTCAGCAAGTATATTCGAACCTAACCATAAAGGTGATAAAGAGCATCATACGCACAAAGAGCATCAACATCAAGATGAACAGCAAGAACACGGTCATGTCGAGGAAAAACAGCATAACTCAAGAGTAGCTAATAGGAAAAAGTTTAATAATCAAACTTCAGATCTAAATCAGTATACTGCAAGTACATTGGACGAAAGTCAATCTAGCGGCATAGTAAATGAATTAACTAGCATGAATCAAAAAAATTATTCAGAAATATCATCTGTTTTTTCAAATCATAAGGAAGAACAACATCAAAATTACAATCATACAAACGTCACTAATGAAAAGAAAACATCTGAACAATTATTAGAAACGGATTTTTCTGATTTATCAATAGATGACTGGGAGGACACTACTACTAACTTATCGATGTCTGAATGGTTTGAAATTGATCCTACTGATAAGAGATAAATTCGGTTGATTATTTTAATTGTTATTTTTTCAATACATGAACTAGATCAGCATTGAAATCAGTCATGTTTTGAAGCATATAAAATGCATTACTTCTAAAAAGTGAAGTAATGCATTTTTTCTTTTTGAAGGAAATACATTTTGATTTGGTGAATTTATCAAGATAATACTTTAACTTACTATGCATTTTTTAGCTACAAAGATTCATAAAGATATACAATTGAGAATAACAGTAGTTCATAATAGTGTGGGCAATTTGAAAATTTGAGTTGAATAAGTTGACCGTAGTATTGGTTTTGTTTAAAATTTGTGATTAAGTTAATAGTATGAAAACGAACAAAGATAGGAGTTAATATGTCAAAGAAAACAATTGTATTTACAGGTGGCGGCTCCGCAGGGCATGTAACACCGAATATAGCCATTATAAATGAGTTAAATAAAAATGATTGGGATATCCATTATATTGGGTCTAAAAAAGGAATTGAGAAGGAATTAATTAATAAAATTGAATTACCTTATTACGGCATTTCAAGCGGAAAATTAAGACGATATATAGATTTTGAAAATATTATTGATATGTTTCGAGTTATAAAAGGGTGTGTTGATGCTAGAAAAGTATTAAAAAAAATTAAGCCAAGTTTAGTTTTTTCAAAGGGTGGCTTTGTTTCTGTACCGGTAATCATTGCAGCAAGCACATTGAAAATTCCAATTTTTATACATGAAAGTGATATGACACCAGGACTTGCAAATAAAATTTCACAGCGATTTGCTACGAAAATTTTTACTTCATTTGAAGAGGCTAAAAATTATTTTCCAAAAAATAAAACAACAGTAATTGGTTCGCCAATTAGAAGGGAACTATTAAATGGCTCAAGACAAAAGGGCTTAGAATTCCTTAATTTTAAAAGCTATATACCAATATTAACAATTATGGGTGGAAGTTTAGGAGCAAAGAAAATCAATGAGACTGTTAGACAATCATTACAGGATCTCACTAAAAAGTATCAAATTGTCCATTTATGTGGTAAAGGTAATGTTGATGAAAGTTTAACAAATATTCAAGGATATAAGCAATTTGAATATGTTCATGACGAACTAGCAGACGTATTGGCCGCATCTCAAATGATTATTACAAGAGGTGGCTCAAATGCAATATTTGAATTTTTAGCGCTACATAAGCCGATGTTAATCATCCCTCTTACGAAGAACCAAAGTAGGGGAGATCAAATAGTAAATGCAAATTCTTTTAAAGAAAAAGGCTTTGCATTAATGTTAGAAGAAGAAGATTTAACGGACAAAACACTTCAAGCATCAATTGAACAACTTCAAACTAAAAAAGACTTTTTCATTACCAATATGAAATCATCAAATCAAAATAATGCACTTGATGTACTTCTTGAGGAAATTAATAGAAATTGATTCAATGAAAGCATTCTTCTAAATAAAGGAAGTAATGCTTTTTTGTTGAATAAATCTAAAGGGACTAAGCGTAATATTGAAATAAGAAGGTGGAAAATTTGATGACAGACAAACAATTTAACGAAATAACCGTCTTGCAAGATACATGCGAAAAATTTGATGAAATAACTTTAAAGCTAAACTGGGAAATGTTAAGAAATCGAAAAAATGATGTAAATGAAGATTTTTTTCATTATGAAGAAGATCAATTAGTTGGATTTTTAGCGACTTACTACTTTGGAGAAAAAGTTGAAATCTGTGGTATGGTTCACCCAAATTTTCGCCGAAAAGGTATTTTTTCCAGTTTGTTAAATGAAGCACTAAATTCATTATCTTCAGTCAAGACTATTTTATTAAATGCCCCTAAAGCTTCAGCATCAGCGAAAGAGTTTATTCGACATCAAAAAAATTGTTCCTATTCATTTTCTGAATATCAAATGGTTTGGAAAAACCAAGAGGTAAAAGAATATACACCAATCGTTAAATTTAAGAAAGCAGAGCTAGTCGATTTCGCATTTATTTCAAATTTAGATGTTGTATGTTTTGGATTTGAAAATAGTGATGCACAGAAGTACAATCAACGCATTTTAAATGAACCAAATCGTCATATTTATATAATAGAAGTAAATAATGAAAAAATTGGTAAAATGAGCTTGCTTCGTGAAAATAATGAAAGTTGGATATTTGGCTTTGCAATACTTCCAGAATACCAAGGGAAGGGATATGGAAAAAATGCTTTACTCCAAATCATTCAAAAAGAACACGAGATTGGAAATGAAATTCATTTAGAAGTTGCTCTAGAAAACAGCAACGCGAAGAAATTATATATCGATTGTGGATTTAGACAATATAACACTCAAGATTATTATAAGATGAACAAATAATTAGTAAGAGGCTGTCTTTTTTTTTAGACAGCCTCTCTCATTACGAAAATATCTATGTTACACTAGGAATGGATTAAATGGTAAAGGGTGAAAGATTTGGAAAAAATAAGAGGTTTTGAAGTAGCAAAAGGATTTGAAAATTGTGGGGTGAATCTTCCGAAAAGAGCAACGACTCATGCTGCTGGTTATGATATTGAAAGTATTGAAGAGACAATTATTAATCCAAACGAGATCAAACTTGTTGGTACAGGATTAAAAGCGTATATGCAAAAAGACGAATTTTTAGCATTATTTGTACGTTCTTCTACTCCGCTTAAGAAAGGTTTAATGAAAGGAAATGGGGTAGGGGTAATTGATTCAGACTATTACAGCAACCCTTCAAACGATGGCCATATCATGATGCAGTTAATCAACGTATCAAAGGAGCCTGTAATCATTCAAAAAGGTGAAAGAATTGGACAAGCTGTTTTCCAAAAGTTCTTATTAGCTGATGATGATTTCGCAGGGGAAGAAAGAGTAAGTGGGTTTGGTAGTACTGGTAAATAAAAATGTAGAAAAAGAAAAGAACTCGAGTAGACTCGAGTTCTTTTTTGTAATTAGTCTAACATTCTTGCAAGTTTTGGTGATATAGCAAGTAAGATTAATCCTACTACGATTGCTGCTCCACCTACTGCTAAGAATACTTGTAACATTCCAAGTGTTGTTGTAAAAGCAGCTAATTGACCGCCAACTAAGTTTGCAATGAAACTTGATGATAACCATACACCCATTAATAATGAAGCAAGTTTAGCTGGTGCATAACGAGATACTGCTGATAAACCAACTGGTGAAAGTACTAATTCAGCAATTGTATGGAAGAAATATGTCATAACCATGAATAACATATTTGCTTTTACAGTAATATGATTTGGATCAGAACCTGTTTTTAAAACTGCCATAATTGTGAATGCGAAACCAACACCTAATAGGATAAGACCCATTGCCATTTTCGCAGGAACACTAATGTCTTTACCACTTTTTGCCATTTTAATCCAGATCATCGAAACAACTGGAGCGAAAAGCATAATGAATAATGGATTTACAGACTGGAACCAAGCAGAAGGTACATTGAAACTTCCAACTTGAAGATCTAAGAAACGTTGAGTATAAAGCGTTAATGATGAACCAGCTTGTTCAAATCCAGCCCAGAAAAATACTACGAATGCAGCTAAGATAAAGATAACAGTCGTACGTTGTTTTTCCTTTTTAGTAAGAGGTACATCCTTAACAGAAGCGCTGTTACCCTCTTTCACAACTTTAGCGTTAGGTTTTGTACCTAAATCACCAAGATATTTTGAAGCTAATAAGTTGAAAATGATTTGACCAATAATCATACCGATTGCAGCTGCTAAGAAACCATAACGGTAACCGTATAAAGCATCGCCAGCAGCATTTTTTGACATAAATAAAGTTTGAGCTAAATAACCAGTAACAAGTGGAGCAAAGAATGCACCTAAGTTGATCCCCATGTAGAAGATAGTGAATGCACCATCACGACGTGGGTCATTATCTTCATAAAGTTCACCAACAATTGTAGAAATGTTTGGCTTGAAGAAACCATTACCGATAATCATTAAAATTAAACCAAGGTATAAACCAGTTGAAGAATGAATACCGAATAATGCGATATTACCAGCTGCCATTATAATACCACCAAGTGTTATGGCAGAACGCTTTGCAAGGAAATTATCTGTAATCCAACCACCAATGATTGGAGTGAAATATACAAGACCAGTAAATAATCCATAAAGTTGTAGTGCCCAAGCATCTTTAAATCCAAGACCACCTTGAACTACTGAAGTAGTCAAGTAAAGAACTAAAAGTGCACGCATTCCATAATAACTAAAGCGCTCCCAAGCCTCTGTTGCAAATAGTAAGTAAAGGCCAGGTGGGTGTTTCGTTTTTTGATTTTGCTCGTTTGATGAAACGTTTTGTTTTGCTGCTACGCTCATTCAAATTCCTCCCTCATAATTGCTATTCTGTGTAATTTTCTGTATGAATATTTATTGTCGCCAATTCATATACTATTCTGTCAATTTATTGTAAAAAATAATTTCCGAATTCAACAAATTTCGACAATTTAAGTTAAAAAAAATTTCTAACTATTTCCAACAGAACAATGCTACTAATTTTATTATCTAGATTCGTCCGAAATAACTTAGGACCAATTTACTATCTTAGTATAACACACAATAGCGTATTTGTGTAAAGTTTTTTATATTGTCAGACAAATCTCGCAATACTGATTTTTCGCATTAAACTAGTATTTTTAGACTTTGTCGATTGACCTGTATTAGTACAGCCTGAATAAAAAGACCTATATCTAAATAATAATAAGTTTTTGAAATATTTCAAGGGTTTTTATTATTTTTTACTTTAATATTATAAAAGTTTAATTAAACAAAAAAATGGGAATTGTCAAAATATGTCGAAATAAAAAAAGAATGTTTCGTCCTTTTTTAATATTCAATTAATTCATATGGACGATTTTCTAAAATTTGGATATACTAAAAGTACTATATACGAAACGGAGTGATGATTATGGGAATGTTAATGAATTTAGTTCAGATGAAGGTAAAAAGTCGAGGACAAAAAATGGAGTGATTCTTCATTATTGTCCTTATATAATTGGAGGACAAAATGAATTTAAAACAATTAGGTTGGAACGAAGCGTTCGGAGAAAAGGATCAAAATACTGTAGTTGCAAGAGTAATATCTGAACAAAGACAAATTTATAAATTGCATGATGGAGAAAATGAACTAACTGGTGAAGTTTCTGGGAAATTTCAATTCCAGGCAAAAGTAAAAAGTGATTATCCATCCGTTGGAGATTGGGTTGTTATTGAACTGTTAAAAAGTGAGAACAAAGCAATTATTCAAAAGGTATTGCCGAGAATAAGTCAATTTTCAAGGCAATCTGCAGGAGAAAAAACTGAAGAACAAATAGTAGCTGCTAATATCGATTACGTGTTTTTAGTAATGGCATTAAATAACGATTTTAATATAAGAAGATTAGAACGATATTTACTTGTTGCATATGATAGTGGGGCAAATCCCATTATTATTTTAACTAAAAAGGATTTATGCACTGACCTATCTTCCAAAATTGCAGCTGTTGAAGAGATTGCATTTGGTGTACCTATTTATTCTGTGAATAGTACAAATGGAGAAGGTATTGAAGAACTGAAACAGCTTATAACATCCGGGAAGACTGTTTCCTTACTAGGTTCTTCAGGTGTTGGTAAATCTACATTATTAAACGCATTAATCGGTGAAGTAATACAAATAACTGGGGACGTACGTGAAGGTGACGATCGTGGGAAACATACAACAACGCACCGTGAATTATTTTTCCTACCATCTGGCGGAATGGTCATCGATACACCAGGTATGCGAGAATTACAACTTTGGGGTGGAGAAGAGCATATTAACTCGACATTTACAGATGTCGAACAATTAGCTAAATCATGTAAATTCTCAGACTGTACACATGAAACCGAACCAGGATGTGCAGTCAATCAAGCTATCGAAAACGGCGAGTTAGATCACCAAAGGCTCACAAGCTATCGTAAATTAATGAGAGAACTAGCGTATGCAGAACGGAAACAAGATGCATCTCTAGCTAGACAGGAAAGAGATAAGTGGAAAAAAATTAGTAAAATGATGAATACTAAGTCTTATAAATAAGAGAGAAGAGTTTTAATACTCTTCTTTTTCTTTTTGAAATTTAGTGATTTATATGGGGTGCATGAGGAAATATAAATTCAAGAAGAAGCTTATTAAATGGCTATTATAAGGCTCTTAAGTATGTAAATAGAAAAAAATCACAATTAACTTACTCACAACTAGTATAAGATCAGTTACATATTTCTTTAAAAAATCTCAGTCTTAAGACCGAGATAAGACAATACTTAAGTTTGTATCAAAACGAACAAAAAATAGATAAACTACATAGTAGAATAGTTAATAACAAAAGCTTTCGATTGCTATTAACAAGCTAGTTTAGTGAATAGAGGAGAGCTATATGAAGCGATTTAGACGATTGTCTAGCAATGAATTAACTGGATTATTATTCATAATTGCAGGCATAGGATTATTATTCGATCTATTTATGAATCCTTTTGCAATAATCGCAGCTGGGGTAGGTATTTATTTATTTCAGTATGGGGCAAAAAAACGTAAAGTTTACCCTTCTACCTCTGCGAATATCGCGTTTTTTGGAGGAATCATTTTATTTATCAGTAATGTATTTCAATTGAAATCCATCTTAGGTGTATTATCATTTATTGTGATTTATGTTGGTTATTTAATATTTGTTAATTCGAAATTTAATGCAAAAGTCATTATACCTAACATAGTTGAAACAACGAATACAGGTGTCTTTGAAACAAATTCACTCATTTCAAATCGATTTTTAACAAATATCCATTTAAAGAATGATTCATTTGAATTAGAAGATGTAGATCATTATTTTGGTATTGGTGATGTCATAATTGACCTTTCAGAGTCATTTATTCCTGAAGGAGAGACAGTGCTGGTTTTAAATGGAATCATTGGTAATATAACTTTATATGTGCCGTATGATTTAGAAGTCTCGATCCAACATTCAACTTTATTTGGTAAAATTAATATCCTTAAAAATAAATTGAACGGGTTTAACAAAAATTGTAAGTTCACTTCTAATGATTATAAAGAAGCTTCTAGAAAGTTAAAAATTGTCACTTCTTTAGCAATCGGAAACATTGAGGTGACAAACAAATGAAAATTGACAAAGGTATTTTTTTATCAATCTGTCTTGCCGCATTTACATCAAGTATTTTGATCTGTGGAGTTGTTTATTATTTCATCGATCAGACTTTCTTTGATAAATTGGTTTTGTATAAAATTGGAAATTTTCCGTTGCTATTCATCCTATTTGTAGCAATCATAATCATATCAATTGTTTATAGTACGGCTGTTTTAAGCACGATTCGTCATAATGAAAAAGCTTTATTGGAAGGGATCGTGAAGGCAGAAAATGGAATTTACCATAAAGAATCAGAGCACTCAATTCGATCAATTGATAACGAAATTGAATTACAACTACAAAAAATATCTAAACAAATTGAAGGTTCAAGAAAGACTGTTCAAAAATTAGTAGATGAAAAGAAGTTAATTGAATCTCAAACAATGGAAGATGTTGTAACAAAAGAGCGTCATAGACTAGCAAGGGAATTACATGATTCAGTGAGCCAACAGTTATTTGCGATTTCGATGATGATTTCTGCAATTAATGAACTTGGTGAAACTACGTTTAAAGAACAATTACAATATATTGAAAAAATGGCGATTAATGCTCAATCAGAAATGCGTGCACTTTTATTACATTTAAGACCAGTTCAGTTAGAAGGGAAAAGCTTAAAAGAGGGTGTTGAAAAGTTACTAACTGAATTAACAAATCGCCAAGCTCTTCAATTAAAGTGGAAAATCGATGATATTTCACTTTCAAAAGGAGTAGAAGATCATTTATTTAGGATTATACAAGAAGCATTATCAAATACTTTAAGGCATGCAAATGCAAAAACTTTTGAAATACGAATTAGAAAAATTGAAGATTTTGTATTAGTTCGAATGATTGATGATGGCATTGGTTTTGATGTCGAGAACCGAAAAACTGGTTCGTATGGATTGCAATCAATAAGTGAACGTTCATCTGAAATTGGTGGAACGGCAAAAATAGTAAGTATACCAAAAAGAGGAACACAGATTGAAGTAAAAGTTCCAGTAATTGAATAGAGGTGGGAAATTTTGATTAAAGTCGTATTAGTTGATGATCATGAAATGGTGAGAATGGGTGTTTCTACATATTTAAGTACTCAATCTGATATTGAAGTGGTTGGTCAAGCAAGTAATGGAAAAGAAGGCGTTGAACTTGTATTAGAAAAACGCCCAGATATTGTATTAATGGACTTAATTATGGAAGTAATGGATGGAATTGAAGCGACGAAACAAATTATTTCAAAATGGCCAGAAGCAAAAATCATTATTGTTACAAGCTTCATTGATGATGAGAATGTTTATCCGGCAATTGATGCAGGTGCAATTAGTTATATGTTAAAAACTTCTAGAGCTAGTGATATCGCAAATGCAATACGAACGACACATAAAGGTGGATCAGTTTTAGAACCAGTTGTTACTGGGAAAATGATGAATAGAATGAGAAAATCTACTCAACGCGAATTACATGATGATTTAACGGCTAGAGAACAAGAAGTGCTTCATTTAATGACTGAAGGTAAATCAAATCAGGAAATCGCCGATACTTTGTTTGTTTCATTAAAAACGGTAAAAACCCATGTAAGTAATATATTAACGAAATTAGAAGTGGTCGATCGAACCCAGGCTGTTATCTATGCATTTAGACATGGAATTGTAGAACAAAAATAAATATATTCACAAAAAGAAGTCGAAAATGGCTTCTTTTTTCTATTTTTATAAGAAGATTTGATTCAATATTTTAGATAAATAATTAATTAATGGTAATATAATTATATTCGTTTTATTTATTTTGGAAGGAGCAGTTAGATTGAAGATAAAATTAAATCACAAAATCATAAAAGAACGCTGCGGTACAGTCTCCTTCAAAAGAGGTGACTCTTTTTATCGCGCAAATAAAGTACAAATCGAAAAATATACTATTGATCATTGTACAGCTACAGTTATAGGAAATGAAGATTTTACCGTTAAAGTAATAAAAGAAGAGAATGGTGATTATTATTGTCAGTGCACTTGTCCTAAACTAGCTTCAATTAAAACGGATTGTCAGCATATAGCTGCAGTTTTAATTTCGATTTTTGAACAGCAGAAAAATGAGGGGAATCTCAATGAAATTAATGTTCTTATAGAAGATTCCGATACAAATAAGTCAAATGGTATTTTAGAACTTTTTCAAGATAAAACGATTCGTAAAAGCGGACAATTAAACCATTTTGACGATCGGCAACTAATTGATTTCGAGTTTATTTGCGAAGTCGTTGAAATAGGTAAAGGGCAAAAAATTCTTGGAATTGCCATGGCATATGAAAAAAAGAAAATTGAAAATCTACGCAACTTTTTAAAGGATGTTAAAGAAGGGAAATCAAGTGAAATTTCGGCTGATCGTATATTTGACCCTAATTTACACTGTGTACAAAATGGAGTTAATCGTATATGGGAACTTTTAATAAAATTGTTAGATGATGAAAAAATGTTTAATGGATCTTTAACTAAGAAAAAAGAATATATGTTCATTTCACCGATCATTTGGAGCCAATTCATTAATTTAGTTAAAGATTTGGAAAACGTCAAAATAATTGAAAATGGAATACTATTTAATGGAATTTCATTTACCGAAGATAAATTACCATTGGAATTTGAAATAGAGCAATTAGAAGGTCAATATTTTTTAACTGTCAATGGAATCGAGCAATTAACAATAATAGAAGCTTATTCAACAGTCTTGTATCGCGGGAAAATATATCAACTAAAAGTAGAAGAATTTAATCGACTTGTTGAATTAAAACAAATTGTTAAATATACCGCACATGAAAAAATAAATATTCCAACAGATCAAATCCACCTTTACGTTGAGAAAGTAATTCCAGGGCTTATCAAACTAGGTAAGGTGCATTTACCTACAAAATTATCAAACCAGTACTCAGAAACCCCGTTAAGAGCAAAGCTATATTTAGATCGTATAAAAAATAAATTACTTGCAGGGCTCGAATTTCATTATGATCGCATCGTGATTAATCCGCTAGATAAAAGAGAAATTCAACCTAGTAAAACGTTAATTAGAGATGAAGAAAAAGAATTAGAAATACTACAATTAATGGAAGATAGTTCTTTTTCAAAAACAGAAGGTGGCTATTTCCTACAAAATGAAGAACTTGAATACGAGTTTTTAAGAAATAGATTACCGAAACTTGAAAAACTTACTGAAATTTATGCTACGAGTGCAGTTCGAAATAGAATTTTTAAAGAAAGTAAGAAACCACAAATACGCGTTAATTTAAAAAGAGAACGAACGAATTGGTTGGAATTTAAGTTTGAATTAGACATTCCAGAAAAACAAATCAAAGAAGTATTATTAGCACTTAAAGAGAAACGGAAATATTATCGGTTACAAGATGGTACTTTGTACTCGTTTGAAACGAAAGAATTACAAGAGATAAGACGATTTTTAAATGCAGTACCTGAACAAGAGTTTGATTATGAAAGTGTATTAAACTTACCGATAAAAAATAGTCTATATTTTTTAGATTCAGCGGAAGATACTAGTTTATTTAAAATTGAAGATCGTTTGCAGCATTTTTATGATAGTTTAATCAATCCAAATGAATTAATAGAAGAAGTTCCTAAATCCTTAATAAATTGGTTAAGAGACTACCAAATTTTTGGGTATAAATGGATGAAGAATTTAGCTAAATTCGGTTTTGGAGGAATTTTAGCTGATGATATGGGATTAGGTAAAACAATTCAAAGTTTAACGTATATTCAATCCGTATTAAACGAAATCCGTACATTAAATACACCGATCCTAATTGTTTGTCCCAGTGCATTAACGTATAACTGGTTAAGCGAGATATTCAAATTTGTACCGGAAATTCAAGCACTTGTCATAGATGGAAATAAAAATGAGAGGTTAAAAATACAAAAAGAACTAGTCAACATCGATGTTTTAATTACTTCTTATTCGTTGTTAAGAAATGATATAAAGTGGTACGAAAAGCAAAAGTTTCATACAGTATTTTTTGATGAGGCACAGAA
The DNA here is from genome assembly GCF_052180195.1 of Bacillus sp. AL-1R. NCBI lineage: Bacteria > Bacillati > Bacillota > Bacilli > Caryophanales > Bacillaceae > Bacillus > Bacillus sp. AL-1R. The sequence goes on from NZ_CP197469.1 coordinate 1,961,968, forward strand.
TTTTAAAAATCCTTTTACTCAAACAGCTAAAGTTGTTAAAAAGCTAAATGCCAAGCAACGGTTTGCTTTAACAGGTACACCAATTGAAAATTCACTCGAAGAACTTTGGGCAATTTATCATGTAGTTTTTCCTGAATTATTTGGGGGATTAAAAGATTTTAGTAATTTAACTAGGAAAACAATTTCTAAAAGAGTTCGACCTTTCTTATTAAGAAGATTAAAAGAAGATGTACTTAAGGAACTTCCTGAGAAAATCGAATCGAAGGAATCTGTAGAGTTGTTACCGGAACAAAAAAAATTATATGCAGCATATTTAGCAAAACTACGACACGATACATTAAAGCATTTAGCTGTAGATAAACTTACTTTAGGTAAAAATCATATTAAAATTTTAGCCGGTTTAACACGTTTAAGACAAATTTGTTGCCATCCTGCACTCTTTATAGATGGTTACGAAGGTAGTTCAGCCAAGTTTGAACAACTATTTCAACTTATTGAGGCATCAAAAATAGCCGGTAGGAGAGTTTTAATATTCTCTCAATTTACGAAAATGTTAGATTTAATCGGCAGAGAACTATCAATAATGGGAGAGCCATTTTTTTATCTAGATGGGCAAACTCCGGCAGAAGAACGATTATCAATATGCAATCGATTTAATGCTGGGGAACATAACTTTTTCCTAATTTCATTAAAGGCAGGAGGAGTAGGACTCAATTTAACTGGTGCTGATACTGTTATTCTTTATGATAATTGGTGGAATCCTGCGGTTGAAAATCAAGCAATGGACCGAGCATACCGTTTTGGTCAAATGAATGATGTTCAAGTGATCAAACTAGTCGCTAAAGGAACAATCGAAGATAAAATGAATGAACTACAAGAGAAGAAAAAACAATTAATAGGAGAAATTATCGAAACGAATGGAAAAGCTTCGTATAATTTAACAGAAGAAGACATTCGCGAATTATTAATGTTATAAAATAAAATGCCACTTTCCAGAGTGGCTTTTCCCTTTTTGATAATTATATTTCATTCTTAAATGTTTGAAAGCGAGTATATTAGTAATGAAGCTAATAATTTACTAAATTCATAGATTTTAAATGAAATTATATTGATGAGAGGGAGAGTTAGCATGAGCAATAATCGCAAATTTGTTAATGTCTCAGCAGGTGTTCCAGGGCCAAAGGGAAAAGAACTCATTGAATTACGGAATGAGTTTGTGCCAAATGGTGTTGGAAATAATACGCCTGTTTTTGTAGAAAAAGCAAACGGTACAATCGTTGAGGATGTTGATGGAAATAAATTTTTAGATTTTGCTGGAGCAATTGGTACTTTAAATGTCGGACATACGCCAAAGAATGTAGTACAAGCGATTAAAAATCAGTCGGAGCGATTAATCCACTCTTGCTTTCATGTAGGAATGTATAAGCCATATATTGATTTAGCTAAAAAATTAACTGAAATAACGCCTGGCGATTTTGCGAAAAAAACAATTCTATTAAATAGTGGTGCTGAAGCAGTTGAAAATGCCGTTAAAATTGCGAGGAAGTACACTGGTCGTTCAGGAATTATTTCGTTTACACGAGGATTTCATGGTCGAACATTATTAGGAATGTCTTTAACAAGTAAAGTAAAACCATATAAATATAAAATGGGACCATTTGCTCCGGCTACATATAAAGCTAAATTCCCTTATTTATCAAATAGACCAAAAGAGTTATCTGAAGAAGAATATATTAATTTTTGTATTTCTCAATTTAAGGATTTTCTGTTAACAGATGTGTCACCAGAAGAAGTGGCTGCGGTTATTATGGAGCCTGTACAAGGAGAAGGAGGATTTATTGTTCCACCAAAGAAATTTGTAAAAGAAATCTATACTATTTGTAAGTCACATGGAATTTTGTTTATAGCGGATGAAATTCAAACAGGATTTGGGCGAACGGGTGAATTGTTTGCATCAACGATTTTTGAAATTGAACCAGATTTAATCACGATGTCAAAATCAATTGCAGCAGGTGTACCAATTAGTGCAGTGACTGGTTGTTCAAAAATAATGGATGCGGCATCACCTGGTGAATTAGGTGGAACTTATGGCGGAAGTCCTTTAGGTTGTGTAGCAGCGCTTGAGGTGATTGAAAAAATTGAAAGTGAAAAATTATGGATTCGAGCTAGATCGATTGGAGAAAAAATTAGATCATTTTTTGATCAGTTGAAGAATGATTTTCCAATTATTTATGATGTTAGGGGACTAGGAGCGATGGTAGGAATCGAATTTATAGATCCTAATTCTGGTCAACCAGCAAAAGAGTTTGTTGCAGCATTAACAAAAAAATGTTGTGAAAATGGAGTCATTATTCTTAGCGCAGGTGTTCATAGTAATGTTCTTCGTTTCTTAACACCTTTAATTATTTCTGACGATGAATTAAATGAAGGATTAGATATTATAAAACAATCAATAGATCAAGTTGCTAGTCAGCTTGTAACAGAGGTGAAGTAGAATGAAAAAGCAATTTTATATAGATGGAACTTGGGTGGAAGGGGTTAAATATGAAAAACTTGTTGCCCCTCATTCTGGTGAAGTTTTAGCCGAAATACCAGTCGCAACGATCGAGAATTTAGAAGAAGCAATTAGATCGGCAAATAACGCGAAAACTAAAATGGAAAGCTTGAGCTCATATGAGAGAAGTATCATTCTAGAGCAATTAGTTGACCAGTTTAAACAAAATCGTTCAAAACTTGCTGAGATTTTAGCATTAGAAGCATCCAAACCACTAAAAGCTGCTTTAGGTGAAATTGATCGAACGATTGCAACTTATAAAATAGCCGCTGAAGAAGCAAAAAGAATATACGGTGAAACAATCCCTCTTGATGCAGTAGCAGGTGGTGAAGGTCGAGTCACATATACTGTCAGAGAGCCAGTTGGAGTTATTGGTGCAATTACCCCGTTTAATTTTCCATTTAATTTAGTCGCACATAAAGTTGGTCCAGCAATTGCTGCAGGAAATACAATTGTTTTAAAACCTGCTAGTCAAACTCCGCTTTCTGCTATTGCATTAGCTGAAATGATCGATAAAACGGATTTACCTAAAGGTGCGTTTAACCTAATTACTGGAAAGGGATCCGAAATCGGTGATGCGTTAGTAAAACATTCTGACGTGAAAGCAATCACATTTACCGGTAGTCCTGAAGTCGGCATCGCATTAAAAAACAAGGCAGGATTAAAAAAAGTAACATTAGAATTAGGATCAAACTCAGCGTTAATCATAGATGAAGGGGTCCAGCTAACTGATGAATTGATTAATCGTTGTGTATGGGGAGCCTTTATTTATAACGGCCAAGTATGTATTTCTTTACAAAGAATTTTTGTACACCAAACACTATATAATGAATTCCTATTGAAGATGAAACATGCTACTGAACTTTTAAATATAGGTTCTCCTTTAGAACTTCAAACAGATATTAGTGCCCTGATTTCTAAAAAAGATGTTGCTAGAATAGATGAATGGGTAAAGCAATCAATTAAAGATGGAGCCGATCTAGTAACGGGTGGCGATCGTATAGATGAACGAATTTATAAACCAACAATTTTGGCAAACGTAAAGAATAGCAGTGATGTATCTTGTAAGGAAATTTTTGGCCCGGTTGTAGTCATAGGTTCATATGAACAATTTGATGAAGCAATAACAGAAGTAAACAATAGTCGATTTGGATTACAAGCTGGTGTCTATACAAACAACTTACAAAGAGCACTATATGCAACGAAGAAATTACATGTAGGAGGCGTACTTGTAAATGATGTTCCTACATTTAGAGTCGATTTAATGCCTTATGGTGGCGTAAAAGAAAGTGGTTATGGAAGAGAAGGCATAAAATATGCAATACAAGAGATGACTGAATTAAAACTTGTCTCTATTAAACTTTCAGACTGTTGAAAAGTGATTGCAATCGTTTGTTTTTAAAATGAAAGAACTGATCGTGAATGAATATGATCAGTTCTTTTTTTATTCATAAACTTCAGAATAATATGTTATATTTAGATGAAGTAAATTGATTTAAGGCTTTTTTAGCTTCGAAGGGAGATTAAATATGGAAATTCGAAAATTAACAATTGAAGATTTACCTGATTTTATTCGATTAAGAAGTGAAGGATTAACATTATCACCAGAAGCATTCGGAGAAAGTTTAGCTGAATATGAGAGAAAATCATTCGAACAGCATAAAAATAATTTTCCTAAAACGTTTGATAATTTTATTATAGGTGCATTTGACAAAGGCGTACTTGTTGGGGTTTGTGGCTTCTTCCAAAAAAGATCTGAAAAAATGAAGCATAAAGGAGCAATTTGGGGAATGTATGTTACACCAAATTACCGAGGAAAAGGTGTAGGGAAAAAAGTTTTAAGCCAAGCCATTCAAGATGCAATGGAGATTGAAGAAATTTTACAAATTGAACTGGCAGTCATTTCATCAAATCAATCTGCAAAAAGACTTTATAAAACTGTAGGCTTCGAAAGCTTTGGTACAGAAAAAAGAGCATTATTTGTAAATGGTGAATTTTACGATGAGGATCATATGGTTAAGATTATTAAATAAGAAGAAGTAGATGATCAAAGGTATGGTTTGGTCGTCTTTTTTTTGCTTTTTTCATTGTATTTGTTGGATTTTTGTTCACATTTTTATACATAATAAGTGTGTTATGATTGAGCTAACTTAGTAATAGAAGTAGGAGAACTAGTTTGAAATCTAAACAAAAAATCATTCCATCATTATCTTCAAATTCAGTTTATCTAGGATTATTATTAGCTTTAGTAGGTCGATTTTTAGACGGGTATACTTTTATCAGTAGAGATGGTGTATTTGCCAATGCACAAACAGGAAATCTTGTTCTTTTGGCAATCAATCTATCATTTGGGAAATGGAAAAACTCTGTGGATTATATTCTACCTATTCTAGCCTTTATTTTAGGTGTATTAGTTGCAGAATCCGTTAAACATCCACGGTTAAGAGAACTATTATACAGTTATAGACGTTCAATTCTCTTATTAGAATGTTGTGTATTGTTGATCGTAGGATTATTACCTAGTAGTGTGCCTAATTTAGTTGTAACAGTTTGCATCTCCTTTGTGTCATCATTACAAATTTCAACTTTTACCCATTTAGATAAATGGACATACAATTCAACGATGACAACTGGTAATATTAGAATTGCTTCACAAGCAGCATATACAGCCTTTGTAAATCATGACAAAGAAGCAAAAACTAAATTTAAAGAGTTTTTTGTTATTATCCTTTCCTTTTCATTTGGCGCATTATTTGGAAGTCTTTCCACTAAATATATTGGGAATCAAGCTGTTTGGATTGCTGCAGTAGTATTAATTATAGCGTTAATCTTATATCACAAAGACAAAGGTTATTTTAGAAAGAAATTTCATTAATTAGATTAAAAAATGAGCCCAGTAAAAGGGCTCATTTTAGTTTGTAGAAAATACATAAATCTTATTTGAAAAACTGTATGAAACAAACAATAATAAGTGCAAATAAAATAGACGGTAACATATTTCCGATTTTAATTTTAATTAAACCTAATGAATTTAAACCAAGAGCAATTAATAAAATTCCTCCTGTACCTGAAATTTCAGCAATAATTGAATTTAATAAATGCTGGGTAACAAGATTCGGTACAAATGAGGCAAAGATGGCAATGAATCCTTGATAGATTAAAACTGGGACAGCGGAGAGTAACACGCCAATACCAAGCGTTGAAGTTAAAATAATTGATAAAAATCCGTCCATCATTGATTTTGTATATAAGATTTCATGATTATGACGAAGTCCGCTATCTAATGCCCCAAGTATAGCCATCGCTCCAACACAGAATAATAAAGTCGATGTAACAAATCCTTTCGAAATTGAACCTTCGTTTTTAGAATGAAATTTACTTTCGATGAATAGACCTAATTGATCTAATTTACTTTCGAGATCTAACCATTCTCCTACAACTGCACCTAGCGATAAGCTAAAAACGACGATTAGAACTTGATTTGTTTTCATAGCTAAAGTAAATCCTATGACGATAATTACGAGAGAAATTGACTGAGTTACTAGGTTTTTCATTCGATCTGGAATTCTTTTAATAAACAAGCCTAGTAAAGAGCCAAAAATAATAGCGATCGCATTAACAATTGAACCGAATAGTACCATGATTATCCCCTTTGACTTCTATATAATTAATCTATTTTTAAAACTATTTTTCCGATATTTAAATTGTTCTCCATTCGACTATGAGCTTCATTCACTTCATGCCAACTATACACTGAATCGATAATCGGTTTTATTTTCTGATTCGTAAAAAGTGGTAAGACATCTTTCTTGAACTGATTCGTTAAATAGATTTTTTGCTCAAGTGTTTGTGAACGCAAAGTACTACCTATAATGGAAATTCTCTTTGTCAATAATGGTAATAGATTCATATCGTTCACTTTAACCCCACCCATTGTACCAATCAAAATGAGCCTACCATTTGTATTTAGTGATTGTAAGTTTTGATGGAAATAGGATGCACCAATAAAATCTAAAATGACGTCTACACCTACTTCATTAGTAACTTTTCCGACCACAGATTTAAAATCTTCTTGTTTATAGTTAATCACATAATTTGCACCTAAATCAGTACAAGCTGCAAGTTTCATGTCACTCCCAGCAGTCACGATTGAACTTGCACCAAATTCCCTTGCAAGCTGAATTGCAGCGGTCCCAACACCACTAGCCCCTGCATGAATTAAAACAGTTTCATTTTCTTTTAATCTACCTAATTCAAATAAATTTAAGTAAGCTGTCAAAAACACTTCAGGTATAGCGGCAGCCTCTTCGAACGAAAAATGATCTGGAATTGAAATGGCTAAATCTGAAGGAATGGAAACATACTCCGCATAACCTCCGCCTGGCAATAAGCTACAAACACGATCTCCGATTTCCCAATTTGTAACATTAGCACCAACTTGTTCGACAACCCCGGCCATCTCTAAACCTAAAATCGGGGAAGCTCCTTTAGGTACAGGGTACTTACCATGTTTTTGAAGTAAGTCAGCTCGATTAATAGCCGTAGCATGAACTTTAACAAGTAGTTCATTCTCACCTAAAAGAGGCATTTGATATTCGTCAATAAATAAATGCTTTGATTCATCAATTTGAACTGCCTTCATTCTAAAAAACCTACCTTTAATTAAGTTAATTCTTATCATACTATATAACTAATCGAATGAATATTTTAAAAACTTGGAATCGTAAAATTGCATCTGTTTTTAACACTATTCCTACACTTTTTTAGTCATTTTAGATAAAAATTTTAAAAAAACCGAACTATAATCTGTTTTTAAGTGTATATAGGGTGAGTGGTGAAAGGAGGAGAACTAGTGCCTGAAAGAATTGACAAAGATTGTTTAGAAGAATTATTTAATAATCACTCGTCATTTGTGTATCGGACTGCTTACTTTTTAACAAAATCAAACGTACTGGCAGATGATATTACACAAGAGACGTTCATTCGAATGATAAAAAAATTCCATCTATTTGATCAGACAAAACCAATTGAACCTTGGATTTATCGAATAACCGTAAATATCACACGAAATATGTTACGTAAACAAAAAATTAAGAAACTTTTCGGCTTTCATTATAATGTTTTAGCCGAAAAAAACGTTGAACAATCAATTTTACAAAATGAAATGGAAGATCATCTATGGAAAGAAATAAACTTATTACCGAATAAGAGCAGGGAAGTGATTGTACTTCATTATTATTTAGAACTTAAATTAGAAGAAGTGGCGGACTCACTAAATATTCCGATTGGTACATGTAAATCAAGACTTAATTACGCACTAACAAAATTAAGAAATCGTTTATCGAAAAACGAATTGTTTAAAGTAGAACAAAAACGAAAAGGGAGAGAACTTGATGGTGGAAAACAATCCTATTTCTGAGATTAAACAAACTCTTCAGAAGAAATTAGATCAACAAAATCCTTCCGTCACATTTGATCAAATATGGAATAAAGCTAATTCCAAATGGTGGGATAATCGAATTCGAAAATCGTTCGTCTCACTTGGGATTTTATTGTTGTTAGCAATTACCATTTTTATGAACTCACCTATGAAAAAGGATCGAATAGAAAACATAGGTAATACAAACGAATCTACAAGTATTTCTGCAGATGCTAGTATTGGATTATTAATAGTAAATGGGGCGGAGTATCGGTTTGAAGGAATTTTACATAATAAGGAAGTTAAACTGAAAGACCAAATTGGGGAAGTTCAAGAAGTTGTTAATAATCATACGATTCCAAAAGTCAATTTTTCCTCTAATATGTTAAAGGTTGGCAATAAAATTTATTTATCGAGTAAGGACTCTAAAGTCATGATTGTAAAACAAGAGGACGGTACCTTCTTAAAGTTTGTAAAAACTGAAAAAGAGTGACTATTAATTAAAATCTAAACCAAAAAAGAGGGAGTGGCCATTATGTCAAAATTGTTAAGTGTTGCGATAATTTTTTTCTTTCTCATTTTTACTGGATGTTCAGCAAATAATGGTTTAAAAGGTAATAAACCTCCAAAAACAATGGTACAAGTAGAGAATCAAACTTATGATACAAAGTTAGGTTCTTATTGTTGGATTACGAAAGGAAAAGGTGAATGTGCTGATACAGCAGGACCGGTCAATCTATTAGAGGGGAAAAAGCCGATTGAAGTAAAACCAGGAGAAACCATTAAAATTAATATGAAATATACTCCGAAACCAAATGAAATCCACTTAACTCAAATCAATAATAATAAAGAAAGTGAAATATTATTAGTGAAGAATCAATTTTCAGCACCTATTAATAAAGGAGTATATTATTATTCATATGGAGTTTGGTGGGTGGATAAAAAAGATAAGCACTTATCACATGGCGATGCCTTTTATGCTTTTGCTTTAGAGATAAAATAGAACGATTTAGAGGGGGTATGTTTTGATCAAAAACATACCCCTAATAGACTACTAAATTATTCTTCTGTAGGATTCTTTGGTCCACCAAGTTCTAATTGATAAAAGGACAAGTCAAGCCATCTATTAAATTTATAGCCTGCTTTTTTAATTGTGCCTGAATAGACAAATCCTAAGTTTTTATGCATAGCAATACTTTTTTCATTATCTGCATCAATTCCAGCAATTAAAGTCATGTACTCTCTTTCTTTGGCAATGGAGATTAATTCTTTCATTAATGAAGTGGCAATCCCCTTTTTTCTGTAGTTACTATTTACATAAACTGAATGCTCAATCGAATATTTATAAGCCGGCCACGCTCTAAAAGGACCGAATGTAGCAAATCCAACGACTTTTTGGTCAAGTTCGAAGACTAGTATCGGAAATCCTTCATTCATCTTTTGTTCAAACCAATTTTGTCTGCCCTCAAGTGTTTGAGGTTTATATGTATAAACAGCAGTTGTATTAAGTACGGCATCGTTATAGATCTCTAAAATATCTGTTAAATCATGTTGAGTAGCTTCTCTGATCATTTCTTCTTACCCCCATTTTAATCTGTTAACTCTATTTAATTCAGAAATTTTTATCTAAACCTTAAAATTGAACGGTTTGTTCATCATCTAAATTCCCAATCTTGTTCAAAATGCTAATTTTATAACCTTATTTCCTTAGTAAACTATCTCTCGTGTGAAAAAGAGGATATTCATTTATCTATTATTCTCTATATCATTTTTTAACATGATTGTGCAAGAAGGAATCTAATCTATTTTCGTTGAATTAATTACAAAATAATTTTTCAGGCAATAAGGTATCTGCTGAAAAACAATTTTTTAGGCATTTCGTGTGATTTATATTAATCAATCACTTATTCATTAAGAAGTTGTATTTTTCAAGTAAGTTCAAAGGAGCGAGGAAGTTAAAAATGAATCAATCCTATTTTTATTTAAAAATAGAAACACATCAATTACAAATGTCTTATAAAAATGAAAAACGTCGCGTGCGTGTTTTATTGCCGAAAAATTATGAAGAAGACAAGGATCAACATTATCCAGTTGTTTATATGCATGATGGTCAAAATATTTTCTATAGTAGTGAATCTTATAGCGGGTATTCATGGAAAGTGATTCCAGCAATTAAACGAAATCCTGATTTACCGAAGATGATCGTTGTTGGGATTGATAACGGTGGACAAGATCGAATTAATGAATATACGCCTTGGAAAATTACAGAAAGCCCACTTCCTGAAGATTATGAATTAGGTGGGAAAGGCGCGGAGTTTGCTAATTTTGTGATGACAGTCGTTAAGCCGTTTATCGATAAACAATATCGAACGAAATCGGATAAATACCATACAGCGGTGATTGGTAGTTCACTTGGTGGGAATATTTCGGCATTTATGGGTGTTGAATATAAAAATCAAATTGGTTGTTTAGGTATTTTTTCTTTAGCAAATTGGATTACAAGTAAAGCATTTGATCAATTTATTGCAAGTAGAGAATTGGATCCCGAACAACGAGTGTATATTCAAGTTGGTACCCAAGAAGGCGATGATACTGATCGACAATTCATGTATGGAAATATGAAGCAAGCTTATATCGATTGCTCGCTTAAATATTATAAACAACTGATAAAAGGTTCTATTCCTATTGATCACATTTGTTTAAATATTTTTGCAGATGAAGTACATGATGAAAAAGCTTGGGCAAAACACTTACCAGAATGTTTACGCTTCTTAAGTGAGAATTGGTCTTGAATGAATCCCTAAAATGATATTTGACTTACATACTTATTACATTATTTAAAGAGAATTACATTAATTTTAATGTGAAATAAATATTAAATTTTTTGATAGTAAGAAAGGAGCATATTTATGAATTATATTTTGATCTCTCCATATTATCCAGAGAATTTCCAGGCATTTGCTTATCGCTTAAAAGCCGCAGGGGTTAATGTATTAGGTATTGGTGAAGAGCCATATGACCAATTAGGTCCGAAATTACAAAATGCATTAACAGAATATTATCGAGTGAATAATTTAGAAGATCTAGATGAAGTGAAACGGGCTGTTGCATTTTTATTTTATAAACATGGTCCGATTGATCGCATTGAATCGAATAATGAATACTGGTTAGAACTTGATGCCAAACTACGTGAGCAATTTAATGTATACGGTAATAAACCAAGTGATTTGAAAAAAGTTAAATATAAATCTGAAATGAAAAAACTGTTTAAAAAAGCAGGTGTGCCAGTTGTAGAGGGAAAAGTTGTTAAAACTAAAAATGATTTAACGAAAGCCATTAATGAATTAGGACTGCCTGTTATTGCTAAACCGGATAATGGTGTTGGAACAGCTGCAACCTTTAAATTATGCTCCAAAGAAGCTGTACTTCATTTTGAAGAAGTATGGGATGAGACACATGTGTATTTCATTGAACCATATGTGGAAGGAGGAACGCTTTGTACATTTGATGGTTTAATTGATCAGAAAGGGAATATTGTTTTCCAAACAAGTTTTACATATAATGTACCAACTCTAGAACTTGTAAAAGGTCAGTTGGACTTAGCTTATATTATTCAAAAAGAGATTGATCCAAAGCTCGAAAATTATGGTAAATCAATTGTAAAAGCTTTTGGGATGAAAGAACGCTTTTTCCATATTGAATTTTTTAAATTAGAAGATGGGGATTATGTTGCACTTGAATATAATAATCGCTTAGCTGGCGGTTATACGATTGATATGTACAATTTCGCGTACTCCATTGATTTATTTGCTCAGTATGCCTCAATTGTGACAGGAGGAGAATTTAAGGAACCCGATGTTAAAAACGAGTTTTGTGTTGGTATAACCCAGCGTGATGCGTATGAGTATAACCATGATACGAATGCAATTTATGAACGATTTGGTGGGCAAGTGAAGTTTGAAAAGCGTATTCCAGATGCGTTTGCTGAACTACAAGGAAATCAATTTTATGCGATTAATGCAGATTCTCAAGAAGAAGTCGATGAAATCATACGTTTTGTACATGAACGAAAAAATTGCAGCATTGTAAACGTATAAAGATAGGAGATTTATCTATGAATATAGAACATTTAAGCCATTGGAGTGGGGAATTAGGACGAGAAATGCAGTTGAACAGATATGGACACAGTGGCATGCCAATCCTAGTTTTTCCTTCCTCTGGGGGGACGCATTTTGAATACTATAATTTTGGAATGATTGATGTGTGCCGTGACTTTATTGAATCGGGCAAAGTTCAGTTTTTTACACTGTCTACGATCGATAGCGAAAGTTGGCTACACGACTCAAAATCGGTACATGATCGAGCATTAGCTCATGAAGCATATGACCGATATGTCATTTCAGAAGCTATTCCTTTTATTAAACATAAAACAGGTTGGTTTGATTCAATGATGACAACTGGCTGTAGTATGGGGGCCTATCATGCATTGAACTTTTTCCTAAGGCATCCGGATGTTTTCCAAACAACCGTTGCACTAAGCGGTGTTTACGATGTGCGTTTCTTTTTTGGGGATTACGGAAATGATCCTCTTGTATACCAAAATTCACCAAGTGATTACATATGGAATCAAAATGACGGTTGGTTTATTGATCGATACCGTTCAGCAGATATCATAATTTGCACCGGGCTAGGTGATTGGGAACAAGAAGGACTGCCTTCATACTTTACATTAAAAAAGGCTTTTAAAGAAAAACAAATTGAAGCTTGGTTTGATGAGTGGGGTGAGGATGTTTCGCATGATTGGGTGTGGTGGCGAAAACAAATGCCGTATTATTTAGGAGAATTATTTAAATAAAAAATTATGAAAACATTAGTGATGTAGTATTGGTATTGTTTTTGACATTAATTTTAAATTAAAATTAACAATATGTGGAAATAAACACTTTATACTATTTAAAACTACCTTACAAGGAGGTATTGATCATGAAAAATTTGTTTGATGAAACGTATTCCTCAAATGAAAATCAGAGAACAAGTAGAAATATTTGGTATGGGGATGCTGATCTAACTGTTAATAGTGATTATGGAAAAATCATGAATCTTAATGAAGATTTCATGGTTACGATGTGCGAAATAATAAAAAATGACTTATCTAAAAATGCAGAAAATAAGCCTACTGAAACGAACTGGTATTTTTATGGAAGTGGTGTAACTCAGGAAGATATTGGAGATAACATACGTCCGACAATTATGGTACGTGAGAGATCTGGTGAATTTATCACAAATTTTAATATCAGTGACCATGATTTTGCTCTAAATATTGATGGAATTCTGCTGTTTAAGGCTGATTTTGAAAAACGCTTAGCTAAGGTCTAAGGTCTAAGATATCTGAGGTTTAATACGACTGAAGAAAATATTTTTATATTTACATACTATTATAGGGGAATGATTTCAAAATGAAATTATTCTCCTTTTTTATCTGTGTAGAGTCATAGGTACAGAATGTGAATATTACTGAAAAAATCAACTATATTTTATTAGATTGGGTGTAATCATTTAATAAACTATTTGAACTGGTGTATGATAAGTAAATCACTAAAAATGTTTAAACTTTCTATTATAGTTAAGTGTGTGTTAAGTGGATTTGAAAAATTAAAAAGTAACGCACTAACGCTGACTAAAAAGAGATGTTTAACGATCAATTTCAAAGTTAATAAGGTGAAATAAATGATTGTAAATACACTAAACGACGTAAAAAAGTTAATAACAGAATGGCAAACTGCAATTGAAGCCGAACGAAATTATTTAAAATTTCATGGTGGGAGAAGTTACACGCTTTCAAAAGGGACGCCGCTATATCAAATTGGACAAAGTACGGTTATTTTGTTTACGATTTATGCAGAAATTTTTGTCCCAGAAGGAACACCGGTTCGAATAAAAATAGAAAATCAAGAGTATCAAGGTGAATTATTGTCATTTAAAGGCTCTCAAGTTGAAATTAAAATAAATGAAAAAATTACTTCGACGATTCCATTTGCTGAACTTTTTAATGAACCATGGGAGCTTTTAGATCAATTAATTGAAAGACTTGAGGAAATAAAAGATTATCGCAGTAAACAAAGTAGAATTATGAAGCTGATGAATGCTGATTCTACTGCTAAACATTTAAGTAAAATGAAGAAAGATTATTCAACAAAGCAGGAACTAATTTATCGTTCGTTTTATAATGCGACAACATATATATGGGGACCACCAGGTACTGGTAAGTCTTATAATTTAACAAATATTATTTTAAAACATTATGAAAAAAAGAAGTCAGTTTTAGTAATTGCTCATTCTAATGCTGCAGTCGATGTATTAATGAAAAATGTGATTCATGAATTAGAACAAAAAGATAAATGGAAAAGTGGAGAGGTTGTCCGCTATGGTTATACAAAAGATGAAGTGTTATTACAACATGAAGATGTCCTTTCTTCAAAGCTTGTTGAAGTAAGTGGAAGTATAAATCAATATGAGTTGGAAAATTTAGATGAACGAAAACACTCGATGCTAAGGAAGGCCAGAAGAGGTGCAGCATCAAAAAAAGAATTAGATGATTTGAGTAAAATTCAAAATAAGTTAAATAAAATACGTGGAGAAGTTCGTGAAAAAGAAAAAGAATTGATTGATCAAGCAAAAGTGATTGGAACAACTATTTCTAAATGTACAATTGATCCTTTAATCTATTTACGCCAATTTGATTTAGTGATTGTGGATGAAATCAGTATGGCATATACACCACAAATCGCCTTTGCTTCAACATTAGGAAAACGAATTGTAGTTTGTGGAGACTTTAAACAATTACCGCCAATTGCATCATGCTTTCATAATGAATATGTTAAAAAATGGCTACAAGAAGATTTGTTTCATCATACAGGAATTGTCCAAAAAATTGAAAATGGAAAACCATTAATTAATTTAGTTTTACTGAATCAACAAAGGAGAATGCATCCGGCCATCTCTGGATTTACAAATAATGAAATTTATCATTCGTTAGTGTTTGACCATCCATCTGTTAAAAAAAGACAGGAAATCGCAAAACATAGACCATTTCCAATGCAAGCAAATAGTTTAATAAATTCGCAATTTCTAAAATGCTATGCCCTAAAAGATTCAAATACGAATTCTAGATATAATTTAGGGTCTGCGATTATTGCCATTCAATGTATTCTTTCAAGTATAGTAGATGGGGTCAAGTCAATTGGAATTGTTACGCCATATAGAGCACAAGCAAAATTACTTACGGCACTCCATAAAGAAATAATCGGGAAAACAAAATATCGAGAATTACCAATACAAATCGCAACAGTTCACCGATTTCAAGGAGCGGAGTGTGACGTAATCATTTTTGATTCAGTTGATACGAAACCACAATATTCTCCTGGGTTGCTGCTTACAGATCAGAACAGTGAAAGATTAATTAATGTTGCTTTAACTAGAGCTCGAGGCAAATTTATTCATATTGCAGATATTCCATTTATAAAAAGTAAAACTAATTCAAAAAAGACGATTAATAAGCTAATTCATTTTCAAATAGATAATGAATACAAAGTAAGTATGGAAGAGTTTGAAAAGTTTTTTTCAAAGAGTATTTCAAAGAGATTAAAACTGTTTTCAAATGATTCAAGCGATCTGAAAAATGAATTAGTAAATGACCTGAAAAATGCTAAGAAAAAAATAATTGTTTCCATGCCAAATTTATCTGAGATGTCATTGGCTATTCGAAAACTGATCAATGAAGTTGAGATACCGATTCTCTTTATAAGTGAGTCTCATTATGAAAATCAAAAAAATAGAAGTTTTATAAAAAAAGATCAAGTTCAACCTTTTATTATGATAGATAATGAAGTTTTATGGTATGGAATTCCTTTGTCAAAAGTAAGTTTAAATCAATCAAGCAAATCTGCTAGATTGAATTGTCCGTTAACATGTCAAATATTAAAAGGCTTTATCGATTATTAAAAGTTACATAGAAACTATTCTATGTAGCTTTTTTTATTCTGATTAAATAATTTTCTGCATAAAATTAATAATAAAATGCTATCGGGATAGGTGAATAAATGGTCGATCGATCGGTATTTTCCAAATTGTCTATGCCATGTGCTTTTTTAGATTGGGATGCTTTTGTTCAAAATGTGGATGATATTGCAACTAAATCAAACGGTAAGAAAATACGGATTGCTACAAAATCCATTCGTAGTGTACAAGTTTTAAAATATATTTTAGAGAGCAACGATTGTTATGAGGGGCTAATGTGTTATAACCCTAATGAAGCAGATTTTCTTGCTGAAAATGGTTTTGATAATTTATTAATTGGTTATCCAACAGTTGATGTAATCGGATTAAATAAAATTGCATCACAAATAAAAAAGGGTAAAAAAATCATTTGTATGGTAGATCAGACTGAACAGATTAGTATGATTGAAAGGATCGCCGTAAAAAATGAGGTTGTTATTCCACTTTGTATCGATGTAGACATGAGTACTTCATATTTAGGATTTCATTTTGGGGTAAGAAGGTCACCGATTAAAGAAACTAGAGATTTAGTACCTCTATTAACAAAAATATTGCAATCATTGAATGTGCGCTTAGTAGGAATTATGGGATATGAAGCGCAAATTGCAGGTGTTGGTGATGATGCCAAAAATAAGGTTTTGAAAAATAAAATAATCCAGTTTTTAAAGAAAAAATCACTTGGGGAAATAGCGAAAAAAAGAAGAGAAATTGTGAAATACATTGAAAAAGATGGTTATCACCTTGAATTTGTAAATGGTGGAGGTACTGGAAGTCTCCACTCGACGACAAAAGAGAAAGTGGTTACTGAAGTGACAGTAGGATCAGGATTTTATGCTCCTACATTATTTGATGATTACAGGAATTTTCAATATCAACCAGCAATTGGCTTTGCTTTACCAATCATTCGAAAACCATCGGATAAGATTTTTACATGCACAAGTGGAGGGTTTATTGCTTCGGGTGCTGTAGGAAAAGAAAAATTACCAACTCCATTTTCTCCAGATCATTGTACTTTATTGCCACTAGAAGGTGCTGGTGAAGTTCAAACCCCAGTTTTTTATTCAGGCCATGAAGATTTAAAAATAGGAGATGCAATTTTATTTAGACCAAGTAAGTCTGGTGAGATTGCTGAACGTTTTTCTCATTTATATGTAGTAAGTAAAAATAAAATCATCGACCGGTTCACTACATACAGAGGAGATAGGGGGTGCTTCCTATGAAAAGTATGTTATGGAAAAACTGGTCTGGAAGTGTAAAATTCAGTCCGAATCAAGTAGTGTATCCATCATCGATTGAAGAAGTTGTTAACCTCGTAAAAAAAGCTAACTTGGAAAATAAAAAAATAAGAGTAGTTGGTTCAAGTCACTCATTTACCCCACTAATTTCAACTAACGACTATTTAATATCACTAGACAATTTACAAGGAATTATTTCAATTAACAAAGAGGAACAAATTGCCGAAGTATGGGCTGGAACTAAGCTTGAGCAATTAGGGAATGAATTATATGAAGCAGGT
This sequence comes from Bacillus sp. AL-1R, assembly GCF_052180195.1. Classification (NCBI taxonomy): domain Bacteria; kingdom Bacillati; phylum Bacillota; class Bacilli; order Caryophanales; family Bacillaceae; genus Bacillus; species Bacillus sp. AL-1R. The sequence continues at coordinate 1,979,512 of NZ_CP197469.1, forward strand.
TATTCACAAGAAAATTTAGGGGATATTAATGTTCAATCGATTGCAGGTGCATTTTTAACAGGGACACATGGAACAGGGATTAATTACGGAATATTATCTACACAAATTGAAGAGATGACTGTAGTATTACCAACAGGTGATATATTAGTTTGTTCAAAGTCAAAAAATACAGATATTTATAGGGCACTTGGCGTTTCGCTAGGATTACTAGGGATCGTTGTTAAATTTAAAATTAGAATAAAGCCTGCTAAAACATATCGTTATTTGAGTCATAAAATAGCAATGGATGAATTATATAGCAAACTATCAATTTTGAAGAAGGAAAATGAACATTTTGAGTTTTACTTATTTCCGTATTCGAACAATGTTCAAATAAAGGTAATGAATGAAACTAGAACGAAAAAGCATTCATTTAAATTTGAGAAATGGAAAGTAGCAACGATTGAAAATAAAGCATTTTGGTTATTTAGTGAGTTTAGTAGAAACTATCCAAAAAGTAGTTCTCAAATTAGTAAAATTTGTGGTAGTAGTGTTCCAAATACAAAGATGGTTGGACCTAGTCATGAATTGTTTTCAACAACTCGACATGTGAAATTTAACGAGATGGAATATAGCATTCCAGCTCAATATATGAATGATGCAACGTTAGAAATTCAAGAAGAAATTAAAAATAAACGATTTAATGTGCATTTCCCAATCGAATGTCGATTCGTTAAAGGTGATCATTTTTTAATAAGTCCTGCCTCGATGAGAGCATCAGCATATATCGCAATCCATATGTATAAAGGAATGCCTCATCAAGAGTATTTTAATAGAATAGAGGAAATTCTTCAAAGCTATAACGGTAGACCTCATTGGGGGAAAATGCATTCAATGAATATAGAAAAATTAAATCATTCATATCCTTCATTATCAAACTTTCTTGCTATTCGACGTCAATTAGATCAGAATAATATATTTGTGAATGCTTACTTAGCGAAATTATTTAAAATTGAATAATGCTGGTTATATTCTGTTGATTAGTTAACTGTAATAACATAATTATATAAGAATTAATCTTAAAAAGTACGAACATCAATTGAACTTAATCGTAAATTTTGATTCGTAACTTTGTATATGACTCTACAACGTAAAATGACTGAACAAGCTTCAGTCATTTTTTTATGAAAATCTAATTGAAAATATTTATCAATTGTATTATGATAGGTATTGAAAATAGTTATCAATAAGAAATACATATAATTAATTTAGATTTTTCGGGGGTATTTTCATGAAAAAGCAAACTACTATGATCGCAATTTCTCTTGCTACAAGTTTAATGATGGCAGGATGTGCACAAAAAAGTGAAGAAGCAAGTAACGTAAAAAAGGAATCAAAAGTAGAAGCAAAAATAAATTTAGATTCAGAGATTAATAATTATAGAGATTTCGTTGTTTCTCAAACGGAAGAGTTCGTAGCAAATACTCAGAAGTTTGTTGATGCAATCAATGCAGGAAACATGGCAGAAGCAAAACGTCTATATCCAATTAGTCGTTCTTATTTCGAGAGAATTGAACCAGTAGCAGAATCATTCGGTGATTTAGATCCAAAGATTGATGCACGTGAAGGTGATGTACCTGCAAATGAATGGACTGGTTTCCATAAAATTGAGCAAGTTCTTTGGACTCAAAATACAACAAAAGGTTTAGAAAAATATACAGAACAACTTATGAAGGATGCTAACTACTTAAGAGCAAAAGTAGAAACAGCTGAAATTGATCCTGTATTATTTGTAACTGGTCCTGTGGAATTATTAAATGAAGTTTCATCTTCAAAAGTAACAGGTGAAGAAGAGCGATATTCTCATACTGATTTGGCTGATTTTGCAGCAAACGTGGAAGGTTCAGAAAAAATCGTTCAATTATTATCTGATAAATTAAAAGCAAAAGATGCTGAATTAGCTTCTACAATTGAAACTAGATTTAATGAATTAATTACAACTTTAAATACTTATAAAAAAGGTGATCAGTATGTTGATTACAAACAGTTAAAAGAAGATGAAGTAAAAAAATTAGCTCAACAAGTAGATGCATTAGCAGAACCGATTTCACAAGTTGGGTCAACTTTAGGGGTTAAATAATATGAAAAAATTAGAAACAAATAAAGTTTCTAGAAGAGATGCATTAAAACTTATTGGAGTTGGTGGTGCTGGTATCCTTATTGGTGCTACTGGAATTGAAGCAGCTACTGAAAAAGTAACTAATTTCTTTTCACCAGCTAAAGCGGATGAAAGAGAGATTCTTCCGTTTTATGGTAAGAACCAGCAAGGAATTACAACTCCTGCTCAAGATTTTATATATTTGGCGTCTTTTAAACTAGAAACTACTTCAAAAGCAGATGTCAAAACAATGTTTAAAAAATGGACTGAAGCGGCGGCTTTAATGAGTGAAGGAAAGGAACTAGGTGATTCTGAATATCCTTCTTCACCACCAATTGATACGGGTGAAGCAACTGATTTACAACCAATGAAGCTTACGTTTACATTTGGTGTTGGCCCTTCATTTTTTGACCGATTATCCATTCAATCAAGTAGACCACCTGGGTTAAAAGATTTACCTCATTTCACTGGTGATGATTTAAGAGAGGAATGGAACGGTGGAGACATCGTAGTTCAGGTTTGTGCAAACGATCAACAAGTTGCCTTTCATGGTGTAAGAAACTTGATTCGTCTTGGCCGTGGAACGGTTAGTATAAAATGGATGCAGCATGGCTTCCAACGCTCATCTGGAGCGGATCCATCTGGTAGCACGCCAAGAAACCTCATGGGCTTTAAGGACGGTACTGCAAATCCAGATACAAAAGATGAAAAAGAAATGAATACACATGTTTGGGTACAAAATGGCGATGGTCCAGCTTGGCTAACTGGTGGTTCATATCTAGTTGCAAGACGTATTCGTATCCGTGTTGAGGAATGGGATCGAAGTTCATTACAAGATCAGGAACAAACATTTGGACGTCATAGAGCAACTGGTGCACCAATTGGCGAAAAAGATGAATTTGCTAAACTAGATTTAAAGAAAACAGATGATAATGGGAAATTACTGATTCCTGCAGATTCACATGTTGCCTTAGCAAGAGGTAAAGGAAAAATTAAAATTTTAAGAAGATCTTATTCATACACAGACGGACTTGATATTCAAACAGGAAAATTAGATGCAGGGTTACTATTTGTTAGTTTCCAAAGAGACCTAGAAAAACAATTTATTCCCATGCAAGATAAATTAGCGAAAATGGATTTATTAAACGAATACATCGAACATAATGGTAGTGCAGTTTTTGCATGCTTCCCAGGGGTTAAGAACGGAAGCTATATTGGTGAAGGATTACTTTAGGTGAATTGTATGAATAAAAATATATTTTTAATAGCTAGTTTACTATTTTTAAGTTTAATAATTAGTCCGTTTCATAAAACATTTGCTGAAACTGATCTTCAAGAACAAGTACTTTCGCATATTGGTAACTCATTAACAGAAGTTAAAAATGGTGAAAAAGAGAAAGTTAAAACAGATTTAGTAGCGATTAAAGATTTAATTAAAAATGAGAAAAAAACTTCAAAATTAAATAAACTAGTTGACCAAGCGATTAAAGATATTGATCAAAATGATCTTGCTGCAGTAAAAGATGATATTCGAGCAGTAGCTTTTGAAACTGAAAAGTGGATTGAAAAGACGAATGATAAAAAAGATCTATCTCAAATTAATCTTACTAAACTAGTATCTCATTTAAATAATATTAAAACTTTATCAAATGAATCGAATTGGGCAAAAGCGCAATCAGAATATAAGCTTTTTGAAATCGAATGGTCTAAAGTTGAAAATGATATAAGAAGAGCTAACAGTGGTTTTTATGGTTCAATTGAAGCAAATATGATTACTTCGAGGTCAACATTGTTTACTGATAATCCTTCAACTACTAAAGTAAATGATTCTTTTACTAAATTAATTGATGTAATGAATAATCCAAGTAGTGACTCAACGAAAGAAGTGAGTATAGAGAAAGCTATAAAACTACTCAATCAAACAATCAATTCTGTCGAATCAAATGATATAGAAAAGGCACAGGCTACATTTAATGATTTTATACAAGATTGGCCTTATGTTGAAGTAATCGTTCAATCAAATTCAATGGAATTATATAAAAAGATTGAAAATGATACTTCCATTGCATTAACTAGGTTAACAGAAAAGCCTAAATCTGCTTCAACGTTGAAAACATTAAAACAGATTCAACAGAATTTAAATTTAGCTACGAAGAAAACATCTTATACGATGTTTGATGCCGGGACTATTGTATTCCGTGAAGGTTTAGAAGCTTTAATTATTATTTCAGCTTTACTAGCGTTAGTGTCAAAAGGTAAACAAGAGTCAGCACGTAAGTGGATTTTTGTTGGTGGTGCTTTTGGTATTTTAGCTAGTTTAGTAGCTGGTTTATTATTCAAGTTTTTATTATCAAGTATCTCAGCTGGAATTAGTAATCAATTAATTGAAGGAATTTCTGGTCTGATTGCGGTTGTTTTCATGTTAACAGTTGGGTTATGGCTACATAAACAATCTCGTCAACAAGAATATGGTAGTAAGATGAAGGAAAAAGCAAAAGCTGCAATTGCGGGCGGAGGAATCCTTTCATTAAGCTTACTTTCATTTTTTGCAGTATTTAGAGAAGGTGCCGAAACGGTCGTATTTTATATTGGTATGAGTACTTCAATTACAACAAAAGAATTGCTTACTGGTTTTGCAGGTGGAATCATTTTACTTGTTATAATTGGAATGTTCATCTTAAAAGGAAGTAAATTTATTCCGTTAAAGCCGTTTTTTACAATTGCAAGTTTATGTATTTATTACTTGACGTTTAAATTCATCGGTCAAAGCATACATGCATTACAAGGAATTGGCTATTTGCCTGATCATATGAGTACTATTTTGCCAACTATACCTAAATTAGGGATTTATCCTTCCCTAGAAAGTATCATCCCACAACTAATTTTAGTATTATTTGTCATTTGGTTGTTTGTTGGTACTAGGATTAAAAACAATAATAAATCAATTGCTGCTTAAAAACAGTTTAGGAAAACAGACATAATTGTCGTTCAATAAGACAATTACTGTCTGTTTTTTATCGTCTTTTCGCTTAGTAAAAGTCTAATCCGGGAGCAGGAATCCATTTTATTAAAAATTGGTAAATTATGAGCTAAAATATTTAAAAATCCGTTTAAAAGAGATAAGATAAGATTATAGAAATATATGGGTTTAACATAAAAATATTATGTAAACTAGGTAATGTAAGGAGGATTTAAATTGATACAAAAAGCTACATTTGCAGGTGGTTGTTTTTGGTGTATGGTAACACCGTTTGAAGATTTACCTGGTATACATGGTATTGTTTCAGGTTATATGGGTGGAGATTTAGAAAATCCTACGTATGAACAAGTAAAAAAGGGGACTACTGGACATTATGAAGTAGTTCAAATTACGTTTGATGATGAATTATTTTCATACAAAAAACTATTAGAATTATTTTGGCCGCAAATTGATCCAACAGATCCAGACGGTCAATTCCAAGATAGAGGTTCACAATATCGAGCTGCAATCTTTGTTCATAATGATTCACAACTGAAGGAAGCAATGGAATCAAAAGAAAAATTAATTGAAAGTAATATTTTTAAGAAACCGATTGTAACCGAAATATTAGAAGCAACTACTTTTTATGAGGCTGAAGAATATCACCAAGACTATCATAAAAAAAATCCAAAACATTATAAAGAAGACCGAGCGATGTCTGGGAGAGACGAATTTATTGAACTAAATTGGAAGAAGTAGGCAAGAAAAGCAATAGAAGCTCCATTAGAGCTTCTATTATTTTTAATGGAGGATAAGAATAGTTATCTTTTCTAAAAAAAGTCAATACGTAGATCTGCTCTCGAATGGAGGTAAACTGTGGAAACAAATCGAAGACTAGTGACAATCGGGTTGTTGGTAGCTGTTACATTGTCTGCGATTGAAGGGACGATTATTACAACTGCCACACCTACCATTACTACAGAATTATCTGGTGTTAAGTTGATGAGTTGGATTTTTGCAGCTTATATGTTGGCAATGACTGTAACGACACCAATTTATGGGAAGCTATCGGATTTATATGGTCGCAAAAACTTATTAATGTTTGGCATTATTTTATTTATTTTAGGTTCAGTTTTATGTGGTTTTTCACAAAATATGGGTCAATTAATTTTATTTCGTACCATTCAAGGGCTAGGAGCTGGAGCTGCATTACCTTTAACGATGACGGTAATAAGTGATCTATATCCATACCAAGAAAGGGCTAAAGTGCAAGGCTATATAAGTGCCGTATGGGCAGTTTCAAGCGTAATTGGTCCTTTAGTTGGAGGTTTTTTTGTAGACTTCATTTCTTGGCGTTTTATCTTTTTTATTAATTTTCCATTCGGAATTCTCTCTGTTATTCTATTTTGGAAATATTATCATCAAAAAATTGACCGCAAAAATACAATTTCAATTGATTATTTAGGATCCATTCTATTTATATTAAGTACTTTATCTGCATTATATGCTTTAGTAGTAGGTGGAGAGCAACATAACTGGACTTCTCCAAATTTATTATTTCTTTTTGCATTTGCAATCATTTTGTTTGGGTTATTTCTTTTTGTTGAAACAAGAGCAAAGGAACCATTATTACCACTTTCATTATTCAAAATCCGTCATTTAGTTGTTACATATGCAGCAATGTTTATTGCACATGCACTTCTAATATCGATTGAGGTGTATTTACCAGTTTATAATCAAAGTGTGTTTGGATTAAGTGCGACACAATCAGGTTTAATGTTAATTCCTTTATCATTCGCTTGGACATTAGGCTCTTTTTTATCTGGTCGTCTCATTAAGAAAATGAAAGCAAAAAATATGATTCTATTAGGCGCATTCTTATGTATTATCGGTGCATTTGGGATGAATTTTTTCCATGATTCAACATTACTAATTTATCCATTTAATGCATTTTTAGGTCTTGGCTTCGGATTATCTTTTCCAATTTATATGATCCTAATTTCATCAGCTGTAGAGATGAACCAACGGGGTATTGCAATTGCTGCAAATTCCTTTTTAAATACTTTTTCGCAAACAATTACAGTTGCTGTGTTAGGAACCATTTTTACAATTAAGGTATCTGAAGTATTGAATGGTCAAAAATTAGTTCTAAGTGCTCATAATCAAGTCAATCATCTTTCAACAGTAAAAGCTGTAACTACCGGTTTTGAAATCATCACTTTATTTATGGCAGTATTTAGTATAATTACGTTTATTTTCGTCTTATTTTTACCTTCTGAACAATCTGAAGAAAAAAAGGTTGATATAGCACACTAATATAGAAAAAGAAAGCTGGGAGAGAATGAATAACACACTTAAAGGGATTTTATACGGTGTTCTTGCATATGTAGTATGGGGTGTCTTACCGATATATTGGAAACTAATTCAAGATATTTCTCCTTTTGAAATATTAACACATCGTATTATCTGGTCTTTTGTTACGTTAATACTTTTCATTCTTCTTTCAAAAAAATTAAAGCAATTTAATATTACTTGGAAGCAAGTTGTAGGTAATAAAAAAGTATTCGTTTCAATGATTGCTATTTCACTATTAATTAGTTCTAATTGGCTAATTTATATTTGGGCGGTCAATTCAAATCATATTCTTGATGCAAGTTTAGGCTATTATATTAATCCATTAGTTAGTATTATACTTGGTGTAATTGTATTGAAAGAGTCATTGTCAATTTGGCAAATCGTTTCAGTTTGTTTAGCAACAATAGGTGTAGGCTATTTAACAATCATGTCAGGTACATTACCAATCGTAGCAATCCTATTATCTTTAACATTTGCCTTTTATGGATTATTAAAAAAGATTTTAAAGATTGATTCTTTTTTAAGTCTTACAATAGAGACGTTATTAATTTTTCCAGTCGCCTTACTATATTTTGCTTTTCTAGCTTATAAAGGCCAAGCAGGTCTTGTACAAAGTGCACCAATTGAGCAATTATTAATAGTAGGTGCAGGGTTAGTAACAATTATACCTTTATTATTTTTCGGTAAAGCAGCACAATTAATTCCGTATACATATGTTGGATTTTTGCAATTTATATCACCAACAATTAGTTTATTAATAGGGGTTTTATTATACGATGAAAGTTTCTCAAAGAAAGATTTTATTTCATTTTCATTTATATGGTTAGCTTGTGTCGTGTTTGCTGTTTCAACTACACCGTTTATGAAATCCATTGAACAAAAACTTAAAAATCGAAATAAGAAGCAATCAATATCTGCTTAAAATAATCTTAATTTTGTAGCTTTGAAAGGAGTAAAAATGGCTGTAAGTAAAACAAATGCAATGAGAATGTTAGATTCAAAAAAAATTAACTATACAACTTTAAATTATGAATCAAATGATGGAAAGATTGATGGTGTTTCCGTAGCAAATAAAATAAATAAAGATCCTGAATTAGTCTATAAAACACTAGTATCAATCAGTCAATCCAAGGCGATTTATGTATTTGTCATACCAGTTGAAAAAGAATTAGATTTGAAATTAGCCGCAAAAGCTGCTGGAGAGAAGAAAGTTGAATTATTACCAGTAAAAGACCTTTTAGCAAGTACAGGATATGTAAGAGGTGGTTGTTCACCAATCGGAATGAAAAAACAATACCCTACTTTTATCGAAGAATCTGTAAATAATTTAGAAGAGATTATTGTTAGCGGTGGAAAAATAGGTATACAACTTCAATTGAATGCAAAAGATTTAATACAAACAACTCGTAGTAAAATAGCAAAAATTTCAAAATAAACGAGTGTTATGAGGGATCCAAATGGTAGGGTATTTTCTATTTTATTTAGTAATCGTTAACATTGTTTCATTCGCAATTATGGGAATCGATAAGTCACGTGCAAAAAGAAAAGCTTGGAGAATTCCTGAACGTATATTATTTCTATTCGCAATTATCGGTGGAACGATTGGTTCTATTTTAGGAATGTATTATTTTAAACATAAAACAAAGCATCCAAAATTTGTTTTTGGTTATTGGATCATCCTATTTATCCAATTTGTTATCTATTTTTTCTTCCTATAATTTTATAGGATAGACTTTCCTTAATTGTATAAAATATTTTTATGACAAATTAAGGAGGCGAAAGAAATGGGACGTGGAAATGGTGGAAGAAAAAATAACGCCGGTCAAAGACAACCAAACTACGAAGATAAATCAAATTTATCTGAATCAAAAAAAGCACAAAAGTAAAAAAGTTAGCCTGTGATCATTTGGTTGATACAGGCTTTCTTATTGGAAATGGGGAATATAAAATGCAAAACGAATGGTTTTCAAGAATAAAAGGAATAGGCATCGATGAAGTCTCAAATGAAAATATGACAATCTATTTTATTAAAGAAGACGAATTAAATGAAGCTAAAAAGGACTTAAGTAAAAAAATACAATGGCCAGAAAATTGGTTAATAATTGGTTTTGATGACGAAACGGATGATGTGATCTTTATCAATGAGGAAACAGGGGAAGTATGTACAGCCTATGAATTTGAACGAAAATGGGAAGTCGTTACACTGTATTCAAGTTTGAATGAATTTTTAGCTGCATATGGATATTGATTAACAAGGGTGTTCCATTCTTATATGGGATCTCTTTTTTGTTTGTAGTTAAGTAAATAGTAATGAAAAAGAGGCTCCTCTTTTGAGACAGCCTCTTTTCATTACATTGATAAATTTTCAGGTTTTTTAACTATTTCATTCGATTTTTTGTCTTTATACAATAATCTAGCAATAATTAAGAGAGAAACCGTTCCAAAAATTAACACCATATATTGTAACCCAATTGTATCTAAAAATAGTCCTGTACTTAAAAGGACAACTTGAAATGTTACTCTGTCATACATACTTCTAAATGAGAAAAGTCGACCATGGTATGATTTGTCGATTGAAGTTTGGAAAACAGTAGAACAAACAGGAAAGAAGCAACCAACTGAAAATCCGAAAATTGCAAATGAGATTAGCGTCATCCAATGATGGTCTGCAAAGAAAAGTGACAGCTGAGCAAGAGCTACTAAAAAAGTTGAAAAGTATAATAATTGCTTATTCGTATACTTTTTTGTTAAGTGTTTAATGACAAATGCTCCTATCATGAACGAGATACCTTCACTTGTATAAATAAGACCTTTTACTGCAGGATCATGCTGAATATCACTTATTTCGATTACCATTAAATTAAATCCACCTAAAAAAAGTACTGGCACCAAGTTTAAGATAAATAAATTTAAGATTGTCGGGTTATTTCTTATCAGTGCGAATATTTCAGTAAATCCTTTATCAGCTTTCGCTTTTTTAGTTTTTTCTACATTCATTGATTTATTGGTTGGTTCTTCAATTCGTAAAAAGAACGTCATTAAAAATAAAAATGCATATGCCAACATACTCATTCCATATACATTCGTTAGACTTGTAGATACAACTAAAATACCGCCTATTGAAGTTCCAGCAATTCTTGATATTGTTGAAATATTCATATGAATCCCATTTAACGTTAATAACTGATCGTTTTTTACAATCATTGGAATAACAGCTTGAAGTGCTGGAAAGTAAAATGCAGCAGAAATTTGCAACATTACTAAAAATAAGACCATAAAAATTATACTTTCGTATTGTATTGCAAAAAACATTAGAATTACACTTAAAGTTCGGCCTAAACCACTAATTAATAAAATCTTTTTCTTTGAATATTGATCAATTAATCTTCCAGCCAAAGGACCAACAAAAACTCCTGCTAATAAACCGAAAAAAAGAATTAACGATTTAAAGAAATCAGAAGGTACATGTTTTTGCATAAATTCCAAGTTTCCGATAATTCCGAACCATAGACCTATACCGGCTCCAAATTCACCGAACAACACGATCCAAACGTTTCGGTTTTTCCACATAAAAATTTCTCCCCATTTACCCATAATATAATTCGACAAAATCTATTATCTCATCAATAGAAAGAAAAGACTATGTAAAATAGAAATAAAAGTAGAAAAAGTAGAGTATAGGCTTTGATTAATTGAGGATATTAAGTGCTTGTTTTGCTAAATAGCATGGAAGACGAACAAAAAGGATTCATATTCTAATAATAGAATTAAATAAATATACTTTTAGATTTAGCCTGAAAGTAAAACTAATATGAAAAGGATAAAAGAGATGAGTTTCATATCAGAGAAGACAACAGTGATTTATAAAGAAATGGTTAAATTGAAAACAGTCATATCTAAATATTTTATAGGCGGTGTAAATTTATGAACAGTAGTCCAATTGTGAAAGAATACTCTAATGTTTTTCAAGCTCAAGTAGTAGATTTGATTCTTGATATACAGCAGCGGGAATACAATATTAAGATCACCAAGGATGACCAGCCTGATTTGTTTACGATAGAAGAATTTTATCAGAATGGAAAAGGGAACTTTTGGGTGGCTCTTTATGGCGAAAAGGTAGTTGGTACGATCAGTCTTTTAGACATAGGGAATCAACAAGTTGCGTTGAGAAAGATGTTTGTAGACAAAGAATTCAGAGGTGAAAAATATAAAACTGCAAGTCTTTTATTAAATCATGCTATTAATTGGGCGAAAGAAAAATCAATAAAGGCAATTTATCTTGGAACCACTCCTCAATTTCTAGCAGCTCATCGATTTTATGAAAAAAATGGATTTACAAGTGTAGAAGTGAACGATTTACCTGAAAATTTTCCAGTGATGAAGGTCGATAAAAAATTTTATAAGTATTCGATTGTATAAAAATAAATGAATACAAAAATAAGAAAAGAACAACTGGACCCCAAGCAGTCCGTGTGTTGTTCTTTTAATTTTGTAGATTTACGCATTTAACTGACTAAGAAGAATATGTTTTAAAGTATTTTCAGCTTTGTTTAATTGGATTGAAGTTTCAAAAGTAGCTTGTGCTTGCCCTGCACCGCCGCCTCCTTTTCCTTCAACTTGTTTTAGTAAATTTTTAATTAGTTCTCCGCAATGCAGATCATTTTTTAGCTGATTAATAAGCAATAATTTTTGCTCTTTTACACTTGAAAAAACTAGTAATGAAGGTTTTTTTGCTTGAATAGCTTTCGCCAGTAACTGTAAGTCTTTAACCGATTCTTCTTCAAAAGTTTTAAAAATGATATCATTCGTTGCATTTAATAGTAATTCGTTAGAAATTGAGTTAAAGATCGTTTCTTTCATTTTCTCGATCTCTTTTTGCGCTTCTTTTAATTCATACATCGTCGTTTCGACTTTATCTTTAACCTGATCAGTATGTGTATTAAATAATTGATTAATATTTGATAATGTTTTACTAGTCTTTTGAATTTCTTCTAGTGCTCTATAGCCACATTTAAAATGAAGTCGAGTAGTTTGTCTTACTTTTTCAGTTTTTATTAATTTTATGAATCCTATTTCACCCGTTTGTTTTACATGCGTACCACAACAAGCAGATAAATCTGTATGTAAAATCTCAACAATTCGTATGTTGTCTTCAACTTTTGGTAATTTGCGTAGTTGAAGCACATTTAATTCTTCTTTGTCTACGAAGTATGTTTTAATTTCAATATTAGCAAGAATCTTCTCATATACTGCTCGCTCAATTTTATTTAATTGTTCAGCTGAAAGAGAAGGTGTATCTAAGTCAATCGTAACTGTCTCTTTTCCTAGATGAAAACTTACTGTAGGAATATCATATAGTTCAATAATTGTTGCCGAAAGTAAATGCTGGCCACTATGATGCTGCATATGATCAATTCTTCGATCCCAATTAATTTCACATCTTGCATCAAGTGTCTCCGGTCTTTTATTTAAGACATGGATTACTTCTTCATCCTCTTCTATTAAATCAATAATTTCAATTCCATTAATCGTACCGAAATCAGATGGCTGCCCACCACCTTCAGGATAAAATGCAGAATCTTCAAGTTTGATATGAAACAAAGAATCAACTTCTTTAATGTCTGTAATTTTAGTAAACCATTTTTTTAAAGAGGGGTGTTCAAAATATAGTTTATTTGCCATGATATTACCTCTAATCTTTTAATTTCATTTAGTTGATGTTTATTTAAATTATATAGAAAGGACATAAAAACTTAAAATAAATTATTTTAATCTTAGCATAATTGACAATTAGACAAATACATTGAGGATGTCCCAAAAATATAAACTTTTTGGGGCATCCCTTTTTTGAGCATAAAAAAATAAGAAAATCGTTCTTTTTGGTATAATTGAGTCACCACAACCAACAACCTGAAAGGAACGATTTTCTTATGTATAAACAGTATAACATGAATCAACTAACTCTTCCAATGGACATTGAGGTATTAATTCCTACTAATCACCTTGCCCGTTTAATTGACACTGCGGTCGATAAAATGGATCCTACTATTTTTTCTTCTTTTCACACAGGTGGTGGCCGTCCGCCCTATCATCCAAAAATGATGTTAAAAGTTATCCTTTATGCTTATTCAAACCGTATGTATTCCTCTAGACAAATTGCGAAACAACTGAAAGAGAATATTGTTTTTATGTGGCTTTCGGGCGAACAACAACCTGATTTCCGTACAATTAACCGTTTTCGAAGCGATCGAATGAAAGACGTAATTTATGAAACGTTCTTTTCAATTGTCGATCTTCTTCGAGCAGAGGGTCTTGTAAAACTTGAGGACTATTTTCTTGATGGTACCAAAATTGAGGCAAATGCCAATAAATACACTTTCGTTTGGCGTAAATCCACGGAAAAATATGATCAAAAACTCGATGAAAAATTCCAACAGATTGTGTTAGGAATTGAAAAAGTGATCCAAGAAGATGAAGATTTAGAACAAGAAACAGACATTGAAGCGAAATTAGAGGAATCACCAATTACGTCCGAAAAAATCGCTGATACCGTGAAAAAGTTAGAGAAAAGACTAGAAAAAGATCCTAAAAATAAGGCGATAAAGAAAGCAAAGCGTCAGTTGGAGAAAGATTTACTACCAAGAAAACTAAAATATGAGAAACAAAAGGCAACATTTCAAAATCGTAACAGTTATTCCAAGACCGATCCCGATGCAACTTTTATGCGAATGAAAGAAGATCATATGAAAAATGGTCAGTTAAAAGCAGGATATAATGTACAAATTGGAACGGAAAATCAATTTATTGTTGGCTTTAGTCTTCACCAACGCGCAGGTGATCCAGGCTGCCTCATCCCTCATTTAGATCTATTGGAAAAGTACAATCGTCCAAAACCAAATTCGATCATTGCCGACTCTGGTTATGGGAGTGAAGAAAATTACGCTCATTGTGAGGAAAAAGAAATAGAGGCTTTTATTAAATACAACACATTCGATAAGGAACAAACTAAGGCATGGAAAAAACAAATTGGTCGTGCTGAAAATATGACTTATGATGAGGAATTAGATGAATGGATTTGTGTAAATGATAAACGACTAGTTTTCCAATATGAAAGTAAAAAGAAAACAGATAACGGTTATGAATCCATTAAACGAACGTATCAATGCGTAGAATGCCCTAACTGCCCGTTCCAAAGCACCTGTGCCAAAGGAAAAGAAATGAAAACGATCCAAGTCTCCATCAAAAATCAGATCCAACGAAAAGACATACGGAAAAGACTATCGACTGAAGAAGGGGATCAAAAATATCGAAAAAGAAAAATTGATGTAGAACCTGTCTTTGGCCAAATAAAACATAATCAAGGGTATAAACGATTTACAATGAAAGGCCTGTCCAAAAATACCACGGACTGGGGTCTAATTTGTGTTGCCCATAATCTAAAAAAATGGGAATCCACTTCCAAAAAACTGAAAAAATAACAAAATAATAAAAGGAAATTCCTCTCCTAAAATCTCCAATTTTATAAAAAACCCTCAAAAAATGATGAAATGAAAAAAACTGCCTCAAAATGTCGTCATTCAATGACCTTTTGAGACAGCTTCTCTTAGAGGTGTAAAATTTGAACGAATTATTTAAAGCATTATCGGATCCAACTCGGAGGAAAATTTTAGATTTATTAAAAGAGAAGGATTTAACTGCTGGAGAAATTTCAGAACAATTCGATATGTCAAAACCAAGTATTTCGCAGCATCTTAAAATATTAAAGTCTGCTCAGTTAATTCAAGATGAAAAGAAGGGTCAATTTATTATTTATTCCCTAAATATGACGGTTTTCCAAGAAATTATTAGTTGGGCATATAGTTTTAAAGAAAAAAATTGAGAGGTGATTTAACTTGAAAAAGCATATCATTGCAATTTTACTATTTATTTGTTCGCTTGTATTATGGATTATTAACTTCCATGATTTACCAAGCCAACTACCAGTTCACTGGGATTTTTCAGGTCATGTTAATAATTACGATTCAAAAATGCAAACGTTTATCGAGCTCCATGTGATCATGCTTTTGGTTTATTTATTACCAATTGTTACTCCGAAGATCGATCCAAGAAAAGAGAATTATAAGTTATTCCAAAGAAGTTTATACTTTATGTCTACAGGGATTCTATTTATTTTCTTTTTAATTAATATGAGTGTTTTATTTTATGGATTAGGTTATAACGTTCATATCGGTTCAATGAGTTTTCTCTTTATTGGTCTTTTGTTTATGTTTCTTGGTAATTATCTGCCTCATGTTCGTTCGAATTATTTTATTGGCGTCCGTACACCATGGACATTAAGTAATGAAACTGTTTGGAAAAAAACACATCGCGTTAGTGGTAGATTATTTATGATTGTTGGTTTATGTTTTTTATTGCTATATTTTATTCCAGTGAGTAATAAAGGAATCATTGTCATTCCATTGATTATATTTTTAGTTGGATTCACAACTATTTACTCATATATTGCCTTTAAAAAGGAAATGAAAAACTAAATTAAGCTATTTATTTACAAAATTTGGTGATTGTTTATGAATTTATTTTAGAAAAAATTTAATTTCCTAATAAAGTATGGTATTGTAAAGAGTAGAGCAAAAGAGTTGGAGGAATAAAATTAAAATGATTACAGTAAGCAATGTAAGTTTGCGTTTTGCGGACAGAAAATTATTTGATGATGTTAATATAAAATTTACACCAGGGAACTGTTACGGTTTAATTGGTGCTAATGGTGCGGGTAAATCTACTTTTCTTAAAATTTTATCTGGTGATATCGAGCCTTCTACTGGTGATGTTATTGTAACGCCAGGTGAACGCCTTGCAGTATTAAAACAAAACCAGTTTGAATATGAAGAGTTTGAAGTGCTTCAAACTGTTATTATGGGTCATACTCGTCTTTATGAAGTAATGAAAGAAAAAGATGCAATTTATATGAAGGAAGATTTCACTGAAGAAGATGGTATGAAAGCTGCAGAACTTGAAGGTGAGTTTGCAGAGTTAAATGGTTGGGAAGCAGAATCAGAAGCTGCGATTTTATTAAAAGGTCTTGGTATTACAGAAGACTTACATTATAAAAAAATGGCTGAATTACAAGCTGGTGAGAAAGTAAAAGTTTTACTTGCTCAAGCATTATTTGGTCAACCTGATATTCTTTTACTAGATGAGCCTACGAATAACTTGGATCTTAAAGCTGTTCAATGGTTAGAAAACTTCTTAATTAACTTTGAAAACACAGTTATTGTTGTATCACATGACCGTCACTTCTTAAATCAAGTATGTACACATATGGCTGATTTAGATTTTGGTAAAATTCAACTTTATGTTGGTAATTATGATTTCTGGTATGAGTCAAGTCAATTAGCTCAAAAATTAATGGCTGACGCTAATAAGAAAAAAGAAGAGAAAATTAAAGAATTACAAGGATTTATCGCTCGATTTAGCTCAAATGCATCAAAAGCAAAACAAGCTACTTCACGTAAAAAACTTTTAGATAAAATTACGCTAGATGATATTAGACCATCTTCTCGTCGTTATCCTTTCGTTGGATTTACGCCAGAGAGGGAAGTTGGTAATGATTTATTAACTGTAGAAGGAATTTCAAAAACAATCGATGGTGAAAAAGTACTAGATAATGTACGTTTTACTGTAAATAAAGGCGATAAAATTGCGTTTGTTGGTAAAAATGACGTTGCAATTACAACTTTATTTAAAATTTTAATGGGTGAGATGGAGCCAGATACTGGTTCATTTAAATGGGGTGTAACAACTTCTCAAGCATTTTTCCCTAAAGATAACTCTGAGTTCTTTGAAAATAGTGATATGAACTTAATCGAATGGTTACGTCAGTTTTCTCCACAAGATGAGTCTGAAAGCTTCTTACGTGGTTTCTTAGGACGTATGCTATTCTCTGGTGAAGAAGTAATGAAAAAAGCTTCTGTTTTATCTGGGGGAGAAAAAGTTCGTTGTATGCTTTCAAAAATGATGTTAAGTGGAGCAAACGTTTTAGTATTAGATGATCCTACTAACCACTTAGACTTAGAGTCAATTACAGCATTAAATAATGGTTTAATTGCCTTCAAAGGTACAGCATTATTTACATCTCATGACCATCAGTTCATTCAAACAATTGCAAACCGTATCATTGAAGTAACACCGAACGGTTTAGTTGATAAAGAGTGCACTTATGATGAGTTCTTAGAGAATAAGGATTTACAAAAGCAAGTAGAAGAGTTATATAATAAGTAAATTTCTCCTTTCACATTTTAGTGAAGCTCTGAGAAATAATCGAAACCACTAATCAAATGATTAGTGGTTTTTCGTACTTTCATCTTGTTTTCATTTTTGCTAAACTATAAAAAAGGAGGAGAACTAATGACTGAGTCAAATGAAAATAAGTTTTATAAAAAATATTTAAAGAAAGCCTCTTCCTATTTAGGAAATAAAGAAAAATCAACAATTTTATTGAAAAAAGCAGCCAAGTTGGCACCAGATAAAAAGGGTGCGCTAGGTGAAGCTTGGGAAAAAGTAAATTTATTTATTGATCTATTTAAATCATATATGAATGGCAGTTATAGAGATATTTCCACCAAATCAATTTTGACAGTGATTGGGGCATTACTTTATTTTGTCAGTCCAATCGATGCAGTACCGGATTTTATCGTCGGATTAGGTTTTTTAGATGACGCTACGATTTTAGCTTATACATTTAAACAAATTAATAAAGATATTGAAAAGTATAAAATTTGGAAAGAAAATAATAACGTAAAAGATGATTCTTCAAATTTAGTGGTAATTGAAGAGTCAAAGCAAGACCATGAGCTAAAAGATTAATATTTGTAAAAGAAAATGTTAAAAAGGTTGCCCATTATTTTATTAATGAGCAACCTTTTTTTATTTCGATTAGTAATGTACATGACTTTTATCTTTTGACCAAACGATGAAAGGGTTTTCAATATCTTTGACATTAATCATTATTTGTTCACTAGGGATCGTTCGATCTTCATATGGAAGTGAAAGTTCCTCATAAATATGTGCATCATCAAATCCAATTTTTGCAGCATCATCTTTTGTGAAAAAATAATATATTTTTGAAATTCTAGACCAATAGGCAGCACTTAGACACATCGGGCAAGGTTCACAACTCGTATATAAGACAGCATCTTTTAATAGATATGTACCTAAATTTTGACATGCGTTTCGAATCGCTTGGACCTCTGCATGAGCGGTTGGATCATTTAAAGTTGTGACTCCATTTACGCCAGCACCAATTACCTTTCCACCTTGGACAATAACTGCTCCAAATGGTCCACCATTCTTATTTAATAAGTTTTCGTAAGCAAGCCTTACACTTAATTTAATCCAATCAGAGTGCTTCAAACATAACACCACCTTTATAGTAATAAGGGCGAAAAGTATTTATTATCTATCTAATCTCTTAAATTAATATAAAGAAGTTTTAATCAAATTCGTTAATCAAATTAAGATTATTTAAATAAACCATTATATAAAAAGGGTATCTTACTTATTTGTACACTCTATTAGCGTATTTAAGAACTTATTTAAGTGATCTATCTGAAATAAATTCATTACTTATAAGAAAAATAAAAATAGAATCATATCATTCAAACAAAATTTTAAATAAGTATTGAATAAGATTAGGAATTTCATAAATATTCAAAATGTCGAATGATTTATAAAGAAAAATAAAGGAATTATTTGAACGAAATTAGAATATTTAAACGGTTACTAATTTTTTTTAGGATGTGTTTCGAATGAAGAATTTCGGAAATAATATTCAATTGCAAGTGTATAGTAGTGGAAAAAAAAGTGAGATTCCTGTTAGATTTGAAGACTTAGAAAAGTTAGCACAAGATCAGTTAGAGGAAGGGCCATTTTATTATATAGCAGGGGGCGCGGGTAGCGAGCGCTCGATGAATGAAAATCGATTAGCATTTGATAAGTGGAAAAT
Organism: Bacillus sp. AL-1R; assembly: GCF_052180195.1. Classification (NCBI taxonomy): domain Bacteria; kingdom Bacillati; phylum Bacillota; class Bacilli; order Caryophanales; family Bacillaceae; genus Bacillus; species Bacillus sp. AL-1R. Next base: position 1,998,964 of record NZ_CP197469.1, read on the forward strand.
TGTACCGCGAATGTTACGTAATGTGGCTGAGCGTGATATCAGTATTAATTTATTTGGTAAAACATATAATTCGCCAATTTTATTTGCTCCAATCGGTGTCCAGTCGATTGCGCATCCAGAAGGGGAACTTGAAGCTGCTAGAGCAGCAGCAGAATTGAATATTCCATACATTACTAGTACTGCATCAACTTACTCATTAGAAAAGGTTGCAACTGTTCTAGGTGATTCACCTAAATGGTATCAACTATATTGTAGTAGCGATATGGAAATAGCAGCAAGTATGATGAAACGTGCAGAAGCAAATGGCTACGAGGCGATTGTTATTACGCTTGATACCTCAATTATGGGGTGGAGAGAAAAAGATATTGAAAATGCCTATTTACCATTTTTACAAGGGCAAGGTATTGGTAATTACTTAGAGGATCCTGTATTTCGCTCACGATTAAATAAATCACCTGAAGAAGATCCGCAGTCAGCCATTCTATTATGGACAAGACTTTTTGGTAACCCTGCGTTAACATGGACTGATTTAGCATTTTTGCGAAGTCAAACTAAGTTACCAATTTTATTAAAAGGAATTTTACATAAGGACGATGCGATGCTTGCACTTGAATATGGTATGGACGGCATTGTCGTTTCGAATCATGGTGGAAGACAAGTTGATGGAACAATTAGTACTTTAGATGCATTAGAGACTATTTGTAGTGAATTAAAAGGTAGATTACCAATTTTAATGGATAGTGGCATTAGAAGGGGATCAGATGTATATAAAGCTTTAGCAATCGGTGCTGATGCAGTATTAATTGGTCGACCGTATATGTATGGCCTAGCGCTAGCGGGTAAAAATGGGGTAAGTCAAGTAATGAAAAATATTTTAGCTGATTTTGATTTAACGATGGCTTTATCCGGACAAAAAAGTATCAGCGAATTAAATCCATCATTGTTAGTAAAAGAAAAACTTAGTACGCATTTTTAACAAAAAAAAGAGCGTCCTCAGGAAGTGCTTATGCTGATGATCGCTCTTTATTATTTATGCTGCGTTCTTTACTTCAGTATATTCTTTAACGAAAAACTTCTCCGTAACACACCCAATTACAAAACCGATAAAACCAGGTAGGATCCAACCGAATCCTTTACTTTGCATTGGAATAATCGATAATAATTCGTTTAGTCCGTTATTTAGTAATGATGAATTGATAATCTCGATTAAGCTATAAATTCCAACAAACAATATTGTTACGAAATAAACAGGTCTACCTTTAAATGGTAATTGATCGTGTAATAGTGCTAGTACAATCAGTGCAATTGCCACTGGATATAAAAGACCTAATATTGGAACGGATACTTTTAATATTTGTGTAAGTCCTAGATTTGCTACGAAGCCACTAATGAAACATAATAAGATTGCCCATTTTTTATAAGATAATTTTGGGAAAATACTATTAAAATATTGAGAACATGATGTAATTAAACCAATACATACACTTAAACATGCAAGTGTAAAAATAAGTCCTAAAACAATCGTTCCACCATTACCAAATAATTGCTTCATGACAATCGTTAAGACGATTGCTCCATTGTCAATTTGTCCTGGAATCGATGCCGATGCACCTAAGTAGCCAATTATAAAGTAAGTCATCGATAATAATAATGCACAAATTAAACCGAATATAATTAAATACTTAATTTGTAATTTTTGATTTGTAACATTTAATCTTTTAAAAATATTGATGAAAACAATTCCGTAGATTAATGCACAAATCCCATCCATTGTTTGATAGCCATCTAGTATTCCTTGTGAGAGAGGATTAGATTTGTATGTTAAGGAAGCATCCTTAAAACTAGCTAGGTCTGTAAACATTGCTTTAATAAAAACAATTAAAATTAAGATTAGTAAAGCAGGAGTTAGTATTTTACCGAATCTGTCAACTAATTTTGAAGGTGATTTAGCAAACCAATAAACGATACTAAAAAACACAATCGTATAAACGAATAGTCCTAAAGGCGAAACAGCCAAACCTTCAGACAGAAATGGTTTAACACCCATTTCATATGCTAGACTACTAGCTCGCGGAATAGCAAGGCCAGGTCCAATTGACAGGTAAATGGCCATCGGGAAGAGGAGTGCAAAAATAGGATGTACTCTTTTTACAAGCGTATCAAAATTACCGGATTTCGCGATCGCAATAAAAGCTAAAATCGCAATACCCGCATCCGAAATAATAAATCCAATAATTGCTTGCCATACATTTTCTCCGGCTGTTTGTCCAATGTATGCTGGGAAAATTAGATTACCAGCACCAAATAACATGGAAAACAACATAAATCCAATAAACAGTATTTCTTTTTTTGTTAAAGTATTCAAATAATTCACCTCAACCATAGTTACTTTTAAAAATGATTTTCTCATTCTAACAAAGATTTACTCTATTTACTACAAAATCTATTAAAATTCTTAAAATTTTAACAAATAATGAAAAAAATTTTCTTTTTTCCCATTTTTTATTACTTAAAGCATAAGAAAACTTGTCCTCTAACTATATATACTTATAGGCTTTTTTAAGGGAGGACTAGAATGATCCAATTTCAAAATATCTCTTTTAGGTATTCAAGTGGAAAAAGTGCCGTTTCTGATTTATCTTTTACAATTCAAACAGGTGAGTGTTTTGTGTTAATTGGTCCTAGTGGCTGTGGAAAAACAACAACTATTAAATTAATAAATAGATTAATTAAACCAACTGACGGTGAAATTTTTTATCGTGATAAAAACATTAAGGATTATGATGAACATAGCTTGAGGAGAGAGTTTGGATATGTACTTCAACAAATTGCACTATTTCCCCATTTGAATGTTGAAGAAAATATTTCAATTGTGCCAGAATTAAAAAAATGGAATAAAGCACAAATAAAAGAGCGCACTCGAGAATTATTAGAATTAGTAAACTTAAGTCCTATAGAGTTTTGTAAAAGACCGGTCTTTGAGTTATCTGGTGGTCAACAGCAGCGGGTAGGTGTAGCAAGGGCTTTAGCAGGGAATCCAGATCTATTATTAATGGACGAACCATTCAGTGCATTAGATCCGATTACTAGATTACAATTACAAAAGGAACTTAAACAATTAAAAACAAAGATTAATAAAACGATTCTTTTTGTTACTCATGATTTAGACGAAGCATTTTATTTAGGAGACAGAATCGGGATCATGCACGATGGTGAGTTAGTTCAAGTAGGTACGAAGGATGAAATTTTAAATACTCCAGTCAATCCTTTTGTTGAACAATTTATTGACAATTATCGTGGTAAAGCTGTTGTAAAGGAGTGGGTTTAAAATGTTTCTCACATCATTTACAACGACGCTTGGAAATAGAAAAGAACAGTTATTAACGGCTTTGTTAGAGCATATTCAAATTTCAGTGTTTGCACTAATTATTGCAATAATGTTAGCCGTCCCAATTGGCATTTATTTAACGAAAAAGAAAGTGCTCTCTGAATTTGTGATAGGAACTACAGCAGTTATTCAAACGATACCCTCATTGGCGCTGTTAGGGATATTAATACCATTAGTGGGGATTGGAAAGATTCCAGCAGTAATTGCGTTAAGTGTATATGCATTATTGCCGATCTTACGAAATACATATACCGGAATTAAGGAAATTGATCCAATTTTATTAGAGGCTGCAACTGGGTTAGGAATGAACGGTAGACAAAGACTTTTTAAGGTTGAATTACCATTAGCATTACCAGTTATAATGGCAGGAATCCGAACTGCGATGGTTATAATTGTTGGAACTGCAACAATTGCTGCTTTAATAGGAGCTGGTGGATTAGGTAGTTTAATATTATTAGGTATTGATCGTAACGATATGAATTTAATCATCATCGGAGCAATACCATCAGCACTTTTAGCCATTATGTTTGATTTTATTTTAAGATTAATAGAGAAGAAGAGTTTTAAAAGTTTTTCATTAAGAATTATTACTGCTAGTTTTATTTTATTAGCATTATTATTTTCTCCATTAACGATTAAGTCTTGGAATAAAACGGAATTAGTAATTGCTGGGAAATTAGGTGCTGAACCAGAAATAATAATGAATATGTATAAATTAATGATTGAGGATGAAACAAATCTAAACGTTGAAGTCAAGCCAAACTTTGGTAAAACAACATTTGTGTTTAATGCATTAAAAAAAGGTGATATTGATATTTATCCAGAATATACAGGTACCGTCGTTTCGACATTTTTGAAAGAAAAGGCTGTTAGTAGTGATGCAAATGCAGTATATGAACAAGCTGCAGAAGGTTTAGCAAAAAAGTATAATTTGAGTTATTTAAAACCTATGAAATTTAACGACACATATGCATTAGCTGTTCCAGAGCACATTTCAAAACAATTTGGAATCGATTCAATTTCAGACACAACTAGAGTGGCAAATCAGTTAAAAGCAGGTTTCACTTTAGAGTTTACAGATCGTGAAGACGGATATTTAGGATTGCAAAAATTATATGGACTAAAGTTTCAACATTTAAAAACGATGGAGCCAAAATTGAGATATGACGCAATCCAATCGGGGGATCTCTCGATTATTGATGCCTATTCAACTGATAGTGAGCTCCAAAGTTATCACATGAAAGTATTAGTTGATGATAAAAATTTATTCCCACCATATCAATGTGCACCACTTTTGCGAGAAGAAACACTTAAAAAACATCCCGAAGTTGAAATAATATTAAATAAATTACAAAATAAAATAACGAATGATGAAATGCGTGAAATGAATTACAAAGTTAATGCTGGTGGAAAATCTGCCGAAAGTGTAGCTAGAGAATTTTTGAAGGAAGAGGGTTTGCTAAAATAAACGAAATGGACTGTCTTATTGATCAGGTGAACTGCTCTAAGCGGCACTTGCTGTTCTATCAAAGTAAATAGTGTCGATCTTTTATTTAGTAGTAAGCGAAAAAAAAGAGGGTTGCCTAAAAACTAAGGCTACCCTCTTTTTGTTATCATACGATAAGAACTTTAGTGTTTAATCATTATAGGCTCCAGTTAACATCTCACTTACAAACGCATCATTTTCCCATTCTTCATAAGAGAAGTCTACTGAATACCCTTGATCGGATTTTTCGTCGTCTTTAATCTGAATGTCAAAATGATTACTCATTACTTTCAACACTTCATTGATTTCGTTAACAGTCCCATTAATTTGTAAAGTAGCCATTTTTTACTCGCCTCCGATTTTAATTTACAGAAAATTCTGTATAAATTAACCATATGATAATCCTTTTAAAAACATTTTTCAAGAGTAAAATTTTGTCGAAAAATTATTTTGAAAAAATGTAAAGGTTTTCATTGTTGATTTACCAATATTTATACGATTTTTGAATAAATTATGAATTTTAAATTTTCTAAAAACTTGTTGATTTATTTTGTAGATTGGAATAAAGTAAGTACAAATATTTTAACTCTTGAGGAGGATTAACCGTGACAGAGCAACAGATTTTTTTAAATGGTGAATTCGTTCAAAAACAAGATGCAAAAGTTTCTGTATATGATCATGGATATCTATATGGAGATGGAGTATTCGAAGGGATTCGCGTTTATGATGGCAATGTATTTCGTTTAAAAGAACATCTTATTCGATTATATGAATCAGCAAAATCAATTTTATTAACAATTCCTTATTCTTTAGAAGAGTTAACACAAATTGTAGTTGATACTGTAAATCGAAATAGTTTACATAGTGGTTATATTCGACTCGTCGTCTCAAGAGGTGAAGGCAATCTTGGGTTAGATCCAACTTCTTGTCCAAGAGCAAATGTAGTTGTCATTGCTGAACAACTTGCTCTGTTTCCACAAGAACTATACGAAAATGGTATGGAAATTGTAACAGTAGCAACAAGAAGAAATCGAAGTGATGTATTAAATCCACAAATTAAGTCTTTAAATTACTTAAATAACATATTAGTAAAAATTGAAGCGAAACTAGCTGGTGTTCAAGAAGCACTAATGCTAAATGATCAAGGCTTTGTAGCTGAAGGTTCAGGAGATAATGTCTTTTTAGTAAAAGGGAATAAGTTAATTACTCCACCAAGTTCAGCAGGTGCATTAGAAGGAATTACGCGTAATGCAATTATGGAACTAGGTGAAACTTTAGGTTATGAAGTTGAGGAAAAATTGTTCACTAGACATGATGTTTATGTTGCCGATGAAGTTTTCTTAACAGGAACAGCAGCTGAAGTAATTGGCGTATCTAAGGTAGATGGACGTGTGATCGGTGATGGAAAACCGGGCCCACATACCCAAAGATTATTAAAAGCATTTCGTCAATTAGTAGTAGAAGATGGAGAAAAAATTTACGTAAAACAAGGGTGATAAATTGTGCGAAGTGACATGATCAAAAAAGGAATCGACCGAGCGCCACATCGGAGCTTATTATTAGCGGCAGGTGTTAAAGAGGAAGATTTTAATAAACCATTTATAGCGATTTGTAATTCATATATTGATATTGTTCCAGGTCATATTCATTTAAGGGAAATGGCTGATGTTGTAAAACAAGCAATTCGAGATGCTGGTGGAGTTCCATTTGAGTTTAATACGATTGGTGTCGATGATGGAATTGCAATGGGACATATCGGAATGAGGTACTCTTTACCAAGTAGGGAAATCATTGCCGATGCAGCCGAAACTGTTATTAATGCACATTGGTTTGATGGCGTATTTTATATGCCAAACTGCGATAAAATCACACCTGGAATGCTAATGGCAGCTGTTCGTACAAATGTACCAGCAGTTTTTGTATCAGGTGGGCCAATGGCAGGAGGTCTATCTAAAGATGGAAAGGCTCTATCTCTTGTTTCAGTATTTGAAGGTGTAGGTGCTTTTAAATCAGGAAAAATGAGTGTAGAAGAATTACTCGATATTGAAAAGTCAGCATGTCCTACATGTGGATCATGTTCTGGGATGTTCACAGCAAATTCAATGAATTGCATTATGGAAATGCTTGGTGTAGCACTACCGTATAACGGGACTATACTTGCAACTAGTAAAGAGAGACATCAATTAATCCGTGATGCAGCAATTCATCTAATGGATTGTATTGAAAATGATATAAAGCCAAGGGACATTATTACAAAAGAGGCAATTGATGATGCATTTGCACTAGATATGGCAATGGGTGGATCTACAAATACTGTTTTACACTTAATGGCTATCGCAAATGAAGCAGGAGTTGATTACGACTTAAAAGATATAAATGATGTAGCTAGAAGAGTACCTTATTTATCTAAAATTAGTCCCGCCTCACACTATTCAATGCATGATGTTCATTTAGCAGGTGGTGTACCAGCAATAATTAAAGAGCTAACTACTATTCCTGGAGCCATTAATAGTGACCGCATTACAATTACGGGAAAAACTTTATTCGAGAATGTGCAAGAAGCTACAATCTCCAATAGTGAAGTGATTCGTAAAAAAGAAAATCCTTATTCACATACAGGCGGATTATCAATCTTACATGGGAATTTAGCCCCAGACGGAGCAGTTATTAAAGTAGGTGCTGTTGATCCTTCAATCCAAACATTTATTGGTGAAGCAATTTGTTTTGACTCACATGATGAAGCGGTTGAAGCAATTGACAAAGGTCTCGTTAAAGAAGGGCATGTCGTTGTCATTCGATATGAGGGTCCAAAAGGTGGGCCTGGAATGCCTGAAATGCTAGCACCAACTTCTTCAATTGTCGGAAGAGGTTTAGGAACAAAAGTTGCGTTAATTACAGATGGTCGTTTTTCGGGTGCTACAAGAGGAATTGCTATCGGACATATTTCTCCAGAAGCGGCTGAAGGTGGACCAATTGCATATATTGAAGACGGCGATGAAATCATCATCGATCTTTTATCAAGAAGTATCACATTATCAGTATCAAACGAAACATTAGAATTTCGTAAAAATACAAATATATTACATGAACCAAAAGTTAAAACGGGTTATTTAGCAAGATATGCCAAGTTAGTAACATCTGCTAATACAGGCGGAATATTAAAAATATGAAAAAGCATTGAAAGAGAAAAGTAGTTATGAAAAGGATCTTCAGAGAGTCGGTGGCTGGTGTGAACCGATGACCTTGATTAATGAAACTCACTCTTGAGTGTCAAGCTGAATTAATTTGTAATGTAGGCTTGAACGTTGGTCACGTTATAACCAGATTTTGGTTAGCCAAAATCCCAAAGTTAGGTTATTAACCTAAGAAGAAGGGTGGTACCGCGAAAAGTCTTTCGCCCCTTCAGCATCTGCTGAAGTGTGGAGTTATGGCTTTTTTTATTGCGAATAAATGGGTAAATCTTATCCGAAAATGGAGGGAAAAGTAGAAATGAGTCATCATTCGATGAGAACTCTGTCAAAAGAATTGTCAGGTGCAAATTTACTAATTGATGCTTTGAAAAATGAAAATGTTGAAATGATTTTTGGTTACCCTGGAGGGGCAGTATTACCATTATATGATGCACTTTATGATGCTGATATCCCTCACATACTTGCAAGACATGAACAAGGGGCGATCCACGCTGCAGAAGGATATGCACGAGTGACTGGTCGTCCAGGAGTTGTCATTGCAACAAGTGGACCAGGTGCAACAAATGTAGTCACTGGTTTAGCAGATGCAATGATGGATTCATTACCACTAGTTGTTTTCACTGGTCAGGTTGCTACAAATGTAATCGGAACGGATGCCTTTCAAGAAGCAGATGTGATTGGAATTACAATGCCAGTAACAAAACATAACTACCAAGTGCGTAATGTTGAAGATGTCCCACAAATCGTAAAAGAAGCATTCCATATTGCTTCAACAGGCCGCCCAGGTCCAGTCGTTATTGATCTACCAAAAAATATGATGGTTGAAAAAGGAGTGAAAAAAGACGAAGTAGAAGTTCAATTACCGGGTTATCAACCGACTTATGAACCAAATTATATTCAAATAACAAAATTAATAGAAGCGATTGAAAAAGCTAAAAAACCAGTCGTTCTAGCTGGCGCAGGTATATTACATGCAAAAGCAGCTGATGAGTTTACCGAATTTATCAAAAAGTACAATATCCCAGTTGTCAATACGCTATTAGGACTAGGTGGTTTTCCAGCAAATGAGGAATTATTCCTTGGAATGGGTGGTATGCACGGAACTTATACAGCAAATATGGCAATGTATGAAAGTGATTTACTAATTAACATTGGAGCAAGATTTGATGATAGGCTGACGGGTAATTTAGCACACTTTGCTAAAAATGCGATTGTAGCACATATCGATATAGATCCTGCCGAAATTAACAAAGTTATTCCGACAAATATTCCAATCGTTGGATGTGCTAAAGAAGTTCTAAAAGTTCTATTAAAACAAAAAGTAGATAAACAAAATCATAGTGAATGGTTAGAACTACTTAAAAGTCGTAAAGAGTCGTTTCCACTGCAGTATGAACCGAGTAGAGAAGTCATTAAACCACAAACTGTCTTAACTATACTCCATTCGATTACAAAAGGGAAAGCGACGATTTCCACAGATGTAGGTCAACATCAAATGTGGGCGGCACAGTATTATCCTTTTGACGAGCCACATAAATGGATTACATCAGGTGGACTTGGAACGATGGGATTTGGATTACCTGCTGCTATTGGTGCACAATTTGCAAAGCCTGATGAATTAGTTGTCGCCATCGTAGGTGATGCCGGATTCCAAATGACATTGCAGGAATTGAGCATGATCAAAGAACATAATTTACAAGTTAAAATTTTAATTTTAAATAACGCAGCATTAGGAATGGTAAGACAGTGGCAATCCGCATTTTATAATGACCGCTTCTCTAGTTCTCTATTAGACTGCCAGCCTAGTTTCACGAAACTTGCTGAAGCTTACGGTATTAAAGGGATTACAATATCCGATCCAAATTTAGTTGAAAGTCAATTAAGAGAAGCAATTGAATTTGACGGACCAGTTTTAATTGATTGTCGAGTTCATCAAGCTGAAATCGTTACGCCAATGGTTCCTCCTGGTAAAGGAATACATCAAATGGAAGGGGTGAAATAATGAAGCGAGTCATTACATCAACTGTACTAAATAACAGTGGCGTACTTAACCGAATTACAGGAGTGATTTCAAGAAGACGTTTTAATATCGAAAGTATTTCTGTAGGACATACTGAACAAAATCATATTTCAAGAATTACGTTTGTCGTACATGTAGAGGATTTACAACAGGTTGAACAATTAATTAAACAACTTCATAAGCAAATTGATGTGATAAAAGTAGCAGATATAACAGAAGAGTCAGTTATTGCTAGAGAACTAGCCTTAATAAAGGTAAGTACAAATGCAACGACAAGAAATGAAATTTATAGTCTAATTGAACCATTTAGAGCCTCGGTTATTGATGTAAGTCGTGATCAGATTGTCGTTCAAGTAACTGGTACTCCTGATAAGGTAGAGGCTTTGATTGAATTATTAAGACCTTTCGAACTAAAAGAAATAGCTCGAACAGGTGTAACCGCATTTACTAGATCCACTAAACATAAGGAGCATGCTCAAAAGCTACTCTCTTATTAAATAAAAATATAAAACTAAAAAAATTGGAGGAATTTGAAAATGGCTAAAGTATATTATGGTACAGATGTGAAGGAAAATGTATTAGTAGGGAAAACGATTGCAGTAATTGGTTATGGATCACAAGGTCACGCACATGCATTAAATTTACATGATAATGGTCATAAAGTAGTTGTTGGTTGTCGTCCTGGTAAATCATGGGATGCTGCAGCAAAAGACGGACTACAAGTAACGACGGTTGCAGAGGCTTCTAAAGCAGCAGATGTCGTAATGATTTTATTACCAGATGAGCATCAACCAACTGTATATAAAAATGAAATTGAACCGTATCTAGAAAGTGGTAATGCGCTTGCGTTTGCACACGGATTTAATGTTCATTTTAACCAAATTGTTCCTCCTGCTAATGTTGATGTATTTTTAGTAGCTCCAAAAGGTCCAGGACATCTTGTTCGACGTACTTTTGTCGATGGTGCAGCGGTTCCAGCATTATTTGCTGTTTATCAAGATGTAACAGGTGAAGCAAAAAATGTAGCACTTTCTTACGCTGATGGAATTGGTGCTACTAGAGCGGGTGTTCTTGAAACATCATTTAAAGAGGAAACTGAAACAGATCTATTCGGAGAACAAGCGGTATTATGTGGTGGTGTAACTTCTTTAGTAAAATCAGGATTTGAAACATTAGTAGAAGCAGGTTATCAGCCAGAAGTAGCATACTTTGAGTGTTTACATGAGTTGAAGCTAATTGTTGATTTAATGTACGAAGGCGGTATGAGCTATATGAGATACTCAATTTCTGATACAGCTCAATGGGGTGATTTCGTATCCGGTCCTAGAGTAGTTGCAAATGAATCAAAATTAGCGATGAAAGATATTTTAGCAGAAATTCAAGATGGAACGTTTGCTAAAGGCTGGATCAACGAAAATAAAAATGGTCGTCCAGTATTTAATGAAATTAATGAAAGTGAAAAACAACATCAGCTAGAAGAGGTTGGAGAAAAACTACGTGCAATGATGCCATTTATCCAAAGAAAAGAAAAGGTCGAGGTGAAGTAAAAAATGAGTAAAATTCAGTTTCTTGATACAACATTACGTGATGGCGAACAATCTCCTGGGGTTAATTTAAATCGATTAGAAAAGCTCGAAATTGCAAAACAACTAGAAGCTTTAGGTGTTGATATCATTGAGGCTGGTTTTGCTGCTTCCTCAGAAGGTGACTTTTTAGGAGTTCAAGAGATTGCGAGACAGATTCGTTCTGTCTCCGTCTCTAGCCTTTCTAGAGCAAAAGATTCAGATATTAAAACAGCATGGGATGCATTAAAAAATGCTGCTGAACCGAGACTTCATATATTTCTAGCTACAAGTGACATTCATATGAAATATAAATTAAACATGACTAGATTAGAAGTTTTAGAAACTGCTAAACATTGTGTCCAGCTTGCAAAATCCTTTTTTCCAAAAGTCCAAATATCAGCTGAGGATGCATGTCGTACGGATCGAGCATTCCTTGCCGAATTCGCAGAGACCGCCATTAAAGCTGGTGCGGATGTGATTAATATTCCAGATACTGTTGGTTACACAAGTCCTTCAGAATATTTCGATCTATTTAAATATTTACAAGAAAATGTACCGTCTTATCATAAAGCTATTTTTTCTTGTCACTGTCATGATGACCTAGGGATGGCAGTAGCGAATTCTTTAGCTGCTATACAGGCTGGAGCAACTCAAGTTGAATGTACTGTAAATGGAATTGGGGAAAGAGCAGGAAATGCAGCCCTAGAAGAAATAGCTGTTGCACTACATATTAGGGAAGATGTTTACCGGAAAAATACTAATTTACGATTACAAGAAATTACTAAGACAAGTAAACTTGTTAGTCGTCTTACAGGTATGGTTGTCCAGAAGAATAAAGCAATTGTTGGTACAAATGCTTTTGCTCATGAATCAGGTATTCATCAAGATGGTGTACTAAAAGAGCCAACAACATATGAAATTATACCCCCATCATTAATTGGGCTTTCTACAAATTCATTAGTATTAGGGAAACATTCAGGGCGACATGCTTTTACTGACAAATTAAAAGAACTTGGATTCAACTTTTCAACTGAAATTATTAACAAAGCGTTTATTCAATTTAAAACTTTGACTGATTCTAAGAAAGAAATTACAGATGCAGATTTATTAAACATTATTAGTAAATGGAGCAAAAAGGAGGTTCTAAAATGAAATTAAAGATCGCATGTCTTCCAGGAGACGGAATCGGACCTGAAATTATGAGTTCAGCTGTACAGGTTTTAGAACAGATTGCACAATCTTATCAACATGATTTTACTTTTTCAACAAATTTATTCGGAGGTCACGCGATCGATGAAACAGGCACTTCATTACCGAAAGAAACATTAGATAATTGTTTAAATTCAGATGCCGTATTATTGGCAGCAGTAGGTGGACCAAAATGGGATCAAGGTGTTGAACGACCAGAAAGTGGCTTATTAAGATTAAGAAAATCACTTAATTTATACGCAAATATCCGACCAGTCGATGTTTACGATGAACTTGTCAATCATTCACCTTTAAAATCTGAGCAAGTAAGAAATGTAAGCTTTGTCGTCGTTCGAGAATTAACAGGAGGAATCTATTTTTCCGAACCTCGTTTCCATAATGAAAATGAAGCAACGGATACTCTTTCCTATACTAGAGAAGAAATAGAACGCATTGTAAAGTATGGATTTGAGTTAGCAAAAACTAGAAAAGGTAAACTTACATCAGTTGATAAAGCAAATGTATTAGAATCTAGTAAACTTTGGCGAAAAATAGTAAATGAATTAAGTTCAAATTATCCAGAAGTAGAAGTTGAACATATTCTTGTTGATGCAGCTGCGATGGAGTTAATTCGAAACCCTAGAAGATTTGATGTAATCGTTACTGAAAATTTATTTGGGGATATTTTAAGCGATGAAGCTTCGATGATTACTGGTTCTTTAGGAATGCTCCCTTCTGCAAGTAGATCTGGCAAAGGCCCATCATTATATGAACCAATTCACGGTTCAGCACCAGATATCGCTGGACAAAATAAGGCAAATCCAATTGCAATATTAAGATCAGTGGCGATGATGCTTCGAGATTTTAACTTAGTTGATGAAGCAAACTCGATTGAAAACGCGATTGTAAATGCAATAAATAATGGCTATTTAACTGGTGACCTAGGTGGAAAAAATTCAACGAGTGAATTTACAGAACAAGTTGTAAAAGAATTACAATTTCAAACAGTAGGAGGTACGGTTCGATGAAGCAAACATTGTTTGATAAACTTTGGCAAAATCATGTTGTAACTGGTGAAGAAGGTAAACCACAACTTTTGTATATCGATCTACACTTAGTCCATGAGGTAACTTCTCCGCAAGCTTTCGAAGGATTGAGATTATCTAATCGTAAAGTAAGAAGACCAGAATTAACTTTTGCGACAATGGATCATAATGTACCAACAAAAAATCAATTAGTGATTACGGACTTAATTGCTAAACAACAAATGGATACGTTAAGAAATAATTGTCAGGAGTTCAATATTCCTTTAGCAGATATTACAGATGAGGACCAAGGCATTGTCCACGTAATTGGACCAGAACTAGGGTTAACTCAGCCGGGAAAAACAATTGTTTGTGGAGATAGTCATACATCTACTCACGGTGCATTTGGTGCTTTAGCATTTGGAATTGGAACAAGTGAAGTTGAACATGTTTTAGCAACTCAAACTTTATGGCAAGTTAAGCCGAAATCAATGGGTGTGAAACTTGATGGTAAACTTCCAAAAGGTGTATATGCTAAAGATATCATTCTTCATTTACTAGCAACTTATGGTGTTTCAATGGGAACTGGATATGTCATTGAGTTTTATGGTGAAGCAATTACAAATATGTCAATGGAAGAGCGTATGACTTTATGTAATATGGCAATTGAGGGAGGAGCAAAAGCTGGATTAGTTGCTCCTGATCAAAAAACGTTCGAGTATTTAAAAGGTCGGAAATATACAGTTAACTCATATGATGAAAAATTAGTAGAATGGAAGAAATTATATACAGAAGAGGGAGCGACATTTGATAAAACAATCGAAGTGGATGTAGCAACCCTTGCACCTTATGTAACTTGGGGAACAAATCCTGGAATGGGCGTAAGAATTGATGAAGCCCTTCCAAAAGCCAAGGATGAGAACTACGAACGAGCTTATGAATATATGGGACTAAAGCCGGAAATCACACCTAAAGAGATTCCAGTTCAGCATGTTTTCATCGGTTCTTGTACTAATTCTAGATTGTCAGATTTAGAGGAAGCGGCAAATTATCTTAAAGGAAAGAAAGTTAAATCGGATGTACGTGCATTAGTTGTTCCTGGGTCAAAAAAGGTTCGAAATGCAGCGATGGCAAAAGGACTACATAAAGTCTTTATCGAAGCAGGATTTGAATGGAGGGAAGCTGGTTGTTCGATGTGTCTGGCAATGAATCCAGACCAAGTACCAGCTGGAGAACATTGTGCATCTACTTCAAACCGAAACTTTGAAGGAAGACAAGGAAAAGGAGCAAGAACACATTTAGTAAGTCCAGTAATGGCAGCGGCTGCTGCAGTACATGGTCATTTTATTGATATTCGAAAGGAGCAAGCAAATGAAACCGTTACGTACGCATAAAGGCACAACCGTATCAATTATGTTAGATAATATCGACACAGACCAAATTATTCCAAAACAATATTTAAAACGAATCGAACGAACTGGCTTTGGAGAATTTTTATTCGATGAATGGCGATATCATGATGATCGCTCACCTAATCAATCTTTTTCATTAAATAATGAAGATCGAAAAAATGCTTCAATCCTAGTAAGTGGAAATAATTTTGGTTGTGGTTCATCTAGAGAACACGCACCTTGGGCGTTAAATGATTATGGATTTACAATTATAATTGCTGGCAGCTTCGCAGATATTTTCTATAATAACTGTATAAAAAATGGCATGCTTCCAATTGTATTAAATGATGAGATTCGCACAAAATTATCTACATTAAGTGGGAATCAAGAAATTGAAGTAGATTTGGAAAAACAAGTCGTAAAAACCATATTTGGGGACTTTGAATTCTCAATCGATCCTGTTTGGAAAGAAAAACTAATGAATGGTTTAGATGATATTGCGATTACGATGAAATATGAAAATGAAATTGAAAAATATGAAAAATTACACGCATAACTAAAAAAAAGAAGTGTCTTATAAGTTAGCTTACTTATGAGATACTTCTTTTTTGTTGCAAGCATGACGATTAGCATAAATAGTTATAGGTGCTCCATTTTATATTTGTCGATTAAATTAACTTAAATGAATAAAATATTTGAATATTTTGATTATTATTTAATAAGATTAAAAATACATTATTAAACTAGAGAGAGGTGATAAAATTGAACCTAAAAATAATTGTAGATAGCTCTTCTGATCTTCCGTTAGAACTATTGAAAAAAAACGATATTTCTGTCATTCCATTAAGAGTCTATGACCAGTTAGAAAAAGAGTATCTAGATGGGGTTAACTTACAATCAAATGAGTTAATGCAAAGAATGAAAAATGGAGAAAACTTTACTTCTTCTTTACCTTCTTACGATGCAATTTATCAAACTTTGGTCTCGTGTAGTGCAGAACAAAATTGTGTCTATCTTACTTGTTCTGGTGACTTATCTGGTACGTATAATTTTGCACAATTAGTAAAACTAGATATTTTAGAAAACAACCCACATGCCTCAATTCATATCATTGATACTAGATCAGTTTCACTTGGAATTGGTGTATTAGTTATGGAGCTAATAGAAGGTGTAAATAAAAATGAACCATTTGAAAATTTAATGATACGATTAAATCAAAATATTAATAAAATCCAACATATTTTTACGTTAGAAGATCTTCAATATTTAATACGAGGCGGTCGTGTCGGTAAGTTTGGTGGATTTTTAGGTGGTATGCTAAATATAAATCCGATAATGGAAGTAAACGAAGGGAAATTTAAACCACTTGAAAAAGTACGAGGTCGAAAAAAAGCATTGAATCGAATGTTAGAACTAATAAAGAGTCGAAAAGATGAACTTAGTAGAAATGTTGGAGTTGTATATGGAGTAAAAGATGAAAATACAGAACAATTTATTGAACAATTAAAGGATCTAATTGGTAATGATCAGATAATAGAAAACTCAGTTGGTTCAGCAGTCGGCGTCCACACAGGCCCTAGTGCAATAGGAATCTTTTTTCTAGCTAAATAAGAAAGTTCATTTCGACTCTCATAGTGGTGAGAGTTTTTTTGTTCCGTAAAACTTTTAAATAAAAAATATATAAATATAATAAAATGGTAGTTTAATAGGAAATGAGAACACATTGTTGTTGACTAAAAATAGACGTGTTTATGGATGGTAAAACAGTTTTTGACAAAAATAAGTGTAAAAATAGTAAGGAATTTGTCTTAATTAACTATTAAATTCTAGTTATTTATAATCAGATAGATTATTCCTGTGGAAATTAATTTTAGTAAGATAGAAGTCTAAGTTACCGTTATTTCAATAAGTAAGAAGCGGGTTGAAAAGCGACTCTCATTAAGGAATTTTGATAGAGTTTAGTTCGAAACCTAATACCAAAATCTATTTTTCTATCCTACTTTCTTATGCTTCTAATCTATCTATCATAAAAATCAAAACCAACTTCATACTAAAACAAAAAATACAATTAAACATTTTAGTAAACACCAATTAACTTTTTTTGGTAAAATAAATTTGAGCAAAGATCAATTACTTACATATTAAATAGAAATAATGAATAGGAGTGGTGGTGTTGAAAGCTTTTATTTTAAGGGACACAAAAGGGCCAGAGTCATTAAAATTGGAAAATGTTGAGATCGGTGCTGTTTTACCGAATGAAGTAGTCATTAAATTAAAAGCAGCTTCCTTAAACCGACGTGATTTTTTTATAACTCATGGTATGTATCCAGGGATGAAATTAGATGCAATTTTGGGATCAGACGGTGCTGGAGTGGTTGAGGCTATTGGAGAAGAGGTACAAGGTTTTTCTGTAGGTGATGAAGTAATCATGAACCCAAGTTTAAACTGGGGCGACCGTGACGATATCAATTCTGATGAATTCACTGTACTAGGAATGCCATCTAATGGTACATTTGCTGAATTTATTAAAATACCAGTTGAAAATGTTTATAAAAAGCCTGAGTATTTGTCATGGGAAGAGGCTGCAGCAATTCCATTAGCTGCACTTACTGCATATAGAGCGTTAATGACACGTGGTCAATTACAAAAGAATGATACAGTATTAATTCCAGGTATCGGTAGTGGGGTAGCATTATATGCATTGCAAATTGCTGTAGCGTTCGGGTCAAAAGTACTAGTTACGTCTAGTAGCAATGAAAAAATTGAAAAAGCAATTGAAATGGGAGCGACTGCTGGTTTTAATTACCGAGAAAAAGATTGGTATAAAAAACTTCGTAAAGAATTTGGATTTGTAAATCTTACAATTGATGGAGTTGGTGGGGAATCATTTAATCGATTAATTGATTTGACAGCTCAAGGTGGAAGAATCGTATCATTTGGTGCGACAAATGGACCAGTTCCTCAAACTGTTTTGCCAAAAGTATTCTTTAAAAATATGGACATTAGAGGGACAACGATGGGAAGTCCAAGAGAGTTTGAACAAATGTTAGCATTTTTTGAAGAACATAAAATTAAACCAATACTAGATCAATCATATGAATTCTTGGATGTCATTAGCGCATTACAACATATGGGTGAAGGAACTAATTTTGGCAAAATTACAATCAAAATAGGTTAATTTGTCTTGTTTTTTGAAGTTTGGCTTCATTCAAAAGAACTGAATAGCTCAGTTCTTTTTTTTTTACACCTTGATAAATTACAATTAACATCATATGATTATTACAAATGTAATATTTAAAAAATTTAGTATTTTGAGTATTGTAAGCGTTTTATCGAAGTGATTAATTATTTTGGGGGGGCTTATTATGAAACATTCATACTTAACTAGAGAACATGAAATCTTCCGCACGGCTCTTAGAAAGTTTTTACAAAAAGAAGCTGTACCATTTTATGAAGAGTGGGAACAAAATAAAATGATCCCTAGGGAATTCTGGGATAAATTAGGTAATGAAGGATTTTTGTGTCCTTATGTTGACGAAAAATATGGTGGATTAGGTGTAGATTTTGGCTATTCGGTCATTATTATAGAGGAGCTTGAGAAAGTTGGTTCAAGTTTAGTTGGCGTAGCATTACACAATGATATTGTAGTTCCTTATTTGACTGCTTATGCAAATGAAGAGCAGAAAATGGAATGGTTGCCTAAATGTATTTCAGGTGAATATATTAGTGCAGTTGCTATGACTGAACCAGGTGCTGGATCAGATTTAGCAAATATTAAAACAACTGCGGTTAAAGATGGAGATTACTACATCGTTAATGGTGAGAAAACGTTTATTACGAATGGTATTCATTCAGACTTAATCATCATTGCAGTTAAAACTGATACAACAATTCGACCTGCTCATAAAGGAATAAGCTTACTTGTTGTAGAAAAAGATACAGTTGGGTTTTCTAGAGGAAAGAAATTGAATAAAGTAGGACTTCATAGCCAAGATACGGCTGAATTAATTTTCCAAGATGCTAAAGTACCTGTAAAGAATTTATTAGGTGAAGAAGGAAAAGGCTTCTATTACTTAATGGAAAAATTACAGCAAGAAAGATTAGTAGTTGCCCTAGAAGCATTAGTTTCAGCTGAAGAAATGCTGAAAGTGACTACTGAGTATGTGAAAAATAGAAAAGCATTCGGAAAATCAATAGCAGGCTTCCAAAACACTCAATTTAAACTTGTAGAATTAGCTACTGAAATCGAAATTGGCCGTACTTTCATTGAGGATTTAATTTATAAGCATATGGAAGGCGAAAATGTTGTTAAGCAAGTATCGATGGCAAAATGGTGGATTACAGATTTAGGTAAAAAAGTAGCCTCAGAGTGTCTTCAATTGCATGGTGGATATGGATATATGGAAGAATACGAGATTGCTAGACGTTTCAGAGATATTCAAATCATGTCAATTTACGCAGGTACAAATGAAATCATGAAGACAATTATTGCAAAACAAATGGGATTAAATTAATCTAAGATTTTAAAATTGGAGGATCAAGTTTATGAGAGAAGTAGTTATTGTTGATGCTTTAAGAACACCTATCGGTAAAAGAGGCGGCAGCTTTAGCGAAACAAGACCTGATGACTTAGCTGCAATTGTACTAAAGGAATTAGTAAGTCGAAATGAATTTGATCCAAAAGAAATAGATGATGTGATTATGGGCTGTGTTACTCAAATTGGTGAACAGGCTGGTGATATTGGTAGAGTTGCCGCTTTATTAGCAGGTCTACCAATAGAAGTGCCTGGTGTTACAATTGACCGACAATGCGGATCAAGTCAACAATCTGTCCATTTTGCATCACAAGCCATTTTAAGTGGGGATATGGACATTGTCATTGCTGCTGGTGTTGAAAGTATGACACGTGTACCAATGTTCTCGAATTTAAAAGGATCAAAATGGAATGAAAAACTAACGAATATGTATGGTGATTTTAACCAAGGAATTTCAGCAGAACGCATAAATGAAAAGTGGAATATCAGTCGAAGCCAACAAGATGAATTTGCTTATAATAGCCATCAAAAAGCATTAAAAGCAATGAAACAAGGTTATTTTGAAGACGAAATTGTTGCAGTTTCTGTTACGAATCAAGACGGTGAACAAGTTCAAGTTTCGAAAGATGAAGGACCGAGAGAAAACTCTTCGATTGAGAAATTATCCACTTTAAAACCAGCATTTACTGAAACTGGTTCAGTTACTGCTGGAAATGCCAGTCAAATTAGTGATGGTGCTGCAGGATTACTTTTAATGAGTAAAGAAAAAGCACATCAATTAGGTTTTAAACCAAAGTTTCGAATTATTGGGAGAACAGTAGTAGGATCTGACCCTCAATTAATGTTAACAGGTCCAATTCAAGCAACTCAAAAAGTACTACATAAATGTGGTTTAACAATCGATCAAATCGATTTGTTTGAAATAAATGAAGCATTTGCTACTGTTCCTTTAGCATGGCAAAAAGAATTAAATGTACCATTTGAAAAGTTAAATATATTCGGTGGAGCGATCGCATTAGGTCACCCACTTGGTGCTAGTGGTGCAAGAGTTATGGTCACTTTATGCAATGCTTTAGAGAAAACAGGCGGACGTTTTGGATTACAAGCGATCTGCGAAGGCCATGGTATGGCAAATGCGACAATTATTGAGAGATTAAATTAATAACCAACAACAAACTGGGGGATTTAAAAAAATGAATATTCGTGATAGTATAGCAATCGTTACAGGTGGAGCATCAGGTTTAGGTGCAGGTACAGTTAGAATGATTGTAGAAAATGGTGGGAAAGCTGCTATTTTCGATCTAAATGAAGAAAGAGCTGCAAGCTTGATTTCTGAATTAGGTGAAGAAAATGTTTGTTTTGAAAAAACAGATGTATCTTCAGAGGAGAGCGTAAAAAATTCAATTCGTAATGTTTTAACGAAATTCGGTTCATTCAATACAGTGGTAAACTGTGCGGGGATCGTTTTAGCTGAAAAAGTAATTAAAAGAGATGGAATTCATTCATTAGAATCTTTCCAAAAAATCATTAATGTAAACTTAGTTGGTACGTTTAACGTTATTCGTTTAGCAGCCGAACAAATGATTAACAATGAACCAAATGAATTTGGTGAAAGAGGCGTTATTATTAACACCGCTTCTGTAGCAGCGTTTGATGGCCAAATGGGGCAAGCAGCTTACGGTGCATCCAAAAGTGCAGTAGCAGGAATGACATTACCAATTGCTAGGGATTTATCAAGATACGGCATCAGAGTCATGAGTATTGCTCCTGGAATATTTGAAACGCCAATGTTTGATGTATTACCAGAAAAAGCTAGAGAATCATTAGGTAATATGGTACCATTCCCATCACGTCTTGGTAAACCATCTGAATACGCACACTTAGCGAAAAGCATTGTTGAAAATCCAATGTTAAATGGTGAGGTCATCCGTTTAGACGGTGCAATTCGTATGCAACCAAAATAAAAGGTAGATGAAAGGCAGGAGGAGCGTAACTTATTCTCCTGCTTTTTAGAATAAACTACTTAATTAAATCAATGCGATTTTATGAAGTTATGATAGAAAAACGACTCATAAGAATCTTTTATCCTTACTTTTTATTATAAAAAAGGTCAGGTTTTCCACAATTTGGGCACTCATATAAATAATGTTCTTGAATTTCGTTACTAATATTTGAATTCTCGTCATTAATGGAAACGTCTGAATTACAATTTGGACAATTATTGCTATTTTTTGAGGATTTATTTTTTAAATTCTCCATCTTCAATTCATCCTTTCTTTTCATTTCTCTAATAAATCTTTTATATTTTACCCATTAAATGATCGATTTTATTAAATAAATTAAATCTATTTTGGCAATACAGTATAATGTACTTTTAATATATTTTGGGTTCAAGAGAGGCGGTATTAAAATGGAAACAACGAATAAGGTAACTGTAAAAGCGACGATTAACGCACCAATTGAAAAAGTATGGGAATTTTGGACAGAATCTGAACATATTAAAAAATGGAACTTTGCTTCAGATGATTGGCACACACCAATTGCAGAAAATGACTTACGTGTAGGTGGGGAATTCCGTTCAAGAATGGAAGCAAAAGATGGTAGTTTTGGTTTCGACTTTGGCGGGATTTATGATGAAGTAAAAAAATATGAAGTTATAGCATATACACTAGGTGATGGTAGAAAGGTTAAGATAACATTTAGTGGAAATGAAAACGAAACAGAAGTAATTGAAACATTTGACCCTGAAACAACTAATCCTGTTGAGCTTCAACAACAAGGATGGCAAGCAATTCTAGACAATTTTAAAAAATATACTGAACAAACAATTAAATAAGTAGATCTACAGATTTTAGTAATTGATAAAAGCACAAATAGGTATACAAATGCATAAAAGGGCTACTTTTGTAGCCCTTTTAATTGTCTTAATTTAGTTAATGCTTGAAAACAAAGGGTCGATATTCACTTTCCAAGGAGAGATAGGTGAAGTTCTAACCATAGTAAAAGAAAGTGTGGACCTTAACCGCCCTCTATTTTTTATAAAAAGATTAACCTCTACTGGGATTTTAGTTTCTAAAACAGATGGGTCTGAATCCATTGTTTTGGGCAAAGTCCACTGAATCGCTTCTATATTTTTTATTTTCTTAAGATTTTTTTTCATATTTTTATGATTACTTATGGCAATTTTTTTAACCAAGCCTTTATCTTGGTTTTTAATCGTAACGAAAAATACATTCAACAGTTGGGAAGGTGGTAAGTTATTCATATATTCATCAAGCTTACCAGCAGCTTTAAGGATCATCACATGATGTGATAAGTCTGCTTTACCTGTCCGATGTGTTGTACTTCCCATAAAATGAATGCAAAAATGTCCACAAAAACCATTTGGAAGTGAACCAGCTCCATGTGGCATTCCGTGCATGGAAGCAGGGATTAGGTTTTCATCAGCTAAAATTAATACAGCCCTTCTTCTCCAACTCCAGTTCCCATCGTATATCTCCTTCATGATTCTTGTATCTTCTCTTGTTAGTGGCTGAACATCTGCATGCCTACTCCCAGCTCTTCTTTGTACATTAAAGCTCTTACCAGTTTCCACATCGATTACAGTGAACAACGAGTATTTTGGGATTATTTTGTTAACAGCTTCCCAATCTTGAATTTCTATTTGAAAGCTAATCGGGGTTAGTACTGGCTCGTTTGACGAAGCGTAAGTAAAATCTGCAAAGCAAATAAATGATAGGGACAGGCTGACTATAAAAAATAATTTTTTCACAGCTAAAAATCAACTCCGATGTTTAGTAATTAATAACATCTATTTTGTGTAATTTTTTAGAAAAAATAGCTAATAAAAATTTGGAAATATAAATGTTTTCGTTTTTTTAAAGGTTTTACTCATACTTCACTAGATACTTCTTAATAAATAATTTCTTTTTGAACTAACCGAATGCTTCCTGTAAAACTTGATCAACTTTATAGTTCTTTTTAGAATAAAATATCAGTTAAGGCGAATTATCAAACATAATTGAGCTAACAAATAAATATGTTAAGGTAGGCATGGATTAAATGTAAAATTGATGTTCTCCAAGTAGAATTGACAGACTAAGATGCATAACTTATCATAAGTGAGTAACTCACTTAATAAGAGATAGCAGAAAGGAAAAAACTCAAAATGACAAAATCTAATATTTTATCCGATTTCCTTTTTCGTAAATTTATTCAAAGGAAAAATGAAAAAAGGTTAGAAATTAATACTGAATATATGATAAATGAAGAAAAGTATGTATCGATTGGGGGAATTGATCAATGGATAACGATTCGTGGGGAAGATAGAAGAAACCCTGTTCTTTTATTGATTCATGGTGGTCCTGCCTCAACTTATTCGATTTTTAGTTCTATAATACGTCCTTGGGAAAGGCATTTTACTATTGTTCAATGGGATCAGCGAGGTGCAGGAAAAACTTTTAAAAGAAATGGTAAAGAAGGCTGTGGTAAAATTACATTACAACAGTTGGCAGAAGATGGAATTGAATTAAGTCATCTTATTTCGAATGAACTTGAGAAAGAAAAAATTATTTTGGTTGGAAGTTCTGTCGGTAGTCTTATCGCTACATTAATGATTAAGGAAAGACCAAATCTCTATTTTGCGTATGTAGGGACCGATCAAAATTGTTTGGATTATGAAAATATTGCATATCAATTGGGCATTGATGCTTTGTCTGATGCAAGAGATAAGAGGGGACTAAAGAAATTTAAAGAAATAGGGCCAGATCAAACAAAATGGACACAAAAAGATTATGACAAAAGAAATCAGCTATTAGTAAAATCTATAAAAAATGTTCCTAATATGGTAATGGACCTTATTTTACCTGCAATGCTTTCATCACCACAACATAATATGAACGATTTATTCGATATTTTTAAAGGGATGAAATTTTCAGGGGAACAATTGTTTAATGAACTAATGAATTTTGATTATGGGCGGTTAGGAACAGCATTTTCAATTCCTTTCTTTATTTTTCAAGGAGACAATGATATTATTACCCCTACTAAAAATGCAGAACGATTTTTGCAAGAAATCGAAGCACCTTTAAAAGAGTTTATTTATATAAATAACGCTGGACATTTAGCTTGCTTTGCTAGACCTGAGCAGTTTTTAGAAGAATTGGTAAATAGAGTAAGACCTTTAGCAATTAATAATTAAGTAGGAATTTATAAATTGGAGTGAGTAAGTTGTTACCAAAAGATGATAATCAACAAACTGATCGAAAGGTGCTAATAAAACAATCTGCATTGAAAATTTTTGCATTGAATGGTTATAAAAATACGAAAACAAGTGTAATTGCAAATGAAGCAAATGTTAGTGAAGGGTTAATTTTTCGCCATTTTCAATCAAAGGCAGAATTGTTTTTTCAAATTATTGAAAGCCTAATGATTGAGTCTCAAAGTGAGCTAAGTTCATTGCAGTTTTTCCAAGGAACACCTTACCAACTATTAAAATTATTAACTGAAAAAATGTTAGACGAAGATCATAAATATGCATTTATGATTATCGAACAAGCGAGGAAAAATACTGAAGTACCAGAAAAAGTGACTGAATTATTATCAAAATATTCACCTGATTATTTAATTGATTTACTAATACCAATTTTTATAAAAGGACAAGAAAATGGTGAATTAATAAATGAAGATCCACGCAAAATATTAGTATGGTATTTCAATGTGATAAATAGTTTAACCATTCAAGATCTTGTTGATAATAAATTTGGTTTACCTTCTTCTGATTTTTTGATGAAATTGTTAAAGGCTTAAATGGTAGTGATTGAAATAAAATTCTCAGTAATAAGAGTTCTTAAAGGATGTCTAATTAGACATCCTTTTTTTCGTCCAAAAATCATAATTTAACATTTCCGCAATGAATATTTAAGTAATTTATTCAAAAAATACTCTTATGCCGAACCTAGTAAGAGGAATCTATGAAAAAAATATTTAAATTCATATTTAAAACTTTAGTACTTCTATTTTCACTCTTGGTCATATTATTTGCTTTAAATGAGATTGAAATGGAGAAAGCTCAAAAAGAGAATATTTTTGCCAAAAAGCCTATAACATATCCGATGGGATATAGTGATTTGTCGGTTTTTATGAGTGGAGCTAAGTTAAATAATCAATTATTTCATGATATTAGAAATGCAAAAAAAGAAGTGCATATTTACTTTTTTTCAGTATCTAATGATCGTGTTTCACATGAATTTTTAGATATTTTGAAAAAGAAAAGTGATGAAGGAATTCCAGTTTATTATGCAGTTGATCGTCTTGGTGGAATTTTATTAGAACGGAAAGAAAGAAAATCTTTAATTGATCATGGAGTACATTTTACCTATTTTAATAAACCGCAATTATCCTATTTTTTTGCATCAATAAATCACAGAAATCATCGTAGGATGACGATTATTGATGGAGAAATTGGCTATATTGGTGGATTTAATATAGGTAAAAAGTATATTGATGAAAAAAAAGGATTAATACCGTGGGATGATGTTCAACTTAGATTAGAAGGTAGCGGTGTAGAAGGCTTAGAAAAACAATTTGTACATGATTGGAGAAAAAATTCAGACCAAAAAATTACTCAAATGGAAATCAGTAAAAAAAAGGGGAGAAGCCAGCATCAATTTGTTTCTTATACTAAAATAGGGATTGAGCAAGAATATCGTAAATTGTTTAAACAAGCAAAACGCTCTATCACAATTTATTCCCCTTACTTTATACCAAATAATAAAGTAATTTGGGATTCATTAGTAGATGCAGCTAATAGAGGAATTGAAGTAAAGATCCTCTATTCTCATAAGTCAGACGCCCTTTTAGTAGAACAAGCAGCATTGCCATATATAAAGAAAGCTTGGAAAAATAACATGAAAGTTTATGGGTTTAAAAAAGGTATTTTCCACGGTAAAGTAATTAAAATTGATAATCAAGTACTAATGATTGGCACAACAAATTTTGATTCTAGGTCATTTCATTTAACGGATGAATTAAATTGTTATATATATGATCAACAATTTATCAAACAAGTAGAACCAAAATTAGAGGATGCACTTAACTATTCTATTGAAATTACACCTACTTATATTAAAAATTTACCATTTAAAGAAAAAATAAAAGAAAAAATAGCGAAAGTATTTGAGTTTTATTTGTAGGATCAAAACTAGTTGTACTTTATTTTTATTTAAAGAATACAATAAAAAAATATGAAAGATTAATCAAGAAAATTGGTTAATCTTTTTTTATTTTCAATTATTTATAAAAATACAATTGATTTTATAATTATTCATAACTATAATGAAGAATATAATTTTATTAAAGGGGATATTAAAATGAAAGTTGGTATTATGGGGGCAACCGGATATGGTGGACTTGAACTGATTAGATTACTATCAATGCATCCAGAAATAAGCGGGATGAATTTTTATTCAACATCAGATTATACAGAAGATTTGTCTACGTATTATCCACATTTAGCTACTAATACAAGTGGTCCAATAAAAAAGTGGAATAAAAATAAATCTGTTATAGAAAATGATATTTTATTTTTTGCTACACCACATGGAATTAGTAGTGAATTAATTGGAGAAATCGATTTTTCGAAAACAAAATTGATTGATTTATCTGGAGATTTTCGATTAAAAAAAGAAGAAACATACGAAAAATGGTATAAACATACACATCCTTGTTTTTCAAAAACGAATCAATTTACGTACGGACTATCTGAACTTAATCGAGAAGCAATCAATCAATCGAATAATATAGCTAATCCGGGATGTTATCCAACAGCAACACTACTAGGGGTTGCTCCCTTATTAAAAGCAGGAATTGTCGAGAAAAATTCAATTATAGTAGATGCTAAATCAGGAATTTCTGGAGCTGGAAAAACAGCTAATCAAACGACTCAATTTATGAATCGGAACGAA
The DNA here is from genome assembly GCF_052180195.1 of Bacillus sp. AL-1R. Lineage (NCBI taxonomy): Bacteria > Bacillati > Bacillota > Bacilli > Caryophanales > Bacillaceae > Bacillus > Bacillus sp. AL-1R. The sequence continues at coordinate 2,026,717 of NZ_CP197469.1, forward strand.
AATTTAACAGCCTATAAAATGACTGAACATCAACATATTCCTGAAATTGAACAATTTATAGGATCAATTGATTCAACCCAGGATTTTATAACATTTACACCACATTTAGTACCTATGACTAGAGGGATTTTGTCAACAATTTATGTTACTTCAACACGTGAAATTAGTAACGAAGAATTAAAAGAAATCTATAATCAAAGTTATGAAGATTCCTATTTTGTGAGAGTAAGAGATAACATACCTTGTACAAAAGATGTTTATGGTTCAAATTTCTGTGATATATACGCTACTTATGACGATCGTACAAATCGAATTACAATCGTTTCTGTCATTGATAATCTTGTTAAAGGCGCCGCTGGGCAGGCAATTCAAAATATGAATTTAATGTTAGGTTTGCCTGAAGAAACAGGTTTGCAATTTACACCAATATTTCCATAAGGAGAGATAAAAGTTGATAACTAAAGAAAAGAATATAAAAAAAATAAATGGAACAATTACATCACCAAATGGTTTTTACGCAAGTGGCGTTCATGCCGGACTACGTTATAAACGTAAAGATTTAGGATTAATTTATTCCGAGAAGCCAGCATCAGTTGCGGCAGTTTATACATTAAATTTATTTCCAGCCGCACCAATTGCGGTTACCAAAAAAAGCATTGCATATAGTAATCAGCTTCAAGCAGTTTTAGTAAATAGTGGTTGTGCAAATGCATGTACAGGTAAAAAAGGAGAAGACGATGCCTATTTAATGAGAGCATGGTGTGCGGAGCACCTTAATCTACCAGAACATTTAGTCGCAATCGCTTCGACTGGTGTAATCGGTGAATATTTAAAAATGAATCGTTTAAAGAGCGGCATTGACAAGTTAACTCTCGGTAATAAGTTGGAAGATGGGGAAGATTTTGGGCATGCAATCTTAACGACAGATACAGTTATAAAAACGACTTGTTATGAAGTATTGATTGACGGAAAAATCGTAACGATTGCAGGCTCTGCTAAAGGTTCAGGAATGATTCATCCAAATATGGCAACTATGCTTGGTTTTGTGACAACTGATGCAACGATTAGTTCTACTCAGTTACAAACTTTATTAAAGGAAGTAACAGATCAAACATTTAACCAAATTACAGTTGATGGAGATACTTCAACAAATGATATGGTTTTAGTGATGGCAAATGGAGCAATTGAACATGAGGAATTAACAGAAGCTCATCCAGATTGGGCTAATTTTGTAGCCGCGTTTCAATTAGTTTGTGAAGACTTAGCAAAAAAGATTGCTAGAGACGGTGAAGGGGCAACTAAGTTAATTGAAGTAAACGTAAACGGAGCTTCTAGTCAAAAAAATGCAAATCAAATTGCTAAAACAATCGTTGGATCAAATTTAGTAAAAACAGCTGTATATGGCGAAGACGCTAACTGGGGAAGAATTATTGGTGCCATTGGATATAGCGGGGTCGAAAGTAAATATAATCAAATCGATATTTCTATTAATGGTGTAACAGTTTTATTTGGTAGTAAACCGGTTGAGTTTAATGAAGAAGAGGCTAAAATTGCTTTGAAAAATGAAATGATTTATATCGATGTTCATTTACACGATGGAGATGCACTTGGTACTGCATGGGGCTGCGATTTAACTTATGATTATGTGAAAATAAATGCAAGCTATCGCACATAAGGGGGAATTAAACAGTGGAAACAGTAGTTATTAAACTTGGTGGTAGTTTAATCGATAACTTATCAAATACATTCTTTGAAAATATAAACCAATTAAAAATGAGTGGTAAAAAAGTCATCATTGTTCATGGTGGGGGACCATTGATCAATAACTTATTATTAAAGTTTTCAATTCCAGTAGAAATGGAAGACGGCATTCGTAAGACTTCATCTGAAGTTTTAGAAATTGTAGAGTATGTGCTAAACGGAAAAATCAATAAAGATTTAACGATTATTTGTAATCAATATAATCTTAAAGCAATTGGTCTATCAGGCTGTGACAATCTATTACTTGAAGCTTCACTTTTTAATAAGGGCAAATTAGGTTGGGTTGGTGAAATTGAGGATGTAAATACGAATCTATTAAATTTACTACTTAACAATGAATATGTACCAGTTATTTCACCTGTTGGAGTAGATAAAATTGGCCAAAAATATAATATTAATGCAGATGAAGCAGCAAAAAGTATTGCCAAGGCAATGAATGCTGAATTACTCTTATTTATCACAAATACAAAAGGTGTTTTAGATGTAGAACAAAAATTAATTGAAAAGATTACGCCTACTGAGGTAAATAAATTAATCGATGAAAGAACAATTTATGGTGGAATGATTCCGAAAGTTACTAGTGCCTTAAATGCATTAAATGTAGTAAATTCAGTTGCTATTGTAGGTGAGAGTTTCTTAAATGAAAATGGGACGATCGACGGTACAGTATTTACAAAAGGAGTTGTGTTAAGTGAGTAATTTATTTCCAACTTATAATAAAAAATTAATTAATTTTCAAACTGGTAAAGGTACTTACCTATATGATGACGAAAATAACAAGTACCTAGATTTTTTAAGTGGAATTGCTGTTTGTAATTTAGGTCATTGTCATCCAAAAGTTGTAAATGCATTAAAAGAACAAGTTGAATCGATTTGGCACGTATCAAATTTATTTACAATTAAAAAACAAGAAGACCTAGCGAAAGCATTAGTAAAAAGCTTTAAGGATGGATTAGTATTTTTCTGTAATAGTGGTACAGAAGCAAATGAGGCAGCTATAAAATTAGCAAGAAAACATTCAGGAAAATCTCATATAATCAGTTTTAAACAAAGTTTTCATGGCCGTACCTTTGGATCAATGGCTGCTACAGGTCAGTCAAAGATTCATGAAGGATATGGCGAAATGTTAAGTGGTTTTACATATGTACCTTATAATGATTTAAATGCATTACAAAATGAAATCAATGAAAATACTGGAGCAATTATTTTGGAAGTCATCCAAGGTGAAGGTGGTGTAATAGTTGGTACTAATGATTTTTTTGAAGGGGTTCAAGCTCTTTGTAAAGAACATGAATTATTACTCATTGTTGATGAAGTACAAACCGGAGTGGGCAGAACAGGAACAATGTTTGCCTATGAACAAACTCCACTAGATCCAGATATTATTACGCTAGCAAAAGGACTAGGGAATGGTTTTCCAGTTGGGGCAATGCTTGGTAAGAACAATTTAGCAAAAACATTCTCCTTAGGTGCGCATGGTTCAACATTTGGTGGAAATTATTTAGCAATGGCGGCTGCTTTCGAAACAATCAATCTAATTAATGATTTGCCATTTTTAAATAGTGTAAAAGAGAAAGGTCAGTATTTAGTTGATAAATTAGCTGATATAAAAGATGAGTTTCCACAAATAATAGAAATACGCGGTAAAGGATTAATGATTGGTGTCGAGCTAAATCAATCTGTGGATCAACTAGTAGAGCAATTGCTAAAGAATGGTTTAATCGTTGGAACTGCAGGCCCTAATGTATTAAGATTATTACCGCCGATCAACTTATCATACGGAGAAATAGACGAAGCAATCCAAATTATGAAACAAGTACTTTCTTCTTATTTTTTAGATACTCAAGTAAAATGATGAATAGTATTTTTTGACTAGAGGGCATTCATGGGACCTATACCATGATGCCTTTTTATTATTTAGGTCTTTCTCCTTGATTTGTAAAAATAGATTGAAAGTTAAATTAATTTTTTAGATAATGGAATAATCACTTTTTAATGGGGGAGGAGCTAGACCATGTATCATATTCGTGTAAGAGCATGTGCATTAATTATTGAAAATGATTCAGTTTTATTAATTCAATTCACAGATGAGGACGGAATTCATTATAATTTACCAGCTGGTGGTACCGAGCCAGGTGAGACCATTATTGAGGCTGTAAAAAGAGAAGCATTAGAAGAAGCAGGTGTAGAAGTTGAAGTTGGGGAATTAGTATTTGTTTCAGAAAATGCACCTCATTTGACTGGTCATAAAATACATGGATTAAGTTTAATGTTTCGCTGTCATATTAAAGAAAACTCATTTCCTAAAATGCCACCAAATCCAGATCCAAATCAAACTGGCGTAAAGTGGGTACCAATTAAAGAATTAGATAATACCATCCTATATCCAAATATTAAAGACCAAATTATACAATATGCAAAAGGTAAATATCAAAATAATCGATTAATTGAAGAGTACAAACTAAAAGAACAATTCATTTAATGATTCTTTTCAACTTTCCGAAAAACAAGTGTACTTCAGTTCCAATCTACATTTTTAAGCAATTATTAATCATAAGAAAAGGATGATTAAATGATAACCCTTCCAGATCAGTTTATAAAGACGATTAAAGATATCCATAAAGAAAAAGGAGAAAAGTGGCTCAGAAATTTTAATGACTTGTGCAATCGATGTGAAATTCGATGGAATATGAAAATATTATCCCCATTTGAATTATCATATAATTTCGTTGCGCCAATTTTAATTGATGGCGAAAAAAAGGCTGTTATTAAACTAGCAGTCCCTAATGAGGAATTTACTAGTGAGGTTGAAGCTTTAAGAGAGTTTAAAGATAAAGATTTTGTTAAAGTTATTGATGCCGATCTTGATGAAGGAATCCTAATTTTAGAACAATTAGTACCTGGTGTAACGCTTGCTACGATTGAAAATGAACAAGAGGCAATGAAGATAGCCGTAAAAGTAATGAAAAATTTATGGAAAGTTGCACCTAAATCCACTAAAATACCTTCCATATTAAGTAGAGAAAAAAGCTTTAGTCGAATTGTTGAAAAATTTCCAAATAGCTTAGGCCCTATAACGAAAGAAATACTATTAGATGCATTTTCTATTTTTAAGGAAATGAATCGTACACAATCAACAAAATACTTATTACACGGGGACTTACATCATTATAATGTATTAAATGCTAGAGAAAACTTTTGGAAAGTGATTGACCCAAAAGGATTAATTGGCGAAAGGGAATATGACATTATCCAATTTCTTTTGAACAAATTAGAGGGGAAAGATATTTCAACAACTTTAGAAAATCGAATTGAACTACTAGTAAAAGAATTGCATTTAAATAAAGAAAGAGTACTACTATGGGGTTATTCCCATGCTGTATTAGCAACATGTTGGAGTTTAGAAGATGAAGGTACTTATAATGAATACTTTTTTCAGGCTATAAATGTTTTTAAGGAATTACATACAAGGTTAGATGATTAGACTTTATTTACAAATGCTAATTTAAATATGTACAAGATTGATTAAATAAAGATGTACAGTTTCGACTCTCTTCTACATACTAATCCTGGGGGGATTAGTATGTACATATCACTAAATATTCAAACCAATTATGAGATTAAGAGTCTTTTAGACTTACCAAAATTAAAGTTACTTATGGGGAGTTTGAAAATGAGAATTAACAAGAGTCAGCTAGCGAAGGAATTAAATGTAGATCGGCGAACAATTGATAAATATTTAAATGGTTTTACTCCAAAAAAAACAAAAAACAAGTCTTCAAAAATTGATGATTACTATGAAGTAATTTCACTTTTATTATCAAAAGATTCAAAACAAGTTTTTTATTACAAACGAGTGCTTTGGCAATATTTAAAAGAAAACCATAACTTGAACTGTGCTGCTTCTTCTTTTCGTAGATACATTCAAAGTAAACCTGAGTTTCAAGCCTATTTTAAAGAAGGAAAGAGAACAAATCCAACACAATCAAGTATCAGGTTTGAGACTCCACCTGGAGAACAAGCTCAACTAGATTGGAAAGAGGACATTCGTTATGAAACGAAAGATGGCGAAATTGTACATATAAACGTGGCGGTGTTATTACTTTCTTACTCAAGATTTCGTGCCTTTTATCTGTCTATCTCTAAATCACAAAGTGTTTTATTTTCGTTTTTGACGGAAGCATTTGAATCGTTTGGGGGTGTTCCAAAGAGAATTGTGACGGATAATATGAAAACTGTCATGGATGAAGCTAGAACGAATCATTTTAAGGGAGTTGTGAATAAACGTTTCGCTCAATTTGCGGATGACTTTGGATTTAAAATACATCCTTGTATCGCTGGAAGACCTAGGACAAAAGGGAAAGTTGAATCACCTATGAAGTATTTAGATGAGATTCATGCCTATCAAGGGAAGTTTAGCCTTGAAGAGCTCCATAAGTTTGTCCAACACCTTTGTGAGAGAATTAATCATAGTTTTCACCAAGGTACTGGGAAAATACCGATTTTTGCCTTAAAACAAGAAAAGAATCTCCTACTGCCCCTACCACGGCAACAAATAAGAGATTCTTACAAAATCAAACATACGCTAGTGAAAGTAAATTCATCCAACATGGTGTCTTATAAGTCCAACCAATATTCAGTACCAGCTAAATATAGAGGAAAGACTGTCGGACTGCAAGCATATGATGATCAGCTATTCATTTATTATAACACAGAGCTAATTGTTCAACACAAAATTAGTCAGTTAAAAATCAATTACAAGGATCAGCATTACAAAGAAGAGCTAAGTAAATCGGTTCCTTACTATCCTGATATTGATCAATTAGCTAAGAAAAATTTACAGGCAATTGGAGATGTGTATAAAAATGAATAATTCTTACCAGCAGTTAATACAAAATCTAGAGTATTTAAAATTAAAACAGATGATTCACCATTTAAGTGAAACCATTGATTTTAGTGTAGGTAATCAATTATCCTTCGTGGAAACATTGGTTAAACTCACGAACTATGAAATTGATGTAAGAGAGAAAAACATGATTCATTCGATGGTTAAAGTGGGGGCATTCCCCCACTTTAAAGAAGTCAATGACTTTGATTTTGAATTCCAACCATCAATTAATAAGCAGCAAATCATTGACTTTCTAACCTTACGTTTTATTGAAGAAAAAGAAAATATTGTATTTTTAGGACCTAGTGGTGTAGGAAAAACACATTTAGCTACTGCGATTGGAATCGCAGCAGCTAAAAAAAGAACAAGTACGTACTTTATAAAATGTCATGAATTACTTCAACAATTAAAAAGAGCTAGGATTGAAAATCGATTAGAAGCACGATTAAAACATTACACAAAATATAAACTACTCATTATTGATGAAATTGGCTATTTACCAATCGATGCAGAAGATGCGAAGCTGTTCTTCCAATTAATAGACTTACGATATGAAAATCGAAGTACAATCCTAACAACGAATATTAATTTCAAGTCATGGGATGAAATCTTTCAAGATACCAAACTAGCCAATGCCATTTTAGATCGAGTTCTACATCACGCAACAGTCGTAACAATTGTTGGGGAATCATACAGAATTAAGCAACATATTTCAAAGGAAAATGAGTGATTTTGTACATATTTAAATAATCAAAAATGTACATGTTTAAGTTGACATTTATATTTATTTAAGATTTCAAATTAGCGTAAGTGTGTAAGGGGGTACTAAAGGCTGTCTATGTAGATGGCCTTTAGTAGAATTAATGATTAATTTAGTTGGAAGTAGAACTTATTGAGTTAAGACAGTATTTATTAAATAGATACTATATGCGGATTATTTACATCATTATTATTAATGATTAGATCAGCATTAAGTTGAGGGTAATGTTGCTCTAAATAAAGTTTTGAAGCTGCATGATATCTTTTAATAAACATTTCTTCGGCTTTTTCATAGCTTCCGAATGCTCGTTCTTCACGGATTGCTCCTCGTTTTCTTGCAATATCAAACTTGGTATGTACGAATATTTTAAAATCGTACATATTACATAATTCTCTTTTAAATAAAAAGGTTCCATCTATAATAAAAATCATATCTTTGGTTGCAACTTTTAAATCTGAATGAACATACTCATCCTTGAGTAAGTCGAAGGAAGCTGTTTGATATTGAAGGTTGCCATTTGGTCCTAATGGTATTAAAAGTTTTTGCTTAAAAGCCTCGTAATCATGGGCATCCTCATAATAACCAATAGCAGATTCCTTCCCCAGCTTGTAACGAATCTCTCTCGGGTTATGAAAATGATCTATACTAGATCTAATGACGTTCTTTTTCCTACGTCTAAGTTCCCAAGCAATTTCATTAGCAATCGTTGTTTTACCAGATGCTGTTATTCCGCTAACACCCACTCGAACTGGATGATCTATTTTTAAGCACAAGATTTTATTTACCAAATCGGAAACTAATTTGTTCCTTAACATAAATCCTCCTTTTTATCGAAATTTTTTAATATGGCCCATTAATATTATTCGGATTAGTAGGATTAGTTGAATCCCTCCCAATTTCTTCATTAAATGTTTGATTATCACTTTTATTTGGGGTGCCCGATCCAAACTTCTTTTCCATGAAAAAACCAAATGCAATTAGGATAATAACAAATCCTAAAATGACATATCCAAACATCGAAGTATACCTCCTTTCCCCAATTTTAAAGAAAGATCAAAAGTACGTTTTAGTCCGATCTTTTAAAGATATTCCATTTTTTACCACAAAATTCCTTTTCCTTATTTAGCTAAAAATCCAAATTATAATAAAAAGAAAAAGAACCTAGATTGAATTATTATTTTCAAAATAGGTTCTTTTTCTTTATCTACCTAAAACATGTTCAATTAAACCATAACTCCAAAAACCAAGTAACACTAAACTACTCGCTAAAATGATATAGGCAATAAAAATTTGCCATTTTTTACGATTACTAGAAACATAGTAAGTTTCTAACGTTTCTTGTTGTTTCATTAATGGAGCAATCCTTCTTTGCTTAATTTCTTGAATCTTTTCATCAATATAAGTTCTCCAGTCTAAGTCAGGTTCATGAAAACGCGCTCGAATAGAACGAATTAGGTAGTTTAGTTCAAGTCGTTCCTTATGAATTTCTAATTCTAATTTCTTATTATCCTCAAAAAATGGGAAAAAGAAGCGTTTTTCAATCGTACGATCAGAATAGACATTAAAAATACCAAACTGAAATTGTTTAATTGTATGTTCGTAAAGTTTTATTTTTTCTTTTATAACCTTTAACTGATAAGCTTCTCGAATTCGTTTAATGAATGTTGTAATACCTAAAATAATAATATAAAATGCGATAAAACTAGGTTGATAAATTAAATACACTAGCATCATCATAATTCCGATAAACCAAAAAATCGGAGGTAATACACTTAAAATTCTTCCTCCATCTAGAGGTGAAATAGGTACTAAATTAAACAAGTTAAGTATACATCCTAAAGCAATTACTAATCCGAAAAATTCATTATGTGTGTAATGATAAAGAGGAATTGCTGGTAGAACAGAGATTAAACCTGATAGCGGACCACCAAACGCTACATAAGATTCAGTCACAGCATCTTTTGGCATTTCTTTAAGTGAAATAACTGCCCCGACAAATGGAATAAAAAATGCTGGTGAAGTTGGTAGCCCTTTTTGTTTCGCAGCAATTAAATGTCCACTTTCATGACAAATTAATAAGTAAACAAGTGCGAAAGCAAAATACCATCCAAATGTAAATCCGTATACAAATAAATACAAGATCATGCTTAAAAAAGATAAAAATTTCGCAGCTTTTAATAGCGGTAAAAGTAGCTTAAATTTAGTACCTATTAGTGCGATTACAATACCAATTCTTGTTAACGATTTTTTCGTTTTATTATTAATCACTGGTTGTGCCATTCATTTCACCTTCTCGCTAATTATGTTATGATTATGTAGTATAAAAATTATATCATTAAAGATTATTTGTTTGATAGAACAATAAAGAAATAGGGACTAAAGTCTCTCTTTTATTAAGATAGAGAAAGAATATAAGGATAAAATTAAAAGTTAGAAAGTTATCTTTCTAGCTTTTGCATATTTCTAGAATACTAACAAAGTAATTAACTAAGGATTGATACAGTAATGAATATATACGGGATGATTAAAGAAGTAGCAGTTCATAAAGGTAAAAACATTGCTTTTCGTTACGATGGAAATAAAATGAATTATGAAGAACTCATATCATCGTGTGAAAATATAGCACAAACATTAGTAGAAAATAAGATTGAAAAGGGAGATAAAATAGCGATATTACTAGGAAATTCTCCTGAGTTTATTCAAACCTATTTAGCAATATTAAAACTCGGTGCAATCGTTATTCCTTTAAATCCAGCTTATACGGAAAGTGAACTCTGCTATATTTTAAAAGATTCTTCTACAAAACTTGTTATTTCAACTAGTGAACATGAGAAAAAACTTAAAAATGTTAAAAATCAATGTCCTGCATTATTAACGATTATTTTAATAGATGAAATACAACCGACAGTGGAAATTAAAAATCAATTAGACGAAATTGACATTTTACAAGATGATACGGCTGTTATTCTATACACATCAGGGACAACTGGAAACCCTAAAGGAGCAATGTTGTCCCATTTCAATTTAATTGCAAATGCAAATGATTTTTCCAAGTTAATCGAATTAAGTGAAAATGATCAAATGATCGCCGTACTTCCAATGTTTCATTCATTTTGCTTAACCTTATGTGTGAATATGATTTTGTTGAACGGAGCATCAACAATCATCATTCCTAAATTTAATCCAGCTGAATTAGTTGAAGTAATCAAAAAAGAAAAAGCTACTTTAATTGCGGCTGTTCCGACGATATATAATTATTTATATCAATTAAAAAGTGCGACAGCAAACGATTTTAGTAGTTTAAGAGCTTGTATTTCTGGTGGGGCTTCTATACCAATTGAATTATTGCAGTCAATTCAAGAAAAATACAATGTCTTAATTGTAGAAGGCTATGGATTATCTGAGACAGCTCCAGTTCTTACTTTCAATCCATATCGTGGAATTTGTAAACCAGGATCAGTAGGTCTTGATCTACCTAGTGTTACGACAAGAATCGTAAATGAAAATGGCGAAGATGTTCCAATTGGTGAAGTAGGAGAAGTTATTGCGATTGGACCAAACGTAATGAGTGGTTATTTAAATAAAATAGAAGAGACAAAAAAAGCATTTTCTAACGGTTGGTTTAAAACGGGTGATCTCGGTAAAAAAGACGAAGACGGCTATTTATTTTTATTAGATCGAAAAAAAGATGTCATTATAACGAACGGATATAATGTTTACCCTAGAGAAATAGAAGAGCGCCTATATCAGCATCCTAATATTATTGAAGCAGCGGTAGTCGGAAAACCGAATCCATTAATAGGTGAAAGCGTATGTGCTTATTTAGTCGTTTCAAATGATTCACTTTCAGAAAGTGAGATCATCGATTTTTGTAAAAAAGCACTTGTTTATTATAAAGTGCCTAAGGAAATTAATTTTGTAAAAGAATTACCTAAAAATGGTACTGGGAAAATTTTGAAAAGAAATCTTAAGTAATGTTTTAAGACCAGCTGAATGGTCTTTTTTTTTTTGCAATTCTAGCAATCTTAAATTAGCTCTTTTTCAAATTTAAGTTCCATAGAGAAAGTTCAAAACACTGTATAGGTAAAAATACCTATAAAATAGGTGGGTAAAATAGTCTATTTTTCATATTTTTGACACATTAATACAAACAATTAAATGCTAAATTTTGGTAAGCTTTATATAGAATTCATTTTTACAAAATAACGGAGGCAAAAAATGAAAAAGAAAATAAAATCACTTTTTGTTATGATATATCGTTTTCCTTTTTAACTGCGTGTAATGGTAAGATTGATCAAACTCAAAGTAATAAAAAAGAAACTGCTACTTCAATAGTAGAAAACATTACGACAGTTAATTCAACTGAAAATGAACAGATTAATGTGAACGATCAAGATTTTGCGGAAAATGTAAAAGTTTTAAATTCTGCCATTTCTTTTGCTGTTACATACAATGATGTAAACCAATTAATGAAGGACTCAGAGTTAGCTGTTGAAGGGGGAGTATTGTCTACAGAGAATTATGTAAACATGGATGAAGCTACTGGTACTGGTAATCAATTAACGAAATTATCCTTTAAAGTTAATCATGTATTAAAGGGAGATTCATCTTTAGAAGGTAAGAAAATAACAATTTTAGAGCAAGGTGGATATATTTCTGCCAGGCAAAGTGGAATGAAGGATAAATTTCCTAATTTAACTGAAAAAGATTTAGACGAAATATATTTTGTAATACCAGACGGTCATAGACCATCGGTAAAAGGTGATGAATTTGTTGCCTTTTTATCAAGCGATTCCTATTTTAATACAGGGTTTGATTTTTATGAATTCATAACGGTATATCAATCAAAATTTAAATATGATAAAAATAGTAAGGAATATAAAAGACCCTCTGATGAATTTGCTGAAATGGTAAAAGAAGCTGATACACTTGATGAAAAAAAGACAATTGAAGAGGAGATTAAAAGTGAAAATGAAATTAATGATAGTGTAACTGACTTAGAGGAAGAAAAGGTGAGTGAATTAATTAGTTAACTCTTTGTGTTTATGTGACTATTAAGTTAGTCATTGTCATAAAAAAAGGGGATCTAATGAGCAAATATATGAAGTTATACTTCAAAAGGAGTATGGCTTTTTTGTAATGCTTTAATAAAAAGAATTGTATTTTGAAATGAATTCCTACAAATCCCACAATTTTTAGCTGAAAAAATCTTACAAAAAACAACAAAAACCATCTTTTTGTGAATTTTCACCTTTTTATTTTCATAAAGAATTAAATATGAGAATTAGTATAATTAAATTAAAAAATTAAATGAGTATTCTGATTAAGCTTAATAGATCAGTATGAACAATTAATAATCTATTTTTTTAATCTACTAAATTTTAGAGTTGATCATCACGTATTAAAATAGAATTTATTAGTAAAGAATGGAATTTTTGTAGAAAAATGAAGATTAATATCATCTGAAATTCCCCCAATACACTTTCTGAATTTGTTTGATTATAATGATAATTGTAAGATTTTTCAGAAAAGTACAAAAAAGGAGAATGCAGATGATGAAGCATAAAAACAAAAAAATTGTCAATGTAATGACTGCCGGGGTAATTACATCTAGTTTATTTTCAACTAGTTTAATTACAAGCCACAAAACATTCGCTGTGACAAACCCTACAGGTTCAAATACTAGTATTAAGGATATTGATAGTTATATAAAAAATATTTCAAACGCTGATCGGGAAATGATTCATAGCATGCAGGAAAATAATAATTACGGAGGGCTAAAGATCTCACCTGATGTAGACCTAAATGTAGATACTCCTTTAAATGTAATTGTTCAGTTTAAACAAGCTCCATCAGAAATTGATTTTAAAAACAATCAAAAGAATGGCCTTAAAGCTTCCATTCAGGAGTCAAAAGAAAAAGTTGAGGACTCTCATAAAAAATTCAAAGAACAATTAAATGGAAATGCAAAATTAAAATCAATTGGTATTAAAAGAGAATTCAAGAGTATCTTCAACGGTGTTGCAATGACATTACCAGCTAATGAAGTAAAAGAACTTTTAACATTAGATACAGTAAATGCTGTTTATGAAGATCGTGAAATTACGGTGGAACCTTTTGTAGAACAAAATGGTGAGCCGACTAATAATGCATCGATAAAATTAAATAATATGGAACAAATCGGTGCTGAAAAACTACATAAAGAAGGTATCACTGGTAAAGGGATTAAAGTAGGTGTTATTGATACAGGTATCGATTATACTCATCCTGATTTAAAAGATGTGTTTAAAGGAGGATATGACTTAGTAAATAACGACTCTGATCCAATGGAATCGACATATGATGATTGGAAAAAATCTGGACAAGCTGAATTAAATCCAACTTCAGGTGAACCTTGGTATACGGCTCATGGAACACATGTATCAGGTATTATTGCGGGAACGGGTAAAAATAATTCAGATTTTGCGATAACTGGTGTAGCTCCAGAAGTTGAACTTTATGGCTATAAAGTACTTGGACCGTATGGTACTGGATCATCGAATACAATACTTGCAGGAATTGAAAAAGCTGTAGAGGATAAGATGGATGTCATTAACCTATCCTTAGGGGCACCTGTTGCTAACCCTCTTGATCCATTGGCAGTTGCGATCAATAATGCTACTTTAGCTGGTACTGTATGTGTTCTTGCTGCTGGTAATGCTGGGCCTAACCAGTATACGATAGGGAGCCCTGCTTCATCAGCGCTTGGTATTACAGTTGGCGCAAGCAGCTCGCCTATAACAATCCAAACTAGCAATGCAGTTGCAATTACAGCAACCGAAACTACTAAATTAGATAATATGAGAATGCTTGGTTCAGATTATACTAATCTCAATACATTGAAGGGTTCTAACCTACCAATTGTTTTTGTCGGTAAAGGACAAGTTGCAGATTACAACGGTAAAAACGTGAAGGACAAGATTGTACTAATCGAGCGTGGGGATTTAACGTTAAATGTAAAAATTAAAAATGCTAAGGAAAATGGTGCCAAGGCCGTAATCATGTTCAATAATATCGATGGTGAAACATATATTCCTTATTATTTCGGAAATAATTTTGACTTTATCCCAACCTTTAGTATTCCAAATGAACAAGGTACAAAACTAGTCAAAATGTTATCAAAAGATAATGTTAACGTAATGATGAATGATTTTGGATCTTTTGATACTGAAGGGGATAAATTGGCTGACTTTAGTTCAAGAGGGCCAGCAAGAAGATATTATGATATTAAACCTGAGGTAACCGCACCAGGAGTAGCAGTATTTTCTTCAATCCCAGCTTATTATAATGGAGTAGCTCATAAGGATGATTACGAACATGCATATGTAAGGTTTGATGGTACTTCAATGGCTGCACCACATGTAGCAGGTTCTGCTGCTTTAATTTTACAAGCTCATCCTGATTATTCACCTGAGCAAGTTAAATTAGCATTAATGAATTCTGCGGACCCTTTAAATGGATCATATAGTGTTTTTGAAGAAGGATCAGGAAGAATTGATGCAGATGAGGCTGTACATTCTTCCATTCAAATTGGTGTGAAGGATGATGCACCAACACTTGATGAAAATGGAGAAAAAATGATGATTCCAGAGACAGCTGGCGACCTAAGCTATGGTGCTATTGTTTCAGCAGATGAGGATTATACACACAAAAAGACAATTGAACTGACAAACAACTCAAATAAAGATAAAGTGTTTGATGTAAAAGTTCAATTTAATCATGTTAGTCGTTACGATAAGGACGCAGTAAAAAATGGTATTTCTTTAGCTGTACCATCTGAAGTTCGAGCTAAAGTTCATGGAATGTCCAAATTTAAACCGATACTTACTGTTCCAAAAACTGCTGAATTAGGCATTTATGAAGGTTATATTATTTTTACGAATAAGGAAGATTCAAATGAAGTCTACCAAATACCATTTGGCTTTAACAAAATGGAACAAGGAATTAAAGAAGTTTTACTAACAACAAAAGCTTTTAATACTAGAAGAGATTTACCATTCCCAATCTCTGGATCTACTGGAATTGCATTCACTCTGAATAGTCGCATGGAAACAGTTGACATCATTTTAAAGAATGCAGACACTGGTGAGCAATTAGGAATCATAGACGCATTTGACGGTGGATTTAATGAAGGTATGACATTTGGTTTAGATGGTGGATTTAATGGTCTATACTTCCCGTTTACAGGAAATCCTGATCAACCAGTTCATGTTACAAAAGCTCTGGCTTCTCCAGGACGATATGAGATTGAAGTTGTTGGTACAAACGAAGAAGGAAAAGTATTTAAAAAGTCTCAGCAAATTGTTATTGATAATACACTACCAACCATGAAAATGAATATTCCAGGTGGAGTTTATGAAGTAGATGATGCGGGTCTAAGGATTACTGGTACTATTTCAGATTCAAGTATTGATCAAATTAGCAAAAATGGTGATCAAATTGACCAATCAAAAAATACTGTTAAAGTAACTGGTGCACAAAACCCAATTGGTAATGTACCATTAGTCGTTGACAGAAATGGAAACTTTGAATACATAAGAAAAATCCAATTAGAGAAAAATTTCTCGACAATGACTTTATTAGGCCAAGACATTGCAACTAACGGTATACAAAACCATCCAAATCAGACATTCACATTAGTTAAAAAAGGACAACCTTACATCAAATTAACAACTGACAAATTAGACGCAAAATACGGTGATACTGTTAAAGTAACACTTAGTGAACATAACATTAAAAACCTAATAGGTGGCGAATTTACACTTACTTATCCTAAAGATGTTTTTGAATACCAAAGCACAGAACTAAGTAGTGAATATATTAATGCAGCAAAGGATTTAGGGTTAACAGCGAACCTAACCGCTCAAGATCAAAAAACTGATACATCTAATAACTGGATTAAATTAATAACAACTTTAGATGGACCTACTCCTTCAACAGGAATTAATTCAAATATGTCAGTGGCTACGATCACTTTAAAAGTAAAGGATAAACCAACTTTATATACAAAATGGGTTCAACAATTAGGATTCCAAACTGCCAAAGCGAATATTTTAGGTCAACCACAAATGACAATAAACAATAAATTTGGACAAGGTGTAAATATTATTCCATCTTATTCAATACTTGAAGGTGGTTTTCTACCTGATGGATTTATTCCAAGTAATTCAATTTGGTTAGATTCTAAGAAGGATTATTCAAATGTAGGAGCAGAAATATATGTTATAGGTGGCATAGATGGAAAACGCTACGATGCAACCATCAACAGTGCTGCTAGATTCTCAGTGCCTAATCTACCATTATTAGACCAATCATATGAAATCGTTATCAAAATACCAGGTCATTTCGAAAGACATGTAAATGTTAATGAAATGGTTGATTCATACGATGCAATGGATGCTGGAAAATTAAAGTATTTCTATTACGCAACGATGAAAGCTGGAGATGTTAACAATGATAATGTTGTTGATCTACTTGACGCAATCTATATCACTAGCAAACTAAATACAAATGATCGAAATGCCGATATCAATTTCGACGGTATTGTGGATTTCAAAGATCTTGATTATGTTAAGAGAAACTATCTAATGCAAAATCCTGATGTATCAGAAAAAATCAAACCAGTTACAAAATATAAAGGGAATACGATTGACGATTATATTAAACCATTGGGTTAAGATGTGTTTAGTAGATAATAACCGCCAGCTTTTATGCTGGTGGTTTTTTGTGAGATCAATTTTTGAAGGTACGACGTGCATGAGAAAGATGAAAAGGAAAAAGATGAATTATACTTCCTCATGAGGTGTTCATGGAGAAGTAAAAAAGGAAAAAAATGAAACATACTTCCTCATAGGTTGTTCATGAGGAAGTGTAAAAGGAAAAAAATGAAACATACTTCCTCATAGGGTGTTCATGAGGAAGTGTAAAAGGAAAAAAATGAAACATACTGCCTCATGAGGTGTTCATGGGGAAGTAAAAAAGGAAAAAAATGAAACATACTGCCTCATGAGGTGTTCATGGGGAAGTAAAAAAGGAAAAAAATGAAACATACTTCCTCATGAGGTGTTCATGGGGAAGTAAAAAAGGAAAAAAATGAAACATACTTCCTCATAGGGTGTTCATGAGGAAGTAAAAAAGGAAAAAAATGAAACATACTTCCTCATGAGGTGTTCATGGGGAAGTAAAAAAGGAAAAAAATGAAACATACTTCCTCATAGGATGCTCATGGGGAAGTATAAAAGGAAAAAGATGAAACATACTTCCTCATGAGGTGTTCATGGGGAAGTAAAAAAGGAAAAAAATGAAACATACTTCCTCATGAGGTGTTCATGGGGAAGTAAAAAAGGAAAAAAATGAAACATACTTCCTCATGAGGTGTTTATGGGGAAGTAATATAGCAAAAATACCCTACTCAGCATGGTCCCATAAGTAGATAAAATAAAAAATGTACTCATAATAATGAGTACAAAGCTAAATCAACTAAGTAAAATAACTATATTTACCATAACCATTCATATTGAAATTTTCGCGAAGCACTTTACAAATACCTTTTTTTGATTTATAAATTCCACACCAATCATAAACCGCATTAGTTGTAATTTTTCTATCTGGATAGAGTAATTTAAGTTCTTCAACGCTCCTTAATATACCATTGGGCAGACTTTCTACATAGTTACAGGCTTTGCAGATCAGTTTCCCTTTTTTAACTTCAGTAATAAACGTATTACAGTTAACGCAAATGATCCCCTTTGATTGTTCGTTATAATGATACGTTGGATATTGAGTGTATTTTGACTCTGTTTTATGAAGTGATAAAAAAGCTTCGGCAAGTCGAAAGTGATTAACATTTAATTTGTAATATTGCATGTTTAATTCGTTTATTAAGCGATTTAATTGTGATGGAAAAATAATGGGTAGGTTCATAGGAGCATTGTATAAAAAAAATTCGGGGTTTACAAAAACTAAATGAGGTTTTAATTTGAAATGGATCTTGTATTCATTAAGTAATTTTCGTAACATGGATTCGGTTCTTTTTAGTTGTTCGTAAGGATTTTTTATTTCGGTATTTTGAGTTTTATACCATCGATCTCCTTCTATATAATAATCTCCTTCAAAATTTTTCACTTCAAATAAATAGATGGTTTCTCCATTTATACCTATCGAATCAATTTGAAATTCGGATTTATTACATTCGAACAATAAATCGTTTAGAAAAAGCCAGTTATCTGAAAGTTTTGAATTCCATTGATCAAATTTCTTTTCACCCTCGAACCCTTTTTTTAGATAGGAAAAGTATACTCTGTCATCATCAGAAAGATTGCTCCTAGCATTTAAACTTTGATAAATCCTTAATTCATTTGATTCAAATCGTTCTTTTTTATTTTTCATATTTCACATCCTTTCATACTATTTTACATTCAAATTAAACGAATTAATTGATGGTTTTTTAACTATTTTATGAATTATGTAATGTTTAGATTTATTTCATACAAATTTTACATTTTTTTAAGATTTATATGATATAGTTCACTTAATTTACATCCTTTTTTGTTGAGTATGTAGTTTACAAAAGCAGTATTTATAAAAGGATAAAATGAATTAGATGAATCATACTTCCTAATAAGATGTTCATGGGGAAGTAAAAAAGGAAAAAGCTGAATCATACTTCCTCATGAGGTGTTCATGGGGAAGTAAAAAAGGAAAAAGCTGAATCATACTTCCTCATAAGGTGTTCATGTGGAAGTAAAAAAAGAAAAAGCTGAATCATACTTCCTCATAAGATGTTCATGGGGAAGTAAAAAAGGAAAAAGCTGAATCATACTTCCTCATGAGGTGTTCATGGGGAAGTAAAAAAGGAAAAAGCTGAATCATACTTCCTCATAAGGTGTTCATGGGGAAGTTAAAAAGGAAAAAGCTGAATTATACTTCCTCTTGAGGTGTTCATGGGGAAGTAAAAAAAGAAAAAGCTGAATCATACTTCCTAATAAGATGTTCATGGGGAAGTAAAAAAGGAAAAAGATGAAACATACTTCCTCATGAGATGTTCATGGGGAAGTAAAAAAGGAAAAAGCTGAATAGCACTTCCTTATGAGATGTTCATTGGGAAGTTAAAAAGGAAAAAGCTGAATCATACTTCCTCATAAGGTGTTCATGGGGAAGTAAAAAAGGAAAAAGCTGAATTATACTTTCTCATGAGATGTTCATGGGGAAGTAAAAAAGGAAAAAGCTGAATTATACTTTCTCATGAAGTGTTCATGGAGATCTAAAACTGGAAAAAGATGAATTATGCTTTCTCAAGAGCATGCTAAGAATAAAGATCATCAAACTAAAAATTTATTACTGAGCGAGTGAAAGAAATGTCAATTAAAATGAGGTTTTTGTTGTCATATATAGGTGTGATTCTATTTTCGATTACATTATTATTGGCAGCAGGGTTTTTAATTATTTTTGCAATAACAGGGGATGTAAAGTCAGTAGAAAATCTTTATAAAAAGACTTATGTACAAAAGCCTTTGACTACAGTTGAAGAAAGTGTGTTTCTTGATTTGAAGTTGCTTGCTAAACATAATCCTAATCAGTTACTCAATAGACAGGAACTCAAAAGTATTGAGCATAAGAATATCGGAATCGTAGTACGAAAGGGTACAAATATCGAGTACGCTTCTACGGCTTTAGACAAAAAAGGGCTGGAACAAGCGCTTCCTGGGTTTGAGGCAACGAATATTAATACTCGGGATACGATAAAAATAAAAGATTTGTTTTTTACGTATGTGAAATTTGATTTTTATTTTCCAGATCAAAGCCAAGGGAGTATTTTTGTCTTAAAGAAGGCAAGTTCATATACCGAGATTATCCGTAATCTTTTCCCAATTTTACTAGGCTTACTACTTTTTTTATTTATTATGATTATTGGAATGTTAAACTATCTGGTTTCTCGAAGCATTATTAAGCCAATCTCAAAACTTAAAAATGGTGCTGAAAAGATTAAAGTTGGGGATTTGAATTTCGAAATTGTTATGAGTTCAAATGATGAAATTGGTGTATTAAATAAAGCGTTTGAGGAAATGAGAATAAAATTAAAAGAATCGATCAATCTCCAGATACAATATGAGGAAAACCGTAAAGAGCTACTGTCCAATATTTCACATGATTTGAAAACACCAATTACTTCAATAATTGGATATGTGGAAGGGATAAAAGATGGTGTAGCAAATACTCCGGAGAAAATGGAAAAGTATTTATCAACAATTTATTCTAAAGCAAAGGATATGGATTCATTAATCGATGAATTATTTTTATTCTCTAAGCTTGATTTAAAAAAGGAACCATTTCATTTTGAAACTTTCGAGTTGAATAAATATATCAAAAGCTATATAGAGGAAATAAATTTGGATTTAAGGCAGCAAGGCATCGAGATAGAATTTAATCATTTGCTTGAATCAATCAATGTTACAGCGGACCGAGAGAAATTAAAAAGAGTGTTGTCAAACTTAGTAAGTAATTGTGTGAAATATATGAACAAAGAAGAGAAGGGAATTTCATTTTCAATAAATGAACAGTTAAGTGAAGTAATTGTAGAAGTCAAAGACAATGGACAAGGTATCGACCCTGCTACATTACCATTTATTTTTGATCGGTTTTTCCGTGCAGAACAATCAAGAAATTCACAAACTGGTGGTAGTGGTTTAGGTTTAGCAATCGCAAAACAGATTGTTGAAGAGCACGGAGGGAAAATCTGGGCAACTAGCGAGATTGGTAAGGGGACAAGTATATTTTTTTCCTTAAAGAAAGGTGAGAGAATTTGAAAGAAATATTACTGATTGAAGATGATATAAGCATTGCAGAATTACAACGAGATTATTTAGAAATAAATGATTTTCGTGTCGATATACAACATAATGGCGATGAAGGCCTTCAACATGCACTAAAAGGAAATTATGATTTAATCATTTTGGATATCATGCTGCCAGGGAAAAATGGATTTGAAATTTGTAAAGAAATTCGTGCTGTAAAAAACATTCCTATTTTATTTGTATCTGCTAAAAAAGAAGATATCGATAAAATTAGAGGACTTGGTTTAGGTGCGGACGATTATATTACAAAGCCATTTAGCCCAAGTGAACTAGTTGCAAGAGTAAAGGCACATTTATCTCGATATGAAAGGCTAGCAGGTAACAATGCGATTTCAAACACAATTTACGTTCATGGAATATCAATCGATCGATCCGCTCGTAAAGTTTTTATTAACGAGGTAGAAGTACCATTTACGACAAAAGAATTTGATTTAATGGTGTTTTTTGTAATGAACCCAAACCAAGTATTAAGTAAAGAACAACTTTATGAAAAAGTTTGGGGTCTCGAATCAGCTGCAGACGTTTCAACTGTAACTGTCCATATTAGTAGATTACGTGAAAAAATTGAAAGAGATCCCACAAGCCCGAAGTTCTTGGAAACCGTTTGGGGAGCGGGTTATCGGTTTAATATTTAATTAATAAACGTCACATAGTGGCGTTTTTTTATTTATAGGAACCATTTAAATTGATTTTCTAATTTACCAATCACTAAATGATAGATTAGTTGAGGAAGAATAATATAGGGAAACGCTTCTTTTTTTGGTTATTTCAGCAAATTTTTAAATGGAATGATAGTCAAAGGTTTTTAAAACACACTTGTTGAATATTAAATGTAGAGTTTTATTCTTGAATAGAGGTGTTTAATAAAATGAACTTGGCAATATCACTTAAAAATAAAAAAAAGTTGGCCTTAATTTCTCTAATAGCATTCAATCAAATTATTTTATCATTTGTTTTATTCCCTTTACGATTTACTTTAAATTTAAATTTCCTATTTTACTTTTATTGTTTCATGGCAGGTATTTTATGTTTTAACACCTTTCAAAGTAAGTGGTACAACACCTTATTTATAACTCTTATTAGTGGTCTTGTCGGAGTTATGTCAAGAGTCATTGTAGAATGGGGAGAAGTAACAATTACTGAGAATTTTAGTTTTGGTCATATTGTATCAACAATTGGAATGACAACTGCTGGTATTTTTATTGTATATCTACTAATGATTCTTTTTAGAAAAGAATAAAATGATAATTTCATACTGCTCCATAACCATTGCGTTATTTTAAAAAATGATCGACATTTTTGTCGGTCATTTTTTAATTCTTAGTTCAATACAGCAATCTAAAAAGAAATATTATTAAAAATTTTATACTTTTTTAATAATTTGTTTAGATGGAGTTTTCATTTAAAGATTAATATAGATTACAGACGAACAATGGTCTATTTAATGAAAAAGATTGGAGGGTAATTTCCCAGGAATAAAACGATATTTTCATGTAGATTTTTAAAGGAAAAGGAGGACGTTACTTTATGTGGAAGATATTTGCAGTAGTCACCAGCTGCATACTTTTGCTAAATGGATGTGCCTCATTTGCTAAGGGGGAAGACAAAGTGAACGAACAGTTATTTCAGGCAGTAAAGCGAGGAGAAACTGATTTCGTAAAGAAGTTGATTGAGAATGGTGCGAATATTAATGCACAGAATTCAAATGGACAAACTCCTACAATGATTGCAACTTACCATAATGATTTCAAAACTGCAAAAGTACTGATTGAAGCTGGGGCAGATGTAAATATACGAGATCATATGAAAAATAATCCTTTTTTATATGCTGGTGCAGAGGGATTAATCGATATTTTAAAACTTACAATTAAAGCAGGAGCAGATCCAACAATTACGAACCGGTATGGTGGAACAGCATTGATTCCTGCTTCAGAACATGGATATGTGGATGTCGTAAAAGAGCTTCTTAATCATACTGATATTGATGTTAATCATGTCAATAATCTTGGATGGACTGCTCTATTAGAAGTAATACTTTTGAACGATGGGAATGAAAAACAACAGCAAACAGTGCAATTGCTTATTGAGAATGGAGCAGATGTTAATTTGCCTGATCGTGAAAACGTTAGCCCTATACAGCATGCACGTAAGAGAGGTTTTAAAGAGATTGAAGAGATTTTACTAAAAGCAGGAGCTAAATAATAAAAGTTCATGGCCAATTGTAAGAATAATTGGGGAGTATATAAATAACGATAAAAATTTAAGGAGACAATTAAATGATTAAGAAAACAAAAGCAATTTCATCAATTTTACTTGGAGTTTCTCTAGTAGTAACAAGTTATAATACTGTTGCTAACGCACAAGAAGAGCATAGTAAACAAAAAGATGAAAGAGTTTATAAAGCACCAAAAAAGGTTAAGAACAAGTTAACAAAAGGGCAAGTAATGGCTAATATTTTAAGTAGTACAAACTGGCAAGGTACAAGAGTGTATGATAAAAATCATCATGACCTAACAAAAGAGAACGCAAATTTTATTGGTCTTGCTAAATATGATTCTAAATCAGGTAGATACGAATTTTTCGATGCAAAAACAGGTCAAAGTCGTGGGGATAAAGGAACATTCTTTATTACAAATGATGGTAAAAAGAGAATTTTAATTTCAGAATCAATGAATTACCAAGCTGTAGTCGATATGATTAAACTAAATAAAAACGTATTTACTTATAAAAGAATGGGGAAAGATGCAAACGGTAATGATGTAGAAGTATACGTTGAACATGTCCCTTATAAAGGAAAAGCACTTTCATTTACAGATCCAGATAAAAAACTAGATACTAAAACAGGGGAAATTGTAAAAAAAATTGATGGAGATAAAATTTTAGGAAGAACACTTTGGAATGGTACAAAAGTACTTGATGAACAAGGGAATGACGTAACGAAATACAATACGAATTTTATTAGTCTTGCAAAATTTGATGGTTACACAAACAAATATGAGTTTTTCAATCTTGAAACAGGAAAAAGCCGTGGTGATTATGGATACTTCGATATTGCCCATGGAAATAAAATTAGAGCACATGTTTCAATCGGAACAAATAAGTATGGTGCTGTTCTTGAATTGACGGAGCTTAATAAAAATAAATTTACTTATAAAAGAACAGGTAAAGACAAAGATGGTAAGGATATAACTGTATTTGTTGAACATGAGCCGTATAAAGGTGATTTTAAACCAGTCTTTAGTTTCTAAAATGAGTATTCAAAAAGGACCTTTTGAACAATTCTAGAAAAAGGTTAAAATGTTAGTCAATTAATTATTATTTTAATAATAATTTTACTTATAGTTTTACCCAAGCATCCTCTTTCTCTTAGGATTTTCAATATTTGGAAGTACATCACTAAATCAATGATTCACTTAATTTTAGGTAGGGGAGAGGGATCATTATAGTAGCATACATATTTATAAATACTTTTAGATCTCTAATGTCATTCTTTTAATAAAACTTGAAGAAAAATACTATGCAGGATTTTATACAGAAAAAGAGAATACTAGGTGAACAAGACCTTCCCCAAAAGCCTTTTACATCAACAATGTATAAAAAACTGTATAACGTGAGAAAAAACTAAAAAGCCAATCCCTTGCTGCACAAGGGATTGGCTTTTTCGCAACTTCCGCTAAGAAGCTTTATGTAAACTAGATTTGTATATGGTATTCATAGAAAACACAAAAATACCTACCAACCTAAATGAAGGTTTTGAACGTTTTTTATAATAAAAATTATAATATTTCTTATACTCTTAAAATTCCATATTTTTCATGGTGACTTTCATGTCATTTTATAAGAAAATATCTTAGGGCAGAAAATGAAAACCCTTCCAAAAAATTCACTTGAATGGGAGGGGGCATTTTAGAAACATTTTTCTGAATTTTTTTTATTTTAAGAATTAACATCTAGATGAGGCATGAACATGAAAATGAACAAACGTTACATTGTATTTGGAGGAGCTCTTATTTCATCATTTGTTATATTAACCAACGTTATGGCAGCCCCATCAGACAATAGCCCCAAAAAAGCTGATTGGAAATTAGAAAAACAGGATTTGAAAAAAGGGGAAAAGCCTCAACCGAAAAGAAATTTGAAGCCTAATGTCCAAGTACATAAAGGAAACACTCCTTTTGAACAAGTTGATAGTGACAAAAGTATAGAGAAGAAAAGGCCTGAAAAAGCCGATTCGTTAAAATAGGAGGAAGAGGATAACATGGGGAAAAAGTCATCTTTGTATAAGTCTTCTTTACAACGACGTATAAATAAACTTGTAGTTTCAGTTTTTGCTGCTTCTTCTGTTTTATATGCAATACCTCCAAGTCAGCATTCAAAGATTGGCACACAACGAACATTTGCTGCTACGACAGGTGTTGCGGATAAACCGAATTTAGGGCAAGAATCTTATTGGAACTTCTACACGACAACTTTAAGTTCAGGTTGGTATTCACAAGTTAATACTGCGACTGGAAACCTTGTGATAAACAATTCACTGGTAACTGTAGATGGTCGTGCTTTACCATTAAGCGAAGGATTGACTTACAATGCAACTACTCAACAAGACGTTGGCGTAGGTCCTGGTTGGTCATTAGTAAATGGATTATTCTTACAAGAAAACGCGGATGGAAGCGTTACTTTGAAAGATGAAGATGCTACGAATCATACATTTACAAAAAATGGAGATGGTACGTATACTGCTCCTGCTGGAAAACATTTAACTTTAACTAAACTGCAAGCAGGTATTTTTACAATTCAAGATAAAGATCAGTCCATTTCTCGTTTTGAAAACGGACATATTGTAAGTATCACTGATGAAAAACAAAATTCAAAGAGTTTTTCTTACGATACGAATGGAAATTTATCCAAAGTAACTGATCCGTCTAGTAGAACTCTAACGTATACTTATGATACAAACAAGCGATTAGATAATATTACGGATCCAGCTAATCATAAAATTCAGTTTTCATACGATACAAACGGTAAACTAATTGGTGTAACAGATGCTCAGAATAATAAAGTTCAATTTGAGTATGATACCTCGAATCGTTTAAAAACTTTTATTGATGCAAAAGGTAAAAAAACAGCTTTTAACTATGATAGTTTAAGCCGTATGGTTA
Organism: Bacillus sp. AL-1R; assembly: GCF_052180195.1. Classification (NCBI taxonomy): domain Bacteria; kingdom Bacillati; phylum Bacillota; class Bacilli; order Caryophanales; family Bacillaceae; genus Bacillus; species Bacillus sp. AL-1R. Next base: position 2,053,177 of record NZ_CP197469.1, read on the forward strand.
AATTGGTTGATGCACGATCAAATGCGACAACAACTTATGAAACGACAATTGCTTATGACGATCCTACACGTACAGCAACAATTACGGATCCTGCGGGTAAAAAAAGCACTTATATTCACAATACTTCAAAGAATTTAACGCAGTATAAAGATGGAGTAAATAACATCTTTAACTATGATTGGAATCAAAATGAATTGATGACAATTAGTGACAGCAAAGGATCTAGTACCTATCAGTACGATAGCAAGGGAAATGTCACTCAAGTTTCAGATACGATTAGTCCTACTAGTACAGCAACAACTACAACTAAATATGACAGTAAAAATAATCCAACAGAAGTAACAGATCCTAATCAAAATAAACAGGCATCTCGTTATGATGAGAATTCAAATCAAATTTCGGCTGTCAATTTAGAGCGTCAAGAGGCGGATGGAACAACTTATGATTCGAATGGAAAGGTTACTTCTAGAACTGACATAGGAGCACCGACATATAATCTAGTAGAAAATGGAAGTATAGAACGACTTGACACAAACGGGAATATTATCGGATGGAATAAAGGTGGTAATACCTCTAAAATTTCAGTTGATTCATCAGTGTCAACTTACGGATCGAAAAGTGTAAAAATTTCTAGTACGACTGCAACCAATGCTTACTTGTATAGTAATGGGGTTACTGTAACTCCTGGTGAAAAATTAACTTTATCAGCTAAAGGAAGAATTGATAATGTTTTTGGAACAGTCGGGGCAGACGTTGGAATCGAATTCTATGACTCTAATTGGAATTTTATCAGTTATTCTTATACGGAAGGTTTTACAGGAACAGGAAACCCTTATTATAATGTAACGGCAACTGTACCAGCGAATAGTGCATACGCTTTAGCAGTTGTTGATCTAGATGGAGCAAGTGGAACTGCTTGGTTTGATGGAATTCAGTTAGAAAAACCCGTAAAATCAGAAGAAGGTCATATTTTAACTGACTTTAACATGAACGAAAATTCTAGCTTTGAGTGGGGAGGCGCATTATGGTTAACAAAGTCATCTAACCCTGCAACGATTACGACTGAAGCAGCGTGGGCTGGCTCATATAGCGCAAAACTAAACTTTCCTACTTGGTGATTCTTGGATTGGCAGTAATGACATACCTGTAAAACCAGGTGAACCATTGACAGTATCAGGATTTATCAAAACAAATAACTTGTCAGGTGATGGGGCTAGAATCGAAATTAACTACTATGATAGTACAGGTGCTTATATAGGCTACGGAGGAGCTAAGCTTCAAAAAGGTACGCAAGACTTTACGCGTTATGCATTTAGTTCGACTCCACCAGCTAATACAGCGTTCGCAAAAGTATATGGTACCGTATGGGCATCAACAGGAACGGCTTACTTTGATAATATAAAACTAACCACTGGTAGTACAACATTATATGGGTACGATGCTAGTGGAAACTATCTCACTTCAACACAGGACGCATATGGAGATTTAACACAGTCTACGTATGATGGTGTTGGAAATCAGACTAGCATGACAGATCCAATGGGATATAAGACCAGTTTCGCATTTGATGGAAATAACAATCTTACATCGGTGACAGATCCAAAACTGAAAGTCACTCGTTATGAGTATGATCCATCAAACTTACATGTATCCATTCGAGATGCGCGTAGTTCATCAGCTTCAGATAACATGTATCGAACTACGTTTGGTTACAACGAATTGAATCAAATAACAAGTATGACTGATCCATTAGGAAAAGTTACTTCTCATACTTATGATAACGCAGGGAATGAAGATAGTACGAGTTATCCATGGGATGAGCCGTTTAACATCATACACTAATTTGTTTGGCTATTCCATTAATTATCAGTTAGATAAAGTAGGGAATATTTTAAGTAGTACGGATTCAAAAAACAAAACAATTTCGTATAGTTATGGATCGGATAACCGTCTTCTTTCTTTAACTGACACTAGTGGTAAAGTAACGAAATTTAACTATAACGAGTCAGGACTACCATTTGAAATCGTTTATGGAAACGGTATAAAAAGTTTACAATCGTATGACAAACTTGGTCGTATCAAAGAAATTGCAAGCAATGGAAATCCGAATTCTGGCATTTTCACATATGAATACGACAAAAACGGAAATATTACGACTATTCAGGGTTATGATGGAACACAAACATTTTCTTATGATGAGCTGAATCGTTTAACAGGTTGGACAAATGAAGCTGGTACTCTTACAACCTATCAGTATGATGCAGTAGGAAATCTGACAAAAAAAGGTAGTCAGACATTCACTTACAATGCAGCAAACCAAATCACGAATACTGGTTTTACTTACGATGTCAACGGTAATTTGACAAAAGATAGTAAGTACAATTATATCTACAACCATGAAAACCAGCTTACAAAGGTAACGAAAGTCTCTGATGGTTCGACGGTTGCAACTTATACGTATGACTACCGTGGTCTACGTATTAGTAAAACGACACCATCTGGTGGTACAATCTATTATCATTGGGATGATCAAGATCGATTAGTAAGAGAAAGTGATACAAATGGTAACACTTTATCGCTTTATATCTACAACGGAATTGAGTTAGTAGCTGTTGAAAAAGGCGGATTTATGTACTATACTCATACGAATCACCGTGGTGACATCTTAGCTTTAACAGATGCCAACGGAAATAGAGTTGCAACTTATAACTATGGTCCTTGGGGTGAGCTTATCAGTAAAACTGGTACAGTGGATATCCCATTTCGCTATGCAGGGTATTATTACGATCAAGAAACTGGCCTTTATTATTTGAAGGCTCGGTACTATAATTCAGAATTAGGACGTTTCTTAACAAAAGATGGGATAGAAAACGGAGATAATCAAGTACCAATTACTTTGAACTTATATGCATATGCGAATAATAATCCAATAATGATGGTTGATCCAGATGGGAAGTTTGCATGGCTATGGTGGATGGCAAAAGGAGCCTTGATATCCGGTTTTGTAGCATATGTTAAGTACAAAGTAGAAGTAAAGTTAGGCATTCAAAAAGCGAATAAGTCTAATATGCTAGTACAAGTGGGAACAGCGGCTGCAATAGGAGCTGTTACAGGAGGAATAGGTGCGAGTGCACTTGGTCGAGTAGGTGGCCTTCTTAAACTTGCAAAGAATAAGGGTTACCTGTCTAGTAAGGAAATAAAGATAGCAAACTACTTCATATACGAACAATATAATATTCTCAAATCTATCGTAAATAAATTTAATACTAATCCTGGTGGCCTTTCATGGAAAGAAGTGATAGCTAGAGAGGCAAAAAAATTCTTCTAAGAGAGGTATATATGAAAATATTAATAATTATAGGAAGCCTATTTTTAGTCGTTCTTTCACTAATTATGTTTTTTATATATTTTTTTAGAGCAAAAAGTAAAAAAGAAAAATTAATGATGACAATAGCTTTTTTTTCTGAGCCATTAGATTCATGGTCTTCGGCCTTTTATTTAGGTCTTTTAGGATTAGTATATTCGATTATTTTTCTATAATAACATTCAATTTTCTAAGAGTATTAATTCAATTAGTCTTAGAATAAGTTGAATCGATGAAAAAAGTTTCCGAAATAGTTAGAGATTGATATCTTAATATAAAAGATTTCAAAGGTGAAGCTGACTCTAAAGATCGTTGCATGACGACTTTTTGAGTCAGTTTTTATTTAACTATCATTTCTCCTTCTTTATAAAGATTTACAGCATCATTCATACCAGCATAGTTTTTATGGTATTTCTTTATTGGCCTAGTGACAGGGTTGCTGTCATAGACCGCAAAGTAGTTTGTTACAGAAATACCAAAAAAGAAATTTGCAGATCGATTAACTAATGATGGTTACCAAAAACCACTATTTTTGTAATTACTCTGTCCATTTATCGGTTGAATGATTGCCATTGGATTCTATAATTATCAAAAGATATGTCCGAAAGTATTACCAAATATCTTTACCACAACTTTAGCGTACTCTTGGCTACTTTACTTTGCGGTCTACAGCACAAACCCTGTGACTAGGCCTATAATGAGTCAGGACTACCATTTGAAATCGTTTATGGAAACGGTATAAAAAGTTTACAATCGTATGACAAACTTGGTCGTATTAAAGAAATTGCTAGCAATGGAAATCCGAATTCTGGCATTTTCACATATGAATACGACAAAAACGGAAATATTACGACTATTCAGGGGTATGATGGGACACAAACATTCACTTATGATGAGCTGAATCGTTTAACAGGTTGGACAAATGAAGCTGGTACTCTTACAACCTATCAGTTTGATGCAGTAGGTAACATAACTAAAAAAGGAAGTCAGACATTTACCTACAACGTAGCAAACCAAATCACGAATACTGGTTTTACTTACGATGTCAATGGTAATTTGACTAAAGATAGTAAATACAATTATTTTTATAATCATGAAAATCAGCTAACTAAGGTAACAAAAGTCTCAGATGGTTCGACCGTTTCGACCTACACGTATGACTATAGAGGTCTACGTATTAGCAAAACGACTCCAACTGGTGGTACAATTAATTATCACTGGGATGACCAAGATCGATTAGTAAGAGAAAGTGATACAAGTGGAAACACATTAGCTCAATATATCTATAATGGAGATGAGTTAGTGGCTGTTGAAAAAAATGGTTCAATGTACTATGTCCATACAAACCACCGTGGCGACATTTTAGCTTTAACAGATGCCAATGGTAATAGAGTAGCAACATACAACTATGGTCCTTGGGGTGAGTTACTAAGTAAGACAGGTACAGTTGATATTCCGTTTCGCTATGCAGGATACTATTACGATCAAGAAACGGGACTTTACTATTTGAAAGCTCGCTACTATAGCTCAGATATTGGTCGTTTCTTGACGAAGGATCAAATAGAGTACAGTGAGCTTAAGAATCCTACTACATTGAATTTATATGCATATGTAAATAATAATCCAGTTATGTATATCGATCCAAGTGGACATATATCGACCAAGTTACATTGGACTAGCTTAGATGTGTATTTTTTAAAATCAGAAGCAAATTATTGGTCTAGAACGCTTGATAGCAGAGCTGATCTATGGGCGTTAGTATGTGTCATTACGGGGGCTTACGGTTTACTTCCGGCATCTGTTGCTAGTGCTATAATGGCTTATGGAAACTACAGATTTCCCAAAAATTTAGCTTATTATAATGGTAGTAAAGGTGTCAAAGTTGTAGTTCAATGGCTCCCTTATCCTTTGGTTAAATTTTATAAAAGATAGAATATAACAAATTGCGACCTAATTTTACTTATTAAATTTAGGTCGCTTAAAAATTTATAAAAAATATATATTAATGTTGTATTCACAGAGGATAGATAATTACATGAAATTTAACACAATTCAATTTATTATAGTTGTTGTATTGTTGGTTTTGTTTACAATTCCATTTAAATCGTTGGGTATAATAGAAGTTTATAAAAATAGTTTTTTTTTACTCATTATATTGGTTATAATCTTAGAATCAATTAGAAAAGGTATTGATAGCATTCTTTTTTTTATAACTTTACTACTTTTAACTATAATAATTATAAAAAAATTATTCTTGAGTTAGTATTAATTATGTCAAGTTTAATTGTTTGTTTTAACGAATTTCAACACGTAAATCACAAAAAAGTACTTTGGTCAACCAGTAACTTATTAAAGAGAAATCTACTTTTTCTCATGCTTTAAGTGGTTGATAATCTTTTACTTGTATTTTAAGTAATCGTGCAGATTTTTGTCATGGTATAAACTCCTGCCAATTAACATAGAGATGGGCATGCTATTTTTTTTAGGCCACAAGCCTTGATAAAGTTTGGTAATCGGGTAAATAGAATTGTAAAATTATGTATTAACAATTGTAAACTTATGCATTATTTCGCGGCAATCTACAACTAACAAATCAGCGTATAGAAAAACTTAGATGAAAGGAGATTATTTCTATGGTTTGGTTAGACTTTATTCAGTTCGTTTTATTTATATTTTTGTTAGTATTACTAACTATTCCATTTAAAATTATTAAGATATCTGATAGAGCAAGGTACATTTTCTATTTACTTATTATAACATTACTTTTATTTGCAGTAATAATGGATCATATCAGTAATTATAGCTTTCTCTTTATAGGAGCTTTGATTATAATAGGTACCGGAATATTTAGGAAATTTAAAAAAATTAGATAAGAATTCACTGGATTGAATATATTTTTTAGCATTATAAATTGCTGAAATAATAAAGGGCACTGTATTAAATATAATTAAAACAAGAAATAAAGTATCTAAACTTGATATTTTATTTGACGCTTACGTTTAAAAATAAATTAAAAAACACAAAGTCTAGTCTATTTTAATTTCGCTTTAGAAGAATCTATTTTATAGAGAATTTAAGAGAAATAAATAATCCATCTTTTTGTTAAGACTGATTGTATTAATCCAGAAAAAAGATTGTGAACTATTGCACTTAAACTATCGCATGCAATAGTTACATAAGGAAAAAGAGTCTTTAAACAATAAAGATCCTTTTTTAATTACCGATAAGTTAGGGTATTCAGGAGCATTCCCTTTTCTCAGTCGATTAGAGGGCTTATTAATATATATGCAAGACAGCTAAAACCAAAAACATGAACATTAAAAATCGGTTTGAAGTTAAATAAATATATACATATAAATGTCAACCTAAGTATGTACATTTTTGATTATTTAAGTATGCACAAAATCACTCATTCTCTTTCGAAATATGTTGCTTAATTCGGTATGATTCACCAACAATTGTTACTACTGTTGCGTGATGTAGTACCCGATCTAAAATGGCATTGGCTAGTTTGGTATCTTGAAAGATTTCATCCCACGATTTGAAATTAATATTCGTTGTTAGGATCGTACTTCGCTTTTCATATCGGAGGTCTATCAATTGAAAGAACAACTTCGCATCTTCCGCGTCAATTGGTAAATAGCCTATTTCATCAATAATAAGTAATTTATATTTTGTATAATGCTTTAACCGTGATTCTAATCGATTCTCAATCCTAGCTCTTTTTAATTGCTGAAGTAATTCATGACATTTTATAAAGTACGTACTTGTTCTCTTTTTAGCTGCCGCGATTCCGATTGCGGTAGCTAAATGTGTTTTTCCAACTCCACTAGGACCTAAAAATACAATATTTTCTTTTTCTTCAATAAAACGTAAGGTCAAAAAATCAAGGATTTGTTGTTTATTAACTGTTGGTTGGAATTCAAAACTAAAATCACTCACTTCTTTTAAGTGGGGAAATGCCCCCACTTTAACCATCGAATGAATCATGTTTTTCTCTCTTACGTCTATTTCATAGTTAGTGAGTTTAACCAGTGTTTCTACGAAGGATAATTGATTACTTACACTAAAATCGATTGTTTCACTTAAATGCTGAATCATTTGTTTTAATTTTAAATACTCTAGATTTTGAATTAGCTGATGATATGAATTATTCATTTTTATACACATCCCCAATTGCCTTTAAATTTTTCTTAGCTAATTGATCAATATCAGGATAATAAGGAACAGCTTTACTTAGCTCCTCTTTGTAATGTTCATCCTTGTAATTGATTTTTAATTGACTAATTTTGTGTTGAACAATTAACTCCGTGTTATAATAAATGAATAACTGATCATCATATGCTTGGAGACCTACAGTCTTACCTCGGTACTTAGCTGGTACTGAGTATTGGTTAGACTTGTAGGACACCATGTTGGTTGAATTTACTTTCACTAGCGTATGTTTGATTCTGTAAGAATCTCTTATTTGTTGCCGTGGTAGGGGCAATAAGAGATTCTTTTCTTGTTTTAAGGCAAAAATCGGTATTTTTCCTGTCCCTTGATGGAAACTATGGTTAATTCTTTCGCATAGTTGTTGTACAAATTTGTGAAGCTCTTCAAGATTAAACTTTCCTTGATATGCATGAATTTCATCCAAATACTTCATAGGTGATTCAACTTTTCCCTTTGTCCTTGGTCTTCCTGCGATACAAGGATGCACTTTAAATCCAAAGTCATCCGCAAATTGTGTGAAACGTTTATTCACTATACCTTTAGAATAGTTCGTTCTTGCTTGATCCATGATAGTCTTCATATTGTCTGTCATGATTTTCTGCGGCACACCCCCAAACGATTCAAATGCTTCTGTTAAAAACGAAAATAAAACACTTTGTGATTTAGATATAGATAGATAAAAGGTACGAAATCTTGAGTAAGAAAGTAATAACACCGCCACATTTATATGGACGATTTCTCCTTCTTTCGTTTCATAACGAATGTCCTCTTTCCAGTCTAGCTGAGCTTGTTCTCCAGGTGGAGTCTCAAACCTGATACTTGATTGAGTTGAATTCGTTCTCTTCCCTTCTTTAAAATAGGCTTGAAATTCTGGTTTACTTTGAATGTATCTACGAAAAGAAGAAGCAGCACAGTTCAAGTTATGATTTTCTTTTAAATATTGCCAAAGCACTCGTTTGTAATAAAAAACTTGTTTTGAATCTTTTGATAATAAAAGTGAAATTACCTCATAGAAATCATCAATTTTTGAAGACTTGTTTTTTGTTTTTTTTGGAGTAAAACCATTTAAATATTTATCAATTGTACGCCGATCTACATTTAATTCCTTCGCTAGCTGACTCTTGTTAATTCTCATTTTCAAACTCCCCATAAGTAACTTTAATTTCGGTAAGTCTAAAAGACTCTTAATCTCATAATTGGTCTGAATATCTAATGATACGTACATACTAATCCCCCCAGGATTAGTATGTAGAAGAGAGTCGAAACTGTACATCTTTATTTAATCAATCTTGTACATATTTAAATTAGCATTTGTAATACAGAACTAGTGTATTCGAAATGTATTCGCATATCATAATGAATTCGCTTGAACGCCCATTTTAGTTGAGGAAAACGGAGTTTGCATACAACTTTAACTCTGCCTCCCCACCTCCCTAACAGAGAGATGGGGCAAAATCATTTTCATTACCGTTACTGGTAAGTCTATTTATGTAAACTGGACGTGTATAGGACCCAATCACAGGGTTGCTGTCATAGACCGCAAAGTAGCGAATTATAATAGCAACCTTGTAACTAAGTCTAATAGATTAACTAAAACGAAGGTGAAATTTATATTTTTCATTTTGTTTCTAAAGTACGTTTTTGAATAGCTCGATACAAAGAGCCTTGTGAGATAAGATGAGAAGTGATTTATACTTCTTTTTTTTGATTTTATAAAATAAATGAGTGCCGAATGACCGACGATTACCGATTTTCGAGATGCCGAGTGACCGACGATTTGGGTAAAAATGGAGTACCCAAGATAACACTAGGCTTTGCCTAGTCCCACAACCTTGTTGGGGGCAGTTTTTCCTTATGCTCTTTCTCTTCGATTTTAGTGTTTGGCCAAATTCAGTTCATTAACAAAAAAGGAGTATAGAAATGGAAATAAAAATTAGAAATCTAGATCTTATTTTTAGTTGAACATAGACTATAATGCGGAAAAGGATCTTCATAAATTGAAGATCTTTTTTATGTGCCGATAAGGTCCATTATGTAAACTGATAGAAAAAAGTAATTTTTTTCCTTTTTTCTAGACTATTAGTTTCATTATTTAACTCGGTTGAAATATATTGAGAATAGAAGATGAATACAAATTTTAGAATCTTCTGTAAATAATCCCCTGTGTTTTCGGAAGAACGCGCTTGCAACTAATTTGTGAAAATTTTGAAAGGAGAGAAAGTCCTTGCACATTACAAAGTATAAACTGTTAATTTGTATTGTATTGTTATTGAGTACTCCCTTGATTTATTCTCCTCAAAAAGTAGATGCCAAAGAATATCAAAAGGAAGTGGTCTTATTTGAGACCAAAGAAACGAATGATAAAGAGGTCCTACTTTCCAGAGCGACGAAAGGAATTACTGATAACCCTGAAATAGAAAAGAACTTAAAATCCTTAATTAATATATCAGATAAGAACGGATCAGTTGTTCCTCTTTCCAAATCAGATGTAAAAAGTACGACTCAAAAGCTAAAACGAGTTGTAAAAGAAAATGGTGAAGTAATAGATAGTTATGTAACTTCAGTTTTTGGAGAGGCATCAATTAATCCCAATAGCAATCCAGTGAGTGCTCTTAGTTTTGATAAAGGAGGGGGTGCATTAGACTCAACTTTATCTGTTTATTCGTTTTCTAGATTGTATTATAATGTTACCTCAATAAGTGGGCGGGACCATTATGGTTTAACAAAAGTAACAGGTTATTGGACATTACAAGACACTTCAACTGGAATTAAGAACACAAAGGTTAAAATTGGCCAAACAGGAATTTCCGATGCTGGTTGTGGCACGTGTCAAAATCAAACGCAGGACTATGCAGTAGGAACATCCTTTTCTATTACTCCTCCATCTACCTGGAAGCCGGTTATTAAAGGGACATTCAACAAAGTAGGGTCTACCCTATCATGTACTGTTACGGAAGGCTCTCAATCCTGGAATGTAACTTTTACTAATAATTTGTGGTAACGGCTATTTAAAATAAACTATTAAAACAAAAGGTTTATTAATTTAAATATAAGGTGTTTTCCTCAGTTTCTAATTATTCATTATATTTTCTACTAGATTTACAAGGAGAGATGATAATGTGAAAACAAAAAAAAAATTGATGTTATTTTGCTTACTTATTTTTGTGTTATTGGTCGGTTGTGATCGAAAAACCCTCGCTTTTAAAGGGGAAAGTACCAATTGGATTGGCACGTACAAATCGACTATAGATGGGGATAACGAAGATGGAGTTTATGTAGTAAAGTACAAGGGGGAGAATCCAGAAAAAATAAAAGTTTTAAATATTATTATTAATGGGGGAGAAACCGACTTCAATGGTGATGGGAAGGCACTAGACCAAAACAAAGAAATATCTTTACCCAATAGATGTACCAATTGTTTAACAACTAGAAATGATAAAAAAATGAAAATTGACATAAAGTGGGACGGTAAAGAGGAAACTATTACGTTAAAAAAAAATGATTAAAAATACTGTTTCAAATTCACTCCATTATTTCTCATAATATCTTTAGTCTAGAACCTTATCTAATACGAAGTTATCTTAAGAAACACATTTTAAACTCAAAGTTAGAGGAGGTAAAAATAAAATGTATAAAAAAATAAAGCTGTTTATGCTTACTTCTTTAGCATTTTTCCTACTTGTCCCATCTGTATTTGCTGATGAAGAAACTAATATAAAGAAAAAAGAAGTAGTCATTTTTAAAGCAAAAGAAATTAGTGATAAAAATGTACTTCTATCAAGAGCAAAGACAGGAATCACTGATAATTCTGAAATGGATGAAAATATGAATACTCTGATGGAAGTGAAAGATAAGAATGGAAAATCGGTACATATTTCCAAAAAAGATGTAAAAATTACAACGCAGAAACTTAAAACCGTAAAAAAAGAAAAGAATACGGTTGTCGAAAGTTATGTTACAACAGTTTTTAGTGAGGCCTCATTTGAAAGAAAAAATGGAGAAATATCTACCTTAGAGTATGATATAGGAAAAGGAGCATTGGACCCAACGCTGTCAGTTTATTCATATTCAAGAGTATATTACAATATTATTATGGTAGGCACTGTTAAACACTATGATTTAGTGAAAGCAACTGGTTATTGGACTTTGCAAGATGCAACAACTGGTATTAAAAATACGAATGTTACTCTCCAACAATATGGATATACCAATGTAGGTGGAAATCGTATAGTTAATGGTAGTCAGAAGTTTGATGTGGGCACTTCCTTTACTGTTAATGCCGATCCCGACTGGGTGCCAGTATTTAAGTATACTGGGTCAGTAGTTAATGCAGTTCAACGTTGCACTATTACGGAAGGATCCAGTTCATGGAGCGCAACTTTTATAAATAATGTTTTTTGAAGTAAGTAGTATTTACAATGATAAATTAGTTTTTCTAATAAATAAACATACTAATCTTTAATATACCGAGAAAGTTTAGTAATAAAAACGGGATAAAACAACATTTGTTGTATTAGTTTTTTAACGCAACAAATGTTGTCTTTATTATTGATACGAGGATCCCTCTTTAATTTAAATTCATTTCATCATATAACATATCCAATTTAAAGATAGTAAGTATTTACATGTCTATAGTCCTAATAAAGGACTATTTTTTATTACCGATTGATAAGCGAATTTATGTAAAACGGACGTGTATAGGTAAGTTGGGGAAGTTAAGTTATATTTTCTCTGTATGGGTAACTTAATTTTCGTTATCCACACATCCAAAATAAAACTTATGTTCCTCTATCCCCTAATCTACATCTACTATCTAGCTATTCTTTTAATCTTTTTGTTTGGTTGTTCTTGAATTTGAACTTTAAGGTCTTGTAAACTCAGCTATCGAGGAATGGACAACGGCTGGAAGGCAGACTAACCCCTTGCAAAAAAATTGAGGTTAAAATCTGCCTTTCCATACAAATAAATGTCTCAGCACTACTGAGTTATGGTATCCGTATGTATATGTCAAAGGTTCTTTAGCTGATTTAACTATGTTTTTTAATCTACGGTTTACTGAAACCAAACTTAAAACGAAATATCAATTACCGGAGTAGTACATTTCACCAATTGATTAAGAGATTATAATTCTTTTTTTTAGTAATTGAAAATGTTACTATTAATCTTTATCGAACCATTAATATCCTTTTTATTAAAAGAGATTGTTCATTTTGGTGAAGAGTTTCTTCCTTATTCATTTTTTAATTCTTTTCATGGTCCTTAACAAGCTTATAAAAGGTTGTCTTTTTTACACCAATTTCTTTAATAGCTCCTACAGCTGTCATTACCCCTGATTTCAATAATTGCAGATTTCAATAAACTCTTCATTTCGTTCGGCTTTTGGTCGTCTAAAAGAAACTCCGTTTAGATGTGCTGCATCAATTCCTTCTCGTTGATGCTTACGAATCCTCCCGTCCCTCTTCAGCCATCCAAGAGAGAATTTACAAAACAAGTCTGCGATAAAGGTACCCAAACAATCTTTATATTGAGTTGTATATAATATAGTCATATATCAAATATAAGTGACCTTTAGCTTGATAGACAAAGAGGATAATTCCACTTGGCTTCAAGCTTTTTTATTGATTAGAAAAATTGATATTAATGTGAGAATAACTCAGATCTTTTTATGTAAAGAAAAAATGATTAAATAGTAATATTTAGTTGTTTAAAGACTAATAAATTTATAGTTGATTAGTTTGGTATAGCATTAAAATTTTATAATATTCAGTAAAAATATTGTAATAAGAATGTAACGAATTTATAATTTTATTTATTTTCAAAATATTAAGAAGGGAATATGAAATTCAGAAAAAAATGGTCAGTTTCTATTTAGAAAATATCAAAATTGAATAAGAGGATGGCTATACACATGAAGAAACATACACTAAGGTTTTTCTTTATTAGGATTTTGTTAACAGTTTTAGTGATTAGTTCAATTCAATTAAAAGCATTTGCTGAAGAATTAACTAGTACGAAAAAAGTTGATGAGACAGTAGTTCAAACAAACTCAGTTGAAAATACTGAACCACAAGTCGGAGAATTAATTGATGAGCGTACGGCTAATACCAAGACATTCTATAATGGCGACGGTAAATACACTGAAAAAGTCTACTTTGAACCTGTAAATATGAAAGAACCAGGAGAAACAAACTTCGAAGAAATTTCTCCGGATTTGGTAAAAGATAATACAACTACAAATATCATAACAACAGAAAATACTGCGATAGATACTGAATTCCTTAAAACAATGTCAAATGGCAAATACGCTAATTTTTCATATAAAGGGCATTCTATGTCATTGTCTCTATTACAGGCTGCGGGAGAAGATAAAACAACATTAAACGCAAGTGATGTTGATGCCAAGTTTGTTGAGAATACGAACAAAATAGTTCATGAAGGTGTTTTTCCGCAAATCGATTTACAAAACTACACTTTTAATCAAAATACAAAAGAAGATTTAGTTTTACACCAATACGATGGTTATCATATTTTTACATTTAATATTCAAACTGACTTAAAAGCGACAATTGATGAAGATGGAAATATTCAAATGAAAGATGACGAAGATAAGAAGATTTTTGAATTGCCGAAACCATTTATGTCGGATTCGAATATTAATGAAGGTTCTGGAGAAGCAGTTACATCTGATAAAGTGAGCTACGATATCGAAGAAATAGATGGTGGATATAAATTAAGGTTAAATGCGGATCCAAACTGGTTAGCAAGTCCTGATCGAGTTTTCCCAGTGTTTATTGATCCGACAACTTCTGTAACGGATTCATCAGATACGTTTGTAATGAGCGCCTATCCAACTACTAATTATTCTAGCACCTCTTCAAAATGGGACTCTGGGCTAGGTGCATATATCTTAAAAATTGGTAATTATGATAGTACTACTGGTACTTGTTATGCATTTTTAAACCAAGGGCTACCAGCAAATCTAACTGGTTTAACGATTACTAGTGCTTCATTTAATGCATACGTAAAACATAGTGCTTCTTCGAGTGCAACAGGTATTTGGTTAGATCGTATTACAGGATCATGGTCTAATTCGTCTGTAACTTGGGATACGAAACCTAGTTCTACAAATATAGCAACTACTACTGTAGGAGAGGGTCAGTGGGCCAACTTCGATATTACAAATACAGTAAAAAGTTGGCTAAGTGGTTCTTTAACTAATTATGGTCTAAAATTACATGAAAACGGAAATGGATCAGCTTATTGGAAAAAAATAATTTCAACTTCAAATTCTGATAACAATCCATACATATCTGTTAACTATACAATTCCTACTCCTGATTCACCAACTGGGAAAGCCTATTCATATGGTGATAGTACTAATTCAGGATACGTTGATTTAAATTGGGATGCAGTTCCAGGTGCTACTAGCTATAAAGTGTTAATTTTCAATGGGAATGATTATGATGAGTTTTCTGTTGGAAATGTAACAAGCTGGAGTACAAAAGGGAGGAAAATTTGGCCATCGCCATCAGAAATCGCAAGTGGAATTTATACATTGCATCATGTCAGTACAGATGGTGGAGTAGAACTACCAAATGATCCATCAGCTTTATATAAAAAGAATGGAAATAAATACCCTACAAATACAAATTATTGGTTTCGAATAAAAGCTATCTATCCATTAGGTGAAAGTGCTCAATCTGACCCACCTTTTAAACCGACGATACCAAATCTGAAATTTGCAGAAATGACCTCTGTTAATAGTTTTACTAGAGGAACAAACGGATATATTGATTTAAGTTGGAAGCCTGTGCCAGGTGCAACTGGTTACAAGTTTTTAATGTATAACGGAAAAGCTTTCGAATCATTAGATATCGGCAATGTGACATCATGGACAACGAAAGATAAAAAGTATTGGCCAAAACCGACAGAAAGTTATGATTTACATTTAGATAACACAAAATCGGGTGATGAACTAGCAATAGATCCATCTATAGTCTATCAAAAAGCAAATCCCAATTATAAACCAAGATATTACGTATTAAAAATTGTTCCATATAATGCTAATGGTGAGACGGTGCAACCTGCAGCATCCTATCCATACATTCCGCTAATCCCTGTACCTAGTCCTCCAACAGGACGAGCTTATACAAATTTAAGTCAAAGTAACTCAGGATACGTAAACTTGAGTTGGGATAAGATTTCGGGAGCAACAGGTTATAAAGTATGGGTTTACAATGGAAAAGACTATGAATCCTATGATGTAGGGGATGTAGATAATTGGACCACACAAAATAAAGGAATTTGGCCGAGTCAATCGGAAATTGATGGTGGCATGAAAAATTTACATCATCCGACTAACCCGGATGATCCTAATTATGGTGGTGTAGAATTACCTCTCGAACCATCTAAACTGTATGCAAAAAATGGGACAACTTATGCAACTAGTCCATACTATTACTTTAGGATAAGTGCATATAATACCCAAGGAGAAACTGTATATTCAACAACATATTTTAGAACAGTAATTGGAGAAGCAGTTCCGTTTTTAGGGACAGAAGACTATTGGTCATTAGTTGATGTACCGTATGGAAAGGTAAATGTTGCGACAGGAAATCTTGTTGTCGATGAAAATGATTTTTCGATTCCAGGTAGAGGACCAGGTCTACATTTAAACAGAACGTACAACAGCTTATCTGAATCAGTTGGGTTATTTGGAACGCATTGGCATTCAGATGTCGAAATGAGTATGGTAACTTCGACAGATCAAAGTAAAGTTAGCTTTAACGATGAAGATGGTACATTACACGTGTTCACGAAAGAGGCGGATGGTTCGTTTAAAGCGCCAACAGGTGTGTACCTTGAATTAACAGAGGATTCAAATATCTATTTGTTAAAGGATACTGATCAATCAACAATCTATTTTTCAAAAACAACCGGACGAATAACACAAATAAAGGACAGGTATGGCAATACGTTAACTTATACGTATGATAGTAATGGAAAATTAACGACAATGACGGATGCATCTAATCGAACATTAACGTTTGAATATAATTCGAGTGGACTCATTTCTAGTGTGACAGGTCCAGACAACCATAAGGTATCGTATACTTACCAGGATGGATTTTTAACAAGTGTTACTCAATCCGCAAGTCAAGTGACTTCTTATGAATATGAAGATGGCAATTTAGTCAAAGTATTTGAACCTAATCACACGGCAGAAAAGCCAGTTATTGATCAATTTGTCTATGATGAAACAAAAAATGTGATTGAACTACTGGATCCAAAACATCAATCGTATCGA
The DNA here is from genome assembly GCF_052180195.1 of Bacillus sp. AL-1R. Taxonomy (NCBI): domain Bacteria; kingdom Bacillati; phylum Bacillota; class Bacilli; order Caryophanales; family Bacillaceae; genus Bacillus; species Bacillus sp. AL-1R. The sequence goes on from NZ_CP197469.1 coordinate 2,070,063, forward strand.
ATTGATTATGACCAAACAAATCATTTAGTTACATTGACTTCTCCAAAAGGATCGAAAAATCAATATACGTATAATGATGCCGCGAATCCAACAAAAATAATCGAAGATGTGGATGGATTAAACATAACAACGACATTTAATTATGTTGGCAATAATTTAGTCGAAACAACTGACCCAAATGACGAAGGCGCATCTGATCCAACTGAAAAGTATACGTATGATGGAAGTGGGAATATTCTAACTTCTACAGACACTTATGGGACAGAAACCTATAAATACAATCAGAATAATGATAGGACGTCCGTTGTTGATACAGAAGGTGACAAAACAACGATTGCGTATGATGATTTTGACGCTGTATCTGAGACAAACCAAACTGGTAAAACATCATCAATTGCAAATTATCAAAAAGATACAAATGGAAACAGTAACGGGAATCTTTTGGAATCAAGTTACTCGTTAGCCACATCAACAAACTTATTATTGAATAACAGTTTCGAGAATGACCTGACTAGTTGGTCTACTAACAGAACAAATGACACAGGAACACTGACAATTGATTCAATAACAGCAAATGGTCTAACAGGAACCAAATCGTTAAAACTTTCAGCTCAATCGACAAGTAGTGCAAAAGGATTTATAGCAGCTACACAACAATTTGATATTGAAGCTAATAAGCAGTATACACTTAGTGGTTTAATTAAAACGGATGTTTCAAAAGGAAATGCTTTCTTTAATGTTTTAGTGATGGATGCAAATGGCACAGCTGTTTTATGGACAGATAATCGTTATAGTCAAATTACAGGAAAGCGAAATTGGACAGAACGACAATTATCGTTTAAAACTCCTGCGAATGCGAAACTGATTCGTGTATATTTAGAAATTGAACATTATGATCCGACTGCATCTGGTTCAGCGTGGTTTGATCAAATTCAATTGGAAAAGGGTGACATTTCATCAAGCTATAACCCAATTTTAAATAGTAGTTTTAATGGTACACTTACGAATTGGACAGGAACTGGAGGTGCTATTGATACTACCAATGGATTTGAAGATTCTAATTCACTAAAGGTAGAAAGAACAGCAACTACAAATGCAGCCAGTGAATACAAACAAACTTTCATTTTAGGACAAACTTCATCAGATGAGTCTTTTGACATTACTTTAACGGGGCTTTCAAAAGCAGACAATGTTATTAGGAAAGGAACAGTTTCAGATCGTGATTATGCAATTGTTGGAAAAGTAACATATACTGATAACTCAACAAATGAATTTGTAGCTAATTTTCCAATAGGAACGCAGGATTGGAATCGTGCAGCAATCAAAATTCCAGCAATCAAAATTCCAGAAACAAAACGAATCACAAAGATTGAAGTGTCAACTTTATTTAAAGGAAACTATACAGGAACTGTTTGGTTTGATGGATTACGCTTATTAAAAGGTGCTATTGTTACAAAAAATGAATATGAAGATGATGCGAAGAACTATGTTACTAAAAGAGAAGACGAATTAGGGAACACTATATCTGCAACATTTGATAAAAATGGTAATCAAAAAACTGAAACAGATGCAAAAGGCAATACAATAAACTATCAGTATGATTTATCAGATCGACTTTCAAATCTTTCATTAGAGAATGGAACCTCAATTAGTTATAAATACGACCAAAGTGGAAACGTGCTTTCTAAAACAATTGAAGACTATCAAGGAAAGAAGCAAACTTTCACGTATTTCTATGATGCAATTAATGAATTAACAGAAACAGTGGGGCCGCTTAATGAAAAAAGCACAAATGAATATGATGCTGCAGGTAATCTCGTAAAAGTAACTCTACCAAATGGTAACATAATTACAAATGTGTATGATGGAGCAGACCGTATTAAGAGTGTATCTTTTAATGATGAAAAAACTTATGAATATAATTATGATAAAAATGGAAATGAATTATCAGTAAAGTATTTAAGCGAAGGGCGAACAAAATCAAGAACGTTTGATGAAAAAGATCGTGTTATAAAGCAAGAGGATCGTGGAGCGACGCAGGAATGGATTTATCCTATTGAATCAGATGAATTAAGTCAATTTAAAGTTAATCATGATAGTTTTAACCAGCAATTGACTTATCAATATAATAATTTAGATCAAGAAATCTTTGTGAATGATGGTGAACATTCGTATCGTTTTGATTACGATGAACGAGGTAATGTGCGAACGTACACAGCAGGTAATGGCGCAGGTACATCATATAAATTTGATGACCGTGGTAACGTCCAACAAATCGTTGTCGGTAACAAAGATGGGCTTGATATTCTTGATGAAACATATACGTACGATAAAAATGGAAACCGAACAAGTATTGAATATGCAGACGATCAACAGATTTCGTATGAATATGGAAATCTAGATCAATTGAAAAAAGAATCCCTAAAAGATGGGACGATTAAAGAATATACGTATGATGGCTTTGGTAATCGTACAGCTGTTAAAGAAACGAAAAATGGTCTGACAAATGAAACTACTGCGAAATTTAATCTTAACAATCAACTTATTGACTTTGGATCTGTGTCAATTTTATACGATGAAAATGGTAATCGAAAAGAAGATGGAGATTACATTTATAAGTGGAACGAACAGGGGCAATTAGAGTCTATCACAAGGAAAGGTCAAGGTTCACCATTTGCAATCTATCGTTACGATGAATTGGATCGTCGTATAGAAAAAATTGTAGATGGTAACACAACAAAGTACTATTACGATGGAGACAGTATCAACGTATTATATGAAACAGATAATACAGGGGCTGTGTTACGATCGTATATCTATTCAACTAATGGTCAACGCCTAGCGATGAAAACTCAAGGGCAACTATTTTATTACCACTATAACGCTCATGGAGACGTTATTGCATTAACTGATCAATCAGGCCAAATTGTCGCATCTTATGAGTACGATGCTTGGGGAAATGTGATTAAATCTGATGCACAAGGTTTTGCTAATGATAATCCATTTGGTTATGCGGGTTATATGTATGATAAAGAAACAAAGTTATATTACTTGATTGCAAGATATTATCAACCTGAAACTGGAGTATTCTTATCACTTGATCCGGAACCTGGAGAGCAAGATGACGTTATAACTCAAAATGGTTATACTTATGTAAGCAATAATCCAATTAATCTTGCAGATTGTGACGGAAAAGCTAACCAACAAATAGGTCCAAATGAAGGCGGTGGAGGCGGTGCCTACCGCGGCCCAAGTAAAGTTAAAACCTATAAACCAAAACTTCCTAAACCGAGCAATAAAGTTAAAGGATCAATAAAGCCGATTAAGAGTGTCAAGTTAGGTAATTTACCCGCAAAAGTACAAGAAATGTATGGTAAATATAGTAAAAGTGGTTGGAAAGGAAACGTAAGTGGTCAGACAAAGGGAACAAAAGCTGGAGGGAAATATGAAAATGATAATTTAAAACTCCCATCAAAAACAAAAAGTGGTAAGCGTATTACTTATAAAGAATTTGATGTTAATAATAAAAAAGCAGGTCAAAAACGAGATGACAAGCGATTTGTAAAAGGAAGTAATGGTAAAATTTACTACACGCCAGATCATTATGGTACATTCCAACTAATACAATAGAAAGAATCGTTTTATACTAAGTATAAAAATCTGTACTAATATTATTTGAGATTTTGAGCCATGTATTTCAATAGAAAGTGAGATGAGTAAATGAAAAATAAGATTATTAAAGTAGACTTCAATGAAATGTTAAAGTTGAAAAAGGAACTTAGTCTTGTTGATTCTTTGTTGTTAGTAGAACTAAATGGCAAAAATATTCATTCTTGGGAGGATTATATAGAACAAATTGAGAGGGAATTTGACTTTCCCACAACTTGTATAGATAGTATGGACAGATATTTAGATTGGATAAGGGATTTAGATTGGATTGAAAAAGATAGTTTCGCAATAGTAATATACAACTATAATGATTTTTTAAGTTCAGAATTAGAACTTAAGAATAAAATAATTAATAGATTTAAAAATACTATACTGCCTTTTTGGGAGGAGGAAGTTGTCTATACTATGGTAGGAGGACAAGTGAAGTCCTTTAATGTCTACCTAGTAAATTAGTTTTTGTTAACATTATATAGAATAAATTATTTCTTATATCGATATGTTCTTTAAAGTGTTTATTACTAAACTAAAAAACCTTAATAGAGTATAATCAGACCCTAAAAAGTAGAGATGCAAAAAAATGAGTTATTTCCTTTTGTGATAAATCACGAATATATTCTCAGAATTTACTATTCTTTAAAACTTAGGACAAACTTATCAGAGTTTGTCCTTTTTCCACTATTTTTGATTAACTCTTTATAGTTTATCCGAAAAATATGGAAAAGCACGCACTAGAATGCTTCAGATGTGAGATATAGAATGAAACTAGTTTCTTCCTATTATTCATATTATAAATTAGACCTATCCTTAAACTCTTTTATAAGTTTGTAAAAAACGGGTGGCACATTCTCACCTAATTCAAAAAATGGTAAAAAATTAAAAGAAACTAAACTAAAATTAAATAATGTAGATACTTTAACTAATGGTCAGAGAGTTTATTTGTTTTTAGATAAATTTAATGGTCCTCGGATTAACAGGCGGCTATATTCCATTAGGGGCTTATCAAGGGAAATTCATAATAGATTCAGGAAAAGTTTCACGTATGAAGAATATCGAAAATGATTGGGAAGAAAATGATACTTTTAATTTAGAAGAGTTTAAATCAAAAATAAAGTAAGTGTACCAATTCAAAAATATATAGTATCTTATGTTTAAGATTAATTTAATCTTCTCGTTCTTAGAAAGTTTAAAATATAGGGAGGGTAATATGAGTAAACTTTGGAAAGTTATTTCAGCTTGTGCCTTATTTATCATTTTGTTAGTTATTAGTGTAAATGCAATAAGTGCTAATAATAATGATGATTATTCCTCCATTAAAAAATTTGCATGGGAAAGTTTAAGTGTTGATCAACAAAATGAAGTTACAGAAGATTGGAAGGAAGCAACCGTCAAAAAGACTAAGCTTGAAAAAAAATATGGACTATTTGATGAAAAATACATTAATAAAAAAGTATATGCGGTTACCTTTAAAGTAGATGGAAATTCTCTTCTTGGCGATATTACAGCATATGTCTCTTTAAATAAAAAGACATTTATCGGAGTAGCTAATAGAGAATAATAAAATTAATTAAAATTGAAAGTAGCCTTACCATCTGTAAGAGCTACTCTTTTTCTATCTGTAAATAAATAATGTTAAAAATAATAATCACATTATTTTACCGATTAAAAAGATTTACGAATATATCACCAATATTTGCAAAAGAAAATGCCTTCTTATGCAACCCCCATGGTAGTTTAATAAGAAGCAATAGCAAAAGGAACTTCCTTAAAGGAAGTTCCTTTTGTTATTGCCGATAAGGTCCATGATGTAAACTATCGTTGCATGCTTTATTCATTGAAAAATCCCTATATAAATAGTACTTTAAGAGAATCACTTTATAATTGGTTTTGGTTAATACCATTATTTTCAAAAAATACCAAAAATTAGAAACTTTCAGTTGGTAGAGTTGGATATTAGTGTTATCATAGATTATAGTAAGACAAATACATAGCAAGTGGAGAGGATTATATTTATGAAAAAAAAAGCGTTGTTCACATTTTTTTTAGCTCCATTACTATTATTTAGTTCTACTACATTAGCTTCAGCAGCAGAAAACACTTCTGCAGAAAGGCCAATAAACCATATTAGCATTAGCAAAAATGTATCAATCCAAGCAGCAGATAGAGTTTGGATAGACGATTTACTTTATATTTCTCAATATGACGGCGGAGCTACTAAATACTTTGAAAAGACAGTAGATGGTACAAGATATCGTGGTTATTTATCAAAATATAAACAAGCTGGTTTTTATCAGTATTATCAAGGGTATTTATATCGTGAAGGCATACCTTATCCAATTCCATCAGTTGTAAAACCAATTAGCTTATAATAATAAACTATTAGCTCTTGAAAACCTGCTTATTTAAGTAAGTTTCAAGAGCTTTTTTTAATTAACTTGTATTCTCTTAAATTCAAGTTAATTAATTCATTATTTCAAAAATTAACGGGATGTGATTATATGATTCTATCAGTCAATCAAATTCATAAATCGTATAGAAAAGAAAAAGTATTAACTGGGATATCATTTAAAATAGAAAATCCGCAAATCGTTGCTCTCGTAGGTCCTAATGGTTCTGGTAAATCTACACTTCTAAATACCATTACCAACCTTTTAACTGCTGATGAAGGTGAAATTTTTATACTTGGGAAAAGCAACAAAGATCCAGCAATTTTTCGTGAAATTTCTTTTATGCAAGATAATTCGGTCCTTTATGATTATTTAACTGGGTATGATCATCTTCAATTCATTGGAAATGTACAAGGTATTAAAAGAAAACAACTTATGGAAACAGCAAAAAGAGTAGGTATTGAGGGTTATTTGAACAAAAAGGTCGCTTATTACTCGCTTGGGATGAAGCAACATTTACTTTTGACATTGGCTATTGTTAATCAACCTAAATTACTTATTTTAGATGAGCCACTAAACGGACTTGACCCTACAAGTGCAATTAAAGTGCGTGAATTACTATTACAGTTAGCAGAACAAGGAACTTCCATTCTTCTGTCCTCACATAACCTAGCAGAAATCGATCGAGTTACTTCACATGTCCTATTTCTAAAGAATGGAGTACTTATAAATGAGGAACTTTCAATAAGTACCGAAGAACGTTATAAAAAGATATTTTTTGAAGAGGGGTGATTAGTTTGAATATCATTCTATTTGAATTGAAAAAGTTCTGGCGTAAACGAAACTTCCTTTGGATATTAGTCGTAATTTTATTATTTGTAAGTGGAAACTTTGTACAAAATTACTTAGAAAAATCAACTATGCAAGCCAGGGCTGAAAAAAAGTTTCAGCCTTACATTGAAGAAACAGATAAAATCTACCAAGATTTACAACGAAATCAAAGTGATAAAGTTCCTGATGAAGTGCAATTAAGACAACAGGAACAAATAATAGAAATCGGTAAGGCTTTGTACAATCTGAAACTTTCAATTACAAACAAAGAATGGGATAAAATCCCTACTTATGAAAATGATTTTTTAGAAGGTTTGGTCCAGTACTCTAAGTACGGTGGAGAATTCCATTCACTTCAAGGGGTAGAGAGGAGCCAGGCAATTGCTAAGAATGAGTGGTTTATTAAACACCATCTTCCATACATAGACGAAGAATATCCTTTAGCACCTATTTTATTTTTAAAAGAAAATACAAAGATATTATTTGGTGTTGTAGGTGTTGTGGTTTTATTGTTTTTATTTGGAAATATAATGACCGTCGAAAAGGAACAGAATACTTGGGTGTTTTTAACAACACAGCCAATTCCAAACTGGAAACTTATTTTTGGCAAGTTCATTAGTTTACTAATCATCACGGCTGCATTTATAGTGTTGGTCATAGTTATAGGACTTGCTCTTCCATGGATATATGATCACCGAATATATTTACAATATCCTCAATTAGTCGGCTCTAAACAAACCTTTAGTATCATTTCAACGACTTACTACTTAATGAGAGAAATAGTTCTCTTTACGAATACATGCCTTATAACGTTTGGTATCGTACTGCTATTAAGTAGATGGATAAAAAACTCTTTTACGGTTTTTATATCTACTTGTTTTGTTTTAATTGTAGGAATTTCCTTTACAGGAATGAATCAATTTTTACAAACTGTATGGAACCCATTCCAATCTTTTCATTATAACGAAATTCTTAATGAATCACCTAGTAGTACAGAATGGCGTTTACTTTTTTTCGCTATTGTTTGGAGTTTCAGTTGCGTTTTCTTATCTGTTTTTCTACCTAAAAAGGAAAGTAAATTATTAAATTCTTCCTATCTGCCGCCATTTCAGAAGGGAGAAACTAAAATTAATGCTAATCCATTATTGGTAGCGACTTTGTTTGAATATCGAAAAGTTCGACGTAATGGTCTGTTCAGAAAAATGAATCTTTTCCTTTCTATTTTAATTATGCTTGGTTACTTCTTTTTATCTGAACAAACACAAGAAAAGAAAAAGTCATACTTCCAAGAATTAAAACAATCTGAACACATCCTTGAAAGTGTTGTATACCCAGACATGAAGCAACAAATAGCAATACTAGAAAATGAACCAGAGGATTCTAACCTGAAGGAACAGTTAGAAGATTTGAAAAAGGGAGAAGCAGTCATACAAGAAACACAAAAAAAAAATAAGGCTGCGGTTTCTAGTTATAAAAAAGGGAAATGGACGCCTCTCTATGAATATCAATTATTTCAAACCCGTTTTGCAAATAAAGAATTTGATTCAGGTAATCTACAAAATGCCTTTAAGGAAACATTGGGTCAATTCACAATAGATGTTAGCATAGCTGAAAAAAACTGGCTTATAGATCATCATATTTATCCTGTATTTTCAGGAGATTTCCTACCAACGGTTTTTTCAAACGAAAAAATCGACTCAAATAAATGGTTAGAAATGAATCAAAAATTAGATAATAGTGGACTCTATTCACTTTATATATTTTTTAAAGATTATTTATATTTAGTTCTAATCGGTTTATTAATATTATTATTTGGATCGGGAATTGCGGATGAAAGAGGGAAAATGAATACACTACGATTTTTAAAGACACAGCCTATAGCTTCCAAGCAAATCTTTTTAGGAAAAGTACTTAATTCTACAATCCTATCATTTTTAAATTTCTTGGGATTGTTCTTGTATGTACTAATAATAGGAACATTGTTTAATCGTTTTGGCGATTGGGAATATCCTATATTATATTATGACCACCCAATAATTGCAGGTTCCTCAACTTATACAGGTACGATATCATATAGAGGAAATGGGTTTCATTTTAGTCCTATAGGAATCAATTTAATGAAAAGTATTTTATTATTATTGTGCTTATGCTTATTTACAATCGTATTATCTCACTTATTGTCCTTGTTTTTTAAAAATTCGTTATCAGTATTTTCAGCTACGATATTAACAGTGGCGATAGGGTGTATAGCCAGTACACAGATACTTACTAACCATGCTTACTTTTCTCCATTTACGTATTTTGACATTACAAAAACCACCAACGGGGAACTGTCAATCTTGCTCGATCAGCCAAACGTAAATGCTCAAATGGGTTGCATAGTCCTCTTATTATCAACTCTCATTTTGTTGATAAGTGGATATTTGTTAGTCAGTAGAAATAATTTGCTAAAATAATCCTTCGTTAATTTAAATTCATTTCATCATATATCATATCCAATTTAAAGATGCAGTAAGTATTTACATGTCTATAGTCCTAATGACACCTTTAATCAAAATACAAAAGAAGATTTAGTTTTACACCAATACGATGGTTATCATATTTTTACTTTTAAAATTCAAACTGACTTAAAAGCGACGATTGATGAAGATGGCAATATTCAAATGAAAGATGACGATGATAAAAAGATATTTGAATTGCCGAAACCGTTTATGTCGGATTCGAATATTAATGAAGGTTCTGGAGAAGCAGTTACATCTGATAAAGTGAGCTACGATATCGAAGAAATAGATGGTGGATATAAATTAACGTTAAATGCTGATCCAGATTGGTTAGCAAGTCCTGAAAGAGTGTTCCCAGTATTTATTGATCCGACAACTTCTGTAACGGATTCATCAGATACGTTTGTAATGAGCGCCTATCCAACTACAAATTATTCTAGTACGTCTTCAAAATGGGACTCTGGGCTAGGTGCATATATTTTAAAAATTGGTAATTATGATAGTACTACCGGTACTTGTTATGCCTTTTTAAACCAAGGGTTACCAGCAAATCTAACTGGTTTAACGATTACTAGTGCTTCGTTTAATGCATACGTAAAACATAGTGCTTCTTCGAGTGCAACAGGTATTTGGTTAGATCGTATTACAGGATCATGGTCTAATTCGTCTGTAACTTGGGATACGAAACCTAGTTCTACAAATATAGCAACTACTACTGTAGGAGAGGGTCAGTGGGCCAACTTCGATATTACAAATACAGTAAAAAGTTGGCTAAGTGGTTCTTTAACTAATTATGGTCTAAAATTACATGAAAACGGAAATGGATCAGCTTATTGGAAAAAAATAATTTCAACTTCAAATTCTGATAACAATCCATACATATCTGTTAACTATACAATTCCTACTCCTGATTCACCAACTGGGAAAGCCTATTCATATGGTGATAGTACCAATTCAGGATACGTTGATTTAAATTGGGATGCAGTTCCAGGTGCGACTGGTTATAAAGTGCTGATTTTTTTAACCAGTTGCACCTGTCACAGGCTTCCAACTTAAATCAATATATCCGTTTGTTCCTCTAGTAAAACTATTAACAGAGGTCATTTCTGCAAATTTCAGATTTGGTATCGTCGGTTTAAAAGGTGGGTCAGATTGAGCACTTTCACCTAACGGATAGATAGCTTTTATTCGAAACCAATAATTTGTATTTGTAGGGTATTTATTTCCATTCTTTTTTCTACATCCCCTACATCATATGGGAATGCTATCGAAACTAGTAATAGTTTAAGTGCAGCAACAAATTTATTAACCAATGGTAGCTTCCAAAATGATTTGACAGGTTGGACTAAAATCGTCACTCCTGTAAATGATACTGGTACAATTAGTATCGATTCAATCGGGAAAAACGGAATTAGTGGAAATAAATCAATCAAATTTTCTCCACAATCAACATCAAGTTCATCCGGATATCTATATTTGTACCAAACGATTTCAAACATTAAAGAAAATACGAATTATACTTTGAGTTCAGATATTAAGTCAGATTTATCGAATGTGAAAGCCATCTATCGATTCCAGTTTTTTAATGCTAGTGGTACGAGCATTGGAACTACAATTGGAACAATTAATGTTTCTGGAAAACAAGATTGGATTAATAGACCTTTTTCTTTTAAAACACCAGCTGGCACAACGAAAGTTCAAGTTAAACTAGAAGTAGATCATAACTCTATTGATGGTAAAGGTGACGTGTGGTTTGATTCTGTTCAATTAGAAAAGGCGGAGTTTCAATCTAACTTTAATCCAATTGAAAATGGAGGGTTTGAAAACTCACTTACATCTTGGACAGGTAGTGGTGGTACTGTTGATTCAACTGAACAGTTTGATTCATCAAATTCATTAAAAATCGTTCGTTCAAGTTCAACAGCTCCTACAAATGAGTATAAACAAACGGTTTTAATTGGACAAAAACCAGATGATCAACCTATTGATCTAACTTTAACCGGATTGTCTAAAGGAACAAATGTTGTTATTCCAATTGGTGGCACGAAAGATCCGACTAAATATGCATTAAAAGCAGTCATTAATTACACAGATGGAACAAACACAACTATTACTGCGAACTTTTTAGATGGAACAAAAGAATGGAATCGAGCATATGCAGATATCCCAGCAACAGCAACAAAATTAATCAATACAATTGATGTGTCAGTTGTTTTTGGAGGGAACTTTACAGGTACCGCATGGTTTGATGGTATTCGCATTATAAAAGGAAAAAATAAAACAATATCAATCTATGATACTGATAGTAATTACTTAATTCAAACGACTGACCAAGCAAATTATTCAACTAAATTTGAATATGATTCATTTGGAAATCAAACAAAGGTAACTTATGAAAGTACGACGATGAATTTAATATCAATGATAGACTTAAAATAAGGAGAATATCTAATGAAAGAATACTATATCGTTGAATTCATTTTAAATAGTAGTTCAATTTATTGTATTTGGTATTCAAATGACAGGGACGGACTTATAACTAAAAATCAAAAATTAGTTAATTTTAATAGTATAGAAGAGCTTGAAACTTTCAGCAAATATCAACAAATTAGTTGTAAAAATGAAAAGTCTATGTATGATATAGATTTGGTAATAAATTGTTTAAAAGAAAACAAAATTGAGATTGATCATAAAAATTTATTAGATATTTGGAATATAACATCTGATATTGCAAATTCAATTAATGTAAGATTTATAGGTGAAAAGGATGTTTATTCAAAAATATATAACAAACTTTTTTATGGAAGTAATTTAAGTGTAATAAAACAAGGCGACATAGATTTTATACCGAAATGGACTTACAAAGAATTGATTAATCTAAGAAAAGTTCTAAAAAATGCTCTAAAAATTATTGAAGATGCATTGCATTAATATTAAAGTTAGAATGAAAAGAAATATTAAAAAACTCTAATATGCATTAAGGCGATAGACTATAGGGCAGTGTCTGTCGCCTTTTCTTTTTGAGTTTAGCTTTGTTAAACGGTAACTTTTGGAATACCATTTAGGGGTAGCTTCAGGATTTGACAATTTACAACGGTAAGGATAAAAACGTTGATACAACAATGGTTTTGTTTGGTATCTCAATAGGGTTTACTTTATTGAGAATAAATATGTTAGGGTTTTAAAAGTACTTTAAACATCTAATATACATGTATCAAAATTAGAAATTATCATCTTATTTTTGATAAAACATCAACATTCTCAATCAAAACTGCTTAACGTTGTAAATCCGCATTTTCGGGACTCCATCCCTAATAGAGATATGCGAAAAAAAGTGGAAACAACGTTCCATTTAATAGCTTCTTTTAAATAATCTCTTTTATCGGATTCAATTTTAATTACCGAATAATAAGTGGAAATAAAAGGCTTGTACCTTCTGATATCAAGGATTCTTGTTCATTGCTCGATATATTTAGAATTGTTTGACAACAAAATTTCGGTAATAGCGATTATTTGGTATTGTACAAGCGGTTATTAAGATTTTTCGATGTATAATAATTTTAGCAGAAATATAGAAGATAATTTTGTTATTAAAAGTGAATTGTCGATAACTATTTACTTGAGTAAATTTACTCAGGTAAAAATGGCTAGAATAAAGGGAATTAGGCTTGTCTTAACTGAAATGAAGTACATTTAAATTCAAAGAAATTAATTATATTAAAGAAAGTAAACTGTAAGAGGAGGACGAACAGAGTTCAAAATTAACTTTACGGGAATTAGAATCGCACTTTTAGGAATCCTCAATATAATGCGTGGTAACATCGGAGGTCTGCTAATTATTTGTTTTTCAAAGTTAGTAGATGGGAAGCTATTGAAAAAACAACAAATGTAAATAAACTCGAATTTTTGCGCGGTTGTTCTTATTCAGTTTCTTAAGTAGTTTCTTCAATTATAGCAATTTTTGTTACTCGGGTTATTTGGTGAAAGTATTTTGTCGAATTATGTAATAAATACTTTAATAATTTATTAATTGTATGATTATTAGCATAAAAATAACCCGACTTAACAATATTGAGGTATTTAATAATTGTCTTTATAATCAGAATTGAGGGAAAATATTATGATTTTCAATTTCCTTATTACTACATTTAATAGGTATTAAAAAAGTGATAACAGGTAAAGTGAATCGTACATTGTGTTAAAAACTAATCATGAGTGAGGGGAATTAATTATGAGTGATCATAAATTAAAATTTTTAACTAAACTGGGAGTTGGAACATTATCTGCTGCTATAATAGCTGGAGGGATTTTACCGGATGTTGGACATGCTCTGAGTACTAATAATCAAATTAGTAGTATAGCAAAAACATATTCCCAAAATTTAAATGAAGATAGTACTTCTGATGATTTGATGAATGTACTAAAAAGTCTTGAAGTATCTACTTTAACAGATTCTTGGTCGGATTCTGATAAAATAGAACTGTTAGAAGATATTTTGAGTGAGGTACCAGAAGATGTATTAGAACAATATCAGATAGATAAAATGGTTGAAATTAATGGGGTTTTATCTAATGACTTATATGTTAATTCTGAGATAGCTCAAACAATTAAACTAAATGATGGTTCAGTTGTTGCTCTGTCTTCAACAGATGAAGAAGATGGAGATTCGGGTTCTGTTGAAAGTATTATTCCAGCAAAACAAGGTAAAAGTGCAGGTTCTATTGAGATGGGCCCATATATTTCGGAAACTAAAGCATATGGCAATAGGCTTTACACAGCTTGGGTAAAACTTAAAAGTTTAGGTGTTACCGTCGCCACTTTAAAATTGGGCAATCATTATTCTGTAGGTACATATGGCTTAAAAATGCGTTATGCCGATGTGGCAGGAACAAACGGGTCTGCTTTATCAGATGTATCCGCTACGGCAGAAGTTACTGATCCAAAAGCAGAGCAAGTCGGATATGATATGAATGCTAAAGGTACTTATAAATTAACTGGTTATCTTAATAATGGGTACATAAGTCTTGTGAGTACCATTAAACTTATATCATGGAATAAAACAAACGAATCTGTATATGTTCAACAATCATATAAATATACGGACTAAACTTATAACGATGGAGGTAAAAAAATGAGTGTATCTGTGTCACCTTGGTATTTAATTTTTGGTGTAATAAAGATTATTTTAATAATAGGGGCTATACCTGCTATAGTTTATGTACTTTATTTGTTACGTAAAATTGCAAATAAATAAGAAATTATTAGTATATTGATAGAGAAGAAGATTAGATTGTAAGACTAAACGATAAAGAATTTAATACTGGAAGTAAAAGCCTTCCTTTTGTGCTTTCGTGTCTTACTTTTCATAAACATCATTTGTTGAATCTTTAATCTTGTTTATACTTATATGTATATTTACTGAAGTCGAGGCTGTTTTCTCTTTAATTAATTCTAAAATAATATTATTATTCAATAATAGTTATTCTATTATGCCCTTTAAGTTTCTTTAACATTCTTGAACATAATTTAGGTTCATTTTTCAATTATTCACAATTTAGGGTTATGTACGGGATGCCTATATTCCAAAAGTTAAACCAATAAATTTCGTATTTAAATTTAATGCTGCTTGTCCTGTTGAACCTGATCCCATAAAGCAATCTAATACCGACTTCCCTTCATTAGTCTGAATTGCAATTAGTTCTTCGAGAACAGTAACTGGATTTCTTATGGTTCCTTCTTTCTTTACATGTCGTTCCCCATACCCCGAGAGAGGACAGTACTCTATTCACTAAAAGATATATATGATATACAAGGTAAAGTAATAAAATCGGACTTTTTCAGTTACTATTTTAAAAGTAATTACAACCTTAACGAAAATAAGTACTGGCAGTCCATTATGAGGACAAATGCTTTAGAAAAGATAAGACAGAAATTTCTAGGATAATAAATTGAGTAGATTGAAGGTTAGTTAATTGCTCTCGGTATTAATAGAGCACTTGTTTATATTTGTCTTAATGGTAAATAAGTAATGATTTTGTATTGCTATTAAATTTGACGAATTAATAAACAAATGGTCAGCAATTACTTCTTTAGAGTTGTATGATTGGGTTTTTTGCGTATATTAACCAGGAATAGATTTGGAGAAACACACTTTAAAAGATATTAACGGTTAATAAACAATAATAATATTATGAAAAACTGAGTACGTGTAAACAAACTACGTACTCAGTTTTTTATTTTAAAGCTATTAGTGTGTGATATATAAAGGAGCTCACTGAAACAATTATATTTGACGAGTTTCTTCCTATTATATAGTGGATTTTTTCAATACCTCTTCATGGTCCTTAACAAGCTTATAAAAAGTAGTCTTTTTAATACCAGCTTCCTTCATAGCACTAACAGCTGTCATTTCTCCAGATTTCCATCGATTGTAGATTTCAACAAATGTTTCATTTAGTTCTGCTTTAGGTCTTAAATGTAACACCATTTTGAAGTGCTGCATCGATTCCTTCACGTTGACGCTTTCGAATTCTTTCGCGTTCTTCTTCTGCCATCCAAGATAGGATTTGTAAAACAAGATCAGCGATAAATGTTCCTAGACTGTCTTTAAATTGGGTCGTATCCAAAAGGGGCATATCAAGGACAACGATATCGGCTTGAATATTTTTCGTGATGTCATTCCATTCCTCAAGAATGCCTTCTTTGTTACGGCCAAATCGATCAAGTGAATGAATGTACAAAATATCCCCTTTTCGTAACATTCGTTTCAATAATTGATACTGCTCCCGGTTAAAGGTCTTTCCACTTTGTCTGTCAATAAATAGATCCCGATCGTCAATTCCAATCGCCTTCATTGAATTTAATTGTCTTAGTTCATTTTGATCTTTACTACTTACACGAATATAGCCAAACTTTCTACCATTCATGTTTTTCCACCTTTTTCCTAGTTTCTTTTCTCTTATTATAGCAAATTTCGTTCGTAAATCTATTAAAATAACGCGAACGTTCATAAAGTAGTTTTCTTATTTTTACGGACGTAGTTTTCGATAGATTTTAAGCTTAATAGTTTAGTTCGTAAAAGTGTACTTTTACGAACTATTATATAATTAGTTAGATGCTAAGATTCTAGGTTATTAATTTTTTATGGAATTAAAATGCAGATAGAATAATAAGAATGATGGTGTCCTCATCAACAATAGCTTAGAAATATTTCTAGTACCCTTTAAAGGCTATTTTCGAGATATGAGTAAACTGGAGAATTAATGGAAGACCTGTTTTTATCAATCTCTTCTTATGTTGCCGGTAAGTTAAGAAAATCTGTTAGAGACTTGTGGAAAGTATCAAATTTAAATCTTAGGAATAGAGATCTATTTGATATGGAATGCGAATATTTTCTCTTAAATTAAATGGCAGGATAGTTTGGAACCACAAACCCATATTATAATCAAACTTGAATATTCTAATTACACGAGACTCCTCAACAATCGCTAAATTGTGGAAGAATTACGATTATAGTGGTGAACCGTAATAAAAAATAGAGAAAGTTTTAAGCTTAGTTAAACTAAGATATTAGAGGACTTAGGAACAGTTCCGAGGATTTTATTAGATGAACACATTATTACGTAAAATCCTAATAATTCACTAAAATTTTATATAAATTATTGCAAATTTCCCCAAATTATATCTGCATATAAACTCAACAAATAATAGCAAAAAATGGAATAGTAAAATATAGAAACATCAAAATAATGCACTTTTTTTCATGCTTAATACGAAAAATGCCCCAATTTACTACACTTAATACCTAAATTATAATAAAGTTATGATTATTTGTAGTAATATTCTAAATATAAAGATAATTACAAAATAGCAACTACGATCTTTAAAGTAAAATTATTTAATACTAGATCAATAGATTAGATTAACGGTGAAAGCATAAAGTCAAGAAGAAATAGGTGACCCTGGGTACCTAAATTTTAGCTCATGACTTTTATTAAAGCCTGATATCAAGTTAAACGAATAGTTCCTTATAATACGTGCTTTGATGTGAATAAACTATTTCGTGAAAGATTTCTTGACATTAGATATCGACTAGTTCCTTTGGTAGCATACCTTAGCTTCCTAATTTTACATTCTGGAACATACCGTTTCTATTTATTTGGAACCTTTTTTGAGATTTGCCATGCCTCATAAAACCGTATTACTACAGAAGCTTTACAAATGGCTAAAATCTTTTAATTATAGGGGAGAATGTAGTAAATGAAGATTTGGAGAAATCCATTGTTAAGAAGAAGTTTTTTCATTTTGATCGCTTTTGCACTTTTAATTTGTACAATACCAATTCAAGAATTCACTGGAATCATCAAAGCAGCAACACCAGTTCAAATTGAAAATGCAAAAATTCAGCGTTATGATGCTGATCATCCAAACGATTTCAATGCAGATAAACTGGTTGTCTCTTGGGAGCCAAATTCAGAATTTACTAACGTATTAAAATTGGTCTTAAACCAGGAGGGGCAGAGATTGTTAACACTGTAGTATCAGACGCTAGTCAATTTAAATATTATAAGTCTGTGCCTGCAATGTTAACTTACTATCTGTCTATTTCAGGTATCAATAAGCTTGGAGAATCAACTGAAATTGCAACAGATAGCGCATTTGCTCGAAAAGTTTACTCCGCATCCCTAGTGTCAAGTAAAATTCCGGAATCTATGGATATTGATAGCCATCAAACTGTGTCGATTACAGTTAAAAACGATGGTCTTGAAAGTTGGACAAAAGAAAAAGGATATCGTCTAGCCAGTTCCGAAAAAGATTATTTTACTGGGACTGATGAATTTCAATTAGATACTGGTGATCATATAAAGACCAATGAATCGAAAACGTTTGGTTTACCATTTTACTCTGGAAAAACGGAGACCACCAAAACTACGAAGTGGCACATGGTCAGAAATTCAGATAAAATCAGTATAAATGTTGAACAAGCCGTTGCTGTTAAAAAAACAGATAATGATGCAAGTACAACGACTCAGAACGCAGAAACTCCATCGGTATCACCATTAACTGTCGCTCCTACCGGATATTTTACAATAAATAATGGAGCTAGTTTTACTAACTCTCGAGATATACATATTGAAACAACTATTACAAATGGTTATAGTGGTACGATTTATGAATCTGTTTCTTTTGATGGTATCAATTACGAACCATATGTAGGCTTATCGAGTGAAGGTCTAACATGGAGAACACCACCTTGAGACGGTCTAAAAAACGTTTATGTAAGACTAGCTGGCGAATATGGAAATAGTAGTGATTTAGGTTATAAGACCATATACTTAGACGAAACAATGCCAAAAGCAGAATTGAAACCAATTAGCCTAAAGACGGATACAACTAGTAATCTTGAGATAAGTGGAACAGCGACCGACAACAATTTCGATCATTATCAACTTCAATATGTTCAAGATGAAACTAATATGGATCCTGTTGATATTAGCACTACAACAGACAGTAAATGATAAGGGTCTCTTAAAAGAAGGATATTATAGATTATATGATTTCGGAGATTATCAGTCTGGTGAATTTCGATATAACCCGAAGAGTATACAAAGTATTAAAAATGAACTAGAAAAATGCATTCGACAGTTTAAAAAAGAAATATTACCAATTTTTGATTATGTACAAACTGAAAAAGATTTTTTACATTTTGAAGAGGAAAGGGAAATACAAGAGTACGGAGAAGTTAGATTACTTAGTCGAAATAAACTTTACATCTATTTAAAATTAAGAAATTATTCAGGGGCTTTAAAAGTAATTGAAGCATACAGAAAACAAAACATAATGGCACTTACAGAGACATATAGAAGTGAATTTGATAGTGAAGATAAATTTCAACATTTTTTAAATGATAAACTTCAAAAATTAAATAGATTTAAAAATGCAATTGAAACAAGTGATACTAAATTCCTTGATAACATTGTACAGACAAATATTAAAAATACAAAAATTATGCTGAAGGCTTATGGATATAAATTCTAATGTAGATTAAGTTCTCATTGTGAGTAACTTCCAGCATAGTAAAAAAAATTATACGAATAGTGGCTTTTATCAATTAAGTGGAAATATAAATTTGTGTAGAATTATTAGAAGGTATCTGTAAGCGGTAGATATTGCACACCTAGATAAAACAGACGCCTCGGATTAAGCTTAAACTAATCCTTTCATAGTTACAACAAGCACAAATTGAAACAGCAGCAACTACATCCTCTAAAAAAAAATGGTGGAAGTTTTGGTAAAAAATATAATAATTTATTTCAGATCCTCCGACTGCACCCAGTAGTACAAGACCTCGGGCATATCTTACGAAGTATGAGCGAGGTCTTGTACTGTTTACGAAGGTAAAAGAGGAGGGTCTATTCCCTTTATCATAATAATTCCAAACAAAAACATCCCGAAATAAAATTAATTTATATTAAAAGAATCTCTCACAGAAAAAGCCTTCAATACATAAAATAAATGGGCATAAATACAATGTTATTCATCTTAAAAGGATGTGAGGAAGATTTATCCATTAAATAATTATTATTCAACGCCTCAATATCAAAGTGCTTTCCGATCACGGAATATGAATGCTAATTATACGATTAAAGCAACAGGAAAAGGTGAAGTATCAGTCAAGCCCGACCAGTCATTTGTATTATTAGGATCTGTAGTTGAAGATATGAAAGTACAAACAGCGCAGACAGAGAATGCAAATATTTCGAATAAAATAATAGAAGCATTAAAAGGTATAGGAATTAAACAAGATGAAATTGAAACGAATTCATATACAATCGATCGAATTGTTGATTACCAAGATTCACAGCAAATTTTTAAGGGATATCGGGTGAGTCATATTTTCAAAGTAATCGTGAAGGATCTTGCAAATGTTGGGAAAGTGATTGATGTTGCAGTTGAAAATGGAGCAAATGAAGTTAGGAATCTGACATTCGAAGTATCAAATCCCGAACCGTATTACAAAGAGGCACTACAAAAGGCTACTTTAAATGCAAAAATGAATGCAGAAAACATCGCAAAATCTCTAGGTTTATCAATTAATAACATTCCAATTTGGTTGGTTGAAGAAGGGATTCAAATTGTACGTCCGATGTCATCATTAACTATGACTGCAGCTGCATTCAGTGGCCAAACAACTCCTATTCAAGAGGGGCAAATTAAAATTACCGCTTCAGTGCAGGGAATGTTTAATTATGTAAGTTACTAATGATAAATTACGGATTTATATAAAAATACATGCCAAGATTATACAGAACGAACTTTTTTGAATTATTTGGTAATAAGAAAGAAAAAAATGCTGAAGGTATTTACAAAAAATCAAAAAAATGGGATAATATAGAAAATTTCGAAGGAGGAAAGTAAGTTTATGATGCCAACTAATTGCTAATATTAATTTAATTTAAATTAATATGTTTTCCTAATGAGTTAAAAATTGCCTAATGGTTAGGTTTATTTGTTATGCTCTTATGGAATTTAAGGCAAATTAGAAGGTAACTTACTTTACTGATAACGAGATGATTATTTATTGAATACTAGATAATTTTTTTAGTATTCCATCAGATATTTGTTTTAGCTGATGGGGCTCATATAAGAAATTGTATGATTAAATTGCTCTAAATAAATGATCAATTACCAAGTTTATTAGACTGTGAGAAGATACTTTCTTCTTATAGTCTTTTTTATTTGGCTTTTGTTCCTCTTAACAAAATTAAAAAAATATGAGTCGTATTTTAATAATTAAATCGTAAGTTCACTTCTTTACCTTGTCCATATATGCATAACGAAATTTATGGATGAAAGAAGGAAATTTTATGTTCGAATTAAAAATAAATGGTCTTAAAAAATATATGGATGCAACTTTAGTGCTTAAAAATATAACATTTGAAGCTTATGAAGGTGATAAAATCGGTATTATTGGAATCAATGGGAGTGGTAAAAGTACCATTCTGAAGATTATTGCTGGAATTGTGCCGATGCATTATTATCCTGGTTATCCTCAAACTTCTAGCTATGGATATGATGAAGGGTTAATTAGTTTCATTCCAAAAGGACTCACAACTGCATATTTAGAACAAACGCCAGTCTACCCTACTGGCTTAAAAGTAATTGGTGTTTTAAATATGGCTTTTGATGAAGTGATTCAATTAGAAAATCAAATGCGTGACTTAGAAGAACAAATGAAAGTGTTAGAGAACAGAGCACTAGAAAAAGCAATGTTAAAATATAGCGAATTAGTACAATTATTTGAAGTAAAAGGTGGATACGAAAGAGAAGAAAAATTAGGAAAGGTTTGTACGGGACTTAAATTTGAAGAAAGTTTTTTAAACAGAGAGTTTGATTTGTTAAGTGGTGGTGAAAAAACAACAGTATTACTTGGTAAACTTTTAATCAATAGCCCGGATATATTATTACTTGATGAACCTACAAATCATCTAGATATGGACTCAGTTGAATGGTTAGAAGACTTTCTAAAAAATTATAAAGGAATTGTCTTGATTGTTTCCCATGATCGATATTTTTTAGATAAAGTCGTAACAAAAATTGTAGAAATTGAAGAAATGGAATCAGTTACGTATAAGGGTAATTATTCATCTTTTGTAGAGCAAAAAGAAAAAAACTTACAGATTCAATTTGAACATTTTAAAGAACAACAAAAAAAGATAAAATCGATGGAAAATACTGTAACCAATTTGAGAGATTGGGCAATGCGGGCTGATAATAACAAATTTTTTAAAAGAGCTGCAAGTATACAGAAAAAACTTGATAAGTTAAATAGAATTGAAAAACCAGTTTTTGAAAAAGAAAATATGAAATTAGAATTTAAGGGATCCAAACGATCTGGAAATGAAACAATTAAAGCAATGGCGATTTCGAAATCTTATGAAGAAAAATTGCTATTTAAAGATGCTGATTTATTGGTTAATTATGGGGAAAGAGTTGGTCTTATCGGTCCTAATGGAAGTGGAAAAACTACTTTCTTAAAGATGCTATTAGGTGAAGAAAAATCAGATAATGGTGTGGTACAACTAGGTGCAAATGTGCTGAGTGCATATTTACCTCAGAAAATAAACTTTAATAACGAAGAAATGACAGTACTTGAATGTTTTAGAGAGGATATCTCGATACCAGAAGGCAAAGCAAGGGAATATCTTTCAAAATTTATGTTTTATAAACAAAGTGTATTTAAAAAAGTAAAATTCTTATCAGGTGGAGAGAGAATTAGGCTGAAATTAGGTATGTTATTATTCAAAGATATCAATTTGTTAATTCTTGATGAACCTACAAATCATCTTGATATTGATTCAATCGAAACGCTTGAAGAGGCACTTGATGATTTTAAAGGCACAATTTTCTTTATTTCCCATGACAGATATTTTATTAATAAAATGAGTCAACGAGTAATCGCTATTGAGGATTATGAATTTAAAAGCTATCTTGGCAATTATGATGATTATAAAAGTATAAAAGAAGAAAATCGTTTAAAAGAAACGAAAGAACGGGTTGAAAAAAAAGGAATTCGGAAAAAAGTTAAAATTAATGCTGATCATGAATCAATTAAAGCTGAAGCTCTAGAAAAAATTGAACGACTTGAAAAGGATATTAATGAGATTGATCTAGCGATGAATAGAGAGGAAGATTACAATAAGCTGAATGATTTATATTGCAGGAAAATTGAATTAGGTAAAGATTTAGAATCGCTAATGGAATTTTGGTTAGCGTTGTAAGTACTCAAGATATTCATCGATAACTTAATGTTAATTTACTACTCCACCAAGGAGTCAGAAAGCCTTTGATTTGGCTAATTGTCTTCTTGGTGGATTATTTTTTCAAATAAGTAATTAACTTGAACAACCACTTGAGCAACTCGAACTAGAACATGAAGAGTGAGAACTACTAGAACATGTGGAATAGGTCGAACTAGAGCATGAATTATGCGAGTTATGGTGATGATGATCACTGTCATTTGAACTTTCATTTATTGCAAAAAAAGTATTTGTAGCTAAAAATGTCGAACTGATCTGGTCATCATCTGATTTTTTACTAGAAGCTGAACGATTTGTAGATCTTGGGAATGATTTTTGATCGTGCTTATTTCTTGCATCTTCATTTTCTTTTTCGACTAAATTTTTTTGAATGCTAGCAAACTCATTTAAAATTTTATTTTTGGTTTGTGAGTTTAAATGAGATATGAAACGTTTTGTTTGAATAGTTTTGCTCGATAAATATTCTTGAACCTTATTATTTTTAAAATTAACAACTAAATTTCCTAAAATATGGGTATTAACAGAAGTTGTTTCAAACAAAGTATTATATAACAAATTGTAAACAGCTCGATCATCATTTCCATCGACTTCAGCTTTTTGAATAGTTGGTTCATGATGAATCATTTCACCACAAAAAGTCTTGCAAAAGTTTTGATAACTTTTCGTAAATAAAATCATTTCGTGCCAGATTTTATCAACATCTTGACTGTACATTGGAACGTTTTCAAAGATTGCTGCCATTAAGAAGAAGCGCTTTAATTCTTTCTCAATAAAAGAATACTTTTTATAGCTCCAATCTTCCTTTTCCATTACTCTTTCTTTAACATGAACAAGGAAATCCATTTTCCATGCGTTTTCTAATTTAGAAACTAACGATAAATCAGCGAGGTTTGAATTTAACATTAAATCGTTTGTATTAAATTGATCATAAAGATTGTTATAGAATTCATTATCATTTTTAAAATTCTTTTTAAAAAATCTACCGAATATTTTTTTCATATAAACGTCCTTTTACTTAGTTTTAATACAATTATATATTTAAAGAGTAAACAAAAGAAGGAAATTGTTAAAATTAGGAAATAATGCGGACTTTTTACAAATATTCCACAAGATCAGTTTATTGGATTGAGTATTTGGAAGAGGGCTTCACTTTGAAATAAGGTTGATTTTTTTTGTTCTGTAAAAATATGGTACAATTTCTTATATGATCATTTTAACAGTGGAAATAGATGATTAGTTCTGGTTTGTTCAAAGTTCTATAATTAGGTAATTACAAATTGTTTGGAGGGTTTCAAAGATGACAAATGAACAGGTAATACCGGTTGTTTCAGGGCAAAGGATTACGCCATTTCTTACGTTTAGCGGTAATGCAGAGGAAGCAATGAATTATTATGTTCGTACTTTTCCGAATTCAAAACTTGTTTCTCTTCGAAGATATACGAAACAAGACCCAGGTGTAGAAGGAAAAATCTTAAATGGGATCATTGAAATTTTAGGACAATCTTTTATGGTATTGGATATGGAAAAAGAACATTGTCCTGATTTTACTTGGGCTGTTTCTTTTTATTTAGAATGCAAAGATGATGCGGAGTTCGAATTAATCTTTGGTGGCTTGAAGGGCGATGGAAAAGTACTCATGGGGCCAGTAGAAATGAATGATTTTAGTAAGGTTACATGGGTGACTGATTGTTTTGGTGTTACTTGGCAGCTAGTATTAAGAAAAAAATCTTAAAAATCGGCTAATCTTTCGTTATTCATCATGTTAATTTTGTTCTTAATAAATGAAAAATGGACAAGTTTTCTTAAATAATAATTTACTGGTAAATAGTTTGAATATTCCTGCAAAATTTAATAAAAAAATATTTTTTAAAAATAATAATCTGAATATATTGAAGTTTACTAATTGTTGGCATATAATGTAATCAGATACTAGTTTATTAGAGAAAGTAAGTAAGAGGTATTAGCGATATGGCAGAGCAAAGTCAACGAATTGGTCGAACAGCTATGATGCTTGCTTTGACCGATCATGAAGAAGAATTAATGAAAAATGAAAACGTTGTATGGTGTGTAGGTAAGGTCGGTACAATGGATGCTCAAAAGGTCGTTGCCGCGATTGAAACCGCTGCCAAACAAAATGGTGTAATCAATGGAGCTCTATATAGAGAAGTTCATTCATTATATCATGCAACACTTGAAGCAATTCAAGGCGTAACAAGAGGTCATGTTCAATTAGGTGATGTTCTTAGAACAGTAGGACTTAGATTTGCTATTGTAAGAGGAAAGCCTTATAAAAATGTGAACGAGGGTGACTGGATAGCAGTTGCACTATACGGAACGATTGGTGCTCCTATTAAAGGATCGGAGCATGAATCAGCAGGACTTGGCATTAATCACATATAATCGCCCATAGTTTATTAGATGATAGGGGGCTATGATTCGTAAGTTTTTATATTTACGTCTCATAGCCTCTTTCTGTGTTTTTTTTTGACAAAATTCGGAGGTGTTTTTTAATGGTAACTTTAACTGGTAATAGCTTAACAATGGAACAAATGAAAAGTATTTTATTCGATATGGCATATGTAAAAGCGAGTGAAGAGAGCTTAGTTGCGGTAAAAGCATGTAGAGAAAAGGTTGAAGAAATCGTAAATAATGGCAAAGTCGTATATGGGATCACAACAGGTTTTGGAAAATTTAGTGATGTATTAATTGAAAAAGAAAATGTTTCAACACTTCAATATAACTTAATCGCTTCACATGCATGTGGTGTTGGTGAACCATTCCCTGAATTAGTTTCAAGAGCGATGTTAGTACTTCGTGCAAATACAATGTTAAAAGGTCACTCTGGTGTGCGTTTAGTAGTAGTTGAAAAATTACTTTCATTAATTAATGCTCAAATTCATCCAGTTATCCCATCTCAAGGATCATTAGGTGCAAGCGGAGACTTAGCTCCTTTATCTCATTTAGCTCTAGTTTTACTTGGTGAAGGTGAAGTTTTCTATAAAGGAAAACGTATGGAAACAGCAGAAGCACTAGCAAAAGAAGGAATTTTACCAATTACGCTAGAAGCTAAAGAAGGTTTAGCTTTAATTAATGGTACTCAAGCAATGACAGCAATGGGCATTCTTACTTACCTTGAAGGTGAAGAATTAGCTTATCAAAGTGAATTAATTTCTTCGATTACATTTGAAGCATTAAATGGTATTACAGATGTTTTTGATGAAAGAATTCATATTGCTCGTGGATATAAAGAACAAATTGAAGTAGCAGAACGTTACCGCAATATTTTAGCAACAAGTAAATTAACGACTAGACAAGGTGAAATCCGAGTTCAAGACGCTTATACATTAAGATGTATCCCTCAAGTTCATGGAGCAAGCTGGCAAGTTCTGAACTATGCAAAAGAGAAATTAGAAATCGAAATGAATGCAGCTACTGATAACCCATTATTATTTGGTGATGATGTATTCTCTGGTGGGAATTTCCATGGTCAACCAATCGCATTTGCAATGGACTTCTTTAAATTAGGTGTTGCAGAGCTTGCGAATATTTCTGAAAGACGTATTGAGCGTTTAGTTAACCCACAATTAAATGATTTACCACCATTTTTAAGTCCAGAACCAGGATTACAATCTGGTGCAATGATTATGCAATACGTGGCAGCCGCTTTAGTTTCTGAAAATAAAACTTTAGCACATCCAGCAAGTGTGGATTCTATTCCTTCTTCAGCAAACCAAGAAGACCATGTAAGTATGGGAACAATCGGTGCGCGTCATGCATACCAAATTTTACAAAATGCTAGAAGAGTTTTAGCAATAGAATGTATTTGTGCAATGCAAGGTGTTGAATATAAAGGAATTGAAAAAATGTCTGAAACAACTAGAAAATTTATGGAAGATGTTCGTAAAACTGTTCCATCAATTACTAGAGATCGCGTTTTCTCAAAAGACATTGAAAAACTAACAACTTATTTAAAAGAAAATTTCTTAGCAAGAAACTATACAAAACAAACACAAATATAAGAAGAGGTGGAATAAATATGGAAATCACTAAAGGATCTTTAAAAGCGCCAAGAGGTACTGAATTAAATACAAAAGGTTGGATTCAAGAAGCAGCACTTCGTATGTTATTAAACAATTTAGACGAAGAAGTAGCAGAAAGACCTGAAGATTTAGTTGTATACGGTGGAATCGGTAAAGCTGCAAGAAACTGGGAAAGCTTTGATGCAATTATTGAATCATTAAAAAAATTAGAGAGCGATGAAACATTATTAGTTCAATCAGGTAAACCAGTTGCCGTTTTTAAATCACACGAAGATGCACCACGTGTTTTATTAGCAAACTCAAACTTAGTTCCAAAATGGGCAACTTGGGAACATTTCCGCGAATTAGATGAAAAAGGCTTAATGATGTACGGCCAAATGACTGCTGGTAGCTGGATTTACATCGGTACTCAAGGGATCTTACAAGGTACTTATGAAACATTTGGTGAAGCTGCTAAACAACATTTCGGTGGAAGCTTAAAAGGGACTATTACAATTACTGCAGGACTTGGCGGTATGGGTGGAGCTCAACCTCTTGCTGTCACAATGAATGGTGGGGTTGTAATCGGTATTGATGTTGATGAAACAAGAATTCAACGTCGTATTGACACTAGATATTGTGACGTATTAACTCACGATTTAGAGGAAGCTTTACGACTTGCAACGGAAGCGAAAAATGAAGGAAGAGCTTTAGCAATCGGTTTAGTCGGTAATGCTGCTGAAATTTTACCTCAATTAGTTGAACGTAATTTTGTACCAGATTTAATTACTGACCAAACTTCAGCACATGATCCATTAAATGGTTATTTACCGATCGGAATGACAATGGAAGAAGGAAAGAAACTTCGTGTCGAAAATCCAGAGGAAGTAATTAAACGTGCAAAACATAGTATGGCAGTTCATGTTGAAGCAATTTTAGCGATGCAACAACGTGGTGCAATCGCATTTGATTACGGTAATAATATTCGTCAAGTTGCATTAGATGAAGGCGTGAAAAATGCATTTGATTTCCCTGGTTTTGTACCTGCATTTATCCGTCCATTATTCTGTGAAGGTAAAGGTCCTTTCCGTTGGGTAGCACTTTCTGGTGATCCAGAGGATATTTACAAAACAGACGAAGTTATTTTACGTGAATTTGCTGATAACGAGCATTTATGTAACTGGATCCGTATGGCTCGTGAAAAGGTTGCATTCCAAGGCTTACCATCACGTATTTGTTGGTTAGGCTATGGTGAGCGTGCTAAATTCGGTAAAATCATTAACGAAATGGTTAAAAATGGCGAATTAAAAGCTCCAATCGTAATCGGTCGTGACCATTTAGATTGTGGATCAGTAGCATCTCCAAATCGTGAAACAGAAAGCATGAAAGATGGTAGTGATGCAGTAGCTGACTGGCCAATCCTAAATGCACTGATTAATGGTGTAAATGGCGCAAGCTGGGTAAGTGTACACCACGGTGGTGGAGTAGGTATGGGTTACTCTCTACATGCTGGTATGGTAATTGTTGCTGATGGTACTGATGCAGCTGCAAAACGTATTGAAAGAGTATTAACGTCAGATCCAGGAATGGGTGTAGTTCGTCACGTTGATGCAGGTTATGATTTAGCTGTTGAAACTGCGAAAGCAAAAGGCGTAAACATCCCAATGATGAAGTAGGTGTTAAAATTGAAAGCAGATATTCTATTAACAAATATTGGTCAATTATTAACGATGGATCATGGTGATGGTCCAATTCATGGAAAAGACATGAGTAATCTTCCTGTTTTAGAAAATGCAGAAATCGCATGGAAAGATGGGCAAATTATTTATATCGGACAAATGAACGAACAGAAAATAGATGCAAAAGAAGTAATTGATTGCCAGGGAAAACTAGTCACTCCAGGTTTAGTTGACCCTCATACTCACGTGGTCTTTGGAGGATCACGTGAGCATGAAGTTAGTTTGAAATTACAAGGTGCTTCTTATTTAGACATATTAGAAATGGGTGGCGGGATCCATTCTACTGTAAGTCAAACTAAATTAGCTTCACATGAAGATTTAAAAAAGAAAACGATTCATCACTTAAACAGAATGCTTTCATTCGGTGTAACAACAGTTGAAGCAAAAAGTGGTTATGGACTTGATGAAGAAACTGAATTAAAACAACTTCGAGTTGCGAAGGAATTACAAAAAGAGCATGATATTGATTTGGTTTCGACATTCTTAGGTGCGCATGCAGTACCAAAAGAGTATAAAGGAAACGAAGAAGCTTTCTTAGAAAAAATGCTTTCTTTATTAGATGTCATTAAAGAAGAAGAACTAGCTGAATTTGTAGATGTATTCGCTGAAACAGGTGTATTTTCAGTAGAACAATCTAAAGAATTTTTATTAAAAGCAAAAGAACAAGGCTTTCGTGTTAAAATTCATGCAGATGAAATAGATCCTCTAGGTGGTACTGAAATGGCAGCTGAAATCGGTGCTATTTCTGCTGATCATCTATGTGGAGCATCAAATAAAGGTGTAGAAATGCTTGGAAAGAGCAATACAATCGGTGTTATTTTACCAGGTACTACTTTCTATTTGAATAAGCCTGAATTTGCACCTGCACGAGCGATGATTGAAAATAACGTAGCCGTTTCTTTAGCAACTGATTTCAACCCTGGAAGTTGCCCAACTGAAAATTTACAATTAATCATGACAATTGCAATGCTTAAACTAAAAATGACGCCTGAAGAAATTTGGAATGCTGTGACGATTAACTCATCATACGCGATTAATCGTGGCGACCAAGCTGGTAAACTTAAAATTGGTCGTAAAGCAGATGTCGTTATTTGGAATGTACCAAACTATACTTATGTACCTTACCATTTTGGTGTAAATCATGTAGAAACAGTATTTAAGAATGGTAAATTAGTAGTAAGTAGAGGTGAACACGATGTCGCTATCACATCTTAAAAAAGCAGGAGATGCTATTTTCATTGATTCAAAAGTCACAAAAGCAAATGAAATCATCACTGCATGGAATGGAACAGAAGCATCAAATTTCTCAATTATCGGTGTACCATTATCTAAAACATCAATTAGTCATTCAGGCGCAAGTTTCGCGCCTGCTTCAATTCGAAAAATGTTAAGTAGCTACAGCACTTACCATATTGAAGACCAAATCGATTTAAAAGATTACAAGGTAACTGATTTTGGTGATATTACGATGCATGTGACTGATTTTGAAGAGTCAAGAAATCGTATTAAATCGACAATCTCTGAATTACTTGGTCAATATAAGGAAACGATGCCAATCATTTTAGGTGGTGATCACGGAATAAGTTTTCCAAGTATTTCAGCTTTTGCAAAAGAAAGAGGAACAGTAGGAGTTATCCAATTTGATGCCCATCATGATTTAAGAAATACTGAAGATGGTGGTCGTTCAAATGGTACACCTTTCCGTAGCTTAATTGACGAAGGTATTTTAAAAGGTGAACATTTAGTTCAAATTGGAATTCGAAATTTTTCAAATAGTGCTCCATACACGGAATTCGGTGTGAATAACGGAGTAACAATCTACTCAATGCGCGATGTTCGCGAATTTGGAATCTCAAAAATTATGAAAGAGAGCATCAACCATTTAGTAGACAAAGTAGATTCAATCTACATTAGCCTAGATATGGACGTACTAGACCAAGCATTCGCTCCTGGTTGCCCAGCAATTGGACCTGGAGGGATGGACAGTCAAACTCTATTAGATGGCATTTGTTATCTAGCATCTCATCCAAAAGTTACTGGAATGGATATTGTTGAGCTTGATCCAACAATCGATTTCCGCGACATGACAAGCAGAATCGCAGCACATGTAATCTTAAACTTTCTTGTTGAGAAGGTTAAGTTGTTAAATAAGTAAAATGTAAAACTCGTAAACTTTGTTGTTTGCGAGTTTTTTGTTTCGCGGGGTAGATTTGATACCATCAAGCGTTCTTGCTATAATCAAAATAAGAACAAATATTCGGTGAGGATTACAAAATTAAAAAATGTCTAAGTGAAAGTAGGAGGAACACTTTTGTCAAATAACATAAAGCAAAGAAAAATAATTTTAGATCTAGCAGTTACATTGGATGGTTTTATCGAAGGAAAAAATGGAGAAGTTGATTGGTGCATAATGGATCCCGAAATGGAATTCACAAATTTCTTGAATCAAATAGATACTATTTTATATGGTCGAAAAAGCTATGATTTGTGGGGAAATTATCATCCAAGCATAGAAGTCTCTGAAACTGATAAAGAAATGTGGAATTTAGTTCATAGCAAGGAAAAATATGTGTTTTCTAGAACTCAAACAAATTCTGAAAACAAAGCAATATATATTAATGAAAATATAATTGAAGAAGTAGCTAAATTAAAGAAAATGCCCGGTAAAGATATTTGGTTGTATGGCGGATCTAGCCTTATTACATCATTTATAAATCTTGGCCTAGTAGATGAATTCAGATTATCAATCCATCCGGTAATATTGGGTGAAGGAAAACCTTTATTTGTTGACATAAAACAGAGAAAGAATCTAATTTTGGTGAGTACTAGAACGTTTTCATCTGGTGTTGTGCAGGTAATTTATCATTTGAATGAAGAATAAGTTTGCTTAGTGTTTTATTTGCATAAGTTTCATAAAAGGTCATTAATTACATACTGTTGAAAAAAGAATTCGTCAAGTAAATGCCACGAAATTTTCGTGGCATTTTCAACACGTTGAAAATGAGTTTGTCTACTATTCGCCAATTTTGGGTTTATTTTAATTAATGCCTATTATGAGGAAGTAATATTCAAAATTATGAAGGAATATTACGACTTGAACTTGTTATGAGGAAGTAACTCTTTTTTTAAAAGAATAAAATAAGGACACTTGGTACAATAGCATATATAATTAGTAAAGCTGGATCAATAAACTCTGTGAAATTAAATAACAATTAGGTTCAGTTGGAAAGTGAGATAAATTAATTATGAAATATGATTTAATTTTTGATTTAGACGATACATTAATTCAGACCCAAGCCGCATTTTTAAATAATATAGATTTATGTTCGAATCTAGTACATCAAGCGCTAGATGAAAAAGTACTCATAAATGAAATTAAAGAAGTTTTTAATAGAATAGATTTGGAACTAATTAAAGAGATGGGTTTCAGTAAAACCAGGTATCCTTATGCTTGGGAATCAACTTTAGATTTATTGGCAACACGATTTAATATTGAGATTTCAAGTATTGTCAATGATCAATTACAATCATTAGCAAAAACGATATTTAAAGTAAATATTCCATTGCAAAGTGACACATTTATAATAGAAGAATTATCAAATCACAAAGATGTAGCAAGTATGACGATATTGACTTTAGGTGAAAAAGACGTGCAATCAAAGCGAGTGATGGAAACGGGCTTAGTTCATCATTTTGATAATGTATTTATTACAAATAAAAAAGATGTAAATACGTATCTTGAGTTACAGGAAAAATTAAATAATCCCGTAATGATTGGAAACTCACTTAGAAGTGATATTGTACCTGCTATAGATGCGGGGATGAAAGCAATTCATATTATTAGAGATTCATGGTCTTATGACGAAATTGAACATAATCATAAAATAGATAGTATTAAGTCATTAGTCGAGATTAAATTACTTTTATTTGGAAATTTGGTAAACCTATAAAGCCTATTTTTCCAGGTATTTATAAATAGTTCCAAAAACCTCTCTATCAAATAGTCGATCTTGTTGTTAAACTTAAAAGTTGCATTTAGTTCAACAACAAGATTAACTGTTTAATAGATTTTTTTATGAATATAAAATTAACCGGAAAGAAGAATTTTTAAATGGAGATTTACAAGATTTTTTTCTGGAACATGTTGTAGAAAACAAACGCAGTCCATTAGATAAAGATCATGTGTCTCCGCTGTGGCTATTGAATTTTTTGGAAAGATAGTTGTACAAGGATTTATATAGGTTTTGTAGAATTAAAGTATAAGACAGAATGAGTTTCATCAGTATTCAAATAGATAATTTAGCTAATGATACAATTGATGTTTTATCATTCATAAATGCTAAGATTGTTATTATAGAAGTATGAAAAAACTTGATAGTACGGAACAAAGACAAGGAGTGAAGTTATGAAATTTCTGCTTACATCTGGAGGCATCATTAACAAAAGCATACACGACGCGCTGGTTGACATGTTAGGCAAGCCAATAGCTGACTCCAACGCCCTGTGTATCCCCACTGCGATGTATGGACACCCTTGGGTTGGCCCTGGCGTCAAAGCCTGGGAGTTCATTAGTGGAAAAGAAGAAAATCCCATGGTAAGCCTAGGTTGGAAATCTGTCGGCGTTTTGGAGCTAACAGCATTGCCAAGCATCGACGAAAAACGCTGGAAACCACTTGTTGAGGATACAGATGTATTGCTGGTGTCAGGCGGAGATGCCCTTTACCTGTGCCACTGGATGCGTCAATCCGGCTTGGCAGACCTTTTACCCTCACTGAAATCAGTCTATGTGGGAATGAGTGCTGGGAGCATGGTGATGTCACCTAAAATAGGGGAATACTTCGTTGGCTGGACTCCACCAGACGGTGGCGATGAAACACTGAGATTGGTTGATTTTTCAATCTTTCCGCACCTAGATCACGAGATGCTGCCGGGAAATACCATTGCTGCCGCAGAGAGATGGGCAGCCGGGATGCTTGGACCGGCGTATGCGATTGACGATCAAACCGCCATCAAAGTAATCGATGGAAAGGTTGAAGTGGTCTCCGAAGGTCATTGGAAACTATTTTCGCCCTGACGCTACACCTTTAGGAAACTGTTGCATATCCTAATGCAAACTCCAATAGTTAAACAACTTGGGACTATTTATTAGTCTCTTTTTTAATGCGCTAAATGGCTAGATGTATTAAAGGAGTATAATTTACGGTATCTTGAAATGTAAGCCACAACAAAAGCGTTCTAAAATGGAGATGAGAGAAAAAGTATGGAAAAATCGAGTGAAAAGATAATAAAGTGCCCAGGTTGTGGTTTAAGCCTCGATGATCAACAAAACAAATTGACAAGTAAATACAATGCCACAGATGAATGCTTTCAAATATATAGTGATTTAAGTAGTTATACATTAGAAAAACAAGATACTAATTTTATACATCAGCATGCCATCGATACTTACGCTGCTCAGCATTCAGGGAATAATATGAAAAACATTACCGCGGCTTTTTCAGTAATAGGATTGTATTATGCTATAGTACATGATTTCAACGGAAAACAAGTACAACGTGTCCATACACTTCTCAGTCGTCAAAAATATAATTGGGATGCATTACAACCGCCAGAAAATTCAGCCTATTCATTGACTGTATATGATGTAATGAAAGAACAACCAGGAGAAAATCGCGACAAAATGCTTATTAAATGGATGAATGACGTGTGGAAATGTTGGAATCATCAACATGAATGGGTAAAAAATATATGTAACGAACTGTTAAAATAGATTGAGTGTGCATTTATTTGAGTGAATGTAGGTCAATGCAAGTTCTAATATAGTACAAAATAAGGGATTAGTTGAAGAAAAAGTCAATTATGAAACAGTTCTTTGAAGATAAAGATCGATTATAATAAATAGACTATTAATTCAGTTTTTTTATTAAAAATTAAAACTCTCCTTCATCTGGCACACAAATTTGTTTTACATCCACCATCAATGGCAAGGCTATTGATAAAAGGAGGATAAAAAAAGTGACTCAAGATCGATTTGAAGAAGCATATGAAATGTATAGAAATCAAAGTGATGACGAACAAATGCACGTAGACGAAACAGTTAACCAAGACAAGGAACATATTGTTGCAGTTCGCAAAAATGAAGATGGTGATTTAATTGGTTTCAAAACAAATTTAAATCGTGAACTAGATTATCTTCAAGCCTTACAAGAAGCAAAGAGTGGAAATTTAGCACATGTTGACGTAATCCATAAGTATGGTCGTGACATCTTAAGAAGTGAACCGGATGGTATTGCAGACAATAATTTGAGTAATCTACCAGAATTTTAAACTGAAATCGTATACATAAAAAAGTAAACCCACTAGGGAATTAATGATCCTTGTGGGTTTTTTACTTGATTCACTCATTCGTCACCTAAAGCTTGTCCACACTTTAAAAATTCAATATAAAGCGATGGCTTTTTGAACTTAAGGTAAGTAATAAAGTCATTTATTCTGTCCTATTTAGTCTATTTAATCTTGGCAATTGGAATTGTTCACCGTTTGCTTCTTCAGGTTCTGAACCTTCGTTGTGTTCGGAATCTGTTCTGATTTTGCTTCTTTTTATTTTGCTGTCTCTGATTTTAATTCCTTGTTGTCCGCCTAATTCATCATTATTTTTACCAGCAATACCGCTTCTACCATTTCCATCTGCAAATTGCGAATGGTCATTTGATGTTTGGCTATTGTTTCTAGCGTTTTGACCGCCTTGATTTGCATTCATGCCAACGTTTCGATTAATTTGTCCTCCGCCTTCAGCTCTTTGTTCGACTTGGACGCGATTCTTTTTGATTTCAATGTTGAAAAAATTAAAATTGATTGAGCCATCTAGATTAGCTGCTGCAATCATCTCTTGAATTTCTTCTATTAATTCTTTAAAATCATTAAATTCTGCTGCCATCGTATAAAACACTCCTTTCTATCATTACTCTCACTATATTCACTTTTAATAGATTTTGATTAGACATTAAATAGATTTCTCAGATTTAAATAATTTAGGGGGGAATTTTTATAGTAAATTTTTTTCATGAAATTCCCATAATAAATTGTAGTTTTCCAGAGTAACAGGTACTAATTACACAGAAAAATTCGTATTATTTCACATTTAAATCATAGATTAGTAAAGGAGTGTGATCTAGATGAATCCTTTTTTAATAAAAATAGTAAAATCATTTTTGGGTGTAATTGTGTTCGACCTGATATTACTTACTTATTGCTTATTATTAGGTAGTTATTTTCATATTTTACATTCTTTTACGTGGTTCGGATTTAAAAT
Organism: Bacillus sp. AL-1R; assembly: GCF_052180195.1. Classification (NCBI taxonomy): domain Bacteria; kingdom Bacillati; phylum Bacillota; class Bacilli; order Caryophanales; family Bacillaceae; genus Bacillus; species Bacillus sp. AL-1R. The sequence continues at coordinate 2,106,338 of NZ_CP197469.1, forward strand.
AATTGTTTTACCATTTAGCTTTCTAGCATTTATTATTTCGATTGTTTATTTTAGTAAAAAAATAAACATGGAAGGTAATGTTGAACAAGAAGAAATTAAAATGGACCATTCAACAAGGATGGGGAAATACCATCAGCTAGAAAAAAATTGAACTGAGGTGGTAAAATGGACCTCGAAAATATTGTTTTACGAAATATTGATGAGCGGATCAAACGATTAAGAACAAAACAAGATGAAGATGGAACTTGGGAATTTTGTTTTGAAGGTTCATTAATGACGGATAGTTTTATGATTTTATTAATGAATGATCTTGAATACAAAAATCAAAAGGTAATGGACGGGATTATTGATCGAATCATCAATCTTCAATATCCAAATGGAGCCTGGAAATTATACGAAGATGAAAAAGAAGGAAACTTAAATGCAACGGTACAAGCTTACATAGCTTTATTAATCTCAAAAAAGTATACAAAAGAACATTTAAGTATGAAAAAAGCTGAAAAATTTATTCGTGAAAACGGTGGTATTAAAAAAACACATTTTATGTTAAAGGTGATTCTGGCTACTCATGGTTTGATTGAGTATCCCAAATTATTTTACTTTCCGATGAGTTATTTTTTACTGCCAGATAAAATACCGTTAAGTTTATTTGATTTAAGCAATTATGCTAGAGTTCATTTAGTTCCAATGATCATTTGTATAAATAAGCGATTTAAAGTGAAATTGGATGACGATCTAAATATCGATCATCTTATGGAAACTAGTGAGGTAGATTGGTTTTATGAAGAACGAGGGAGTTTTTATCAATTTTTACTTGAAGAAGGAAAGAAGTTAGCTTCATATCCTCTTTATTTTCAGCAAAAGGGATATGAAAAGGCAAAGAACTTTATGCTTGATCGTATTGAAACAAATGGAACTTTTTATAGCTATGCTACTTCGACGTTTTATATGATTTATGCCTTAATGGCTTTAGGCTATGAAACTACTTCATCTGTTATTCAAAATGCGCTACAGGGACTTCTTTCATATGCAGCTGATACTGAAGCAGGAATTCATATTCAAAATTCGCCATCAAAAGTTTGGGATACTGCATTATTGTCATATGCCATACAAGAAGCTGGTTACAAAGTAAGTGATCCGATTGTATCGAAATCGATAAGTTACTTAATTAAAAAACAACAGAATAGTATTGGTGATTGGAAGATTCATGTTAAAAATGTAAGTCCTGGTGGTTGGGGTTTTTCCGATGTTAATTCTTTTATCCCAGATAATGATGATACTGGTGCTGCTTTAAGGGCATTAGCAAGAAGCGCTTTAGATCAATCCACAATTCATGATCGTTGGTTAAGAGGGGTACATTTTTTACTTGGACTTCAAAATGAAGATGGTGGTTGGGGAGCATTTGAAAAAAATGTAACGAATAAGTGGCTAACATTTGTGCCAATTGAAAATGCAAAAGATGCAATCATTGATCCTTCCACTGCAGATTTAACAGGTCGCATTTTAGAATTTATTGGATATTATACGTCCATTTCAAACGATGACCCGATTGTGAAAAAGGCAGTTGATTGGCTTTTAAAAAACCAAAAAAGAAATGGCAGCTGGTATGGTAGGTGGGGAATTTGTTATATTTATGGAACTTGGGCAGCGATTACTGGTCTTAGAGCAGTAGGGATTCCTAAAAATCATGAGGCAATTAAAAAAGCTGAGAAATGGTTAGTTAGTATTCAAAACGAAGACGGAGGGTGGGGAGAATCGGGTCTTTCAGCTGTTAAAAATAAATATGTTCCTTTAAAATATAGTACTCCTAGTCAAACAGCCTGGGCAGTTGATGCTTTACTTTCAATTCGCAATAAAGAAGATGAAGTAATTAGAAAAGGAATTAAATTTTTAACGAATCAAACTGATTTGACTAATAAAGCATTAACTTACCCAACAGGATTAGGCTTACCCGGTCAGTTTTATATCCACTATCATAGCTATAATGAAATTTATCCGCTATTAGCACTAGCACATTATAAAAATAGTTAAATAATACTATTATGTTAACAAAATATATTTATTTTTGAAAATCTTTCCATAAATGTCTTTTCTTTAACATATAAATATAGTAAACTGTTTTATATTCAATATAACAACTAAATAATCCTTATCGAGAGCGGTGGAGGGACTGGCCCTATGAAACCCGGCAACTTTAGCGAAAGCTAAAAAGTGCTAAATCCAGCATGTTTAAAACATGAGAGATAAGGCGTAATCTGTACTTTAACGTCATTCTCTCATTTTGTTGAGAGAATGGCGTTTTTTATTTTATATAAACGGGAAGTGATTGAATGGGCTTATTGGAAAAGTTAAAGGATGGAATTGTTTTAGGTGATGGCGCAATGGGAACACTTTTGTACTCTGGCGGACTTCACAGTTGTTTTGAAGAACTTAATATTACTGAGCGTGATCGGATCATTCATATACATGAACAATATATAGATGCTGGCGCAGAAGTGATTCAAACTAATTCATACGGTGCTAATGCCGGAAAACTGAGACAATATGGTTTGGAGAAGCTTGTTAAGCAAATCAATCAAATGGCTGTTAGAAATGCTAGAGCGGCTTCAAAAGGAAGAGCTTTAGTAATTGGTGGGATCGGTGGAATGAAATATGTAGGTTCTACTTTTACGACAGCTTTAGAACGTGAGATGATGATACTTGAGCAAGCTTCAGCCTTACTAGAAGAAGGCGTAGATGGGATTATGCTTGAAACATTTTATGATGAAAATGAATTATATGATGCTGTCAATCTATTAAGAGGAAGAACCGATTTACCAATCATTGCCCAAGTAACACTACAAGAAATTGGCGTCATGCAAAGTGGGCAATATATTGAAAAAATTCTTCCTAATTTAGTAGATTTAGGTGCAGATGTAGTCGGAATCAATTGTCATCTTGGACCTCTTCATATGCTGGAGTCATTAAATACAGTTTCATTACCGACAAATGGTTATTTATCGGCATTCCCAAATTCAGGATTACCGCTATACACTGAGGGGAAATACGTATACAAATCGAATCCAGAATATTTTGAAGATATGGCAAAACCATTTATTGAACAAGGTGTAAGATTAATCGGTGGATGCTGCGGTACAACACCAGCGCATATCGCTGCTTTACGAAGTAAGATTGATACTTTACAGCCTGTTACAAAAAAAGAAGTGAAAAACAGAGCAATTAAAATTACAATTCCAAAGCAAGTAGAGCAAAAGAATGAAACGCTAGCAGAAAAGGCAAAAAATAAAACGACAATCATTGCAGAGCTAGATCCGCCAAAAACATTACAAACAAGAAAGTTTTTTGAAGGAGCGAAGGCATTACATAGAGCAGGGGCTGATGCAATCACCTTAGCAGATAATCCTTTAGCTTCACCTAGAATTTCGAATGTGGCGATGGCATCCCTGCTTCAAAGACTGGATGTACCGGTCTTGACGCATCTAACTTGTAGAGATCGGAATATGATTGGACTCCAATCTCATTTAATGGGGTTAGCAACTTTAGGATTAAATGAGGTTCTAGCTATAACAGGTGATCCAGCAAGGGTAGGAGATTTTCCAGGTGCAACTTCAGTTTATGATGTAGCATCACTTGAACTGATTCGAATGATTAAAGAAATGAATGAAGGTAGACTTTATTCCGGTAAGAGCTTAGGAAATGGAACAAGATTTTCAGTCGCTGCTGCTTTTAATCCGAATGTCCGAAAATTTGATGCAGCAATTAAAAGGCTTGAGAAAAAGGTCGAGGCGGGTGCGGATTATTTTTTAACACAGCCAATATATGATTTTGAAACGATTGATAAATTATATGAGGCAACACGTCATATAAAACAGCCAATTTTTATTGGAATTATGCCACTAGTTAGTAAGAAAAATGCTGATTTTATCCATTATGAAGTACCAGGAATTACTTTATCAGAAGAGGTAAGAAATAGAATTTCATCAGTTGAACCAGAAAGAGCAGTTGATGAAGGTAAACAAATTGCGAAAGAGCTAATTGATTATGTTAAGGATAAATTTAACGGGATTTATTTTATCACTCCATTTTTGAAGTATGAAATAACAGAGGACTTAATTCAATTTACTAAAAGCAGCAATAAAGAGGAGATCCAACTATGAAAACTTTAGATGTAGCATTAAAAGAAAAAATATTACTTCTTGATGGAGCAATGGGAACGATGATCCAGCAAAGAGACTTAACAGCAGAAGACTTTGGTGGAGAAGAATACGAAGGCTGTAACGAATATTTAGTTGTTACAAGACCGGATGTAATACAAGAAATTCATGAGGAGTATATAGCCGCTGGGTCTGACATTATCGAAACAAACACTTTTGGAGCAACAAATATTGTTTTATCTGATTATAATTTGCAACATTTAGATATTGAACTAAATGAAATTGCGGCAAAGATTGCAAAGCAAGCAGTTTTAGCATCTGGTAAAGAGGTATATGTAGCAGGTGCGATGGGTCCAACAACAAAAGCAATCAGCGTAACAGGTGGTGTGACTTTTGATGAATTAATTACTGCATATAAACGTCAAGCAACTGGCTTAATTAACGGTGGTGTAGATGTTTTATTAGTTGAAACTTGTCAAGATATGAGAAATGTGAAAGCAGCTTGTATCGGAATTAGTAATGCATTTAACGAATTAAATAAAAAATTACCAGTTATGATCTCAGGAACGATTGAACCGATGGGGACAACATTAGCAGGTCAAACAATTGATGCTTTTTACTTAGCAATTGAACATATTTCTCCAATTTCAGTTGGATTAAACTGTGCAACAGGACCTGAATTTATGAGGGATCATGTTCGTTCCTTGTCAGAGCTATCTGAGACATTTGTTTCATGTTATCCAAATGCTGGTTTACCAGATGAAGATGGACATTACCATGAATCACCAGAATCTTTAGCGCACAAAGTACGTGATTTTGCTGAACAAGGTTGGATCAATATTATAGGTGGGTGCTGTGGAACGACACCTGATCATATTAGAGCAATGAAAGAAGCAGTGAGTGGCATAACGCCTCGTCAACCTAAAAAAAGAGAAGAACATGCGGTTAGTGGTTTAGAATCACTTTGTTATGACGATAGTATGAGACCACTTTTCGTCGGTGAAAGAACAAATGTTATTGGATCTCGTAAATTTAAAAATTTAATAGCTGATGGAAAATTTGAAGATGCTTCAGAGATTGCTAGAGCTCAAGTGAAAAAGGGTGCCCATGTCATCGACGTATGTATGGCAGATCCTGATCGTGATGAAGTTGAAGATATGGAAAATTTCCTAAAGCAGCTAGTTAATAAAGTAAAAGTACCTATCATGATTGATTCAACTGATGAAAAAGTAATTGAGTTAGCACTTACTTATATTCAAGGTAAAGCAATTATTAATTCGATAAATCTTGAAGACGGAGAGGAACGATTTGAGAAAATTATACCTCTCATTCATAAATATGGTGCTGCAGTCGTTGTTGGTACGATTGATGAAGATGGGATGGCTGTATCGGCAGAGAGAAAATTGGAAGTTGCAAAAAGAAGTTATCAACTATTAACTCAAAAATATAAAATTCGTGCAACAGACATTATCTTTGATCCGCTTGTTTTCCCTGTTGGAACAGGTGATACGCAATATATCGGTTCAGCAAAAGCGACAATTGATGGCATTAAACTAATTAAGGATGAATTTCCTGAGTGTTTAACGATTTTAGGTTTAAGTAATATTTCATTCGGATTACCAAATGCTGGGCGTGAAGTGTTAAATGCAGTTTTCTTATATCATTCTACAAAAGCTGGACTTGATTACGCGATCGTAAATACTGAGAAACTAGAACGATTTGCTTCAATTCCTGCTATAGAACGTGAGCTAGCTGAGAATTTATTATTTCATACGTCACAAGAAACATTAGATAAATTTGTAGAGCATTTTAGAAATTCAGTAAAGAAAGAAGAAAAACCAAAAGAACAACTTCCAATTGAAGAAAGATTAGCCGCGTGTGTAGTTGAAGGATCAAAGCAAGGGTTAATAGAAGATCTTCAAGCTTGTCTCGATCGTGGTGACACACCGTTAAATATTATTAATGGCCCACTTATGACTGGAATGGATGAAGTTGGAAGACTTTTTAATAATAATGAGCTAATCGTTGCTGAAGTATTACAAAGTGCTGAAGTAATGAAGGCATCTGTAAACTTTTTAGAGCAGTTTATGGAGAAAACTGAAAGCTCTCGAAAAGGAAAAGTCATTTTAGCAACAGTAAAAGGTGATGTTCATGATATCGGAAAGAACTTAGTTGATATTATTTTGACAAATAACGGGTTTGATGTTGTCAATTTAGGCATTAATATTCGACCAGATGATTTAATTACAAAGATTCGTGAAAACAAACCAGACATTATTGGATTATCGGGCTTATTAGTAAAATCTGCGCAACAAATGGTTATTACAGCAGGTGACTTAAAAAGTGCAGGAATAAACACACCTATATTAGTTGGAGGCGCTGCATTAACTAGAAAATTTACTGAAAACCGTATTCAGCCAATTTACGATGGATTAGTTGTTTACTCAAATGACGCAATGACTGGATTAGATTTTGCAAATAAAATTGTTAATCCTATTGAATTAAAAGCATTAGAAGAAAAGAAAAAGGCAATTAAAAAAATAGACAACATAATTGAAGTGCCTGTTCCTGAAATTAGTACAAAGAGATCAGCCATACAAAAGTCGGATTGTCTTGTTCCTTCATCTTTAAGTAAAACGGTTATAAAAAATATTCCAGTAGCTCAAGTGGCACCGTTTATTAATTACCAAATGCTAATTGGTCATCATTTAGGAGTAAAAGGTAAATGGGAAAATCAAGAACGTGGCCAAGAGTTATACGAGTTAGTTCAAGAATTCTTAAAAGATGGAAATGAATATTTTGACTGTAAAGTAATCTATCAATTTTTCCCTGCTCAAAGTGATGGCAATGATGTCATTATCTATGATTCTGAAACGAAAAAAACAATTGAGCGCTTTCAATTTCCAAGACAAAGAAAAGAGCCAAACCTTTGTATAAGCGACTTTTTAAATCCGGTTGGTGAAGAGATGGATTATGTTGGGTTCTTCTCTGTAACATCAGGCCCACGAGTAAGAAATATTGCTGAAAGATTGAAACAAGAAGGGGAATATTTAAAGAGTCATGTTTTATTCTCATTAGCGCTAGAATTAGCAGAAGGTTTAGCCGAGAAAACGCATATGCTGATGAGAGAAAAATGGGGATTCCCAGATCGTCCAGATTTCACGATGTCTGAGCGTTTTAAAGCAAGATATCAAGGAATCAGGGTGTCATTTGGTTATCCTGCTTGTCCAAATCTAGAAGATCAAGAAAAGCTATTTAAGTTAATTAACCCAAATGAAATTGGGATTAATCTGACAGAAGGATTTATGATGTTACCAGAAGCATCTGTAACTGCAATGGTATTCTCGCATAAAGATGGAAGATATTTTTCGGTTTAAAAAGAAAGAATAATTATTCATTTGAATCAATAAAACAAAAATTTAAAGGTAGTAGAAATAATTCATGCATCAATCTACTACCTTTTTCCTAAGAAAAAGAGGAGTGGAAAAAATGCCTGTAATTATTAATCAAGATTTACCTGCTACTGAAATACTAACAAAAGAAAATGTTTTTTATATGACGAAAGAGCGAGCGGAGTCACAAGATATTAGGCCGCTTCAAATAGGCATTTTAAATTTAATGCCAACTAAAATTGAAACGGAAACACAATTATTACGTTTAATTGCTAATTCCCCTTTACAAGTAGAGGTCGATTTAATCGGTACGGAATCGTATAAACCTAAAAATGTTTCAGAGGAGCATGTTTCAAGCTTTTATAAAACAATTTCACAAATTCAAAATTCAAAATATGATGGCTTTATTATTACCGGTGCACCGGTTGAGACAATGGAGTATGAAGAAGTTGAGTATTGGTCGGAGCTTAAAGAAATCATGGACTATACAAAAGAAAATGTAACTTCTACATTGCATATATGTTGGGGTGCACAAGCAGGTCTTTATCATCACTACGGTGTTCCTAAATATACATTAGATCAAAAAATGTTTGGTGTTTTCCCACACTCAGTAGAGGATCGCTTTGTGAAACTAGTGCGTGGCTTTGATGACGAGTATTATGTACCTCATTCAAGACATACTGAAGTTAGGAAGGAAGACATCGATCAAATAGGAGAATTGAAGATTTTGAGTTTATCAGACGATGCAGGTGTCCATCTTGTTACTAATGAGGATGGAAAGCAAATTTTTGCAACTGGACATCATGAATATTGTATAAATACTTTAAAATCAGAATATGAAAGAGATGTACAAAGAGGAGCGGAAATTGCTATTCCAAAAAACTATTTCCGAAATGATAATCCGAAACAACCACCAATTGTACGTTGGAGAAGTCATGCGAATCTACTTTTCTCTAATTGGTTAAATTATTACGTTTATCAAGAAACCCCTTACAATTTATAATGTTATATTTTAAGTTTCATAATTTTGTCAAATACTAAAAAAAAATAATTGGAAAATTAAAAAAAGTGTTTGCTATTTTCATAAAACATTCCCATAATGGAAATAATATCAAATTTTAACGGAGGAGATCATATGAAGGACTGTATATCTATCGGCCTATTAGGACTTGGAACTGTTGGAAGTGGTGTTGTAAAAATTGTTGAAGATCATCAGGACAGATTAGCCCATCAAATCGGTTGTTCTGTTCAAGTAAAAAAGGTTCTTGTAAAGGACCTTGAAAAGGAACGTTCAATTTCAATTCAAAAGGATTTATTAACAACAAATGCATATGAAATTTTAGATGATGCTGAAGTAGATGTTGTTGTAGAGGTAATGGGTGGAATTGAAGATGCAAGAAAATACATACTCCATGCTCTGCGCAATAAAAAACATGTTGTCACAGCTAATAAAGATTTAATGGCTTTATACGGTACTGAATTACTCCGTGTAGCAAATGAAAATAAATGCGATTTATTTTATGAGGCTAGCGTTGCTGGTGGAATCCCGATTATTCGTAGTTTAGTAGATGGTTTAGCCTCAGACCGCGTAAATAAATTAATGGGAATTGTAAATGGAACAACAAACTTTATTCTTACAAAGATGAGCAATGAAGGAAAAGCATATGAAGATGTGTTAAAAGAAGCTCAGGAACTCGGCTTTGCAGAAGCAGATCCAACATCTGACGTTGAAGGATTAGATGCTGCGAGAAAAATGACAATTTTAGCTAAATTAGGTTTTTCAATGGATGTTGAACTAGAAGACGTGCAAGTACGTGGAATTAGTTCAGTATCCTCAGAAGACATTGATTTTGCTAAATACTTCGGTTATACAATGAAACTTATCGGTTATGCGAAGAGAAATGATAATCGAATTGAAGTGAGTGTTGGACCAACTTTAATTGCACATAATCATCCATTAGCTTCTGTTAGCAATGAATTTAATGCAGTTTATGTATATGGTGAAGCTGTTGGAGAAACGATGTTCTATGGACCAGGTGCAGGTAGTTTACCAACTGCAACTGCAATCGTTTCAGATTTAGTAGCAGTAATGAAAAACATGCGATTAGGAGTAAACGGTACAAGTGCTGTTTTACCACAATATCCAAAAGAAATAAAAGAAGATCATGAAATTTATTTTAAATCTTTCTTCCGCTTTACAGTTAAAGATCAATTAGGTTCGTTTGCTGAAATTACGTCTATTTTTACTGAATCTGATATCAGTTTTGAGAAAATTATTCAAGTTCCATTAAAGCATAAAGGTCTTGCTGAAATCATTTTAGTAACACACCAAGCATCATACTCATCTTACAAAAAAGTAATTGAAAGCCTTGAAAAATCTGATGTAGTAGATGAAGTACGTAGCTATTATCGAATTGCAGGTGAAGATCACGATGTATAATGGATTAATCGATAAATATTCAAATTTCTTACCAATCAATGAAGAAACACCGAAATTAACTTTAAATGAAGGAAATACGCCATTACTGTTTTTACCTCGCTTATCACAGGAGTGGGGAATTGAGTTATTTGTAAAATTAGAAGGGCTAAACCCTACAGGTTCATTTAAAGATCGTGGGATGGTAATGGCTGTTGCTAAGGCAAAGGAAGCAGGAAGTTCAGCGATTATTTGTGCATCAACAGGTAATACATCTGCTGCAGCTGCTGCTTATGCTGCAAGAGCTGGTATGAAATGTTTTGTTATTATTCCTAATGGCAAAATTGCATATGGTAAACTTGCGCAGGCAGTCATGTATGGAGCTCATATTATTAGTATTGATGGGAATTTTGATCACGCTTTACAAATGGTAAGAAAAATAAGTGAGTCTGAACCAATTACATTAGTAAATTCCGTAAATCCATATCGAATCGAAGGCCAAAAAACAGCTGCCTTTGAAATTTGTGAGCAATTGGAAGAAGCTCCAGATATATTAGCAATTCCAGTCGGAAATGCAGGGAATATTACAGCTTATTGGAAAGGATTTAATGAATATAATACATCAAAAGGTTATCAATTACCGAAAATGCACGGATTTCAAGCAGAAGGTGCAGCACCAATTGTTAACAATAAAAAGATTGAAAATCCTGAAACAATTGCAACAGCTATTCGAATTGGTAACCCAGCAAGTTGGGAACACGCAGTAAATGCAATTGAGCAATCAAACGGTGCAATCGATAGTGTATCTGATGAGGAAATCCTACAAGCATATAAATGGATTGCATCAAAAGAAGGCGTTTTTGCAGAACCAGGTTCATGTGCAAGTGTTGCTGGAGTATTTAAACAAGTTCAGTCTGGTGTAATTAAAAAAGGCTCAAAAGTAGTAGCCATTTTAACGGGTAATGGATTAAAGGATCCAGATATCGCCATTCAATCAAGTAAAATTGAACCAATATTGTTACCGAATGAAGAAAAGACTGTATTAGAACATTTACAAGGTGTGGTTTCGATATGAAAAAACTTTTCCAAATAACAGTTCCTGCAAGCACTGCAAATGTAGGACCTGGTTTTGATTCAATTGGTATCGCTTTAGATCGATACTTAACGATTGAAGTATTTGATCACGATCAATATAGCTGTGAGGGATTTAGTGAATACTTGAAAGATATCCCACTTGATCAAACAAATTTAATCTTAAAAACAGCTATTGATGTGGCAAAAGCATATCATAAGCAGTTGCCAACTTGTCATTTAAAGCTTGAAAGTAATATTCCGTTAACAAGAGGTTTAGGCAGTAGTGCCTCAGCAATAGTAGGTGGCATTATACTAGCGAATGAACTTTGTAATCTTCAATTATCTCTAGAACAACAGCTTCAAATCGCAACGAAACTTGAAGGTCATATGGATAATGTAGGTGCATCACTTTATGGCGGTTTAGTTATTGGGACTTTTATAGATGGAAAAGCATATATCCAACACTCGACATTAAATAAGGTGTCAGTTGTTGCAATTATACCAAAATACGAATTAGAAACTGTCCATGCAAGAAATATATTACCATCAACGATTCCTTTTAAGGACGCTATACAATCTAGCAGCTACAGTAATCTATTAGTATTAGCATTATTAACAGAAAATTGGGCTTTAGCAGGCGATATGATGAAACGAGATCTGTTCCACGAACCATATCGATGCAAAATTGTAAAAGAGCTCGACACTTTAAAACAAATCCAATTACCAAAATACGTACATGGTTTTGTATTAAGTGGTGCCGGTCCTACAGTACTAGCCTTTGTTTCAATTGAAAGTTGTACTGAAGCAATAAACTACTTTACACGATTATTTCCAAATTGTGATGTAAGTGAATTGAAAATAGAAAACAAAGGTGCAACAGTTAAACATTCAATCCACTCAAATTAAAAATAAACCACTCAACAAGGAATCGTTGAGTGGTTTATTATTTTAAAGAGGAGTTACAAATAATTTCTATTAATGTACAAATATTAATAGATTTTATTTTTCCCTTTCTTTTCGATATTTTTCAGCAAGTAATTGCTTAACTTGATTATAGGTTAAACCAGAATGTGCATTTTTTCTTTTCACTTCATCTATGTCGGTTCCAGTTATCGTAAAACGTTTATCATTCATTTTAGCTTCATCTCCGAAATATAATAGTTAATCTTATTATTTATTACTTATACGGAAAATATGCTAGATAAAGTTTTTGTAATTAAAATGAAGCTAAAAATAGATAAAATTATTGGTAAGATTAGGAATAGGGGATAAAATAAATTGGAAATTTCACATAGAAAATATATTGCAAATTAATCGAAAAAAAGAAGTTAGAAATTCAATGAAATGAAGAAAAGAGAAATGAATTTTGATATGATTTAGATCAGAATGTAATTAGAAATAGAAAAACGAGCCCATAGAACGGCTCGTCTTATTTTTTATAAACTTTTACAGTAACTGTTTTAACTCCCCATTTTAGGGCATTTTTCTGACTTGGGATAAATACATCAATTTTATTTCCTTTTAGTGAACCGCCAGTATCTCCAGCAATGGCATAGCCATAACCTTCAACATATACTTTAGAGCCTAGTGGAATAACTTTTGGATCCACAGAAATAACTTTTGCTTTTGGATTCTTTTTTAAATTTATGCCAGTAGCTGTTATACCACTACATCCTTTGCAGCTACCAGTGTAAGCTGTAGCTTTCATTTTAATTACTTTATAAGGTTTAGCAGCTTTAGCCGTTGTTTTTTTAGCTGTTGATTTTTTAGTCGTTGTTTTCTTAGTTGCAGGTTTAATTTGCAATACTTGATTTACTCTAATAAGGTCTGATTTTAAATGATTCCAAGATTTGATTTGAGAAACTGTTACCTTTTGTTTTTTTGCGATAGCAGATAAAGTATCCCCAGATTTAACTTTATAAGTTGCTGCATATGTATTTGTCGTAAATCCCATTGTTAGAATAACAGTAGTAACAAAACATGTCATTAATTTTTTCATATTTCCGCTCCTGTTCATCTTCTATGTATAATACTTTACCATGGCAATATGACAATAAGATTTCAGTGGTTTTATTTTATATTACAAATATATTACTTATTTTTATAATTTTCTATAAATTCTGCATAATTGTTACAGGTTATTTCGACATGGTTCCAATTTAAAATGTCGATCCCCTAAATATGAACTAGGATGCTTGATTTTATTGGGTTAGAGAGTTGAAATGATATGGTGAATGGGGAAAGTTAAACAGTAAAAAATTTTCAATTATGTATTTAAAAGTTTAGAAAAACGAATTTTTTTCCACAAAATTATGAGTTATCTTAATTTGAAATTAAAAAACAATGTAACAATTCGTGCGGTTTTGTAATATTTGATAAAGTTTTTCAGCCATGAAATTAGATTTATGTATTACTAAAATTTACTAAAGACAACTTTCATCAGAAACAAACATACCATTCTTCTTTCATAGTAGACAAAATGTACGATTTCAGCATATTTCAACAAGCTTGTGTAGGATTTTAATATTGTTAAAAGTAGTATGATTAGACTAAATATTTTGAATAATGTATAATAAAAAATGTACTTATAAAACCAAAAGGTGGGGTCGTATGTCAACTAATACATATTCACTTACATGGGATTTAGATGTTTTCTTTAAAGGAGGCAGTGAATCTCCTGCATTCGCAACATACATAAATGAAATTACTAGTTTAGTAGAAAGATTAGAAAGAAAAGTTTCTTTGTTTTCTGCACCTAAAAGTAGTGATGAAATCGAGGAATTAGCTGATATCATAGGTAATATTGAAGTAATAGGTAAAAAATTATCACAAGCTGGTGGGTTTGTTAGTTGTTTACAAGCTCAAAATATGGCTGATCAAAAGGCTAATTTATTAAGAGGAACTTTAACGCAGCTTTATGCAACATTTTCTACTTCCTTAACAAAATTCCATAATCAATTAACTAAAATTGAAGATTCTGTTTGGAAAGATATGTTAGAAACTGATGAATTTAAGGAAATTTCTTTCGCATTAAACGAGCGTCGTCAAAAAGCTAGTGAATTATTATCAGTTGATCAAGAGGCATTAATTACTGCTCTTTCAGTTGATGGATATCATGGTTGGGGCCAAATGTACGATACTGTTGTAGGGAAAATGCAGATTGAACATGATGATAAAGTTTTATCTGTTGGTCAAGCTTCAAATCTCTTTTCTTCAAAAGATCGCAATGTGCGTAAAGAGATTTTTGAGAAATGGGAAGAAACATGGGGTGAGGAGTCAGATTATTTCGCTAAAATCTTAAACCATCTTGCAGGTTTTCGTTTAAGTGTATACGGACAACGTGGATGGAATAATGTATTAAAAGAACCATTATCGATCAATCGTATGAGTCAAGAAACACTTGATTCAATGTGGGGTGCAATCATCGACAATAAGGCTCCATTTGTTGATTATTTAGAGAGAAAAGCTAAATTACTAGGCGTAGAGAAATTAAGTTGGTATGATTTAGATGCGCCTGTTGCTGATATTGATTCCTCGGTTTCATATTCTGAAGGTGCAGAATTTATATTAAATCAATTTGGTAAATTTGGTGATGAATTAACTAGTTTTACAAAGATGGCTTTCGAAGACTCTTGGATTGAAGCAGAGGATCGTGCAGGAAAACGTCCAGGCGGTTTCTGTACAGGATTTCCTGAAAGTAGTCAATCTCGTATATTCATGACATATTCAGGTACACCTTCGAATGTTTCAACATTAGCACATGAATTAGGTCATGCTTTCCATTCATTTGCGATGAAGGATGTTCATACGCTTAATAAGTATTATGCAATGAATGTTGCCGAAACAGCTTCTACATTTGCAGAAATGATTGTAGCTGATGCTGCTGTTAAAAATGCGAGTTCTGATCAAGAGCGTTTAGCTCTACTGGAAGACAAAATACAACGTAGTGTAGCATTTTATATGAATATTCATGCTCGTTTCTTGTTTGAAACACGTTTTTACGAAGAGCGTAAAAATGGTGTTGTAAGTAAAAATAAAATAAATGAATTGATGGAAGAAGCTCAAAAAGAAGCGTATTGTGGGGCTTTAGAAGAGTATCATCCACATTTCTGGGCATCAAAACTTCACTTTTATATCACAAGTGTGCCGTTTTATAACTTCCCATACACTTTTGGATACTTATTCTCATTAGGAATTTATGCAAAAGCACTGGAAGAAGGTAAGAGCTATGAACAGAAATATATTGCTCTTTTAAAAGATACAGCTTCTATGACAGTTGAAGAATTAGCTCAAAAACATTTAGGTGTCGATTTAACAAAACGCGATTTTTGGGAGAAGGCGGTAAAACTATCTCTTAAAGACGTTGAGGAATTTTTATCGATCACCGAATGATAACTTTTTATGAGGAGGACTCGTTTAATTACGAGTTCTTTTCCTGTTTTAATTGACTTTATTAAGATTATTGTAGATTTATTAAAAAAAGATAAAAAAATACGGAGGGGTTTTTAATCATTACCTCTTTAGTAGGGGAGTGACTAAAGTGAATAGTTTTAAATTTTTAAAACCTTATAAAATAACAATTTTTGCGGCAATCTTCTTTTTATTTTTAGAACTAGTAGTTGAATTATTTCAACCATATATTCTATCTAATATCATTAATAATGGAATCGTTCAAAAAGACATGGCTTATGTTACAAAATGGGGAATTGTCATGATCGTACTATCGATCGTTGCATTTATTGGAGGAGTAATGAATACATTTTATGCTACACATATTGCTCAAAGCTATTCATTTACGTTAAGGAAAACACTATTTGAGAAAGTGCAAACTTTTTCTTTTACGACATTTAGTTATATACCAACTTCATCCATTATTACTAGATTGACAAATGACGTATCACAATTACAAAGTGCAGTATTTATGAGTTTAAGGATTATTTTGAGAGCGCCATTAATCGTAACTGGTAGTGTCGTAATGGCATTAATTTTAAATTGGAAACTTTCATTTATTCTATTTTTAATTTTACCTTTCTTGTTTATGTTCCTAAATTGGATGGTTAAAAAAGGTAGAAGGCTTTTTAAGACGGTCCAGGATAATGTGGATATTGTAAATAGTGTGCTAAGAGAAAATTTAGTCGGAATGAAATTAATTAAAGCCTTTGTACGAAATGACCATGAAAATAATCGATTTAAACAGATAAATCAAAATTTAAAACAAAAAACTTCTATTGCTCTGAGAACAATGGAAATTACGATGCCAGTCATGCTTCTATTTATGAATGCTGCCATATTAATTGTCTTGTGGTTTGGGAATAGTAAAGTACATTCACATGAAACAAATATAGGAGATATTGTTGCAATCGTAAATTATATTTCTCGAATTACTTCATCATTTACTGTTTTTTCATTTATTATTAGTGCGTTTTCAAGAATGAGAGCTTCTTCTGAACGAATCGATGAAATATTAACGATTGAAGAAGACTTCGTAGAAAAAAATGAAGGGAACCATCTAGCAAATCGATTAGAAGGAAAAATTCAATTCCATCAAGTTTCTTTCAGTTATCCGAATTCTGAAAAAGAAGTGTTAAAAAATATTTCATTTGTTGCATACCCAGAACAAACAATTGCGATACTTGGTTCAACAGGTTCTGGAAAAACATCTTTATTTCAATTAATCCCTCGTTTATACGATGTTCAATCTGGAACAATATTAATTGATGATCAAGATATCCGAAAAATAAACAGTAAGCAACTAAGAGGACAGATTGGATATGTACCGCAAGAAGCGCTCCTCTTTACAGGAACAATTAAAGAAAACTTACTAATGGGTCGAGAAAATGCAACCGATGAGGAAGTTTATTTAGCTGCTAAACATGCGCAAATTCACGATTCAATTTTGAGTTTTCCTGATGGATATGAAAGTTTAATAGGTCAAAAAGGTGTTAACCTATCAGGTGGTCAAAAACAAAGACTTTCTATTGCAAGAGCAATCCTTCGAAATCCTAGTATCTTATTACTTGATGATAGTACGAGTGCATTAGATCTAAAAACTGAAGCTAGTTTGATTGAAGCTTTAAAAAATTACGAGTGTACGACACTAATCATCACTCAAAAAATCAGCACTGCTAAAAATGCAGATAAAATATTAATTATAGATGAAGGTGAACTTGTAGAAGAGGGCACACATGAATCTTTATTAAAAGATTCAAAACTATATAAAGCAATCTACTATTCTCAATATGGGAAGGAGGAAATTCATCATGTTAAAGGAGCTAACTAAACCCTTCCGATATAAGCATTTACAATTATCAAAGAATAAGAAGAAAAAAGATGCTGCTAGAGCAGATAATGTTTCCTCAACATTGAAAAGAATATGGTCTTACCTAGCATTAATGAAAGGGAAATTAGCTTTCGTTCTTTTAATGGTTTTAGCAAGCTCCGTACTCGGTTTATTAGGACCAGTACTAGTTGGTTATTCAATCGACCATTATATTTTAAAAAATAATTTAAGTGGTTTAAGTTTGTTAATCGTTGCTTTAGTGTTTATTTACTTAGGTTATTCAGCATCATTGTTTTTACAAAATTTTTGGATGATCGATATTGCTCAAAACACTGTAACTAAAATGAGAACAGAACTATTTAATATGTTTCATAAATTACCTATGTCATTTTTTGAAAAAAGACAACATGGAGAATTAATGAGCCGCGTAACAAATGACTTGGAAAATGTAAGTTCGACTTTAAATACTTCAGTGATTCAAGTATTTTCAAGTGTTTTAACTTTAATTGGTACGATTTCAGTGATGCTTTGGTATAGTCCAATCTTAACTTTATTGACTTTATCAATTGTACCAGTTTTAATAATTGGAATAAAATGGATTACGCACCGAACTGGCCAGCTTTATAAAATCCAACAACGTAACCTAGGCGAGTTAAATGGCTTTATTGAAGAAACAGTTTCCGGACAGAGAATCATCAAGACTTTTTCTCAAGAAGATAAAATGATTCGAGATTTTTTAAATAAAAATGAAAAATTGAAAAACTCAGGATTCTGGGCATTTATCTTTGCCGGATTTATTCCTAAATTTATGAATGTATTAAACAATGTAAGTTATGCAATCATCGCAGGGATTGGTGGTTACTTTGCCTATAAAGGACATATCTCTATTGGTACAATTGTTGTTTTTACGGAGTATTCAAGACAATTTACACGACCACTAAATGATTTATCAAATCAGTTTAATACATTACTTTCTGCAATCGCTGGTGCTGAGAGAGTATTCTCAATCATCGATGAAGATATTGAAGCAATTGATGAATCCCACATTATTAACGATGAAAAAGTTATTCAAGGTGAAGTTGAATATAAAAATGTTAATTTTTCATATGGGAAAGATACAAATACATTAACAAATGTTTCATTCAAAGTATCACAAGGTGAAACAATCGCATTAATTGGGCCAACTGGTGCAGGTAAAACAACAGTCGTAAATTTACTTTCACGCTTTTATCAAATCAATAGTGGTGATATACTCATAGATGGTGTAAGTATTGGACAATATTCTAGAAAAAACTTGAGACAGCAAATGGCATTTGTTTTACAAGATTCATTTTTATTTAAAGGAACAATTCGAGAAAATATTCGATATGGTCGTTTAGATGCAACAGATGAAGAAGTAGAAGAGGCTGCAAAACTTGCCAATGCACATAGTTTTATTATGAAAACTACAAAAGGATATGATACAATTTTACAACAAGATGATCAGCAAATTAGTCAAGGTCAAAAGCAACTTCTCTCAATTGCTCGAGCAATTCTAGCAAATCCCGCAATTTTAATTTTAGATGAAGCAACAAGTAGCATTGATACAATTACTGAAATTAAAATTCAAGAAGCTTTACAAAGACTAATGCAAGGCCGAACAAGCTTTGTGATTGCTCATCGACTTAATACAATTAAAAATGCTAATCAAATACTTGTTTTGAAAAATGGAATGTGTATAGAGAGAGGTTCACATGAAGAACTAATTGATAAACAAGGTTTTTACTATGAATTAGTAAAACATCAGGGGATGAATGAAGATCAGCATATATAATAAAGGGTGGAAGCATGGATTACAATTCATTTAAAGAAATTATTCACGGAAGAAGAAGTATTCGAAAATTTACTGATCAAGCAGTTTCAAATGAAATAATTGAAGAAGTTATCGACTGCGCACGTTATGCTCCAAGTGATACAAACTCACAAACTTGGGAGTTTATCATTATTAAAAACACTGACAAAATTAAAAAAATTGAAGAGATGACATGGGATTCACTACATGAAGTAGCTGAAAAAGCAAAAGAAAAAGGATTAGAAAAAGAAGGTAAATTATTAGTTCGCTCTTTTGGTCCTTATGCAACAGCATTTAGAGATGCACCAGTTTTAATTATTTGTTTAGCAACACCTTATGAATCAAAATTCAGAACAAAAATATTTGATCCAATTGGCTTTGTTGAAAATGAAGTTTGGAAAGAAGAAGGAATTAAAAGTAGTTGCTTAGCATCACAAAACTTAATGTTAGCAGCACATGCATTAGGTTTAGGAACATGTCCAATGACAGGTCCAGTCCTATTAGCTCAAGATAAACTTAGAACGTATTTAGAAATCGAAGAAGACCGCGAAATTAACATGGTCATTTCACTTGGATATCCTTCTGAACCAGCAAAAAAACTTGCACGTAAAGAAGTTTCAGACATTATTCGTTACGTAGATTAATAAATAAAGTAGCCCACGAAAAATATTCGTGGGCTTTTTTGTTTTACAAAAGAATCTCAAAATGTAATTAGAAAAGTGACTCTAATTCAGTAACTAATGAACCGACATATTCAACAGCTTCTTTTATTGGTGCACTTGTTGTTAAATCAACACCAGCCATTTTTAATAGGTCAACTGGTTTTTTTGATCCACCTGTTTTTAATACTTCAATCCATGCATCAATAACAGGCTGACCCTCTTTTGCAATTCTTCGTGAAATAGCGGTAGATGCAGTTAATCCAGCAGAATAAGTATATGGATAAAGACCCATATAATAGTGCGGCTGGCGCATCCAAGTTAAACTTGCACCTTCATCTAGTTCAACAGAATCACCCCAAAATTCTTTTAAAACATTCCCTTTAACTTCACAGAATGATGTCGCTGTAAGAGGCGTACCTTTTTCGGCAAGTTCATATACTCTTCTTTGGAACTCACCTTCAAGTAAATGAGTTACAAAATTATGATAATAAGTACCTAATAATTGAAGGATGACCCAGCGCTTCATTTTTGGATCATTCGTTTGTTTTAATAAATATTGGCCTAATAACATTTCGTTAAATGTTGATGGAGCTTCTACGAAATACATAGATGGGCGAGTATTTACAACTCGTTGATATTTATTTGCATAATAAAAATGACCAGCATGTCCAAGCTCATGAGCAAGTACAAATGCATTTCTCATAGTATCTTGCCAACTAATTAAAATATAAGGATGCACACCGTACGGACTAGAGCAAAATGCACCTGTTGATTTACCGATATTATCGGAATAATCAATCCAGCGCTCATCAAACGCTTTTTCCATAATGGAAACATAATCAGGTCCCATAATTTCTAGTGATTTTAAAATCGTTTCTTTTGCTTCTTCATAAGTAGTGCTTGGGTTAAAATCTGGATCTAGAGGAGCTTTTAAGTCATAGAAATGAATCGTATCAAGTCCAAGTTGCTTTTTCTTTAAGTTAGCTAGTCTACGCATATGTGGAGCGAGTTCCTTAAAGATGATATTTAATTGATTATGATACATGTCTAAAGATACTTTATGATCTTCAAGTAGCATTTGTGTAACAGAATCATAATTCCTTAATTTACTTAAAGCAACTTCCTTTTTAACTTGTGTGGCATATATCGAAGCATATGTATTTTTGTATTGAGTAAGTGTTTTTGTAAAAGATTCATACGCTTGTTTACGTACTGTTCGATTTGGTGAGAATTCATATAAGTTTTCAAACATGGCAAAGGAATTTTCTAATTCTTTTCCATTTTCATCTTCAAAGGAATCGAATTTTAAATCAGCAGCCTTACTTGTTTGGTAAATTCGATATGGGGCAGAGGTAACTTCACCAAGTGCAGCTAAAACCTCTTCAGTTTCAGGGAGTAATCGATGTTTTTTAGATGCAATAATTTCTTCTAATAATAATTTAAAAACCTCAATTTCATTTTCTTCCTTAATAAATACTTCTAACATTTCATTATTTAAATGTAAAAGCTCTGACTGAATAAATGTTAAAGTAGTATTTACTTTTGTACTTAAGCTTGAAAATTGTAGACTATCAGATTGATTTTGAGAATCTGAACCATCTCCAGACTGACGCAAGCTTACATATGTACCACAACGAATTAATTGAAGCATAATCGATTCATAAGTTAATAATGCTTTTTTTAAAGATTCCGCAGACTTAAGAACAGAACCTTTCAACGATTTCGCCTCTACTAAATCATTTTCAATAAGTTCTAAAGCAAGTAGCCACTCTGCACGAGTCGGATATAGGTCCTCTAATTTCCACGTCATTTCTGTTGGAACTTCAGCACGTGTTAAACGTTTTACTAACATTTTTTCCATCAAATTGCCTCCTTTAGTAGTAGTTGGTACGAGTCTATTATACTGTATAAAAACAGTTTAATGGTGAAATTATTCGATAAAATTGAAAATTTTAACAATTAAACTGCACAATCCGTCATTATTTTGATAAAATTAATTGAATTTGGTTAAAAATTTCAATATTTAGAATTAATTTTATTCCATAGAAAGGAGTTTTTTTAGAGCGAATGAAAAAACTTAAAATGGTCTGTTTACTAACTTTGACAACTGTTGCACTATCAGCATGTACAATTAAAAAACCTCCTCAAAATTTAGCGATTAAAGGACAAGGTACTTTTGATTTAAAAACGATTGGGATTAAAATCGAATCATCACTTCCTAAAAATGCTAAATTTAATATTCTGTTTAAAGATGATGATACAAAGAAAGTAATCTACGAAACTACTATAAAAACGGATGAAAATGGCACTGCAAATAAGAAGATTTTATTAGACTCAAAAAATAGAAACTTAACTGGCTTCTTATTATTTAAGCCTGAAGAACAACCAAAAAAGATTCAAGAAAAATTTGGGAAATACGGAGAAAATATTAGACCCACTACAGAAGGTTATAGAGTAGGGAAAAAGAATAACAAAAAATATATGTATATTAAACAATACGGGACATTTTGGAAATTCGGTAAATTAAGTGATGGAGGATTTTTAGTATTTAGTAAAGACAAGATCAAGCAAGAAAAGGAGGGGAAGTAATACACAATAAGACTTAATAAGATTGTGTATAAATCATGATACAAACAAGTAGAATTATATCTAAATATCTTTTTCAGTTTTGTTTAACTGTATTCGGAATTGGTCTAATTACAGCTACTTCTTTTACCCTATTTTTACCAAAAGGAGAGCGACTGGCTGAGTTTTGGAATCAATTACAAATCTTTTTTTGGAGTTTTTTTTACTTCGATAACTTAGAAGTTTACTTAAAAGAATTTCAATATGTTCCTTTTTCTTCTGTATTTTTAGAGCCATATATTTATTCTTTTACGATTCTTTTTTCATCATTTATACTCTCAATTTTCGTCGCTTTATTAATTTCTTATCTAGTAAATATAGGCCCAAAGTCATTTAGAAAAGGGATGAATAGTATCCTATTTTTCTTGCAATCTATACCAGATGTAGTAATGATTTGTGCTTTTCAAATTTTCTTTTTATGGATTTTTAATAAAACTGGCGTTAAAATTGTGGATCCAATCAGTGGCTTTGAATCCAAAGCTTACGCATTACCGATCTTCCTTGTATCGATTATTCCAACGATTCAACTTTTCCAAATGTTATTTCTAGCAATACAGGAAGAAAAAATTAGAGATTATGTTGAGTACGCAAAAGCAAAGGGTCTTTCTAATTCTTGGATTATGATCCGTCATATATTGCGGAATGTTACGATTACTTTATTAAGTAATACGAAGCTAATATTTTGGATGATGATTTCAAATTTGTTAATAGTAGAAAAGTTCTTTAATATGAAGGGCTATTTTTCATTTTTATTTAATAATAGTAGTTCACCAGAAATCTTTTTTATGGCGCTAGTTTTACTATTTATCCCGTTCTTTTTTCTTGAGATTCTGTTTAAACAGATAGTTAATAGAATGAAAGGGGGACAAGCTGTATGATCAATCTTAAAAAGTATTTGCCAATCATAATAGGAAGCTTTATCATACTTGGCTTAATCACCTTTAGTTTTATTTATACTTACTTTATTAAGGATACGATAAAACCAGCCCCTGCTTTGTTATATAATGCAGAAGGTAAATTGATTGATACATATGGTTATCCACCAAGTTGGAAATATCTTTTTGGTGTTGACCGATTTGGAAGAGATGTATTTTGGATGGTAATTGATGGTGCTAAATACACTTTATCCATCGCCATAGTTGTCGGATTAATGAGAGTCATATTTGGCGGTTTATTAGGCACATTTTTCGGATTTATGAATCAAAGATTATTAAAAATTATTGAACCAATTTTGAATGCTTTTCGTTTTGTCCCTGCTGTAATCATTATTTTTCCATTTTTTGAGAAATTAAATTACGTTCCGGAAGCTGCAAAAGAAAAAACAATTGCCCTACAAATATCTTTACTAATCATTATTTCGATACCTGTATTGATGAATTCAATCGGTGATGAAGTTAGAGCTTTTTTAAAAAATGATTTCATTACTAGTTCTAGAATCATTGGTGCAAGAAATGGCTGGATCCGTCGTAAACATGTTATACCATATTTACGAAGCCGTATTCTTTTATTATTTGTACAACAAACTATTCAAACTTTATTTTTACTAACCCAATTAGGCGTTTTTAAACTATTTATTGGTGGTGTTAAAGTTCTTTATTTAGATATTGGAGTCGATCGCCCGATGTCAGAAGCTAATGAATGGTCAGCAATGATTGGTGCTAATTACATCGAGTTATCGATTGATTCATGGGTAATCATCGGACCGAGTATAGCTTTTGTTGTATCAATATTTGCTTTTAACCTTATTAAATTGGGCATTGAGCGCTTAATTGAAAATCAAACTGGGCAAAAAAAGAAGCAACTTATAACAAACGAAGGGTCATATCAAGGATTTAATGATTTTGATTTTGTGAAGAAGGAAAAATTAAATGAAGTTAGTAGTATAGTAGATGAAGAGTCTAAATCAAGTGGAAAGCTTCTAACAAGATTATAAAGCAATCGAAAACCTTTGTTCTAAATAGAGAATAAAGGTTTTTATTTTTGGTTTTGGGAAGGTATTCTACTATTTAGGGAATAATTGTATTGAGGTGAATTGATGAAAAGAATATTAATTGTAACATTAATCCTATTATTTACCATCCCAAACGCCGTTTTCAGTGAAAGTATTACAAGTATCGCAAATCCAAAATGTCCTCAAACCGAGAATTTAGTAAAGCCTAATAGTAAAGATAAAAAAGAATTAATAAGTGCTTTGAGTAAAATAATCCCTAAAGTATATGGAACAGATCCTAATTATAATGAATGGCAAATTGAGAAAATTGAACCTGCTTCTAGTTTGACTGGATTTGAGAAAAACTACTATGGTATAGCAGTAACATTTTGTGGTAAAAAAGTGGCTAATTACTCTTGGTTTGTTAGATTAAGATTTCCAAAGCTTTTGCCAGCACAAAGTGCATCTCTTGGAGAAATATATATTGTAAAAGAACTAAAAAAAGGCTGGATTCCTTGGTTTCAATATCATTAATGTTGTATGGGGATTAATGAGTAATGGGTCCTGGTTCTTTTCAACAAAATAAATCATAGAACGCTTCGAGTCATCCAAAAGATTCAAGCGTTTTTCTGTGCCAAAATGATTGAAAAGTTTTACAAGAATTTTTGTTACGAATGGTCTTACAAATCGGCACTAAGAATTTATACAAAATTTATACTTATACTGCTAGAATGTAATAAGAAGGAAAATTCTCACAATTTACGATAAGTATTTATATAAAAGGAGAAAAAGATGGAAAAAGATGGAAAAAGGTACGATCATTGTACTAAACGGTGTTTCAAGTTCAGGAAAATCAACTTTAGCTAAGGAGTTAACTAAGTTACTACCTAACTTTTTTGCTTTTAGCATTGATGATTATGATTTAGTTATAGAAAAGATGGAAGAAAGAGGTAGACAGAGGTTAATTCCAATTGAAACAGAATATTTTTATTATAAAAATGTTGCATTGTTTGCAGATCGAGGTGTTAATTTAATTCTTGATCAGATTCTGCATGACCATACAACATTACAAATATTCTATGAAAATCTAAAATCATATCCTATATTACTTGTGGGAGTGCATTGTCAAAAGGATGAGCTTAATCGGAGAGAACAATCAAGAGGCGACCGCAAAATTGGTCTAGCAATCTCTCAGCTCACATTTGTACATAAAAACGAAATTTATGACGTAGAAGTTAACACCTATACAAAAACTATGCATGAATGTGCAAAAGATATTAAAGACAGATTGAATAGTAGTACACCGCTTAATGGTTTTAAAAAATCATATGAAAAATTTCAATTCGTGCAAAGTAAAGATAAATAATTCAAAAAACAATTGCTCATTACGAACTCTAAAGCTGATAAAAAGAGAATGAATTTTATTTTTTGTAAAAAATGATAGGGGAGAACAGCATTTATGGACATAAGAAAACCAAACGATTCGGAGTATAGAATGATCTTATCACTTTCTCCAAAAGCCTTATTCGAGGGTACATTAGGTGAAGTAATACCAACGGATGAAAAAATCAAACAACTTATTGATCCTCTTCTGCAGAAAGGATGTTACTATTTAATAGCAAAAAAAGAGGATATTTTGCTTGGTTGGATTCTTATTGGAACGAGTAAAGACCAATTAACTGAAAAGAAATATGGTTTTATTTACGAATTATATGTTTTAGAAGAATTTAGAGGGAATGGAATTTCAAAACGATTGATCGAATCGGGTATGGAACATCTTAAACAGGATGGATATTCAGAAGTTCGTTTAAATGTATATGCAGGTAATCACGCTATTAAACTATATGAAAAGTTAGGATTCATAAATAGAACCCTTACAATGGGTAGATCAATTTAATGCAGTTGTTGAATTTGCATTCCGTTTTATGAATATTCATAAAATATCAGCGACACATAATATTGATAAACCTGCATGTGGTAAAATTTTGTTAAAAGTAGGGATGAAAAGCGGAGGCATTATTAGGCATATGGTTCGAAAAAATAATCAATATAAGGAGTGTGGAATCTATGGGATTCTACAACAGGAGTATTTTGAAAAGAATCCACTAGAACAAACACCAATGATAAACATACTAGATTAAAATATCTTTTCCTTAAAATTTTTATAATCAGATGAAGTAGCATTGGAGCTAAATACTGTTTAATGCTATAAAAAGGAAAAGTATTAATGGTTGTTGAATAGAAACATAGATTGATTATTTAGTTGGTGGAAGAAAGGTGATTGGAATTGGCAAATACAAAATTAATTTTAGTTGAAGGTTTGCCTGGGTCTGGTAAATCGACGACAGCCCAACTGACGAATGATATCCTTAGTGAAATGAATATTAATACTCAGTTGTTTTTAGAGGGGAACAAAGATCACCCCGCTGATTATGATGCTATTTCTTATTTTACAAAAGAGGAATTTAATCATATATTAGACCAGTTTAATGATTTTAAGGAATTACTAATTAAGCATACAGAAGAGCAAGCGAATGGATATTTTCTATCTTCGTATAGACTACGAAAGGGATTGGGAGATTTACCATTGCCAGAACCTCTTGAGAAAAAATTGTGGGATAAAGATATTTATGAACTTCCACTAGATAAACATATTGAATTAATCACTGAAAAATGGAAAAGTTTTTGTGAAAAAGCTGTAAATAGCGAGGATACTTATATTTTTGAATGCTGTTTCATTCAAAATCCTGTAACAATAGGAATGGTAAAATATGGAGCTTCTGATGAGATTGTAATGAGCTTTGTCAATCGATTAGCTAGCATTATTGAACCATTAAACCCAATTCTTATTTACGTAGAACAAAAAGATATCCAAAAGTCATTTAAAAAGGCTATTCAAGAAAGATCAAAAGAGTGGTTCACTAGTTTTTTAGATTATTACAATAACCAAGTCTATGGAAAATTTCATGGAGTCAATGGGTTGGAAGGAACATTAACTGTTCTAGAATCAAGAAGGCAATTGGAATCTAAAATTTTTGACATAATCAAAATGAAAAAGTTCAAAGTCGATAATTCTGAGTTTGACTTTGATTCTCACAAAAAAAATATCTTACATAAATTGAAATTATAGTACAGATGTTCTATATTTGGCTTTTTAGTTCACCTATACCACAAGTTAAATTGAATAAATAAAAAGATTTATTTATTAGTATAGAAAGGGGAATTATTTTGCAGTCTAAGGAAATTTACTTGCCACCCAAACATATCATTTCAGCTGCGACAGTTGTAATGAATGAACAAAATCAAATTTTATTAATTAAAGGTCCACGTCGAGGTTGGGAAATGCCAGGTGGGCAAGTTGAAGAAGGAGAATCCTTGAAGGAAGCTGCAATTAGGGAAACAAAAGAAGAAAGTGGAATTGATATCGAAGTTTTGAAATTTTGTGGAGTATTTCAAAATGTCGCTGCTTCTATTTGTAACACTTTATTTTTAGCTAAACCAATTGGGGGAAAGTTGACAACTTCTTCAGAAAGTATAGAAGTGGGCTATTTTCCTATTGAGGAAGCTTTATTGATGGTAACTTGGAACAATTTCAAGCAGCGAATTGAATATTGTTTGAATGAAGAAAAACATCCCTTTTATATAGAGTTTTAATATCCTTGAATACAATGATTTAGTTTATAGAACTTTCTCTTAATTTTTGGGTTTCCAATAGTATTTAATCAATTTTTTTAAGCAAATAATAAATAACTTCGTGCGTCATTCGTCCGAATATTTTTTTATAAATGTATAAACTGAATCAGCAAGAGTTTTTTTGCGTTCTTTAAGATAATTAAAAAGGGCTTCTTTTTCTTCGTGTGTAACATTCCAGTCTACAGGGATATTTTGGATCACTTCTACGATTGAATCTTCTTTTAATGCCTGTATTTTTTCAATATAAGACGCTATGATGTTTAAGTCATTTAATATGTCGACCGTCCAAATATGAACGACTGAATCCTTTTTAAACTTTTTGGATTTTTGTAGCTTTTCTTTATTCCATTTGTATCCTCCTGGAAAACATTTTCCATGATCAATCATAAAAATATCAATTTTTCCATCTGGTTGTCGTTTTAATAGAATATTACTTTTAGTACGGTCTGAACCATGCACCCAATAATCGAAAACAAGAATTCCAGCCAGTACATCAGGATTATTTATCTCGTTTATCGTCGGATGAGGAGGTTTTTTCGCAAGGCCAGTACAGTTTTCAATAAAAAGACTAGCAAACTGGCTACCAGGCTGATATTGAGAAGAAAATTTCTTTGGTATTTGTTGAATTTCCTTTTCAGACATATTTACAATTTCAAATGGTACAATAGGCAAATTAAGCAGTTGACCTAATTTACCGACAACATATTCGTTAACAAGCTCCCTTGTTCCATGGAAATTATTTTTACATTTAACTGCATAACGTTTACCATTACTAAACAAAAATAAATGTGCAGCTTTACCTTGCAATGTTTCTAAATAACTTATTGGTACGTTCAATGTTTTAACTAAGTCCTCCTTTTAATTTAGTACGTATTAATATATTCCATTGAAAAGAAAGGTATTGGACAAAAGAATTAATAAACAATGTTTTCAATGAGCATGATCATTGTCGGTTTATTTTCCTTATTGTAAGAAAACAATTTTGAATCTAAATATAGAATAGAGGACTTTATTACTAATTAGGAGTTGAGAAAATGAATATTTTAATTAGAGAACTACCTGAATATGAAGTTGCGTATATTAGGCGCGTTGGATCATATTTTGATGAAAATGGAAAACATTGGGAGAAGCTGTTAAATTGGGCAATAAATAATGGACTGTTTCCACCTCATCAATCATTCATTGGAATTTCTTTAGATAATCCAGAATTGGTAGAAAGTCATAATTGTCGTCATGATGCCTGTGTTACTATTCCTGAAGGTTTTGATAAGGAGCAACATGAAAATATGCAATTTAGAAAATTAGATGGTGGGCTGTATGTTTTGTATCAATATTATGATTCTCCTAGTTTGTTAAATAGCGCTTATCAATATATGTACGAACAATGGCTACCCAATAGTGATTTTGAACCTGATTATGATCGTTATAATCTAGAATTTAATATGAATAATCCTGCCGAAGATCCAGATGGAAAAGCTAAAGTTCATTTATATGTACCAGTTAAAAAGCGGACTTAAAAAAGTTTTTTTAGAATATTACTAGATAAAATTAGTAAAAAATTAAAATGATTTTCTATTAACCTAAACATCTTCTTTCATATATAAGGTAACTATTGTTATTTCTTGGAAATAAGAATATAATGAAACAGAATATAAATTAAAATTATATCCTTTGTGAAAGGGTGTTACACTATGAATTTCACTATTTACTTTGGAAATCATGAAGACAAAGAAGTATATACAATGGATTGTTATGTAGAAATAGAGGAAGAAACGGTTTCTTAAGCTGCCAATCTTAATATGAATTATTGTAAGGATACGAAAAATTTTCGTATCCTTTTTTCATTTTTGAGATTTACATTTTAAAATTTATTGTGTATGATTAAAATATAAAATGCGAACTAGTGTTCTGCACATAGATTTTAGAAGGAAAGGAACTTGCATGATGAAAAGAAATGGAGTAACTAAAAGGAAGTCAAAAACACCTATTATATCCAATACAGGTTTTATCGGAGCAAGTTTTATTGATCTAGAAGAATTACAAGAAAATCAATATTATTTCACAAGGAAGCATCCTTTAATTATACATGAGGTATTAAATGGTTTATTACAAGCTGCATGTGCATTATTTCAGAAACAAAGTATTCCAGCATATATTACATGTGAATATTTACGTGATGAAAAGAAAATTGGCTTAATTTTATCAAAAAAGCCATTCGAAAAAAAAGAAGGAATTCTTTATTTTATAGAATATCTTCGTGAGATTGGTCACTTAAATAATGATAAAACGATAAGGGCTGAAATTTCAAATACCGGATTTATTGGCGTGATTTTTGTGGATTTATCCTATATTACAAGGTTTACATTTGATGCAGAAATGAAGTTACTTTCTGCTTTCGCAATTCATTTCATGGAACCGTTAAAAGAAATTTATCAACAAAATAAAATTCATTTATATATGTCAGGTGTTGAACTTCAAAAAGAAGATAAGTTAGGGTTTGTCCTTTCTAAGAATCCTTATGATGAGCAAAAAGAAGCGAATTTGTATTTTAAGGAATATTTGAGAGAAAGAGGCTTGTTAAAAAATTATAAAGAGAATGTGTTTATTCAAAGACATCGCGCATAAGTTTCATCATTTAACCTAAACGAAGGATTTTTGTTTTAAAAATACATAGTAAATCTAAGAGGAACTAGTTAATTAGTTTCTCTTTTTTTAAAAGTTCATAATTTGGATTAAGTTACAAACTTACTTTAAACATATGATTGCATAATATAGAAAGGAAATAGAAAAAAAGTTCCGAATACTATATAGTATAGGACTAACCAAAAAGGTGGCTAAAACGATGGCGAATAATGGGAAATATGTAGATTGGTTAAGTGAGATTGTTAAGCGGCATGAAAAAGAAGGTGGATTTGAAGATCTACCTGGATTAGGTAAACCATTACCGAAAGAGCTTTTAAAAGATGATCTATTAACTACATTAACTACTGTTATTAAGAAATCGGGCTATAAACCTGATTGGGTAATACAGCAAAAGAAAATATTTGAAAAACTTGAAACGATTTTGAAGAAGTTAAATTCTAATGAAAATAGTAAAGAAATAGCGAAAATGATCTCGGAAGTGAATGATGAAATTAAGAAGTATAACCTAGGCTGTCCTTTTCCGATGCAGAGAAATTATGTAAATAAGGAAAATCTTGAGAACCAATTGATTTATTGGAAATAAGCTTGTGAAAAAATGAACGATTTTATTAAATCGATGTTTATACTTTTTAGACGGTATAAGCATCTTTTAATTTTGTAGCTTTAAGATTGTATTCGATGAAAAAAACGATCATTGATGTTAATGTAAAATATACATAGTAAGAAAAGTTTTACAAGGGGGATTAGGTATGGGAGCCACTCTTGAAGTAAGGAGATTAGATCGGAATTTTCCATTTTGTTTATTTTCAAATGATGGATTGACGTTAGTTGGTCATCATTGGCATAAACTCGTTGAAATCATTTATGTACAAAAAGGTATCTTAAAGATTGGTGTAAATGATGATTTACTTCAATTAAAAGAAGGAGAATTTTATATCATTAATAGTGGTGATATTCATTATTTTTTATCTTCTCCAAATAGTATGAGATTGGTCGTGCAATTTGATTTTAGTATTTTCGAAGATGTACAGTTCTTGAAAAAAAATAATATGGAACTAATTGAATTGTTTAATTGTATTCAAAAATCTAGTGTTTATTGGAATGTAGAAGTTAAACAGAAAATGATTTCCTATTTAAAAGAGCTTGAAAGAGAGTATATCGATAAAAAAGAAGGCTATGAATTGGCGATTAGAGCTAGATTATATGATCTATTACTTCTTATTTATCGAGAACTACCTCATACAGAAAATCATAAACTTAAGTACCCTAATAGAAAAGCTAGTCTTTTAAAATTAGAAAAAATATTTCATTTTATAGAAGAAAATTATATGAATGATATTACATTAAATGATGTTGCACATTATATTGGTTTTACGAATTCATATTTTGCAAAGTTTTTTAAAAAATACACTGGTTCTACTTTTTGTCATTTTGTAAATCAATACCGAATAACGAAGGCTCAATGGTATTTATTTAATGAAGATTTACCTATTACAGAAATTGCCTATAATGTTGGTTTCATCAATGTGAAAACGTTTAACAGATTATTTAAAAATGAAGTTGGTTTATCTCCAACACAATATAAAAAAAAGACAATATTTGAGAAGTTTTAGGCAAGGTGTAAGGAAGACTCAATTAGAATATTTCTATAAACTGGAAATGTAAATACTATTTCCGGAGGTTTTCTTAATGAAATTAAAAGTAGGAATTATCGGTTGTGGCGGAATAGCTAATGGTAAACATATGCCAAGTTTAGCAGCATTAGATCAAGTCGAGATGGTAGCTTTTTGTGATATTATTGAAGAACGAGCTGTTAAAGCTAAAGAACAATTTGGGGTTGAGGAAGCAAAGACATATACAGATTACAAGGAATTATTAATAGACAAATCAATTGATGTCATTCACGTTTGTACACCTAATAAATCGCATTCATTTATTACGATTGATTCTTTAGAAGCAGGTAAACATGTTATGTGTGAAAAGCCAATGGCAAAAACTGCAGCAGAAGCAAAAGCGATGGTAGAAGCTTCTAAACGCACAGGAAAAAAATTAACAATTGGCTATCAGAATCGTTTTCGAAACGATTCACAATATTTAAGTGAAGTTTGTAAAAATAATGAATTAGGAGAAATTTATTTTGCAAAAGCACATGCGATTAGAAGAAGAGCGGTACCTACTTGGGGCGTATTTTTAAATGAAGAAGAGCAAGGTGGCGGACCATTAATTGATATTGGTACACATGCTTTAGATTTAACGTTATGGCTAATGGATAATTATAAACCCAAGTTTGTAGTTGGAAACGTTTACCACGAATTATCACATAAAGAAAATGCTGCAAATGCTTTTGGGCCTTGGGATCCTAAGGAATTTAATGTAGAAGACTCTGCATTTGGTTTTATTACAATGGAAAATGGTGCAACTGTTATCCTAGAATCGAGCTGGGCTTTAAATACGCTGGAAGTAGGAGAAGCCCAAACTACACTTTGTGGTACTGAAGGTGGAGCTGATATGAGAGATGGTCTCCGAATAAATGGAGAAGCATATGGGCGACTTTACGATAAAAAAATTGATATCCATACTGGCGGTGTAGCTTTTTATGAAGGTACCACTGATTCTCCTGAAGTACTAGAAGCAAGACAATGGATCGACAGTATTATAAATGATACAGAACCAACCGTTAAACCTGAACAAGCATTAGTTGTAACTCAAATTTTAGAGGCAATCTACGAATCATCAAAATCAAAGAAACCAGTATATTTTAACTAATCGTATAGGAGATGGATCAATGACACTACCAATTGCTCTACAATTATGGAGTGTAAAAGAAGATGTAGAAATCGATTTTTTCGGTACTTTAGAAAAAGTAGCGAAAATGGGTTATGACGGTGTTGAGTTAGCGGGATACTATGGTAAAACTGCTTTGGAAATAAAAACTGCTTTAAACAAACTAGGACTAAAAGTAGCAGGGTCCCATATAAGTGCAGAACAAATTATTCATCATATCGATGACGTAATTGCTTTCGAAAAAGAATTAGGAAACAAATATGTTGTATGCCCTTGGGCTAATTTTACTAGTTTAGAAGAATGGAAAGAATTTGCAGAACATTTACAACAGTCAGGAAAGAAGCTAGCAAAAGAAGGAATATCTTTAGTCTATCATAATCATGCTCATGAATTAGTTACATTTGAAAATGAGTGTATTCTCGATATTTTACTCAACTCGGTTCCAACTAATCTCTTAAAAGCAGAGTTGGATACTTACTGGTTAGAATTTGCTGGTGTAGATCCGGTTGAATTTATGAGTAAGTATAAAGGAAGGACTCCATTAATTCATGTGAAGGATATGGCTCCATCCAAAGAAGAAAGTACAGAAGTAGGCAATGGAATCATGAATATAAGAGGAATTGTACAACAAGCTAAACTAAATTCTGCAGAATGGTTAATTATTGAGCAAGAAGCTTTTACTAAACCTCAATTAGAAAGTGTCGAGATTGGATTGAATAACTTAAAAATGATTCTAGCAAAAGCTTAAGAAACTATTAAACTTGTAAAAAATAAAAGATGGGAGAGTCATATGGTAAAAGTAACGATTTGGAATGAAAATCGACATGAACAAATTAATCCAGATGTAAAAAACATTTATCCTAGCGGAATACACACAACCATTGCTACATTCTTAAATGAAGCAGGGTATGATACTACGACGACTACTTTAGAGCAAGCTGAACACGGATTAACAGATGAAGTGCTAGCAAATACTGATGTATTAATTTGGTGGGGACATATCGCTCATAATGATGTGGAAGATCCAATTGTTGAAAAAGTTTATGAAAAAGTTCTGCAAGGAATGGGGTTAATCGTACTACATTCCGGACATTTTTCGAAGATTTTTAAAAAATTGATGGGGACTAGCTGCGATTTGAAATGGCGAGAAAAAGCGGAAACAGAAAGACTTTGGGTTGT
The DNA here is from genome assembly GCF_052180195.1 of Bacillus sp. AL-1R. Taxonomy (NCBI): domain Bacteria; kingdom Bacillati; phylum Bacillota; class Bacilli; order Caryophanales; family Bacillaceae; genus Bacillus; species Bacillus sp. AL-1R. The sequence continues at coordinate 2,141,001 of NZ_CP197469.1, forward strand.
CGATCCGTCTCATCCAATAGTAGATGGTATAGGGGAATATATCGAGATTGACCAAGAAGAAATGTATGGCGAACATTTTGATATTCCAACTCCGGATGAGCTAGTTTTAGTTAGTTGGTTTAAAGGTGGGGAAGTATTTAGAAGTGGTTGTACATTTAAAAGAGGAAATGGAAAAATCTTTTATTTCAGACCAGGTCATGAAACTTATCCAACTTATCATCATAAAGAAGTTCAAAAAATTATCATTAATGCTGTAAATTGGGCGAATAAATCAAAAAGAACTTATCCTTCATATGGATATAAAGATGCTATAGAAGCATTAACGTAAATAGTAGATTGGAGCGAGGAAACAATGAAATTAGGAGTATTCACGGTATTATTTGCGGATCAATCATTTGAAGAAATGCTTGATAAAGTTGCACACTCCGGATTAAAGGCTGTTGAAATAGGTACTGGTTGTTACCCTGGGAACGCTCATTGTCCGTTAGATCGTTTATTAGAAAGTGAGCAACTTAGAAGAGAGTATATTGAAAAAGTTGAAAAACGTGGATTAACAATAAGTGCTTTTAGTTGTCATGGTAATCCATTATCGCCTGATAAAGAGTTTGCGAAAGAATCTCATGATGTTCTTGCTAAAACGATTAAACTCGCTTCTTTATTACGTGTACCTGTAGTAAATTGTTTTTCTGGAACAAGTGGTGATCATGAAGAAGCAAAGTTTCCTAGTTGGCCTGTTACAGCATGGCCAAATGAATATAGAGATGTACTAAATTGGCAATGGGAAGAAAAGCTAATACCATATTGGAAGGAAATGGGGAAATTTGCTGAGGACCATCAAGTAAAAATTGGGTTAGAACTACATGGTGGCTTTTTAGTTCACACTCCATATACATTATTAAAGTTGCGTAAAGAAACTAGTACTGCAATTGGCGCTAACTTGGATCCTAGTCATCTTTGGTGGCAAGGGATTGATCCTGTAGCCGCGATTAAAATACTTGGAAAAGAAAATGCAATTCACCATTTCCATGCAAAGGATACTTATATCGATCAAGATAATGTAAATATGTATGGTTTAACTGATATGCAACCTTATGGAGAAGTTCAAACTAGAGCTTGGACATTCCGATCAGTAGGATGTGGACATAGTTTGAAAGATTGGTCCGATATGATGAGTGCACTACGTACGTTCGGATATGATTATGTTGTTAGTATTGAACACGAGGACCCTATCATGTCAATAGAAGAAGGTTTTTCACGTGCCGTTAAAAACTTACAGTCCGTATTAATAAATGAAGAGCCTTCACAAATGTGGTGGACTTAATAAAGAAAATAGATAACCAATCCAAAAATAAGTTGGTGAAAAAATGGAAAAATTAAAAGTCGCGATAATTGGTTGTGGAAATATTTTTTTAATGCATGCACAACCTGCTTTCATTAGAGAAGATGTCGAATTAGTAGCGGTTTGTGATCGTAAAGAAGAGCGAGCAAAAGAGAAAGCTAAACAATTCAATTGTACTTATTATACAAATTATTTAGAGCTTTTTGAGAAAGAAGATTTGGATGTTATCCATATTTGCTTACCACATTATTTACATGCGCCGGTTGCAATTGAAGCTGCAAAGCGAAAAATACATGTTCTTACTGAAAAGCCAATGTCTATTCATTATTCTGATGCTCAAGAAATGATCGAAACAGCAAAAAATAATGGAGTTACATTAGGTGTCATTTTTCAAAATAGGTATAATCCAGGATCAGTTTTGATTAAAGAAATGTTACAAAATGGTACTTTAGGAAAAATAAAATCTGGAAAACTATCCGTAACATGGGATCGATCTGACGAATACTATTTGACTAGTGATTGGAAAGGGACATGGGAAAAAGAAGGTGGCGGGGTAGTCATTGATCAAGCTATTCATACGATGGATTTAATGCGATGGTTCGTAGATGATGAAATTGAATATGTTGACGCTACAATCAGTAATCGTGCACATGAAATCATTGAAGTTGAGGATTGTGCAGAAGGTGTTATTAAGTATAGAAGTGGTGTAGTTACTGCCTTTCATACAATAAACTATTATTCTTATGATGCACCAGTCACAATTGAGCTACATTGTGAAAATGGGCTAGCTAAAATGGTTGCTGACCGTGGAGTTGTCTCTTTAAAAGATGGAAGGGAGTTTGTTGCTGATAACAATCCAAATGAAACCTTTGATTATGGCAATGGTGCAAAAGGATATTGGGGCGTTAGTCATGTAAAACAGATTAATAATTTTTATGAATCGCTAAATGGCCATTCACCGATACATATTACTGGTGAAGAAGCAATGAAAACTCAAAAAATGATTTGTGCAATCTATGAATCAGGTAAGAAAAAAGAGAGGATTTATTTATAAACTATTTAGATCCCTAATCGTATGATTAAAAGAAAGAGCAAAAGATGTGTACTGTTATGTTCACATTGTTTGCTTTTTTTTATTTTTGAAAGGAATCACGATAGATTAAAATTTTTTAATTTTACTATCTTTTATTTGTTGAAATTGGTTGACCCACCTTATGAAAACGCATATAATTTTAAATATAATCAGGTGAAACGTTTCGATAAACAATTTTAAAGCATATTAAGGGACTAATAATTCGATTATAGGGGAGGAACTAATAATGGATATTGAACAGATGAAGTCGATTATCAGGGAAATGACTTTAGATGAAAAAATATCGCAATTAATGCAGTTATCGGGAAATTTTTATTATGGATTAGCGGGTGAAATTACAGGACCATTTGCAGAGATGGGGATTAGTGATGAGGTTATTAAAAATAGTGGATCCGTATTAGGTGTATCCGGTGCAGAAGATGTGATCAAAATTCAAGAAGAGTATTTGAAAAATAATCCACACAAAATTCCTTTAGTTTTTATGGCTGATGTAGTACATGGTTATAAAACGATTTTTCCAATTCCTTTAGCGATTGGTTGCTCTTGGGATACAGAATTGGCTGAAAAGAGTGCAGAAGTTGCAGCACGAGAAGCTTCAGTATCAGGTGTTCACGTAACCTTTGCTCCAATGGTGGATTTAGTACGTGATCCAAGATGGGGGCGTGTGTTAGAAACAACAGGTGAAGACCCTTATTTGAATAGTTTATTTGCGAAAGCTTTCGTACGAGGCTTTCAAGGTAATGATTTAACGAATGATACAAAAAGGGTTGCAGCTTGCGTAAAGCATTTTGCAGCATATGGTGCCCCTGAAGGTGGACGTGATTATAACACAGTAAATATGTCTGAACGACAACTTAGAGAATCTTATCTTCCAGCTTATAAAGCAGCATTAGATGAAGGTTGCGAGATGGTTATGACGTCCTTTAATACAATTGATGGTATTCCAGCAACAGGAAATAAATGGTTAATGAGAGATGTCCTTCGGAACGAATGGGGATTTGAAGGTGTTTTAATTTCTGACTGGGGTTCTGTTAAAGAAATGATCCCTCATGGAGTTGCTGAAGATGAAGCACAAGCAGCTTATAAAGCTATTAATACTGGTGTTGATTTAGAAATGATGACAGCATGTTATGTCCATGAATTAAAAAGTTTAGTAGAGAATGGAGAAGTGAATGAAGCTTTAATTGATGAAGCAGTACTTCGAATCTTAAAGCTAAAATCTAAGCTAGGATTATTTGAAAACCCTTACCGTGGTGCAAACGTAGAGAAAGAAAAAGAGATGATCCTTTGTGAAGAGCATCGAACATTCTCTAGAAAACTAGCAGAAAAATCCTGTGTTTTATTAAAAAATGAAAATGTCCTTCCACTTAAAGCAAATCAAAAAATTGCATTAATTGGTCCATTAGCTCAAAGTGGTGACTTATTGGGTGCTTGGTCTTGGAAAGGTCAAGTAGAAAATACAATGCAATTATTTGATGCAATGAAGTTGAAATCGCCTAATCTTACCGTTTGTAAGGGGAGTGATATAGAAAAAATTACTGCAGAACAACTTGAAGAGGCAATTAATGTTGCAAAAAACTCAGATGTTGTTGTATTAGCAGTTGGTGAGTATGCTTCGATGAGTGGAGAAGCTTGTTGCCGCTCTGATATTCGATTACCAAATGCTCAGTTAGAATTAATATCGCATATTAAAAAATTAAATAAACCAATGGTAATTGTTTTATTTAATGGGCGTCCACTAGATTTATATGGTGTGTTAGATGAAGCGGATGCTGTCTTAGAAGCATGGTTTCCTGGAACTGAAGGAGCTACAGCAGTTTCAAATATTCTTTTCGGAGATGTGAATCCTTCTGGAAAATTGACGATGTCATTCCCATTTTCAGTTGGTCAGATTCCGGTATATTACAATTCATTTAATACAGGACGCCCTTTTAATGAGTTTAGTCCTGATCATTATGTTTCTAAGTATTTGGATATTCCTAATGAACCGCTTTTACCATTTGGTTTTGGTTTAAGTTATACAACCTTTACCTATAGTGATTTAAATTTATCTACTGATGTCATAGAAATGGAGAAACCATTAGAAATTTCAATCAATATTAAGAATACTGGAAATTATACAGGGGAAGAAATTGTACAACTTTATGTTCGAGATCTTTCTGGGGATGTTGTGCGACCAGTAAAAGAATTAAAAGACTTCAAGAAAGTAAAATTAGATCCAGGTGAAACATGTAAAGTTACGTTTACTTTAAAAGAAGAACAATTACGATACTATCATGCTAATTTAGAATTTAAAAGTGATTCCGGTCTATTTGAGCTGTATGTCGGTACAAATAGTGAAAATGTTTTAACCGAAAAATTTAAACTGATTAAATAAGCTACATAATCAAAATAGGGGAGGATTAGTATGATTAACTTGAAAGTTAAAGATAAATATCTTTTAAAAGCAGGTAATACGACAGTTTCATTTTTAAATAGTGGTGATTTATTTGAAATGAAAAATGGTACCATAATGATTAACCAACTACGTTCAAATCCAATTGATGGTGCAGCTAGTAATCTATATTTACGACTTTATTTACAGGATGGTTTACAAGTTTATCCACTATTAGGCATTCGTTCAAATAGTAAAGTTAAATTTTCAAAAACAGAAGCTGTTTGGGAAGGAAAAGTAGCAAATGTAAAATACAGAGTCACTTTTACATTAACAGACAAATCAATCTGGTTCTGGGATGTAGAAATTCAAGGGTCAGAAATTGAGTTCGATATCATTTATGGTCAGGATGTTGGCCTTGCAAATCAAGGTATGGTCCAATCAAATGAAGCGTATGTAAGTCAATACGTTGGTCATTCTGTATTTAATACTGAAGATAAAGGATATATTGTATGTTCAAGACAAAATCAGCCTCAAGATGGAAAATTTCCATACTTGCAATTAGGTTCTTTATCTAAAGTCAAAGGATTTTCTACAGATGGATATCAATTTTTTGGATTATCTTATAAAGAAACAGATCTACCTGAGGCATTATATAAAGAAACTCTTGCAAATGAAATTTACCAATATGAATTTGCATATATTGCGTTACAATCTGAAAAGATGCTTTTAAATAAAAAAGCTAATATCGTATTTTATGGGTTAACAAAGGAAAATCAAGAATCGGCAATTGCAAAATTAGATTACGAGCAGGAAATCGAAGAAGCTTGGAAACAAATCGAAGGTCAGAGTGAATTAGAAGTGGTTGGTCAATTAACACCGAATCCAAAATTTGGTTCACCACTACAAACCTTATCGATGGAAAAAGAAGAGATTTCACAATACTTTCCATGCCGCTCTCATGAGGAATATGATGGAGAGACACTATTATCGTTTTTTACAGATACACATGAGCATGTTGTTTTAAAGGAAAAAGAAAGATTAGTTGAAAGATCTCACGGTCATATCATATTAAGCGGTGAAAACTTAGTCATTAATGAAGAAATCATTACGTCAACTTCATATATGTATGGTGTATTTAATGCGCAAGTAGTCGTTGGGAATACATCTATGAATAAAATGATGTCTAATACAAGAAATAGTTTAAATGTCATGAAAACTTCTGGGCAACGCATATATGTTGAAATCGAAGGGACTTATCATCTACTAACAATGCCTTCGATGTATGAACTTGGATTGAATTATGCGCGTTGGTATTATAAAACAGAAAACGAACTCTTTATTGTTACAAACTATACTACTACGGAAATGCCTGAAATTCGTCTTCATGTAAATGCAATGAGCGGCGAAAAGTATCGTTTTATTGTAACAAATCAAATTACAATGAACGGTAATGAATTTGAAGTTCCATTTAAAATGAATCAAGATGGACAATTACTATCGTTTTTTGTAGATGAATCTTGTTTTATTGCAAATACATATCCAAATCTTTGCTACCATATGTATCTTGAAGGTGCAAAAATGGTCGTAACTGATGAAAGGGAGTTAATTACAGGCGCAGCTCCATTATCTGCTTCTTTAGTTGTTTTAGATTTGGAGGAAACGAATGAATTTGAAATGACCATTCAAGGGCAAATTAATGGTGGCAAATTTATTAAAACGAATCGAGAACTAGAAGGTGAAATTGTAAAATACCGTAATTTCTACGAAAACTTAATGAATGGGTTTAAACTATCTTTAAATAAACAAATCCCTTCTGAACTAGGAAAATTAAATACACTAACTTGGTGGTATACACATAATATGATGATCCACTATTTAGTCCCACATGGATTAGAACAATATGGCGGTGCTGCTTGGGGAACTAGAGATGTTTGCCAAGGTCCAGTTGAATACTTTATGGCCACTGGTAAATTTGAAATAGTAAAAGAAATCTTACTTACCGTTTTCGCTCATCAATATGAAGACGATGGCAATTGGCCGCAATGGTTTATGTTTGATAAATATTTTAGTATTCAAGCAGGTGAAAGCCACGGCGATATAATTGTTTGGCCATTAAAAGCTTTAAGTGATTATCTTTTAGCAACGAAGGATTTTAGTATTTTAGAAGAAGAAATTTCATTTACCGAACGTGATACATTTAAATTATCGAAAAGAAAATCAAGCTTACTAGATCATGCAAAGAAAGAAATTAAGTATATGAAAGATAATTTTCTACATGATACCTATCTTTCTTCGTATGGAGATGGTGATTGGGATGATACACTTCAACCTGCAAATGCCCAGTTGAAAAAATATATGGTAAGTAGTTGGACCGTTGCACTTACTTACCAGACATTAAAACAATTTTCTTTTGTGTTAAAAGAGTTTAATGAAGTTTTGTCTGACGAAATTAATGTATTAGTAAACGGAATCGAAGCTGATTTTAAAAAGTATATGTTAAAAACGGATATTATCCCTGGGTTTATCTATTTAGAAGATCCAAATTTAGCAGAGATGATGATTCACCCATCTGACCAAAAAACTGGCATCCAATATCGTTTGTTACCGATGACTCGTAGTATGATATCAGAATTATTTACATTAGAGGAAGCGAATCATCATTTTGAGATTATTAAGGAGCATTTACAGCACCCAGATGGTGTGCGACTCATGAATAAGCCTGCTACTTATGCAGGAGGAGTGAGTAAAAACTTTAAGCGAGCAGAACAAGCTTCTAACTTTGGAAGAGAAATCGGTTTACAATATGTTCATGCACATATCCGATTTATCGAAGCGATGGTTAAATTAGGAAAAGAAAATGAAGTATGGCAAGCGCTTTCTGTTATTAATCCGATTAATCTTAAAGAAGCTGTACCAAATGCTGAATACCGTCAAAGTAATACATATTTCAGTAGTTCGGATGGTAAATTTAATAATCGTTATGAAGCACAAGAACATTTTTCTAGTTTAAAAGATGGAACAGTATCGGTTAAAGGTGGATGGAGAATTTATTCAAGTGGCCCAGGAATTTATCTAAATCAGCTAATTTCAAATAGTTTAGGTATTCGTCGTTTTGATAAAAATTTAGTCATCGATCCAGTCCTGCCAAAAGAATTAGACGGATTGAATTTTGAATTTGCAATTGATAAATATAAAGTAACATTTATTTATCACCTAAAGAATCAAGGTGAAAAGAAAGTATTAGTAAATAATAATGTAGTAGGATTCAAAACAACGGAAAATCGATACCGTGAAGGTGGTTTACTCATTCAATTTAATGAGTTAGCACAACATTTACATGATGGTATGAATCATATTGATATTACGATCTAATAATGAATCCGTTATAGGAAGCAATTTGTCAGCGTAAAAGAGGTCAAATATAGAACAGAAAAAGGATAGAAATAGCAGAACAATGGCTGCTTTTCTATCCTTTATTTTGTATTACCATCATTAGGCATAAATGTAAGATGATATGGTTATTTACGTGATAATTCAAACTGATTCTTAATACTCTGCGTTAATAGAAATTCTGTATTCTGCCATTCGGGATACAGTTGCATCATTTTCTGTTTCGCCTCGTCTTCCGAGTCAGATGTTTGAACTGCATTCAATAAATCATCCATGTATTTTTTATCGATTTCAAAAATTGATATATCCGTCGTTTCGCCATGTCCAGGATAGACCGTCGGTTTGAGTGGTCCGTATTTTTCCATGAGTAATGCTAACTGTTCCTGCCAGTTTTTGATATGCTCTCGCTCAACACCAACACCTAGCCAAATGTGAACTTTATTGTAAATAAGATCTGAACTGAAGAACGCATTCAGGTCACGAGAATAAAGGGTAGTCACATGGGCACTCTCTGTTGGAGGATAATCTACATTAACTTCAAGTACGCTACCTCCAGGAAGGACTATTTCATTTGTTTCTAAAACTTCAAGTCGCTTATTATAATCAAATCCATCTGGATATTTTACGGATTTTGGTTTCATGTGCACTTCATTATCAAGCCAATTAACAGAATCCATCCATTCCGTAAAATTAATGATATCATCTTTTACTTCCTGGGAAGCAACGACAATTTTAAGATCAGGAAATTCCTGCAACATAGCCCCCATTCCGAGATAATGATCCGGATGACCGTGTGTAATTAGCATTGTTTTTGGAATAGAACCGTTTGACAGTGCAAGTGCTGCGACTTTTCGTGCCTCCATGCTGTTTCGTGTACAGTCTATAATAAATGTTCCTTTATTATCTGAAATAATATAGGCATTTACATTCGCTTCTTCTGCATGGTATACGTCAATAGCAAGTTTTTGATCTTTCATATTTCAATTCCTCTCTTGTTTCAGTAATTGTATTTATTGATATCACTTTTCAAGTAGTATATTTCTTCACGTATGTCTATCTATGCTAGTACAATAGCGCTAATTTCAGAAACTACATATATAGCGATCAAATATAAAATTAGAAATATAAATTATGTAAGGTCTATTATACCTTTCCCAATTTGATGGGTATATACGGTACTTTTATGTGCTTATATTACTTTAAAGTTCCTATTTATTTTTGGCTAAAATTTTTTCGGTCATATTTACAATTTCATCCACATTTTTTAAGAATTGAATTCGTAATGTGTATTCGAAATGAAAATCAACTTTATTAATTATATTGATAAAATAGCTAACTACTAGGGGACAATTTATTCATTGTTAAACAAGAAGGAGCCATTGAGAAAGCTTTTTCGTGAATATACACTATTAAGCGAACTTTGAATACGATGGGTATATATGGAAGTTAATACTTGATGCTGAAAAGAGGTAGATTATGGATTATTTATCGGGCATACCAATAGAACAAAGTGAGACAAGGACGTCTGAAAGTGTTAGTAAAATGAAACTTCATCAGATGAATGAAAATCCGACGGTTCATGCAGATCGATCGATTGATGAGTTTGAAAATATGTTGCGAAATAATATCATTTTAAGTGCAAGAGCTATGTTTCAAAGAAAAATTAACTTTGCAGTATTTGCAAGATCGCGCTGTAATCCAATGTATTGGCATTTAATGAGAACAGGCGGATTCTTATTACGAAGAGGTGTAAAGCCTTCTGACGCGATTAGAGATATTTACTTTAATAGTTCTCTTTATGCGTTTGAATGTGCCACGGCAATGGTCATTATTTATTACCACGCAATTTTAAACCTGATTGGTGAAAACTTATTTAATCAACTATTTCCAAACATTTATTTATACGGCTGGCATGCAGATCCTGACTTAGGAATAGGTGCGCAGTATTCTACCCAAATTTTACCTGGAGATATTGTATATTTTAATAATCCAGAATTTAACCCACTAACCCCTGAGTGGAGAGGAGAAAATGCCGTTGTTTTAGGAGATGGAACGTTTTTTGGACATGGATTAGGAATAATGACAGCTCAACAAATGATTTATACTCTAAATAAAATGAGATGGCCAGGAGCATATCGGTCTGCTTTCCTATCTAATTCAGTTACAAGACCAAATTTTAATCATTTGGCGGCACTATCAAACTGGCAACGAGATCAATCAATTAAAAAAGATCGGAATATAGTTTTTCATCATAACGAAAGTTCGATTTCATTTGATTATTATAAGTATTTATTAAGTTACTTTACGTGATCTGAAATGGGTTTAACAAACGATAAAACATAAACCAAAGTGAGGTATTAGCTAAAGCCTATTATTTGCCTAAACCTCACTTTTCTTTATTTCCATTAATAGCGTACATTCTTTATATTTTTTATAGTGTTTTTTAAAATTCGTCAAAAAGGTATTAAATTCCTTAAGAAAAAAGTATTGAAAACGCATACACAAATGTGTACAATTTGATTAATAGAAACGTTTCTATAAACGTGTGCACTAATTTTTTTATAAAGTGAAACGTTTCGAAAGGATAACAAATCATTTTATTAGGAGGTAGAAGAATGAGCAAGTTAATGAAAGTTGCAATGGCTACAACCCTAGTTTTTACTTTAGCTGCATGTGGGAAAGAAAAATCATCAGGTACTGCAGAAAATAAAGAAAAGATTGTTATTAAATATGCCAATTGGAATAATGGTCCAGAAAATGAAAAAAATCTGGAGAGAATGATGATTAGTGCATACGAAAAAAAGCATAAGAATGTTGATATTCAAGTTGAAGTGTTAGATGGTGATTGGAATCAGGCACTAGGTACATTGGCAAGTGCAGGAAAATTACCGGATGTATTCATGCAAAATAATATTCCAACAGGATTAGCAAATAACTGGTTATTAGATGTTACTAAGTATACAAATAATGATGAGGAATTTTCTAAGATTTCTGATACAGTAAAAAATGCTTCAATGGTCGAAGGAAAAGTATTCGGAATACCATTTGCTCAATTTTTTATGGGTTACTTTGTAAATAAAAATATACTTGATAGCTTAAACTTAGATATTCCAAAAAGCGGTTATTCAATCGATCAATTTTTAACATTAGCAAAAAAAGCTACGAATCTTGATAATAAAACAGTCGGTATTGAAAGTACTCAAGGTTTAGTAGAATGGTATCCCGGTGCGGCAAATCCAAAATTAGGATGGTATACATATGCAGATGGTTCATTTCATTTAGACTCAAAGGAAATGATTGATGGAATGAATAAAATGAAAGAGCTGGCATCTAATGGGTATGCATACTCACAATTAACAAAAGAACAGCAAGAAGGACTGAGCGGTGAAGATGCAGGACTAGCATTTGAATCAGGACAAATTGCACTTTATTATAGTAGCACATTCAATATTCCGAATTTTACGAAAAAGTTAAACTTTGATTGGGATTTTATAGGGATTCCTGGTGGAAGGGCAGCAATCGTTAATGACTATTTAGGAATTTCTAAAAATACAAAGCATCCAAAAGAAGCATATGATTTCGCTAAATTTATGTCATTTGGAAAAGAAGGATTCAAAGAGCGCATGAATTTGAGTGTGAAAAATGGATTAGATTTAACTACATTGCCAATTTCAACAGACAAAGAATTACTAGATAAGTATTGGGAAATTTATAGCATTGCTGGCATTCAAAATACTTACGATCATTTAAATAATGCTTTAATCGATCCAATGAAAACTTTACCTGGATATATTCCAGCACGTTGGGAAGCAAAAATCGGTGTGAAAATCGGGGATAAAGATGATCCGAATGTGTGGGACTTATTTAATTTTGCATCTCAAGGGGTAATACAATACCAAGATTATGCAAAACAACTAAATGAATTAGCAAATAAAAGCCATAAAGAAGCTGTAGATGTCATTACAAAGGCTATTAATTAAATTGTCAAATAGAAAAGCTACTAATCTATACTTCTACTAGAAAAGACTAAAAAATTTACTAAAAAATCGAAACGTTTCCCTAAAAGGCATTTCAGCCTTTTTAGCGTTTTTTATGAGGTGATCAGATGGTTGATATAAAAAATAAGCAAATCCAAATTGATGGAAAACCCGTCATTATTACTTGTGGTGAAATACATTATTATCGTTTGGAAAAAGAAGAATGGCAGGACAGGATTGATAAATTAAAGGAATCCGGTTGTAATGCAGTAGCATCATACGTACCTTGGATTTGTCACGAGCCTATCGAGGGAGAATTTGATGTTGATGGAAGGACTCGACCTGAGTTGAATATCGGGGAGTTCATTGATTTTTGTGAAGAAAATGATCTTTATTTCTTAGTTCGTCCAGGGCCATTTATAATGGCTGAAATGAAAAATGAAGGGATTCCTTTTTGGGTATACAAAAAATATCCAGAGATTGTTCCGATTGGCTGGGATCATAATCTGGCAGAGACAAAAACGTTAGATTATTTAGCTCCAAACTTCCTTCATGCAACTAAAAAATGGTATGAAGTGATTATGAAAGTTATTAAACCTAGATTACAGACAAATGGCGGAAATATTATTGGTGTCCAACTAGATAATGAGATTGGTATGTTGTCATGGGTATCAAATACACCAGATTTAACAGAAAATGTAATAGAAGATTTTGTCAAATGGTTAAAAGAAAAATACGATGTAAACACTTTAAATAATCGTTATCCATTTAACCTCGAAGATTACGAAAATAGAATTGACTTTATTCGTTCACCGAGGGAAGAATACACGAGTGAACTACATTTTGATTTAGGCTACTATATGAGAAATCGTTTTGCTAGATATGTTCAAGAGTTAAGAAGATATTGCGAAGAATTTGGAGTAAAGGATATTCCATTTGTTATTAATATACATGGTACAGGTGGAGGACGTGGATTTACTTATCCAATTGGTATAAGTCAATTATATGAAAGTTATACGCAAGACAAAGGATATATTTCAGGTTCTGATATTTATTTCGGCAATTTAAATATGGATAGTTTTCAAGATTTATATTTAATTAATGGCTTTATGGATGCCGTTCATAATGAAGATCAACCACTAACTTCTGTTGAATTTGCTTGTGGTGACGCAAACTACGGTGAGACATTTGGAGGACGCTTAGACGTTTCAGCTGTAGATTTTAAACATAGAATGTGTATTGCACAAGGGAATCGATTAATTAACTATTATTTAATGACTGGCGGTAGAAATTATCGATTAGATCAAAAAGTTAATGATGGAAACGATCGAGTAGCATTTACGGGTGAAAGGCATGGATTTGCAGCCCCAATTAGTCCTGAAGGTGAATTAAACTATACATACCCACGAATGGCAAGAGGGATCAAGACCGTCATGGCAGTTGAAGAAAAGATAGCAACTATGAATGAAGAGCTAGATAATGTATCTTTTGCTTTCATTCCTGATTATTATATGACTGAATCTCGTTATCCAAAAAGTGAAAAGATGAAAGAAATCTATTCAAATATTGAAATGAATCGTTCATATGGAGCATGGGAAATTATGGGAAGAGCTATGTTATTAGCTGGATATCGTTTTAGTTCAATTGATATTCAAAATAAACAATTAGATCCAGAAAAGAATAATGTCATTGTTCTTCCTTCAGCAAAATATTTACACAAACAGATCCAACAGAAATTAGCAGAGTTTGTCAATGCAGGAGGTTCATTACTTGTTTATGGTCAACTACCTTTGTATGATATCGAAGGCAATGAGTGTACAATTTTAATTGATGCTCTAGGACTAAAGTATACAGGTGATCTAGTTGAAGATCGATATCATTATCTATCAATTTATCCAACTAATTGGGCATACCCAAGACCAGAAGTTCGTTCAAACAGGGCTCAAACTTTTAAACTCACAAAAGGTGAACCGGTGTTTCATGTGTACGGATCAGATGAAGTCTGTGGTTTTGACATAAATGTTGGTAAAGGTAGAGTAATAGCATTTACAATGTCGTATCGCTGTGACATCGATTTATTTAAGACTGCACTAGAAAAACTTGGAGCGTCACCTAAGCTTACACACGATTTTATCCATCATGGGATATTTATGACATCTACGATTAATGAAGAAAACGAACGGTTTATTCACATTTTAAATTTAGATGATTTTGATAAACAATTCCATGTAAATGATAATGGTACCCAGTTATTCGAAGGTCGAAAATTTACTCTTAATAGTAAAGATGGAGTGATGCTACCAATTAATGTAAACATAAATGGAATTCTAATTGAATATGCGACTGCAGAAATTCAACGAATCGAGGATCATTCAATTGAATTCCGTTTAACTCAAGCGGAAGATATTATCAAACTTTATACGAAAAAAGAAATTTTACCAAGTGATGACTATAAAATCGAAAAACAAGGTGAATCAATATTAGTTAAGTCTACTAAACACGGCAAGGTAGACGATCAATTAAAAATAGAGTTTAAGTAGTAGGTTAATGAAACAGGACTTCATTAGTATTTCCTGTTTCTTCTATTATATATAGAAACTGTAAATTAGAACGTAAAGAGAAATAGTTTGGCGGATGAATCAAGCAAGATGAGGATAACTAATTATCATTATTAATCTATTAAAAGTTGGAGTTGATTTCCTAAATGATACAAATAAAAGATGAAAAAGTCATTATTAATGGAAAAGAAGTCATTTTATTTGGTGGAGAATTGCATTATTTTCGACTACCACAAAGCGAATGGAAGAATCGAATTAAACAAATTAAGGCTGCTGGAGCAAATATGGTTAGTACATATATTCCTTGGCAGTTTCATGAAAGAATTGAGGGAGAAATTGATTTAATTGGAAAAACAAGGCCTGAAAAAGATTTGAAAACTTTTCTTCAAATGATTAAAGATGAAGATATGTTTTGTCTAGTTCGTCCAGGACCATACGTAATGGCAGAAATTGTTGATCACGGTGTACCAACGTGGTTTATTGATTACTATGACGAAGCATTAGCAAAAAATGAAAAAGGGGAAAGTCATCCGGTACGCTTAGTTAGTTATTTACACCCGATTTATTTAGAGAAAACAGAAAACTGGTACAATCATGTATGTGAAATCATTGCCCCATATCAAGTTAAAAATGGTGGTCCTGTGATCATGTTCCAGCTTGATAATGAAGTAGGTATGTTTCACTGGGTAACAAATCAAGGTGACTTTAATGATGTGACCTTAAACTATTTTAAAGAGTATTTGAAACAAAAATATAGTCTCGAAGAATTCCAAAACATATTTACTGATGAAATATCAAGTATAGAAGAATTTGTTCAAAAAAAGATGAAAAAGGTTGAAGAACAGTACTCGTTTGCTCTACAAAATGAATATAGCTTATTTATGCGTGAGCATTATCGTACATATATAGAAACATTAAAAGAATATGCTGTAAAAAATCACATAATGGTTCCATTCGTTGTAAATATACATGGATTTGATACAGTTGGTGGGATTTTAAAAAGAGGAATGAAATATCCAATTGGCATTTCACAATTAATTGAAACGACAAAAATAGAAGATGTTATTATTGCTGGAGATTATTATATAGGGAATCTCGAATACGATAATTATACGGATATTATCGTAGCAAATGCATTTACTAGATCAGTTCAGTCGAAAGATCAACCTTTATTTTCAGCGGAGTTTCAAGGTGGTTGTATTACAGAAAAACCAAGATTACAACCTTCAGCGTTTGATTTAATTACTAGATTAAGTTTTGCAAACGGTATGAATGCAGTAAATTATTACATGTTTGTCAGTGGTGAAAATTACGAAGACATTGGATTATTTGGAAAAAGACATGAATGGCAGGCACCTCTTTCAGCTATGGGGAAAGAGAGAGCTCACTATAAGACAATCCAACATTTAGGCAAGATGTTCCAAGTATATAATGATGAACTATTAAAAACAAAACCTGAATATAATACCTATCTAGCATTTTATCCAGATTATTTTATGACAGAATTTCATAATCAGTACACAGAAGGAATGATAAAAGAAATAGAGCAATGGAGAGAAGCGTTTTTATTTAATGGAATAGCAAAAAGCCTTACGATAAACAATATAGCTTATGACGGCTATAATCTACTAGAAAATGAAGAGATTGATGTCAAAGAAATCTCATCTTTATGGGTGTTCTCAACAAAGTGGATGGATGCTAAAATCCAACAAAAACTAGTAAACTATATTAAAAATGGTGGGAAACTGATCATTTTCCCTATATTACCGACTGAAACAATGAAATGTACACCATGTACGATATTGAAAGATTTTATTGAAGTAGAACAAAAGGAAATTAAACATGGTTTTGCTATTGTTGAAAATATGGAAAACATTGCAGCTATGATGCAAACATTTAATCATGCTGAGGGTGCGTTTGTGTGGACTGAAGATGATGATAAAGATGTTGTTGCATTTGAAAAAAATATTGGTGACGGTAAAGTAGTTGTCATTGGTTTAGGGATGGAAATACAATTCGATTATCAGTTAGAAGCGATCAAAAAAATAACAAATAAACTCGAGATTTATAGTGATTTTGTTTTTGATGAAAATATTGAAGCAATTGATGCTTTTGCTCGTATTTCACAAAAAGATTCAAAATTCATATTCATACATAATTTCGATGAATATGAAAAGGAAACAACTATTTCATACAAAGGTAAGAAGCTATTAAATGGTAAAAAGATTACGATTCCCCGTAAAGGCGGACTAATTCTTCCGATTCAAGTAAAATTAACGGAAGGTATTTTTATTGAGTATGGCACTGGTGAAATCTTTGAAGTTGAACATGAAAAAAATGAAATAAATGTAAGTGTGAAAATTATGCAAGAAGAAGAATTTTTATTTAAATCGACAAAATGGATACCGCAAGAAAATAATACTATTAAAGTAGAGCAAATTGATTTAGATCAATACATCGTAAAAATAAACACTCGAGAAAAAGTAGCAGAAATAAAATTTCTTAATCATATTTAAACTAAACAACCACTTGAGCTGTAAGTCTCGAGTGGTTGTTTAGTTTTATTTATTATATAAATGTTAAAAATTCGACAAACTTAACAAATAATTTACTAAATATTTAAAAATGGAATTGAAAGCGATTACTGTATTATGTATAATTAGTTTATAGAAACGTTTCGATAACCCCTGATTATACAATTAGATTTAGGAGGAATTAGAAAATGAAAAAAATTCTGAAAATTGCCGCCGCAGCATCAGTCGCATTAACGATGGCTGCTTGTAACAAAGAATCTACTTCAACTACCGCTGATAAAAAAATCGTCATTAATTATGCTAACTGGAATCTTGGCACAGAGTCTGAAAAAAATTTAGAACGTTTAATGATTCAAGCATACGAAAAAACACACAAAAACATCGATATCAAAATAGATGAAAGTATTACGAACGATGATTGGAAAGGATCATTATCAACAGCTGCTAGTGCTGGGAAATTACCAGATGTGTTTATGTTAACTGATATTCCATCAGGATTAACGAATGATTGGTTACTTGATCTTTCAGACTTAGTTAACGAAGATAAAGACTTCACTAGTTTACCAGAATCTGTTAAAGAGTCAACGAAAAATAGTGACAAAACTTATGCAATCCCATTTGCTCAACATTTTATGGGATACTACGTAAACAAAGATATTTTTAATAATGCAAACATTGATGCACCTGAACATGGAGTTACTTTACCCGATTTTATTAAAGGTATAAAAGATACAACGGATTTAGGTAAAGGGATTCTAGGAATTAATTCAACGACGGATTTTGTTGATTGGTATTCAGGAGCGAAAAATGAAAATGTAAATTGGTTTACATATGGAAGCGGTAAATATCACTTAGATACACCTGAAATGTTTGAAGGTGTAAAAACAGCAAAAGACCTTGGAACAAATGGATACGCATATGAAGGTTTAGATAAGGAACAAAAAGATAAATTAAGTGGCGATGACATAGGAGCTGCATTTAAAGCAGGACAAATTGCATATTTCTGGAGTGGCACTTGGATGAATAGTGATTTTGCAAAAAATATAGATTTTGATTGGGATTTTATTGGAATCCCAGGCGGAAGAACGGCAATGGCACTTGACTACTTAGGTGTTGCAAAAAGTACAAAATATAAAAAAGAAGCATATGACTTTGCCAAGTTTATGTCATTTGGTAAAGATGGCTTCCTAAAAAGAATGGATCTAAGTACGAATAGTGGTATTGAAATTAATACCTTACCAATTTCTACCGATTCGGAAGTGTTAGCAAAATATTGGGATATTGTTGGTGTACCAGGTATTCAAAAAGCATATGAGAATTTAGATAAAGCAATGATTGATCCATTTAAAATCGTACCGGGTTATGCCGCGTCACGATGGGAAGCAACTACAGGAATTAAAATTGGTGAAAATGATAATGCAAAAGTAGCTGATTTATTACACGATAGCATATATGGATCAGTTAATTATCAAGACTATGCAAAGCAATTAAATGATTTAGCTCAACAACAATACGAAAATGCAGTTAATGCAATGAAAAAATAATTGCGTAATAGCTTGGAAGGATCGATGGCATTGGTATCTAAACTAAGTAAATGGTTATCAATTGTTTTATTAGTTAGTAGTATCAATATTTTAAGTGTCTCAGGTGTTCGTGCAGAAGGAACTAAAATGACAAATTCTGCTACTGATCTGAAAACAAGTGAACAGACTTTAGTAGAAAAACAATTTCATCAAGTCCTAAAAGAGTGGGAGAAACAAGTTAAAAACAGCACTTCATTTGAAAGTGCTGTTTCTCCTAATTTATTTAAAAATGTAGATAAAAAAGAATACGTATCTGCAAATAATAGTAAGGACTATAATGAAAGCGTTATAAACTTTTCTAATAATAAATCAATTGATATCGAAGTAAATATTCCTGAAGATGCACTATATGAAATAGGGTTCGATTATTATGGTTTAAGTAAAGAAATTTTAAACCCAGAACTATCTATTAAAATAAACGGACAATTTCAGTTTTATGAGAGTCGTAGAATAGTAGCACCAATTAATTGGAAAGATAAAAGTAAAAAATTCGAAAAAAATAACTATGGAAATGAACTGATCCCAGAACAAATTCAAATTAAGGAATGGAATCATGCACTCGCTCAAGACCCAAGTAATTTACAACCAGAACCTTTACGATTTCATTTGAAAAAGGGAAAAAATATAATTACATTAACAAATACAAGTGGAAATATGCTATTAGGGAAAGTTTATGTGAAATCACCAAAAAAGTTATTTTCATACAAAGAGTATAAAGAAAAATATTTTAACCAAAAAGTGCAATCTGATTTAATCACAATCGAAGCAGAACGCCCGTTTGTTAAGAATACTTCAAGAATCCGACCAACTTCAATTAAAAGCCCTGATGTCATCCCATATAAGAGTAACGAATTATTACTAAATACTTTATATGGTGGAGAATCAGCAGGAGAAAGTGTTACTTGGAAAGTAAACGTGGAAAATGCGGGAAATTATGTTCTTTCTTTCAAAATGTTACAAAATGATAAATCTGGTTCTCCTGTGTTTAGAAGCGTGCTAATAGATGGCAAAGTACCATTTCAAGAAGTAGAACATTACAAGTTTGATTTTTCAGAAAAGTGGCACAACAGAACGTTGTCAGACGAAAAAGACAATCCGTATTACTTTTATTTAAATAAGGGTGAACATGAGATTACTTTAGTTGCTGATGCATCACCAGTTGAACCAATTATTCATAATTTAAAAGAAATAATGGATGAAATAAATGATTTAAGTTTATCTATAAAAAAATTGACAGGTAACTCGACTGATCGAAATCGTGATTGGAAAATTACCGAATACTTGCCTGATATAAAGGAACAATTAACTTCTTGGACTGAAAAATTAGTCGAAAATAAAAACAAATTGCGTAAAATTTACGGAAATGACACCGATGAAAAATCATTAGAAGAGGTTGATTTAACATTAATTATTTCAAAATTAAATAAACTAAAAAATGATCCTGATAAAATTCCAAAGCGGTTAACAGATCTTTCAGATGGGTCAAACTCAGCGGCACAAATATTAGGGAATATTCAAAGTTCGCTCCAAACACAACCATTATTGATTGATCGAATTTATGTGCATGGTAATTCTAAGCTTCCTAAAGCTACTACAGGATTTGTAAATAAGATAACAAGCCAAGTAAAAGAATTCTATTATTCTTTTACAAATAAAACATATGACACAACTTCAGTAGACAAAGATACGGTTGAGGTTTGGGTAAATCGAAATCAACAATATGTCGAATTGATGCAGAATATGGCAGATAGTACTTTTACGAAAGAAACAGGGATCAAAGTAAAGTTTTCCGTCATGCCGAACGAGCAAAAATTAATTCTTGCCAATGCGGGGAATCAACAACCAGACGTTGCCTTAGGAATTAGCGTTGGTACACCATATGAACTAGCAATGCGTGGAGCTGCAGCTGATATTAGTAAATTCAAGGATTTTAAAGAATATATTCAAAAATTCTCTCCAGGTGCATTTATGCCAATGATGCTTAATAACAAAGTATATGCATTACCAGAAACTCAGGATTTTTACGTTCTGTTTTATCGCAAGGATCTATTAAATAAACTACATATTCCGATTCCAAATACTTGGACTGATGTGAAAGAAATGCTACCAGAACTACAAAGATATGGGTTGAATTTCTTCGTTCCATTATCAGGTACCTCTGCTAATAAAGCATTCATGTTTACTGCACCTTTTATTTATCAACACGGTGGAGATCTTTATTCAAAAGATAGCATGAGTACAGCAATTGATTCAGAGGAATCAATTGAAGGTATGAAATTGATGACGGATTTATACACAATGTATAGCTTACCATTACAGGTCCCAAATTTTTATAATTCATTCCGATATGGATCGATACCAATTGGAATATCTAATTTTGAGACTTATATAAAATTAACATCAGCAGCACCAGAAATCGCTGGTTCTTGGGATATTGCCTTATATCCAGGTGTAGAGCAAAAAGATGGATCAGTATCAAGGTGGGCGACTGGTTCAGCGCAATCTGCGATGATGTTCGAAAAAAGTAAAAAACAAGAGCAATCTTGGAAACTATTAAAATGGTGGATGTCTACTAAGACTCAAACCGATTTTGCAACGAACCTCCAAACGATTTATGGAACAGAATATATGTGGAATTCTGCCAATTTGGAAGCTTTTAAAAATTCTCCTCTTCCAGAAGATCATAAAAAGGTCATTCTAGAGCAGTGGAAATATTTAATGGAAGTTCCAAAAACACCAGGTGCGTATATGATTGAACGTGAAATTAGTAATACTTGGAATAAAGTTGTGTTTAATGGTGCAAATCTACGTGCTTCCATCGATGATTCAACTATAATTGTGGATCGAGAAATTAGGAGAAAAATGGAGGAGTTTGGTTATATGAATGATGGTAAAGTTGTCAAACCATATATTCTTCCAAGATTAGAAACAGTCAAAAAATGGGTAGGTACCAATAATGAATAAGAAAAAAAATGATTATAATGCGTGGGTCTTTCTTGGCCCTTATATTCTACTATTTTTAATTTTTATTATAGTGCCCGTTTTAATCGCAATTGGTTTATCGTTTACTTATTTTAACTCGATTGAATTTCCTAAGTTTATTGGATTAAAGAATTATGTAAATTTATTAACGCAAGACGCAGTTTTTATGCAAAATGTTGTGCCAAATACACTAAAGTTTTCACTACTGGTTGGCCCAGGGGGATATATTTTATCGTTTATAATGGCCTGGATGCTAGCCCAAATTCCACATAAACCAAGAACAATTTTGGCTTTAATTCTATATTCACCATCAATGACAGCTGGAGTTGCGATGACCGTTTTGTGGACAGTCATTTTTAGTGGAGATGCATCAGGATATTTAAATGGTTTATTACTCAACTTAAATTTAATTACCGAACCAATACAATGGTTACAATCTCCAGAATACTTAATGACAATCATGGTTATTGTAACGTTATGGACAAGTATGGGTGTAGGATTTTTAGCAATGTTATCAGGTATTTTGAATATTAATCCAGAAATTTATGAGGCTGGATATATTGATGGGATCAAAAATCGTTTCCAAGAAATAATCTACATTACGATCCCATCTATGAAACCTCAAATGCTATTTGGTGCTGTAATGGCAGTAGTAAATACATTTCAGGCGGGTGCTATTGGTGTGGCACTTTCAGGAACAAATCCTACACCTCAAAACGCAGGTCAATTAATGGTCAATCATATTGATGATTATGGATTTATTCGATATGAAATGGGTTATGCAGCAGCAATTTCTGTCGTTTTATTATTAGTAGTTTACTTGTTTTCAAAAGTAGCAAGAAAACTATTTGAGGAGAAAGATTAAATAAACTTCATAGATAAGGAGGGATAAGATGGCTTCTTTTCAAGGGACACAAATTAACCCTAAAAAGTTTCATAAAAGTCAATTAAAATTCTATCTCATTTTAATTCCAATGGCAATTTTTATGGGATCTCCCATTGTTTACATATTTAATCATGCCTTTAAACCAATTGATGAATTATTTGCATTCCCACCACGATTTTTTGTACAAAAGCCTACAATACAAAACTTCCTTAATTTATTAGAGAGTGGAAATGTAGGCGGTACGCCAATTACAAGATATTTATTTAATAGTATTGTAATAACAATTGTCGTTGTCGTTTTAATCATCTTAATTAGTACGATGGCAGGATATGCTTTGTCAAAGAAACAATTCAAGTTAAAAAATACAATATTTGAGGTCAATACACTTGCTTTAATGTTTGTACCTGCAGCCGTTGCGATTCCTCGATATATCATTATCGAAAAATTACACTTAATTAATACTTTTACGGTTCATATTCTACCTTTATTAGCGCTTCCTGTAGGATTGTTTCTTGTTAAGCAATTTATTGATCAAATTCCAAATGAATTGCTTGAAGCAGCTAGAATGGATGGAGCATCTGATTTTCAAATATTTTTCAGAATCATTATTCCAAATATTAAGCCTGCAATTGCCACTGTTGGAATATTAGCTTTTCAAGTAGTGTGGAATAACATTGAAACGTCAGATTTATATGTTAACAATGAAGGAATTAAAACATTTGCTTTTTATATGAGCACCTTGACTACTGGTAGTGGGAATACAGTTGCCGGAACTGGGTTAACAGCAGCAGCTTCATTAATTATGTTTATTCCGAACTTAATTATCTTTATATTTATGCAAAAGCAAGTAATGGATACGATGGCTCATTCAGGTATTAAGTAAATGCTAGGAGCGAGATAGTAAATGACTAAAAACAAAAATCATTTTAAATTACTATTAATTATGATATTGATGATCATGATCTTTCCAGCAAATACTTATGCAGCGGATGCCTATAAAACATATACTCTCTCAATTGATGGAGAAGAAATTAAGACACAAACTGCGTATGAGGCTGTTGGAATCCTTTCGAATGATCAAATGATAAAACCCGAGAATGTATTTATTGATCAAACTAACAATATCTATGTTGCCGATTCAGGAAGTAAAGAGATTATTATATTCGACCAATTTGGAAAATTCATTAAAACAATTGGGAAAGGTATTTTAGAGAAGCCTGTCGGAATTTCAGTTGACAAGGATCAAAAACTTTTTGTAGCTGATGTAGCAAAAGAAACAGTATATTGTTTTTCTTTAGATGGAAAATTACTTGCTGAGTATGGGAAACCTGATTCTCCTTTATTTGGAAAAGGACAGCCTTTTAAACCTCTTAAACTATCTGTGGATGGAAGAGGCAATATGTATATTATCGGTGAAGGAGCTGCCAACGGGATTATTCAGCTTAATAAAGATGGAGAGTTTCTTGGATATTTTGGAGCAAATAGAGCGTCCACATCCTTGTTCCAAACGTTTAAAAATTACGTGATGTCCAAATCAGGGCAAAGAAAAGGTTTTATGAATGTACCAATTGCTTCTACTGGTATCGATATTGATCAGAGGGGAATTGTATATACGGTTACAAATGGATTAGAAAGTGAAGCAATTAAAAAGCTAAATGTAGCAGGTACTAATATGCTTCAGAATGGTGTTTATTCATCAAATTCTGCAATCGATATCGTTGTAGGAAACCAAGGGAATTTTTACGTGTTAAGTTCAAATGGTTATGTATATGAATATGATAGCACTGGAAATTTGTTATTTAAATTTGGTAGCAAAGAATCAAATGCTCAGCGACAAGGGATTTTTAAACAACCATCAAGTATTGGCGTTGATAAAAAAGGGAATCTATATATTGCAGATGCTGAACAAGGGATCATTCATATTTTTGAACCAACCGAATTTACAAATAAATTACATGAAGGTTTAGCATATTTTGAAGAAGGGTTATATGTAAAAAGTCAAAAGTACTGGCAAGAAGTTCTACAATTAAATTCTTCATTTTCCTTAGCACATATAGCTATGGGACAAGCTTATTATAAACAACAAGAATATAATCATTCACTAAATGAATTTGAATTAGCTAACAATCGAGAAGGATATTCACAGTCATTTTGGGAAATTCGCCATAATCTATTGGAGAAACATACTGGAAAGGCCCTATCTTTTATCATTTTAGTCATTTTCATTTATTACTTAGTTCGGTATATAAATCGAAAAAAAGATTATTTTCACGGAATAAGAGAAAAAGTTAATCGATTTAAAAATATTAAACTAGTAAGTGAGTTATTACTTATATTTAAACTATTTAGACATCCGATCGACACATTTTATGAGATTAAAAAATTAAAGAAAGCATCTTTCTTATCTGCGACTATTTTTTATGTACTATTTTTCATCGAGTATTTGATTTCACTAAACTTTACTGGATTCATTTTTAACTCGGAACTACTAGAGCGGTTTAGTTTATTTTTAATCATTTCGATCTTTTTTGGAGCATTGGGGCTATTTGTCATTATGAACTATTTAATTAGTACAATTAATGATGGTGAAGGTAGTTTCAAAAATGTTTATATCGGAACAATTTATTCTCTAGCTCCATACTTAGTATTTAGTATTCCAGTAACACTTTTATCAAGAGTCATTACAATAAATGAATCGTTTCTTTTTACGTTTTCAACTCAGTTAATGGTTGGATGGTCTCTACTAATCTTGTTTATTATGATCAAGGAAATCCATAATTTTACAATTGGTGAGACGATAAAAAATATATTACTAACTTTATTTAGTTGTGTCATCACAGTTGTTGTATTATTTGTTCTTTATATTTTGTTAAATCAAGTAATTGATTTTGTTTATTCTGTAATCCAGGAGGTAATGGTTCGTGTATAAGAAAATTATACTGTCTAGTTCATTGTTATTATTATCAATACAACCAAATGTATATGCTGAAAAAAATAATGATCTTATTACATCGGTCAACAAAAATACGCAAAAGTATGCCTCCAATCAGTTTACACAAATGGAAGTAAATAAAAAT
The DNA here is from genome assembly GCF_052180195.1 of Bacillus sp. AL-1R. Lineage (NCBI taxonomy): Bacteria > Bacillati > Bacillota > Bacilli > Caryophanales > Bacillaceae > Bacillus > Bacillus sp. AL-1R. The sequence continues at coordinate 2,166,797 of NZ_CP197469.1, forward strand.
AAAATTAAAAGTCAAAATTCTTCTTTAGCTGGTTTTGAAAAAATAGCAGAAAACAAAAAACTAGAGTTATATGTTAATAGTGAATCTCTAGCAATTAAAGTTAAGAATAAATCCAACGGTTATATTTGGAGCTCAACAGTAGATCACATGGAAAAATATAAGTTAAATAGTACATGGGAACAATTCGTGGAATCAGCAATTACAATTGAATATTTAAATATGCAAGGGAAATTAAGAAAAGAAAGTATTACAACACATTCTGCCAAAATAAATCTTAAAAAGAAAGCTAACGGATTTGATGCAAATATAACGTTTGGACAAGCAAAAATAAAAATGAAACTTTCAGTCGAGTTAGCCAAAGATGAGATCATTGTTAGTATACCTGAAGCAAATATTGTCGAGATAGGTAAAGTCAAACTTGTATCGGCAAATGTATTTCCTTTTTTCGGAGCCTCAAAAGAGGATGAAATTCCTGGTTATTTATTTATACCAGATGGTTCTGGAGCATTAATACGATATGAAAAAAATGGTGTGAAGATGGAGTCTCCTTATAGTGCTACAGTGTATGGGGAGGATAAGGGCATCTCTTATGCAACCCAATCAGAAGACACGAATGAAAGTTATCGAGCAAGCATACCTGTATTTGGTGTTGTTCATGGAGAACATCAAAATGCTCTATTAGGAATCATTGAAGATGGAGATAATTATGCGAGAATTGATGCATATAAAGCTGGATTATCTACAGAGTTTAATTGGGTGACATCCAACTTCACCTATCGTTATGCTTATAAGCAACCAACAAGCAAAAATCAAAAAAGCGGAAAAGCATTGGATTTATTTCAAAAAAAACGGAACAATTTTGATATTAAATTGCATTATAGAATACTAGAAAATGATCATGCGAACTATGTGGGAATGGCCAAAAGCTACCAATCCTATCTTGTAAATAATGGAGTTTTGAAGAAAAAAACAAATGACTCTCCGATGCTGCGCTTAGAATTTTTAGGTGGAGAAAAAAAGGAAGGATTATTTTGGGATTCAGTCGTATCAATGACTCCAATCAGTAATCTTCCAAAATATGCAAATGAATTGGTTAGAAATGGTGTAGATGATTTCTTTATCGTCTATAAAGGATGGAATAAAAATGGACTAACTGGAACTTTTCCGAAAAAATTTCCATTTGAACGAAAGTTAGGTAGTAAAGGAGAAGTAAATGAAACTGTAAAAGAGCTAAAGAAAAAGGATGTACCACTATACTTTTATACAGATTATGTAAAGGCATATGAAGGGTCTTCAAGTCTCTTTGGTGGTGGGAATATAGCTAAACAAGTAAATACAAAAGCAATTTTGGATGAAGAGAATGGATACAACTACTATTATTTACATCCTGAAAAAGCAATTAGCTATGCAAAGAAAGATAAAAAGGAATACAAGAAATATTCAATGGAAAATCTAGCAGTGGACTCAAATGGAATCGAGCTATATTCTGCATTTAATGATCGCCATACATCATCAAGAGAAGAAAGTAAACAATCGCATAACAAAGTTCTAAGCATACTAAATAGCGGGGATGTTGATAAAACGGCACTATATCAACCAAATGTATATGCTTGGGGAATGACAGATAAATATTTGGATATTCCAATGGGCTCATCTAATTATTTGTATGTTTCAGATACTGTACCATTCCTTCAAATCGTATTGAAAGGATATGTTGATTACTATGCGCCATTTTCCAATTTTTGGTCAAATCAAAAGGAAGAGCTCTTAAGATTAATAGATTATGGAGCTTATCCATCTTTCTACTTAACTGGAAATAATTCGTATTTACTTTCTGAAACGCCTTCTAGAGATCTATATACTTCTGAATATAAAGCTTGGAAAAGTGAAATCGTTAATCAGTATGATGTTATTCAAAAAAGTTTGAAGTTAGTAAAAAACGAATCAATCATGAGTAGAGAAGTTCTAAGCGAAGGTGTTGTAAAAGTAACTTATTCAAATAATACGAGTTTTATAATTAACTATACAAATATGCCTTTTAAATCAGGTAGCCTTACAGTTGCAGCAAAAGATTTTGCTGTGATGAAAGGAGAAACTAGCAATGAATAACATTTTTACAAGATTAGTAAACAGTAAAAAGACGGTAGGGTACATTTTTATTTTGCCTTGGGTGATTGGATTTGCAGTCTTTACAGCATATCCGATCTTGTACTCACTCTATTTAAGTTTTTTTAATGTCATTATTACAACTAACGGTATAAAAACAAAATTTGCAAAATGGGCAAATTACCAGGATGCATTTACGACCGATGTAGAGTTCTTAAAAGAAATAGGAGACTTTGCAGGGCATGTAGTAGTCTCAGTTCCGATCATTGTTATTATTGCATTAATAATTGCAATACTTTTAAATCAACCGATTAAATTTCGTGGATTCTTTCGGACGATTTTTTTCTTGCCTGTCATTATTAGTAGTGGACCTGTTTTAAATAAGTTAACAGAGCAAGGAGTAACTGCAATACCTGAAATAAAACAGTATGTATTTTATAAATTAGCTGCTGAAAATCCTGGTTTTTTTAGTAATTTATTTTTATACATTATGGATAATATGGTGTTATTACTTTGGTTTACTGGCGTACAAATTTTAATTTTTATTGCAGCTCTTCAAAAAGTTGATAATCAAATTTACGAGGCAGCAAAAATTGATGGTGCTTCTACATGGGAGATTTTTTGGAAAATTACTTTACCAACCTTATTCCCTATGATTTTAGTAAACATTATTTATACGACAGTTATGTACTCAATTTCCACAATGAATCCAATTATAGAACATATTAAAAAAAATATGTTTAAAATTGAAACTGGATTTGGCTACGCTTCTGCACTTTCTTGGATATATTTTGTGATCATCACCATTATTCTATTAATCATGGTTTGGTTGGTCGTTTTCTTAGAAAGAAAAAAATAATATAGGGGGGATAACAGTGAATCAAGGAATTAATAAGGATATTTCTACAAAAATAAGAAGAATCTTATTTGGTATGAAGGGTAATGATGGATTACTTATAAAGATCCTAATGTATGCATTATTGATCGGAATCGGTTTTGTATACTTATACCCTATATTATATATGTTATCTTATAGCTTTAAAGATATAAATGATCTACTAAATTCTCTTGTAAATTGGATTCCAACAAAACTTTATACAGACAACTATAAACGAGCATTTGATGTACTAGATTATTGGCCAATATTACTTCAAACCATTTACGTAACTGTATTACCGTCAATTTTACAAGCATTTATTGCTTCAATCATTGGCTATGGATTTGCAAGATTTCAATTTAAAGGTAAAAACATTCTATTTATTTTAGTGCTGGCAACCTTTGTCATTCCCCCACAGGTTACTGTTATTCCAAGATATATTTTGTTTAATAAAATTCATATTTTGGATAGCATCACAGCCTATGTACTGCCAGCAATATTTGGTCAAGGTTTAAATAGTGCGATTTTCATTTTAATTTTTTATCAAATCTTTCGATCGATTCCAAAATCACTGGAAGAAGCTGCACAACTTGATGGAGCAGGCCATTTTAAAATTTTCTTTAAAATCGCTATTCCAATGGCATCTGCTGGCTATATTATTTCGTTTTTATTTTCGCTTGTATGGTATTGGAACGAAACTTACTTAGCATCAATCTATTTTGGCGAAAAATTATCAACCCTACCGCTTCAATTACAAAAGTTCGTAGCAACTTATAGTAAATTATTTCCTGCACAAGGCGGTGCTAGTGGGACAAGTATTAATGAAGGAATTGAACTAGCGGGAACTTTACTAACAATCATTCCGTTACTAGTTATCTACTTCATTACGCAAAGATGGTTTGTAGAAAGTGTCGATCGTTCAGGTATTACTGGCGAATAATATAAAAGATATCTATTAAATGCTTTTTAATAAAATTTAAGAATAAGAGGTGTAGTTAATGGATAAGAGAATTTTAGATTTAGAAGCTAAAGGTTGTTTTGATTTTTTCTGGAATGAAGCAAACGCAGATAAAAATAGTCCAGGATATGGTTTAATACGTGATAATACAGCAGGATCAAATAAAAATATGGCGAGTATTGCCTCAGTGGGATTTGGCTTGAGTGCCATCATTATCGGGATTGAAAGAAAATGGATTACATACGAAGAAGGATATGAAAGAACGTTAGGTACATTAAACACCTTTTTAAATAATGCAGAAGAATCAGAAGGCTTTTTCTATCATTTCCTTCATATGGAAACAGCAAAAAAATTTGAAGCATTTTATGATTGTGCATCAATTATAGATACATCTCTATTTCTAAATGGTGCTGTAACATCTGCAGAATATTTCGGTGGTGAAATTAAAGAAGTTTTTGAAAAAATCTTTCAACGTGTGAATTGGCAAAAGTATTATGATGAAAAAAATAATATGTATTTTATGGGGTATCATCCTGAAACAGGTGGATTTGGTCACTGGGATATGTATGCAGAGCAGTTGATGCAGTACATTTTTGGCGTTGCATCTCCTACTCACCCGGTTCCAAAGGAAATTTACAATGGATTTAGAAGAGATTTAGTAAATTATGATGAGTATGAATTTTATCATTCACCAGGAGGGGCGCTGTTTACTCACCAATATTCACATGCATGGTTTAATTTTATGAACATTGTGGATGAAGATGGAATTAATTGGCATGAAAACTCCGTGAAAGCTTCATTAGCAGCAAAGAAGTATTGTAATGAAAATGCACAGGGCTTTAAAACTTTTGCAGAAAGTGAACACGCATGGGGGTTAACTGCATGCGATGGACCACACGGTTATAAAGCATATGGAGCTGGACCGTTTCATCCAAATTGTGATCAGTTTATAAATGATGGTACGATTGCACCCGCGGCAGCAGCTGGGTCAATTGTCTTTACACCAAAAGAATCAATTGAAGCATTAAATTATTTCTATGAAAAAGTACCTGAATTATGGAGCAAGTATGGTTTTCTAGATTCATATAATCGAGATGTTTCATCAAACTGGGTGTCAGATCGAGTAATTGGAATTGATAAAGGTGCTACATTGCTTATGATTGAAAACTTTGAAACTGGATTAATTTGGGATTTATACATGAAAAACGATTATGTAAAAAAAGGTGCAGAACTTTTAGGTTGGAAACGTAAAGACTTAATACCTTCTTAAACTTTTTTTTAAAAGTGGGCACTTGAAGTTGAAATACTTCAGTGCTCACTTTTATTAAATAATTCTTCTTAGGTACAAAGGTATAAAAAAATGTAGGAAAATTATCCTTAACTTTGATAAAATTAATATTGGTATTATGAATCATCTAAATTTAATCTAAACGTAAAAAAAGAAAAGATAGAAAAAATGGCTTTTTGGTATACATAGAATGGAGGAAAAAGGGATGGCGGGAATAAAAGATATTGCCAAAGAAGCTGGAGTTTCCATTTCAACAGTGTCATATGCATTGAATGGCAGCCCAAAAGTAACGGAAGAAACTCGTAGTAGAATTATGAAGATTGCAAATAGATTAGGTTATGTTCCTAATGCAGCTGCTAGAATGTTAAAGGTTAAAGAAACAAAAATTATTGGGGTATTTTTAGCTGATTACGGCGGGTATTTTTACGGACCACTGTTAAGAGGAATGAGACAAGCTTTAAACGACAAAGGGTATGAATTAATTGCTTGTTCTGGCGTGCAATCCCATCGACTTTTACTAGAAAAAGTAATTGATGGTGGAATAATTTTAGATCAGGCTTTTTCAGATGAAGAACTTTTAGATTACGCTAAAAAAAATTATAAAATGGTAGTGATGGATCGAGAATTACAGCACAACAATATTAAAGGAGTTCTTTTAGATAATAATCACGGAGCTAAATTAGCGATTAAAGAGCTTCTTACGAATGATGTGAAAAAAGTATATGTCTTAACTGGGCCAGATGGATCATACGATTCAAGGAAACGTATAGAGGGTGTTCGAGAAGAATTAGCAAATTATCCTGACGTTGAGTTAATTGAGATCATTGGAAATTTCATGAAAGATTCTGGCGAATTAGCAGCACAACAAATCTTTTCTAACTATAATGAACCAAGTGCTATTTTTTGTTTAAATGATGAAATGGCAATAGGGATCTATAACTATCTACAAGATTCTCAATATAAAATTGGTAAAGATGTTTTTATTGTAGGTTTTGATAATATTGAATTATCAAAATATGTTTCTCCAAGATTAAGTACAGTATCTTATTCTACATTTGATTGGGGCTCATTAGCGGCTAAAAATTTATTGAAACTTATATCGAATGAATTTGTTGAGAATGAGAAAATAGAAGTTTCATTAACTGTTGGTGGCTCTTCTTAAATAGAAAGATCGATCAGTAACTTAAGTTTTTCTAAAAGAGACTTAAACTTTTCTTAAATGAGAGATTTAAGTTTCTTTTTTTTATCTGATGATAAAAATTTCACATACCGTAATAAACGGAACAAAACAAAAAAATAGTTTTTAATAGTAAATCTTTAGACTTAAACGGCTTTTACTAAAATGAAAGGAAATTAAACTGAACTTGTCGAATTATTACACTATCTAAATTTTACCAAAGGACTGAATGCTTTTGAATACATTATTGTTAACAGGTTTTGAATCTTTTTTGAACTTTTCAATTAATCCTACAGAAGAAATTGTGAAAGAGTTAAATAATCAAGAGGTTGGAGGTTTCCAAATTATCGGGGCTGTTTTACCTGTAGATTTCAGTAAGGCAGGTAATGAATTAATTAAATTGTTTCATTTGTATAACCCATCTGCGGTAATATCATTAGGATTAGCAGGTGGTAGGTTTAAAATAACACCAGAACGGATCGCCATAAATTGTAATGATGGTGCAGCAGATAATAAAGGGAATAAATATGAGGGGGCTAAAATCGATCCAGAAGGCCCGGATGGACTATTTTCGACACTCCCAATTCAAAACATTGTTAATGAATTAAACAAACACAAATTTCCAGCTGAAATTTCGAATTCTGCAGGTACTTATTTGTGTAATAACGTTATGTATCAGATGCTTAATGAATTAAAAAAAATAAACAAGCAAGTTCCGAGTGGATTTATCCATATCCCTGCTTCACATGAAATGGCAGTAATTGATCAGAAGTTACCAAGTTGGTCGCAAACTGATTTGACAGATGCTATAAAACTTGCAATTAAAGTGATAAGTCTAAATGACTAGTACCCAATAGATATTTTTCCTTTTAGAACCATCCAAGTACTAACAACCGGACAACATATTGAATGTAGAAATAAGGAGAGATCAAATGGAAAGTTTACTTGAAAAATTATTTGACGCAACAAAAAAAGGTGAAAATGACATTGTAATTGAGATAATAAGTGATCAGCCAAATTTGATTCATGAAGAAAATGAGCATGGGTTAACATTACTTGGGATTGCTGCACATTATGGTCAATATGAAGTTGTAAAAACTTTAGTAAAAAATGGTGCTAAGATCAATGCACTTTCTCACTCAAAGCTTTCATTCATCCCACAAAACACAGCTCTCCATGCAGCAATTGCAGGTGCTAAGTCGATAGAAGTGATCAATTTTCTTTTAACGAATGGAGCAAATCCTAATATTAGCGATAATGAAGGTAACACTCCATTACATATTGCAGCATTTGAAGGAAATACGATTATTGCTAATTATTTGTTAAAAAACGGTGCAAAAATTAAAACAAATAACTCTAGTAAAACGCCAATTGATATAGCAGAAGAACGCGGTAATTCAGAGTTTATCAATTTTTTAAAAGAAGTAACCCTATAAATAATTCGAAGTGTTGTGATGACTGTTATGTCACAGCACTTTTTGTTATGATAAAAGAAAGACTAGTAAAAGAGGAATAAGTATTGAGAATTAATGTTTATATTAGCGCATCAGGGTATTGTTCGAGAAGAGCAGCAGAGCGATTAGTTGCTTCTGGCCAAGTTAAAATTAATGGACTAACTGCTGAAAAAAACAGCATAGTAGAAGAAGACGATCTTGTGCAAGTAAATGATGAAGTTATTCACTTGACAAGTGAAAAAGATTATATCATTTTAAATAAACCAGTAGGAATTACTTGTACAGGATTACGAACTGTAGAAGGTAATATAATTGATTTTATTAATTATCCAAAGAGGATTTTTCCAATTGGTCGATTAGATAAAGATTCTGAAGGTTTAATTATCCTCACAAATGACGGACCTATTGCACATAAAATTTTACATAGTGAACATGGACATGAAAAGGAGTATATTGTCACAGTTGATCAGCCAATTGATGCAGAATTTATTCATGGTATGTCAAATGGAGTACAGATAGGAACAGTTTTAACTAAAAAATGTAAAGTTGAAAAAATAGATGATTATACTTTTCGAATTATTTTAACGCAAGGTTTAAATCGTCAAATTCGGAAAATGGCAAAAAGTTTTGGATTTAGAGTGATTAAATTAAAAAGAATCCGAATTATGAATATCCATATGGAAAATCTAGAAATAGGTAAATGGAGAAAATTAACAGACGCCGAACTATTTTATTTAAAAGAACAATTGAAAGAGGAAGAAACAAATGAAAATTTTAATTGATGCAGATGGTTGTCCAGTAGTTTCAGAAACAATTAAAATTGCAGCAGAATTTAAAATAAACGTTCTTTTATTATGTGATACTGCTCATATCATGCAAAGAGAAGGCGCTGAAACAATCGTTGTTTCACAAGGTGCTGATGCAGTTGATTTTGCTTTAGTAAATCGGGTTGAAAAAGGAGATCTCATCATTACCCAAGATTATGGTCTTGCCGCAATGGTATTATCAAAGAATGCTTACGTATTAAATCAAAACGGTTTTCAATATACAAATGAAAATATTGATTCACTTTTACATACTAGATATGTTTCAAAGAAAATTCGGAATGCTGGTGGACGAGTGAAGGGACCAAAAAAACGCCAAAAGCTTGATAATACAAATTTCGAAAACGGCTTAAGAAAATTACTTTCTTCAATTTCTTTATAGTAAAATAGAATTGTACAAATAAAATAAAAAGGAGGCAAGCATGCTTACACTTGCAAGAGAAAACTTAAAAAAATATTTTGGTTATGAAAATTTTAGAGCTGGACAAGAACAAATTATTGAACGAGTATTATCTGGCCAGCATACTGCAGGTATAATGCCTACAGGTGGTGGGAAGTCGATCTGTTATCAAATTCCAGCGACAATTCTTCAAGGAATTACCCTCGTCATTTCTCCTTTAATCTCTTTAATGAAAGACCAGGTAGATGCATTGCATCAAGTAGGTATTCCTTCCACATTTATTAATAGTTCTCTTTCTTATAAAGAAGTAAATGAAAGAATGATGGATTTAAGTTATGGTGAATACAAAATTTTATATGTTGCACCTGAAAGATTAGAATCAGAAAGTTTTATTAATGAGCTAAAAAGATTGCCAATCTTACTTGTTGCAGTAGATGAAGCTCACTGTATATCGTCATGGGGACATGATTTTAGACCAAGTTACTTACGCATAAAAAACTTAATACAAGAATTGCCTACAAACCCAACAATATTGGCACTAACTGCGACGGCAACTCCTCAAGTTAAATCAGATATTTGTAATCAACTAGGCATAAATGAGGAAACGACAATCATTACGGGCTTTGAAAGGGAAAATTTGTCATTTAAAGTCATTAGAGGTCAAAATAGATTAGATTATATTTGTAATTACATAAAACAAAATAAAAACGAATCAGGAATTATTTACGCCGCAACAAGAAAAGAAGTAGATAATGTTACGAATAAATTAAAAAACCAAGGAATTTCTGTCGGTAAATACCATGCGGGCTTGAGCGATGCAGAACGGTCTAAACAACAAGATGCATTTTTGCAAGATAATATTAATGTAATGGTTGCTACGAATGCTTTTGGAATGGGAATTGACAAAAGTAATGTTAGATACGTAATCCATTACCAAATGCCTAAAAATATGGAAAGCTATTATCAAGAGGCAGGAAGAGCAGGTCGAGATGGGTTAGAAAGTGAATGTATTTTACTATTCACGGCACAAGATGTTCAAATACAAAGATTTTTAATTGAGCAATCAACTTTTGACCCTAATCGCCTAAAACAAGAAATCTCTAAATTACAATCAATGAAGGATTATAGTTATTGCGAAACATGTTTACAGGCATTTATTTTAAAATACTTTGGGGACGAAAGTGACCACTCCTGCGGAAAGTGTAGTAATTGTATTGACAAGCGGACTGCAATAGACATTACAATTGATGCTCAAATCGTTTTATCCTGCATTATCCGAATGGGTGAACGATTTGGTAAAACAATGGTCGCATCAGTACTAACAGGTTCAATGAATAAAAAATTAATAGACTTAAATTTTCATACTTTAACGACATACGGTTTATTTAAAAACCGTACATTAAAAAGTGTTGGCGATTTAATTGATTATTTAACATCGGAACAATATATTGGCGTTACAAGTGGTAAATTCCCATTGTTAACTGTAACAAATAGAGGAAGAGAAGTACTACTAAATAAAATAAACGTAATGAAAAAAGAAGAAATACAAGTGACTGAAATGACAACTGTTGATAATGGTTTATTTGATCAACTACGAAGTTTACGTAAAGAAATTGCATCAGAACTTGGCGTACCACCATTTGTCGTCTTTGCAGATAGTACTTTACGAGATTTATGTAAATTACTTCCTACTACTGACGAAGAATTCCTACAAGCAAAAGGTGTCGGATTACAAAAACAACAAAAATTTGGTAAGCAATTTATAGAAGTGATTAAGAAGTATAAAGAAGAAAACCAAATTGAAACAGAGACAACAAAACCAAAAGCGACAACAATTAATAAAGTACTTTCACACAAAATATCATATGAATCTTATCAAAACGGACTTTCTATTTCCCAAATTGCAGAAGAGAGAGGATTAAGTACGACTACCGTTGAAAATCATATTCTGCAAAGTGCAATAGAAGATGATCAGTTTGATTGGGATGAAGTAGTGCCAAATGAAATTGAAAAACAAATTAAAGAAGTAATTAATACAGTCGGTAGCGAAAAGCTTCGACCTATAAAAGATGAATTACCTTCTGAAATTAGTTATTTTATGATTAAAGCAGTGATTATGAAATCTGCTACATAATAGTAACTTTTGTGCACTAAAAGTATAAAGAGCTTCCTAAATTGATTTGGAAGCTCTTTATTATTCCTATTTTTTACTAGCTTTAACTTTTATTTGATTACTTACTTTACTCTCATTATGAAGGCGATCTACAGCAGTTATTTCATACGTATAGTCTTTATCTAAATTTGCTGTTGTATCTAAATAGATTGTTTTGCCATTTTCTGATTTGCGAACGGTAGTTAAGATGTTTCTTGGATCATCAATGCTATCTTTCTGTAATCCGTCAAAACGGTAAACGACATAATATGAAACATCTTGATCATTTGGATGGGTATTTAAAGTAAGTTGGATTCCATCTTTTGTACGAAGAGCGTTTTCGAATTTTGGTTGCTTTGGAGCTTGATCATCTAACCATGGCATTGAAGGTATTAATGCCTTTGTTCTATATAAGTCTTGGCTTAAGCGGTCCTTAATACCAAGTGGATTTCGATTTAAGTCTTTTAGTGAAAAATGCATACTACCTTTGATTTCTGGAATTGTACGATTTAATGCAATTTGTTTTGGTAATTCATCAGGAACAGCCCATGCTTCATTGTTAGCGTTAATTTTATAATCAGCTTGTCCAATATATAAATCAACATTCTCACCTTTTACTTCCTTCGTCCACCAATTTGCTAGCGTATCATATGCAGCTGGTTCAAATCCTATATTCCAATAGATTTGAGGAGTAATATAATCAATGTATTCATTATTAATCCATTCTCTTGTATCCGCAAATAGATCATCGTAATTTGTTTGACCAGCAGTTGTATTTGAACCAGTAGGGTCTTTTGCAATATTACGCCAAACTCCAAAAGGACTAATACCAAATTTAACATATGTTTTTTCTTTTTTTATTGAATGATGAAGAGTTTTTACAAACTGATTTACATTGTCTCGTCGCCAATCTTCAACATTAGCAAAATTTTGTTTACCATATTTTTCGTATGAAGATTGATCAGGAAATTCTTGCCCTGCAATACGATATGGATAAAAATAATCATCTAAGTGTACTGCATCAATATCATATTTTTTTACAACTTCCATAATCCCATCAATAATAAATTGACGTGCATCTGGATTACCCGGGTCAAAATATAATTGTTTTCCGTAAGGGACTACCCATTCAGGATGTTTTCGTGCAGGATGGTTATCTGCTAAAGTATTTAAATCTTCTAAAGTCGCATCTCCTGGGGCAGTTCTTGGCATCGTAATACGATAAGGATTAAACCAAGCATGAAATTCAATATTTCGTTTATGTGCTTCTTCAACCATAAATGCAAGTGGATCATAGCCGGGATCCTTACCTTGTGTACCAGTTAAGTATTTAGACCAAGGACCATATTCAGAAGGATAAAAAGCATCAGCGGTCGGCTTAATTTGTACAACAACTGAATTCATCCCCATCTTTTCTACATCATTTAATAGTTTAATAAACTCTGATTTTTGTTGCATTTCAGACAAGCCAGTAGCTGATGGCCAATCGATATTTGTAACTGATGCAATCCAAGCTGCTCGCAACTCATGCTTAGGCGGGACTGAGTACTGTGAAGTAGTTTCAGCATGAACATATTGAATTTGTTGAAATAATAACGATGCGCCCACTGTAGCAGCAATCGCATATTTACCAAGTTTTCTTTTCTTCATAAGTGTTCCACCTTACTTTCTATTAAATTAGTAGCGCTTACATAATATAAAACTACCAAAAATGGAAAGTATTGTCTATTGTTTTTGAAATTAAATTTCAAAAAAATCTAAGAAATCAAGAAATTAAATTTCGACTTTTGTTCATTTGTGAAAATCCAAAATATAAAGCATTTTATCATTCGCGAATTATATCCTTTATTGTCTTAAATTGGTAAACTATTAATTGTAAGTATATTTGCAGAAATTAAAGGTCATATAAGGAAAGAGCATTCATAATTTATTCAAATTTTATAAGACAAGAGAGGACAATAATTTGAAGATCAGTCAATTAATTGCAAATAATATTAATAAATTAGATGCAATATTACCCGTAAATCAGTCTTTGGGAATTGCTGGATTATCTGGTTCAGGTAAAACAACTTTTTGTCAAACAATTGGTGAAGAGTCAAAGAAACGTCTAGTGTCTTTACTTCCAAAGGCTGAATATCAATATTTATTTCCAAACATTATGGAAACAAATTTTAGTGCAATTAAGATGGAAGAAATGCCATTAGTACTTTTTCTAGGTAAATCATCCATTTCCACGAATCCACGTTCGACACTTGGAACACATACTGGTGTATTTAAAGAGATTCGTGTAAGTCTTGCCGAAAGGTTTAATCTTTCTCCAGAAGTTTTTTCGTTTAATAATGAATTGGGCTGGTGTCCGGATTGTAAAGGCCGCGGAATTACTAAAAATATAGAGTGTAAAAAATGCAAGGGAAACCGTTATAATCAAAAAATTGAAGAATATACAATTGAGTTATTTGATATTCCACATTCAATTTCAGATATTAATAACTTAAGTGTAGAGACAATCTTATCACTTGCAGAAGAATTACAGATTAGTGAAGCTAAACAACATTTACTAAACAATCTAATCAAAATGAATATCGGCTATCTATCCCTAAATCGTATTACAGGAACTTTATCTGGTGGAGAAATAACTAGACTTTATTTAGCTGAGTTTATGGCAACTAGTGAAAATACTGTTATTATCATCGATGAAATTTCAGTAGGTCTTGATCATGATACTTTAATTAGAATATTAGATGAGATAAAAGAACTAGGATTTAAAAATCAAATATGGTTAATTGACCACTCCGATACTGTGCTAAATGCAACTGATGATCAAGTATTTTTCGGGCCTGGAAGTGGTAAATACGGCGGGAAAATTGTAGAAGAATCTCCACGCCCTAAACCGATTTTTTGGAATAGAAATGAGACCTCACCAAATGAATTCTATAAGTTTAAAGATCTTCATTGTCGTAATATCCAAATTCCAGAAATACAGATCCCTAAAAATAGACTAGTAACATTTACTGGCGAATCTGGATGTGGAAAATCGACCCTAGTAAATGAATGTATGTCAAAAGACTTTTTAAAACGATACCCAAAAGATAAATTAGTCATGGTTGGTCAAGATCGTAACCAATCGATTACAAGTCGATCAACAGTTGCTACATTCCTAGATATAAAAAGAAAGTTGACAAAATATAGTGAAGAAATAGATGATATTTTCCAACGATCAATTGAAGAGATCATTGAAGAATTACCGAACGAAGACATTGCACATAAGCGTTTAAGCTTATTAATCAAACTGGGACTTGGCTATCTAACTCTAGAAAGAAAAACGCAAACTCTTTCGACAGGTGAATTTCAATGTGTACATTTAGTGTCAGAACTATTTTCTAATGCAAGAAACCCACATACCCTTTTCATTTTTGATGAACCTTCAAAAGGATTATCACAAAATATTTTAAATCAATTTATAGATAGTGTCCGTGAAATTCTAAAGGATGAATCAATTTCGATTATGATGATTGAACACAATGCTTATATGCTAGAAAGTTCGGATTTTATTGTTGATTTTGGCAAAAGAAAAGGGAACCCTATTGAACATCTTGATGTTGTTAGGCATGATGATTATTTTAATCAGATGAAACAAGATCATAAAAAGGCAAAGGCGCATATTTCCTCAGCTCTTAAAGTACAAAAGGGAGTTCAGTATTTACAAGAGAATAATATAAATTATTTCAAAAATGCAGAAAATATTTATAAAGGCGGAATATTAAAAAGTCTATCATCGATGGCACGACTTATTTATGGTGAATTTGAATCTGATGCTATTCTACCTGTTATTGCAATTGATTTAGAAAGACATTTATACAGTCAATATACATTTTTATATGAAATAGGCGGACTAATAAATCAAATCGTTGCATCACATCCGACTAATAAGGATACAAGAAGTTTTGACTTTTATAATCAAGAAAATCATTGTCCATCATGCTCTGGCCGTAGAGTAATTGAGAAGTTTGATATTAATGTAGTCATCCAAGATAAAACAGTACCTTTTTGGGAAGGTTTACTCCATTCAGATGTAATGGAAGTTTTAAAATATTACCAATACCCTAAATTACAATTCTTATTTGATGAAATAAAAAATGAACTTGGCCAAGACATTAGTAAAAGTTTTAATGAGATGTCAGAAGCAGAAAAGCATACTTTTTTATATGGATACTACGAAAAAACTTTTTATGACAAAGCTGGAAAGACACAACGATTATGGGAAGGTTTTAACACGATAATCGGACGATATATGTCGATTTCAAAATCGGCGATCAAAGAACAAATGAAGGCTACCAAAGAGCAAATAACATGTCCTATTTGCGAAGGCACAGTATTAAAACACCATAAAAAATTAATGTTTGGCAAATTTGATATTCGTGAAATTATCAATCAACCTGTAGATGAAGTAATTAAAACAGTTGGTCAGCTAGCAGTCTTAGAAGAAATAAAATCAATTGTAGGTGGAGAAACAACATTAACTAAGGAAGTTTCTTTACTTTCAAGAGAACAACAGGTTGCTTTAAAAATGTTAGAAATAAAACAAGCAAGCTTCGTTGGATATGAAGTTGTATTACAAAATGCTTTACCGTTTTGGGATCAAATTAAGACGAATATTGAAGAAGTAAGCGATAAAAACTTAGTAACGATAACTGATTTTAAAGATATATTTGAGACTAGAGAAGACATCATAGACAAATATTTTACAAATGGTAAATTCAAAAAACTAACTTATGTTTATGAAGCTTTTGGATATAAAAAAATCGTTACGCTAATTAATAAAGTAAAAGCAAGTAATCCTTGTCCGTTCTGTAAAGGAAAAAAGGTAATTTCTGAAGATAATATACATGATGGTGTATATAAATTAACAATTCCTTGTGTTAGCTGTTTAGCAAGTGGAATCAATGAAAGTGGACGTCAACAACTTATTGAAGGTATTGCGGTTCAAACATGGCTCACTGGCAAAGTAAGTGAAATCGTTCCTGAGGACCAATTAACTGAAGAAGTTAAAGATATACCGATCTTTAATCGCATAAGAGAACTGAATAAACGTGATATGATGGCAGTTTATCAGTGTTTGATTCAAAATAAATAACAATCAAAAAACTCATTTCAAAGTTCATTTTGAGATGAGTTTTTTATATTGAGCTTAAATAGATTGTGTCAATAAAACAGCCAAAATTGTTAATAAATTTTCATAGAATAATGTTCACATTTTATACATGGAAATAGAAAAGAAAACTTAGTATTATTATTCTGTATAAAAAAACGAAATTTCTAAAAAACATTTTATATAAAAAAATATTTTATTTGAAAGTGGGAGATATGGTGAATCATTTAAACTTAGGTAGGAACTTAAAAATATCAGCGGGTTTAACAGTATTTGTAATACTTTTGATGACATATCTTTTAAACTAAAATATTGTAATTAACTTGATCATGTAAACTCATTTGTCAAAAATACAAATGAGTTTTTTTATTTATATTTTTTTAAAAATTCATTTATGAACTCATCAATATTTTCAATAAACTCTGGTGCTAAATGTTAGCCAAATCATTGGGAGAAAATTTCAGACATAGAAACATGACTTAATCTAACCAATGCAAAAAGGAGATAGCATGCCTATATAGAATATAAGCATTGTAAGGAGTGTGAGGGCATGATAGTCGGAGATGTAATATTAACTAGTACTCAAATAAGAGAGCAATTGGATTTGAAACCTAGTACATTCAGAAAGTATCAGGACATCTTAGAGAAGGTTGGTTATAAGATTAAGAAGAATAGTAGAGGACATCGACAATATTCTAATTATGATGTCTTAATATTCGAAAAACTAATTGAATTAAGTAAGCATGACGGTATGACGTTAGAAAAATCTGCGAGAATGATAATAGAGCAAACCAATAGATTAATACCTCAATCTGATACGATAAACGAAGACAAGTCTATAACCTTAACAGAGCACTTAATACAAAAAAACAATGGACAGCAATTACAAACAATTGAAAAACTAATGAATGAAATGGAAGAAAGACTTTCTAAAAAGATGGATCTACAACATAAAGAAGTATTAAAACAACGAGAAAAGCAAACTAGATTACTGATAGAAGAATGGAGAGAACAAAGAAAACAAGATCAACAACTTTTACTAGAAACGGCAGCCACTCAAGAAAAAAATTCAATACGAAAGAAAGTAAGTAAAAAACTAGAAGAATTAAAAAAATGGTATTTCGAAATATGAGCTTAATATTGATGGATTTTCATTAACCCCTCATTCTAGTTACCTCATTAAGTTCAAAAAATGCAATTTTAGGAAAAGTTACTCTTCATGAATAGACGAAATTGCTTGTAATCAAATATTGCAAAAACAGAACATACATTCTGGTGTTTTAGATGTACTTATGGTAAAATTAGGTAGAGTAGAGTTGTGGTAGGTGCCTTTCTTCGCTAAGAAGGGAGGTGAGAATGTGACTGGTTATGAGATTGCAAATTTAATTATTCAATGTGTTGGGATA
The DNA here is from genome assembly GCF_052180195.1 of Bacillus sp. AL-1R. Lineage (NCBI taxonomy): Bacteria > Bacillati > Bacillota > Bacilli > Caryophanales > Bacillaceae > Bacillus > Bacillus sp. AL-1R. The sequence continues at coordinate 2,184,588 of NZ_CP197469.1, forward strand.
ACTTCAACTGTAATCTTAAGCATAATCGGTATAATCATTTCCATTAGCAAAAAAAAATAACCACCCTACCCCTCAAATGGTTGTGGTGATTATTTTTTCACTGGATCCGAGGAAAGCAACTTTACCAATTACTACTCGGAAGGGGTGTGTTCGCAGCACATCCCTTTTTAGTATATTCTTTATGACTTAATTATAGTCTTTTTAGTATAGTTTGACAATGAAGTTAACGTTCTTTTTAAGTGAATAAATCGTTAATTTGCAATTTTTTCATTTGAATTTTGCGATAGCTTCTTTGGTGAATTCAGAAGCAAGATTAAAGCAATCCCTAAAAATGTCATAAAAATTCCAATTACTTGCGTTAATGTTGGTTTAAATCCTGTAATGACTGTATCTAAAACAATGGCAACTGCAGGATCTAAAAATGTTAACACAGCAATCATATTAGAAGGTAAAAATCGAATATTACCAAAAAATAATGCATAAATAACGCCTGTGTGAACAAATCCAATAATGATAATAAAACTCCAGTTTTCTAAATGTAAGTTTTGAAAAGAATCAAATTTAACAAAAGGAATTAATAGTAGAAACCCTAATGTTGTTTGAAGTAATGTCGTAAAATATGAGCTAGTTTGATTAATCCCCTTATTTACAATCATTAATAACCCATAAAAGATTGCTGCAAGAAATGCCCAAATGACACCAGACGAAAGGAATTTATCAAGTGTAAAATCGGAATTAATACCAGATAAAAGAATAGATCCGATAAAACTACTTAAAACCCCAAGTAAAGGAATTATCGTGGTTTTTTCCTTATAAATTAAACTTCCCAATAAGAACAAAATAACAGGGGCTAAATAATAAATTGAAACTGAAATTGTAACTGATAAATTTTCAAATGATTTAAATAAAAATACCCAATTCAAAACTAATAAGATCCCACTAAATAAAGAAAGAGCTATGTCTTTTTTATTAAATAGTTCTTTTTTAGCTAACCCTGATAAATACCAAACGGAAAATAAAAATATGCTTGCAAAAACACATCTAATAAAAACTAAATCAATAGCTTTTAGCCCGGTTCGAGGAGCGACGAAACCTACTGTGCCGAAAGTAGCCATTGCAATAATGATACTAATTGTCGCTTTTTTATTTACTGCCAAATTCCCCAATATGTATCACATCCATTCTATGTGTAATTTCAATATTCTGTCAAATAAGTATATACTAAACTTTAGAGTTATATCAATTGAATTAATCTTGGGGTTTGAATAAATCATATTTCATATAACGTGTTCATGAGGAAGTAAAAGGGAAAAGAAGAGTGATACTTTCTTAATTAGAAGTTCTTAATAAAAATATTTTACAAGATCTTTTCAAAATTTATAAAATCGAAGTTTTCATTAAATTCTGTTTAAATTAATAGGCAAATAAATAGATTTCATTTATACTATTATTTGTAGTTTTATAGCTTGATTGTAAATATATGTCAATTTAGTGATTATTTTTTGAATTGTGAGGGGAAATTTGATGAATATCGTAGTAGTAAATGGATCACCTAGAGCAAATGGTCGAACTAGATTCTTAGCAAAACAAATTGCAGACTCTAATAATTTTACAAATTTAGATTTAGCATTTGAACAAGTTCCTCTTTATAATGGGGAAGCTGAACAAAAAGAACTTGAAGCAGTTAAAGCAATTAAAGAATTGCTAGTTAATGCTGATGGAATCATACTTTGTACGCCAGAGTACAATAATGCGATGAGTGGAGCTTTAAAAAACCTAGTTGAACTATTAGGTTCTGAACCATTCAAGAAAAAGCCAATTTCTTTATTAGCAGTAGCTGGTGGTGGAAAAGGTGGTATTAACGCTTTAAATAGTATGAGAACAGTAATTCGCGGTGTATATGGAAACGCATTACCAAAACAACTTGTTTTAGACCCAGTTGATTTTGAAAATGATACAGTTGTAAAGCCTGAAGCATTTTCAAAAGTAGCTGAAGTAATTGATGAATTAAAAGAATATGTACAAAAAGAAATTTTATATAAAGATTACTTAGCATCAAAAAGTGTTTCGAAATAAAATAAATGGTCCTATTCAATTATTTGATAGGACCATTAAAAATAGCTTAACGTGTTTGTTAAGCTTAGAGTAAAAACGATTTATCATTTACATTCCTAATAGGAAAGTTCATTTTGTATCGGACAGCGATCATTCTAATTGCTGTAGTAATTAGAAAACAAATATACAAAGATTGTAATTTAGTAAATTCATCATGTGTAAACAAAATTGTTATCGATCCGATGATTGCTGCAATTGCATAAATTTCTTTTCGGAATACAAATGGAATTTCTCTTGCGAATACATCTCGCATAATTCCACCACCAATTCCAGTGATTAATCCCATCGAAATAATTAAAAAAGAACCTTTTAAGCCATGATCAATTGCCGAGTAGGAACCAACAGCAGTAAAAACACCTAAACCAATTGCATCAGTAATAATTAAAGTTGATTGGAACTGCATTGTTCGTTGATAAAATAACCATGTTACAATTGATACTACTGTACTTACGATAAAGTATTGAGGTTTTGCAAAAGCATTCGGAACCGTTTGACCTAAAATAATATCACGAATTAACCCTCCGCCAAGCGCAGTACAAGCTGCTAAAAAAACAACACCAAATAAGTCCAATTTCTTTTGAATACCAACCAAAGTACCTGAAATGCTAGCAGCGATTATACCTGCATAGACAAAAACCTCAATCAAAATCATCCATTCTATCCCCTTAATTCCATTTTCTATGATTCATTTTAGCAACAGGTAAGGACTATTACAATATTAAAATAACTTTGAAAACGCTTCATTTTAAAAAAATTTTTCATATAAAAAAATTACAGTATTTTACATAAAATTCACTTGAATTTATAGATTGGAGAGGTTAAAATGCCAAACAATATTAAACATCAAAAAAATAAAATTGTATCGAAAGAAATTGAATTAATAATGGCCAAATTTAATATTGTCGGCTGTCAAGCAGCTGCAGTTTTGAAAGATAAACTGATTTGGTCTGATGCTTATGGTTTTCGTAATTTAGAAACAAGAGACTTAGTTACTGAAAATACGATGTTTCGAATTGCTTCTATTTCAAAACTTTTTACTGCTACAGCAATCATGCAATTAGTTGAAAGAAAATTAATCGATTTAAATCAAGATATTAGTCATTATTTAGGTTTTAAAGTAAGAAATCCTAATTTTCCTAATTCTTTTATTACATTGAGACAAATTTTAACTCATACATCTTCACTTAACTCAGACGATGCATCGAATAGTGTTTATGCAAAGTTTATTAAAGATGGACATTCGAATTTTACTATACAACTTAAAGATTTATTAAATGAAAATGGAAATTATTTTACGAAAGAAATATGGGGGAATTGGAAACCAGGAACTGATTGGATGTATTCAAATATTGGTGCGATCATATGCGGTGCAATTATTGAAAGAGTAACAAGTTTGCGATTTGACCAATATATTAAACAAAATATATTTGAACCACTAGAAATGAAGAATGTTGCTTTTTCATATTCAAATATAAACAAAAGTCATGAACTAGCAAATTTATATGAAAAAAATAAAGATACAAATATATATAATGTATCAATTGATGATGTTAGGCAAAGTGGTTATTCGAAAACTCATTGGGATCAATACATCATTGGAAATCATGGAGGATTATTTGAACCTCAAGGTGGACTAAGGACAACTGCGGTTGAATTAAGTAAGTTTTTACGAGCTCATATGTTAAATGGGCGTTTAAATGGACAACAAATGCTTGAACAAAAAACTTCAAAATTAATGAAATCAATTCAATGGTCTAGAGAAGAAAATAATCACTTTTTTAGTAAAATGGGTCTTGGTTTTCATATTAGCCACGACTTCTTACCGGATTACAAAGAAATGATTGGACATGCAGGTGAAGCATACGGATTAATTAGTAATTTATATTGGCATGATGAGAAACAATTTGGCATAATTTTTATCTTGAACGGAAGCCAGTTCGATTTATCCCAAAATTCAAGATTTGAAGTAGAAAAAGAATTAGCAGAAGTTATTTATAAATATGTTATTGAAGAAAGCTTATTAAAAACAAATTGAAAGTATAAAATATCCTCTTAGACTGATATTGTTTGTCAACAGTCTAAAAAATCAAGTTTTTGTACTTTCTCTACACAAAGAGGACCTATTTTAAAATAGGCCTTTTTTAATTTCTGCTCAAAAATTTGGAGGGAATTTAAGAAATGATTTCAATTTTTCATTAATACTTGATTGATATGAACTAAAATGAGTAGTAATTGGATAAAAAATCAATATGGGAGAAAATTAATGTATATAGCATTATTATCAAAATCAAAATTGTCATTATTTCATGGTGGAAAGTCACGCATCGAACGAATAATTTCAATTGGCCCCTTTATGTTTTTAGTCAATTGAAAGCTTTTAAAAAACGTCAGGAAAAGACTAGCATTCCTATCTTTTATTTGCAGTAATTCACACATTCGTTTAATTAATTTGTCTATTCTGAGAGGTTGATTAGTATGGTATTGCAGCCAAAAATACTTGTCGTTACATCGAGTTTTGGAAATGGGCATAAAGAAGTATCGAAAGCGTTAAAAAGTGAGTTTGAACATATAAACTTTAACGATGTAACAATTATTGATATATACGAAGAAGCATATCCAAAAATTAATGTATTTGCAAAAAATATTCATTTGCAATTATTTCAACATGCCCAAACAATTTATAAATGGTTTTTCTATGGAACTGAGAAATTATTTGGGACAGTCATATTTGACAGATTTTTAGAATTATGCGGAAAGAATATAAAAAGTATTCTTCAAAAAGAGAAGCCAGATATTATTATTACTACATTTCCAGTTGGCTCCGTTGCAAAATGGAAAAAATATTCGACGCATCCTTGTAAATTATATACAGTTGTTACCGATTATTATATTCACCGTTCATGGATTCATAATGAAATTGATCGCTACTATATAGCGACTGAAGGATTAATACATCAGATGGTGAATTTAGGCGTTTCTTTATCGAAAATATTTGTAAGTGGTATACCTCTTCGCCAGGAATTTAAAGAATTAAATTTTTTAAATGAAGGGACAAGTAATTCGAAATCAAACGATCAAATATTAATCGTTGCTGGGGCAGTTGGATTATTAAAGGACGTTGAAAAAATGGCCAAGCAATTACTCGTTGAAACAAAACATAACGTAGCTGTTGTTTGTGGCTATAATCGCATCCTCTATAATAAATTAAATAAAATGACTGAAGAATATGAAGGGAGACTACAAGTATTTGGCTATGTAAATAATATACGTAATTTGTATAAAAAATCCGATATCTTAATCACAAAACCGGGTGGTATTACATTATCAGAATGTATTGCATGTAGTTTACCAACAATCCTATATAAACCAACACCAGGTCAAGAAAAAGAGAATTCCCTATTATTTGAAAATGCTGGTGCTTCAGTAACAGTGAAGTCATTAAATGAATTAATTTATTATATTAATCGAATTCTTCACAAATCAAATCATTTAGAACAAATGAAACTATCATTAACAGCACTTAATAAAGGCTTTAGTTCAGAATTAATTGTCAATGATATTTTTAGTTCAATTTCTTAGGAGTATTATGACTAAAAACTTTATGAACACGTAAAAACACCACAAGGTAATAAGTTTCCTTGTGGTATTTAGTTTGAATACAATAAATTGTTAATTTATAGATGTTAATTAAGATGAAATATGATTGAACACTCGAAAAGTGATGGATGACAAAATGAGAATGATTATATCGTCGAAAGTCAAATGGCTGTTGGAAAAATTGAAGAAAAAAATTAAAAAGGGATTAAACCTAATACATAGAATTATTATATTATACGTTTCAAATTTTCCATTTTTAACTAATGAAGTTTAAAAATGGTATTGAAATACATACACATAATCGGTTCAATAGAATTATGTACAGAATAAATATTTTGAGGTGAACAAAATGATCGTAGTTACAACTGAAAACATTGAAGGGTATAAACTAGTTGAAGTAAAAGGACCTGTATTTGGCGTAATTGTCCGTAGTAGAGGACTAGGTGGCGATATTTTAGCTGGTTTAAAAAGTCTTGTTGGTGGAGAAATCAAACAATACACTGCAATGCTTGAGGATGCGAGAAAAGAAGCGATGGATCGTATGACCAAAAATGCTAGTGAAATGGATGCGAATGCCATTATCATGATGCGCTTTGATTCAGGCGAAATTGGGCAAAACATGAGTGAAATTGTTGCTTATGGAACGGCTGTTGTAGTCGAGAAAATATAATGAAAACTTGATATGATCCCCTTTAGGTAGACATTTGAAAAAACCTTCATGTTAACATGGAGAAATAAATGTGACTTAGAGGGGATTTTTCTATGGCTAAAAAAGATTAATAGCTTTAAAAAATAATTTAAATTAAAAAGCAGTGATGAAGTATGTTATTGGTAACCCGAGATATCGAATTAACAGAAATAACGTACAACACTTTTGGCGCACACTTTTTATTTTAGACTATTTCTTTATTTTATTATTTTTGCCAAGTTAGTTGGCAAAATACATCATTCCTAATTCTCCAAATAGGATTATCTTCTAATTAAGAATCCGCTTAATTCCCCCAAATATTTTCAGAAAAATTTTCAATTAAATTACTATTTTTATAATATTCACGTCGTAATTATACAAAAATACTCAAATTCCTCTATAAAACTTGGTTATTCGACATTCTTGTTATTAATTATTTCTAATTATCTATTAATTGTTTTATAAGAAATCCCCCAATTTACTAACTTAAATTGCTGTTCTTATAATTGAGATGTATTTAATCGTATACGAGGGGGTAAGGAAATGGGCGTGGGTAAAGGTTTTAGTTTAAGAAAAATAATTCTATCAACTTTTGTGGGCGCAACACTAGTGTCTGGAATCGTTCTGACCGGTATGAAAGACAAAGTAAATGCTGTATCAAATGAGAAGTATAATTACAATCAAGTTTTGGATTTATTTGAAAATAAGGGGGCAGAAGGTTCAGTTAAGCAATATGTAAAGTTTTTACAGGATCCTACATATAAACCTGAAATAGCTAATAAAAACACATATATGCCAAATTTGAAAAATGCTGTCACTTTTGTTAATTCAGAGTTCAATTTAAAGCCATCTATTTTTCCTTCATTAAGGTCCGTTAATTCATCAGTTCTAGACAAAACGCGCAATTTTCTATGGGTTGGATCAGACGAAGGGGTAACAATGACGAACCTTAAGAGTAATAAGATTAAAAAGTATACAAAGTCAGATGGAAGTTTGTTGGATGATAAGGTCCTTCTTTTAATAGATGATGGACATAGTGGTATTTATGCAATTACTGAAACTGGTGTTTCACATCTAGTGCAAAAATAGGAGGATACAAAAAGATGAAGAAATTCTCAAAAAAAATTTTCGCTATTGGATTAACGACTGTTTTACTCCCATTGCAAGTTTATGCACAAAGTAGTGTTCCAAGTGGAGCACCGAACCATGCGAAGTATAAGTCTGTGAAACTAGAAGCAGTTCGTACAAAGGTAACTACTTATTTTAAGAATGAAGATCCCTCAATTCCAACAAATTTAAATTGGATTACCAACTCTCAAGCGCTAGACTTTCTTCCAGGTTCAGTAATTGCAGACGTTAATAGCACAATAAAAGATGCAGACGGTGTTTATTGGATTGGAACAAAAACTGGTTTACAACGGGTTGATTTTAGTGAAAAAGATCCAAGAGACATCGTTCAATACTTTGCGGGTCCAAGATATCTTTATGGCGGAGATGACAATGTACTCCAACTTGCAACTGATGAAATAGGTGGCATTTGGGTAAAAAATGAATCTGGTGTAACGCATATTGCGATGCCTAAAAAGTCTTTGAAAGAAAAAGCAGACTATATGGAAAAGTTTGTTCCAGTAGTTGATCGTCGTGGAAATATTGCTGATCCTTCTTTTACTTTTACTGAGTCAGATCCAAATAAAAAGTATGTAGATTATAATTCACCTACAGGTTCTTTTATAGGAAATCCTGGACCAGTCGATAATGATAACCTATGGACAGCATATTATGGAATTGGAGAAACATATCGTTATCTTACTTTAAAACGTGAATATGGAAAGAATCCAACTTCAGCACAAATTCAAGAAATAAAAACAGCTAAAGATGCAGCTATTAGAGCTACAAAAGCTGTCCTTTTATTGAACTATATTTCAGGACGAGACAATGGATTCCCAGTTAGAACATATGCATTAACGAGTGAATTGCCGGGAAGTACAGATTTTGGTTACCAAACACAGGGTGGTCTATGGTTCAAATACATTATGGATGGTTCTCCTAATCCAAATGGTATTATTCCAAGTATGCAAAGAACTGACAAACAGCCAATTGGTTATTCCATGGTCCGTGTGACAAAAGATGCACAAACAAAATTTGGAGATCAACTTTATTCTGGAGCGGATTTGAAAGATGCGAAGAGTTTTAACGGTTATCAATTAACTAAAGAAGCAATTGAAGAACTTAATAAAACACGTCCAGAAGGGCAAAAACTAGGTACTGATATATATGTACTTGACGCAAATGGGAATAAACAGGTAATGCCAGTCATTACAAATGCATCAAACAAAAATACCGCAAAAGATGATAAAACGACGAGTGCGACTAATAAACCGCTTTTCCAATTAACTGTACCAGTTTATGAAAAAATACCTCAATTTTTTAATGATCTATTTCCTAAAAGTGTAATCGGAAATGATGGTTTCATTGATTTAAATCAAATTGCATACAAAGCGGATACTTCTTCTGACGGGATTGCAGGGGTATATGCTATGTATTTAACTGCTTATACGTTACTTTGCGACGATTCTACATCAGAGTTAATTCAAATGAAAGATCTAATCGCAGAAGCAACTGAGAAAATGACAAATCTTATTCTTAAAAATGATAACTATTATATAGAAGATGCAACTGGAAAGAGTACGCAATGGGCAAAGTGGTCAGCTAAATATTTGAACGATAACTTAAATCTTATGAAACAACAGCCACTTTGGGAAGAAAATGTAGGTGTATATCCAGATGGAACGGATGCATTGTCCTATGGCTTTGAAGATGGACCACTAAAAGCTTTAGATTTAATGGCTATATTAAAAACAACAGCTACAGTGACAAAAGAAAAATATCCAATGGAACAACTAAAGTTTAAGTCAGCTTACGATTTAACATATGATTCGGCATTTAGTTCAATTGAACCTTATGTAAATGGGAAAGGCTATATAAATATGGCGCAGGAATATATAGAGCGTCGTCTTGTTCGTCAAGCTACTTGGGGTTATAATCTTTCTGGTAATAATAAAGAAACAGTGACATATGACAACATTCTTTCTTTCTATACTGGTGACGTACAAGAAGATTCAAATCTTAACGGTACATTGCACAAAGATTGGACACAATACATTAATTACTCTGATGAACAACTTTGCTGGTTCCCAGTTTATCAGCTAATTTTACAAGAAAAAAATCCAGAGAGACTCAAACAGATTACAGAAGCGTTTAGTCAATGGTATGAAAACGAAAAACGCGAAGAGAATCCTTTCTATACATTCTTGTACCAACTAGCAAATCCAGAAGATACTAAAGTTGATTTAAAATCAGCTGTAAGATATTTATACAGAACGCCTGCATTAAAGATAAATTTTGATGCGCAATATGATCGACAAGATGTGTTCTATATTGAACCAAATGATCGAGATGGTGGAAAAGCTCAAACCAATTATCCATTACCACTTGATGAAAAAAATGTTCATAAGAACAATATTAATCCATTCCAACGTACAAAAAATGGTGTAACTTATGCAAAAAATGCAAACTATAACTATAAAGCTGGAACAATGTTCAGTAGTAGCACCTACACTTTACCATACTGGTTTGGACGATATTTTGAAATGATTGAAGAAAGCAAATAATTGGAGTATCGACGTGACTGCAGCGAATTTTGTGAAGCTGCAGGCATTTTAATTGTGCTTACCTGAAAGATGGGGAGAACTCTGTAGATCTTTGGTAATAACCTGGGGATGAAATGAAACGTAAAAAATTCACAATAGTATCAATTTTATTACAATGATTGCATAGACCCCTCGAAGATAAATTGCTATAATCAAGTACAGGTAAGTCAGATGGATGCTATTTAGCTAATTTAAACGTCCAATTAGGTCTTACCTAATATTTCTTGAAACAGTTGATATCGGTCATAATTTAGTTAGTAGATTGTATAGTATTGTAATACCAATACTCTTAGGGGGTCTGTTTACATGAAAAACTTGATTAAATTTATCACTTATCGAACGAATGAAGTAGTCGAGAAAATATAATGAAAACAGTTATTTTCGGTTTTTATGGTATCCAAATTTTATTTCTCATTATTTGTTTATTGTTAGGTTATTTTATTTACGATAAACGATTTAATCGAAATCATGGAAACCAAATACCTGAAGGATTTCAACGAACTAGCGAAGTTAATATTGACCCTGTAACAAAAGAGAAAACAAGAGTTTACTATAATCCAGATTCTGGTGAACGATTTTATAAAAAAGAAAAGTAATTTTAAAAACGCCCCTTTTGGGGCGTTTTTGTCAGAAGATCAAGTTTATTTGATCGTTGAGTTGATCAACTCAAGCATATCATCAAAATCAAACGGAGATTTCGATTTTACGGTTTCAGCAAATTGGGATACAAGTTTTAATGTTTCAATGCTTTCGATCGGATGGTGGCCAGCAGCACTTTCAGCGGAAAGCATGACTGCATTGGTCCCATCCATTACAGCCTGAAATACATCAGTTACTTCAGCTCTTGTTGGGAGTGAATGATCTATCATAGATTGTAGCATTTGGGTTGCTGTGATCACATATGTACCATTTAAATTACACTCATGAATCATCGCTCTTTGTAAGAGTGGGATCCATTGATATGGAAGTTCAACACCTAAATCACCACGGGCAATCATGATAGCATCAGTTTCTTTATTAATTTCTTGGAAATTTTTTATTGCTTCAATCGTTTCAATTTTTGCGATTAATTGAGGTGTTTTATCACCTTTTAATTTCATAAAACTTCTGATTTCCTGTAAATGAGATGCTCGTCGAATAAATGAGCATGCAATATAATCTAAACTTTCTTGTAAAATGAATTCGATGTCTTTACGGTCTTTTTCAGTAATAGCAGGTAAACTTGTCACAACACCAGGTAAATTAACCCCTTTATGTGAAGAAATTTCACCTCCTGTTTTCACAGAAGTGATGATTTTACTTTGTTCTATCTTTTCAACGTATAACTCCACTTCACCATCATTAATTAATATGCGATCTCCTTGTTTCACATCATTTATTAACCCCTTGTAATCGACACTTGCTTGATTACGATCACCTGTAATCTCATCAATTACGAGTGTGAAAGTTTGATTAGGTTCAAGATTTATTTTTTCCCCTTCAATTTTACCTAATCGAATTTTTGGACCTTGGAGGTCTCCTAAAATCTTGATTTCTTTTCCTGTCTCTTTACTGATCGTTTTTATTAATTCGATGACATGATGGTGACTGTCATGTGTTCCGTGAGAAAAATTGAGTCTTGCGATCGTCATGCCATGCTCAATTAATTCAGTCAGTATTTTTTTATCAAAACTAGCTGGTCCTATCGTACAAATTCGATCAATGGTCATTTAATATCGCCTCCATTTACTGGAATTATTATACCCAAGATAGAGTAGAAGAAATTAAATAATTTTTGAAGTGTTAATTATTTAAAAATAACTTAAATAATCTACACTTCTAAATTTTGACTTTTTCCTGCACTTTATTAAAGGAATTTATGTATGTTTTGCCGAACATTACTAATCGATCAAATTTAATATGAGGTGAATCTATTGGTTATGAAACAAGATGAATTAAAAATTGTCATTGGAGCAGGTGAATATAACAATAATCCAACATGGATTCAAACTCAGGAAGAAGAACTTAATTTATTAGTTAAGTCAACTTGGGAAAGTAAATTTGAGAAAAATTCAATTACAGCTATTTTAGCTGAACATGTGTGGGAACACCTTACTTATGATGAAGGTTTAGAAGCTGCTAAAATTTGTTATGACTATTTAAAACCATCGGGCTATATCCGTTGTGCCGTACCAGATGGATTTTTTCAAGACGATACCTATCAAAGTATTGTTAAAGTTGGTGGACCAGGACCAAAAGATCATCCAGCTGCAAGTCATAAAATAGTATATAACTATAAAACACTAGTTCATCTGTTTGAAACAGCGGGTTTTGAAGTTAAACTACTAGAATATTGTGATGAAGAAGGAAATTTTCACGTTAATGAATGGGATGGCAAGGATGGTGTTATTTTCCGCTCGAAAAAATATGATCCTAGAAATCACGGGGAAAAAGTCCTGTTTCCATCAATCATTGTAGATGCAGTAAAACGATAATTTTATAATCAAGGTAAATCGTTAAATAATACTCAATGATTGCAATGTAAAGTATGCAAAAAGAAGACTAGCATTCTCCCAAATAAGCGACAATCTACAATGCATTATGGAAGATTAAAAGAGGTTGTAACCAAAAAGTTATATTCGCTAATTAAAAACGCTTGAATATTCCAAGCGTTTTGATGTGCTATAGGTATTTATTTACACTGTTATTTTAGATTTTCTCCACATTATTTGAACTACTTATGCTTCACTTCAGTTCTTTTATTAATAGATCATGATATTTCTGATTTCTTTTGTGATCCGATCGATTTGTCCTTGAAACATCATAGATGGGATGAAAATAGATTCTTCGGGATGGTTAATGACTAGATAAGCACTATGTGAAGGTGTTTCTTTATATCGGTATTGTAAATTAACACGTGTAATATGATGAGCGGGTATTGTTTGTTTTAATCCCCAATGTTCGTATGTAACACCATGTTCGTTTATCCTTATAACCATACTACGAATATAACCAATATAAGATAGAAAAATTAATCCCACTATCGTCATAATCAGATATGATTTAATCGTATGAGGAAATCCATGCCTTTTTACATAATTGATGAAAGTGATTAGAAAAATCGTAAACAATATGGTAACTAAAAAATTGGAAAGCCTTCCACTACTTCTAAATTCCACTTTCGATACACCTCTTTCATATTAATATCGTTTTGATTAAAAACTTTTCATATTAACATTAGGATGATCTCTTTTAGTATGAATCTAAAATCGTTGCGATGAGTGAGGTCTATTCACACTATTTGAAGGAGTATACAAACAATTCTTCATTTCTATAAAAATAAAAAATACTAGTGTAAGGAGAACATGATGAAAATACAACCTCAGAAATTTACGATAAATGGTCTTAATTATATTATTAGACATGCCTTAATAACTGACGCGAAGCAATTATCTAGTTTGAGAGTACAAATTGACGGGGAAACAGAAAATTTAGACCGAGAAAAAGGAGAAGCATTTATTGATCCAAAAGGCTTTGAACAATTAATTAACTCAGATACAGAAACGATTAATAATTTATTTTTAGTAGCTGAAGTTCAAGATAAAATAATAGGTTTCTCTAGATGTGAAGGAAATCTATTAAAGAGACTTTCCCATAAAGTAGAGTTTGGCGTTTGCGTCTTAAAAGAATATTGGGGATACGGAATTGGTAAACATCTTTTAAAACAATCAATTTCTTGGGCAGATGCTAATAATCTTTATAAAATAAATTTGAGTGTTTTAGAAACTAATATAAAAGCAATTAAACTTTATGAAAAGTTAGGCTTTGAAGTTGAAGGGATTTTAAAAAACGATAAGCTACTTTCTGATGGGAAATTTTATCATACAATTATAATGGGTAGATTTAAAAAATGAATGTAATAAAAAAAGTGATGAATGGCTCTTTTTTTCAAACGATATGATAAATTAAATTCATTTTAAAGTGGAGAGGTAAATTAAAAAAAGTACATTTTCAATATTATAAAATGAATATTCTGAAAAATCTACCGTTTTATGCTTTTATTAATATTTTTAATGACCAAAATAAAGTAAAAAAATCTATTTGAGACCGATTTGTGATTTTCTAAAATAAGCTTCTATTACATTTAAAATAGAAGATGGTGGAAAAGTGATTATTTCACTGCATGAAACTTTTTTGGAGTCCTTTATACGGACAAGTAACAGATAAATTTGATGTTATATGGCAGGTTTCAACACAGTCAGCTCAATAATTGAATGTTGATTTTTGTATTACATTTGTATGTCCAAACCTAAATTTCTTACCAATTTACTCTATTACTTTTTTTAATTTAAAAGAAAACCGTTTTATCTTGCATTTTTCAAGTATAATGAATCATACTTGGTTAATGAATATGATTTTTCTTAGGGAGAACTCTATACATATAGCGAAAAAAACAAAAATGAGGTTAAGAAATGACTAAAAGAAGTTATGCGGACTATCATCTAAGTGATGAAATTAAAAGAGCACTTACGGTTTTAAAATACGAAACTCCTACTGAAGTTCAGAGTGAAGTTATACCATTGGTAATGGAAAATCAAGATTTAGTAGTTAAGTCTCAAACAGGAAGTGGGAAAACGGCCGCTTATAGTATTCCTGTTTGCGAAATGATCGAATGGGAAGAAAAAAAACCACAGGCTTTAATACTAACTCCAACTAGAGAGCTTGCAGCTCAAGTCCGTGAAGATATTACGAATATTGGAAGATTTAAACGCATAAAAGCGGTGGCCGTATATGGTAAAGAACCGTTTACTAAACAAAAGGTAGAATTGGAACAAAAAACACATGTAGTAGTTGGTACACCTGGAAGGGTCCTAGACCATCTTGAACGAGAGACCTTAAATATAGATCAAATAAAATATCTTATCATAGATGAAGCTGATGAGATGCTTAATAGAGGCTTTATTGATGAGGTAGAAGCGATTATTAACCAGTTACCTTTAAACCGCGTAACGATGGTTTTTTCTGCTACTTTACCTAAAGATGTTGAAAATCTTTGCCATAAATATATGAAAGATCCAGTTCATATTGAGATTGAATCAACCGGAGTAACGGCTAATACCATTGAACATTTTTTAATAGAAGTTAAAGAGGAAGATAAAATTTCACTCCTAAAAGACGTCACAGTTGTAGAAAATCCAGATAGCTGCCTAATTTTTTGTCGAACAAAAGAAAATGTTGATACTGTGTTTAGTGAACTGGAAAAAGCTAATTATACATGTGAAAGACTCCATGGGGGACTGGAACAAGAAGACAGGTTTGCTGTAATGGAAGGGTTTAAAAATGGGAACTTCCGTTATCTTGTGGCAACCGACGTAGCTGCCAGAGGTATTGATATTGATAATGTAACATTAGTCATCAATTATGACGTTCCGATGGAAAAAGAGAGCTATGTGCATCGTACTGGTAGAACTGGCCGTGCCGGAAATAAAGGAAAAGCCATTACGTTTTCTACACAGTTTGAAGGGAAGTTTGTTAAAGCAATTGAAAATTACATTGGATTTGAGATACCTAGTATAGAGGCACCTAGTCATCAAGACGTAGTTGCTCGTAAAGCAATCTTTGAAGAAAAACTTAACAGCAGGCGAGTAGTAAGAAATAATAAAACAGCCCGAATTAATCAAGATATTATGAAACTTTACTTCAGCGGAGGAAAAAAGAAGAAAATACGTGCTGTTGATTTTGTTGGTACAATTGCAAAAATCCCTGGCGTAACAGTAGATGATATTGGCATAATAACCATTCATGATCAGATGTCGTATGTTGATATTCTGAATGGAAAAGGATCACTAGTTTTACAAGCAATGGAGAATGCGACAGTTAAAGGGAAAAAATTAAAAGTGAGTAAAGCAATTAAATAATGAATTTAGTGAATTTCCTTTACTCTACTATTCACGTAGCATTGGTTATTTAAGAACAAAAAAGTCGATTTCATAAAATGGAGATCGACTTTTTGTTTTCATTACTATTTAATTATTTGAGATATGGAAAAAAACTAGTTTACAAACAAGCCTTTAATGTATCATTTTATTAAATGAAATTTGTCTTTCTTCTCCATAATCCCTTTGAATGTGAATCAAATTAAGAACATTTCAGCAAACTAAAACATATTTTATTGATTTTAAAGGAGAGCATATGATTAAACTTGTATTAATCAGGCACGGGCAAAGTTTATGGAATGTTGAAAATCGATTCACAGGTTGGACAGATGTTGATTTAACAAAGAGCGGACTTTCCGAAGCAAGAGAAGCTGGGATCATTTTAAGGAAAAACGGATTTACATTTGATATTGCCTATACATCCGTCCTTAAAAGAGCAATCCGTACATTATGGATCATATTAAATGAGATTGATATGATGTGGATTCCTGTTCATAAAACATGGAGATTAAATGAACGCCACTACGGTTCACTTCAAGGGCTGAATAAAGCTGAAACAGCGCAAAAATATGGTGAAGAACAGGTTAATATTTGGAGAAGATCGATGAATGTTAGACCACCCGCTCTAAAGATTGATGATCCAAGATATGAAATAAATGAACCACGGTATAAAGACTTATCAAGAGATGAATTTCCGCTTACTGAAAGTTTGGAGGACACAGAAAAAAGAGTATTAAAATATTGGGATGAAGAGATTGCGCATGCCTTGAAATCAGGCAAAAAGGTTATTATATCCGCACATGGAAATACGTTGAGGGGAATCGTGCAATATTTAGATCAAATCTCAGCTAACGGAATTGCTTCGCTTAATATTCCAACTAGTATTCCTTTAGTTTATGAATTAAATGACGAACTAAAGCCTATTCGGCATTACTATTTAGGGATGGATGGTGAACTTCCACCCGATGTCATCCCAAAACATATCCCAAGCGAATTACTTGATCAATTTGATGATGATCATCCAAATATAACAATACAAGATGAATAGAATACAAAAAAGGATGGGCTTTAGCATTCGTGCTTCCCATCCTTTACATTATGATGCTTTAGATAATTTTAGTTTTTTAATTTGTAACTGTACTAATCGAATAGATAATGTTAGTGCTGACACTCCTAAACCAACGATTAAACCAACCCAATATCCTTTTGCACCAAGATTCGTATTTGAGAGGAAATAGCCGACTGGTAAGGCGATTACCCAATAAGCCAAAATCATCATCATTAACGTAGCATTTACATCTTTATAACCTCTTAGGGCACCTTGGATTGGCGCTGCAATTGCATCAAATAGTTGGAACATGACTGCAAAGATTAAGAATCCGCCTGCTAAAATTTGTACAGAAGGATCATTTGTATACCAACCTGCTACATTATATCGGAATAAATAGATGATGATCCCAAAAAATGAAGCAATTGATACGGCCATTACTAAACCAATTTTGCTGTATTCTTTTGCATTTTGAAACTTTTTAGCTCCAACTTCATAGCCGACAGCGATTGTTAAGGCCATCGAAATACTTAATGGAACCATATAGAGAAGACTTGCAAAATTCATAGCCACCGTATGAGCAGCAATGGTTTCAGTATCAAACTCACTTAGTAATAATGTGACTACCGAGAATACACTTACTTCAAAAAAGATACTAAGTCCTATTGGAACTCCTAGTTTTAAAATACTTTTCCAAGTTGCAAATGAAATTCTAGGAAGATTTTTAAAAAGTTTGAACGTACTAAAAGGCTTTTTAGTTTTAATAATGTAAAAAGCAATTCCAAAAATAATCCAATAGGTTATTGCAGACGCTACACCTGAACCAACCCCGCCTAAACGTGGAAGACCAGCTTTACCGAATATAAGAAAATAGTTCAAAATTACGTTAACTGGTACTGAAATAACAGTAATAATCATAGTAGTTCTTGTTTTACCTAAACCATCAATAAACTGGCGAATGACTGTATATAGAAATAAAGGTAAAATTCCAAATGATAAAGCAAATAAGAAATGAAGGGCAACACGATGAACTTTCGGATCAAGATTCATATGATTTAAGATTGGATGAATTGAAAATATACCAATAATAATAATGACAATTGCAATAATACCAGCCAAATAAAGAGCTTGCATAACAAGGGGCGTTATTTTTTCATCCTCTTTTGCACCATTTAAATTGGCAACCATTGTCGTAATTGCAACTAAAATGCCAGTTAACCCCGTACTAATTGGAGTCCAAATACTAACACCGATCGCAACCCCTGCTAAATCCCCTGGACTACTATTACCAGACATAATCGTATCAAAAAATGACATCGAAAATAATGTCACTTGAGTGATTAAAATCGGAAGTAGTAGTTTAAAAAAGCGTGAAATTTTATCCGTTTTAGTAGTATTCAATTTATCGACCTCCTAATCAAACACTTTTACAATTGTATCATGTTTTGGTTTAATAGCTATAATGAAATTACTCGGATAAATATTTTAAAGAAAGTTGGTATAAGATTGGGAAATCAAGTTGTTATCATCACAGGGGCAGGAAGTGGATTAGGAGCGTCATTAGCTAAAAAGTATTCTGAAAATGGAGCTCATATTTGTTTGTTAGGAAGAACTGAAAATAAACTTAGAGAAATTGGTAAACAATTACCTAACAATTATTCAATTCATACAGTTGATGTTTCAGTATATGAAGATGTAAAAAGAGTCTTTGATACAATCATTCAAACATATGGAAAAGTTGATTTTTTATTTAATAATGCAGGTGTTGGAATTTTCGATCTTGCAGAAGAATTAAATGTAGAAGCAGTACATAATATGATCGATATTAACCTGAAGGGAACGATTTTCTGTTCACAAGAAGTTTTGAAACAGATGAAAAAACAAAATAGTGGAACGATCGTAAATATTGTTTCTACTGCAGGTCTAATTGGAAAAGCAACAGAATCTGTTTATTGCGCAAGTAAATTTGGCGTTAAGGGCTTTACCGAAAGTTTGGTTGTTGAACTAACAGGAACCCCCATTTCAGTATTTGCAGCATATATGGGTGGAATGAATACGGATTTTTGGGCAGGTATTTTTGATGAGGATAAAACGTCTAAAATGATGGATCCAGAAGATATAGCTGAAATCATTATTGAAAACATAAAACCGCGTAAAAATATATCTATACCTGAAATTATTATAAAAAACATAAAATAAGTATTAACTAAGCCTCCTTTTACACAAACTATATCCAAATTAGTAAGGATTAAGTGAGGTGTTAAAGATGGGTAAATCCAAAAAGAACAAATCAATTGAATCAAATCAAAATAATTTTGACGAATTATTACTAGAAGATCTTAATACTACAGATGATATTCCAATTGATTGGTTACCAAAAAGCGAACCAATTACAGAAACAATGTCATATAAAAATGCAAAAGATTAATTAGAATGAATAGGCTTAGCGACCTGAAATTTAAGCGTTTTCATTTAGTCACATTGTCATGATTTTTTGACTTTGACTTCAATCTGTAAAGAATAGCCATTTTGGCTATTTTTTTTTATTTTGATATGGTATTATTATTGAAGCGTTTTATATTAAAGCCAATTCTTGGCATTAAATTACATAAAAAAATGAAAAACAAGATAATAGTTAGGAGAATTTTTGATGGAAAAAGTACTAGTTTTTGGTCATAAGAACCCAGATACAGATACAATTTGTTCAGCAATTGCTTATTCAGAATTAAAAAAGGCATTAGGTGAAAATGCTGAAGCAATTCGTTTAGGTGAAGTAAGTGCAGAAACACAATTTGCACTTGATATGTTTAAATCTGAGGCACCACGTTTAGTAGAAAAAGTTGCAGCTGAAACAAATAATGTCATTTTAGTTGACCATAATGAGCGTCAACAAAGTGCTGATGATATCGAACAAGTTCGTGTACTTGAAGTTATCGATCACCACCGTATTGCTAATTTTGAAACTAGCGATCCTTTATACTATCGTTGTGAGCCAGTTGGATGTACTGCTACAATTTTAAACAAATTATATAAAGAAAATAATATCGAAATTAAGAAAGAAGTTGCTGGTTTAATGCTTTCAGCGATCATTTCTGATACATTATTATTTAAATCTCCAACTTGTACGAATCAAGATGTTGCTGCTGCAAAAGAACTTGCAGAAATCGCAGGTGTAAATGCAGAAGAATATGGTCTTGAAATGTTAAAAGCAGGTGCAAATCTAGCTGATAAATCAATCGAGTCTTTAGTTTCACTTGATGCGAAAGAATTCCAAATGGGTAACTATAAAGTAGAAATCGCACAAGTAAACGCAGTTGATACAAATGACGTACTTTCTCGTCAAGCTGAATTAGAAAATGTACTTGAAGGCATCGTTGCAAATAAAGGATTAGACTTATTCTTATTCGTTGTAACAGATATTTTAACAAATGACTCAATCGCTGTTGCTAAAGGGACTGCTACGAACGCAGTTGAAAAAGCATACAATGTAACGTTAGAAAACAACACTGCTTTACTAAAAGGTGTTGTATCTCGTAAAAAACAAATCGTTCCAGTTTTAACTGAAACATTTAATACACTTTAAATCGAAATTTAACAACAAAGTCTTTTGAAAGGCTTTGTTGTTTTTTTATTAATAACGAATAAATGGGGGATTTGAAATGGAAAATTTAAAGTATCCAATTGGCAGATTTAACTTACCGTCAAGTTACACTCCTCAACAACGTAAAAATTTTATTAAAATACTTAAAGATGCTCCTAGTAAATATAAAGATGCGATCACCTCACTTACAGAAGAACAATTAAACACAGCTTATCGTGACGGTGGTTGGACTCCAAAACAAGTTATTCATCATGTTGCTGATAGCCATATTAGCCATATGAATAGCTTTATTCGAGTTAAATTAGCTTTAACTGAAGAAAATCCTACAATTAATGCTTACATCACTTAGCACATATTAATTTAGTGAAAAACAATAACAATTAAACAAAAGATGGGATGATCTTCTCAAGTTTTCTAGTATAAAGTATTTTTATTCATAACATATGGACTCCGAAGAAAAAGAATTTTAAATAGATAAGATTTAATCTAACCCACTAAAGTTTAAAGAGTGGGTTTAGTTCTTTTATCATTTTTTTGAAAACTTAGTCTCTGAGTAACTCATCACAAAAATAAGAAATTTTAAATAGCCCAATGTACAACAGTGTCAAAGTTACTGTTGTACACATAAACTTAAAAATAGAATAACGTTGGAAATAGGTGTGAGCATGTATTACAAATTATTAAAGCGATATATAAAAAATTCTAATTTAAGTTTGACTGAGATAGCCAATGAATTGAACAAGTTGGGATTTTCAAAAGACAAAAGCTATTTAAGTAAATTACAAAATGCGAAATTGACTCCACCTGAAGAAAAATTAACTAGAGCGATTGCAAAAGTCACAGGGGGAAATGTTGAAGAATTACTTTGGAGTGCTTATATTATTAATGCACCTGAAAGGTTTAGAACGCCTTTACAAAGCATTTCAGATCAATTATTTAATCTAGGGAATAAAGATTTGGAAGGCAAACGGAAAATAGATGTTATCTGTAAGAATCAAAACAAAGAGGATCGTTCAAAAATATTTTCGGAATTTGTCAGACAAACACGATTAAAAAATAATCTGTCGATTAAATGCCTTGCAGCAAAAGCAAACGTCTCTCATTCATATATATCACAAATCGAAAATGGTAAAAGAGGTATTCCTTCAATAGAAATTATACGAAAATTGGCAGAACCACTTGGGGTTCCGGTTATTCAGTTGATTCAATTAGCTGGATATATACCAAGTGAAGAAAATGATTGGGTCGAAGGTACGAACCTTTTTCGTAAAGCGAATTCACTGTTAAGCAATGAAGAAAAAGAGAAATTATTGAGGATAATAGATGCTTTTATAACATTGTCTACCATGAGATCTATTTAGAATATTTCGTCCCTGTATAAATTGTTTTGAATAAGAAACACCTTACTACATTCAATTCTTTTTGCGAATCTTGATTAAACTTGTAAATTTTAGGAAAGGATAGTAAGAAACTGTAAAAGGAAGTGAAGAGTATGTCACAACAATTTGACAATTTACCTGATTATGAATTATTAGGGAATGATCCAGCATTATCTTTGCATGAACTGTCGTATCATTATGATATGAGTTTTAATGATATTGCTGAAATTAGAGGAATCTCTGTAGAAGATTTAGTAAATTACTATCAGACAAACGCTTCTCAAGATTCATTATTTTATTTTGAATAATATATCCATAAAGCTGAACCAATCTATATTGGAGTCGGCTTTTTTTCATAAACAAATTATCTACTTATTACATTAAAAAAATTGTGAGATTAATAGAATTTTAGATAGATTTAACATGTCGCATTTTAAGATTAAAAAAGAAAGTTAAGCCATTTTTAGACTTAACTTCAATTTTTCTTTTTTGTTTTTAGTCGCCACATATTACATACCATAAATTTACCTATTGGATATTCAAAATTACATTTTTTAATAAACTTAAAATTTAACTTTTCACATATTTTATTCGATGGAATGTTATTAGCGGCAGGAAAAGCGTGAATGTATTTATGCTTCGTTTCTTTTTGTGCCTTCTTTATAGCTTTTTTTACTGCGATTGTTGCGATACCTCTTCGTTGAAATTGAGGTAAAATACTCCAACCAATTTCACAAACAAGTTTACCATCCCATATGCGATTCCAATAGCCAACAGTTCCAATTTTTGTTCTATATGGAAGCAAAATGATCGCAAACATTTGACCTGTACCTATTCGGCTCATTTCAAGATAATGATTATGCCGACTCACAATTTCTTTCAAATTTTCAAGTCCTCCAAGATATTTCATCATACTATTCGTATTTGATGACAGAAGTAAATTAAGATCTGCTTCGTTCCATGGCTCGATTTGAATGGTTGATTCATCTATTTTTGACAATAAATTCACTCCATCTATATAGTAAAAAGAATCATAATAAGATTGTATTCTAAAGTGAAGATGATATCTCTAATTAAAGAACACAAATTAAATAGGTTATGAAATTTTTTAATCATGAACACAACACATAAATAAAAAAATAAGACTAGATATTTGTTTAAAGAGTGTTAAATTTTCATTGAATTTAATAACCACCGAAAATAATTCAATCCTCTTACTTCAAAACGCTAAAGCAACTTTGTTAGAATTTATCTCGAATTTGAGGTATATTTATTTTAATTAATAAAATATTGAAGTAAAACCTTTTAAAGGTTCTCAAGTTTGTTATAAATCTACATAAATTCGGAGGAATAGTTTAATGGAAATAGGGATCAGTACTTTTGTAGAAACAACCCCTGATGTAAAAACAGGAGATGTAATAAGCCATGCAGAACGTTTACGTGAAGTGGTTGAGGAGATTATTTTGGCAGATCAAGTTGGATTAGATGTATTTGGTGTAGGGGAACATCATCGTAATGATTTTGCAGCTTCATCGCCAGCTGTCGTACTAGCAGCAGCTGCTTCACAAACAAATCGTATTCGGCTAACAAGTGCTGTAACAGTACTTTCATCAGCGGATCCAGTAAGAGTCTTTCAAGATTTTGCTACGCTTGATGGTATTTCGAATGGTCGGGCGGAAATCATGGCGGGACGTGGTTCATTTATCGAATCCTTTCCTTTATTTGGCTATAATTTAAACGACTATGATGAACTTTTTGAAGAAAAATTAGATTTACTCCTTAACTTGCAAAAATCTGAATTCGTAACGTGGAGTGGAAAACATCGCCCTGCCATTAACAATATTGGTATTTATCCGCGTCCAGTACAGGATCCTCTGCCAATTTGGATTGGAAGTGGGGGGAACAGGGAGTCGGTCGTCCGTGCTGGATTATTAGGACTTCCACTTGTACTAGCAATTATAGGTGGTCGTCCAATTCAGTTCGCACCACTTGTTGAGCTTTATAAAAAAGCAGCTGCTCATGCTGGTCATGATGTAAACAAACTACAGGTTGCATCCCATTCACACGGGTTCATCGCAGCGGATACGATGACTGCAGCTGATAAATTTTTCCCTTCAACACAGCAAGTCATGAATAAGCTTGGTAAGGAACGCGGTTGGGGAACATATGACCGAGCTGCATTCGATGCGGCAAGAAGTTTTGAAGGTGCACTTTATGTTGGTGATTCAAAAACAGTAGCAGAAAAAATCATCCACCTTCGTAAAAATGTAGGTATTACAAGATTTATGCTTCATGTACCAGTAGGATCGATGCCACATTTAGACGTAATGAAAGCAATCGAACTACTAGGCAAGGAAGTTGCACCAATCGTACGAGAAGAAATAGCAAAGTGGGAAGCAAATCAGTAACTGAAATAATGTAAGCTGTTTTCGATAAGAAGACAGTTTTTTTTAGTGATCAAATAAAAAAACGTGATAATATTCCATCAAATGGAAAATAATATTGCTTAGTAAAGGAGGAGATCCAACTGATAAGAAAAAATTGGCTCTCAGGATTAATTGTTATTTTGACGCTTGTGACATTCGCAATACCAGCAAATTTTATAGCTCATGCTGAATCAGAAGTTTCAGATACAACTAATCGAGCACAAACAATAGTAGTAGAGTTGAATGATGATTACTTTAACCCGAAAAACATCACAATTCCAAAAGGTACAAAAACAACTTTATTATTGAAAAATAAAGGGAGTAAACCACATACTTTTACTGTGAAAATGCTCAATATTGATGTAGAAGTGCAACCAAAAACGGAAAAAACTATATCAGTGTTAGCAAATCAGGCAAATACATATGATCTTACTTGTAAATACCATTTTAATGTTGGAATGGTAGGAAAAGTAATCGTAAAATAAAGTCATGGCTACTCTGTAAAATTAAGGGTAAGTGAATGTACCTTTTTATATAAAGAGTGGATGTTTGTCTTTAATGTCACACATTAAATAGTAATTAAGTACATCACTTAAATATAGTGGTGTACTTTTTTATTAATTAGACCTCTAAATGACCTCATTTACTACCACAACTATGCAAAATAGTTAATTATTTACAACGACAATTATGTTGCACTATAATAAGAACGTATATTCCCATAACGTTAATTTTTATAAGGGGTGTTAGAATGACGAAAGTATATTCAGTAAAAGAGGTAGCTGATTTACTAGGAAAACACGAGGAAACAATAAAACGGTGGCTTCGTTCTGGTAAATTACCTAATTCATTTAGAAATAGTGACAAAGAAGGATGGAAAATTCCTGAAAGTGACTTATTAAATTTAAACAAAGTTGTTGTTCCCGTCGGAACAATTGAACAATTAGAAGTGGAACCTGATGCTGATGAGACAGATTTAGTCAAATTGGCATACGAAGCTGTTACCCTTACTTCTCCTACCGGTGATATTCTATCAGTTCTATCTATTATAGGAATTAAACGAACGTTGGAGATACTTCTTATAATGCAGCAATCCACATCAAAAGTTAAAAATCCTGACGGATTTATTAAAAAAGCAGTTCGTGAGAACTGGAGCCCTACTTCTGTTCCAGTAAAATTACCAAAAAAACAAAGCAAAAGAATCTATGACTTATCACAGAAGGACATCAGTAATGTTGCAGAGTCAAATGATGAACCTTTTAAGCGAAGGGTTCCTTTTTATAATTGGCTTGAGGAATAAGTGATTAACAATATTTAAAAGTGAGTAGGTGATTTATATGGGAAACTACCAATACCATTATTGCCCCAAAGGGATTGAAAGTCGCTATGAATTATTGGTCTTTGATGGTGAATGGGAGCCTTTTTTACCTTTGACGGATCATTATCACGATTGCATAGGCAGAATAGATAAAAGCTCTGCACTCTCGTATTTGAAATGTCTTCTACCTTTCTTTAGGTGGCTAGATGAGTCGAGTAATTACCAGGGGAATCGGGTTAGGTGGGATGAACCTCCTGATGCCATACGAGTAGCAATAGAAGATTATCTTATGAATGAGATGAACTGCAAAGTACGTGAAAAAGACACCTTTCGGTTTGTTAATCGAACAAGCAAAAGTCCCAATACAGTAAACCGTTTTCTCTCTGCATTGAAATCATTCTATAAATCTCTAATTCGATTAAACCAGTACAACTATTCGAATCCTTTGATTGATTCTTATGCAATTCTAGACGAATATAAAAGTCAAACTGTAGGTGTAAGAAAGGATAAGCCACGTATGCCATCTGAAGCAGGAACGGAAGATGCTGTGACACATAGAAGGTTGACTGATTCATATTTTAAGCTAATTAACGAGGAGTGGCAGCCTGAAATTATTGATGATCCTTACCTCCCTTCTCAGGTCTATCAAGCAGGAAAAAAGGTAAACTGGTCACAAAGGGAAATGGTTATTGCACGTATGCTTTTTGAAACAGGAGCAAGAGCAACAGAGGTTATCGAATTAACTATTGGTGATTATCGCTCGCGTAAAAGTTTTCAAGAAGCCAGTACGTTTAATAAAGGAAGTCACGGAAGAAGGGTTAAGTTCCTTAGATTTAGCAAAGATACAGTAAAATTACTAATGCGATATATTAATAAAGAACGAATCCAGTATGATGTAACTCAATGCACATTTGAAGTATTACCAAATGAAGCTCCTATATTCCTTACGGAACTAGGGACACCCTTATCATATGAAGCTTGGTATTATCACTGGAGCAGAGCCATAGAAGAATGCAAGATTAAGTTAAATCCTCATAAAACAAGGCATTGGTTTGTTACTACTAGATTACGAGAGATATACAATATTTCCAAAACAGAAGCTGAAATTAAACATCGGACAAATGAACTTATTAAGTATATAAAATGGAAAAATGCTGATACCATAAAAGTTTACGAACATTATTTTGATGAAGAAAAACATCGTGAGTCACACGATCAAATGTTGGACAATATGGCAGAGTTAGAAAAAGAGTATATAGAGCAAATGAAATACAACCGAAAGAAAAAAACTAATTTAACAGTTTTGGAAAGTAGTAAAGTTGTTGAAATAGATTCTGAACTAGAAGACTTCTTTGATGGATTGGAGTGATTTCTTTGACAATAATAACCCTTAAACCTCAATCACCTTTTTACGAGCAACTATGGGGTAAAGTTGATGACCAACTTTTGCATTTTTGTGATGTGAGAGGCATTTTTTTGCTTGACAAAATGGATGAAAAATATTTGAAATACTATATTAATAATGTGTTAGACCAACCTTGGAACAATCATTTATACCTTGCTATGCTAGTTTATATAGAAAAGAGATCAGATGTTGCGACGATAGAAGAAATAATCAAAGTCATTAACACACGCTTATGCAATTTATTTGAATGCTTTGGTTTAATAAGAATGGACGACTTTGATACCGAAACACATATGTATCAATACCTTAAAGGTTCAATTTTTGAAGAACACTCAGATGGTATGAGGGCAAGATTATTGAGTTGTTATAGAACTTGTTCTTATGTGACTAGAAAATGGGTTGTAACAAAAATACTTCAAGAACATCAAGGATACTTTCATCGATTTATACTTCCAATGCCTTCTTACGATTCAAGAGATTTCTCTTTTACTAGGGCAGCCAATGAACAAGCAAAAAACACTCGCAAGAGTGAGACAGACGCAATTGTTCCTTTGCTTCCTCGGATCCGAGCAGAAGGACATTTTCGTTGGAATCAAATAAATCGCCTGCGGCAAGCTTATTTTAAAGCTTGTGAGCAAGCGAAAACAGCTAATGTTAAGTTACCTTTAGGTTTCC
The DNA here is from genome assembly GCF_052180195.1 of Bacillus sp. AL-1R. Taxonomy (NCBI): domain Bacteria; kingdom Bacillati; phylum Bacillota; class Bacilli; order Caryophanales; family Bacillaceae; genus Bacillus; species Bacillus sp. AL-1R. The sequence continues at coordinate 2,212,465 of NZ_CP197469.1, forward strand.
ATTACGATGAACCTGAACGGGTTGGTGAACGCTTTTATTTTCGCCTGTGGGACAAACCTTCGTTTGTATTGAATCACCAAGACTCTTTCAATAAATATACTTTAAAAGCAGCAATAAATCATACAGGTAGTTATTCAGATGAAAACAATTATTACTTCGTAGAGTTTGTTAAAGCCGAGAGTTTTGAAGATAATGAAGAAGCTGAAGGGCTATGGTTCACAGACCTTTTTGAATATGATGTTATTGGGCAATGGTATCAAAAAGCCAACGATGAAGTAATTAATCGTAAACGTGAACTGTTTTATTCGTGGGGTTATGGTGATGAAAATTTTAATAGTAATCCTGCACCATTTTTCTCCGCACATAAAGGAATACTCACACCAAGCAATTTTGTTTCTCGTCATAAAAACAAAGCCGAAGGAATTTTATTTGATGTGGATCCTATATATGCAGCAGCAACCTTCGGTTTATTGGCATTAGATATATGCACTACCACAGGTGCTAGATTAAATGAATTATTACAAATTAATAATACGAAAGAATGTATCCATAGAGTAAAAGTTGACAATAAATTGCGTTTTTCTTTTTATGCTATTTCAAAAGGACGTGACGAATTAGAACCTTTTTATATCAGCGAACAAACAATGAGAATAATACAATCGGTTGGGTTGATGTTAAAAACTCATTATGGCACTGAAAAAATCCCAAGCGTTAAATATCGTTATGAACGAAAACATCTATTTCCCAATGCTAAACCTTATTTTTTTCAGTATCACAATAAAGCATTAAGAAAAGATGCGATTTGGTCATCTATTCGTTTTTTATTACACGGTCAACAAATAGAAACACAAGAAGGAAAAGCTGTTGTAGTGAAACCGCACCTTTTACGCCACGCTTTTGCCACAGAAGCTGTTCAGCGACAAAAGTTACCGATTGACATCGTAGCAAAGATATTACACCAAAGAGATGTAGGTGTAACTGGGTATTATTCTGAGCCCACACCAAGCCAAGTTGCAGAATCAGTAAGTGATTTGCACGATGTTATATCTGATTATATAGATATTGATGAAGCTGTATTGCGAAATCCTGAAGAACTTGAAAAAGAACTTGAGGAATATAAAGAAAAAGTTGGTGTATTTAATAATGTCGTAGGTGGAACGTGTGTTACTAATCAAGTTTGTCCAGTTAAAATGGCTTGTTTAGGTTGCCAAGCAAAAATCCCACAACCCGAGAAGAAACACGAATTATTAGAAGTTATTGAACTATCAAAAGATATGGAGAAACGATATAGTGCAATGGGTTTAACTGTTGATGCTAAAAAAGCAAAAACGATGCGTAAATATGCCCGTGATGAATTAAAAGAAATTGATCTTATTGAAAAGTATAGGGAGGAACAAAAATATGAGCCAGACATTCAATTCAAAAAATGAACCAGTTTGGCTTAAAGAAAGTCATCAAATTCGTAGTAATCGTTCAGTACAAATAGGTAAACAATCAATTGATGAATTGATTACAAAAGGTGCTCCTATCACTTATACAACAATCGCTAAACAATCAAAAGAAATTGATCCCGAAGGGAAAGGAATTCATCCAAACACCATCCGTACAAACGAACATTTATATGAATATTACAAGAAACATAGTAAAACTCATAAGCAAAAAAAAAATAGCCAAAATAGAAAATTTAACCGTTCAATTACCACCGAGGACATTGAATTTCATAAAATAAAACCAAACCGTAATCTGGATGGTCTACAAAAAAAATATATGAAATTATCTAAGGAAGAACTTATGCAAAGACTAATTCTAGCGGAAGAATATATTGCGGAAAATAATACTAAATGGGTTTCGAATTTCTTTGAATCGTTTAAGTAATTTAAGTTGAAGGTTATGTTGAAGTATATTGTTGATTTTCTTATGCAACTAAAAGGTGGTGTGGTTCATAAGGAAAGGACTATTTATTTAAATAAAGAATAGAAATATATATAACAAAATGAAGGAGTGAATCCAATGTAAACCCTTTTACTTTTTTTAGTCATATGAATAACTAAATAAAGGGGTTGTCTAAGTTGAAAAATCTTTCATTTCGATTCTTAGTCTTTGGACAAACTTTAGCGAATGCCGGGGATGTTTTTTATATAGTCGCTCTCATTTCCATTGTTTATGAGGTGACAAATTCGATGTTCTTTGTTTCGTTAGTTCCACTTTGTAATATGGTTTCGGGATTTTTGAGTAGTGTAATAGCGCCTTTGTTAATTGATAAATTCAATTTAAAGAAGATCCTATTCCTTTCACAACTTAATAAAACGCTTGTCTTACTTGTACTCACTCTCTTTACGTCATTTTATGTGACAGATCGTTCGATTTATCTAATATTTATCATAGTTTTTGCTATTTCATTTTTAGATGGTTGGGCAAACCCCGCGAGTAGTGCTATTATTCCAAGATTAGTTTCTGAAAAAGAGTTAATTAAAGCGAATAGTCTACTATCATCATTAAGTCAATTTATTCAATTAGCTGGTTGGGCAATAGGAGGAATATTAGTTGCTCTTCTCCATTCTAAAGGTTTATTTTGTTTAACATTTGCTCTCTATGTGTTATCAACGTACACAATCGCTTTAATAAAGTTGGAGAATTCAAGTGATGAAAAAAATGAATCAAATAACAATAAAATATCTTCTATTGTAGAGGGATGGAAGTTAATTATTGAAAATAAGACCTTGCGTACAATACACTTATTAATTTTCCTTAGTGCAATAGCAAGTCCTGTTTGGGTTTCTGCTATTCTTTATCCATTTATTCTAAATCGATTAAATGCAGGAACGGAATGGTGGGGATATATTAATACTTGTTTATTAATTGGTTTTTTTCTGGCAGGTATATACGGTTATAAACGATCGGAAATTCTAGAGAAGAAGATTTCATTTGTAATCATTTTAAGCAGTTTTTTTATTTTTGTATGTACCTTGGCGTTCGGGTTGAACACTATACCTTGGGTATCCCTAATATTCATCGCTATCTATGGTATCTTTCAAGAATTGAATAACATCTTTATTCATACACTTATTCAAAATATTGCTCAAGACAAGATTTTAGCAAAAGTTTATGCTGCTGAAGGTGCATTAATTATGATTACTTTTGGTATCTCAACAATGGTAATGGGTGTAATTGGAGAATATTTTAGTAGTGTTGCTGTGTTCCTAGTCGCATCCTTCTTTTTATGCATATCCTTTACAGTTGCTTTTAAAATGAAAAAGCAACTATCATTAACTGTTATTGATAAAATTTCAAGTATGGATAATTAGAGCTAGTTAGACTAAATAAAGAACAACTATTGGTATTAGTTGTTCTTTATTTTCTTTTTTCTTAAGTAACTAACGCTTGCGTTAGTTACTTAAGAAATGGTACTAATTTACATATAAATAAATAGCATTTTCCTTTTTTCTAAACCTTCCTTTTATTACTCCTATACCATCAACTGTAATAGCATCAATTTTTGCAATGGGAATATTTTTTAATATCATATGTAATCTAACTATATTTTGAATTCCGCCTTTCCAATATGTAATAACAGGTTGTTGAATAAGATAGTCTTCATTGTTAATTCTTACTTGAATAACATTCTTGTGTAAAAGTCTATCTTCAAATGGAACGATATTCATCGGATCAAAAGATTTTGCAGTTATTTCACCTTCAATAAATAGATGAATTCCTTTTTGTTGCTCAAAATTTTCAAATCTTTTTTTTCTACTTTGCATAGCAAAATTTATTACTGCGTCTGTTTCGGGAGTTATTTCTACCTCACTTACTTTTACAGTTCCATCGGAAAACTGCTTTAATAAATCGTATAGTGTTTCTTCTTTATTCCAAAAACTTTCTTTCCAACTTGGTGAAAACTCATCAAGTAATAAACACATAAATAATCCAGAACTATAACAACTCTTTCGGATATCTGACGTGGATTCGTATTTGTCTATAAGGTGTTGTCCATATTTTTTTAGAACTGAATTGTATGAATTTGGGCTTTTTTCCGAGTAAGCCTTTAGCTCAACATACCACGCAGGTCCTTCAATTGTTTCAATTAGATGTTCGTACTCTAGATGATCCTTGATTATGGTAGCTCTTTTTTCTCTAAATGCTATGAAAGTATTAAGATATTGTTTCTTATTAATAATATTATTTTCTAACACTGCGCTAAAAAGGCTAGCTCTTTCCTGATTTCGTAATTCCACATTTTCTTTTAATAAGGGATAAGTGATTCCCATTGTTTCATTCGCAAACCTTTTTTCACCCTTTACATATTGAAAACCGTGAAATAATTCGTGTACAAGAATAGAAAATAAACTTCCATAGTCCTCATACAATTCGAGATCTACAATTGCTGTTGGATAATCATCATAAAGAATAAGTGTACAACCATTATATTGTTCATCTCGCTGTAAAATTTGATATTGATTTTGTTGAGTTTTCGTCATTCTAGGATGGTTGAAAAGATACACATAACTATTATCATACAATGCGTAAGCAACTGATTCAAAACCTGCCCAATAATTATTAAAATTTGCATTTACTAATTCTTGGGCAATTTTATTAAGATTTTTATTCATCCCCTTCACCCTTATACAAAAAATCTATTATATTTAGATTCTCTTAGAGATAAAAAATTTCCTTTTTTTAAGACGAGCTTATACACCTAATTGGCAGATTAGTTGTATAAGGTAATATGTACCTGTTAAGTATCTTTATATTCTAATAATTATGATAAAATAAATTAGTAAGATTTGGTAAAAGTTAGGAGGGTGAAAATGAGTCAGTGGAAAGAGCAATCTTTATTAATTATTGGAATTGGAATTTCCAATCTTGGTAACTGGATTTATTTAATTGCATTAAATATTGCGATTCTAAATTTAACTGGTTCTGCTTCGGCGGTAGCAGGAATTTATGTTATTAGACCGATTGCAACTCTATTAACGAATACTTGGTCGGGAAGTATTATTGATCGAGTAAACAAGAGAAAAATCTTGATAACTGTTGATCTTATTCGAGGTAGTTTGATTTTTGTCATTCCATTCTTGACTTCAATTTGGAGTATTTATGGTTTTTTATTAGTAATAGGTATTTTTAGTTCGTTTTTTGGTCCAAGTTCAAACGTTTATATAACTAAGTTAATACCTTCCGAGAAAAAACAACGGTTTAATTCATTAATGAGTATGACGGGTTCGGGTGCATTCTTACTCGGTCCTGCTCTTGCAGGAATCCTGATTATGACTGTCGGAACAGATTTATGTATCTTCATTAATGCACTCAGCTTTTTTGTATGTGCTTTTTGTATTTACCTGCTACCAAATATTGATGTAAACACTGCTGGTTCAAGGAAAGTAGTTAGAATGAAAACACTAATTAATGACTGGAAAGTTGTTATTGAATTTGCGAAAGCTTCAAAGTTTTTTATTCTAATATTTTTACTATTTCAAGGAGCATTATTAATAGGATTCGCATTAGATTCACAAGAAGCTACTTTTATTAAACAGCATTTACATTTAACGGATCGAGACTATGGATTTATTACAAGTGTAACAGGAATAGGTTCCTTAGCTGGTTCTTTTCTAGCAACGTTATTTTCAGAAAAAGTTTCCATTCGAATTTACACTGCATTTGGAATGCTATTTACAACTATTTTTTATTTTTCTTTTTATTCTTCAGTAGGATTATTCAGTGCAAGTATTTCCTTCATACTTTTAGGATTTTTTATGTCTTTTACAAATTCAGGCTTTGCTACATTTTTTCAAAAATATGTACCTACTGAGATAATGGGGAGATTCGGTAGTTTATCAGATATGTTCCTTGGTATGATTCAAATTGGTTTAACGCTACTATTAGGATTTTTTGCAGAAGTTTTTTCATTACAACAGGTTTGTTTAATTTTTAGTGGTACAAGTATTCTTGTGAGTTTAATTCTAATTTTTAGAATGTTTTTTTCTCAAAATACAATAATATCAACCGATAAACAAAAATTACATAAAAGCAACTAATAAACTTATGCAACTAACACAGTGAGTTACTACAACAACATTACAACTTGTTGTTGTAGTAAATTGTAGTACAAAAAAAGGATAGATAGAGCATATATTATTCTGCTCATCAATCCTTTTTTAATTTACTCTTATAATGTCTGACATTAAATAAAAATATAATATTATTAAGGGTTTCACGAAATATCTTGACTTTTAATGAAACATTGCGCCCTGACTTTATTTATGTTTTATTAATTTAAAAGTAATTCATTACTTTTTAGGAAAACCACCTCATATAATTAGAATGAGGAGGGATCTGGATGGAGAACGTCGATTTTCATATACTTCAATGGTTTTTTGGTACTACACCGATTCTTGGTTTAACATTCATGATGTTTATTGCCTCATTGATTGGCAAACGCCTCACTTTACCAATTATTACAGTTATCGTAACATCATGCTTATGGTTTATTTGGAAATCGCTACCAAACGATATTTGGCATCGTATGGGGGCAGTTGGTGATGTTGGACTTTACCAACATATAATATTTGCACTAATCCTTGGTTTTGCTACATCAAGTATTATAGGATCATTTCAAAAAACTCATCCTGCTAAATAATATTAACATTAAATAGATCACCATTTTAAAAGCAATCAATGATTTTAGATTGAAGAATATAAATTACTAATAATGATGAGCTTCTCTAAAAAGAGGCTCCTTTTTTATTTTTACGAATTGAAAGCGAATTCATGAAAAAGAAACAAATATAATAAAAAAATCATTTGACTCTCCCCTTGGAGGAGGCTTTACATTATGTTTTGTAGAGTTTTAAAAGGAGTTGAGTTAAAATGAAAAAACAAAACATCATGTTAACTTTAGTATTAATTAATTTGTTTATTATATTTTTAGGAATCGGTTTAGTGATTCCAGTAACACCTTCAATTATGAATGAGCTAAATATATCTGGTACAATTGTCGGCTATATGGTAGCTGCATTTGCTATTACCCAATTATTTTTTTCACCAATTGCAGGTCGCTGGGTAGACCAGTTCGGTCGTAAAAATATGATACTAATCGGTTTAATAATCTTTAGTATCTCAGAGTTTTTATTCGGAATGGGTAAAACGATAGAGGTTCTTTTTATTTCACGTATGCTAGGTGGCATAAGTGCGGCATTCATAATGCCAGCTGTAACAGCATTTATCGCAGATGTTACAACAGTCGATACGAGAGCAAAAGCACTTGGCTATATGTCAGCTGCCATTTCAACAGGTTTTATTGTAGGACCAGGAATTGGAGGATTTTTAGCAGAGTATGGTCCACGTATCCCGTTTTTCTTTGCAGCAGGATTGGCGATATTCGCATGGATATTATCAATTACACTCCTTCCAGAGCCAGAACGATATCAAGAAAATATTGAAGAAAAAGGACAAAAACCAGGATTCAAACGTATTTTTGCACCGATGTATTTTATCTCGTTTATGGTAATATTCATTTCACAATTTGGTTTGTCTGCTTTCGAATCATTGTTTTCACTGTTCACAAATCATAAATTTGATTTTGCACCAAAAGACATAGCAATCATGATTACTGGCGGAGGGATTGTTGGTGCGATTGCTCAAGTAGTATTATTTGATCGATTAACAAAATGGATGGGTGAAATTCGACTTATCCGATATAGTTTAATTCTTTCTACAATACTAGTGTTCTTAATGACAATTGTAAGCTCATACTTTACGATTTTACTTGTAACAATTACAGTATTTTTAGGTTTTGATTTAATGCGTCCAGCTGTGACTACTTATTTATCTAAAATTGCTGGTAATGAACAGGGCTTTGTAGGCGGAATGAATTCGATGTTTACTAGTTTTGGAAATGTAATCGGACCTATAATAGGTGGAATCTTATTTGATATAGACTTAAACTATCCATTTTATTTTGCAACAGTCTTATTAGCGAGTGGCGTTGGTTTAACAATCGCTTGGAAAATGCCAGTCTATCGAACAGCATAATTAATATAAAAAAGCGTATTCTTTATTTTCGAATAAAGAATATGCTGCTTTTGATAAAATAAGAATGTGGAGGTGAATTAAGTGAAGGAAAAACTATATACAATAGGTGAAGTCTCTAAATTAGTAAATATTTCGATAAAAGCACTCCGATATTATGATAAAATCAATTTATTTAAACCAGCGTATGTCGATCCAGATACGAATTACAGGTATTATAAAGACTCACAAATTCATCTTCTCGATTTAATTAAATCATTGAAATATATTGGGACACCGTTAGAAGAAATGAAAGAAGTACAAACGTTAAAAAGGGATGAATTTTTCGCCTTTTTAACAGAACAAGAAAAGATTGTAAGAGAAAAGATTGATTCATTAATCGAAATTGAAAAAATTATCGCGAATGCAAAAAAAGGATTGCAAAAGCAAAAGGATTACCCTCTATTTGGTGAAGTGTTTTTTTCGTATGAAGAAGAAATGCAAATCATTCAAACAAAGGCTATTGGGATTGACCCGAAAAATATTTTAAACGCTTCATACAGTAAATTGAAAAAATTTGCTGCATCGACAGAAGGTTTTAGGAACAATGGGTATGGTGCAATTGTGCCATATAAGTCTTATACCCATATTAATGAAGTTACCTATCAATATTTATTTACACCCGTATTAACAAAAAAACAAACTACTTTGCTATTACCAGGTACCGAGGTATCAACCATCCCCGAAGGAAAATACATCTGTATAACTTATAAGAGTGTATCAACTGATGATTATTTTAAAAACTTACAAAGACTTATTCACTATATAGACAAACATCAACTAACAGTTAAAAGTGATATCTATGAGTCAATAATACATAATAATTATTCGCCGAATCAAAAAGAAGAATTTTTGATTGAAATGAGAGTATTGGTCGATGATGAAACAGAATAATTAGAAAAAATAGTATCCTTAATAGCTCATAAATAAAAGAGCGAGCAATCATAATGATTTTTAAACAGACTCTTTAAAGAGTCTTTTTTTATTTTTATGGTCCAACAATAAAATTATTTAATATAAAAATTAATTTATTGAATAAAAGAAGGGGGATTTATATAAAAATTAAATTTTCTAGTTCATCGAATCAATTTTATTAATATTTAAGTTTAACATTTTAATATTTTTATTAATTTTTATAAATAATTTTAAATTAGTGTTTGAAAAAATGAATTTTTAGTGTATGATAAGATTAAATATAAGAAAGGAGAATAGTATGTCGTATCCTTTACTCACTAATTGTCCTGTATGCAGCAAGTCACTTAAAATTACTAAGCTTCATTGTAAGCATTGTCAGACAACGATTGAAAATGAATTTGAGGTATCAAAATTAGCGGCTTTAGGGCAAGAACAACTCCATTTTATTGAGATCTTTCTTAAATGCCGCGGAAATATCAAAGAGGTTGAAAAGGAACTAGGAATTTCTTATCCGACCGTCAGGGGAAAATTAGATGAAATAATCTCTACCCTAGGATATTCCACTCAGAAGAAACCAGAAATAGATAAATCGAAAATTGTTACTTTATTGGAAAAAGGCGAAATTACAGCCGAAAAAGCCATTCAATTATTAAAAGAGGGGGACTTTTAATGAAAGACGAGATTTCAAGAATCTTAACGCTTATGGAAGAAGGAAAGATTGATAAGGATAAAGCAAGTGAATTAATTAATATTTTACAAGATAAAAATCAGCCAGAACGTATAACACTAAAAAAAGAACCATATGGAAATAAAATATTAAAGATTCGTGTCAACTCTGAAGTAGGAGATAATGTTAATGTTAATTTGCCAATTAATCTCGTGAAGGCAGTTTTAAAAGTAGGTACAAATATTGCTGAAAAAATACCAGAAGCTGAAAAATATATAAAAGATATTAACGTTGATCTGTTAATTGAGGCAATCGAAAACGAAATGGTCGGACAAATCGTTGACATCACTTCATCAAACGGCGATAAAGTTTTTGTTGTGATTGAGTAGATTATGTTAAAGGTCAAAGTGAAAATAGAAGGAAAACGATTTTCCATTCCTGTACCTTATGCCGTTTTAAATTTAGCTAGTTTGATCATCTCATCTAAATGGCTTAATCGTTTAATTAATAAAGCCATTAACAAAAATGGCAACAAATTCAATTTCCCTGAAATAGATCGAAAAGATTTGAAGCCTTTACTTCACGGTCTTTCTAATAACAAGGGACTAATTCTTGTTGATACGAAATTAAAAGATGGAACAGAGGTAGTAGTAAAGCTATAAAATTCATTCTATTAAACATTTAATTATATTTCACAAATTGTTTAAATAAGTAGTTTATAATAATATTATGTAAACTACTTGTAAAAAACCCCATTTAAAAAAGTGGGGTTTTTTCCGATTAATAATCTTCATCATCCCAAACATTACTTGCATTTTGCGTTCGATTCATCATTTTTGCTAAATAAAGTTCAGTCGTTTGAATACTTTCATGCCCTAAACTTCTACTAACTTGATAAATGCTTGCACCTTTTTCAATTGAACGACAAGCATAATGATGTCGGAAGAAGTGAGGACTAATATTGTTCGTTCGATTATGATCTATTACAAAAGGTAACTCAGAATCTTTTATCATTTTAATGACAAAATTTGATAAATATTTAAACGAATAATGTTTATTCAGTTTATTTGGAAAAAATGGAGTTGAATCGGTTTTAGAAATTTGATTTGATAAACCACGTCGACTCCTTAGTTTACATAAATCTACAAATACATGATTTAATAATTTAACTTCTCGTTTTTTATTTCCTTTTCCAACAATTTCAAGCCAATAACCGTTTGAATCCTTAGTAACTTTACCCCAATTTGCCTCAGCAAGTTCTCGAATACGCATACCAGTTGTAGCTAATAACTTAATTAATGTTGTCTTTAAAATATTTCCACTATAAAAATTCAATAATGCTTTAACTTCATTTTCTTCTAAATCGCGATTTGGTAAATCATCTTTTGTAATTTTCGCATTTAATATTCGAGTATATAAAGGTATTTGTACATAATGACTATCAAATAAAAACTTAAAAAAGCTTTTTAGTATGACAAGTTTTCTTGAAAGAGTTGTAACACGATATTGTTGCTTGTTTGACCCGTACTCATAAGTAGTCAGCCATTGTTGATATGAATCGATATGTCTTTGTTTTAAATTTTTGAAAAAAGAAGTTTCTATATAAGATTCTACATCCTGACGCAAAAATTCCTCACTCTTCATCAAGTATCGAAAAAACTGCATTAATTCCCTTATGTATTCCATCTTTGTACTATCTTTTCGTTGTTTCGATTTTTGAATATCTTTTCTTTGATGGACAAAATAATAAATCATATCTAAATCAGAAAACCCTTCATAGATCATCCGGTGATTTTTTTCATTTTCAAACTTTGTTTGTAGAAGGATCGGAAAATATGTTTCATCTATTAAATACTCAATAATATTGGATTCATGAAGATTTTTAGTTGGTAAATGGATTGAATTTGCAATAATTAGATTTGGTTTTACTAACATATTACTCACCTCATAAACTATTATACATAAATCAAAGTATTTATAGTATAAATGCGTATACTTTTTTCAGTTAAATAATATCTATCTGTTTTTTATAAATTCTAATTTATAAAAATTGAATTAGGTAGAAAAATACACCATTATTCTATCTTAAACAAATGTCGTATAATTCATTATTTATAAATAAATGAATTTATTTTTATGTAGTTAATTACTTTCTAATAATTTGTTGGAAATATTTATGATATAATAAGTCTACAAAACAATGAAAAAGGAAGAATTTAAATGTTAGAACAAGATCAAAAAACGAAAGAGATTGTGACAACAAATGAGGCTGTAGAACTGTTAGGTGTATCAAAACAAACGATTTACAATTATGTTAAGACTGGGAAACTTAATCTTGTTTATGAGGATTGGCAAATCGATGGAACAATGAGGTTTTACCTAGATGATCTTAATCAGTTAAAATCTCAAACTGTAAAACCAGTCGGACTAACTGTACTTGAAACAGCTAAATTATTAGGAGTATCAAAAGCAACAATCCATCAATATATAAAAAAAGGAAAAATCCGCGCAAGTAAAGTAAATTTTAAAGGTAGACTAACTGTATTTATTCCAGAAGAAGAAATTGAAAATCTAAAATTCTCAAATTCATCAAGAAAAAAATCTTTTTTTACAAAAGACTTAGAATTTTACTTATTTGGACTTTATGAAATAGTAAACTCGAATGAAAAAGCTCGAATTATCGAGCTTAATGAAACCAATGAAATCGTAGCAAAAACAAATATGGGTGAACTTTTAAATAAAGAAGAACTTACAAGCCGTGGTTTTAGAAAAGCTTATGAAATGAAAAAAGCCAGTCATAGTACGAAAAGAGGTATGATTTCTTTTCAATTTCCAATACCTCAGTCAATTAATGCTCCGATTTTTGGTATTATCGATTCATTTTATAAACACATTGGACATCAAAATATGAATCTTTATATAAAGGGCAACTCAATTAAGGTAGAAATAAAACCAATTAAACTACCATATCCTGATGCCCAAATTGAACAAGATTTTGAAATTTTACAAAACTGTTTAACTGATGGTAAGCTTTCTACTAGACCAGGTTTTATAGTGTTTACGAGTAATCAAGAACAACTAACTATTTTTGTGAAAGATTCAATAAAAGAAAAGATTAAACAAATTGCACTAAATCATCATACCGGAATTGAGGATATTACTGAGAAGCTTTTGCTTATTGGATTAAAAGAATTTGAAAAAAACAACTCTTTTAATGACTAAAATTATCCTACAATTTCCGACAATGAGATGGGTACTTGTCTTAGAATTCAAATCTCGATGCGTCTATTAAACTAGTTTTGATAATTCTGAAAATAGTAAAAAGGGGAATGAAAATGAAGTTTATCGATTTAAGAAGTGACACTGTAACAAATCCAACAGATGAAATGAGACAAGCCATGTTTTTAGCCGAAGTCGGTGATGATGTTTATGGGGATGATCCAACTGTACAAAAATTAGAATTTCTAGCTGCTTCCATGATTGGGAAAGAAGCTGCTTTATTTGTACCAAGTGGAACATTTGGTAACCAACTTGCATTGTTTACACATTGTAATCGTGGTAGTGAAGTTATTCTTGGGGAGGATTGTCATATATTCGAACATGAAGTTGGAGCTGCTTCAGTGATTGCCGGAGTTCACTTAAGAACATTACAGACAACTCACGGCAAGATGGATCTTAATCGAATTAGACATTCGATCCGACCTGATGATATCCATTATCCTGAAACTTCATTGATTTGTTTAGAAAATGCCTATTCAAATGGATCTGTCGTTCATATCGATTATATGAAACAAGTATATAGTATAGCAAAGGATGCAAATATACCTGTACATTTAGATGGTGCAAGAATATTTAACGCGGCTACTTATTTAAAAACGGATGTTAAAGAATTATCTCAATATAGTGACAGCGTGATGTTTTGTTTATCAAAAGGACTTTGTGCACCAGTAGGTTCAATACTTGCGGGTAGTAAAGAATTTATTGAAAAAGCGAAAAAGAAACGTAAATTATTAGGTGGAGGGTGGAGACAATCTGGATTTTTAGCAGCCGCTGGTATAATTGCATTAGAAAAAATGACAAAACGATTACATGAAGATCATGAAAATGCTCAATATTTAGCTAATAGATTAAGGGAAATCCCAGGAATTCATGTTAATACGTCTCAACTTCATATCAATTTAGTATTCTTCCATATAACAGATATGAGAAGAAGTCCTGAAGAAATTGAACAAATTTTTAAAGAGAACGGAATTATCATTTTTGCGCCTGATGAAGATGGCATGATGCGATTTGCTACACATTACTGGATTACGAAAAATGATATTGATAAAGTAATTGATGTGATGAAAACAATATAAATTTTGGGTAAGATTAAAAAAAAGAGGAATTTTCCTCTTTTTTTTGGGGTCTATTTGCGTTAATGGTCAAATTTGTCCTCCATATAAACTGAGGTTCACAAAAATGGTTTGAAAAAGAAGCAACCTTGGGATTGTTCCTAAAGAATTACATAAATAATATTACATCTCTTTAAAATACTTTAAACGGTAATAACTGTTATATCCAAGGAAAAACATATATGCAATTACTAATAGTAACAACATTATTATATCTACACCCATCAAGGAAAATGCAAAAATTAAGGCTCCAAATAAAATAACCATCATGTCATATGCTTTTGCCTTTGCTTGATTAGCGATTGCCAAATTACGCTCATCTTTTTTGTCAATCTCTAGTTGCTTTGCTGCGACAGGATTTTTCTTCATGACTAAACGGTTCAATATTTCTCCCATACTATGACCAAAAATACTACAGCCAAGCCCAACACAAATATAAGGCAACACTCGTAACAAACCTTGTGGATTTCCAATTGTTTTGATGAAGTATATACCGCTTATTAGTAGTACTAAGGCTACTACGGCCAGATAATAAATCGAATTATTTTTTTTCATATACTTTCATCCTCCTCATAAATAAAAATTTCTTCGATACTCATACCAAAAAAACGAGCAATCTTGAATGCTAAGAGAATAGATGGGTTATAACGCCCGTTTTCTAGTGAACCGATCGTTTGTCTTGACACTTCAAGAGCTGATGCTAATTCCTCTTGCTTGATTCCACGTTGTTTACGGATTTCTTCTAAACGATTTAGCAACGTTTCCCCCCCTTAGTTATGGAAAGTTTACTTTCCATAAAGTGAGTTTATCTTGCAACAAAATTAATGTCAAGCGCGCTTTCCATTTGAGGAGAGTTCTTATATTCCACCGATAGTTAGTTAATTGTATACTTGAAAAATATTCATCTACTATAAAAGTGTAGTAAATAATAACGGAATTATCAGGAAACTGTTGTGGATTAGAAAGGCCAAAGAGGAACAATTGCTCTTTATTATTTTTGAGGACTATTAAATGGAAATCTTTATTCATTAGATAAGAAGTTTTAAAAACAGTGATCTAAATTCCAATATATGGTAAAATTTATTAGGGGAGTATTTAATTTTTTAGGGGGCTCACTATGAAAAATAAATACATTGTACTATGTCTACTTTTATTTAATGCATCAATTACAGGTGGCTTAGCACTTAAAAATGTTTTTGAGTTTTCGATGATTTTCGGTGCGGGAATAGGATTTATATTTTTAACATGCGCTATTTACTTTGTTGGAAAAGAACAGAAGAAAATAAATGTAGGTTAAATTTACTGTTCAACTAAAACTATTCATAAATTTTATATGTAGTAGAAAATAATTTTAGGAGTCTGCTATGGAAATTTCTTTAATAAAACATTATTTTCACTAAATGCTAAATAGATTTTTTCTAAAGTAAGTAAAGTGCATTCGTTTTATAGAATAATCGCATTTATTAGTTTTAAATTTTAGAGGAGTTTTTACATATTTCAGAGAAAAAGTTAGTAATGGGAATACATACTAAAATTTATTATGGAGGATGAAAAAATGGAAGAAGTAATTGAAAAAGCAATACAAGATATCTATCCCGATGATTTCGCTTGGTGTTATGGGTGTGGTCGATTAAATAAAGACGGTCATCATCTTCGAACTGGTTGGCAAGGTGATAAAACTGTTACGATCTTTACACCGGAATCAAAGTACATGGGAATTCCGGGTTTTATTTATGGTGGACTAATCGCTTCGTTAATTGATTGTCATGGGACAGGTTCTGCATCACTTGCTTTACACCGTAAAAATGGAAACGAAATAGGAGATGGCTCAGTACCCCCTAGATTTGTAACCGCTGCCCTAAATGTGGAATATCTTAAACCTACTCCACAAGATGTTCCACTAAAAGCGGTTGGTACTGTTGAAGAAATCCATCCTAAAAAATGGAAGGTTCATACAGAATTATACGCAAATGATCTTCTTTGTGCACGTGGAGAGGTAGTTCTTGTTGTCATGCCTAGTACATTTTTAAAATAAAACACTTAAACAAGTTCTTAGTAATAATCACATGCTTTATTAATGATAGTATCAAAACCAATCGGGTTACTGTTATTGGTACTACAGTATATGAAGTATACCGAACTATATCAAGTATAGGAACGAAAAGAACCTTAATCATTAAGGTTCTTTTATTAGTTTAGTGATAATTTCTCTATTAACATAGGAATCTGTTTACTTTTCCCCAAAACACTTTATTTGAAATTCATATAGCATATTCATTTGCCACTATTCTTTCAAACAACAAGAAGTTTGTTTTCACTTCCATAACAAATCCTGTATCGTGTTTTGTATCATCAAGTATGACATAAGATAAGAGGTGGAAATATCGGTGTATATCTACCCAGTTCATTCCGTGACTTTCTTTAATTGCTTCATATAAATTGGATGGACCATATAGATGGCCTTCTTTTGTTTCAAATTGATCATAATGGTTTTTTCTACGTTCAAAATCATAGACAATTTCATACGTTTCAACAGATAATTCCTCATCTTTGAATAGAACGTAATTGTTTAAACCTTCTGTTAAATAATTACTGAAAAAGGTACTTAGTTGAAGCAAATACCTTTCAAGAGATTTATATTCTTTATGTAAGGTGAACTCAACATCAATCATGTCCCCTTGGTCTTCGAATGTAAATGACAACGAACAAAACTCCTCATTAATAGAAATCATGTTCTCTTCATTTAAACGACGAGCAATTGTTGATGCAAATGAATTTTCTACGCTACAGAAACGGATATAATGTGTTAATTGTCGATTGATAAATTCGAATATTGGTCCTAACTCTTTATATTGAGGAGAAAGGTGAAAAACGGTATCAAAAGCGACTTCAGGAGATACAAGGGCTTTCGTAGCCCTTATATCAAAAGTTACAACTTTTTCTTTTGAACCCTCATTTTTTTCTATTAGAGAATCAAAAAATATGGAAGTATCTTGTATTAATTTATTCATCACATCATGACTCCTTAAATTCTAGAATTTGTTTTAATAAGATTTGCATTTGCTCTAAATCATCAATTTCAGGATACCGTTTAATACGGTGTATTGTTTTAATGATATTAAGCATTTGAAACTGTTCTAATTTTGTTAGTTTTTTCCCATCTATTGAGATTAGTGGTGCGGTAAATAAATCGTCGATGGATATATTTCCTTCAAAAAGTTGATTGCTAGACTCACTTGGAAGTTCGATAACATCTGATAATTGAAATTCAAGGATATCTGTTAATTTCTTTAGAAGTTCGGAAGAAGGTTTTGAAGAACCGTTTTCTATTTTCGATAAATATCCTGGAGTTATGTCTAGATAACCTGAAAGTGTTCTCAACTTAATGTCTTTCTTCAATCTATTTTCTTTAATGAATGCTCCGATATTGTTCACTTTATATTTCATTGCATCACCTCATTTTTGTATAACCAATGTATCACATTCGTTTCCTTTAGTAAACATTTGTTGTTTACCAAAGGAAACGAATTCTATAAATTACTGATATGGACGTAAAATTGTAAGGTTAAATGTTGAAAAAGAAGAGTTTCCATATGCGGCATTAACGAAGCTTTCTCCTTTGATCCTTAAATTGAAGATGTTTAGTATTCATTTATGAACAAAGAAAAATCCGTATGTGAAGTTGGTGAAATGAAGGAATTCACTGATGCAGACCATTTGAAAAAAAGTAATCAAATGGATTGATTGATCATCTAAATCTTTTTAAGTAAGGTTACTCTGATGTGTTAACCATTTGTAGTACACACTTTTCTTTTAGTAGAAATTTGTATATTCATTTTTTATAGGCTATAATACGTTAAACCATTTCTTTACCCGAGCTCCACGTTTGCACTTCCCCCTATTCTTAAATGAATAGGGGTTTTTATTTTGTAAAATAAAAAAAGTCAGCTTCTAGAAATAGAATCCGACTTTTTTTATATTATGCTTTTTGAACGTTAGTTGCTTGTGGTCCGCGTTGTCCTTGTTCTACATCAAAAGTAACTGCTTGACCTTCGTCTAATGATTTAAATCCTTCAGACTGAATTGCTGAAAAGTGAACAAATACATCATCACCATTTTCACGCTCGATGAATCCAAAACCTTTTTCTGCATTGAACCATTTTACTTTACCATGTTCCATATTTTATTGCCTCCTTATGTGTTTAAACACATTTAATGTTATTACTATAACAATTTAAAGGAAGATAATCAAATTGTCATACGAAAAAAATAGGACTTTCCACTTATTTAATTGGAAATTAAAGGATTTTCTTCAAATTTTATCGTTTTCCTTAGAAAATAGATGCGATCAACAATGAGTAATAAATGATTAGATAGACACCAGCCCTATATTTTCTTCATATGATACTGAGTAAAATTAAAAAGTATGAAGAGAGTGATCAATATGTCAACTTGTCAAAAACTTGCCGATATGATTGGAGGAGTAGTTGTTCAAGCTACACCTGTATGTGTAATTATGCGTCTTCGTGATATTAATGCAACTATTTTAGGTCGTAGGACTCGTTCTCCATTAGCACTTCCATTTATGCTATCTTTTGAGGATAATGGTTTAAACCTTGGTGAATCAGTTGTCCGCCAGAAAGAAATTAACCCACTAATGACTGCTTTACGTAAAAGGGGAATTACAGTGACTGCAGTTCATAACCATTGGCTGTTTGATAAACCAAGATTGATGTATATGCATTGGGAAAATGTTAATTTAGATCCAGCTGAATTTACAAAAGTTAGTTTTGAAGCGGCAAAGGAAGCAGGTTTATTTTAAAGATACTTACTTGAAACAAAAGTGATTAAAATTATATAAAGTAAAAAAACAAATTATTGCAATCGAAAGAGCAATTGGACAAACCACTGTTCCGATTGCTTTTTTTAATTAGTTTTCTTTTTTCAAAAACTACTTTATGAAGTATGTTTAGGTAGTACTGCAAGCATTGGATGATATTCCGTAGTCATGATTCCAGCGATCTTTGCTGGATCTTCTTCGATCAGTTTTGGGAATTTTTCCTCATTTTCAACTTCAATTATTGAATCCAATGAGGTAAAGAAGGATTTCGAACTGGCCCAAATACTAGATTATTATCCGCCATTCTAAATTTACCTCCAGTTATTCTAACGATTTAAACACCTAAATATTTCACAAATTAGGTTCGAATACACTTCAAAATTTAAGAAATGCAGTAGGATATACTCTTTTGTCTTTTTTATTAATAATTTTTAATTGTACAATTCAACAAAAAAGTTTTATTATTAGTTTACAATGTAAACAGTTTATAAAATAAACTAATGTAAGGAGTGAGATGATGCCAGATTTTCAAAATGCAATCGATTTAACAAATTCGTTTGTTTCTATTGCGCGTCAGCTTAAAAGAATAAACTTACAAACCGCAACAAAACTTGGGATAACCTTCCAGCAGTTAATAATTCTAAATTCAATTCGAAATAATGAAGGTCTATCACAAAAAGAATTAACTGAACGAATTAGTACTGCTAAAAGCAGAGTAAGTCTTAGTATTGATGAGTTGGAGAAGAAAAATTATGTAAAAAGAGAAACATCAACTATTGATCGCCGAGAAACACAATTATTTTTAACACCTGATGGGGAAGCTTTATGTCAACGGTATCGTGAAGAATCAGAAGCATATAAAAGTTTAGCAAATTCACTGGAACAATTTTCACAGGATGAGCTTACTATACTTATAGACATGCAAAAAAAAATTTTAACTGATTTATTAAATGAACAAACGAATTGTTCGAAATAAGGAGGACGTATCATTATGTCAGGATGGGGTGGTGGACCTCCAATGGGTCCCCATGGTTTTGGGCGGATGAAATTTGATGAAAACGCACAAAAACCAAATATTACAAAGGCAATATTACTTAGAATTGGAAAATATTTTATTCCGTATTGGAAACAAACTTTACTTGTCGTGCTTATATTATTAATTACTTCAGTACTAGGCATTTTACCGCCGATCATCATTCAACATATTGTTGATACTGCATTACCAAACAAAGATTTAAGTCTTTTAATCTATCTCGTACTTGCCTCACTTAGTACGACGATTATTTCAGGGTTATTAGGTGTGTATCAAAATTATTTAAATGCATATGTTTCTCAAAAAATTATTTACGATATGAGAAACCAAATGTATCTTCATTTACAACAAATGCCACTCCAATTTTTTTCTAATGTAAAGCAAGGTGAAGTAATTACTCGAATGACGAGTGATATTTCAGGTGTTAAAGCTGTATTTGATAATACAATAGTGAATTTCGCTAATAATCTATTCATCTTAATTTCAACTGCTACCACACTGTTAATAGTGAATTGGAGGCTTGGGATATTAGGGTTAATCATTGTACCATTATTTATTCTACCGACGCGTAAAATGGGTAATGTTCGTTGGAGTATTTCAAAACAAACACAGGAAAAGACAAGTGAGCAAAATCATATTATACAAGAAACATTAAATATTAGTGGTTATTTATTAATGAAGCTTTTTACAAAGGAACAAAGGGAATTTAAAAATTTTGATGACATTAATGTACAGGCTACTAATCTTAAAATAAAGGAATCGATGGCAGGGCGCTGGTTTATGATGATTCTATCAACCTTTACTAGCATCGGCCCAATGCTCATTTATTTATATGGTGGATATTTATATATTCACGATCAGATTACAATTGGAGCGATTATTAGCTTTGTTGCATTACTTGGTCGTTTATACGGACCAGTTGGACAATTAACCAATCTTTATGTAAATATTACAAGTTCAATCGCTTTATTTGAACGTATTTTTGAATATTTCGATATGAAATTAACGATTAAAGATCGTGATGATGCTACCGAAATGAATGTTACTCATTTAGATATTGAATTTAGCGATGTATCATTTTCATACCAGAAGGATAAAACAGCATTGCGAAATATTTCTTTTATTGCTCCATCTGGTACGATGACTGCATTAGTTGGTCCGAGTGGTGCTGGTAAAACAACAATCACTAATTTAATTCCTCGTTTGTATGATTTGACATCAGGCTCAATCAAAATTGGCGGTCGTGATATTAGAGAATTCACGCTAGAATCATTACGGTCTCATATTGGACTTGTTACACAGGATAGCTATTTATTTAATGGAACGATTAAAGAAAACTTATTATATGCAAGCCCGGATGCATCAGATGAAGAAATTATGAATGCTTGTAAGGCAGCATATATTCACGATTTCATAATGGGCTTACCAAAAGGTTATGAAACAATTGTTGGAAATCGAGGAATCAAGCTTTCAGGAGGCGAAAAACAAAGAATTTCAATCGCTCGTGTATTATTGAAAAACCCTGAAATTATTATTCTTGATGAAGCAACTTCCTCGTTAGATACCTTATCTGAATTTTATATTCAAAGTGCAATACAAGGATTATTAAAAAATAAAACGTCCATAGTGATCGCACACCGACTTTCAACGATTATGGCTGCCGATCATATCATTGTGTTAAAGGATGGGCAAATCGTTGAAGAAGGCAAAAATGAAGAGTTGTTAATGAAAAATGGATTATATAAAGAATTATACAATAAACAATTTGGTAGAAAAGCAATCGCATCAATTGAATAAAGAAAAAGCACAGAATTTAATCTGTGCTTTTTTTCATTATGTATGTGTAAATTCATTAACCAATTTTTGACGTACTCTTCCTACTTTAATTATACCATAAAAAAAATGGTCATTGTAGACTTTATCTTCTTATTTTGTACTGATAAAATCAATAGACAATAAAGGTAAGGAGAGATGTGGAATGAATTCTTTAGTTCTCGATTTCCAGGAGATTGATAAAACACAACTTTTACTTGTTGGAGGAAAAGGATTAAATTTAGGTGAATTATCAAAAATTCCAACGATAAAAGTACCAGAAGGATTTTGTATTACAACAGTGGGGTTCCAAAAAGCTATTGAACAAAACGAATCTTACCAAACTTTGTTGGGTCAATTAGCAAAGCTAAATGTAAAAGACCGAAATCAAATTAGTGAGATTAGTAGGAAGATTCGAGACATTATTTTGGAAGTACCAATCCCTACCGATGTTGTGAATGTCGTTTCAAATTATCTCTCCAAATTCGGCGAAGAATATGCATACGCTGTGCGTTCTAGTGCAACCGCTGAAGATTTGCCACATGCCTCTTTTGCTGGCCAACAAGACACTTATTTAAATATTATTGGGAAGGAAAATATCCTACAACATATTAGTAAATGTTGGGCTTCGTTATTTACAGATCGTGCAGTTATTTATCGAATGCAAAATAATTTTGACCATAGTCAAGTTTATTTATCCGTTATCATTCAAAAAATGGTTTTTCCGCAGGCTTCAGGGATATTATTTACTGCTGATCCTATTACTTCCAATCGAAAAGTGCTATCAATCGATGCAAGTTTTGGACTTGGAGAAGCGTTAGTTTCTGGTTTAGTATCGGCCGATTGTTATAAGGTACAAGATAATGAAATCATTGATAAGAGAATCGCTACAAAAAAAATGGCAATTTATGGTCGGAAAGAAGGCGGAACAGCGTCACAACAGATTGATCCTCAAAAACAAAACACTCAAACACTTACAGAACAACAAATTTTACAACTAGCACAAATTGGTAGACAAATAGAAAATTATTTCCATTGTCCACAAGATATTGAGTGGTGTTTAATAGACGATACATTTTATATTGTCCAAAGTCGTCCAATCACAACTTTATATCCAATTCCTAAAGTGGATGACCAAGAAAAACACGTCTATCTATCTGTAGGACATCAACAAATGATGACTGATCCTATTAAACCATTGGGATTATCGTTTTGGATGCTAACGACTAGGGCACCGATGCGTGAAGCAGGTGGTAGATTATTTGTCGATATCTCACAAAATCTTGCTTCACCTGATCGAAGAAAAATGTTTATAGAAGCTATAGGAAAATCTGATCCGCTCTTAAAAGACGCTTTATTAAAGGTTGTAGCACGAGAAGATTTTATCGAATCATCCGTTGAGAATAAGGAAACAACTCCTAATCGAAATGTTCAAGAACAATCTTCGTCGAGTTTTAAAGCACTCATCGAAAACGATCCAAAAATTGTTACTGATTTAATTAAGAAAAACGAAACATCAATCGAAGTGTTAAAACAAAACATACAAACAAAATCAGGAACGGATTTAATGGATTTTATTTTAGAAGATTTACAGAAATTACGAGAGTTACTATTTGACCCACGAAGTTCGGCAGTTTTTATGTCTGCTATGAACGCGACAGAATGGATCAATGAAAAAATAAACGACTGGTTAGATGAAAAGAATGTAGGAGATACTCTTACACAATCTGTCCCAAATAATATTACTTCAGAAATGGGTTTGGCACTAATGGATGTAGCGGATGTAATTCGTCCTTATCCAGAAGTAATCGATTATTTACAGCATGTACAAGATGATGACTTTATAGATGAATTGCTTACATTTGAAGGCGGACAGGAAACGAAAGACGCAATCGATGATTATTTAAGAAAATATGGCATGCGATGTACTGGAGAAATTGATCTTACTAGAACAAGATGGAGCGAAAAACCGTCTATACTCGTCCCTATGATTCTTAGTAATATTAAAAACTTTGAGCCGCATGCAAGTAAACAGAAATTTGAGCAAGGGCTACAAAAAGCGATGCAAAAAGAACAAGAACTTGTAGAACGCTTGTTGCAATTACCGGATGGCAAACAAAAAGCAGAAGAAATAAAGGAAGTAATTAGTCTAATCAGAAATTTCATTGGATATCGTGAATATCCGAAATATGGAATGGTTAGTCGCTATTTTGTGTATAAGCTAGCTTTAATGAAAGAAGCTGAACAACTAGTTAAATCGAATGTCATTTCTGAAGTTGAAGATATTTTTTATCTTACTTTTGAGGAATTACACGAAGTCATTCGTACAAAAAAACTAGATGACCAAATCATTAAGAAAAGAAAAGAAGAGTACGAATTATTTACGAAACTAACACCTCCACGAGTGATCACATCCGATGGTGAAATCATTGTAGGTGAATACAAACGGGAAAATCTTCCTCATGAAGCTATTGTAGGTTTAGCTGTTTCTTCGGGTGTAATCGAAGGAAGAGCGCGTGTTATTATAAATATGGAAGATGCAAACTTAGAAGAGGGTGACATTTTAGTCACCTCATTTACCGACCCAAGTTGGACACCATTATTTGTAGCAATAAAAGGACTGGTCACTGAAGTTGGTGGACTGA
Source organism: Bacillus sp. AL-1R (assembly GCF_052180195.1). Taxonomy (NCBI): domain Bacteria; kingdom Bacillati; phylum Bacillota; class Bacilli; order Caryophanales; family Bacillaceae; genus Bacillus; species Bacillus sp. AL-1R. Next base: position 2,236,835 of record NZ_CP197469.1, read on the forward strand.
TGACACACGGCGCGGTCATCGCAAGAGAATATGGTTTACCAGCAGTTGTTGGAGTAGAGAATGCGACTAAACTGATAAAAGACGGGCAAAAAATACGTGTTCATGGAACAGAAGGGTATATTGAAATACTATAATTGTTGAAATGCAAATGCCGTTTTCCTAATTTGGAAAGCGGCTTATTTTTATTGAAATAAATGACAATTTTAGCCAATTAATGTTGTATAATATTCTAAAAAATAACAGATAGAGAGGAGACCATCATCATGCTTTCATTTATATTAGTCGTATTAACATTATTTTTAATACCAGGACCCGCAGTACTTTTAACATTATCCCAAACAATGAAAGGTGGGAAATGGAATGGCATTTTAACAGGCGTTGGGATTGCTGTCGGTGATTTAATTCATACATGCGCATCTGTATTTGGATTATCGGCAATTTTAATGACTTCTTCTTTAGCATTTGAAATCGTTAAATATTTAGGAGCAGCTTATTTATTTTATTTAGGAATCACTGCCATCATAAAAAAATCGAAAAACAGTAAAAAATCAACTGAACAAAAAGAAATAAATAGTAAACTCTCCTTTCGTCAAGCAGTTCTGATCGAGGTATTAAACCCTAAAACTGCATTATTTTTCTTAGCACTTTTACCACAATTTGTACAACATAATGGGAACTCAGTAATCGTCCAACTTTTAACGCTTGGTCTGACATTTGTATTACTTAGTATTTTGTATACAACTTTACTAGTGCTTTTATCAAGTGTAATCAAGAAAAAAATCTTTAGCAAAAAAACAAAAGGATCAAAATGGATGGGAAAAGCGATTGGGATTGTGTATATTGGGTTAGGTTTAAGAGTTGCTTTTCAAACACAATCATAATCGTTTAATACGATTTAATAATAAAAAACAGGATGTCCCCAAATTATAAACTTTTTAGGGGATCCTGTTTTTTATATATGATCATTAAATAGAAAACGATTATAAAAACTATTTACTCAAAATACAAATGATAATGATTTTTGCATCCTGGATTAAAATCAGATTCACATTTAGGACATTTGTAGTTACAAGTCTGATATTCTTGAATTGTTAATTCCTCATGACAGTTGCCACAAAGAATTGCTTTTGTTTGCCATTCATCTTTGCTCCAGACTTTTGGTTCATGATTCGTACTTTCCTCATGGCAATAATAACATCCATAATATGTATCACAGCATTTAAATTTAATGGCAATGATATCTCTTTCTGTATGGTAATGTTTACAACGTGTATGTAGATCAATTGAACCAATTACTTTCATATGTACACCCCTCGTTATACTACTTACTACTTTCTGACTTTTTAACCTTATTTTACGACTTCGAATAAGACAGCTAATCCGATTCCACCACCACTTCCAATAGCAGCGACTACATAATTTGATTGTAAGTTTTTTCTTCTTTGTACTTCATAAAAAAGTCTCGTCACCATGATGCTCCCAGAAGCCCCATATGGATGACCAATCGTTAGTGCACCACCACAACTGTTTAACTTAGAGGTAGGGATAGAAAGTTCCTTCGAACAGGCTAGTACTTTAGAAGAAAAAGCTTCGTTTATTTCATATAGTTCAATATCTGCTACTGTTAATTTGTTTCTACTTAATAAATCTTGAATTGCAGGGATCGGAGCCGCACCTGGATAATTAGGATGAACACCCGAAACCTGACTGTCTACAAAGCGTAAAACCGGTTTTAAACCGTTTTTTATCGCTTCATTTTCCTCCATGATTAAAACAGCGGAGGCCCCGTCATGAATTCCACAACTATTTGCAGCAGTGACTGTACCGTTCTTTTTAAATACAGGTTTTGCTCTTTTTAAAAGTTCTTCCATTTTCCTTTTTTTGAAAAACACTTCATCTTGATCGACATCACCGACTGGAATAATTTCTTCATTGAAATATCCATTTTGATGAGATTCAAAGCTTCGTGTATAACTTAATAATGCATACTGATCTTGCGCTTCTTTTGTGATATCGTATTTTTTTGCTACATTTTCTGCAGCAATTCCCATATCTGGATCACCAATTTTGTCCGGTGCAAATCTCGCTCTAGCAGGAAATGGGGAGGTACTAGTACTTTCAACTCCTCCAGCAAGATAGCAATTTCCAGCACCGCCTTGAATGAAGTAACAAGCCATTCGGATCGCTTCTAATCCTGCACTACATTGACGATCAATTGTAATCCCTGGAACTGAAAGGGGAAGATCCGCTTCTAATGCAGAAACTCGAGCGATATTTCCACCTGGTCCTACAACATTGCCTAAAATGATGTCTTGAATTTTGTCTTCTAACCCACTTGCCAAAGCTTTTAGCAATGGGGCAGCAAGCTCATGTGGTTGAAAATCTCGTAATATTCCACCTTTTTTTCCAATAGGTGTTCGTTTCGCATTAACAATGACAGCTCTTTTAATTGTTCGTCACCTGCATTTCGATTTGTTTAATTAACTCTGCGCGTGCTATTTTTCCACTAGTCGTATACGGCATTTCATTTTGAAAAAACCATTTACGAGGTATTTTATAAGCTGATAAATGTGTTTTACAAAATCTTTTTAACTCAAACGAATTCGATTTTCCTTTGATCACTGCCGCAACAATTTGACCCCAATACGGATTTGAAAGACCTACGACTGCAACTTCTTCTACATCAGGATGAAGAGCGATCACCTTTTCGATTTCTTCGGGAAAAATACTAATACCTCCGTATAGAATCATGTTTTTTTCTCGTCCGTTAATTGTTAAAAAACCGGCTTCATCAATAAAGCCCATATCATGAACAGTAGCCCAACCATCATCATCATGAATTGGGTGAATGGTTCTTTCATTTTCTTCAAAATACCCATTTATTAAATAGTTGCTTTTTACATATATTTTTCCAGTTTCATTCGGCTTAGCTAACTCTTGATCTGGTCGACGAATTTGTAACTCCACACCATAACATGGTTTTCCGACCGTTTTTGCCTTATGTACACCATCTTGATCAGACAAAACAGTAATGAAACTAAGTTCACTAGCTCCAAAAAATTCGTAGATCGTCATTGCAGGAAACAAATGACGAAATTCAATTTTGGATTTTTCAGTCCACTTTGCACCGGACGAAAGTATTTTTATCGCATGATGAACTTGAATACCTTCTTTTAATAATGCTTCAATCATTGTCGGAACAACATAAACTGTCGTAATAGGCAAAGTATTGATTCGTGATAGTAAGTTTAAAGGAGAAAACTTTTCTAAAAGGATAACGGTTCCTCCTAAATATAATGTACTAATCGCACCATATAGAAAATGAGAATGGATTAAAGCTCCAGGTATAAGGATTTGATCCGTTTCATCTAAACCAAAGTCATAGCGATTGCAATCAAAGCTAGCAACCCATGAATTTTGAGAACGAATAAATGCTTTCGGGCTCCCGGTTGTACCAGAAGTAAATCCGACATAGAAAGGTAGGTTCTCAGTAATTTCTAATGAAGATAAAGAATCGAATTTATCAATTTCTAGTAAAATATCATCTAATACCTTTACATATGGATGAATCTTATGAATCTTTTTATACATTTCTTTTGTTGTAACAATGATAGAAGGATTCGAGAGTTTAACCCTTTTTTCCAAATCCGCTAGATTCCATTTCATATCATAAGGTACAGCGATCCATCCTGCTTTTGAAGCTCCTGCAAACATCTGCAAAAACGATATACCATTCGGTAAAAGAATACCAATTGTTTTCGAATTTGATTGATAAGATTGTAGCCAATTAGCCGTTTGATTAATTAACTCATTCCATTTTTTGTAACTGATTTGTTGATTACTCGTATGGATCGCAATTTTATCAGGTGTCAATCTAGCGTTTTTCTGATAAGTTTCTGTAATATTTGCCATTTACAATCACCTCTATAAAAAAGAGACACAACAAGAGTGTCTCATCAGATTTTACATATTTTCTGTTGATTGATTTGAATAATTTTTTGCCAAAGTGCTTGAAAACACAGTTTGCTGTCTTAGTTTGAAAACTAAAATTGAAGCAAGAATCGCTTTTAATACATCTCCTGGAATATACACTAAACTTAATTTAACCGCTGTTAGAACTGGAATTTGCATCATAAAAGCTTGAATTGGGATACCGATTAAATAGATTAATAGAATTCCAACAGTCAAGTTAATCCATAAGACATGTTTTAATTTTAATGTTTTAAAGCGTGATAATAAATACCCAATTACAAAAGCCGTAATAGGCCATGAAATTAAATAACCAACACTCGGTCCAGCAAATACACTAAAACCACCACGTCCACCAGATAAAAGTGGCATGCCAACTGCAACTAATAATAAAAAGATCGTTTGGCTTAATGCACCTAATCTAGCACCTAAAACACCACCAGTAAGAAGAACGCCAAGAGTTTGTAATGTAATAGGAACCGGTGTAAAGGATAACATAATCGGAGGGACTTGTCCAAGAACAGCCATAACTGCTGCAAACATTGCTACAAATGTAATTTCTTTGATTTTCATTCTAATTCTCCTAATAACAATTTTCTGATAACTATACTCATATTAATGAAACTTCAATTATATGTCAACTAATTATTTTTTTTAGTTAACATATACTATATTAAAATAGAAAACTAAAAGAAATGATCGAAATTAGGAGTAATTCGTAATAATCGTCGACAAGTTTTAATTTAATAAACGTCTTGAGGAGAGGAAAATAGACTGATTTCAAATTTAAAAGAATTATTATGCCTTGGAAGAAAAACGAAGAGAGATTTTATCTAAAATTTTTCAAATTGAAAAGACAAAAAGACAGTAAGCTAGAAATAGCAAACTGTCTTATATTTTTTTTAAATTTTGAGTTTTTCGATTGTTTAATATCCTGGCATATTACCTTTCTGACCAATTCGCTCAATGACATCATCCAACTCATCTGGTTTCAAAAACTCTATTGGAGAAAATCCTTTCTCAAATTGCAATGTATCCGCTTCTAAAATAACGACATATCGACCGTTTACTTTCGCAATATGGAGATTATCGCCAAAATCTGCTAGTAATCCTTTTACAGAAAAGTGGTCCGCTTTAAATGATAATTCAATTTCTGGTGTATGTTCCACGATTTGTGCGGCTGCTTCGATTACTTCAGTAGGGGTAAAATGTTCTTGAATCTCACGCTTAGGACTAGCTGCCCAAACTTCCATTGCTGCATCGAATTGTTGTCTTTCAACACTTTCTTCTTCAAAAACATCTTCAATCTTGTCATAAACCATTTCCATGACTTGAGATTTTACAATTTCCGGCATTGATTCAGAATAGGAAACAAATTTTAAGAAATCTTCAAAATATCTTGCATGAGAAGCTTGATGGATTTTTAATTCACTCTCTGAGATCATCCCTAATTCTTCCATATAAGGGTATTGAATCGATTTCATATTTTTCGTTGTAATCGCCATTTCAACCGTTTTTATGAGAGTAGATTCATCTGAAATGGAAGCAACTTTTGGTTCAAAATCACACTTTAGGACAAATAAGAATGGATCATCAAAATATTTTCTTAGTTTCGCTTGAATAACTAGAAATGCTCCTCCGCGAACTGCACTTGTATCAATGTAATTAATGACTAACGTTTCATTTTCCGCTTTAAAATCTTCAATTGATTTAGCATTTCTTATTCGCTGGAATAAGTTATAATTTGGATTTGAGTCTAACGAGTGGCCTTCTTCGACGATAAAGTGACCTAATTTCGTAGGTACAGAATCAGATTTTGGATGTTTTTCAACTTTTCGATTTACAATTCTTTCAAGTTCACCTTCTAAAAACCCTTTTAATGCGCTTTCTTCAAACATTGATTCATCTAATGTTTGAAAATGTTTATACCGTTTATCTGATTGTTCACCTTTACCTTCCACAGTAACAACATAAAACGATAAATATGTAATTTCAAAATCCATCCAATCACCTTTCTCTATGTTACTGTATTTAAGTATATGGATGAGGAATCGCTAAAGTCAATCATGAACTCAATAGATTTTGGACAAAATTTCCATAAAAACTATCATAAGATAGAGAAATTTTACAGTTATAAGACAAATTCATTACACACTATGATAAAATGAAGATATAATTAATTGTGGAACCAATAAAATTAAAGTGCTTGGATGTGGTAAATTCACATCTTTTTTTACGTTAATTGGGAGTAAGTTGGCAATAATGAAGTGATTACAACATAGTCGCCAATTAAACTTGTCAATCAACGAGTTTTCTTACATGCGTTTTATAGGGGCCAATTATGTGGAGGGGGATGAAAGACCTGAGAATAGATAGAATAGCTACCATCTCATTAATTATCGTAACATTACTTTGGGGCACAACATTTGTAGTAGTCCAAAATGCGATTGCATACGTTGAACCGTTTGCTTTTAACGCATTTCGATTTATCCTCGCAACTTTAGTCCTTTTGCCATTTTTAGTGAAAAGAAAACAAAAAACTAAATTAACGGTAAAACAAATCGTTATTACTAGTGGTATTGGATTCATGTTGTTTTTAGGGTATTTACTTCAAACATTTGGATTAAAGTATACAGCTACATCAAAATCAGGTTTTATAACTGGTCTTTGTGTTGTATTAGTACCTGTTCTTTTATATTTAGTCTATAAAGAACGGTCAAGCTGGTCTACAGTAATCGCCTGTTTAATTGCATTACTTGGACTAAGTTTCTTAACGTTAGGGGACTCATTTTCTGTCAATATTGGAGATGTCCTTACACTTTTTGGAGCGTTTGCATTTGCATTCCATATTATTTTATCCGGAAAGTTTACGAAACAAATGGATCCACTCACCTTTACAACGATTCAACTAGCAACAGTTGGCATTAGTAGTTCGGTTTTCTCTTTCATTTTTGAAGATACATCCGTTTCATTTTCAAAAGAACTCTGGGTCAACCCGACATTCATTTTTGCGGTGATCGTAACTGCGGTATTCTGTACGAGTATTGCGTTTTGGGTTCAAATGTTTGCGCAACAACATATTTCTTCAACGAAAGCAGCATTAATTTTTATTTTTGAACCTGTTTTTGCTGCATTTACCGCAGTCATTTTTGCAAATGAAACATTATCGATCCAAACAATAATCGGTGGGACTTTTATTGTTGGTGGTATGCTGTTATCTGAAATACCTTTACCAAAGAAACGAACAAAAGAATTAAAAAATGAGGCTATATAGTAAGAAATGTAAGAAATTTTTAAAAAATGGGTATACTACTTATTGACAGTTAGAATTTGTTCACGTATTATAACTTTAAATTAATAGATGACTTAGAAAAGGAATAGTAAGTTTATTAGCTTTTAAGAGAGGGAATGGGTGGTGCAAATTCCTAAAGTGAATAAACTGAACCAGCCTTGGAGTCTCTGTACCGAAATAATAGTAGGCTACAGCGGTTTTCCCGTTAAAGATGTTAAGAGATTATGTAGAGTTTTTACATAATAAGTAGGGTGGTAACGCCATGAATGGTCCCTTTTGATTATTCATGGCGTTTTTTGTTTATCATTTTTGCTTATTTCGTATTTTCTATATAGTAATTAGGGTGGTAACGCCGAGAATGGTCCCTTTGTTGATTATTCTCGTGCGTTTTTTATTTTCTAAAAAATGAATAGGAGTAGAGAAAATGACGACAAAAAAATTTGTTGAAGCAATTACAGATATGGATGTTGATTTTGCACAATGGTACACAGATATCGTAAAAAAAGCAGAATTAGTCGATTACTCAAGTGTTAAAGGTTGTATGATTTTAAGACCTTATGGTTATGCATTATGGGAAAATATCCAGAAAGAATTAGATTTTCAATTTAAGCAAACAGATCATGAAAATGTATATATGCCATTATTTATCCCTAAATCTTTATTACAAAAAGAAGCGGATCATGTTGAAGGATTTGCACCAGAAGTTGCTTGGGTAACACATGGTGGTCATGATGAATTAGCTGAACCATTAGCAGTTCGTCCTACATCCGAAACACTATTTTGTGAACATTTTTCAAAAACAGTTGAAAGCTATAATGACCTACCAAAATTATATAATCAATGGTGCTCAGTTGTTCGTTGGGAAAAAACAACTAGACCGTTTTTAAGAACGACTGAATTCTTATGGCAAGAAGGACACACAGCACATGCAACCGCTGAAGAAGCACAAAAAGAAACAATTCAAATGCTAAATGTTTATGCTAATTTCTTAGAAGATTTCTTAGCAATACCTGTTATTAAAGGTCAAAAAACAGAAAAAGAAAAATTCGCAGGTGCGAAAGCTACTTATACAATTGAAAGCTTAATGCACGATGGGAAAGCATTACAAAGTGGTACTTCTCATAACTTTGGAGATGGATTTGCGAAAGCATTTGATATTCAATACACAGATAGAAACTCGAAAAGACAATATGTACACCAAACTTCTTGGGGTATGACAACAAGGGTAATCGGTGCATTAATAATGGTTCACGGTGATAATAGCGGATTAGTCTTACCTCCAAAAGTTGCACCAACCCAAGTAATGGTTATTCCAATTGCTCAACATAAAGAAGGCGTGATTGAAAAGGCAACTGAATTAAAAACTCGTATTTCAAAAATTGCTCGAGTAAAAATTGATACGTCTGATAAAATGCCAGGCTGGAAGTTTAACGAATATGAAATGAAAGGAATTCCAGTTCGTGTGGAAATTGGGCCAAAAGATATCGAAAAGAATCAAGCGGTTTTAGTAAGACGTGACACAAGAGAAAAAACAATCGTTTCTTTAGATGCTTTAGAAGAAAATATTACAAAATTACTTGAAGAAATCCAACAATCACTTTACGAAAAAGCATTAAACAATCGAACAGAAAAAACATTTAAAGCGACATCGATGGACGAGTTAAAACAAATCAGTGAAGAAAAACAAGGTTTTATTAAGGCAATGTGGTGTCAAGATCTAGCTTGTGAAGAACAAATTAAAGAAGAAGCCGGTTTAACATCAAGATGCATTCCATTTGAACAAGAACAAATTGCTGATACATGTGTATGCTGTGGAAAGAAAACGGATGTAATGGTTTATTGGGGTAAAGCTTACTAATTTAAAATCAGTCTAAATAAAACGAAGAAGGTGAACGAATGATGGCAGGTTCAAATTTTTTAGCATCTTTATATGTTAGAAGAAAAATTACGTAAACCAGAAATTCGCACCTCACAAACTGAACAAAAAAAAATTACTAGCAGATGAATTTTTTGAATTAGGGAGTTCAGTCAAGGTTTTATATAAGGATGATCAATTAGAAAATGGCATCGGAATTGTGAAAGTGACATTAAGTGATTTTGAAATACATCCATTATCAGACGAAATTAAATTAGTGACCTATCGAATCGTTCATGAAGTAAAAAACAACAATCCTTGCGTAGTTCAATATGGCAGTTTAAAGATGGTCAATGGAAAATATATTTTCACCAGGGCACACCAACATCTTAGGTAATAAGCAAAATGATCAAAAGGGCACGAATCCCTCGATTTGTGTTCTTTTGTTTTATAAATCATGTAATTTTCAATATCAAATCATTCACAAACTTATGGTAAGATAATGTAAGAATAGTTACTAAGGAGAACAGAATGTATTTAACAATTAAAGAAACAGCGGAATACTTAGATCTTGAAGAATCCTATATTAACCAATTGATTCAAGAACGAAAAATAAGAGCGGTCCATGATGGGGAACAATATTTAATTTATAAAGAACAATTTAATAATCATTTAGAACAAATGGAAAAAGTAAAAAAAATGATTGCTGATTATTATAACGAACCAATTCCTGAAGACCCAGATGTAAAAGATGAAGATTAACATAAAATCAGATTGTAAGAGGTTGCTAAAGAAAGTTACTTCTTACAATCTGATTTTTTTAATTAGTTTACTAACACGAATAACTTAAGACAATAATGTGAGAAATTTATTCTGATACCATTACCGTTTATTCAAATTCTCCTGCGCCATTCTAACTAATTCTTTCACCATATTTCCACCAATACGGCCACCAACTTTACCATTTTCATGAGACGTTAAATTGCCATTATATCCTTTTTTCAAAGGAACGCCAACTTCCTCGGCAGCTTCGAACTTAGCATCTTCAGGATTAGATGTATGCATTACTTTCGCTTTTAAAGCATCAAGAGCTTTTCTAGATTCAGGAACTAAGATTTTATTTTTTCTACTCAATCGAACCCACTCCTTTTAGTTTTACGTTTCCCTTTTACTGATTTTTTTAATGATGGAAATAATTGCTATAAAATAGGGAATGTTACATAATGTAGACATGCGTTGATTAATCGATCTAAAAGGAGAATTGATGATGAAATCTTTTAATGTAACTTTTCACAAAGAAGATAATGTAGATAATATGTTAGTCCAAAAATTGAATGATGAGGAATACCATAAGTCTACTGAAGGTGGTACTAGACATTTATTTGAAATCGATACGAATATAGGCTTTTTTGTATTTTTAGATTCAGAGGATAATGACGGAAATGTATCTCATTTAGTTCTTCAGTATAATGAAGAAGATGAAGAACCAGTTGCTTGCTATTCATTTGCGATGAAGGATTTTTATGAATTCATGGCTTTATATTTAAATGATCTAGAATTCGTTGATGAAACTTCTGAAGAAGAGGAAGTTGAGCTGGATGCTTCTAGTTCAATTCATCATTTAGTTCATTTATTATTCCATGTAATTGAAGAAGGCGAAGATTTAGAAGTATAAATTACCAATTAAATGTATATTCTTCCAATAAATACCGAGTTTATATATTTATAATTGGATATTTATGCAAAAAAATGGGAATCTCACTAATTTCTTTCGTTCTTAATTTAAGACAAATCATTTCAAAAAAACTCTTGATATTTTTATCGAGAGTTTTTTTATTTTGAGATTCTACTCGATCAATCATAATTAACTTTTGATAGAGTAGAATTAATACAAGGATATTATCAGATGAGCTTGTTTTTAAAAAAAAGTAGAATAGGAGTCGATCATATTGAACTTGCCACAGTCAGTATTCATAAAAGAAATTGGACCTCGTATTATTTTTCAATATGGATCACGATTATCTATTGACCAAAAATTACAATGGATTAACTACTTAATAGAAAGTGGATTAACTCACATCGAAGTATCTACTTTAATGAATTATCCAAATAGACAACAGTTTAATGAAGCGACCGAGTTAGTATTGAAGCTAAAAAGAGATCATCACTTAACATATGGCGTATTAGTTGCGAATAAGAGAAGTTTAATGAGAGCATTTGTCGTTGATGCCGATGAAATTAACTTTTTTATCTCAACAAGTGAGTCATATAATGCGAAAGTTAAAAATTGCTCCATTACTCAATCATTGAAAGATATAAAGGAAATGATAAGCGTAACGAAGGATTATGAAAAGAGAACCCGTGCATATATTACAACAGTATTTGGTTGTCACGATGAAAATGTAAATCATCAAAAAGCAATCGACTTGGCATCGCAATTATTAGATGATGGAGTGGATGAGATCTCATTTGTTGATACATTAGGCAATGTAATGCCACTTCAAGTTAAGTTGTTTTTAGAAGATTTATTAATCAAAATACCTAAAGAGAATTGTTCGATGCAATTTTATAATACTTTTGGAAATGGCATTTCTAACATTTATACATCACTTTCATATGGGATTTGTCGGTTTGAATCAGCAAACGGAGGGTTCGGAGGTTGTTTCCCATCTAATGAAAAACATAGCATGATTGAAACGGAAGATTTAATATCATTTTTACATCGACTTGATATTCCAACTAATATTGATGAAGAAAAACTAGTAGAAGCTACAAACTATATTTCAAACGAATTAAATGAAGAACCTACTAGTAAGTTATTTACAATATTATCATCCAAAAAGCATCTATTATGATGCTTTTTTATTTTGATTTAATAATTAGGACAAGAATTGAATTTTTGTTGCATATAATTTACTAATTTGAATGAAAGGAGAATTGATTATGTCTAACATTGAAGCAATTATATTAGGCATCATTCAAGGGTTAACTGAATTTCTCCCAATCAGTAGTACCGGTCACTTATATATTGGTAGACATTTATTCGGGTTAGATGAGGCAGGTCTATTACTAGATACGTTAATGCATATCGGTACTTTATTAGCGGTGTTTGTTTTTTACAGTAAAGAATGGAAAAGTTTAATAAAAAAACCTTTTTCAAAATTAACTTTATTATTATTTGTAGGAACATTACCCGCTGTAGTTGTAGGTTTATTATTTAAAGATTTTTTTGATGAAATATCTGTTTCAGGTAAAACGATCGGGTGGGAGTTTATTTTTACTGGTATTATTTTATTTATTGCAGATAAAAGGAGAAAAGGCAAAAAGACGATGGAGGACTTGACATGGGTTGATGCATTATTTATCGGCTCATTTCAAGCACTTGCTATATTTCCAGCGGTCTCTCGTTCAGGATTAACGATCGCTGCAGCCTTATTTAAAGGAATGGAACGAAAAAGCGCTGCTTATTTTTCATTCTTATTATCTACTCCGGCAATTTTAGGTGGAATCGTATTCCAAGGAAAAGATCTTCTTGGTGGAAACGCGGAGCAAATTGCTTTTTTCCCGCTATTTCTTGGAACATTAGCCGCAAGTCTATTCGGTTATTTAGCCATTAGTTGGATGATCAATTTATTAAAAAAACAATCGCTGAATATTTTTGGTTATTATGTCATTTTTTTAGGGGTTAGTATTGTACTTCTTCAGTATTTGAAGATATTTTAATGTGAATCGAGAATATTAACACACAAAAAAGCACAGGTAGTAATAAACCTGCGCTTTTTGACTTTCTTTAAAGTTTTTTAACTTTTTCTTCATCACCAGTCATTGCATTAATATAGACATCATATGTATCGTGATTATATGTGCCTAAAAATTCATAAGTGAGAACTTCTTTATTAAAATCATTTAAGATGACAGCTAATCGTTCTTCTTCAACTTTAACATTTTTATTAAGCTTTCCTCTTGCTTGCTCAAGTGTCAGCTTAGGAGTAGGGACTTTACGTACATGGTTAGCTGTAATATAGTTTTTAGCATTAAATCCGATGATTTCCCCGTTATCTAATGCAACCTTTAATTGAATGGCTTCAGGATAGATACGCACGTTATCAATTGATTTAACCATTTGAAGTACGCCAATTGTATCGTATTGTGAACTATCATAGACTTCCATGTTCTTATAGTTTTTTGAATTTAAATATTTTAAACCTTTTTTCACTGCATCGTCTAAACTGATTTGCTGTTTTGCGATTGGTCTATTTGTCATAAAGAAGATAGGTAAGCCTGCAGTCTCAGTGATTTCCATATACGTATCAGCTGTTGGGTTTTTATGAGCCATTGAAACTGAGTAAAAAGGTTCAAATCGATCATTACCGCTTTTACTTCTAGTAACTTGAATTTTCGTAACGTTTTTAAGCGGTACAATGTCTTGAGCAATTTTTTTAGCTTCATTTTGATTAATTTTTTTACCAGTTAGTTTCTTTAAGCCTTTAGATTCTTCTTGACCATTCGTAAACGTAGGACCAAAATCATTGTCTGTCGTTGCTTTTACTTGCTCAATATGTTTAAAACCATTCACGATACTATTGTCTCGAGGTGCTTTTCGTTCTTCGGCCATTTGACCAACATCCATCCAAGTTAAATTTTTATTCATGATGTTTGTTTGCACATTCCGTAGGCCATTTTGAATTTTTTCTGCTGTTGAATACATATTTCGTAATGAACTAAATTCCTTTGAAGTTAAAGGCTGTTTATCTAAATCTCGAACTGCTGTTTTGTAGCTAAAGTTTCCTACTCCAGTTAAAAAGGCCTGTGTTTTATCAAAAGGCACAAATTTTAGTGGAAGTTGTGCAATGTCAGATTTAGCTTGAATCGAAAGTCGCCATACATCTGCTAAAGCAGGGGAGAGAGACGTTCTAGAATTCATTGCTAAAGTCGTACCAATTTTATCGTGTAACAAATCAATATCATATGTTAATTCATTAAAAGCTCTCTGATAACTATTTTCCGCTTTTAAGTTCATTTCTTTCAGCTCACGTTGTTGCGAATATCCCCAATAACCAGTTCCGATTAGAGCGGCTGCTAAAGCACCTGCAACAATCCAACTACCTTTCATAATTACACCTCACTACAATTATTTGCAAAAAATATGTTCACCAATTGTAAGAATAATAGGGCGGCCACGAATCCATTTATTTGTTGCTGTTTTAGGATTGTAATAATAAATACATCCTGTAGTTGGATCCCAGCCATTTATCGCATCAATTACTGCTTTTTTAGCCTGTTCATTAGGTGTTAAATTAATTTGACCGTCAGCCACAGCCGTAAAAGCACCTGGTTGATAAATAACACCAGCTATCGAATTCGGAAAAGATGCATTTGTTAAACGGTTTAAAATAACTGCAGCAACTGCAACTTGCCCAATATATGGTTCACCACGTGATTCTCCATAGACAGCATTAGCCATTAATTTAATATCGTTATCTGTATAACCGTTAGGTGCGTTTACAATCGGTTTATTATTTGGTTTTGCATTCGAATTATTAGGTTTATTTGTATCCGGTTTAGCCGGCTTGTTGTTGGAACCGTTATTATTTGAATTATTATTTGCTGTATTATTAGATGATTTACCTTTATAATTCTTAGTTGCTTTTGTTAACATTTCTTTTAATTTTGTTCCTGCGATCCCATCAACCTTCATACCAAATTCCTTTTGAAAATTACGAAGAGCCCAGTATGTATTCCAACCAAAAACCCCATCAGCTTTATCATCGAGAAATCCTATAAAGATAAGGCGTTCTTGAAGCTCTCTAACATCTTCGCCTGTGGACCCTCGACTAAGTACTTGACTACTAAAAGCATTAACTTCTTTTTTAGGTAAGTAACTATTTAAAGTAATCAGTGAAATACATAGTATGCATAAGATAATAAATGCAGTTTTAATGTGGAAATTTTTTTGCAAAATAAATCCTCCTTAATCAAATACATATAGGATTACTATTTGTAAAAAATTTCTTTTTATTAGTAAAAAGCGTAAAAATTGATATTAATTGCAAAAACAAGAAACGGATAGTTCGAGTTGAGCGGTCGAATAGTAAGGATAGAAGCAAAAAGGAGGTATTATGAAAAAAACATACAGAGCCATTTTCATTTTCTCATTCTTATTTTGTATTTTTAGCAATTTAAACCAAGCGACTGCAGAACCAGTTTATGAGCCTCCATATGCTAAATGGGGGAAAATCGCAGTTGAAAAAACAATCCAAAGATACCCGCAGTCGGATGTAATCGATTATTTACACATAGGAAGAGAACAAAAATCACCAACCGTCTCAATCGAAAAATTCAAGTTATGGTTAAGAAGGAAAGATGGAAGTAGGGAATTTGGGGTATTTGTAAATGTAGAATTTGAAACAAGAACAGAGAGATACTTAGGAATTAGCTACACAGAGACGGATCGTTAATAGACAAACGATAAAAAACATCGCTTAAATGGTGATGTTTTTTTATCGGATAACATTGTGAGAAGGATCACATGGGTTATTAAAGGAGTGTATTAGTTGAATAAAAGATGTATGAATTTATAGAAAAATTAAGAGGTTAAACCAATTGAATGAAATTGATATGCAATAAATAAAACAGGATCAGTGAGTGCATATAAACAAAAATGATTGAATCCTTATTAGAACTATAAACACAATTTTTAATAAAGAATAATTATAATATATAAATTTAATGCTTAAATTACTAAATAAAACAATTTATAGTAAAGAAATTTTAGTTTTATTAAATATGATTTTAAAGCGAATTAATTTTTTGATTAAATTGATGTTTTTTTTTATTTCATCTCAAAATATCAAGAATACTTATTAATTGAGATGAGATTCGTTGATTTTACTTCAACTTCCTATAATATATATTATGTAAACTAGAAAAAATCAATAATAGTAGGATGGCAATTTTTTACCACCCCTCTATATACCGTTCCTTTACCAAATTCCTCGGATATGTATTTGATATTTTGCTATCGTTTTCCTTAAAGAAAAACTGATCGTCTTTTTTGCAAGCAAACTACTTGGCGTTAGCTGTTCATCAATCGATGCAATTTATTGATTCGAAGTTAAAACGTTGTTCCTCGATAAACGAACGCTAAATCCGATCCAGGATATTTTCCAGTATAGATTAATTGTGATTGATCTAAAACGCGTACCCCAGCATCTGTAATTGCAATAGCACCAATTTCTCCTATATTACATTCTAGTGCTTTAATACGATTTATTTCATTTCCAATTTCTTGAATCATCAACTTGGCAAATCGTTTTCGATACTTGTGGCTTTGGTTTACGATAATATTAGCCAAATAGATGTATACAGTTTCCCCTTTTTTATATGGGATAATATAGTCACATAATTGGTTTTCATCTAACTCATGAACTAACAGCGCTTCGAATGTTGATTTTTCTAACGGAAAAAAAGCAATAAATCCTTGAATTTCTTCATTACTTTCAAGCACGCGGTATATCTCCTGATTTCGTTCCCATGCGGCAGTCGCAAACTCGTTAGTTACTAACCAATCAGTTGTATACTCACTAGCATCAAGTTCGATCAGTCTGTCGAAATCATGTTTAGTTGCAAATCGTATTTGCTCCATCTACTTCATCCTTTGTTTTTAGAAAAAATTTTGGCCTACATTCTTATTATAAGATAAACCCCATTTACAAATCTTTCCCAAATCAAAAACAGCCTAGCTTAAATTAGGCTGTTTTTATAGTTTGTTCTATTAAGATGCTTAAAAGTTAATATATTTTGCAGGATTTACGGCGTTTGATTTTGACTCATTCCATTGTCCTTTATGCAATTCAAAGTGAAGATGCTTACCAAAAGAATGTCCCGTATTTCCCATCATTCCAATTTTTTGTCCTTTTGAAACAGTTTGTCCCGCTGAAACTTGATAATTTTGCATATGAGCATAAACAGATGTAAATACTTTTCCACTAATATTATGTGTAATAAAAACAACATTACCATAACTAGATGAATGGTAAGCTCGAATGACAACCCCATTTGCTACTGAGACAATCGGTGTACTTCCACTTTTAGCAATATCTATTCCAAAATGCGTTTCATGATCAAATGATCGATAACCAAATCCTGAAGATACATACCCTTGTGCTGGTCGAGTAAAATTACCACTTGAAATTGAAGCGAGTTTTATTGCTTTTTCTTGTTCTTTTAATAGATCTTCCTGTTCTTCTAAACTCAAAATATCCTGTTCCTTTTCATCTAAATCATCTTTCAGCTTACTTAAAATAGCATTCATTTGAGTTTCTTGACTAATAAGTGAACGTTCTACGTTTTGAAGTTCTTTTTTATCTTTTTCCAATTTAGTTTGAGTTAACAGAAGTTCATTCTTTTTTACTTCAACTTTTTCAATATCGTTTTGTTGTTCTTTAACGATGTCTTGATCAGCATTCATAAATTTGCTAATAGCGTTTAATCGTTGAATTAGATCACCAATACCTTTTGCATCAAAAATAACGTCTAAATATGAGTTATTTCCACCCGATTTTTGTATTGTAACCAAGCGATTATTGATGATTACTTGACGTTGATTTAAACGTTTTTGATATTCTTCTATTTCAGCTTGTAATTCTTCTATTTCTTTTTGACCATTTATTAATTCTGCAACTTTTTGGCTTTTCTTGATTTTTGTATTCTCGATTGATGTGTTAATTATATCTAAAGAATTTAATAATAATTCTTTCTGATCATTTAATTGATCCATCTCATTTTTTGCTTTTTGTGCTTCTTCTTGAACTTTTACTCGTTTATCTTGAATACTCTTAATCTTAGAATTTGCTGTATTCTCTGCATGTACACCATTTGGAAGTATTGTAATTGATAAACCTGCAGCTACTAATATTAATTTATTTATAATTTGTTTCATTATTATCTCCTTAAGCTTGACATATACCTATCTATGTTAACTTAGCAATGTAACAGTTATATGCAAATTAGACTACACTCTTTTTACAAGTTTTTTACAGGCTCTTTGCAACACAATAAAAAATCTACACCATATTTTAAAAGAAAGTACAAAAAAGGATAGAAATAGCAGATATCTTATCTGTTTTTCTATCCTTCATTTTTTGTCATTTATTGTTTTAATTATTGAAAGTTCCAATAACCATCAAACATTTCAAAAAAGAGATTTTGATTTGTATCAGTAAGGTTCACTAAAAAAGGTGTCTCCCCTTTTTCTTTTAAAACCTTAGCAGCTGGACCATCTCCAATTGGTGTACAAAATAATAAATTAGTTCCATTCAAATTTAATAGTCTACAACGAGCATTGATTTCATGATCTGTGTATTCATCACCTTTTTGAAGGCCAAATAATTCCTCCCAAATTTCTACTGTCTTATCCAAATTATTGACGACAAAACCAATACTATCCAGTATTGGTAGACCTAATAAGCGAGAACCGATAATTCCTTGGTCTTTTAACTCCGAATACCTTTCTTCATCTGAATTTTCCCATTCTATAAAAAATGGTAACTTTACATTTTTCTCAGGGTATTCAGGGAATAATAATGACCATCTGATTATCTGTCCATCAGCACGAACTCTCTCGCCGTTCAGCGGTCCAAATACTGTGAGTCCTTCTTTTTTAAGTTTAGTTGCTAGTTCTTCAATATGATTTGTTCGGATTGCTACTGTCGCTGGACCTTCCCGACTTTCATTTGCAAGCTGCTCTACGATTTGCGTAACTAATCGATTTTCCTCATGTTTCTTTGCTATTGATAAATTTTCAATTCCTAAAAATTCAATATAACTTAAGCCAAAATAAGTTAGCGTATTATATGTACCCCAAGATTCATGACGTCCACCCTTCACAACATGAATCCCTCTTTGTTTTAAAGGTAAAATTGTTTTCTCTGGTTTCTTAAAAAACCAAACAAGGTGATCGAAGAATAAATCCATTATTGTACTCCTTTCCCTTTATTTTCTAGTTTCATTAGTAGATGTCTGCCTGCATGATCCTTGTTTTCGTCAAATTTTTAATATGTTAATAATACTTCCGCTTATCTATTAATGTTATTAGATAATTAAATAAGAGTAAACATTTAAGTAAGTACTCCTATTCATCGTTGACCCAATCATTCTCATCTGTCTTCATTTTTAAAATTTTAGGGAAATCTATATACAAAAATGACCAACATAAAAAACTCCTCAACAAGGCAAGGAGTTTTTTCTTCATTTATTTCGTTCTAGGAAATCTTTAACCCCTTCGAAATGATTTTTCATTTTTCCATCGATTTTCTCAAGGAGATAATGTCGGTCTTTTGGAAGTGGACTATCGATTGTATGCTGTGGATCAATCGTGGCCAAAAAATGTCCGGAACTGATCTTGATTGATGATAAGTTATGAATGTGTTGCCCATATTCATAATGCACCCAATCGATTGCATGGTAGAAGGCATTCCCAATGATCATGCCTGCTTGGTATAAGAAAAGTTTACTTGTTGGAACTAGTAGTCCTACTAAGCCTACACCTAGCCCTATAAGTATCACATTCTTTCCTATTTCTTTAACCGATTTATCGAACAGCAATCTTGAATTAGTAAACGATTGTACAGTTTTCATTTCGCTTTGAAAGTGTTTGTGATGATTCTCAATCACCAATTTTTGATCATATGGATAATACGTTGCAAATCGCTTCATCATCTGACATCCTCTCTTCCATATAACACTCTTCTTTCATCACATGTCCGTCTATTAAACGATATGAGACAACTGATAAAAGATGTACATTTTAGTATAAAAAGAACAATAAAAATTCTTCGCATACTAGATACTAACCTTTTAACCAGTTTGATGTAGTCTTCTTGTTCCATTGAAAATCTAATTTTGAAGAAATTTTCACCGTAACTGATAAAAGGAGCTGAGTAGTTTCAGCTCCGAAATATGTAACAATGAGTAAAGCATAAATTTTAAAAAATTATTGAATCCGAAATTCATTTAATAAAATTTCTTCTGTTTGTGGAACGGTTATGCCTAAGTGCCAGCATCCTAATCCAGCTATATTATATTCTTTTACTAAATGAAATTTTGCAAGTAAACTTCGAGGGTCTTCAAACCATACCTCATGCTGTATTCCTTTCTTATCTAGATACCGAAACGCTGGTGCTGATGCCTCTTGATCATAGTAGACTTGACTTTCATATTTCTTATAAGTATTTATTGCGTTTTGTGTAGAATATGCTCTTCCTGTTTGAATCGTACCATTTATTGGCCAATCATATGCATATTGAGGAATTCCAAGTAATAATTTTGACCTTGGAACAACACTTACTGCATATTCTAAAGATTTTCTCACATTTTGGATTGGGGCTATAGGTCCAGATGTACTCCCTGCCCAATGCCAGTTATACGCCATGATAAACATCTTATCGACATATTTTCCAATTGTTTTATAATCATAAGCATTATAGTAACTTGGAATATTATCCCCATCTTTTGGAGGCATAGCGATTATTAGTTCCATTTTAGAACGATGCAACTTTACAGATAATTCTTTAATAAATTGATTAAGATCTACTCTGTCACCAGGTTTAACCATTTCTAAATCCAAATTGATTCCTTTAAGGTGATTTTGATCTAATAATGAATAAATATTTGAGATTAGTTTTTTACGTAAGGTTTTATGATGAATCAAATTATGAATAAGATTTGGATCAAAACCTTTATCGCTAATATTAGTAAAGGTGGCATAAGGTGTTATCCCTTTATTCCAAGCATGTTTAATCGCACCATTATCTTTTACTTTTATCAAATGCCCTTGTTTAGTTGGATGATATTCAAAAATAAAAATACTTGTTAACGTTTTTTTATAATGATCTAGCATCCAATTATTCGTTTTTTTATTTTGAGGAATAAAATAAGTGCCCGTCCAAATTTTCTTTGATGAAATTGTCGGAATGAACAATTTTTGCCCAGGAATGATATTGTCATTTGATAGCTTATTTTTGGATTTCAATAACTTAACACTAATTGAATGTCTGTAAGCAATATCCCATAAAGCTTCATTATTTCTCACATAATATGTTGACCCTGGAATGATCATTGCTTGACCGATTACTAATTTGTCATTTTTTTCAAGTCCATTTAATTGAGCAAAGGTTTTAACATTTAATTTGTACTGATTGGAAATTTTATTTAAACTATCTCCGGGTTTAACCTCGTATATGACAATTGCAAAAGATGTACTGGCTGGAAGTAAGAATAAAAATAAACACGTAAATACTATCATAAATAATCTCTTATGCATGTTTACCCACCTTGTTATTAGACTATTGGATACGTAGTAACTACTGTTTTTATCATTTGCTTAATATGAAAATTTTACTTAAATGTATAAAAAATAGTAAAAGAATCTAAAAAGACGTCATTTCTACGTTAATAACTCCCATATAAACTTTTTCTCCTTTAGGTACACTTTTACTTTACAAGTTTCTAAATAAATCCATGGACAAATTCTAATACTTATCCTAAGAGGTGATCTGAATGAGTAAATGGAATGAACAAGCTGCTGCTAATAATAATTTGCCATCTAGCACAATCCGTACATCTGAAGAACTGTTAGGTAAAAAGAGAGAGCATGAATTTTCAGAAGATCTTTCTGATGGCGGAGAAAGAAACCAAATGATTGAAATGCTAAACAAAAATCCTAAGTAAAAATAAGTAAGTAAAAAGAGCTAATCGAATACTTTAACGATTAGCTCTTTAAATTGTTTAAAATTTGATTTTTAAAATCAGATTTAATGCTTAAAACCGTTGCACGAATATGAAAAAAATAAAGGTTACCGCTGAATCTACTAGTTAAATGAATTAATTCGATTATTAGCAATCTGTAAATGAATTTAAAGTACTTTTTTATTAAGTTAATAATCTAGTTCCTACTTTTTTCTCATTAAAAGATACAATAAATAATGAATTGTCTTTACAATTTAGTTTCTTATGATATACTCTTTTTTGTTTAACTAGATTAGTTTTCAAAGGAGTAACTTCATGAGTATTCAAAACGTTTATCTTTCTATAAAGCAAGGAGAAACAGCCACAAACCAAAATAGAATTCCGATTTCGTATAATAAAACATTACTAGGCCGTACGTGGGGAAATGAATGCCCAGATATTCCTTTTACAAGTCAATATATCTCAAGAAAACATGCATTAATTAGTTTCGATAAAGAGAAAAATTACACAATCGTTGATCTCATGAGTAAACATGGAACACAAGTAAACCATATTTCGATAGAGAAAAATAAACCTTATTTCCTTCGAGATGGCGATTGTATAAGTCTTGCAAGTGGTGCCGCTATTCTTATTTTTCATAATCTATCAGAGCAAAACCTTGGAGACACACTTGATATGCCATTAGTTTTCGATAAACAAATAAACGAATTTAATGGTTTAACGGTGAACGTAGTTAAGCGAGAAATTCTAATTGATGGCGTAAGAATCCATCTAACAAGTAAAGATACAGAGTTATTTTTGTTGTTATATCAAAGAGCCAATAGCGCAGTAAGCTATAACGAAATTAAAATAGGTGTTTGGCCTGAACGGATGACGAAAGATATTGAGCAGCCTGATGTGGGACGAGAAGAAATTAATACTCTTATCTATCGATTACGTAAGAAATTAGGAAAATACGGTCATAAAATTGTTTCCGTTCCACGGTATGGATATCTGTTTGATTTAGAGGATTTGTAATGGAAAAAGAGTGTAGAATAGTTTAAAAACATTCCACACTCTTCTTTAGCAAATAATTGTATTTCTTTTTTGGATAATAACAAACCAAATATACTTATTTTTCGATAAATGTCAGCTTATAATAAATTAGCTCTTACTTTTTTCTCTAAAATTGTTAATTCAATATAAATTGCAATAAAAGAACACAGTGATCCTACAAAAAGAAATATTGCGCATACATATACAGGTAAAATTAATAGAATATACCATACTATTGTTCCAATAATCATTAATAAATAAAACATTAAATTCACCCTTTTTACAGTAATCAAATGAAATCAAAATCGTCTAAAACGAAATTATGTACTTATGTAAAGGTATTACTTCCCGCTTTTTTACTCAATATCATATTGATAACAAAACACTAACATTTTAAATTATTATCTCTTTCTCTAATGATTCGTTTCGTTATCTATGCAAAACAACACTTTTTTAGTAAAATAAAAAACCTGCTCCGCTTCAGGAACAGGTTTTTAGTTGTTAGCTTTTTTCCGAATAGATATTAGTTAAAAAATCAGATTTAATAGAAAAGACGCAACAAACAGCTTTGATTCCTTTCTAACGTTTTAAATTCTAAACTAATTACTCCCTAAATAATTAGTTTTTTTAAACGCTTGAAACACAAGAACCACCAAAAATAAAAATGGTATATAAAAATAAAGAAAACTAGAAGTGACGTATGTCATAAAAATCGCGATACTCTCCGCACCCGTTTTACTGCTAACACTAATTACCATTAAATGAACAATTAGAATTGAAAACCATAAAGACTTCTTAGTTTTAAATTTAAACGATTCTTTTAAAATTCGGAAAGCTCCCCACAATGCCATACAGCAAGGAGGAAGAATAACTAATAACCATAAAAATATAAATACATATTCAAATCTTTCGATAAATGGATAGCGAATAATTTTTGAAATCATAAGTGTTGGCCAAGTTATATGTTTAAGCTGTCCGGCACTAAAATAAGCAAATGAAATGAATGTGATAAATAAGTATAAAATGATTGTACACGCTTGTGAAAGATGTGCCCATTTTTGGGATTTTATATTATTTTTAATAAACGGAAAGTAAATAAGCAAAAATTCAGGTCCAGAGTACATCAGAATACAATTCTTTGCGGAAGCATAATAATCACTTATACTATGATTAAATAGTGGTAATAAATTCGTCCAATATGTATATTTCAATGGGAAATAAAATGTAAGCAATAAAAGAGATGGAATTAGTACTCCCCAAAAACAGATGCCTGTAATGACTCTAAATCCTCCAATAACCAAATAGGTGATGACAAGAAGCATAATAAATGATAAGAGCCATATTGGAAAATATGGAAAAACCCAAGTAATAAGAACTGCTATATAGGAGCGAATGATTGTAGCTCCGACTAAAAGCATGTAAATATAAAAAAATATATTTAATACATTACCAATCCATTTCCCAAATAATTCTTGATGTAAAGACATAATATCTCCGTTATTAGATTTATTTAATAAGTAATACATTAACCAAATAATGATATGTATAGAGATACCAACTACTAAAACCGATAACCATGCATCTTGTTCGGCTCCTTTTATTATTTTACTTTGAAAACTCAGCAAGCCTACACCTGTTTGGGTACTATTAAAAATAAATAATAAGAAAAAGGGAGATACTGTCAGACTTTCTTTTAATTGTTTACTCATAGACGATCTCCTTTACTTTTTATTGGCCAATTCCAGATTGGAATAATACTACTTTGACATTCACATCATATTCAATTGCTGGATACACCTTTTCATAAAACTCCTTTTCGTTCCATTTTCTTGAATGGACTCTTGCTAAATCACCTATACCTATAGGATCGACTTGACGTTCTTGGAAATGTAATAATAGTTTTTCAAAATCTTCTTCCATTTGTTTTTCCAATTGATTGTTTAAAAGTATATTATTTTTTCGTTTCATTAAATCTAACCAATCTGGATAATCCTTTACCATCCCTTTTAAAGTAATATCAAATTTCACTTTTGTTTTTCCTTTTTTTGTATTTATATATTTTTTTTCGTTCCCATTTAAAATCGATAATATTCCGGTATCAATTTTTTTCCCCTTCTGTATATTAAATTCGGTTTGTCCTCTAATTACTCTACCTCTTAATATTTTATAGAGTAAGCTTTCTTTTGGATCTAAAATAAAGTCAAGTTTGTCCTTCTTAAAAACAGCTAGACCATTTACTTCAATATTTCCCTTTTCATTTGTCTTAATAAAAGGTAAAGAAGCATCTCTACCCTCTCCGTAGTAATCAAATAAAAAACTATGTATAGTTGGAACCGGTACAAATTGATTTTTAAAATTTTGTTCAATTAATTTATAGATATAGTTACTGTCTTTGTGGAGGTTTTTCTTTAATAATTCTTCTACTGGTTCTTCTGAAACAGCTAATATTGCATTGCTTCCAATCAATGGATCCCTACAAACCGCTTTTATAAAATACGAAACCCCATTTTCAGCTAATTCTTTTCCAAAAATAAAAAGGTTCACCTTACCCATTTCAAGCGGTTTTGGGGATTGTTTATTTAATGCTTGTTTAATTAATAGAGATTTCTTACCACTCCCCTGTAGCATAGAACTCCCTTTATTGTCTACTTCTGTAAAATCAGAGTAAAGTGCCGTTCCAACAAAATGATCTTCAACTTTGTCAAAACCGTATACTGATATAATTTGCACTTCATTAATAATTTTTTGTGGAAGAGAGCAACCAGATAGCAATAACAAAAGTAGAAAAAATCCACTAAAAATATAAATATGTTTTCGGTTTTTCCTATTCTTCATGACGATCATCCTTATTTTTTTTAGGATTATATCTTTTTAGTGAAAGAGGTCTTAAAAAGCTACTGCGAGTCGTTGTAAATTGATAGGGTGACCGAATAAAAGTATCGCTAAAGCTTTTTATTCTAAATGGATACAAAGGTACCATATATGGATTTCCTAACGATTTAAGTTTTAATAAATGCCCTAAAATAAGTACAAATCCTATTATGATGCCAAAACCACCCATAAATGCTGCAAGTAAAATGAGTGGAAACCGCAAAAGTCGAATGGCATTTGACATTTTAAATATAGGTGTAGTGAAAGAAGCAAGTGCAGATAGTGATACGATAATCAGTAAGATATTACTTGTTAATGCTGCTTGGACTGATGCCTGTCCGATTACAATACCACCTACAATACCAAGTGTTTGTCCAATTTTTGTCGGTAATCGAGCTCCAGCTTCTCTTAATAATTCAATTGTAGTCTCTAAAAAAATAGCTTCCCACATTGGGGGAAATGGAACATGTGCCCTAGAACTAATTAATGGCTGCAATAAATCGTCAGGTAAAACTTCGTAATGAAATGTTAAAATTGCTACATAGATTGGTGTCGCAAACAAAGAGAAAATAACACTCATTATACGAATAATGCGAAAAAACGATCCTAATACCCAATTTAGAAAATAATCCTCTGGAGAAATGAAAAAATCCAATATAGTGGTCGGTCCTGTAATAATGTATGGGGAACCATTCGATAAGATCGCAACTTGCCCGTTAATCATTGCATAGACAACCCGATCAGTCCGTTCAGTAGATAAAAAAATAGGAAAAGGCGAATTTGAGTTATCTGAAATAAGTTGATCAATGATTGAATTATCAAAAATAACATCGAAGTCGACGTTTTCCAAACGTTGACGAGCAGTTTCGATATATTCTGGATTCGTAATGCCATCTATATAGGCTATAACGACTTCTGTTTTAGACATTGAACCTACTTTGATTTCCTCAAAAACTAACTCAGGTATAGGTAATTTTTTTCGAATTAGATGAAGATTAGTACTCAGGTCTTCAACAAATCCTACTTTTGGACCAATCACACTAAATTCATTTTCTGTATCATTATTTTCGCGGTAACCAAGATTTGAATTTTCTACGTTTATCGCCAAAAAGCGCTTGAAATAGCTGAATTCAAGAATAACATATCCTTTTATTAATTTTTTTTCGAGATCTACTGGATCAGTTGTTACTTCAACATCCTCAAAAGGAATCAACTTTTTCACATCATTAATCGTACTAATTTTTTTATAATGCTCTTGTAATGCTGGGAGTAAAAGATTATTTATTTTATCTGAATCGACCATGCTTTTATAGTAACTAATGGTTAGATCCTGTTCTTCAGATAATGAAAATTGATGAAAATCACTCGATTTAGCAGCTTGTTGAAATATGGATGTTATTGACTTTGTTTCTTTTTTTGTCTCCCCGCTATTCCGTTCATTAGATTGTAAACGCATTTAGACCACCCAATAGATTGAATTATTTTGACTTTACGTTTGAGATCGTTATGTAACTGAGGGTAATTATGTTTTTAAAGATATAAATAGAGTCTACTTAGAATTTCCATTTTATTCCCTACTTTATTTTTTCGTTCTTTCCAATTTATATTCAATAAAATGTATGCGATTTAGTTCATTCTTCCAATACATTCTGGATGGACGGATCAAATAATCAATTCTTTAGAGAAGAAGAAAATCGTTCAAAAATTCATATTAGAGAACATGTTTTTGTCCTAAATAAAAAATAAGAAATGTCTCCTTGTCAAAAAAACTGTGACAACTAGACATCCCTTTTCTTTATTATGCGATTGAAATTCCATAAGAGCGGGCAATTTTCCCATTCGAATTTGAAGTATTAGCAATAATGACAGTTGTACCTATGTTTACTTGCTCAAAAAGCCATTGGATTTCACTATTGTGCATTCGAACACAGCCTGAACTAACTGATTGCCCTACAGAACTTTCTTTATTGTTTCCGTGAATACCATAAGCAGCACCAACGCTTAATCCTAGCCAGCGGTTACCAAGTGGATTCCTAGGATCGCCTCCAGGAATATTTCCCTTGTACCATGGGCGGTTCTTAACTTTGTTTGAAATGACAAATTTTCCAGTAGGTGTTGGTGTTGATGACTTACCTGTTGCAACAGTAAAAGCTTTAACAAGTTTACCATTGCGATAATAATTAAGTTTATTCGTCTTTGTATTAATAATTATCAATTGGCCAGTAGATAGTTTTGTGCTGTTTTGAGCTGTACTTTCCACTGCTGAAATAGAATGTGAAACACGCAATGTATATGGTTTACTTTGATTATTACTTCGATCCAAAACGATAACTTTAAGGATTGAATTGGCTTTTTGTTTAGCAATTTTTACAGTGAACTTTCTGTTTGAGCTAACAGTACTTTTTCCGATTAGATTTCCGTTCATATATACATTTACTGTTGTGAAAGGCTCAGATACACCAGTAATATTCTGTGAACGATCATTGATAGAAGAAATAGAATGGATAGAAGGTGCAATCGTATCTTTTACACTAACCGTAGTAGGTTTACTTTTTACTCCTTCACTAACCCCGATAATGCTTATATTAGTAAATTCTGTCAATGGTTTAATAGGATCAGTAAATTCACCTTTTTCATTTGTTTTCACGGAATTTATAAATTTTGAATCGATATAAACTTCAACCTGACTATTTGAAAGAAATACCCCTTTAATAGTTGTTGATTGATTTGTTACTTGGT
The DNA here is from genome assembly GCF_052180195.1 of Bacillus sp. AL-1R. Lineage (NCBI taxonomy): Bacteria > Bacillati > Bacillota > Bacilli > Caryophanales > Bacillaceae > Bacillus > Bacillus sp. AL-1R. The sequence continues at coordinate 2,265,343 of NZ_CP197469.1, forward strand.
CAATAGTTGGAGTCGGTAAATCTGAAATAGTGAAATTGATTTCTTTATAGTTTACTAAATTTCGATCATTAAATTTAATCGAATCAAGACTATATTCCCCTTTTGTAAATGAACTAGTAATCTTCATTTTTCCAGAAAAAGAGTTTTTAGAAGTTTTTATTAGAGAAATATCTTTTTGATTCGTACCATTTGAAAATGTTAACGAAACTTGTTCAGCATTTTTTTTCGTTTTTAATAAAATCTCAATTGTCTGACCATAAGTAGCCTTTGTCGTGTTTAAGTTCATTTGTTCGATATGATTAGAGAACTCATTATTGTAAAAATGAAACTTAAATGTAGTAGCATTCGCTTTTGGAATGAGGAAAAGGATCAATAAAATTCCCAAAAGTATCCATATAATCTTATTAGACATCGGCTCGCTCCTTTTATCTATTAAATTACTTAACAAGAAGGCTTGAAGATTCAAAATTCATTTTTTGTTAAGTATGAATAACGTTACATTTTTGCAATTGCTATTTTTCATGTATCACACTCCTGAAAACTTATATCTGTATCATAGATTTTAAATGTAACAATTTTTGTCATAGGATGTTTCAAAATTGTAAACATTTCAATTCGATTATTGGCCAAGTTAAATGCAATAAAAAAGCCAAGAAAAAATTCTTGGCTTTTTTATTGAACTATTCTTTTTGGGGGGCTATGTAAAAAAGAAAACAGTAATAGAAGTTTTCTTTTATTACAAGTAACTTACGATAAATGGTATTGTGATGACTGTTATTAACATTAAAATCCAATTATGTTTTTTAAGGTTCTCTTCAAATTTTTGCATTTCATCTGCTGAAATTGGTTGAATGGGCTTCAATTAATCCCACCTTCTTTCTGTTTAAGTAAAATTTAAGGATAAGGTGATTATAATCTATTGATGTGAACTTAATGTGAACTTGTTTTAATTTTTTAAATTAAATATCAATCTTTTAGTTATGATCTAAAAACTCAAATTAAACCAGTATTTAATCATAATACTCATTATGTGTTTGTTACACAAAAATTCAAAATAATAAGATGCTTTAATCTCACTGTTTTTGAGATATATGCTTTTATTAATTCAATATTTTAAGTAAGGTTATGATCACACCTATATGTTCAGATACATGCGATATGTTATAAACTAATAATTCCCCAATTGTATTTGCATTTAAGAAATTTTCTTCTACATGTTTATTAAGTTGACCATTTAAAATATCGTAAATAGAATCAATCTGTCCCTTTAATTGCTCAATTAGTACATTCCATTCAGGTGGTTCATCGTTCCATTCAATTGGTTTTGTACCGTATGAAAAAAATGTTTGATAACTATCTGGTAACATTCTTTTGTTACCAGATAATCCAAGAACAAAGTAATCTGTAGAATAAAGAATATGACCGAATTGCCAATGAATATTATTTTTAAATCCTTCAGGTATCACATCTCTTTGGTTTTCAGGACACTTTTTTAATAAGTCCAACAATTTTTTATACTTTTTACTTAATAATTGAAAAACAAATGTTTCATTCATTTTTGGATCTCCTAATTTTTATCATTTTATTTACAAAATCCTCTTCTACTAATAAATTCGAAAAGAAGAGGCCATGACTTTTGTCATAACCTCTTCTAATCATTAACTTCCATGGCTACCCGTATACCAGATTCAATTGCCCCTTCCATCCAACCAGGTACAGATGATGTATGCTCTCCAGCAAAATGTACTTTTCCTTCCGGCGTTGCAAGGTAGGGACCAAGCTCCTTCAATTGATCCGGTTTTAACATAGAAACAGCCCCCGCTGCAAAAGGGTCAAGTGTCCAACTATAAGGAAAACCGGTAATAAATTCAGAATACACCTGATTACCAAATAAAAATGAGAGATCCTTTAATGCTAATTGAATTTGCTCATTTTCAGATAGACTGTCCCAATACAATGCATCATCTTCCCAAGTATAACTTGCAACAATAGTACCAGGTCCATTAGTACCTAGTCCACTACTAGGATAATATGAAAATCTTATTGGGAGGTCTGTAATTGACATTCCACCATAAATACCATCCTTTTCCCAAAATCTTGTTTTAAATTGCAAACCAATCTTAGTTGCAGCCATATAGTGAATTGTTCGAATCGCTCTCCATTTGTTATAAGAAAAAGAATGATATGGTACAACATCAACAAAATTTAACACAGAGAACGGGACGGTAAGAATAGCTAGATCAGAAGAAGTTTGAAATGATTCATTACTTTTTATATTTAATGTATGAATAACTATCTGTTCATGATTTTGAACCAATTTTGTCATCTTTTGCCCATAATAAATATTATTCTTTAATTGTGATAGAAACGACTTTGGTAACTGATCATTACCACCTGTAATTTCATAAAATGTAGGATTAGTAAAAAATATCATAAATTCTCTAAACACTGCTGTAAATGCCAATTCTGGAAAACCTCTTGTTCCAACATTTGTTTTTATTGATTCCACAGCACCTTGGGACAATGAAACACCGATTGGATTATATTTCAAAAATTGATCCATCGAATAATGATCAAATTGTTTCACTATATTTCCCCAATTCACTTCAGGGTTTTGATTAATATATTCGATTATCGGATTAATAACTAAATTTAATAATTGATCAGAATTAAGACCACTTTCAGATGCTGCAACCGGAAAATTTAATATTTCCGGATTTTTGTCATATTTTTCTTTTGTTGTCTTAACGCCATTCACATAAAATAAATCATTTGAAGTAGTATTGATAAATTTATTTATCGGCAAATTAAATTTTTTAATATATTCCATTACAAGCTTATGAGTCTCTGGTATACGCATTGCGCCATAATCCAAGTATTGATCATTTACAAATGCACAACGTTCAGTATATACTCTCCCGCCTACACGATTATTAGCTTCTAGTAGGATGACTTGATGACCTGAATCCATTAGTAATGAAGCAGCCACTAACCCAGCCAAACCTGCACCGACGATTGTTATTCGTTTTGGATTTGTTGATTTAGGCAATCCATTACGTATGATAAATAACATTTGATCTTTAGAAGGATTATTGGCTAATCTCATTTTTATCACTCTTTCCATGATTTTTGTTCGTAGAAATTTTATTCTTAATTAAGCAAATTTAGAATTATTTATCATACAAATGGAGTGAGTGTTCTAATAATATTACGATTATTAATTTACAAGGATTATTATAGGTTACTTTTTCGTGTCACCCTCCAAATATTTTGGATTTTTTTATTTACATAAATTCTTTCTTAAACTTAGATATCTTACCTACTATTGTTAGAAAGTACTCTATTTTAAACTATTTGATAGATGAGCTTGGATGAGAGTCATTGCCGCGTTTAAAAAGTTTTCACTACCTACTTCTGGTTTATGAATACGAGTTTCTACATAAGCCCCGCTATACAACATTTCTATTTGCGAAGCCAAAGATTCAGGATTTTTCACTCCAGAGTCTCGCGCAATTTGTGCAATTAATCCTTCATGATGCTTACGACATTTCAAAGCCGCTTGATGATTCAGGTGTATAGCATCTGGAAACTCAAGCAATGTATTTGTATATGCACATCCACGAAAATCTTGTTTGAGGATAACTTCTGAAAGTCTTTTAATTAATTCATTCAACTGTTTAATTGGTTCATTTGGGTACAGACTTTTAATTTCATCTATTCTAGCTAGATTTCGACTATGTCGAAGTTCTAAAAAAGCAATAACTAGATCATCCTTCGTCGCGAAATTTCGGTAAAAACTTGATTTTGCAACTCCTGATTCGGCAATTATACGATCTATACCTACAGCACGTATTCCTTCAGAATAAAATAATTCAGAAGCTACTCGTAAAATACGTTCCTTTGCAGTTTCTTTTGTCATTATAGTAACCTCTTTCTATTATAATAAAAAACTTCATTGACAAGAGACAGAACTGTCTGTATCATGTGGATATACACGGTACAGACCTGTCTCCCTCATTTTAATGAAAGGTACGACAGTTGTCAATTATCTAACAAGAGTTGAAGAGGTGATCACATATATTTCAAAATTTTTTGTACGTAAATGGATTATAAAAAGAATTTCAAATGAAGAATAATCAATAGATAAATGACTTATTTCGTTAATTAAAAAGGAGAAATATTATGAAAAAAATGCTTTGGATTGTGTTACTAATGTCCTGTGGGGCTACATTTATCTCCTCATTATTCCCTTTATATGGGAAGTATTATCAACTTAGCAATTTAGAAATTAGTCTATTATTTGCAGTTTATGCGATTATATTGCTACCTACTTTACTAATTGTAGGAGCTAAAGGTAGTACTTGGGGTTTAAAAAGAGTGCTTCGATTCAGTATATGGATCTCTATAGTGTCAACATTGCTTTTCATTTTTAGTCAAAACGTTTGGATGCTTTACACAGCAAGGATATTAGAAGGATTAGCATACGGTGCTTTTACTGGTACAGCAAGCGCTTTTTTATTAAAGCAAACTACTCAAGATAAAGTAAGTAATGCATTAAAATTTTCAGGTATAATCGTAAATATTGGTTTTGGATTAGGTCCAGCAATTTCTGGGTTGATCGTACAATATATTCAGTTTCAACCTCTTCAGTTGCCGTTTTGGGTATTGATAATAATGCTATTTATTTCATTGATTTTGTTAGAAATATTACCAAAGAATGAAGAAGCTCTTTCAAATAAAAAAGCAAATACAAAAATTTCACTAGGTGTACCAAAAAATATTCGATCACATTTTATTTCTATTATTGGTCTACCTGCGTTTACTTTTTTCATGTTAGGTGGAATTGTATTATCACTAATTCCTTCTTTCGTCAAAATTGTCATTCATACAGATAATCTGGCTATTCCTGGTTTATTAATGTTTTTACTATTAGGAATAGGCTCATTAATACAGTTATTTCCATGGATTCAAAATCCAATTAAACGCATGAGGATTGGAGTAGTACTTCTAGCTATTGGCCCGTGGATTATTGTTGCTTCTGGTCACTCAGGGAACTTATTATTACTCTGGCTTGGTATGCTTGTGCAGGGGATTGGTGCAGGTTGGTCTTTTCAAGCTGCATTAAGATTTGCTGGACAATTACCTAAACCTGAGGAACGTCCTCGTGTCATTTCGGCGTTCTATTTATGTGCATACTCTGGTTTTATAATTCCTCCAATTGGAGTTGGAATACTGACACAATTTTTTAGCTTAAACTTCTCATTAATCATTTTAAATTCAATTGCTGCGGTACTCATTTTCTATGTGTTAATTTATTCAATTAAATTTAAGAAATATTATGAAGCAGTTACAACTCGATAGTAGTTTTAAATGATTAAAGTAAAAACATTTTTGAATCGACTAAAATATCAAAGGGCTGAATTTTCAGCCCTTTGATATTTTCACATTTAAATGTTGAAATCCTCATACCAGTTTTGAACCTCAGACGCAAATATAAATACGATCTTCTTATTGCAACCAATTTATTTCATTGAAGCATTCTTTCTTATTATCTTAGGGAGAAAAAAAATACGCCTTTAAAAAAGGAAAATTGATACTCCTTTTAAAAGAAGTATTAGTAATGCCTTAAGTAAATAGTGTTTAAACCATTACAAACTGAGGTTATTGCTTTATAAAGGAGCTAAGCTAATTACACTAATTTAAGTCTGACATCCTGTAATACTCAATGTGCAGATAAAGGAGAATAAATGGAAAAAAGCAGAACCAACTAGATCTGCTTTTTGAATGAAATTATCTTACTTTATATGCCATCGTAAAAATTCATTTAAAGTATTTTATTATTTTTCACTTTTCATTCGAAATTGGTTACAATTACTCCATCCGTATTGTTACCCGAAATTTCATAATTAATTTGATCATTTATGTTTATTTCTCTGCCTTTTGAAATAGGATAATATTTTATTGTGTAATTTTTCCCATTATTGTTAATATTTATTTGTTTTTTTGCCCTTAGGTACGCTAGATATTCTTCTAAAACAAAATTCTTTTCCTTCATTATCGCACTATGTGGCAAACCAACATAGCGGATATGCCAAGGTTCAAATTTAATTCCTGTTACATCCGTTTTATCTCTTGGATAACGTAAAATGAACCCATATTTCCAGGCGTTATTTTCTATCCATTTTCCTTCAGGCGCATTAGCCATCTTCATTTGTGTTGATCCTACATCAATAGACAAGCCTAAATTATGCTCGCTATACCCGGCGGGCAAGGCATATGCAGAACCTATTTCTCGATAAATTTTACTTTGCTTTTCAAAATCTCGATAACCACTATTTATGGTGAAATTAGTAACTCCATCTTGTTCTGCAGCAGCGATCATCTCTGAAAATCTCTGCGCTATTTCTTCTGACAAATAAATTTCGTTATCAAACAATTTGAATCCTACTGTCAATTCATTATGCGTAGATAGATTTATAATATCCGACCTAATACTTTCTTGTTGAACTGGAATTTTACTGTTGACCAACAGCAGATTTCCCTGATAAATTTGTTCTTCTCCAATCGTTATTTTAGGGATATTTTCAGAAGTATTTTTTTCCTCTACTTTGTTATCTACATTTATATGTTTTGGTATTTGACTTACTACTTTTGTTCCAAATAACGGTTCAACATTTATGAAAGTTAAATACACACACATTAGTATTAATAAAAATAGTAATCCCCACTTCTTCATATTTTTAATTTCCTCCCTAATCTATTAATTCATTTTCTCTTCTGATATGGCTGTTATATCTAGTAACCAATGAGAACTACTGCTTTTGGTATTCCGATAACTAAATAATAATTTGTCACTACTTTTTTAGGGATTCATTTTACTTACTCGATTCTTACATTGTTGTAATGTTGAATTATATATAAATTTAACTTTTTGAGCTTTTAGGTGAGAAGAAAAAATACCAAGAAAAAATTCTTGGTATTTTTTGGCGTATTCTTTTATCAATTAAGAAATACATTTTGATAATTATCTCTCGAGAATTACAATTTAAGATAATAAATTGGTAAATGAATCCAAATAAAAGTTAACATTAATAGAAATGGAAAAATAAAGGAGTGTTGAAACTCATGTAAATTGGATCTTAAAAATCTATCTATTTTGCTCAATTAATGTCACAGAAATATAAAATATTGATAGAAAAGTATCGTGTTGTCTTTTATTTATTTAAATAATAATGTTGCAGTCCACATCAACATATAAAATAATGGTTCTGCAATAATTAATAACATAACACCTCCTAGAAATAATATTGCAATAAGTTTCAGGATTGAATTCATTTTTCCCCTCTTTTATGACAAATTAGCTTCTCTTTTTTATTTTTGTCTTTATGACTTGGTAAATTTGAAAAATCATATTTGTTTATTTAATTTTTTTATATTAGAATCCAGGTATTTGAACGCTTCTTTATTTAATAATTTTTCTTTTTACACGATCTCCAATGGTGCTTAGTAACTCATTTGTAATCGTGCCAGTCAATGAGGCTATCTCTTCACAACTTATCGTTTCAGAACCGTCTTGTCCAATCAAGGTTACTATGTCACCTTGTCGAATGTTGCTGATTTCAGTTACATCTACGGAAAGTTGATCCATGGAGATGTTTCCTATTATTGAAGCTCGTTGGCCGCAGATTAATACCTCACCTCCTAGTTTAGATAACTGTCTAGGAATACCATCTGCATATCCAATAGTAACCGTCGCAACGACACTTTCACGGGCTGCGGTAAAACTAAGTCCATAACCTACTGAATCCCCAGCTTTTATTTTGTTGACACGTGAAACTCTAGCTTTGAGTGATAAAACGGGCAATAAATTTATTTTTGAGCCCACAGAAGTGTCCTTTTTAGAGAGAACACCGTATATTGCAAGTCCCGGTCTAACCATATCCGATTGCATGTAGGGATGATTGATTATGCCATAACTATTAAGAATATGAATCTTTCCTGGGTTATATCCATTTTCTCGTATGTGTTCAGCTATTTTTTGAAGGCGATTATACTGTACACGCGTGAAATTAACATGTCGATCCTGGAGACTATCGGCTACGGCTAGGTGACTAAAGGTTCCTTTAATTTGTAAATTCTTCTGCCTGTATATCGATAATATTTTGTCTGTACGTACATAAGGTTCACCTAAACGGTTTAAGCCGGTATCGATTTTAACGTGAACTTTTATAAGTTTACCAAAATTCCCAAGACGCTCACCATCTTCTGCATTAACAACTGTTTGAGTTAGGTCGTAAACTAAAAGATCTTCCAAACGGTGTGTTGGCGTGTATCCAAGGATCAGAATTTCTTCTAGTATCCCATAGTTTCTCAGTTTGATTGCTTCATCTATTTCTGCTACGGCAAAATGATGTACCCCGGACTGTACTAACCGTTTTGCAATATCCACACTCCCGTGGCCGTAAGCATTTGCTTTAATAACTCCCATAAGCTCTGTTCCTCTAGGAAGGAGATCCATTAACGCAATAACATTATTTTCGAGCCGAGAAAGATCAATTTCGACCCATGCCCTATAGTCCTCACATATCATTTCCGGTCCCCCCATTTCAAATAATGCGTAGTTACGATAAAACCATCTACGTTATTACCAGAGATTGTCCAGTTACAATCGTTAGCCGGAACTGTAATAGTGGTAAAATTTCGCTCTGCAAACGTGAAATAAATTTCATATAAATGATCACCTAGCTCTAGATATAGATGTTTTTTCCCATATTGAAATTGTTTTATATAGTTGATATATTCTTCCAAACATAAATTCTTCTGATCAATAATGACTGAATGCGGATGTCCTACAAATCGATAATGCCAAGGTTCATCTGCAATACCTGTTATGTCACTTTTTTCATCTTTGTACCTACGGATAAAACCGAATTCAGTGGCTTCTTCTCGAAATTTTCTGCCTACTCCTTTATCTGGGAATTCTGGTCTGATATAATCAGTCTCCAATTGATGAATGCCAACATCCACGGCTAATCCAGTTTGGTGTTCACTCGCACCTGGTAAAGCAACGTACTTCGTAGTGAATTCTTTTCCGTTTTCTATTAAGGATTTACAATAGAGCTTATTCTGTGCTTCCCTCGTTCTGTAACCACTAACGATTGCGATTTCTTCCCTTCCTCCGCAATAATCAATTAAATTAGTAAGCTGAAACGTGCATGCTTTCTCTAATTGAATAAAAGGTTCTTCGGGTGATACGACTTGAAGCATATCTGTTGGCAAATGGATTAAGTCCGGAGAGAGCATCTTAACTGGGTGATTCCTGTTTACCAAAATCAGTTCTCCTTCATGTATTTGATTCTTTTGTAAAATAATGTGGTCAGTTTCCTTTTCTTTAAATTTGGGAACAGAACTCCAAATACTAATAGTTTTCTCCATTAAATCCCTTCTCTCTCCAATGAAGTTTGTATTAAGCGATCGAGTAGCTCTGTAAATCCGATTCCTGCTCCACGCATCATGTTCGGATAACGACTTGTCTCTGTAAATCCTGGAAGTGTATTTACTTCATTAAATAAGAGAGTTCCATCAGGCGTCAGGAATAAATCGATCCTTGCTAGCCCATTACACCCAAATAAGCGATAGATACATAGTGCGATTTCTTTTGCTTCTTTCTCCTTTTCGGGACTAATTCGAGCAGGCATATGAATAGTTGAACTGCTAAGCGTATACTTTTCAGTGTTGTCAAAAAATTCACCTGATAAGGAAATTTCATCTATTAATCCTATAGTAAGATCACGATTTCCCAAAACAGCACATCCTAATTCAATACCTTCAACATGAGACTCGATAATTATTTTGTTATCATGTTCCCACGCTTCATTTAAACCTGCTACCAATTCATCTCGGTTGTAAGCTTTTGAAATTCCAATTGAAGACCCAGATCGAGCTGGTTTAATGTAAAGGGGATAATCCAATCTTTCTGCCTCCAAAATAATATCTACATCCAATACTTCTTTTGTTGCTATAAAAAATGGAGGAACGTGAATTCCTGCCTCTTTAGCCAAAATTTTAGACAGAGGTTTGTCCATACACATTGCTGATGATATAAGATCGCAACCGATGAAAGGTATGTTCGCAAGTTGCAAAAGTCCCTGAATGGTACCGTCTTCACCGTTTATTCCGTGCATTACTGGAAAAACGACATCAAGTGAGGTAAAGCGGTATTCTGTATTAACAAGTTCAATTAATCCCTTCATGGAACGATCAAGAGATAATTGCGCGGGAATACAACCTGAATGGTCACTCCAGCAATCCTCTTTGATGGCTTCAACATCTCCACTGTATCGAAACCAGCGTCCTTGTCTTGTAATTCCGATCATTACCACATCATATTGATCTCTATTTATATGTTGAATAACAGAAGAAGCAGATGAAAGTGATACTTCGTATTCAGTAGAAACTCCACCAAATAATATTCCTACAGTAAGTTTTTTCATTTATATGCACTCCTTTGAGTAAATTTAATTCGTTGTCTTAGACACCTTATTTATATCACTGATGCAACCGGTTAACGTATCGATTAATCTTTCTGTTTCCTTACAGAATTGTAAGGTTTCCATTGTTAATTTCATTTAGGGATCATATGAAAATGGATGTGTTAAGAAATAAAATAGCGATCTATTTAAGCAAACAAAAAATAGCATCCAACCTTTGTAGTTGGATGCAAAAATAAAATCCTATTTTTAGCTCTAGATAAGATGTTTTTTTATTACATTCAAATAACTTTTAAAAATAATAAGGAAATAAACAATCTGATAGAGCAAGAAAGTGCTCAAAACGGTAATCGTGGCAGTGCCAACATCTAGCTTAAAAATCCTTTTCATAGCTTCTAAAGCAACTGTAGAGTGAATTGTTGCAACGATATACGGTAATAAGAACATAACGCCAATTTCAATTGAAATAATTTTTTTCATTTCCTTAAAAGTTACCCCTATCTTATGCAATTGTTTATATTTCTGTTTATCACTTTCCTCATCCATATAATATTTGTTATAGATAAAGCTTCCTGTCGCTACAAAGAAAATAATGCTTAAGTAAAACGATAAAAACATAATCGTACCATATGCTCTTTTTTCAGTCTCATAAATATGGGATTTCGACAAAAATAATGAATTAGTATTATTTCCGAAATTTTTCTCAAACTTATCATAAATCGTATAAGTATCTGTCCAATCTTTAACATTAAAAAAATACTGAGCATATTTTGAAGGTATTAAATATTTGTTTTCAATGCGATTAAATAACTCATCATTAATCACATAAAATGAATAATCTTGTTTTGGTATTGATAGTTCAATACTTTCCTTAATATGAACCTTCACTCCTCCAACCGATTTAAGAATATTTTCGGTTGGATTTTTTGGATTAATGATCTTAATGGCTTCATTCTTCTTTAAGATTAATGGTATTAAGTTTAAATGTTTTGCAAATTGATTATATACACTAGATTTCATTACAACTATTTCAGGGGCATTCTTTTGTTTAAGATATTTATTTTCGACAACTAATTTTTCATAAGATAGACTATTTTTCTTTAATTGATCTTCTATAAAATGAACTTCTTTTGCAGTAAATGGCGCTTCTTTATGATAACTTTCATACGTAAACGCTATCGGATATCTCTTTTCTATATCTCTTAAGGTATTTGTCCAAAAAGTGAAAGAAGCGCCACTTAATATTACAGCTGCTGTAGAAGTGATGGTAATAATGAAATACATTCTGGCATTATCACGTATGCGATGAAATAAATTAGAGACCCAAATTAGATTGGTGCTTCTTAAATAAAAGTATTTATTTTTTTTCAATAAATCAATTCCAAAAATAATGAATTGGGAAAATAATAAATAAGTGGCAATAACGACTATACCGATAATGATTAATATTAATTTCTCTAGAACAAACCCTGCAAAAATACCTCCTTTAGAAATAAGCCAATAAATCCAACTATTCTCTATTAAGTTACCAGAGATAAATACTGCATATATTTGATTTACAAAAAAAGATAATATATATCCTGAAATTAATAAAATAAAGGCTAAGAATGCAATATACTTTGAATATTTAGGAGCAGGACTAGCTGATATTGTTGCTTTTAGTAAATGCAGTATTTCTTTTTCCTTTACAAACAATGATGTGATTAATGAGACGAAAATGCCAAGTAACAAAAAACAAACAAGTGAAATAAGTATAGCTTTTATCGGAAAATAAAACGGTAAAGAAGGAAGCCTAAGAAGTTTTTCGATGATTTCCAAAAATAGTTTGGAGAACACTAAGCCAGTAATGATGCCGCTAATTGTTGCAGCCACACTAATTATCATATTTTCAATATAAATCATCTTAAGAAGTTGTTTTCTTGAAATGCCTAGCGTATATAGAATTCCAAATTCTTTATACCTTTTTTTCAATAATACACCGCTAGAATAAAATACATAGAAAAACAAAAACAAATAAGTAATAAATTCCGCGACAAAAAGAGATACCTTGATATAGGACTTGAATGTTCCTTTTTCGGGATGAAGTATAAACATGGTCAAAGAGAAAAATAAAGTTGCGGAAATGAATATACTTAAAAAATATGCGAAATAAACCTTGCCATTGCGTATGACTTTTCTGGTCGCAAACTGTTTAAAATCCATAAGGATCTCCACCTAAAAGTGAAAGGACATCAATTACTTGTTGATAGAATTGCAGTCTACTCCCTCCACTATGAATTTCATTATAAATCAAACCATCTTTAATGAATATAATCCTCTCACAATAACTAGCTGCCACAGGGTCGTGCGTCACCATAATTGTTGTCAGCTTTTGCTCTTTATTAACTTTCTCAAACAATTCCATCACAGTTCTAGCTGATCTGGAATCTAAATTTCCAGTCGGTTCATCTGCCAAGAGTAGTGAAGGATTATGAATGATCGCTCTAGCTATTGCTGTTCTTTGTGCCTCACCACCTGAAACTTCATAAGTCCTTTTGTCAAGAAGATGATCAATCCGTAAAGTTTTTGCGATACTATACAACTTACTCTCTTGCTCTAATACGGAAATATTATCTAAGGTAAGTGGTAACACCACGTTCTCTGCAATTGTTAAAGTATCGAGTAAATTAAAATCTTGAAAGACAAAACCAAGCTCCCTACGTCTAAAGAGAGCTAAATCATCACTATTCAACTGTTTTGTATTAATACCTTTAATTTGAATTTCACCAGTTGTTGGTTGATCAACAGTAGAAATCAAATTAAGTAATGTAGTCTTTCCGCTACCCGATGGCCCCATAACTCCGACAAATTCTCCAGGTTCAATTGAAAAACTTATATGTTTTATAGCATGAGATATTACTTCTTTTCCGTAGTTTTTACTTAAATGACTAACTTTGAGCATTTCCATTTTCTAGCCTCCTTTTAATCAAAATATATATCTATCGTTTCTTTACAAGCGAGTCATATTTATTACTCTATTCTTACATTATTGTAAGGTTTAAGCGTAAATAAAAAGAACATGTATAAAAGTAAAACATGTTCTTTTTATTATTAGATATGATTTGTTAAAATATTATCAAACAAAATACTGACCTTAGTACCTCGGTTCACTTCAGATTCAATTAAAATTTTATGATTTAAGTTTTCACAGATCTTTTTTACAAGATATAGACCCATTCCAGTAGATTCTCCTAATATTCTGCCGTTTTCACCTGTGAAGAAAGGTTGAAAGACTCTCCTAATATCCTTTGGATTTATCCCAATTCCTTCATCAATCACTTCCAATACAACATACTTTTCTTTTCTAAAAGCAGAAACTGTCAAATATTTTCCTTTCCCTTTAGAATATTTGATGGCGTTTGTAATCAATTGCTCAATTACAAATTTAAGCCATTTTACATCGGTATATACTTCAATTGCTTCATCTACTTTTACTTTAGGCATTATATTATTCTTGATAAATAGCTTTTTTTCTTGACTGATACTTTCCAATACTAACGATTTCAAGCTTTTCTTTTCGATCACAAAGTCACTTTCAAAGGAATCAATTCTAGCATAATATAAGGCCATATTTAGTCCTTTTTCAAGCTTTAATGCTTCATCACTCAAACCGTGTGCATAAGCTTCTCCAGCGTGTGCTTCAAGCTGAAGCCGGATGACCGAAAGTGGTGTCTTCATTTGATGTACCCATTGATTGATAAAGGTTAAATGTTCTTGATGTTTTTTGTTTAGTTGATTCATGTTTATTTCAAATAATTGGTATTGCTGCCGTAACAAAGAAGTTAGATGTCTTCCCCAAAAGGAATCACCTTGATCTAAAGAAGTTTCCTCAATAGAATCGAATTTACTTTTGAATAAAATATAGAGGTTTTTAGTTTTAATAAATTTCCACCCTAAAAAAACGGTAAGAATGAAAGAATTGAAAATAAAGATATATATAGTATCAAAAAGTGGAAAATTCCCAGCAAGAACACAATAAAAAGTAGTTAAAATCACGGAGAAATAATAAACAACAATAAACGGTTGGTGCTCCTTTAAAAATAAATTCATTATTCTAACCTCCTACCAACTCTTGTTTAATTTGTAGCCCAAACCCCTTATTGTTTGAATTCCATTCGCAATATTAAGGTCTTGTAGTTTTTTTCTTAGCCTTGTTACATTTACGTTTAGAGTGTTTTCTTCAACAAAATCGGAGTGATCCCACATTTGTTCCAAGAGATAGTCTCGGTTAACCACCTTAGGGTATGTCTGAATCAGACTTTCTAGCAAAATTGCTTCTTTTTTTGTCAAGAGGATCGTCTTACCTTGAAACGTAACTTCTAGTCTTTCAACGTAAAATTTTAATCCTTCCATTTCGATTATCCGCTCACCTAAAGGATTAGCATAATCCCCAATGGCCCGTCTTATATGGCTATTTATTTTGGCCATCACTACTTCATATGAGAATGGTTTTGTAATATAGTCATCTGCACCATTTTCAAGAGCCCTAACTTGATCCAAACCGCTTTCTCTAGCGGAAATAAAAAGTATAGGGACCTTAGATTTTTCCCTTATCCTCCTGCACCAATAAAATCCATCAAACCTTGGTAAATTTACATCAAGTAAGACTAGATGTGGTTTGATGAGAAGAAATTCTTCCATAATGTTTTCAAAGTTTTCAACAATTATAGCTGATAGGCCATATTTATCAATGTGTTCTTTAAGTAAACGACTAATTGAAATATCATCTTCAATAATATAAATCGTATAGTTCATAAAATACTATGCCTCCAAAATTGGATCCACTCCAGAATCTAGGAGCTTAATTCTCAGTAACCAATCCAAATATCTTTTCGTAAAATTAATTCAATAAATCCAATCATATATTAATATAATCTCATGAAAGTTAAATATTAAAACGTCTTTATCGATTTTTCGGTATAGTTTCGATGTATTTATGTTTAAAGACAATTCATCTGCTATATTTTGTTATATTTTACGTTCTAATATGAATAATACTAAAAAAACAAAATATAAAAGAATATCCCTACTCCATGAATTGGAATAGGGACATCTACTAACATTATTTTTTAGTCAAATTCAATCTGTGAACACTGCCACCCTGTGTACCTACAAACAAAAATTGTTCATCAGGGGAAAGTTCTAGTGCTGTAGCGTTCCTATTCTGTAATCCATTGGAAATATTTTTCCAAGTTTTCCCTCCGTCAACACTCATTAATACGCCTCGACCTTTTTTTAGAAGACCGTATTCTCTAAATGCACCCGTGGCTGCATAGATGATTTTGCTATTTTTCGGAGAAATAAGAATATCATTTATTTTTATATGAAGCTCATCACTTCCCACACCTTGTGCTTTTTCAAAGGTTTTGCCACCATTTTTACTTAAATATAAATGGTTTCCACCGACCACTATATGCTTTGGATTTTTAGAATCGATCGAAATACTGTTCACAGAAATATTTTGAATTTTCTCGAAAGTTTTTCCCTTATCCTTAGATAAGAATAAACCTTCGTTTCCACCTGCCCAAATTCGATTAGGATCCTTAGGATCAGCAGCTAATGCAAAGAAGATGTGGTTTTGTTTATACTTTTTCCAATTTACTCCACCATCTATACTTATGATGATTCCACGTTCATTAGTTAATGGAATGTAATAAGAAATGATGATTTGATTAGAATCGGTTGGACTAACTATCAAATCAAGTGGAGGTACTTTAGGTTTAGATTTTAGATCCCATTTTTTACCACCGTCTTTACTACTATAAAAATACGGTCCATCTGTACCTGAGCGTATTTTGTAAACAACATTCTGTTCTTTTGGAGAAGTAGCAATATGTTGTACAGCTTCTCCCACCATACCTTCACTTCCTGATGTTCCCCATTCTAAAACAGACGAATCAACCTTTTTTTGAGTTGGTAAAGGCGTCATGTAAGTATTTGAGATCGTACCTGCAAGTAATTGATATCCTTTAGAGTTACGAGCAATAGCTAAACTGTAAATATTTGCTCCAGGAATTCCAATTCGTTTATAAGACTCACCATCATTTTGAGTCTTATAGATTCCTGCTTGATCAGATGCTACATAAAATTGTCGTTTTTCTTTACCCGTAGATTTTGGACCTAATTCAAAATCAATTTCATACGATCTATACCCAGGGAGTGGTTTTTTCATTACTTTCCATGATTTACCCTTATCGTCACTTCTCCAAATCCCATCATATGCTGTCCCAACATATATATTCCTTTCTAGAATTTCAAGTCGAGATACACTCTTAAATGGTATACCATTGTGTGTTAATTCCTTCCAATCTTTACCTTTATTTAATGAAATGTACATACCATTCTTATCGGTATTAGTTGTACTTGCGATTAAAATATCATCATTTGCGTCAATCTCATTTATAAATGTACCATTTTGTGGAGTATACAATAGTTTTGATTTAGCAACACCAGAGAATACATCTTTAATAACATTTATTCCTTCAAAGTATGAGTAAAAGTAAAGGTCATTGTTATGAAGTTTTGATTTAGTAAGATTTGTCCACGAACCCGGCTTCTTTGTCCAATTGATTCCACGATCCGTGCTAACATAGATTTCGTGTTCAGTTATCATAACTAGTTTTTTCCCTGATTTATCTATCATTAAATCTACTATAAAGACGTTTGGAGAAGGTAAATTTTTCCATGATTTCCCACCGTCATTACTAGTTACTATTTTACCAATGTAAGTAGGATCACTTTGATAAGAATTAAGAGCTACAAACAGATTTTTGTCATTTGTAGGATCAACAACTATTGCTCTACCATCCCCATCTGCCGCAGGAAAATTTTGATACTCATTCCACGTTTTAGCGTTATCTTCAGAACGGAAAAATGATAGATGCTGCTTCCCTAAAACTCTCATTTGATTAGAATTCTTTTTACCAAAATTTATCAAACCAGTATTTGAGTATGGACCAACTGATTTCCAATTAGTCTCTTTTTCTTTATTTGGGGTTAATTTTTCCATATAACCTGAACCGATAATTGTCATTTCTTCATTTAAGGAATTTTTAATTTTCGAACTTGAATCAATTCGATAGATACCTGATTCATCAATTGGTAATTTAGCCTTCCACCATCTGCCTTGGTCTAAAACAGCAGTCACTTTTTTAGTTTTTCCATTTGGAGTTCTTAATGTCACTTTTGGTGCTTGTGACAATTGAACTGGACTGTAAATATAAGCCGTTGATTCATTTACAGTTGAGGGTGTTGGATCTGGTGTAGCAGTAATCTGGAAATGTCTTACAATAAACTGGTATGGTATCCTTAAATGTTGTGAATTTTTCCCAGTTTTAATTTTACCTTCTACCCAACCAGTGATATTCGTATCTTGTTCAGGTCGTTTCATGTTAATATTCACTGTAACATTAACCGGTCTACCGGGTTTTATTTGAATATGTGATGGGTTTACTGTAATAGCAGCTTCTGATTTTATATCGTCTTTAATAGTGAAATCGATCTCAACAGGTTTATCGCCGTAATTATTCAAAGTTAATGTTGCACTTTTCTGAATTTTAGAACCTTTCAAATCTGCCATGCCGAAATTTAAGGCATTTGGAGATGCAACCACATTGGTTTCTACAGCAGCTTTGATATCCAATCTTCCAGCACCTTGTGAATCGACATCATATGATGAAAGTCGCTTCACCGTTTCTTTTAAATTACTAGAAATATCAGTGCTCTTCCAAGTCGGTTTAAGTTGTTTCAATAGTGCAGCTGCACCTGCTACATGAGGGGCTGCCATGCTTGTCCCGCTTATTCTTGTATAACCAGAATCATTGTACTCAGTCTTAATGTACGTAGATTTTATTTCAACACCTGGTGCTACTAGATCAGGCTTTCCATTGAAGTCACCACGTGAACTAAAGCTTGCCATAAGATCCGTTCCGTCTTTTCCTGTCAACATTAATTTAACAGGTCCATTGGCCAAGTTTGACTTTATTTCCTGAGCTGTTGAGTCATCAGTCCCCATAGCAATCAATGAATCAAGCCTTCCATCCATTGAAGAACTTGCTTTGAATTGATGTTGTCCAATGAATTTGCTAAAAGGATTGGATTTTTCTAGAGATGATGTAACATTTCCTATTCCAGCTCCAGGACCAGCACTATCATCCTGGTCTGGCTGGAAAAATACGGTAGCGTATGCACCTTTTTCTTCTGCTCTGATTGACTCTGTATAGGCATGTAAATATGGATTAACATCGTGTGGTATTTGAATAAGTACAATTTTTCCTTTTACATCTTTACCTTCAAATTTTTCAGAACCACCTTTTCCAACATCTACCACCTCACGAGTTGTCGGTGCCTCTTGTGGATTTGCTGAAAAATCAAGGCGACTAACTTTCAAATTCTCTTTAACTGGGGAAATCATTTTCAATTCAGGAACTTTTATGCCACTTAAACTTGCCCCAACAGCAAGTACACCTTTTGCAATTGCTGGTGCTCCGATCGTACCGTAATTAGGGCCATTATTACCGGCAGCAGCAACTACAACTACACCTGCATCAACAGCATTTTGAGCAGCTTTCGAGACGGGATCGTTCTCATCACCTGCACCACCAAGACTCATATTAATAACATCTGCAGGGTATGGATTATCTGGGGATATAGATGCTTCTATTCCTGCAATAACATCGGAGGTACTTCCTCCTCCATTATTGTCCAAAACTTTATAAGCAGTAATCGAAACATCGGGTGCTACTCCCATTAAATTTCCATTCGCTCCGATAATACCAGCGACATGTGTTCCATGTCCTTGGTCATCCATAGGATCAGCATCTTTATTGACAAAATCATAACCACCAACAATTTTATGTCCAGCTCCAAGCGCCCCGCCAAGGTCTGGGTGTGTATAATCGACACCGGTATCAATTACTGCAACTGTGACTCCTTTACCAGTAGCATCTTGATTATTTTTGTCTTTTTTATTCCAAACATCAGTAGCGCCAATTAAAGGAACGCTTTTTGTTAAATTTGCTCGAACTTCCTTATCCGGATAAACTGCTTTTACACCAGGAAGTGAGCGCAATTCTTCTAATTTATTTTTAGGAACCTTTAATGACATACCGTTAAAAGAAAACGTAAATTCATTTGATTTGGTGTATGGAATTCGCTTATCCTTTACTTTTTGTAAGACTTTACCATGTGATTGTCTTAAGCTTTCAATTTGCTGGTTCAATTTTCTTTCCGTATTACTTGAAGTAGCTCCAATCAGTTCCGTTTTCGGCAAGCTTTCAATGGCAGGTACGCCTTCCATCTCGACTATCACGCTTGTCATCTGATCATCAGGATTAATTTCTTGTGCATTACTATTTGGAAAATCAAATAAAACATTAGCATTAGAGATTACAAGGGTTGAAGCAACAAAGCCAACTGCGGTTCTTTTCTTAAACCAATTAGTTCTTTTTTTCATTTCGTTATCCTCTCTAATAAAAACAGCATTTTATTATTTTGATTAAGTAATTAATTAGGTGTTAAATGTTTAATTAAGTATTTTTGTTAAAGACCAATTGTTAATTCTGTTTAAATACTTCTTAGCTTCTTCGTTCTCCACCTTCCTATCTAAACAATTTTATATCTTCTACTCTCCCTCCTTTGAAAAATATCTGAAGCCATATATAAATGTAATAAATGGTTGGATATGTGAACAATACAGAATTTTAAATGGTTATGATTAAGTATTTAGATAATAAACGCTTAAATGAAAAAAACTATGTCATTAGTACTGTATTGTTAGAACTAATCGCTTTAAAATAGCAAAAAATATTCTTAAATACTCATAAATATTCTAAATGTACTTTAAAAAAAAGGTGTTGTTGAAATTGTTAAAAAAGTGGGCTCGCATTATTAAGTTAATTTGTTGATTGATTTTATTTATTAGTTAAGAATAAGCGAGAAAGAGGGATGTTTATACTTTTTAAAAGTTGAATAATATACCACATTATTAAGTACGAGTCCTCAGCTATTTAAGTTTTTTCTTCATAAAAAATACAGTCCTTATTTATTAGGACTGTAACTTAGATAAATAGGCTTATTATTAAAAATTATTTTACTAAATCATATTTTCAGGTCTTACAATCCGATCGAATTCTTCCTCAGACAAATAACCAGTTTTTAATGCGGCCTCTTTAAGTGTCAAATTTTCGTTATAGGCTAATTTCGCAATTGTTGCTGCTTTTTCGTATCCAATATGAGGATTTAATGCTGTTACAAGCATAAGCGATCGATTTAGATTTTGTTCAATGATTTCTATATTTGCTTCTATGCCTTTTGCACAATGATCGTCAAATGAACTGACTGCGTCTGAAAGTAGTCTAACTGACTGCAGAAAATTATAAATAATGACTGGTTTGAACACATTTAATTCAAAGTTACCTTGACTAGCAGCAAAGCCGATTGTCATATCATTTCCAATTACTTGTGTTACAACCATTGTTAATGCTTCTGATTGAGTTGGATTTACTTTCCCTGGCATAATGGAACTTCCTGGTTCGTTTGATGGAATTGTTATTTCACCTATCCCACTTCTAGGCCCACTAGCCATCCAGCGGACATCATTTGCGATTTTCATTAAATCTGTTGCCAATGCTTTTAAAGCGCCATGTGTAAAAACAATTTCATCATGACTTGTTAATGCTTGGAATTTATTTTCAGCTGAAACAAAATGAAGTCCAGTTAACGAACTAATTTCTTCAGCCATCATCGTTCCGAAACTCGGATGTGCATTAATTCCTGTACCAACAGCAGTCCCACCAATTGCTAACTCGGCAACATATTTCATACTATCTATTATCATATTTTCACTTTTTTCAAGCATTCGATGCCAACCACTGATCTCTTGACCTAGAGTTATAGGTGTTGCATCTTGCAAATGGGTTCGGCCAATTTTTATAATCTGTTTAAATTTATTCATCTTTTCGTTTAATGTCATTTTTATATTTTTTATTGCAGGAAGCAATTGCTCATTTACTGCTAGAACACTTGCAATATGCATTGCTGTTGGAAATGTATCATTTGAACTTTGAGACATATTCACATCATCATTTGGATGAATTTTTTGATTGATTCCTTTTTCTTCTAAAATTTTATTCCCAAGGTGAGCGATTACTTCATTAACATTCATATTTGTTTGTGTACCACTTCCTGTTTGCCATACAACAAGTGGAAAGTGTTTGTCATGCCTACCATTTACTATTTCATCTACTGATTCAACGATTGCATCTGCCTTTTCAATATCTAATATACCTAGTTTATGATTTGTAATTGCTGCACTCTTTTTAATTAGTGCCAAAGCATAAATTAATTGAATAGGCATTTTTTCAGTACCGATTTTAAAGTTTTCAAAACTTCGCTGTGTTTGAGCTCCCCAAAGTTTATCGACCGGTACTTTTATCTCACCTATTGAATCTTTTTCAATTCGATAATCCAATTTTTTGCCTCCTAGTTTATCATTACTAAAACATATGTAAATAGATGGTTTCAAAGTCATAATTTATATCATTTAAAACAACAACTTCATGTTTGTTTATGTATATTGCTTTGCTTAATGAAATAAATTAATGATAGTTTAAAATAAAAGTAAGCTAACCGAACAAAACCGATTAGCTTACTTTTATTTGTCTTTCATTTTCTATTATTTCTTTTTTTCATGTTCAAATTCATTATTTAACATTATATAAATTCTAAAGTGATTAATTAAAATAAAATTGCATCTAATGCATATTTTCCAGGACCAATTAAAGCTAACCCAATAGCAACTGAAATTAATGTTAAGTTGTATTCGTATCCATTAGCTGTTGCCCATAAACCATTTGGCCCATGAACTTTAATAATTGCTATTAACATTGTTGCCGCAATGATTAATCCTGCAACTGGTGTTAATAGACCTAATGCAAGCAAAATTCCAGCGATCAGTTCTGCTAACCCTGCTAAAAGTGCCATCATTACACCCGGTTTCATGCCGATTGAATCAAACCATCCACCTGTTCCTTTTAATCCATATCCACCAAACCAGCCAAATAGTTTTTGAGCCCCATGACCTACAAAAAGTAAACCGATTACTAAACGAATAATTAATAAACCAATATCTATCATCTTTAAATCCTCCTAATTGTTTTTATCTTTAATTCGAGATAATATTTTAAAAAAATTTTTATTAGATTGGTTACTACACAGTATTTAAAAGACCAATTCTATTATGAACCTAATAAACAATATTGCTTTTTACAATATATATTTCCCATATTAGTGCTTAAAAAGTAAAACAAAGAGTTTTGCATTCATTATCCAAGAATCACACCTCCAATTATTTCAAATCAAAATATCTTGAATATGAGATAATAATATTATGAAAAAACAAAGATGTCAATATAGATTAATAAAAATTTTTTCTACAAGATTTGAGTTTACATTCTGAGGTTCTTTCTAAAAAGTATTTGAATAAATCAATAATAGATGGATGATTACTTGATGTCTTTAGTTTGATCACTTAATCATACGTATTTTGCTTAAAAACAAATTACTAAAAAAAGTAATGGGGGGAAATCACGTTGAAAACAAGTGTTTTTTACAATATGAAGGAAAGTACCGTTCAATGACATTTCAAATGTGGAGTCCATTCCCTTGTTTCTACATATGGATTTTGTAAATAACAACGTTCAATGATTTGTTTATCTATCTTCAGCCATTTCTAACAAGTTTTGAAAGGCAAGTTCAGGATCAACAGATAAACCAAGAACTTTTGCCCTTTTTTTGCCATAAAAAATCACCCCTTAAAATCAATGTGGATCAACTGTGATTTTTTCAACATCTACTTTAAGGGGCATCTACCTTTGTTTTATATTATTTAAGACTTAACCTTTATGAAAAGTTTATAGCATCCAAGACCAATCATTTATTTGGAGTAGCATTAACACCACGGATGCCAATGCGATGTTTTTCATAAATTGGGTTTGTTCTCCCATTTTTTGCATTGGGTCTTCTAATGTCCAGAAATTGTGAACCGTAAATGCTGATATCACCAAGAATAAAACAAGTAATAATACTCCTAGACTAACATAAAAGCCAGTTAATATAGTTGCTCCTCCAATTATAAGCATAAGTCCCGAAACGATAACGGAAGTACCTGGCATAGGAATCTTTTTATATTGAGATGCTTGTTTTAACCCTTGGAAATTAGAAAAATGATTAAAACCCACCATTATAAAATAAACGCCAAAAAGAACACGACCTATTAACCATATAATACTCATTCTAAATTCATCCTTTTTTAGTTATTTGTTTTATCTATCTCGGATTAAAGTATTATTAAACCGAGATAGATTTTAATACTGATGCAAATTTGATTCTCTGCTAATGGAACGATTTGATCATCAAGCTAGCAATCTAGTCCGGCAAAACGAATCTAATGCCACGTCTGACTACAACAAGAAAAATCATACAGATACTAAAGTCCCGTAGAGGCCATTTAATGAATAAACGACATTTTTAGAAATTTGATACCTTAAAGTTTAGTACTACCATGCTCTATAATTATTTTATCGCAGCCTTTTTGAAAGTTTGTAAAAACACATTTACTGGCTGTAAACCTTGAATGATATATTGACCATCAACGATAAATGTTGGAACACTGTGGATACCTTTTGTATTTGCATCCCGTCTATCTGAATCGACTTCCTTAGTAAAAGCATCAGAATCAAGAATTTTTTTAGCTTCTTCCTTATTTAAGCCAACAGAGTCAACAATTTGTAATAATTCCTGTTCGTTATTTAGATTAGCCCCTTCTGTAAATAATCCATAGAAGAATGCTTCAGTTATATCTCTTGCTTTCCCAAACGATGCAGCCCATTTTGTTAAACGGTGTGCCTTTAACGTATTAGATGCCTTCATAATTTCATAATTGTAGTCAAGTCCAAATTGATTCGCTTCGTTTTTTATTTGTGCTGTTCTCAACAGCATCTCTGCCTTTGTTTTATTGAACTTTTTCGCTAACATCTCTACCGTTGGAATAGCAACCTCAGTAGATGCCTCAGGTGTTAACTGAAAAGATTTGAATTCAAATTCAATTTCTTCGTCGCTTTGTTCGATAACTTGATCTAATAGACGTTTGCCTATATAGCTAAATGGACATGTAAAATCAGCATAAAATTGTACTTTCATCATATTTCCCACCTTTTTTTAATATGTTCCTTGTATAAATGTTCCATTTCTATAACTAGCAAATGCTTCATTGATTTCTTCAACTGTATTCATAACAAATGGCCCTCTTGCAACAACAGGCTGTTTAATTGGTTTCCCAGCGAAAATGACAAATTTTGTTCTTTCAGTTGCAGAAAGAGGTATAATGTCTGCTGTTTCATTCTGTTCAAAGTGCACGACATCAAACGTATTAATGTGTTGTTCACTTATCTTAGCCTTTCCTTCTAGCATATATAAATAACTATTGTAGCCAGCTGGAATAGGAAACTCATAGCTTGCACTCTCTTCAAGTGAAACTACGGTGTAAAGGAATGGCGTAAACAGTTTTAATGGAGATGCCACACCATTCACTTCACCTGCATATATTTCAATCTTGCCTCCTTCAATAGGAAGAACTGGTACTTGTCTATATGGTAAATCTTCATATTGACCAGGTACTTTTTTGTCCTCACTCGATAAATTTACCCACAGTTGAAGTACCCGAACGTCTTCACCTGGGTCTGGATTCTCATTATGAATAATGCCGCTTCCTGCTGTCATAATTTGAAAATCCCCCTCATATAATCTTCCACCACCGCCTGTTTTACTATCATAATGTTGTAAATTTCCCTCAAGAACGTATGTCACAGTCTGTATCCCTTTATGTGGATGATCAGCAAATGTATTATGAGCAAATTTGTCATCAGCTAAAATGATAAAGGGATCATTATTCATTAAATTGTTAGGCTGCATCACATAGCGTAAGTGGCGACCATCACCTTGTTGCAATGGAATAGCTTGTGTTGTACGAATAGACAACATTATTAACACCCTCCTCATTATTTTTATGCAAAAATTTTATAGTTTTTGTCCATCAACCTAGTTAGATTTTAGCAATACTTTACCTGGTATTTTCTTTTCAATAATTGCTTCGTGAGCTTTTTTAGCTCCTTCTGCCGTTAATGGAAAAGTCATCGCAGTTTTTAACTTTAATCCCACTCGTTTATTCAAATCAAACAAGTAATTAATTGCTTCTTTTTCAGTCATTGAAGAAGACCTTCCACGCATTCCAATGATTTCAACGTTTTTATTGGACACAGTTGTTTGGGGATCAGTGGTTAACGTAACATAGCGTCCGCCTTCTTTTAATAAATTGACACCATTTTCAACACCTTTACCAAGAAGCGAAGCATCAATGACTACATCTGCTGATCCTTTTATTTTTTCCATCTCTTTTTTTTCATTGTAGTCTACAAATCGATCTGCTCCCAAGGAAAGTACATACTCTTCATTTTTCGTACTTGCAACTCCAATAACTGTCAATCCACAATCCTTTGCTATTTGTGCAGCTATACTTCCTACTCCTCCTGAAGCACCCAGAATCACTACAGTCTCTCCTTTTTTAATACGGCCATACCCAATTAATGCCCAATAAGCTGTAATCCCAACACCAGAAAAACCAGCTGCTATTTCTATATCCATATCCTCTGGCTTCTTAAAAATACGATTGTTATCTGCAACAACATATTCGGCATACCCAGCATTTTGCACCTTTGCAATGACTGTCTCCCCCACGTGTACGTTAGTAACTTGACTACCGATTTTTTCAACGATTCCTAGCACTTCAGTCCCGGGAAAAACTACTCTATTTAAGGGAATCCCTCCAGACCAAGCACCACTACGAACAATGGTTTCTACAGGATGTATGCTAGAATACAATACTTTGACTAAAACTTGATTTGAATTCATTTCAGGTACAATCACTTGAAATTCTTCAAAAACCGAAGGACCACCATATTTACAATAACCTACTGCCTTCATAAGTAACACTTCCTTTTCTGCTAATTGATTTTAAACACGTATGTCACATTCTGCATATCTTTATGCGGTATATGCAAATGCAAATAGATTATGCGCATGCTTGACATCTGCAATAATAATGGTGGGATAAAGGTTCGTTATCCCTTAAATCGTAAGGCTGAATCATATAGCGTAAACTATCAGTTTTTTTGTATACAACACATGTTGTATAATTGAATTATAAAAGGCTAAGCGCCATACTACCATAAACAGTTCTATCCATCTGTCGCTTACACAACATTTCTTGAAAATTGTGGCTAAAAGGCGAGGATATAAACGACTGAGACAAAACAAAATTTGCGAAAAAAAATAGCACACCAAACCCATTGGATTGGTATGCTATGACAACTATTATTTTTAATTTTTTTCAAGGAAAAGGATTAATACTTAAACTAGCTAACATATTATCTTTTTGATTTACTTTTGTTGGTCCAATCCTCTGCTTAGCATTTTCCTTCATAAGTAGCACCAAATGTTATTACATCTATCTCCTCTTAATTCTCGACATAACCTAAGCTACGAGCATCAGGATAAAATAAAGATTCATTGGTGGCTTCAGCCAGTTCAATAATATAGCCCGGTGCCAATAGTAATCGACCTTGAGCGCCCATGATGTTTTCAGTACGTGGTTGCAAGATTGGTATGCCTAACTGTTTCGCTTTTTCATACACTGCTTCAATGGAATCCACCACAAACATACTGTTAGTGTATTGAATGAAATCGGGTAATTCGCTCAACGACTTGTCATCAATCACCACAGCAGACACATTGCCCAACACTGATTGCAAGCCGATTACTTTCAAATTGAAGTATTCTTCCAAGCGAAACTCATACTCCAAAATACCGTCCATGTGCTTAAGATAGTTATTCACATAGGCGAATTCTTGTCCAGGTTGCAAAAAAAGTCGTTCATAAGGACCAGAAACCAAGTGGTTATTTAAAAAAGTGTGTTCGACGGAACTATTTTTATGTTTACTCATTAAAATCTCCTCCTATAAACATTTTATTTACAACACATATTGTGAACTGCATCCGGAATCTCGCTGTAACTGAGAAAGTTGTATGGTCTGTATAAATACCATTAAAAACTCACTCCGTTACTAACGGTTAGCGTTGACAACACGTGTTGTATAAATGTATTATAAAATGCTAAGAGCCATACTACCATAAACAGTTCTTTAAATTTGTAGTTTACACAACACTTCTTAAAAGTTGTTGACAAAGGAGAGGTTAAAAAATATGAATACGCAATCGATGGACCCCCGTGCCGTTCGGACACGACAACTGATTGTCGACGCTTTCAATCAGCTAATATCTACAAAAAATTTCGATCAAATATCTGTCAAAGATATAACAGCAGTAGCGACAATTAATCGAGCTACATTTTATACTCACTTCGTTGATAAGTATGTATTACTTGATGTGGTGTTAACAGAAAGAATTAAGGATATCATGAAGGGACAATTTAACTGTAATCAGGAACTCAATGAGGAAACAGTCGTTCAAATGTTTAAATCAATTGTGAAAATACACGAAAATATGCATACGCATTGTAGGCGAGGATATAATACATTTACTCAAATGATTGAGGAAAAAGTAAAAGAGCAATTAACGTTGATTGTAACCCATATCCTACAAACTGAAAATCGCTTAGAAGCTGCAATGTTTGCTTGGGCATTGTACAGTTCTTTTGTTGAATGGGAAAAAACAGGTCAAGAACCAGCCGAACAATTTGCGAAGAAAGCCACAACATCACTACTTCGAATAATCGATACTCCTCACCATATTTAAAGCAACTCCTATTTATTGCACATAAAATGGAGATAAAAGGTTGTCTAACTAAGTGTAGCTGATTCAAAGGTTGGCAACCGTGTTTTTTAAGCTGTTGTAGACATAGGGTTGATAATTAGTGTTTAACGTGATTTCCCTTTAGTAAAGGTAATGAGACTAATCTAACTTCAAAAAAAATCCCGATATACTCATTAGAGCAATCAGGATTTTTGTTTTGTAAATAATTATTCAAATTATTTAACTAATGTAAACTGAGTTAATTTAAACGAATCAACATTTATTAACTTATTTGTTGCAGCACTAGATTTTGTACCTGTAGCAACAATTTTAATAGTGTGTGCTTTGTTTGCTAGATTTTGAATATCGAAAACATTTACTTTATATTTACGACTAGAAGAGTAAAGATCAATTTGCTTGATTTTTTTACCATCGATATAAACATCAGCTCTACCCATATTCTTATCTTTTAAAGCATAAACAGTTATTCCTGTACCACTAAAATTATATTGAAGTGATCCAGTAGACCCTTTTGTTTGATTAATCGTGCCACCAGATGCACTCGTATATTTTAACTTACTCCAAGTTCCAGAGTATTTAACATTAGCATCAGTGTTCTCTACTGTTTTTGTCGTTTGCACTGAAATATTTAGACTATATTGGCCAGAGCCTTTTACAGCAGATGGTACCATGTAGTACATTCCAGTTTTTGTTGGTTTAAATACAATTTTTTCAGTAGATGTAGTACTAGCAGATTTTTTCAATTCTTTCGCACCATAAATAGTTGATGTACCAATGTTGTATAATGAAAGATCAAAGTTTGCATTGGAAGGGCCAGTTAATGCGATTTCATATGTTTTGCCTGCTAATAAATTTTTAGCCCAAACATCTTTAAAGTCTTTTGCGTCAGGATTAAGACTTCCTTTTGCAGTACCTGTTATATAAATTCTTGCTTTTGTATCATCATCATTTACGTAATTAATAGATTTTGAATATGGTGTCTCAGTTTTATCCTTTGTATTAATTACGACAACATAATTATACGTTTTTCCAGCCGTCATTGCAGTTGTATCTGTATAAGACGTTGTAGTGATCGGTGTTTTATTTAATTGTACATAATCAGTTTGTGATGAATCTTTGCGATAAATAGTATACGATTCAGCCCATTTTGGAGCAGTCCATGAAATAACTGGATATTTTTTTACCGTATCAAAAGATGTTTTTAATGCAATCGGATTATCTTTTACAATGAATCGATCTAAATTGATCCCTGTAGCAGATTTTCTTGCCGCTGGATCATTTTTTCCTGTCCATACAATTCTTATTGAGTGGTTTCCATAAGTTGTAAAATCATATTTTAATAAACTTTGTTTCGATTTTAACGTATCATTATAAAGCGATGGTGATGCAATCTTTTTACCGTCAATATAAACATCGGTAATTCCTTGAGAAGGATTTTTAAAACCTTGCCATTCAATGCTTGACCCAACAAATGAGAAATTAACTTCACCTATAGAATTTAGGACTCCTGCCATTCCTTCAGAGAATTGTTCATTGAATACTGGATTCCATTCTCCATCTAAAGTTACTGATTCTGAATCATCTTCATACGATCCACCGAAATTACCAGAATAAAGTTTGTAGTTTCCTGATCCTTTGAAGTCGTAGACATTTACAAAATAGATTCCAGTTCTAGGAGCAATAAAATTAATCTTCTCTTTTGATGAATTTATGTTCTCTGAGTAAGCAACCATACCATTCTTATTATTTACACTAGTAGTTGACTCATCATATACATACAAATCAAAATCGCTTCCTGCTTGTCCATTCAATGAGAATGTGATGCCTTGGCCTTCTTTTAATGATATTGCATAAACATCATTTTTATCTTTTGTAGAATCAAGACTTCCATTTAATACACTTTTATCTAATGGAATACCAGGTGTATCATTGTCATCAAAGTTATTTAAATTTGATGATTTAACTATTTTTCCTGTGCTTACAAATCCTTTTAGTGTTTCTAATTTTGCTCCTTTTGCACTTGTATATAGTTTAAGCATCTCTGGTGACATATTCGGATGTAAACCTAATAAAATAGCAGCAGCACCCGTAGTATGCGGAGTTGCCATAGATGAACCACTATAGTAATCGTAGCTTTGTGTATAATCAGAAACATATTTAGAATTAATGACTGTCTTTGGATCATTCGATTGTACATAATCAGCCATGTAGTAAGGGAAATCATATCGATTAACCTCAAACTTAGTATCTTTATAGATCCCTTCAGATAAACCTTCAACATTTAAACTTGGACCCATGTTAGAAAAAACATTTAAATGTAAACTATCCTGTACAAACGATGATTTTTCTTGGCCTTCTAAGGCGTTAATCCCTGTTAATAATAACTTACCACCATTCGAAAGATAATTTTTTAATAACTCAGTATCTGATTTTGTTAAAGTAGTACCTTCTTCAGAGTTAAATCCAATACCATTTCCAGAAAACCAAATTACTGCATCGTATTGTGATAAATCAGTACTTTTCATTGATAAAGAAGATTCAGAACTGATTGTAACTGTATTTACTGAAGAATACTTAGATAACAATTTTTGATATGTCGGTAAATAGTTTTTAAAGATTTTTGATAATTCAGGGATGTCTTTGAGCATGTCTGCAAGATCATTTTCATCATCTTGAACTAGTAAAATCTTTTTATTCGTGTCCGTTAAATCTAAATAACTTAATGCTTTATCAAAAGCAGCCTGTCTTTGTTTTTCAGATATCTTTTCAAATCCAATACCATCAAAGATTGCTTTGTAATTGTCTCCAGCAATTTGAGCTGATGCTCCCGCTTTGTCAATTTTTAATAATTTTGTAATATCATCGATTGGATATTTAGGGATTGAACTTAAAATGTCAACTCCAGGAGCAGCAACATCAACAGATTCTGCACCATAATTCGAGAAAGGAGCTAAGTTACCTTTATTATCAACAGCAGCTACAGATAATATATTTGAACTTTCAAAGCTTGCCGGATAAGCTTCCATTTCATCATTATCCATTCCGTCATTACCTGCAGCGGCTACAAATAAGCTATTAGAATTTGCAATTGCTTCTTCAAGTAATGGATCATATTCTCCACCACCCCAGCTGTTATTTGTAATTTTTACGCCCATACTTTTAGCGTATTCAATTGCTTCAATCGCATCTGCAGAAGTACCTCCAAAAGGACCGATGAACTTTAATGGTAAAATTTTTACATTAGGAGCAACACCAACTACTCCTTTATTATCTTTTAAACTTGGACCTTCTAAAGCTGCAGCAATTGTACCGGATACATGGGTACCATGTTCATCTCCATCAAGTGCATCATAAACGGTATTATCATCGTTATAAAAATCCCAACCATTTACATCATCAACATAACCATTATGATCATCATCAATTTTATTATTAGGAATTTCCTTAGTATTTGTCCAAATTTTACCTGCTAAATCTGGGTGGTTAATATCCACGCCAGTATCGATTACACCAACTACTACTTGCGCTTCGGGTTTTGAAAGTTTTGAACTAAAATTAGTCCAGCTTTCAGGTGCATCGACATCAATATCTACTTTTCCTACACTATCATTAATCGTTTGACCTTTATTATTAAGTCCCCATAATTGATCATAAAAGTCATTCGCATTATTGAAGTCAGAAGCATAATATTTGTAGTTCGGTTGTACCGATTCAACATTTGGATCTTTTTTCAACTTAGTTATGTACTCAGTAGAGCTTTCACCAGTTGGGATTTTTACTACTTCAGCATTTAAATTCTTTAATTTCTTTGAAGACTTTAAAGAATACTTTTTCTGAAGAGTATTAATTTCACCTGAAGTTACTTTCTTTTTGTATTTAACGATTAATTCACCTGTTTGTTCATTATGTTTTGTTACGAACTGTTTATTTTTTAATTTATCTCTTAATTTAGTTTCAATTTTAGATTCTGCCTTTTTCGGGAGTACTTTACCACTTACTTTTGGTACTTCTTTCATTTGGCTTTTTCTAACGTTTTTACCAGAGTCTACCTGATTAGTAACTGAACTATTAGCCCCTGTTACTGATGCTGCTTGAACCGTTCCAGAGTAAATACTTGAAAATAATAGAATGGTAGATACAGGTAGCGCTAAATAATTTTTTTTCTTCATTGTTGAGCCCCTTTTTTAATAGATTCAAAGTAAATTAACTAGACAAACATATGTAACAACTAACCATTTCTCCATTTATTTAAATGATAGATTAGAATTTATCACTAAATGGATTAAACTTTATATATAGTTACATCAGTTCCAAATCAAAACAGTGAGTCCCCTCCTTTCTCTTGGAATTATTTTCTAGTAAACACTCGAAAATACCTTTTAGATTACGCAAAAACAGGAATTTTGGATTTAATAATTTAAATTTCCGAGCAGTTTCAAGGTCAAATTACCTATAACATAATTAACAAAACATGTGTTTTTCTTAATATTAATAGAGTAAAAGCTATAATTGTAACAATCTCTTATTAATCGTAAGGTGTCTATAATAAAATAACATATATTTTAATATTAATTTAAAATAAATAGAAAAAATTTCCTTATTTTTTGATTCCAGGGCAAATAAATTTAATTCAAATTTTTTATACACTAGAATTAAGAGTAAATTGGGGGAATAAAAGCAATTATGTTGCTTATTACATTTAATCGGGGAATTATTAATATATTTAGTGTTTTGTGAAGTGATATTTTGTCGAAGTGTTATTTTGATTTTTTGTACAATAATAATAATGAGATAGCAAAATAGCTCATTACTAAAATAAGAATCCAAACATGTACTTAGGAATACAATTAAAAAGAGTCTCCTAAAATATGGAGACTCTCGCTTTTTAATATTGATCGCTAAAAATTCGTTGATCCAAAATAGAATGAAAAAATTCTTCTATTTCTTTGATGTCCTCAGATGCAATTCCTAGTTTATGTTCCCAGTGTTCTGGATGGTCTATATCTTCTCTGCAAAGTAGAACCATTCTTCCACTTTGAATTGATACAACCATTGCTTTGCCTAGAAATTTTTCTGAAAAGATAACAGCAAAGTCGTAGCGATGGCTACCTGCAGCGATACAGTAATAATGAATGTTTTGGTTTTCTTTCTCTTCCGATATAATGTAGAAATTCATCCCTACCACTCCTTTTTTACACCATATTTTTTACTTTGAGCATCTTACACTTAAATCGAATAGTTGCATCGATTTTTAAAAAGAAAAGAGTGTATGAACCCCCTTACTTATTAATTAGCTAAATATGTCAATTTTCCTTCATTTTAATTGTTAAAATTTTGTGACAAATTAAAAAATATGTCGTAAATGCATCAAAACTATATACAAGTAATTAAATGTAACTTTATCTTTACATATTCAAATTATTTCTCATAAAAAAGTTAAGCATTTAGTTGTTTATCTTAAACTATTTATTTTACTGAATTTAACTTTTCGGCAAATTCTTCTTCTAAGATTGCCAAACAGACATGATCATACCATTTATCTCTAATTTTTAAGTTTTTACGATAATATCCTTCTTTCACAAATCCAACCTTTTCAAGGACGCGTAAAGACGCTAAATTTTCAGGATTTACTTCTGAAGTTACTCGGTGGAACTTCAAATCTTCAAATGCAATTTTCAAAGCAAGTTTCAAAGCTTCCGTCATATATCCATGACCATTAAATTTTTCCCCAATATGATAACCAACCATACAACTTTGTTTTGGTCCTCGTGTGACAAAAATGAACTGTACTTCTCCTATTAAAGTTAGATCATTTTCTTCTTTTTTAAAAATCGCAAAATCATATCTACTATCTTCTGCACTTTTTTCCATAAACTCTTTAATACTATTCATTTGACCTTCAATTGTATAAAAATCTTCCTTTCTTAACGTAGGAGACCATTTCTCAAAATGTTCTTTATTTTCAACATGTAACTGTAACTTAGCTTCTGCATCTTCAAATGTATATGGGCGTACGATAATTTCTTTCAAAATAACTCCTCCAATAACTGATCTATATCTACGATTCATTAACCATTAAATTTTTTGATTAAAATATACGGAAAATTGTTAATAATTAAATTTTATCATAAAAAATGACAAAAATGCTATTTCTTGCACATTATTGGACAAATTAAAAAGGGGTGATTTGATGGAAGTAAAGCCGTTGTCAGAAGTCGAAAAGTTAGCCTTAAAGAAACAAAAAATATTTGACCAAAGCCATCTCCGCTACATTTTAAGAAGTATGCTTGCAAGTATGTTTATTGGATTCGGTGTAATGGTTGCTTTCAAAACTGGGAATGGTTTTTATCTAGTACATTCTCCTGTTGCTTACCCAATCGCTGCATTAACATTTGGTTCAGCAATTGTTTTAATTTGGTACGGTGGTGGAGATCTCTTCACTGGGAATACATTTTATTACACCTATGCTGCATTGAGGGATAAAATGAAATGGCCAAAAGTTGTTGAGCTCTTGGTTTATAGTTATGTAGGAAATGTTTTAGGGGCATGTCTATTTGCTTTGATCATTTATACAACTGGACTTTTTGATACACAAGACTCAAGTACATTTTTATTATCAGTTGTCGAGCATAAAATAGATAATTCTATTTTTCATTTATTCTCAAGGGGCATCTTATGTAATTGGCTCGTCTGTCTTGCCTTTTTCATACCAATGTCATTTGGTGAAACTGAAAATTTAACAAAAATTACAGCGATGATGTTATTTGTGTTTTGTTTTTTTATGTCCGGTTATGAGCATAGTATTGCCAATATGTGCTCCTTTGCGATTGCTCTTGTAATTGACCATCCTGACACAATTACCTTTTCAGGTATGATACGTAATTTAATTCCTGTTACGATAGGTAACCTTATTGGTGGAGAATTTATGATGGCTGTAATGTATTATTTTGCAAACAAACCATTTTTTGATGAAGTAGATTCAAAATAAGATTTTGGAATAGTCCAAGATCTTTTTTCTTTTTAAAAAGCCTCTATTAAATTAAAATGTTGATTTTCCAAACTAAAAAAGAGGCTGTCTGTTTAGACAGCCTTTAGAGTTTCTTATTTAACTACCATGGTAGTTGAATTATTCATATCTACTTCCTTTTGCAAATTCGATCCACTTAGGTTCTTCTGACAATAAAACAGAATAAGAGGTACATCTTTGCATCGCATCCAAAAATGAAACAATATTAGCGCTTTCCCATTCCTTCTGGTTATCTATATTATCTTGTTTCATTATCTCTAAAAATTGAATCAAATCTTTTTTAGACTTAACTTTCTGCTCAATCTCATTAAATTTCAATTTGCATTATCTCTCATCTTTGAGTACAATATTAACTTCCTTATCCAACTATTGCATATGTTAGTTAATAAAGAATTTTTTAATTCATGGCTTTTATACAAATTCAACTAAGTCATACTTTGGACTAATATACGCTTCAAACAAAACATAACCACCCGTGATAACGGGTGGTTTGCTCTGCGGCTGAAAGCCTTTGTTACTGACCAAACCCTAAAGGGCTATTGAACGGTTCGCCTGATGTACTACTATTACTGGCCAGACCTCAAAGGCCTTCTGCTTACTTTCTTTTCTTTTTCTGTATCTCTTCACCAGTAAATGGATCTATGTATTCCATCATGCTTAACTGTTCCGCCACTACATCATCTTGTAGTTGATTTCGTATATATTCTTCTATCACCTTCTTGTTTCTTCCAACTGTATCTACATAATATCCCGTGCACCAAAATTTTCGATTTCCGTATCGATATTTCAAATTCGCGTGACGATCAAAAATCATTAAACTACTCTTTCCCTTTAAATATCCTACAAATGCTGACACACTGATCTTTGGTGGGATGCTAACTAACATATGAATGTGATCCTTACACGCTGTCGCTTCAATAATCTCTACACCTTTTCTTTCACATAAAGTTCGAAGTATTTCTCCTATGTCTTTCTTTATTTTCCCGTAAATGACTTGCCTTCTATATTTCGGGGCGAATACGATGTGATACTTACAATTCCATGTTGTATGTGCTAAACTATTACTGTCTTTTGACATAAAAATTCCTCCGTATGCTGCTATTTTGGTTGGCGAACCAAAAATAGTTTAGCACCTCGGGGGAATTTTTTTAATACCACGCTGTAAGCTTTTTGGAACCCTAGGCCTAGCCTAGGGTTTTCGTTTCCACAAAAAAAAGAATCTTCAAAAACTGAAGATTCTCTAACTAATTTTCAAGTTCCATTAGACTGTTTATTACCTAATCAGTTAAATAATTATAAATCTATTATTGAAATTTTAAATTTATCCTTTAAAAAATGATAAAATTTACTTTCAATTGGGTTACTAGACATACGTATTTATTACCTCCAACCGAAAGTAATATCAATACAAGAATTACTATCAAGCTTTTTTTGAGATATTTTTATGATATGCCCCCCATTTTATAGATGGATATTGCAAAGTTTAACACATCTATTTTATTCTTGACTCATTCGAACTTTGGATTGATAAAACTCCATCTTCCATATAATATACTTGATCACAATAACTTAGCATTCGTTCATCGTGCGTCACCATAATTGCTGCTTTTTCTCTCTTCTTTACCTCACTAGCAATTAATTTTACAACTTCATGAGCTCGGTTTGAATCTAAGCTTGCTGTAGGTTCGTCTGCTAGAATGATACTTGGTTGATTAAATAGTGCCCTAGCAATTGCTACACGTTGACGCTCACCACCAGATAATTCATTTGGCATTTTTGTCAACTTATTACCTAAACCAAGCTCAGTTAGTAATTCAACTGCATATTGCTGGTCATTTTTAGTTAACTTTCCAGACATTTTTTTTATTAATATTAGCTGGTCATATACAGATAAGTACGGAATTAAGTTAGATGATTGTAAAATAAACCCAATTTCATTTAAACGAAAGTCTGCAAGTTGTTTAGCATTTAACGTTGTTACATCTTGACCATTTACGCTTACTTTTCCTGAAGTTGGTTTTAATAATGCACCAATCATTGATAATAATGTACTTTTACCAGATCCAGAAGGTCCAACAATGGCAACCAACTCACCGGGATTCACAGTAAAAGAAACTTCTTTTACTGCTGTTACAATCGAATGCCCCTCTTTATATTGTTTAGAAACGTGATGTAATTGAATACCACTCATTTATTCCACCCTCCCTAAAGCTGTTAGCGGATCAATTTTTGTAATTTGTCTGACTGAAACAACAGAGCTTAATAGGCTAATGACTAATAACCCTAGTGCATATAAACCAACAAGTTTAGCATCTAAAGTAAAAGGCATATTTTTTGGAAATGCGAGTGCAGTCAAATAAGTTAATATAATACCAATCACAATCCCGAAAAATGATAAAATAAATACTTGTGCAACAATCGCTTTTGAAATAAATTGATTAGATGCTCCAATCGCCTTCATTACACCAAATTGAGCTGTTTTTTGAATCGTAATAACATAGAAGAAAACTGCTACGATAAATGCTGAAATGACTATTAGAAAAGCAAGCATCATTAAGATTGTTCCATTTTCTTCCTTATACCCTGGCATTTCTTTTACAGCTACTTTTTTTGTTACTGTTTCAATTCCATCTACCTGTTTATCCAGCTTTTTAGCATCCAATTGTGGTGCTTTTAAAACTATGGCTTGAACAGGATTATGAATATCATTGTCAGATCCTGGTGCAGCATATTGATAACTTCTCCAAGTATCAATATTAGCAAATAATACAGGTAAATGATTGAATGTTTCATTTTCAACAAATCCAATAATTTTAAACTTCATTTTAGAATTTGAAACTAGTAATTCATCACCAAGCTTGTACCCTGCATCTTTTAAACTCTTATTTGCAAGAACACCAAATTTGTCATCAGTAGAAAGCTGTTTACCTTCTACTACACTTGGCTCAATAAAAGAACTTACCTCTATCCCAATTATGGCAACATCGGTTTTTTTACTGCTATCATCCGTTTTTTCTTTTGAAACCGATCCTAAAGAGGATCCAAAACTAGCTGCATTTTTCACATCATGATTTTTTTGAATCTCTTCCAATAAATCACCAGAAATAATCGATTTACTAAATGTAGCACCAGCAGTTTTTTCATAAACAACATAGTTGGCATCTAAGTTCTTTATGGATGCTGCACTTAGAGTAGATAGACCATTTCCAAGCCCAGATAAAATAAATACTAGCCAAGCAATTAAAATAATAATAATGCTCATCATTAAATAACGAAATTTTGCATGCTTTAATTCCTTTAATGCTAAAAACAAATCAAACACTCCCTCTAAAATAAGTTACACATATGTCACTTTGAATAAAAAAATAACTTATATGTTTCTACATTGAATAGTATACATATAAGTTACACATATGTCACTTATTTTTTATTACACCACTTAAAATTAAATTCCTTATATAGTCCATCAACTTTTCATCATCTAATCCAGAGTGATTTGGAATTGAAATACTTTGAAAAATAAACCCAAGTAATAGCTCATTAGGTATTTCCATTTCAATAAAACCCTCTTTTTTCCCTTGTTGTATAATATGGACAAGGGGCATATATAATTCTCTGTGCATCAAAGACAGCTTCTTTTTCTTATTCTCGAGATGTGGAGCATCTTTCGTTGGAATAATATCTTGCATGCCAAGTATTAAATGTAAATCCTTGTACATAAAAATTTTTTTCAGCAATAAATCAATCTTTTCTAAAAAAGTTTGTTCCTCTGGAATGGTTTTAAAACTTATCAAAACATTATTCATTTCCTCAATCATAAAATCCAATAATAATTCATCTTTATTTTGATAGTATTTATAGATTGCTGCACGTGAAACGTCTAACATTTTTGCCAATTCTCCGATTGTGAAACCTTCGTACCCAGTTTGTAAAATTAATTTTTTAGTGCAAAGGAACAAATCTACTGTATTAAATTTTCGATCTCTCCCCATTTTTTCCCTACTTTCGATTTATTACTATAGTTTTGTTTTATCCGCTTGTAATATTGTAATTGACACAATTACTTTGTAACAATTATATCCTATTTATTAATTTAAATATAATTCTTTTATATTTAGTTTGGTACCTCTTTTCATTAAATCTTCCATTAATATGATAACATTACTTGAATTACTTAACCCATGATTATTCTAAAGCATAATTTTCAACTCAAGATTTTGTATACCTAACATTTTAGTTTTAATGTTAGTCCGTTTTCATATATTAAGCCTCCTATCACTTCAATATCAAATCAACACTCTTCAAATATTTGTCTCGGTAATTTTCCTTTCTTATTTTCTGATATAAAATTACGCTTGAACTCATCTGTGAAAGTGATTCCTTTCGTACTAACTGACTTTACGTGTTGGTTTTTGGAAAGTAGATTCATTTCTTTATCAGTAAATATTTTATCGCTCATCTACTATTTCCGCTATGCCGTTTTTTCTCATTATAAACAAAAGTACCCTATAGAGGGCACTTTTTTAAGTGTCTACTCTATAGGGTACTTTTTAATTTAGGCGTTTTTTTTTGCAATAACTTAATATGCTCTCTCATATGGTTTTGGAGTCAAAGGTTTCCCATCAAGAAGGATCGATGCTTCGTTTGCCCAATAAGGATTGCTTAACATCCCACGACCAACTGCGATTAAATCTGCTTCTTCGTTGCCAAGTACAGATTCTGCAAGATTTGCATCATCCAATTTCCCTACTGCAATTACAGGGATTTCTACTTCTTTCTTTATTTGTTCGGCCAATTTGACTTGATAGCCAGGATGAGAACCAGGTCTACCTCCTGAACCGATTGGACCTTCACCACCAGAGGAAATGTGGAAAATATCAACACCTGCATCTCGGAATGCTTTAGCCATTTCTACAGAATAATCAAGTCCATAGCCTCCATCAACGTATTCTAACGCTGAAATTCGCATTATAAGTGGCATGTCATCTGGCATGACACTTTTAGCCGCTTTTATGACTTCTTTTCCAAATAAAAATTTATCTTGCCCATATTCATCTGTTCTTTGATTCGTATAAGCAGATGCAAATTGGTGAATGAGATAGCCATGTGCACCATGAAGTTCAATTGTATCTACTCCTGCAAGAACAGCACGCTCTACACCTTTTTTGAACTTTTCAACCATTTCTTTAACTTCTAAAGTTGTTAACTCATGTGGAGTTTTTGAATTCTCGCTAAAAGGGTTTGGTGAAGAGGACACTGGAATTTGGGCATCTTCAGCTTTACGTCCTGCATGAGCAATTTGAATCGCAACTTTTGCACCATATTTATGACATTCATCGATAATACGTTTAAATGCCGGTATATGATCATCACTCCAAATTCCTAGGCAATAATCTGAAATGCGGCCACGATCTTCAACATTCGTCATTTCAATAATGATTAAACCTGTACCCCCAATCGCACGGCTAGTATAATGAACGAAATGCCAATCTGTTGGAATCCCATCTTTTAAATGGACTGAATATTGACACATTGGTGGCATTACGACACGATTTTTTAATTCTAATCCTTTGAATATGAATGGCTTGAATAAATTAGACATAGTCAACGTCCTTTCACAAATTGTTTATTTAAACTTTAATCCCATATTATCCCAACCTTGTAAAAAATTCTATTTAACTGCTCAGTTCACTAAATTTATCTTACCCAAGAAATAGAATAAAAAAGTAGAAAGCATAGAGCCCTCTACTTTTTAGGTTGATATCGTTTCAAAAATTCCAAATCGTGTGATAAGCACGTTTCCATGAAAAGAAAGTGACAATCATTAGCAAGACTAAGTAAATCATTACACCAAATGGAATAAATGTGATCCCCCAGTGAATTAAGGCCAATATTCCCCCTAATAATAAGGCAAACATTATTTTGATACCCGAATTTTGTTGAGCATCCTCAAATGACTCTGAAAATGGGAGTGATCCTTTAAGATAATTTGAGCAAATAACTGTATATAAAATCGAGCTAACAAAGACAACTAATAAATCGGGAATGATTTTCATACCAAAGATTCCAATAAATAGTATGCTTAAAATAAAATAGACAGGAAAATATAGATTAGCGATAAATACCTTTAAAGTTGCACTATATAAAGGTGCAAGGTTTGATACTGGCGCTGTTTTATAGATCCAAGCTCCTTTATATTTCCCGGAATATTTTAGCATTGAAATTGCATTCGGAATGATTAAGCAAGACATATAAATTGTTAAATAACTCTTACTTACGATTAGATGTTGATAGGAGTGAATTTGTAATTGATTAAATAGAAAAACGATTGGAAGAACGAATGATAATCCTAATGATGGATAAACCTTTAGACGGAATTCCCGCTCATTTCGCATCATGTTATCAGCGAATTTAAAAAATACTTTTTCTTCATTATTACGGC
Organism: Bacillus sp. AL-1R; assembly: GCF_052180195.1. Lineage (NCBI taxonomy): Bacteria > Bacillati > Bacillota > Bacilli > Caryophanales > Bacillaceae > Bacillus > Bacillus sp. AL-1R. The sequence continues at coordinate 2,307,227 of NZ_CP197469.1, forward strand.
AAAATACGCTAGATAGCCAATTCTTCCACTTACTGACTTTTTTTCTATTTAAACCACTATTATTAGATAATTTTTGAAGATTTTTCTCAAAGGATGGGATCATTAAACTATATAGCATGATTGCAATAATAGGTATAATTACTGCTAAAATAGTAAATCCAATAAGAAATGTATTGGTGTTACGATTTAAAATTAACTCAAATGGTGCCCCAAACCAAATAGGTGGAATTAGAAAATGATACCAAGTTGGTGAAAATGACAGATCAAAATTCACAAAGCTAAACGCTCTAGCAACAAGTTGATAACCTACTGTAATCGAGATTGATAGACCGATTTGAACGTAATTGATAATATCTTTTAATTTTTCACCATCAAAAAATCTTAAAATATAATAATAGATAATCGCTGTTAAAACTACTATAAATAAATTGACAAGAAGAAGTTCTACAATCGCTAAAAATAAAAATAAAATACCGTGTCTAAATGTCCCGACTATTACTGGTAATGCTGTAATAGATGTAGTTATTAATAAAAGATAGATTGATATATGTACCATTTTAGCAGCTGTAATCGTCTTTTTTCCAACCGGTTTTGTAAGAAGGATTCCCTTGTCTTTCACATCTAATAAGACAGTTGAAAAATCCGAGATCATCGATGTCATGATGAGAAACATAACAATGCCAAAGAAAGCGCTCATTTCATATACATAGCTTTTTCCAAAAATCACTAATGGAATGAGCATCAAACTTAGTAAAACATACATTCCTAATGATTTTATTATTCCATTTTCTTCATCTTTCTTTGTTTTCTTATTGTTTTGATTAAAAATGGTCGGTGTCCTACGACGATCCATTGTTAATTTAACGACTAAAATTTTACGCATGATTTGATATTCAACACCAAACAATTCAAATAGCGGTCGAAAAAAGTCTAAGATTTTTAGCATAGGGAAATCCTTCATATTATTCCCCCTTAACAATGGATACGAATTCCTCAGCTAAAGATTGATGTTCATTAAACCCTGTAAGCTGATTGAAAATCTGTTCCAATGATCCTTCTTTATTTTGCTCCTTTAACTCTTTAAAACTACCATCTGCTACGATTTTGCCATCATTGATCAAAATAATTCGATTACTTATTTTCTCTACTACATCCATAATATGAGACGAATAAAAAATCGTTTTCCCATTAGCAGCCAAAATGGCTAGAATTTCTTTAAATACCATTACACTATTAGCATCAAGTCCACTAAGTGGTTCATCCAAAAACAATAGGTCAGGATTATGTATTAAACTGGAAATGATAAGGACTTTTTGCCTCATCCCCTTTGAAAAAGAAGCAATTCGCGATAAGTAAACTTCCTCTAAACCAAATACTTTCATTAACTTCATAGCCTTCTCATCAGCTTCATCAAAATCCATCCCGTATAATTCGCCAACGAATGTTAAATATTCTCTAGCTGTAAGATTATCGTATAATTCAGCAATTTCAGGAACATAGCCAATTCTCTTCTTGTATTCAACATTCTGTTCTGAGATTTCTTCCCCAAAAATCTCAACATTCCCAGAGTAATTACTTTCTAATCCTAATAAAATTCTAATAGTTGTACTTTTACCTGCTCCATTCGGCCCAATGTAACCAATAATTTGTCCACGATGGACTGTTAAATCAATTCCTTTTAAAACAGATTTAGCCCCATAGTCCTTCTTCAAATCCTTTAAACACAATACGACTTCTTCTTTTGCTTCGATGATGATCACCTACTTTTAATTTAATACTTTAATATTAATAGACCATTAATCTTGTTGAAAAGTGTAAGATTTACCATATTTTGGATATTTATTGATATTTTCAGAATGATTTTTTGAAATGTAAAAACATGACATAAGATTTAGGACGTTCATTCGTGCCAATATAAAAAAGCATCGATCTGTATAATCGATGCTCCTTTAAAATTGAGTTTAATCTTTTAGCCTAATAATTATTGTAGTTAAACAGTCTGAAGCGGTGATTTTTCAATTAATGGAGATTTGTTTCCAGTATATAATACAGTTAAATTGTGAAGTGCTCGTGTACATCCAACATAAAGCAACTTAGCGTCTTGTTTCGTTTCTTCATAGTGCACATCATCTACATCGACAAGTATGACTGCATCAAATTCTAGTCCTTTAGAAAGATACACAGGTACTACTGAAATGCCACCTTCGTATTTTCTCTGTTTTGAATGAATAAAGGAAACTTCTTCTCCCGCTTTGGACAATTCACTATGTAAAATGGCACAATCATCTTCTGAGCGGCCAATAATTGCAATTGTATCCATTTTATCCTCTTTTAGTTGTTGAATCGTATTAATAATTACTTGAATTCGATTAGTTTGATCAACTTCTTGTATTTTAACTTTTTCTCCACTTCGAAATACTGGATTTGCTAAGCTAACAGGAATATTTGCCTTTTTTATAATCTCATTTGCAAAATGAATGATTTCCATTGTGGAACGATAGCTTCTATTTAACTCGTAATAAGTTACTTCTTTATCATTGAAAACATCTATAAATTCATTCCAATTATGAATCCCTTGATACTCGTGAATGGCTTGTGATAAATCTCCGAGAATGGTGAATGAATTCCCGATTGTCAATTGTTTTAATAATGCAATTTGAAAAGGTGAAAAATCCTGTGCTTCGTCGACTATTACATGATGGAATTTTTGCTTAGACTCAATTCCATAAAGTCGATTATGAATATAGACTAGCGGAGCCAAATCTTCCTGGTCCATCTCTTTCTTTTTACAATTTAAAGATGTAGATTTAATAATATCTGCTGGTATTTCGTATACAATAGAAGAACCATATGTTGTTGTGAATAAAGTTTTATAAAAGGAAAGTGCAGTATGTTTTGGCCATTGTTTCATATAAGAATTTAAATACTGGGTTGCTTTTTTCTTTTTCTCTTTTCTTCTGTTCGTTTCTTCGATCACTTTTAGCTCATTATCTATCCATTTCTTTAGCCGTGCTACAATGCGTTCTCTTCGTTTGGCAAGTGGATAATGTTTATATTCAACATCAAACCAATGTTTAAGTGTTTCTTTATCAATCATTCTTTTTTTCCATGGTTTGAAATCCTTTTCAGGAACAGCTGAGGCTTCATAAGTATCCAAACATTGATCAATATAGGTTAAAAATTGAGTCGAGCCTTTCCATTTCCCTGGACTATTATGATTAATTTCGATTCGATTGGTGCCAGTTGCGAACCATTTGTTTAAGTTATCTGATGAATCCTTTAATTTTACTTCATAGTCGAGAGTGTTTAATGCCCAATCAGAAAAGGTTGTTTGTTGAATGCCGCCTACTCCTAACTCAGGAAGTACGTTTGAAATATAATCTAGAAACATATTATTAGGTGCAAAAATAATCATTTTATCTGCCCTTAATGTTTCACGGTATTGGTAAATCAGAAATGCAAGTCGATGAAGAGCAACAGTTGTTTTTCCGCTTCCTGCCACCCCTTGAATGACTAAAGGTGTATTTTTGGATGAACGAATAATATCATTTTGTTCAGATTGAATGGTAGATACAATATCCTTTAAGCGATTATCTTTGTTTTCACTTAATCGATATAGAAGAAAATCATCAGTAGTTGATACATCTTGATCGCCTTTTACATATGTATCTACAACGCGTTGGAGATTTTTTTTGCGGATTACTATATTTCGTTTTAAATAGATCGTACCTTCAATCATACCTTCAGGAGATTCGTAATAAGCAGGTTCATCTCCCCCTGTAAACGAATAAAACATACTAGCAACAGGAGCACGCCAATCAATTATTAATGGATTTTCCGTAGCTTGTTCTGATATTCCTACTTTTCCTATGTAAACAGGTACTAACTCTTTCTGTTCCTCTTGAAAATCCATTCGACCAAAATAAGGTTCATTTTTAGCTAAGCGAAGATTTCTTCGATTCGTTTCTCGAATTCCTTCAAGAACTTGTTCGGTTACATCACTACCAGTGTATACGGGAATCCCTTCAAGTTTCGTTAGTTGCCGTTCCATTTCAGATAAAATTTTGTTTAAATACTGAAGTTCTTCATTAAATTGTTGTGTAGACATTTTTCTACCCCCTTTATGCCAATAAATAGCCGAATTTTCAGACGGAAAGCTATTGTATCAAGAAGTTCATTAAAAAGTAAAGAGGTTTTTAAAATAAAATTTATATTAGCTAAACAAATGCAAATAGATGGAAGTAGTATAAAATAAAAAAGAGAACCTGTAGAAAACAGAATTCATCTCCTTTTTAGAGACTTCACGTTATCTTAGGTTCTTCCCTAAATAGCATTTCTACAATAGAGACTTTATTGTTTATAGGTAAAATATCCTGTTTTAGTTCTTCCTCATCAAATAATACTTTCGTGTTTCAATCTTATATTCCTTACATTGATATACCTCTATCAACTAAGATAATTTTAACTTTAACCTTAATTTTTGATTGTTGAAATGCACCAACCCAATCATCCTCTACTTTTTTCCATTCTGAGTATTTAAAGGATCTAGCAAAAAGACCGAGGCCAATTGGATCAACCTTGTCATTTTGCAGAGATTTAACGAAAAGATTTAGTTCTTTTTGCAATTCATTTTCTATTTCTTTTACTAACTTTCCTTCTGACTTGTCATTTAATTTAATTGGAGATTCAGTAATAGCAATCGGTAGTTTGAGATTAATATTAAATTGGTATTTACCATCATCAAATTTCTTTTTTACGTTCCTTTTTATATTTTTAATATAAAAACTGATTTTACTATTCAAGATTGTATTTTCATTTTTTTTATGTTTATTCCCATTTAACCACATAGTTAATTGGCCTGCTTTTCTATCCTGTAAAATTATTAATAGCATTGTTTCCTTTAATGATAGAGTCCTTCGATATTGGTTTTGTTTGTTTAATAATATCGTACCACTTACTTCCAAAGCGTTATCTTTTAAAGTTAATTCTGGTGTATAAGGAGTAATACCTTTTTCAAAATTTATTTTGTAAAAATACCTTAATGGAGTACGCACAGAGACGTTTCTAAAATTTGCAGTTTTTAGTAACTGTGGAATAAATAATGATAAACTTGGCTTATTTTTTGGGCTAAAATCAAAAACATCTGAAACAGAACCATTAACAACTACTAAATCAGCATTAAGACGCATCTTTGGATCTCGATAAAATAAATCTAATAACGAATACCAGTTTTTTTGTTCAATTACTTTTCTACCAATTAAAACCGTCTGTACTTTTCCACCAGCTGTGATTCCTAGTGCTTTTGAATCAATAATATCTCTAGCTTCTCTAAATGATAAACTTTTAACTTTAAAATGTTCATTTTTTTCTTTAACATCTTTACTAAATACAGGACTTGCCATATAAATAACAACATCACCTTGCTGATCTAAATCGATCCCCCATATAAGAGCTATTGTGAGATCTTCAATATTTATTTTATCATTACAACCAGTTAATCCAATTAATAACGTAACCATTAACAAACATTTAGCAATCTTTTTCACTTTGTTGTCACCCTAAACTTATCTTTATTTACTATTCTAGCTACCCATAAAATTAAAGGTATTCCTAAAATAACAATTAGTCCTGTGTTAGAAATTATTTTTAATTGAAGACCAATTAATTTAAAGGTTGGAATGAATAGATAAGTACTAATGGTGATTATGCCAAAAATAATTAACACAAAAAGTGGAAATTTTTTCATTTTAAACAACTCATTAAATCCTACCAACCCGGCCCAAAAATATGTAACCCATGTTTTTGAAATAACCATAAATAATAATGATAATAGGATTACATCCATTCGTTCTAAAAACTGAAATTCAATAATACTTAACATCGCTATAACAGGTGAAAAAATATCCAATATTTCATACGGGTTAGCATTAACAAAACTAATAATTGTTACAAATAAATACATAAACGTACTCATCACATTAGCGGTAATTACACCTTTCATTGCTTTATCCTTTTTTTCTAAATATGGATAGATTAAAAATATTATTTCAATACCTAAAAATGACATTGTCGTTGTAGGTACAGCTTTTATAATAGGAAGCCAACCTTCTTTTATAATAGGAAATAGATTTTTAATGTTTGGCTCTTTTAATGTTAGAAATAGAATAACTATAAAAAAAATAATTAGCGGAAAAATCGTTTCAATATATTTCGCTATTAAATGAATACCACCTGTTATTAATTGATAACTAGGAATAAGAAATAAGAACAAAATGATAAAAGCACTAGTATGTTGAAGTAAATAAGTTTGAACAAATAATACAGATAACATTAATACTAAATAAGCAGCATATAAGAAGAAGATTGCTAGTAAGAAGAGACAAATTTTTCCAAGCACATTTCCTAAATAAATCGTAATTAAAGACGAAAAACTATCGTGTGGAACTTTTTGACTTAACTTTATATATAACATACTAAGTAATGTAGTGATTAAACCTCCCAAAATGATTGAAATCCAACTGCTAGTTCCTGCTATTTCAGCTAAATTACGTGGTAGAGATAACATCCCAATACCGACCTGTACACCAAATATTATTAGAACAAATTGATAGTATGAAATGTTAAATTTGCTTACATTCATTTTCTAATCACATCCAATTTTCACTTAACCCTTTTTAATGTTTTTATTTTGATTTTTCCAAAGATAGTTTAATGGCATTCGTATAAATGTATCCTTTAGCTGAGTAAATATAATTGGTGAAAGTGGTGAAGTATACGAAATATTGTAGCTCTTTAATGATAATCCGTGTACGATTAAGATCATCGTGCTTATTACTAGACCAAAAATGCCAAATAAAGATGCCATTAACATAATTGGAAATCTTAATATGCGTAAACTTGATGCCATTTCATATTTTGGAATAATGAAGGAAGAAATAGCTGTCAATGCTACAACGATAACCATAATATTACTTACAATACCCGCTTGAACAGCAGCTTGGCCAATTACAATTCCTCCAACTACTCCTACTGTCGTACTAATGGGTGCTGGTAATCTTATCCCAGCTTCCCTAAGCATTTCTAATGTAATTTCCATAATAATTGCTTCAAATAGTGGATCAAAAGGGACATGAGCACGTGATTCACCAATTGAAAAAAGTAATTTTAATGGAATAACTTCATAGTTGAACGAAACCATTGCAATATAAATTCCAGGTAAATAAAGTGTAATTAAGAATGCACAAACCCGAAGTAGACGATTAAAGGAAGCTACTAAAGTTCTAGAAGAATAATCATCAATACTTGTAAAGAATGATATAAACTCAGATGGTAAAATAATGACTTCAGATGAACGATCTAATATTAGAACGACTTTTCCTTTTAAAATAGACGTAGCCGCTTCATCTGGTCTTTCCGTCGTTATGATTTGTGGGAATGGTGAGAATTGATTTCTCTCCATTAATTGAGCCAATTGATTGGCATTTAACACTGAATCTACTTTTATTTCTGAAATTGTATTCTCTACAGATAATAAGAGATTCTCGTCAACTACACCATCTAAATAAGCAATCGACACGATGCTTCTATTATCATTTCCAATTTCAGTTTGTTTTGTTCGAAAATCTCTATTTTGAATAAATCTACGGAGCAAGGCAATATTATCTTGATATGTTTCAACAAAAGAAATTCTTGAACCTTTCAACGAATTATCGATATTTGGTGGCATGAATGATCTATGAGGTGGATTCTCTGTAGCATAAATAAAAGCAGATGAGATCCCGTCTAAAAATAAAATGCTCTTACCATCTAATACTGCTTTTTCGATTTTAGCAATTCGAATAGTACATTCCGTATTGTTATTCAAGAATATCTCTAAATCTTTTTTTGGCGAAATAATATTATTAATAAATGAATCAATTTTTTGCTCATTTACTAAACCAGATAAATAAATTAAAAGTGCAGCCTTTCCATCAATCATTAAAATTTTTTTTACAATGTCAGAAGTAGGAAAGATTGATTCGATGATTTCCAAGTTTTCATTGATATTTCCATCAGGATTTATTGTGAAATTATGGATATTATTTTTCTTATTTTTTTCGTTTCTTCCATTTATACTATCCACTTCATATTTCATCCCTTCTCTAAAAACTAAGACTATAAATCAATCGTCCATATAAAATTATCTAGAATAGTATGCGCTTTTTTGTACTTTTTCATTATTTTGAGTATAAATAATTATTTATAAAAAAATTTGTTTTCGAGAAGTTTTTATTCAAATAAAAAGGCATGAATCGGAAAATTATTGGATTCATGCCTAAGTTGTAGCTTGCGTTTTATGTTAGTTTATTAACTATTTGTATCTAATATTTTACTTAAATTATTTTTTGTGAAGTTTCTCTTTTGATTGGAGAAACTAGAATTTGTTTATTTTTCACATCATATAATCCACTTGGCGTTATACGAATAAATGGTAAATGGGTTGCAGAAAAAAATAGCAGGGTAAATGCAGGATCGTCGTATTTATACCCTCTTTCTTGTAACAATTCAATCATTTTTTTCTCAATTTTGATTAAACTGTCCATATCTAAGTTAGACATGCTACCTTTTAAAGATAAAGCTATTTCGTAAACAACTTTGTTATCTTCTACTAGTACTATGCCACCGCCGATTTCTTTCATTCTTTCAAAAGCTTTCAACATATCTGATTTTCTTTTGCCTAAGATTAAAATGTCTCCAGTACCAGAATAAGAACTTGCAAATCCCCCCATATATTGAGCAAATCCTTTCACAAGGGTATTTATTCTCCAAGTACCATCTCTTCCAACCATTAAAAGAAAACATTCATCATGTTCGTATGATAGTTCATCACATTCTACATCGATTTTACTTTCATATGGTTTAGTTATCACATTATTTATCAAGTTAATCCCATATGAGTTTGTAAGGCTCAGATCCTCTTTATGTAAAGTCCACTTTAAATCAAGTTTAGAGAAGTGGTATTTCTCCCAATCAATTGACAAATATTCATCAATCATCATTCCATCTCTCTTAATCCATTTACCTTTTGCTATAACGCTAATAGGTGTTGGATTTTCTTTACTATGTAGTATATTAAGATTTGCAATTCTTCCTGTGGCGATTGAACCATGTAAATGTTCCATATTATAATAGCAAGCTACATTATAACTTGCCATATTATATGCATCAATGACTGGTATTTCGTGACGGATTGCTATTTTAATTAATTCATCCGTCATCCCTTTTTCATAAAAATAGGGGTGTGAACCGTCAGTTGTAAAGAAAAATCGATCAAATTTTTGGATGCCTTGCTCTTTAATTTCCTTTAAAAGCACTTCTAAATCAGGTCGTATCGAAGAATGTCTTAATGAAACGATATAACCTTGCATTAAACGGGAAAGTACTTCTTTTCCTGTCATTGCTTCATGATCGCAATCTGCACCTAATAACATTAATTTAGCTAAAGTGCGTTCTGAAGCCCCAGGAAAATGCCCTTCGACTTTCTTATTTAATTTCTTTGTCTCTTGGATCCAGGTAAGCATTTGGTTGTCACCATTTAATAGCTTTGGCCACGCAGTTAATTCTCCACCTTGTAAAACCAATTCATTTTCAAGCCAAGATATTACATCAGTTGAATTAAATAGCTCATCATTATTTGGAAATTCAGATTGTGCATCAAAACGGCACCACCAATACATGCTTGAAGGAATATGTTTAAAATCATTCAATAGTTCAAATGCAGCATGACTTGGCAATTCTAAGAAGAATTTTAGATTATCGCATATTAATGTAGTTGTACCGAATTGTCCAGCATGTTTTGCTAAAGTAAGAGGATTATAGAGTTGATATGGGTGAGCATGAGGCTCAATATAACCTGGCACTATGTATTGTCCTTCACAATCAACCACTTCAATTTCATTTACGTTATTCGGAAGAGCTTCACCAACATAGACAATCCGATCATGATAAACCCAAATATTCGCATGCAACCATTGATTCAAATATGAATTTAAATACGTTGCATTTTTTAAAATGATATGCGGATTAATTACGCCATCAAGAACATTTACTTGTTTTCTAATCTCTTCATTACTCCATCGATAATTTTTCATCATATCACTCCTATTTTGTTAAGAAACTTATTGTACAAGAATCATATAAACAAACGTCACTCCCGCAATTGAAAGAAGTATCATTCACCTTTATAAATAAAGAATCTCAAAAACATAACAATTTCAAGCTCGTTCGTATTGAATTTTACAAGGTATCCAAAAATTCCTCCAATGAGTAATTTTATTTACAGGGAAATAGGATAAAGTCATGTCGTTTAAAGTTTCAACCATTGATTCTTTGTTGAGGGATTTCATGCCCTTTATCTTCTTTTCGACCGATCATAAGCATCTTCCAATCAAAAAACCTGTATAGACTAATTTCTACACAGGTTTACAAATTCCTATTTTGTCGATTAATATCTTCTTCAACATTTAATATTTCTTGCAATTTCATCCTTATTGTCAAAAACTTAAAAAAAACGAGCTACAGTAAATAATAGCTCGTTTTTGATCTTTATTATAATAAACATTCTTTTGATTTCATTATTTTCATAAAAGTAGCTTGCCTGAAATTGATCCTTTTACTTCTTAATTTCAAATGAAAACTCACCGTCAAATAAATCAACTAAACAGACTGACTATGACTTGTTGATATCTCCATTTCCACATTATTTTTTGATTTCCATAAGATAAAGAGTGAACAAATTACAAACAATATACAAAGTAAATAAACATTTCGAAAACCTGCTATTTGTGCAAAAAGACCTCCGCCTAAATTGCCGACTAAACTTCCGATCGTCGAGCAATTCGCATAAATAGATGCAGAAAAGCCAGGTGAGTTTGGTAATAAGTCGTTAAAATAACTTATTCCATTTCCCATAACAATCGCGATGTATGTTGCCTGTAACAACTGTGCAATAATTAATTCCCACGTATGGGTAGATATGCTTAAGATAAGGTAATAGAGTAAACCAATAAAACAGCCGTAGATCATTAATGCATGATTCGAGATTTTTTTAGAAAGTACTCCTAACACAAGCATGATTGGAATTTCCAAACCTGCACATATACTTACGACTAATCCAACATCAGTATTCGTACCATGTAACTCATTGACAATAAATAGTGGTGTGTTGATCCAATTAATCGAACTCACAGCAAATAATAAGATAAAAGCAATAAATGGTAGTCTAAGCTGTTTTCGTTTAGCTGCTGGTACCTTTGTCTTGTTTTTCTTTTTTAGATTGTTTGAAACTGGCTTTCTCTTTTCTAAAAAGAAGAATACTAGAAGTGCAATCAGGACATAAATGCAAGACGTTCCCCAAAAAAGTCCATCATATCCTCTTGCTTTTAAAATGAATGTGCCTACTAAAGGTCCAATTAAAAATCCTAAAGAAACAAGCGATCTTAAAGTTGATAATGCTAAAGTCTTATCTTTAGATAAACTTGCATTTGCCGATTCCTGTGCGGATGCAAAAATTTGCGGCATAGCGGCTGCACCCAATCCATTAAATACAGCAACAAAAACTAATAATAAATAGTAATTATGAAATATTAAATAGGACGCATAGCCGATTGCTGATGAAATCATCGCAATCATGATAAGCCATTTCCTGTCAATCCCTCGATCAGAACGTTCAGCAATAAATGTATTGACTAAAACACCACTTAATGAAATCACTGCCATGAAGATTCCAAATGCTCCAGAGCTCATCCCTATATATTTTGTAGAATACAAGGATAAATAAGGAGTTGTGATTGATAGACCAATCCCTACAAATAACAAACAGATGACAAATAAACTATATCCTTTAATGGCAAATAGTTCTTTAATCCGTGTAACCAATATTTAGCACCCCTTGCCACATTCTATATTTTACCGAGTAGTTTAAATAAACAAAAAACACCCTTGATTATGTAACATACTCACACATTTAACCAAGGATAACGTTGATTATTCAGATATCTTTACTATTATAGTACATTTGACTCTGTAAAAATATATTTTTCGAATGCATAAGCTACACCATTTTCATCATTACTTAATGTAACAACATCACTTGAGAGCTTTACTTCTTCTTCAGCATTACCCATGGCAATTGATAAACCGGCTATATTAAGCATCGGTAAATCATTTTTTTCGTCTCCTATAGCTACAGTATTTTCTAATGGAATATTAAAATATGATGCCATTGCTTTTAACCCATATCCTTTATTACCATTTAAATGTGTAACTTCAAGATTAAAAGGGGAAGAACTAGTAACATAAGTCTCATCTATTAATCTTAATTTTTGTTCAAGTCTCACCATTTGTTTTGGATCAAGAGTTAATATAAGAAACTTTTGAATCGTAAAATGCTCATTATCGATTATTTCATGAACTTTGTTAAAAAATGAATGTCCGTATACCTTTGGAGATGTAGTAAACATTTTAAAGTGTCTGTTTTCAAAGTATTCTTTAGGAACACGGCCTGATGAAACAACTTGTTCAAAGCGTTGTTCCCAATTACTTGGGGCAAATATCCCCTTATTTGTAGAAATATTATACGGTAAGATTTCTTTCTCAACTTCTAAGGCGATTGCCTGAATTTGAGGTCCTCCTAAAGAATTTAATTCTATTAATTCTCCATTTACATATAATGCCGTCCCGTTATGCCCTCCAATTGGACAATTTAAATCATACTTTGAAAGTTCATCTTTTACTGAGTTTGGTGAACGCCCGGATAAAATCATAACGATATGTCCCGCTGCCTGGGCTTTTTTAATTGAGTTTAACGTCTCTTCACTTATAAATTTATTCGTGTTAAGTGTAGTACCATCTAAATCTAATGCAATTAGTTTCATAAGAATCTCTCCCTTAATGGGTTTTAAATTTCTTAAGTAATAGGTGAAATGATATTATTATAGTTTTGAAGATATGTTTATTCTATTTATTTATGCATATAAAAAATCAGAATTTCTTAGTTAAATACAACTTAACGTTAGTTACAAATCTGTTGATACAAATAATTGGCATCTTTTCCAACTCCATAAAGAAGCCCCGAGCCTCTACGAAATTGCCAAGGTAAACCTAGAAAGTATAAACCTTCAATCGTTGTAACTCCTCTTTGATGAATTGGATCTCCATTTGAATCGATTAGATCATCTATTTGAATCCAAGAATACTCCTCCTTAAATCCAGTAGACCAGATTACGTTATCCACATGCAGTTGAGTGTGATCCTCAAAATAAAACAGGTCATTATGTATGGATTGTGTTCTTGATTTCAGTTCGACTGTAGCATTTTTAATCAAATTTTTAAGTTCTAACCCAAAAATAGGATCGTGTCGCTTACTTAAAAACAGACCCACATTTGTATTAATATTTACATTTAATAAGCCTAATTTATCGAACCACCAGAAAAGATTTTTTGTACCGATGGTTTGAGGTAAAAACATCATCTTTTGACCAATTGACAAATACACTTTTCTTTCTTTTGAGAGTTCTACTGCAATTTGTGCTCCGGAATTTCCCCCACCAACTACTAATACAGATCCTTCTTTTAATTGATTTTGGTTTTTGTATTCAGATGAATGTACTTGGTAAACAGTTGAAGAGAGATTGCTTGAAAATTTTGGGATGAATGGTGTTTGAAAAGGTCCTGTTGCAACAACAATATTTTTTGCATGAAATTCCCCGACATTTGTTTTAATCGTAAAACTATTTCCTGCTTTAGATAATTTTTGAACAGAAGTGTTTAATTGAATAGGTAATGAAAAAAATTTTGCATATGTAGACAAGTATTCGACCACTTCATTTTTTGTTGGATAATCATTTTGATTTCCATCAAAAACGAAACCAGGCAGTGAACTATATGATCAAGGAGAAAATAAAGTTAAAGAATAATATCGTTTTTTCCAAACTTCACCAACTTCTTTTATCCTATCAATAATCAGAAATGTTAAGCCAGATTTTTTCAAATAATACCCCATTGAAAGACCAGCTTGGCCAGCACCAATGATTATTACATCATAATTCATCCAGATCACTTCCATTAATCGTAATATATGAATAGTTGTTCATATATTATTATACTTTTCTTATTTCATTTCTTTCAATACAAGTTTGAAAATAAAATAAAATAAAAAGGAAATAGATTTCTCTATCTCCTTTTACATTACTCGCGAAATTTCGCTTTTATATTGTTTATTAATACTTCACAAAGAAAGCAGTAAAATACATAATTAAAAGCCCTATTGTAAAACCAGCCAGATTTAACCAAGAAACAGACTGTTCATTATGTTTTTTATGGTCTTCAATGAGCATTTTCGTAATGACAAAGATTACTTGTAAAATAGCTCCTGCTCCAATTCCTAGGAAGATCGCTCCCCATATTGGTGAGAAGATAAAGCCACCGAACCAAGTTCCCAAAATTGCAGGTGCACCAGCAATTGCTCCTAAAAGGATGAATGTACTTATTTTTGGTTTTGTTTTGAGTAGCGGTGCTGCAATTCCGATTCCTTCTGTAATATTGTGAAGGGTAAAACCGATGATTAAAAATGTACCTAGTGCTGCTTCACCAAGCGCAAATGACGAACCAATCGCTAAACCTTCTCCAAAGTTATGCATTCCGATTCCTGTTGCCATTAACAGTGAAATACCAAATGGTGTATATCCGATACTTTTTTGTCGTTTTTGTTGATACTGATCAAATCCAATTAATAGTAAAAACGAAAGGACTGTACTGATAATCACAACCATATTCCCTTGGAAAACTGCTGGCGCCTCTGCTCCGATTTCAAATCCATCTGCAATTGTTCCGACAAATAGAAATAATAATAGTCCTACGGTAAGTGCTAGTATTGCATTAATCCAACTTCTTTTTAAGCGCTTCATAAATGGATACCATAATAAACCTAATGCGATTGGAACAATTCCCACATAAAAACCTATTAATCCATAATTCATAAAGTTTTTCCAACTTGGTTCGGGAGTTAAAGTTGCTGCAGCTACTTCACCTTCTGTAACAATTCCATTTGACGTAATTAACTTAATCACGTGAGGATCGCCTTCAACCCAAGGATAATAAATCGTAATCTTACCATCTTGAAATCTCTCTAAAGTCTGACTAGGAGTAACCGTAAAATTCCAGACTGAATCATCAACCATCAACTGGGCAATAGTTAGTGATTCAGGTCCCGTATTTTTAACATCTACTTCAAATCCAGCCTTAGTGATTTTTATTTTTTCAATATTTAATACTTCTATTGGTGCAGCAGGATCTTTTTCAACTCCAGCTCCATTCATAAATATCCAGCTTAATACGACAACCAATAAAACGAATGGGATAAGCCCTATCATAACCCCTTTTAGTTTCATCAACATTCACTCCTTTCTATTCAACCTCAAAGAAGCCCATCCAGCCTAATTCTGCAAATTCACTTACGTGAGCATGGAACATATATTTCCCCCTGTAAGGGAATCGAACCTCAATAATTCCTCGCTCTCCTTGACATTGCATGACTGTATCAGTAAATTGAGTCGGATTTTCATTAATTCCTGTTGGAATATAAGTGAAAAAATTCGCATGTAAATGAAACGAGTTTAATAAATCAAATTCAGTTAGATTACTTAAGTAAATACGAACAAGTTCATCTTTCTTTACCTTAATTGGATGATTCATGAATGCAAAAGCATAACCATTAACTGTGTAAAACTCATTTTCGCCATCTAAATCAAGATCGAATCCATTCATAACCATATTAAATTCTTTTGCTTTTTCTCTAGGTTTTTTTGGATCAATAATAAAATTCCCATATAATCCCTTATGAATATGGCGTGCTAAAGGGAGTACATGACAATGATAAATCTGTAATCCATAAGGTTTTGCTTCAAATTCATAAGTAAATGATTGTCCAGGCATAACTGGTAATAGGCCATCCATTTTAGGTGGATGTATACCGTGAAAATGAATAGAGTGTGGATGGCTTCCCTTATTTGTAAAATGGAAACGTAAAAGATCACCTTCTGTACATCTAAAAGTTGGTCCAGGAATCGTCCCATTGAACGTCCAACCTGGAAATTTAATACCTTTGGCAATTTCAATTTCTTTATCAATTGCAACAACTGTATATTCTCGCAATGTTTTACCATTTGAAAGTGTCGATACTTTTCCATAATCAAATTCTGTTAGAAGGCGTTCAGCCATTTTATACCCTTCTGTTTTCGAAGAATCGATCATTGTATCGTGATTCATAGAATGATTGTGTTTATGATTTGTATGTTCTGAAGCGTTTACTTTATTAGTAAAAGGACTTAACGCATTTAAATACATACTTCCAGCAATTCCTAGCATGCCAGTTGTGCCAATCTTTAAAATATCACGTCTTGATACTTTTTTATTAGGCATAGTTTGACCTCCCCTAAAGTTTTTCCCAAGTGCAACTTTATTGTATTTGTCTATACTTTAGGATACGGACGGGTTTATTGTCAATAGAAAAATACACATTACATTAAATTTTTTTAATAAAAAAAGATTGTACTTTTTGTAATCAATACAAAAAATACAATCTTTCAAATTTTTAAGATCATTATATGGAAAATAGTTGGATTCGAAAAATAAAAATCTAATAAAACATGAATACTTAGATATTCCAATCAACGTGAGTCCTTGGTGTTGAAGAAAATACCTGCGTTGTAGGTATAATAACGATTCCTATGATTCATTTAACTAGGACTATTTCTTCTCACTATGATCCTTATCTTCTATAATATCATTTGTTAAACCTTGAGTTGAGCGTTTAAACTCTTTCAGCGTCTGTCCAAAGGCTTTTCCAATTTCAGGTAATTTCTTAGGTCCAAAAATGATTAAAGCCAAAATTAAGATTAGTATCAACCCTGGTATGCCTATGTTTGCCATTACTTATTCCCTCCCTTTATCTTATTTATTAACTATTCACTAATGTACTTATCTATAAGACCATAAAAATAGTACTACAAAAAGATATTCCTCTTTAATCACATAAATTAGCTGAACAAGGAGTTTGTTATGTATCTAGCGAATTATACAACTGATAAAGGATTTAAAATCTGAGAAAGAGGGTAGAATTTTGAAACTGAAATACAAAGAAACTCCCAAAGCGAAGATGTTTGGATATAGTATTTTACTAAGTATTTTTATATTTTTTTTACTCATACTATTTTTCGTATATTCATTTTGGGATGTATTCATTCATACGTATTTTTTATTATTAATACCATTAATACCGTTCATAATCTTTATTTTGTTGTTTATTCCAAAAGCTTTATTTTTAATTAAACTTAATTCAATTGATTATTTGAGGTTTGAGAATAATATACTCTCTATCCATCATCAAGGTATATTTAGTTCTAGAAAGATAATAAAAGTTGAAAATATAGAAAGAGCTTTTATAATTAGTGATAAATTCATTTTAGCAACGCATTCTGGGGAAGAAATTGATATTTTCATAAGTAATTTATTAATAAAAGATTTTGAGAAATTAACTTTGAAATTAAGTAATTCTATTACAATTAGTAAAAATTTTGATGCTTTGTAACTACCTTAAAGTAAAGAAAAGAGACCGAATTTCTTTTAATTTATATCTTCATTTATAAATTAATTTTTGATAAGACTAACAATTCCTTAATCAACTAAACCAGCTAATAGTTTGTCAATAATTTTCAATAAAAAAATTTTGGGACTCATGTTATACTATTTTTGACATGCCAAATAATCTTCCACTTATTCAAAAATTGGAAGATTATGGTAATTGAAGTTGATTCAGATTTTAAGCTAGATCTTGGAAAGTCGTTTTGCTTTTTAACAGGGCATAAATCCAATGTAATAGTTTGTTTATACAAGCAATAACTGTTACTCTAAATGGTTTTCCTTCTTCACGCTTTTTATCATAAAATTGTCGCATTCGCTTATTTCTTGGGATGATTTCGTCTGTTGTCTTATTCTTACGATTATCACGAATTGCACACCGAACAGCCATAAATAACGCATGTCTCAATCGACTAGAACCACGTTTTGTAATACGGTTTCTACTGGCTGTGAATTTACCAGATTCAAAGACACTCGGGTCAACACCAGTGAAAGCCACAAGTTTTTTAGGATTATCAAACCGATCAATTTCACCAATTTCAGAGATAATCGTTGCCGCGATTTTTTTTCCGATACCTGGAATCGATTGGATGATAGTATATTCTTCAATTTCTTTGACGAGGACATCTATCTCTGCTTTTAAATTGGATAGATGTTCTTTGTATTGAAGAACCATTTTAATATGCATCTCAAGCGAAATAATAAGGCTCCTATAAAGATTTACTTGAAACGGATTTTTTTCAGCCGCAGTAATTAAAAGCTTAGCTCTTTCGTTTGCCCATTGTTTAGAACGACTAGTACATAAAGATGCGATTCGTTTAGCCAGTTGATCTTCACCTGCTTGTAACACAGCTTCAGATGAAGGAAACTCCAGTAAAGTTAAGAGTGAAACATTAGAATACAAATCTCCAAATACACCTCGATATTCAGGAAACACTTGATCTAGAATCGCTAAAAAATGTAGTTTTGCCTGAGAACTAATACCTGTTAAATGATCGTGCTGTCTGGTTAAATTTCGCAGGTTTAGTAACTGTGCACCACGTTTTTTATGTGGCTCTAACTCTTCTTTGTAATATAGCTCGCAGAGGTGGTACGCATCGATGACATCAGTCTTAACCTTTCTTAAGCTCGAACTTTTAGCTCGATAAGAGATTAATGGATTAATAACGATGTAAATATAATTTAAGCTATCTAAGAACTGCATAACTGGAGAATGGTAATGTCCTGTCGATTCCATTATTAATACTGGTTTTGAATTGGCTTTTTCTTCGATACTCTGTAAAAATTGATGTAGCTGCTTAAACCCTTCAACTGTATGTGAAATTTTAAAACTTTTTTTAGAAGGAGTCTTTCTATCTAAAAAAGCTTGTATTTGACTTTCTCCTTTTGCGACATCCAGACCAACTACTGGATTCATAAACTATCTCCTCCTAAAACTATTAAATTTATCGGTTCCCCAAATACTCCCTTATAGTGTCATAGGTTCGCTTGTTATTCGGGATCTTTGTCCCAACCAGCCCAAAGCATGTTTCTATAAGTAGGGGGTGAACTGTTTAGTTGACGGGGTCTAAGCCCCACTAATGCTTCGTTCTGCCCCGACTACTTAATCATAAGACCATATAAAAAATGGTCAACCAGTAAATAAAACTGGATGACCTTATAATACGAACTAATGCATTAGTTAAATAAGGTTGATTACAAACCAAGAAAATATAACTTTAAAATTCAGGTACACTCATTTGTAGTAAAAATTAGTGAAAAGGAGTTTGTAGATGTTAAATTACATATGGTTAGATGACAAATCTCCTATATTAAACCAACTGCCAAAAAGTTTTAAATCCGCAGCCATATTATTCCCCCCTTTTATCCAAATGCCTTTGGGTTGGGAGAAGAATAATAGAAATAACGAATTTGAACATATATATCCAAGTGATGAAGAAATCTTAAAACTTGCTAAACAAGTTAGTTGGAAGAGTATAATGCAAGAAAGTGATTTAACCAATTTTAGTGAACTAGCGATTGCATTAAAAACATCAATTAGTGCATTAAAGGAACAATATGCAAGAGAAGATTTAGCCGAGAAATTAAATTCAAATTTAAAACAAGATTGTTTTTATCCGGATGAGGATGAAATTTCACTATTTTTAATTAGAGACATAAAAAAAGTTTTAGAATCTAAAGGAGCTAAATATTTTAGCTACGCTAATCCGATATTGGACGAAAATGGTACTTTAGAGATTGAAAAACTCGTGTCTTTATATAACAGTAAATTATCTTTAAAAGAGGTAATAATATCAGATGAAAATATGAATTTTGCATTTATGAGTGTGTTTGATTCTTTTATTACGATATTTATGGCCCGTGATAGAAAAATTGATGATATTGTTAAAAAGATGGGCTGGGAAGCTATAGTATGTGACGATAAAACATATATCAATTGGTACTGGTCAAATATCTATTAGAGTTGTGTTGGCAACTCTTTTTTAATTAGATGTTATGCAACTAACTGATGCTTTAGCTAAAGATGATGTATGAATTTTGTAAAAGTTTGTATTTGGTGGGAAGATGACATTAAAAGAGTTTATTGAATTCCAAGAAGGTATAGCAATTGTAGAAGAATACACCTTTACATATCAAAATGAAGAATATTGGATAAGTCAAAATCCAGGTGTATTTTATCTTACAAGAGTAAAGGGATCTTATACTCAAGAGTTTGAAACCTCTGAGGCTCTATTTAAGAATGGAAAAATCGAAGGAAGATTACTTTCAGAAATTTATAAGGATATTGAATGGTAATTTAAATCTTAAATATGTTCATATTCAACTAACTGATGCATTAATACAACAACATTACAATTTGTGTTGCAGTAAATGTGGTCAATTGTAGTACAAAAAAAGGATAGATAGAGCATATATATTCTGCCCATCAATCCTTTTTTAATTAACCCCTTAAAATGTCTGACATTATATAAAAATATAATAGTATTACGGATTTAACGAAATATCTTGACTTTTAATAAAAACATTACTATATATCTTTTTCAAGTATCTTCTATAATCCAATTCGATTGCCTTTTTCGAGTCTTTGAATCTGTTGTGAACCAACTTCAGCTAATTCTTGAAATTGTAGGATTGTTTGACGCATTTTTGGCAAAGCTTCTTGCTTAAAGATACTAATCGATTCAAATGCTGATATGACGTTTGTGAATGAAGTTTTTAGTGTTTCAACAGAAACTGCTGACTCCATTGCTTGCTTTTGGATTGCAACTCCTTGTTCCTTTAATAATCTAGAAGTGCCTTCAATAATCGTATTTGTTGTGTGATTTAAAGCAGTGATTTTTTGTAAAACAATTTTTTGATTATAAAGAGCACTTGCCACAGTAACTGCTGTATTCAGTGCAGAAATCGTTACTGTTTTTGCACGTTCTACACCTCGAATTAATTCGCGATTATTCCGAATTACAACCTCATAAGACAGATCTCCTTGGTGATTGACAACTAGCATTTGCTGTAAGTCCATGACTCGTTGTCGTAACGGGTAGAGAACTTCTTCTGTGATGAATTTTATTTTTTCTTGATCTACCCCTTCGATTTTTGCTTTTTCAATCTGATTTTCAATTGACTCATCCATCAATGTTCCAAGTTTGATTTCTTTTTCTAGTGTTTTTGAAAGCATACGAAGTGAATGTTGTTCAAGCTCTAATGTCGTGTTATCATTTTCAAGAATTTTTTTCCCTTTATCAAGTGATTTTACGATATCTGCGATTGCGACATCTGCTTTTTCAAATCTCTGAAAATAGGAACGAATCGGATTAAATAACTTACCTAATAGACCCGACTTGGAAAAATTAATAACACTTGGATCTAAGTCCTTTAATTGAACTTGTAGCTCTGCTAATCCTTTTGCAACTTGCCCTCCTTCATCTCCACTTTTTGCAAGTTGACCAAGTGAAACCTTAAGAAGCGAATTTTTGTTCGAAGAAGATTTCATTGTCTGTAAACCAAATGATTCAATTGATTGAAGAATATCCTTTCGTTTTTCATATGTTTCCTTTGAAACCGTGTCTAATTCCATAATCATCGCTACATTTGCATCTGCTGTTTCTTTTAATTTCATTAATTCTTCTGGTACTGGCTTTACTTGCTCTTTTATTACCGCCTTGATTTCCTCTTCATTTACAACTTGCATAGAAAATGACATTTTTATATCCTCCTACTACTTAAAGTTGAACATTAAAGAGATTACGAATTTTATAGATTACGTCATCTGAATCTGCATTAATATTTGCCGCTTCGTTAATATTCGAAATACTTTCAAGCGCTTTAATATTAGCGTTATAACCAATCGTATATATTGGAATTTTATATGCTTTTATAATTTCTTTTACATTCTTTAATGAGTGGCCGTAATTGGTCTCCCCATCAGTAAGAACAAAAATGAGCGGCCTTACATTTGGATTTTTTTTCATTTCGTCTTTTAGCATATTAATTGCAACAAGGATTCCATCATTTGTTGCGGTATCTCCGCCTGCATCAAGGCTAGTTACTGCGCCAACAAATTTTGACTGTTGATTTGCATCATATTTTGCGATAGGAAGATTGATCGTTACGTCGGCCGAGTATGAGATTAAGCCAATACTATTATCTCTTCCTAAATATTTTTGACCTTTTAGTAGTGATTCTTTTAGCTCATTTAATGGTTTTCCATCCATACTACCTGAAACATCTGCTACAAAAACGGCAGCAATTGGATTTGAACTATTTTTCTTACCTTTCCAAAGTTTCTGTGCAGCGCTTAACGTATCTCCATCGATCGTTCTAAGCTCCGAACTGTAATTATTCAATCCGTTAAACCCATATTGTTTCGCTAGTAATTGAAGATTAGATTGACTAGTAAATTCAGCGAATTTTTTCAATATTTCCATTTTTTCATTTGGTAAATTCCCTAAAGCATAAAGTGGACTATCATGTCGTACACCAAATGGTATAAATTTGTAATTATTTCTTAAATCAGGTGAATTAACAAATGTTTGATATTCTAAAACAAAAGCATCTAAGACGCCAGATTCCGCTGCATCACTCATTTGTAAAGTCGTAGAAGCAGTGAACGGTACATTTGCTTGGAAGCTTTCAAACCCTTTTACAGCATTATCACTAAGTACATCATTTGAATCAAAGGAGTTCAAAGTCGATACTAAAAAATTTAATCCTGTTGAACTTGTAAACGGGTCGGTATATCCCATTGATAGTTCATTTTTCGTCATTGCCTCGATAACAGTTTTCGGATCGACTTTACGATACTTTTTCATTAACTCATTATATTTTGTTTTTGAAATGACAATTCCAGGAACATTCCCAACTAATCGCGAGGATACGACTTTAGTTTTCACACCACTTGCTGAAATCATTTGACCCCAAAGTTCATTAGAAGGTGTAAAGGCATCAGGAACATATTTTCCAGATTTAATAAAGTCTGTTGCCGTACCAGATGCAATGTTTCTAATTTTTACAGATACTTGCATACCATTTAGATTGAATTTCGCATCATTGAACTCATTTGCGACTTCGTTTAACCAACCATTTTTTCCATCACTTGATTTTTCAGTAGATGAAAAAATTTCAACAAAATGATCTGTCGTATTGTCGACGGAAACAGGAAATTTAGAAATATCAGGGAGTTCACTTGCAACATCGGCTGAACTTAAGTCAATTTGACCTTTAATTGGTTTTGCTTTTGAAATATTAATTTTCGAAATCATTTTAGCTAATTGTTGATGTTTATTTTTATCAGTAATTTTTACAACTTTATCTCCTGAAGTCAAATTAACTCCAATATAGACAAGAAGAAAAACTACAACGATCACAGCAATCGATGCAAAAAGAAACTTCCTCATTGTTATCATCCTTTCATTCATTGCCTATAAAATTTTGTTTGTTGAATTAACGAATCGATTTCTTTTAAACATTCCATTTTTTCAATATCATCGATCCCTATATCATCTAGTCTTGAAATTTCTAAAATTAATTTATCAATGTTAACTAGAATCTCTTCATTCGATTCAATTGCTCTTTTTACGAAGTTGATATATTCATTTATAAGATTTGTTTTCTCTTGAATTAATGATTTTGAGTATCGTAAGCCGTCTTTTCCCTTTATTTTTTTATAATCAAGTTCATCAAAAGTACTAATCTTATTTATGATGTTTCTTATTCTTAAATAAAATAATGTCTCAACCTCGTCCACAACAGATGCAAACTTGTTGTATGTAATTTCTGTTTTAGAAAATCGATCGGTTAATAAGTTATAAAATACGCCTTTTTTCTTTTTCATTCGTTCGATTTGCCCAATTGAAGTAATAATATCTTCTTTTAGTACTTTATTATTTTTATATCGACTTAAAGCAAGAACAAAATCTTCATTTGATTTTAGTTGCTTAATTGGCTTTTCTTTAACAGGTTTAAAATATAGTTGAAACAGACTAAATAGAAGTACTACCAAATTCGCTATTATGAACGATACTCCAAATGCAGTTTGAAATGCACTCGCATTCATTACTTGGATTCCGATTAAACCTGGAGAGAATACGATCACATTCAAAATTGAAATGAAAGTGATTAGCCCCAAAAATTTTAATCCTTTTTTCATCCTTCACTCCTCCGCTACACTCTATTTATGCTCTATTACTCATTTATATTTATCAATTTGAATTTTTAGTTTAATAAAATAAAAGAAATAATGAATTGACATGAAGTTTTTCGATTAGATTCTTTTAACAAATAAAAAAAGACCGCTAAGCAGTCTAAACGACATTCTTCTAAGGTACTGCGCTATTGGGAGCAAAAAGCAGATCCTTTACACTGTCAATTAAGATTTTGCATTCTCATTTTTTATTAAATACTTTTTTAAGAAAAATAAAAACACCATTTTAAAACTCCATAAAAAAAAACGCATTGACATTTTTTTCAATGCGTTTTAACTATTTATTCTGGATTATTTGGATTAGGGACAATTGGATTTACATTTTGATCTCCATTCTCGTCTCCTGTACCCGGTTTTTGATCACCTGGTTTCGTACCTTCTTCTGTCCCGTTTCCGTTTCCGTTTCCTTTTCCCTGTCCGTTTTCAGATCCTTGTCCACCTTCATTTATAGGTGGAGTAATTGGTTGTTCAGTTGAAGATAAATCCACAGTTACTGTAACAGGTCCGCTCTTACCTTCAGCATTTGTAGCAATAATCGTTATTTTTACAATATCACCAGGGACAATTCCATTAATACTAGTTGCAGTACCATGAATTTTTTGAGATTGTCCTGCTACACCATTTACAGTATAACTCACTTCAAATGACGTTTTTTGAAGCAGATTTGGAGGATAAGTCCAATTTATTGAAATATTACTTGTAACAGGGTCATAATTTGCCTTCACATTTTTTACAGACTCAATTACAATATCTTTAGGAATATCATCTACTTTTTCTCCTCGAATGTATAATTCATTTCGAATTTCTTCTACTGATGAAGGTTTTCTAAATACTGCGTTTCGATCTCCATTGGCAGCTAACATATCTCTTGCAATGAATTTTGCAATATTTGTTGATCCTTTACCAAGAAAATTATTCTTTTTATTTTTTTCATAACCTGTCCAAACGGCCATTGTAACATCAGAAGAATATCCGATAAACCAACTATCACGAGTTGCGTTATCAGGAAATCCGTATTTTTGTTTTACTTCATCAGTGTAGTTTGTCGTACCTGTTTTACCTGCCATGTCAAGGCCTGGTACATTTGCTCTTTTTCCAGTACCAAGTGATGTTTTTACTACATCGCGAAGCATGTCTGTTATCATATATGCAGTATAATCACTCATTGCTTGTTTAGGCTCAGTTGCAAATACTTTTTCCGTATTATCTGGATAGATAATTTTTTTTACGGAATGAGGTTTATTATAAATTCCGCCATTTCCAAAAGCAGCATATGCTCCTGCCATTTCCATAGCTGATACACCTGTGAATCCTCCTATAGAATAGGACTCATAATATGTATTTTTCGAGAAATTAAACCCTAAACCATTCGCAAATTCTCTAGAGCGATCACTTCCAACAGCCTGGAATGTCTTTAATGCAGGAATATTACGTGAATCAACTAATGCTAATCGAATTGAAATATCACCTTTATACTTTCGATCCCAGTTTCTAATAGGAGTACCATTAGAATAAGAATATGGCTCGTCAAGAATTTGATGATAGGTTGACCATTTTAAATACTGAATAGCTGGAGCGTAATCAAGGATCGGTTTAATTGAAGAACCCGGCTGTCTTTTAATATCAGTAGCAAAGTTTAAACCGCCAGTACTAGTATTTCTACCAGCGCCTACTGCTCGAATTTCACCTGTTTTCGTATCTAATAATACAAATCCAGTTTGAAATTCATCACTAGGATAAAAGCTTTTTCCTCTATTTAAAATTTCATCTGCTTTATCTTGGGCTTTAGGATCTAATGTTGTTTCAATCGTTAGTCCATCAGTATAAACATTTGCATCGCTGTTTTTTTCCACCTCATTTACGACCACATCGATAAATGAATTGTATTTTGTACCCCCAGATTCATGAACCTTTACTAAAGTTTTCATTGGAATTGCTTTTGCATTTGAATATTGTTCCTCAGTAATATAACCATATTTTTTCATTTGACTTAATACAGTATTTCGACGATTTTGCGACTCAACAGGATGCTTTGCAGGATTATAGTTATTTGGAGCCTTCACCATACCTGCTAAAGTTGCTGCTTCTGGTAAGGTAATTTTTGATAAATCTTTACTAAAATATGTTTCACAAGCTTTGGCTACTCCATATACTCCTCGCCCTTTAAGACCGTTTGAAAAGTAAACTTTATTTAAATACATTTCTAATATTTGATGTTTAGAGTATCTTTGTTCTAATTTAAAAGCTAAATACCATTCCTGAACTTTACGCTTAATTGTTTTTTGAGAAGACAAAAATGAGTTTTTTACGACTTGCTGGGTGATCGTACTTCCACCTTGTGAACCGAAACCTCCAGTAATATTCGCTAAAACTGCACCGAATACCCGTCGAATGTCTACGCCTTTATGCTTATAAAACCGCACATCTTCAGTCGCAATAAACGCGTCTTCTACAACCTTTGGAATTTGGTTGTATGACACTTTTGTTCGTTGTTCTCTACCTAATTCGGCTACGATTTTGCCATCCTTATCAACAATAGTAGAAGATAGCGGTACTTTGAGTTTTGATTCATCTAGTGCGGGTGCCCCGCTCACTAAATATGAAAATATTCCTACACCAATCAGTATAAATACAATTACGATTGATAATAATGTTACAGTAATTTTTTTCCATAAGCCTTCAGATTTATCAGTTACTTTTGAAGGCTTTTCCAGCCGTTTACGTTCCTCTCGCGAACGGTATTCATTTGCCATCTTAGTTCGCCTGCCTTTTTAGTAAAATAGATCTTTTTGGGCAAAAACTATACTTTTTTATAAATAGTAGTATTTTCTACACACACAACTTTCATGTACTGAAGAAAATCTTTACCAAATAAAAAAACAGATTAACCGCTCAGGGGTTCATCTGCTTCATAAAAGCTAATTAATTAATTATTTGGAGAAAACGTCTTTTCGATAAAATCAATTACTTTTTTAGTATATGGTTCTGGTTCTTCAATAAAAGTTGTAATATGTCCATGTTCTGTCAGCCATAATGTTTTATCGTTTTCATTAGGAATTTGATCATAGATCATTTCACTGCTACTAAATGGCACTTTCGTATCGTTCTTTCCATGGATTAATAAATAATTTGTAGAATGCCCTTTTTGAACTGATATGACAGGGGACACTTCTTTTGGGTCAATTTTTAATAAATGCTTCATCGAACGTAAAATGATTGAAGTAAAAGGTTTTTTAGGCAATTTTGACCATACACTTAAATTATCTTCCAAATAAGTTTGTAAATCATGAAATGGACTATCTGCAATAACACCTTTAACTTCCGGATGAAGACTACCAACAAGTAAACAGGTAGCCCCTCCCATACTCCATCCAAGCAAAACAATTTCTTGTTGGTTGCGCTCGTTAATCACATATTCTACTGCTGACGATAAATCATGTTGTTCATAATAGCCTATTCCGGTAGTCCTTCCACCTGATTTTCCACTATTACGGAAGTCAAACATCAGTACATTATACCCACGATCATGGATTGATTGCACAATTCGTAGGCCATTAATCTTTTTTTGACTTCGTTCATCGGTGTATCCGTGTGCAGTTATAACAGTTTTTGATGTTGGATTTTTTGCCGGTATCCACCATCCTCTTAGCACAACTTGATCAAGATTACTTTTAAATTCAACCTCTTCAAATTGCAAATTATAATCGGATGGGGTTTGTTCAGTTTTTCTCCTTAATGGATGCGTTAAGATTAAACCAACAAAGATCGGTATTAAGAAGAATAAGACAGGCGACAAAATTAATATCCAAATTAAAAATTTATTTATTTTTTTCCGTTCCATCTTGCACACTCCTTTTGTCTGCTAGCCAAATAGAAGTTCTTCTATTTAAATTATGAAATATGTTATACTTTGTTATTCTTAATGAACTTTTTATTCTGGCTAATCAAAAGATAGGGGTGCCGAATTTTTAGGCACCCCATTTATTCGTTTAATACGATAAAATGTAATGGCAACGATTTCGATTAATAACTAAATCATTGCCACTTCAACATTACAAATTCAAAAAAGCGTTAATTAATTACTAGCGTAAAATGATCATCGATTAAATTTAATATTAAAAACCGTACCATTTGAACTAGTTGTAAAATCAATTGTTGCATTATTTCTCTTAGCAATCGCATAGCAAATGGCTAATCCTAATCCTGTACCATTTTCTTTTGATGTGACAAATGGGGTTGAAATCCTCTCGATTATTTCCGGTGGAATCCCAGTACCTTCATCAATAATTGACATGACAATCTTATCATCTTCACTATAAGTATGTATTTTTACAATTTTTCCAACATCCATGGCATCTAAAGAATTACTAACCATATTTAAAAGAAGCTGACGGATTTCATTTTGATCAATGATTAAATTAGGAATTTTATTTAGCTCTCTAATAATCAATTTGTCCTCTTTTAATGCCCTAGTTTCAAGTAATGGATATAAAGTATTAATGATTTGATTTAAATTATGTTCTTCAAGTTTGTTGGGTTTTTTCTTTGCGATATCGAGAAATTCAGTAATGATTGAGTTTACCCGATTAATTTCATCGATCATTAGTTCAAAAATTGGACTATAGCTTTCAAAATCTTTATTTTGTAACCCTAATTGTAAAAACCCCTTAACAGTAGTGAGTGGATTTCTAATTTCGTGCGCTACACCAGCAGCCATTTCTCCAATTATTTTTAGTTTTTCATAATATTTTTGCTCTTCTTCCAATATTTTTCTTTCAGATATATTACTGAAAATCGCCAGTATCCCATTTTGATCGGGTATCACCTTTATTTCATATGGGATAAGTGAGTACTCTGTAATTGTTTCGAACGATTGGATTTTTTGTTCCTTATAGGCCTTATTATAGTAATGATATACATCTGTATCCACATAATTAGGCAACGCATCCCACATACAAACACCAATTAACTCTTTTTTTGGCTTTTCAATCATTGCTTCAGCTGCTTTATTAATGAAAATAAATTCCATTTTCGAATTTAAATAGTAACATCCTTCTGCCATATTATTAAAAACTTCATATAAGTCAACATGATTAATTAATTTTTTTTCTTCATTTAATGGTAAATTACTATTTGAAATCAAATTCATCTTACTCCTTTGATGATTAAATATCTAAACTAATATTTATGAATTTTCAGAAATAATTACTATTTATATTTTTCTCTTAAATATAAAAATTTCCCAAAATAATCTATAAACACAAAAACCCCTTCATATTTACCCTTATTACTTAAGGGGAAAGAAGGAAAAAGTTAAAAACTAGTGTTATTTATTCTTTATCTAATTAAAAATTATATATCACTCTTATTTATTATAGCAATTGCTTTTTGGATCGACTGTATAATTCCTGTGTATCCAGTACATCTAGTTAGACTCATCTTCCGTTGAATTTAACTGACGATGAGTACTTTTACAGCCATAATCAAACCAGGAGTACATTATCCACATTCATACCCTCCCATCTTCTAAAAAGCTTACTTAATTAGGATGGAGTTCTACAACGGCTACCCATTCTAGCCCTAAAAGCTTTTTTAAGAAGGTACATATCCCTTTTCCCAATAAGTTTGTAAAAGGGGTCCACCAGCAATTATGCATGAGTCATTAAGAAATTGTTGTTTTAATATGTACGCTTTTTCAAGTGTATCTGGAAACCATAGAACAGGATAATGTGAGTTTACATGTCCTTGTTTAATCTCCATTAAGTACAATCCCCTTCGCTCTTTCATACGCTTCTTTTGTATCGATATCGAAAAAATCCAACCGATTGTCAAATTCAACTAATAAATTATCTAAATTAGTATGATTCCGAATAATTGCTCTTGCTCCTTCATCAGCATTTAACTTGAATAGACTAGGAATCGTATTTTGCGATAGTATAATTGGGGGTCTTGGGACACCTTGAAAACTTGCTGCTAAAAAAGGAAGTGTTGAATTCTCACTTACGCCCTTTAAATAGTTTCGATGTAATTCATTAATAGTTTGAATTGATAGAAAAGGTTGGTCAGCAAGGAGGATCATGATTCCTAAAGGCTTTGTTTTTTGAGCATGAGTTAAACCACATTTTAAAGAGTATGATTGTCCTTTGTTAGCACTAGTACATGGAACATGTGTCCATAAATCTTTATAATTTTTTTGAAATAGATCTTTACTTATCCAATTTAGTGAATCATTTTCTTTTGTTACGACAAAAACATGGTCGATATTAGAATGGATAAATTTACGTAAACCAAAACTTCCAATTGTAGAATCACCTAATGGAAGTGAAATTTTATTCTGTCCCATTCTTTTACTACTCCCTGCAGCAAGGAAAATTGCAACAACTCTACTATTCATGCTTAGATTCCTTCTTGATTCTTTGTCTTTGAATTAATTCAGCAATAATGCTAATTGCAATCTCTTCTGGACCCTCAGCACCAATTTGTAAACCAGCAGGACTATTTATTTCTGAATCTACTTTTTTCCCATCCATTAATCGCTGGATTCGTTTTTTCCCACCAAGAACTCCTAAATACTTTAGATTAATATTTAATAGATGATTTAATATTTCTTTATCTTTTTGGAATTGATGGGTAATGATGATAGCAGAATCAGAAGTAGTCAATTGAAGTCTTGATATGATTTCGCTTGGAAAACCCATAAAAATTTGGTCTGCGTCTGGAAAGTATTCTTTAGTACAGAGATCAGCCCGCCAATCGGTTATCGTTACAAAGAATCCTGCAATTGATGCAAGTTTTACTAAAGGAATTGCATCTTTACCAGCTCCGAAAACGATTAAGCGAGGCTTAGGATGAAAAGTATGTAAATACACTTTAGTTGTAAGTGATTCAATTGCTCGAAGCCCACTTTTATAATGAGTATCATGTAATTCGTTTAAAACACTTTTAAGATGATCTAATATTCGTTCATTACAATTTCCAAAAAAGGTATTTTCATTTACTAAGAACAAAGTTTCAACCTTTTTATTATGATCAAATAAAATTTTCATCATCGATACACTCGTACCATTTAATAAGAATTTTTTTAATTTAGTTAGTAACTCAAACAGACTATCATCAATTGGCTCTAAAAGCACGGTAATAATTCCGTTACATCCTGCACCATTACCCCACGTTAAATCATCCTCTGCACTCATATCATAAGTAACAGTTTGAGGCGTTTTCCATACTCTTGTTTCTTGAACGCGATATGCCAAATCTGTTTCTAGACAACCAGCACTTAATAATCCAACCTCTTTCCCATTTCCCTTAAATAACATAGAAGTCCCTTCTTTCCGGTAAGCAGAGCCTTCAACATGTATAATAGTAGCTAATACATCACCTTCTTTTGATGATGTAATCTCATTTAGTATCTCATGGATACTTTCCATTAGATCCCTCCTAAAACCAATCCAACATTTTTAGTAAATATTAATATATAGTTCTATCATGTATGTGTTATGTCAGGATCCAATATTAATTAATCTTAAGAAGCAACAAAAAAAGATTAACCACAATTATGGTTAACCGATTATCAATATTTTTATTATTTTATACCTAACTTCTTCTTTCCAATATCAGCTAGTACAGTTTGTCCATCAATTGTTGGATGTATATCCCCTTGTATAATGTACGTTTCTTGTTTTTCATCAAACGCTGAAAAAGCGTCAGCTATTTTTACATTTTTGTATTTACTTGCAATGCTAGCAATTGTCGGATTAATAACAAACGATAATAATTGATTCGATAAATTATGCATTGGTTGATTATTTACTTGAAATGGATTATAGAAATTGTATACAACGATTGGAGCATCACTAAGTTCACGAATCTCCTGAATTATTTCATTTAAATTTCCTGCTAATTTTGGCATCATCGTAGCAATTTTTCCAGGTAGTTGCTCTATATTATTACTTTTTTTCAAAATATGTAACAAATCATTATTTCCAATATCCAAAGTTATATAGTCTGCATGTTTGACTGATTGTCTGAAATTAAAATCATTTTTTATAGCTTGCAAAAGATGATCTGATGTCCAACCTGGCACACCTAAATCACGAACTTCAAGGTTTGCGTTTTCGCCAATTAAAAAAGGGAACGCATAATCTGAAGGTATTTTATTAGTATTACCCAAATTGAAACCAAATGTTATGGAATCTCCAAGACTTACAAGATCAGTCTTAGTCTTTTCATAAGTATTTACATTATCAGCTTCTTTTGCAAGTGTTGTAGTTGAAACTAAAAAACATGCTAAAGAAAATGTAAGAACCGTACTAACTATTTTTCTTCTTATCAACAAATACGCCCCCTTAAATAAGTTTATTAAGATACTTAACTTCTTTTTATGGGTATAAAAAGTAGTAATTAAAGACTTAAATTACCAATTTTAAGGATTATACTTTAAATACTGTTTTATTAAATTATTTGTCTAAATGAACAAAAACATGTATCCATTTACTTAGTTTTGAAAATAATAGAAGGATTTTTACGAAAATTTGTTTTCAACAACGTAAAAAAGCTAACTGCATTAGTTAGCTTTCTATGAATTCGTTTAATCTAAATATAAATTAATTTGAAACTCCTATTCTCACACTAATTTAAATCTCAGCAACTTTTGAAGGGTTATTTAATTTATATTTAACTTCTTTGTTTAATTTCTTATCAACAACTTTCCCATCAAATTGATAAGATTTACCTACTTCTAGCTCTGCTGCCTTTAATGTTTTACTCAATGAACACCAAGCATTTCCTATTACTAAATCCTGTTCTCCTTTGACAGCTACATTTTCCCAAACAACAATCTCTTCTTCGCTATCATTAAAATGATTATATTTTGTACTAAATTCTTTAACAGTGCCGTTAAAATGAGATTTATCTGTTGGTAATGTAATTGATACTTCCTCTTTCTTATCAACTTTTTTCTTAGTAGCAGCTTTAGAAGTAGTTTCTTTCACTTTTGTTTCTGATGAATATTTCTTCTCAACACTGATTTTTGTTTCACTCTCGCCAACTGTGTATACTTTTTTAAAGCTTGGAGATTGCATTTCTTTTAAATAAGCAGGATGAATACATGTTAAATTGCCATCTTCAAATTCAATAATAATTGTATGATACTCATCCGTAACTCCATAAGTTTCATAGCCAATAAGTTTTACATTTACTTGAAAATCCTGTCCTTTAAATAAAAAATCATGTTTTGGATTTTTATTAAATAAACCCCAAGATCGTCCTTTTTCTAAATAATCTTCATCAGACAAAAACTTTGTAAATTCCCCTTTTGGAGGTATGTATTTTATTAACTCAGTTTTCTCATTTTGAACTAAATTTTCTGCCATTTTATTTACTCCTTTGGTAAATCTTATTTATTTCCAGTTTTTAGTAGTATTTAAATTAATTATATGTAGAAATTATAGTTTAGTTTGGAACTTTTTGTCCATCTTATCGTGTAAAGAATTAATTTTTGTGAATATATTTCGGTACGTGAAATCATTCAAAACGTCCAACTGTTCATTACATTTATCAAATAGTAACTTTTAAGTTCAATAATAAAATTACGGTAAATGAAATTTTTAAAACAAATCCACTATTTTATACTAAAATACAAAAAACGCCGAGATATTAACCGACGTTTTTAAATACTAAAATTCTACCTTATCAAAATGATAACAATTTGTTAAATAGGATGTTTTTGAATTTACGACTAACTTTTGACAATAATCTTCTAAAACTTTTGGTCCTGTAACAAATTTACTCATTGCAAATGTACCTTTTCGATATCGATCTGTTTTATCTCTTGAACTATCAAATCGGTAATAAATTAATTTTCCGTTAAATTGATACTCCGTAATAACTGGATCACCTTTTGAAGTAAATTCAACAAATCGAATAAAGTCAGGATTTTTATTTTTTACATTCTTAATAAATTTTTGAACTCGTTCATTATGATTAGTTGTTTTTCCTATGATGATATCTCCATTTTTTATCGCATCCTTTTTACTATATGATGCCGGGATTTTGTTCGTTGCTTTTTCTCCGTAATTCTCGATTTCTTTTTTTAACATTTCTTTCGTAAATCCACTTGCTTCTGCTACCATGAAATGATCGAAGGAAAAACCAATAAATAGTAAAAGCATCAACGGTATGATTGATTTATACATATTGCCCTCCAATTTACAATTAATAATATTGGTTAGTTTTTCCAATCTGTAATGACTTATGCAATTAAAAAAGGTACTCAAAAGTATTTTTTGACTTTTGAGTACCTTTTTATAACTTATAAAACTAGTCGATTATAAACCTAACTCACTCTTTACAATCTCTAATGTTTTCGTTTTATATTTACTCTCTGGTTTAGGTGCATTTTGTACGGAAGGATTTTGCATTAAATAGTTCTTTTCTACATATGCAAGATCTTTTGCATCTACTGTTCCATCAAAATTAATATCTGCACTTCGTTTATTTGTTCCCCAATATGTTTGAATAGATAACGCATCTATTACGTCAATTACATCATCGCCATTTACGTCTCCACCAAGAAGTGTAGGAAGAACAATCTTTTTATATTGACCTATTAATTCTCCACTTTCATTTTGCATACCAATTTTGAAATCATAAAGACTTTTAAAATGTCCTGGAACTTTTACAGTCATTCGGAGTGATTTGTCAGTAAGGGCTAAATGTAAAGCTTCAATTTTTCCATACTGAGTAAAAATTTGATTATACGTATTCCCCTCAGCATCTTGTAGTGATACATCTGCCCCTATCTTACTGTAATCTCTCCTACTATCAAACGCTCCACCACTCGTTAATAAACCTTGAGCATATAAAACAGATGTCATTTTCGAATAAGTCGGAACTAAATCAACAAAAGGTGCATTTGCGATAAGAGAATTTGTCATACCTGTTCGATTTATATATGAGCCAGAAGTATATACAAGGGAGCTATCAGGTCTTATGTCGAATTTATAATCCTTTACTTTGTATGTAACTTCCACCAATGGGATATCTCCATTTAAAGTTTGCGTATTAGTATCAGCTGCTTCAACCGTTACTCTACTTGCTGAAGTTTTGGTTAGCTTCATTTCTCCTAGTTTACTAGAATCAGGATGCAAGTCAATATTTTCAATATATAAATAATCTGAAGCAACACTTAAATTTATCGTACCCTTTTTAAAATCTGCTGCATTTTTCAAGACAATTTTTGCATGAATTAAGTCATCTGGTTTTGCAGTGTCTTTATCTACAACCGAAGTCAAATACGGTGTACCATTTTTCACGATTTTAATTGTCTTAGGTATAATACTGCCGTTACCTGCAGAATCGGTTACAATTAATTGAACCACTTTAGTACCTGTTCCAATCGGTACATCGTATTTAAATGTACCATCTTTATTTACAGGTATTTCTAGTGGTACTTCTCCTTGTGCTAGATCATAGACTTTATTCGCAGACTGATCTATCTTCATTCCAGCAGCTTTATTATTCTCAATATCTTGATCAAATACCGAGCCAGTTATTGTAACTGATTTTTGCCCTTCCTCATATTCAATTATATCTCCTACTGGTCCATCGATTGTATACTTAGGCTTTCTATTATCAACTACTACATCACGAATTTCTGTAAACTGTTTTCCAGTATCAGTTGTAGCAAGCATTTTAATCTTATAAAACCCATCCTCTGCAACGACACTTTTAGCACTTATTCCAGAGTTAACAAGCGGATTATACGTACCATTAAAGAGATACATATTAACTAAATCACCTTCGCTTAAACTAAATCCATCTACTGTTCCAATATACCCTATTTCCTGATTCGTTTTTCCATCCTCTAAAATGAAATCAATATTTCTTACATTGGATTTCATTTGAACTTGAGCGGTTATAGCCTTAATTGTGTTAGGACTTGAAGATCCATCTCTATAACGGTCTTCTGATAACCCTAGTGATGATGTTTCGAATAATCCTATACCTTCTTCAACAGCATGTACAGCAAAAGGAATTTTATAAGTTTCCCCAGGATCATTCTGGTTTGTATAAACGATATACCCTTCATAATTACCTTTCTCTGCTGTTTTCGGTATGTAGATGGACGCCTTCGTATTTTTTTGTGAATTTGCAGCTAGTTTAATAGTTGGTTTAATCGAAACTTTTACGCCATTTTTGTCAGCATCTTTTGATCCTCTTAAACCTGATTGAAATTTAACTGCTACATCAAATGTTTTTGTTTTATCACCTGTATTTTTAATGACAACTTTACGCTCTTCATTAACATCGTCGCTTAAATCCACTGAACCAAAACTTAGCGCACCTGTTTCATCTTTAATGGTTTTTTCTTTTCCATTTTTTAAAATTGGTGTTTCATTTTGAACTTTCATTTCAATCGACGAGTGAACCGCTTTATATATATCCGCTCGACCTGCTCCTGATTCAAATACACTATAGTCCTTACTTAAAGGTTCAGCCGTATTCATAAGAATGGCTTTAACATCGCTTGGTTGCAAGCTTGGTTTTGCTTGGAGTAAAAGTGCAGCCATACCTGCAACATTAGGTGTTGCCATCGATGTACCTGAAAGTCGTTCATATGCGTATTTATAATCATTTGGCGTATTTTTATTGATCATATAAGCTGGAACAGTGGAGAATACGCCAACACCTGGAGCCGTAATTTCCGGTTTAATATCGTACGTAACACGGGCCGGCCCACGTGAACTAAAATCTGCTAATTCGTCTGCTTTTGTTTGAATTTGACCAAGTTCATTAAACGTAAATGTACTTGTTGTATTGATTTTTGATTTCAAAGCTTGGCCTTGGGCATTCGTTAGTGTGAATGTTGGAATATAATCTAATCCTTCACCTAAATAAGAAGGGATTAAACCTTCATCTGGATTATTATTGAAAAGTAGTGCAGCAGCTGCACCATTTTGTTTTGCAAATTTTACTTTATCTCCCAAAGCAATATTATTTCCGCGACTTATTAATACAACTTTACCTTTTACATCTTTGTTTTTATAATCAGTCGATGCGCCATATCCAACATCAATAATTGAAAATGATTGGCCATTCAACTGTTCAACATGATCTGTGTAACCTTTCGCCATTTCTTGCAAGTCAGCAGAAGTTGTTTCTGTACCTGATTGAAGTACACTCTTATAAGTATGTAAATTATTTGGTTCATTACTTGCACCTACAGTCAGGGCAAGTGCTGCAGTACCTGGAGAACCTAATGTGTACAGATCATTTCCGTTGTTTCCTGCAGCGATTACTGCTGTAACACCGCTTAGTACCGCTTGATTAATTGCTATACTTGTAGAATAAAGTGGATTATTAATTCCTGCACCTAAAGATAGATTAATTACGTCCATTCCATCTGCTACAGCTTTATCGATACCTGCCAAAATACTAGAATCATATCCAACGCCATAAGGTCCTAATACACGATAAGCATATAAGTCTACATCAGGTGCAATACCTTCCATTTTATAATCGCTATCATTCTTTCCTTGACCAGCAATAATTCCTGCAACATGAGTTCCATGTTCAGTATAATACGATGCCCCATTTGCCCAGAAAAATTCGGCTACACCAGATTTTTTCCAATCTTCATATGTAGCTTCCATCGGGTCATTATCATTACCGACAAAATCGTACCCACCTTTATATACATCCTTTAAATCTGGATGATTATAGTCGATACCTGTATCAATGACTCCAACTTTAACTCCTTTACCAGTAAATCCTTCCTGATGAAGCTTGTTTACTCCTAGAAAAGAAAGAGCTGATTGATTACTCGATCCTCCTGTTTGCATTTTTTCTTGATTATTATCCACTTCAGCATGAACTTCTTCATTAC
The DNA here is from genome assembly GCF_052180195.1 of Bacillus sp. AL-1R. Classification (NCBI taxonomy): domain Bacteria; kingdom Bacillati; phylum Bacillota; class Bacilli; order Caryophanales; family Bacillaceae; genus Bacillus; species Bacillus sp. AL-1R. The sequence goes on from NZ_CP197469.1 coordinate 2,345,488, forward strand.
TCCAAATTGCTTTAACAGCTTTCGATTTTAATAAGTTTTTAATTTGATTTGCTGGTAGATTCATTGAAACACCATTAAAAGCATGCCTATAAGATTGATTTACTTTATATTTAACTTTTTTATTATTGTCTTCTGTTAATACTTGTCCTAAATCCCTTGAAAAAGTTGCATGATCTTGATCAACTAAGCTAGTTGCCACAGTCTTTGTTAGCTGTTTACCCTTTAAACTTGATTCGAGCTGGGCGACTTTTGCTGGTTTATTATTAAATTCAACAATAACGCTCGTTTGAGTTGTAGCGTCTAAATTAATATCAGGATTAACCTGTAGTCCTGTCTCATTACTCGTTGAAAGTTGATGAAGTGCTGTCCTCTCGGCTTGTGATAAATTTGCTAGCATTTCATCTATTTTCGAAACTGTTGCAGCTTTTGATACAGTTGTTACATGACTTAGAGAGCCAAGAATAAAGCTGGAAGATAACGCTAATACTGATAAACTTTTAACGAACTTACTTCTAGAAATATTCCTTCCCATTTTCAACCTCCAAATTTTCAAAAAATAAAGTCTCTTTCATTATTTGTTATTCCGAATATTCAGTCAATTTAGTGATTCTTTTCCCTATTCATTCAACTTTTAAATGTTTTTTCAATATTTTTGGATGTTTTTCATCAAAAAATTCAAAAAAAGTTTATTAACTTATTTCCTTTTTTTCTATGACTCTGTTATATTTAAACGCGATAAGAAGAGACTGACCCAAAAAGTCATTTTTCAACGACCTTTTGAGTGCCTCTTTTTCAATCTTTAATTCACAAATCTACTACGAGAAAATATTTAGCCCAAGCTGATACTGGGTAATATGTATTCCTTCGCATTCTTATTTTAATCCTAATTGTGTTAAAATGCTGTCTAAAGTAGTGCCCTTATAAGTTGTCTTAGCCTTAGGTGCATTCGGCACAGAGCTGTTTCTCTTTCCGAAGTTTTTCACTACATAATTCATATCGTTTGCATCAACAACTTTATCGAAGTTGAAATCTGCTGATGCTTTATTTGTACCCCAGAAAGTTTGTACTTGAAGTGCATCCATTACATCGATTACATTGTCTTTATTTACATCGCCAGCAGTTAGTAGTGGCGTTACGTAACGTAATGTTCTGCCAACTGTTTCTCCTCGAACCTGATCAGATAATGTAAATTGTACATATTTTGTGAAATGACCTGGTACATCAACTTTAAATGTGTATGGTTTATTATCGGCTTTTACCCAATCAATTGAGAAAGCACCATTTTTAGAAGTAATTGGTATATCATAATTTGTTTTTCCATCATAGGATTTAAGGGAAACTTTAGCACCTATCTGAGTTTGATCAATAGCATAATTGATCTGATTTGTTGTCGGATTGATTAATCCTTCTAGCTGCATGTTTCCATTGAAATAAGATACTTTCGATGTATAAACATAATTTTCAATATAAAAATTGATATTTTTTGTTTCCACACCAGCTTGGTCGATAAAGTTTGCTGATGCTGTGAAAGGCACTCCAATTGATACAGCTTGATCCAATGTTTTTACATCAAAATTAAATAACTGTAAATCCTCTGGTAATTCTTTATCCCCTAAATAAGTAAAGTTAACAGTATATTTCGTTGTACTAGCAGAAGCTTGTGAAGTTGATACTGAAATTGTTGCGTCACCATATTGTTTTACGGCATCATTTAACTTAATGTTTTGAATTTCACCTTGTTTTGTAGCACAACTGATTACGAATGTTGCTTGATTTAAGTTTTTAATATTATTCGAACGAACTGTGTAATTTACAGAATCACCTGTTGTAGCTTTTTTTTCATTTGCTTTGAAATAGTAATAAGGCGTTGTATTTTTCGTAAAGACTACATGGTCGGTTGGCGTTTGATTTCTTGCTGTATCAAATGTGTAATAACTTACATCTAACCATTTAACTTTATCTGAAACATACATTTGCTCTTTATAATTACCATCTTTATCTGTAAAAACTGGTGCATTTGGGAACGGTGAATTATAGAAAAACACAATTCCATTTTTAGATTGGTCGACATTTATTCCATAACCTTTTGCTTCATCAACTTCAGGGTCAAACACATTAAATGTGTAGTCATAAAGCATTTCACCATTTGAATCTAGCTGACTATCTGAATACTCAACTACTTTTTGATCTAGTAAATCAAAACTTGTTGTTACCTTTGGATCTCCAGATTCAAATAATAAATCAGGCGCAGCCGTGAATGTTTTACCTGAAGCATTTGTCCCAATAAATCGTAATTTATAATGTCCTTTTGGAACTAATGCATTTTCAGAGCTAATTGGATTTTTAGCATCCCCAGTAAATGGGTAATACACGCCTTTAAATACTTGCTGAACAGTATATTCGATGTTTTCCTTTGCTAGACTTGCATCCATTGTACCTATATAACCTATATCATCACCTGTATTTGGATCTTGTAAAACGATATCAATTGTCTTCATATGAGATTGTAATGTCAAATATGCAGTAACAAATGGTTGAGCCGTAGCTGGCCAACGGATTTTATCTGTAAAGATTGGGTTATATAAACTAGCAGTTAGACCTTCTTTTACAACTCGTCCACCAAATGGAATTTGATATGTTTCTGTTGGATCGGCAGTATTAGTGAACGTAATATTTCCTTCATATGTTCCCTTTTCAGCTGTTTTTGGAATGTTTAAGTTAAACTTGATTGATTTCTGGCTAACTCCATTTAACTTTACAGATGTAGGACCTGTTAGCGTTACACTATTTTCAGGCGCATCTTTAGATCCTCTTAATCCAGTCTGGAAATTCACATCAACACTAAATGTTTTCGCTTTTTCACTACGATTCTTTAATATAATCGAACGTGAATCTGCGATATCTTGATCATTAAATGCAAATGAACCAAAGCTCATTGCACCTGTTAATTCTTTAATTGATTTTTGTTTACCATTAATAATAGTAGGTGTTTGATCAACTACTTCTAGCTCTACATTTGAGTGGATTGCTTCATATGCATCAACTCGTCCACTTCCAACTTCAAATACGCTATAATCTTTTGATAATGGATCTGCAGTATTCATTAAAATTGATTTGATATCTTCAGGCAATAAATCTTTATTTGATTGAAGTAATAAGGCAGATACACCAGCTACATATGGTGTTGCCATGGATGTGCCTGATAATCTTTCATATGCGTATTGATAGTCTTCTGGTTTTGAACCATCAACTGTTTTATCGTTTACATAGAAAGGTACCGTTGAAAGAATTGATACACCAGGTGCTGTTATTTCTGGTTTAATATCATAATTTACACGAGATGGTCCTCTAGAACTAAATGATGCTAATTCATCCGAAGCTGTTTGTAGTTTTGTGAAATCACCAAATGTGAAGTCAGTTTTACCAGCTTTAATTGCAGCTAAAATGGTATTACCCTCATCATTTGATACTGAAAATGCAGGGATCGCATCCATTGACTCACCTAAAAATGTTTGAATTGCACCTTCAGCTTTATTTGTTTCATCGTTATACATTAATACACCAGCAGCACCATTTGCTTTTGCATTTTTGATTTTATCAATTAATGCAATTGTTCCTCGTTTAACAAACGCAATTTTACCGTTTAGATCTTTTCCATTAAAGTCCACTGGATTAGCTAATCCAACATCAACTAATTGATAAGATTTTCCCTTTAATGTTGTGAAATCATCTTTATAATTTCTTGCTAGCTGTCTTAAAGAATAATTTGTACCGTCTTGAACTCCTGCATATTGATAGACATCAAGTGCAATAGATGACGCTCCAACTGTTAATGCCAAAGCTGCTGCACCAGGTGAACCTAATGTATCCATTTGTTCTCCATTATTACCTGCAGCAACGACTGTCGTTACTCCACTAAGAACAGTGTTATTTACAGCCACTGAAGTCGCATATAACGGATCATTTAATGCTGCACCAAGTGACATATTAATAACATCCATACCATCACTAACGGCTTTATCTAATGCAGCGATTATATTTTCCGCTGTTCCACTACCATACGGGCCGAGTACACGATAAGAATAAAGATCTGCGTCTGGAGCCGCACCTAGCGTTTTGTATTCGCTATTTGCAACGCCTCGACCACCAATTATTCCCGCTACATGTGTACCGTGCTCTGTATAATATGGACTTCCACTTACAATTTCAGCTTTTCCTGATTTCTTCCAATCTGCATATGTCGTTTCCATTGGATCATTATCGTTGTCAACGAAATCATATCCGCCTTTATATGCATCTTTTAAATCTGGATGATTATAATCAATTCCCGTATCTAAAATACCAACTTTAATTCCTTTTCCAGTAAAACCTTCCGCATGTAACCGATCTAAAGCATCATATGGTGTATAGTTTTCAACATTTGCTTCATCTGCTTTTAGTTGATCATTTTCTTTTGGTGGATCAATTTTGAACGTCTCATTACTCCAAACTTTTTTAACTGCTTTTGATTTTAGTAGATTCTGAACTTGATTTGCTGGTAATGTCATCGAAACACCATTAAATGCACGTTTATATGATCGATGAACTTTATAATTCACTTTCTTCGTAGTTTCATTATTTACTAATTCTGCAACGTCATTTGTAAAAGTCGTATGATCTTGGTCAATTAAGTCTGACGCTGTTGATGCAGACAATTCTTTTCCTTCTATTGTAGCCTCTAGCCGAGCTATTTTTACTGGCTTATTTGCAAACTCAACGATAACATTTGTTGGTTCTGCAGAAGATTGATCAATCTCTTCGGAAATTTTTGGCCCTGTTGAATCATTAATTTTAATTTGATTAAGAGCATTTCTTTGTTCAGGCGTCAATTTAGCAAGCAATTCTTTAACATTTGAAGCGCTTACAGCTTTTGAAACAGGTACACCTTGTCCAAGAGAACTTATAACAAAACTTGACGATAATGCAAATACAGCCCAACCTTTTCCATTTTTCTTACGTTTCCCCATTAAAACCATTCCTTCCTCGAAGTCACAATAAATTGCTCGAAAAGATCTATTTGAAATACGAACATAAACATTCAATTTTGTTATGAAAGTAATTCAGTTTAGAAACCTTTACATCATCAATTATTAAGAAAATTCGAAATTCGGTCAATTGGGTTAAAATCGAGGCTCTATTTCAATAATTGCAATATTTTCACTGAAAATTCGACTTCTTTCTACTCAATTGTTTATAAACAAATCACGGACCCCTTCCCCCTTCTCTTGGGAAGTATCAAAAAGAAATGATTTAAATTTAGTTTTGGAGACACTAGAGGAAGTGGTACAAAAAAAAACTGCCTCAAATGTCGTTATCCAACGACCTTTTGAGACAGCCTCTTCATTGTCTTGCATTTCATTTTTTAGGAAGAGTATGAGCTATATGAACTTGAATGGCTGCGATGATGACGTCTTGATGATGAAGAGTGTCTGTAATGATGGTTTGATGATGAGTGTTTATTACGTCTTTTATGTTTTCGGTGACGTCGATGGGAACTTCCAAATATTGATTTAAAAAATCCAAGTTGGAAAGTTTCTTCTTCAAGGGAAAATCGTCCGACGTCAACAATTCGTACTTCACCATCCTTTGATAACAATAAATTATGATTATGTAAGTCGAATGCATATAAGCCTGCATTTTGAGCATCAAAAATCGCATGATTAATCTCTTCTTCATATTGTTTACGTAAATTATTACTATGTCCATCTAATTGGTAAAAAGTTTCACCAAATACTCGATCACTTACCATAAAATCATTCGTAAACGCATGAACTTTTGGGTAATATATACTTCGCTCTAGAAGGTGAAGTTTCATTCCATCATCTCGACTTTTTCCATCTTCTTTAAATACTTTTATAACATAATTGTCTCTAGTATAAACATCCCCATCTTTTCCACTTGCTAAGTATTCAAAATGATCTGCATGTTCTCCAAATAAAGTAAAATCCTGTATTTCTTGCAAAAGTGATTGTTTCATTCATAAGCCCCTTTCAGGTGTTAATAATCTTAAAAGTTAAAACTTTCTTTACAAGATATATTCTCTCATTACATTGTTTTTACCTACCAGCTATTTGAATTACAAAAAAGTTTTCTTTAATTTAGTAATTTGTATTAGCTATGAATTTTTTGGGATAATACTCTACTAACAGAGATGATTGGCATTAAGTAAAATTATGGTTCAAATGATACGAAAAAGCGTTGATAAAAAAGGAGTTAGTAAATATGCATGAAGTAATTATGAGCTTAATTGCAGGTTTAATTGTTGGAGTTGTATTTACACTCATTAAATTACCAATTCCGGCACCACCTGTATTTTCAGCAATTTGCGGGATTATAGGTGTATGGGGTGGAATGAAATTAGTTCAGCTATTTATATAATAAACCTGACTTTTATTTAATGATATTTTTATATTGATTGGAAACAATAAGATTGCAAATTAGAAATTATTCTACAATTTTGTAGTTTGGAGGAAAATAAATGTCATATATTATCTCAATCATTGGCATTATCTTGTTACTTATTATTTGCTGGCTATTGTCTAATGATAAAAAGAACATTAACTATAAAGCAGTTGCAATTATGTTAGTGGTTCAATTGATTTTAGCTTGGTTTATGCTAAAAACCTCAATTGGAAGAACCGTTTTACAAAAGATTGTCTCTTTCTTTAATAAAGTTTTATCTTTTGGTAACGAAGGTATATCATTTGTATTCGGTGATTTATCAACAAAGGGTTATTTCTGGATTAACGTTTTAATGATGATCATCTTTGTATCTTCATTATTATCTATCTTGACTTATACAAGAATTTTACCGTTAGCAATTAAATATATCGGTGGTGCAGTTGCTAAAATTACTGGTTTACCGAAGATTGAGTCGTTCGTTGCTGTAAATAGTATGGTATTTGGTGATACCACTGCAATTCTTTCAGTTAAAACTGAATTACATAAACTAACACCTAACCGTTTATTTGTTGTCGTTACATCATCTTTAGTAGCGGTATCATGTTCAATCTTAGGTGCCTATATGCAAATGATTCCTCCAGAATATGTACTAGTTGCATTACCAATTAACGTATTCTCAGGTTTAATTCTTTCTTCAATGGTATGTCCGGTTACTTCAGAACAGGATGAAGAAATTAATGTAAAAGAAATGATTAAAGAAAAATCATTATTTGAAGCCATCGGAAACGGTGCACTTGATGGTGGTAAAGTTGCCTTAATTGTAGGTGCAATGTTAATAACTTATATTGGTTTACTTGCCATGATTAATTTCGTTTTCAATTCAATTATCGGAATGACATTTACTCAAATTTTAGGATATGTTTTTGCACCAGTTGCTTTCATCATGGGGATTCCAACAGACGAATTAGTTCGTACTGGGTCAATTATGGGTACAAAAGTTGCTGCAAATGAATTTGTCGCAATGCTTGATTTCCAAAAAATCATTCCAACTTTATCAGCAAAAACTGTAGCGATTGTATCATCATTCTTAGTATCATTTGCTAACTTTTCTTCAATTGGAATTATATATGGTGCGGTTGCTGCAATTGATAAAAAACAATCAGAGCTTTTTGCTAAATTTGGGTTAAAAGTATTATTAGTTGCTACGCTTGGTTCAGTATTAACAGGAACAATTGTCGGATTATTTGTTAGATAATTCTTTCGATCACAATGAACGTAAAACAAAGCAGCCAATCTTTTTATTAGATTTACGGCTGTTTTGTTTAATGTAATGAATTTTTTATAACTAAAGAAGGAAATACCCTTAAATACTCACCTTCAAAATAAAAACCTCCTTCATTGTTTAGCATTTTCAATTACTATTTTAACCAAATCTCCTAATACGGTACGTGAAATTACAACTAATTTCAACAACATTTTAATAATTGTATTGTTAGTATTTATTTTGAAATAAATTGTTCAAAGAATAACATATTAAACAAACCAAAATCTCGTTAAAATAATCCAAGTAGAAATCTATTTTTGATATGACTGATTTGATTCTTGTCTTTCATGCTTAGATTTAGATGTATTAATTCAAGTTTTAAGGAGATTTAATTATGCAATTTGTTACTATACTCATCCTATTCTTATGTACTTTTTTCCCAATCTTACATATGATCAATTCACTTCCGATTTTTTATAATAAGAAACGAAATATTGTACGGACTAATAAAAGCATTAGTATACTTATACCTTGCTTTAACGAAGAAAGTATTATCGAAACAGCTATAAAAGGTATAAATAGATTAAATTACTCAGCAAAAGAAGTTATTTACATTAACGATGGATCTGAAGATGGAACCATGAAAATTTTGCATGAACTTCTTCGCCTTACACCAATAGAGCGAAGAAAATCAAATCAGTTAAAGAGTAATAAAATCAAAAACTTCTATAAATCGACTATTTACCCTAATGTTTACGTAATTGACAAAGTAAATGGTGGAAAACATGATGCCTTAAACGCAGGAATCGAATATTCTAAAAATGAATTAGTTGTAACTTTAGATGCAGATAGTATTCTTGCCAACGACTCATTGCATATCCTGAATGAAGTTTTCCAAGATCCTGATGTATTAGCAGCAGGAGGAATGGTGCATCCTCTTCAAGGTGTCCATTTTAATCAGGAGAATATCGAGCGTACTTTATCGGTAAAGCATGTCATTCGATTTCAAATTTTTGAGTTTATAAAAGGATTCTATATTAATAGAGTTTCTCTTGCGAAATTCGATGCACTCTCCGTTATTTCTGGAGCATTTGGTGTTTTTAATAGAGAAATTTTATTAAAAGTTGGTGGATATAGAAAAACTTTAGGAGAAGATATCGATATTACTTTAAAATTTCAACAATACATTTTAAAAAATCCTGGTAAAAGAATGGTATTTGTCCCAAATGCAGTATGCTATACAGAGTGTCCAGAAACCTGGAAGGATTTATTTAAACAAAGGATTCGTTGGCAAAAGGCATTTATTGACTGTGTCATTTATTATTTTCCGATGCTTATAAAGACCTTTTTATTTCGTACAGTTTCTTTCTTCATGCTAATTGATTCATTTATTTTAGGTACAGTTGCTATTTATTTTACGATTTTTAATTTCGGCTATATGTTATTTACCAATATAGGACATGCTCAAAATCTACTATTATTCTATTTGCTTGGAGTCGTATCGTTAAATTTAATTTATAGTATCTTTGCTATGTATTTAGCTAATTATTATGGTGTTCAATTTAAAAGTAAAGATAAGATTAGATTGACAGTTACAATACTATTAGACCTATTTGTCTATCGTTTTGTAACATTATTTTTTGTACTATTTGGTACTGTTTCTTATTTTATAAACCGTAATGATTGGAACAAAGTTTCTCGATCTGGGAGAATTTATGAGCTAGAAAAGGATAAAGGAATGAAGAACGTTGGATAAAAAACTTGTTATTGTATATGCTGTTCTAATATCATCATTTATGATTGCATATCCGTTTATGAAAAGTAGTGCATCTTATTTGTCGGTAGCTAAACAACCAAATAAATCACTACAAACTACAAATTGTAAAACTTTCCAAAGTAAAGTACAAACACCACAAGAAATTCAAAAAACCCAAAATAAAGCTAACATTATTTTTACAATGGATGATGGATGGGAAACGCAATTTACAAAAGGTTTTAAAATCTTAAAAAATAATGATATAAAAGGAAGTATTGCTGTCATTCCTTCAAAAATAGGTACCAAAGGATATATGTCATTACGTCAATTAAATACTTTATATCGTTCTGGTTGGGACTTGATGAATCATACATATTCCCATCGACATTTAGCAAGTTTAAATAAACAAGAGCAAAAAAGTGAATTAAACGATGCTCGAAAGTGGCTTAATCAACATTGTTTTACAAAAGCAAGTAATATCGCCGTTTATCCATATGGGTCTTTTAATGATGATACATTGAAAACCTTGCAGGAAGAACAATATCGAAGTGCTCGTACCATTAAGGATGGAATTCAAATTAACCAAATTAAAAAATATGAGGTTCGAACGATTAATTTACTTCCTAGTACAGACATTTTATGGGTAAAAGATCAAATTGACTTAGCAATTAAGAAGAAACAATCAATTGTATTTACTAACCATCGCTTTGAAAAAAAAGCTGATAAAGCGGGGATGAATTTTGATCCAGAAAAGTTTAAAACAATTGTTAATTATGTCGTGAGTAAAAAAGATGAACTAAACATTTTGACCTATTCCGAATGGCTAGATATAAAAGAGATTAATTAACTTTATATATTTAATTTCAAAAAGCTGCTGCGGCAGCTTTTTTTCTTGCAAATACGAATAGATGTGGTGGTATTGAATTCCTTTTCATCAGGGAACTTAATTTTGTTCAAGACTAATTTAAATAAGGAGCCGAAAGATCGACTCCTTTTTTTAAACCCTTTTATTTAAGAATTTGGCTAATGCCTCCACTACCAAATTATGATCATCCTCTTGAGCTAAGCCTGAAACGGTTATGACGCCAATAACACCCGATCCTTCAATTTTAATAGGAAATGCTCCACCGTGTGCAGCAAATTCAGACGGACTGGTCGAGTAAAATTCGTTATATGATCTATTTTTCATCTCGTTGTAAAGTCTCATATAATAAGAGCTGACATGATGGCGGAGAACAATATTAGATTTTCTCTTGATCCATAAATCTTGATCTGGCGATGTATGATCCATTGCATAATGAAAGATACTTTGACCGTTTTTCAAAATATTTATAGCAATTGGTTTATCAAACCCTTTAGCTGCCTCTATGATGAGCATACCAATTTCTAAAGCATCTTTGTTTGAAAAACTTTGAAAAATTAGATTTTCTTCTTGTTTCCTTACCTCCTCAAGTTTTTGTTGAATCGTTATCTCTTCCATATAAACCTCCAATTAAAGATAGATTACTTTCTTTTCTTCACTACTTTTAAGTGCTGCTTCAATGATCTTAATAACAGATAAACCTTCTATACCTGTAACAGGAGCATTGGAACCATTTAAAATACTTTCAGCAATTTTCTTGTAATACCTCGTATACGAACCAGGAATTGTTTCAATTGTTTCTTCGATTTCTTTTTCGTCACAAACGGTATAGAGCTTGCCATAGAATTGAGGTTCATCTATTCCCCATGTTTGTTCTGTAGGTTTTTTACCTTCTTTAAGTGCAGCTTCTTGCCCATCTAATCCATACTTAATAAAGCTCCCTTTGTTTCCATGTACTTGGAAACGAGGTCCGTTACTTGGGACAATGGAACCAGAATGTAAGATAACACGTAGTTTGTCATATCCTAAAATGATATGAAAATAATCATCGGTTTCAGCATTTTCTCTTTGTGCTATTACATCAGCTGAAATGAATTGAGGTTGTCCAAATAGGTTTAAAGCCTGATCAATTAAATGTGAACCTAAATCATATAACATACCAGAACCAGGACCTTGTTTCTCTCTCCATCGATTTCTTACTTCTGGTCTATATCGGTCAAAATGAACTTGATAAGTATTGATTTCTCCTAATAAACCATCATTTATTAATTTTTTAATAGTTAAAAAGTCATTATCCCATCTTCTGTTATGATAAACGCTTAATATACGATTCTTTTCATCGGCGATCTTAATTAGCTCTTCTGCTTGCCATGTTTCCACTACCATTGGTTTTTCTAAAATGACATGTTTACCAGCTTCTAAACTTTGTTTTGCCATTTCATAATGCATACCACTTGGTGTAGTAATGACAACTAAGTCAATTAATTCATCTATTAGAACCTCATCTAAACTACTGACTATCTCTACATCTCCTAAATCTCTTTGAACAACTTCTTTTTTTGAACTGACAACTTTTCTTAATTCGAATTCTTCTAAAACACTTATAAATGGTGCATGGAATGTAGCTCCCGAAAAACCATATCCAACTAAACCAACATTAATTTTTTTCATTCGAAACCCTCTCACTTTCCTCTTCTTCTAAACTAATTAAATGAATATTGTATTCGATTATTTTTTGTTTAAATGCTTCATCTGGATCTTTGTCTGTAATAATGATGTCTATTCCCTTAATATCAAATACCTTGTGCAGAAAAACCTTTTCAAACTTTGTATGATCTGCTAATAAGACTACTTGTTTTGCACAACTAATCATTTTTTTCTTTAAAAACGCCTCTTCTTCATCAGGTGAAGTGAGTCCATCTTCACTAATCCCGCAAGCACCAAGAAATAGCTGATCAACTTTGTAGTCATTAAGTGTTTCAATCGTCCTAGGACCAACTAAATTTCTATTTTTACGATTAAATTTTCCAGGAAGCATAAAGGTTTGTATTTCTTCATACTCACCTAATAAATCAACTATATCAATTGAATTTGTAATCACATTTACTTGTTTACCTGACATAAATTTCGACATAAGTGCACAAGTTGAAGATGTATCCATCAATAAGTTACTAGTTTCACGTATAAGTAATGCAGCTCTTTGTGCAATCTTTTCCTTGCCTTTAGTTACGATTCGTTCTTTATAATCAGTTAAGTTTCGGTTATTGGTTGGAAGTGTTGCTCCACCCTTTATTCGTATAATTTCCCCGCGTTCTTCAAGTTTAACGAGATCCCTTCTTGCCGTATCCTTTGAAACGCTAAGCATTTTACATATTTCTTCTAAAGTAATCTTACTATTTTCAGCCAAATACTTTACTATCAAAGCTAATCTTTGTTCTTGATACATAAGTTTAGAACCCCTTTTTATTCCTAAAAATCGATTTCTAAAGATATTATATCTAATTCAAATATGTATTTCCACAAATAAACTTATAAAACTTAATTTAATTACGTTTTTTAAGTTTAGTCTAAATTATAAGCACTTAACATAAAAAAAGACGGTAATTTAACTTAACCGTCTTTAAAAAACTTTATAAAAATTTAATTTGGTGGAATGAATGATTTTTTCCATTCCATTCGATTATAAATTCTTCAATCCCTAAAACTGCAGTTTCAGGTTTTGACACTTGATGATCAATCCATTTTTTAAGTTTAGGTAATACAGCATGATGAAATTGAGATTTTGCCTTCTCTGGATAAATAGTTTGGGAGATTGGATAGAAATAAATTCTAATATCCTTATCTCTATTACAAGTAACTGAAGCTACAACAGTTCCGCTGATTTGTGGTGGTCTTGCGCAGCGATTATCGAATTCAAACTTTCTTGTCAGGCCAAATATAACACTTGCCTCTTCTTTACTAGGGAGATTCAACTTAATTTGTTTTCTATTTGCAGCATATGTTTCAATTTTATTAAGATTTCTAAAATAAACGATCCTCAATTTCGCACCTCCTAATAATAGCCACAACAATATAATTTCTACTTCATTTAATTTATGCCCCTACTAATAATCATATTGACCTACTTTGAAATAATCACAATAAAAAAAATCGACAAGAAAGTCGATTAAGTTCAAAGCTATTAAACGATTCGAATATGATTGAAATAAATGAATAAGTAAAATTCCTTCCAACTTTTTTCTGCTTTCCTTAATTAAATGAACAAACTTAGATATATTAATCTATAATAAACATCTCGTAAATTTCTTAAAAAAATAAAGAATCATTACCTTATTCAAATACTAAAAAAAGTAATATTATAACCATAATCTTTTCACTTCAACTAATGACTCACCTTCAAACGTTAATTTATAAATATCTGGCATCGCAAGTTCACTCCAAAAGTTGAAATCATATTTTAAATCAAAATAATTCATAATTAGGACCATCATATTACCATGCGTACCAACAACAATGTTTTTACCAGAATAATTTTTTAATAGTTTGTTAATTGCTTCTATTCCTCTTTTTTGAGCCGTATAATTTGACTCTCCACCATTTAATGATCGATTAAAGTCCATCCAAACTTCTCTGATTTCTTTTTCAAAATCCTCAACCGGCTCAAGTGATAAGAGTCGTTCCTTAAAATTTTCTTCAATCATCATTTCTATACATAATGATTTGGCGATCCCTTCGACTGTTTGAATTGCACGTTTATATGGGCTTGAAATAACGTAGTCGATTTTTTCATTTAATAGTAGTTTAGTTACCTTAAATGCATCAGTAAATCCTCTTTTAGATAATGGTCGGCCCAGTTCATCAGGAGTATAAATTGAATGCGCATGCCTTACTAAGTATAAGTTTGTTCTCATTTGGCACCACTTTCTATCTATCATAATTTTATCTAATTAAATTTCGATATTTTTTTAACGTTTCCTTGTTTTTTCTCTTGTCAATTAGAACATTTCTTTTCCCTTTATCTTTATATAAATTCGAACATTATTTAAAGAATAAATTAAATTTATTCAACTTAAACTAAACAAAAAAATATTAACAATTTAGGGTGAATAGATGAAAAAAATATATATTACTTCATTATTAAGCACTTTCATTTTTTTTAGTACTTCACAGGTAACAACCCTGGCACAAAAGTCGAATGAAGTTTCTGCAACACTTACAGTTCAAGTTGGACCAGCAGCTAACTCTTTAGGAGAATTTGTTCGACCGATTAAAGGTGCTAGGGTTATTGTAATCAATTCATTAGGTAAAATTTTAAGTACTAAATTAACTGATTCAAATGGAATTGCAAAAATAAATGTAATAGTGAACAAGAATCCTCTTTTTCCAAAGAAGCAAATGGGTGAGGTCACTATTATCACTGTAGCAAACGGATATAATGAACAAATCGACTTTAGTGTTCCAATTAATGAATTCAATGATCATACTGGAAAAGATTCGGTGTCACTGTGGATTGTGGATCCAAAAAGAAGAAATGAACCACGATATACAAACGGTTCTTATCATCGATTAACCGTTTTTGAAATGCTAAATGATTATGCAAAGCAGATCGGATTAACGAGACAAAATATTACGATGGATGCTGGGGCAGAACCACCGTGGGGACCAAATTTGAAAAAACACTAAAATCGAAGAAATTACATCTTCCAAATTTATCAAAAAAGATAGACTGTTCAAATTAACAGTCTATTTTAACCCCCTACCATTCCACATCCTTTATATTAAAACTTACTTCATGCAAGAACTAAATCTGTAAAACAAAATCTAGTTTCTCCCGTATAAACATCAGCAGTTAGCTTCTTTTCTCCAACGTTAAAGTCAATGGGATGATTAAAAATAGGACCATCAAATACAAATGAATGGTATTCTCCATTCTCTCCGCAAGGGTCAACCTCTTTTGGAAGATCATTGATTAAGTTCGAATCTATTTCTTTACCAGAAAATTCTTCTGATAATCTAGTTAAATCAACACATGTAATAATCGTTTTATAGCCTAAGGAAATAAAGCGTTCAATCACAATTGACGTACCTTCACCCCATAATGGAAAAATTGGTTTAATTCCTAATGGTTTAAGCATGTCTTCTCGATACTTTCTTACGTCTTCAAGAAATAAATCACCAAATGCAATATATTCAATCCCTTGTTCCTTTAGCTCTAAATTAATCTTTGTCATAATTTCTTGATATTTTTCGTTCGAACAATTTTCTGGAATCCAAATTTTCTTTAATGGTAAACCGATTGAAGTTGCTTGTGCCTCCAATAATTCAACTCTCACTCCATGAATGCTTGTACGATTATATCCTTCCGTTACTGATGCGATTAGTACGACTACTTCAAATTCACCAGAATGCAAAAGATCATGCAATGCCAAAGTTGAATCTTTACCACTAAAAGATACGGCTATTTTTTTCTTATTAATTGCGATTACCACCTTTTTAAGTTACTTTCCTATTAAATAATCATTTAAAAGTCTCCTATATGACTAGTTTCCATCATCTTCCACAAAAAATTATACCATTTTTCAATTAATTACTATCCATTTAAATAACATAAGTTCAGAAATACGATTAAACTTCAATAAAATAGCTAATAAATAACGAAGATGACTTACAAAAAATAAAATTGACATACAACCATAAGGTGTTATAATTTAAATAACACCTTATGGTTGTATAAATAGTATGGTAGGAGGCAACGAGAATGGACAAGCAAGGTCAAGAAATGTTTTTAAATTTTATTTTAGAAAGAGTTCAAGAAGGTAAAGAAGATGAAGCAAGGGAAATCCTTTTAGAGAACTTTAGAAAACAAGATGAGGGTACTTTTTCATTAGATGAAGTTCAACAATTTGTGCCTAAAATGATCACTTTATTAAAGCCAGAAAAACTTGAAGAAGTTAAAGCAGTTGTCATGCAATTTGCTGGAAATTTTATTAAATAAAGTAAAAAAACTCTGTCTACCAGAGTTTTTTCTTTATTTCACCTTCTACTTCTCTAAATGTCTTTCAAAAACAAAAAATGAATAAAGTCGATACATTATTGAAATAAGAGCTAAAATTGACAAATAGATCATTGTATGATTATCAATAAAAAAGGAAGCAATACAAATCGCAAATACTAGAAATGATAGAAAGTTACCCGAGAAACCATTAATCGGTTGATTATTTAAAAAAAGTGTTTTAGTACAGTTTTAGCCAAATTAGTCACCCCAAATAAATTGAACTTTAATCATTAATTCTTTTTTTAAATTTAATTCCTAGTTAACTTTGAATATTTTCCCAAATTTATATAATAAAAAGAAACAACCTATTGATGCATAATCCAAGATTGTTTCTTTTGATCATTTTATGTTTTTTTGATAGTAGATTTAATCAAGATGCTAATTTATTATTATTAATTTTAGAATTTGAAACCTTTTTATTTTTTGGCCCAGAACTAGTAACCCAGTAAGCTGCTCCTACAAATAAACTACCGCCTATAATGTTGCCAATTGTAACTGGTACTAGATTCGAAACCATTCCAGCTAGTGTTACTGTTTCTGGATGTTTTATAAGTAGTGAAATGGATAATAATGTCATGTTTGCAATACTATGCTCAAATCCTGAAGTAATAAATGCAAACAGGCACCAAAATATCATGATTAATTTTCCTGTTTCTGATTTCAGTTTAAATGAACACCAAACTGCTAAACAAACAAGTATATTACATAGAATTCCACGTACTAATAATTCCAAAAATGGTGCATTCATTTTTACTCCGGCCGCATTATTAATAAATTCTGCCACACCGCCATTAGCTAGTCCTGAGTAGACAAATAATAACGCTACTAATACCGAGCCAAAAAAATTTCCTACATAACTATATACCCATACTTTCATCGTATCGATCCAATTAACCTTTTTTTCTAACATACCAATAGACATAACCATATTATTTCCAGTAAATAAATCCGCTCCTGCAATAATGACTAAACTTAATGCAATCCCAAAGGATACACCCATAATAATTTTCGTACCAGCAAAACCAGTGGGTGCCAGTATTCCACCGATCGTAAAGATTAATATGATACCAAGTCCTACAAAAAATCCTGCCATCATTGTAGGGACCATATATCTTAATTTACTTGATTTAATTTGATTTGTCTTCGATATAGCTGCATTCCCAATTGAATTAATAACTTCTTTCACATTGATCACCCTATATTTAGATTTTAACCTTTTCATGTATTCGTTCGATTAGTACTTGACTCATTAATTCATCAAATTGTAAATTCTCACATAGGTAAAATTTTCCGTTTTCTATCGAAATTCGTCTCTTTATTTTTTCAAGAAGTAATCCTGTAAATAATAAATATGGCATCACATAAATCCGTTCAAATTCTTTACTCATTTTACGAATCAAATCGTCTAATTTAGGTTGACCCGCCTGTAAAAAAGCTGTGCGAAGTGGAACGTTCATTTGAGCTTGTACTACATTTCCAATTTGTTCTAGCATTTCAATCGGATCGGGGTCACTGCTTCCGCGTCCGACTAATAAAATTGCCGAGTTACTATTTCCGTGCGCTGCCTGGGTACGTTTGCATACAAGTTGAATCATTTTTTCATGAACACCAAATGGCTCAGTTATGGTAATATTTACATGTGGAAATCGTTTTAAAATACTATTCAAAACGTCCGGAATATCACGTTTATAGTGTCCGGCTGCAAATAATAAAACTGGTACAATTAAAATATTGCTCGCACCTTCTACTATCATTTTTTCCAAAGTTTGTTGAATTGTCGGATCAACTAATTCTAAAAATGCATATTCTTGTTTTTGAATCGGAATCTCTTTGATTACAGATTGAATAAAGTGTAAAAATTGTTGATTACCTTCTTGCCTACGACTTCCATGCCCAATATATACAACAGCATCAAACATACCTTCACTTCCATTCGCCTAACATTAATTCCTTTTGTAAATCTTCATCAACATTCGTAAACCCGCATTTAAATGCATAATCTTTTACTGACTCACCAATATACGCAAATGGTAAATTCATTAATTGACTTTCATTCGTTTTCTTTAATTCTTTCATAAACCACTCAACAGAAGATTGATTTGGAAAAATAATTGATTCCCACTTTGTTTCTTCTAGCATTCTTTGGTTTATTTCATCAAATCGAGTATCTGCAATATTTTCATGTGTAGCTATAAATTGTGAGTTGGCTAATTTTGTATTTTTGTCTACCGATCCTATATATACTGTATTGTTCTGTTCGCCACTTTCCTTTTCTGCCAATATCCCATACTTTTTTAGTTCCTTGCTTGTTTTCGACGATCTATACTCAATTCTAGCTGGAAGTCTACGAACATCGAATTTTGATTCATACATTTTAGTAAAAAATAATTGCACACTTTCTGTTGTACAAAAAACGATTCTTTCTTGTCTTAAAGCATCAACTACTTGTTCATGTTTAATTGGAATTTCAACTGATTTAAGAGTAGGAAAAGTGTACACTTCAGCACCGTTTTCTGAAAGATAAGCTTCTAATCCATTCTTTTCTACTGATGCTGTTCCTTTAGCTAATAAAATTTTTCTACCTATAAATTTCTTCTTTTCAAACCAAGCTATCTTTGAGCGTAATTTGACAACATCTCCAATAATTGTCATAGCTGGATTTGTTATTCCTTCAATCTCAATAACTGATTCAATTGTTTCAATCGTTCCCTCTACAACTCTTTGCTTACCAGTTGTTCCCCACTGTATTACCGCTACTGGTGTATCCTTGGCTTTACCATTCTTTATTAGGTGGGAACATATTTTAGGTAGATTGCTTACCCCCATATAATAAGCAAGCGTATCCCCTAATTGATCAGAACAGTTCGATTCAATAAGTTCTTCATTTTCTATACATTTATGGCCTGTTCTTAACGTAAAACTTGTACTATATTCTCTATGTGTAACCGGGATTCCAGCATATGCTGCTGCAGCAATGCTAGATGTAATACCTGGAATAATTTCAAAAGGTATATTATGCTTTGACGCTTCCTCTGCTTCTTCACCTACTCGACCGAAAACGGATGGGTCTCCTCCTTTTAATCTAACGACATATTTCCTGTCTTTAGCGTAAGCAACTAAAGTTTGATTAATCATTTCTTGACGCATAGTATGTCTGTCCGGAAGCTTTCCGCAGTATATGAATTCACAATTTTCATCCGCTTCACGAAGTAACCTTGGATTAGCAAGTCGATCATATAGAATCACTTCTGCTTCCCTGATACATTTTAAACCTTTTTCTGTAATTAATCCTAAATCCCCTGGTCCAGCACCTACAAATGAAATAAATCCAGATTTATTTGTCATACGTTACACCATCATATATACATAACCGTCGATTACATCAGTTTTATAAGTTTTTACTTTTCCATCATCTGGTTTTTGTACTTCCCCGGTTCGTAATGAAATTTTCCAATCACGAAGAGGGCAGTATACATATTCACCTGAAACAATCCCTTCAGCAAGTGGACCATTTGTCCCAGGACATTTGCTTTCGATTGCACAAACATCTCCATTTGATAATCGAAATAAAGCGATTGCTTCCCCTTTTATAACTACTTCTTTTCCAATTTGAATAGGTAAAGAAGCTAGATCAATAATCTTAATTTTCTCCAGTGTTTTTGTCATTTTGATTGCTCCTTTCAATTTTGAAATTACTTTCTAATAATCTCATATAATTCTAATTGATTGTTAAGCGCTTGGCTCCATGCTTCTTCATATGTTAATCTTGCTTGATCAAATTTCTCTACTAATGCATTTTCTTCTTCCTTGTTTAACAAAACTTCTTTAACTTTTTCCACTCCAATTCGCTCTACCCAAGGAGCTGTTCGTTCCCCGTAAACACCTGTTTGTCGATAATATTGAACGTAAGCCTTTGCCATATGAACTACTTCTTCTTCAGTTGTGACAGTCGTTAAAAAATCGCATTCTCGAACTTCTGTTCCACCATTTCCACCAAAGTAAAGCTGGAAGCCGTTTTCCACACAAATTACGCCAAAATCCTTTGTAAGTACTTCTGCACAATTACGAGGACATCCTGTAACACCCATTTTCATTTTATGTGGCGTATCAACCATTTCAATTGCTTTTTCTAATTGGATACCTAGTCCAAGTGAATCTTGTGTTCCAAATCGGCAAAATCGATTACCGACGCATGATTTAACATTTCTTAAAGACTTAGAGTAAGCATATCCTGAACGCATTCCTAACTCTTCCCAAACTTTAGGTACGTCTTCTTTTTTAACACCATATAAGCCAACACGGCTCGCACCAGTAACTTTTACTAAAGGTACATTAAATTTATTTGCTACTTCTCCTAGTTTAATTAAATCATCACCAGTTGTTACTCCTCCATACATTCGTGGTACGATTGAGAATGACCCATCTTTTTGAATATTTCCTTCCATTCGTTCATTAACGAAACGTGATGATTTATCGTCCTGATAATCATTTGGAAACATCATTCTTAAATAATAATTTAGCGCTGGACGACATTTTGAACAACCTTCTTCATTTTCAAAACCTAATACAATACGAACTTCTCTAGGCGTTTGTAGTCCTTTTTCTTCGATTTCATGGATCACTTCATCACGAGATAATGGAGTACATCCACACATACCAGACTTGGTAGCAGTTGGATCAAATGTATCACCTAATGTAGCAGCTAAAATACTTTCAACCATTCCTTTACATTTTCCACATGATGCACCGGCCTTTGTGCAATTTTTCACATCCTCAAACGTAGTCAGTTCTTGTTCTAAAATTGATTGAACAATTGTCCCTTTCGTAACCCCATTACATCCACAAACTGTATCATTTGCACTCATTGAACGAACAAAATCTTCATCAGAATCCTCACCAGATTTATGAAGAATAGAAGCACTTGTATATTCTTTTATATTTGTTTCATTTTTCAACATGTTGAATAATCGATTTCCATCTGATGCATCTCCATATAACACGACTCCAACAACTTTTTCATCTTTCACAATTACTTTTTTGTAAAGTCCAGTAAATTGGTCATTTACAATGATTGCTTGCATATCTTCTTCTTCATGGATTAATCCAGCAGAGAATAAATCACAGCCAGATACTTTTAATTGAGTAGATAAAATACTTCCTTTATATCCGTTCGTTTCGTTAGCAGTCATATAATCAGCAAGTACAATCCCTTGTTCGTAAAGTGGTGCAACTAAACCATAAGTAGTTTCGTTATGTTCTGCGCATTCACCTACTGCATAAATTGATGGTTCGGATGTTTCCATAAAATCGTTTACAATAATTGCGCGGTTTGTGTTTATTCCTGCTTCTTTTGCTAAAGATATATTAGGTCTGATACCTACTGCCATTACGACTAAATCGCAATCTAATGAAGTGCCATCGGAAAAACTAATCCCTTCTACACGGTCCGTACCATTTATTGAAATTGTTTGCTTCTCCATTAAGAAGTTCATACCTTGTTTTTCTAAATCTTTTTTTAGCATTTTCGCAGCAGTTGCATCTAATTGTTGTTCCATTAAAGTAGGCAGTAAATGAACAACATGTACTTCCATTCCTCGATCAATTAATCCTCTTGCCGCTTCTAAACCTAATAATCCTCCCCCTATTACGACAGCTTTTTTATACCTTTTTGCATAATCCATCATTAATTCAGTATCTTGAATTGTCCTAAAACCAATTACGCCTTGTAGATCATTTCCGGGTATAGGCAGTATAAAGGCACTAGATCCAGTAGCTAAAATAAGCTCATCATACGAAATTGTTTTTCCTTTTTCTGTTTCAACTGTTTTTTCATTAGGAGATATTTTAGTAACTTTTTCGTTTGTAAGTAATGTAATTTGATTCTCTTTATACCAATTCCATTCATTTATATTAATTTCATCGAAAGTTGTTTTTCCTTGTAATACATTTGATAACATAATCCTGTTATAGTTTGGATAAGGTTCATCACCAATTATAGTGATCTCAAATAACTGTTTATTTCTTTTTAGAATTTCTTCTATACAACGCACTCCTGCCATGCCATTACCAATCATCAATAATTTTCTTTTCATCTTTTTTTCCTCCAAGAATAATTTGTGAATTTATTCACAAATATAATTAAAAAAAATCAACTTCATCATTCATTACTTGTTTTTTCCTTCTAAATACAAGTTTAGTATAACGGATAATGTAACTGATTACTGGATAATATTTGACAAAATTTTGAACAAGTCCAAATTCTTTTTTTAAAAAACCTCTAAAGCTAAAATTAGCCTTAGAGGTTTTGAACTTATTTTTTCTTTTTTAATTTTTCTTCAGCTTTTTTTATATCTTCAATCTCTCTATACTTTACAATCTTTTTGATCAAATCAAATGGAAGTGGATCGTTTATTGGAAATTGTACAGATCCTTTAGCGCCTTTATAAACCGACAATTCCTCTTTAAATGCTGCAATTCCACTTGCGCCCGGGTAAAATCCAATATGATTTTTAAATGCAGCAAAATGTAGTAAATTTTTATTTAATACAAATGTAGGCATTTGATAACTAATTCTCTCTACTGCATTTGGTACAACTTCTTTTACAATCATTCTTAAAGCTTGTAATTTTTCCTGGACATCAGGCTGAAATTGTGAAATATATTCATCTACGGTTTCAAATGTTTTTTTAGTATTTTCCATAAGTCTCCTTTAGCAAAATTATCCTGCTTTTTCAGTTTTATCTCCAGTCAGTGAATTAATTTTTCTGAGTGAAGGAAATAAATACATCCATAGTCCTGCAACTAAAATCGTCCCAAGTCCTCCTACAAAGGCCGCTGGTACAGCTCCAATTAAACCAGCCATTGTCCCAGATTCAAATTCCCCTAGCTGATTTGAAGTTCCAATAAATAAAGAATTGACAGCATTTACTCTTCCTCTCATATCATCAGGTGTCTGTAACTGAACAAGCGAGGAACGTATCACTACGCTAACTACATCTGAAGCTCCAATAATAAATAATGCAATTAAAGAGACAACTAAGTTTGTTGAAATAGCAAATAACATGGTTGCTAATCCAAAAATACCTAAAGCTCCAAATAATATTGGTCCAAAAGATTTTTTAAGAGGGAAATAAGCTAAAACAAGAGACATTAATAAAGCTCCAACAGCAGGTGCAGTACGCATCAAACCTAGTCCCCAAGCTTTCGTATGTAATATATCTTGCGCATAAATTGGTAAAAGTGCTGTAGCTCCTCCTAGTAATACTGCAAATAAATCAAGGGAGATCGTTCCTAAGATGACTGGATGTTTATACACAAATTCTAACCCCATAAGCATTGTTCGAAAAGTTACTGGTTCTGATTTACGGATAAATTCACTATCTAACTTTATAAAAAACGTTAAAACTGATGAAAGTAACAAAGCAATTGCTGACGTTGCATATACATATGCTGGTCCTACTGAAAATAATACACCACCAAGAGATGGCCCTAAAATTTGTGCTGTTTGACCTGCAGATGTACTCCAAGAAATGGCTTGTTGTAATATCGATTTTGGCACAACTTGTGGTAATAAGGCCGAAGAAGCAGGACCTTCAAATGATCGGCAAGCACCGAGTATAAAAGCAGCAATTAATATTTCCTCTTTGCTAAGCCAATTAGCAAAATTACCATATAAAAGAAGGCCTGCTATGAAAGCTTCTACCATTTGGCAGATGAAAACAATTTTCCGACGATCAACTCTGTCAGCAACTTGACCAACTACTAAAGTAAGTAAGACCATCGGAATAAATTGTGCCAAACCTACTAGACCTAAACTAAATGCATCATGCGTCAAATCATACATTTGCCAACCAATTGCTACTGAAAGCATCTGAAATGAAGTTGAAGTAAACATTCGTGAGACCCAAAAATTTGTAAATGAGGTCCCTTTAAAGATCGATTTTTTTGAAGCAGACAAATTCAAACTCTCCCCTTTTTAACTCTAACTCATAACTATTGAATATTTATACTGTCAATGAAATTTAAATACAAATCATTATACTATTTTTACTCTGAATTTGTAGATTGATTCAACTTACATTAAATGATTTTTAATAAACTGAAGGCATCTTACAACCTTTCGATTAACTCATGAATTAATTTTTTTTTGCAAAAGATAATAAATAAAAAAAAACACTAATCCTTAATAGAAAGATTAGTGAATTCTTTATTTAATCAAGCGAAATCCAATTATTTTTCAATGCAAAAATCACAGCATTTAATCGATCAGATACTTGTAATTTTTGGATTATATTTGAAACATGATTTTTAACAGTTTTACTAGAAATAAATAATTCAGATCCGATTTGAATATTGGAAAATCCTTGAGCTAGAAGTTGTAAAATTTCAATTTCTCTTTTAGTCAAAAGACTATTCATTGCTTCATAATCTTGTTCTTTCTTTATCTTTTCATTGTCATTAAGTCGTGAATTTTCTTGAATGATTAAATGTATTAATCGTGAATCTAAAAAGAATTGACCATTTTGAACTTGTCTTACGATATGAAGTAAATATTGTTCATCAATTTCAGTTAAGCAAATTCCATTTACCCCAATTTCCATCAAACTTTCTATTTCTTGATAATCTATGTTATTTTTTATGATGACTATATTAATGTTCTGATCACGTAACTTTAAAAGCTGAGATTTCAATCCCATCTCTTCATTTTTCACATGACATATAAAAATTTGTTCATTTAAATCACTTGTATTTATTTCATTGAAATCTATTTTTCTAGCATTTAAATTATGATGTATTAAGATTGAACAAATCCCAGATACGAATAGTGTATTTTCAACAAAAATAAATGTTTTATTTTCATGGTGTTTAGATTCTTTGTTAGTAAACATTTTATTCCCAACTTTCAACAGTAATTAATCTCAATTACTGGTATTTCATTGCTTAATCCTAATTAATCCTATAAAATTAAATGGAATTAAGTAGTATTTTACATCGTTTACGTAAGAAATAATATTTCATATATGTTAAGTTATTGTTAAGTAATACTTAACAATATAATGTACTTAAATATATTAAACTATTGATAAGAAAAGTTAGTTTTTATATTAGGAGGTTAATATGAACTTTGAACAACTAGAATATGTTGTAAGTATTGCAAATGAAAAGTCGATTTCAAAGGCAGCGAAAAAATTGCATATTTCTCCTTCTGGGGTTAGTCAAGCTATTAGTCAACTTGAAAGGGAATTAGAAATCAATATTTTTAATCGTTCTAGAGGAGGAATTACCTTAACTTCTGAAGGAGAGGTAGTATTATCTAGGTCGATTGAAATTTTAAATAATTTAAAAGAGTTAAAAGATCAACTTTTAGATTTTAAAGAAACTAGAGTAAAACATATGAAAATTGCATGTGCACCTACGTTTACTTATACAATTCACGATGTTTTAAAAAGATACTCTGGTATTCACAATAGACCTACGATTGAATTAATTGAGCAAGGAACAGCTCAAATCCTTAACAATATAACAAAAGAAGACTATGACTTAGCATTAGTTGTGGCTTCAAAAGCAGAATTAGAAAAGGAAAATAATCTTAATTTCGAATTTTTAAGTAAAGGAAATGTTTGTATTTTAGTAGGTAAAAATTCTCCACTATATGAACTGGATTATGTTACAGCTGAAGATTTACTTTTTCAAAAGGTTGTAATGTATAACTTTTCTAATAAAAATTTTCTCCTATTAACTAAAAAATTTAAAAATGAGATTGTTCTTAAATCAAATCGTACAATGACACTTATAGAAATTATTAAAGAAGGACGTGTATTTACATTTGTACATAATTCTACTTTAAAATATTTTCCTGAAGTAATAAGCGGTGAATTAAAAGTAATTCCAATTCAAGAAACAGATTATATTTATCAGGACTTTTGGGTAATATATCCAAATACAAAAGAGATTACAAGCGACAAAACAGAATTCATTCAATGTGTAAAAGATCATTTAAATGGGATTTCATAATAAAAAACGCTAAATGATACAAAACAAGTTTGTATAATTAGCGTTTTATTTATTATTTAAGCATTAGGAAATATCTTTTTTAAGGATTCCTTCAGATCAGGATTCGATTTAATTGTTGGACGTAAAGATCTAGCCATTTCTTCAGCTTCTTCAATTGTTTCAGCTTTGTTTAATGCAATCAATGCCCCAATTGCCACTGTCCCTGCACGTGTATTACCACCACCACAATGGAAATACACTTTTTGATCATTTTGATAAGCTTCAACTACGTGATCAATCGCTCTTTTTAGTGTTTCTGCTTGTTTTTCTTTATCATCAACAATCGGGCTATGTACACGATTAATTTGAGGATCGACCTCATAATTTTTTACTCTTAAATCAAAAACAATGTCTACATTTTCGTTTTCCATCATGTCTTTCACGTCATCTGCCCCACCGAAAAAGACACGATCTTTTATTAATTCTTGGTATTTCTTATTACTCATATTTTACCCTCCATAATTGCTTTATTTTATTGAATGATTTCACTTAACCTTTCTTTTACATTCCCTTCGAATAATCCCCCATGATAACAAATCACTTTTTCAATATCAAAAGATAATAAAGCTTCAAGTGATTTGATTGATTGTTTAATATCATAAGTGTATTGTGGGTTTGAAGGTTTTAATTGACCATCCTCAACTATTAGTGCATCTCCTGCGATTAATGTTTTCGACTCTTTATGATAAAAGCTTATATGGCCTGGTGTATGACCGGCAGTGTCAATTACAGTAATTCCACCACAAATTGCTAAATTATTTCCTGGTGTAAGAATATGGTTAACTTTACCTTTTGGTGGGTTTTCTAATCTGTTTTTAAATGCTTTTTTAAATTCATCTGGTGTATCTGCTGGCAGTGATGCTACTGCTTTTGCAATTTTTTCTGGTGTAATTTTAATGAGTAACTTTTCACCTTGAATATAAGGTTTTTCTAGTTCACTCGCATACACTTCAATTTTGTTAGTAGACTCTTCTACGATCGCAGAAAGACTGCCAATATGATCAATATCTTGATGAGTAACCAGTATTTTATTAAGTTTTTCAAAGGGTACTCCAACCGATTCAAAGCAATTTTGAAATTCGTTTAATTGTCCTGGGTAACCTGTATCAATTAATACCACATCTTCGTCATCCCAAATAAGTGTTGGATGAATTGTATTCGTCATACCATTTGAATTCATCGTAATACTTAACATTTGGATCTTACTTCTACCAAGCATATCATCACTCCTGAACTATAGTGTGTAATCATTCCCAAGTACTATCGTACCCATTACACCCGAGTCAGTCAACATAAAAATATATTATTATAACATAAATATTTTTATTTGTCAATAGATTAATCGATTTTATGACTTGTAATTTTTAACACTACTCAAAAAAACTAGATATACTAATTCAATGTATATCTAGTCATTTTGTTATAGTAAGAACTTGTTACTTATTCGCAGTATTTGTGTCCACTATTTTTTAAAGTGGGATATTTCCATGTTTCTTCTTTGGTCGAGTTTCACTTTTTGTTCTTAACATTTCTAATGAATGTTTTAAGACTTTGCGTGTTTCTCTTGGATCGATTACATCATCGACCATTCCGTGTGAAGCTGCAACATAAGGATTTGCAAACATTTCTCTGTATTCTGAAATTTTTTCAGCGCGTGTTGCAATCGGATCGATACTTTGATTAATTTCTTTTGCAAAGATAATATTTGCTGCCCCTTCTGGTCCCATTACGGCGATTTCTGCATTTGGCCAAGCGTATACTACATCTGCACCAATAGCTTTAGAATTCATTGCTACATATGCCCCGCCATATGCTTTTCTTAAGATTACAGTAATTTTAGGAACTGTAGCTTCTGAATATGCATATAAGATTTTAGCTCCGTGACGAATAATTCCACCATGCTCTTGGTTTACACCTGGGAAGAAACCTGTTACATCTTCAAATGTAATTAAAGGAATATTAAATGAATCACAGAAACGGATAAATCTTGAAAGTTTGTCAGAAGAATTAATATCAAGACCACCTGCCATTACTTTTGGCTGGTTTGCTATAATTCCAACACTATGACCATCAATTCGCCCAAATCCGATCACGATGTTCTTTGCAAAGTTTGGTTGTACTTCCATGAAGTCTCCATTATCTAGAATTTGCTCAATTACTTTTCTTACATCGTATACTTTCGTAGATTCAATCGGAACTAAGTCAATTAAATCTTCTCTCCAATCATCTTTTTCGAAGAATGGAATTCCTTCTGGTTTTTCATTATTATTTTGTGGTAAAAAGCTAATTAACCTGCGTACTTGTTCTAATATTTCTGGTTCTGATTCTTCGGTAAAATGCGCCACTCCGCTAATCGAAGAATGAACTTTTGCCCCACCAAGGTTTTCCGTAGTAATTTTTTCTCCAGTAATTGTTTCGATTACTTTCGGACCTGTAATAAACATTTGGCTTGTTTTTTCAACCATAAAAACAAAATCAGTAATAGCTGGTGAATAGACTGCTCCACCTGCACATGGACCCATTATGACAGATATTTGCGGAATAACGCCAGAATAAATCGAATTACGATAAAATACATGACCGTAACCGTCTAAAGAAACTACGCCTTCTTGTATTCTAGCACCTCCAGAATCATTTAAACCGATAAATGGAGCACCTACTTTTGCAGCTAAGTCCATCGCTTTTGCAATTTTTATAGCATGCATTTCACCTAATGCTCCACCAAATACTGTAAAATCTTGTGCAAAAACATAGATTAAACGTCCATGGATTTTCCCATAACCTGTGACAACACCTTCACCAGGACTTTCAATTTTATCCATTCCAAAATTCGTAGCACGATGTTTAATAAACGGATTTAATTCGACAAAAGTATCTTCATCTAATAATAGATTGATACGTTCTCTGGCAGTTAACTTCCCTCTATTATGCTGAGAATCTATTCGTTCGTCTCCACCGCCTAGTTCAATTACTCTCTTTCGATCCATTAATTCATTAATTTTCTCATAAGCTGTCGTCATAACTTTATTCTACTTCCTTTCTCAAAAAACACTAGATGATGGTTGGCATAGCTCAAACAATACTTTATTTGTTGAATTTGGATGAAGGAATGCAACTAAGCTATCGTGCGCACCCTTTTTTGGAACTTCATTTATTAGTTTAATACCGTGTTCTTTCATCATTTCAAGCTGCTTCTCACAGTTTTCTGTTTCTAATGCAATATGGTGAATACCTTCGCCTTTTTTCTCAATAAACTTTGCAATCGGGCTCTCAGGGCTTGTTGCTTCTAAAAGCTCAATTTTCACTTCACCGATTTCGATAAATGCTACTCGTACTTTTTCACTCTCAACTGTTTCAATCCCCTTTAGTTTTAAGCCAAGTACATTCGTATACAATTGAATAGAAGTCTCTAAATCTCTTACTGCAATTCCAATATGATTAATTTTTTTAGGACTAGTCTCATTCATTACAGTGTCTCCTTCCTGTTGCCTTCAAAAATGGATAATAAATAGTTTGCAGCTGAAGTTGCTGTTAATTCTCCATTTACAATTGAGTTTTCTATCGTTTTTAAATTTTGTTTCACACTTTCATGATTCATAAAACTTTGTTTCAACTGTTCAAAAACCATGTTGTACATCCAATCAATCATTTGTTTTTGACGTCGCAAAGAAAAGTAGCCATTCTCTGTTGTTAGATCTTTAAACGCATTAATTTCATTCCATATTTCTTCTATACCTTCACCAAGTAATGCGGAAGCTGTATATGCTTTACTTGACCAACCAGGAGTTGAAGGTTGTAATAAATGAAGGATTCGATTAAATTCAGCCTTAGCTGCTTTGGCTTTTAATTTATTTTGTCCATCGGCTTTATTGATAACAATTGAATCTGCAAGTTCCATAATGCCTTTTTTAATGCCTTGTAGCTCATCCCCTGCTCCAGTTAGCATGACTAATAGAAAAAAATCAACCATAGAACGAACTTGTACTTCACTTTGTCCCACACCGACAGTTTCAATTAAAATCACGTCATAACCGGCTGCTTCGCATACTAGCATAGATTCTCTTGTTTTACGTGCAATCCCACCAAGTGATCCACCTGATGCAGAAGGTCTAATAAATGCTTTAGGATTCTTTGAAAGTGAATCCATTCTTGTTTTGTCGCCTAAAATACTACCTTTTGTAATTGTGCTACTTGGATCAATTGTTAAAACGGCTACTTTATGTCCTTGTTCACATAAATATGTTCCAAAGCTTTCTATTAAACTACTTTTACCGGCTCCTGGAACCCCAGTTATTCCAATCCGGATCGAACGACCTGAAAAAGGAAGTAATCTCGTCAACACATTTTGTGCAGACTTCATATGTGATGACGAATTACTTTCTATAAGGGTAATTGTTTGGGCTAAAATAGTTCGATTGCCTTCAAGTACTCCATTTACATAGTCGTCTTCTGAAAGCTTTTTCTTTCTTTTGTTTTCAAATTCCATTTAAATCGAATCCTCAAGTCGACGATTAATTTCTTCAATAACCTTTTGTGCTGCAACTGGGATAACAGTACCTGGTCCAAATATTGCCGCAGCTCCGTTCTTCAATAAATACTCATAATCCCCTGCTGGAATTACCCCTCCAGCAACAAGAACAATGTCCTGTCGACCTAATTTTTTTAATTCTTCCATCAACTGTGGCAGTAATGTTTTATGCCCTCCTGCTAAAGAGCTCATTCCGATCACATGAACATCATTTTCAACAGCTTGAAGTGCCGTTTCCGCTGGTGTTTGGAATAAAGGACCGATATCTACATCAAAACCTAAATCAGCAAAAGCTGTTGCGATTACTTTCGCTCCACGGTCATGACCGTCTTGTCCAAGTTTTGCAATCATAATACGAGGACGACGACCTTCTTTTTCTTCAAAATCATCAGCCATTTTACGTACAATCTCTATTTCATCTTTTTCACCGTATTCCGCACTGTAAACCCCCATAATTGAACGAATAACAGCTTTATGTCTACCTACTACTTTTTCATAAGCATCCGAAATTTCACCTAATGTCGCACGAACTCTAGCAGCCTCAATTGCAAGCGCTAACAAATTCCCTTCCCCGGACTCCGCTGCTTTTGTAATTGCTGATAATGCTACTTGAACTTTTGCTTCATCTCTAGATGCTCGAAGCTCTTGTAATCTCGTAATTTGCGCTTGTCGAACTGCAGTATTGTCAACTTCTAATACATCTAATGGGTCTTCTTTTTCAAGGCGGTATTTATTAACGCCAATAATGGTTTCTTTACCTGAATCGATGTGAGCTTGACGTCTTGCTGCGGCTTCTTCAATTCTCATTTTTGGTAAACCAGTTTCAATCGCTTTAGCCATACCACCTAATGATTCAACCTCTTGAATATGTGCCCATGCTTTTTGAACTAATTCATTTGTTAATGATTCAACGTAATATGAGCCTCCCCAAGGGTCAACTACATTACAAATTCCAGTTTCTTCTTGTAAATATAGTTGTGTATTTCGGGCAATACGGGCAGAGAAATCAGTTGGTAATGCAATCGCTTCATCTAGGGCATTCGTATGAAGTGACTGAGTATGACCTAACACAGCAGCCATCGCTTCTATACAAGTACGCGTCACATTATTAAATGGATCTTGTTCAGTTAAACTCCATCCAGATGTTTGTGAATGCGTTCTTAACGCCATCGATTTTTCTTTCTTTGGATTAAATGATTTGATCAATTTAGCCCAAAGTAGACGTGCTGCTCTCATTTTTGCGATTTCCATGAAATAGTTCATTCCAATTCCCCAGAAAAACGATAAACGAGGAGCAAACGAATCAATGTCGATTCCTGCTTTTAAACCTGTTCGAACATATTCCAATCCATTTGCTAAAGTATAGCCTAGTTCAATATCTGCAGTAGCTCCTGCTTCTTGCATATGGTAACCAGAAATACTGATGCTGTTGAATTTAGGCATATGTTGTGAAGTATAAGAAAAAATATCAGCTATAATGCGCATTGATGCTTCTGGTGGATAAATATAAGTATTTCTCACCATATATTCTTTCAAAATATCGTTTTGAATCGTTCCTGTAAGTTGTGATTGATCTACCCCTTGTTCTTCAGCTGCAACAATATAAAACGCTAAAACAGGAAGTACTGCACCATTCATTGTCATTGAAACTGACATTTTATCTAAAGGGATACCATCAAATAAAATTTTCATATCAAGAATAGAATCAATTGCAACCCCCGCTTTTCCAACATCCCCTTCAACTCGAGGGTGATCTGAGTCATATCCACGGTGAGTCGCTAAATCAAATGCAATCGATAAACCTTTTTGACCAGCTGCTAAATTTCTTCGATAAAATGCATTACTTTCCTCTGCAGTTGAAAAGCCTGCGTATTGGCGAATAGTCCAAGGTTTGTTTATATACATCGCCGGATAAGGTCCACGTAAAAACGGAGCAATTCCAGAAACATATCCTAAGTGTTCCATCTGATTAAGATCAGTAGAATCATATAATGGTTTTACATCTATTTGTTCTAAAGTTTTCCAATCATCATGATTAACTTGCATCTGTTTAGGAGGTGCTATAGTTGGTGCTGAAAATGTTGTATTAAATGGCATCTTTGTAAAGTCTGTTAGCTTGTTCATTTCAAAATCCCTCCATCCTTTTGAAGAATATGTAACTTCTCGAAATTATTTACATTCATATGAATGAAATCATCAATTCCAACTTCTTTGTATAAATTCATTTCATCAATCGAAGGCTTCCCTGCTAAAAGTACTTTTGTATTCGGATTAATGGCTTTAATCTGATTTGTTATTGAAGGAACAATTTCCGAATATTGATCATCAGTTGAACAAATGACAACAATCGTTGATTCTGATTGCTTAAATGAATCGATTATTTCATCAACAGATGCAAAGCCTTTGTTTTGGAGCACCTTAAATCCTCCGACTTCAAAGAAATCAGTCACAAAGTCCGTTCGTGGTTTATATGCTGCAACTTGTCCAAAATTTGCTACAAACACTTTTGGAAATTCACCTGTACTATTTTTATAGCTTTGAGAATTTCGGCGTAATGATTCATAAGGTTGCGCACCCCGGTGGATGTATAATTGATTAACGCTAGGAATTTCTGAATCTATTACATTCATTACATTAAAAATGTTCGGTATTGTTGCACCATTATTTGCCGCATCAATAATATCTTCAATTGAACCACCGCATTGAAATACGATAGGCTTAGAACTAGCCACTAAGTTTTCTTTATCCACCTTATCTTCTATACAATCCAATTCTTTTTTCTCTAACTCGTTTTCATTCAGATTTGGATAAATATTTGTCCCAATTAATTTATCTTTTCTATTTTTTATGTTGTTTAATTTTTCTTCTGCAACCTCTCTAACTATTGCTTGTGGGAATCCTTTTTGTATTGCCTTAACCATTCCACCTTTTTCTTCAATCTTTTGGAATAATTCCCATGCCTTTTCAGCTAAAGAGTAGGTAAGTGATTCAATATACCAAGAACCACCAGCTGGATCAGCTACTTTCGATAAATTCGATTCTTTTTCAAGAATTAAATGTGTATTTCTTGCAATACGTCTAGAAAACTCATCAGATGATTTAATCGATTCATCGAATGGCGAAACATGAAGTGAGTCCGTGCCACCAATCACTCCTGCAAAAGCTTCAACAGTTCCTCTAAGTATATTTACATAAGGATCATAAATCGTTTTCGTCCATGAAGATGTACGCGAATGAATGTTCATTTTTTGAGAAGCATCATTACCACCTAATTCTTTTATAATTCTTGCCCAAATCATTCTAGCTGCTCTTAATTTTGCAATCTCCATAAAGAAGTTCGACCCGATAGAAAACGAGAAAAGTATTTTCGATGCTGCATCATCTAGCGGAATTTGTAAGTTATCCATTTCACGTAAATACTCTAATCCAGTTGAAATAGCAAAGGCTAATTCTTGTACTGCATTTGCACCTGCATCGTGATAAGGGTGTGACTGCACTAAGATATTTCTTAAATTTGTTGTATGTTTAACCGACCATTTTGTGATTTCAGCCATCATTTTGTAAGCATTTTCAAGAGAATACGGAAGTGTCCCATCTTTTACTAAATTACTGATAGGATCCATTCCAATAAAGCCATTTATTTTACTAAAATCATAATTTTGTTGTTGTAAATAGGCGATAAAAGAACCAAAAAATGCTTTCCCGCTTTTTACTGTTTCAATATATAAAGGAACTTCCTCTAAATTTATATTTTGAAAGGCTACTCTAAAATCATTAGTAGATGTTAAAATTAACCCTTTATTATTATTTGTTTCGAAAGATTCGTTAAGTTGAATCTTCAACATCGTTTGCCCTTTGTCTAAATCATGTTTTGCAACACGGTTGAACTCAACTGGCGAAGAACAATCCAATTCCTGACTAATTTCCCACGGCTTTTCTAGATAACCTTGTTCACTTGTTCCTCTAACAAAAGGAAATTCTCCTGGTTGTGAGTTTAAATAAGGATAGTTAGCGATATCTTCTTCCCCATACATTGGCTTCAAAATGATATCTTCATACGTTTTAGTTAAAAGCTTTTCCTCAATAGTGGCTCCTTTTAAGGATTTTTCAACAACATCTCTCCAATCTTGTACAGTAGGCTTTGGAAATTCAGCAAATAATTTCTCTTCCAAGTTATGGTTCGAAGTTTTTGTATTTTCTGACATGTATAAAGCCACTCCTTTCTATCTCTCTTAAAAAGTAAATTTGATCATCGAATTTACCTATGAAATAAAGTCGATTTTTCTTTTCATTAAGAATACAAATGCAAAGAATAATTAAAATTTCGACAAACACTTTCAAAAATCCTCTAAAATTATGAAAATTACGTATTTTTTAAATCATCTTATTTATATCTATATTTAGATAATAAATTTAGTAAAAGACTCTATTAAATTGAAAGGTTTGTTTTCGAACTAAAAAAGGCTGTCTAATTAGACAACCTGATACTGAATATTTTTTAAATGAATCCGAACCAACTATGTTTATCCCACACTCAAACATTGTTATGGTCAAAAAGAAAGATGATGATGATTAATACAGTCTATATAAGTACTAAAAGAGATAACTTAAATCTTATTAGGCTTTATAATCATCCAAATAATTTGGTAGATTACTAGGACAGTTTTCTCATAAAAATAAAACAGCTAGTCTACCAATTAAATGGATCGTCTAGCTGTTTTATTTTAATTGCACTCTATATTTCAAGTATTATTTGATCTGATTTTGCCCTAGAGACACAAGTTAAAATCATTTTATTGCTTTTTCTTTGGTCCTCATCTAATAGAAAGTCGTGATGCTCAATTTGCCCATCGATTACATTTACTTCGCATGTACCACATCGACCAACTCTACAGGAATATGGTACTTTTAAGCCTTCATCGAGTAAAACATCTAATAAAGTTTTATCGACGGGAACTTGTTTTGTCGTACCATTGGCCAGTTTTACCTCAAAAGGTCTAGCGTTAGCCAATAATTGTGGTGTAAATACTTCAATATGAACACTTGATTTCGGATAGCCAAATGCATAAGCTGATTCATTAAATTGAGAAATAAACCGATTAGGACCACAAAAATATACATGAGTTCCGATTGAATGGTCTAAAAGCGTTTCAACTTTTATCCGACTAGAATTAAGTTCTTTCGTAAAGTAAAAAGTTGTCTCTTCTTTATAATATTCATTTAAAAAATCATAAAATGCACTACTTGATTTTGTTGCCGAAGTATAGTGAAGTTCAAACGATTTATTTTTACTTTTTAATTCTTTCATCATTGATATAAATGGCGTTATGCCAATACCCGCTGCATAAAACACATGATGTTTCGCTCTTGAACTTAATGGAAAATGATTTTTAGGATAACTAATCCGCAGTCGATCCCCTACTTTCATTCGTTCATGCCAATATTTTGAACCACCTTTTGATTCCGAACTTAAATGAATCGCAATCTTATATGTGTTATCAATAAGTGAATGGTGAACTAAAGAATAAGGTCTACAAATAATCTCATTTTCTACATCAACATATGTATTGATATGAGAACCTCCACTAAAAGTTGGAAGAATAAATCCATCAATTGGAATGAAACTAAATTCTTTAACCTGTTGTGTTATTTGCTTTATTTCATTCACACGAACTAGTATCGTATTCTCGATCAATACATTCACTCCCATCTACAATTTAGCAACGTTTCCTAAATATGCGTCATAATGGACCGAATAATGGTCAGAAACTGAAAGTAATAAATGACAATTTTCACATGAAACTTCTTTACCTATTTCTAAATTTTTTAATTCCGTTAAACTATGACAACGACAACAAAAAACCTTTGAGTTTAATTCACCATAACCAACATATTGCACTTCATCTTCAAAAAATCCAACATCTTCTATAATTGGCCGTAATTTTTTTAGTTCTTCTTTACTTAGTGCTAAATATAAATAGCTACCCATTTTCTGACTTTGCAACCAAGTTTTAAGATTACTTTCCAATTGTTCTGGACTTGAATCAAATCCGATGAATACAAAATCAAAAGAATAGTTTTTCTCAAGTAACTTTTCTATTATTGGCTGAATTAACGACCTCCCTCTATGATTCGAACAAATTAAATACTTTCTTTTTCCATCTATAAAACTAGCTTCTTCAACTATTAAATTATTCATCGCATTCTACCCAACTTCTTCAAGTTTATTTTTCAAATATGTTATTACTTCTTTTTTATATGAAGAGATTCCTTTATAATCTAAAATGAAATCCGGCAATTCACATACTATATTATAAAATTGCTTTAACCATTCTTTATTAAGCGCTAATTTCTCTAGTGGTAATAAATGAGTATGAATCGTAAATAGTAGTCCATTAGTAGCAGCCAACCTAAATAACTTTTGAACTTCAACGCGTAAATGAACAAATTTCCCGACATTATCAGTTGTAACTTTTTTTCGTTCCTTACCCCATTGATCGAATGTTTCTAAAGAAGTATCTAATCTATTTCCTGCCATGAGTGACCAATTTTTACGAGTCCAAGGTGCACCTTGTTCAATCGTTTTTAAGAAACGAAGAATTCGATCATCCAATGACTTTTCAGTAAACTTTGGGATCGGTTGATGAATCTCTTTAAATCTCATTCCTAGTTTAAAAGTAAGTGACCAATTCGAAGGAAAACAGAGATGCCCAGCATCTAAAAATAAATCGCCATCTCGTTGACTCATATATATTAAATCCTCTTGTACATGTCTACCTAAGAAATTCAACGGCTTTCCTAAAACTGAAGTTCGATCGCCGATGCGAAATTGTTCCACCTCCATCAAAAGCTTATTATAAAACGTCCAATATTCATTCCCTTTATGAACTTCAAAATATTTTGGGTAATACGTTATTAAATGATCTAAAACTAATTCTACAATTTCCCATTGCCCTTCAAAACTAGTAGGAAGTGCTTGATAACAATGGTTAGGTGAATTATGTAACAAGCTTCTTTTTAATTTTATTTCATCCTCATATTTAGGAGTAATCTCAATACTTACAGGTGGATCTAATATAATCGAATTATTTGAGTAACGAAATATCTCTTCTTTAAACGGATACGGAAAGCTTTCTATTTCATTAACTGGTTTCATCTGAACACCCTTTATAGTAGATTAAAAAGTAAATCGTTCAAATAAGTTAAACTAGCCAAAGATTAACATACTCTTTTTTGTTCCATTAGAGTTAATTAATTATAAGAATATTCTGTCTTTTATGTCAATAGTAAGTCCCTTTTATTGTACATAATAAAAGAAAGTTTATAAGGTACTACATCTGTAGTTTCACACTTTTACTTCTCTATGAACCATTAAGCATATGTCTTTATTTTGTGTTCTCTCCTTCAAACAATCCTGAATAAGTTGTGATCTTTCCATACAAAAAAATTGCCTATAATTTTTATAAGCAATTTTAATCATAATGTTTATTCGATTTCTCCTGTCCAAGCAAGCATACCGCCAGTCATGTTCACAACATTAAATCCATGACTTTCTAAAAACTGTACTGCTCGGCTACTCCTACCACCAGCATGACATACAACGATGTATTCATTATTTTTATCTAAATCGGCCATGCGAAATTCGATTAATCCAAGTGGAATATGCTCAGCACCTGGAATCATTCCGTTTGCTACTTCATCTGCCTCTCGAACATCAATTATATTAACTGATTGTCCATTTTTTAATAGTTCTTCAAGTTTTTCTGCTGTAATTTCTTTCATTTATAACTCTCCTTTATTAAGACCAGGTACTCATTCCGCCTTTTACATTTGTAATATTTGTATAGCCCATTTTTTTAAGAACTTTACATGCTTTTTTACTTCTCATTCCACTCTGGCAAATAATGATTGTTTCTTGATCTTTTGATAGATGATTTATATTTTGCTTTAACAAATGCAATGGAATATTTTTGAATTCTTTAATATGTCTTCCTTTATATTCTGCAGGGGTTCTAACATCAATGAATTGTTTTTCCTTACTTTTCAATTCATTTTTTAGTTCAGTTGTTGAAATTTGCTTAACCCCTTTGATTGGAAGAAAAGTTTGTACTAGAAAATAAGTAATTAATCCGATGATTAGAATATTTAACATTTCAATGAATGTCCTACTTTCAAAAAATTTTTTGGCCTGTAATAGGTTTTACGAAAGATTTTTATCTACTTTTTACTAATAAATTAACTGCTTCTTTTACAAGCTCTTCTGCATTTTCTCCATTTTCATCTGCTAGTCTTACACATTCAATTAGATTTGTACTGACGATCACTCCAATTGTACGATCCATTGCCGCTCTAACTGCCGATAATTGTGTTATAACATCTTTACAGCCCTTATCCTCTTCCATCATCTTTAAAATGCCTCTAAGCTGCCCTTCGATTCTTTTGACTCTATTTTTTATTTGATCATCATAAGTCATACAAATCTTTCCTTTCATTGAAAAATTTTTATATTAGATAAATTGAACTATATACCCAGATAGGTATGATGTCAAATAAATTTGATTCCATTTTAGATTAGTAGAAAAAGAAGATTAATGTCATATACTGTTGAAAAATAGTCAATTTATTTTTAAACAGCATAAAAGCCTGGTATCAAACGATTCCAGGCTTTACTTCTTCACATATTTATGACTAAGAAGGGTATCGTGATAATTGCTATAATCATTATTAACCAATTATTCTTCTTAATATGAGTGATTTCTTCCTCCAATATGAGCTCTTCACTTTTTTTCATTATATATTCCTACTTTCAGTTTTGATTAATTTATTCTTCTATTTAAGATTTATTTCCTTAAATAAAGCTTAAAATACCTGTAAGTAACAATTTTATTGCGATTTAACTTTATATAATGAAAATGAAAATTAAATGAAAAACCTTATTCGAACATCAATTATTTCCTATTTAATCCATTTTACTTTTCCTTTTAGTGTATTATTCTTACTCGATCAAACGGAAAAAAAACTCCTTCAACTTTACCAACTATTTCAGACTGTTTAATATACCCTAATCCATTTCTACTATCTTTACTATTAAGACGATTATCACCCATTACTAAATAAGATTGATTTGGAACTTTAACTTGATTAAATTGTAAATATTTTTTATAGACATTTTTTAAGTGGTCATTTAGATAATTTTCTGATACTTGTTTTCCATTAATATAAAGGTTTCCATTTGTTAAATGAACCGTGTCATTTGGCAAGCCAATTATTCTTTTGACATAATACTTAGGGTCATTTTGTTTTTTTATGATGACAACTTCACCTCTATTGATTGTTGAAAGATGGAATGAGGCTTTGTTTACAAACAAATAGTCATTATTATGTAGTGTCGGTTGCATCGAAGCACCTTGAACAATAAAGGGTGAAAAAATAAAAACCTTAACAATTAATGCAATCGTAAAAGAATAGATTAATAGTTTAAAAGTTTGCCATGCAGAATCTTTTTTTCGTATTTTCAACTTTGTATCCCCTTTAAATTTATTGTTTCCACACTTTAACATAATACGATTAATTGTTTGAATATTCATTACAAAACTTTAATAAAAAAATAGCAAAGCTTACTAATTCACTTTGCTATTTCTTTAATGTTTAGGAGTTTTAAACTTGATTTTGTGCAGTTTCGATAGCCTGCTCTCTAAGTCGGAATTTTTGTATTTTTCCCGAGGCAGTCATCGGGTAAGCTTCTACAAACTCTATATATCGAGGAATTTTATGTTTTGAGATTTTCCCTCTACAGTACAATCGTATATCCTCTTGTGTTATTTTTATTCCTTCTTTAAGAATAATCCAAGCCATTACTTCTTCCCCATAAACTTGATCAGGTACTCCAACTACTTGAACATCTAACACATCTGGGTGAGTATATAAAAATTCTTCAATTTCTCGAGGATAAATATTTTCCCCACCGCGGATAATCATGTCTTTTAGCCTACCAGTCACTTTGCAATAGCCACTGTCGTCCATGATCGCTAAATCTCCAGTATGTAACCAGCCATCTTCGTCAATTGCATTACGAGTAGCTTCTTCATTTTTATAGTAACCTTTCATTACATGATAGCCTCTAGTACAAAGTTCACCTTGCACTCCACGGGGTACTTCATTAGAAGTGCCAGGTTCTACTATTTTCACTTCAACATTGGGTAATGCCTTACCAACCGTTTCAACTCGTACCTCAATTGGATCATTCGTTCTAGTTTGTGTGATAACTGGAGAAGACTCCGTTTGGCCATATGCTATTGTAATCTCTGAAATTCCCATTTTTTCGATTACTGCTTTCATTACCTCGATTGGGCAGTTTGAACCTGCCATTATTCCAGTTCGTAATGTTGATAAATCATATTTAGAAAAATCAGGTTCATTTAATTCAGCAATAAACATTGTAGGAACTCCATGTAATCCGGTACATTTTTCATCTTGTACTGTTTGAAGCACTCTTTTTGGACTAAAGTCTTGGACAGGTACCATTGTTGCTCCAACTGTTACACAAGCCATCGTTCCTAAAACGCATCCAAAACAGTGAAAAAATGGTACAGGAATGCAAAGCCGGTCATCTTTTGTTAATTCCATACAATTTGCGATGTTGTACCCATTATTCACGATATTTGAATGTGTAAGCATTACTCCTTTTGGGAAACCGGTAGTACCAGAAGTATATTGCATATTAATTACATCATGTGGGCTCATTGTTGCGATTCTTGTATCTAACTCTAAGTCTGAAGTATTTTTTGCTAAGGAAATTAACTCGTTCCATGAAAATGTTCCTGGATATTTTTTATCGCCAAGTACAATAACATTACGTAGATACGGTAATCGACTGCTCTTTAACTCTCCAGGTTCTGCATCCTTTAACTCTGGCACGATTTCATATAGCATTTCAATATATGAAGAATCTTTATACTGATCCATTAATATGATTGTCGTTGAATCAGATTGCTTTAATAAATATTCTAGTTCTGCTGTACGATAATTTGTATTTACTGTTACAAGTACTCCACCCATTTTTCCAGTAGCAAATTGTGAAGTAAGCCATTCAGGTGTATTAGAAGACCATATTGCAATATGATCGCCTTTTTTTATGCTAAGACTCATTAATCCTTTTGCAATTTCTCTACAATAGTTTTCAAATTGCTCATAATTCATCCTCAAACCTCTATCCGCGTAGACAACAGCCTCGTGAGTAGGATGCAATTTCGCTTTTTCTTCTAATAATTTCCCTATCGTTACATCTAGTAAATTTGTCATCTGATCCTCCTTGATTGGTTACCGTTCCAAAAGGACGCGTAATTAGTATTTAAACTCAACATAATTAAGAATATTCTATGTTTTTAGACTTTTCCCTTTTAAATTTATTGTAATTCATTTTCTGTTTTATTAATTTTTTTCAGCATAAAAAAGGAATCTAATTTTTATTAGATTCCTAATTGGTAACTATTTAATCTCAATTTCAAGTACTGCTTTGATATTTCTACTTGTTGCAGTCGACATAAATTCTATTTTATATGTACCCTTAGGTAGTCCATCTACTAGTTTGTAGTAATCTTCATAGTAAACTAATTCTTGTGCTTGCTTTAAAGTAACGCTTTTTAGTTTTTGAGTAGAAACTTCATCCTTTGACCTTTGTCTAAGAACTTTCCCAAAATGGTCTATGATTTTAAAATCATATTCTATGGTCGAAGAAAATACTAGTTTTTCAGGATGTTCATTTTGGTTTTTTAAAGTAAAAATAAAAGATTTATCATGTTTTTCTTCTACTAATTTTAATGAAGGCACAATTCCCATAAAAACAATTCCTTGAGTTTCGATAGGAAGTTCTTTTTTTTCACTCACTTTAGGTTGAGAACAGCTACAAATAAGTGTAAAAGTAAAGAAAATTAGTATAGTAATTTTAATAAAAGATTCAACTCCTTATTAAAAGGATAGGAGCAAAATTGGCTCCTATCTCTTTTATTTGAAAATTTTAAGTAAATTACTTTAATGTCTATTAGCGTTTTTTATTCATATTTTTGTTTTGGTTTCATTTTTTTAGTGTTTACTTTCATAACTGCTGCTGCAGCATCCAATCGCCCTGAACCAAAGCTTTCGTCGTATCCCTCATCACCTAAGTCATGAGCTGATTCTTGTAATATTCTTTTCACTTCTGAAACACTAATAGTAGGTTTTAGAGAATATAATAAACCTGCGACTGCTGACACGTGTGGTGCAGCCATGGATGTACCACTACTATAATAAACATCACCGTTGGCAAAAATTGCTGGAATACGTTCACCTGGTGCTACTAAATCTAGTCCTTTACCAGTATTAGAAGTCTTACTAAGGGCATCACTATTATCAGTAGAACC
The DNA here is from genome assembly GCF_052180195.1 of Bacillus sp. AL-1R. NCBI lineage: Bacteria > Bacillati > Bacillota > Bacilli > Caryophanales > Bacillaceae > Bacillus > Bacillus sp. AL-1R. The sequence goes on from NZ_CP197469.1 coordinate 2,388,845, forward strand.
AACTGAAATAACATACTCGGAACTAGCAGGGTAAGCTAACTTTGTATCAGAATAGTTACCAGCAGCTGCAACAATCGTTACACCTTTATTATAAGCGTATTTTAGAGCATCTTCTACTAAGGGGCTAGTTTGTGATGCACCTAGGCTAATATTAATAACTTTAGCTCCATAATCAGTCGCATAACGAATACCTAAAGCAAGATTTTCGAATGTCCCTAGAGCTTCAGTATTTAATATTTGAATTGGCAAGATTTTTACATGTTGATTGATTCCTGCCATCGACTTCTTGTTATTTGCTAAAGCACCAATGATACTTGCTACTTGTGTTCCATGTCCATTATCGTCTATTGCATCTTTTTCATTATGAACAAAATCATAACCTTGATCCTTTAACACTACTCCTTTAAAATCATCGAAGTCATATCCAACCCCTGTGTCTAGAACAGCAACAATCGTATCAGGAAGATTTTTCCCGTGTAGGAATTTCTCCATTTCTTTATAGTTTATATCGGCTCCTACAATTCCACCAATTGGTCGGTCAATTCCATCTCCTTGCGCAGTATTTTCAAGTGACCATTGTGTTTTATATTGAACATCTTTACTTAGTGCTTGAATTGGATTACTTTGTTTACTTTCTTCTACAAACTCAAATATATTTTCATTTTTCAATTGGTTATATAGTTCCCTTGCATTGCCAGCTACTTCTAAAATAAACGTATTCTCAATTGATGTTACATTATTACTTAAGCCTTTAATTTTAGGTAGATTTGTCAAACCTGTTTTTTGTACAACTTCATTAAGTTGAGATAATGTGACTCTATTTTTCACTTTAACGATTAGTTTATTCGACGAATTTGTTGTCAACCCAAATTCTTTGATGGTTTCGATAAGGCTTTTACCTTCCTCTAACTGTAAACTTTGCCAATATTTATTAAGCTGTTCATCAGATTTTTTTGAAGCCTTTTTATTAATTGTTTCTTTCAGATGCTTTATAACTTCGATATCATTTTTTGTAAGTTTATAATCACTATTTTCGCCATCACTGATCTTTTGAATTTCATTAATAACTCCTGTTAGCTCTCTAAGGTCTTTTGCTACTGAATTTCTGAAATCAGCATCTAAAATAGCATCATCAACAACTTCCTTAGAAATCTTATAATATAATGTGGAAATGCTTTGACCTTTATCAGATTCTTCTAACAAATTATCTCTTATATCTCTTAATCTTCCCAATAAACTAAGAATTGATGGGTTTTGCTTAGCACTTACCTCAAGAGCGCAACCAGTTGGCTCGTTATATGGTAGATGATAAGTTGGTTCGCTATTAAAAGTAAATAGACCACCTTTAACGCTTTCTACCTTTATATAAATAGTTGAATCGTTTGAAAGTGGATAAAGAATATGATCAGGGTTCTCTTTGTAATTGAAATAAGCCTTTCCTGCTTCCGCACTTTTTTTATCTCTATATACAGTAATTAGCGGTCCATAGCCATCACCATGGTCACCTTTGATCGTGAAATTTATATGTGAGTTCGGCCCAAATGCATTATGAGGATTTACCTTAAACCACTTGATTTCACCTTCTTTTTTAAATTCAAAACTTATTGGTGTATTTAATTTTACATTTTGGATATCCTTTTCATCAGGCTTTTGGTAGATTCCAACTGCATTAAAAGCATTTTCCACCGATTGTACTTCAGGTGAATTTTTCCCGTATAAATCTTTTGTCGCTTGAATAACACTCAATCGTAATTGGACAAAATCAGCTACGGGTGTTAAATAATTTGTGAGTGCTCTGTAGTAAATTTTACCTAGCTTTTCTTTTCCAATGCCTTTCACATTAACCCCATAGTGTGTGCCACCTTCACTTATTAAATAAGCCGCTTTATTGGAAATCCCACTATTCCAATGTACTCCTCCATTATCCAGTATGCCTCTATATCTATTACTATAGTGATCTGGATTTTCGTTAAGCGTTGGATCAGACATAGAACGTAGAGCATCTCCTGAACGACCAGGCGTAAAAACGTCTTCGCCAATCTGCCAATTATCTTTCTTTTTCGTATCAAATTCGATTAATGTACCAAATATATCTGAAATCGACTCGTTTATAGCTCCCGGTTCACTAGCATAAACAAGTTCTGCCGAATGCTGGGTTACTGCGTGTGTGAATTCATGACCCACGACATCTACTGCACCTGATAATGGAATAAAAGTATTTCCATCACCATCACCAAATGCAAATTGAACCCCATCCCAGTAAGCATTGTTATAGTTCTTTCCGACGTGTACAGTTGCTTTTATCGAAGCACCACGATTATCAAAACTATTTAGATTAAATTTCTTTTTAAAAAAATCATAAGCGATTGCTGTATTGTAATGTGCATCAACGGCTGCAGCATCATAAGTTTCGTTCAAGATTCCGTCATCGTCAACCCAAACTTTCCCTGGAAGAATTTCACTAGATTGGCCATCATAAGTCGTAATTCCTGATCCTCGTGTAAAATCTTGTAAATAATATTTATTTTCAGCTTTATTCGCTAAAATTCTTTTTGTATCTCCTAGAACTCCTTTACCTATTATAGTTGTTTGTTCTCTAGATTCTTGTCCAGCTTCATGAATCGTATTATATTTTTCCACTACTTTTCCTGTCTTTACGTCAATAAAGTAGTACCAGTTTCCTGGCTCTGGTTCTAAGAAATTTAATTTTACAAAATAGACTAAATTCGCTTTATCTTCTTTCATATAGATATTAAGTTCAGGTGTAAGTGTTTTTGTAAATACTGCGTTCATTTTTAAGTCTTGTTTTGCAATATTAATAGCTTGTTCTTTCGTAATATTTTTATCATTATGAATAACTTCTTCTAATAATGCTTCTGGAGCAACAGATCCCGAAAAGGATTCAAGAATTCCGTTTTTAATATGGGCAATTTGTTGGTAGCCAAATATTTTAACCCCTTTATATTCTTGCTGAAAACGAACTAAATGATCTCCTTGATTCCTTACTTCTTTAATGACTTTAAATGATCTTTCTGCATCATTTTTTAGTTTATACATTGCCTTTGAATCATTTAAAAAACTATGAACAGTTTTTTCTGCTGAGTCTGACGAAGGAACTGATAGATTACCAGACATAAAACTAGGGGTACCAAAAGACTTTGAAAGACTCATTGACTCAATGTTTTCATTAGAATAAGCATATTCTGGTGAGGTAATCTCTATATGTGAATGCTTTACAGGAAGGACCTGTGCTTTTGAAACAAAAGGAACGGGCGATTGTGATAGTGCTAATGAAGTCAAAGCTGTTATTGATAAAAGTTTTTTCAACATAAATTAAACCCCTTTAAATTATTGTACACTTGCAATGAAATCCTTAATAAACATCGCTAATTACTTAGAAAACCTCTACAATTATTTTTCTATCAAACTACTAGTTTAATCTAAATTGAACTAGTAAATATGTGGTCTAGGAATGAAAAAACAAAGATCTAATGTATTATTTTTGTTAAGATCGTGAAGTTCATTAATAAGAACATGTATATGATGTTTCTCAAGTTAATAAAAAAGAGAACTGTAACAATTGTATTTTGATAAAAATTTATCTAGTTACCACTTAAAATCCTCATCACACCCCTCCATTCTATTAATAAATTGTTTGAGTACTCAACGTCTTAATATTATGAGTATTCAAAAATATTAACAATACAGGATTTTCGATTGATTCGATTTATCTATTAGATGAATTCAAATTTTAAGCTTTAAATAGATTGAATATGGTTCTTTTTTCGCAATATCGAATGAAGAAAGTTCCAAAAAAAAATAAAACCACTAAATTCTTTGATTTGCGCACAAAAAAAGGTTGAGGGGCAATTAATAGAAACCTCAACCTTTTTGTCTTTTATGTGTAATTCTTTATAAACTTCTGTAGATTTTTTGTTTTGATCATTCAACTGCAAACAAAAAGAAGAAGCATTTTTAGCTTCTTCTTCTTTTTTAACTATTTAGTTTAATTCATTACATAGCAATATTATTATCATTCTCAACTACTGTTGGTTTAAATACGCGTTCCCATTTAGCAATTACAACTGCAGCTAAAGAGTTACCTACTACGTTTACTGCTGTTCTAGCCATATCAAGAATACGGTCAATACCAGCAATAAATGCTAAACCTTCAACTGGAATTCCTACTGTACCTAGTGTTGCTAATAATACAACAAACGAAACGCCTGGTACACCTGCGATCCCTTTTGAAGTAACCATTAAAACTAACATTAGAGAAATTTGATCTGTAATTGATAAATCGATACCATACATTTGAGCGATGAAAATTGCTGCTAATGCTTGATATAAAGTTGATCCATCCAGATTGAATGAGTAACCAGTCGGAATTACGAATGATGAAATAGATCTTGGTACTCCGAATTTTTCTACTTTTTCCATAATTCTTGGTAAAACTGTTTCAGAACTCGCTGTTGAATAGGCTAAGATCAGTTCATCTTTAATTAATTTAATGAACTTAAAAATATTAACTCCTACCATTTTAGCTACTAAACCTAATACTACAATAATAAAGAATGCCATCGTTATATAAACAGTTATGACTAATTTTCCTAATGGAATTAAAGATTCTAGTCCAAATTTTGAAACTGTAACACCGATTAATGCAAAAACTCCAAATGGAGCAAATTTCATAATTTGATTTGTAATGTAAAACATTGTATCAGCTGTACCTTGGAAAAATGCTAATACAGGCTTTCCTCTTTCTCCTACTGCTGTAATACCAAGACCAAACAGCACTGAGAAAAAGATAATTGCTAACATATTTCCTTCAACGAAAGCTGAAAAAATGTTTGGCGGTACGATATTTACAAAAGTATCTGCAAAACCATGACTTTTTACTTCTTTAGCTGTTTCAACATAAGTATTTATATCAGTTTTGTGAAGAATACTCATATCTACACCAGCGCCTGGTTTAACGATATTCGCTACTAGTAAACCGATTAAAATCGCAACAGTTGTAATAATTTCAAAGTACAAAATAGTTTTTCCGCCTAAACGGCCAAGTTTTTTCGTGTCACCAACACTTGCAACACCTACAATGATACTTGAAACAACGATTGGTATTACAATCATTTTAATCAGACGTAAAAAGATGTCTCCGATTGGTTGTAAGTAATCAGCAACCTTTGGATTTCCATAAAAAATTGCGCCCACAATGATCCCGATCACAAGACCAATTAATATTTGCCAAGCTAAGCCAATTTTTTTCATAATAAAAGTCCCCCTTTTAGTAGAATTTTGCCAAGTTTTTTAATTTACTAAAAATAACAAAACCATTTTAATTTTTAAAACGGTTTAAGCACAACTTGGCTTGAGTATGTTATCGATGGAACTCTTATAAATTACCCATCATTTCCATAATTTGCTTTTTTGATTATATTCAGAATTTATAAACAAAAAAGGCTATTAAAAACAGTAGCAAAGAAATCATTACGATTTCAATTTTACTATATTTTCCATATTTCTATCATGGCACATTACAATTTTACTAAAAAACTGAGATTTTGACAAATTTCTCTTTCGTTTTTTTAATTACTTTTTAATTTTTAACCAAATAATTACATATAATTGATTTAAAGTTGAAGGAACCATTTCATATAAAACCACTTTGTTTACGATAAATTAAGAAGAAAAAAGTTAAATATTATCAAGACTTTTATTTACGAATCAGTCGGTTTTGTTTATGATATAAGATGAATAATTTGGAAGTTTAATTTATTTTTTAATAATTAATGAAACTGCTTTCAAGATATTTTTTTTGAAAGTGATTTTACATATTTTGTATAATCAGTCTTGATTATTACTAAAATAAGTTAGTAATTTAAGTTTAAGAAGTGAGGTAAATTAATTGAAAACTAAAGTAAACCCAAAAGCAGTTATTGTTATTTTTGGAGCGACAGGAGACCTAGCAAAAAGAAAGCTTTTCATTTCAATATATAGATTATTTTTAAGTCAAAAAATTGATGAAGGTTTTGCGGTTGTAGGTGTAGGTAGAAGACCTTGGTCTAACGATGAGTTTCGTGAAACTGTAAAAAAATCAATAAAATCTATTGCTTCATCTGAGACTGAAATTGAAAGCTTCTTATCTCATTTTTATTACCACCAATTTGAAGTATTAGAACCATCTTCTTATATCGAATTAGGAAATTTATTAACAAACTTGGATAACCATTATGAAATTCCTGGTAATCGTGTTTTCTTCTTAGCAATGGCACCAGAGTTTTTCGGAACAATTGCTAAACAGTTGAAACAAAATGGCTTGGCTGATACAGAAGGTTGGAGTCGAATTGTAATCGAAAAACCATTTGGACATGATTTACCAAGTGCAATGGAATTGAATAATGAAATTCGCGAAGCATTTTCTGAAGATCAAATCTACCGTATCGACCATTACTTAGGTAAAGAAATGGTTCAAAATATTGAAGTAATCCGTTTTGCTAATGCAATGTTTGAACCACTATGGAATAATCGATTTATTTCGAATATCCAAATTACTTCTAGTGAAATTCTTGGTGTTGAGGACCGTGGTAAGTATTATGAGAACTCTGGAGCTTTAAAAGATATGGTTCAAAATCATATGCTTCAAGTGGCAGCACTTCTTGCTATGGAACCTCCAATTAAATTAACAACAGAAGAAATTCGTAGTGAAAAAGTGAAAGTATTTAAAGCACTTCGAAAAATTGATGAAACTGAAGTAAAAGATTACTTTGTTCGTGGTCAATATGATGCTGGTGTTATAAACGGTGAAGAAGTTCCTTCATATAGAAATGAGAACAATGTAGACCCTGAGTCTCAAACTGAAACATTTGTAGCGGGTAAACTTTTTATCGATAATTTTAGATGGGCAGGTGTTCCATTCTATATTCGAACTGGTAAAAGAATGGCGACAAAATCTACTAAGATTATCGTTCAGTTCTCAGATATACCGATGAATCTTTATTACAATACAAAAGAGACGATGTCTCCGAATTTATTAATTATACATATTCAACCTGACGAAGGGATTACATTGCAGTTAAATGCAAAAAGATCTGGCTCAGATGAAGGTTACACAAAGCCAATTCAATTAACATTTAATAATAATTGCGTTGATTGTATTAATACACCTGAAGCTTATGAGCGATTAATTTATGATTGTATGCTAGGTGATGGTACAAACTTTACTCATTGGGATGAAGTAAAATATTCTTGGAGCTTTGTTGATGTGATCACAAAAGCTTGGGATAAAAATTTAGCACCACTTACAACTTATAGTGCTGGATCAATGGGTCCAGACGAAGCTGATACTTTATTGACAGTTGATGGTCATAAATGGTGGCCAGTTACTGATCGATTAAATGAAAATTAATAAAAAGTTCCCCCCTCATCAAATCGAGGGGGGAACTTTTTATTTCAATCTTTAAATTATGTCCACTGAGTATGGAACTTACCTTCTTTATCAATTCGTTCATAAGTATGTGCACCAAAATAATCTCTTTGTGCTTGAATTAAATTTGCAGGAAGTGTTTCTGTACGGTAACTATCAAAATAAGCTAATGCAGCAGAGAAACATGGAATTGGTACTCCAGCTTCAATTGCTACTACGCTAATTTTACGTAATGCACCTTGATAACTTTCTACGATTTCTTTGAAATATGGATCAAGCAATAAGTTAGAAAGATTAGCATCTAAATCATATGCTTCCTTAATTTTTTGTAAGAAGGCTGCTCGGATAATACATCCACCTCTGAAAATCATCGCTATATCACCATATTGTAAATCCCAGTTATACTCATCAGATGCAGCTCTTAATTGAGCAAATCCTTGAGCATATGAACAAATTTTACTCATATAAAGGGCTTTACGGACATCTTCAATCAGTTGCTTTTTATCACCATTATATGTACTAGTTGATGGACCAGATAATAATTTACTTGCTTTTACTCTTTCATCTTTCATTGCAGAAATAAAACGTGCAAATACAGACTCCGTTATAATAGAAGTAGGTACGCCTAAATCAAGCGTGCTTTGGCTTGTCCATTTTCCTGTACCTTTTTGTCCTGCTTTATCTAAAATAACGTCTACAAGTGGTTTACCAGTTTCTTCGTCTGTTTTCGTAAAGATATCGGCTGTAATTTCAATTAAATAACTATCAAGTTCACCCTTATTCCAATCACTAAACACACGGTGTAATTCTTCAGCACTTAAGCCCAGTACATTTTTTAATAAAAAGTAAGCTTCTGAGATTAATTGCATATCACCATATTCAATTCCATTATGAACCATTTTCACGTAATGACCTGCACCATCTGGGCCTATATATGTTGTACAAGGCTCATTATTCACTTTTGCAGAAATCGCTTCAAAAATTGGTTTAACTAGTTCAAATGCTTCTTTTTGTCCACCAGGCATAATTGAAGGTCCTTTTAAAGCCCCCTCTTCTCCTCCTGAAACACCTGTTCCAATAAAATGAATTCCGCTATCAGATAGCATTTTGTTTCGTCTTTGAGTGTCTTTATAGTATGTATTTCCGCCATCAATTAAAATATCACCTTGGTCAAGATGAGGTAATAACATTTCAATTGTTGAATCTGTTGGGGCACCTGCTTTTACCATTATCAAAATTTTTCTAGGTGTTTCAAGAGAATTTACAAATTCTTCAATTGAAAATGCACCAACTACATTTTTACCTTCTGCTTCTTTTAAAAATTCTTCTGTTTTTTCAACTGATCGGTTATAAACAGAAATTGAGAAACCTCTACTTTCAATATTTAAAGCTAGGTTTTTTCCCATTACTGCTAATCCAATTACGCCTATTTGTTGTTTAGCCAATTCAATTAGTCCTTTCTAATTAAAAATTTGCAAGGGTTTTCAAATTAAAAAATTGTAAAATATTTACTCTCTTTAATATATCCTCCGATTAGTTATGCTATCCTGTAAAATAGTCAAAAGACTAACCAAGCAAAATCCTTGCATACCATAAACTTAAGGTCAATAATGATATTAACATAACAAGCGCGATGAATAAATGTAAACATGATCTAGACATTAAAATTTCATAATTTGAAAAGAAGTGAGACGATGATAAAAAATTACAAGAATAATAAATGGACCCAACTTTTATTTACTTTAACCATTGCAATAATCGGTGGATTTTTATTTCAATCGATTAATCTACCAATACCTTGGCTCCTTGGACCAATGTTTTTTGTCCTTATACTTTCTAAAATAAAAGGGATTAAATTGTATTGGCCAAGTAAAATTCGAGATACAGCCATGATCATAATCGGCTACACAATTGGGCTATCATTTACAGCCTCTACCTTTATTCAAATTGGTCATCAAATAACTTCTATGATTTTGATGACCTTTTTACTCATCCTTTTTACAATTACAATTTCAATCATCATTTCAAAAGTATTTAAAATACATTATCCAACTGTATTGCTAGGTAGCATTCCTGGTGGCCTTAGCCAAATGATTGCTCTAGCAGAAGAAATTAAAGATATTGACTTTACAATTGTCACTTTCTTACAAATTTCCAGGCTAATGATGATTATTTTTATGGTCCCATTATTAATTTTCAGTCCTTTTTTTAATGTACATAAAAGTTCAATTTCAGAAGCCATTCAACACACTTCAGCTAGCTGGCATGGCTTATATCCAAACATCATAATTTTTGCTATTTTTTGTACATTACTTGGAATATTAGGGAAGAAAATAAATTTTCCAACAGCATTACTTTTAGGACCAATGATTGCTACCATTATCCTTAATTTATCTGGACTCCATGGACCTGCATTACCATCTGTTATTCTAGATTGCTCTCAGCTGATGATGGGAAGTTATATTGGCTTATTATTAAAACCAGAAAACTTAAATAACAAATTAAAGATCATTTTCGTTTCAATCTTAAGTGGTATCATTTTATTAACATTTTCACTTTTATCTAGTCTATTTTTAACACATATTCACACCATTGATCTAATCAGTGCCTTACTAAGCTTAGCTCCCGGTGGAATGGATCAAATGGCATTAATTGCGAAAGAAGTAGATGCAGATATAACTGTCATCATGTGTTATCAACTATTCAGAACATTATTCATATTTATCGTAGTACCCTATTTACTAAGATATATTTTTAGGGCAAAAATCCAAGAAAGTAACTTAAAACGAATAAGTAACGAATAAAAAAAAGCAAGGAATATAAACGTTCCTTGCTTTTTACTCTTCATAAATCATTTTTCTAGTCATTCCACCATCAATTATGATATTTTGACCATTTATAAAGTTATTTTCTGGATCAGCTAGATAAATACAAGCTTTCGCTATATCCTCAGGCTTGCCTACTCGATTTGACCAATGTTGAGTATGATCAGTTTCTTTTAATTGTTCATTTTCGTCAACTTGTATCCATCCAGGGCTAATGCAGTTTACTGTTATACCATTTGGCTGAAGCGTTGCAGCTAATGAATGGGTAATTGATACAATTCCACCTTTTGATGCTGCATAAGCTTCTGAATTTGGCTCTGACATGATCGCTCTTGTTGATGCCATATTTATGATTCTCGCACCATTATTCATCACTTTTGCAGCTTCTCTAGATGAAATAAAAACGCTCCTTAAATTTGTATTTATTACTTTATCCCATTCATTTGTTGATAAACTCAAAAATGGCATAAAAGCTGAAATTCCTGCATTATTAATTAAAATATCAAGCTTACCAACTTGATCAATAACTGTGCCAATTAGATTGATAATGTCCCCTTCTATACTAACATCCGTCTTAAAGAATATTGCTCTCCCACCGTTTTCTTCAATTCTCTTTACAACTCTATTACCATTTATCTCATCAACATCCGCTATAAAAACAATTGCTCCTAATCTTCCAAATGCAATTGCAATACCCTCTCCAATTCCATTTGCACCACCTGTGATAATAATTGATTTCCCTTTAAATTTTTCCTTCAATTTTCATACCTCTTTTTAAAATTAGTCTATTATTATTATTTCCACCCTTTACAAAAAAAGCCGTCAAATGACATGACGGCTATTAGTATGATTTAATTCGAACTAAGTTATCTCAACATTGAGGTTGATTATTACTTAATCCAATTTTCTTTAATAAATAAATCAACATATCTTTTTCAACTGAATTTAACCTAGAAAATAAGCTATGAATCATTTCACTATGAGCTGGAAAGATACAACTAATTACTCTTCTCCCCTCGTCAGTCAAAGCTGCAAAAATAACTCGTCGATCTGTTGGACAATGAATGCGTTTAATATATCCCCTTGACTCTAATTTATCTAATACATACGTCATGTTTCCACTGGAGATTAAGATTCTTTTTCCAATTTGTTGAATTGGCTGATCTCCTTTATGATAAAGCAATTCTAGCACTGCAAATTCAGTTAAATTCAAACCAAAACATTTGATATTATTAAAAGAAGCATCAGTCAAAAAACGATTTGCTTTACAAATTTCAGAAAATAATTGGAGCGAATTAGTTGAAATTTCATTTTCATCCATTTCATATCAACCCCTTTCGATTATCTTGAATTAAAGATAATTTTAAAGTATTTATCGAAAGTAGTCAATTTCCTAGTACAGACTATTTTAATTGAAAAATGACAATTGGTTTACATAATAATATTATTTGATTCACTTTCGAATCTCTTATTGAAGTATGTATTCTGAACCTGTTTTTTAGGAACTAATTTTCTCATTTTTGCTGGTCTCCTTCCTCATGAACCTCTTTTGAGGAACTATATCTCCCATTTTTGCTGGTTTCCTTCCTTATGAACCTCCTCCAAATAACGATCTTATTTAGACTATATTGAAAAGGAAAATTGTGGGTATCCTAACTGTAAGCATCAAATGCATTAGACCACTTAAAATGGTCCTTTAGTAAGCGAGACATTTATATTTAGGACGTGAGATTATGTCAGAGACAGATATGTCAAAATATGAGAAGAAAATTGTAGTTCGAAATATTCGTATGGAAGATATTAGTGAAATTATGAGTTTATCAAATCGTTGTTTTCCTGGGATGGAAGGATGGAAACGGGAACAATTAGAAAGTCATATTCGCATTTTTCCTGAAGGTCAGTTTTGTGTTGAGTATGAGGATAAAATTATTGGTTCTTGTTCAAGTTTAATGGTTGACTTTGACGAATATGATGACCAGCACACTTGGAACGTCATAACTGATAATGGTTATATTACAAATCATGATCCGAATGGATTTAATTTATATGGAATTGAAGTAATGGTTGATCCTGAATACCGTCGTATGAAAATTGGCCATCGTCTTTACGAAGCGAGAAAAGAGCTGGCTCGTCAATTAAATCTTCAAAGCATTATTATTGGTGGTCGTATTCCAAATTATCATAAATATAGAGATGAAATGACACCAAGAGAATATGTAGCTGCAGTAGAAAAACACAGTATTTATGATCCTGTTTTATCATTTCAATTAATGGAAGGTTTTACAATTAAACGGATTAATACGCGTTATCTTCCGGATGATAAAGCATCAGATTCATTTGCCACTTTGATGGAATGGAGTAATATTGATTATCTTCCAAAATCTAAGCGGGTTTATCGCGCATCATTCCCAGTTCGAATTTGCGCAATACAATACATGATGAAAAAAATTGAATCATTCTCTGATTTTACGAAACAGATCGAGTATTATGTTGACGTCGCCGCTGACTTCGGTTCGGATTTTGCTGTTTTCCCAGAGTTATTTACAACACAATTGATGTCTTTTCTAGAAGAAAAACGTCCCGATCAAGCTGTTCGTAGGCTTGCAACTTATACTGAGCAATACATTGAACTTTTTACAGAACTTGCTGTACGTTACAATGTCAATATAATTGGGGGCTCTCATTTCGTCGAGGAAGAAGGTAATATCTACAATGTTGCTTATTTATTTAGACGGGATGGTACGATTGAAAAGCAATTAAAAATTCACGCAACTCCTAATGAGAGAAAATGGTGGGGAATATCAGAAGGAAATGAAATCCATGTGTTTGATACAGACTGTGGAAAAATCGCAATTCAAATCTGTTACGATATCGAGTTTCCGGAACTTGCTCGAATTGCAGTTGATCAAGGAGCAAATATAATTTTCGTTCCATTTTGTACAGACGATCGCCAAGGTTATCTTCGTGTTCGTTATTGCGCTCAAGCAAGAGCAATCGAGAACCAAGTATATACTTGTATCGCAGGAACAGTTGGTAACTTAACACATGTAGAGAACATGGACATTCAATATGCTCAATCCGGTATTTTCTCCCCTTCTGATTTTGGCTTCGCAAGAGATGGCATTGTTGGAGAATGTGATGCCAATGTTGATACGGTCGTAGTAGGAGATGTTGACCTTGAAAAATTAAGACGTTCACGAAATACAGGCTCAGTCCGTCAATTACGCGATCGCCGTCGTGATTTGTATCGAATTGAATTTAAGAATTTAAAGTTAGAATAAAGATCTTGATTAATAAAAAATGATATTAAAAATTAAGCTCAGCCTAATATAGTATGCTGAGCTTATTTTATTATGTAAATTCCTTTTTATTTAGGCACAAGTTTTACTATATTCTACCAATACTATTAGACTCTTATCGTATTCTACTTTATTGTCTAATGGATTAAACAAATCAAACGATTACCCTTTGATCTATATAGAAATAATAATTTGACATATTTAGACACAAACGGAAACATCTACTATTCTAAAAAAATGTTAAACTGAGTAATTTTTACTAAATATCTTTAAAAAGCACAAATTTATGTACGGTTCCGTTTTTTTATGATATGTTTACATTATAATTTGATTATTCAGAAATAATTACAAATTTAAATTATCTGTCGAATTTTTATTTCTAATGAAATCTTTTAGCTATAAGGAGTGAAAGTTTTGGAATTTAATGATGTATTACATGGACACAGATCAATTCGAGAATATGAGGATAAGGAAATAAGCCAAGAGCTGTTAGATCAAATATTAGATGCAGGTATTCGTGCGTCATCAAGTGGCAATATGCAATCTTACTCGATTATTGTCACAAAAGATAAGGAAATTAGAAAGAAATTATATTCTGCACATATGGAGCAATCAATGGTAATTGATGCACCTATTCTTTTAACTTTTTGTGTGGACTTTAATCGAATGAGAAAATGGCTTTCGCTTAATGATGCACCGGTACATTTTGATAATTTCATGAGCTTTATGATTGGTGCCATTGATGCAACATTGGCATCTCAAAATTGTGCATTAGCAGCTGAAAATGCTGGTCTTGGTCTATGTTATATGGGCTCTACACTTGCAAATTGCGATCAAATTGGAGAAATTCTTAACTTACCGCCAAATGTCGTACCAGTTGTCGGCTATTCATTAGGCTATCCAAAAGAAAATCCCCCATTACGTGACCGACTTCCAAGAAAAGGTCTAGTTCATTATGAACAATATAATGATTATTCGGATGAAGATATTCTTGAAATTTATAAAGAAAGAAATGAAAAAGGCTGGCAACGTTATATGGACGTTCCAAAGCTTAAAGAAATGACAGAACAGCTAGGATTAAAGAATTTAGCTCAAATTTATACAATCGCAAAATATACACAAGAATCTCACCATGAGTATTCTCAAACAGTTTTAAACTATTTAGAGAAACAAAATTTTATGAACAATAAATGATCATTAAGTGTAAAAAAGTCGATTTCCAATTGTGGAATTGACTTTTTTATATTTTCATTAGTTTATAGATTAATCGTTATTCTTCTCATTTATAAAGATATACATATAAACTGATCTCCTCTTGCTTTATGTTATAATTCTTAAATTCTGTTTCCTTTATAAAAAATTCAAAATTTTCTTTTGTATAAGCACCTTTTTTCAAGAATGTTTTAAATGCAAATTTTACAAAATACTTATCAAACCCCTTCATTCCAGTTTTTCTAATTTCACTTTCAATATCTTTGGCAGTTGCATTAAAATTCATGTCAATGATCAGTGTTGTTCCTCCTGGTTTTAAAACCCTATACATTTCTTTAAGTGCTTTTACTGGATCCATAAAGTTCTTAAATGCAGCACTGCAAACAATAAAATCAAATGTGTTATCATCACAAGGTAGATTTGATGC
Organism: Bacillus sp. AL-1R; assembly: GCF_052180195.1. Lineage (NCBI taxonomy): Bacteria > Bacillati > Bacillota > Bacilli > Caryophanales > Bacillaceae > Bacillus > Bacillus sp. AL-1R. The sequence continues at coordinate 2,404,034 of NZ_CP197469.1, forward strand.
ATTTCCTTCTATAAAATCTACTAAAACATTTGCTTGTTTTGCATTATTTTTTTCGATGATAACGAAATCTGGACTTAACTCTACCCCTGTAACAACAAAACCCATTTTTGCAAGTTCAATAGATAGATATCCTGGTCCGGGAGCTACTTCTAAAATCTTTGCACCATCATGAACTAAAGATTTAATTTCAGTTGCATATTCTTGCATTTGTTTCAAACGGCTTTTTCGTGAATTTTTGTCATACCATTTTGCAGTATATCCATAAATACCAACATCTTTTTTCTTGCGCATATTTTTCATCATCATATCCACCCTATCTCTTTTTTATCTTCTCGCTCATTGTTCACATGCCTTATTATTTAAATTTTTATGAATTAACTTGTCGGTTATTTGTTTGACCTTTAATGTAGTTTATATTTCTAGTACAATAAGAGAACAAAACGTCTAACAATGTTAGTTACCTAACACCGTTAGATTAACATCTAACACTGTTAGAGTCAATGACAATTATTAAATTTTTGGAGAGATTTTATGGCGATAACGAAAGAAGCAATTGTAAAAGCATCCCTCGATATTTTGAATCGTGACGGAATAAGTAATTTATCAATGCGCACATTGGCAAAAGAGCTTGAGATCAAAGCGGCATCTTTATATTGGCATATTAAAGATAAACAGGCATTATATGATTTAATTGCTGAGCAGTTAAATAATGAAATTGTCCTACCTGAAGAATTAGATGATCCCAAGGAAGCTTTAACAGCTCTAGCATTTGAAGTGCGTAGAGTTTTATTAAAAACACGAGATGCAGTAGAAGTTTTTGCGCAATCAATGCCAACTACACCGAGTAGATTGAAAGCAGTCAAATTTACATTAGAAAATTTGACTAAATATGGTGTCTCTGATAAGGACTGTTTAGTTGCTGGTAACCTTTTTAACAACTATGTCTTATCATTTGTAGCAGATGAACATCGTGCAAAGCAGTTCTCATTCACTCCAGAAGAAATAACGGCATTCACATCATTTTTTGGTGAACAGTATCAGTATAATTTTGATTTTGAAGAACAATTTCTATATGGATTAAGAGTAATATTTGCCGGATTACATACTGAATAAAAAAAGTCACATCTTATTTTCGATGTGACTTTTTGGTGTATTATTTAGAAATTACATAAAAATTTAATATTAACTTTCCTTGAAAAAAGATAGATTACATTAAATCGTACAAATCTTTCCCAGACAGATGAATTCCTCTTTAATCAAAACGTACTGTATCAAAACCATCCAAAATGTCTTCTAATTCAGTTAAAAAATTTAATTGGACTGGATCTGGAATTTGCTGCATCCACTTTTTAACTTCAGGTAACTCTTGGGCTTCTTCTATATTTGTTGGTTTTGGATCAAGTGTTTCCCACCATTTCTTCATCTCATCAATAAATTCATAAAAGTAGCGTTCGAATCTTTCTGCCCATTCTGCACCTTCATCATCAGTTGTTTTTTGCATCATACTCCAAGCTTCTATTGCTGTTTCAAAGTATTCATCGATCTTTTTCATGTTATTTTCCTTTCTTGTTAAGTACTACTTACTCTTTATACTAGCTCTAATTTTAAACGGTAATTTAAAATCTCGGTCGATCATTATTATGAGTCTGTCTTGTAATTTCTTCATGCAATTTTTGGCTTTCCGTTTTATCTGGTGCTTTTGTTCCAAATTTTTTTTGCATAAAGAAACCAAATGTAATGCTGACAACTATAAATCCCCAAAATAAATAGCCAAATAGTGTCAATTCAATCACTCCTATCTTCAATTAATAGGCAAAATAAAAATCGACTAGTCGTCGATCTTGGTGTATTATACGTAGCTGCTATCTTGATTATTTTATAACCTATGAATTAATTCATTCAAACCTGGTATTAAGATCATTATGATTGAGCAAGAAATTAAAAGTTTTGTGACTAGTTTAGTTAATTTCTTCCTTCCTTTTCCATTATACCATCCACTGAATTGAAATTTATTTCGATATATGACAAATAGTAATACGAGTATACCAAAATAACACCACCATCCAGTATGAGTAAGATTCACGCCAATTGTATTATATATTTCTGATACTATTGTTGATAAAAAACCACCGAGTAATCCAAAGATCAATATAATTCTAATCACTTCTAGTATTAGTCCGAGTGAAACAGTTAATGCCTTCATTAAGGTCTCCTATCTTCTTATTTTTATTTGTTCCTATATATTACTATTCGATATACGGTATTCTCACCCTTTTTTAATTTTACAAACTTGATAAAAAGATACTATGTAAGGTTTAAGCATAAAGTAAAAATAGTTAGAAAATACTATTGAAAGGTTTTAATGTTCAGGGGGGATACTTTGTTTAGTCAGATTGTAAAATCTATACCGAATTTACTTACAATTGGTAATTTAGTTTGTGGTGTTCTATCGATTACGCTTAATATGAGTGGATTAATCATGTTATCCTCAATTTTAATTTTCATCGCTGCAATTTTTGACCTGTTTGACGGTAGGGTTGCAAGGAAACTAAAAGTGAATAGTGAATTTGGTGTAGAGCTAGATTCTTTAGCAGATATTGTTAGTTTCGGCGTTGCCCCTGCTCTCTTATTTCATTCCATTTCGGCACCATCATTCTTAACCTCACTAGCATTTATCCTTTTTCCTACGATGGGGGCATTAAGATTAGCAAAATTTAGTGCTAAACCTACAATAGGTTATTTTAAAGGTTTGCCTATTCCTGCTGCTGGTTTACCGTTAGCTGGTATGGGAATGTTTTTTTATAGTAATGCATGGATTACTTTAATCCTTGCTTTCTTAATGGTTAGTCCAATTCGATTTAAAAAACTTTAACAATACCAATGTAAAATGCTATTACCTTTTGTAGAGGAGATAGCATTTTTAATTATTATTGAAATACTTTTGACGCATAATATTACTTGTTATTAAATGAGTTGATTGCATTTTTTAATGTGTAGAGTTTTGCTGTGAAAATATAAAGTTCATTATAATTATTTTCAACATATTCATCAATAATGCTTATTCCTTTTATAAAATTCTCGATTAATAAATATGTATATTTTCCATCCCATGCGAATCGATTAATTCTGAATAATTCATCTGCTAATACTTGGAATCTAAATTCTTCTATTAATAGTTTTATTTGATAGATTTTGTCTTTATTTTTTGTTGATGTGTAATTACTATTTTCATAACTATTATGTACTAATTTTACAAATTCATTTATATCTTCAGCCAACATATTCGCTTTTTGCATCTCAAATTTCATATCTCCATCCCCTATAGTGTTAAAAATATACATCACTAGAGTGTATGTTTTTATTTTAAATCATATCACAAACTATCCAATTAATCTTGTTTCATACCATATCCTAAAATAAAATAAGAGATACCCATTCATCAAAGAACGGCATCTCTAACTTATCAAACAATATAAGTAATTGATATTAACCTTATTTAATATAAGTTAATCCAATTCGATTATTAAAAATTTGATTTCGATTTTTGAAAACAAATGATCCATTTACATAATCGATTACTAGTTGGTCTTCGTATACATCTTCAAAATTTTTATTAACCATAAATTCAAATTGGTCTCCAATGATCATTTTTTCATTAGGACCACATTCTCTTTTATTAATAACTTTTATCTCATAAATGTTATTAACAACATCACAGCTTCCACGGTCAAATTCTAATTGAAGTATTTTATTTTTGTCTACTGCGCCAAGTATTTCTTTGGCTGCATCTGTTATTTTAAAATCCATATTAAAAGTCTCCTAATTTAGATTAAGCGTTTAAAAATTTCACACATACTGCTTCAGGCACTTGTACGTCTGAATGAATCACTGTTAATTTACCAGTCGTTTTGTTTCTTGCATATAAAACTAGATTCCCTGACATTTCATTTGAACCAATTAAATAGTTTTCAGATGGATCTAAAACGAAATCCCTTGGCCAATTACCTTCACTTGAAGTGATTTCCACTAATTCAAGTTTACCAGTATCTTGATTTACACTAAATACTGCGATACTGTTATGGCCACGATTTCCGGCATATACGAATTGACCGTCTTTTGAAATATGAATAGCGCTACCTTGATTGTTTTCAGTAAAGTCGCTAGGGATTGTGGAAATATATTGTAATTCTGTAAAGCTTCCATCTTCATTCAATTGTAGCGCAATTACTTCTGAACTAAGCTCAGTCATTATATATGCAAACTTTCCATTAGGATGGAATGAGATATGACGTGGCCCACTTCCAGGTTTTACAGTTAAACTGCTTACTTCAATTAATGAATTGTTTTCAATTTTATAAGTTATTAATTTATCAATTCCTAAATCTACTGCTACTACATATTTTTCATTCAGTGTATAACCAGAAAAATGGGCATGAGGTTTTTCTTGGCGTTCTTTATTCGGACCTGTTCCTTCATGTTGCATAGTTGATTTAACATCACTTGCAAAACCATTTTCTTGATTAATCTTGTACAATTCAATTGTACCTTTATGATAATTTGCAGTAACAATATTTTGTTTACTTGAATCAACGCTAATATGACAAGGTGAAGCGCCTTCATTAAGTTGTTCATTTAATTTTTTCAGTTCTCCACTGTTTTCATCGATCGAATAAACAGCAATTCCACCTAGGTTTCCTTCTTTTGCAACAGCATATAGATTCTTATTGTCTTCACTAATTGTTAAATAAGTTGGATTCCCTAGCTCAGCAACCGGTTTTACATCTGTAATTCTCTCTTTTTCTGTATCAAGCGTAAATTGATAAATACCTCTACTTTCACTTTTAGTATATGTACCTACATAACCAACAAATTTCTGATTCGAATTCATTACTATTTCCTCCTCTATTCCTTGTTTTTATGTAAATACCCCCATTTCATTGCTACAAAATGAGTTTCAATGAAGATGGGGGTTTTATACTGATTAGATATAAAATTTCTTACAAATTATAGTGAAGTTTTTGCCCAGTCAGCAGCAAATTTTTCAATACCTTGATCAGTTAATGGGTGTTTAGATAATTGTTCAATAACACTGTAAGGAATTGTTGCGATATGAGCACCAGCTAATGCTACACGAGTAACATGGTCTGGATGACGAACTGACGCAGCAATGATTTGAGTGTCCATATTATGAACTCGGAATAATTCAGCAATTTTAGCAACTAATAATACGCCGTCTTCAGAAATATCATCTAAACGACCTAAGAATGGAGATACATAAGTAGCGCCTGCTCTAGCAGCTAATAATGCTTGGTTAACAGTAAAGATTAATGTTACGTTCGTTTTAACACCTTTTTTCGTTAAGTAGCGGCATGCTTCTAAACCAGCAAGTGTCATAGGTAATTTAATTGTAATATTTTTATCTCCACCGTTTATTTTAATAAGCTCGTCAGCTTCTGCGATCATTTCTTCAGCAGTTACAGCATTTGGCGTTACCTCAGCAGATACTGATTCTACTTCAGGAACTAATTTTAAAATTTCTTCGATACGGTCTTCGAATTTAACTCCTTCTTTTGCTACTAAAGATGGGTTTGTTGTTACTCCAGATAATACGCCCATTTTATAAGCTTTTTGGATGTCGTCTACATTAGCTGTGTCAATAAAAAATTTCATTTTTAATTTCCTCCAATTTTTAGGTATATTTCCTATTTTATACTTTATTTATTTCTTTTCAACTGCATGTCCACCAAATTCATTACGAAGAGCCGCAACAACTTTACCAGTGAACGTATCGTTATCTAAAGAACGGTAGCGCATTAATAATGACATTGCAATAACTGGTGTAGCAGCTTGTAAGTCTAGAGCTGTTTCAATTGTCCATTTTCCTTCACCAGAAGAATGCATTACCCCTCTAATCTCATCAAGTTTAGCATCTTTAGAGAATGCATTTTCAGTTAATTCCATTAACCAAGAACGAATAACAGATCCATTATTCCATACTTTCGCAACTTTTTCATAATCATAATCGAAGTCACTTTTTTCTAATACTTCAAATCCTTCACCGATTGCAGCCATCATACCGTATTCGATTCCATTATGAACCATTTTTAGGAAATGTCCACTACCAATTTTACCAGCGTATAGGAATCCATTTTCTACTGCAGTATCTTTAAAGATTGGTTCTACGATATCCCAAGCTTCTTGGTCTCCACCAACCATGTAACAAGCACCATTACGAGCGCCTTCCATACCGCCTGAAGTACCTGCATCCATGAATCTAATGCCATGTTCTTTTAATTCATTATAGCGTCTAATAGACTCTTTATAGTGTGAGTTTCCTGCTTCAATAATAATATCCCCTTCTGTTAAGAATGGTTTAACATCATTAATAACAGAATCTACAACACCGTGTGGTACCATAATCCATAGAACTCTTGGAGTATCAAGATTTTTAACTAATTCTTCTAAGCTTGAAGTACCAATCGCACCAAAGCCTTTCATTTCTTCTACTGCAGCAGTGTTTAAATCAAATGCTACTACTTCGTGATTATGATCCATTAAATTTTGACCTAAGTTTAGTCCCATTTTTCCTAATCCAATTAATCCAACTTTCATTACGTTATCCTCCCATAATATCTACTGTAATATTAATGTTTTTCTCTAACTAAAAATTTTTATGATAAAAAAATAATTAAAATATGATATGATCAAGAATTTAATAAAGATTTACTTACATTTACTACATTCGTAGTCGTAAAACCAAATAATTCCATTACTTCATTACCTGTTCCAGATGCTCCAAAAGTCTCAATTGAGATTTTTTTACCTTTGAAACCAACATAGCGTTCCCATCCAAGTGAAATCCCCATTTCAATTGAAACACGGTTTAATACATGTGATGGTAAAACAGACTCTTTATATTCATCTGATTGTTGATCGAATAATTCCCAACTTGGCATTGCGACTACACGAACTGATAAGTTTTCATTTTCTAACTCATTTTTACTATTTACAGCAAGTGACACTTCTGAACCTGTAGCGATTAAAATTAAGTCTGGTTGATTGTTTGTTTCTGATAAAACATATCCACCTTTTGAAAGATTATCTAATCTAGATGCTGTTTCTTCAAATACTGGTAAATTTTGACGACTTAAAACTAAAGCGATTGGTCCATTTGTATTTTGTAATGCATATGCCCAAGCATTAGCTGTTTCATTTGCGTCTGATGGACGAATAACTGTTAAGCCAGGGATTGCACGTAAAGCAGCTAAATGTTCTACTGGCTCATGTGTAGGACCGTCTTCACCAACTGCAATTGAGTCATGTGTGAATACATATGTTACTGGTAATTTTTGTAATGCAGCTAATCGAATTGATGGACGTAAATAATCATTAAATACGAAGAATGTACTTACAAAAGGCTTTACTCCACCATGTAATGCCATACCATTTGCTGCAGCACCCATAGCATGCTCACGTACTCCAAAATAAATATTACGTCCAGCAAATGATTCGACAGCAAATTTACTTTCATCTTTAATATCAGTCATTGTTGAATGAGATAAATCTGCGCTTCCACCGAAAATTTCAGGAACTGATTTAATGTAGTGATTAATTGCCTCTCCACTAGCTACACGTGTTGAAATTGTTTTATTCTCTTCAAAAGTTAATAAATCTTTTGTTTCGATTAAAACTTCTCCTTTTATTGCTTTTTCAAGCTGAGCTGCTAATTCTGGGTAAGCTTCTTTGTATGCATTAAATAATTGATTCCACTCAGCTTCTTTTTCACTACCTTTTTCTTGTATTTCTTTGAAATGTAATTTAACTTCTTCTGGTACAAAGAAATCTTCTTCGTAGTTCCAAGCATATGCTTTTTTTGTTTCTTTTGCTTCTTCAAGACCTAATGGATTACCATGGGCTTTATTTGTACCAGCCACTTTTGGACTACCGTATCCAATAATTGTTCTAACCTCAATAATTGTTGGTTGGTCTGTATTTTGTTTAGCTAATTCGATTGCTTTTGAAATTTCTACATGATCATTTCCGTCTTCTACTCTTAAATATTGCCAGTTAAATGATTCGGCTCTCTTTTTCATATCTTCTGAATAAGAAAGATTTAATGTTCCATCTAATGAAATATCATTTGAATCATATAATACAACTAACTTTCCAAGTTTCATATGGCCAGCAAGTGACATCGCTTCGTATGCTACACCTTCCATTAAATCGCCATCACCAACTAATGCATAAGTAAAGTGATCAATAATAGAAAGATTATCTTTGTTAAACTTCCCTGCTAAATGAGCTTCAGCCATCGCCATACCAACTGCAGTCGCAATACCTTGTCCTAATGGACCAGTCGTAGCTTCAACACCATCAGTATGTCCAAATTCAGGATGGCCAGGTGTTTTACTATTTAGTTTACGGAAATCTTTAAGGTCTTCAATTGAAACATCGTAACCTGCAAGATGTAATAAACTATATAACATACTTGAACCATGACCAGCAGATAAAACAAAACGGTCACGGTCAAACCATTTTGAACTTTTTGGATTATGCTTTAAATGCTCAGCCCATAATGCATAGGCCATTGGTGCAGCACCCATTGGTAATCCTGGATGACCAGAATTAGCTTGATTGATCGCATCAATTGAAAGTGTACGGATTGTATTAATTGATAATGTAGAAATTGAACTCATAATTTAAATACTCCTTTTTAGATCTGTTTTGTTGTTTTCATTTTCTTGTACAAAATCTGTATCTAACCACCATTTGAAACCATCTTCTGCTAATAATTGATCAGCAGCTTCTGGACCAAATGAACCGGATTTATAAGTATGAAGTGGTACTAAATTTTCTTCAAATGCTTCTAAAATTGGTTGAACCCATTGCCATGACAATTCTACTTCATTCCAATGAGCAAAAAATTTCGAATCGCCACGTAACGCATCATAAACTAATAATTCATACGCTTCTGGACGTTCTTCTTTATTCGCAAAATACTCAGCTTGTACTGGTTCTATGTTACCTTCTACGTTTTTGCTATTTAAATAGAAAGAAACTCTTTCATTAGGATTAATTTCAATAACCAGTAAATTTGGACCATTATTTGTTCTGTTCTTTTTAGAAAGGTTTTGAATCGGACTTTTGAATTCAAATACGATTCGAGTCGATTTTTCTTTCATTCTTTTACCTGTACGGATATAGAATGGAATTCCCTTCCAAAAGTCGTTTTCGATTAATACTCTAGCAGCTACATAAGTATCATTTTGTGATGAAAACTCAATTCCTGGTTCTTGTCTATATGCAACTACTTTTTTACCATTTTGTTCACCAGAACCATATTGACCTCGAACTACATGAGAAACAACATCTTCTTTTGAAAGTGGTCGAAGTGACTCAAGAACTTTTTTCTTCTCTGCTCTAACATCACTTGCAGAATTTTGGTTCGTTAAATGCATAGCAGACATCATTAACATTTGTAACATATGATTTTGGAACATATCTCGAATTGCTCCAGATTTATCATAGTAACCTGCTCGTTCCTCAACACCAACTGTTTCACTTGCAGTAATTTGAACATTTGCAATATATTGATTGTTCCATAATGCTTGTAAAACTGGATTAGCAAACTCTAAGGCTTCTAAATTTTGAACCATTGGTTTGCCTAAGTAATGATCAATTCGGAAGATTTCTTCTTCTTTAAATGACTTACTTAATTTTTCATTTAAATCTCTAGCAGATTTCAAGTCACGCCCAAAAGGTTTTTCGATAATTAGACGCTTCCAACCTTTTGTCGTACCTAGTCCACTTTCTTTAATATTTGCTGCAATAATTTCAAAAAATTCCGGTGCAACTGATAAATAAAATAATCTGTTTTCAGGTATCTGTAATTCCTGTTCTCTTTCTTTGACTAAATTTAATAAATCAACGAATCCTTCTTTGTTCGTGATATCTAGCTGTTGATAACGAATTGAATCTAGAAATTCTTGGACCATTTTTTGATCTTCTAAAGAACGTCTTGAAAAAGTAATTAGTGATTGCATTACTTGATTCTGAAATTCGTCACTTGAAAAATCTTTCCTACCAATTCCAATAATTGAAAAAGACTCGGGCATCTTTTGATCAATATATAAATTATATAAAGCAGGGAAAATTTTTCGTTTTGCTAAATCGCCTGTGGCTCCGAACAAAACAAATGACATAGAATCCATTAACTAAACCTCACCTTCGTCGAACCTTTAATAGTAGATAATAAAAAATATATTTTCAAACGATCCTTAATTTATATTTAGAGCTAATGTTAGTTCAAATAGTTCATTCCAATCATTCATTCGGAAAATATTTTTTACACAAACTTATAATACATGAAAAAATTTTTTATTTCCATTAAAATGCTTATATTTCTAGTTATAGGATTTTTTTATTTCATTTAAAGAAAATTCACTGATTGGCAAGGGTTTAGGTACTTGCACTTCTACTAATGTATTAAAAATGCAAAAAAACCTTAATTAACTTTTTTAAGTTAATTAAGGTTTTAATTAGAAAGTATTATTTGAATATTATGCAAAAATCAATCTTGCACTAGTCAGTACTAATCCAATTATAAATCCACAAACAGCTCCATTCACACGAATCCAAGTAATATCTTTACCAATTTTATTTTCCAATAAATCAGTAATTTCTTCTGTAGATAATTTTTCAATATTAAATCTCACTAAATCACCAATCTTATGGTGGTATTTTTCAATCGTGTTAATTAATAATTTCTTAAAACTTAGCTCAACTTGATCAATCCAATTAGAGTTTTTAATAAAATGGATTATTTGTTGGATCGTATTCAAGATAAAATCTTTATCGTTTATTTTATTTCTGAATAATTTTATTGCTTGTTCGACTACATATTCATAGCCCTTATTTTTCCATTCATCTAATTGGCGAATAATATTTTCATTTGATTTATTTTTCTCGGCTTCCATACGAATAAAAGACAAAATAAAATTCCGTCGATCACTATTAGGGTCTTTTAGCTCTGATAATAAATCTACTAATCCACTATGTATAAATTCAGTTATTTTTTCTTCACCAATCATAGGTAGAAAAGCTTTAATCATAAAAAACTTCCGCTCAATAAACTGAATTACTTCTTTACCAATTAATTCTTTGATATGCGGTATATTTATAGTTTCTTCAATTTTATTAATTAAAAATTCATAGGTTAATGCATCCCATTCTTTTTCAATGACTGTGTCTACAGCATTGCTTAATAACTTTTGAGAACTGATCGATGTTACGGCTGGTTTAAATGTATTATGTAAAGTTTTTTCAATCGTTTCATCAGGAATTGATGCTCCAAATTGTTGAATTGATTGAATGATTTTAGTTCTAGACTCATCATTTTCTAGCATCTGTTCAAAAGCAGCAATTCCTTGATGAATCCAGTCCCTTTCTTCAACTTTTTCAATTAAGCTCTCTTTACTTAACCATTGATTATTCAGTGTATTTAAAATTCCGTCGGTAATCTTTGCTCTATTTTTTGGTAATAACGCAGTATGTGGTATTGGTATACCTAGTGGGTGACGAAACATTGCAGTTACAGCAAACCAATCCGCAAGACCACCGACTAATGCAGCCTCAAAACCACCAGAAAGTATTTGCAATAGTTTAGATTGAAACGGCACTGTAGCAGCAAACCCACAAGATGCCACTATTAACGAAATATTGGCTAGCCGTTTTGAATTCTTTTCTTTCATTTACTAAAAGCCTCCTGTTTCTATTTGAAAATAGTATATCATTCCTTTAATTTTTTCTAAAATCAATTCTAATTTATTTCAAATTTATATTGTTTTTTTAACTTACTAACAAGAAAAAGACTGTTTTTACAGTCCCCGTGTATTCTGTAATTCTATCTAATTTTGTAGCAATTGTATTCCCGCTGATTTCATTAAAAATTCAATTGAAAATGATGACATGATATATTTAGATTATTTTTTAGATAAAACCGATGGGCATCGTAGCGATGTACCCCTGAATCTAGATGGAATTGTTCACAATTATTTTGTTTTGCTTCATCGATTAACCAGTTCCACAAAGTTTGAGCATATCCTTTTTTACGGTGATTCTCACTTGTGATTAAATCGTCAACATATAAATATTTTCCCCATGCTAATGATTCAGTCATTCGATAACCAGCAACGGCTGTAACTTCTTCATTTTCGATCACAGCCACAAGATGATAATTATTTGTGTTGATTAATCTGTTAATCGTCTGAACAAACTCATCTTCTCGTAAATGTGGACGTAATTGACTGACTGTTTGAAACGTTTTCAAAATATCTGAACTATTTTTCATTCTTCTTACATCTGCCATCTTTTTTCTCTCCAATCAGAAATAACATTCTACAATAAAAATACCATAGTTTTTATTGTAGAATGTTAGCAATTTTTACGGTTCGAAACCTTTTTGACTAATAAAAAGCTGATCTTCTGAAAAATAGTTTTTAAAGCGTTCATAAACTCGTTGATAAGCTTCAGGTCCATACCATTCCTTTAGATTAAGCTGGGCATATTTTTTTTCAATACCTAAGCGACCGGTTCGTTTACCTCCGCTTCCGTCACCCATGAAAAAATCATCAATACAAACTCTATTGACAATTTCTAATAATTTTTTCGGAAAATCCTCACTACTAGGCAAAATAGGTGCAATTGTAGCTTGAGTTGGAATTCCTGCTATTACAAGTTCTTCTATAGTTTTGAGACGTGCATTAACAGAAGGTGCATTTGGTGAGAAAGACTTTCTTATCTCATCCAAGTCTGTTTCAATCGTCATACTGACTCGTACTTTCTCCTTAAATTGCTTTAAAAGATCAATGTCTCTTTTTACAAGTGGACTTCGAGTTTGAACAAATAAAAAATCCGGTTGATTTTGCAGCATGACTTCTAATAAACTTCTAGTCAATCTCTCTTTGAATTCAATCGGTTGATACGGATCTGTACTAGAAGACATAAAAATAGTAACTTTATCTTTCTTTTTTGCCTTTTTCAATTCTTTCTCTAGCAAAATAGGCGCACTTTGTTTAATGTCAACCCAACTACCCCATTCTTGTTTTCGAAAAAGTGAAACAGGCATTTGCCTCACATAACAATATGAACAGGCAAATGAGCAACCGGTATAAGGATTTAAAGAGTGAGTATATCCTGATAGATAACCTGTCCCTTTATTTAGAATGGTTTTTGGATTTTTATAAACTATTTCATTTTTCATCCAACTACCTCCTAATGATCATCTTAAGTTTCTAGTTTCAATTTTTAATAGGCTTTTTTTCATTTCTAAACCACCACGATAGCCAGTTAATGATCCATTCTTTCCAATTACTCGATGACAAGGAATGATGATCAATAGTGGATTTGCACCAATTGCCCTCGCAACTGCACGAACAGATTTTGGCTTATTTAAGTAAATCGCAATGTCGGAATAATGTTTCGTTTCTCCATAATCAATCGAACAGAGCGCACTCCAAACTGATTTTTGAAAATCTGTGCCACGAAAATCAAGTCTACTATTAAATGTAATCCGCTCACCCTCTAAAAATTCGATGATCTCTTTTTTATAAGTTTCTAATTTTGTCTCATCCTTTTCCATTATCATTTTTGGAAAGTATTTATCCTTAAATAATCGTAATTCTTGAATGGTTCCGTTATGTGAACCTACAAAACATAGCCCTTTTATAGTTGCAGCAATATGAATCTTCCATCCTTTATGTTCGATTAAAGTCCAATATAAATTTTCAGTTGAATGCAATCTAAATTCCCCTTTGCTTCATTTTCTTATTTAAACTTTATTATAGACTTAATGAAGAAAAATGGAGTGTTATTAGAATGAAAGAGCAAGAATTTGAAAAAAAACTATCATATGAACAACATATAAGGAAAAGTGTACTGCCAATTAGATTCAAGTTGCCTTTTTTTCATTTAACAAAATAAATGAAACAGCCCCTTATCCATCTTTTTATTTCTGCTTCTCAATCATATCCATCACTAACTTTTCAGCTGCATTTTTATATAAATTACTCATATGAACAAATGAAGTAATTAAGAGTAATTGCTCTATATATTCCTTACTTTCATCATCAATCTGTTCAATTTCTTTGTTTACATTTTCACTAGATTGCAAAAGTTCTGTTTTAAACTTTTCGAGGTTGAGTTCATTTAAATGTAGGAAACTTGAATAAAGATCATCAATATTCATTTCGGTATTTTCAAGGATTCTTTGATTTAATCCATTTAAAGTTTCTTTTATATCATTAATCGAAAGTGCACCTTTTAAATGATAAATTAAACTGATTAAAATAATATGATTCTTTGTGTATTTCTTATTTTTAATTGGGAAAAGTAATTTAGCTTTTGCGTAATTATTAATCATTGTTTTTGTCATAACTTTTTCATTCGCATTCGGTTTTGCAAACTTATTATCAAATAGTTGGATTACTTGATCCATATATAAATCTAGATTAGGAATATCTTCTAATAATATTTGTTTATCTAAATCTATTTGTTCAATTAATTCATTAATCTTTTTCATTTTTCATTCCTCTTTTTTTGTAATTTACGTGTTCATTTTATCATAAAAAAATTGTTCTATAAACACTTGACTATATAATATAGTAGATGATAACTTTATATGTAGTTATCAATACTACATAACAAGGTTGGAGGAGATAAACATGGTGAACTTTATGCGTGAGCCTATTAATTCCATGACACATTTAGTCGGAGCTGTATTATCATTATTTGGGTTACTAGCGATGGTTTTTAAGTCTACTTTTTCTGGTGGAAGTATTTTACAAACATCCGCGGTTATTGCATTCGGTGTAAGTATGATTCTTCTTTATTTGGCTTCAACAACTTATCATATGGCAATAGCGAGTGATAAAATAATCGCTTTTTTAAGACGAGTAGACCATTCAATGATCTTTGTCTTAATCGCAGGTACATACACGCCTTTTTGTATCATTAGTCTTAAAGGTACATTAGGATGGATTATCTTTTCGATCGTATCTTTCATTGCATTTTGTGGTGTTTTGTTTAAGTTAATTTGGTTTAACTGTCCTAGATGGTTATCAACCGCCCTTTATATCGCTTTAGGATGGGTCATTATACTTGCTTCTGCACCTTTATCTGATGCGATTAGTATGAAAGGTATGTTCGCTCTAATATTAGGTGGAATTTTTTACACGGTTGGAGGAGTAATTTATGGAATAAAGCCAAAATTTTTATCTTTTAAAAATTGGGGATTCCATGAAATTTTTCATATTTTTATTATGTTAGGAACACTTTGTCATTTCATATGCGTATATAATTATGTCATCTAAAAACCAAAAACCATCCTTTACTATCAAAAAAAGGATGGTTTTCATGATTTTTATTTTAAAATACCCGTGCCTACAATTTTCACTTCAACTTTTGGTTTAATTGTAATTTTTGCATAGTCTTTGTTCCAATCTAGTTTTTTCCACACTTCTGGATGGAATGAAATTAATTCTCTGCCTATTCCTAACGCATCACAATTTGATTCTTGAATTGTTTTAAAGATTTTTTCAGCTTTTTTAGTTAATTGCTTCGATAATATTTTATTTAACTTATCAATTTCTTTTTTGGAAGTTAATTCATTATGTGCGTATTCAAGTGTATCAACGTCCAATTTTAGATTTAAATTGACTGTTATCTTATTTTCTTTTGAAACATTAATTTGCATTTCAGGCTTATTTTTTTTCACTTGTATCGTTATAAATTGTTCTCTAATATCTTTTTCTTTCGGACTAACTTTTACATTAAATCTTGCGTACTTCTCCATTTCATCTTTAAATAAAAGTAACATAGTAGGATCTTCACCTAAAAGATTATATCCTGTATATTTCTGACCGTTAAATAATGCAACCCCTGATATATCGATTAAATTATCATTATCTTTTTCAATTAGTGGCAAAAAAATATCTTCACCTGGGTCGAACATAATTGTACAGATTGTTTGAACATTTTCAATAGGAACATTCGTATGACTTTCTGCGTTCATTACTAAATCCAAAATTTCTTCACTTACAAGGGATTCCTCTACTTTGCTTAGTTTTAAAATATCTTCAGCTCTCCCCTTAGTAATAATAACTTTTGCACCTAATGAACTTCTAGGGTCTCTATATACAATATCAAATATAGGATAAATATCCTTTTTAGATAATTCATCTCCAATTAATAAAACCCTTGTTTTATTTGTAGTAAAATCTCCTGCAACTTTTCGAGTAACTTTTAATCTTGCATCACTAGATGTTTTTCCAGTAGAGGTAATGATGACATTTGTTGTTTTGACTTGTGTAGGATCACTTCCACCTTGACTATTTGTTTTAATGACTGCCGTTACTAGCATATTATTATCCTCTATTAAATCATATCCAGCACTATAAACTAGTCTAGACTCCTTAAGTAGTCTTTGATCCCAACAACTAGTTAAAGGCAAAATACAAATTAACGAAATCAACACTAATTTATATTTCATATGAACTACCAAGTTCTTTCTTTTTTCTAATAACTGAAACGATTAATAAAATCAAAGGTAATACGAAGATAAAAAAATAACTCGTAAAAGAAAGAAATGTACCAAATTTCATAATAAATTCTTCAGTTTGTGGAACTAAGATACAACAGATCGCAACAGCAAGTCCTGTAAAAATAGTTGTTTTACTGTGATTTCTAAACTTTAAGAGTTTGCTAATTCCGAAACTTGTTAAATATAAATACGTCACTAATGAAGTTAAGATTGGTACAACCCAAATTGAAAGAAAGACAAGATCTAATCTTTCAATTACTTCATATGATAGAGACTTTAATAAATATAAAATTGGCTCAGGTACGATTTCAATTTCTGCCTTGCTAAAACTCATATAACTTGTAACTAAAAAAAATGTATATAAAATCGTTACAAAACTAATCGAAATCGTTCCTGCTTTTAATATTTTGGTTGGCTTACCTTTTATATACGGAAATAATACTAACATAAATTCAAACCCCATCATTGAGATTAACGCATCGTGAGCTCCAAGAAGTATGTTTTTTACACCAACCTGTCCAATTGGAAATAAATAGCGATAATTTACATTATTGTAAGAACAGAATTCAAAGAAAATCAAAAATAATATTAAAATACAGACGAAAGTAAAAAATCGTCCAATTACTTTCAAATTTTCTTTCGCTAAATATACTCCTGTACCAACGATAAAAATAACTAATACATATGGTGGCGTAAATGTCAAAATCCATTTTTTAAGTGTTGAAATCGTAAGCGTCACAACATAAATTGAAACTAGAAAGAAAAATAAAATATAAAGATACGAAATGACGATTCCTATATATTTCCCTACTATTTTCGTTGAATAATCATAGATCGTATCTTTTGGGAATCTCTTACCGAGTAACCACATGATAAGTAAGAGTAAAAACACTCCGATGCCAGCAACCAATACAGAAATCCAACCATCATGACCAGCATGTTTATGCACAATATATGGTAGTGAGAGTAATCCTACACCAATTTGAGATTGAATAATGACGAATGTGAATTGTGTTATTGAAAGCATCTTTTCATTTTTCATCATTTTCCCATCCTCTAGAATTATTTTCTCGATTAAAGTTCTTTGGTAAAGCTGCAAATGGCCGTTTTTTCATTTTCCAATGTGGTGCTCGAACAACGGTATCTTTTAAATCTGATTTTCTAAATGGAGCAAATGGTGCAAAATATGGAGACCCGAACGATTCAAGTTTACATAGATGGATTAGGATAATACTAAGTCCAAATACAATCCCTATTAATCCTATTAACGATGCTGCAAACATTAACGGAAAACCTAGTAATCGTACAGATGTACCAATTTCATTATCTGGTACAACAAATGATGCAATTGCAGTAAGTGAAATGACAACAATCATCGTATTTGAAACTAAATTTGCCTGTACGACTGCAGTTCCAATTACTAACCCACCAACAACACCTAGTGTTTGTGCAATAGGATTCGGTAGTCTAATGGCTGATTCTCTCAGTAATTCTAATGTTATTTGCATAAACAGGGCTTCGATTAAAGGTGGGTATGGAACGTTTTCTAATGAGCTTTTTACATTAAACACTAAATCGATTGGAATAATTTCAAAGTGAAAAGAAACTAATGCGATATATAATGCCGGTAATGAAATAGAAATTAAAAAACTAACCAATCTTAATAAACGAGCAAATGATGCGATCATCCATCGGCTATTATAATCATCGGGTGATTGATAAAACGTGAAAAAAGTAATTGGAAAAACAAGTGCTGAAGGACTACCATCAGTCAAAATAGCAACTTTTCCTTCCATTAAATTACCCGCTACTCGGTCAGATCTCTCCGTTGTTAATAGTTGCGGAAAAGGTGAATATGGGTCATCTTCTATAAATTCCTCAAGATTACCAGGAGAATGGATAAAATCAACATTTATGTATGAAAGTCTTCTATGGACTTCCTTCACTACCTCCTCATTTGCAATCGTATCAATATATAAGACAGCTAATCGTGTATCAGATTCTACCCCTAGCGATAACGTTTTTACAACAAGATTAGGATTACTAATTCTTCTTCTTATTTGATTAATATTTGTCAGTATACATTCTACTAATCCATCATGGGAGCCTCTGATTGTTTGCTCACTACTAGGCTCTTGAATTGATCTATTTTGAAAGGAAGTCGTTTCTAATATAAATACATTTTTTTCATCTTCAGTGAAAATGAGCGTGTTTCCTTTTACTATACTGAGAATACACTCGTCAAACGAATCAGAACTCTTAACATCATTAATTGAAACAGTATTTGGAATTGTATCTTTTGGATTATTAATAATTTGTTGAATGATTTGAACTTCAAGAGCTTCCCTTCCTATGATCGTACTAATATAGGCAACTGCTATCTTTTTATGATGAAACATTAAATGCCTAATCGTTAAATCACTTGTATTAATTAATGATTTCTTTACTCGCTCTATATTACAATCCAAATCTGGACTAATTTCTATTTTTGAATTCCGATTACTTTGGTCATGTTTATTTGAACGCATTATGCATTTCACCTAATTTCCAAACTCATACAATAAATTAGAATTATTTTGTGTTAATTTAGTCTTATTATTCACTTTGAAGTTCCAGTATTTGTAAAACGATTAACTTTTTGAATCGTAAAAGGCGACCCTATAAGTCAATTTATGACCTTAAGATCGCCTTTTTATTTTACTTCATTATTTTACTCTTTTTTTCCAAATTCCAAGCATAATCGCTGTAATGATTGAACCTATTAATATTGCTAATATATACAATACTGGTTTATTTACTAACGGAATAACAAATGCTCCCCCATGTGGTGCTGGTAATGTAATACCAAATGCCATTGCAAGACCACCTGCTATTGAAGAACCTACAACAGAACTAATAATTACTCTTACTGGGTCTGCAGCGGCAAAAGGAATTGCTCCTTCTGTTATAAAAGAAATTCCCATAACATAGTTTGTAATACCCGATTTTCGTTCCATTTCAGTAAACTTTGATTTAAAAAGTGTAGTAGCTAAAGCAATACCTAATGGAGGTACCATACCACCTGCCATTACAGCAGCATGTGGTGCAAAATTATTAGCTGCAATTGCAGCTATACCAAATGTGAATGCCGCTTTATTAATCGGTCCACCCATATCGACTGCCATCATTCCGCCAAGGATTAATCCTAATAATATAGCGTTTCCACCATTTAAACTACTTAACCAATGAGTTAAACCTGAATTTAAATAAGTTACAGGAGGATTTACAACTAATTCCATTAAAATACCAGTAATTAATAATCCAAATACAGGATATAAGAGAACCGGCTTAATACCTTCTAATGAATTAGGTAACTTTGAAAATACTTTCTTAAGCCCAAGTACAACATAACCAGCTAAGAAACCTGCAATTAATCCACCTAAGAATCCTGCTCCAGCACTTGAAGCTAAAAATCCACCAACTACCCCTGGTACAAATCCAGGACGATCAGCTATCGAACTTGCAATAAAACCGGCCAATATCGGAACTAAATAACTAAAAGCACCAGTTCCACCAATTTTCATTAGTAATTCAGCTACTGGACCTTTTGTATGAATTCCTCCAAAAGCAAATGCTAACGCAATTAGAATACCTCCACCAACTACAAAAGGTAACATATTACTTACACCATTCATTAAATGCTTGTAAATACCAGAACCTTGATTAGATGAAGAACTTCCACTACTAGTATGATTAGCATGGAATATTGGTGCATCTTGTTTAACAGCTCTTTCAAGTAACTCTTTAGACTTACGAATTCCATCTGCTACCGGTACTTGGATGACATGTTTTCCATCAAATCGATTTACATCTACTTGTTTATCCGCTGCTACGATAATAGCTGTTGCTCTATTAATCTCGTCTTTAGTTAATTCGTTTTTTATTCCAGTCGATCCATTTGTCTCAACTTTTATGTCAATATTCAATTCTCTTGCTTTTGCCTTTAATGCATCTGCGGCCATATAAGTATGTGCGATACCTGTTGGACATGCAGTTACTGCAAGGACTAGTGGACGAGAAGAATTTTCTATTACTGTATCTTCATTTTCATTAGTTAATGATTTTTCTTTTTGATCGATTAATTGAATAATTTCATTTGCGTCTTTTGAACTTAATAATGAGCTACGAAATTCTTCATCCATTAATAGTGAAGATAATCTAGATAATGTTTCCAAATGCGCATTATTTGCTCCTTCACTAGCTGCAATCATAAAAAATAAATGCGCTTTTTGACCATCAAGTGATTCATAATCAATTCCCTCTTTTGATCGACCAAATGCAATTGCAGGAGTCTTAACCGCTTGTGTCTTAGCATGTGGAATTGCAATACCTTCTCCAATTCCGGTTGTACTTTGACCTTCACGTGTTAAAATCGCTTCTTTAAACTGTTGTTTATCATTTAATTTCCCTGCATGATCCAGAACCTTTATTAATTCATCAATTACTGACAATTTTGATGTTGCATTCAAATCAATGAGAACTGTATCTATTTTTAATAATTCTGTGATTCTCATCATTCGTCCCCCTAGTCTTTTTCAATCTTTACTTGATTAAGTAATTCTTCAATTTTCTCTCTTTTTGTTAAATCTTCTGAAAATGCGGTAGCACTGCCTGATGCTACACCTACTTTAAATGCAGTTTCAATATTATTTGTTTTTACATAAGTACCAATAAAACCAGCCACAAGAGAATCACCTGCACCAACTGAATTAATGACTTCTCCCTTTGGAACATTTGAAATATAAATAGAAGACTCAGTAATAAGTACCGCTCCATCACCAGCAAACGATATTCCTACATTTTGAGCACCCATTTCAACTAATTTTTTACCGTACGGGATTGCTTGTTCAATTGAAGTAATTTTGACATCAAACAAGTCACCTAATTCATGATGATTTGGCTTGATAAAAAATGGACGATGTTTAACCACATCTAAAAGTACTTTTCCACTTGCATCGACTATAATCTGAATCCCATTTTCGTGTCCCCACAAAGCCAATTGCTCATATAAATCAGCTGGTAATGTATTAGGGATATTACCAGCTAATACGACATAATCACCTTTTTTAATTTGTTTTAGTTTATAAAAAAATTGATCTAGTTTTTCCTTTGAAATTGCAGGGCCTTGTCCGTTTATTTCCGTTTCTAATTGAGATTTTAATTTTATGTTAATCCTAGAATCGCCTTCTACTTGAACAAAGTCAGATGTAACTTTTTCATTCTCCAACACATTTTTAATAAAATCTCCTGTAAATCCTCCAACAAAACCAAGTGCAATGCTTTTTACATCTAATCGTTTCAAAACTCTAGAAACATTAATTCCTTTACCACCTGGAAATTTATTTTCCCTTTTCATTCGATTAATTTTTCCTAACCGAATATCGTCTACTTCAACGATGTAATCAATTGAAGGATTAAGTGTTACTGTATAAATCATGATTTCACTACCTTTATCAAAGATGTTTTTTCCCCATATTGTTTGGCTAGAACATCATCTATTTCGTCTGTTAAAATAATTGCTTCTTCAATTTCACCAATCTTTGCAAAACTTGTTTCGCCAAATTTACTATAATCAGCCATAATAAATACTTTCTCTGACATAGAAATTGCTGTTTTCTTTACAAACGCCTCTTCAGGATCTGGTGTGGTATAGCCATACTTGAGATGGATTCCATTTGTTCCGATAAAGCACTTATCAAACCGATAATTCTTTAAACTTTCAGAAGCCATGCTCCCAATCAATGCTTTTGTATGCCCTTTCATTTTTCCGCCAATAAGATATGCGGACACTTCATTATCGAAAAGCGCTTCAACGTGCATCAATCCATTCGTTACGACCGTTACATTCAAACCCTTTAATAAAGGAATCATTTCGAATGTAGTACTACCAGCATCTAAATAGATACAATCGCCATCATTAATTTGAGTTACTGCAAGCCCAGCGATTAATTTTTTACTTTGAACGTTTTTGGATGTTTTTTCAGTCATACTTAATTCAGTGGCTTTGCTATTAATTGAAGCTGCTCCACCGTGAACTCTTTTTAAGAGATTAAGAGACTCAAGCTCCACTAAATCACGACGTATTGTCGACTCAGAAGTATTTGTCGCCTCAACGATATCCCTTAATTTCACAATACCCATTTTTTTTATCATATCGATAATCAATTGTTGTCTTTCAGGAGTTAACATAAAATTCATCCTTTCACTAAACCAAGTATAAGACACAAAAAATGAAAAATCAATCATTTTCTTTCAAAAACATTCAATAACATTCTGAACCATTCAAAATCGTTCAAAATCATTCGAATTTGTAAATAATTACAAACCACATTAAACTAAAAATAAGAATTTAAACTTGTTTTTTATAGTATTTCTTATGATTACTCATAATATTTATCTAAATAAGTAATACTCAAATTTTAGATTCATAGAGTGATGTAAAAAATTAATAATGTAAATTGAAAAGGGGAATTTCTTTTGAAGGAAAATATCAAAATTCGTGAAGAACTAATGGAAGTTATTGATCATTTAACAGACGAGCAATTAAATAGAAAGATAAATAATGAAAAATGGTCCATTATGCAAGTACTTGAACATTTATACTTAATCGAATCTAAATTAGTAAAGCTGATGATACGAACATTCAATGAAGCACCTAGTGAAGTTATACAAGATAAGCCAATTCATCTAGCAATTGATCGAACGAAAAAAATAACCGCTCCACCCCATTTTGAACCAACGGATCAATTTATGACTAAAAAAGAAATAACTGAAAAATTAAACCAATCAAGAAAATCACTACTTGAATTTGTTGAACTTACGAAAGATCAAAAATTAGATGATAAAGGAATGCCACATCCGATTTTTGGACAAATCAATTTAAAGCAATGGATTCCTTTTATAGGTGTTCATGAAAAACGTCATATTGAGCAAATTAAAGAATTAAAAAACGAATTATTCATTAAATAAACACAGCTGTTATGGAAATCAAAAACGTGAAAAAGAGCTTACAACGCGTAAGCTCTTTTTCATATTGAAGCAATTCCCTCTAATTCCTTTTTGTAAAGACTAAGAATTTGATCTTTATGTACTTCTAGCTGATTTGACACTTGTGAAATTGAATAGCCAATAAATAATGGAGATACAACAAATCTAGGAATAATTTTACAAATTATTTTACCCTTCCATTTATAAAAAAATAAATTATAGCTTTGAAGTCCTTTATAAAAATGATTAAGTAAATAATGAGTAACCATTTGTAGGTAAACGGCCATTTGTGGAATAAATTTCCGATCATCAATTAGTATATTGAATTCTCTAAACCCCATAATTGGATGAGTAGAAATATTTAATTCATATCCAATATCCGACGAAATGTTTATCCCTTCGAAATACACATCTGTTACCTTTTTGTTGTAATCTATATTTTTTAATCCAACTATTTGCATATGTGGATGACTGAGTGTTCCCCCTGATAATGGGCCATGATTTTTATATAAAATGACAGATTTGAATTCTCCAGTCGATTCCATTTCATCCCATTTATCAATCGCAAAAGTTAATAATTCTCTCAAATGTGTTAAAGAATATTTCGAAGGATCTCCTTTGCAATCATCACTTTCTATAATAACAGTTTGCAAAGTATCTTCTAATGTTGGAAATTTATTTTTCAAATAAATGATCGAGCCGGATGTATCAATAATATCCGTTAAGTTTTCACGATCACAAAATGGGCATTTAACTTCTTTATTTTTAATACTATCAGGTTTTTTAACACCAATATCCATTTTAAATTGTAAGACCTCATTTTGAATATCCATCACGGTTTCCCCTTTGAGTATATATGTTTTTAAATTAATAACGACTTTAATTCATTACCTCTTTTTAAATAATTATCTAAATGAGGTTTTAATTTATTTTCATTTGAATTGATTAAATTTGAAGTTTTTTGATAGAATCCCCAATTTATGCATCCAGAAAGCCAAAGTAAGGAAGAAAGGCGATCAATATGCTCTGATCCAATTTGAAAAAAGTTACTATATTTATTCATAAATTTTTCAGCTAAATTCTTTGACATTGCGATTGATTTATTGTCGCTTGTTTTTGAATACCATTTAATTAACCATGCTTACCCCTCAATTCGATCAACATAAGTAATCGATTCAAAATCAATTATTCCTTTTATAGTTGAGGCATCATGATTCCAAATAATATTTAATGGATTCAAATCTGATTGAATAATAAAATCAAATTGATCTGTTTCTGCATTCTTTAAATGCAGTTTGGCCATTTCTAAATATTCATTTAGTAATGATTTATTTTCTTTCAAAATATCTTTTGAATTTAATTCGCCCTTAAGCCTATTCACAAATCCTTCATATGCAATTAAATGGGATGTTTTAGGAAAAGAATTACATGAATACCGAGTGGCAGTCTTATGAAAAACAGCTGCCATATTTCCAACTTCTTCGGTGATCACTTGATTAAATTTAGTCATATGTATACCATCTATCCATTTAAATAATATAAAACGATACGGTTGATTATCAATTAAAACGCTCAAAAAACGTTCATTCTTTCTAGATTTAACGATCTCCATAAAAGGAATTCTATTTTCAACTAGAAATTCTGTAAATTTTATTTGTTCTTCAATTATTTCATCTGAAAGTTCACCAAAGAATTCATTATTCGAGCGATGTAAACTAATAAATCTAGCTGAATACGCGTAATTGTTAATTAAAATTTTAAAATGCTTATCGTTATGCCAATTTTTTCTGTTTAAGTTCTTTACAATTTCAATTAATATAACGGAATTCTTCCATCCTTTATATCTTTTCAAATCAAATAATGTTTAATATTGAACTTAAAAGAGTCCATAAAAGGTAACTGATTCCTTCAGGATAATTTCATTTTAATTTTAGTGGCTAATGTTCTATTCATTAAAATACAAGTTAAAAAAACCTAAATCTAATTTAGTGCTTTAAAATTGTATCTTTTTCGTTTATTTTTCAAATACTAACAACGATATTCGACTTGAATATCAAAGATATCCTAAATTATCTTAGAGGTGAATCAAACATGACCATAAAAAATCATTTAGATCCTCAATCTCAAAAATTTTACCACAATTGGACTAGACCTAAACATGCTAAATCACAAGTCAATGGACATACTATGGAGTCTCAGAATACAATCATTTTAAAAAGCAACGCTAAGGCACATAGATGGTAAAAAAGGATAATTAAGGAGCAGGAAGACATTTAGTTGTCTTCCTTTCTTTTAACAAAAAACTAGCCACAGGCAACCGCCATGGCTAGTCATACTCAATTATTTATTTGTTCCATGTTGTTTAGTAGGTAGTTTTTCATTTGGTGTTCCATTACCTTGGTGTTCTTTATTTTTTTGGTCTTTTCTTTGTTTTTCATGTAATTTTTCGACAAATTCATGCGTATCTTCCATTTTTTAAGCCTCCTTGTAAAGAATCTAAATGTTACTTTAACCAAACAAGAAGGAAAAAATTCATATTAGCATAATGTAGAAATTACATGAGAATTTTTGTCAAGTCTAATACAGACCTTATAATTAAAATAGTTTGTGCAATACCAAATAGTAATCCCGTTATGAAACGTAAAAAATTATTACTTTCTCTCCAATTCCATTTTTGTGTAAACCCGTCAATCAATAAAGGGAACATTAAAATTGGAATGTACCACCAATAAAGGAATGATGCGATCATAAATAAAAATGGAAGAAACAAATAACCAAATAGAATTGCCGTACATCTTGCACAAAGTGGAAAAGTATATGAACTTATGCGAAATGATCTGTCTTGCCTTCTATGACAAGGAATCCAATTTAAAATCAAATTTAATCCTCCTATTAGCTTGGACAATCTGGACTACAATCGCAATCCGGTGCACAATCTGGCATGTGATGATGACAATCAGGGAGGTCACAATCTGGAACATAACCAAAATCACCGCAATCACACCAATCGCACGCTTTTCTTTTTTTTCTTCTCCGCTCATAATAAATAATCATTATAATTCCAAAAACGATACTTGCACTAATTAATAATAGTCCTTTAAGTAGAAAACCCTTCACAATTAAAACGATACCAACAATAAGAAGAATGAAAAATCCACTGATTAAGAAAAAGACCAACTTTACCACTCTTTCATAAAAATAATGAAAGACTAACTCGATGTTAGTCTTGTAATTACCAATTAAATCTTACTATCCTTTTATTTAGAACGACCAGTTGCTGCACCAATCAAAATAAAAATGGCTGATAAAATATGCATGATCATGCCTAAAACAGGAATCCATGCAAGACAAGATGTGATGATTCCAAAAATATTCCCATTAGCAGAGACACCAGCTTTTTTCGCTAACACGAGTGTAATAATGTGAAGAATTAAAGCGATAAATAATGGCGTATAGCCAAAACCAATAACGATCGAACCACCTAAAACAGGAATACCGAGTAATGCTTCAAAACCACCCGAAATCCATTTCATATTTTTAACGTTTGATCTCATATATTCTCCTTTTCAACTTAAAAATGTAAATTTTTTCTAATAATCCTATTGTATTCTAAAAATTCTTAAACGAATAGTTTTTATTAGAAATTTGATTTAAATTCAGTCTCAAGAATGAGAATCTTCAAAAATTAAAAAGTAAGAGACAATAACGGTCTCTTACTTTATTAATTAGTTATATTGTTGTAAAAAAGCCCTAACTGAGTTTGCAATAGTTTGAGCATCTTTAAGTTGTTCATTTTTAAAGTTAAGAGATGTTTTCTTTTCATCCAATCCGAATGATTCTTGAAGTAAACCTGCTAAACCACGATGTGAACCTGATTTATCTACTTGAACCCTCATAAACAGACCATCTTTATTTGGTTCAATCATACATTCAATTTCATCAAATCGCCATTCCCTCTTGGAGTTTGGAACAAATTCCCACTCTTGATAGAAACGACCATTTTGAGCCTCCACCTCAACTTGACGTAAACGGAAGCCAAGTATCGTAAATGCTTCTACAAAGTTTGCTAGTTCTTCATGTGGATGAACTTTTAAGAAATCAGTATCTGTAGGGTCTATACTTAAATCGATATCTAAATCCGTCTCAATCCAAACTTGGCCATGTCCGATTGTAATCGGTGTGTAATATGGCAGTTGGAACGTAAAAGGAATGACTTTTTGTTCATTCGCTTCAATTTTCATTTTGCCAGAAACACGCTCTTCATGTAATTGGATTTTTACATTTACCTCATCGTCTCCACTTTTCTTTTGAGCATAAGACTTTAACTTAAGGCCAATATGATTAATTTCTTGCGCAACTGATCCACCCTTAATTTCAACTACACCTTCAACATTTTTTCCTGGATATAAATCTCTCGTATGGATAATTGTATTTACCGTAGCAGCTCCAATTCCTAGTCTAGCTAGTACTTTTTTAAACATTAGATCCCCTCCAAAGAAATTACTATATTTCCATTATATAGTAGATTTCTAGTGTTGAATAATCCAAATTTAAGTATTTAATTCCTTCTATTAGATTATGAATAAAAGAAATAATTATGTATTAGACAAGTTATTAAAAGGTTGAGCATATTTTATAATAAGAAGTTAATTTTGGAGGTGTTTTATGCACTTTATTTTTATTAAGAAAAAATGGTTATTAATTTGTTTTCTTCTTGTTGTTATTGGAGTAAGTGGTTGGTATTATTTAACACCAAAATCAGTTCAAACTGCAGTCCAGCAGCATGTAAAAACGTTCGACATCGATATGATCACAGCCGAGTTTAGTACAAAGCTAGATGATGGAACGGAAATTGAAGCTTATAGATGGGATCCAGGTACAATCGTTATTGATAAAAACAAAAAAGTAACTTTAAAAATTCATGGAATAAATGGAAAAGAACATCATTTTCATATCGAAGGAACGAATATTACCGGTGTGGTAGCCAAAGGTAAAACGACCGAGGTACCTTTATTTTTTAAAAAAGAAGGTACATACCGTTTAATTTGTGATAATCATTCTCATGACGTGGCACCTATGATTGGTTATATTGTTGTAGATTAATGATTTAAGATTAGACAACCAATTAACTTTCATAGAAAAGATAGTAAAAAATTATCTTTACTAAATTTTACTATCTTTTTCTAATTCATCTTTATCTAATTGATACTTTACGTTCATTTTTACCTTTTATTAAAGTTATTTGTTTACTCCAAGTACCTTCCATTGGCAGTTCTAAACTCACTTCATATATACCTTTATTTATTTTCTTCATACTTGCTTCAACATGATGATTCATACTTTTCATTTCCATTTTAAAATAAACCGAATCTACATCTACTTCATTTCCATCGGTATCTACTAAATTTACTAAATACACATGTGTTTGCTTTTTATTTGTTAATTTTTTTTCATTAATAGATAATTGAATATGATCTAAAAAAGGACTCGATTTAATTTCAGCCTTTTTTCCGCAACCAGAACATAGTACTAAACTACATAATAGGGTTATGAATATGTAAAACACTTTCTTCATTAACATCACTCCTATTTTAAGATAACCTCACTCTAAACTGACTTAAAAAAAGAAATGAAAATTTGATTACACAAATAAAAATAAAATTATTGTTATCACATTCATACAATTAAGCTTTTTCAACATATAATTGAACGTTATAACTCAAACAACTAAGGATTCTACATAGGGAGGGAGGAGTTTAACTGAATGTTCTTAGAATGGGCTAGCATTGTCTTAACTGTTCTACTCTCATCATATGTCATCATCATCACTAATAGAAAGAAAGAAAAACTTTCTTGTACAGTCGGAAAAATGATCAGTATGACGAATTCAATGATGACAAGTGTCACCGTGGGTACAATCTTTGGTATTTTTTTTCGGAATACTGATTTAACCATTCCGACAATTCTTTCCATGACAGCAGGCATATTAATCGGATACTTAACTGGTAAACCTTTATCACTAATGGCCGTATTAGAAGGGATAACTGCGGGAATTATGGGTGGAATGATGGGAGCAATGCTTGGTATTATGCTACAGGAGACTTATTTAAACATCTTAATCTATTTTATAGACGTCGTATTTGTATTAGTTACAATCCTATTAATTAAAGTGATTGATCAAGAAGTTAGCAAATTCAATAAAAATGAAAAATCCCTCCATTCAATTTGAACATAAAAATAGCCTACCTAGTTTAAATTAGGTAGGCTATTTTATTTTTGTAAGAACATTAAATACGATTCAAATGCGTTGTATCGCATAGTAACATAAAGTCCAACTCTTTCTCTTCTCCAAAATTAATTATCGTTAAACTTGTTCCGTGGACATAAGGTAGATCCCATAATTTTTCAATTGGTGATTGTTTTAAATGAGCTACAATCGCTGCCAATACAACTGCATGTGTAACAATTAATATATTACCTTCTTCATTCGAATTTAAAATAGTTTGGATGACATTTCCTACTCTTTCTGTTAAGGCGAGTAAACTCTCACCTTGATGTGGACGATGGTCGTATAAATGAGGTGTTTTCCAAAGAGATTCAAATTCATTTTCAAAACAATCATTTATTTCTTTTTTCGTTTTACCTTCCCACTCACCAAAATTAATTTCTTTTAAATCATCTTCTTCAATAATTGGAATCGATGAATTGTTTCTTAAAATATTTGCAGTTGTTACTGCACGTTTACTCGAACTAGTATATATTTTACTAAAACTCACTTTAGCTAATTTATTACTTAATAATTTAGCATCAATAATCCCGCTAGCAGTAAGTTCGGAATCTTTTGATCCTTGTAATCGATTTTCGATATTCCACACCGTTTCACCGTGTCTTGTTAAATAAATTGTTAACAACTTTGCTCCTCCAGCTTTCGTAAATAAAACTTCTCCGCTATTATTTTTGAAATAAATCCAAACAATGTTTAGGTATTTCATATATTCCAATTGGTGAAGTTGAAGTAAGAAATTCTTGATGACTTTCTTCAAATAATTCACCTAATTGAGCCCTTTTCTTTTTTGCATTCAGATGAAGCTCAGATTTCCTGATCATCTTTTCAATCTGCTCATTCTGTTCTATACTTTCATATTGCCAAATCGCTTCAATTTTATCATTCGATTCGTTAACCCACCTACCAATTAATTTAGCACCATGCTTGATTTGATTTGGGTATAAATAAAAATGAAAAAAATCATTAAATTGTTCTAATTGATCTGGATTTATTTTATAAGACTTTTTCCTATAGATCATTTTTACCTCTACTCCACACTGTGGATTTAGACAAGCGTTTTTTTAGTAAATTGTTTTACTTCCTTCAAAAACAGTTCCTTCTCTTCTAAAAATGGATAATGATTACTTTCATGTAAAATGACTAATTTTGAATTTTCAATTCCTTCAGCCATTTCTTCTGAATATTCGATTGGACATTGTACGTCATGTTTGCCACAAATAATTAGAGTTGGACAACTTATTAATGATAACTTTCTTGTTACATCGTAAATTTGCAATTCCCTATTGAAATAATTTAGTCGAATTGCTGACATTTTTTTAGAGATTGGTAAATTAAAATATTCGTGATATCGATTTGGCTTATGCAAAGATAACTTTGTCCGTTCAATTGATAGAGCTTCTCTTTCTTCATTAGATATTGTAGTATCTTTTAACTTTTCAATTAATTCTTGCATGATATTATATTGCGGATGAGCTTTGTTATAAATACAGTTTTTTGAAAACGTTGCATAATCTCTCGCTGCAGCTCCAACAATCAAATTATGATTTAAAGAATTTGAAAAATAGATTCCATAAATAATTCCAAGCATTCCACCGGTAGAATGACCGGCAAAACTCCAGGATGAATAACCTAATGTTTCCCTAATTTCTTCTAGATCAAATATTGTTTCTAGCATACTTAATTCATAAGGAGAATGTGCTTTTTCAGAATTACCAGTTTCTCTTAAATTTATTAAAAATACTTTAAATAATGTAGTAAATGAATTTGCAAAATAATCTCCCGAATCATTAAATTCAGAGTAATTATGAGTGATACATAAAGGCTCTCCTTCACCTTTACAAAATACTTCAAATGTCCCTCTTTTCGTATTAATTAGTCTCCGTTCCCATTTCTCCATAACGTAAAAACCCCTACTTTTTGACATACTCTACTATTTCTTGAAAACAGGTTCTAATTCCTATCTTCTAAAAAATTGTTCACATATTATCCATAAATATATATCCGTAAAATTTAGTTATCTTTGAACAATATAATACCAAACCTCTTCTTCTCCAAAGTAGTTACCAGTCGGAATAAAACCTAATTGCTTATATAAATTCATAGCTAATTTATTATCTTTATGAACTGTTAATCGAATCTCTTTACATTGCTGGAATTTATTCCCGATCCACTTAATCATTTCAACAAATGCTAATTTACCATATCCTTTACTTTGAAACTGTTTATCAATTAAAAACCCGTTGATCCAATAGCTATTTGTTGTATGTTCTTCAAAAGCATGCATAATAAATCCGACCATCGTCTGATCATCATAAATGGCAAATGGGATATATTCCACATTTTCACCATCTGGTTTTATATATACTTTTGCAAGTGATACTGCAACCGAGGGAACAAAATTCAATTGTTCACTATTTACTTCAAGTTTAATAGCTTCTTCCCAATTTTCTCTTGTTACGATTTTTAAATGAATCATCATCGTTCGCTCTCCCTTAAACTTAAAAATTAAATCACTTTTATCATATCACTTTCTTTGTTGAATTCTGAAATTTCCGACATTTCGGTAAATGAAATTTTTAAAAAGACGAAT
Source organism: Bacillus sp. AL-1R (assembly GCF_052180195.1). Lineage (NCBI taxonomy): Bacteria > Bacillati > Bacillota > Bacilli > Caryophanales > Bacillaceae > Bacillus > Bacillus sp. AL-1R. Next base: position 2,436,533 of record NZ_CP197469.1, read on the forward strand.
ATTTTTTAGTCTTTAGGATATAACAACCTTGAAAAGCAATTTTTCATATTTACTAACTAATTTTTACTTAGCTAGTACATTTAATATAGATGAAAGGAAAATAGTATGAAAAAAATTGTTATTATTCTATCTATCTTTTTTGCATTTGCCTTTGGTTCCTTAGCTGGCATAGGCTTTAGTAAAGCCGAATTCGCAAGGAGCACACAAGAACATAATGTTATGTCTACTAATTGGTTTCAAACCTCTGCGGAAAACAAGGCTTTGCAAATTCAAATCTATAACCAGGCAAAAGAAGAACTGGCTGAAACAATGGCTAAAAAGAAAGCAACTGATAAATTAAAAAATAAACCAAAACCTGCTGCAGTTGTTTTAGACATTGATGAAACAATTCTTGATAATTCCCCTGATACCGCATGGTCGATCAAAAATAATGCTTCCTATCCACAAGGATGGGATGAATGGATTCATATGGCAAAAGCCGAACTAATCCCAGGTGCAAAAGATTTCTTGCTTGCAGCGAAAAAAATGAATGTAGATGTTTTTTATCTTACAAACCGCCCTGAAAAAACAAGAAATGATACAATTAAAAATTTAAATTTACATGGATTACCGAATGTTGACTCAAAACATTTATTTCTTAAAACAGATACAGCTCAAAAAGGACCAAGACAAGCCCAAATTGCAAAAACACACGAAATTGTTATGTTAATAGGCGATAATTCAAATGATCTATCAGATATTTTTTATAAAGCGGATTTGAAAACTCGAAAAGATAATGTCGATAAAATTGCAAAAGACCTTGGGGTAAAATATATCCAATTACCAAATCCGATGTATGGAGATTGGGAAGACGCGATCTATCATTATAAAATGTCAAAAACTGCTGATGAAAAAGCAGTCGATCGATACAAGGCTTTACAACCAATGAAATAGGCTTCTTTCTTAGGTTAGATGAGTTAGTTTTAACTTATCTAACCTTTTTTCTATCTTAATCCTCACATATAAGAATGGAAAAATACTATTTCCTAAGATTTTTTCATTCCTTCTATTTTCCAGCTCATACTCTTCCGCCTTCTTTTCATTTCGATATGATTTACACATCTAATATTCAACAAAACTCCCAAATTACCTCAATTAAAACAATACAAAGTCAATTTTCGAAAAATTCTTGTAACAACAGTCTGTTTGGCTTTGATTTAAGCAGGAAAATGTCAACACAATGAGGAATTTATTCTAAAAACATAATTTTTATCTGATAAATCATTTTAAATTTTAGTTCTTTTCTACAATGTGTTTTTCAAAAGTTCAACGTAATGTGCGTATCAATTTTCCTAGGATATAGATGACAAAATGTACAAGGAGATGTGACAAAATGTTAGAAGTAGGAAATTTAAAGGAAATCGAACAAACCATTTTTAATCATACTGGTCAGATAATCCAAACAATTGATCGCGAGGTTGAGATTCTTACTCGGCAAGAGGAACCATTAATTGTCTTACTTAATAATGTTTTAAGTGATGAAGAATGCGACGATTTAATTAACCATTCGAAATTACGCATGAAACGCTCAAAAATAGGGTTAACTCATGAGGAAAATGATATGCGAACAAGTAGTGGGATGTTTTTTGAGGAAAGTGAAACGGAACTAATTAAACGTATTGAAAAACGAATCGAAACGATCATGAATATTTCAATCGAACATGCGGAACCATTACAAGTGCTTCATTACGAACCTGGGCAACAGTATAAACCACATTTTGATTACTTTTCCAACCATCGAACAAATAATAATAGGATTAGTACACTCATTCTCTATTTAAATGATGTGGAAGAAGGCGGCGAAACGATTTTTCCTGCGCTCAATTATTCTGTTTCCGCCAAAAAAGGCACTGCCTTATACTTTGAATATTTTTATCAGGACGAAGCAATCAATGAACTTACAATCCATGCAGGTAGCCCTGTTATAAGCGGAGAAAAATGGGTTGCGACTCAGTGGATGAGACGACAACGTATTCGCTAGAATAATTTGCATCTTTAGGACCAGATATTTCAGATAATTCCAAAAATATCTGGTCCTATTTTACTTCCTCATGCAGACTATATGAGTTACTATTAATCAATTTTGTCCCCTTTTACATCCTCATGAACTCTCCAGTGGTACTAAATCTCGATTTTTTCCGATTTTACTTCCTCATGAACTCTACATGAGATACCAATCCTCATTTTTTCCCTAATTAACTTCCTCTTCAACACCCTTAAGTTACTAAAAACCACATTCCTCCTTTTCCAATCTCCTAATAAGCACTCCAATACTAACGAAATCAATCTATCATCAAAAAAACGCAAGGGATCAACCTTACGTTTCTCAATTTCATTATTATTCAACTTCATTCAAAAAGCTTTCAACTACTTGTACATATTCTTCTGGCTCTTCAATGTAAGGCATATGTGCACTTTGCTCAAAAACGTGGAATTTTCCATTTGGCGTTAGCTCACTGAAATATTCTGTTGACTTAGGTGTTGCTTCATCGTATCTTCCGCAAGTATACAATGTAGGGATTTTGATCTCTTTTAACTTAGAAGTGCAGTCAAAATCTTTTAAGTTTCCAGTAACATGAAACTCGGATGGCCCCCACATAATATTGTAAACTTCTGGATTTCTATAGTGTTTTCCTTTTTTCAGGAATTCTGGATATGGGTCTAATCTGCAAACAAAATGCTTGATAAATACAGCGTTAGCATTTTTGTATTCTTCTGAATCTGTTGTTCCATTTTCCTCGCACTTTATTAATGTTTCTTGTACATCAGGTGGGAGTAGTTTTCGATTTCGATCCTGATCTTGTGCCCATAATGGTGCGCTTAAGCAAGGGCTTGAAAAAATGATACTCCGCACTCCAACTGGTCTCGATAAATAATAAGCTGCAGCTAGGGTTGTTCCCCATGAATGACCAAGAATATGAAACTCATCCAGCGAAAGCGCTTGTTTGATTTGTGCTAATTCTTCAACAAATCGATCAATATTCCATAAAGAATGATCTGTTGGACGATCAGACTTCCCACAGCCTAACTGATCATAAAAAATAACTGGTCGATCTTCTGCTAATACGTATAGACCTTGCATTGAATAATGCGATGATCCAGGCCCTCCATGTAAAACAACGACAGGGATTTTAGATGAATTCTTATTATGAAACTGATACCATACCTTCCCGCCTGTTACTTCAATAAACCCCTCTATCACGTTCATTTATTTCTCTCCTTTTTATTCAAAACAATCTATTAACTAGGAAAATAACCACCCGTCTCAAACATCGGTTTTTTTAATAATATAAGCAAGTATTAAAGGAATCATTGGAAAAAATGCAACTACCCTCAACCAACTCTCCGCCCCACCAAAATAGAATGTTGGTAGTATAAATACAATCCCGCTCACTATTAATGTTTTCCAGGATTTTTTCCATAGACCCCATACTAAAAGTAAGATTCCTGAACTAATTAACATCCAAAAGATTAACCCTACCCAATAAAATCCTGCGTATACCATTTATTCTCACCCGTTATATGTGTTATAGGTAATCATTCCAGTAAAAATAAACGATAGGTATTACTTTTTATGTATGCTTGGATCATTTCTATATTTATCTGAATTTTACCACATTTTTATATAAAAAAGAAAAACATTATGAATTTCGAGTTAAGCATTACCTATTTAGTTTTTTAACAACCTTATTCAAAGAAATTGTGAATAGTCATGAATTATTATGTGTTGAAATAATATAGGAAAGTAAGACATTTAACAGCCAATGGGGGCGATTAAATTGGCATATGTGGAACTTGATTCACATACAAAGCTCTATTATGAAGATCACGGAGAAGGTCAAACAGTTATTTTTGTTCATGGTGTTATGATGAGTAGTAATTTTTTTCATAAACAAGTACCATATTTTAGTAAAAATTATCGCGTTATTACTTTAGACTTACGAGCACATGGGAAGTCTTCGAAAGTTCAATATGGGCATACAGTAGCACAATACGCTCGTGATTTAAAATGCTTTATAGAAAAACTAAATTTAAAGGATGTAATTTTAGTAGGCTGGTCAATGGGAGCTTTTGTATTGTGGGATTATGTTAATCAGTTTGGGAGTAAAAATATTAAGGCGCTAACAGTAGTTGATCAATCCGCATCCGATTATATTTGGCCAGATTGGGAGTTTGGAGCATTTGATTTTATGATTTTAAAAAATGTAATGCAGTCAATTCAAGAAGATCAGAACAAATTTAATAGTGATTTTATATATGGTATGTATAAGGATCAACCTGATCCAAAAGAACATAAATGGATATTAAAAGAAATGAATAAATTACCTGCAGCAATTGCAAGTACAATCGTATTTAATCAAACTGCTGTAGATTATCGAGATACGCTTTGTCTTGTTGATATTCCAACATTAATTTGTTTTGGTAGCCATGGATTTTTCCCATTAGCTGCTGGTGAATATATTCAAAAAAATATAAAAGATTCCAAATTTGTTCCTTTTTATAATAGTAGTCATCTTTTATTTTTGGAAGAAACAGATAAATTCAATCAGGAGTTAGACGAATTTTTTAAAGAAGTGCAAAAATCTGGAAAAAGAAAAACAAAATCTAGAAAAAAAGAAAAAAAAGAAGCAGGAAACTAAATGATAAACAAGGAATGCAGGATTTAGGCATTAAAGGATTGAAAGATTTTATTGTCAATTCTCACCCTACCTGCTTTTCTTGTGTTCATTCCTCCTGCCAATAACTTCACTTAAACCAACCTTTTTCTTTCGATTGTTTTATTGCTTCGATTCTATTTTTAACTTCTAATTTGTCTAAAATCATCGATATATAATTTCTCACTGTTCCTGTTTTAAGACGCAATTCATCCGCAATTTCTTGCGTGTTCTTACCATCAGCAACTAGCTCTAAAACTTCTTTTTCACGGTCAGTTAACGGATTCGCCTCGGCGTATACATCATCCATCAGTTCCGGAGCATAGATTCTCTTCCCAGAAATAATACTTCTAATTGAGCTAGCTAGCTCTTCACTTGGGCTATCCTTTAATAAATAGCCTTTTACACCTGCTTTTAATGCTCTTTGAAAATAACCAGATCTTGCAAAAGTTGTTAAGATAATCACTTTACATTCTAAAGGTTTTAATTCTTCTGCAGCCTCCAGTCCAGTTTTGCCAGGCATTTCAATATCCATTATACAAATGTCAGGTTGTAATTGCTTGACTAGTTTAACTGCTTCTTCTCCATTTGCAGCTTTACCAACAACTTCCATATCATCTTCTAAATTAAGTAAAGATCCAAGCGCACCTAATAGCATTCGTTGGTCTTCAGCAATGACGATTCTAATCATATTAGTTCCTCCACTTCAATTTGTTTTACATCGATCGGAACTTTCATAATTAAAGTCATTCCGTTTTCACAGTATACCTCTAATGTTCCATTAACAAATTCGAGTCGTTCCTTCATACCGATTAGGCCATAACCTGATGAGAATTTTTCTAAATTACATCCAACTCCATTATCGGTTACAGAAAAAATAATTTCATTTTTCATTTGTTTAATTGATATTTTACATAAAGTAGCATTGCTATGTTTTACAACATTCGTTACGGCTTCTTTTAAACACATACTGACAATATTTTCTGTAAGTAATGATACATTTGTAAGTTGGAAGTTATCGTTACATTCAACTGTAATTTCAGCAGCATGCAGTATTTGCTTAATTCTGATTAGTTCATCTTTTATTCGAATACCTCTCATTTGAGATACTATTTTTCGAACCTCATTTAAGGCTGTTCTAGCTGTTTGTTGTACATCTTTTAATTCATTTTGAGCTAAATCAGGATCTTTTGAAATCAACTTTCTAGCTAAGTCACTTTTTAAGCCAATCAGTGAAAGTTTTTGACCTAACGTATCATGTAAATCACGAGCAATTCTTTGACGTTCTTCTAGTTTTACAAGATCTGAAATACGTTTATTGGCATCTACTAACTTTTCTTCCAATTGCCCTCTTTCATTTCGACTGTATAAACTAAATGGTAACAAAATAACGCTAATCCAAGTAATGATAATAAAAGGAAGCTGCCTAATGATTAATTCTTCTTGAAGGATAATCGTGATGTTGATGGAAATTGTAGTGATGACTAAATGAAGTATATACAAAGTTAAAAATGTAACTCGATTTTTTCTCTTTCCAATCATATACGCTATAAAAAAAGCAAAATATACATAACTAAAGAGTATATTCATTGTAGTGGATAAGATGATTAAGATGGATGACCATAGAAAAATTGACCACCCTTTTGATCTGTATGCCAATCGATAAATGATAAAAAATGATATTGTTAGTAAAATTCCAATAATGATTCTTAAAGTAGAATGTGCAGAAAGAAAAATAAAATAAAATGGAGAAATTCCTAAAACTGTCCAAATATATGGTGAGATTCCTGTACTTTTTAGGAAAACTAGATATCTTTTAAACATAATTTTACCTCATTTAATTCAAACGTTTTGTGGCCTTCTTTAACAATCTTATCATATTTAATGAAATTTAATCTTTATAAAAATGTAAATAAAATACATCAAAAGTTCAGACAGTGTCTGAACTTTCGCGATTTACTTTATAGACTGTTTTTAGATCTTTAAATCTTACAAATTGTTTTGTTTCTTCATCCCATAATTTGAATTTTAAAGATGTTAAACTTGTTTTTAGTGTAATCGTCGGTACATTTTGTAGTGGCAGCGTATTATTATGAACAGTCTCCAAATTATAATTCGGCACACGTGGACTTAAATGATGAACATGATGGTATCCAATATTACCAGTTATCCACTGTAATAGTTTAGGAAGTTTATAAAAAGAGCTTCCTTCAACCGCTGCTTTAACATATTCCCAATTCTCATCTTCTTCAAAATAAGTGTCTTCAAATTGGTGCTGTACATAGAAAAGCCAAATTCCTAATACTGCCGAAATGAAAAAGATTGGACCTTCCACTAATAAATAATTTTGCCAACCTATTGTATAGCAAAATAATGCTGAAACCCCAACAATTAAACTATTCGTTAAATAAGTGTTCAGTCTTTCTTTTAATTTTGCATTTTTCGTATTGAATCGATTTGATATTAATACGATATAAATTGGTCCTAATCCAAACATGATTAATGGATTACGGTATAGACGATATTGTATTTTTGTAATGAGCGGTGCTGCAATGTACTCTTCAACAGTTAAAACCCACATATCTCCAATTCCGCGCTTATCTAAATTACCACTTGTCGCATGGTGGATTGAATGACTATGCTTCCACTGGCTGAATGGAAATAAAGTAACAACCCCTGTAATAGTGCCTAGAACTTTATTTGCTGTTTTATTCTTAAAAAATGATTGATGACAACAATCATGGAAGATAATAAAGATCCTTATTAAGAATAATGCAGCAACAACATCGATAAAGATCGTTAATACGACTGAAATAGAAATACTTTTATAAGCAAGATACCACAACAATATAAATGGAATAAAAGTATTGATCATTTGCCAAATACTAGCTTTTAAATTTGATTTTTCATAAGGAATAATTTGTTTTCGTAAACTTTTTTGATTTTCTTTTGACATTTAGAAGTTCCTTCCTAATGTTGTAACTTTTCATTACTATATTATCCTAATTATATAAGTTATTTTTCCTAATGGTAGTAGCAGGCGTCATATGGAAAATATGACAAATGTCATATTCGATGAAACGCTTACTTACAATCTGAATGCAATAAAACACATTTATTAGAATGTTTCATTTTTTGGTAAATATTATCTTTTTTTCATAAAAAAAAAGTAATACTCAAATAGTATTACTTTTAATCAGTAAGGGCTCCAAAAGCAACATTTTTTATGGTTTTGCCACTTTTTTATTCTTTTTTATTTTTCCAAAAGGTTTAAAATACGTAATGAAGGTCATAAATACTAAGCAACTTAAGTTAAAAATACCTGATATTATAATCGAAATCCAAGTTGACTCAAATTTATTTTCATTAAGTGCACTTGCACCTAATCCTTCTGCAGTTTTTACTAAAAAAGAGAACCAATCATTTATAAAAAAGATGCCAATCAAAATGACTAAGACTGTTAAAACGAGTTTTATGACAACCCAATAATACTTTACTAATCCCCACTGCGTCCAAACTGAAAGTAAAATTCCAGTAAATAAAGTTGCGAGTGCAGGATATTTTAGTAAATTTTCATCAATGATATGCATACTTGAAAGTGTATAAATTAGTTGCTCTGAGTTTTGCGCATTTTTCAAATAGAATCCTAAAAGTAATAAACTTAAAGTACCCCCAAACCAAGCACATATTGCTAAAACATGTACACTAACTAATATATTTTTTTTCGTTAAATTTATTTTCTTTTTCGCCACTACCCTGTTCCCTCCGTTTTCATTAATATTATACTTTTCATCATAGTGGTAAGATATAAAGCTACTATTATCAATTTCTTAAATAATTCTTAAATCAACACGAAAGATAAATTATTTGCCTGATTTATACTCAAGAAAACTAATTATTTTCATAAAAAAGAGTCATCCTATAAGCCAGTTACTTACTCACAAGATCACCCTTTTATTTTTATTTAATTTTAATCTTTAAACCGATATCCCGCTCCCCATACGGTCTCAATATAATTTGGGTTGGATGGGTCAACTTCTATTTTTTCTCGGATTTTACGGATATGAACAGTTACAGTTGAAATATCTCCAATTGTTTCAAATCCCCAAATCCGATCAAATAATAACTCTTTACTAAATACTTTATTTGGATTTGAAGCAAGGAAGGTAAGTAAGTTAAACTCCTTCGTTGTGAATATTTTTTCTTCTCCATTTACAAGAACTTTTCTAGAATCTTTTTGGATTGTAAGTCCTTTTACTTGAATTTCTTCTTCATTTATTTGGCCTTTACTTGCTAAACGTTGATACCTTGATAGATGAGCTTTGACTCTGGCTATTAACTCACTTGGACTAAATGGTTTGACGATAAAGTCATCTGCCCCTAGACCAAATCCCCTAATTTTATCAATATCTTCTGTTTTAGCTGAAACAATTAAAATCGGAATGTCTTTACTTTCCCTTATTTTTTTACATATTTCAAATCCATTTATTTCTGGCAACATTAAATCGAGAATGATTAAATCATATTCCTTTGATAATGCTTTTTGAAGTCCGTTTATCCCATTGGATTCTATTTCAACTTCAAAATCATTTAGTTCTAAATAGTCTCGTTGTAATAATGCGATACTTTGATCATCTTCAATAATTAAAACCTTTTTCATTTCGTCACCTTTGATATTGATTTCTTATTTAATGAAAGAAAAATATTTGTATATTCACCAATTTGACTTTCTGCCCACACTTCTCCATCGTGCTCTTCAATGATTCTTTTTGCGATCGCTAATCCTAAACCAGTCCCACCTGTTGATAGATTTCTTGAAGGATCAGCTCTATAAAAACGATCAAAAATAAACGGAAGCGCCTCTTTAGATATTCCCTTACCGTTATCATGAAATTTTATTGTTATTTTTTCTTTGTCATCTATTAATTTTATAGAAATCCGTTTTTCATCTTTATCCATGTATTTCAAACTATTTTGAATGATATTTGTCATTACACGTTTGAATTGTTCCCGGTCTATCATAACAATACTATTTTCTTTGTCCACATTTTCACAATAAGTAATACTGACATTTATCGGTTCTAAATCAAATTTTAACTCCTCAATCCGATCGACTAAATAATGATGAATATTTACTTCTTCAAAATGAAATGGTACACGTTTTAAATCTAGCTTTGAATAAAGGAAAAGTTCATTAATCAACTGATCCATATCCAAGGTTTTCAGATAAATTGTTTCAATATACCTCTCCATTTTTTCAGGTGTATTCGCTACGCCATCTTTAATACCTTCAATATAGCCTTTTATTGATGTAATTGGTGTCTTAAGGTCATGTGAAATATTAGCGATTAATTCTTTTCGATTTTCTTCGTATTTTTTCTGTATTTCCGCTGCCTCTTTTAGATTTTTTCTCATACTTTCAAAACTAATTGCTAATTGACCGAGCTCATCTTTATTTATTGGTTTAACTTCAAAATTTAAATTTCCTTCACTAATTTGTTTAGCAGCATTTGTCAGATTTTTTACAGGTCTTAGTATGCTTCTTGAAACAAAATATGATAGCACACCATTTGTAATTGCAAAAATAGGGACAATGATTCCGAATCGAAAAAAATAAAATGAATGAGGTGGATGACCATTAAATTTAGGTTCAAAAACCTTATAGTAAAACACACCGAGCAAAATCTCGATGAGGATAAAAGAAATGATTGGAATAACAATCATAGCAATATTAGATAAGATTAACCGTTTTCGAATCGACAAGATATACTCCAACTTTCACCAAATGATAAACTATTACTTTAGATAGTTGTTTGTGGCAAAGTATAATTCAGAAATATTAATTGCCTATTATTAAATTCTTAAATAATTCTTAAATTTTATACTACCATCTTCCAAAAAATGATATTTTAGTAAAATTAAAAAGTGTGACACATACTTAAGCATCACACCGATTCATAATATAATGATACTTTTCTACAAGCTACCAATACTATTCGCAAATATCCCCAGTTAAAACTAGATATTTACCTATTTGCCCAAACAAAAAAAATTAATTTTCATACTTTAATAAGGATTAAACTAAAAAGGAGTTGATAAAATGAACTTTTTCCCTCAATATCGCACATTTCCAGGTTTTCCAGGATTTCCAGGGCAACCGGGCGGATTCCCAGGCCAGCCAGGTGGATTTCCAGGGCAACCGGGTGGTTTTCCAGGATTTCCGGGACAACCGGGTGGCGGAGGCCATAGTCAAGGGAGTCAACCGACTGCACCACCACCTTCATTCACTCCAACAATGTCTCAAGCAACAGCATTCGCAATAGATCCAGGTGCGATCGCTGGTTGTCGATTTAGAAATACTTATGTTTGGTTGAATAATGGAGAACAATTCTGGTACTTTCCAACCTTCGTCGGCAGACATTCAGTAGCAGGCTGGAGATGGAATGGCTGGAGATGGGTTTTCTTTGGAATTGATACAAATCGAATTAGATCATTTACGTGCTTCTAAAAACTATAAAAGCCTTGTGATTAACATTCACAAGGCTTTTTAACGAAAGACATTTCAAACTTAATTGAATAAACACATTCTTGATTTCTTCCATTCATTTTCGCAAAGTACAGAGCTTTATCGGCAAAATTGATACCATCTTCTAGTTTAATTGAATCATTTGGCACTAAAATTACCAACCCAATACTAGCACTTACATATGAAGAAACGAATTCTATTCATTCGTGTGGTTATAATAGAGAGTTTGCTATTTAATTAGCAACCCCATCATTAAAGTATTACAGTACTTTCCATTAATATAAGTATCTTCTTTCATAACACCTTCAATTTCAAATCCTAAATTTTTATACAATTGAATAGCTTTAAGATTTTCTTCATTCGTTACTAATTGAATTCTTCTAGTTAAATCATTTTGTTTAGCCCAATCAATTAATGATTTCATCAATAACTTCCCTAAACTTAAACCCCAATATTCTTTTTTAATGACAATGCCTAGTGTACCTACATGCTTTGTACGCTCCTTTTGACTTGAATTGATCGAACCGATACTTATTATTTGATCATTGATCGTACCTAATAATATTATCGAATTTTTTTCATTGAAGGTTTCTTCTAAAAAAGTCTGATATTCTGCTTCATTTCTTTTAAACTCGTTTTCTCCAAACGATAAAAAGTTTGTTTCTCCACCTACTATATTATAAAAATCTATAATTGCTTTAGCATCAGTTCCTGTTGCTTGACGAACTTTTACTATTTCTCCATTTTTTAATTTTAATTCAAACATTCTATTACTCCTTTACAATTTTAAAACAGATGAATAAGCAGCCATTTCTGACTGCCCGAAAACGCTCGCTTTCTTGGTTTACTTCGCCTAATTTAGCGATTCTCATTATCGTCTAAGAAAAATCCGCCCCTCTAGGGATAGCGTTTTCAGCCATTCTATCATTCAATATTTTTCAAATTTGTCTACAAAATGAAAATAGCTACAAAAGTAGCTATTTTAACATTTACATAATATTATACTAATATTCTAAATACATTTTATCATATACCATTTAAAAATCCATTTTATTCTCAACAATTTTTCTTTTCTCACTAGTAAGAACAACTAAAAGCGCTCCACCTAAAACAATCGTACCGCCAATCATTTGAAGTAAACTCATATTTTCATGAAATAGAATGGTCGAAAAGGTAATTGTCACAACAGGCTCTACCATACTTAATACTGCTGCTTTTGTTGGTCCAATTCGTTTTACACCAGCAAAAAAGGCTCCCATTGAGATCACACTAGATATAATTGAAATACCTAAAATTGAAATCCAACCAATAAATTTAAAATGAATGTGAATCGTGCTTGTTGATATGCCTACTAGTAAAAATGAAATTGATGCAAATAAAGAAATATAGGCACTTGTTACTAAAGGAGGAACATTCACTGTTACCCTTCCACCAACAATTATGTATATTGAGTAAACGATTGCCGCTGCTAAAGCTAATATGATTCCGAATGGTTTTATATTTTCTGCAGGAGCTCCTAGCACTAGTACAATTCCAAGCAACGATAATGTTATTGAAATCATAATATTTTTTGTTAATTGTTCTTTATTTACTAAAAAAGATAGAATAGCTACAAAAATAGGGTATAAATAAAGAATCAGTGCCGCTAAAGAAGCAGGAATATACTTAACAGAACTGAAATAAAAACTTGATTGAAGCATATACAATACGCCACCTAGTAAAGCAAATAATACTAATTGTTGTTTCGTAATTTTCACTAATTTTTTTTGAACTAATAAGTAACTAAAGAACAGTATTGTCGCAAATGTAAACCTTAAAAATAATAGTGTATTCACACTGACATTTTGACCATAGGCATATAAAGCAAAAATAGGCATTAAACCAAAAGCTATTGCAGATATTAAAATTAATAAATAACCGAAATACAAAGCCTTTTCCCCCTTCTGTACCATATATCTGAATAGTATAATTATTAGATAACAGTTTAACATAAAACGCTACCTCAATCTCTAGTCATTTGCAAAGTGTACATATAAATAATAATTTTAAGGGAGTGATGAAAGTGGAATTATTGGGAATTCATCATGTTTCACTACTTACTACAAATGCTGAAAAAAATTACGAATTTTACACGAAAGTTTTAGGAATGAGACTTGTTAAGAAAACTGTAAATCAAGATAACACTTCCAGTTATCACTTATTTTACGGGGATGCAAAAGCAAATCCTGGGACAGAAATAACATTTTTCGATATCCCTCATTTAGGAAATACATACCCGGGTCACTCGATCGTCTCTTCAACTTCATTAAGAGTAGCTACAACTGAATCACTACATTATTGGAAGAATCGCTTTGAAAAACTTAATATTTCACATGATGGAATAGTTAAAAGAGCAAATCGAGATACACTCGCATTTCAAGATTATGAAGGTACAAAATTAATCTTAGTAGCAGATAATGGTGAAAAAGGTGTTTCACCGGGTACGCCTTGGAATAAATCAGATATCCCAACTGAACATGGAATTCTTGGTTTAGGTCCAGTTACACTTACTGTAAAAGATTCAGTTCCTACTAGTAAAACGTTAACGGATGTTTTAGGATTTAGACTTGCTGGTACTTACCCATCTACAGAAGAGAACTTTGAAATTGAAGTTTACCAAACCGGATTAGGTGGTGCTGGTGCTGAAGTGCATTTAGAAGTAAGACCAGACTTACCAAGAGCTAGACCTGGACGAGGGAGCGTGCATCATGTAGCTTTTAGAGTACCGAACATAGAAGAATATGATAAATGGGCTGACAAATTAAATTCACTTGGGATTACGAATTCAGGAAAAGTAGAACGCTACTATTTTAAAGCACTCTATTTTAGAGAACCTAATCATATTTTATTCGAATTATCAACTGATATCCCTGGATTTGATGTAGATGAACATATTGAAACACTTGGTGAACGCTTAGCATTGCCTCCATTTTTGGAACCTAAACGTACTGAAATCGAAGCGAGCTTACGTCCATTAGACTTTGAATAAAATTAATTATTAATAGCTTATCATCTTAAATTTAAAATGAGGGCTTCTCAAAATATGAGCACCCTCGCTTTTAATGGCAAATAATACTCAAGTTGAAGAAACATCAAAATGGAAAACTACCTATTCTAACAAAATACTAAAATCGTTTATCGATCTATAAAAAAAGAGGCGCTTTTCGTGTCAGTTAACCTGACTTTCTAAGACAGCCTCTTCCTTTATTCTTAAATAAAAATGTCTAATATTAATGTAAGTCCAAACGCAACAAATGAAAGAAGCGTTTCCATTACAGTCCATGTTTTAAATGTTTCTTTGACAGTTAATCCTAGGTATTCCTTTACTAACCAGAAACCTGCATCGTTTACATGTGATAACATTAGTGAACCTGCGCCAGTTGCGATAACAAGTAATTCTAAGTTTACACCAGTCATATGTGCCACTACTGGAGAAACAATCCCAGCTGCTGTTGTTAAAGCAACCGTAGCTGAACCAGTCGCTATTCTAATTAACCCTGCTACTAAGAATGCAAGTACGATTGGTGATAATGACAGTTGCTCAGCCATTGTAGCAATGGCAGTACCTACACCACTTTCAATTAGAATTTGTTTAAATGCTCCACCTGCACCGATAATTAATATGATTGAAGCTAAAGGTGTTAAGCATTCGTCAGTTAATTTTTTGATTAAAGTTTTGTCCATTCCTTGGCGATACCCTAATAAATAATAAGCTGCAAAACAAGAGATTAATAGAGCAATTACAGGACTACCAATTAAAATTAAGAATTTAGCAATTGCACTAGGTAGAGATAAGTATGGTGTAATGACAGTTAAAACCATTAATAAAACTGGAAGTAAGATGATGAAAAATGATACACCTGTACTTGGTAATGCATTTGACTTTGTTTCAACTCGAATTAATTCTGGTTCACCAATTGGTGTTACACGTTTGTGAATCCATTTTGAAAAGATCGGACCTGCAATGATTGCAGTTGGAAAAGCAATGATTAATGAATAAAGTAACACTCGTCCTAAGTCTGCATTATAGATACCAATCGCTGTCATCGCACCAGGATGTGGTGGGACTAGACCATGTACAATCGATAAACCAGCAAGTACTGGAATACCAATTAATAGAATATTTGAATTGGTAGACTTACGAATTGATATAACAAGAGGTAACAAGATTACTAGGCCTACCTCAAAAAATACTGGAATTCCAATAATAAATCCTGAAAACAACATTGCCCATGGAAGGTTTTTTACGCCGAATTTTTTAATAAAGAAATCGGCTACTTGCATACCAGCTCCAGAATCTGACATCATTTTTCCTAAAATCGTCCCTAAAGCTAAAATCCCAACAAGATGTCCGAGAACGGCGCCTACTCCTGTTTCATAAGCAATGACAATTTTATCCATTGATACACCAGAAAAAACGGCTAAGAAAAGACCAGCTACTGATAAACTAATAAAAGCATGCCATTTCCACCACGAAACTCCCAAAATAACGATAACGATTGCTACTAATGTAATTCCAATCAAATATAAATCCATTTTTGCACACTCTCCCTTAGTAATCGCTTACATTTTATACAATGAAGATAAATTACTGCGATGAATCATTGTACGTTACAACATAATTTTGTTTGGCCGTATTATAGTAACCTTCACTGATTTCTAAAATATTTCCATCTTCATCACTAGAACGACGTATTCTTTTTAATGTGGTAGTGCCTTTTTCTAAATTTAAAATCTCACAAACATGATCTGGAGCAACTGCTACTGCAAATTCATCTCGGAAAGATTCTAATCGAATATTATTTTCTTCTAAGAAACGATACAAGGAGCTAATCTGTATGTCCTCTATTTCTTCTTCCGTAACGTCAATTGAAATATAGTGCGTAAAGTGAATATATGGTTCATTTTCCAGTAAATAAATTCGCTCAATTTGGATATATTTATCTCCAAATACAGAATAAGGGATTGAATCCGCTATTATTTCTTGCTTTTTTATACTCAACACTTTTTTAGTAATATGATGTCCTTCCTCAACTAATATCTCTGTAAAACGTTTCCCTTTTGAAAGTTTTGCGTTCGTAACATTCGCTATCACTTTTGTGCCTTTACCACTTTTCTTTTCTAAGTATCCTTCTTGAACAAGCTCTTTTATGGCATTTCTAATCGTAATTTTACTAACACGAAACTCTTCTTCTAATTGAGGTTCCGAGGGAATATTTGTGTGAATTGGGTAGACTCCATGTAAAATCCGATCCTTTATCATCTCTTTAATTTGTAAATACAACGGTCCTTTTTTACGATTCACACTCATTCCCTTAAACTCTCCTTTTTTAGCGCTTAATATCATCAATTGTTCCAGCCATAGCTGATAAAATTTCTTCCTCAGTTGACATTGGTGTATCTCCAACGATTGTACATGCTAACATACCTGCTGCTTGAGCAAAGTGAACGGTTTTTTCTGGTGAAAACTCACTTAATACACCATGTAGGATACCGCTTGTATAAGCATCTCCAGCTCCAATTCGATCGTATACGGAAAATGAAGTATTTTCCGAAAAGTGAAACTCTCCATTAGTAAATAGATATCCACGTAATGAATGTGAATTGTCACGATTAATTGCTCGGTGCGTTCCAGCAACAATTTGTATGTTATATTGATTTGCAACTCTAGGAATAAGATCTTTCAGTTGTGTTTCCCTAGATGTTTCTTTCGTCTCCATTCCTAAAACATAGATCGCATCTTTCTCATTCATCATGACGATATCAGCTAAAGCTAACATTTCTTCATAATGAGGTTTTGCTTCACGATATCCTCCTTCCCATAAAGAAGGTCGGTAATTACAATCGAAACAAACTAATCCGCCATTTTCTTTTACATTTTTGGCAAGCATTTTCATCGTTTCTTTTGTGTCATCTGTCATCGCTAGTGTAATACCACAAAAATGGATAACGTCTGCTTGTTTTGCAATTAAATCAAGATCATAATCATTAAAAGTTGCCGTATTAAAGCTACTTTCTAAACGATTAGTATATGTCACACGACTTGAGCGCTGGCCAAAACCATTTTCTAAAAAATACAACCCGAGATATTTTCCGCCTCTAGTAATATAATTTCGATTAATTCCTAATCGTTGCAAGTAAGCAATTGCAGCATCCCCTAATGGATTGTTCGGCAATTTTGTTACTAAGTAACCATCATGACCAAGTTTGGTCATCGCCGACGCAACGTTTACACCAGTTCCTGAGAAAGAATATTGTAATGCGTTTGCCTGTGCCAGTAGTTCATACCCTGGCACTTGCAATCGCATCATTACTTCTCCAAAAGCAACAATTTGTTTACGCATATTTTTCAACCAAACTTTTAGTGATTGCTAATAATTTTCTTACATCTTCAGGATTAGTTTTTCCAGTTTCTTCATTAATAATAGAAGAATATACGTGTGGGATAATTTTAGGTACTTTTTCTTCCAATGCAATTTCTAAAATCTCTGCAAAATTATCTAAATCAATCCCACCAGTAGGCTCTAAAGCAAATCCTTCTTCTCCACATGCTTTTGCTACAGCTTTGAACTCTTCTATATGTTTTAAGCCTTTCATTGGGAAGTATTTTAATGCATTCCCACCCATATCACGAACTAACGCAATCGCAGATTTGATTGGAACAATCGCTGTTTCACTAGCAGCACTTACAGGTCCAGTCGAGATATTTACATAGCCTACTTTACCAGTTGGAGATACTAGAGAATTAATCCAGCTATCTTTTTCACCTAAGTTAGCGCGTGTTGCACCTACTGCAGGAAAGACTTGATTGATATGACTTCCTGGGTAATGTTTAGCAATTTCTGCTACAACTGCTGCTTGTCTGTTATCACCAGCACCAAGACCAATCGATACTGCTTCATCAATTTGAGCACCATATTCTTTCATTGCTGTAACAGCAGCCTCTACCGTTGGGTAATCTTTTGAAAGAACGCCTACTAATACGTGACCTTCTGCAGCCTCAAAAACTTCAACTGCATTTTCGATACTATTAGCTAAAACATTTAATGCTACACGGTTATTATAAAAACGTTTTTCAATATTTGTCATTGTTCAGTTCCTCCTAAGATTGCTCTAATTTGTGCTTCGATTACGTAAATATCATCTGATTGTAGTGGTCGTGGATCAATATCGAAAAAGCCTTGACGAACTCCATAATCACGGGTATAAATCGCAATATGACCATTCTTTAGTCGATCATTGACATCCTTTGCTGTCATTTTTGTTACTAGCGGATCAATTTGTATTCGTGCTCTAAATATTGCTCGTCCCGCTTCATCTTGTACAATCGTTACTTTAATACCATCAATCGATTCTAGTGATTTTAAAACTTCTAAACTAGCTTTTTCATTTTCACTATTGTCTTTTTTGACAAAATACTCATCTAAAGCTTGCAACAGACCAAAAGTGGTTTCTTTACCAACTTTCATACTTCTTCCAATACAATGTAATTGCACTTTTAACCACTCGATATATTTTTTTCTACCGGCAACAATCCCTGAAGTAGGTCCCTCGATTGCTTTCGAACCACTATATATTGCTAAATCTGATACTTTGACATATTTTTGCAAATCCTCTTCAGCGGCAGCATCAACGATTAAAGGTACATTATTTGCTTTTGCTACTTCCCATGCTTCTTCAACTGAAATCATATTTTTTTGAACAGCATGATGGGATTTTACATATAGAATTGCTGCCGTTTTTTCATTAATTGCCTCTGCAATATGCTCTACTTTCCCCTCATTTGCATAACCGACTTCTACTAATTTACCTCCACCAAGGAAAATCATCGTTTCTACAGGAGCACCATACTGAACATTATGCCCCTTTAACATAATGATTTCATTTTTTGGAATTGGCTCTTGGTGTAATCTTTCGCTTTTACGTCGGTTACCTTCTGTAACAATTGCCGCTACTGAAAGGGCAATCCCACTTGAAGCAGAGTTAACAACTACAGCTGCCTCGGATTGAAGAAGTCCAGCAATATGATTTCCCGCCTTATCAACTAAGTCCGATATTTCAACATAATTTTGACCACCAATTTTCATCGCTTCCATGACAGTATCTGTTGGAGCGGAAACACCTAATATACTCATCCTACCGCTTGCATTAATTACTCTTTTTAATCCATACTTAGCATTCAATGTGTTCTCCATTAATAACGACTCCTTTTACTACGATTTTTTGTTTAGCTTGACGTTCTTCTCCTTCAGAATCTAGTAAGGTTGTCACTTCATCCTCAACAGTAAATAAAGTGAGGTTCGCAAGATTTCCTATCGAAATTCTTCCAAGTTCCGGTTTATTTAGCCACTTTGCCGCATTCACTGTAACAGCATCAATAATTTCTTCTAGTGAATAACCTAAATATAAAAATTTTGATAAAACATGTGACATACTATAAACTGGTCCATTCAATCGATTTTTCCGATAAATATCAGTACTTATCGTATCGAATTTAATTCCATGTTCTTTAGCTTGCAAAGCTGTTTTAAACGAAAAACTTGCATTTCCGTGCCCAACATCTAAATGAACACCTCGATTAATTGCCTTTAGAAAATTCGGAAGTGGTCTTCCTTTCTCATCAAACAAATTATTTGCTTTACCATTTAAGTAGTGAGTAATTATATCTTTTTCTTCAAGTAGGTTTAGAACATCATTTATATCTGGTGGTCCTGAACCAATATGAACCATAAGTGGTAAGTTAGTATCGTTAGAAAACTGACGTGCTATTTTTAAAGGTTCTACACCATTTTCACCTACAACACTTTTGCTAATCCTTGCCTTCAGTCCGATAATAAAGTCTTTATGTTCTGCAATTGTATTTTTGAGTTGATCTTCATTTAACCAAGTCAAATCAGATAACTCGTCAATCCGTATTAAGCCAATTCGTGAAATATTTAAAAATGCGAAAACATTTGTTTTTGACTTTTTACAACTACTTACCAATTTGGACAAATTATCAGCACCTGTACTACCCGCATCAACAATTGTAGTAACACCCGTTTTATAACCAATCTCGTCGACATCATCACCATATGGCTCAAATTCTGCATATGCGTGAACATGCATATCGATCCAGCCACTAGAAACAAATACATTATGCTTGTAATCTACTAATTTCTCACCATAACCGCATCCAGCAGCTACAATGTCTTTAATCCTTTTATTTTCTACTATGATATCAACAGAACTTCCGTCTATCATTTTTACATTTTGTAGTACGAAATGATCTTTCATTTCCACTCATCCTTTTTTCGTAAACAAACTAAATTGTTTAATGTATTCGTTTACATCTATCTTGTTTATTATTCCAATGTAGAATAACATCTAATTTTCCATTAGTCAATATAACGTTATAATGTTTAATTAATTTTTTTTTCTGAATTCTTAAAACTTTCCACGAATAAACGTCGTTAAATAGTTCAATTTATGACCTAAATTCTACTTACTATTTACCTAATTAATTATTTTTATGGATACAAAAAAAAGCTTGTAAACATGGAGAAAACTCCATTGTCTACAAGCTAAAGAGAAAGTGAACTTATCGCATACATTACCATACGCAGTAAAATTTAGTTTTAGTTAATACTTATTTCTTTCTTAAAAACTTTTTGTGATTTTGTGTTTTCAAAACCAATCTTTTTATAAAAAATAAGTGTATCTACCCTAATTTCATTTGTCCGTACCCTTATTTCCTTAAATCCCGATAATTTTGACCATTCTTCACATCTTTTCACTAGCATCTTACCAATTTTTTGACCCCTATATGTACTGTCAACAACCAAACCACCAATTTCAACATAGGGTGGGGACTCAATCAAATAACGTCCGTGAGCATGAATCCATCCAATCAGATTACCTTCAAACTCTGCGACAAGTACAACATGATCTTTTTGATCTATTATTTTAATTAATCTTTCAAAGACTTGATTTTTTTCAACATTGTAACCAAATTGACCCGATAATCTAGCAATTTCTAAACTATCATTTGTTGTAGCAACTCTATATCTAATATCCATATTACACTTCCCATTTAAACTTAAATTAATAAATGCACTCATATTCTCATTAGTATCTAAAATACTAATTCAATTGTTGAATGGATTTTAAAATGTTAATCTAATTTAGTTTTGCATAGATGCAAGTATCAGTTAGTTTTTTCCCGTCAGCTGACAGATCTTCATTACGTAATACCCCTTCAAGCTCAAAACCTAGTTTTTCAGGAATCGCACGACTTTTAATGTTATTAAATTCACATCGTATGCCAATTCTTCTAAATTTAAGTAGCGAAAAGCCAAGGTTAGTTAACTCACTTACTACCTCTGTCATATATCCATTACCACTATATTGCGTGTTAATCCAGTATCCAATTTCACCTTTAGGAATCTTCCAATTAATTTCGTGAAGGCTAGCAGTTCCAATAAAATCATTAGTATCCTTAAGATAAATAAGATAACGAAAGCTTTCTCTTTTTAGAAAATCGATATGGGCATTTCTTAGAAGACTTTCCGTTTCTTCAACAGAAGGAATTGACTGGAATAAAGACAACCATTGCTTTAATTCACTAATTGAATCCTTAATAGCTTGCTGTACAACTTTCCCCTCTCCAGCTTGAAGAGGTGCTCGCAGAATTAATCTGTCTGTTTCTATTTGGAACGGAACATCTAATAAAATAGGATTCATATCATTTCCCCTCTCGAAAAAACTTTAAATGATGAACTAATAAAACTTTGTAAAAAATCTTTCACCCAAAAGAAACAATCCTAGAGTGAGAGTGACATTTCGTGAGACCACCTAATCCGAAATTATGAATTACTTGATAAACATCAATACAATAAAGCTGTTCTCATTAAAAGGAATTTCTCTTAAATTGGAAAATAAAAAAACTTGGTCAACTCTAAATAATTCTATATTATTAAAGAAATTCCTCTATGATGATTAAACTAAACTCGGATTATGTTGAATAAATCAGAGCTGACAAAGTCACTTATGTTGTTGAATTAATCTGCATTTTTCTTAAGTAAAAGGACCGACAAGCAATTACGACAAGTACCCTTCGTCGCTGCAAATTTACACTTTCTTAAAATGCAAAAAAGTGTAAGAAAAAATATTCCCTACACTTTTTTGCATTTTTATATCCTTATTACTGAACAGTAACTGTTTTTGGTTTTACAGATACTTTAAATCCGTCTCTACTAAGGTAAATATTCTTGTTAACTATTCGTTAATTGACCCTTTATTAGAGCTTTATCTAATTCTCGTACTTTATCATATGAATGTAAGAGTTGATCAGGGACCAATGTTCTCCCATATTCCCATGCATTTGTTTCTATTTCAGACTTAAGCTTTGCGATTTCTTCATCTTCACCATACATTAGAATTCTTAAATCATGTTTGTTTTTCTTAAAATCTAAGTAATAACCAATCACGTGAAAAAGAATAATTTTTACAAAGTTCTCATCTGTTTCTTTAATTCTAAGATTACTGATATAACCGTTAACTTGAAGATAATTAAATTTTATAGTATTAGTCGATACGTTATAGCTCATAGGGACAGTGAGATTATTGTTAATTTCAAAGTCAATATTTAAATCGTGCTGTTCTAAAGTATCTTTAATGATTTTTTCTATATTCCATATATAAATCATTTTACTTTCACTTCCCTCCAAATATACTTTGTCATTGATATTTACAGCCAATTATGTACTGTATAATCCCTGCTAAATGAACTTTAATTTGCTATTATGCGTCAATCAGCCCAACAAACTAAATTAACACCTCTACATACAAGTATAAACTCATTTTTTCCACCTATCACTATAAAAAATTTTTTACCTGTTGCAGAACCTGCATTTGCATTGTTTTTAATCGGTAGCTGCATAACAATCTTTTATACTAATAAAAAAAGTGCAGGAAATTTTTACATCCCTACACTTTTCTTAATTGATAAATTATTTTGGATACAATTATTGTTTTGGACTTGTCGTAACTTTAAAGCCTTGTGGTATTGTAACGGTTTCCTTTTTCAACATATATTAAGCTTTTACTTTTGAGGTAGATTCATATAAATCTACTGCTTCATTTACTGTGAATCCTTTATGAACGATGGAATGTATTGCTTGAATCATTGCAAGAGGATGCTGTGATTGCCATATATTTCTTCCCATATCCACACCAGCTGCACCTTGCTCCATAGCATTATACGTAATTTCTAGCGTTTCACGAATTGTATCAAATTTTGGGCCACCTGCAATAACGATAGGAACCGGGCACTTACTCGTTACCTGTTCAAAGTTGTCGCAGTAATAAGTCTTCACAATATCAGTACCCATTTCAGCAAGAACTCTTGAAGCTAATGCTAAGAACCTGGCATCCCGTTTTTCAAGCTCTTTTCCGACAGCAGTAATTCCAAGTACGGGTATTCCGTAATCATGAGCATCAGTTACAACATGAGCTAGATTTGTTACTGTTTGTGTTTCATAGTCAGATCCGATAAAAACCGAAACCCCTACACCAACAACATTATGGCGAATTGCTTCTTTTATTGAAGTAACAATCGTTTCATTCGCTAAATCCTTCCCTAAAGTTGTAGGGCCGCCCGAAACACGAAGAACCATTGGTTTTTCCGTATTTTTCGGAATACATGCTGCAAGTGTACCTCTTGTTAAATATAGTGAATCCGTGTATGGAAGTAAGTCTCTGACAGTTTCCTCAGGCTTTTCTAAGCCTCTTATTGGCCCTAAGAAATAGCCATGATCTATCGCAAGCATTACAGCCCTCTTATTTGGTAATATTTTGTTTAATCGATTTTCAAATCCCCAGCTCACTATCTATTCACTCCTTAACTTGATTTCTGGATTCTTTATATTAACAACATCTCTTTCTAAAGTATGCGGAGATTTAATGAAGAGGGCTTTAAATGTTTTGTCTGTTTGATTGATAAGGTAATGAGCATCGCCTGGGTTGCATTGAATCATATCACCTGGTATTGTAGTCACCTTATTACCATTAATATAGAAATCTATCTGCCCTTCGAGAATATAGAAAATTTCTTCGCAAACTGTATGATAATGGTTTTGGAAGTCTTGACCTGGTTTCAAAACAACCACACCAATATCTACGTTTGGACCTTTTGATAAATATTTCGGCCCGTTGTCACCAAACCGATATTCGAAGTCATTTTCGTGAACTTTCTTCATCCCTTCACACCCTTTCACATTACTTTAGACCAGGTGCCTTCCACATATGAGTCGTTAAACCACGATCAGCAAGTTGAAGCTGTTCTACATATACACTTCTCCATTTTTCATAGATTTCTAAGTATTGATCATGGTTTTCATTGTTAGGTATATATGTCCTCTCCCACTTTATAACTTGTTTAACTGCTTGATGGATATTCTCATAAATTCCTATCCCAATCCCCGCATATAATGCGGTGCCTAATGCTGCTGCTTCTTTAACTACAGGTACTTTCACTGGTACTCCAAGGACATCTGCAAGTGTTTGGCTCCAAAGCTTTCCTTTCGAAGCACCACCTGTAAAAATAACTTCACTTGGATAAAAACCAGTTTCTTCTTCTATAGTCTTTAAGTTTCCTAGTGTGATAAGCGCAGCATTTTCTTGAATCGATTTAAACATTTCTTTTTTACCAGTCTTTAGAGGATCTAGAGTGAGATTAATAAATGATGGAGATGCATGGCGCCAAGCGCTATAATTCATCGTATCTGAAAAGATAGGAATAATCCCATTTGCTCCGATTGGAACATTTTTTGACTTTTCTTCTAAAATTTCGTACGGGTCTTTACCAGTCACTTTTGCTTCTGCTTTTTCCAAATCACAAAAAGCATCACGAAACCACCTCATTACAAGCCCGGGGAAAAAAGCAATGGTTTCTAACTGCCATAATTCAGGCACTGCATGGCAGTTAACCCGTATACGGCCACTTTTGTCAACTAAAGGCTGTCTCACATTGACTTCCTGTTGCCAAAATGATCCACCTGATACAACAACTTGACCCGCTTTTACCGCACCGACACCAACAGAAGCCATTTGAGCATCCCCGCCTCCACAAATAACCGGAGTTCCTGAATTCAAACCTGTATACGCTGCTACCTCATCCGTCATGTAACCGATAACGGTACCAGCTTCATTTACCAGCGGAAATAAATTATTTTTTAGTCCGCACATTTTTACTACATCACTTTCCCAATTCCTTTTCTCAATATCAAATATCCCTGTAGTACACCCATTTGAAGGATCCACTTGTAGCTTCCCTGACAATTTATAAAGAATCCAATCATTAATCATCGTCATGTGAGTGGCTTTTTCATAAATCCCTGGTAAATGATTTTTTATCCATAAAAGCCTAGGTAGTGCTCCTAATGCAAACATTTGACCTGATAACCTATAAATCTTGTATTCTAATTCAGAATCTAATTCCTTTAATGCTTTGACTTCAGCAGAAGCTCGAGCATCTACATTTGCACAAGCCCAAATCTCCTTACCCGTTTCATCATAAAGGACAATTCCTTCCCTCATACTTGTAGCACTTATCGCTTTTATATTTTTTGCGTTAACTCCTGTTTCTTCAATAACAGACTTTACACACTGAACGACTAATTTCCAGTTTGTTTCCCAATCAAAATCCATAGATCCTGGATACTTTTCATTTGATAAATGGTTCCATTCTATTTGTGAAAACCCAACTTGATTTCCTAATTGATCAAATAAAACAGCGCGGATACTACCGGTACCAGCATCAAATGCCAGAATATACACCATTAATTTATTTCACCTCCATATTGAGTAATGAAATAACTGTAGCTTCATCTGTAATTAACGTCTTAATATAGTTATCTTTTAATCCTCCATAGATGGCATCAATTTTTTTCTCTCCACCAGGCAAATCACTAACATTTAAAGATATTAGGGTTTTCAAGTCCGTTCCGACTAACCTTTTTTAGTTTGCAAAACAATAATTTAGCCGTTTTGATCGTAAAATTGACCAAAAATATCGCCGACTGTATTCAGCACCCTTCAACCTTGGCCCTTGACAATTCTAGTAAATCAGAGATCTCATTATAAGTTAAGTTCTCTTTATAGTAGTTACCAGGCTACGTTCTATTACTACACCCTATAACAAAAGTACACAATGAAAAAAATTGTTCAGTTGCTTATTAGAAATATATCCGTAATTTTGATAATAAGACCTTTTAAAATAAGTTTACGGCCATTCAATAATTTATTTCCGACTGGTATTATTTTTTTAATTTTGCTGTAAGAATATTGACCTCTTCTTGCTATAGCAAAGTGTTTGATTATGCCCTTTCAATTGGCACCAAGAAATATAATTAAAAAGACAGAGCCTTACATTAAATCTCAAGCTCATTCGCGGAAAATGGGCCAGGTTGTAAATAGAATCGGTGACATAACTAAATAGAGCAATTTTGTTTTAAATAAAAAAAGCATAACCACCAGTTTAACTGGTGGTTATGCTTTTTTCAGAGTCATGTCATTCGATTGTCGTTTTAGAAATTAGATTTTTTAGCTTACTTTACTTTCATCTACAGCATGTTGCCAACTTGGGTAATAATACAAAGCACTCCTCATTAAATCAGGGTAATTTTGTTTTACCTCTTTTTTACGTAGAGAATTCCCTTCGTTATGTAACTTCTTGATCTGAGTAATGACTTCCTTTGATGTAAATTTGACATCCATTCTTCATTCCTCCCTTTCAAAGTTATCATGATTATCTTTCCCTTTGGCTTACAATTTTAAACGATAAACATAGTCACAAGTTTCTTATAACTATATTTCTGAAAATTCTAACATGTAGAATGTATATTGTGAAGTAATTTGCTCCTGTTGGATGTTAAATAAAACAAACTACCTACCCTAGAACTATTTTTGATATTACTTAAGTCCTGTCAACTGTTAGGACTAGTTCATTCTATTATTCTGTTAACTTAGTAAACTATCGAAGTGCTTCAGTTAAATTAATCAAGTAATTTTCTATTAATAAATAAGTACACCATTGTTAATAAAATCAACATTATTATGATAAGAACCGTTATTTCATAAGGATAATCCATAAAACTATTGAAAATTACTAACAAGCTTAGAGGAAGAAAAAAACCTCCACCTACAACTTTACCTAACAAGGACTTATTTTTTATCATTTTCTCATTAAAACCAGCTAACAACCATGTTTGTTTTTTTACAGCGACTAAGTAAGACACAAGTAAAAGTGCTATCCCTATAATCAATAATTCGTAGTCCATCAATTCATCTCCCTGTTTACATTTTTTTCTATAATATGTTAATGATGGAATTAAATGATATTCCCTTCAAATAATTGATCCGTATCTAATTTATCTGCCATTTTGTTCAACGATCGCTGGGGTTAGTTGAACAGCATTTCAATACATATAGTAACTTTGCAAATTTATCCATAAACTCAAGGACTTTAATTACTTTCATTGTTGTTATCTTTCTTGAACTTACATCAAGTTCAATCTCACACGTCCTTTTCCGTAAAAATTTAGGAAAATTAAAATTAATCAATTATACCGACATTAATAGAATCAACTTGCTTACCATTTTCAATAACTTGTATTGGTCGATCTGTGCCTTTCTCATCTTCCGAACAAATGACAAATAGTGAATCCGCTTTATATCCTTTGATTTCCTCTGATTTATAAGAAAGTGTAATGGTTTCGTTGCTCGTAGAAAATTTAATCTCGTGGAACTCTTTATCTAAGCGATTAGATAAATATATAAAATTGATTTTTCATTTTCACTTCGTAAGAATAATGGTCCACTGTGGTCACGATTTAATTGAATAGTAGTTTTTAACCATTCTTTTTCTACAAGGTCCACGCTCTATTCTTCAATACTGTATCCATCACCTAAACTAGTTTTTGATATCACTAGTAGATTATCTCCTGATTCTTTTTTTATAGATTTTTCTTTTGCTACACTTACTTGTTCTTTTTTTGGTTTATCATTATCGTTTGTACATGCTGATAAACCAGACATTCCAAGTATCAATACACTAATTGAAACTATTGCAAACATTACTTTCAAAAACAATCACTCCTTACATTTACCAACGACTCCAGGAGGCAAATATTTACGCTCCAGTACAGGCCTAATGGTATGGCGTTCATTTTATGACAAATTAGTTTTTTCATTACTTAATAAAATATATTTCTATTTTGGTTATCCTTATTTCTATTAGCTATTTTAATACTGTTATCCTGTTTATGATTTTTAAAGTTTAATAGAAATAATTGAAAAAAGTAAAAAAGATCTGAATTGATCCAGATCACCCTTGATAAAAGACGTATTTTTCTTTTGAGATTAAAAATGACTATTGAAGTAATCCATATGTTGTAAGTCGGGTGGTAAAACTGCGATTAACTTCTCGTTTAATCTTATAATGAAACTTCCGATGATGACCCAGTCTTTTTTTGTATCCGAGCTATGGCAAATGATAGCAATGCAGAAATTGCTATTAATACTGATCCAAAAATGTACACAGATCTGATTCCAAATTTATCTGCAATAAAACCGATTAGCGCTATTGAACAGCTTGTAATGGTTGATAAAACGATACTTCTTGAAGCGTATACCTTTGTTAAGACTGCACTATCCACACTTGTTTGAAACGCCGTTTGTTGAGAACATCTCGAAATTGATAACAGGACCCATCGCAATACATAGTAGTAATGAAAGATAAGGTGTAGAATTTAATCCATATAAAAAAGTGAAGAAACTAAATAGTAATGAACCAATTGCCATACTAAGGATTAGATATCCTAAAAAAATTATCTAAACCGTTAATTCCTTTTTCAACTAAAATCCCATTTACATCCACAAAATATAAATAAACCATCACATCTAAATCAAAAAACCTATCCAAAAGGGATAGGTTCATAATTTAATTGATTCCTAAAGACTTCTTAATGGAATCAATTGTTTTTCCATTATACTCTTTAACACCAGTAGGAGTATCTAATACATAATCATTCTCTTTTAAATAATTTGTTTCAAGTAACTTGAAATCTAATGAGTCAACTTTTCCATCAAAATTAATATCAGAGTTTCTGTTATTCGTTCCCCAATTTTGTTCTAGAAGTATTACATCATAAATATCAATTACATTATCTTTGTTAAGATCCCCAGCATTTTCTCTTACTGTAGGATAAGAAATACTTTCTCCAATAAAAATATCACGATCTTTTCGGCCGATTTCCATAGGTGTGTATGTTGTAAAATGACCTGGGACATCTATGATGACTGTATATAACTGTTCCGTAATTGGAAGTTTATTGAAGACTATGTTTCCATTCTTTTGGATTTCACCAGAATAGTATTCACCTTTGGAATCTCTTGCTTTTGCTTGTGCACTGATAGTAGTGTAGTCAATGGTAAAGTTAAAACTGCCATTTGCATTTAACAATCCTGCTGCGTTGATTTTTGCGGTAGCATCTGAATAAGCTGGGTAGCTTGGTAAATAACCAACCTGTGTAAACGGGTTTACTGTTTTACCGTTTATATCTTTATACGAAGAAGAAGTGATATAGAAAAAAGAACTATTAACGTTTACAAATACATCTTTGTTCGTATCTACTTTCATATCAAACAATGGAATATCACCAGTTATACCGTCTCCAGGTGCCTTTATATTAATTGTATTTGATTTGCTAGAAGTTCCTGTTGTAGTAACTGTAAATTGAGTGTCATCAGATAAAGCTTTATTTTTATTAAATTCTACTGAATTAAAAAATCTTGATGTGTAATCTAGTTTAATTGTTAGATCTTTTGCATTCTGTAAACCATGTGCATAGTACGTATATGTTATTTGATCACCCATCGAAAAGGATTCTTTATTTGGTTTGGCATAAATATATTGTGCTCCTGGTTTCATATAGTAAACAACTTTTGCCATCGTTGAATTACCAGCTCGATCCGACGCAACAAATTGGAGCATATTGACTGGGTTTGGAGAATCCACAGATATTTCTTTCGTAAACTTACCATTAGGATCAGTCGCGATACCAATAGCTGGAGAGTTAGGACCATACCAAGCTTTATTAGTCGCTTGGGTTACATTCATACCCGAATTTTCCATTTCATTTGCTTCATTATCTAAAACACTCCCAGATAATGTGACTGTTTTTTGACCTGGTGCTAATTCAACAAATGGCAGATCACCTTTAGGTAGTGCATTAGTATCATCTAATGTAAAAGTTGGACGATTATTATCAATATATACTTGGTCTATCTTTGTATACTGTTTACCATCTAAATTTGTACCAATAACTTTCATTTTGTATAACCCTTCTGTTGCTAGGATTGATGTGTAGCCAACCGGTTTCTTTGCATTACCTGTAAATGGAAAATATCTACCTGTAAAGGCTTTTTGAATGTAGAGATCCTTATCAACTCCTGCACTTGAAACGTTAATTGTACCGATTATTCCTAAATCTTTATTTGTTTTTGAATCTACTAAAATAAAATCTAATGTTTTCATTGGCGAATTTAATTTAAAATCTAAATCAGACGCCTTAACGCTATATGGTGCATTATCACGAGTTGTAGAGATGCTTGGAGAATGGACTTTGAAATATTCAAATCCTTCTTCTACTAAACGAAAGCCAAATGGAATTTGATAATTGTCATCTGGATCTTTTTCATTCACAACATGAATATAACCTTCATATGTTCCTTTACTAGCAGTTGTTGGGATCGTAAGTGTTGCCGGAATCATCTCCTGGCTATTCTTTTTCATTTTAATTTCATTAGGTATTGTTATTTTAATTCCGTTTGCTTTAGCATCTAAAGACCCACGTGTTCCAACATTATACTCTAACGAAATATTATATTTTTGCATTTTATCTGTATGATTTGTGATTAATATATTTGTAGTTTTCGAAATTGAATTAATATCTACTGGAATAAATCCATAGCTAAGTCCACCCGTTTGTTCATCTATATTTACTTTTTCATTATTTTTAATAAACGGCGTTGTATCTTGAACTCCAAGTTGGATGCGTGAATAAATCGCTTCATAAGGATCTACTCTTCCTGCTCCAACTTCAAACACACTGTATTTACTTCTTAACGGATCCGCTGTATTCATCAATATGGTTTTAATATCAGCAGGAGTATAATCAGGATGTGCTTGTAATAGTAATGCAGCTATTCCAGTAACATGTGGAGTTGCCATTGATGTTCCAGACATACGTAAATATGCAGATGAATAATCTGTTGCATCATTTTTATTATTGATATACGCAGGAACAGTCGATAGTACATCAACACCTGGTGCTGTAACTTCAGGTTTAATATCATATAAAGTTCCAGATGGCCCTCTAGAGCTAAAGCTAGCTAAATCATCACCTGTAAGTTCAGACTCCCCAATTTCCCCTAGTGTAACTGAAGTAGTACCCTTACTCAATAAATCGTTTACCGCCAAGCCGTCTTTATTCGTCATGGAAAATACCGGGATATGATCATTACTTTCTCCCAAATAATATGGTATTTGTCCTTCAGTGACATTGTTGTTGTAAATAATTACACCAACAGCTCCATTTTGTTTTGCATAGTTCATTTTATCAACGAGCGCATACGTTCCACGTGCTACAAATGCAATCTTACCTTGAACATTTTTTCCTGTATAATCTGTTAGACCACCTTCTCCAACATTTACAATATCAAATGTTTTTCCAGACATATTCGTAAAATCATCTGTCCATTTTTTAGTCATCAATTGTAAAATACTATCCGTACCTTGACCGTTTACTAAAAATTTACTCCTAAATGTAGTAACTTTACTAGGAACAGAACTCGCACCTACAGTTAATGCAAGTGCTGCAGCACCTGGAGAGCCTAATGTGTACATACTATCACCCGAATTTCCTGCTGCAACGACAGCCGTAACACCATTTAAAACTGCATTATCAATTGCTAAGCTAGTTGCTTCTAGTGGATCATTCAAAGAGGCTCCTAGCGAAAGATTAATTACATTCATTCCATCAGCAACCGAACGATCTATCCCTGCAATTACTGCTGAATTCGAACCAGAGCCATAAGGACCCAATACACGATATACATATAAGTCTGAATCAGGCGCTACTCCAGTTACTTTATAATCAGAACTATTTTTCCCTTGACCAGCAATCGTACCAGAAACATGCGTACCGTGATCAGTGTAATATGAGTTCCCATTAAGAAATTCTGTTTTTTTCGAAGCTTTCCATTGATCATAAGTAGCTTCCATCGGGTCATTATCATTATCTACAAAATCATAACCACCCTTATATGCATCTTTCAAATCAGGATGATTATAATCAATACCCGTATCGATTACGCCAATCTTAATATTTTTACCTGTAAAACCTTCCTCATGTAATTTATCAATCTTTAAAAATGGTAAACTATCAACTTTTGTTTGTTCCTTCTCTTTTACTGGTTCAACAGGTGGCTTAATT
This sequence comes from Bacillus sp. AL-1R, assembly GCF_052180195.1. NCBI lineage: Bacteria > Bacillati > Bacillota > Bacilli > Caryophanales > Bacillaceae > Bacillus > Bacillus sp. AL-1R. Next base: position 2,469,328 of record NZ_CP197469.1, read on the forward strand.
TGTATTGTTGAATCGCTATAAACAGCTTTAACTGTATCCAAGTCTAGTAAATCCTTAATCTGATTTGCTGGAAGTGTCAATGAAACGCCGTTAAAAGCATTCTGATATGTATATTTAATCTGAATTTCTTCATTACTTGCTTTCACTTTATTTCTTAATTTTTCTTGTAATTCTTGTTTAAAGTGAGCATGAGACTTTCTTACATTTTCTTTCGCCTTTTCTAATGAAATTGACCCTCCTTCTACAGCCTTCTCTAACTGGGCTACTTTGGCTGGAAGTTCTTTAAATTCAACAATTACAGAAACTTCTTTATCACTTGATAAGTCGATGTCATCAGATAATTGCAAACCTGTATTTGATTGAGCAAGTTTTAATTGATTCAAGGCCTCCCTTTGTTCTGGTGTAAGTGATTGAAGAATACTTTCTGCTTCACCTGAGTTCGCACTTGCTGTCTTTTTACTAATCATAGTCGATCCCAAAATTGTACTACTAGCTAAAACCAGTACAGATGTAGTTTGAAAAAACTTACTACTTAACCCCTTCATTAAATAACCTCCAACTTTTTCTAAAATGAAAGATTGCAACGGAATTTGTAATTTTTCAGAAAAATCACTTAACTTAGATTATAGCTAGAGTTTTTCATGAAAAGTATTGGGGGAATTTTCATTAGCGTAGGATTTTGTACCATAAATTAAATGTCGATATTAGTAGAATCTCACAAAAAGTTCAAGCATTACTTATATAAAGATGTAGAATTATGTAATTTAATGAAAAAAATCCGTTAACTAACTTGGGGGAAATCAGTATCTTTGACTTATATAATTGTTCTAACTTAATTCTAAATTAAAAATTTTTAACTATTAAGTAGAACATATGCGGGGCAAGGCAAAGGAGGAAGTGCGTGGCATCTCAACTTCTAGGATTGTTTTAATAAGGACTAGTATTATAAAAAAAAGAGTTCTCCCAAATAAAACATTAAAGAAAACTCTTTATCTTACTAAAATTTATTCACCAATACTTTTCCATCAAATCTTTTGACCAGTCTGCTTGTTTGATCTCGCCTTTCGGAAGAAATTCTTTCATAATTGGTTTGATGTCAATGATCGGCGTACCATCGATTGCATCCAACCCTTTCACTGTAAGAATGCGGCCACTATGTTTTAAAAGTTCTACTGATGTTAACCCTAATTTATTGGGCCTGTTTTTACCCCTTTGAACAAAAATTCCAACCTTTGGATAATGAGTATTATTTCTAGGATGTCTAGCATTGTATTGGATCGCTTCATCATTCACTTTATCGAAATAAAAAATAATCTCTAAATGTGAAAAATCACTTATTCCTCTTAATGCTTCTTCATTAAACTCTTCTACTAATTCGATTTCAGAAATAATTGAACCCCAGTTGTCGTCTTCAATTTCTTTTCTTGTATTTTTAACAAAAGCAATCGGATTAATTGTAAATGACATCATTTCATCTCCTAAAAATTGTACTTGTGTATATTATACAGAATTATTCGTCAACTATATATAAAAGAAAAAGTATGCAACCATCACATACTTTTTCTTGAATCGATATTAATTTCTACCTTTCATTTTTAAAGGTGCATTAATCATCATTGGAAATGTAAATAATTGTAGTACTACTCCTAACAATCCAATACAAGTAAATAAATTGATTGGTTTAATCTTTATAATCCAAGTAAAAAAGTCTGAACTAATACCATTTATTGATAAGAAAGTTAGTAAAATACTTAGTAAAACTAGTGCAATCAGAAAATAAAGGATCCCCAATCTTCTAACTAATACAGCAATAAAAGAAGAAAGTCCTAGTATCATAAATCCAACCATTAGGTCGATCCAATAATACGTAAAGAAATGATATTTTAATGAAACTAATTCCGCTGGATGATAAAGACGAAAACTATTTATTCCTTTATCTAATAATACTTTCATAATGTAATATATTACATTTAAGTAAGTTATGCTTGTAATTACCATTAAAACTGACATTACATTATAAGATTTTAAAAACTGAGTTCTTGTACTACCTAATCCGATGGCGACTTGGAAAGGAATGACCAATCCTGCAACCGCAAATGTACTAATCCCCCCATAAATCGGTCCAAACAAAGCTGCTCCACTTTGTGAAGGGATGTTAAAAATTATGCTAACTAATATATAAACAACTGATAGCAACAACGTAATTAAAGAAAATATTTTAAAATACCATTTCAATTCATCGAAAACTAATTGATAAGTGCCTCTTATCGAATTCATCTTTTCACCTCTTTATTTTTTGTTTTATTTATTAAATAGTCTTGAAGGGTAGCTTTTTCAATTCTAAGCTGGTATTCTTCAGCGATTTTTTTCCACTTATTTGAAAATAATTCATCGACCATTACTTTTTTAGTCGAACTGATTTTGGAAGATTCAAGGATCGAAATATTTTTCGTTACTTGTTCGATTGAATCGATATTTCCAGAAAGAATAAATCCTTTCTCCCGCATAACTTCCATTTGTTCATGAAATAGTACTTTTCCATCATTTACTACAACTATTGTTTCACATAATGGTTGAATTTCTTCGATATGATGTGTTGAAAGTAAAATGAGTCTCGGATTTTCTTCATAACTTTCCATTAATGCTTCGTAAAACTGGTTTCTTTTAACTGCATCTAGCCCATTAGTTGGCTCATCGAGAACTGTAATTTTTGCGTTACTAGCTAATCCTAAAATGATTTGAGCTGCCGTTTTCATACCTTTTGAAAACTTAGTGATTTTTTTATTTTTAGGTAATTCAAAAACTTGAACTAAATGTTCTGCAAATTGTTGATCCCACTTAGGATGAAAATACCTTCCGTATTTTAACAAATCATTTATTCTCCAGTTATGACCAAATGGATGATTTTCTTGGATATAACAAATATTCTCTAGTACATTTAAATTATTATAAGGTTCTTCTCCTAAGACTTTCATAGAACCTTCGTTTGGTTGATAATGCCCAGCAATTAAGCTCATCAAAGTTGTTTTTCCTGCACCATTTCTTCCCCATAATGCAATAATACTTGGCTCTGTTTCAATTAAATTGAAATCTGTTAAAACTGGTGTTTGCTTGTATCCATATGTCAAATTTTTTATTTCGATCAATTTTTACCCCTCCTAATTCGAGTCGCTTTTTCTCTTTATTAATTCAATTACCATTTCTTCATTTAAATGAATTCTCTTGGCTTCTTTAAGTAAAGGTGCTACATAGTCTTCATAAAACTGCTGTTTACGTTCTAAAAGTAACTTTTCTTTTGCTCCTATTGAAACAAACATACCTACACCTCTTTGTTTGAAAATAATTTCCTTATCAACTAATGCTTGAAGACCTTTCCTTGCAGTTGCCGGATTAATATTAAAAAAACGAGATAATTCATTTGTTGAAGGCACTTGTTCCCCTTCTTTAATTCTTCCATCTATAATTTCGTCCATAATCATAACCGCAATTTGTTGAAATATTGGCTGTGATTCATCTAATGTCGGTTTCATTAGCACCTTCCTTTCATGGTTAGTTATTCGGTTAGTTACTTATGTAACTAACCATACTACTAATTTAATCATATGTAAAGTGATTTTATTTAGTACGCCTATTTTTGGATGATATAAAAAAAGCTTAATGCGATTAGGCAATAAGCTCATGTTGAACTACTATGTGTTTATTTTTTATCGAAAATTTTACCAGCTATACAATATTTTCCTTCTAAATAGATTTCGGATTGACCAATTTGTAGTATGCTCACAGATTTAATAAATTGGCTAGTATAACTACTCGTATTACCTGGTAACACAGTAATTATATGATTAATATCGCTATTTACTTCGATTGTAATCGGTCCAGTACTGCCTTCGCTATTGTATACTGAAATCGTTGCTAACGCAGCTAAATTTCCACCTATGCTCCATAGTTCTACTGGTTTTTCATAATTATTTTGAATCAAAATATTTCCACAAAGATCAATTGGAATACATGAATCACATTTTGTAGGAATTGGTACTGGTGGGGTAGGTGGTGTTGGAGGAGGTACTGGTCGTAAAGATGATGGGGAGGAAACTGGTAATGTAATACTAGGTAAGTTTGGTACATCAGGTCTTTTCTGTTTCAATTTTTATCCCTCACTTTTTAAAATAAAAAACTATGTACTTGAAAATATTGGAAAGTCCTATTTTTAGTATATAAATCTTAAAAAGAAAAGTGACCACTATTAAGCTTTTTCAAATAACTTGTAGTCACTTGTCAAATTTAAAAAATTATAAATTATCCTACTCTAACAATGGAAATTGTCGCAGCGGTCGTACCAGCTGCTAACGATACTGTAGCCGCTAAAGTAGCAGACACCATCACTTGTACCGTATCACCTGCATTAATATTAATAATCACTTGATTACTGACTAAACTTAAACCAATTGCAGCATTAATATTCGTCCCCGCAACCCCAACCCCATTTCGAAATAATTGAAAAGTCGTTAATAATGTCAATGTAGGATACACTTGATAAGTTATCAAATATCTACCACTCGTATTAATTGTAAAAATGGTGGCTGTTGGATTGTTTACTGAAATATCTGCTGATAAATTTTGGGCGTTCGGAAACGGAATAGGTGAAGGACCTAAAAGTGTAATTGCAATAGTTGCTCCAGAAGTATTAGCTGCTGAACCAGATGTGTTAAAACTTGATCCGGTTGGGCCAGTTATTCCTGTTGAACCCGTTGCTCCGGTTGCTCCTGTCGTTCCGGTTGCTCCAGTTGCACCCGTTGCGCCAGTTCCTCCGGTTGCGCCGGTTATTCCCGTTGTTCCGGTTGGACCCGGTTCTCCGGTTGGTCCGGTTATGCCCGTCGTTCCGGTTGCTCCCGTTATTCCGGTTATTCCCGTTGGACCTGTTGAGCCGGTTGACCCCGTTACTCCAGTTGCACCGGTTATTCCGGTCGGTCCCGGTTCTCCGGTTGCTCCTGTTATTCCGGTTATTCCCGTTGCGCCCGTTGCTCCGGTTGGGCCGGTTATTCCAGTTGTTCCAGTTGTTCCGGTTGAGCCGGTTGCTCCGGTTACTCCCGTCGTTCCTGTTGGGCCTGTTACTCCAGTTGTTCCGGTTGAGCCGGTTGCTCCGGTTACTCCCGTCGTTCCTGTTGGGCCTGTTACTCCAGTTGTTCCGGTTGAGCCGGTTGCTCCGGTTACTCCCGTCGTTCCTGTTGGGCCTGTTACTCCAGTTGTTCCGGTTGAGCCGGTTGCTCCGGTTGCTCCGGTTACTCCAGTTGTTCCGGTTGAACCGGTTGCTCCGGTTACTCCCGTCGTTCCTGTTGGGCCGGTTGCTCCGGTTGTTCCTGTTATGCCGGTTATTCCCGTTGAACCCGTTGCGCCGGTTATTCCTGTTAAGCCTGTTTCTCCTGTCGTTCCGGTTGCTCCAGTTGCACCCGTTGCTCCAGTTCCTCCGGTTGGGCCGGTTATTCCCGTTGTACCTGTAGACCCCGTTGTTCCGGTTGGACCCAGTTCTCCCGTTCCTCCAGTTGCGCCGGTTATTCCCGTCGCTCCGGTTGCTCCAGTTGCACCCGTTGGACCCGGTTCTCCAGTTACGCCCGTCGTTCCCGTTGCTCCCGTTATTCCTGTTGAACCGGTTGCTCCGGTTACTCCCGTCGTTCCTGTTGGGCCGGTTGCTCCGGTTGTTCCTGTTATGCCGGTTATTCCCGTTGAACCCGTTGCGCCGGTTATTCCTGTTATGCCTGTTTCTCCTGTCGTTCCGGTTGCTCCAGTTGCACCCGTTGCTCCGGTTGGGCCGGTTATTCCTGTTATGCCGGTTGCGCCGGTTATTCCCGTTGTACCTGTAGACCCCGTTGTTCCGGTTGGACCCAGTTCTCCCGTTATTCCTGTTGCGCCGGTTGCTCCCGTTCCTCCAGTTGCGCCGGTTATTCCCGTCGCTCCGGTTGCTCCAGTTGCACCCGTTGGACCCGGTTCTCCAGTTGCTCCGGTTACGCCCGTCGTTCCCGTTGCTCCCGTTATTCCGCTTGTTCCGGTTGCTCCCGTTATTCCGCTTGTTCCGGTTGCTCCCGTTATTCCGGTTGCTCCCGTTATTCCCGTTGGACCCGGTTCTCCAGTTGCTCCGGTTACGCCCGTCGTTCCTGTTGCTCCCGTTATTCCGGTTGAGCCTGTTTCTCCTTTTGCCCCAGTTGGACCGGTTAGGCCTGTCGTTCCAGTTATTCCTGTTGGACCCGTCATTCCGGTTGTTCCCATTATTCCGGTCGGTCCCGGTTCTCCAGTTACGCCCGTCGTTCCTGTTGCTCCCGTTATTCCGGTTGAGCCGGTTGCTCCGGTTACTCCCGTCGTTCCTGTTGGGCCTGTTACTCCAGTTGTTCCGGTTGAGCCGGTTGACCCCGTTACTCCAGTTGCACCGGTTATTCCGGTCGGTCCCGGTTCTCCGGTTGCTCCTGTTATTCCGGTTATTCCCGTTGCTCCCGTTGCTCCGGTTGGGCCGGTTATTCCAGTTGTTCCGGTTGAGCCGGTTGCTCCGGTTACTCCCGTCGTTCCTGTTGGGCCTGTTACTCCAGTCGTTCCCGTTGCTCCCGTTATTCCTGTTGAGCCGGTTGCTCCGGTTACGCCCGTCGTTCCCGTTGCTCCCGTTATTCCGGTTGGGCCGGTTGCTCCGGTTACTCCCGTCGTTCCTGTTGGACCTGTTACTCCAGTTGTTCCGGTTGGACCTGTTGATCCCGGTTCTCCGGTTGGGCCGGTTATTCCTGTTAAGCCCGTTGTGCCGGTTGGACCTGTTGATCCCGGTTCTCCTGTCGGGCCGGTTATTCCAGTTGACCCCGTTGCTCCGGTTGGACCCGGTTCTCCTGTCGGGCCTGTCATTCCGGTTGTTCCCATTATTCCGGTCGGTCCCGGTTCTCCAGTTACGCCCGTCGTTCCTGTTGCTCCCGTTATTCCGGTCGGTCCCGGTTCTCCTGTCGGGCCTGTCATTCCGGTTATTCCTGTTGAGCCGGTTACTCCCGTCGTTCCTATTAGGCCTGTTGCTCCGGTTGTTCCTGTTGGGCCGGTTATTCCCGTTGAACCCGTTGCGCCGGTTATTCCGGTTAGACCCGGTTCTCCGGTTGCTCCGGTTGTTCCTGTTATTCCCGTTGTGCCGGTTGGACCTGTTGATCCCGGTTCTCCTGTCGGGCCGGTTATTCCAGTTGACCCCGTTGCTCCGATTGGACCCGGTTCTCCTGTCGGGCCTGTCATTCCGGTCGGTCCCGTTTCTCCTGTCGGGCCGGTTATTCCAGTTGACCCCGTTGCTCCGGTTGGACCCGGTTCTCCTGTCGGGCCTGTCATTCCGGTTGTTCCCATTATTCCGGTCGGTCCCGGTTCTCCAGTTACGCCCGTCGTTCCTGTTGCTCCCGTTATTCCGGTCGGTCCCGGTTCTCCTGTCGGGCCTGTCATTCCGGTTATTCCTGTTGAGCCGGTTGCTCCCGTTGTTCCTGTTGAGCCGGTTGCTCCGGTTACTCCCGTCGTTCCTGTTGGACCTGTTACTCCAGTTGTTCCGGTTGGACCTGTTGATCCCGGTTCTCCGGTTGGGCCGGTTATTCCTGTTAAGCCCGTTGTGCCGGTTGGACCTGTTGATCCCGGTTCTCCTGTCGAGCCGGTTATTCCAGTTGACCCCGTTGCTCCGATTGGACCCGGTTCTCCTGTCGGGCCTGTCATTCCGGTCGGTCCCGGTTCTCCAGTTACGCCCGTCGTTCCTGTTGCTCCCGTTATTCCGGTCGGTCCCGGTTCTCCTGTCGGGCCTGTCATTCCGGTTATTCCTGTTGAGCCTGTTGCTCCCGTTGTTCCTGTTATTCCCGTTGTGCCGGTTGGACCTGTTGATCCCGGTTCTCCTGTCGGGCCGGTTATTCCAGTTGACCCCGTTGCTCCGGTTGGACCCGGTTCTCCTGTCGGGCCTGTCATTCCGGTTGTTCCCATTATTCCGGTCGGTCCCGGTTCTCCAGTTACGCCCGTCGTTCCTGTTGCTCCCGTTATTCCGGTCGGTCCCGGTTCTCCTGTCGGGCCGGTTATTCCAGTTGACCCCGTTGCTCCGGTTGGACCCGGTTCTCCTGTCGGGCCTGTCATTCCGGTTGTTCCCATTATTCCGGTCGGTCCCGGTTCTCCAGTTACGCCCGTCGTTCCTGTTGCTCCCGTTATTCCTGTCGGACCTGGTTCTCCGGTTGGACCCGGTTCTCCGGTTGCTCCGGTTACTCCTGTCGTTCCTGTAGCTCCTGTGATCCCAGTTACCCCTGTAGGACCAACTCTTTTAATCCCATTACAAGAAAAACTACTAGAACAACTACATTTATTCGAATTGGATTCAATCCCTTTTACGAAAGGAATTTTATTACTATTCTCATTATTATTATTCATAAAGGAAACCATTCTAACTTCCTCATTTCATTACATAAGGCTGTTCAAAAGAATTTTAGAACAATACGATTTAGATAAAATGAATTAATAACTATTACATTGAATATCTAATCGTTGTACAAAACTCCCCTTCTACTACCCCTGTTAAACCTGTTGTATCAATTTGAATTTCATCGAATAGCTTTTCTGAGAAAGCAACACTACTTTGTGGAGGGACAGTTAGAGACTCAATTGTTGATCCTCCTCTTAAAAAATTAACAACGATACTATCTGTTCCGGTATCATTTTTAAAATAGCCTGTAGCAAAAATAATTGGAGCGATATTATTTGTAAAAATTGTATTAATTCCGGGTGTATTCACTTGCCATGATATACAAACTTTATCTTGAAATATATTCTTAGTTGAGCAACGACTTTTACCATTACACATTTGCTTTGTCTCCTCATTTTCATGAATTAAACAGAATAACGAATTGTAATACAAAACTCCCCTTGAAATAATATACCTGCCCCAATAGGGACTACAGCTTGTATTACATCAAACCATCTAATTGTAAAGGATAAACTAGAACCTAGTGTGACAACTTCGGATTTAATCGTGCCTCCATCAGAGTTTAAAAATACTATTTGTATTGGTGTAGCAATAGAACCTACGTCATACTTAATAAAACCAGTCCCTATAATATTTTGGTTAAAATTATTTTGAAAAAGTGGAAGTGTAGCGGTTATTGTATCTCCTACTGCTTGCCAAGATGTACATACCTGGTCCTGAACAAATATCTTTTCGTGACAGCAAGCTAAAGTTGATGCCGAACAATTACATGAAGACGCCATAAATTACTTCCTTTCTAAGAAAAAATGCATATTATCTACTTATAATAAGCAAAGTGTCATGTATATGCTTGTACATTTGTCATAAAAAATCGAATCTACCACACATAGATCGGTGATAGATTATCATTTTAAAAATTGCTTAGTTAAATGCAAAATTACAAAATAAACGATAAAAAAGAATATTCTTATTTCACTACTTGGGAATACTTTATTTATAACTTGGTTACTAAATGTTTCATCAATCGTTGAATTCTAGTATAATAGATAAGATGTAAAAATTTGTTTATGATCTTTGATTTAGAAAGGATATTATAATAGATGGCAAATCAAGAATTAATGAATCAAGTTGCTAAACGCCGTATTTTTGGGATCATCTCTCACCCGGATGCAGGTAAAACAACTTTAACTGAAAAATTACTACTTCACGGTGGAGCTATTCGTGAAGCAGGTACAGTAAAAGCTCAAAAAAATTCAAAATATGCAAAATCTGACTGGATGGAAATCGAGAAGCAACGTGGGATTTCAGTAACTTCTTCTGTTATGCAGTTTGAATACGATGAAAAAATGGTATCAATTATGGATACTCCTGGTCATAATGATTTTGGTGAAGATACATATCGTGTACTAACTTCTGTTGACTCTGCAGTCATGGTAATTGATGCTGCAAAAGGTATTGAAGCACAAACAAAGAAACTTTTCCAAGTTTGTCGTTTACGTGGTATTCCTATTTTTACCTTTATGAATAAATTAGACCGTCAAGCTAAAGATCCATTAGAATTAATGGAAGAATTGGAAGAAGTTCTAGGTATGCCATCAGTTGCAGTTACTTGGCCAATCGGTAGTGGCATGCAATTTGAAGGTGTTTATGATCGATTAGAAAATGAAGTTCATCTTTTCCGTAAAGATGAAGTGATTAAACTTGGTCAAGACGGTGTACATGGTCCTGAGTTAGAAGGACATTTAGAACCTTCAAATTTAGAAAATTTACGTGATGAAGTTGATCTTTTAGAAGGAGCAGGAAATGAATTCAATTTAGAATTAGTTCAAGATGGAGAACTTACTCCTGTATTCTTCGGAACAGCATTAGTTGACTTTGGGGTAACTCCATTTTTAAATCATTTCTTAGATATGTCACCTGCACCAGGACCTCGTAAAACGATTAATGGTGTAGTTAATCCAACTGATGAAATGTTTAGTGGCTTTATCTTTAAAATTCAAGCTAATATGAATCCTGCTCACCGTGATCGTATTGCTTTCTTGCGAATTTGTTCTGGCGTATTTGAACGTGGAATGAACGTAATGCTTTCTCGTACAGGAAAACAAATTAAATTAAGTCAATCAACACAATTGATGGCTAATGACCGTGAAACGATTGACCGTGCATACGCTGGTGATGTCATTGGTATTTACGATTCAGGTACTTATCAAATCGGAGATACAATTACATCTAGCAAACAAAAATTATTCTTTGAGCCATTACCGACTTTCCCACCTGAGTTATTCTTACGAGTTAGCCCAGTTAACTCATTAAAATCTAAGCATTTCCATAAAGGTGTGGAGCAATTAGCTCAAGAAGGTGCAATTCAAGTTTATAAAAATGAATTCAATGAAGTTATTTTAGGTGCTGTAGGTCAACTTCAATTTGAAGTATTTGAATACCGCTTAAAAAATGAATATGGATCTGATATCCGTAAAGACCATGTTGATTTCAATATTGCTCGATGGGTTAAAACAGATGACGTAAAAGGACTTAAGAAATATCAAGATATGCGTAACATGCTAGTATTTGACCGTTTCGAACGTCCACTATTCCTATTTGCAAATGAATTTACTTTCAATCGTTTTAAAGAACGTCACGAGGAATTAGAATTAGTTGAAGCGCTTGATGTTAATAATGAAATACAAGTTGATTAATTGACGTAGAAGACCGATTTTTTCGGTCTTCTTTTTTCATATCACAATCCATAAAACTCCGTATTAACCCTCCTTCTTCTTTACTACTTAAAACTCCCGCTAAAACACACCAGTAGTTCGATAAGAAATTAATTTAGTAGGAATGAGTGTACAACACTGCACTAATCTACGTTTATTAAGGATAATTATCGTACTAGTTGAATAGGTTTAATAGACAGTAAATATTTCCCAATTTTAGGAGGAGTTATATGAAAAAAACTTTTAGAGGCATAGCTATAGGGACAGTTATTGCTACCGGATTAATTGTCACTAGTGGCTGCTCGTTTATGTCAACAACTGAATCGAAAGAAGCTACGGGTAAATCCGTTATTATAACGAAGGCAGAGTTCGAAAAGATTCAAAATGGCATGACAACGGAGGAAGTATTTAAAATAATCGGTGGTAAAGGCGAAGTAATGAGCGAAGCTGGAGAGAAAGGTAAGCCAGGATACACGATTCTTTATACGTATTCCGGTAAAGGATCAACGGGAGCTAACGCTAACTTTACATTCCAAGACGGTAAGTTGATGGCAAAAGCTCAAGTCGGGCTAAAATAGATAAATACTGTAGAATCGGCGTCCATTATTGGGCGTCTATTTTGTGGTTGCATTTTATCTTTTATTCTTTTAAATTACATGTTTATCTTTAATCAACATTAGCTCCTTAAAATTCATTGCATCTATTCTTAAGATTTTATAGTTAGGTAAATTAGCCAATAAAAAAAGCAGTCGAGTATTCAACGGCTTTTAACTGTTTCAAGCTTTTTCTGAGTTATATTGAAGCGTCGTTTTTTGCTTAGGTTCTTTAATCGATAAATAAACAGCCACAACAATTAGAATACTTCCTATGAAAAAAGAAGGATTAATTTCTTCATTTAATAAAAAATAACCAAAGATCGTACCGATTAATGGTTGTAAAAAGAAAAATAATGATCCAGTGGAAGTATCAATAAATTCAAACCCTTTATTCCAAAGATAAAAGGCACCAGCAGTTGAGATTGTTCCTAAAAATATGACACCCATCCAAATCCAACTATTTGATGGTAAGTGAGTTATATGTTTACTTTGTTCAATAATCGTAAAAGGTAATGTGAAAATTACGCCAAATACTGTCGCCCAAGTTGTTACGGTTAATGATGAATATTTATTTGTCTGAACTTTACTTAGAACAGTATATAATGCCCAAGTAATTGCTGCTCCTACTAGAATGAGATTTCCAAAATATGCGCCTAAATTTGAATCTCCCTTTGGTAATCCAATGACAACGATCACTCCAATTGTTGCCAAAATTAATGAGACAATTTTTCGGCTATTAATTTTTTCTTTTAAAATAAAAAATGCAAATAATGATATTAATGCAGGTGATGCTGAAGTAATTAATGAGCCCATTGCTGCGCCTGAAAGCTTTGTACCAACAAATTGAAAACCAATTGAGCCAGTATAGCCGACTAAAGCAATAACTGCGAGAGGAACCAAATCTTTTTTATTTATTTTCCAGCTTTTTTGGTAAAAACTGATTACTCCTAATGATAATAAAGCTAAAAGAAATCTCATCTCGAGTAATAACCATGGAGAAATGCTATCTAATACAACTTTACTAACTACATAAGTCATCCCCCAAATACTTGCGGCCAAAGATAAATACAATGCTCCCTTAAAAAAATTCACTTAAGTCCCATCTCCTACCGTTTATTCCAATCATTTTTCGTAAGTCCAAACATCAATTCAGTTACATATTGGCATTTAAATAAAGAATTTTCTATTTTTTTCATTTCATGAAATCCTAACTTTTTAAGTAATTTAATGGAAGATCCATTTTGTTCTACAGCGATTGCGTTTATTTTTTCTTTATTTAATTCATTAAATAAATAATCAAGCATCCCTTGTAAAGCTTCAAAGGCATAACCCTTATTCTGGTATTTTGGCTCTAATGTAAAGCCGACTTCAACTTGATTTTTTGGATTTGATAAAGTATGTACCCCAATATCCCCTATTAGTTGGCCATCCATTTTATTTTCTATCGCTACTTGAACCCAAGCATCAGGTATATTCATTTCAGCTGATTTTTGCTTTTCGATATAATTAACCGCTTGATCATATGTATAATTTTCCCAGCCTTGATAAATCGCCACCTCTGGATTTGAGCGATATTTAAAAAAGTTGGTTACATCATCATCTTTAAACCTTCTAAGTTTTAATCGACTAGTCTCAATTTCAAAAAATTTTGGTTTACTCATATTCCACCTCTAAAATTTCTTTTCATTGTTTATTCTATTATACTTAGAAATTTCTAAATAAACTAACTTTTTCTTGCTATACTATTGTATTGCGTGCTGTAATCTATATTTATTAACGAGCCCCATCATTTAAACTCAAAAATATAGTTGACACAGCTAACTGTAAACATTAAAATTACAGTATACTCATTTAAGTTGAGTAAAGAGGTCAATTTAATTAGATTTTTAAAAATGATTCATTTTTATTTTTTTATCTCAACTGTAATCTTTTTTATTACATTTTAAATATAAGGAGTGTGTAAAGAATGGTGAATTTATATATTACATCAAGTTGTACATCATGTCGAAAAGCTAAGGCTTGGCTAGATGAACATGAAGTTGAATATCGTGTGAAAAATATTTTGAATGAATCACTTACACTTGAGGAGATTAAATCTATTCTTCGTATGACAGAAACTGGTACTGAAGAGATTATTTCAAATAAATCAAAAACATTTCAGGAATTAAATATAAATATTGAATCGCTTCCTCTTAATGAATTATATACATTGATCATTAATAATCCAAAAATGTTGCGTATGCCAATCATCCTAGACGAAAAAAGATTACAGGTTGGATATAATGAAGAAGAAATTCGTAGTTTTCTTCCTCGAAAGCTGAGATCTTTTTCATACATTAAATCAGAAAAAGTAGCTAATTAATAATAAAAAATGTCAGTTTTCTAACAAAAATAAACGATTTTAGGAGGCAGACCATGAATAGTGATTTCACTCTTGCCATTCATAGTTTAACTTATCTTGCGCTGCAGCCAGATCGCATGTCTACTAGTGATGCAATATCAGAGAGTGCCTGTGTTCATCCAGTTCGTATTCGAAAAGTGCTTAGTTTGCTAAAAAAGCATGGGTTTATTAAATCAAAGGAAGGAACTGGTGGTGGATTTATTTTTGCCTTAGACTTAAATAAAATTAATCTATGGGACATTTATTTGATCACCTCTGAGGGTGCATTACAGCCTAAGTGCCCAGAATCGAATGAAAAGTGTCTTGTTGGGGCAAATATGCAAAATGTTCTTTTTAATATATTCTTAGGTGCTGAAAAACATCTTGGGGGCTATTTAAAGCAATACACTATAAAAGACATTGTCGATCATATCAAATATGAGAATTGAGCAGCTAAAAAAGTGAAGGCTATGCCTTTCTTTGCCCGAAATGTAATAAAAAAAATTACAGTTCAGGCAAAATGCAGATTTGACCATTATAAATTTATTAACTCTAAATAAGTAGGTGGAAAAAATGAACTTAAATAAAGAATCAATTTTAAAAACAGGTGACTGGGTTAAAGGTAGATCAATTGATGGAGAATTAGTAATCGGTTATGTTGAATCATTTTCTATTCTTGATGAAATTGTAAATGTAAGTGTAATCACTTCAGATAAGAAAACAACTGTTGGCAAAACAATACAAATGCTAAATAGAAATGTCAAGAAAATCCCTGATTCCATTGTGGCAAATAAAGAACAGATTCGCTTTCTTATTGACTTAGCCCTTTCAACAGGAGATGAAGATTGGTTTAAAGAGCTATCATCACAGCTTAACTCGATGAAGCAACTTGTTAATGCCGTAAAATAATGCTCATTAAACTAATATAAGCTTTAATAATAATTTTTGAAGAGGCTGTTCCAAAAGGTAGATTTCAGCTTTGAAATTTAAAAAACAAAACGCAAGAATGTTGATTTAATAGCATTCTTGCTTTTTTAATTTGACGGTTTTTTAATCAAACAGGACCTTTGAGACAGCCTTTTTCAAAGTGTTGAAAAATGAGCTTGTCAACTACGCTAATTTTTGGTTGATTTCGACTAAAACCTGTCATGAGTAAAGAACACTGTAATTTTCACTGGTTTCCTTCCTCATGAGCCTGGCTTCAGGAAGTATCTTTCTATTTTTCCCTAGTTTACTTCCTCATGAACCTGTTATGAAGAAGTATCTTTCTATTTTTCGCTGGTTTCCTTCCTCATGAGCCTGGCTTGAGTAAGTATCTTTCTATTTTTCGCTGGTTTACTTCCTCATGAACCTGTTATGAGTAAGTATCTTTCTATTTTTCGCTGGTTTACTTCCTCATGAACCTGTTATGAGGAAGTACCTTTCTATTTTTCGGTGGTTTACTTCCTCATGAGCCTATCATATGTATGTTCCTTTCTAATGAACCTGTTATGAGTATGAACCTTTATAATTTTTGCTTATATAATGTATACTTAGACTTTTGTTGTTCTATATTGATAATGTTTTAGATCAACAGTCTGAAGGTTGTCTATTAGACAGCCTTTTTTTTGGTTAAATTCGAAAGTTTGAAACACAAAAAAAACTGATCAAATCATTGACCAGTTTCAAATCAAATTAATATTGAGTTAATTTATTCAATGGCGTTTGAATAATTAGTGGTTTTTTGGCAGGATCTAACCATTTTAAAATGGATACTACATTCGTTTTAGATGTAGCTGTGCAGCCTGCAGTATATCCCGAGGTTCCAGCTACGTGAAAAAAGATGGCACTACCTTTTCCTGGAGTTCTCGCTGTATTATAGTTAATCACAAATCCGTAATCATATTGTGAGATATTCATCTTTTCAGCAGATTTCCATCTCCCGTTATTTTCTGATGCTAATTGCCAAGTATTATATAATTTACTATTTGAATCATCTACAAAAACATCATTTGAAGTAATTTTACGGTAAGTCATTTTCGTACCTGGATTTGAATATCTACCGAATGCTGTTGTAATTGTATATTTCCCTTCAGGCGTTTCATAATCACCTTCATGCTTACTACTAATCATGCCATTTTTACCGATTACACCTGAATATGTATGTAATTTTTTCCAACTAGTACCGCTTTTTTCAAATGTTTCAATTAACACGTTTCTCGTACTTTCATTTTCTGCTGATACAATGATTAATTGCTTTGAAGTACCTAAAGTTTTCATTTTATTTACGGTCGAGGTAGAAACTGTAGTTGGTGTTTTTTTAATATATTTACTTGAAACCCATCCAGTTTTTGTCCCACTTGTCATTTTATACCAAGATCCACTTGTGCTTGTAATTGTAACTTTTGCACCCTTTTTAAGTGTCCCAATTATTTTATAACTTGTACTTGGACCGCTTCTTATATTTAAAACTGATGCAGTTACTGTACCGCTTATCGTCGCAGCTTCCACGATTTTAATTGAACTTGGAGTAGGATTTCCATAGAATAAACCTCCAGTTAAAATTGATAGTGCTAAAGTAGTTTTGCAAATACTTTTAATCATTCAATCAGCTCCATTGTAAAGTAAATCTATTTTTGAGCCTTTATTATACATAACTAACCTTACATAATAAGGACATTTTTATTACAATTCAATTAGTTTTATAACATTTCTCTAATAAATGTTTTAATTATTAAAATTTTTTCGATACTATTTAAATTATTATCCAAAATGACAAAAAAAGAAGCCAATTTTAAATTTGGCTTCTTTTTTGATTAATGTCCAACCATCATAGAAGATTTTGACTCGTCAAGCTCTTCTTTTGAAGCATCTGCTTCTTGTACTTTTGGTTTACGTAAAATGATTGCTAACAAAGCTCCTGCTAATGCAATTCCTGCTGCTAGTAAGAATGTATCACCAAATGCTGAAATCATCGCATTTAACGGATTCGTTGTTTTTGCCATATAATCCTTTGTGCTAGAAGTTAAAAATCCAGCCATACCCGCTACTGCAAATGATACCATAACTTGCTGAGCTGCTGCAGTTAAAGGAGTTACACGACTAACTAAATGTCTTGGTGCAGATTGTAGTACGTGTGTATTAATCGGCATCATTGATAATCCCATTCCAGCACCCATCATAGCAAGTGTTAACATAATAAATGTATTTGATGAGTCTACTGAAATTTTAGAGAAAATGAATAATGAAGTAGTGATAATGGTTAAACCAACTAACGCCATCGGTCTAGCACCAACTTTATCATACATTTTACCGCCAATTGGCATCATTAAAGCAGATGCTACTGCTTGTGGTAACATAATTAAGCCCGTTTCAAATGCCCCATATTGTTTAACTGTTTGTAAAAATAATGGAACGATTAGGAAAGAACCGAATAATGCAATTTGCATAATCCATGTAATTAAAATACTTCTAACAAAATCAGATGATTTAAATACACGTAACTCTAGTAAAGGTTGTTTTAGGCGAAGCTCTACAAAGATGAAAAGTAATAATGCAACTCCACCAACAATTAAACCTGTTAATGTTTCTCTTGAAGTCCAACTTGTTGAACTTTGACTAACTCCGTAAGCTAACATTGAAAAGGCGATTGGCGCAATAATAATGCCTAATTTGTCTAAAGCAGGTACTGATTTTGATTCAAAATTAGGTAAAAATTTAGCACCAATTATTAATGCAATAATTCCGATTGGTAAATTAATTAGGAAAATCCAGTGCCAAGTTGAATACTCTACGAACCAACCTGAGATAACAGGACCTAATGCAGGTGCAAGTAACATTGGAATTCCAAGCATCCCCATAATTGAGCCTATTTTTTCTGGAGGAGCTAATCTAAAGATGATTGCCATACCGATTGGCGCAACCATTCCTCCACCGATTCCTTGTATTACTCGGAATAAAATTAACTGTTCCGGTGTTTGTGCTACAGAACAAAGAACTGAACCGATTGTAAAAAACAAAATCGTTAATAAGAAAATTTTCTTAGCACCAAAACGATCAGACATCCAGCCTGCAAGTGGAATGACAGCTGATAATGCTAATGTATATCCTGTAATTGTCCACTGCATTTTTGTTAAATCAGATTTAAAATAATCGGTAATTCCAGGTAATGCTACGTTTACTACCGTACTATCTAAAATAACCATGATCATACCGACGATTACAGCCATCATTGGACCAATAATCGTTTTTACGCTAAACGGCGTGTCAGCCGAATTTTGCTGATTATTCATATAATATCCCCATTTCTTCTATCTATTTTGAAAAACTGTGTTGTAATTCAGTCAAATTTTCTATTGTATTTATTAGTATAAAAATCTTTTAATGATAAAAGCGAAATTTGAACAGAAAGTCTATCATACATAAAAAAAATCTAAATGTAAATAGTAATTGTCCTTAAGTTAGAAACAGTATTTACAATAAGTACAGTATAATTTATTCATATACCCATTTCAAGTTTAATGTTTAATTATTTTTGTTGATTTTTTGTAAACTTGCAATGTCATAAAAAGAATACATTAAACAAATAAAAAATAGCCCTTATGATTCTATTCAGAAAGGCTATTTTTAATCACATTATTTATTTATTTTTAACATACTTCATCATTAAATGAGCAATTGTATGTTGCTCTTGTTCATCTGCAACATTCCAAAGATCTTTTAAAATTTGCTCTTCTGCATTTTTTGGCTCAACTTCATTTGCTAAGTAATTTCCTAAGCGATATGCCATTTCAGAAATAGCACCTTCACCAACACCTTTGTCACCTGTTGCTTCTAATCGATCTCCTAAAAAATCTTTCCATTGATCCCAGTTATCTAAAATTGACATCGTTTTTCACCCCATCATAATAGTTGTTGAAGATTACATAAATACTATTTACATTTTATAAAGTAATTATGTATGAATTATTATCCGGATAATATTGTCAGAAAATTAAAATAAAAAGAGCTAACTATTTCAAAATTAGCTCTTTACATTAGTTTATTTTTTATTTTCGTTCATAAAAAATATCGCTAAAGTACCAGGTCCTGCATGAGCACCTATAGCAGACCCGATTGAATTAATGACAAATTCCTTACATCCAAATTCCTCTGTCATCGCATTTTTTATTTCATTTGCTTTATCTAAGTCATCACCATGTGAAATACCAATTATTTGATTTGATAAATTTGTCCCTCGAGATTCCATAATTTCAAGAATTCTTTTTATTAATTTTTTAGAACCTCTAATTTTTTCAAGTGGGACTAGTTTTCCATCTTCAACATGTAAGATTGGTTTAATATTTAATAAATTTCCTACGAAACCAGCCACTTTACTCAAGCGACCACCACGTACCAAATACTGAAGGTCATCTACTGTAAAGATATGTTCAATATGTTGTATGCTATTTTTTATATTATTTACAACCTCTTCTTTTGTTGCTCCGTTTGAGGCAAGTTTTGCAGCATGAATAGCTATTAATCCTTGTCCAATAGATGCACTTTTTGTATCAAATATCTCTAAATCAAAATCAGGAAATTCCTCTTCAAACTCATTTTTTACCATTACTGCTGATTGATATGTACCAGAAAGTTCAGAAGAAAACGCAATATAAATACATGGGGTATTTTCTTTTGCATATTTTACGAAAGTATTATAAATAGACTCATACGAAGGAAGAGATGTTTTAAATGCTTTTCCGTTTCGCATTTCATTAAATAGAGTCTTTGAATCCAATGTTAAACCATCAAAATATTCTTTTTCATCTTCTGAATAGACTCTTAGTGGAATGACATCAATATGATATTGTTCAATGATCTCCTTTGGTAAATCAGCCGCACTATCTGTTATTATTTTTAAATTCATCTAATCATACCTCTGTTTCAAAAAATTGGTTTAATTCATATACTATTTTCTCATAAAATGTTATGACAGAAAAACATTTTGTTTTAATATAATTTTAATAATAATATTTGCTATTAACGAATAGATACCTTCTTTTTTCGTATTCTTAACAAAAAATTATTAATTTACCACTCGAACTGTTTATTTGGATAATAGCCATATCGGTATTCTAAGTGCTCTTTTTCAGATTCGTTTCTTTTATTTCGCAGTGCATAAATAATTAAAATTGCTCCGAACACTTGAACCCAGCTTCCAACAAGTAATAAGTCTTCACCTAATGTAACTTTTTCATGTAGTAATGCCACATTACCAATGCCGTCTATTAAAGCACCTAAACCGATTAATTGATTTCCATAAGCCTCAATATTATCTAGTTGCGTTTTCTCCATTAATGCCGCAGTTGTTTCAATTTGAGCACCTATTGATTGAATGACACTTCCAACAGCATTTAATTTATGACCTTCTCTTTCCAACCCTTCAATTTCTAAATTTGTTGAAAATGTATTTGTACTATTTCCAATTGCTTGAATCCAAGCACCAATCATCAAAGTTAATTCAATATCTTTTTCTTTTTCATTTTCTTTTTTTGCTTTCTTATATAATTTTTCTCTACCAATAGCTTGAATGGAGTTGCCAAATGCTTCAATTGCATTCCCTGTAGCAAATAATCTTCTACCAAAGTTCTCACTTACAATCTTTTTACTTGAAATCCCAACAGCCGCTGTTGATGTACCAAATAATAAAAAATAAGCACCGATTAGCGGTAAATCATCAATTAAATCCCTCAATCTGACACCCCCGTTCAAACAGTATTTAAATTAGTTTATTCAAATTTTAATTTAATTGACAATTTATAATTAAAAAACAATTAGTTTTTGTATGAATTGGAAAATTGATTAGTTATGAAGTAAATGAAAGTAGAACTCGGTAAAAAAAGTTCATTCATCTAAAGTAGTTAGACTCTGTTACATAAGTAACTACTAAACCTAATTAAAATTACTAAAAATAAAAATGGACTCAGGTTGGTCTATACAATCTGAGTCCCATTTTATCATTTTTTATTGAATACGATTTTTAAATGCTTCTTCTGTCACAATATAATCTTCTTCGCGATCTTCATGTTTACGGTCTTCAGGAGCGACTAGTGATCCTTTTGGGTGAGTTGGTTCATGACCTTTTTTCTTATGATTAAAGCTTTTACCTCTTGCCATTATAAAATCCTCCTTAGGTTAAATCATCATTAATAATATGAGTATTTGGACTATAACTTATAGATGGTAGATTATTACAAGGAAGAATTTAATTGTGTCGATTTTGATGATATGATAAGTGAAAGGTCTAAATTTTAGTTGAGGTAAATGATGAAAAAAGAGATTGCAATCAGTATTTCAGATCATATTATAAAATGGATGGCTTCAAACCATTCTTTATTTAGTATTGAAGAAATTCCAACAACTTTAAATACGTTACATAATTTTCAACAATGGGCAAATGGTAAACCGATTGTTTCAGCCTTTCATTTAAGTAAAATCGAGGAAGAAAGTTATTATTTGCTATTAATCGACTGGCATCGAAATGATAATTTTTATTTAGTCATCTATGTTGAAAATAAATCGACAACCGCTGCAGAAATAAGAGAAATTCGAGAGCAAGATGGCCTACATTTTTTAGTTTGGAAATATAATCCATTGAAACGAGACGGTAAAAATGCTGAGAGAAAAGCTTATTTCAAACAAGCATTTGGTTCACTTCAAATAGAAATACCCATTCCGAGAACTACTAATGAAGTAGAACAATTTTTTAATGATCTATACAAATTATGTAGAAATCGACAAACTGCAGACCGAATTATAGAACAGTATGATTACTAAAATTTAACAAAAGAGAACCTTCTATTTTTTATGAAGGTTCTTCACCATATAAATCTTCAAAACAAATAACACAATTTTTCCCACGTTGTTTTCCTACATACATAGCCTGATCAGCACGATTAATACTATCAACTACACCTTTTTGCGGGTAAAATCTCGATAGTCCAACCGTCATCGTTACGTTTATGTTTTGACCTTCATAATGAAATTCGTGTTCCTCAATCGCACTTCTTAGTCTTTTTGCGATTTCTTTCGATTGATGAAATGGTGTATTCGTGAATACGATTAGAAACTCTTCTCCACCCCATCGTCCTAAGTAATCCTCATTTCGAATCAATTCTTTCATTAATTTCGCACTCTGACTTATTACAAAATCTCCTACAGTATGCCCATAATGATCGTTAATTTTTTTAAAATTATCGATATCAAAAATCAAGAATGAACAGTTTAATTGAGTTTCATTTATTTTTTCTAAATCAGAGAGTATCAATTCATAAAACCCTCTTCGATTTAATACACCAGTTAAAGGATCTTTTAATGAAAGATCTTCAAGCTCGTTTTTTTTGCATTCTAAATCCTTTACTAATTCCTTTAACTTTTTTTCAGCATCCATTCTTTTTACCCCAATCCATGTTATACATACTAAAAGAATAGTGATAAAGATGATTGGTAGAATCTTAATCCCAATAGTTTTTATCATAGCTGAGGTTGATAAAATGTAATAAAACGTCCAATCCGTACCTGGTATATTACGTTTTAACACTTTCATTCCGTTAAAAATTGTGAATGTCCCATCCTGCATTGAATTTAATTTTTTTAAAGATCCACGAGAATACATTTGATCTAATTTAGACAAATTGATGATTTTATCAGATGATAAAAATTCTTGTTTTGAAGAAGCTATAATACTTCCCTTTTCGTCCGATAAAATGGCTGTATAATCTTTATTTAATTCTTTACTTAAATTTTCAAATGTAATATCAATTGAAATTGATCCAACATATCGTTTTTTATAATCAACAGGAGAAGAAACTGTTACCATCATCCCTTTACCTGCTTTGTCCAAATATGGACGGCTCCAATAAGGTTTTCGAGATGGATTTGTCTCGATTGTTCCTAAGGTTGAACTTTCTTCTTTTAATACATCATTCGTAAATTTAAATTTAGTAGACAAAACAAAAGGATATAAATTATTAAAACCAGAGATGCTTGTATAGTAAATCCAAGAAATTTCCGGATATGAACTGTATATTTCTGAAAAATAGTTATTTAATCGATCTGCCAACAATATTTCCTTAAATCTCAATGGATTAACTTTTGGATTTCCGATTCCCGTAATATTCCCCTTTTTACTTTCATACTTAGTATCTTTAATCGAATCACTATTGAACTCTTTCTTTATCGGATCATAATGGATGTAACTTACGTCTGCCATCCCATTATCACTTACAACTTTATTTAAATATTCATTTGAATAAATCTTTAAAACTTCAGTGAAATCATAACCTGTTTTTGAAAAATTTTGTATGTTACGGTAATCTATGTCAAAACTTTGTTCAAATTTAGTTGTTTCAGTTTTATTAAAATAATGAAGTGAGCTTCCTACAAAAACGATTGATATAATAATGACCAACAATAATCGAGTACGTTTCAAATGTGTCTTCACTCCTACTAAATTTAGCGTTTATAAGCTGTTCATGAAACTTACTTTTTTCTTATTTACATTTTGAATTTTTAAAAATCTAAATTGAACAACCGACACATTCACTGCAAGTCTTTTTAGTGGTACACCAGCATCGTTCCACCTTTTAAATTGATAATATGCAGTTTTTAATACCCATTTACCAAATAAAATAATAAGTCCTGTTTTATTTGCAACTTAAATGAATTCTATTTTAAAATAGCGAACTTACGATTATTTTAACTTTTAGATTTAAATTTCTCAACGTCAATGGAACAAAAAATCAATCATAATGAACAGTAGCTATTAATAAAAATAAACCTAATTCAAATGAACTAGGTTTGTTTTTATATTTTTTATTGATCAACTCATTTACTTTAGCTATGTAAAAAAGCTTAAACATTAACAGAGTTTTGAAACTTTGCACTCTTTTTTAATAATAGAGGAGTTATCAAAAATCCGATAATCATCCCCGCCAAGTGGCCAGTTAAACTGATCGATGGGATAATCAATGAAGTTAGTAATCCGATTCCTAAAAATGTAATGACAAACTTACGATCATCTGAAAAGAGCATCTTTTTTCTAAAAACGGTAATAAATAAATACATTCCTAAAAAAGCATAGCCAACTCCGGATGCCCCTGTCTCAACTGTATTAGGCAAGTAATTAAAATTAATAATCAGTCCTGTAATGATCACCGATAATAAATAAAATAATAAAAATTTGACTGAACCTAACACTCGTTCCAATGGTCTACCTAAAATAATCATAAAGGTCATATTCATAAAAAAATGAGCATAGCTACCGTGCATAAATGCATAAGTAAAAAGTCTCCATATTTCCCCTTGTTTTACTAATTCGTGCTCATATCCACCTAATTTGATGATGTTTTCAATCGTATATCCACCTAAAAATGTCGTAATAATTGCTAATATAGAACATAAACCAACCATAACAGTTGTGATTGGATAGTTCCTTATAAATGTTTTGAAGTCTTCTGTCACCAAAAACATCAATCTTCATCCCTTCTTGGAGCTATTATCAAGTTGTTTTTTATATTTTCTAATTACTTAATTCGACATTTTTCTGTAAATTCCTATTCTTAAATAAAAAAATCATACAAAATTTAGAGGCAAAAATAGGATTCTATTTATAAACTTTTAACTTTTTAAAGCCCTATTCATTTTTGAATAGTAAAGGAATGTATTTTTGAATAAGTTTTAAAGGCGTAAAAGTATTAATATATTTTGCACTCGTAAAAACAGCTACGAAATGATTTTTTGGTGAAATAATGATAAATTGACCGCCATAACCCATAGCAAAATATATTGTCGAATCAAGTTCCTTTATCTCATTATTTTCAAGGACCCACCAGTGATAGGCATATGCACCAACATGTGGATATGTATGATACTTCGCTTTTGTTGATTTTTCAATCCACTCACTTGAAATGATTTGTCTATTATTCCATTTTCCTTTTTGCATCATTAAAATCCCAAGCTTTAATAAATCATCTGTCTTTAAACTTAAGCCAAATCCCCCAATATTAATTCCTTTTGAATCTTCGTGCCAAATAAACTCCTTAATTCCCAGCGGATCAAATAACAAACGTTTTGCATAAGTAGATAGTTTTTCATTCGTTACCATCTGAATAATCGCACTTAGTACTTGTGATGCTCCAGAATCATAAATCATTTTTTCACCCGGACTATGAACCATTTCTTTTTCTAGTACATATTGGATCCAGTCTTTACTATTAATCATTGGGAATGGACGCCCACCCCATTCTCCCCACTCTTGCCAATCATATCCAGGTGTCATTGTTAGCAAATGTTCGATCGTAATTTCTCGTTTTTTCGTTTCGATCGTTGGAAAATATGTAGAAATTGGTACATCAACACTTTCAATAAAGCCTTTATCAATTGCTATTCCTATTAACATTGATAAAACACTTTTCGTAACGGAATTAATTTTGAATAGTTTTGTTTCACTTTTTGAATTTTTATAAAAATGATACTTAATTTCTTCATTTTGATAAATTAGACAACTTGAAATCCGTTCTTTTTTTAATTCATTTTCAAACTTTACAAAGTTCATCGTGCTTGTATTCAAATCAATTCTCCTTTCAGATTGATAAAGTAGTTCTTTCTATTTAATGATTCATTCTAAATATGTATTTTTTAAAAAATTATCTCCTTTAAAACAAAATCGAGCTGCGATATGCAACTCTAAAATGATCGATTCACTATTTTTTTATTTTTAAATAATGTTAATCAAAACAAGTTTCTTTATTAGGATCTTGATAATATTCAAACATTAATTTTAATTGAGAAACAGTATTTCGATTGAGCGAAAGTTCTGGTAAATGCTCTAGATCAAAGAAATCAATATCACTTGTCTCTGGTCCAGTCGAGGGATTACCACCAATCATTTCACACTGTATAAATAGTTTATAGTAGTGATACGAATGAGGTGGATGGTCGTGCTTTGTCATGTCTAAAACTGCTAGTAGTTTCTTCGCTTTAACGTTATAACCTGATTCTTCAAAAATTTCTTTTACTACATTTTCTGAAGCAGATAATCCAACGTCACAAAAACCACCTGGTAAAGACCATTTATTTTCTAGCTTTTCTTTTACTAATAATATTTTACCATTTTTAAACACGACACCTCTAACATCAAGCTTCGGTGTGGGATACCCCCGTTCATTGCGAAACAATCCTTCGATTTCCTCAATTTGTAATTCCGAATAATGATTTAAAATATCAGCACTAATATGTCTTAGTTCTTCATACCTTTCTTTGTCAAAGACATCTTTCGTAAAAGTCAATCCTGCTTGAGAAATTGCTTGGATTTTTTGTGCCCATTCTAGCCACTTTATACTCATAGGAATTTCACATCCCTTTTCAACTATTAGTTAGTTTTACAAATTTTTTTAGACTTTGTCCTAATTTTAGTTTACGCATAATTGCTTTACTTTGACTTACTAAATGCCTATTAAAAAGGCTCTGTTAATGTAAATTGTTAATTTTCGAACAAAAAATAAGTCCACAAAAAATTGTGGTCTTTGCGTTTTCTTATGCAACAAAAGCATTTCGTTAGCCATCCATGATTCCTCAGATTCACAATAGTGAAGAGAGTTTATATCGTACTCCCATGGTAGATGAATTTTAACTATTAATTCTACAAATCATTTACTATTACCTTCATTTTCCTTATTACACTAATATGCAATTTAGTTGTATAAGAAAATCAACAATCTTTTATAACAGAGATAAAAAAGAAAGCTCTATCAAAAATAGGGCTTTCTTCAAACATTAAATGATCGAATTATCCATCGTTAACACAACTGGACAATGATCACTCCCCATAATATGGGAGTCAATTTCTGAATTTATTAGTTTATTTTGAAGTCTATTTGAAATAATAAAATAATCAATACGCCATCCAATATTTCGTTCACGTACTTTTGCCATATAAGACCACCAACTATATGAACCTTCTTTCGTTGGGTTTAAAAATCGAAAGCTGTCAGTAAATCCACTTTCTAATAATGCTGTCATTTTACCACGTTCTTCTTTTGTAAAGCCTGAATTCGTTCGATTTGATTTTGGATTTGCTAAATCGATTTCATTATGTGCGACATTTAAATCCCCACATAAGATGACAGGTTTATGTTCATCGAGCTTATTTAAATAGTTTTTAAACTCATCTTCCCATTCTAATCTTATCGGTAATCTAGCTAAATCTCTCTGAGAATTTGGCGTATAAACATTTACCATATAAAATTTCTCGAATTCTAAGGTTAATACCCTACCTTCTTGATCTTCTTCTTTACCATTAAACCCATAACTTACATTTAATGGTTTATGTTTCGTAAAAATTGCAGTACCAGAATAACCTTTTCTTACTGCAGAATGCCAATATTGATAATAGCCGTCTAATTCCAAGCTTATTTGATCTTCTTGGCACTTCGTTTCTTGTATACAAAATAGATCCGCTTTTTGTTCATTAAAATAATCTAAAAAACCTTTTTGTACACATGCTCTTATACCGTTTACATTCCAAGATATTAATTTCATACTTTTTTCTCCAATTTACGTTTCGGTTTCGGTTTTACTAATGATGAACGATAATCAAATTGATGAATCTGCCCGTGATAAATTGAAGTTTTTTCATATAACTCTTCAAAGGATGAAATTTCATATTCCTTCGTTAAATGAAGAAATATTTTCGCACAAGCTTCTGCATCTGCTAGAGCATGGTGGTGATGTTCTAATAAAATACCAAATTGACTCGATAACGTATCTAATGAATAACGAGATTGTTTTGGCAATACTTTCTTAGCAAGCTGAAGTGAACATAGTAAATTATTTAAAGATGAAGGTACGCCATATCTTGATAAATTATCTTTTAATGCGTAACCATCAAACGCTAAATTATGTGCCACTAATGTTTTCCCTTCAATTTTATCTTTAATCGTTTCATAAAATTCTGGGAACAGAGGTGCATCTTGTACATCTCTTGGTCTAATTCCATGTACAGAAATATTCATCGAATAAAATTCTTCTTCTGGATTAATTAGAGAGTAAACTTGGTCAACAATTACCCCTTCTTCAACAAATATAAAACCGGCAGCACAAATGCTATGTCGATTATAATTTGCTGTTTCAAAATCAAACGCTACAAATGATTTCATATGATATAACTTCCTCTATTAATATGATAAGTCTATTATAATCTTTTTTATATAAAGATGCATTTTTATCATAATGAAAAAAGTTCACATTTTCGCCATAATTTATTGTACAATATGAAGATTAATAGTCTATTAGTTAGTAAGAATCAAAGGATGTTGAAAATGAGATTTGTACAATTGATTGTTCAAATAAGCTTTCTTTACTTATTATTTTTTATTGGAAATATCATTCAGAAACAATTTCATCTGATGATCCCAGGAAGTATTATTGGTATGTTGCTCTTATTTTGTTTACTATTTATACCACTTTTTAAAGAAAAATGGATTCGAGATGGTAGTAATTTTTTAAGTAAGCATTTAACACTTTTATTTATTCCAGCTACTGTAGGAATAATGAATTATTCTTCGATTTTAAATGTTCACGGTTTAATTTCAATTCTAATTGTTTTAGTTAGTACAGCAGTTGTATTTAGTTTGACTGCTAGCATTAGTTCGTATCTTACTTCAAGAGCCCATAAAAAACAATCAAACGATGTATTAGTTGGGAGGGATACGAATGAAGGACATTAAAAGTTTATTATTTATCCTCTTAACCATTTTATGTTATATTCTTGCCAAAAAAATGTACGCTAAATTCACTTACTCACTAATGATTCCAATTGTTACCTCTACTACAGTCATTATTATTATTCTTGTAAATCTTCATATTTCTTATGAATCGTATATGTATGGAGGAAAGTGGATTAACTTACTTTTAGGTCCTGCAGTTGTTTCTTTTGCCTATCCATTATATGAGCATCGAGCAACATTAAAGAAACACTGTATTTCAATATTAGTTAGTGTATTTGCTGGAACACTAATTGGCCTACTTTCAGGTGTATACTTATCACTATGGCTCGGATTAAAAAAAATCATCCTGCTTTCTTTGGCAGCAAAATCAGTTACAACCCCTTTAGCTATGGGGATCACTTCAATGATTGGTGGTATTCCGTCTTTAACGATTGTATATGTAATGATTGCCGGTATTTCAGGATCAATGTTTGGTCCTGCAATTCTATCAATATTTAAAATAGACCACCCTGTTGCGATCGGGGCGTCGTATGGAATTTCATCACATGGGATAGGTACAGCAAAAGCGGCAGAATATGGGAAAATTGAACAAGCAATCAGTTCAATTACAATGACGCTTAGTGCGATATTTGCCTCTATTTTGATCCCATTTATCATAAAATTAATACTGACATAAAACTACCCACAAGG
This sequence comes from Bacillus sp. AL-1R, assembly GCF_052180195.1. NCBI lineage: Bacteria > Bacillati > Bacillota > Bacilli > Caryophanales > Bacillaceae > Bacillus > Bacillus sp. AL-1R. The sequence continues at coordinate 2,498,901 of NZ_CP197469.1, forward strand.
TATTTATTTTCCTTGTGGGATATTTTTTGATTTTTACAGATTAATATTTTCGAAAACACTTAATTTACCATGGTCTTCCCCATCCCCATGGACGATAGAACCCCCAAGGTCTTCCCCATCCCCACGGACGGTACCATCCCCATGGACGATAATATCCCCAAGGTCTTCCAAAGCCCCATGGGCCAAATGCCGCTGCTCCTAATAAAAACGGAAAGAAAAATGGGAAAAATCTTTCATCTTCTTGTTGCGGTACACCGGAAAAATGATAATATGGTTGCTCGATTTGCTGACGATCATTATACATTATTAATCACCTCCATACTATCTAATGTACGGAGATTAGCTCATTTAGGAGCAAGGTCAAGTAGATAGGCAAAAGTACAAATTCAAAGGCGGAGAGTACTGTCCCTTTTTCCGTCTGATCCTAAATCATTTTGTACATTTCATATTGAGCTATTTTTTCTTTCTTAAATTCTAGTTTTTGCAAGAAACCTTGAAGACTATTGTTATTTGGAATTGATGAGGACAAAGAATTTAAATTTAGTTCACTAGCCGCAGATTGTAATAAGCTAGTAGCAATTTTTCGATGACGGTAAACTTTATCAACCATTAGGAAGCTGATTCTACCATTTTCATTGACTGCTAACGCACCTATATTTTCATCTTTAACTCTAGCAAGATAGTAACTAAAATTAGATAGTTTTTCTAAATAATCAATATCATTTTGCCAGTTTATATGATAGTCCCAATTTGTAATTGTTTCTTTGAAAGTAGTAAATTCTACTTTATTTATTTCTGTATTAGATGTTAATTGTATTTGTTTTAAACTTTCTAAATCTGATTTAGAAAAATAAGAAAGGTCATAAATCTTTTCGTATCCAAGTTTTTTATAAAAATTAATTGCACGATCGTTTCCGACAATTACTTCTAGGAATAGTTGTTTACATCCGTTTTTCTCTGCTTCTTCTTTATGCAGTTCAAATAATTTTTGACTAACACCTAATCCCCTATAATCAGGACTAATAGCCAAAGTCCCACATCGCATCGTTTTAATCGATTCATACATTTTTATACCGCCTAAAATTACACCTACCGCTTCATTTTCATAAATTGCTACGAAGGAGTGCTCAAGTCTATTTCCTTCTGGCCCAAAAAACAAATTTTCAAACTGCTCCTTAGAATAATTGAATTTAACGATATAGTCTGAAAAACCAATCGTAAATGCTTGATAAGCTAACTCAATGTCTACTTCGTTACATCTGACATAATTTATTTTTTCCGGTGCAATATTTTTTTTCAAACTTGTTTCCATAAAATCACACGTCCTTTTATTTAGAAATGATAAGTTCATTTTGTTGAAGTTGATCATCGTTAAAAACAATTTTTTTATTAAATAGTAAATAACTAGTTACACATATAATCACAATGATAAGACTACCATGAAACAACCAAACAAGATGTGGCATGGATAAAAATGATAATAATGGTGATGCAGCTACAAAACCAATTGTAAAACCAACCCTATTTAACAAATTTGCTACTCCGAAGATTCTACCTCTTATAGAATTGTCGGTTTTCTGAATCATTGTTGAAAAATAAGTACCTGCTGCATTATCAAAGAAGCCAGTAAAAAAAGCGAAGAAAAATACTACCCATAAAGTATGATTCGATAGAAATAAAATGAAGCCGATTGATGTTAAAACTGAAGTTCCGTAATACATAAACAGATAATGTTGTTTTAACCTAGAAACCTTAGGAATTATCCAGGTCGAAAGGATTCCTCCAATACCCCAAGTTCCCCAAATGAGTCCTTGATAAAATGTTGCATGTTCTGAGTTAATTTTTTCTGCTAATATTGGGACTCCGACATTATGAGAACTTGCTGAGAATGTTTGAAATAAAAATACAATGAATACAAATACTAATAAAGGTTTAATTAGCACATAAGTTTTTACTTCTTTCAAATCATTAACTAATTGTTTCCATTGATTACTTACTTCTTTTTTAACCGTATTTTCCCATTTATAAAAGATTAGAACGAAGGCTGACAAGAAATAAGAAAGGGCATCTATTCCAATGATTACACGATAGTCTACAACCTTTGATAAGAATGCTGAGCCTAAAAATCCAATTACCATACTAATTGCAGCAAGTCGTGAAATAAAGGCATTTATTTTTAATATATTTTCTTCACCAAATATTTGAGGTAAATCCGCACTGAAGCTGACTGAAAAAAAACTTCCTAATGCACCAATGATAAATGCTACAATCGCAAACATGATTGGTGAAGGGAAAATACATAATATTAATATACTTATTCCTCTAGTAATATCTGAGAATATCATTAGCTTTCTTCGATTAGAACGATCCGCAATTACACCAGAAAATAAACTTGTTACAATCCCTCCACAAACACGAAGTGCTAAAACCGCAGCCAGCCAAGATGTACTTTTCGTCATCTCGTAAATCACTGCATTCATTACAACCAATTCCATCATACTACCTATGTCTGAGAACGCCTTTGTATACAAAAAATAGACTTTCTTTCCCATTAAAAATCCCTTCATTCTATGAAAATACGCACTTATTAATACATAGATAAACAAATAATTCTAATTTGAACTGAATTCATCTCTATCCCCCCTTTCAAATTAAAACTGACTATTAAGTTTATTTTATTATATGAATAGTGTATGTTGTTTGCTTTATTTTTAACATAAAAAATTTTCTGAATTTAAAGTTTAGGTAGGAAAGTGTTCCCTTTCTCTACCCAAAACTTTAATTTTGAATGACTATATAAGACATGATCATTTCTTCTGCAACTTTAAATTGCGCTTTGTAAATTTCATCTTCTTCTACTACTGAATAATGTAAGCAAATACCATCGATATTAGCCCAAAACAAACTAGAAATAATATCAGGATCAATTGTTTTCTTAAATTCACCAGATGCGATTCCTTGTTTAATAATTTCACTTAAAAATAAACGATATTGATCTTTGTACCTTTCAATCATAATGGCTTGTAGATTTTCATGTCTTGCTGAATTAATCCAAAACTCCATATGGACTCTAATCATATTTCGCCATATTTCAGTTAAAGATATTTCACTATACATTTGAAATAATTCTTTTAACTTATCTTTTGATGAACTAATATTTTGAAATCGTTGGTTAATTTTTTCAAAAGTTTGGACTGTTCTTTCTTGCATTAAAGTTAAATAAAGTTCTTCCTTACTTTTAAAATAATTATAAATTAGCCCTTTACTCGTTTTGGAATATGCAACAATATCATCCATTGTTGTCATATGATATCCCTTCTCTCCAAAACATTTTAAAGCACTTTCAAGAAGACTCTCTCTTTTGCGTTCTTTATAATCATCTGAAACTTTTGGCATTGAACACATTCCTTTACTTAATAAATATATTTAAACTGACTGATTAGTTTATTTTATCAGTTAAATAATGGAATTTCAATAAAATAGTCGAAATAATCACACGATTTTTTTTCCATTTCATAAAAAAAGTGACTAGAAGTCGTTAAACTTTTCTAGTCACTTTTTTGGAGTCAATTTTAGTTTTGTTCAAGTTTTGCTTGAACAGAAGCTAACTTACCTTCCATTGTACTTTTCTTGTCGCGACGATCATCAATTCGAATAGTCGTTGCAACTCTTGAAATTCCATTTTCAAATGGTACTTCATGCATTTCTTGTACAACTTTTAATAATAATGGTAATTCGCCTTCAATAATTGTATTCATAGGTGTAAGCTGGAATTTCACTTCGCCATTATACTTTTCTAAAACTTTATGTATATTTGCTACATACGCACTTACACTAGGTGTTTCAGTGCCAATTGGTACGATTGAAACGTCAATAATTGCCATTTTTTTGTATTCTCCTTTTTTATCAAATTGTTACTTGTATATCCTAACATGTTTGTGATAAAAAGGAAAAAATTTACGATCATTTATCTCCTGGCTAGCGATAAACAATTTCTACTTCATTAAAATTAATATCCCTTGTCAATCTTCACAATATTTCTTATTTTCTCGTTATTTTCTAATCCTTTAAGTGTATTGACAAAACATTTTACACCATCATTTGGTAAAGTAACAGCTGAAATATGTGGTGTTAGTTTTACATTAGGCATTTGCCATAATTCTGAATCAACTGGAAGTGGTTCAACTGCAAAAACGTCTAAAATAGCTTTTCGAATATACCCTTTATTCAAAGCTTCTTTTAAAGAGTCCTCACACACAGTTGCTCCTCTACCAACATTTATAAAACCTACATTATTTAACTGTTTAAATGTATTCATATCTAATATATTTCTAGTTTCATTTGTAGACGGAAGAACACTTATAATCCAATCTGCATGTTCTAAAATTGTAGAGCTTTGTTGAAATGGAACTATTTTTTCAAAATATGGTTTTTGACGACCACTCATAGAAACTCCGTATACCTTCATTCCTAAACTTGATAAAACCTTACCAATATGACCTCCGATTTCACCTGTACCATAAATAACAACTTTTTGGTCTTCTAAAGATTTTGGGATATGAAATTCCCACTTGTTTTCATTCTGTAGATTTGAAAATTGCTCATGTAATTGTGAATCCTGGAGTATATAACTTAAACAATATTGACTCATTTTTGGACCAAAAACATCAATCGTTCGCGTTAAAAGCACGTCATTTTTCCAACTAATTTTCATGAAACTATCTACGCCAGCTGCTAAAGAATGGACCCACTTTATGTTGCCAAATTCAAAATTTGGTGTTGGACGAAAACCAACATATGTATCAGCCCACTCATAATCCGCCTTTGTTACCTCATCTTCAGGTAAAAAACGAAACTCTTTTGATAGATTATGTGATTCAATTAGATCTTTAAGCTTATGATGAATTCGGCTAGTTACTAAAATTTTTTGAATTTCCAATGTCCTACACTCCTTTTTTATCTTGAATAAATTTTAACATAATATTTCGAAAAGAATGAAAAGAAAACACTTCAACTAGTAAATAGGCGAATATTCAAATTAGCGATTCGCGATTATTTACTGCTTTTACTGTAAAAAGATTTTTTTGTCGATCTTCAATTATTATTTATCATAAAAAAAGAGGTTCCCTAAAAAATAGGGACTCTCTCCTTCTGATTTCATATCTTCACTATAAAACTTTACTTAAGAAACTTTTCGTGCGTTCGTGTTTTGGGAAATCAAATAGTTGTACTGGACTATTTTCTTCTACGATGTAGCCTTGATCCATAAAAATTACGCGATCACCCACTTCACGAGCAAAGCCCATTTCGTGTGTAACGATTACCATTGTCATTCCTTCTTTAGCAAGTTGCTTCATGACCTCTAAAACTTCTCCTACCATTTCGGGATCTAAAGCGGATGTAGGTTCATCAAATAACATTATTTTTGGCTCCATTGCAAGTGCTCTTGCAATCGCAACCCGTTGTTTTTGTCCACCAGATAGTGAGTCAGGATATACATCTGCTTTATCTGAAAGACCGACTTTTTTTAATAGTTCAAGTGCTTTCTTTTTGGCAGAATCATTTGGTCGATTTCTTACTTTTTTAGGGGCTAATGTAATATTTTCTAAAACTGTTAAATGTGGAAATAGATTAAAATGTTGGAATACCATGCCTACTTCAGTGCGAATTTTATTTATATTTGCTTTTTTATCCGTCAGATCAACATCTTCAATAAATACCTTACCTGCTGTAATTGTTTCTAACATATTTAAACATCGAAGAAAGGTTGATTTCCCAGAACCAGAAGGACCAATAACAACACATACTTCACGTGGTTGAATTGTAATGTTGATATCTTTTAATACTTCTAGAGAACCAAATGATTTTTTTAATTTTTCTACTTTAATCATCCCGTAGTCAACCTTCTTTCAATGCGATTTAAAACAAAGCTTAATGTTAATGTTAGGACTAAATAGATTACTGCTGCAGTTATATACGGCTCCCACACTTTATAATATTGCCCCTGCATCGCTCTACTCCAATACATCAGTTCAGGTGCTGCTATAATAGCTGCAATTGATGATTCCTTAATTAAGACAATAAATTCATTTCCAAGTGGAGGAATCATCCGTTTTACAGCTTGTGGTAGAATTACATGTTTCATAGCTTGTACATGCGTCATTCCTAAGGAACGAGAAGCTTCCATTTGCCCCTTATCAATTGATTGAATTCCAGCACGAAAGATTTCAGCAATATATGCTGCTGCATTTAATGATAGTGCAATGATTGCGGCCGCTATTGCGTTTGTCTCACCGATAAAATACGGTACTACCCCAAAATGTATTAATAAGATTTGTACAAATAATGGTGTTCCTCTAAAGAAATTGATATACCAAACAAAAGGAAGTGCTAACCATTTATTTGATTGCATTTTACCTAATCCAATAAATAATCCGATTATTGTACCTAATAAAATTCCTGCAAAAGATAAGCCAATTGTTAATGCAGTTCCTTTAAGGAAAAACGGTATGTATTCTTTTATAATGCCTAAATCAAATCCCATTTCTTTTCCCCCATTTAGATAAAATTGCGTAACACAAATGGCTGTTACGCAATTTTTAGTATTCTATTTATTTTCTTCTGCTTTTAATGTTTCAAGATCTGGCTCTGATCCAAAATGCTCTTTGTAAATTTTTTCATAAGTACCATTGTTTACTACTTCTTTAATTGCTTTATCAAGTTTACCTTTTAATTTACTGCCATCTTGAAGCAATAGACCGTAGAATTCAGGTTCAAAGCTATTTTTATCATCAATAACGACTAGCTTTTTATCTGGATTGTTTTTTGCATACGCTTCAATAACACCATTATCTGCAACTACTGCATCAGCTCCTCCACTAAGAAGCTCTAAAATTGCTAAATTGTTATTTTCGAATTTTTTAAGATTTTTATTGTTTTTACCATACATTTTTTCAACAGCTTCTTGTCCTGTTGTACCATTTTGCACTGCTACAACTTTCCCCTTCAAATCTGCTGCTGATTTAATACTACTACCTTCAGGAACTAAAATTTTATTAATTGAAAGAAAATAAGGTGTTGTGAAATCATATGTTTTCTCACGATCTGCATTGATCGAAATTGAAGACATACCAATATCAGCAGTTTTGCCACCAATTTCAGCAAATAATGGGTCCCATCCGGTATTTACAATTTTGATTTTAAATCCAGCTTCTTTAGCAACTGCATTTGTAAAATCAACATCGAATCCTACTATTTTACCGTTATCAAGATATTCAAATGGCGCATAAGCAGCATCAGTCACAACTCGTAATGGTTTCTCTGCTGATCCACTTGTTTTCGCATCCTTGCCACAACCCGATAAAATTAGAGCTGTCGTTACCGCAAATGCAAACGATAGTTTTTTAACCTTTTTCATTTCAATACCCCCAATTATATTAATTATGTAATGAAACTTCTGATAAGATTAAATATATTGAAAATTTAATATATTTAGATTTTTAATTATTATATCTATTCTTGTTTAAATATGCAATACTATGTCAATTATTGCTAAATCCCTTCAATATATAAAAAAAGAAATTTAAGATCTATCTATTAATCTAACGAGTTACTACTATCTAAATAGATTTCACTCTAAAAAATTATACTTAAGAAATATTTAATTAACTGCTCTGAATTTACTATATAAAAAGGGGTTGTCAATTTAGACAGCCCCTTTACGATTTTCTTAAATTAACCCAATCCAATCTTCCTTAAAAAAGATGTTACGTGCTCAACTTTTATTTTTTTATAGACGCCCATTTGTAGGAGTTTTTCACCCCATACGGGTGATTGTATACATTATTCACATAAGATTTTTCCAAATAAGCTACACCGTTCTGATAGATTGGTGAAATGGCTGCATCTTTTTCAAGCAATAGCTCTTCAGCTTCTGCTAAAGTCTTCCATCGTGCTGGTGGATCTTGTAAGAGAGTCGTTTTTGCTTTTGTGATCAGTTCATCATACTTCGGATTCGAATACGCTATGTTATTGTTGGTCACCCATTTATCCAAGAAAGTCATTGGATCTGGATAATCCGGTCCCCATCCTGCAAGAGACATATCATACTGAAGATTATCTTCCAACGCAAATTTTGGCTGTGCAGGCGACATCTTGATGTTCACTGTTAAGCCAGGTAGATTTTTTTCAAGTTCGTACTTCAAATATTGGGAAATCTTCTTATTATTATCGTCTTCTGCAATCAATAACTCTAAATCGACACTTTGTTTTCCAAGCTCCTGCTTAGCTTTTCCCCAATATTCCTTTGCCTTGGCAATATTCGTTTTATTGAAGTCCCCTGTAGTATCGTAGAAATCTTTCCCATCTGGACCAAATGCCAAATTTCTAGCGACAAAGTAGTAGGCTGGTGTTGAACCGTTATTTAAGAGAACATCTGTAATCCCTTTTTTGTTGTAGCCCATATCGATTGCTTTTCTGGCATTTACATTTTTTAAAAAAGGATTTTGATTATTTAGCTTTAAATAAATTAGCCTTCCTTCTTGCGCTGTTTTAAAATCTTTATCATCTTTATACTTATCCACAAATTCAGCTGTTAGACTTACCCTGTCTATTGCTCCCGTCTCATAAAGATTGATAGCTGTTGAATTATCCTTCGCAATCTTAAAATTGATTTCATCTAATTTTACTGTTTTTTTATCCCAATATTCCTGGTTTTTCTCGAGTTTGAAGCTTTGTTCATGTTTCCATTCACTCATTTTAAACGGGCCATCATAAACAACGGAGTTCGCTTCCAGTCCGTAATTCTTGCCCTCTTTTATAATAACTTTTTCATTTTGTGGCATGAAAGGGGCTAGTGTAGTCAAACTCAGAAAATACGGCACTGGATTATCGAGCTGTACTTCTAACGTATGATCATCAATAGCTTTTACTCCCAATTGATCTGCAGGGAGTTGCTTTTCATTTATCTCCTTTGCGTTTTTTACATCATACATGATATAGGCATATTCAGATGCTGTAGCCGGATCTAAAGTACGTTTCCAACTATACTCAAAATCATGAGCCGTCACCGGATCGCCATTAGACCATTTTGCATCACGTAGTTTAAATACATAAGTCTTTTTATCTTTACTCACTGTATAAGATTTTGCAATTCCTGGCACAGGCTGACTATCCTTTCCTTGTCTGTATAGTCCCTCCATAACATTGTTTAGCACACTTAGAGTTGTAGAGTCTACAACTAGGGATGAATCCATTGAGGAAAGCTCAGATGTTTCAACTAAACGCAGTACTTGTTTCGCATGCGGCTTACCCAAGCCCTCAACAGTCGTTGCCTTTTCTTTTTGGGTTGCACATCCTGGAAGTGCCATACCCAAGATAAGCAGTAAAGCGGTTAACCGTTTTGTTTTGTGATTCAATAAAAACTTCCTCCTCGCATCCAAATATCTTTTTTTATGTAATAATTATAATATTCTGTATATTAAACACATCACCTCTTTTAAATTCAATTTATCGAACAAATACGATGTTTTTTCGTTATGTCTCTATTCCTTACCCAAAAGTTTGCATGCTGCGTGAAGGAACATGTTAACACCAATAACAAGAGAATTTTCATCTATTGTAAACCTTGGATGATGATGTGGATACGTACTTTCGCTTTCTTCTTTTCCTGAACCAATTTTAAAGAAGCAGCCATTCGCTTTTTGTAAAAATGCAGAAAAGTCTTCCCCACCCATAGATGGTTTGATATATTCAACAGATGCATTGCCATATAACTCAATAGCCGTTTGTTCAAGCACTTTTGTGACAGCATCATGATTGATAACGGGTCTGTACCCATATCGATAGTGAAAGAAATAGCTTGCTCCATGTGCCTCGCAAATCCCTTTTGCAATTTGTTCAATTCGTACTTTCGCATCGTTTCGCAATTCTTCATCAAAACAGCGTACAGTACCGACAATTTCAGCAGTATCGGGAATGATATTATCAGCAGTTCCTGAGTGAAATTGGGTAACAGATAAGACTCTTTGCGCAAATGCATCGGTTGCTCGCGAAACAATATGCTGCAAATTCGATATAATTTGTGCTCCTATTGCGATGCTGTCTACAGTTTCTTCTGGATGTGCGGCATGTCCGCCTTTGCCACGGATTGTAATATGAAATGTATCAGGTGCTGCCATCATCGGTCCGTAAACAATACCGATTTTTCCAACTTCTAAACCAGACATTAAATGTAAGCCGATTACGTAATCAACCCCTTCCATTACGCCCGCTTGTACCATTTCCTCCCCTCCACCAGGAAATTGTTCCTCGGCATGTTGGAACAAGAAACGGATTTCTCCACTTATTTCATTTTTATACTTTGATAATATTTCAGCCGCTCCAAGTAAAATGGCGGTATGCCCGTCGTGGCCACAAGCATGCATCACTCCCGGAACTGTTGAGGCAAATTCAAAGCTGTTTTCTTCAAAAATTGGAAGAGCATCAATATCTGCACGGATTGCCAGCGTTTTACCGGGCTTTCCACCAATTAGTCTAGCCATCACACTATATTCAGTCGGGCGAGAAAGCTCTAGATTTCCGAATGACTGCAATGTATCAAAAACAAATTGAGAGGTTTTTTCCTCTTGAAATGAAAGCTCTGGATATTTGTGCAGGTGTCTTCTCCACTGTACTAGCTTTTCTTTTGAAATTTCTGATTGAAATTCAACATTTTCTAAGGATTTCACTTAAACATCTCCCTTGCCATTATTAAACTGTTAAATTCTCTTTCATACTAAAAATCCCTTCCCAATGTAAAAATTACATTGAAAAAACAGCATGAGATAAGGAAATTGTTGTTAAATATAGAATATATATTAGGTGGCATACAAAATAGGAGGAAGAATATGCGAAAACCAAATGCATTGAAACATGGGGATACAGTAATGATTATTGCGCCATCAAGTCCGCCAAATATTGAGAACGTGATGAAGATGAAGCTAATATTAGAAAATGCTGGCTTGAATGTCCTGATCGGTAATAGTGTGACAGAAAAACGGGGCTATCTTGCTGGTAGTGATGAAAAAAGAGTGTCAGACTTCCATATAGCGTTCTCTGACACTGAAGTAAAAGCTGTGTTGTGCGCAACTGGAGGATATGGAAGTGGAAGATTACTGCAAGACATTGACTTTGAGCTCGTAAAAAACAATCCGAAAATCTTTTGGGGATATAGTGACATTACAGCTTTGCATATTGCTTTGCAGCAAAAAGCAAACTTAGTGACGTTCCATGGACCTATGATGCAAGAGTGCGGAGCAAATGATGTTCCAATAGAGACAATCGCTTCTTTCAAGCAACTATTTGAACCGTTAAGTTTCACCTTTACCGCTTCAGAAACAGATACATACCCTGCATTTTCATATTCTGTCACTGCCCCGATAACCGGCGGGAATCTAACCGTTATAACAAGCACAATTGGTACACCTTATGAGGTAGATACAAAAGGTAAGATTTTATTTATTGAAGACATACAAGAAGAACCTTACCGCATCGATCGTATGATTAATCAATTACGATTGGCAAATAAGTTTAAAGATTGTAAAGGGATTATCTTAGGAGACTTTAACGAATGCGAACCGAAAAAACGCAAAGCCTCTCTTTCTATACAAGAAATAGTACATGATCATATGATCCCACTAGGATTGCCCATTCTAAGTGGATTCCCAATTGGCCATTGTTCACCAAATTACGGAGTTCCCTTTGGTGTCCCTGTCACAATGAATGGAGCACATCAAACGATATCATTTGAACCTGGAATCCAAATATAGTGGTAGTGAAAGTAGTTATGTGAATGTAAGAATAAAGATAAAAAAACCGGAAACAACTATTTGTTTCCGGTCCGGCAATCATTTTGACATTATTTTATTAAAATAGAAATCTCAGAATATCCTTTGTTCGTTTTATGAACTTCAATGACTGCAGGCATTGCATCTTTTACATCTTGCACATGAGATATTACGCCAATTAAACGGCCTGATTTTTGAAGCTGAATAAGGGTATCAATAGCTTTTGATAATAATTCATCATCTAGTGATCCAAATCCCTCATCTATAAACAACGTATCAATTGATACGCCACCTTTATGTGCTTGAATGATATCTGCCATACCTAGTGCTAAACAAAGTGATGCATTAAACTGCTCTCCACCAGACAATGTTTTTACATCTCTAGCAAGACCTGTATAGGAATCATAAACTTCTAGACCTAAACCACTTTGTTTCCTTCCTTTTTCAACTGCATCTTTTCGTTGCAATTGAAATTGCCCATTTGATAAATGATCAAGGCGGATATTTGCCGATTCAATTATTTGCTCAAAATAATCCAATAGCACATATCGCTCAAACGAAATCATTTTTTCATTATCGCCTTTTGTCACTTTATACAAATCTGTTATACCTGCTAATTTTTGTTCAGTTTTTACAAAATCCTCTTGATAGATTTGTAGGTCTATTTTTAATTGGCTTAATCGCTTAGTTAATTCTTGGATACGAATTATTTCGTTAACAATCGTATCTAGATGCTGTGTAATTTCTTGTACTTTCATTTTAAGGTCATTTACATCAATTTTTTCCGCCGATTGAACTTGTTTTTCTAGTAACTCTTTTTCAGTACTTAATCTTTGTAGATTTTCTTCAAACATTGATACATCATTTCGATATTGATCAATCATTCGGATAGATTCAATTGCACTGATAAACTCAGATTCTCCATTAAACTCGTACTCACATATTTTTTCATGATAAAGAATCTTTGTTGTTCTAATCTCTTCATTTAATTTTAAAACTTCTTTCTCAAGATGAGTGCGAGTAGTCTCTTTAACCGTCTTCTGTTCAGTAAGGACTCTATATTCTTCTTCGATTTTTAAAATTTTAACTTTTAAGATTGCTATATTATTTTCAATTTCATTTTTTTCCAATTGCCATTTCTCAAGAGTCCTTAAAGATTCGGGTAATTTTGATTCAATTTGTACGATGTGAATTTTTAATTCATTTAATTCATTCGTAACCTTATTCAATGCCTCAGTCTTCTCAGTAACTTTTACAGTTAAATCCTTAATTAATTGTTCCTTTGTTTTTATGACATTACTAATCTTTTCAAAAACAGCTTTTTTCTCTGTCAAGTTTTTTAAGTTTGATTCATTCTCATTAAACTCATCTGCAAGAGCTGTTAGGCCTTCATTTGTAAAATCAAATTGACCATGTTCTTCTAAAAATGATTGTTCATCAATTTTTAATGAGTTTTCTTTACTTTTGATCTCCCCCTGTATTGTTGCTAGTTCAGTCTGAATCTGATTTACTTGCATTTTCAATTTTTCTGCTTCTTCTTCATTGACAGTCCCATTAAATTTAGCAAGTGATGGATGATGAGTACTTCCACAAACCGGACATTGCTCTTGCTCTTTTAAGTCTTTCGCTAAAAAAGCAGCTTTTTGCTGGTGCATTTCACTTTCAATTCTGTCCAATTCATTTTTAAGCTTTAAATGATCTGAATTTTTCAACTGAAACTCATTTCGTTTTTGCTCTAATTCTTTTTTTGCAAAAAAGATTCGCTTAGCAAACCCACCTTTTAATGAGATTTCCTTCTTTAATAAGGAGAGCTTTGCCCATTGATCATGAATACCTTCTAAGTCATTTAGTTGCTGTTTTAATTGACTTAATGCTTCGGTTTCTTCCTTTAAACCGTCTTGAAATGTTTTTTCTTCATTTTCGTATAATTGAATCTGTTTCGACTTATTATGAAACGCAAACTTATAGTTTTGAAACTGATCAATCTCATCTTTTATAGCTAATAAATTACTCAATTGACTTTCTAAACTACCTAATTTTTTTTGCTCTTCAGGTAATGTAGCTACTTCCGATGAGATTTTTTCAATTTTAATGAGTGTTTCTTTTAAACTCTCAATTTCGAATAATAATTTATCATTTGTTATTTGAAGTGAATTTTTTAGTTTCTCTAGTTCATTTTTTATAGGCAATACTTTTTCAGCGTTTGTTGCTAATTTTATTTTTGCTTTTTTACTTTCTATTTCTATCTCTTGGCCTTTTAACATTGTTAATAATTCAATTACTTCTTGTAATCGATCAATATTTTTATTATGAGCTTCTGCAAAAAAGAGCTTTTGCTGACTTTCTTCTAATTGTGATTTTTGTATTTTCTCATTTTCTTCAAGTCTTTTTAAATCATCAATTATACTATCTATATGTTCAGTTAAAATCTCATTCACAATATGAAGATTAATTTGAGAATCGTCGGCAATTTGAATACCTTTTTCACTTAACAATTTTTCAATCACTTCTAATTTAATAACAATTTTCTGCTTTAAATTAGTAAATTTACTTTCCATGTTTTTTCTAGCCAAATTTAAAGTTTCAGTTACTTTTTCAAATAGTTCAGTTCTGAAAATTTTCCGCAAAATTTCTTCCTTTTCTTTTGTATCCGAAACTAATAATTTTCTAAATTCACCTTGAGGAAGTAATACGATTTGTTTAAATTGATCTGCATTGATTCCTAATAATTCTTCTACTTTTTTATTGACAATTGAAGTTTTGTTAAATTCCTGACAATAAGGTACTTTTTCCTCATTCTCAATTTTATAAAACTCGATTTTATCACCTGTAATACTTTTATTTTGTTTCTTTTGATGGCCTTTTTGTCTAAAAATATGATAATGGTTTCCTTTTAATTCAAATGTCAATTCTACACTTGTATATAGGTCATCATCAGCAAAATGACTTCGAAGCATTGTTTGATCATTCCTATTTTCACCACTTGCCTCTCCAAAAAGAGCAAAACAAATTCCATCAAATATTGTTGTTTTACCTGCACCAGTTGGACCAGTTATTGCAAATAACCCTTTTTCGTTTAGTCGACTAAAATCAACGTGTACCTTATCCTTGTATGGTCCAAATGCATGAAGTACTACTTTTAATGGCTTCAAATCTATTCCTCCCTTACAAAGATTTCTTCAATAATCTCTTTCATAAATTGTTCATCTTCAATTTTCAAATTTTCATTTTTCATTTCTTTATAAAAAGATTGAAACAACTCAAGTTGATTTTTTGATTGTTTTTCCATTAAGCTCAGTTGATTTGTTTTATCTGCTTGTAAAGTCGTTTTCTTTCGACTAACATGCATTGCATTTGGATAGACTGTTCTGATTTGCTCCATCGGATGGACTACCATATGCTCATCAGTTAATTTAACGAAAACATAATCATGATTGACAGGATGCTGTCTGATTTCCTCTATCGTTCCTTCGATTGATCTTAAATCACGATTTGGATGAAAATCTTTCTTAACGACTGTTAGCTCACCGTCAGCTTTTAATTCAACAATTAAACATCCTTTTTTATGGTTTTCTTCTGAAAGAGAGTACTTTAGAGGTGAACCAGAATATCGGATTGATTGATTACCTACAAAATGTGCTCGATGTAAATGTCCTAAGGCTGTATAGTTAAAATGTTTAAAATTATGATGTGATACGTATTCAGCTCCACCAATGGAGAGTGTACGTTCCCCCTCTGTCTCTTCATCAGAAGGCTCACCATTATTTGTTACGAATGCATGTCCAACAAATACATTTCGTACTGATGGATCTAATTCTTCATCTCTTATTTTATTTACAATTGCTTTCATCGCATCATCATGTGAATGAATATCATCGTTTTGTAAAATATAACGTACAATACTTGGTTCGGCATATGGAATTAAATAAAAATGAACCTCACCATCATCATCATTCAAAATAACTTTCTTAAATGGAGTTTGTAATTTCCCTACTAAATATAATCCTTCTTTTTCCATAAAGCGGCTACCAAATTCAAGTCGTTCAGCGCTATCATGATTTCCAGCAATCGCAAGAATTGGCGTATTACATTCAATGACAATTTTATGGAATACTTCATTTAATAGTTCAATCGCCTCAGTTGGAGATATACTTTTATCATATAAATCGCCTGCTATCACAACTGCATCTGGCTTTTCTTCTTTAATTATTGAAATGAATTCATCTAATATATATCGTTGATCTTCCGTCATATGTACACCATGTACAATTTTACCAAGGTGCCAATCTGCTGTATGAATAAACTTCATTAAATACACCTCATCATTCAATTTACTTTCATTGTTACGAAATTTTAAGAACAGCTTTTCTATCTTATATTTTACATCAACATACGAACATTTGTATGCTTTTTAAGCATATAAATTGTAAAAATGCATTATTAAGTTAAAATTATTGAAATACTACTTAATATGATTCAAAATAAACCTATCACTGTTTTAGGAGGCAATTATGGAAAAAATAAATGAAGTAAAAAAATATGAGGAAATAATTAAAAGTGAAAAGCCTATCGTGGTAAAGTTTTATGCAACTTGGTGTCCTGATTGTACACGTTTAGATGCATTTATCGGAGATGTAATTGAAGAGCACCCATCATTTACTTGGTACACAATGGATCGCGATGAATTTCCAGAAATCGCTAGTGAACAACAAGTAATGGGAATTCCGAGTTTACTTGTATTTAAAGATGGCGAAAAAATTGGACACTTACATAGCGCAAATGCAAAAACACCAGAATCAGTTGAAGAATTTTTATCAACTTTTGAATAATATCAAGTTACGTTAAGTCTTAATGTTGCTGGGATTAAACCTAAAATCAACAAAGTTAACCACAAGGAAATTTTTCCTTGTGGTTTTTCTTATGCTTAATAAAAAACGTAAGCCAAAAACAAAAAGGAACACCTATATCATTCCGATCATAGGTGTAATGTTTTCATATTCAATTAAATCTGCTTTCTTTCATGTAAATTGATAAATACATTTTTACAAATACTGTACCATGCATATCCTACTAACCAACCAGCAATAATATCTGAGAAATGATGAACATGCAGGTAAATTCTACTCATTGATATTAAAAATATCATTAAAAGAACGATCAATTGAATCATTTTTTTGTGTTTCATCATTGTTGGTTGAATGGCAATTAGAATAAAGCCTACTGTTAAAAAGAAGCATGTTGCCATAACCGCATGTCCACTTGGAAAACTAAATCCACCTTCCACATAGTACATTGAACTTGGTCGTGGTCTTTCATATAAATCTTTTAATAAGGAAACAACCGCTCTAGCCGTCAATAATGTAACCATTAATGATAAACCACTCCAAATACGCTTACGTATAATAGAATAAACTAAAACAATAACTGCAATCGTTAAATACATCTTTGAAGAACCAAAATCTCTTAAAAAATAACAAAATGAATCCAGTGCATCTGTTCGTATGAATTCAAAGAATTTAAACGCCAAATTGTCTAAATTTCGAATCATTTGCGAATCATAGATTAGTCCTAAAATAACAAATAGAAAAATAGCTGTAAAAATTAGTATCCAATTATTTTTTTTCATATAACCCTCCAATATAATTTCTAGTACTGCTTGTACTTTGGATACACAAAAGAAAAACGACGAGAGTTCCCGTCGCCACTTTCATGACTATTCTTCTTCCTCATCAATTTCATCAATCATACATTTTTCCAGTAAGTACTCAAAAGTAATATCCGCTAGTTCTTCAATCTCCTCTTCCTCAGGAACATATCCTCGCTGAATGAGCTGTTGATAGAAAAATTCTGCTATTTCTTCCGTATCAATAACTACCTCAATTTCTTTCACTAGCATCACCCCTTACTAGTTAATATGTGAAAAATGAGAAAATATGAAAAAAACCTTACCAAGCTAAAAAAATATTAATATGTAACCTTTAGCATAATACAACATTGACAAGCATATATTCAATTAAAACATGTTAAAGGAGCGATTCCAATGATCAAAATGGACAAGCTAAATAATCTAAAAGAAATGATGTTTAATGATGAAATGTTTGAAGAAGCTGTTGAAAAACTGACGACAATCGCATTTTTTATTTTAATAGGGATAGGCATACCTTTTTCGATTCATATAATTCTACAATTATTGTAGAATATCCTCTCTCTCAATTTGTTTTCTTTTCTGAGAATTTATTTAAGTTTTTAAGCACTAGATCCATCACAATTTTATATTCTTCATCTTGGAAGATTGAATATAAAACTGCGTAATCATTATATATATCTAATAATCCATCAATTATTTCTTGTTTTGTTGTTTTATTTCTGTTTTTATTAAAATCATTCATTGAGCGAAGTTTTTCTAAGTCTAATTTTGTAATGCCATTTTTATCATTTCTTAGTTTTTTTAGAATCGCATTAGCAGTTTGTGCTGATGCAATTAGGGTTAAATCAGTTTCATCAGCCTCTAACCATTCTCCATCAGTAATACGCGCTAGTTCGTAAATCGTGTCTTCCCACGCGTCATTTTTATATCGCCAAACCTCTGTACGGTACCCTACAATTCGAAAAATTTCTTTTTCATAACCATTTACTTGAACAAGATCCCCGAAAGAAAATGAATAATTTACTTCAATCCATTCTTTTTCAAGTTTTTTTCCATCATATTCGTTGAGAAGTTGAAGAGTATTCTCAACATAAAGTCCGTCATGATTATTGACTTCATAAACAAAAACGCCGTCCATCAGTTTAATATTTATTAACTTTCTATTTTTATTGGCTATGTTAAATAAAAAGGCCACTCAAGTTGAGAGCGGCTTATCAGATGAATTTATTTTAATCTCATCACTTTTTATTTTAATGGCTAATTTTAGTAATGCTTCTGCAGCTAGTTTTGCATTTAACGTTCCTATTTCTTCATATTTAAACTGATTCATGAAGAAACACCCCTTTATAGACTATTCAAATGACTAGTCTATAGTTCAATGAGTTAGGAATTGTACGACTAAATTAAAAGGCATAAAAAAACAACTCTTCTGATTAAAATGAGTTGTTTTTAATGTGAAGACTACAATTATTTAACTGATGCATACATTTTAAAGCTATCCTCAATGCGATGGTTAAAGTTCGTATGTGCTGCTCTTAAAGATTGCAAGTAATGTTCATTTAATGACGACCAAACTCGATTTCTTTCCTTTAAACCCTCTATGTAGTATTTTCCTGTTTGTTCATATTGCTCTTCTACTTTTTCAATTAACTCAACTGAGGCTTTGAATGGAGTAGATAATAGCTCCCAAAATTTATATGCCGTTTCTTCAAATAGATTATCAGCTGATTGAACTTCTGAAGATTTATCTGTTATTGCAACGATAATTTGCGAAGTATTTGCATTTATTTGGTTATGAAAGTACTTTATTTCTTCATATAAGCCGTTAACTGCATTACGATATTTCTCATTAAATTTTCTTGTTTCTTTTAACACTTTCATCAACGAATTTAATCTTTGTTCCCTACTGTCTCTTAAGTATGTCAAACTACTTTCATATTGATCCCATATTGTATTTAAAAAAGGATCCATGAAATAGTTTTCTACTTTCTCTTCTTTTTGAACTTCCGCCTTTTGTTTTGAAGTTTTCTGTATCGTCAAACTTCTTCCTCCTCTTTTGGATCCGAATTTTTCTTTATTTTATCCTCTCTTTGTATTGGAGGCATGTAGAGCTCAAGAAAACTTGAGTACATTTTGAAAAATTGATCAAGCATTGATTGATAAAGTTCAAGTTGTCTTGCATTACTTGTTAAGTATGCCTTTCCAGCTTCTGTAATTGAATAACAGCGCTTAGCAGGTCCGCTTCCTTTCGTGTCCCATTTTGATTGGACAAGATTATCTTTCTCTAGTTGCCTTAATAATCGATATAAATTTCCTTGGTCAAGTGTTTGAAACCCGAATGCGTGGAGCTTTTGAATTAGATCATAGCCATGAAGTGTCATCCGACTAAGGAGTAGAAGAATAAAAGGCATAATAAAGTTTTTAGATGGAGTAATATTTTTATCTTTTTCATTGTTCATAGGTAACACCTCTATAAAAAATCTATAGGTGTATTTTACACATATATGAATATAGCGTCAATATAGTAAATATAATTTAGTGTAAATTTTCAAAAAACTCAGATCATACCGTTTATTCGTTAAATAGTTATAAAAAAGTGGCAAAGGAGTGATAAAATTGTACGTTATAACAACTGAAAGGATCAAACTGTTTTATGACCGATTAGGTACAGGAGAACCTCTCATATTAATTCATGGTCTTGGAGAAGTTAAAGAAAGCTGGTTTAAACAATATGAACTAGCAAATGAATTCGATTTAATTATACCTGATTTGCGTGGCCATGGAGAAAATGATTTGACTGAAGGAATATCAATGAAGAATTTCGCAAAAGATGTACTTGATTTAATGGATGAATTAGGAATTGAAAGCGCACATATATTAGGCTTATCAATGGGTGGTACTGTTGCACAAGAGATTTATCGCCAAGCACCCAAAAGATGTCGCTCTTTAATTTTAGTTAGTACATTTCATTTTGCTCCTAGATTACTAGGACTATGGTTTATCCATTTTAAAGAGTTTCGTTCAAAAATTTTCACTCCTCAACAGTTAAAAGAGATGACCGCACGAACATGCCTTTTTTCATGGGAAAAAGAATCAATACAACAATTCAAACAATATTATCGCCCAAATCCAGAAAGTTATGACCAGTCAATGAGAGCGTGTTTTAAGGTTGATAATAGAGAATTGTTACCAAATATAACCGTACCAACGCTAATAATTGGTGGTCAATATGATCCGATTACGCCAGTATGGCTCCAAATAATTATGCATAAAAGTATCCCAAATTCAAAATTAGTTATTTTCAAAAATACTGGCCATGTTACAAAAATGGAAGCAGCAGAAAAATTTAACCAAACGATCCGCTCTTTTTTAAATAAACAAGAACCCGTTAAGATTTAAACTTAATTTCTAACAATCTAGATTTACCTAATTAGCCATGCAAATATAGAAAAAATGACCTCCTAAACTGATTGTATCTAATTGTACTATTCTTAAAAAAGCCTCCATATAGTGTAACAAAAACGGGAGGGGATGAAAATGTACGAAAATTGGCTGGATACATTATCATCTAATGATTTATTTTTGACTTTTCTATCAATATTAATTGGTGCAATCGGTGGTTATGCCAATATATTATTAGCTAATGAGGGCTATATTAGAAGTTATCGATTTAAAGATTCTGATGGTAGAGCAAGGTATTCACTAGGATCAAAGCGAGAAATAATTCTTGGTGCTCTGGCAGGTTGTATATCTTACCTAATTGCTGTTCTAACAACAAATGACCAAACTCCCGTATCAGTTATCATTTATGCTTTTATTTGTGGAGTTAGTGGCGGTGCTTATTTAGAAAAATTGGTTGATAAAAACGTTAATAATAAAATCATTGATTTTAGTTCAACGCTAGAAGAAATGGAGAAAGCGAAAACTGAGATCAAAAAGACTAGTGCCCCTGAAATGAACAATGGCAATATGCATCAAACAGATACTGGTGTAGTCGATGGCATCGAACAAAATAATGAGGATGACAGCACGAATGATTCAACAAATGAAGAAGTTGATTTGCATTACAATATTTTAATGAAAAGGTTAAAATGTGCAAGAAGTACAAAGGAAGCTGAAAAATATTTTAATGAATTAGTTCGATTGATCAATAACAGATAAATTATTAATAAATGCATTACAAAAAAAGTTCAGTTCAATCTTTTCAAAGATGGTTAACTGAACTTTTTATTTTAACTTTAAGATTCTAAAAAAACCGAACATGATATTATTCGTTTAATAGAATGATAGCTTGAGTATTAAATCCATTCTATTTTTATAGTGGCAATTTTCTTACTTCTAGTTGTATCATGACTTGAATCCATATTACTACTAAACCATATTTTATGAATAAATGTTTTTAAAAAATGATTGCATAATTCAGGATCGATCACTTCTAAATTTTCGATCGTTTCAATGATCTTTTCTATTTTTTTAGGATTATTATTTTTTAAATTTTCTATTTGGGTCTGATAGAGTTCAATTTGCTCAGTTATTTGATTCATTTGAACGATCAGTTCATATTTTAATTCTTCATATTCCTTTTTAGTAATTTCTCCATCCATTCTCATTTCTCTAATATTATTCTTTCGCTTATTTATCTTATCCTTTTGTTTATTTAATGAGACGAATTCAGTCATTAGTCTCTGTTCGAGTTCGATTGTTTTCTGAGAATCTAGCATTTTTAACGCGTTCTCTAGCTCTGACTTTTTTTCTTTAATGCAATTTAAAACAAATTTTTCAACTTCTTGATATTTATAGCCCCGATCTTTACACTGATTGTTTGATATTTTATATGAACATGATTTTATAAAATCAGTATTTGAACGATCTTTTTGAATATATCTCTTCCGCCCACAGCAATTGCAGTAGATTAAATTTTGTAACCTGCGGACTGCTTTTTTATTTTGAAAATAAACATTTTTATTATTTTCTAATATCGATTGGACGGCAAAAAATTGCTCTTTAGTTATGATTGCCTCATGCGCATTTTCGATAAATACTTCATCAATAATTTTATTATGAATACGTCTTCTAGCCTGTATTGCCCCATAATATACAGGATTCGTACGTAATTGGCTAATATGTGCTGTAGTGAGGATTTTACCTTGTCGGCTCCTCCAATTTAACCTATTTAATTGCCTTGCTATTTCATTTACAGAAACTCGTTCTAACGATTTTTCGAATATTAGCCGAATAATCTTCGCTTCGTCTTCAATTATTTCTAATTTTTTATAAGCGTTTTTACGATATCCAAGTGGGGTCTTATTACTCATTACCCATTTTCCTTGCTCCGCTGCTGCTAACCTACCTCTTGATAACCGCTTCTTAATCTGCTTATATTCAAAATTAGCCAATACTGCTTGGAATGAAAATAACATTTCATTCGTTTCCTGTGATAAATCTATTTTACCTTGTGGAGTTAATATTTTAATATCATTTAAGATTAATACTTGCTTGATTTGTTCTGCATGTGCATTATCACGCGAAAGTCGATCGATATCCATAATAATCAAATAATCAAATTCATGTATTTTCTTAAGTAATAAATTTAATTGTTCACGATCCGTATTTACACCACTCGAAATCTCCTGATAAATGATATATTTTAAATGATGTTGATTGGCAAGCTTAATCAAAGCATTTTTATGATTAAGTAAAACTTCATCTACATCTTTTTGTTCTTCATTTCTTGATAGCCTGAGATAAATAGCTGCTAACATGAGATCACCATAGCATTATCCATTTTACGTAAGGGTTTCATTCCCAGTAAAAATAGAAAGTTAATATTTGTTATCTTACCGACAGTACCATATAACGTAATCACGACAATATCATCTACGTTATATTTTGGTTGTTTTTTCTTTGTCATACTTCTTACCTCCTTCTCCATTCGTCGTGACTAATTCGTTTTTACTGTATACTATGCAACCAATAAATAATTGTCTGTCATTTTCATCGTAAATAAAAAAGGGATTAGCCCATTTTATAGGTAAGAAATAAATAGCTAGTTTCAGAAATGGTAGAATCAATACAAAAAGGGTGATTGAATAAGCTTCCAATAAAAAAAGATGCAACTTAGGTAAACTAAGTCACATCTTATTGATCTTCTAAATATAAGTTCCATGCTTCATCAAATACGCTCATCGATTGATGGAAAGTACCATCAAACTCTAAATACGAGCTAATTTCATCATAGCTTGAAGAATGTTTTGGAAATGAGTGATCATTAAAAAGATGATCTGCCAATAGTCCAATTTCATTAGGAATTTTATAGTTTCGATGTTTCATCATATAGTGGTAAAATGACTTTCTCATGATTCTCCCTCAGTTTTATGATTTATTTTGTCTTTTATTCTAAAAATCTTTGTACTTTTTGAATATTTTTTACAATTACAGATTTGTTTTATAGTTTAAAAATACTCGTTCTATGACGAGAAGTCAAAATAATTTCTTTTTAATAGTCTTGGCTGCTTCATTAATTCATCAAATGTAACTGAAACCGGAAGTAATTTTGTTGAAATGAGAAATAACTGATCTTCTATCGATTTGACCATATCTTCCTTTTGATAGGTAAATTTACACTGATCACAATGAAAGGATGGTACCTCTGTAATTGTGATTGCTCGTGAACCATCTGGCAATTCCCAATGTACAACTGATTTTGTTTCGGATGCTTTTTCCTCACCACACCAATCACATTTTAAAGTATTATTCATCTTTTTTTACACTTCCATCCATTTTTTGAATTTGTGATTGAAACTTTTTCTCTTTTAATTCATCCCTTTTTTCTCGTTTATTTTTTAAGGAATTATGTGTTGGATCTGTCTGATATTGTTCTCTCTTTTTCATTCTTTCTAAATCTGATGGAATAAGACTTTGCACTTGATCATTCATGATACTAGCAATACCAACCTTAGCTGCCTTATTTAAATAATCAGGATAAACTAGTGAGAAATACTCTTCTGCCGTATCCTCTTTATAGTTTTCAGGCTCTGGATAGGATGTGATGACACCTTCAAAATTCCTTAATACTGTTTTTTTACTGCTTTGTGAGACGATATAATTTGGTTGAAGTGAGATTTTACCTCCTCCACCTGGTGCATCTACTACAAACGTAGGTACTGCATAACCAGATGTATGCCCACGTAACCCCTCAATAATCTCCAACCCTTTTGCAACTGGTGCTCTAAAATGACCAATTCCTTCTGATAAATCGCACTGATAGATATAATAAGGTCTTACTCTTATTTTTACTAAATCATGCATTAACTTTTTCATAATTGGTACGCTGTCATTAATTCCTGTTAAAATAACTGATTGGTTCCCAACTGGAACCCCAGCATTTGCAAGCATTTCGCATGCTTTTTTTGCTTCTTCGGTTACTTCAATGCTCGTATTAAAATGTGTGTTTAACCATACAGGATGGTATTTTTTTAATATTTCACATAAGTTTTCAGTAATTCTTTGCGGGAAGACTACGGGTGCTCTCGTGCCAATTCTAATAATTTCCACATGATCAATTGCTCTTAAATTCTTTAAAATATATTCCAAAATATTGTCATTAATTAATAATCCATCTCCACCCGAAATAAGTACGTCCCTTACTTCTTCATGGTTACGTATATATGCAATAGCCTCATCTAATTGTTTTTTCGGTACTCCCATACCAATTTGCCCAGAGAATCGACGTCTTGTACAGTAGCGACAATACATGGAACATTGATTAGTAACTAAAAAAAGCACTCGATCTGGATATCGATGAGTTAATCCAGGAACTGGACTATCATCATCCTCTCCTAGTGGATCTTCTGCATCATACTTTGTTTTATATAATTCCTTACTTATTGGTACAGATTGCATTCTAATGGGACATCGTGGATCAGTTGGATTCATTAAAGAAGCATAGTATGGCGTAATATTTAGTGGAATTGTTTTCGTTGATATTCTCACCCCTTCTTCTTCATCTTCCGTTAAATCAATCACTTGTTTCAAGTCATCCAATGTTCTGACTGTATTCGTTAATTGCCATAGCCAGTCATTCCATTGTTCATCCGTAACATCTTTCCATAAAGGAATATCTTTCCAATGTCTTTGAGGTTTATAAAGCTGATTTTTCATTTATGGTCCTCCTTGTTTAATAGGACAATTTACATTTACAAAATTTAAGTAAGAATTTCTAGTTATATACCTACTTCTTTATATGCATTACATAAAAAGTTGGTGAAAACAGTAAAACTAAGAAAGACGTAATAATTTTTGTCTAAAATGAAATAAACCGACTAACTAATTTGTTAGTCGGTATCTCTGTGGCTGACGCTCCATAGTTTTTAGCAAGTTACAAATGACGCACCGATGATAATTAATAAAATAAACAATACAACGATTAACGCAAATCCTCCGCCACACCCGTAGCCTCCGCCGTAGTAAGGTGAATATCCCTTCATGTAGATTGCCTCCTTCACTAAACTTTTAGAAATCACAATAAAGTATATGTAAGGTTCACAATCCTTGTTACATAGGCATTTGTCTATATTTCTAGAGTAATTAAATAGTTGATTATACATAAACTGTTTTTATAGTGCTAAAATTAATGGGCAATCAATCATAAACTATTTTCGGAAAACCAGCCTTAAGAAATAAAAAGTCTTGAGAAAACATCTCTCAAGACTCTTTTACTTAATAAAAAAGTGATAATATATATGTCCAAATACAAACAAATGCTAGTAATCCAAAACTGTATTTTAACGTCATCTTTGTTAATGACGATTCATTACCTGTTTCACCTACTGCAGCTGTTGCGATTGCAATTGACTGAGGTGAAACTAGTTTTGCTATTACCCCACCTGCAGTATTTGCTGATACTAATAACGAAGGATTTGTACCTAAAATATTACCTGCTGAAACTTGGATTGGAGCAAATAAAGTATTATTATTTACGACAGAACCAGTCATAAATACCCCAATCCAACCTAAAATTGGAGATAAGAATGGAAATACCGCCCCAGTATGGGCAACTGCTTGACTTAAAGCACTTGTTAATCCTCCATATGTCATCAATTTCGCAATACTAATAATTGCACAAATCATTATGATCGGTATCCAAAATTCAGAAATTGTTTTTTTGAGAAGAGCTAAACCCTTCCCTATATTTATTGATTTTGATGAAAAAATTGTAACGAGTGCTGCCAGTAATATTGCAGTACCTGTTGCTCCGATTAGATCAATACTGACATTAATTGTTGAACCTGGAACAACGAATTTTATAACGGTTGAAGCTAATGCTCCACCTACAGCGAATAAACCTTTGAATGCTTTTAAGCTCCAAATTAATACGAAAATTGTTAGTAAATAAAATGGTGACCATGCTTTAATCACATCAGCCATTGAATATGATTCAATTTTAAATTTCTTCCCATTTAGTAAGAAAATATTTTTAGGTTGCCATTTTTTAAGAAATAATGCTAAAACACCCATTGTTAATAATGAAGGAATAATATCTGCTAACTCTGGACCTAATACGATTGTCATAATTGCCTGAGAAATTGTATAAGTAATAGACGTTACTAAAATTGCTGGTAAAATTTCTTTAATTCCTTTAAATCCATCGATTAACCAAATTAATAGAAATGGAATCGTAAAATTAATAATCGGTAATGTTAATGCTGTCATGATTGAAACTTTCATTGAAGTAACACCATGTAATCCAAATGTATCAATAATTCCCACTGGTATTCCAATAGCCCCAAACGCACCTGAAGCACCATTTGCAATTAAACATAGCATAGCTGCTTGTAATGGTTTAAAACCGATCGAAACTAATAATACTGCACAAATAGCAATCGGTACTCCAAATCCTGCTGCTCCTTCAAGAAATGCGTTAAAACAAAATCCAATCAATAAAAACTGGATTCGTTGATCACTAGAAATACCTACTATACTGCTACGTAAAATATCAAACTTTCCAGACTCTACTGTTATTTTATATAACCAAACAGCCATTACAATAATATAACCAATTGGCCATAATCCTTGAATAGTTCCCTGGGTGACACTTCCGATTGACTCACCAATTGGTAATTTAAAAATCGTAATTACAATTATAAACATAATGCCAAGGTTTAATAACGCTGCATAGATTCCTTTCATTTTTAATACGGTTAAGCATAAAAGAAATAAAAGAATCGGTATAGCCGCAACTAGTGCTGAAATTGCAAGATTATCAAATGGATTAAAACTATCTACTAACATTTGGTTTTCTCCTTTGTTCAGTTTCTTTTGCTTTTATGTTTCAAAATCTAGCTTCGAACCTACCCATTTTGTTCAATAACTTCACAAATATTATTTTTTTACTATTCCCTTATAAAATAATTAATATTATTTCTACATATATTCCTATTTGTGAAACATTTCACAAATAGCATCAAAAAAATAAATAATTTTACTAATTCCCACTTTTAATTTGTGAAGTAATTAACAAACATAATTTTATACTAAGTATTAGTACATAACAATAAACGATTATTTCCATTTATGGGAAAACTAGGTAAATTTTATTTTCGTTTTTTGCTCTACTCTTATCTTGACTATTTCTTTCCATTTATCAAATCAATCATTAGATAGATGAACTTAAAAATGAACCCTGGAAAAAATAAACTACACTGATCTTTTCTAAGAACAGATAGACAATTAAGCAATTTTACTCTATCATCAGTAAAAAATAGTAAGTAAAAGATTGATTTTGAACTACAAAAAAAGAGAAAGAATGTTTATCCTTCTCTTTTTACACGGTATCTAGTGGTTTTGATTTTAGGTACTTAGTGGATTATTGATTAAAAGAAATTACTTTATACGTATCAGATGTGTATTCTAAGATTGTTATACTAGCGTTTTTTATTTCTAATTCAATATTAAATTCTTCTGAAAACTTTTTTACAATATTGCGAATTATATTCCCATGAGTGACAATTAATACGTTCTCATCGTTATTTTTATTTTCGATAATTAGTTCATTTAGACCTTTTTCAATGCGATTCCATAGCTCAGAATAACTCTCAGCATGATGGTATGGATCAGACTCTTTGATAAAATTTGTAATATCTTCTAAAGACCGATTTCTTAATAGTTCTCTAAAGGAAGAATAGCCGTGATCATTTGCGACTTTCCCTAAGGCTACTGCAGAGAATTCTCCCTCAAAACTACCAAAAAAGGACTCGCGGAATGCTTTTGTTTTTCTAATTACAGGAGTATTGTAACTGTTTTGCTGTAAAATCAGTTCTGCTGTTTCAACAGTTCTACCTAAATCGCTAGTATAAACACGGTCAAACTGTATCTGTGACAACTTATTTCCACATTCTATCGCAACTAGTTTTCCTTCTTCTGTTAATGGACTATCGGCCCAGCCTTGCATTCTTTTATAACGATTTAAATAAGTTTCACCATGTCTAATTAAATATAAATGAATTCTATTTTTCATCTAATCACCCACATTGTGAATTTAAAAAACCTAATTAATACAAGTTAAATATTGATCTTTTTTTGCCAATATCTTTCCTAAATAGATTCCACTAGCCGCTGCTTGAGATAACGAATGAGTAACTCCAGAGCAATCTCCAATTACAAATAACCCATCTAAACTCGTTTGAAAGTTTGAATTGGTTTCGATCATCGGTGAATAAAACTTCCCATCTATTCCGTAGAGAAGTGTATCCTCATCAATTCTCTCTCCAATAAATTCTTCTAATTGATTCAAAAATCCTTGTAAAATATTCAAATATAAATTGGGAACTTCATTTTTAAGGTCACCGCAATCGGCATTTAATGTTGGTTTTATATTGTTTTTCTCCATTTTCACATTAGTTGTAGGCTCACCATTAAGTAAATCACCTAATCGTTGAACGACAATACGATCTGAACCATTATTTATTTTTCCGATAATATTATTAGCGTAAAGATTCGCTTCCTTAAGTGAAGGAAAATAGTTAGGAGTAAATAAAGTAAAATTTAAATTAGTTGTTCCTGATTCTTTTTCTTTAAAATTTTGTCCGTCGGGCATAACTAATCCTTCTTGAAACTTTCGAACGATTCTACCTTTAGGATTCATACAATAAGTCGTTGAAATCAATTCGTCATATTCAAAAGCAAGTTTCGTTTCGAATGTATCTTGTAAAATAGATCGAAGCTGTTGTTCTTTCATTTCAACTCTAATCCCTAGATCTAAACGAGTTCTTCCTTGTTTAACTCTAAGTGAAGTACACTGATCATTTAACCATTCAGTTCCGGACCTGCCTGTAGCAAATACTACATTTTTAGATTCGAATTTTCCTAAGTTGGTTTCCAAATAGAATCGATGATCCTTAGCTTTAATAGCTAGAGTATCTACTTCAAAGCGAATATCAATCCTACTAGCTAATTCGTTATAGAGTCGTTGGAATATTTCCGTAGAAAGACGCGTACCGAGATGTCTAACTTCTGTCGTTAACATATGTAACTTGCAATCTTTTGCTTTTTTAGCCAATTTTTCATTTACAGTTGAATATTTTTCTACCGAATCTCCCCCAAAAAGGCACAATAAATCGTCAACCTCTTTCATTAATAGTTCAAGATTTTCTCTACCTACCTTTTGAGCTAATTCTCCTCCAAAATCACATGAATAGTTAAATTTCCCTTCTGATTTACCAAGCCCTGCAAAGCCATAATATTTCCCACAAACATCGCAATTGCATAACCCGCCATTGTCTATTGCACAGGTTCTTTCCTTTAATGATTGTCCTTTTTCAAGAATCAATACTTTTTGATTTGATTCTAATAATGTATATGCTAAAAAAATACTACTTACACCCGAACCGATAATTGTAATATCATACATCTTATTCACCTACTTGAATTATTCACTTATTCTAATTGTACAATAGTAACGATACTTAAGTGAAATTCTTAAATAATAGTTGACAGAATTTATTAGAAAAAAAACACGCTTTAATTAGCGTGTTCAAGAATTTTTATTCTGATCTTTATTTTTAAATTCTAAAATGGCGATCACAAACATACCAAAGCTAATCATTAGTGATAAAACTTCGAAAGTAACTATACAAACCGCCTCCTTACTTTTAAGCCTTCCCGGAACTAAGTTTGTCCTATACATTCAAATTTTTTTAATTTTTAATTTTGAAGCATCCTTTAAAAATGTAATTAACATGCAAGATTAATCATTTTTGCAGTTAACCCAATTTCTTCCACAATCCTTTTAAGGGCTATTTTTTTGTTAAAAAATGGAACAATATGACCATAGGAGGAATGTAAATGGATCATTTCGAGGCTTTTTTGAATAGTAAAAATTGGATTGATAATGATTTAGATGCAAGGTATATAAATAGAAACCACCCTTATGCAATTTTAATTTCTGGAGATGAAGGACAAATTACGTTAAGAGGTAACACCGGTATTGATAATGGTCAAAACGGAGAAGAAATTTTCTCCTTTACATCATTAAAAGAGCTTCAAGAGTGGTTTGAAGATAATATCGGTGAATGAATAAGTTGTATTACTCATGCCAAAATCTTAAATTATTGGCTGAGTTTTTTTATTTTATACTTGTGATAGCGATGAAAAATCATTTACTCTAAACTTTTTGAAATTAAAAAATCAGTTATACATAAAGGATATTGAAGCATTTGCAACGAATAATTTTCTTTGGAGGTGTTGGATATGAACAATAAAATCAAAGAATCTAATTGTACTAATGAAGATTTGTATCTTGAGGTTATCAACGAAATGAAAGAAATCCAAATCCATTTGTTAGAAGAGATTAATCGGTTAAACAGCGAAGTTAATTTTTTAATATCCGTTGTGCTACCAACTATTGATCGAGATCGTTTAAATAATGATCAATTGGCCATGTTTGGAGAAATGGTGTTAAATAATAGAAGTTAAAGTCAGAGGAAAAATTAATCAATCTCAGACTGCAATCAAATCAAACTTTATTCTCGCTAATTACTTCTCTTTTACCTCTAATAAAATTAACCACTTAAAATCAGTTGTTAGATTGACGAATTAATCCTTATTACTCTTCATTCTTTTTTTGAGAAAACTTTACCATTATTTAATTGACACCAGTCCAAATCTGTTGTGTCACTGTATTTTTTGTTAAATTCATCGATCGAAAGAAATACTTCAATCTTACCTTTTTCAAGTTCTAAAAGAAGCGTATAAGGAGTTAAACCGTAAACATTCGAAACAGCAATTAGTTCACCTATATGAATTTTTTCTGAAAAATCAATTTTATCTTTCAAAATAATCACTCCTTTAGAATATTTTTTTATTCTGCCCTTAATTTTATTTATCATTTGTAATTCTCCCCAAAAGTAGACAGTAAAAAGGATATAACTGTCTGCTTTATGGGGAGTTTTTTATTGGGAAAATTTATTTTAAGTTAACGTCTATTTGACAGAGATCGGCCCATTTATCGTTACTTTATACCTGTTCATTCTTAATGCATTCCACCTATATGATGTAATGTCGCAACTGCAACTCCAAATATGCATGTACCTGATAGAAATAATGATGAAGTAATAATAAAAGTTTTAAGTTTAATATTTCGATTCTCTTCAATCTTTATTACATAATTACTATTGCATTTATCCAACTTTTTCTTTTTAACGGTAAGTAAGTTCATCTCTTCACCTCTTGATTTCTGTTGAACTAATTATAGATTTATGAACCAAAGCTCTAAAATAATTATAAAGTAAGGAAAATCAGAAGTTGTGAGTTATATCACAATGATAAGTATGATTCAGTCAGTTATTCTTTAATCAAACTGTTTTCATGTGTTTTTTTATCGCTTAATGCAAAAGATAAAATAAAATTTATTCCATAAAAGTGTAGGTGTTATCATGATTTCAAAAGGTATTACACAGCTAGTGTTACAAACATTCAATTTAGTAATCGGTTTTATGGTATGGGTCATTATTTCTTCTTTAATGCCTTTTATTCAAAATGATATTTCAATTGGCTCTAATCAACTTGCATTGGTGACTGCAGTTCCAGTCATTTTGGGATCATTACTGAGGGTTCCTATTGGTTATTGGACAAATCGTTATGGTGCAAAAAAATTATTTTTTATTAGCTTGATTATTCTCATCTTACCCATCTATTACATCAGTGTTGCAAATTCTGTGACGGATTTGATTATAGGCGGCTTATTTATAGGAATTGGCGGCGCAATCTTTTCAGTTGGAGTTACTTCATTACCAAAATATTACCCTAAAGAGCGTCACGGTTTTATAAATGGTATTTATGGGGCAGGTAATATAGGGACTGCCGTTACTTCTTTTACGGCACCAGTTTTAGCAAGCTCCATCGGATGGAGAAATACTGTAAAATTATTTATTATTTTACTTGTTTTATTTGCAATTTTGACATTTTTCTTTGGAGATAAAAATGAGAAAAAAGTTACAACTTCCCTATCTCAACAAATTAAAGGGGTTTATCGAAATTATAAGCTTTGGTTATTGTGTTTATTTTACTTTATAACATTTGGGGCTTTTGTGGCCTTTACGGTATATTTACCTTCATTTCTAGTAAACCATTTTCATCTAGAAAAAGTGGATGCCGGTTTTCGTACAGCCGGTTTTATCGTATTAGCGACTGTACTTCGACCTATTGGTGGATGGCTTGGAGATAAATTAAATCCATTTATGATCTTACTATTCGTTTTCAGTGGTTTAACTTTTTCTGGATTCTTACTCTCATTTACATTATCATTACCTATTTATACATTTGGTTGTCTTTTAGTAGCGTTTTGTGCTGGGCTTGGAAATGGAACAATTTTTAAGCTTGTTCCATTGTATTTCTCAAAACAAGCTGGAATTGTAAATGGAATCGTTGCTGCAATGGGTGGGATTGGTGGTTTTTTCCCACCGCTAGTATTAACAACTCTTTATAATTTGACTGGACATAATGCGATTGGTTTTATGGCCCTTTCTGAATTTTCTTTAGCAAGTTTAATATGTGTAATTTGGTTATTTTACCAAGATAAATTGTCAATATCTGAGCGTATTATAGATGGCACTGTTGAAGGAATCATGTTAACAGATTTAAAAGGAGTTATTCAAAAAGTAAATCCAGCATTTTCTAAAGTAACAGGATACTCTAACGGGGAAATTGTTGGACAAACACCAGCTGTTCTTCAATCAGGTAAACATGATCCTTCTTTTTATAACAAAATGTGGGAGGATATAAGAGCAAATGGCTTTTGGCAAGGAGAAATATGGAATAAACGTAAAAATCGGGATGTTTATTTAGAATTACTTACAATTTCTGCGATTAAGGACGATAATGATAATGTGACGAACTATGTTGGTATGTTTAATGAATTAAACCCCACTAATAAAAAAGTTTAAAATTGAGAGAGTAAATTGAAAAATGGGCTTGTCAACAACGCTAATTTTGGGTTGATTTCTACTAAAACCTGTCATGAGTATGGAACTTTCTAATTTTTGCTGTTTACTTCCTCATGTACCTGTTATAAGGAAGTATCTTTCTACTTTTCGCTAGTTTACTTCCTCATTACCTGTTATGCGGAAGCACCTTTCTATTTTTCTGTGGTCTACTTCCTCTTGAACAATTCATGAGGAAGTTTCTTTCTATTTTCCGCTGGTTTACTTCCTCATGAACCTGTTATGAGGAAGTATCTTTCTGTTTTTCGCTAGTTTACTTCCTCATGAACCTGTTATGAGGAAGTTTCTTTCTATTTTTCACTGGTTTACTTCCTCATGAACCTGTCATGTGGAAGTATCTTTCTGTTTTTCGCTAGTTTACTTCCTCATGAACCTGTTATGAGGAAGTTTCTTTCTATTTTTCACTGGTTTACTTCCTCATGAACCTGTCATGTGGAAGTATCTTTCTGTTTTCCGCTGGTTTACTTCCTCATGAACCTGTTATTAGGAAGTTTCTTTCTATTTTTCACTGGTTTACTTCCTCATGAACCTGTCATGAGAAAGTATCTTTCTATTTTCCGCTGGTTTACTTCCTCATGAACCTGTTATGAGGAAGTTTCTTTCTATTTTCCGCTGGTTTACTTCCTCATGAACCTGTTATGAGGAAGTTTCTTTCTATTTTCCGCTGGTTTACTTCCTCATGTACCTGTTATGAGGAAGTTTCTTTCTGTTTTTCGCTAGTTTACTTCCTCATGTACCTGTTATGAGGAAGTTTCTTTCTATTTTTCACGGGTTTACTTCCTCATGTACCTGTTATGAGGAAGTTTCTTTCTGTTTTTCGCTAGTTTACTTCCTCATGTACCTGTTATGAGGAAGTTTCTTTCTATTTTTCACGGGTTTACTTCCTCATGTACCTGTTATGAGGAAGTTTCTTTCTGTTTTTCGCTAGTTTACTTCCTCATGTACCTGTTATGAGGAAGTTTCTTTCTATTTTTCACGGGTTTACTTCCTCATTAACCTGTCATAAGGAAGTTTCTTTCTGTTTTTCGCTAGTTTACTTCCTCATGAACCTGTTATGAGTATGAGCCTTTAAAAATTTTTGCTTAAATAATATATACTTGACTTTTGTTGTTCTATATTGACTAGGTTTTATTTCAACACTCTGAAAAAAGAACAGATCCATTACAGATCTGTTCTTTTTCGTTAGTTAATTTTAATAGTTATTACTCTGAAACGATGTCTTGTCTATGCTCAGATATTTTTCGAATGACCCGTTCCATATGCTCTTCTTCAATCTCGTGATTTTTCATAGCATTTTGTAAATGGTTAATAATTGAGTCAAAGTGTGCATGTTCAGTGTTTATATTTTGATGTGCATTGGCAATTGTTCTGCCAGAATATTGATTAGGTCCTCCAAATGCATAACTAAGGAAATTAGTTTGATGTTCTCTTTGTTTTTCCATGTCGATATTCTTAAAAAAATGGCTTACTGATTCATCATTCATTACATTTTTATAAAAATCATCTACCATTTGGCCAATCTTTTCTTTTCCACCAATGTGCTCATATAAATTGTTTTGAGACTCCATATCACTAATCTCCTTTATTCATGACTAACCTCATCCGTTTTTCGGAAAAAGATATATGTAATTATTGAACAAACAAATACAAATCCCGTTGCTAAAAAATA
Organism: Bacillus sp. AL-1R; assembly: GCF_052180195.1. Classification (NCBI taxonomy): domain Bacteria; kingdom Bacillati; phylum Bacillota; class Bacilli; order Caryophanales; family Bacillaceae; genus Bacillus; species Bacillus sp. AL-1R. The sequence continues at coordinate 2,534,538 of NZ_CP197469.1, forward strand.
ATAAAATAATTCGTGATAATGCCCGGCCAAAAATTCTTCTACCATGTATTGGATTAGAATAATTTGTACTGCAAGCAGTGCCATGAATATCCACCAAGCCATCCTCATATTAATGTTCTCCACCTTTCGTTCCAACTGCATATAAACCATCTTTTCTTTTTTCTAAAAGAATTGAGGGTAATGGACGTTGAGGCGGACCTGATAATACAGCCCCATCGTAAACAGAAAAAAATCCATTATGACATGGACATGCCATTTTATTTGTGGATTTATCATAATATACTGGACATTGAAGATGGGTACATTTAATATGGTATGCTCTGTATTCATCTTCAGAAATTCGAATAAGTAAAGCAGGATCATTTTCATTATCATAAGAAAATGGTTTACTATCACCAATGTTTAATTCTTCGATCCCTGCAATTTTCATCGTTTTTTGAGAAGACTTTTCATCCTTTTTTAAAGCGTGGCCTACCAAAGGAATCGATGATAGAAACATTGTACCGATTAAACCTAAGCTAGCTCCAATAAATCCTCTTCGATTCATATCTAACTCTTTATCTCTACGAATATTAAATGTAAGTTTTTGCAAAAAATGATCAAATTTCTTCATCTTCATTCACCTTGTGTATCATAATAGCCATATTTATTCGTTTTCGTATCAGGAATCCCAATAACTGTTCTAGTCTGAATTAATGTTCCACCAAAATTCCATTCATACTGTACTGGCTTAGTCGAATTTTTCTTAATTTCTTCTTCATCTTTAAATTGTATTGTATCTGTAGGACATACACTTACGCACATAGGAGGACGTCCCTTTGATGTACGGTCATAACATAAATCACATTTATACATCAGTTTCTTTGCGTCATCCACTCGAGGTATGCCAAATGGGCAAGCATAAGTACAGTTTTTACAACCAATACATTTTTCGTGTGACGCAGAAAGTACCGTACCATCAGCAGTTAAACTAATCGCTTGTACAGGACATGATTCAGCACAAGCTGGCGTGTAACAGTGCATGCATGGTGTTGGAGAAGTTGCTACTGTCTCACCAGGCATTAATTCGTCGACAAACATTCTAGATAAATGGTCATGTCCACTGCATTCTTCACAACCAATCATACATGCACGACATCCGATACATCTTTCAAAGTCAATATATAATACTTTAGTCATTGTGCACTCCTTTGATCTAATTTCTCAATTCGTATTGCACAAACCTTAAACTCAGGTATTTTTGATTTTGGGTCCAATGCTGGATTTGTTACGTGATTTATTGCCATTGTTTTGCCCCAATGATAAGGAACAAAAAAAGTATCTGGTCTAATAATTTTCGTTATTTTAGCTGGAACAGTTAATTCCCCTCTTCTGCTTACGAGTTTCACTGGTTCTCCATTATTAATGTTTAATTTTCTAGCCGTTTCAGGATTTATTTCAACATATGGTTCTGGACAAAACTTAGATAATGCCTCAATTCTTCTCGTTTGATTTCCGCTTAAATAATGGTACACAACTCGGCCCGTCGTTAAGATATAAGGAAATTCTTCGTCAGGTTTCTCATTTGGACCTTTGTATTCAATTGCATGTAATTTAGCTTTTCCATCTGGAAATCCAAATTTCAAGTCCTCAAACATTCTAGGTGTACCTTCATGTTCTTTTGAGGGACATGGCCAAAATACACCATTCATCTTTTCGAGTTTTTCATAAGTAATACCATAATAATCTGATTTCCCGCCGCGACTTGCTATACGCAATTCGTTAAATATATCCTCTGAAGAATTATATTTAAAATATTTACCTCTACCTAATCGATCTGCAATTTCACAAATGATTTCCCAGTCCCTTTTTGCATTTCCTGGTGTATGATCGATTCCTTTTAAAAGAACTACGCGGCCTTCAACATTCGTAGTTGTTCCAGTGTCTTCTAACCAAACGGTTGAAGGTAAAACAACATCTGCAAGCTCTGCTGACTCAGATAAAAAAATATCGATTGCGACAAAGAAGTCTAGCTTCTCTAAATATTTTTTTACATCTCCTACTGTAGGTGCGGATACCATTGGGTTACTACAAACTAAAAGGAGTCCTTTTACTTCTTCCCCTAATGACTTAAGTAATTCAAAGGCTGACATACCTGGCCCGGGTATTTCTGATTCATCAACACCCCAAACTCCTGCAATATATTTTCTTGCTTCGGGGTCTGTAATCTTTCGATACCCTGGTAATTGATCTGCTTTTTGACCGTGTTCACGTCCACCTTGACCGTTTCCTTGACCTGTAAATGTAGCAAATCCTGATCCTTTTCTTCCTATTTTTCCAGTTAAAAGGCATAGATTCACATAATTTGAAACAGTATCGGTACCGTTCGAATGTTGCTCAATTCCTCTTGCAAACATAACCATGCCATTTTTCGCTTGCCCGAAAAGCTTTGCTGCCTCTATGATTTTTTCAGTAGAAACACCTGTTATTTTCGAAACCTTTTCAGGAGTAAAGGACTCAGTTAAAGACTTTAATTCTTCAAAACCATTAACATGATTTTGAATAAAATTTTCATCAATCATATTGTCTTTAATTAAGAGATGAATGAGTCCATTAACAAGTGCTACATCTGTACCGGGTCTTACATCTAAATGTACATCTGAAACGAGGGCTGTTTTCGTTTGTCTAGGATCTACTACAATTAATTTTGCACCCCGATCTCTTGCACCCCAAATATATGGCATTGATAGTGGATGACATTCTGCTGTATTTGATCCAGCAATAAGTAACACATCTGCTGATTTAATATCAGACCACGGATTTGTAGATCCTCGATCGATACCAACGCTTTGGTTAAAACCAACCGCTGCAGCAGACATACAATATCTACCGTTGTAGTCAATGTTTTTTGTGCCAAGTCCGATTCTAGCGAATTTCCCCATTAAATAACATTTTTCATTCGTCATTGAAGAACCACTATAAATTCCAAAAGCATCTTTTCCATATTTCCCTTGGATTTCTTGGATTTTGCTAACAATTAAGTCGATTGCTTCTTCCCAAGTAGATTCTACTAACTCTCCATTTTTTCGAATCAATGGATTTACGATTCGATCGCCATGTTCAGCTTGACGATAAGCTGAAACTCCTTTAGGACAAAGTCGACCACCGTTCATCGGAAAATCATATCTTGGCTCAACTCCAATAACTTTTTTTGTTTCTTTTTCGACCCGAATATTCATCCCACATTGCATACCACAAAAACAACAATGTGTAGCAATATTTTCTTCTCCTTCTCTAAGAATCGGTTCGTATTCTCTTTGAGAGTATTCAGCATTTTGTGGATGGCCCATCATTTTTCACTTCCTTCTTGACTCATTGTTAAGCCGTTTTGGCCATTTGGCATAACCAATACATTAGCTTCTCCAAATTGTATAGGTGATCCAAAAGCCGCTAACCGATGTGTGACTCTACGACACTCGGAACATAAATCAGACATATGAAAATTTGAATTGTCGATTGGTACTGAAAGTCGTCTTTTGCTTAACGCAAGTTGTACGTCCTTAATTTGTGTTCCTGTAGCATACTCCCTACCACATCTAGAACAAGGTTTTTGTTCCTCTAGAGAATGATAAGCAGGAATCACAACAGCTAAGAAACGTAGAGGAAGATGCCAAAATTTCCCAAACGGAAAATATAATAAAAAAATGATGACTGAAATTTGGTGAGCTAGTCCTATTCCAACATAAAAAGTTCCCTTCATGAAATAAGCAGATACAGTAAGTAGCGATCCCGTTACTGAAATAGCGATCAATAATAGTAACGGAAAGAAATCGTATACTTTTGATTGCTCTACTAATTTTTTCTCTTCCCGATATCTACGGTTCATCGCCATGAGACAACCAATTATCACTGCAATACCTGCCCAATTAAGCCCATGGTAAATTAAAAAAGCTAACGTTGAATCCACAGGCATTTTAAAAACAGGAATTCCAAACATTACAACCTGATATGTACGAGAACTAACTAATTCGAAATGCAGCCATCCAAAAACTAATGAGAATGTAATCGCAAATGAAATCATTACTCCCCATGAAATTGACATATGCTGAATCCAACGATACCAAGAACGATGTGAAATAAACTTCTGAACCCCGATATTTTTAAATAATGTTCCAAATAAAAACTTCCATCCCCTAGGACTTAAAAACATTTTTATTCCTTGTTGCCATAAACGACGAGTTGGTGGTCTCATTGTCCAAGCTGTAATTCGAATCGTCATTAATAAAAAACATAAAACGCTTGCCCACAAATATCCATACAATGCCATATCAAAAAAACCAAATGCTTCAGAACCGATATAGACTGATAGAAATAAGAGAACTAAGACAATGAAGGCATTTCTTGCTGCTTTCGATGCAAAAGCACCAGATGAAATCGTATAAGCTTGGTACTCCCTTGAATCATTTTCCATTTTTTCCACTCCATGACTATTTTTAATATGCATATTCTTCCAATAAACGATAAAAATATTCCACGATTACTAAATTTTGCTATAAATTAATCATTACTTGTTAATACTTATGAGGTTGTAAGAACGTTAAATTTCAGAAAGGAGTTGAAAAAATTGCCTACTACTTACTTATCTATTGTTAGTGGAAAAGGTGGGGTTGGTAAGTCTACTGTTGCAGCAAACTTAGCTGTATCATTAGCAAATCAAGGGAAAAAAGTTGGTTTAATTGATGCGGACATATATGGATTTAGTATCCCTAGTATTATGGAAGTAAGAACGGAACCACAAACAATTAATGAAAGAATTCAGCCGATCGAAAAACTCGGTGTAAAACTTATGTCTTCTGGTTTTTTACGTACTGACAATCAGCCTATTATTATGCGAGGACCTATGCTTGGTAGAGTCATTAAAACTTTTTTTCAGGAAGTTGATTGGGGAGATACAGATTATCTATTATTTGATTTACCTCCTGGAACTGGTGACATACCTTTGGATTTAAATGATTTGGTCAAAGATTTAAAAGAAATTGTTGTGACCACTCCACATGAAACAGCTTCAGAAGTTGCATTCAGAGCAGGTGCTATGACATCAAGAACTGGCAACAAAATTTTAGGAATCGTGGAAAATATGGCCTATATTCAATGCTCTGATTGTCACAATCAAATTAATCTCTTTGGTGAAAACGGCGGGGACCGTCTAGCTCAGAGCTTGGCAAGCCAAGTTCTTGTACAATTCCCCGTGCAAAGACCAGACGCTAATTCCCCAGCATTAGGAATTTACCATACTGATTCATTAATGGGGAAAAAATACAATGAATTAGCACATGCAGTCATCAAACTGACTTCTTAGAAATAATAGTACAAGTTGTAAGATATTATATAACTTGTACTATTATTTTGATAAAATTTTTTTCAGATGTTTTAAAAGCAATTAAAGTAATAAAAAAAGACAACCACAAAATGTGATTGCCAAACATTTTAAGCCATTGAAAGTCTAGTAAAATTAGTCATTCTTTCTTTTACTAACACCTCTTTATGATCTTTATCAAGTGTATATATATCTACATAATCAGGATTAATTACTTTTCCATATCTAAGTTCACCGTCACGTTTACGAACAGCCAAATGCTTCATTAAAGTTTTCCAAGTTGCCCCTTGAAAATAGTTTTTACCTATACAAGATCCATCTTTATAACTATATACCATATAAGTTTTAGACAATTCCCCTTCACTCCTTCGACTAAATTCATAGAAAAAACAAACTTAAACATTCAAGATGTTAATTATTTAAATTACAGAAAATCAATGAAGTGATATTTACATAAAGATCATATCATTCATTTAATTTAAAATCTGTGTCTAATTTGTGAAACAATGAACATTTAATTGTTTCATGTTTCGCTAATTATCTTGTATAAACTTTATTTTTATGTTCATTCATATACAAAGTAATATATCTAAACCATCAAATCAGTATTTAATGATAACAGCTCCTCAAATTTCATTTCTTTTAAAATTTCTTTTAAAATCTCTTAAATGTGATTTGTATCACAATCTTTAGTTGTTATTGTTGGTATTCTTTTCTCAGAAAGATCAAAGCAAATAAAATTTTATGGAGGTTTTTAATATGAATCAACCTTTTAATAAGTTCGACAAAATTAGCGAGATTGTAACAGAGTTTCCAAAGGCTAGTGACCTTTTTAAATCATATCGAATTGATTTTTGCTGCGGTGGAAATAGACCACTAATTGAAGCAATTGAAGAAAGAAAATTATCAAAAGATGAAATTTTAACAAAACTAAATTCACTATATCAAGAAACTAAATTATCGAATGAAGTAATGATTGATTTTAAAGAAGCATCTAGTAGTGATTTAATCAATCATATTGTAAACAAGCATCATCGTTTTTTAAATGAGGAATTACCTCAATTAAGTCCATATGTAACAAAAGTAATGCGAGTTCACGGTGGAACTCAACCTCATTTAGTAAGATTGCACAAACTGTTTTTTGATTTAAAAACTGAATTAGAACAACATACATGGAAAGAAGAATCAGTGGACTTTAAATTAATTTTAGACTATGAAAAAAATCCAACTGAAGAAAATTACAAGAAATTAAGTAAAGTCGTTGAAGAATTAGAAAATGAGCACAGTACTGCTGGGGATCTTTTTAAAGAATTACGTGACATTACAAATGACTATACCCCACCAATGGAAGCATGTGGTACTTACCGACTTGTTTATCAAAGACTTGAAGCTTTAGAGTCAGATACTTTCCAACACATCCATTTAGAAAATAATATATTATTTAAAAGAGCAATTGTAAAATAGTACTATTTTAATATTAGAATTCAAAAAGGAGCCATCATGTGTGCTCTTTTTTGAATTGTTCATATCCACATAAAAAGACTCCTTTAATAAGTGCCTTCCTTTCATACTATTTATTCACCAGAAAATACCGGAATAAATTTAAATTCATTTACATTAAATAAACCTTTAGTAGTTAGTTTAATACTCGGAATAACAGGCAGCGCTAGAAATGATAATGTTAAAAATGCGTTAAATGTATTATTTGGTCTAATTTGAAGTAATGCAGTTTCAATTTCATGTAATCCCGCTTCTACTTCTTCTGCCGATTTATTACTCATTAAACCACCGATCGGTAATGATAATTTGGCAATTACTTTTCCAGAAGATACGACTACTATTCCACCGTTCATTTCTTCAATTGTTTTAATGGCAAGATACATATCATGATCATTCATACCGGCAACAATTAATTGGTGTGAATCATGAGCAATCGTTGTAGCGATTGCACCCTCTATTAAATTTAAACCTTTTACAATCCCAAGACCAATCTCTTTTTTTGACTGATAGCGATCGATTACAGCTATTTTACATAAGTTTTTTGCGACACTTGGTACAAAATGAGTATATTCATCAGATAAATTTTCAATTAAATGATTTGTTACAATACTATTAGGGTTAATTTCAATTATATTTGCTTGCTTTTTACCGTCTGTTTTTAATTCAAGATCTTCAATCTTTAGATCTCCTAAGTTTACTTTGGAATCAATCAAAATTGACTCTTCATTTTTGATTAGTTTACTAATTTGTTTGTTTTTAACGATAAACTCACTTTTACACCATACGTCCGTTACTTCAACTGTTTCTAAGTCGTTTAAAAATACTAAGCTTGCTTCATATCCAGGAGCAATTGCACCTTTTTGTTTTAATCCATAGCATATTGCCGGATTTAACGTTGCCATTGAATAGGCAGTCACAGGGTGAATTCCATATTTAATTGCTGTTCGAATACAAAAATCAATCGAACCTTCTTTCATGATATCGTCTAAATGTTTATCATCAGTACAATACATGATTCGTTGTGCATTACGATCATTGATTGCAGGTAATAAATCCTTAAGATTTCTTGCAGCGGACCCTTCTCTAAATGCTACATATAAACCTGCTCTAAGTCTTTCCAATACTTCCTGAACATTCGTACATTCATGATCAGTTGAAATACCTACATAAGCATATGTGTTTATTTCATTTTTAGTTAGTCCAGCTAAATGACCATCGATCGGTTTTTGATAAGTGTGGGCTAATTTTAATTTTTCAATCATTTGTTTTTCCATGGACATAACTGCAGGATAATCCATTACTTCAGCTAATCCAAGTACTCTCGGATGTGTCATAAAGGGCTCTAAATCTTCTGCGTAAAGTATAGCTCCCCCGCGCTCTAAAGAAGTAGCAGGTACACAAGACGGCAACATAACTCTAACGTCTAACGGAATATTTTCTGATGCGTCTAACATCATTTTAATTCCATCCACCCCTGAAACATTTGCGATTTCATGTGGATCGCAAATAACAGTCGTTACACCATGAGGTAGTACAGTTCTCGCATATTCACTAGGTAAAACCATTGATGATTCAATATGAACGTGTGAATCAATAAAGCCAGGTGAAATATATTTCCCTTTGGCATCTATTACTTCTTTAACTTCATAATCACCTATTCCAACAATTACCCCATTTGTAATAGCGATCGAATTCTCTATTATTTCTTTTGTAAAAACATTTACTATTTTCCCATTTATAATTAAAAAATCAGCTTTTTCAGCTTTGATTGACGATTTCATTTCATGTAAGTTCATGTTTGTTTCCTCCAAATGTATATCAGAGAATATGCTATGTTATATCTCCAGTAGTCAAACTATTTCGGCAGCTTGATAGAAACTTTTGGACCGGTTATTTCCAAAATGATACAAGCATATTAAGAACCTCTTTATTATTTAGTGACCCAGACTAAAAAAACAAGTTATAGAATTATGTCTTAACTGAATTACTAAACTCGATTGCATTAATTGCTACTACATATTTGTAAATAACTATTGTTTGAATTCTATTAAATTTTGAATTCAAAAAGGAATAATATTTTTTGAGTTTTCAATATAAATATTCATAATTTTCTCGTTAATGAATACTATTTTAAATGGTAATGTAGGATGGTAATCATAGGAGGTATGTAGTTTGAATAAAGTCGTAGAAAAACATCGAATAAACCCGAATATTTTTAATCATTTCTCATCCTATTCAAAAAAAGAGGACAATTTGTTCCAAGTTCATTTTAGTCGATTTGATTCGTTTCAAAGGTTAATAAATCATCATTCCCCAACAAGTAATAAACAGGAAAAAATAATAAAGCGAAATTTAGCATTTATTAGACTCGTTAATGTTTTACCTAAAAAAGTAGACTTAGACATATACGTTAATCGTACTAAATTTCATTCAAATTTATCTTATAAAGAATCAACTCCCTACTTAACATTACCTTCAGGGATACACCTTGTTGAGATTTTTAAAACGAATGATCAATCAAAGCCAATTCACACTGAACAGATTACTTTACTTGCCGAACAAAATTATACGATTGCTATTGGTCAAAACTTAGACCAGATCTCACTGTTTTCATATTTCGACAATCACTCCTTGCCCCAAGGAGAAGCTAAAATCCGCTTTATTAATTTATCCCCTAATTCACCAAATCTAGATTTTGCAGTTAAAGCTGGTGAAGGAGATGTTGTTTTCCCAAATGTCCCATACAAAAAAGCCTCAGAATATCTGCTTATATCGCCGATGACAGTTAATTTGGAAATACGATTAGCAGGTACGAAAATGGTCATTTTCCCCCTCTATAAATCAAAGTATAAAGAAAATATAGTATATGATTTAATTTCAGTAGGGTACCTTGAAGAGAACCCCAAATTTGAAGTTATTACATTAATTTAGACTGTTTTATACAACAAAAAAACTCGGACAAATCATCCGAGTTTTTTTGTTGCCTCTTTTGGCAACGTTATGTAAAATGCTGTCCATTCATCATCAGAATTACATTTAATTTGGCCATCATGTTTTTCAATGATTTGCTTACATACAAATAAGCCAATTCCAGTACCATGATTTTTTGTTGTAACAAATGGTTCAAAAATTGTCCGTATGCTTTCTTCATTAATTTTAGGTCCATTATTTCTTATTTGAATTTCAATCTGATCTTCTAAATCTGATACTTGATAATGAATCATTTTTTGACCATCGTTTTCAGCCAAAGCATCAATTGAATTCATTAATATATTGAGTAAAACTTGACGAAGTTCATTTCTGTAACCTGGTATGTATATTTTTTGAGATATTCCTTCTTGTAAAATGACATTCGAATTTACAATACTCGGATATAAAAATTCTGTAATTTCTTTAAATAAATCATTAATTAAAAAGGATTCCACCATTTGATCATGGTCTTTTTTCGAGATATGAAGAAATTGTTCAATTCTAAAATTTAATTGATGCAATTCATGATCGATAATGTCTAAATATTTTAATTGTGGATGATCACCTTTAAGTAATTTAACAAATCCAATAATTGAAGTAAGTGGATTTCTAAATTCATGGACGAAACTAGCAGACATTTGTCCTAAGATTGTAAGTCTTTCTTTATGAGTCTCGTCAATAAACTGTTTTTTCTCTTCTATATCTTGTGTAATGAGATATGAATATTGCTTTACAGTAAAGTAAATAAACTGGTCAAAAACGTAATTAATTTTATTAATAAGTGGCTGAACTAGACTAATACTTTCTTCAAATTCTGATAAATGTTTAAATAGTTCACTTCTACCTATATTTGAGTTATACACAAAATCACCAATGTTAGCACATGCTTTAACTCGTTCAAGGGCTATTTTATGGGCCAAATGTTTGACTTGATCCTCATTTATTTTACCCTCAATAAATAATAACGTAAAATCAATCAATTTAGTTCCATTAATGATAATCTCTGTTTTAAATGGATCATCATTGCTTATTACCGCTTGAGCGATCCAATTCTTTGTTAACGTAGGCATACTTTCCTGTATGAAAGTGCTATACCTACTCTCTATTGACTTATCAATAAGGAACACCTCCAATAAAAAAAATCTATTAATTAAATAGTAACAAATTTTTAAATATTCGTTAAGTAAAAAAATAAAAATTTGTCGAATTTATTACGACAAAGTAATATTTTTTACAATATTCTGATTAGATTGCAATTTAATTGATCTATATTTCATTCAGCAACTGAATTTTTACGTTTGTCACTTTGTTCTATTTACTATAAAACTAAAAGTATGCAAAATTGTCAATAATAGGCTGAGTAGAATAGACTAAAATTAGATACAATTAAATTAATAAACTGAAGGTGGTATTTCGATGGCTGGAAATAATGTTGAAGATTATTTAATTAAAGGTATCTATGGTGAAAAACAAATAAAAATTGAAGAACGAAATATTTTTTTAGGAACAATTCGTGAAAGAATTGAAATTGCGCTAACTACAAGCCAAGTGATGGCAAATTCAATTTATCCGACCGTTGAAAAAGCAATCAATTTGAAAAACGTTACTTTATTATTAAATGGTACACTTCCCTATCATACGATTTCGAAATATCTTTTACTTGCAAAGAAAAAAAATATTCCCTTTTCATTAGTTAATAATTTACCAGTCCCTACTCCGATTGGGCTTGTCGTTACACATAATGACGCAATTGATAAAAATGAAATATTTATTAAAGATGAACTTTATCAATCAACTAATTTTTAATTCGATATGTGAAATTTTAAATCATGAAGTTAAAAGCGCATCTTAAATTTATTAAGTTGCGCTTTCTTCTTGGCTCTCAAGTTTTTTTATCGGTTTCTCGTGTTAATTCAATCGATTTTATATAATGTCCATCTAACTTAAGTACTTTAAATCTAGAGTTTTGATAGACAATCGAATCTCCTTCTTGCACATCAAAATTTTCCGTTAACATCCATCCACCAATTGTATCAACATCTGTATCATCAATATCTAAGCTAAAAACATCATTAATTTCACTAATCAATACTTTACCTGCAATAATGAATTTATTATCGCTTACTTTACTTATATCCTCTTTCTCATCTACATCAAACTCATCTCGAATTTCCCCAACAATTTCTTCTAGGATGTCTTCAACTGTTACTAATCCTGATGTACCTCCGTATTCATCAACTAATATCGACATATGTATATGTTCTCTTTGCATTTTAACAAGTAAATCGTGAACTGATATTGATTCAATCACTTGAATGATTGGTCTAATATATTGTTCAAGTGTTTTTACCTCTTCATCTCCTTTGTGAAGAACGAAATCAGTAAAAACGTCTTTAAAATTTATTAATCCAACGACATGGTCCTTATCTCCATCTACAACAGGAAAACGAGTATATTTTTCTGTACTCATAAAATGAATATTCTCGTGAAAAGGTTCACGCAAATCAATTGCAACCATTTCCGTTCTAGGTACCATTATTTCTTTTGCTACTCGCATATTGAAGTCAAATATATTGTTCACATACTTAAATTCAGATTGATTTATTTCACCACTTTTATAGCTTTCAGAAAGGAGAATTCTTAATTCCTCTTCTGAATGTGCAACTTCATGTTCTGAAGCAGGGGGAAGTCCAAATATTTTTAAGACCATCCTTGCTGAATTATTAAATAACCAAATGAACGGATAGGTAATTTTGTAAAAAAGAATCAAAGCTGGTGAAAACGTTAATGTAATTTGTTCAGCCTTCTGAATAGCGACTGTTTTAGGTGCTAATTCACCAACTACGACATGAATAAAAGTAATAATTCCAAATGAAAGTAAAAAAGAAATTGTACCACTTACTGCAGTAGGCAAATGCAAATCGTCAAGTAGTGGATGCAATAATTCATCAACTGCTGGTTCACCTAACCAACCTAAACCTAAACTCGTAACAGTAATACCAAGTTGACAAGCTGAAAGATATTCATCAAGATGTGTTATTACTCTTTTTACAGCTCTTGCTTTTTTATTTCCCTCACCAATTAATTGATCAATTCTAGTACTTCTAACTTTTACGATTGCAAATTCTGATGCAACAAAAAAAGCAGTAAATGCAATTAATACAACAACTAATAATAACTTAGTACCAATTCCAAACAATTGAGTCATCCCTCCAATTGGAAGTGAAGGCCATCTTCATAATTTTAAAATTAGGCTTATCTTAGTATATTCAGTAAAATAATTTGTTATCAAAATTTTTTTATTTAGGCGTACTTAAAACGATTTTAGAAACGGGTTCTGTATTTCCTACTTAATACTCTCTCTCTCTCTTAACTTACCATTCTTTACCATATTTCTTTTTTCCTTCTTCTTTAAACGCTTGGCATTATTTGCTATTTATCAACTTTTTATAAAATTTGTAGAATATGACGTCAATAAAGCCGTAAATAACCGTATTTCGCTAAAATCCAATACAAAAGTAATTAAGTTTACATATTCAGCCATTTTGAATGTTTAGAACAACTATATTCTAAGTATTTTAAGAACTTTTGCCGAGTCAACACTAGTTTTGTCAACCTCGAAGGAATGTGAATTTTTATAAAGAATTTTTTAATATATAAATTATTTGGAGGAGGAATTCGTATGTATACAACTTCTCAAGTGGCAGAACAACTGCAATTAACAAATAAAAAAGTATTATATTTTCTAAAAAAAGGAAAATTAAAGGTAGAGAAAACTCATAATGGCTATTTATTTACAGAAGAACAAATCGAACAAATTAAAGAAATTTATGAGGCTTCTATGCAAACGAACGAAACAAAACCTAATGATACTAATCAAACTGACATTATTAAAGAATTAACACAAAAATTAATAAAACTTGAAGAAAAAGTTGAAACAAAAGCGAATGAAGTTGTTTCAGTACAAATACTAGAACATCGTTGTGAAATTGAAGATTTAAAGAAAATAGTTGTTCAACTTGAAAACCAAGTTGAACAATTAAATGAACAAGTAACCTTATTAAAAGCAGATTTAGAGGATCAGAAAAAGATTATAGCATTTAAACCGAAAAAACGGTTTGCAATTTTGTCTATCTTTGGAGTTTAAAACATGTTTATAGATTAAGAAGCCTTAAGCAACTAGGCATTTGAGAAAACGTAGAAGAATTTTCTTCTACGTTTTTTTACATACTAAAAAGAATGTTGGTCAAAAATAAAATTGTATGAAAGGAGGAATTTCTATGCAAAAAAATGCGCGTCAATATACTCAGGATGCAACTACTGAACTTAAACACGCAATTGAATGTCTTCAATCTGCATTAGAAACTGTTGAAAAACCACAAAACCATGAAAGAATCGAACAAGCGCTTCAAGCTTGTCAAACAGCTTATAATCAAACGCATCAGGCTGCAGGTATTCTTGAGCAAGAATAGGATTAATTTGAAAAACTCAGGTTGAATCCCTGAGTTTTTCGCAATTACTTATCGTAATACATTAATATTTCTTTGAATTCATTCGAATATTTCAATAGTTTAATAGCATGCTTAATATCCAATAAAAATGGTACAGCGATTATATCATCACTTATTTCAAAATATTCATCAATCGGTAAAATTTTAAATCCTGCACTTCTAGCAAACATATATAGTCTTTTATTTATTGTACCAATATACCAATCAGCATTAGTGTGATTTGCATGATCATAGCATGCTAGTAAAATTTGTTTAAAAAATCCCTTCCCTCTATTTTCCCTTGTAATTAATAATTTACCAATTTCATAGATTTTTTCATTTTGAATATATTTGATGTATTTGTTTTCGGAAAAGTTATAATAGTATTTATCATTTTCCTCATTTTCAATATTATATTTACTAAACTCGAGGGTACCAATTAATTTTTTATCCGAATTACAAATTCCATAACGAGTAACTTCATTACTTCTTACTAAGAAAGGTATTTCGTTTTCTTCACAAAAATCTCCCCAAAGCTCGTTAAATAAATTATTTTCTTCTTTTGTATGAATAACACGAAACACTCTCACTCACCCCTAAAATTCCTATATAAATATTATTATCTTACGTTCATAAAACACCGTTTATACCAAATATTAATATGATCTCTTTCATTCTATTTAGTTATTTTATTATAGGTCTGTTTATATATGGCTCTATTGTATGGTAAATTTTAGCTTTTGGCAACGCTTACATAACTAAATATGTATAATTTGTGAAATCAAAATTATCTTATAATTAGTTTTCTAGTATAGATAAAATACTTTATTGTCAGTTTTCAATCGAAATTTAATTTCATCCTATATAAAGTTAACAATGTATGAAAATGTCAAAGTTCTTTTAAAAAAATATGCCCAATGCCATCGATTGGTAAAGGGCACAGAAAATTTTCAGTTGATTTTCTTCAAACATTACAAATACAATTGAACCGCTAACTGTTCAATTTTTGACTATCTAAGTTCTTCGAGAGTTCTGTTTATTATTTCTACTAACTCTCTTTCTCCTACTAGTTCATAAGAATCATCGCCCTTTTTCTTAGGATAAAACTGAATATAAGTACCACAACCGGCTTCGAGAACTTTACGATGAACATTACTCCCCGGATATAAACAAATCACTTCATTAATCGGTTTTCGCACAAATGTCATTTTTCCATTAACACGTTCTACATACTTAAGGCCCCAGTATTTATACATTTGTTCCATTGCCTTTGTATTCCCTACTGGTTGATAAATATTAAACATTGGACTATATTTAATTTCAAAAATGATCGAAGCGACGTATTCTTTATTTTTTTTTCGATAAAAATCTAATCTTATATCTGGTTTTTTCGATTCTTCACCACTAAAAAAATTTGTTCCTTTTAACAGTGATACTTGTGGACTTCCCTCAATAATTTCGTTATAAACTAAGTTAATAATCCAACTTTTATTTTCTAACGTCACAAATGCCCCATCCATTAATTCATCGTCTTTTATATACATTAAAATCTGTTCGGCTAATGGTTCAGAATCATTTTTAAATTTTAGCTTTAAGAAAATATCACATAATGAGAAAAAGACAAAATATTCATATAGTAAAAAAGTTGGCTTATAAACAGGTAAAAGCATTTGTTTTTTTCCGTATTCCTTTACCTTTTTATCAAACAAGCTTAAGGAATGAATAAAATTTAGAAATACTTTCGATGGACTAGCTGGATATTTCGAAGTATCAGTATCTGTGGCTATGCGAAAGATTCCAATTGTATATTCTCTAAAATAGACTTCATACAGTTTTTCCAAGGAATTCGTAATGCGTTCTTTTTCCGAAACGCTTTTAGTTAATTTTTCTAATTCTAGTTCTTTTAACATTTTTGATTGTCTATATTTTGCCTTTTCTCGATCAGTTATTGAACCATTCCCAACTACATTCTGAATCATTTTTTCAATATCCTTCACTTGGAAATCAATTTGATCCATTTTATTTTTATCTTTTACTAATTCATATTTTACAAAGGTTAATAGCGTTTCAATTGTAAGTAGAAATTTCCGAACTTTATTTTTAGCATATTTTATTTCATCAATATAATTTTCTTCTTGAACAACTGGTTGCATCGTTAAATTAGTTGCATTTGAAATTGCTGGATGCAATAATGTCCATCTAATTGTATTAAAATCTATTTTTTTTACTTGCCTTTTTAATTCATATTCCTTTTTTTGTTTCCGCTTTAATTTACTAATAAATTGTTGAATTGCAACTAGTAATCTCTCTTCATTTGCCTCGATAAATCGTATAATTGGCCAAAAGTACATTGTTCCATTTTGAGTAAACGAAGCGGATGATTTTTTAAAATATTGTGAGTCATTCATTATTCCGTTAATTTGTTGATTTAATGTTGAATGCATCCATTCTAATTGATCATAATCTAAATTTTTCGGTACTATTTTAATCATTCCGTAAAAGTGTTGATCTTGATAAATAATACAAAACTCATAATATCCACATCTCCAAGGATAAGCATTCTCGGTTTTACCATGTTCATATATTAATATTTTTCTTTTTTCAGATGTAAAAACATACTGCTGATCATCCAGGTTTTCTTGTTGAAAATGATAAAGATTATTCCAAATAAACGTTATTTCACCGTCAAAATCTCCATCAACTTGAAATAAAAATCTTTTTAATTCTTGTATTTCATAGGCAAATAAGTAAGCCTCTTTTGGGTTCATTGTGAGTGCATCTAGAGATATTTTTTCCTCTTTCCCCCTAGTTCCGACAAGAATTGCGATCGTAAATGGTAGGTAAAGAGGCTCAAAAATTTCAGGACTATTATTAGTTGACATAACCATCAATCTCCAGCTGCTTTCTCTTCTTTTTCAATTCTTTCATGGAATACTCAAAGTCAGAAATTGATCTCCCTAGATTAGATTTCATGACCATATTTAGGAGCCCTTCTTGTTCGTTCCCTTCACCTGTACCAATTAATTCTTCTAAATTAGCAAATAATCCCCTAACTTTCGTTAATACGCGTTGTTTAACAAAGAGATCGATTGCTTCTCTACGTTCGAATTGAATATGGGAAGGAAGTGTAGGAATGTTTGCTAAATAATTGGATAAATCTTTTATCATACGTGGAGAAATAATTCTCTCGCTTAATGATTGTTCAACTATTTTATTAAACTCATCAAAAAACTTTAATTCATCACTTGTAAGCTCAGATGCACTTAAGGTTTTCTTTGTCCAATTACTATAATTTTCTGCATTGATATAAATTTGTGGTACAGCCTCATAAATATTTTCATTAGTCATTTTTTCTGCATAATTTACGAATGACGTAGATCTAAGTGAGATGATGTTTACACGATCTAACAATCTTAAAGAAAATTCACTTGAAGTTTCATCAAAGTTAACTGTTCCAACAAAAATAATATTATTTCCTATTCTAACTTTAGGCTTATAATACTGATTAATGACTACATTATGATCATGGAATAAGGTAATGACTCTCTTTTCTTGAGGCATTTCTAAAATTGATAGAAATTTACTAAACCAATGTTCAATTTGAGAAAGATTCATTTCATCAAAAATCACCATATACATCCTATGTGGAAATTGTTCAGCTTCGATTAGTAATTTCGTTAAACCAGTCTCAGAATCTATATAAATACCAGTTTGAGGATTTAAATATCCTAATAAATCATAATGTTCTCGATATGACGGAGAGATTGGAACAAATAATAACTCCTTCCCAAATTCAAGCCCTAACGTTTCGCCATATATACGGGCTAATTGAGACTTCCCTGTACCACTTACACCACCTAAAATTGTTAGAGCTTGGAATTTACAACATATATGAAAATTAATAATGTCTTTTTTTTCATATAACAAGCCTTGCTGCAAACAATTTTGATAAAATCGTTCAATAAATGCACTTTCAGAATCATTACTCCACTCAATTGGAAAAGCTTGTTTCTCAGTAAATTCTTGCGTATAAATAAGTTCTTTACATTCTTTTTTAAAGTTTTTACTCAACTCTTCCCAATGTTTTTGGGGAATAAAATAAATTAAATGATTTAAATGAATAAAGGACTTTTTAAGTTCATCTTCATCATAATCTAGAAATGTAACTTCATTTTGTTTTTCTAAGTAACTGATATCATTCATCATCGATTTCAAAAACAAATTGCCATATAGTCTATTCTCATAAAAAACAAATTCTGGTTGATCAAAATCATTAAAATATTTTGGCAAATGAATTGGCAACGATCCTTTGATTAGTCGGTTTTCGACCTCTTCTCGCTTTCCCTCTCCCCTAAGTTCAATGACAGGTAGTAGATGATAGGTAGTGTCCCGCTTCCCATCAAAAAACTCAACTAAATCTGCTGTGATGACTTCATTTGCATATTCAAGACGAAACATAACTAATTTAGAATCAAAAAATTTTTTTAAACCTTCAATTATGTCATCTTTTTTCTTACTTTTAATTAGTGGTTTTATTTTACTTTCATTATTTTTATTTGCAGTTGTCCCTACAAACAAAACATCTTGAGTTGAAAAGCTAGCTTTTAATTTTGCTGGAATTGGAGATAAGCACTCAACATAAAAACGAATATGATCTTCATCTTCATAAAACAGTAAGCTCTGCTTCTCTTGGCCCACTACTCTTTCTGTAACAATTTTTCCAAGGAATAAAAAGTTGTGAATTTTTTTCGCTAATTTCTGGGTCAATGCGCGTTTTAATTTCAAAGTCATTTCCCCCACTTTCCGACATTTCTCCTACATTTTACGTTCATTGTATTGAATTTATGAATAATACGGCCTTTTTACAATTAAAAACACACAGGTAAACCTAAGTGTTTTAGTGCATGGACAAAATCTAAAATTTTAATTAAAGAAATACTATTTATTAATTGATACTCATCTAAAAAAAATCTAGTGGCTAAACATGCACAGTGTTTAAGCTCTTTACATATACTGCGTTAGTCGGAATGATAGGAGGTATGAATATGAGTGAAAAAGAAAAAAACAACGCTCAAGATGAAAAACAAAGTCATTCATCTATTGATTTTCAACATTATTTAAAAAAGGTGGATGATCTAATTGATCAGTCGCCTATTAGAGGTCTTTTTGATGAAATTGATAAATTCTTTCATAAGCATGGAGTTTTTTCCTCAATCGGAGTAGATATCATTGAAAATGGTGAAGAATTAATCATTCAAGCAAGTATGCCAGGTGTCAGTAAAGAACAAATATATATGGACCTTGAAGGTACAATTTTAACGATTGGCTTAAAAACTGATTCGACTACTGAAGTACAAAATGATCAATCAAATTACTCCTATAAAAAATATTCTTATAGCCAATCCCAAAGAATCGTAAAATTACCTTATCCAATTAATGCAACAACTGCAAGTGCATCATACGAAAACGGAATGCTTGTTATAAAAGGTAAAAAATTACCTGAATACCAAAAACAAATCTTTTTAGACTAAAAAGTATCAAAAAAGCAAATCCGGTGAAATTTAAAGATTTTAAAACGACATCACAAATAACTAAATTCAATAAAAAAAACTGAGTATCTTTTAGAAACTCAGTTTTTTACTAATAAATTTTTTTACTTATACGCAGCGTTATTTGCTTGTCAAAATCTCGATATCAGATAAAATCTCATCAAATGGCACTTTACTTACACCACTATAATCTTTGACGATTTTTCCGTTTTGATCAATTAAATAAAATTTAGTACCATGGATAACTTGTGAATTGTTTTCAGGTTTTTTTACAATTGTTTTAAAATTTTCAGAAGCAAATTTTTCAATGTGTTTTTGAGAATATCCTGTTAAAAAATTCCAATTACTAAAATCAGCATTAAATTTATTTGCGTATGTAGTTAATAATTGTGGTGTATCTACTTCAGGATCAATACTAAATGAGATGAAGTTTACATTTAACTTCTTCGCTGCAGCCTTTTGTTGAAGTTTTACCATATTTGCTGTCATTGGCGGACAAACTGTTTCACAACTTGTAAAGATAAAATCTGCTAGCCACACTTTTCCCTTTAAATCTTTTGTCCCAAAAGACTTACCGTCCTGGTTAGTGTATGTAAATTTTTCTAAATCCCAATTTAACGGATTATCAATTTTATTTCCACAACCACTTAATAATGCAAGACATAACGTCAAGATTATTGTCACAAATACCGTATTTTTCTTCATACTTATCCCCCTATGTTGCTTTGTACTTGTCCATTGTATCAAAAACCAAGAGTTTCTAACTAATAATTTAAACTAATTAACATATATATTTAAAATTTTTCAAATGATACTGTTACAAAGTATCGTTAAACTAAATATATTGATAAAGAATCTTGAAAGGAAGACTGATAATGGCAAAAAAATATAAAAATTTAGACACAAGTTATCGTAAAACTTTTAAAGATTTTATCAAATGCGGAATCGAAAGAAGTAAGACTAAAAAAGATTATAGTAATGTAATTCAACAATGTAGCAATAAAAAAATTTCCTATTTAAAATCAAATCGTAATGAAACAACTATTACCTGGATTGGACACTCTACTTTTTTAATTCAAATAAAAGGAGTCAATATATTAACTGATCCTGTTTATGCTAATCAAATGGCTTTAAAGAAGCGATTGTCAAAACCAGGAATACTTATATCTGAATTACCGCCAATTGACATAATTTGTATTTCTCATGGTCACTATGATCATCTAGATTTTAATACATTACGGCATTTCCCTAAAAAAACTCAATTTATTTTACCAATCGGGTTAAAACAAAAATTTTTTAGTAAAGGCTTTAAAAATGTCCATGAAATGAACTGGTGGGAGACAAAGAACTTTTTAGGGATCAACGTTTCATTTGTACCTTCCCAACATTGGACAAAGAGAACTTTATTTGACAAAAATAAGTCACATTGGGGTGGATTTGTATTCAAAACTTCTAATAATTGTATTTATCATGTTGGTGATAGTGCTTATTTTTCAGGATTCAAAGAAATCGGTAAAAGATTTCAAATTGATACAGCACTCATTCCAATTGGAGCTTATGAACCAGAATGGTTTATGAAACACAACCATATGTCTCCTGAAGAAGCTGTTCAAGCGTTTTTAGATTTAAATGCAAATTTATTTATCCCAATGCATTACGGAACATTTAAACTTGCAGATGATACACCTTTTGAGGCTCTAGAGCGATTATGTTCTGAATGGAAAAGGAAAAAAATAAAACCTGAAAAGCTTAAAATTTCTTTATTAGGTGAAACAATACACCCCAATCGTTGGAAATAAAAAGAAGAAGTCATTTTATGCTTCTTCTTTTTTCATATGGTAAATAATCTATTCGGCATAAAAGACGAACCCAATAGCTCCTTTTCCTGTATGGGTACTAATTACTGGCGTTGTATAATTAGATTCATCTAATTCAATGTTCGTTAGTAGTTGAATTGAATTTCTAAGATTCTCTGCAAGCTCTATAGCATCTGCATGTGCAATAGCTACACCTTTAATCGTTTTTCCGAGTGTGTCTTGTTCAAAATATTTCGTTAAAGTTTTTACGACTTGTTGATGGCTACGCACTTTACCAACTGGAGAATAAACGCCACCCTCAAGTGATGCAATCGGTTTAATATTTAATAAAGAACCAATAAATGCTTTACCTTTACCAATTCTACCGCCTTTAACTAAATTTTCAAGTGTATCTACCATAATATATAAATACGTACTATTTTTAATTTCCTTAAGTCGGTTCACAATTTCTTCAACTGTGGATCCGTTTTCAGCCATTTGTGCTGCCTCGATCACTTGAAAAGCCATTGCTCTTGTAATAAAAGCAGAATCGATAACGGTTACATCCCCTTCAACCATCCCCGCAGCAACACAAGCAGTTGAATAAGTACCACTTAAACCACTTGATAAGTGAATTGAAATGACTTTACTTCCATCGGCTGTCAATTTTTCAAATGTTTCAACAAATTTTCCTACGGCTGGTTGAGATGTCTTAGGCAATTCAGCTGATTGTTGCATTTCATCAATAAATTGTTTTGGAGAGATATTAACTCCATCTAAATAAGTACCACCATTTATCTGTATAGTTAAAGGAATGACTGTTATATTTAAATTTTCTATTTCTTCTTTTAATAAGTCGGCCGTTGAGTCAGTTACAATCTTTATATTTGCCAATCAATTCACATCTTTCTTCTAAAATTCTACAAATTTTGCAAAGCAAATTCATTATATCATTTTTATTATCAGTTAACAGTAAATATTAAAGTTCCATTAAAATTTCACTATTTCTTTAAAAAATCATATTGACATGATGAGAGTTTTAAGATATTAAAGAGACTAGATAGGTGAGATGAAACTAACTATTCCAAAAGAAAAGACTCGGTACTTTACCGAGTCTTTTTACTGAATTATTTGGTTTTCTTTTCGTCTTTGTCTTCTAAAAGATCATTTGTTAAACCTTGTGTAGAACGCTTAAATTCTCTAAGTGTATCTCCAAATGCTCTTCCGATTTCAGGTAATTTTTTTGGTCCAAATATAATTAATGCTAAAATTAAAATTAAAATTAAACCTGGAAAACCTATGTTAGCCATTATTTTCCCCCAACTTCCATTCACTATTAATAAGTAAGTACCAAACTTTCCTTATATAGTAATATTGTCAAAAATTTGTTCATTCGTCAAATAATTTCAAGGAATTTTAATAAATAATTTAACTTTAGTTTACATAATAAAATTATTTTATATTTTTTCTAGTTAAATTAATTTTTCTTTAAACTGTAAATACTCTTCTTTATTACTAGGTACCACTAAAGCACCTTTTTGAATTTTTTCCTTATATTCTTTAACCTTTACTAATATTGGCTCCTCAACATTATTATCCGCCATTTTTAATTTTATACCATCTTCATTTAAACCATAAATTAATGTTTTACCACCATGAAATTCATTTGATTTTGTTTGTTTAGCTAGATCATATACTGCCTGATCAATTCTTTTCACCAGTGAGAAAAGAGTAACGTTTTCGGGTAAACCGTTTTTATTCTCATTACGGTCAGCTCCTATGACCCATACTTCCTTTTGGTTTGATCTTCTAATCTTTTTTGCAGAAGTAAATACGCCTTTACTTGTTAAACCCGCTACAGGAAAAATAATATCAACGTCTTTCATAAAAAAGTCGTTTGCAATTCTTGAACCGGTTTTAGGCTCATTAAAAGTATTTGAATAGGCTGTTAAAACTTCTATTTCTTTATTTACTGATTTTACTCCAGATATAAATCCATATTTATATCTGTTTATTATTTGGTTGTCGTCTCCACCGATAAATCCAATTTTTTTTGTTTTTGTTTTCATTGCTGCAATTACTCCGGCTAAAAAACTTCCATCTTGTTCAGTAAAATTAATACTAATTACATTTGGCTTTTCAACCCTTGAATCGATCACACCGAATTTAGTACTTTTATTGTTTTCAGCAACCTTATTCAATACAGTAGATAAATTATTACCTATTCCAATTATCAAATCATAATTAGAATCAGCCATTTTTGTAATTTTCTTTTCAAACCCTTTTGTACTATTTGTTGAAATGAGTTTATAATTCTTATCTTTTATTAAATTTTCCTCTTCTGCAAATCTAGAAATGCCTTTCATTGCAATTGAGTCTAAATAACTGTTGTATTTTCCATTTGAATTTGAAACGATTCCGATTTTGAAAGTATTACTAGATTCTTGATTATTGCTGCAAGCCGAAATGACGACTGCAATGATCGAAATTAGGATTAATGCAGCCTTTTTTTTATACAAATCATTCACCTCATTCGAATACAATTATTTCTAGTATGAATTTACGATTATTGTTTTATTCGTTGAAAAGTAGATTGAGTAGGAAAATTGAGGCTTTTTTTGATCTGAATAAAAAAAACAGGAAATAATAGATACTTCCTGTTTTACTATTTATTCAAATGTTCCTTTAACTAATACTTCTTTATTTTGCATCATTATTTTTCCTCTTGAAATGACTGTTTCAATTTCTAGTGAGGTTTTGTTTAGGAAAACTAAATCTGCATCGTATCCATTTTTAATTTGTCCTTTTTGTAATTTTAATATATTGGCTGGGTTTTTAGTGATTACACTTATTGCATCTTCAATCTTGATGCCCTCACTTACTATTGCGTCTCTTACTTCGTTATATAAACTACTTACTCTTCCAACCTTCATGCCTCGGAGTATACCATTTTCATCAAAATCAGGTAGACTACCTTGTCCATCAGAGGTAAAAGTGATTTGATCAATGCTAACACCTGAATTTAGCATTCTTTTTAAACCTACGCTACATTTCACTTCACCATTATTCAAAAAGTGTGGGATTGAGCTAGTTGTAAAGTCAACAAACCCTCCTTTTTTAGCAAAGTGAATTCCTGCTTCAAATAAATAGCTATTGCGATTAATATGTGTTGGGTAGAATTGAGTAATTGGTAATTCTGTTTCTTCGACAATCTCCTCGATCATTGATAACATTTTTTTACTATCGCCTATATGTACATTCACAACTCCTGACTTTCCTGAAAGCAAGCCTCCATTTCGAGCTTGTGCGGCTATTCTTGCAAATTCTTCCTTTGTCGGTTGAGATGATCGATGGTCTGAAATGGCTATTTCCCCTACACCGATAATCTTATCAATTAGGATGATATCTTCTTCAATTTTGGAAAATAATGTTTTGACAGGTGTTTGGTATGAGCCCGTATAGACAAATGAAGTAATCCCCTCTTCTTCCAATGCTCTACATTTTGCGAGCAGACTAGCCATTGTTCTTGTTGTCCCATCTGTTCCAATTACTCCTACTACAGTAGTAATTCCTCCTTTAATACAATCAGACAACAATAATTCTGGCGTTCTTGTTTTAAAGCCACCTTCACCACCGCCACCAATAAGATGAACATGTGCATCAATGAAGCCAGGCACAATATAGTAGGCAGATGCATCAACTATTTGTATAGGTAACGAAGATGAGGTAATATCTATTTCTTCATGAATATACTCAATTTTTTCGTTTGATATTAAAATATCGTTTTTGCCGATTGATTTAGGTGTAAAAAGTTCTCCATTTTTTATGAGTAACATACATACCTCCGATTTAATAATTTTCTTTTCCTTTATTTTCAGATTACCACATCTGTCTGTTTTATGAATCATTCTTGTTTTTTAGTAACTGTTAAAAAAAGCGTTCAAAATATACATACAGCTATAAAATATTGAAAACATTAAATCTCTAGATTTGTTCATAATACTCTCATAGTTAAAAATGATTCAATTAAAATAGGAGGCATTTTTATGAGTAGAGCAATGAAAGAAGAATTAGCAAATGCTATTACTCATGGGATTGGAGCAGTACTGAGTATTCCAGCATTATATTATTTAATTTGTAAAGCTATGGATAAAGGGACTCCTTGGCATTTAATTTCTTTTACAGTCTTTGGGTTGTCTATGTTTTTACTTTATATTTGTTCAACATTACTTCATAGTGTAAGGGACCCAAAGCTAATTAGGCTATTTACAATTTTAGATCACTCTGCAATCTATTTATTAATCGCAGGAACTTATACACCATTTTTA
Source organism: Bacillus sp. AL-1R (assembly GCF_052180195.1). Classification (NCBI taxonomy): domain Bacteria; kingdom Bacillati; phylum Bacillota; class Bacilli; order Caryophanales; family Bacillaceae; genus Bacillus; species Bacillus sp. AL-1R. The sequence continues at coordinate 2,560,527 of NZ_CP197469.1, forward strand.
CTCGTAACATTAAGAGGGAAGATTGGCTGGTCCTTATTTGCAATTATTTGGAGTTTAGCAGTTTCAGGTGTAATCTTTAAATTTATTTATGTTAATAAGTTTGAATTTTTTTCAACTATTGTTTATTTAATAATGGGTTGGTTAATGATGTTTGCAATTAAGCCTATTTATGTAGGATTATCTGGAATAGGATTTTTCTACTTATTATTAGGAGGGATATTTTATTCGATCGGTACAATTTTTTTTCTAATCAAACGCTGGCCATATAGTCATGCAATATGGCATTTATTTGTATTATTAGGTAGTGCATCTATGTATTTTTGTATTATTAAATTCGTTGTGTAAAAAAAGCGCTTCAGACTGTTGACAAACGCTCGCTTTCTTCGTTGCTTCGCCTGTTGAGCGGTGCTCATTACCGTCTAAGGTAACTTAAGCTCCTCACCTCGAAAGACAAGCGCTTTCAATCAGTCTGAAAATCAGATTTTTTGTTCTTTGTCTACATACTGAAGCGCTCATTCTAAATGAGCGCTTTTAGTTTTCAATAATCTCTTTAATATAGTTAGTTAATTCTTTTGGATCTGTTATTCCGATTTTTTCAGGATAAATTGGTGGGAATACTTTAAGTGTGACATTTGCTGGTTTAATTCGATTACCGTTAGCTTCTAAAATATTATAAGTCCCTTCAATTCTTACAGGAATAACTGGAACCCCTGATTTTGTGGCTAAATGGAGACTACCTGATTTAAATTCACCCATTTGACTACCCTTACTTCTAGTACCTTCTGGAAAAATAACTAATGAATGGCCATTTTTCAGTTTATCTATGCCTTCTTTAATCGCATTAAGTGATTGTCTTCGATCTTTTCTGTCCATAAATACACTATGCATTTGTTCCATCCAGTCTGGTACAATCGGCAGTTTTTTTAATTCGATTTTTGCAATGAATCCTATAGGCTTATTTAAATATCCTAATAATAATGGAATATCAAAATTACTTTGATGATTACTTACAAATAGGACTCCCTCGTCTCTAGGAATATTTTCGATCCCTTCAACCTTTACTTTACTACCAGTACAACCAATCATCATTTTCCCAAAATAATCAGGAAATTGATGCATTATACGATCTTTTTCATGTACAGGTAATTCCTTTGGTATTTTTTTTACTGATGATAATTTTAGCTTTGCTTCAATTACACCAATGACAATTCGTGTTGCAGCAAATATTGTGCGAAACATAATAATCCTCCGATAATTGAGTATGTTAATTATTATACAAAATGCCCAACCACTTGAAAAGTATTATCCATCCTGATTATTTAATAAAAACTAGAATAAAAAAAAGAATCGGCTTTTATTTGCCAATCCCTTTATTTAGTGAATCTTTAGTTCGAAACTTTTGCACTACTGAATTCTGCAGCAAGAACTTTCGCTTTTTCAATTGCATTTGCTTTAATTTCTTGTGCTTTATCTTGCATTGCAGCCATACCTTCAACGTATAATGTCGTTACATCAGTCACACCTACAAAGTTTAAAATTGTTGTTAAGTATGGGCTAGAGAAGTTAACTCCAGCTGCAGGACCTTCTGAATAAACGCCACCACTTGCTTGGATGTGTAAAGCTTTTTTATTTTCAAGTAAACCAACTGGACCATTTTCAGTATATTTAAATGTTTTGCCAGCTACTGAAATATTATCAATAAAGTTTTTTACAACTGATGGAAAACTAAAGTTCCAGAATGGAGTAACAAATACATACTCATCAGCTTCAGTGAAAATTTCTAAGTTACGATTCATAGCAGCTAAAGTAGCTTGTTGATTAGCACTTAATTCTTCAAAAGCTGTACCATTTGCTAATTTGCCCCATGCATCAAATACATTTCCATCTAACATAGGAACATTTTCTTTAAATAAATCAAAATGAATAACTTCATTTTCAGGATTTTCTTTTTTGTATTCATTAATAAATGCTTCCCCTACAGATAGACCAAATGAATTTTCAATTGCATTTGGATTTGCAGTAATATAAAGTAATTTTTTCATCTTAAACATCTTCCCCTCAGTTTTAATTATCTTTAATTCGAGATTTATATTTTAAAATTAAGGGATAACCAAATCCCTTAATCTCATAATAATATCTCTAATTCAAGATGTCAACACTTTTTTTCATAAACAAAATATCTATATTTAATTTTTGATTTTTCATCGACTTGTACATCCGAAACAGATTTAATAGTCCAATCTTCTTTTGAAAAATTCGGAAAGAAAGTGTCGCCTTCAAAGTTATGTTCAATTTCAGTTATATAAAGTGTATCTAAATATGGGAATGTTAACTTAAAAATTTCAGCTCCACCTATTATAAATAAATCTTTATGTTTATTTTCTTCTATATAACTTACTACATCATTTATGACTGTAACACCTTCTGCATGAAAATCCTTTTGTCTTGTCACAACGATGTTTTCACGGTTTGGAAGCGGTCTGCCAATCGAATCAAACGTTTTTCTTCCCATAATAATTGTATACCCAGTTGTTACTTTTTTAAAGTAAGCAAGCTCTTGTGGAAGATGCCAAGGCATTTGGTTATTTAAGCCGATTACATTGTTTTCTGACATCGCAACTAGTGCAGCAATCATACACTTACTACCCCTTTGATCGCAGGATGACATTCATAATCTTCTAATGTAAAATCCTCAAATTTAAAATCAAAAATGTTTTTAATGTCAGTATTTAACTTCATTTTTGGTAATTTATGTGGTTCTCTAGTAAGTTGTAATTTAATTTGTTCAAGATGATTTGTATAGATATGTGCATCACCAAATGTATGTACAAAATCACCTAATTCTAAATCACATACTTGAGCAATCATCATTGTTAATAGTGCATAAGATGCGATATTAAACGGTACTCCTAAAAAAATGTCAGCTGACAAGATCTTCAACCAAGTTCGTTACACTTGGCCCGTTCTTAAAAAGAACTGCTACATGTCACCATGCAGATGAGACTATATCACGACCTCATAAAGGTCCCTTGCATTTCGGGTGCCAATCACTTGCACCCTACTCCATAAATGGATAGTCGTTAGGCATTTATTATTCTTTTCGTCACATAAGAATAAATTTAGCACGGGATTGTCTTTATTTAAGAGTTTCCCCGTTTAGCAAGGTTTTCGGTACAGATTACTCTGTAAAGGCGCTCAGAATTAACGCTGATAAAGCTGACAAGAAAGTTTCCCATCATTTACATAGAACTGGAAAAAACAATGACATGGCGCTAAAGCCATCTTATCAAGTTCTCCAACATTCCACGCAGAAACAATCAATCTTCGAGAATCTGGATTCGTTTTTATTTGATTAATAACTTCTGTAATTTGATCAATTGTTGAGCCGTCACAAGTCTTCCATGATCTCCATTGTTTACCATATACAGGTCCCAAATTACCATTTTCATCTGCCCACTCATTCCAAATACGAACACCATTTTCCTTTAAATATTGAATATTCGTGTCGCCTTTTAAAAACCATAATAATTCATGGATGATTGATTTTAAATGAACTTTCTTAGTTGTTACTAAAGGGAAGCCATCTTGAAGATTAAATCGCATTTGATAACCGAATGTACTAATTGTTCCTGTTCCAGTCCGGTCTGTTTTTGTCATGCCATTGTCTAATACGTGTTTACATAAATCTAAGTATTGTTTCATACCTGACCTCCTAATTATGTATTTTAAATTCTTAATTAATCCTCTTTATTTATTTCAATATAGCCAAAATGAAATTCTGATGATTTTCGAATTAATTGATTAAATCCATATTTTTTAAATCTTTCACTTCTAAAATGATCTTTCAACACTACTCTTTTTTTAGCAATACGCTTAGCTTGGGTGATTACTTCATGTGTTAGGTCATCATATGATGCTAAATTTTTCAATGCTGCAATACCCGAAGAAGCTTCGATATTTCTTTCAAACATCGGATCAAAATAAACAATATCAAAAGATTGATCAGGAAGTGACTTCAAATAAGTTTTATAATCTATATTTTTCACTTCAATTTTGTTAATGATATTCGACCAATCTAAAATGTTTTGTTTATTTGTTTTTAATCCTCTTTTAGTTAAGTAAGCAATAATTTCATTTTTCTCCAAGCCTACAACTTTACCTTTATCGCCTACAACGTAACTTGCAACAATACTATCTGAAGCCATTCCAAGAGTACAGTCTAGTAGAGAATCGCCTTTTGTTAATAAACAAGCGTCACAAAATGGGTCAAGTTCCCCCTTCATCAATCGTCTAATTCTAAAAACTGAGGAGTTTGGGTGAAAAAAATATGGAATTGCTCGATCATCCTCATACCATTCTAATCTATTTTTACCTAAAACAAGTATAGGACTTTTAAATTTATCATAGATTTCTTCAATGCTACATTCTTTCCGGAGGATTAGCTGTCCATTTAAGTCTGAAGCAATGCTCTCTGCTTCCTTTTCTAAATAAACATCTGGCCTTAAGCAAGTTGTAATAATCATATGTCTCCTTAATTAAGAAAAAAAGAGGAAGTATCCTCTTTTTTACATTTGTGCAAATATCGATAGAATTCTTGCTTTAATATCTTCAGGAGTTGACCCTTCGATTTGCTCACGAGGAATAAATCCTACTACTTCTTTACCTTTAAATACTGCCATTGATGGTGAAGAAGGTGGGAAGTCAGCTAAATATTCTCTTAACTTTGCAGTAGCGTCTTTATCTTGTCCAGCAAATACTGTCATAACATTTGCAGGTTTTTTCTCTGATTCATTAACAGCTTGAACTGCAGAAGGTCTAGCAAGTCCAGCAGCACAACCACATACTGAATTGATTACAAAAAAAGCTGTATCATTTAATTCATTCATAAATGACTCAACCTCTTCTGCAGTAGTTAATTCTGTAAAACCATTTGAGGTTAATTCCTCTCTCATTGGCTTTACGATCCCTTTCATGTACTCATCATATGCATTCATTCGTTTGTTTCTCCTTTATCATTTTCTATTTTATTACGTTCAGTCATTTGTTTCCAAACTGAACCTAGTGCTTCCTCTCCATTTTCAATTCGATGTAAAGCAAGCTGAACTTGTAATTTCACTTCGAATTCTGGATCTTCTAATGCAGCTTTTAATGCTGGAATTGCACTTTCATCACCTAGTTCAAAAAGAAACATTGCTGCACGCCATCTAACTAATTTACTAGGATCTTTTAAAGCTTCAATCATGGCAGGCATTGCTTCTTCAAATCCTAAGTCTGATAAACAATCTCCAGCAATTCGTCTTACACCGACTGCCTTATCTTTTAAAGCCTCATATAAATAAGGTAACACTAATTTTGATTTTAACATACCTAAATAAGCTGTAGCCAATCTTCTTATTGAAACATGTTCATCTTTTAAGGCGATTGCTAGTAAAGGTAAATCTTCAATCGTAGGATCAATTTTAACAAATCTTGCATATCTTTTTTTCCAATCTTTTTCTTCAAAAATATCTGCCGTAAAAGGTTCAAATTTAGGTACTTCTTTTTTCTCATCATTAGATACATCATTCGTCATTACTTCGTTCACGATATTCTTAATATCGTTTTCAGTGTGAGTAGCCGTTAATTCATCAATAATTTCTTTCTCAATTGTTGCTAATTCACCATAACGAATTCCATAATCAATCCACTGTCTTTCAAATACAACATTTGATGCCGATGTTGTTAGTTTCATAATTGCTTCTTTATAGAATGGAGGTAGAGCTGCTCTTTGTTCTTCACCATTTACAATTAATTTCAATTGCATTGGTATATTATGATACATTTGAACAAATACTTGTACCTCTCCAAAATGGTTATCAATGATCGTTTCATTAGTAGCTTCATCATTTATTTCTTCACCAAATACATTTCTGACTTGAAGCAAAATGGTTTGCCAATTTGCATTTGACTTACGATCAATAGCAATGAAATCTGCTACGTGATAGACACTTTTGATTCCTTCTATTCCTAATATTTCTTGAATTATTAATGGTGCCTTCTCAATATTATCAATAGAATAATGATTTCTACTTCCTGATGGCAATTCCTCGTCTAATAACACTTTCATTGTATTAGGGCTAGGTGTAGGTTCGATAGACTTAATTTTCATATTAATCTCCTCTTCTTGTTATTTAGTCCATTCTATCAAAAAGAGGAAAAACTCACTATTGTAATGCTTTAACGAATTCTTCAAAGTCATTTGTACTAGATTCGAATGCGTTGTGAGTTAACTCTTCAGATCGACGAGTAAATAGGTGAAATTTCTCCACTTTTATTTCCGTCACATAAATAGGCTTTTCTGATTCCTTTACATAACTTGAAGTTTTTATAATACCTTCAATAGATACTTCCATCCCTTTTTTTGCTTTTTTTGAAGCGTATTCAGCGATAGGGCCCCATAATCTAACAGATACATAATTCGTTCTAGTTTTTTTCAAGTAATCTGAATAAACATTCGTAGCAATATTAATAAAAGTTGTTTTCCTACCATTCGGTGTAGTTTGTAAAATTGGCTCTTTCGTTAATCTTCCTACTAATACAACATTATTTATCATTCTTACCATCTCCTTTATTTTTTTCTACAATACAAAATTATTGTAAGTTCGTAAAAAGAGGAAAATAGTAATTTATGTAAACATTTATTTATAAAAGTTCATTATGAGAGAAAAAAACTCAAGTAGTAAGATGACATCGTATGCCAAAACTCAAAATTAATAAACTACTTTAAACTTTCAACTAAATCACTTAAAACAGACCAACGCTCCATTTTCTGTTCTAGTTGAGCTTCTTTTTCCTCGATCTCTTTTGAAAGTTTATAAGCTTCATCAAAATTAGAACCTACACCTTGTAATTTTTCATTTAGTTGCTCAATTTCATTTTCCAGTTTTTCAATATCAGATTCAATAGAATCCCATTCTTTTTGTTCTTGATAAGTTAATCGCTTTTTCTTTTGCTCTTTTTGATAAACTGGTTTCTCAATTGTCTCTTTTACAACTTCAACTTCACGTTTTTCACTAGATTGTCGTTCTAAATAATCAGTGTAGCTTTCTAATGTAGATGAAATTTTCCCTTCACCTTCAAAAATTAATAATTTATTTGTCACTTTATCTAAGAAATAACGATCATGTGATACGGTAACTACTACTCCACTAAAATTCTCAATATAGTCTTCTAAAACCGTTAACGTATCAATATCTAAATCGTTTGTTGGCTCATCAAGTAATAATAAATTTGGAGCAGTCATTAAGAGTCTTAATAAATAAAGTCTTCTTTTTTCGCCACCTGAAAGTTTTCCTAATTGTACTCCGTGCATTTGAGAAGGGAATAAGAATGTTTCAAGCATTTGTGAAGCTGATATTGTCTTTCCATCTGGTGTATGAATGACTTCTGCTTCTTCCTTAATATAATCAATCATTCGCATAGTTGGATTCACATTTTCTTGAATTTGTGTATAGTACGCAACTTTAACTGTTTGCCCTATTTCAATTTCACCAGAATCAACTTTTTCTTCTCCAACAAGCATTTTCAATAAAGTTGTTTTACCTGCACCGTTTTCACCAATTATGCCGATACGATCAGTTTGGAGTAAAAGTAAGTTAAAATTATCTAATATTTTTTTATCATTAAAAGACTTATTTACATTTATAAATTCAACAACTTTCTTACCTAAACGAGTTTGTTGAAAGTTCAATTCTAATTCAACTTTTTCTTGATTATTGAGTTTTCCTGAAAGCTCATCAAATCGTTGAATACGAGCTTTTTGTTTAGTTGTTCTAGCTTTTGCCCCTCTGCGCATCCAAGCTAATTCTCTTCTAAATAAATTGTTTCTTTTTTCATTAGTAGCTGCCTCTTGCTCTTCTCGAGCAGCTCTTTGTTCAATATAATACTGATAGTTTCCTTCATAGCGATAAATATTACTATTAGATAGCTCTAATAAGGCTGTAGTAACTTCATCTAAGAAATAACGATCATGCGTTACAAATAATACTGCGTTTTGTAGTCTTTTTATGTATTCTTGTAAAAATACGATGCATTCATAGTCTAAATGGTTCGTAGGCTCATCTAAAATTAATAAATCACATGGATGGATTAATGCTTTTGCTAAGGCTACTCTTTTTTTCTGACCACCTGAAAGTAATGAAACATCTAAATTTAAATTCGATAAACCTAATTTCGATAAAATGGTCTTAGCATTTGCTTCTAAATCCCAACCATTTAATGAATCCATTTCACCTTGTAATTTTAGTAATTCATTTTGTAATCCTTGATTAGATGGATCTTCTCCAAGTGCTTGTAATGTTTTTTCATATGATTTTACTAAAACCATTACTTTATCGTCACTCTCAAATACCGCTTCAAGAATCGTTTGCTTTTTATCAAAATCTTCATGTTGAGGCAAATAACTTATTACATAATCTTTTGGAGTCGTAATTTTTCCTTCATCAGCTGATTCGACACCAGCAATAATTTTTAATAAACTTGATTTACCAGTCCCATTTATACCTAGTAATCCAATTTTCTGTCCTTCGCTTACGGTAAATGAAATTTTATCGAATAAAGTTTTTTCCCCGTAAGTTTTAATTAAATTCTCTACACTTAAAATCTTCATATTTTAAAATTCCACTCTTTCATAAATTGATCGATGAATTTTTCTACAAATAGATGTCTTTCTTCTGCCAATTCTAATGCTGTATTTGTATTCATTAAGTCTTTTAGTTTCAATATTTTTTCATAGAAGTGATGTAAAGAGGAACTTTTGTCACTTCTATATTCTTCGATCGTCATGTTTTCTCTTATTTTAAATTCTGGGTTAAACATACTACGACCTTTTTTACCCCCGTAAGCAAATGTTCTCGCAACCCCAATTGCTCCGATTGCATCCAAGCGATCAGCATCTTGTACAATTTTACCTTCTAAAGAGGTTGGAATAACCCCATTTCCTCCTTTAAAGGAGATATTTTCAATTATATACATGACTGCGTTTACGTCTTCATTGCTATTTAATAATTCATTTAGAACAGATTCTAATTGAATTTTTTGAGCTTCAAGATCATCATGTAATTTATCATCTATGACATCGTGTACTAATGCAGCACATTCTACGATAAATTGATTTGCATTTTCTTTTTGAGCAATATGTACAGCTAAGTTTCTAACTCGATCAATATGATACCAGTCATGGCCAGAACTATCACCTTGATGAAGATTTCGAACATAATTTTCTAATTGTAATATGATTTCCTGTTGATTCATACTCGTACCTCCATAAATCGACTAGTGATATTATATCATTTTTCTATCACCGTAAAACATTTATAGGTAAAGTAGTGATTAATTTACAAAAAAACCTTCACTTTTTGTGAAGGTTTCAGATTGTTGATATTTATTGTAGTCACAATTAAAAATATATTCTGTTTTACAATCTATATTTACAAAGTTGTATATTTTGTCACCATTAAATTCAATTTGATGTTGAAGAATATGTTTAATTCATTCGTTCAATTGAGTATTCTAATGTTTTTAAGATTATTATTTTCCATCAAGAACTTGATTGGAACGAAAGGTTGCTCGACTCCTACGGGAGATGCGGGAAGGCTGAGACCCCGCAAGGGCAACGCTAAGGAGGCTAAAGAATCTCGCCCCATGGAAAGCGAGCAACCTGTAGTGGAAATCACTGAGACACAACTTACTTATCAAGATTTAATTGATAAATTCTATTTAGGTATTTATGAAAAAAAGATTCTTAAGCTTTTAATAATTTCTCAATTGTTGCTCTCATCTCTTGAGGATTTGTTTGAGGAGCAAATCGTTCAATGACTTCACCATTTTTATCAATAATAAATTTAGTAAAATTCCATTTTATTGATTTTAAGCCCATAATACCAGGAGCTTCTGAGCTTAAATATTTAAATAATGGATCTGCTTTCTCACCATTTACATCAATTTTTCCGAATATAGGAAAGGTTACACCAAAGTTCAACTCACAAAAGCTTTGAATTTCTTCATTTGAACCTGGTTCTTGATTCATAAATTGATTACATGGAAACCCAAGAATTTCTAATCCATCTTCTTTATATTCTTCATATAAAGCTTGTAAATCTTTATATTGAGGAGTATATCCACATGCACTTGCAGTATTTACAACAATTATCACTTTATCTTTATATTTTGAGAGAGATACATCTTCGCCCTTGCTATCTTTGACTTTAAAATCATAAATACTCATTTCACATTCCTCCTACTTCCTTATACTGTTAATAGTAATTATTTTCCATCAAAAAGTCTATTCTAATAACTATATTTTGAAAAAAACCTTCAAACCTATTAATATTTAAATTATAGTTAAATTAAACAAACTTCTTCACCTTTTAACAAAAGAATGGAGGTAAGACTGTGCAAGATTTAGGATTTAATACATATTTGATTGATTTATATGATTTATCGCTTCAAGAACGAACGGGTAGCTATATTATATTAGATGAAGATATTACAATCATTGAAACAAGTGCTACCCCTTCCCACGATTATTTATTACAAGGTTTAAAAGAGCTACAAATTTCATTAGACAGAATTAAAAATGTTATCGTAACGCATATTCATTTAGATCATTCAGGTGGAGCAGGCCTACTTATGGAAAAATGTCCAAATGCCACTCTTTTTGTCCATCCAAAGGGAGCTCGACATCTAGAAGATCCGACAAAATTAATTGCAAGTGCAAAGCAAGTTTATGGTGATGATTTTGATCGTTTATTTAATCCAATTCTGCCAATAGACGCTACTAAAATTTATCAAGTAGCCGATGGTGAGGAGCTTGTTATAGGTAAAAATCGTAAACTAACATTTTTACATACTCCAGGTCATGCTAATCATCATATTTCAATTTTCGATTCTTCTAGTAAATTTATGTTTACAGGAGATACATTAGGTATATATTATCCACAGCTTCAAAAGGAAATCGGTACGTTTATTTTACCATCAACATCACCTAATCAATTTTCATACGAAGCAACGTTAAGTTCATCAAGAAAAATCCAAGATTTTCATCCGGATGCTATTTGCTTCGGTCATTATGGATTAACTAGCGATACGAAATTTGTATATGAGTCTTTAAAACTATATTTAGATCGTTTTATAAAATTAACTTCTTCAACGATAGAAAAAAACAAAGAAAAATCTTTTTATGAAAAAAGCAGGATTCTGTCAGAAGCATTATATAATGATGTAAAAAAAGATCTTCAAAATAAGAATATTGATGAAAATCATCCAGTTTTCCAGATTATTAAGTTAGATCTGGAAGTTTCAGCGATGGGGTTAGTACTGGCAATGGATAAAAATTAACAAATTAAAAACTTCAGCCAATTGGCTGAAGTTTTTATTATTTTTTATATTTTTTTACTGGTTTATTTTTACTTGAAACAGGTTTTTTATTTTGATTTGAAACTTGTTTTGTACTTTTTTCTTTTGATTTATTTTCGTTTGGTTGTTTTTCTTTTATTTCGACTTTTTGTATTTCACCGTGTGAAACCATTAACTGTTCAAAAAACAATTTTTGCGTCCCTCTTAAGCTAAATAAATTCTTTTTCTCTCGAGGTGTGACTAAGTTTATGACCGTACCTTGTTTACCCATTCTTCCAACACGACCACTTCTGTGAGTATATTGTTCAACTTTTTCTGGTACGTCAAGTGTGATGACATAAGGTAACTCTTGTAGGTCAATTCCTCTTGCTGCTACATCTGTTGAAAATAGTAACGTTGTTTTTCCAATTTGAAGATCCTTTAAAACTTTACTTCTTTCCATTTTACCTAGTTTTGAATGCAGAACCGCCGTTTTAATTCCTCTAAAATTTAATTTAGAAGCATATCCTTCAAGTTTAAATGGTTCATTACTAAATACGATTGCTTTCATATTTTGAACAGAACCAATTCTTCTAAGTATTTCCAGCTTCTCCCTTTCTTCACAAGGAATAAACCCATGGATTATATTTCCTTCTAAGCTTTGTTCAATCGAAATTTCTTTTAGATTTGAACTTGTTTCCTTTGCAAATTGCATTGCCTCTTTTGTGATGGTTGCAGAAAAGAATAATAGTTGGCGGTCTTTCATTGTTGCTTTGACAATTTGTGGTAAATCTTTTTGATCGTCCGTTTTAATTAATTCATCTACTTCATCAAAAACGATTGTCTTAACACAATGCATTTTTAATTTTTTCTGTTTAATTAATTGTGAGATTCGCCCGGGTGATCCAACAATAATTTTAGGCTTCTGTTTTAATTTTTCAATTTGACGTTTTATATCAGCTCCACCAACAATTGAAGCAGCCTTTATATTTGTATTTTGTGTATAGTCTAAAACTACTTGAAAAATTTGCATTACAAGTTCCCGAGTAGGAGCCATAATGATAATTTGTGGATTTTCTTCCTTTTCATCAATCTTATTAATTAAAGGTAAAACATATGCAAGAGTCTTACCAGTACCTGTCGGAGATTGTGCTATGACATCGTTCCCATCTAAAATTGCAGGGATTGCTTCCTCTTGAACCGCTGTCCATTTCGTAATATTATTTGCCTTTATTTTTAAGATTGTTTGTTCTTGTAATTGAAAATGTTCCATTTAAATCTCCTTTAATATTTGCTCATCGTACCATTGTAACATTATTTCTGTAATATGTACCAATTCTTCTATTAGATCGAAGTCATCTTCAGTCATTTTATTTTGAAATTTTATATTTATTGACGATTCTATTGTATTTTTATCTAAAATAGATTGTTTAATGTTATAAAATGGAGTGAATTGTTCATTTGTCTTATTTTGAAATAAAACTAAACTTCTTTGAATGATCTCGATTTCTACTAGTTTAGGAAATGTAAATTCAATTTCTATATAACTTCCTACTTCAGTATTTCCATTAATTAATTCATTATATAATTCACTAGCTGTTGTACGCATTGAAAATGTGCAAGTTGTTGTCCTGTTCGACTTGTTTAATTTTTTAAATTGTATTGAAAATAATCGGTCCATTTTGGAAAGATTAACAAAGTCATTTCGATCGACGATTTCATATTCTCCGTCTAAATCTTTGTCATATATAAGTCCTTCTATTATTACCTTCATATTATCAAAAGCGGTTGGATCAAACATTTTATAAACTCCTTTAATCGATGGTTTTCTTAAAGTTCGCTTATTTTCACTAATGTATCATAATAAACGAACTACACACAAAAAATCCGATAAAAAAGCATTTGATTAAATTTTATCGGATCAATTTTTATTTAATTTTGATTTTAATCCACTACTTCTAAAATTCAAAAAGAAGTATTTCCATGAAAATAAAGACCAAATAAGAATATTATAGCTAAAATTGCACTTGTCATAAAAGCATTTATTAATTTCTCCTAAAAAACACTAACTCACACTGAAAAAACTCGCATTAAATGCGAGTATAAATTTTTCAGTATGAGTTAGTAAGTATATTTAAAATAATCCTTTTGGTTGACCTAACTCATCTACATCCATATTTAATGCAGCTGGTTTTTTCGGTAAACCTGGCATTGTCATTACGTTACCAGTAAGAGCAACAATGAAACCTGCACCAACGGAAGCTTTAAGTTCTCTTATTTCTACTTTAAATCCAGATGGTCTTCCAACTAAACTTGGTTGGTCTGATAAAGAATATTGAGATTTTGCCATACAAATAGGTAAGTTACCCCAACCATTTTCATTAAATTCCAAAATTTGTTTTTTTGCTTTTGGAGAAATATTTACTCCGTCTGCACCATATACTTCTTTTGCGATTTTTTCGATTTTATTTTCAATTGAATCAGATAGTTCATATAAATAATTAAATTTTTCTTTAGGATTTTTTAGCATATTAACAAGTGATTCAGCTAGTTGTACGCCACCTTTACCACCATGTTCCCAAACTTCTGTTAAGACTATTTCAATTCCATTGTCTTGTCCCCATTGTTTTAATACGCTTATTTCTTCTTCTGTGTCAGAAATAAATTTATTAATTGCGACAACAACAGGCACATTAAATTTGCGAACTGTTTCTACATGCTTTTCAAGGTTTTGAATGCCATCTTTAACTGCTAAAACGTTTTCATTAGACAATTCATTTTTATTTACTCCACCATGCATTTTTAATGCTCTAATTGTTGCAACAATCACAACTGCATCAGGTGTAACACCTAAAGCTCTAGTTTTAATATTTAAGAATTTTTCCGCTCCTAAATCTGCCCCAAAACCAGCTTCCGTTATAACATATTCCCCTAATTTCATCGCCATTTTAGTTGCAATCACACTGTTACAACCATGAGCAATATTAGCAAAAGGACCACCATGAATAATTGCTGGTGTGTGTTCAATCGTTTGAACAAGATTAGGTTTAATTGCGTCTTTAAGTAATAACGCTAAAGCACCTTCAACTTTTAAATCACCAACAGTTACTGGTGTTTTATGTATAGTATAGGCAACAACAATTCGTTTAAGTCTTTCTTTTAAGTCTTGGATTGATGTCGCTAAACAAAGCACTGCCATGATCTCAGAAGCAACTGTAATATCAAACCCATCTTCTCTTGGAACCCCTCCAGATGGACCACCTAAACCAACCACGACATTTCTTAAAGCACGATCATTTAAATCGACTACTCTTTTCCAAGTAATTCTACGTACATCAATTTCAAGTTCATTTCCTTGATGGATATGATTATCAATAAATGCTGCTAATGCATTATTTGTTGTCGTAATAGCATGGATATCACCGTTAAAATGTAAATTAATGTCATCCATAGGTAAAACTTGAGAATAGCCTCCTCCAGTTGCACCGCCTTTTACACCCATTGTTGGTCCTAATGAAGGTTCACGCAATGCAACGATTGCATTTTTGCCAATTTTATGGAAAGCTTGTGCAAGCCCAACTGTGACCGTTGATTTACCTTCACCAGCAGGCGTTGGATTGATTGAAGTTACTAAGATTAATTTACCATCTTCATTTTCATTTAAACGGTCTAAAATTGATAAAGATAATTTAGCTTTATAATGCCCATAGTTTTCAACTTCTTCTTCAAAAAGATTTAAATGATCTGCGATTTCGTTTATTTTTTTCATTTTTGATTCAAAAGCAATTTCTAAATCTGACTTAACTTGACCCATTTACTCATCTCCAATTGCACTTCATTATAATCAAAATTATAGCACAATTTTAATAATAATTCATTTTCAAAAATTCGAAATTCTTCAATCATATCATTTAAAATTACTAATACTTTCTACTTATCAACGGAATGCAAAGTAACATACTAAAGATAAGGCATTAAAAGAAAGGAGTGTAATGATATGTATCGCCATAAAAAGCAGAAAGAACATAATCGTAATCACAATTTACCAAAGGATCAAAATGAAGAATATAGTGCAGAGTTTTATCCCACAAGGAATGTGTTTTATTCGGAAACAACTTCAGATAAATCTCATGCAGGAATTATTATTGGATACGTAGCTCTATTTTTTTCACTATTTTCGTTATTTTTAATGCCTGTTTTATTTGGGATCGTTGGTATTGCACTTGGAATATATTCTGTAACGAAAGGTCATTCCACTTTAGGATATACCGCAATTGGATTTGGATTATTTTCTGTTATCGTAACTATTTTCTATAATTTATTAATTGTCTTAAGTGCAATTCTTTAACAATAAAATGAATAAAACAAAAAAGACCTTTAAGGGCCCTTTCAGAATAGAGAATTTTTATAATTCATCTGTACCTGAAAACACCTTTAAAGGTCCATTTTTATACTTCTTCATTCATCATCTTTAATCGAAAGATAATTAGTTTTTATCTTTAAATGTGAACGACAGACCATTCATCATCTTTCTTTGAATAAGTTAAATTAGCAATTTGATTTGTGAGCTCACGATATTCTTCAACATTTTCTAAAATTTCATCTACGCCAGAATAAAAATCAACTCGGAAAATAGGGATTTCAATTACCTTTCTATTTTCAACTCTTTCACTTAGATCAATGATTAATCCATCCTCCATTAAAGGGTATAATGTCAACATTAATTTAATATTGATTGGATTAATTTGTTTTGAACGATTAAATATATTTAAACTTCTTCTTTGAAGTTGTGTAATTTTATATGATATGACATTACAAAGCATAAAAATAAAGTCATTAGTTCGTTTATAATATACTTTTTGATACATTCCATCACTTATGTTCATGTATGCAAATGAATTGTTTAATCTTGGTATAAAAGGTTTTTGTAATGGTTCTTTTTTATGAGCAAGATACAATAATTCTGCAATTTCTTTCGGTTCTAACTCATCTAAATCTGCTAATTCTTCAAAGTCGATCCAACAAAGGTCGTCATGTTCGCTATGTTCTAATATAAATTGATTAATATCTTCTCTTTCAACATAATAAAAAGATGAATTTAAATTAAATTCGGACCATTGAATATCGTGTTTTAGCAAAAGAATGTTTTGAAGAGGAAAAGGAAGTCCTTGAACAAACTCTTTATAATTAATACCAGATGTTATAAAGCAATGATTATGGTTATCACCATAAATATAGATAATCTCCTTTATTGAATCAATTCCCGCCAACGATATTGCCACCTTTAATTTTTTTCTTTATCATATCATACTTTATACAAAATTTATCATCAAAAATGCTAAATTCAGTTCTTTTTACCCAATGTTTTTTACACTTTTTTCCAATATCTGCATGTTCAATCTGACAAGTTTTGTTATACAGGCGGTCTGCATAAAGAAGTCGTTTTAGTTTGGATCGGTTCTTTTGTCACAGAGCGAATACTCCATTCTCCGTCATCATTAGTAAAATTAAATTTAACAAGAGTGTAAGGTGGTTGTTGCTCTTGTTTGTATGCTACTAATTGAATTGTTGCTTCAAATACATATGTACCTTTATATTTCTTTTTTAGATTTGTTAGTGCCGCACAATTATATTGTTCTCCTGGCCCGAACATTTTATATAATCGTTTATTTATTGTAGGAAATAAGATCGATAATACTGCATCTTCTAGAACTTCATTTTGTACTGCAAAAGTATTTACCGGTTTCGCCGTCGCAATTAAGCACATTAATAGTATAATAATAACTCCTCGTTTCATTACTAATCCTCCATCTTGATGTTTTTACTAATTATTAGTATCTATTCTTTACAATTTACTGAGGGTTATGAAATAGAGTTTAAATGAACTAGGAATTGGGATTTTAAGGAATAAGAAAAAAAAGACCATGAAAAGTTTTTCCTTTTCTCGGTCTCCTTTATTAGCTACACTATTGATGATCCCAATAATATTTAGTCAATATATCAGAGAGTAAGTCAATTGTTCGATAAAGTTCAGGTAATGTATTATCGACTCCACCTACTTCGATTAATATTGAGTGTGGTGATAAATCTTGGTTATAAACGCCGTTTCCTTGTTTATAGTTTTTACTAAATATTCCTCTTGTTAAACCTTTGTTAAATTTCATAATTTCGCTATTTAACTCTTTAGCTAACGCTAAGTTTTTTCTATAATTTTTGTTTTCTACTCCAACAATAAAGTATAGCTTTGCGTATTTTTGTCCATTAATTTCAGTAGTCGTCACATTTTTTCTTTGATCATCACGATGTATGTCAATAAGATAATTTAAATTCCGATCTTGATTAAGCGCATCTTGTACTACCAATCTAGACATTTTATATGAACTTCCCCAATTCCAATTTCTTTTCGTTAATTCAGCTCCAATATTTGTTTTATCGTCAATCGCACCGATTCCATTTGCTTCTAAATTCTTTTTCAATCGTTCTCCTAATAAACTTACATTTACTTTTGGAGAAGAAGCTTGATTTGGCGATTTTGCACCAGGGATTAATGGTAAAAATGATTCCCAGCTATGTGTGTGGTAAATAAAAAAGACATCTTTTCCATTTGTAGTCTTTGATGGTGGATTCGTTGGATTTTTAATTGGTTCATTAACTGGGTCTTTAACAGTTGGATCTTGGTTAATCTCATCGAGTGTTAAGCTTGATTCTATAGGAAGATTCGTAAAATCAATTCCTTCTCCAGCAACTAAAATATTATTTTCAAATTTTGTCATGCTTGATATTTCATGTACTAATAAACTTTTTGGATCGTACAGTCTAATATTGGTAATAAATGAAAAAAGAATATTAGCGATAGGTTGTCCATTTTTATTCGAATCGTCACCTGACCGAAAATGACCGTTTTCATATTCAAACGCTTTAATAAACCCTTCATAGCTCATTTTTTCGAACCATTGATGTACATAATATGATTTCGTATTTTTCATTGATGTCACAAATAAACTCGCTAACAAAAATAATAAGACAATGCCTACAAAGACACTTGCCGTTACACGTTTAAGATTAATAGATTTTATATAGATTGATTGTCTCATTAAATCACCTCTAATAAAACGTATGTACAAGCCCTTTAAAATAGAATGAAAAAATATTCATTTCAAGAAAATTAACTACAGCGACTTAATATAAGAGATTGATGAAATAAAAAATTAAAAAAGAGATGTCCCTATAGACACCTCTTAACAAAATTGTTCGTATATTGTAAAGATCAAATTAAGATTCTTCAATCTTAATTTATCTATTGCAACGACTAAAGTTAGTAAACGGATTTACCACGCAACCATTTCTTACTGCTTCTAATTGTCTTTCACAGAAGTTGCTTTCTGCAGGTGATACCATTGTATTATTATTTGATCTTCTTCTGTTTCTTCCACATCCACAACTTTTGCGCTCAGTCATAGCTGGTTCAACTTCAGCCATTACTCTTTCACCCTTACATTCATTACAAGGTTTACGAACTTCAACCCACTCTCTCGTATCTCTAGCTGGAGATACCTCTTCTCTTTCTACTCTTCTACGATTGCAACCACAAAATCCCCACATTTAAGAACACCTCTATAATTATTTATTGTACATTTATAACATACGTAGAAATTTAGATATTGAATGTGTACATGTCTAGATATGAACAAGTTTTTTTAGATTATTTTTCTATTATTATTTAATTTCGGTAAATGAAATTTTAAAAGCAGTCTTTTTTATACGTATTTCTTAGTTGTTTATCCTATAAGTAAAAAAAAATGAGCCAATTAGGCTCATTTTACTTATTACGGTAAACATATTCATCTTTTGGTGGTTGAATTTCCTTCATTTTAGTGACGTCTAAATAAGGAATATTTACTTTAAATGGTTGATAGTACATTTGTTGTATATTACCAGTAACTTCAATCCATTGATCATTTTTATATGTTTGACCATCAGGCAATTCAATTAGTACACCATATACACCAGAATCGGCAACACAGTGAATGATTCCAAATCTAAATAAGAAAACTTGATTTTTTTTCAACCCTTTTTCATGATAAATAAAGCCTTTATAAGTCAATTCCTTTCCTAAATATTTTCCAGGCTCATCGTATAAAACTTCCATTCCTTTTAGAAAGTCATAATCATTTAGGACAATGCTTTTTTTATTTATATAGTCTTTAGATTCTTGTTTTATTAATTTTTGATATCCTTCTTGCCCATAATATACACTTAAATCAGGTTTTAAATATTGCCTTTGCATAAAAGGATCATTATTACCCGGTTCTGAAACGGGGAAATGAAACCCTTTTGCTTGTACAATCGTTGAGTCCAATGTTGCAACAGGTAAAAATATTCCTGTAAACAATGGAAAAATAAAAACTAGACCATTTAAAAACTTTTTAAAACCTTTTGCTTCTTTATGAACATGTCCATGTGCACAAGTATGATCACAACTATGGCCATGTTCATGTCTATGTTGTTCATCTTCATCGTGACTCGTTCTTAAAGTATGAATGACTTGAATTAAAGTTAAAAATGCAAATAATATCCCAGCTGTCAGAGATAAATAAGAGTATTTCATATTAATATATTTTGAAATCGTACCTTGAATATGCAATTGCATTAAAAAAAAGGTAAATCCTAATAGTACATACGCTCTTGCCATATTGATTCTCCCTTAAATGAATAATGTTGTGAAAAACGTTAATACAATTACTAAACCAATAATAATGAACACATATCTACTTTTGAAATGTTGGAATAACATTAATGTATTTTTTATATCGATCATTGGACCAATAACCATAAACGCAACAATAGAGTTTAAAGAAAACGTACTTTGAAATGAAGATGCTACGAATGCATCAGCCTCAGAACAAAGAGATAAAATAAAGGCTAATGCCATCATTACTAGAATACTAGTAACTTGTCCATTACCAATATGCATTAACATCGAAGTTGGAATAAATGTTTGTACGAATGCTGCAATGAATGCACCTAAAATTAAAAATTTACCCATAGAGAAAAATTCTTCTATAGCATGTACACAAACACTCCATAATTTTTTCCTAGTAGGTATTGAATGATCAACTGGAATTGTAACTAAATCGTGTTTTAATGGATTCTCAATTTTTAAATAGGATAATACGATACCAATAATATAAGCAATTATCATAGCAGCTCCAGCACGATAAATAACCATTTCAATATTATTACCGAATGCAATAAATGTTGCAAACAGTACAATTGGGTTAATGATTGGCCCTGTTAGCATGAACGCGACCGCTACATAGTGTGGTACACCTTTTTTTATCAACCTACTTACAATTGGTACAATTCCGCACTCACATCCTGGGAAAATGAATCCCAATAAAATAGCAACCAATACTGCTTTAAATCTATTCTTTGGTATTAATTTATATAACATTTCTTCAGTAATAAATATTTGAATAATCCCCGAAATGAAAACACCAATTAAAATAAATGGCAATGCCTCTACTACAATTGAAATAAAAATCGTATTCATTTGTAAAAACGAATGATAAAAATTTGTTCCCATAATTTCTCTCCCATGTACTTTTAAAAATGAAAACTCACAAAACCTCCGAATGACCGGCGGCTTTGTGAGTTAAAAGTACCTTTTTTTCCAAAATATTAGAGCAATTGTTGTTGATAAAATTGCAGATATACCAATTACGATTGGAAAGGCATGTGGTATATTTGCTAATGGTATTTTATCAACGTTCATCCCATAAAAACTTGAAACCATTGTTGGGATTGATAAAATAATTGTAATAGAAGTTAAAAATTTCATGACAATATTTAAGTTATTTGAGATAACTGAAGCAAATGTATTCATCATTCCACTTAAGATATTGCTATAAACTTCTGCCATCTCAATTGCTTGTTTATTTTCGATAATGACATCTTCTAATAAATCTTCATCATCTTCATACATTTTTAAAATATTCCCTTTGAGAATTTTTTGCATGACGATTTTATTCGATTTAAGTGAAGTTGTAAAATAAACAAGACTTTTTTCAAGATTCAGCATTGTAAATAACTCTTGATTTCTTGTAGATTGATGTAATTCAACTTCAATTTCATTTGTTTTTCGATTAATTTGTTTAAGATATCGTAAATAATATGATGATGTCGTATGCAATAGTTGAAGTGCAAATCTAGTCTTTTTAAACGTAAAAAATCCTTTTACTTTTTGATAAATAAATCGTTCAAAGATTGGATTTTCACTTAAACAGATCGTAACAAAAGTACTGGATGAAATAATCATCCCGATTGGTATTGTATCAAAAATTGTATGCCCATTATCATCATGAGCAACAATTGGAATATCAACAATAATTAGAGTGTGTTCCCCTTCAACCTCTATCCTTGATCGTTCTTCATCATCAAGTGGGTCTTTAATAAAATCTAAATCCAAGTCTAATTTTTGAACTAAATATTGAATTTCTTGTTCTGTAGGATTAATCGCATTAATCCAACAACCTTTCTCAATAGCATCGACTTGATTTAGTTTCCCTTGTGCATCTGAAAGATAAAAATTTAGCATCTTAATTCACCTCTAATTCTAAAACAAAAACTACACTATAATAGCATACGAAACATTCATATATGTTTCAACCTTTATTAAAAAGAATGTGCAATTTCTAATAATAAAACGCTATTTTAGTAAGCATTTATACTATTCATAAATAAAGAAAAAGGCCACTTATAGTGACCTATTTTTTAATACCCGCTTTTATAGAAATAATGCATATCGCTTAATTCATCAATGTACTGATAAACTTCTAACTGACTTTGTAATTGTTCTTTTGTATGTAATGAATAATCTTCGGTATTCAATTGATTTTGAACATTTGAAAGCGTATTTGATAGATTAGATTTTAATGCATCATACGACATAGAATACATAAAATTCATCCTTCCAATTGAAATTTATCATATTATATGTAATATAACGCAAAAAAAATCATATTAATTTTATTTTCTACCTTTTGCAACTAATTTTTTTATTAAAAAATATACAACAAATAAAGCGATGGCTATAATGATTAGCATTGGGGTGTATGGAGCTAAAACTTCTTTTGCAGTTTCCCAGTTTTTGCCTAACTTCTCACCTATTTTAATAAATAGGATCGACCAAGGAATAATTGCAAGAATTGAATAAAGTGTAAATTTACCAATTGGCATCTTTGCTAATCCCGCCGGAATGGAAATGGCATGTCTAACAACTGGAATAAAGCGAGCTGTAAACACTACGCCTACACCATATTTTGAGAACCATTTTTCTGCTAAATCAAGGTGATGCTTATTGATTAGAATATATTTTCCATACTTTTCAATGATTGGACGTCCACCATAATAACCTAACCAATATAAAAATAATTGTGCAATCGTTCCACCGATCACTCCTGCCACTACAGCACCTACAAAATTTATATGCCCACCGGCTACAAGATAACCAGCATATGCTAACACAATCTCACTCGGAATAACTTCGATCATTAATCCTAATGCTACTCCTAAATATCCTAATGATGCAAAAAATTCTAATATATTATGTATAATATTTGTCAATAGGATCCCCCCTTTTCGAAAACAACTTGTACTACAATGATAATACATAGGAAGATAAAATATGTCAAAATAAAGAAATACTTAAGTGTTCGTATTATTTCATATAAAAAAAGGCTGTCCAAGTCAGTGACCTGACATTAGAACAGCCTTTTATCATTTCTTAATTATTTAATTACAACGTTTTTGTAAGTGTAATCTGATCCAAATGAATGCTCAATTAATCCAGTTACTTTTGGCTTCATAACGTATGCAATCGCACGTTGGTAAATTGGAAGAATTGCTGCATTGTCTTCTACTAAGATTTTCTCAGCTTGTAAGAATGCATCAGAACGCTTAGCTGGGTCTAATAAGAACTCTCCACCAGCTTGTGCAATTAACTTATCATACTCTTTGTTAGAGAATCCCATTTGGTTGAATGGGCTTTGAGTAGTCCACATATCGAAGAATGTCATTGGGTCTTTGTAGTCTGGACCCCATCCGCCGAATGAGATGTCATAATCTTTCTTAGAGTTTAAGTCTAATTGTTGTGCAAATGGAACTGATTTAATGTTAATTTTTAAACCTGGTAAGTTTTTAGTGAATTCACCTTGTAAGTACTCACTGATTTTTTTGTTCGTTTCAGTATCAGAACCTAATAATTCGATTGAAACGTCTTTCTTACCGATTTCTTTTAATCCTTGTTCCCATAATGTTTTAGCATTAGCTGGATCGTATTTTACAAGTTGTCCAGAAGCATCACGGAAGTCTTTACCGTTAGCATCTAAGAAGTTACTTGGAGCTAAACCGTATAATGGTACTGAACCGTTATTTAAGATTACGCCTGTGATTGCTTCACGGTCAAATGCTGCATTTAAAGCTTTACGGATGTTAACATTTTTAAGAGCTGGATTTTTCGACTCGTTTACACGTAAGAAGAATACTGTTGGCTCTTTAGTTGTTCCGTAGTCAGGGCTAGATTTATATTTGTCAACAAACTCTGCAGTTAAACCTGCACGGTCAACTTCACCTGCTTCATATAAGTTAACACCTGTTTGTGGATCTTTTACAATTTTAAAGTTGATTTCTTTTAGGCCTACGTTTTTAGCATCATAGTAATCAGGGTTTTTAACTAACTTGTAGCTCTCATCATGTTTCCACTCTGATAATTCAAATGGACCATTGAAGATTAACTTGTCAGCTTCTAAAGCGTATTCTTTACCTTGAGATTCAACATACTTTTGATTTAAAGGTAAGAATGTTGGGAATGTAACTAAAGAATCAAAATATGGAATAGCTTTTGCTAATTTAACTTCTAAAGTTTTATCATCAACTGCTTTAACACCTAATTGATCAACTGGTTTTTTACCAGTAGTTACTTCTTCACCATTTTGTAATACATTCATCATGAACGCATACTCAGAAGCATTTTTAGGATCTGCTGCACGTTTCCAAGCGTAAACGAAGTCTCCAGCAGTTACAGGGTCACCATTTGACCATTTAGCATCACGTAAGTGGAATGTATAAGTTAAACCATCTTCTGATTTATCAAAAGATTCTGCGATACCAGGTTGTACTGCATCATCTTTCCCTAACACGTTTAAGCCTTCCATGATGTTACCTAAAACGTTGAAAGATTCAGCATCTGTAGTAGTACTAGAATCTAAACCTGGTAGTTCAGCTCCGCCTAGTAAGTTCAATACTTGTGGTTTTGCTTTTGCTGTTTCTTTTTTACCTTCATTTGATTTGTCTGAGTTACATGCAGTTAAAAGCATGCTCACAGCAACAGATAAAGATAGAAAATACGATACCTTCTTTTTCATTAGATTGCCTCCCCAAAATTAAACAATTAGACTTAAAAACTATTAAAATATTCAAACAATTTCTATTGTCCGAATAGTTAATAACCTTTAACTACTTTTAATTTTACATACTTTTTAGAAAATATCAACAAAAAATCGACATTTTTTTCAAAAAAATTAATAAATTTAAATAAATCTTTACTTTCTTGTAATCTAAAGATACATTTTGCACTCTTTTTTTGCATATTAAATCAAAACTACTAATAAATGCCCCAATTTCAATAAATGATTCATGTTGGACAAATATGTATACTTTTTTAGAATTTTTCTTTTCATGTTGTTAAAAAAATATTATCCAGTTAAAAAGTAATGATCTAGGTACCTTTTAACATTCACCCATTTTGTTTTAACATAATACGTCCTAAAAAATAGAAAGGTGTTCCTTTTTTTATTGGAATCTCTAATCCTTGATACGAAAGTTATGTCTCAGATTTCCACTACAGGTTGCTTGCTTTCTATGGGGCGATTATAAAAAATAATAATTTTAAAAACATTCGAATACTCAATAGAACGAATTGTAAAAAAGATGATATTTGATTTTTGACAGTTAGTTAAAACTTTTAAATTCCAACCAATACCTCTGTTTTAACAATAAGATGACAAAAAAATAATAAAAATACTATTTTTCCTTTAAATTCATATAGTGTTCTAGTTTTCGATATTGACCACAATCTATTTCGACACTCTAAAAAAAGAGAAGGGCGAACCTTTCTCTTTTTTTAGATCTTATTATTTTTTGTTAGAAGCCCACTTGTAAGAGAAATCTCCACCAAATTTGTGCGCAATAATACCTTTAACTGAATCTTTTTGTAAATATGCACGACCGCGTTGGTAAATAGGAGAAATACCAGCTTCATCCATAATTACTTTTTCAGCTTGTACCATATTTTCCCAACGTTTTTGTGGATCTGCTTCTTTTTTAGCAGCATTTACAAGCTCATCATATTTTGGATTGTTGTATGCCATTTCATTGAATGCGCTGTTAGATAAGAACATATCAATAAATGTCATTGGATCTGGATAGTCTGGACCCCAACCAGAGAATGAGAAGTCGTAATCTAATTTTTTCTCGTTATCAAGTTTAATTTCAAACGGTTGTGGAGCTACAGTAATTTTCAAACCAGGTAAGTTCTTCTCAAGCTCACCAGCCACATATTCAGCAGCTTTTTTACGAGTTGTATCATCATAAGAAAGCATTTTTAACTCAAATTTATCTTTACCAAGTTCTTTTTTAGCTTCTGACCATAATTTTTTAGCTTCTTCGACATTATATTTGTTAAAGTCACCATTATGATCACGGAAGTCTTTTGAATCTGGCCCTTTTACCCATTCAGAAGGTACTAACCAATAAGCAGGTTTAGACCCATCATTTAAAATCGTAGATGTAATAGCTTCTTTATCATATGCTAAGTCAAATGCTTTACGAACTTTAGCATTTTTAAAGAGTGGTAGTTTTTCATTGAAACGGAAGAATACTAAACGAGCATCTAATTGTGTTTTGTATTCAGGGTCATTTTTATATTTATCAACATATTCAGAATCAAGCATTACTTTATCAATATCGCCGTTTTCATATAAGTTAACTGCAGCAGAAGTATCTTTAACTACATTGTATTTAATTTCATCTAACTTAACTGTATCCTTGTCCCAATATTTAGGATTCTTCTTTAATGTAAAGCTTTGCTCATGCTTCCATTCAGATAAAGTAAATGGACCATTGTATAATTGAGTATTTGCTTCTAAACCATATTGATCCCCTTTAGACTCAACCCACTTTTGATTTTCAGGTAAGTATGTACCAAAAGTAGTTAACTGTAAGAAATAAGGAGTTGGTTGTTCTAGCGTTACTTGTAATGTTTTATCATCTAGTGCTTTCACACCTAATTGATCTTTTGGCATTTTACCATTGAAAATGGCTTCAGCATTTTTCACATAGTATAAAATGAATGAATATTCAGATGCCGTTTTTGGATCTACAGCTCGTTGCCAACCATAAACGAAATCATTAGCAGTTACTGGCTCACCATTTGACCATTGTGTGTCACGTAAATGGAAAGTATAAGTAAGTCCATCTTTACTAATTTCAATCGCATCTTTTTTAGCAACCCCATCTACTACATCGTCACCTTCACCTAAACGTAGTAAACCTTCATTTACATTGTTTAAAACTTCGAATGACATTGAATCAGTAGTTTTTGCTGAATCCATAGAAGGAATCTCAGTCGTTGTAGTTAATTTTAACGTTTGCTTCGTCTCTTTCTGAGAATTAGTTGCTGTTTTTTCTGTGTCTTTGCCACAAGCCGCTAGTACTGTACTTAGTACTAATAAACTTGAAACAGTTGTTGCTAATCTACGCTTCATTAGAGCACCTCCAAATATTAGTGATTATTCATGTTTATAATTTACTTATTTTTCTGAAAAATCACTTATTACTTTTTCAATATACTACAAACTTTTCGGAAAAAAAAGTATTTTTTTAATATTTAATTTATTTTCTATTAAAACCCCTTTAAATCTTAGTTCAATTTACACACTTTTTATTATTTTTAGTGTAGTTCAAAATGATTGTATTACTATTCACATATTTTTTTGTTGTAATTTATTGTCGATTTTCGCAAACATTTTATGAACTTTATTATTAGTTCCCATTCTTACTAAATTTTGGGTTATAATATATCTTATTGAATTTATACATATTTATTTTTTACCATCAATTATAGGAAGTGAATGTATGATAAGAAAAAGTATCCCAAACCTTTTTACTCTAGGGAATTTATATTGTGGATTTCTATCGATCGGTTTTGCAGCTAAAGGAGAATTTAGAAATGCAGCAATTCTTATTTTAATAGGAATGATGCTTGATAGTATGGACGGTCGAGTTGCTAGAGTTTTAGGAGTCCAATCACAATTAGGAAAAGAATTAGACTCATTAGCTGATATTGTTACTTTTGGAGTTGCACCTTCCTATTTGGTATTTTGTACCCAATTTTCAACCGAAGGAATCTTTGGTTTAGCAATTGCTGGTTTATTCCCACTGTTTGGTGCGTATAGATTAGCACGATTTAACGTAACACCTATTTCGACATCATTGAAGTATTTTACTGGTGTACCGATTACAGCAGCTGGTGGTCTTGTTGCCTTTTTAACATTATTTGGAAGTCGAATACCGCAAATTGTCATTATTACAGTTTTTGTAGCATTGGCATTCTTAATGGTTAGTCGAATTAAAATTCCAAGTTTTAAAGATATCCCAATCCCTAAATATGCGACCATTATTACGGTTTTTTTAGGATACGCATTATATCTTGTATGGCATGCTAAAAAAGAACAATGGCCATTCTTTATTTATATAGCCATTCCGCTATACATCTTCTTTATTTTCTTTCAGTTTTTCAAAAGTAAAAAGAAGCAAGCAGGTAATGAAAATAAAAAACCACGTAAATTCCGTTTAAAAAGAAAATCATAATAACTAGTATGTATTGATGAATACTTTTCATCAATGCATATTTTTTTTATCTATTAATCCTTTCGAATCGCATTTTTCTTGCACATTCATAATTACTGTTCTATAATGACAAAGGATTAAATCGTATTTATTACGATTTTGAGAAGTTAATTAATGTAGTTGGATAAAGATGTTCTATTTTTTTTATTACATAAAAAGGAATGATTACGAATTAGTTAAACAATTTTAACTTTTTTCGTTTATAAACAACCTCATTATTAAATACTAAAAATGATTAATTTTTTAGGGA
This sequence comes from Bacillus sp. AL-1R, assembly GCF_052180195.1. Lineage (NCBI taxonomy): Bacteria > Bacillati > Bacillota > Bacilli > Caryophanales > Bacillaceae > Bacillus > Bacillus sp. AL-1R. The sequence continues at coordinate 2,589,118 of NZ_CP197469.1, forward strand.
GAGAAAAAAATGAAATTTAAGAAATTAGCAATTACGACATTGCTATTAACAAGTGCGGTTCTATCAGCTTGCAATAAAGAAACGCAAATGCAAAGTACTAAAAATAAAAATAAACTGACGATTTATACAACCATTTACCCTTTACAAGATTTTACTGAAAAAATTGGTGGTAAATACGTTGACGTTCATTCCATATACCCTACTGGTGTTGATACTCATGATTTTGAACCAACTTCTAAACAAATTGTGAAAATCGCAAACTCTGATTTATTTGTTTACAATGGTGCAGGTATGGAACCTTTTGCAGATAAAATCAGTGATACACTTAAAAATAATAATGTTTCGATCTTAGAGGCTACAAAAAATATTGAATTAATAAAGTCAAACGAAGAAGAAATTGAGGCGGATGAAGACCATCATGACGTTGATCCCCACGTTTGGTTAGATCCATCTCGCGCAAAGATTGAAGCACAAAATATTAAGGATGAATTAATTAAATTAATGCCAAAAAACAAACAGTACTTTGAAGCAAATTATCAACAAATTGAAAGTCAATTTGATGAACTTGATCGTGAATTAAGAAATTTAGTTTTACATTCTGAACGTAAGGATATTGTTGTTTCACATGCAGCTTATGGATATTTGGAAGAACATTATGGAATTGAACAAATCCCAATTACAGGACTTTCCCCCTCTCAAGAGCCTTCACAAAAGGATTTAAAGAAAGTCGTTGATTTCGTTAAACAACATCATGTCAAATATATTTTATTCGAATCGTTTGCTACTCCAAAAGTAGCATCTGTTGTAAAAAATGAAACACATGCTAAAATCTTAAGACTTAGCCACTTAGCAACTATTTCAGAAGATGATTTAAAGAAGCATAAAGATTATTTTGACTTAATGCAAGAAAATATAAACACATTAGATAAGACATTAAATAACCGTTAAAAAAGAGGACTCAAAATTTTTTGAGTCCTCTTTTACATTATTTATCCAACCTTTTTTTTAGCAGAAGTTGGTTCGGATTTTCTTTTGATTTCTTTAAACATCAATTCAAATAAATACGCGCCACACAAGGCTAGGATCGTAATGATACTAAATGTCCATTTATATCCAATCAGCCCAGCTAATGGTATTGTTAGTGGTGCAATAGTTCGTCCAAGTGACCATCTTAAGCCTGCTGCTGCGAAATACTGTCCACGTTGATTTTCAGGAGCAATTTTTGCAATAAATGAATTCTGATTACCTACGACTAAAATTTCACCCAAAGTAAAGAGTGCCATTGCTATAAAAATAACATATGCACTTAGTGTGAACCCAAATAACAACATAGATAAAGCATAACAAACAGACGATGCAAAAAATAAAAATCTTTCATTAAACTTATTGGCAAATTTCGTTATTAAAACTGTAAACAAAGCCACGATTAAACCATTTTCGGCTATGACCCAGCTAAATAACGTTTCACTATTTGTCTTTAATGTAAAATCACCAAAACTAAATAGTGTTTGAATAGGAATACTTTCTTTTATATAAACCGCTAGTAATAAATCTAATTGAGTAAAAGTTTGAGAGATTAATATACCAGCAGCAACAAATAAGAAAAATACCTTATCGGTAAAAATAATACGATAATTCTTTACTTGATTAATTAAAACTTTTGAAACAGAAGCTTCTTTTACCTGTCTTATGGAGTCTGGTAGTGACTCCTTTATTAATAGTAGAATCATAAATGCGACACTTAAAAAGATGAATGAAGATATACTAAATAATAAAAACCTTGCTTTAAAAAATAAAATCCCACCGATAATAGGTCCGATTACAACATTAATGTTTATCATCGTATAAAACACAGCAAAGACTAAGTTTCTTTCGTCTTTATCTTCAACTGTATCAGCTACCATAGCCGAACTTGCAGGATTGTATAACATCCCTGTGACACTAATAATTGCAAAACCAAAAAAAGTTAACCATGGAGAATTTAAAATAGGTGAATTTGCAATTGTTAGCAAGATCATTCCTCCCGCTTGAATAAAAGCTGAAATCACCATCATTTTTTTTCGGCCATATGTATCAGCCAAATAACCACCGATTAAATTTGCAAATACCCCAACTGCTTGAGAGCACATTAGTAAGATCCCTGCTGTCACTTTACCTAATTCTTCAGCAAAATAAATTGCTAAAAAAGGTAAATACATCCAAAAGAATAATCCAAAGAAAAACTCAGCAACCAGCCTAATCTTCATATTAAAATTCCATTTAAGTATATTCATGATGCCCCGCCCCCCTAACCTACTCACTTTAACATAATAAAAAAAATGCGTAAAATGAATTTTTTTAAATGGGGTCTTCTCTCTTCTAGGAAATCAAAAACAATAAATTCATTTAATTGGTCCATTTATAAACTTTTACTTAGGGAGCATGTCTATTTTCCTAAGATGTATCATACAATTTAGTACTACATTTAGGAGGACTTCCTATGAAATTCAACTTTAGTAAAGAAGCCCGAAATATAGCCTTTACATATGTCGGAACAGTGATTGGAGCAGGTTTTGCTACGGGTAAGGAAATTGTAGAGTTCTTTTCAATTAACGGAGTATATGGTGCAATGGGGATTCTATTTGCGACTGTATTATTTTGTTGGTTTGGAACTAAAATTATGACAATAGCTCATACATATAAATTAAATTCTGCTCAGCAATTTAATGTACTATTGTTTGGAGAACTCGGGGGAAATATTATTAATGGGCTATTATTTTTTGTTTTAATTGGCGTTACAAGTGTCATGTTGTCAGGTGCTGGAGCTGTATTTAAAAATTACTTACACTTTGATTCCTTTATTGGATCATTATTTTTTATCGTTTTGACTTTTATTGTCTTAAGAAAAGGGACAAGTGGTTTATTCAGCCTAAATAATACAGTAGTCCCAATTATGTGTGCTTTTATTGTCGCAGTTTTCATCAATTCACATTTACCATTTAAAATGCATGAAATAAAACTTGAACATATTCTACCTTCTATTAATATGCTTAACTTTACAGTGTTTACAAAACCAATAACCTATGTTTGTTTAAATATGGCGCTAGCCCAGGCCGTTTTAGTACCTATTGGTTTTGAGTGCAAAGAAAAATCTTCAATTGTTCAAGGTGGGGTATTAGGCGGTTTAATATTAGGCACTATTTTATTACTAATTCATCTGAACGTATCAGGTGTAACCAATTTTCAACAATATGAAATTCCAATGGTTGAAGTAATTAAAAAAATCCATCCAATTTTCTATTACTTTTTCCTAATGGTTATTTTAGCTGAAATTTTTACCACATTAGTTGGAAACATATATGGGATGTCTAGACAAATTAATTCATATATCCGATTGAATACTAATATAGTCGTTATCTTATTATTATTATGCTGCCTGTTTATTAGCATCATTGGCTATGGACCATTATTAACATTCCTTTATCCACTTATCGGCTGGATTAGTTTTCTTGTCATCTTAACTTTATTAAAACCTAAAAAATCACCTTAATCGCAATCATCGCAAACTTCATAATAAAGACCAAATTCAATGTGTAACTTTGGCTTCCATTGAATCTTAAACATCCTACTTTGCCAACGTTCTAATACAAACTGAATGGAATGTTCATCATGATCATTTATTAAGATCATTTGATGAACTTGTAGACTTTTTACGGAAAAGCGATTTTCATTTTCAACATACCAATCAATCGTTAACTCATCATATTCATTAATAATAAACTTAACATAACTATTCGGTTTATCTTTTTGACTCATTTCGCTAAAGATTCCTTCGTCAGTCACGATAATCGGGTAATCACCTTTATCATTTTTTTCTAATTTTATTTGAAAGGTATTTTCTAAAAAACAAATCATATTATCACCTTCTAATTTAGAATATGTTGATAGTTTAACAAATTAAGACAGGAAATGACAGGAATATGCCACTTCTAGAGATTTTGTTAGGTTGAAAATTTTAGTTTTCAAATTGAAAAGGATTACTCCTTATTTAAAAGAGTAATCCTTCTTTTTATTTTCGATTAGATAAAGCTTTATATTTAGACCAAGTATTTCTTCTTTCTTTCATTAAACTAATGAATTCCGGCTTACATTCATCTAAATTAGTTAACGCTACTAGTTCATTATTTTTCCATTTTGTTACTACACCTTCTGTAGTATAAATCAAAAATTGGTATTCTAAGTAACTTCCTAACGTTGTTAAGCTTATTTGCTCAAAAATATTTTCTGCAAAGCTGTTAGAAAATGATACATATACTGGCCTTGTACCTACCCGATCCAAGTCAAGAACATGTACAATTTTCCGATTACAATCTATACATAATGAATAAACGGAAGGAACAATTCCACCAGTTAGAAAAACTTGTTCATTGCTATAGAATTCCTTCACTTTAATCCTCCTATTATCATTGTATATAATTATATGCAATAAAAAATAGAATTGACTAATTAATTTACATTATGCTCATTTATTTTATGGAATTTTGGATAAACAGTATCTTTCCGTCCTCATTAAATTTTAAAGAAGCTTCAAATTCTTTGCCATCTTTTGAAAATCCTTTTATAACCTCTGTAGTCTCACCGTTTAATAACTGTTTCATTATCGCTTTTGTTATTGTTTTTCCTAATATTTTTTTTGAAATTGTAACATCACATTTTGTTTTTTGGAATTGATCACACCCATAAAACGATCCTTTATCGACCATTTTACCATCGCATTTAATACATTTTCCTACACTAGTTGATCTTTTCTTTGGACCAAACTTCGAATTTTGCATCTCTTCAATTTTAAACTCTGAAAAATTCCATAACTTCTCATTTTCATATGCATCAAGAATTATTTTTTCAGTTAACTTTTTAGTTTGTTCCATAAACTCAAGGCTACTCGCTTTGCCTTCTCCAATTTCACTTAATCTCTGCTCCCATTTTGCAGTCATTTCAGGTGAAGTTAAAATATTTTCTCCTAAAGCATAGATAATAAGTTTCCCTTTATCCGTCGCGAAAACTTGATTTTTTTTAACATCAATATATTTTCTATTTTTTAAAGTACCTATAATACCAGCCCTAGTTGCCTCTGTACCTAATCCTTCAGTTTTATTTAGTATTTTCGTTAATTCTGGATTATCAATATGTTTTCCCGCAGACTTCATTAATGTTATTAATTGTCCTTCAGTATATCTTTTAGGTGCTTGAGTTTTCTTTTCTTTTACCTCTACTTTTTTAACAATTCCTTCTTGGCCAATTTCAACAACAGGTAAATTTTGTTCTTCTGCATTTTTTTCTTTTGTTTTCTCAAATATGACTTTACGCCACCCCTCTTGAACCATTACTTTCCCTTTTGAAATAAAAGTTGCTCGACCGTCTACTAGCGTATGAATTGTTGTATAGTCAAAAATTGAATTAGGATAATGAGCACTAATTAAACGATTTACAATTAGTTCATATATTTTCATTTCCTCATCATTCATTTTATGGATATTTGGGACTTGCTCAGTAGGAATGATCGCATAGTGATCAGTGACTTTTTTCTCATTAACGAAGCGACTATTATTTAATATAGACTGATTTGGCAGAGGGAAGAATTTTGAAAATTGCTCAATATTTTCAAGTTTCTTCAATATATCTGGGAGCATCATGGCTTCTTCTTTCGTAATAAAACTTGAGTCAGAACGTGGGTATGAAATATTCCCTTTTACATAAAGTTTTTGTGCAATTTCGAGTGTTTTTTGTGGTGAAAATTTATATTTACTGTTTGCATCTGCTTGTAGTGCCGATAAATTATAAAGAAAAGGTGGTTGAAACTCTTTTCTTTCTTGCTCAATATCAGTAATTTTAACGTTTTTGTTTTCACAAAAAGCAGCAATTTTTTCAGCTAATTCCTTTGACATAATTTTAGACTCTGATTCTTTATGCCATTTTCCAAAAAATTTTTGCTTATCAAACAAGAATGTAGCAAAAACTTCCCAATAAGGTTCGGAATTAAACCTTTCAATCTCAAGTTCTCTTTTGACGATGAGCGCGAGTGTTGGAGTTTGAACTCTTCCTAACGAAAATACATCCTGAATTCCTTTTTTTTGTAAATGTAATGAATAGACTCTTGATGCATTCATTCCAACTAACCAATCAGCACATGCCCGACTATATGCCTCAAAGAACAAGCTTTTTGTTTCACTTTCGTCCAATAGTTGACTAAATCCTTTTTTAACGGCATTTTCTGTTAATGAGGAAATCCAAAGCCTTTTCATTGGCTTTTTATTTCCGGCTAAATTTAAAATAAGGCGAACAATATGTTCTCCTTCACGCTCACAGTCACCAGCAAGTATTATTTCAGTAACTTCATCTAGGTGAACTAAATTCTTAATGATTGAAAATTGATCCCACTTCCCTTTTGAAACTTTATGCCCAAAGCGATTAGGTATAATTGGCAAAGTATTCAATGACCACTTTTTCCATTTTTCATCATATTCTTCAGGTGATAATAGCTCACATAAATGCCCAATAGCCCAAGTTAAATAAGCACCTTTTGGAAAAAACTCATTCGGTTGAATGACTAAGAACCCTTTTTTCTTTTGGAACTTAAAAGGAACTGCGAGCTTTAAACCTTGATCAGGCTTTTCGGCAATAATTAATTTCATTTTCTTCCTCACAATTTAAACTAATTTTTGTAACTTTATTTGCTAGATATAGTTATTATATAACTTATGTAATGGTAGGGAAAGCACGAAGGAACGAAAAAAAGGCAGTGCCAAAAGAATTCCTTCTCTTGATCCTGCCTTTGCTGCTATTGATGATTTGCTCTTAACTACATACTGGATTACGTGGTATTTGAATAAACTCTACTTCTTCTAATATTTTTATTCGTTTTGTTACAATGACAACATAGTTAGCCGTCCATATATATTGAGGAAAGTTATTTTCGTCAACCATCATTGCTTGAAATGTATCATTCATCATTTCTTCAAATTTTTCCTCTGTCATTAAATCATTTTCAATTTTAAATTCAATCCATTCGCAATGAATCATATTCATCTCTCCGTCTCTTTTAAAGTGAAATCAAGATTGATTCTTTATAGTAATTTAAATGACTTACTATGGTTGTAGTATATCATGTACTTTTATATTTGTGAATAATTTCACAAATTTATATTAACTTTTTATTTTATTTGTGAAATATTTAAGTCAATTGAATGTTTATTTTGATATTAAGCGCTTACTTGACTTATATTCTTAATAGTTGTATATTAATTTCAACATTTATTATAAAAAGATTAATAAATGGAAATTTTTTCGCGCTTCATGTGCAATGTTTTAGGAGGAAAAGAAAAATGCAAGGAAAAGTAAAATGGTTCAACAATGAAAAAGGTTTCGGATTCATCGAAGTTGAAGGTGGAGACGATGTATTCGTACATTTCTCAGCAATCCAAACTGAAGGATTCAAATCTTTAGAAGAAGGTGCAGAAGTTTCTTTTGACATTGTTGAAGGTAACCGTGGACCTCAAGCTGCTAACGTAGTAAAGCTATAATATAAACTTGACTACATAAAGGACTGATTGATCAGTCCTTTTTTATTTTTATAAAGAGAAAAAAATCCTCTCTCTTTTCATGATTCCTATTTTATTTGGGAATACTACGAAGTGAAATAAGGAGGGTGTTTATGTCAAACTTTAATAATTTTGAAGATGTAGAAATGAAAGTTAAAGCTGCAGAGAGGCTTGTAGGCTATGCAACAATGAGTATGGACGAGCAACAATTAACAGATGCAACTACTGCTGTAAATCAAGCAAGAGAACAACTGGAAAAAATGAAAGGCCTTGCAACTGATCTAGATGACGAGTTTTTAAAGAAACAAGAAGAAGACTTAATGCATATCGAGCAACAAATAAGAGAAGCAAAGATATTCTAAAAAATCAAGTTTTTAGCACAATTGTCAACACACTAAAAGAAGGTACTTAAAATAGTACCTTCTTTTCAGTGTGTTGACATATGAGCTTTTCAACTACGCTAATTTTTGGTTGATTTCCACTAAAACCTTTCATGAGTAAAGAACTTTCTAATTTTTGCTAGTTTACTTCCTCATGAACCTGTTATGAGGAAGTATCTTTCTATTTTTCGCTGGTTTACTTCCTCATGAACCTGTCATGAGGAAGTATCTTTCTATTTTTCGCTTGTTTACTTCCTCATGAACCTGTTATGAGGAAGTATCTTTCTATTTTTCGCTTGTTTACTTCCTCATGAACCTGTTATGAGGAAGTATCTTTCTATTTTTCGCTAGTTTACTTCCTCATGAACCTGTTATGAGGAAGTATCTTTCTATTTTTCACTAGTTTACTTCCTCATGAACCTGTTATGAGGAAGTATCTTTCTATTTTTTCCTAGTTTACTTCCTCATGAACCTGTTATGAGGAAGTATCTTTCTATTTTTCGCTGGTGTACTTCCTCATGAACCTGTTATGAGGAAGTATCTTTCTATTTTCCGCTGATTTCCTTCCTCATGAACCTGTTATGAGGAAGTTCCTTTCTATTTTTCGCTGGTTTACTTCCTCATGAACCTGTCATGAGGAAGTATCTTTCTATTTTTCGCTGGTTTACTTCCTCATGAACCTGTTATGAGGAAGTATCTTTCTATTTTTCGCTGGTTTACTTCCTCATGAACCTGTCATGAATAAGTTCCTTTCTATTTTTCGCTAGTTTACTTCCTCATGAACCTGTTATGAGGAAGTATCTTTCTATTTTTCGCTGGTTTACTTCCTCATGAACCTGTTATGAGGAAGTATCTTTCTATTTTTGGCTAGTTTACTTCCTCATGAACCTGTTATGAGGAAGTATCTTTCTATTTTTCGCTAGTTTACTTCCTCATGAACCTATTATGAGGAAGTATCTTTCTATTTTTCGCTAGTTTACTTCCTCATGAACCTGTTATGAGGAAGTATCTTTCTATTTTTCGCTTGTTTACTTCCTCATGAACCTGTCATAAGTAGGTTCCTTTTTATTTAACAGTCAGAAGTTAATTTTTTACCGATCGTTTTTATTTTTTCTCCAACCGTACATTTATTAATACAAAAAGATTGTGCGAATTTTTGGCTATGGTCTTTTCTAAACTGTTTGTAAACAAAACAACCATCGCAATAAGTCTTTATTAAAGTATCGATTTCGTCCAAGATTTCTTTACGTTCCATTATTCAATTCACCTCTTCATGTAACTTCAATCGTACTGATTATCTTATTCCCTTTAAGTGCTTGTGTTGCTAAATTATGAGCTTCTTTATTATCATTACGTTTAATCAGTTCTAATTGTAAGGTTAATTTTAAGTTTTTACATTTTCTTTCGATTCGATTGATAAATCGTTCATGTTGTTCTTCATAGCAAGGCCAATCTCCATTTAACTGATTAATGACTACTTGTGAATCACCTTTTATAACGATTGTTTGTCCTGTAATATTCATTTCCTCTAATAGTAAGATTGCATTTTCAATTGCAGCAAATTCCGCTTCATTATTTGTTAATAACCCGTCTAATTTTTCATTAAACCTTTTTCGATAGTTTTTACCATTTTGATGAAAGTATAAGCATACACCGATTCCCGAACTAGCTGTTGATTGATCAAATCCACCGTCAAAAAATATTGAAATATTATGAGGTTCTTCTTCAAGTTCTTTTAAATATTTTATTACTTGTTTTTTAGTCCACTCTGTTTCGAATTGATCGATAAAGATAATTTCTCTTGTTCTACCTGTACTCTCAAAATCTTCTGCTAAAAGTAGCGCTTCTTTTATTTCTAACCATTCAGTTTCAAGTGTAATTTGATACTTCTTTTTGGTTTGATACTTCCAGCTGATCCTTAACTTCATCTGACACACCTTTTCTATTGTTTAGTTTAAACGATCCTATCTTTAATATAAAATTACTCTATATTATATTTTAAGTTTTCATTTTTTTGAATATATACTAAAATGATACATATATAAGTGTTGGAGGTTTACTATGATTGAAGTTTATATTGATGGAGCTTCCAAAGGAAATCCCGGGCCTTCAGGTGCAGGTATTTTCATAAAAGGAATTAAAGAACCTGTTTTTTTAAGTATTCCATTAGATTCAATGTCTAATCATGAAGCAGAATTTCATGCATTGTTACTTGCATTAGATTATTGTGTCAAAAATAATTTATCAATTGTTTCATTTCGTACAGATTCGAAAATCGTTGAAGAAAGTATTGATAAGAAATATTCAAAAAACGATATGTTTATTCCTTTATTAGAGAAATCACTTAAGTTAATTAATCAACTTGATCTTTTCTTTATTAAATGGATCCCATCAAGTGCAAATAAGGTTGCTGATGAACTTGCTCGAAAAGCCATAAAATAAAAAAGGAATGGACGATATGAAAAATAAATTAATCGCTTTTTCTTCTTTACTGATTGTGTCCTTTATTTGGGGTTCTTCGCTTTTCATTGTTAAAGAAACACTAAAGTTTGTCCACCCATTTACATATAATGCATTACGATTTATTGTTGCAGCAATTGTATTATTTACAGTTCAAACTTTGTTAAATCAAAAAAATAATAAAAGATATCGCGGAAAACCTGGTTTTATTTTCCCTGGAATCGTCATAGGATTATTTCTATTTCTAGGTTTTGTTTTTCAAACATTTGGTTTACGTTACACTTCTATCTCCAAATCTGGTTTTATTATCGGGATTAGTGTAGCAATTGTTCCTTTTCTTTTATTCTTTAAATATAAGAAAAAACCTACTTTACGGGAAAATTTATGTGCAATTATTGCATTTATCGGATTATTTTTATTAACCCTATCAACAAATTCTAAATTTAATTCTGGTGATATTATTTCATTGTTCAGTGCGATTGCGTTTGCTCTTCATATTATTTATTCAACCATCTACTCACCTAATTATAATTCACTACAACTGGCAACTGTACAAATAACTTTTGTAGCTTTAGCCTCTTGGACATTTGCTCTAATATTTGAAGATTGGCAAGTCATATTCAATCAAGCATTATGGACAAATAAATTTTTTCTTTTTTCCATTCTATTTACTGCCATTTTTTGTACCGCTGCAGCTTTCTTTATCCAAATGTTTGCACAACGTACAATAAGTGCGACAGAAGTAGGGATCATTCTTGCTACTGAGCCAGTTTTTGCAGCGATTACTGGATATTACTATGGTGGAGAAAGATTACAAGAAATTGGTTTATTCGGTTGCAGTTTGATTTTAATTTCGACCATTGTCACTCAAATAAGAAAGAACAAAAGTAAAAAGAAATTATATAAAGAAGAAAAAACCATTCACAAAATGTGAATGGTTTTTTTTCCCGCAAATGCCGTTATTCCTTTTATGCCTAAAGTAAACCGAACTCCAAAGTGGATGTCCTCACAAGTAACGTTCATCCTCCTATAAATAGGCACGATGTTGTTACTTAAATATCGGTCTTCCTATAAAAAATCATTGGTTTAAGGCATAAACTGACAACGCACACAGCAGGTTTTGTTAATTTGTATTCTCATTCTATACCAATTAAAACTATTTTGCAACTCATTAATTTTTCTTATTCACAACATTTTCTTCATAAGATATCCAGTCACTAAAACTTCCTGGATAGAGTTTTACATTCGTATATCCAGCTTCAACTAACCCTAAATAATTAACACAACCCGTGATACCAGAACCACAATAAACAACAGTTTCAATGTCTTTTTTAAATGGTTTAAAGAGTGTTTGTAATTCTTCTTTTGTTTTAAACTCTCCAGTTTCGTTTAAAACATCTTTCCAAAATGAATTTTTCGCTCCAGGTATATGGCCAGCAATTCGATCAATTGGTTCAAATTCACCAATATATCGAATAGATTCTCTAGAATCAATTAAATTGAAATCCTCATTTTTACTTTTCTCTTTAACTTCATCCATCGAACTAACCATATCGTCTTGGAGTTTAATTTCGAATTTTTTCGGTATCACTTCTTCAATTCCAGTAGTTACTTCAAAACCGTTCTCCAACCATTTTTTATAACCACCATTTAGAACAAATGTATACTGATGCCCTACTAAATTACATAAAAACCAGCATCTTGCGGCATTATCATTTGTACCATCGTCATAACAAATTACAATCGTATCATGATCGATTCCTAGTCTTCCTAAAAGATTTCCAAAATCATTTAAATTAGGAAACGGATGTCTGCCACCATGCTTTTGTACAGGACTAGATAAGTCTTTATTTAAATCAACAAAACGAGAAAGCGGAATATGATTTTTCTGAAACTCACTTAAACCATAGTCAGGATTTGACAATTGAAATCGACAATCTAAAAATACAACATTTTTATTCAAGCGTAATTTATTTGCAATGTTTACATCCATAATATTTTTCAATTTTAATTGTCCACCTTCATATTAAATTAATTTTTTGAATAAGTTTAATACGTTTTCATCTACTACTACTTCATTTAAGTTTTCAGTTGCTTTAATTGTTTGCCTAACATCATTTTCGATTTGATTTGAGCAGTTTTGCAATATAGAATTTAATGCATCAACATATTGAGTGTGATAATGCTCAGCAAACAAGCTATTCATATTTGCTAAATACTCTTTTAATGGTGTTCTCAATTCAATAATGCATTCATCAATCATCGTTTCTTTCATGTTATCAACAAAAAAGCTTTTAGGATTTTTAAAGTAATTCTTTAAACTTTCAAATCGGTCTACATTAATAAATTGATCAGGATTTTTTATCGAAACAGGTAAGATTTCTTTCATTTCGCTTTTTTGAACGATAAATTCAGATTGAATCGAATGTATTTCCTCAATTACTCGATCTTGCGACATTGAAATTTCATTCGTTAAAAACTTCTCTAATCTAAATCCAGTTACTCTTAATTCCTTTAAAATCTCTTCTAATACTTCATAAATAAATTCACGAATTTTAGTCACAAATAATTGTTTACTATTTTTCGTTGTACTATTGAAAATACTCGGATTAAAGAAATAAGGGAAAAGATCACGCATCCTTAACTCGATACGCTTTTCGATAAAGAAAATCAATTGCTCGTTTTCTTTCAAAAATGCTCTTGGTAATTCAGTAGGTTCTGCATTATTAATCGTTTCTTTAACTTTTTTCTGAATTTGCTCAAGTTCTTTGAAGAATTGACCTTTTTCACGTTTTATTCTTTCGAAACGATTTATCGTATCGCGCAAGATTTTTTCAATTGTTAATAGGTCATTAATAAAAGTTTTAAAGACTTCGTTCGCAATTTCAAATTGGAAGAAGTTTTGGATTTTCGTATTTAATTTCTTATAATTATTTTGGATTTCTAAATTTAAATCTGAATCGCCGTATCCTTTCATTTGAAGCATACTTGAAATAGCAAACACAGATGGGAAACGGACTCCTAGTTTCGTTAATTGGTTTACAAAGAAATTTTGCACGATTTCAATTTCGTTTCGATCCTTTGCTAAATCCGAAGCATTTAAGACAAAGTAAACTTTATCACTATCAAAACTCTCTCTCATTCGTCCGATTTGCATTAAGAAAGACTCATCTTGACGTGTAAAAGCATGTTGATAATGTGCAACATACAAAATTAAATCAGCTTTTTTCAAATAGTCGAATGCGAGTTCAGTATGTCTTGAATGAATACTATTTCCTCCTGGTGTATCCACTAATACAATACCACTTAACGTGATATCACAATCAAAATAAACAGTACTTTCTTTTACAAAACATGCTCTATTTTCTTCACTTATCACACTTACATACTCACTTAGGTCATATCGCTTAGTCGTACCTAGTAAACTTCTCATTTCTTCATAATTTTGACATACGCTTTCTGCATAGACGAACGCATCAGTAGGGATTTTATCCTTTTGTTTCTTAATTAAAGATTGAAGTGTACTAAACCACTCTTTTTCATTAGCTTCCACACCCCATTTTTTGAAGAAATCAAGAAACTCTTCTTTTAAAGATTCCTCTGATTTATAACTCACATCAGCTTTTTTATTACCAGATTCAACTGTTGATCGTTTAATTTTACAAATTGCCGCTGTAGTTGGGTGTGGAGAAACAGGTAGTACACGATCGCCAAGTAAAGTATTTATATACGATGTTTTTCCTGAACTAAACGCTCCGAATAATGCAATTGTATATTCGTTTGATTTTATTTGTTCTCTTTTTTCTTTTAAAATACCGATTTTACTCTGAATAAATTTATTTGAAGTTAGTTCATCTAATAGTAAATCAGCCACTTCATATTTAGCTTGAATTTCTTCGTTTGAATATTTTTTGGTATTCGTTTCTTCAATTTCGGTAATAATTTCTTCTTTTAGTTCTGGTGCTTGAACTGTTAAAATATTATGATTCATTAAATCACTTACAGATATTAAGGTAGGTTTAATTTCTGGTAGATCTTGATTAAATGCTTGATCATTATTTAAAATCGCCTTTATTTCTGTCACCATATGTGAAATTTTTTGATTATTAAACTCTAATTCATCAAATCCTTCTATTTTTGATTGTAAGGCATTTATTTTATTTTTAAGCTTTAAAATAGTTGATTCATTTTGTACCTTAAGTTCCTTTGAAAGTGTATGAATAAACTCGGAAATACTTTTTCGATATACCGCCTTAATCCCTTCACTGACTTCCTTTGTGTACTGTAATAAATAGTTTCCACCTGTATCAATTAAATGGGATGGTTTTGGACAAATAATCTCTTCACTCAAATTAGGCTCTAAAAGTTGATCAAAGTCACTGCTATCAATTTTATTATTTTCAATTTGTTTTACAGTTCGAATTGCCGCTTCTTTTACAAAATACTCAATTTGTTTATTAGTTAATTCTTGTACTTTGTGAATAAATTGACTTTTCGATTCATGTACAGCATTTTCAAGTTTTTTTCTTGATTGAAATAATCCTTTATTTTGCAAAGCTTTTTCTGCTTCTAAATAGTTTGATGCTAATTCTCTCATCTCAAATGGTGTAATGTTAGAATTCGATAGTACTTGTTGTGTAGATTGCAAACAATTTTCCTCAAATGAAGAAACTGAGTTTTCAATCGCTTCAATTTCAAGATTTAAATCATTATATTCTTTTCGAATCTGATCAGCATTTTGATCGAGATCAATGTAATCGTTCTCAAGTTGTTGTATTTGTTCGTTCATTATTGTCAAAAAGCTTGCATAATCATTTTCGATTTGCACTACATCTTGATGAATGTATAAATCATTTAAATAATTAATAAATTGGTTATATTCGTTGTTATCAACAGATTTTTCTCTTGTAGAAATATAAAAAACTTGTAAATTACCTAATCCTTGTTTTTTTAAGTTTCCAATTACTCCATGTTTAAACTCATCGAACGTCAATTCTATTTCATCGTGTTTATCAATACATGTAATGACTAAACAAACTTTATTATTTTTCTCAACTAAATTATGAATAAAATCGATATTTGTTTTTGAATGAACATGTTGATAATCCATTAAATAAAAAATACTATCCGCTAGATGAATGACTGAATTGGTCGCCTCTAAATGGTCCATATCTGTTGAATCAATTCCTGGTGTATCAATTAAAACAGATCCAGTTGGAATTTTAAATTGTTCTTGTGCCCACTCGAGCTCAATAATTGAACCACTATCAGATGCTAACTTTTTAAGTTCATCTACTTGAATATCCTCTTGAATCTGATACATTTCACCATCTTTAAGCGTAATTAACATTTTACTTTCGCCATTTTTTAACTTTACTACGTTTGCACTTGTAGGAATTGGGCTTGTAGGTAGTTTTTCTACTTGTAAAAGATCATTTAGTAAAGAGGACTTACCTGCAGAAAAATGCCCACAAAATACGTAATAACTTTCTTTATTTTGTATTTTGTATGCTAATTTTTTTAATTGAAATAATTCCTTCGAATTTCCTTGTTCAGAAAGTAAATTGATTCCTGAAGAAACCTTACTCAGTAATTCCCCTCTGTTAATCTTAGTGTTTTGCAACGTGATTTCCCCATTTCATTTCATACTAAAAATCATTTCCCTAGCATTATTTTATCCCCATATATATTAATTTGGAAGAAGAATGTATAGGCATATGCATATAAAATAAAAAAAACTAGGTAACATCACCTAGTTTTGAACTTGTTTAAGTACATATTTAGTTAATAAAAAGTATAAAAGAATTGTTGCTGACACAAATCCAAGAACCATTTGACGCACAACCTTTCGAAGTTGATAATGATTTTCATTCTACATTAATCATAATCAGTTATTTTCCATTTGTCAATAACTATTCGATTGAATGTAAAAGCGCTTTATTTTCTTCTCGGATTCGTACTTTTAATAAAAATAAATTACAAATAGAAAAAATTACTGCTGTTATATATGCATGAAACATAATTGGTATGACTAATAATTCAATCGTAACGATTATGTAATTTGGATGCTTGACATATTTATAAAGCCCACGTTTTACTAATTTTTCATTAGGTAAAATAATGATTTTTGTATTCCATCTTTCCCCTAGCGTTGAAATAACCCATACCCTTGCTAATTGTAAAATGATCAGTACGATTAGCAGAAAATGTAAAAATCCAACTTCTATATATTGAATGAAATAATTCTCAATTAGTATTGATATAAAAAACAGGCTATGTAAGATGATAAAAAATTTATAATGCTCTTGTCCAAATTCAAGCGCACCCCGCATTTTTAATTTTTTTTCATTATTCTTTGCTATACATAGCTCAATCACCCTTTGTATGATGATGAATAAAAAAATAATCTTTAACATTAGCATTCTACCCATTTTAACAAAGATAGTTCCGAACTAAATCCTGGCCCTAAAGCACAAAGAAGACCGTATTCATCTGTTTTTCCTAACTTCATAAACTCACTTAACACAAATAACACAGTACTAGATGACATATTTCCATATGATTTTAAAATATTTAAGGAAATCTCGATTTTCGCTTCGGGAAGATCTAAGGATTCGATATATGCATCCAATACTTTTTTTCCTCCAGGATGAGCAATGAAGTGAGTTATATCTGTCATTGTTAGCTCATTTACCGTTAAAAAATTAGAAACAACGGGTTGCAACCAATTTTTAACAATTGTTGGTATATCCCTTGAAAAAATGACAAACAAACCATCATTTCGAACATCCCACCCCATTACATCTAACGAATTTGGCATTAAAGTTGAATTAGTTTGTTCAATTGATGGTAAAGATTTATGTATCGTTCGATTTTTCAAATCACTCTCATCACCGATAACTAATACCGCTGCTGCTCCATCAGCAAATAATGAAGTTCCTATTATATTACTTTTGGAAAGATCTTCTTTTTGAAATGTTAAACTGCATAATTCAACCGCAACTAGTAAAATATTCGATTTTGGATGAGCTTTACAATAATCAAATGCTCTAGAAATCCCACTAGCCCCACCTGCACATCCTAATCCCCATATTGGTATTCTTTTAATTGAAGAATTAAATGGTAGGATATTTGCTATATGAGCATCAATTGTTGGAGTAGAAATTCCAGTTGAAGATACAAAAATGATTCCATCAATTTGTTCATATGGAACTTCTGAAGATAAAAATTCATTACTTGATAAACAATTTTTAATAGCTTCAACTGATAATTCAATCGAGATTTCTGTGTAAGCCTGATTTTTCTTTTCAAAGCTATGCTCTTCGCTATACCAAGAAAGCTCCTTAGCAATATACCGACTTTGAATCTCACCATTTTGAAATACAGATAACAAGCGATCGATTGAAGGGTATCTTTTCAAAAAAAGCTCTCGAATAAAAGGTACTACATTTTCCTGGTCGATTTTATATTTAGGCACCGCTTTCCCAACAGATAAAATTAAAGGCATAATTTTCCACTCCTTATAGTTATTACCTTTTGTATCTAGTTGGAAAATTATTCTTTTACACATGAAAAACATATATAAACAAAAAAAGACAATTCAATATTCATTCATGGACCATGAACAAATAATAAGAATTGTCTAAACGTTTTAAAGGAGTTTTCTTTCTGTTGTGCAATTTTAGTATATCTCATTTATTAAAAATCTACATTCGCAATTATTTCCATTAACCGAGTACTAAAAATTCGCAGCTCTTCTAAAAGGTAATTAAGACTTATTTACTTCTTTTAGTTCATACAGTTTAGTATATTTTGACTCTAAATAATCAATAAAATAGTTCACGTTCAATTCTTCACCAGTTACATCCTTCAGAATTTGTTGCGGTTTTTTCATTGCACCATATTGATGAATATTTACTTTTAACCAATCAAGAATCGTTTGAAAATCATTCGTTTCAACTAATTCATCAAAATTTGGTAATTCTTTTTCCATTGTTGCTTTAATTTGAGCAGCATACATTGCACCTAAAGCATATGTTGGAAAGTATCCAAAATGCCCCATTGACCAATGCACATCCTGTAATACACCTTCTCGATCTGTTTTAGGTATTATTCCTAAATACTCCTCATATTTCTGATTCCAAATTGAAGGAAGATCTGTCACTTGGATTTTGCCATCTAATAAATCCTTTTCAATTTCATAACGAATCATTACGTGTAAAGGATACGTTAATTCATCCGCTTCAATCCGAATAAATGATGGCTTACTTTGATTTATCACTTTATAAAATTCATCTAAAGTAACATTTTCTAACACGCCATTCAGTTTCTTTTTTAACATTGGATAATTTGATTTCCAGAATTCATAGCTTTGTCCAATCATCTTTTCATATAAAAGTGACTGAGATTCATGAATACCTAAAGACGCTCCTTGAGCAATCGGTAAACCCTCCAATTCTTTGGAAATGTTTTGCTCATATAGAGCATGACCACATTCGTGAATCGTACTAAAAATGGCTTTTTCAAAATTATTTTCATGATATTTCGTTGTTACCCGAACATCGCCTAAATTAAGAGAAGTTGCAAAAGGATGAGGAGTAGGATCTAATCTTCCGGCATCAAAATTATAGCCAAGAGTAGCTAATAATTCTTCACAAATTTCTTTTTGCTTTTGCGTCGAAACGAATGCTTTCATCTCTACTTTTTCAAAGTTTTTCCCGCTAGTCGATACGGCTTTAACAATCGGTACTAATTTATTTCTTACTTCCGAAAATACTTCGTCCAGTTTCTTTACAGTCATTCCAGGTTCATATTGATCTAAATATGTATCATATTTACAGTCTTTGTATCCTAAATATTCAACGAATTTTCGTTTATACTCAATTATTTCCGTTAAATAAGGTTCAAATTTAGCAAAATTATTTTCTTCCTTCGCCTCTGCCCAAACACTCTCAGAAATTGCTTGGCATTTAACAAAGGCTTCAAACTCATCAACTGGTATTTTTGTATTTCGATCGTACTGCTTTCTTAAGTATTTGACAGTTTGTTCAACTTCTACTGAACATTTGCCTGCACTAATCGCTTCTTCCATTGTAATTAAATAATGCGCCATGTCTTTTGAAGTACTCATTTTAAACACATCGGCTGATAATTGACTAATTACATTTGAACGCTGACTTACAGCATTTTTAGGTGCACCTGTTCGAAGATCCCAATATAAAACACTAATTGCTTCCTGAATGTTTAACATTTTTCTTACATATTCTAAAAACGAAGCCTCATATTCTTTCAAGCTCATCAAAACACCCACCTTTTAAATTCAAATTTTTTTGTCAGCTAAATAGTATCATAAAAAATTTACAGATAAAGAAGAAATATCTCACTTTTTAAATAATATTTCTCGACAAAATGAATATTGTCTAACCGCTACAACCTAATAAAAGACTCTCAAATAAATGCCATTGATTGTAAATTTGAATGCAACAATTATTATAAGTTGAGAATCTATATAACAAGGCGTTATTTGTACCTTTGACCAAATTAAAAAAAATAAAAATACCCTTTAAAGCTTGTAACTAGCTATAAAAGGTATTTTTATTTGCTTTATTAAAAATAAACAACTTTCGTTTTAGCGATTAAATCATGCAATGTTCTCTGATCTTTTCGGAAGATGAAAAATAGATCGATGAGATACAAAATAGCGATTGCTTCTATCAATATTGGCAAATTTAGCTGACAACTAAAAGCAAAAATTGAACGTGATGTCATTGTTTTAAAATCTACTAAGTCCTCTGTATCCTTCATAACCATAATACTTAATAATCTTTTTCCTATTGTTTGTCCGTTCCAAATATAAGTAGGTACTATGACATAAAATAAAAAAATAATGAATAGCGACCAAATTGAATAGAAAAACAGTTGCTTACTACTAAACATAAATAAGTCTAAAATATCTTTACTTTCTAACCCAAGGATTAGTAACCCTAGTTTAGAAAATAAAAGATTTAATGAGCCATCGATCCAAGCTGCAAACAATCTTCTAATACGACTTGCCAGTTCAAAATCCATCTAGAACCTCATTCCACATTTTTATAAAAAATGGATCGTAATCGATATACTCTATTATACTTAAGGTATTCTATTTTTGATTAGTGATTTTTAACTTTATGTACGAAATTTTTTATACAAGCTACATAAATAGCATTTTTCACTATAAATCTTCTTATTTAGAAAGAAGATCTTTCCACTATGATTAAAATAAGACCACAATAAATAATTTGTGGTCTTATTACTATTTTTTTCAAATTGGTTTAATGTTAACTTTAGAATTTTTTCCTGCAACCGTTTTCAACAATTTCTGTAGTTCTCTTAAATCAGTGTCCAACTGATGACGAATCTTGACTACTTCTTGATGATTGTCATTATTTTGATTTTGAGCTTCTTGCAACTTGATTCGTTTTTCTTCAATATTTCGTTGTAAAGATCTGGCTGTCCTAAAAAACATTCAAATTACCTCCTTTTCAAAAAAAGTATGAACACGCTTTCATTTTTATCTATAATACTATAAAAAAATATGTTAAGACTTTCTAAATGTGAATATTTTTTGAACTTAATTTCGGTTGCTTTAATTCTTTAAAATTTCCTTTTATAAATTCAACTCTTCTTAATTAACATCCGTGAACACGCTTTCATTTTTATCTACTATACTATAAAAAAGTAATTTATTAAATATCTAAATTTGTCTATTCTTTGAACTTATTAAAAAAACATAAAAAAATGATTAACTTAAATATAAAAATTTGTTTATTTTCGCTTAAATGATAAGTATGGGGAGGTTTTTAAAAACCTCCAGCCACCTGAATTGGATTATACTAAATTATATAATTTAGCGTATTTATCTTCTAAGTATTCGATAAAGTAATTAACATTCAAATCTTCACCTGTCACATCAACTAAAAGTTCTTTCGGTTCTTTTAGTTTTCCATATTGGTGAATATTAAGTGTTAGCCAATTAATAATTTGATGAATTTCTCCGCTTTTTAAGATCATTTCATAATCGGTTAAATCCTGTTTCATTTTATGTTTAAACTGCGCTGCGTACATTGCACCTAACGCATACGAAGGAAAATAACCAAAATCTCCTCCTGCCCAGTGAACATCTTGAAGTACGCCTTCTCGATCGTTTGATGGAACAATTCCTAAGTATTCTTCCATTTTTTGATTCCATACTTTTGGTAAATCCTTAACTTGTAAATCTCCATCAAATAGTTCTTTTTCAATTTCATATCGAACCATTATATGCAATGGGTATGTACATTCGTCCGCTTCAATTCGAATTAATGAAGGCTCACTATGGTTTATTGCTTTATAAAATTCTTCTACCGATAATTTTTTTAAATAATCACCAGTTTTTGCAATTAAATTTTCATACTGTGCTTCCCAAAACTCTTTACTTCTTCCAATCATATTTTCAAAGAAAAGTGATTGTGACTCATGAATTCCCATCGATGCACCTTCACACAATGGTGTCCCAATTAAATTCGATGATAAATTTTGCTCATAAAGTGCATGGCCACATTCGTGAATGGTTCCAAAAAGCGCACTCATAAAATTATTTTCTATATATTTCGTTGTCACTCGAACATCACCAGGATTTAATGTAATCTGAAATGGATGTACCGTTTCATCTAAGCGACCTGAATCAAAATTATAACCTAATTTTAATAGTATATCTTCACTTACTTCTTTTTGAAGATCAATAGAGATTGGTTGTGACAGCTCTTCGCGAATTAGATTTATTTGCGATTTAGAAATTTTGGCTACTAATGGTACAAGACTTTCTCTTACTTTACTAAAAACCTCATCAAGCTTCTTTGTTGTCATACCAGGCTCATAAAAGTTTAATAAAGTATCATATTTCTTATCCTTGTAACCCCAATATTCAATAAATTGCTTTTTCATTGCTACAATTTTTTCTAAATATGGTTGGAACTTACTAAAGTCACCTTCATTTTTAGCGTCTTCCCAAGCATTTTCGCTTAGCGAACAAAGCTTTACATATTCTGCATATTCATTTTTGGGGATTTTACAATTTAAATCATAATTTTTTCTACATTCCTTAACAGATTTTTCAATGATTTCATTTAAGTTTCCTGTCCCTATTTCTTTTTCTAATAAATTCAAATAGTTTTCCATCGTACTTGATGTTGTCATTTCAAATACATCTGCAGAAAGTTGACTAATCACATTTGATCTTTGTTCTGCTCCATTTTTAGGCGCTCCAGTTCTTAAGTCCCAATACATAACATTAATTGCTTCATTATAATTTTCGATTTTCTTTAAATAATCAATAAATTCTTCTTGTATCTTATCTATTGCCATTTTTACCCCTCTTTTCTAAATTTTGTCTGTTTATCTCATTCTATCATATCATTTATATTGAATTCATATTTAACTTAAAAAGCACTTTCATTATCAAAATACAGTTAATATTAAAGACATAATGAATAAAAATATTGTACAATACACCCTAGGTGATGTTATGAAAATATTAGTATTAGGAGCAACTGGAAGAGTTGGTTCATTTTTAGTGGATTTATTATTAGAAGCTAAATGTGAAGTAATTGCTTTCGTAAGGGATGAACAAAAAATAACGATTCGTCATGAAGCTCTTACAGTTTTAAAAGGAAATACACTAAATGAAAAAGATTTAAATTTGGCTTTAGAAAACGTTGATGGAGTAATTTCTGCTTTAAATACAGGGGGTGAAAATATATTGTCTAAAACAATGGAAATACTGATCCCTCTTCTTGAAATGAAAAAAATAGATAGGATCGTGACCATTGGAACTGCAGGTATTTTACAATCTAGAGTCGATCCAACCGTTCTTCGTTATTTAAGCTCTGAATCAAAACGAAAATCAACAACCGCAGCAACCGATCATGAAAAAGCATATAACTTATTAAATGGAAGTCAGTTAAATTGGACGATTGTTTGCCCAACCTACTTACCAGATGGTCCAGTAACGAAAAATATTCGTGTAGAAAAAGATTTCTTACCGATTGGTGGCGAAAGTATCACGACTGGAGATACAGCTTTTTTCGCATTTAAAGAATTTTTCGAATGCAATTTTAGTAAATCTAGAGTCGGAATATGTAATGAAAAAAGCTAGCGAATGCTAGCTTTTTAAGATGGATTAACAGGCAAACTGTTTAAGATTTTTTCTTTCGTTTCACTGTTCAGATCATTCTCGATAAATAACACGATTCTTCCTTTATCCTCATGACTACGGATTAGACGTCCAATTCCTTGGCGTAATCTTAATAGCATATAAGGCTCGTCAATCTCAGAATAAGGGTTTTGTGAATTTTGACGTTTTGATTGGAAGACTGGATCATTTGGCGGGAATGGTAGTGCGTGTATAATCACTTGACTAAGTGACTTACCTTGAATATCTAATCCTTCCCATAAATGAACAGCACATAAAGACGCGTTAAGATCTTCTTGGAATTTTTGTACAATCGAACTAATTTCCTCTTCACCTTCAAAGTATAAATTGAAGTCTAATTTTTCGTTTTCAACTTGTAATTTAAATTTTTTCATTTCTTGAGTTGAATTGAAGAGAATTAATGTACTACCATTATTATCTTTTAACTTCTCAATAATCTTTTCATTTTTTTCCTCAAACTTGGTTGGGTCAACTTCATTTAGCTCTATCTTCATTTGTTCATCATAATCAAACGGAGAATTCACTGAAAATGATAGGTAATCTTTTATCCCTAAACTACTTGCAATATAATCAAAAGAATTATTTTGTGAAAGAGTTGCAGATGAAAATACGATTGGCATTTTCTGATTAAATACTTTTTCTTGTAAAAGTTCATTTACAGCCTTTGGCATGATCACAAGTGTTAATTCATTTTGATTATATTCAATCCATTGAATGGCAGTAATTTCATTAATAAATAAATTTAAGCAACGCTCAACATCATCTAAGTGCTCATCAACAATATTTAACTGATACTCATCAATCGTATACATTTCACTTTCAAAGACTAATTCATCACCAATATTACTAATTTGAGACTTTAATCTTCTTGCTAATTTAATTAATCTCTCATTCATATTTAGCTTAAAACGTCTAGAACCTTCAACTTCTTCGGTATTGTTATCTAATTCATAAAAGAATTGGTCATACGTTTCTAATGTATCTTCTAGTAACTGTTGGAAGCTTTCACGTGTACCTGATTGCATTAAAAATGATAAAAATGTATTTAATGTCTCCTGTTGAAGACGATAAGTTAACGATTTTTGACTTGCAAATTCTAGTAAATGTCCTTCATCAAATACTACACAACTTGGATTAGGTAGTAACGGTAATTGACCTTCACGTTTTCTTGATTCTACTGTCCAAATATGTTCCATATAAAATTCTTGTGAGCATACAATTAGGTCAGTTGCTTTACGATAATGCTCTCTTGATAGAGTTTGTCCACATCTATGTCTTTGTTCACAAGTAGAACAATCTTGGAAATAATCATATGAAATTGTATCCCACTCTTCATCTGTTAATTCCTTATATTCAGTACGGTCTCCATATGGAGTAAATTTTTGCAGTGTTCCATAATCATTTACAAAACTAGGTAAATTTTCATAAACCCCTAAAACAGCATCCGACACATCAATTTCTGAACGTTGTAAATCTAATTTTTTTAAACATAAATAATTTGTAGTTGATTTAGCTAATCTAACATCAATTGACAAATTTAAAGCATTCGATAATTTTTCGATATCCCCATTTTTCTTTACAAGCTGTTCGATTAAAGATTCATCAGCACATGCGATAATAGCTGGCTTACCAGTATATCTTGCATAGCATAAACAATATAGCAAGTAGACAAACGTTTTACCTGTACCAACACCTGCTTCAGCAAAAATAACTTTCTTTTCTTTAAACGCTCTTTCAATCTGATAAGCCATAAAGATTTGCTCATCTCTTAATTCATAGCCAGCATCTGGTAATAAATCGTAAAAAACGTCCCCAATCCATTCCCCTAGTTTTTCAATGAATTGGTCTTTTTTTCCTACCTCAAAAGGTAATTTAGTTGAATGACTCATTGCGACCCCCAAAATGTAAATTAAAAAGAAAAAGTCCTCATGTGAGAACTTTACATTT
Source organism: Bacillus sp. AL-1R (assembly GCF_052180195.1). Taxonomy (NCBI): domain Bacteria; kingdom Bacillati; phylum Bacillota; class Bacilli; order Caryophanales; family Bacillaceae; genus Bacillus; species Bacillus sp. AL-1R. Next base: position 2,614,710 of record NZ_CP197469.1, read on the forward strand.
GCAAATTTATTCGATCCATTCTATTTAATAAAAATTGTCTCTACCCGCTATCATACAAAAAATGCGGTGGAAAGGCAAGAGAAATAAGATACGATCACCTAAAGACTAAAGGATTCTTAAGTGGCGTATTTAAGACACTTTTTAATGATCTTTACCAGCCTTTTGCTTGTTTTATCATTTCTTCAACAATAATCTGAGATTTTAATGCTTCTTCTCCATTGATCGATGGTTCTTCATCAGAGTATATACAATTGATAAAATGGTTAATACAATCCTCAAAACCTCTTTGCTTTAATGTTGTGTCCCATGATGATGAAAACGAATTATTTATTGAATTATTTTTTTCAACTTCAAAGTTGCTCATATTTTTTACCCTTATAATCGAACCTTCTGACAATACTTCTAAGCGCTCAAGATTAGTTCCTGACTTTCGATGCATTACTGTATTAATAGTTGTTCCCTCAAACGATTCATATTGGTGAGTAGCGTACACTAATTGATTATTATGAGTAAGTTGCACTCTTCCATTTATCAAGCTAACATCTCCATCTGCAAACCATCTAATCGTATCAACTAAATGTAAATAATCATCAAGCATCGTAAACTCGAATGAATTTGACCCAATTTTATTCTCTCGATGTTTTTCAAATCTAATTAACGCTATATTCTTTACTTGTTCTTTTGCCTGCACATACATTGGGCAGAATCGGCGGTTAAACCCAACCATAAGTTTTCGATTTAGTTTCATACTTAATTCAGTCAATTTTTCGGACTCTTCTAATGTAGCTGCTAATGGTTTATCAACATATACATCTTTACCTTTATTTAATAAATACGATACAACTTCAAAATGTGAACTAGTTGAACTATGTACAAATACTGCATCACTTTTTTCTGCAAGTAAATCCAAACTTTCAAAATCTTGAATTCGGTATTGTGAACATATTTTCTTACGTTTTTCATTATTTGGAGAAAATGCACCGATAAATTCCCAGTTTTCTTCTTTTGTCAGAATTGGTAAATATGCTTTTTGTGCAATATTACCTAATCCCACCATCCCGATACGTGGTTTTTTCATATTTGATCAGTCCTTTAAAATGCGTTATTTTTCTAAATTTATTGTAACAAATAATGATAAGAAAATGATTAGATTACGAAAGAATCTATTGGCAATAACATTTTAATTATCGGGAAATCTATAAGATAAAGATAAAAAGTAGTCATTTGGAGGTGTTTATTTGTACTTATATTCTTTAATTCAAACTAATTTTGATACAAATGATGATATAAGTGTTGTAAGAGACCTTTACTTACTTCAGCATGAAAAGAGTTTTACGAATGATGAATTCCATGATTTAGTCACTAGATATAAAAGTAGTGCAGAAACGAATTGGCATGTTGCACACTTGCTTGAAAAAAATCACGGATTTAGAATTGTACCTGCTATAAATTTATGATGTTAACAAAACAAATTGTTCAAATTTTGTTCGTAAGTACTTTAACGAAATCATTATAATAAAAATAAAAAGGTGCCCCAATCGTCTAAAATGGACAATTGGGAACACCTTATTAACTTTTTTACTCTTCAATCCTTCTTGGCGGTCTTTTACCAAAGTATTGATAATAATCAGTTTTAATGAATCCATTAAATAATTTACGTTTTTTTGTTGCTGGTTTACCGTAAAATTGTTCAAATCCCTCATGACTAGTAAGTACATACACTGACCATGTATCCAATTTCGTAAATACATCCCCCATATCTGAGTATAACTTTTCAACATAAGGTCGATCGTTTAATCGCTCACCATATGGTGGGTTTGTTACAACATACCCATACTCTGATTTAGTAGTAAAGTCCTTAACTTGCATTTGTTTAAAAGCAATTGAATCGGATAATCCAATTTCATCAGCATTCGCTTTTGAAACATTAATCATTCGATGATCAATATCTGACCCGATTATTTCAAGTTTTTGATCATAATTTGCTAAATCTTCTGCTTCTTGTCTTGCTTCATTCCATCTTTTTTTGCCAATCCAGTGCCAATCTTCAGACGCAAATCTTCTAAACGATCCTGGAGCAATATTATGTCCAATTAATGCAGCTTCAATTGGAATCGTACCTGATCCACAAAATGGATCAACAAAAGGTAAGTCAGCATTCCAATTTGTTAGTAACACTAATGAAGCCGCAAGTGTTTCTTTTAATGGTGCTTCACCTTGGTCTACACGATATCCTCTTTTATGTAACCCTTCACGACCTGTAGTATCAATAGTTAACGTTACGATATCTTTTAATATAGAGACTTCCACTCGAAACAATGGACCATCTTCAATTAACATACCTTGAATATTTTGGATCGTCTTTAATTTATCAACAATTGCTTTTTTGACGATTGCCTGACAATCTGATACTGAAAACAATTTTGATTTATGAGATTTACCTGACACAGGAAATTGGCCGTTTCTTGGTATAAACAGATGCCAAGGTAAGGCTTTCGTTTTTTCAAATAATTCATCAAATGATGTTGCCTTAAATTCACCAACACGAAGTTTCACTCGGTCAGCTGTTCTAAGCCATAAATTCGCTTTCACAATGCCAGCTTCGTCTGCTTTAAATAATACTCGACCATTTTCAACTACTACATCTTCAAAACCTAGGCTTTTTATTTCTCTAGCGACTAAAGCTTCGATCCCCATTGCAGCAGTAGCAATTAATGTATATTTCGCCAATTTTACCACCTATCTCATTCAAATTAAGAATGAATTTTTCTTTTCGTATTTTCATTTTAATTCCTATTTTCATTATGAACAATTTACGTCAAAATTACAAAAAACTCTCCATAAAATGAAGAGTTTTTAAACAGTTTCATCATTTCAAATGTTCTGTAAGCCATGTTCTGTACCATTCGCACTTCAACCGGCTCTCGCCTCGTACTACTAGGTGGTAATCATCTATCTACAGAATAATCTGTCCCTTTCTCAGTTCAATTCCTTTGAAAGGATTCCCCTACCATAATTTGGGTTTCTCGCTCGTGGGGTTTACCGCGTTCCACTCCTCTCATTTCTTCGAGGACTACGTCACTGTGGCACTTTAAAGGTAGTAGAACCATATCCTAAAATAGGACTTAGGTCCGTTCCCTGCCGTTAGCTGATTTCACAGCTACCCTATCTTATGACTTCGATAGGCACGAACACTACAGCCATCGCAGGACTGTGCGAGCATGGACTTTCCTCAACAACGTCTAGCGTTGCAGCGATTACCCGAACATATTGAAACGAACATTTATTAGTATAGTAAATTATACTTAAGTTTGCAATGCTTTCTTAAAATATAAATTTAGTTAAAATTATTCGAATAGTTTACTTCCAAAAACATGCTTCTCTAAATTTGATAATCTTTTTAGAACATCCGTATTCGTATTATTAAACGGTGAAGGTGGAGGTGTAGCTGTGTTCTTTTGATCCTCCAACAATTTTTTATACTTTGCATTTTCTTGTTGTAGGGCTACGATTTGATTTTGAAACGATTCATAATCTTTAATGATAGTGTCTAAGTATTGATCCACTTCCTCTTGATTATATCCTCGCATTGAAACTTTAAATTCTTTATTTAGGATATCTTTTATACTTAGTTTAATTTTTGTTGATTCCATGTGTGTCACCCCAAAACATTTAGAAATATTTACCTTCTATTTTTTCAAAGACTTCATAAATTGTCAATTATCTATTCTATATTTCCCTATATTTATTCTCATCATTCTCAAATGACTCTTCTGCAATCACTTGTAAATCATCAAATGTGATGGTTTCTACAGGATAATTAAATAGTTCATTTTTCTTATATGCTAAATCATATAAATATCTAGGACTACCTTCTTTTTCATTATCGTAAAATAAAATACACCCTTCACTTTTACTAACTAAAAATTCATTTTTTGCTTTTAACTGGATTGGGGATTCGTATGGTTTTCTTGAAATTGAGTCGACATGATCTGCTCCAATTAAGATTTCATTATAATATTCTTTATTTGCTTCATTCCAATTTTTCTCTTGATTTTCGTATGGTGTAAAAATACCTAGCTTTAAATTTGGATAATCAAGTTGAAGTTCGAATACTACTTCTGCTGCCCATAATTCTGTCCCCATTTGACCAGAAATAATAATCCATTCTAGTTCATCTATAAATAAAAGTATTTTATTTTTTATGGCTTTTTTTATGTAATTAACTGCCTCATGTTTATTCGAAAAAATTCCTAATTCAAATGATTTATAACCAGATATTAGTAGTATCTTCATATTACCTCACAATAATAAATAGGAAGAACTAAATGTTCTTCCACAAATTAAATTTTATTTTATTAAATACTCTGCAATATTTCAAATATTTAGTAACAAATAAACATTGTAAGTATAAATTTTTCTGGCAAAAATCTTAATTAAAATAATATTCAAATGTAGAATTTATATTGAGGGAATCTAATATTTAACTTTGCATAGTAGTCGTAAGCTTAGTGGAAATCAACTATTAAGACATTTAAGATTAGTATTTAATATTTGATTGCTACTCATAGAGGATATTTTATTCCCTTTTAGATTAGTTATGATGATAGGAATATTATTGTTAAAATTTTTTCATCGAAATTTTACTTATGATAAAATTACATATAAAGCTTGTTTAAAACTCGTAAAAATAATTAATGTTAATGTAATTGTGAAAAAATATAAAAAAAGTATTTTCTTCAAAATGATCCTCTCCAATATCCTAAATATACTTTAATGTCAACTTTTTTATTTTATTAGGTTTGAACATATTTCACAACAATAATTTTAACAATGTTTAAAAGTTTAAATATTCTGATTTTTATGAGTATAGACAATGATTGCCGAAAGCATTTTATTCCTTTAAAATGAGTTATGAAATCGTTTTAAATACAGATAATTAATGCAATTCAAGGAGTAAAAAATGATTAACAAAAATTCCCCAATACCAATTTATCATCAGTTATTAGAATACATAAAATGTAAAATCGCATCAGGTGAATATCCTGCTGATGAATTGATTCCATCAGAAAGAGAGTTTTCAGAGAAATTCCAAATATCTCGTATGACCGTTCGACAAGCATTAAATAATTTAGTTCAAGAAGGTATAGTTTACAGACAAAAAGGTAAAGGAACATTTGTTAGTCGTCAACAAGTTGAAAAAAAAATTAGTAGATTAAATAGTTACACTGAAGAAATGATTGAGAGAGGTTTAAAACCTAGTAGTAAATTAGTTCAATTTGATATCATAAATTCTGATAAAGCATTATCCAATTTACTAAAAATAAAAGAAAACGATCCAATTTATTTTATAAAACGCGTTCGTTTAGCAGACTCAATTCCGATGTCGATTGAAAGTATCTATGTCTCATGTGAGATCGCACCAAACCTAAATCAAAGTGTTCTTGAAAAATCATTTTTTGATTATGTAAATGCCAATATTCCCGACCCTATTCAATATGCTGATCAATCAATTCAAGCTAGAATGCCTTCGGAGGAAGAAGCAAAATTATTAGAAATCCCAATGAATTGTCCCGTATTAGCAATTTATCGTACGACATATTTAAGAAGCGGAAAAATTTTAGAATACGAATTAACAGTATATAGAGCAGACCGCTACAAGCTTGTACATTCTTTATCTAGAAATGATTAAGATTAAAAAAGCCAGGGATTCCTGGCTTTTTTATTTGAATAAGCCACCAATTTGTTTAAATAATCCACCTACTTGATTCATCGTATTCATCATTTGACCAGCAGTAGACATCATTTTAGGTACATCGTATGAACCTGAACTATTTTTAAATTGATTTAATATTGAAGAAAACTGAAAAGATTGGCCATTATTATTTTGCTGGTTTAATTTTTTGGGGTGAGCAGGATAAGGTGTACTAGGCGCAAACATTGGTGGAGTTGTGAAAGGACCTTGTTGTAACATTTGAGCTTGTTGAGATTGCACTCCAAACTGATTTTGAGGGCTTGTGAAATAGTTCGTTTGATTACCGAATTGTGAAGGATTCATTGCCATATATGGATATTGGCTTTGCATCCCCCCGTAATAAGTAGGATCGTATTGATATACTTGGTTATACATAGCAGTAGGATTTTGGGCTGTATAGTGCTGAGGTGCTAAAACAGGTTCTTGACTTAACTGACCATAATGACCAGATTGTATTTGTTGTCCCCCATAAGGAGATGGTTCAATCATATGTGATTGTTGTTGGGCTTGAGTTGACTGTGCTTGTTGCATCGGCTGTGCATGCTGTATCTGTTGCGATTGTTCTGGCACTTGTTGTGTATTAATTGTAGGGTTTTGTGTAAAAGGTTGAATTGTATTCCCATAGTAACGCTGATCTTCATTCATAAATTGATTGATTTCTGGATAATTAAAATTCTCATCAATCATTTGATTTTGCTTTCTAAACCACTCAAAACTGTTATCTGAATGGTTTGGAGGAAACATTTGAGATTTCATATACTCACATCCATTATAAGTTTTCTCATTTATAAATATGTTACAATTGCCTATTCTGTTACTTCTATTATGTTATGCGCTATTTGTCATAATATGTCGGAAGTTTAAATTTTTAAAAAAATTTAAATCTTGAATATTTATGGTACATTTTAATTAGTTATACAAGTTACTAATTAAATTTTAATGTTGGAGGGGTAATAATGACTTTACAAGAATTAAAGAACAAGTTTATTTCATCAAAAAGTTTCGAACCAATTGACTTTAATCAATTAATGGACTTTTTACAACAAAATTACCTAAATGGCGAGGTTACTATTCAACATTACAGAGAATTAGTTAAAGAACTTGAACGATTTGGTGCATGTAAGCCTATTTAGTGATCGCAAATATTGGAAAATTTATTTTATATGAAAAAAAGCGATACACTTTTACAATTTAATAAAAGTGTATCGCTTTTTTCATTTCGATTATTGATGGATCCAATTTATTCATATTAAACGATTGCTACTATCTATTTATTAAATATTAAAAGCTAATTGTCTTCCTAAAAATGGTGTTGAGATCCAACTTCCATCCTCTTTTGCTTGACTTACTTTCTTTTCAAAATGATGAAGATGCACTGTTGTTGACTGGACCTTATTTAAAAGTAAATTTTTTTCTTCATCACATGTTTGATCAATTCTTAAAGCTAAAGATTGCTCAATGAATTCAACCTCATTTAAAAATTCATCAATTGCTCGAAAAAAATCATCTCTTTGAATTAATTCCATACAGATCAACACCTCTTCCCAATTTTCTTTATAAATAAATTCAACAGCAGTTCATCTACCTCCTTCTCCATTGACAAAACTAGTACTATTTCGCTAAACAAAGTGAATAAAGGTATTATCATCTAAAATTTCGACAAAAAAACTTGTAATGCAATACAGAATTGGGAAAGTTATATTACATGGAGGTGTTTTTCAAATGGCAAAAAATAAAAATGTAAAAAAGAAAAAACAAGAAAAAAGTAAAAGTCAACAAACTGGCAATCCAAAATTAGATGGGCCTAACTTCCCTGCTACATAAAAATGGCGCTATTTCTCCTATTGAAAAACTGATTTGAAAGTAAAAAGCTAGCATCTGTTTGCTAGCTTTTTTCAGCTAAAAAAAATCCCGACTTGAAAGTAAATATCCTTTTGTGCAATTCATGTCTAGTTACTTTCTTTCCGTCTTAAATTTTGAAATGTTTGTGCTTTTCAAATCAAAAAAATCTAGCATTTTTATTGAAAAATTGATTTTAATTTTAACAATGAACTAAGTAACTCTTGCTTAATTAAAAAAGATTGCTTAAAGCTATCTTCATTCGTAACTTCCTCATTTTCATACCATATAGTTAAAAATTTACTATTTATATACCAGTCATCATCAACTGTTCGAGTATGAGGAATGACTGGATAGACATCTCTTAACTTCGGATTATTTGAGCTTGTAATTCCAACTAAGGCTTCATAATCACTTCTACTGCCTGTGTGAATAGTTTGCTTAGCAAAATCGGTAAATTCAACATGTAATTCCTTATGAAATAAAATTGAATATAATTGTTTACCAATTTGTATCCTTTTCGTTAAATCTTCAAATTGGTAAACAACAAGTCCATACAGATCCCCCTTACTTGATGGGAATAGTACATAACTAAGTTTTAATTGTTCCTGAAGTTTAAATGCTAAAGAATTAAAAACTTCACTTTTAAAAAATTTATTTTGAATGACTGGTCTTTCAATCATATTTTGTTCGTTAATGATCAATGAATAGACTAGTCTTTTTTTATCTCGATCCGTCCAATATTTTTCCCATTCAATTTCCATAAAACTAGATACAGAAAAATATTTCAACAAATAAAAAAATGGTTTATTCTTTCTTTTTGAATATTCATAAAGAAGTAACTGTGGAAAAGCATCTAAAAATATAATCCAATTTGCCCGTTCATACGTTATAAAAAGTTGTTTTCTTTGTTTTTCACTTAGTCCATTAACGAATAATTGGTTTTCCAAATCGGTCATGTTATAGCCTGCATTACGTGAAACCATACTTGCAAGAAAAGACCATTCAATTTCACTTTGTCTAAAAAAATATTGTTGGTATGCAATTGTTCTAGAAATATTATCAGCATTATACTTAACTGTTTCCTTCTTAATTAAATCAATAAGTTTACCTTCATCCTTTGATAATTTATGATCTTCTCTTCTTTTTTTTATAAACCCTTTCCAGCTCTCATGGTTTACATTCATTGACTCACCCCAAACAATCTGGTATTTTTTTACACGAACATCTGTTTTAGTGCTATAATACATGTTGTATGTAAATTAAGGTGGAGTTGGTTTTATGACAATAAGTTACCCAAATAGAAGGAATAATGTAGTTCAAAAAAGTCAAAAAAATAACGAAATAAAAGTGAAATCAAATAATACTTATAGTAATCGTGGAATGTCACTTGAAGATGATTTAAATGCTACTAATACGTATTATTTATCAAATAACATCGCAAACATACATAAAAAACCTACACCTGTACAAATCGTAAAAGTAGACTATCCAAAAAGAAGTGCCGCAGTTATTCGTGAGGCCTATTTTAAACAACCTTCAACAACTGACTATAATGGCATCTACAAAGGAAAGTATATTGATTTTGAAGCTAAGGAAACCAATAATAAGACTAGTTTTCCTTTACAAAATTTCCATTTACACCAAATACAGCATATGGAAAATGTACTGAATCACGGTGGAATTTCGTTTGTCATAATAAAATTTTCATTATATAATGAAATTTATTTTATGAAAGCAACTGATATTCTTACCTTTTGGAAAAGGCAAACAGATGGTGGAAGAAAATCAATATCAAGAGATGAATGCAAAGAGTATGGAACGTTACTTAAACCAAGTTATCCAATCATTGTTCCTTACTTAAAATGTATCGATGAACTTTTTGTAATTTAATAGTTTACTAATTTCATTAAGTTCATTTGAAAGGCAGGAGAAACAAAAAAATGGAAAAAGCGTATAGTTCACGACAAGAACGTAAACAAATGGAAATGGAAAAGCCTTCAAATGGAAAACCAAAAAAGCGTGAAGGTTTATTGAAAAAAATTACTTTAACAATTTTGACATTAGCGGTACTTTGTATTCTTGGGGGAGTGGGAACTTTCTATTATTTAGTAAGTGATGCACCAAAACTAGATGAATCAAAGCTAAAAGTACCCCTTTCGTCTACTATACTTGATAAAAATGGGAATGTTATTGCAGAGTTAGGAACTGAACAAAGAACGAAGATTTCATATAACGAGATTCCTAAAGTAGTAGAAGATGCATTTATTGCTACTGAGGACGTGCGTTTTTATGAGCATAAAGGTGTCGATATCCGTCGTGTGATTGGTGCGGTTTTAGCTAATATTACTGGTGGATTTGGATCACAAGGTGGTAGTACAATTACTCAACAAGTTGTCAAAAACTCATTCTTGTCTCCACAAAAAACAATTAAACGTAAAGTACAAGAATGGTATCTATCATTCCAACTTGAACAAAAATATTCTAAACAACAAATTTTAGAAATGTATTTAAATAAAGTTTACTTCTCAAATGGTTTAAAAGGTCGAGGAGTGTATGGTGTAGCAAAAGCAAGTGAAACATATTTTAGTAAAGATATATCAAAAATTACGTTACCTGAAGCAGCTACACTTGCTGGTATGGTACAAAGTCCAAATAACTTCAATCCAGCAAAACATCCAGCTGAGTCAGAAGCAAGAAGAAATGTTGTATTAAGTCAAATGAAAAAATATGGCTTTATAACAAATGAACAATATACTAATGCAAAAGCAATTCCAGAGAAAACATTAGTTAAACTTCATGAGAGTGGTCAAACAAAATATTCAGCCTTCATTGATGTCGTTATGGATGAGGTAAAAAAATACGGTGGTGCAGATATAAATACAGATGGATTAACAATCGAAACGACTTTAGATCCAAAAGCACAAGCTAAAGCAGATGAAATTATTAATCGAGGAGCTGAATTTTATCCGAGTGATGATTTCCAAACTGGTTTTGTATTAACTGACACTAAAACAGGTGAGATCAAAGCTGTAGGTGCTGGAAGAAACACAACTAGTGGCGGTCTAAATTTTGCTACAGATATAAAAAGACAACCTGGTTCAACGATTAAACCAATCCTAGACTATGGTCCTGCAATTCAATATTTAAAATGGTCTACTAACCATCAAATTGTTGATGAGCCATATCAGTATTCTAATGGAACACCTATTCGAAACGCAGATAAATCATATAAAGGTAAATTATCGATTCGTAAGGCGTTAGCCGGTTCAAGAAATATTCCTGCTTTAAAAACAATGCAGGAAGTTGGATTAGATAAATCACGTGAATTTGGTAACGGACTCGGCTTTAACTTCCAAAAGAACAGTTTTTATGAGTCTCATGCAATCGGTGGTTTTACAGGTGTATCTGCAATGGAAATGGCAGGAGCATATGCAGCCTTTGGTAACGGCGGTGTTTATATAAAACCACATGCTGTAACGAAAATAATCTATCAAGATAAAACTGAAAAAATATTATCTCCTGAACCAAAACAAGCAATGAGCGATTACACAGCATATATGATTACAGATATGCTACGTGATGTTGTTAAATCTCCTGGCGGTACAGGTGGTAGAGCTAATGTACCTGGTCTTGATATGGCAGGTAAAACTGGTACAACAAACTACCCTCAAGAGGTAAAAGACAAGTATGGCTTCCCTTCAAACGCAACTCGAGATAGTTGGTTTGTTGGTTATACTCCAGATGTTACTATTTCTGTATGGACTGGATATGAGAAAAATAAAGAAGGCCATTATTTAAGTAAAACATCAACAAATTTAGCTAAATATATTGCAAGAGATATGTTAGCAGCAACAGCTGATCGTTCATCTGAGTTTCATAAACCGAGTTCAGTTATGAGAATTCAAGACGAATTATATATTAGAGGTGAAAAAATAGATGATTATCCTACACCTGATAAATTAGATTCAGCGAAAAATGTTACTGCGAAATATGATGAAAAAACGAGCAGTGTTACGTTAAATTGGAAGTATCCTGCTGAGTTACTGGCATCTACTACTTTTGAAGTTAACTATGATATAAACGGTGTTAATGGCCAGACTCAAAAAGTAAATGGAACATCAACAAAAATTGACGGAATCGTAGCTGGAAACAAAGTTAAAATAACAATCGTAGCAACTAATGGCGAAACTAAGAGTGCAGCTGTAACTGTTACAGTCGATTTAAGTACTACTGAGGAGCCAACTACCCCACCAGATGATAAAGACCATGGTAAGGGCAATGACAATGACAATAATAAAGATAAAGACAAAGACCATGGTAAAGACAAAGACCATGGTAAAGACAAAGGTGATGGTAAGGGCAACGATAACGGTAAGGGCAACGATAACGGCAATGGTAATGGTAATGGTAATGGTAATGGTAACGGCAATGGCAATGGCAATGGTGATGGCACAGGTACTGGTGACGGCACGGGTACTGGTGATGGCAATGGTGATGGTAATACGAATCCAACTACACCTCCTACCACACCAGATCCAACTAAACCATCAAAACCAACTAATACGAATCCAACTTCGTATAACTCAGATTCATACTCTACTGATCGATTTAATAAGTTGGAACGTAATCTTATTGCATAAATTAAAAACCTCCTCATTTTTTGAGGAGGTTTTGCTATGTAATAAATATTCTATACGAATTCACTTGCCTTTTTGGAACACTAATCCTAGGAATTGCCAATTTTCCATATATATAAAATAAGCCTCCTTACCTTGAGGAGGTTATTTTTTGTTTATAATAAAGTTTTTCTAACTCCGTATATAAGCCGGAAAGTTGAATAAAAGAGTGATAGTGGTCGGGTTGATTTAAAACAAAACGAATACGCTCGTCTAAATTGATTGGCTTAACCTGTAATTTATCTAACTCAATCAATAAATTAGTTAAATTAAGTAGCATTTTGCCATTTATCCATGTAAGAATTGATATAAAATTTGCTAAGCCTCTAATCATCGGCTCATAAGCAAGTTTTCGATTCCGTTGTTTAAAGTAGTTAGAGATGTGTTCGGATTCCTCTTTCCACTCATTAAACATTTCTTTCATAATTTCATCACTTTCATTCGGTATGTTAGAGCTTTTATTAACTAGAATCTGATTACTTTCATAAAAAAACGGTTTATTTTTAATTTTAATTTCTTCATTTATTATTTGATCACTTGTATTGTCTTTATAAAATGGCGTTACGATAAATTCTTTATAAATATTATTTGTCATTTACTTTCTTCACTTTCATTCGTTTTTTTCCTTCTCTACACATATCAAGTAAAGGACATACCTCACAACTTGGTCTTTGAGCTTTACAATGGTATCTTCCAAAAAATATTAGTCGATGATGAGTTACTCCCCAATCTTCAATCGGAACTTTTTTCATTAATGTCTCTTCTACTTCTAAAACAGAATCTTTCCAACGGCATATCGCTAATCTTTTTGAAACCCGCTCAACATGAGTATCTACAGCGATTGCTGGAATATTAAATGCGACTGACATTACTACATTAGCTGTTTTTCTTCCAACTCCAGGCAATTTTACTAACTCTTCTCTAGTACGTGGGACTTCTCCATTAAATTCATTAATAATCATATGACTTAATTTTTGGATATTTTTTGCTTTATTCCTAAAAAGTCCAATAGATCGAATATCATTTTGTAATTCCTCTAAAGAAACATTTAAATAATCCTGAGGTTCCTTATATTTTTCAAATAGATTTTTTGTCACTTTATTTACTAAAACATCAGTACATTGTGCAGATAAAGCAACCGCTACTACTAATTCAAATGGATTCTTATGATTTAACTCACAATGTGCATCAGGGAACATGTCACCGATTATATTAAGAGCTTCATTTATTTGTTGTTTGTTTAACATTTTTAACACTCCTTACTAAACAAAAGCGAGGAGCATGTCCTCGCTTTATTTTTCAAGCCAATTATAAAAAGGAATTGATCCTGTATATTTTGTATCGTTTTGTGGTTCTCTTGTCTCTCTTTTTCTAAAATGCTTACTATAATTCATAGCTTGGTCCACTTCTTTAATACCGTTTTTCTTCCACTCAAAAAGAATACGATCTATATAACGAAAATTTAATTTCCCACTTATTACTGCTTCTTTAAGTGCAGCCTTAATTAGTTTTTCATTATGATCATCTTGGTCCATCCACATTGTCAGCGTTTCAATCTCAAATGGAGATAATAATCTACCAAATTCTTTTTCGAAGACTAAGTAAATTGATTCCTCATCTTGTTCAATTATTGAAGTAATAGCTTGCTTTTCTTTTGATTTTTGACCATTCTGGGTCAAGTCAATTAATTTTAACCATAATGGGGAAAGTGAATATGCTTCACATCTTAAATTATGATGGTCTATTTCTTCTGTAATTTCTAATAAACCTTTTTTAAGAAGTTCTCGAATAACTTCCATGCATTTTTGTTCGTTAATTGACATAATCTTTGCTAATTGAGTAGGTGTTGGAAACGTATGACCTTGTTGTTGAAAAGAGTAAAGCTGTAGAATCATGACTAGTTCTTCTTCATTAATATTTAACGAAGAATAATGACTGAGAAGTATATTTGGAATACTAATATTCCCAAATTGAATCCAGTTAAGAATGCTATTATTATTCACTTCGAACACCTCTAGCATAGTATAGCATGATTACATAAAATATACAGTAAAAGAAACTTGTGAAATAAAAATAAATAGAGGCATGGAACTCACACCTCTATTTTATTATCTCTATTTTATATTTAAAAAACCAACTAATTAATTAGTTAATTACGGATATAGTTCAGAAAGTGGATTTCACATTATCATACTTCTAACTCGTACAAAATCTTCCCATGAAAAAAGCTAAGCATTCGCTTAGCTTCACTCTTGTTTATCATACGAGTTTTTTCGTACTGATTGAAATTAACTTAATATATTTGCTTTCATAAATTGCTCAATGCGATCTAAAGCTTTATCTAACTGTTCTTGAGATGTAGCATATGATAAGCGAATATTGTTAGGTGAACCAAATCCTGAACCAGGTATTACCGCAACATTAGCTTTTTCAAGTAATTCAGTAGAGAATTCATCTACATTTTGATATCCAGCCATTTTAGCTGCCTCAGTCACATTAGGGAATAAATAAAATGCACCATTTGGTTTTACACAACTGAATCCTGGAATTGAAATTAAACGCTCATACGTTTTATTTAAGCGATCTTCAAACGCTACTCTCATTTCTTCTACAGGACCATCGCCTAACTCATATGCTTTGATCGTAGCAATTTGAGCCATTGTAGTTGGATTTGAAGTAGAGTGGCTAGCAAGATTTGTCATGGCATTAATGATTTCCTTATTACCAACAGCATACCCAATTCTCCATCCAGTCATTGAATGAGACTTTGATACACCATTAATAATAATCGTTTGCTCTTTAAGTTCTGGGCTTAATGAAGCAATTGAAACATGCTTTGCACCATCATATACTAGTTTCTCATATATTTCGTCAGAAACGATTAATATATCATGTTTTAAACAAATTTCTCCGATTGCTTTTAATTCTTCTTCGTTATAAATCATTCCAGTTGGATTACTTGGTGAATTTATAATAATCGCTTTTGTATTTTCTGTAATTGCAGCTTCGATTTGTTCTGGTGTTACTTTAAATTGTTGATGTTCATATCCTTCAATAAAAACTGGTACACCTTCTGCTAATATAACTTGCTCTGGATAACTTACCCAGTAAGGAGTCGGAATAATGACTTCGTGACCAGGATCTAAAATTGCTTGGAAAAGTGTGTATAGTGCATGTTTTGCTCCATTTGTGACAACAACTTCTCCTGGAGAATAAGTTAATCCTTGATCGTTCAATAACTTGTCACAGATCGTTTTTCTTAAAGCTGGTAAACCGTTTGAAGGTGTATATTTAGTTTGGCCTTTAAGCATTGCTGAATAAGCTTCTTCAATAATTTCTACAGGTGTATTGAAATCAGGTTCACCTGCTCCTAATCCAATTACATCGATTCCTTGATCTTTCATTTCTTTTGCTTTTGCAGTAATAGCTAGTGTAGTTGATGGTGTTAGTGCACTTACTCTTTTTGCTAGTTTCATCTTGTTAATTTCCCCCTAAATACTATAACGTTTTAAAAGCTCTCCATTTTCGAAAGCAGCGTAGTAAAAATTATATCTGCCATTTTGGTCTATATATACTACTTCCCAAAGTGGTATTTTGTTCTCTATTCCTAATTTTACTTTATGTATTTTTTTTGGGTTTCTCTCACTGACTACTTTGTCAATGATTTGTTTTTTGGTCAATCCTTCACTTTTCTTTCGTGTAATAACTTCTCCATCCTGTATCCACGCGATCATTTCATTATTTGCATCATCTTTACCACTTACAACTATTGCTTGTTCTTTCCCATGGAAATAATCAATCGTATTGACAGATTTTAAATATCCTTGATTTAAAACAAGCTCTTTTGCATGTTTTTTATCATCACTTAGCTTTGAAATTGATGATTGGTAAGTGGCGATTAAAAATAATGAAAGAAAAATGATGCTTAATCCTAGGATGACTAACCATTTTTTCATATATACCTCATTTATGTTCGATAAATTGTAAATACTGCATATTCTTGGTCTTCTTTATCAAGTGCTAGTCCAAACATTAAATCTTTTTCTTTTAAAGTGCGATTTAAACTATCAACAATTTTGTATAAATCTCTAGTATATTCAATTTTTGTTGTTGATAATACTTCAATATTTGAATTCATGTTGCTCCTCCTAAAAATGTATTATAAATACATTACAATTTATGTCATTATACCACACGTCTAGCCTGAAATCCCCTACTATTCACATGCTAAATTTTGAAAAACTATTAAAAATCTTTTAATAATTCATCAATTGTATTTATTTTTATTTTACTTTTTGGGATTAACTTTAAAAACTCTGCACCATAACTAGTATTTATTATGCGATTATCTAAAACAAATAATGAACCTTGATCTTTTTCATTTCGAATTAGACGACCATAACCTTGTCTAAACTTAAATACCGCTAATGGTAAAGCCAACCTCGAGAAAGAATTTTCTCCAGCTTTTTTTAATAAATTTGATTTAGCAATAAACATGGGCTTTTCAGGGTTTGTAAACGGTAAACGTACAATGATTAAACAATCTAATTCTTCATTAGGTAGGTCAATTCCTTCCCAAAAAGTGTTTGTACCTAATAAAATTGTTTGTTTAGATTGTAAAAACTGTTTTATTAACTTTTGTTTTCCTCCAGGAGAAACACCTTGAGCTAATACAGATGAATTCAGTGAGTCTATATCTTGTATTAATTGATCATAAGTCTGTTTTAATAAATCAAAAGCCGTAAATAAAACTAATGTTCTACCTTTTACTACGGTAACAATTTTGCGAATTGTATTCGAAGTTTGTAATGCATACTCTTCTTGCGTAATCTCTTTTATTCCCAATAAATCTGAAGGAATATATACTTGCATCCCTTGAGCAAAATCATTTGGTACGGGATATATTTTTTCAATGACATTGGCATTATCACTAATTCCTAATGATGACTTTATAAATGAGAAGGACGAATCAATCGAGAGTGTAGCAGAAGTTAGTACAATTGAATTTCTTCCACTAATTAAATAATTTTGTATTAAATCTGCATTTTCTACTTTCTCACAATAAAGCATCGTAGTATGAAATGATCCTTTTGCTTCAGTTTCCATCCAGCATATATAATGATCATTTTTATCGAATAATATTTCATATAGACCATTTTTCATGTTTTTCAATTGGTCTATAATCATTTTAAATTCCGATAAGATAGAACGATGAAACGCTGATACTTTCTTCTCTTCAATTAGATTCAAATACTGTTCGCATCCTGAAAATAACGTATTATTCACATGGATTAATCGATTAGCACATTCTTGTATAACCTTCCAATTTTGGCTAGCAGTATTTTTATCACTAAGTGTAATTGACTGTCTAATATTTTCTTTATCTAGATCATTTTGTTTGCTTAAAATAAAGTCTCGTAATAATCTAAATAACTCTTCTGATTCATATTTGATTTCTTTTACTAGGTGATCGACTTTTTTCCACCATTTTTCACGATTAGGTATTCCCTCATCAAATTTATATAATCGGTGAACGAGTTCATTACTATCAGTTGTACTTAATCTACTTAAATATTGATAATATTTTAAACAAGAAAAAGTGATTCCAAAGGTTTTTGATGCAGTCTCTTCAAGAGCATGAGCCTCGTCAATTACAATCGTTTTGACAGAATTAATCAAATGATCCTTATTTTTTAAAGTTGATAATAAATAAGCATGGTTTGTAATTATTATATCTGCTAACATTAATTGATTTTTAGCTCTTTGATAAAAACATTTGTGAAACCACGGATTTGTTCTCTTATTTTCACTTTCTTCATTACAACAAACGCGATCCCATAAATGTAAACCACCTGAAGGTAGCGATAATTCATCTAATTCTCCATTTTCAGTTTCAGTTAACCAAACTGTTATCATTGCTTTAGATAAAATACTATCGTAATTATCATCAAATTGTTCGCCAACAATGTATTCAAATTTTTGCAGACAGAGATAATTTCTTTTACTTTGTATAGACGCTATTTTCAATTGGAATGGAACGATTTTTTCAATCGTTTTTATATGTTTTTTAAGTAATTGTTTTTGTAATGAGATGGTACTTGTACTGATAACAACTTGTTTACCGAACTGTTTTGAGAAAAATGCTGACGGTATTAAATATCCAAATGTCTTGCCAACGCCTGTACCAGCTTCAGCTAAGAGAATATTATCCTTTTGAAATGCATCGAATACATCATGCATATAGGCAAACTGTTCTTCTCTTTTTATAAAATTGGGGATTTCTACAGCCATCTGATCTACAAGTTCACCCTTTAGATGCTCTTCGAATTCAACGAAATCTTCTTCCTCTTGAGGTAAACTAAAGCTTCTTTTTTTAAGAGCTATTCGTCTAAATTCTTCGTAATCCACAGATTTATTTGAAAATGATTCAGATTGCTTTTGAAGTATATCCGAAATATAGTATGTAATGTCACTTTTAAAACTAGTACTAAGTTTTTCTAATATTTTTAACGATGCATATGGTAAGCTTTCCAGTTTTTTTAATAAAATTGTTAATAACTCAGCAGTTACTTCAGCATCACTATCAGCTTGATGAGGATTTTCATGTTGTATATTGAATACTTTTGCTAAATCAGATAATTTATAACTCGTTAAAGTTGGATATAAAATTCTAGTTAACTCAACTGTATCAATAGCTAAAGGTGAAATTTTTGGTAGACCGATCCGCTCAAATTCTTTTTGTAAAAATGTTAAGTCAAAATGCACATTGTGCGCAACAAAATAGGCGTCATTAAACATAGGGTATAATTCTTCAACTATTTGTTCAAATTGAGGAGCGTATTGAACCATTTCATCTGATATTCCTGTTAATTCAGAAATAAAGGTTGGAATCGTCATATTTGGATTAATAAAACTTGAAAACTGTTCAATTACTTCTCCACTTTCCAATAAAAAGGCTGCAATTTGAATAATTCGATCTTGACCTCTATTATTATTTCCGGTTGTTTCTAAGTCAACGACCACAAATTTATTCATATTTTGCCACCTCCAAATTCTCTATATAGATATTATTTTGCATAAACAGATTAAACAATACAACCAACAAAAAAATCCCCTAAAGAAGGGGATTTCAAATTGCCCTTAAAACGCTTGTTTTCTTCCTCGTTACTCTTGTCTATTACTTAACAGTACCTGCAATTTCTTTGCCAATCATTTCGACAATCTCATTTGCATCATTTAAAATAGCAATCTTTGGTTCATGTTGATCCAGTTTCTCTTCCTCTACCTGACCATATGCAATAATAATAACTTTGTCGCCTTCTTGAACCAGTCTAGCTGCTGCACCATTAAGACAAATTACACCACTACCACGTTTTCCTGGAATAACATATGTCTCAAGTCGTGCACCGTTATTATTGTTTACAATTTGAACTTTTTCATTTTCAAGTACATCAACAGCATCCATTAAATCTTGATCGATTGTAATACTTCCAACATAATTTAAATTAGCTTCTGTAACCGTAGCTCTATGAAGTTTTGCTCTCATCATTGTGCGAATCATGTCATTTCCCCCTAGTTGTTCCTGCTTTATATAGAAATAATAATATTATCGATTAGGCGAGCATTAGAAAACTTTACTGCCAACGCAATAATTACTTTTCCATTTATTTTATTTAAAGGCTTTAAATCTGGATATGAATAAATACTTACGTAATCTACAGTTCCAGATGTTTCGCTTTGTATTGTAGAAATAATATTTTGCTTAAGTTGATCTGGATTTAATTGCCCATTATTTATATCATCAACTGCTTTTTGTAAACTTTTATAAAGAACAGGTGCTTCTTGTCTTTCTTTTTCTGTTAAATAGACATTTCTAGAGCTTTTGGCTAATCCGTCTTCTTCTCTTATAGTTGGAACTGGATTTATTTTTACAGGAATATTAAAGTCTTCAACTAAACCTTCAATAACTGCAACTTGCTGAGCATCCTTTAATCCGAAATATGCCTGATCTGGTTGAACAATATTAAATAATTTTGTTACGACTAATGCAACGCCATCAAAATGACCGGGCCTTTTTTCACCACAAAGGACGTCTACTCGTTTTGTTACTTTCAAATTAGATTTTAATTCATTTGGATACATTTCTTCAACTGTTGGATAAAAGAGGCAATCTACACCAGCATTTAGTGCAATTTTTTCATCTCTTTCAAAGTCTCTTGGATATCGATCAAAGTCTTCATTTGGGCCAAACTGAGTCGGATTAACAAAAATACTTAATACAACGATATCATTATTTTTTCTAGCTTCTTCTAATAATGATGCATGACCTTCATGTAAAAAACCCATTGTTGGAACAAATCCAATCGTTTTATCATTTTTTCTGTGAATGTTTAATTCGTTTCTTAAATCCTTTATCGTGTGAAACACTTTCATTGCGAACTTCCCCCGTATAATGCCTTTAACTGTTCTTCTTTCATTGTAAACGAATGTTTAGTATCAGGAAATTGTCTTGTTTTAACTTCTTGTACATATGAAGCAATTGCATTTTCAATTGTTGTTGATACATTCGCATACTGTTTAACAAACTTTGCTACTCGACCAACGCCATATGTTATTAAATCATGATAAACAAGTACTTGACCATCTGTATCTACACCTGCACCAATTCCTATTGTTGGAATTGAAAGATCCTTAGTAATATCCTTTGCAATTTGTTTTGGAACACATTCAAGTACGATTGCAAAAGCGCCTGCTTCTTCACATTTTTTTGCATCGTTAAATAATTTCATTGCACTTTCTGAGTCACGTGCTTGCACTTTATATCCACCTAAAACACCTACAGATTGAGGAGTCAATCCTAAGTGAGCTACAACTGGTACTCCCGCAATTGTTAATGCTTTAATCACTTCTAAAACATTCTCATCAGCGCCTTCAACTTTAACAGCATGCGCATCACCCTCTTGTATAATGCGACATGCACTACGTAATGCCTCTTCTTTTGAAAAATGATAAGACATAAATGGCATATCCGTCACAATAAATGTATTTTTTGCCCCGCGCTTAACAGCTTTAGAGTGATGAACCATGTCATCAACTGTAACCTTAATTGTAGAATCATACCCTAGGACAACATTCCCAAGTGAGTCACCGACTAAAATCATATCTACTTCACTTGCTTCTGCTAATAATGCTGAAGGGTAATCATAAGCTGTAATCATGACGATTGGGTCATTATTTTGTTTCATGTTTAAAAAATCTTTTGTCGTTTTCATCTTTTTTCCTCCTTTTAAATGAAGAGGAAATGGGGGCTACAATAAAAAACCTTTGCTCTTAATTTAGAACAAAGGAAAATTGTAAACCGTCTCATTCCTCTGTCCCAGTCCTTAAAGGATCAAGGCAGACACATTTTTAAAATTGATTTTTTTAAACCTGGTGTAGTTCTTCTTAGGATACTAAAGTTTGATTGACCCTATTCAGATACCACCCATGAAGCATCCACGTAAGTCGCGACCCTTCCAATACAGTTTATAGTAAGAATAGCAATTAAGTAAAGAAAAAACTTGGTATTATTTACAAATATACGTGACAATTATACAGCAATAAAAATAACTCTCTTTCAATCATCAAAAGAGAGTTGTTTTTGTTTGTATACATTATTTATTAAACGAAATATCTGCAGAATAGATAGTATGAACATTACCTAGGTGATCTTCAATCAATAATTGACCTTCATCAGTAATTCCAATGGCATTACCTACAATTTCTTCTGTTAAAGTCGTTGCTTTTATTTGTTTGCCTAACGAAATTGCATAGCTTTCCCATAAAATTTTAATCGGTTTAAATCCTTTTTCTAAAAATATTTCATAGAACTTTTCAAATTCAACTAAAATAGCTTGAATTAAACTAGCTCTCATAAAGGTTTGTCCTTTTTCAATACGTAATGAAGTTGCGATATCTGACAGTTCTAATGGGTAATCTTCTTCAACTTGATTTACATTGATTCCGATACCAATGACAACGCTTTTAATGCAATCAGCGTCTCCTTGCATTTCAGTTAAGATGCCACAAACTTTTTTATGATTGATTAAAATATCATTCGGCCATTTAATATTTGGATGTAAACCGGTCACTTTTTCAATTGCTGAAGCAATGACTACAGCCGTTAATAATGTAAGTTGAGGTGCTACTCTTGGTGAAATAGCTGGTCTAAGGATCACACTCATTGCTATTGCTTTTCCATCTGAAGTTAACCAATTTCTTTGTAATCTACCTCTACCTAGTAATTGACGCTCAGCCAAAACAATTGTGCCTTCAGGAGCATCATTTAGTACCAATTCATTAGCGATTGTTTGAGTTGAATTGGTTTCTTCCTGGTACACGACATTTCTGCCAAATTTTTTCGTTTCTAACCCAAGTTGAATATCTGTTGGAGTTAATCGATCAGATTTGCCTGTTATTTTATATCCAAGTTTCCTAACTGCATCAACTTCAATTCCTTCGTCTTGCAATTCTTTCATGTATTTCCATATTGCAGTACGTGAAATTCCTAATTCATCACTTAAAAATTGACCTGATAAATATTCATTACTATTTTCTGTGAATAATTGTATGATTCTTTCTTTTACTTTTGAAGCCAATTTATAAACCACTCCTTAATTGCAAGTTGGTTATTCTCAAGCTGGTTCTCTACTATTTGAAATTCTAGTTCACTTAATACTTCTTTCAACCAAGGGCCACCTTTTAATTGTGACCATTTTAATAAATCATTACCTGTAATACATATATCTGACTTTGAATAAATAGGTAATTGATTATATAAAGCCTTTAATAAATCCTCATTCAATTCATTTGCATCGATTTTATCAATTACACACTGTAATCGCTCATATTTTATTGCATCTGTTAATCCAACTTGATATAACTTTGTATTGCTCCATTTAAATTTCGTTTCTTTTAACAAATAATACAGCTTCAATATTTGTTTCATGCGATTATTCGACATCTTCCAACTTCTTAAAACCAGTTCTGGATCGTCAAAATTACATTTATATAGTATTAGCGCCCAAATCTCTTCAATTGTTTTTAACGATTGAAGAGGAAGTTCTAGTAGCTCATGAAACTGTTTTGTATAATCTTTTAAGCTTGGAAGATGATTTACTAAATTTGTTTCTATTAATAGTTCTATCCCTTTTTTAGGTGACATTCCTACTAACATTTTTTCGATTTCTACCGAAATGCGTTCAATTGCGATATTCTCAATCAAATGTTTATGTGATTTAATGCCGTTAAACGTTTCATCTTGTAAACGAAAACCTAATTGACTTACAAATCGAATACCTCTTAGCATTCTAAGCGCATCTTCCTGAAATCTTTCCTTAGCTTCACCAACACATCTAATTAAGCCATCATAAAGATCAATTGTGCCATTAAAAGGATCGATTATTTCATTGTTTGTCGTCATAGCAATGGCATTCATTGTAAAATCTCGTCGTTTTAAATCTTCTTCGATTGATTTTACAAAAGTAACTTCAGATGGTCTTCGATAATCATAATATGTTGATTCTGTTCTAAACGTCGTAATCTCATATGGCTCGCCATTTTGTAAAACTAAGACTGTACCATGCTGTAAACCGGTAGGAACTGTTTTTGGAAATATCGACATAACTTCTTCAGGCAAGGCTGAAGTAGCAATATCAATATCTCCAATTGTTCTATTTAATAATTTATCTCTTACACAACCGCCGACAAAATAGGCTTCATAACCATTTTTAATTAATTTATCTAAAATGGGCTTTGCTTTATCAAAAATTTCCATATTATTTCATTCCTAATATCTCATTATAAATGGATAAATATTGTGAAACGATTTTATTTGATTGAAATCTTTCTTTAACAATTTCTTGGGCACGATTTGATATGCACTTAAATAGTTCTTCATCTTGTAATAAGTTGAGCGTATAATAAGCGATTTGTTCAATATCTCCTAGTTCACAAATATATCCGTTTTCCCCATGTTCGATTACTTCTGGAATTCCACCAACTCTTGTACCGATACATGGAACTCCGCAAGCCATCGCTTCAAGTAAAACTAAACCAAAGCTCTCTTTTGATGAAAGAAGTAATTTGATATCACTCATTGAAAGTAACTCTTCAACATTTTCTTGTTTTCCTAAAAATAAAACATCTTTCTCAATTCCAAGCTCTCTTACTAATTTGCATAAACTTGAGATTTCTGGACCATCACCAACTAATAGTAACTTAGATGGAATTTCTTTTCTTACTAAATTAAATACATCTACTACATCTTTTGTACGTTTAACTTGACGGAAATTAGAAATATGTATAATGACTTTTTCATGTTCTAAAATGCCATACTCTGCTTTTAATGCCCGACAATTTCTTTTGTAATACACTCTTTCATCAATAAAATTATACACAGTTTGGATTTCTTTATCAGGGTTAACTAATTCTACTGTCTGCTGTATTAAATCATTTGAGACCGCAGTTACAACGTCTGATTTTTCAATCCCAAACTTAATTAGCTCTGTTAAAGATGGATCATAACCAAGAACTGTTATATCAGTTCCATGTAATGTCGTTACAATTTTAATATCGTGATGAATCATTTGTTTTGCTAGAACAGCACATATTGCATGCGGAATCGCATAATGTACATGTAAAATATCTAATTTTTCACGGTTTGCAATTTCAGCCATCTTACTCGCCAATGCTAAATCATATGGTGGGTATTGGAATACCGAATATTGATTTACTTCAACTGCATGATAATAAATATTAGGATATACTTTATTTAAACGAAACGGCATACTTGATGAAATAAAATGAATTTCATGTCCTAGTTCTGCTAATAACTTACCTAGCTCAGTCGCAATCACACCAGAACCGCCTACTGAAGGATAACATGTAATCCCAATTTTTAATTTCATTTTTTTCTCTCCTAAACTTCTTCATTTCTACTTAAACTAACCAATCTGCATTTAAGAGAAGTGGTTTCTTTGTCATAAACCCTTCTCCGTACGGAACTCCAGCTTCTTTGCCAAAAATTTTCTCTCTTGCAATTACGCTATTTACATAGTCGTTTGTTAAAGGCGTAACAACACCATCTGGACCAGGAGTAAATTGACTTTCATATGCTTCTAATGCTGCTCTTTTAATTTCAATCGTTTCTGAAACATCAACAATAAAATTAGGTCGATGAAACCCATTAATCATATATTGAAAAACATGTTTTACCTTGTGAGCTTCATGATTTGTATTTACATTAAATTTTCTTATCCCTGATGAAAATACTGCTTCTTCAACTATTTTTGTACAATTACCATGATCAGGATGACGATCGACTTCATAAGGTGAGAAGATTATACTAGGCTTGGTCATTCGAATTAATGCAGCTACTTGTTTAATCGCTTCCTCAGATAAGTATAGCCCTCTATCTGGTAATGATAAATTAAAACGCTTTGATACCCCTAAAATTTTATCTGCTTCTTCTGCTTCTTTTCTTCTAGTAATCGTATCCCCATTTGATGAGAGCTCTGCTTCAGTTAAATCACAAATTGCAACCTTATAGCCCAACTTCGTAAATTTAGCAATCGTACCTGCCATACCGATCTCAACATCATCTGGATGCGCTCCAAATGCTAGTACATCAAAATATTCCACATATCTCACTCTCTTTTCAACTAACTAAAAAATTTTAACAACTGCTTAAGTGGTTTGACTATTTGTTACCACTAAAGGACATGGAAAGTTAGTCCATTATATTTTCTAAACCATAGACTAGCTCTGATAGTTTCATTACTTCCTCAACTGCTACTTGAACACCGGACATAAAAGAAGCTCGGTTCATTGAATCATGTCGAATTGTTAATAGTTGACCATCACCACCGAATAAAACTTGTTGATGCGCAACTAAGCCAGGTAATCTTACGCTATGAACTCTCATTCCGTTTAAATCAGCACCCCTAGCACCTCTTTTTGTTTCAACTTCATTTGGATGTCCTTGTACTTTAGATTCACGAACTTCCTCAATCATTTGAACTGTTTTAAGAGCTGTACCTGAAGGCGCATCTAATTTTTGGTCATGATGTAATTCAATAATTTCAATATCTTTAAAATACTTCGCTGCCATTTGTGAGAACTTCATCATTAATATAGCACCAATTGCAAAATTTGGCGCAATAATACAACCTAGCTCATTATTTGAAGCTATTTCTTTTAAATCATCAAGTTCCTCTTCTGTAAAACCAGTAGTACCGATTACAGGACGAATACCATTTTTTAAAGCTAAAAATGCATGTTTTTTTCCAATTTCAGGTGTTGTTAAATCAATAAGTACATCAAAATTTTCATTTTCGATACATTGCTCTAATGTTTCATATATTTTTGCTTCACCTTTAAACTCAGGGTTAACCTTTTGAATTTGTTCTCCACCTAATTTATAATCTACTGCTGCAACAAGTTGAAAATTCTCAGTTCGATCAATTAATTGTAAAGCTTCCATGCCCATTTTACCTCTAGGTCCTGCTAATACTACTCTAATTACTTTTTCCATTTTAAACTTCCTTCCTTGTCCAACGATCTTTATCTCGAGTATTAAACTTCTTCATCACCATATCATGTGCCTCTTGTAAATCTATATTTAGGCTATTTGCTAAACAAATCATCACAAATAATACATCACCTAGCTCTTCTTCAATTAGCTTTTCTTTTTCAGTGCTTTTCTTTGGCTTTTCACCATAGGTGTGATTGATTTCTCTAGCTAATTCACCCATTTCTTCAGTTAACCTTGCCATCATTGCTAAAGGACTAAAATATCCTTCTTTAAATTGACCTATATATGTATCGACTTCTTTTTGCATTTCTTTCATCGTTTTTTCGTGCATACTAATCTCAACTCCTCAATTAAATCTTATCGAATTGACCACTTTTTGACAAATTATATATTATTTTACTTGAAAAAAATACAAGATAAGATAAAAATAAGAGTTTAGGGTAATTTTTATAGTATGGAGGAAGTATATGAATTTTAAATTGAAGTTACGCAATATTTTATTTATTATTTTAGGTTCTGCAATTTTTTCTTTTGGAATTATGAATATCAATATTCCAAACAATCTTGCTGAAGGTGGCTTTACGGGAATTAACTTAATTCTTTTAGCAGAACTAAATATCCCCGTTTGGATCTCAAACTTAGCTTTAAACGTTCCTTTATTTTTTATTGGTTGGAGATTACTCGGTACAGTGACGATGCTTTATACAATTATTGGAACTGTTGCAGTCTCTTTCTTCTTAAAATTATTTGAGAAATTTTCGTTCAATATAGATGTTCACGGCGATTTAATGTTAGCTTCATTATTTGCTGGTGTATTTATTGGTGTTGGATTAGGCATTATTTTTAGATTTGGTGGTACGACTGGTGGAGTTGATATTATTGCCCGTTTAGCCTATAAATACAAAGGGATTAATATGGGGAAAACGATGTTTATTTTTGACTTTGTTGTCATTACGCTTTCACTATTAACTTACTTAAAAGCATACGAAGCAATGTATACTTTAGTAGCGGTTTTTGTTGGTGCTAGAATAATTGATTTTATGCAAGAAGGTGCATACGCTGCACGTGGTGCAAATATTATTTCTGAGAAAAATGACCTAATAGCGGCTCGTATTATGAAAGAAATGGACCGTGGGGCAACCTATTTAAAAGCTACTGGAACTTTTACTGGAGAAAGTAAAAACGTTTTATTTTGTGTCGTACCTAAAAATGAATTAGTTCATTTAAAAAACATCATACAAGATATCGATCCACACGCTTTTGTAGCTGTTACAGAAGTGCATGATGTACTTGGTGAAGGCTTTACATTAGATGAAAATAAAGCCCCTCTTCACCCTTAAATTTAAAATTAAAAGAGGTTCTTAGCACTAATTGCCAAGAACCTCTTTTAATTTTTGAATTGATATTAATCATCACTACGTGTCATACCTGTATAAATCAAAATTAATCTTAATAATTCTGCGACAGCTACAGCAGCCGCTGCAACATATGTCAATGCAGCTGCATTTAAAACACGTTTTGCATAAACATGTTCATTCGAATTGATAATCCCCAAAGTCGTAATCTGTTTTAAAGCTCTACTCGAAGCGTTAAATTCAACAGGTAGTGTAACAACTTGGAACAGTACACCTAAGGCTAATAAAACGATTCCTATTAAAAACGCACCTGATAATTGTGAAAACATGCCAATTAATATAAATATATATGAAAAATTGGAACTGAAATTAGCAATCGGTACTAATGAATGACGGAATCTTAAAAAGCTATAGTCGTTCGCGTCTTGAATTGCATGACCCACTTCATGAGCAGCAACTGCAGTACCAGCAACTGAATATCCATGATAATTTTCAGTTGATAATCTGACAACTTTTGCACGAGGATCATAATGATCAGATAAATACCCTCGAGTCTCTTCTACTGCAACATTGTATAATCCATTTTCATTTAAAATTTTTCGCGCTACTTCTGCACCCGTTAAATGCGATGTAGAACCAACTTGAGAATACTTTTTAAAAGTTGATTTAACCTTCATTTGCGCATAGATAGGTACAATCAACAAAATTAAAAAGTAAATTAAATAACTCATTGTAATTCCTCCAAGGTGTGATTTTACGATATTGTAATAACTTTTAGAGAAATTTGTCAATCATTATGTTCTCTTCTTTTATTGTTCTTATTTCGATCACCTATATATTTTCTCCAACCTACATAACTTAATGTACCGACAATAATTACCCCTGTTGTAAAGATTGTCCAAATGGAAACAGGTGGAATGATTGAGTTACCCTGATCAAAGATGAATAATAATTCACTTTTCGTCTCGTCCAATTTTTGTTGAAAAGCTGGTATGGAATCTTGGTTAATTCGATAATCATCTAAAAACGAAACAAGTGAATTTAATTTTTTTACTTCATCATATGGAAGATCCATAATAAGACTTGGATAAATGATTTCAAATTGGTGTAAAAATAGATTTAATTGTGTTTCATACGCTTCAGAATTACCACGTTTATATGCTGAATCCATATTCTCTAGTGGCGTCATAACCGACTTTTTCATTTCCTTCCACATCGGCTGCATTGTTGTTTGTCCAGCATCAATCAATAATCTTAAACCAAGTACATCAGCAACTTTTTCCTGTGGATCAATTGCATCATTTGTTAAAGATACAAGCGCATTTTGAAAAGTAACTGAAATGGTTTCTAACTCTTTAGGTGTATAATCCTTATTCTTTTTTGCTTTTTCCATATACTTTGCTTCTAATTGCTCTAATAAATTAGCCCCATGTACATAATCACCATCTTGTACTAAAGAGAGCGATTTTTCAATTAGAGAAGTTTCTTGATCTATTTTAGCGTACCCTTTTACGGTATTAAATGAAAAAAATATAAAAAAAACACTGATCCCCGCAATTAATTTTTTCATCAAACCCCTCCCTCATAACTACTAATAATTATGAGAGAAAGGACAAGATTAGAACTTTTTCAACCACGAGCTCTTTTTTTTAAAATTAACTGGTAATAAGCAATTAAAATAACAAATATAGTTAACCAAAATGTAACGAAAGCAATCCAAATTCTGTAATCAGAAAGCATATAGTATTCTGGCATTGTTCCAAAAACATAGTCAAAAATAAGATCTTGTAAGACCCAAATACTTGCAACTGCTAAGTGCCACAATTTAACGTTAAAAGCCGGAGCATACAAAGCCGCCTGTATTGCCATAGCACCATGCGAAAAAATTAATAAGTATGCAATCGCATCAAGCCCACCTGATAAATAAAGAACCATTCCGTTCATTAAAACTGCCCATATACCATATTTCATTAAGCTTACATATGCTAGTGCTTCTATTAACCCATTTTGTTTATTAAAGATGAAAAGCAGCAATACAATACAAAAAAATAATGATGCAGTTGGACTATCAGGTACAACTACTTTTAACCAACCAGGTGTAATATCAAGTTGATACCGATACCAATAGTAGCCATAGATCGTTCCAAGTACATTTATGATAAATAAGGCAATTAAGTTAGGTTTAAGGCGTAACATAGTGTAAATTCCGTTCACTGTTTCACTTCATCTCACTTTCACTTTTGAGATTTTATAAATTTATAACACAAAGTTCACAATTTATATGTATCATCACATTTTTTACATGTTATTATTTCAGTATACAATACAACAAAAAAAGAGTCGAAAATTCGACTCTCTTTTAATTACTCTGTTTTACCTGCTTTTGAAACGAATTCAGCTAGCACTTTAAGTTCTTCGTCAGTACCTTTAAATACACCAGCTGGCATCGCTTTTCGACCGTTTCTTGCAATATGAGCGATTTCTTCAGGTTTTAAACCATTATTTTGAAGACTTGGAGCTGCTGCGCCACCTTCAAGATTATCGCCATGGCAAGATACACAAGTATTTTTTTGCAATAACTTATATGCTGGATCTTCTTTATTTAATTCAACAAAAGTACGGATTTTACCTTGTTCTTTTTGTTTTTTCCAGTCATGGTGAGCCGCAGCTTCCCATGTTAAATAAATAACACTAGATAAAGCCAATAACATAAAGCCTGTAGCTAATGGACGTTTAATTGGTTTTCTATGTGGACTACGATCTAAGAATGGCGCTAATAATAAGCCACCAAACGCTAATCCAGGAATTACGAAAGCACCAATTATGTTATAGTCACCAGAAGCATAGCTATATTTTAAGAATTGATATAAGAATAAGAAATACCAGTCTGGTAATGGCGTATAACCAGTATCAGTTGGGTCTGCTACCCTCTCAAGTGGAGATGGATGTGCAATTGTTAATGTTAAGTATCCAATTAAGAAAACTGCTCCTACCATCCATTCTTTTAATAAGAAGTTTGGCCAGAAAGCTTCAGTTTTACCAGGATATTCTGAATAATCCTTTGGAACATTAGGTTTACGTCCTGCCATTGCAGGTACACGTGAGTCACCTACAAATTTCATTCCTTTACCGCGATGCATGTTCTCCCTCCTTTATTTCGACACACTTTAGTCATTTTTACTAAAGCCCCATGCACTAAATCTTATAGTGGACCTGAAATACCTTGCTTACGAATAATTAAGAAATGGGCACCCATAAGAGCAAGTAAAGCACCAGGTAAGAAGAATACATGGATTGCGAAGAAACGAGTTAATGTTTGTGCACCGATGATTTCCGGATTACCTGCAATTAACGTTTTCACTTGCTTACCAATAAATGGTGTTTGTTCAGCAATTTGCAGACCTACTTTAGTCGCAAATAACGCTTTCATATCCCAAGGTAATAAATATCCT
Organism: Bacillus sp. AL-1R; assembly: GCF_052180195.1. Classification (NCBI taxonomy): domain Bacteria; kingdom Bacillati; phylum Bacillota; class Bacilli; order Caryophanales; family Bacillaceae; genus Bacillus; species Bacillus sp. AL-1R. Next base: position 2,646,362 of record NZ_CP197469.1, read on the forward strand.
GTAAAGCCTAATCCAAGCATTACGAAGAAGATTAAAACCCCTACAACCCAGTTAAGCTCACGAGGCTTCTTATATGCGCCTTGGAAGAATACACGTAAAGTATGTAAAAACATCATAACAATTACTAAACTTGCACCCCAGTGATGCATACCACGAACGATTTGTCCGTATGCAACGTTGTTTTGTAAGTAATAAACTGATTCCCATGCATTTTTGATATCTGGAACATAGTACATTGTTAAGAACATTCCAGATAAAATTTGAATTACTGTAACGAAAAATGTTAATCCACCGAAGCAATATACGAATGCTGAAAAATGGTGTGCTGGATTAACGTGTTCTGGTACTTCATGATCAGCGATATCTCTCCAAAGAGGCGTAATTTCTAATCGCTCATCTACCCAGTCGTAAATTTTGTTAAGCACGATTATTTACCTCCTGTATTTGGTTCTAGTTTACCAAGATAGAAAGAATCACCTTTCACTTTTACCGCATAGTTGTCTAGTGGACCAAGCGGTGGCGTACCTTTAATGTTTTTACCATCCTTCTCGTAACGACCGCCATGACATGGACAGAAGAATTGATTTGGAAAATCTTTATTGTCGTTCCAACCAACTGTACAGCCTAAATGCTTACAAGTAGGTGATAACGCAACGATGTCTCCATTTGAATTCTTGTACACCCATGCAATGTGTGACGCATCAGATTTAACCCAACCATCTACCTGTTTAACTTTAAAGTCAAATCGTTTTGGTTCAGTCGTTAAATCTTTAACTAGTCCAACTTGCACCATTGCTCCAGCTTCTTCTTTTTGTAAAACTGGGTCAATGGCAAAACGAGCCAATGGCATAAGCATTCCTGCCGCCATAAAGCCGCCTACACCTGTTAAAGTGTAGTTTAAAAACTGGCGTCTTGAAACCTTTTCACTCATGAAAATTCCCCCCTCTATCACAAGTACTCCTGTACGGACAACAGCTATAATAATAAAACTAGGACACTTTCATAATATAATAACAAATTTAGAAGGTCAATAATATCCTAATAATAATCATAGTAATAATGTTGTTTTTATTTTTATCCCCATATTTTAGAAAATAATGCATTTATGTGTGATAATTGTTTATCTACTATTACTCGTTGTGATGATTCATCTAAACTATTGATATTTAAATTAGGTAACCAAATTAATGACTCATTCAGTTCAGATTCTAACTGTCTCCAATCAAAATCACATGTTAAATAAAAAACATGCTTAATTCCACTAGTCTTAAACTCTTCATACCAAGCTTTTAATCGGTTTATTTTATTAGGTTCTTCAGGTAAATAAGTAAATTCCGGAGCAATTACAACTCTGCCTTTATATGTACGTTCAAGTTCCGAAGTAAGTATTATTAAGTCCTCTCTTTGCTCAGCTAGACCAATATTTTCTTTTTTCAAAGAAACAGGACAAAGTGGAATAATGATCGTGTCGATGTACTCCAGATTCTCAATCACTTGATTTAATTCATTAGTTGTCCATTTCATCAAAATTACCTCTTTCTATTAAAATAATTTATTTATAATTGTGAAATTTTTGTGAACAAATTTCCATTTCCAATTTAACCATACAATACTATTTTAAGAAAGAAAAAAGTCCGTTCATAAAGGAATTTCTAATGGATGAATTCATTACAAGCACCTCTATGAACAATTTGCTAATTAATTAAAAAGTTGGGAATATAATTGAGCTTCCATCTTGAAGTATTTAATTAAGAAACAAAGTCTATTTCAATTTTAGTGACTTTTTTACTATTTTTTATTAGAGTATAGTTTTATGAGTAGTAGCTAATCTTAAATTTACTACTAAATTTAACTTATATGTTGAAAAAAACGCTCGAATACTCATAGTATTACATGAATACTAAAGAGCTAAAAGGGATAAATATGACGAGAAAGAGGATGTATTTTGCATCGCTTTACCTCACATATCTTATATTTAATAATAATAAATAATTGTGTTCAATTGCAAAAGTAAAAAAGTCCCCATAAATGAGGACTTTTTTCAAGTTTTCATTAAGTTAATGAATTCAGTTGCTTCGTTAATTCTTGGAAAAGCTTTTTGTCTTGTTGATCTAATGCTTCATCAATCATTTTCATCAGTCTGTCTTTTTGGAAATTAATAATTGAATCTGATAATAGCTTTTCAGCGATTACACGATCTTTTTCGTTACTATTTAAGTTCTTTGGTATATGTGGGTTCTCTTCTAAAACTGAAACAAACATCGGATATTGAAAAGAAGATTTAAAATTCAGCTGGATATAAATATCCTCATCCCTATTTAAACGAATATCATGAAATGATTTTTCTGCATCTGTCGTCATAACATTTTGTTTATAAAAATGAAATGGGACTTCTTTAACACAATTTGTCGACATCACTAATCCGCGTGGACAATATTTAGACTGTTCTACAAAATGAACCTTTTTCATTAAATAATCATGACTCATTAAGTAATTTAAAATCCATACACATTCTCTTTGCTTTAACTGAAAATTACTGAGAAACCACTTAACAAAATCTTTCTTCTCATTCACAGATACAGGGGTTGCCATTATTAAATCCCTCCTCTGTCCTTTAAATTTGTCCCCTTTTCTGAATAAAGAAAATTACAGAATTTCATTTATTCTTTCAAGACGTTCTCTTACTTCTTCTTGCAGATATTCATCGTCTACAAGTTTACTATAAACCTCTTTTGCTTCTTGTACTAAGCCTTCTTCAAACAATAGGTCTCCGTATTCCTTTAAGAAGGAAATTTCCTGGTTAAAGTCATTATATGCTAGACGATATTGTTTTAATGCCAATTCATAATTTTCATTTCCATAATATGCTTTGCCTAAGTCCCAATTAAAGTGAGGATCTGAAGCCCCATGCTCAATTGCTAGTTCAATTGTACTAATGATGTCATCGAAATCTTCTTCTTCAAAAAGAATTCCGACTAATAACTGAACTGCCTCAATTAGCGAAGGATCATAAATTAATGCTTCTTGTAAATGCTTTTTACTTGCGTCTATATTTTTCAATTTTCGAGCTAATTTTGCTGCTGATAAAAGGCATTCTACATTTGTTTCATCAACAAGTAAAGCTTTTTGTAATATATCATAGCCTTCTTGAATTTGCCCTTCCAAATCATGTGCTTTACTTAGCCATAAATGTGCGACTAAATATTCAGGATCAAAGAAAATTGCTTCTTCAAATACTGGTATAGAGGCTGCATAGCGTTCAGCTTGAAATAACGTTATACCATATCCTAATAAGGTATGGAAGTCTTTTGTTTTCTGAATTCCTTTTTCATAATAGGAAATTGCATCTTCCCATTCACCTTCAGCACTTAAACATTCAGCAAGTCTTAAATCTTTATTTACTCCACTCACTTCAATTTCTTGATTTGTGAGTTTTTCGTAAAATGGAATGGCTTTTTTATAATCATATTTACTAAAATAGTACTCCCCTAACGCAAAATCTACTACAGGTTCATTAGGTAAAATTCTTTTAGCTTCAAATAATTTTTGTTCAGCAACTTCATCAAGACCTTGGACTTGATATAGATCAGCCATTAATAACAGCGCTTGAACTCGACTCTCACTATCTTCCTTTATTGCAAGTAAAATTTCTAATGCGTCGTCTTCTAAATCAAGATCCAACAATATTTCTGCATACATTATTTTTAGATCGTCGTCGTCATCGTATAAGTAAACTAAATCTTCAATGATATTTTTTGCATCACTTACAAATCCTAATGATTGAAAAATAAGTGCTGCTTCGTATTTTTCTTCATCGTTTGCAGTTTTTACATTCTTTCTTAATAAATCTAATCCCTTTTCAGTATGACCGTTCTCTATTAATTGAACAGCTTCGTATAAACTCATTCTTACACCTCTATGACTACTTAATTAAATCATTTAATTGCTCTTTAAAGTTTGGAAAAGATACTGCTATACATTCTGTATTTTCAATAATTGTATCACCTTTAGCAAGTAATGCAGCAATTGAAAGCATCATTCCCATTCGATGATCTCCATGTGAATTGACATTTGTACCTTTTAAAGAACTATTTCCTTGTATAATCATACCATCTTTTGTTGCTTCAATGCTTACACCAAGATTTGTAAGTTCTGTTACAACTGTCTTTATACGATCAGTTTCCTTTACTCTTAGCTCCTGAGCATCTTTTATAATTGTCTCTCCATCCGCTAAAGCTGCTGCTAATGCCAAGATCGGTAACTCATCAATACATGTAGGAATTTCAGCTCCACCGATTACAGTTGATTTTAATTTAGAAGATTTCACTCGAATATTCGCAATTGGTTCTCCGTTTACAACTTTTTCATCTTCTAATGTTATATTGGCGCCCATTCTTTCTAAAACAGTTAATATCCCTGTTCTAGTAGGGTTGACACCGACATTTTTTAACAATATTTCGCTATTTGGTACGATTGACCCAGCTACTAAGAAAAATGCTGCTGATGAAATATCCCCTGGTACAATAACATCTGTTGCAGTTAATTCTTGGTTTCCATTAATTGAGACTTTGTTATTCTCAACTTCTACCTCACAACCAAATGCCTTTAACATTCTTTCAGTATGATCACGAGACTTTTCTGGTTCAGTCACAGTCGTTGTACCTTTTGCAAATAAACCAGCTAGTAAAATTGAAGATTTAACTTGTGCACTTGAGACAGGAGAAGCATAAGAAATACTATTAAGTGAACCTCCTCTAATAGAAATAGGCGTATATGTAGCATTTTCTCGTCCATCTATAGAAGCTCCCATCATTTTTAATGGCTTAGTAACACGCTTCATTGGTCTTTTACCAATCGATTCATCACCAATTATAACTGAATGGAAAGGTAAACCACTTAATATTCCCATCATTAGTCTTGCTGTTGTCCCCGAATTTCCTACATCAAGTACTTCATTTGACTCGTTAAGTCCTTCAATTCCTTTACCATAAACGATAACTTCATCTTCTGATACTTCGATTTGTACACCTAATTTTCTAAAACACGCAATCGTACTTAAACAATCTTCACCTAATAGAAAGTTAGTAATTTTTGTAGTCCCTTTCGCTAATGATCCAAACATAATTGCTCTATGAGATATTGATTTATCTCCTGGAATTGTCACATCACCAACTAATCGGATTTTTTCTAACTGGGAATTTCTCATCATCGTCACCTTATCTAACCTTTCTATATGTATTTACATTCCATTTTTTACTAAATCAAACCTTTTTTTTCTCTAAAATTCTATTCGACGAATTGTCCTATGTTTTTCATTTCCAATGATCAGTTTAGCTTAATTTAGAAAAAGAAAATGATATTTTGATTTAACTATTGATCAAAACACCATTTTCAGGTAAGTATTTATGAAATTACTCGTTTTAAAAAACGTTCTAAATTTTCTTTAATAAAGTCTGCCTCTAATTCGCAAATCACTGGATTTCCAAAACTTTTTAATAAGATATATTTTATTTTCAGATCTATATTTTTCTTATCTTGTTTCATTAGGTTTACAATCGTTTCTAATGCTAAATTTGAATAAACAGGATAATTCAATCGATTATACCAATTTAAAATCTCATTAAATTTTAGGTCAATGTCAAAGAACTGTTCACTCAAATAAATTGAAAATAAAGTTCCAAATGCAATTGCCTCACCATGAGTTGTTTTAGCATAACCTAAATATGCTTCAATTGCATGGCCGAGTGTATGGCCTAAGTTTAAAAATGCTCTTTCACCAGTTTCGCGCTCGTCCTTAGATACAATTTCATTTTTTACACTTATTCCCATTGTCACACATTTTTCCACTAATTCATCATCTAAATCTTTAAGTGAAAGAATATGATCCATTAACCAATTCAAATTGTCAGAAGAAGAGATCATCGCTTCTTTACTAATTTCAGCAAAGCCTGATCTCCATTCCTCTATTGGTAATGTCGTTAAAAAGTTTAATTCATATAGTACTAATTCTGGCTGATAAAATGCACCAACGATATTTTTAGCTTTTGGAAGATTGATTGCTACTTTACCGCCTATTGCACTATCGTGGGCTAGTAAAGTAGTTGGTAATTGGATAAAACGAATACCACGCATATAAGTTGCTGCAACAAATCCTGCTAAATCACCAACCACTCCCCCACCTAAAGCAATTATTAAACTATTACGATCTAATTGAACATCAAAACAATAGGTTAAACAATTTTCATATACCTGAAAACTCTTACTTTTTTCACCATGTGGAATGATAAAGTGTTCAACTTTATTTGCTTTATTACAATTTTGTAGTACTTCCTCTAAATAAAGTGGAGCAACTTGATCATCTGTAATAATTAATATTTTTGAAACCTTAGGGACTAAGCTATCCACCTTTGTCTGCAGTTGACTCAATACACTAAACCCTATACAAACATCGTATTGTTTAGAGCTTGTATTTACCGTGATCACACTCATTAAAAATTCCTCGCATACTCACGGAAATCTTCAATATTACGTTTTAGGCGCTCAAGTTGATCTGATTCAAATTGTTCAGTTATTGCTTTTGCAACTTCAAAGGCAACAATATGCTCAGCTACTACACTTGCTGCTGGAACAGCACAGCTATCAGATCGTTCGATACTAGCTTCATAAACTTCTTTTGTTTCAATATCAACGCTCTGTAACGGCTTGTATAGCGTCGGGATGGGCTTCATTACTGCTCGCACGACGATAGGCATTCCTGTTGTCATACCGCCCTCAAAACCGCCAGCACGATTCGATAATCGATAGTAGCCTTCTTCTTTAGAATAAGCAATCTCATCATGAACTTCACTACCTGGTAAGGATCCAGCTTGGAACCCAATGCCAAATTCAACACCTTTAAAGGCATTAATACTTACGATCGCACCTGCAATTTTTGAATCTAGCTTTCTGTCATAATGAACATAGCTACCAACACCAGCTGGCATTCCTTCAACGACAACTTCTACAATACCACCAACTGAATCTCCATTTTGTTTTGCTTCATCAATTAATGATTTCATATTTTCTGTAGCTTCTTCGTCTATACATCTTACTTCAGAGTTTTCAGCTCTATTATGTAAGTCTTCTGCATTTTTATAGTCTAAATTTTTTGCTTTAACTCCACCAATTTCAATTACATGGCTAGCAATTGTGATTCCTAGCTCACTCAACAATTTTTTTGCTACCGCTCCAGCTGCAACACGTACAGTTGTTTCACGAGCTGAAGATCGCTCTAAAACATTTCGTACGTCTCTAAAACCATATTTAATCGCTCCATTTAAATCGGCATGCCCTGGTCTTGGTTTTGTAATGCTTCTTTTTCCTTCATATTCAAGATTATCCAATGGTTCGGCACCCATAACATTAGTCCAATGTTTAAAATCGTTATTTTCAACAACCAATGCGATTGGAGAGCCTAAAGTATAACCATGTCGAACACCGCTAGTAATTTGAGCAGTATCCTTTTCTATTTGCATTCTTCGACCTCTTCCATATCCACCTTGACGTCTACGAAGTTCAACATTTATTTCTTCTGCTAATATTGGTAATCCTGCTGGAACGCCTTCAATAATTGTAGTTAATTGTGGACCATGTGATTCACCAGCTGTTAAATAACGCATGTCAACACCTTCTCTTTATGTAAGTTTAAAATTATTTAGTTACTACTATACCACAACCTAATCTGAATTTAACATAAAAAAAGAACCATAATTTGGCTCTTTTTTTGATTTTTTGCAAAAAAATGAAATATTCTACACGAAAAAAGTTATTCAATGCGTAAATTTTTGTCATACTTTGAAACGAGATCATTATTTTCATATAAAAGAAAAAGCCAGCAATTATGCTGACTTTTCTTATGCAAATCTATTTTATTAGTATACCCACTCTTTAATTAGTTTAGAGTATTCAACTAATTCGTTTTGATTGAAGAAAATTCCAATTTCACGTTCTGCACTAGCAGGTGAATCTGAACCGTGAATAATGTTTTTTCCTACAGTTGCAGCATACTCACCACGGATTGTTCCTGGTGCTGAATCTTTAGGGTTTGTTGCTCCCATCATTTGACGAGCGGTAGCGATTACATTTTCGCCTTCCCAAACCATAGCGAATACTGGGCTTGAAGTAATGAAGTCAACTAATTCACCAAAGAAAGGACGCTCTTTGTGTTCAGCATAGTGAGTTTCAGCTTGTTCTTTACTCACTTGCATTAATTTAGCTCCAACTAATTGGAAACCCTTTTTTTCGAAACGTGAAACGATTTCACCAATTAAGTTACGTTGTACACCATCAGGTTTTACCATTAAATAAGTTCTTTCCATTATGCTCTACCTCACTTGAATTCAATTATGTATAAACAACACAGTTAGAATAGTAACATCAATTTATAAAATTATCAATAGTTTAAAATCTTGTTATATTATAAAAATTGCAATCGCTTCCAGATTTTTGATTAACTTTTATTAAAATACTTGAAACAAATGACATTCTTAGGTTAAAAAAGCCAAAAGAGGCAGTTGTAAATGCACTAGCATTTTCCCCGCCTCTAGTTTTTTCGATTTCCAATATTTTTAGCAATTAATATTAACATTTCCTTTGCCTCGTTATTTGGAAGGCCACTTATACTGTTTAAAGATTTTTGTAAATATGCTTCGCTAACTTTTCTAGCTGCATTAATATATGTACTTTTTCGAATTTGATTGATAAGTGGTTTAACAGTTTCCGGATTAATTCCTTCATAGATCGATTCAATTTTCTCTTTAAAAGCTGAATCATTCATCGCAAACAAGACAGGTAATGTAATATTACCTTGAATTAAGTCGCTACCTGATGGCTTTCCTAATTCTTTCTCAGAAGCCGTAAAATCAAGAATATCGTCCATAATTTGAAAAGACATACCTAAATAGTATCCGTAATCTTTTAAACACTTTTGATAAGCTTTAGAGGCTCCTGATGCAATTGCACCTATTTCACAACTTGCTGAAATTAAAAGTGCAGTTTTTCGTTTAATTCTTCTTAAATAACATTTTAAATTTTGGTCAAAATTATATTTATCTTTAATTTGTTCAATCTCACCTAAACAAATCTCTAAAATAGTCTCAGATAATTTTTGATGGGCCAATGGGATTTCGATTTCTGACATACATTCCAATGCCTTTGCAAATAAAAAATCCCCTGCATACATCGCAACACGATCATTGTAAGTTGAATTGATTGTCGGTTTACCCCTTCGTAAACTAGCTTCATCAATTACATCATCATGAACTAATGATGCCATATGTATGATTTCCAAAGTAGCTGCTACATTTTTAATCGATTGAAGGTTATATTGTCCAAATTTAGCACTAAGCAATACAAATACTGGTCTAATTCTTTTACCACCAGATTCAAGCAACTGTACAGATGCATTTTTTAAAATTGGCTGTGAAGAATTGACTACTTTATGAAGCGTGCTTTCAATCTCATTAATGTCCTTTTTTAAATAAGAATATTTCCATTTAACCTTCATTCCGTTCACCTTACTATTCATCCCATTTTCTCGCTTATTGTAACTAGCTTTTTGGTTTAACACCTAAATGCATTGCTGCTACACCAAAAGTATAAGGTTTTATCTTTATTTTTTCCAATCCAGCTTTTTTGAAAAGATTTGCAAGTTCATTCATCCCTGGAAACGTGCTTGCGCTTTCTTGTAACCAAGAATATTCTTTAAAGCTTTTAGCAAATATTTTCCCAAATATCGGCATGATGTATTTAAAATATGCTTTATACACATGTCTAATACCAAATGCTGTCGGTTGTGATGTTTCTAAGCACACAACAATTCCTCCAGGCTTTACGACTCTTGTCATTTCCTTCAACACTTGATAATAATCTGGAACATTTCTTAAACCAAAACCAATTGTAACGACATCAAAATAGTTGTCCTCAAATGGTAACTCCATAGCATTTCCATGAATTAGTTTTACTTGGTCTAAATGCATATTTTTAACTTTTTCTTCACCGATAGACAGCATATTTTTACTAAAGTCTAATCCGATCACTTCTCCATCTTTTCCAACTGTATTTGCAAGTGCAATTGTCCATTCACCAGTACCACAACATACATCAAGCGCTTTCATACCTTTTTGAACATTCATAATTTTCATTGTTTGTTTGCGCCAAGCAATATGTCGTCTAAAACTAATAATTCCATTCATTGTATCATATTTATTGTAAATCTTTTCAAACACGTCATGTACGCGTTCTTCTTTTGATTGAGTCATATAAACCCCCACTAAACTAATTACGATTACTTCTTATGTAGACTAATTTTGTAATTGTATTATTTTTGATAATTCTTCTTTTGTTTGAGTTAAATCAACAATCCCCTTGATTCTTTGAAATTGCGAAATAAAATCAGAGCAGTTTTCAGCTGATAAGCGTTCGAATTCTTTTTTCAGTCTAGATATTAAACACTCTTTTTCAATCTGCTTTATTGATTCTTCACCTGAAATAAACTTTGCAAAATGTACAAGTATAGTTGATTCGATCACTGTTATACAGTTGAAAAGATCTTCTAAAGAACTAAATTGTTCGTGAACTAGATTGATTTTCTCCTCATTCATTTCTTTAACAGCATATGAAAGTTCTCGAATCAAACCAATTTCTCCAGTTTTAGCTAGAGCATCATAATATAGTCCACTATATAAGTCTCCTTCTAAAACGGTTAATTGTTTCTTTTCACGATCCATTGGAGTACCTTTATATGTAGATACTTTTTCGTGTGTATCTAATGCAATTTGATGAATCATCAAGGCTTTACAGTAATGTATAATTTTATCTTTTGTAAAATCGTGATCTTTTAACAAATTTATTAATAAAGTAACCTTTACATCATCAATTGTTGGAGCTTGAAGATGTTGATTTAAATATGGGTGTCTAATCGTATGTAAGATTTGAGTGATTACTTCGTTTTTTAACTCCTGAATACTATTCATTATTTCCATCCATTCCATTTATAACTGATTTTTTCATTATACCATAAGTATTTTAGATGGTATAAGTTGATTCTTCATCAACTTGAATTATTTATAATGAATATTTTAAAAAAGCAGGACTTTTTGGCTTTATAGACTGCCTGTCAAATGCCCTGCTTTTTTGATTAATTGATTTATTTAGTTGAATGAATCATTGCAAGAATTTCATTTCTTCCTTGCACATCCTCTTTAAGTGAGCCACGCACCGCAGTCGTAACTGTTTTTGAGCCTGGTTTTCTTACACCACGCATTGACATACACATATGTTCTGCCTCTACAACTACCATTGCTCCGTGTGGCTGTAGTACGTCCATAATTGCATCAACTACAGAAGCGGTAATACGCTCTTGTAACTGAGGTCTTTTTGCTACTGTTTCTACTGTACGTGCTAATTTACTTAATCCAGTTACTCTACCATTTCTAGGTATGTAAGCTACATGTGCTACCCCGTAAAAAGGTAATAGATGATGTTCGCACATTGAATGGAATGGAATATCTTTTACAAGAACTAGTTCTTCATGATCTTCACCAAATACTTTATGTAAATGAGCCTTTTCATCTTGGCGCATACCAGAAAATACTTCAGCATACATTTTCGCAACTCGCTTTGGCGTTTCGTAAATTCCTTCTCTATTTGGATCATCACCGATAGCTTCGAGAATTAGACGAACCGCTTGTTCAATTTTTTCTAAATTAACTTCATTCATTAATTGATCCCCCATGCTAAAAAAAATTCTAATATACACTATCAGATTCGTTTTATTTTAACATAATTCTTTTTTTATAGGCAAAAAAAAGAAGGATACTTTCTTTTTCTTACTTTTTGATCCTCTTTCCATGTCCACTATTATGAGACTTTTTGGACTATTTTAACAAAAAAAGAAGGATGCTTTTTTTAGCATCCTTCTTTTTCGCTTAAATTATGTAATTATTTTACTGCATCCTTAAGCGCTTTACCAGGTTTGAAAGCTGGAACTTTACTAGCTGCGATTTCGATTTCCTCGCCAGTTTGTGGATTACGTCCTTTACGAGCTGCACGCTCACGAACTTCAAAATTACCAAATCCGATTAATTGTACTTTATCCCCGTTTTGTAACGCACCAAGAATTGATTCGAATACAGCATCTACAGCTAAAGTAGCTTGTTTTTTAGTTAACTCACCAGCTTCAGCAACTGCATTGATTAAATCTGTTTTGTTCATGTCTTTCACCTCCTCCCAAAATTTTAGAAATGTTTCTTAATTTCATTTGTGACCAAAATTTTAAATTTTATACAACAAATTCCAATTAATTTCTTTGTCATGCCTTATATTATACGATTCTAAGGCTTTTTTCAATATGTTTTATAAGAAAATGTTGGAATTACTCGAAAACAGGTAGTAATTTTTCTGAAAAATTCATTTTTCAGCCTCAATTTTGTTAAAAGAACTTGTGAAAGTACGATGGTGACTGATTTATCGGCATTTTTTTAATTTTTTTGAGGATTTTTAATAAATTTATTTTTGTTGAATTTTGTCGATTAACATTTTAGTTCACCTTAATAATTTTCGATCATTTTTTCAACGTTACATTACTTCTGATAAAATATGACTAGTAGATTTTTTTACAAAACAAAAAAAATCAGATGGTTTTTACCACCTGACCAATTAATAATTAAAGGATAATCGCAATTAAACCGCCGCTTCCTTCGTTAATAATTCTTTCTAAAGTTTCTTTCAATTTATATCTTGCATTTTCAGGCATTAAAGAAAGTTTCGCTTGGATGCCTTCACGCACGATTGAACTTAATGAACGTCCAAATATATCTGAGTTCCAAATTGATAAAGGATTATCTTCAAAATCTTGCATTAAGTATTTAACAAGTTCTTCACTTTGTTTCTCAGTTCCAATGATCGGTTCAAATGTTGACTCGACATCAACTTTAATCATATGAATTGAAGGTGCTACTGCTTTTAATTTCACCCCAAACCTTGAACCGTGGCGGATTATTTCTGGCTCATCTAAGCTCATATCTAAAAGTGAAGGTGCAGCAACTCCATAGCCGGTTTGTTTCACCATTCTTAAAGCATCTGATACTTGATCATATTCTTGTTTTGCATGAGCAAAATCTTGCATTAGTTCTAGTAAATGATCTTTACCACGAATTTCTACTCCTACAACTTCTTTTAAGACTTGATCATATAACTCATCTGGTGCAGATAAATCAATTTCTGCAACCCCTTGCCCCATATCTATTCCTGCTAGTTGTGCATGTTCAATAAATTCATAATCACTAAATTGGCCAACTACATAATCAACATCTCTTAACCGCTTAATATCTTTAACTGTTTCTTGAATTGCTTCTTGGTAGCTTTGGCGTAGCCAGTGATTTTCTTTTAATACTAATACCCAGCTAGGTAAGTTTACATTCACTTCAAGCACTGGGAATTCGTATAAAGCCTCGCGAAGTACGTTCATCACATCTCCTTCGCGCATTGCTTCAACACTTAATGCGATGACAGGAATATCATACTTTTCAGATAGTTCTTGTCTCAGTGCCTCTGTATTAGGATGATATGGTTGAGAAGAGTTGATCACCATAATGAAAGGCTTTCCAACTTCTTTTAATTCATTAACGACCCTTTCCTCTGCTTCGATATAATCATATCTAGCAATTTCTCCAATTGTGCCATCAGTTGTTACAACAACTCCAATTGTAGAATGCTCTTGAATAACTTTTCTTGTACCGATTTCAGCCGCTTCATTAAATGGAATCGGCTCTTCATACCAAGGAGTACTAATCATTCTAGGACCATTTTCATCCTCGTAACCTTTAGCCCCTGGTACACTATAACCAACGCAATCTACTAATCGAATATTTACATCTAACCCATCCGCCACATGAATTTTTACGCCTTGATTCGGAACGAATTTTGGTTCAGTAGTCATTATTGTTTTACCTGCAGCACTTTGAGGTAATTCATCATGTGCTCTAGCACGATCCGCTTCATTTTGAATATTAGGGATAACAACTGCTTCCATAAAGCGTTTAATAAATGTTGATTTACCAGTACGCACAGCACCTACAACACCTAAGTAGATATCTCCTCCTGTGCGCTCGGCAATGTCTTTAAAAATATCTATCTTTTCCATGCGTTCCCCTCCCGATTTATCAATACATGGGAATAATTGACTTGAAGTAGTATACCTATGACAATATCATTCTATGATGTTGTCCTAGTGAGTTATGACAAGATTTTTTATTTTTTCTTTTCTTAACTTGGGATCAAATAAAAAAATCCTTCGATAAAATGTATTCTTTTATCAAAGGATTATGATTTATATTATTTAATTTTGTTCTAAAAACACTGGTTGTCCATCTTTAATTGTATATGGAAGTGAGTATGCAGGCACGATTGGTGAGTCTTTTACTAAGATCGAACGAATATCTTCACCGAATTTATAATGTTTGGCTTCCTTAATTTTTGCATACAAATCCATTGAATAGTCAACATAGAACTCGCCATCGTTTCCCATTATGATTGGTAAATGCTTATTACTATAAGGACTGACTACGAACGGTTCTTCTTTGAAACCCATCTTTTTATAGTTTAATAGAAAAACGCCGTTAGCCAAAGTTTTTTTGATTGGTGGATAAGTATGTTTATCTTTATAAACTTGTACTCTTAATGAAACATCACTTAGTTTATCTGTCATTCTAAGATCGACTAATTTAACAGTCGGATTCTTTTCTGCATCTATTAATACGTATTGAAAAATACCACCGTTTTCATAAGAATTACCAGGTACATCACTTAAATAGCCTGGTGTTAGTTTAGTAAAATCAATTGGATATTTAATATAAATTGGTGTATCCATATCCTTGTTTTTGATCGGTAACATTCCCGAATTGTTTTCTTTAAATTTATTAACTGCAGTTTGAACAGATTGCAATTGATCATCATATGGTACTTGATTTTGTGCAAGTTGATCTTGCGGATATAAACAGCCACTTAATAAACTTATTACAAAGCATATTAGAATGGAAAGAAATAGCTTTTTCATGTTAGTCCCCTTTATTGTAAATTAACTTGGCCAGCTTAATACGATATATGTAATTAAAATTCCTGAAATAATTAAAGACATATATGCAATGAAGGCCGTTATCATTTTTAAAAATTTAATTTTTATTTTGTTTCTACTCAAGAAAATTAAAAATAATGATAAAAGCATTAATCCGATTCCTACAAAAGAAATAATTTCATTAATATGTGCCGCGTTCATTATGTTCCCCCTATGTATTTTCTACCTTTATTATAGTATCAAAATAATTACATGATTTGAATTAAAATCTTTTTATTCCTATTAAGTCATTATCGACTTATTTAATGCTTAAGTATACTTGTTATTGTTATTAATTTAATTCTGTAAAATCAACTAGAACATATTCACTAGTTACACCTTGATCAAACTCGAACAAAAAACCTCTTTGTTATAACAAAACAAAAAGGCAAGCGGGACAATTCACCTATTCACTTGTTCAAAATAAAAAGAAAGAAAAAGTAAATACATACTCCTTCTTTCTTCGAAGCAAACTGGGGCAATTGCTTCGTTTTCTCGACTAACACCCACCAGAACACATCCGGTATAAGTCATTCTATATTATGCGAAAATGTATGATTATGCACTAAATACATCGCTGAAGAATAAGCCCAATTATTTTTGTTTAAACATATTTGTTAATGATTGAAAATCTAAAGGCATATTATTTGTAACAATTGCTTGAACGATTTTGTCTTCTTTTTCTTTCGAAACTTGACGACCTGTCATCAATGCAATTTGACGAACTAGTTTTCTAACTGTTGCTTCATCTTTAAAGTTTGCATCTTTTACTGAATCAGCGACTTTAAAAATATCTTGTTTACTTACATTTGCTTTCTTTTCAATCTTATCGAAGAAACCATTTGGGTTATTATTAGTCACCATTCAAACCTCCTTTTTTCTATACAACATATGCTATGCAAAAAAAGAAAAATGGTGAAACGCCTATTATAGTCCACAAAAGAAAAAGCACTAAAACAAAGTTTTAGTGCTTTTAACCGATATACTTAAATAAAATTATTTAATCAGTAAGATCGCTTATATAATTTGAAGTACTTTCGCCTTCATGTTTTTTTACACGAGACATCAGTGCATCAACTGCTAATTTTGGATTTTTATTTTCAAATAATACTGCGTGTAATTCATTAACAATTGGCATTTCTACATTTACTTGTTTTGCTAATTGATATGCAGCCTTAGTTGTGCGAACCCCTTCAACGACCATACCCATATTATCAAGTACTTCGTCTAAAGATTTGCCTTTCCCTAATAAATTACCGGCTCTCCAGTTACGGCTATGTACACTCGTACAAGTTACAATTAAGTCGCCCATTCCTGCTAAACCAGCAAAAGTTTGATTATTAGCTCCCATAGCCTTACCTAAACGAATTATTTCTGCAAGCCCTCTGGTCATTAAAGCCGCCTTTGCATTGTCGCCATAGCCAAGTCCATCAGTAATACCAGCTGCAAGTGCGATAATATTCTTTAATGCTCCACCAATTTCTACACCTATTACATCTTCGTTTGTATACACACGGAAATAACCATTAGAGAATAATTCTTGTACAATTTGGGCATCTTCCATATTTTTTGATGCTGAAGTTACAGTCGTTGGATGTCTTAAAGCAACTTCTTCAGCATGACTAGGACCTGATAATACAACTACCGATTTTAAGAATTTCGGATCAATTTCTTCAGTAATCATTTCTGAAACACGCTTAGAAGTGTCTGGTTCAATCCCTTTACTTGCATGGATGATCGTAACCTCGTTTTTTAATTCTTTATTTAATTGTTGACAAACTTCTCTTATTGCTTTAGTCGGTACAACAAGCAAAATATAGTTAGCACCATTGATCGTTTCCTTTAAATCGACAGATGCCTTTAAATTTTGAGGTAAATTAATTTCTGGCAAGTATCTTTTATTCGTATGCTGTTCATTTATTTCTTTAATTTGTTCGATTTTATTTCCCCATAAAGTAACCGTATGTCCATTATCTGATAAAACCATAGCCAAAGCTGTTCCCCAGCTACCTGCACCTAAAACTGCGATTTTTTCCAAATTAACACTCCCATTCATAAAAAATCCATCTCTTTGAATTTTATGCTCGTGCACGACCGATAATCTTAATTGGAGATCCCTCAAAATCAAAAGCATCTCTAATACGATTTTCTAAGAAACGCTCGTAACTAAAGTGAAGTAATTCAGGATCATTTACAAAAACAACAAATGTTGGTGGTTTAATTGCAACTTGAGTAGCATAATACACTCTTAATCTTTGTCCATTATGTGTAGGTGTTGGATTCATCGCGATTGCATCCATAATAACATCATTTAATACATTTGTTGGTACACGTAAACTATGGCTTTCACATGCTTTATTAATCATTGGCAATAAAGTTTGCGTTCTTTTCTTCGTTTTAGCCGATAGAAATACAATTGGAGCATAGTCTAAGAATTGGAAATGTGCTCGAATGTTTTCAATGAATTCATTCATCGTTTTTTCATCTTTTTCTACTGCATCCCATTTATTTACAACAATAACAACTGATCTACCTGCTTGATGTGCATAACCAGCAATTTTTTTATCTTGTTCAATAATACCTTCTTCACCATCTAGTACAACTAAGACGACATCTGATCTTTCGATTGCACGTAAAGCACGTAATACACTGTATTTTTCTGTACTTTCATAAACTTTACCTTTTTTTCTCATACCAGCTGTATCGATAATGACATAGTCTTGACCATCTTTTGAATATGGTGTATCGACAGCATCACGTGTTGTACCGGCAACATTACTTACAATTACACGTTCTTGACCTAATAATGCATTTACTAAAGATGACTTTCCTACGTTTGGTCGTCCAATTAAACTAAATTTAATTGTATCTTCATCATAATTTTCATCTTCTTTTTCTGGAAAATGTTTTACAACTTCATCAAGTAAATCCCCTAGTCCTAATCCATGTGAACCAGAGATCGGAAATACTTCTCCAAATCCTAACGCATAGAAGTCGTAAATATCGCTTCTCATTTCTGGATTATCGACTTTATTAACAGCTAATACTACTGGCTTTTTTGTTTTATAAAGGATTTTAGCAACTTCCTCATCAGCCGCTGTAACACCTTCACGCCCATTAGTTAGAAAAATAATAACATCCGCTTCATCGATTGCGATTTCAGCTTGTTGACGGATTTGCTCTAAAAATGGCTCATCACCAATGTCAATTCCACCTGTATCGATTAAACTAAATTCTTGATTTAACCACTCACCTGAACTGTAAATACGATCACGAGTAACACCCGGAATATCTTCTACAATCGAAATTCTTTCTCCCACTATCCTATTAAAAATAGTTGATTTCCCTACATTTGGTCGTCCAACTATTGCAACTGTCGGTTTAGACATTTAATTCATCCTTCCTAGCATAACTATGTACCATTTAAATCATCTAAATGAGTTTTAGTTTAGTTTTAAAAATTGATTTATTTAAATAACTTATCTATTTTAACAAAAAATACAAGAAAAGACCAATACACTTCAACTTTTTAGTAATTTTCTATTTTTGAGACTTATTCTTGATATGTAAATACTTATAATCTGAATGGTTGACATGATTAAAATAGAAATAAATAAAGTATCAAACCAATGTAAATCCCCAATTATATACTTAAAATGAATTGACTTAAACGTAATATAATTAAAAATATCACCCTGAACTAGTCCAATTGTTATATAACGCAATTTGTCATAATAGGATTTACTTAAAAAGAAAGTAAGAAGTATGACTAAAAATGAACTAATTATCATCTCATCAATAAAAAAGCTTGCAGGATCATAAATTGATAACAGTGTTACTACGCTATATATCATACCTATAATTAGGCCTTTTAAAAAATGCGCCATTTGTTCAATGAAATTTAATAAACTAATAAAGTAGCTTACGATAAAAATTATAATAATATATGAAAAATTTATTTCAATTGAAAAGAAATCAATTGTGTAAGCTGAACAGCTAATTAATACAAGTACTCCTGCTAAATACAAGAAATTTTTCTTAGTTCGATTACGATAAAGCAACAGTAAGAAAAAAATAAGCCAAGAAGTAATGATAAATAAACTACCTTGCACTAAAAAAACCTCCTAATAGTACTAGTATGAACAATTCATATTTCAAAAATAATCAAATAGAAAAGAAAGTGTATAAGAAGTTACATTTAAAACGAATCTATAAATGAGATTTTTTTGGAGGTGAAACGAGTGGGAAAAGATCGTCAAGAAAAGAAACTTAAACAATCTAGAAGAGTTGAATCTGATCGAGATCAAAGCATTCATTACAAAGGTGCTACACGTTTAGACACACCTGAAGAAGCAAGAGCTGAAAATCAACATAACTAATTCTTCAAAAAAAATCCTCCAGCAAATGGCTGAAGGATTTTTTTATTATTTTTTAAATTTATTTAATTTATCACCAAGTAATTCGCTTAATTGGAAACCACTTTCACTTGGTTGTACGTATTTTGCGATATCCTCTTGAAGTTCAGCTTCACCAGCTTCTTTAATGCTTAATGATAGGCGTTTTTCAGATGGATTAATATCTAAAACTTTAACTTTTACTTTTTGACCAACTGATAATACTTCGTTTGGATTTTTAATATGTTTATCAGCAATTTGAGAAACATGAACTAATCCTTCAATTCCATTTTGAACTTCTACAAATGCACCAAAGTTAGTAAGGCGTTTTACAGTTCCTTCGATGACTGCTTCAGTTTTAATGTTCGGATTTAATTGATCCCATGGACCTGGCTGAATTGCTTTCATAGATAAAGCAATTCGGTTTGTATCTGTGTCAATTGAAAGTACTTGAACTTTTACAGTATCTCCGACAGCTACAAGCTCTTCAGGCTTTGTCACTCTATTATGTGACATTTGAGATACATGGACTAAACCATCAACTCCACCAATATTTACAAAAGCACCGAAATTTGTTAATCTCTCGACTTTACCTTCAACAATTTGCCCAACTTTAATAGAAGAGTACGCTTGACGGCGATTTTCAATTTCGTTTAATTGTTCTACAGCTTTATGAGATAAGATTACTCGATTTTTTTCGCGATCTAGTTCTTCAATCACTACTTCAAGTGATTGACCCACATAGCTACCTAAATCTTCAACGAATTTTTTTGATACAAGTGACGCCGGAATAAATCCACGAACACCTACGTCTGCGATTAATCCACCATTTACTTGCTCTGTAACGATTACTTCAAAAACTTCTTTACTAGCTAGTTTTCCTTCTAATTGTTCCCAAGCCTTAACAGAATCTACGGCACGTTTAGAAAAAACAACTGTATCTTCCTCAACTTTAATAACCTTTAATTCAATTTCTTCTCCAACTGTTAACACGTCACTTACATTTTCAATATGTACGTTTGAAATTTCTTTTATTGGAAGAATACCATCTGTTTTTCCACCGAAACCTACGATTGCTTGCTTATCTTCAATTTGTTCTACTACACATGAGATAATTTCCCCAACTTCTGGCATTACTTTTTCAACCATGTCATATTCCTCCTTATGTTTTAAAAATGGATAGACCAATTATGTATTATCCTCTTTTACCTTCTAATAAATAAGCAGAAAAGTCAAGAAATCTGATGACTAATTCTTCTAAATATTTTTTACTTTTTCTTCAACAATCGTTAATATTTCATTTACGACTTCATCAATACCTTTTGAAGTAGTATCTAATGAGATGGCATCATCTGCTTTTTTCAATGGTGAAACTTCTCGTTCTGAGTCAATTCTGTCTCTTGTTGCGATTTCTATTTTCAATTGTTCTAAATCACTCTCAAAACCGTTTTTGATATTTTCGATATGTCTTCTTTGAGCTCGTTCATCGACAGAAGCAATCATGAAAATCTTAACTTCTGCATCAACTAATACATGAGTCCCAATATCTCTTCCATCCATTACAACCCCACCATTTATTGCATATTGGCGTTGTAAATCGACCATTTTTTTACGAACTAAACTATGTTTTGCAACAAATGATACGTTTCTAGTTACTTCTGGTGTTCTGATTGGCTCAGACACATCAACATTATCAATGAGAACTTTTTGAGTACCTTCTTCCGGAATTAACTCGATCGTCATATTTGAAAGTAAGTTACTTAAAGCCTCTTCGTTATTTACATCAATATTGTTTTGAATCGCTTTAAATGTAAGAGCACGGTACATTGCACCAGTGTCTATATAGACATACCCTAATTTTTTTGCAACAATCTTTGCAACTGTACTTTTACCAGCAGCTGCAGGTCCATCTATCGCTATACTAATTTTTTTACTCATAATTCCTCCTACATAAAAAAAGTGCTACTTCTATAGCAATCTTTAATCTTATCATGTCCTAAAAAATAAAAACAAATAAAAATAAAGCAGACTAGGCTGCTTTATTTTATATTACCATATGATTGTGACGAATTCATCTATTTACCAATATGATTATATACTTCTCTCGTTACGTCCTTTGCTTTTTGTGTAACGCCTTCATACAATTCAATTTTTGTTAAATAGACAGAAAGACTAGGGAATGATAGGACGTATTGACTCATGACTAAGCAAATTAATTGAATAATAATTAATTTAATTAGGATCCGTTCGATTCTTTTCATTTATAATCATACCTTTTTTATTACCAGTATGATTAGATTCAACTAATTTTATACACTATTTAGAATTTATTTTTTAATCTTTACATATTAAACAAAAAAAAACGTGCAATGCACGTTTCCTCGAGAAATGTATAAACAAGTAAAAATTATATAGAAAATCCTTCAAGAATATTATTCTTTTCAGATGCTAACATAACAGTTAATTTAATTCTTGCCTTTTTACTATCATAATCTTTACCTAAAATTACACCTTTATTAACTAAATCATAAGCACTTCCGTAATAATCATATGTCGGATATACTTCGCCTTCTTCAGAACTAGTTGTGATGACTACTTTAATACCATTTTTAACTGCTTTTTCAATTTCTTCTGTCATATGTGGTGATACTTGACCTCTTCCAACACCTTCAAGGACAATACCTTTAGCACCATTTTCGACAGCTGCTTTAATTAAATATCCTTTTGCCTCAATATAACATTTAATGATATCAACTTGAGGTAACTCACTTGTAATTTTGTATTTATCCTTTATTACCGGTTTTTGATAAATATGTACTTTATCGTTATCGATAATACCTAAGTATCCGAATCCAAATACGTTAAACCCTTGTATATTAGATGCATGTTCTTTTTTAACATATCTTGCAGTAAAAATACGTTCATTAAACACGACAACTGTTCCAACGTTTCTAGTAGATTCGTCTGATGCAGTATAAATTGCATGTCTTAAATTAATAAAAGCATCGGTACCTAATTCACCTGGTGATCTTTGAGAACCGGTAATAACAACTGGACGTTCATCATCAATTGTTAAATCTAAAAAATAAGCCGTTTCTTCTAATGTATCAGTACCATGGGTAACGACAACCCCATCGATTGTTTCATCTTGATAATATTCTTCAATTTTATTCTTTAATAACATCCAATGTTCAAAGCCTATGTGCATACTAGGAACTTGGAAAAAAGAATCAACAATAACATTTATATCTTTTGGTAAATTAAGCATTTCTGCAATTTCTTGACCTGACAATGCCCCAGAATCTAATTTACCTGATTCTGCATTTGGTTTACTAGCAATCGTTCCACCTGTTGTGATTAATACTACTTTTTTCATATTTGCACCTCATTTCACAAGAAATTATAACATTTTAAAATTCTTCAAGTAAACAGAAAACGGCTTGAAAATCATTAATAAAAAAAAACGTAGCATAGCTACGTTTCAGGCTGTCGACAAAGTCGACAGCTATTTTTTATGCGAAGACTAGTATCAAGATATAGTGCCTTTTCTTTAAATCTCCAACTAAATGTGCTAATAAAAAGTATAAAAAACCCCTTTTTCAACAAGTTTAATTTTGAAAAAGGGGTTTGTCTACACTCTGAAACGTAGCATAGCTACGTTTTTAGTTCATTTAACATTATTTATTACTAGCCAGGTGAGAAGCGATTAAGTCACCATGAAAACGACCATTTTCAATAAAAATTTCGTTTGCATTGTTTCCTGCAGCAATTACCCCTGCAATATAAATGCCTTCAATATTTGTTTCCATCGTTTCTGGATTAAATAATGGTCTTCCTGTTGCATCATCAACTTTTACGCCCATACTTTTGATTAATGTATGATCAGGATGGTAACCTGTCATAGCATAGACAAAGTCATTTTCAATTTCAACGATTTGTCCTTCTTTTTCGTAGACTACTGATGATTCTTTTATTTCAAGTAGATTTGCGTTAAATTCCATTTTAATTGTTTCAGAACGGACAAGAGCCTCGAATTCTGGTAAAACCCAAGGTTTAATACTTGGTGAATAAGAACTTCCTCTATAAAGTACAGTTACATCTGCTCCACACTTTTCTAGTTCGAGTGCTGCGTCAACACTGGAGTTTTTACCTCCAATCACGACAACCTTCTGGTTAAAATGTTGATGACCTTCAAAAAAGTAATGCGAAACTTTTTTAAGTTGTTCACCTGGAGTTGATAAATAGTTTGGTTGGTCATAATATCCAGTTGCTACAATAACAGCTTTTGCTTCATAACGTTTTTTTTCACCATTTATTGTAACTGATTCAATGATAAAATCATTTTTCTTACTAACCGTTTTTACTTCTTCAAAAGCATTGATTCTTATTCGATTCCGTTTAACAACGTCACGGTAATATGCTAGAGCTTGGTGTTTTTTTGGTTTTCTACCTTCAATAATAAATGGAATATTTCCCACTTCTAATTTTTCACTTGTACTAAAAAATGTTTGATGCGTAGGAAAACGACTGAGGGTATGAACGATATTTCCTTTTTCAATTATTAATGCAGATATCCCCTTATTTTTTAGTGCTAAATAAGCCGCAATACCACAGGGCCCTCCGCCAATGATTAGAACTTCTACTTTTTCCATTTGAAACATCTCCAATAAACTAGAGTCTTAGTTATATTTACTATTACTATTTTACGTAAAATATTCTATTTGTCTAATAATAGCTAGTCCAAATAAAAAACAAGATGGAAATTTCCCATCTTGTTTTAAACTTAGTACTATTCTTATACCCAGCCTCTAAATCGGCTAGCTTCAGCCATTTTACGCGCACCAACCATATAAGCAGCTAATCGCATATTTACTTTTCTATTTACACTTGTTTCATAAATATTATTAAATGAACGTACCATAACTTTTTCTAATCGCTCTTCTACTTCTTCTTCAGTCCAGTAATAACCTTGGTTATTCTGTACCCATTCAAAGTAAGAAACCGTTACGCCACCAGCACTTGCTAACACGTCTGGTACTAATAAGATTCCACGCTCTGTTAAAATTTTTGTAGCCTCAAGTGTTGTTGGTCCATTAGCAGCTTCAACTACGATACTTGCTTTAATATTATGAGCATTATCTTTTGTAATTTGATTTTCAATCGCTGCTGGAACTAAGATATCACACTCTAACTCTAATAATTCTTTATTTGAAATTGTATTATTAAATAGTTTAGTAATTGTACCAAAGCTATCTCTACGATCTAATAAATAATCAATGTCTAAGCCGTTTGGATCATGAAGTGCACCATAAGCATCAGAAATACCAATAACTTTTGCGCCTGCATCATGCATAAATTTCGCTAAGAAGCTACCTGCATTACCAAATCCTTGGATAACAACTCGTGCACCTTCTAAGTTAATGCCTTTACGTTTTGCTGCCTCACGTATTACGATTGTTACACCTTTTGCAGTAGCTGTTTCACGTCCGTGAGATCCACCTAATACTAATGGTTTACCAGTAATAAAACCAGGTGAGTTAAATTCATCGATTCTAGAATATTCATCCATCATCCAAGCCATAATTTGTGAATTTGTAAATACGTCTGGAGCTGGAATATCTTTAGTTGGTCCTACGATTTGGCTAATTGCACGAACATAACCGCGGCTAAGTCTTTCTAACTCACGGAATGACATATCACGTGGATCACAAATAATTCCACCTTTACCTCCACCATATGGTAAATCTACAATTCCACATTTTAAGCTCATCCAGATTGAAAGGGCTTTAACTTCATTTTCTGTTACATTTGGATGGAAACGGATACCACCTTTAGTTGGTCCTACCGCATCATTATGTTGAGCTCTGTAACCAGTGAAAATTTTCACTTGTCCATCATCCATGCGAACTGGAATTTTTACAGTCATCATACGAACTGGTTCTTTTAATAGTTCATACATTTCATTTGAATATCCTAATTTTTCTAACGCTTCTTTAATAACTACTTGTGTAGGCGCTAGTACATCTAAATGTTCTTCAGTGTTGCTATTTTTCTCTGTAGATTTCTCGGCAACCATTGTAAACCCCCTAGAAATTTGAACGATGAAAAGATTCATTCATTCTGAAATTAGTATACAACTTTCCATCCCATTTTGAAAGTTATAAACACATAGAAAACAAAATATAATATTCGTTTAATGTAAGCGTTTTCTATGGTCATTATACTCCTATTTCCAAAATTTGAAAAGGAAAGAATTCGAAGAAATACAATATATTTATAAAAAATTTACAAAAGTAAAACCTCTCGTAAAAAATTACTGAGAGGCTTTATTTTTAACGAAATAAAAATGCAGTTGTTCAATAGCATTTTCTGATATAAGTTCTTTACCATATTCAATAATACGGTAAATTGTTCTAGTGGAAGGATTGCCATATTCAGCTAAAATCGCATAAAATGTTTCACGATCTAGTCTTCCTATTTCATTCTCCTCGAACTTTAAGTAAAACGTATTTTCAAAAGAGAATAATCTTCCACCTAAAGCATCACATGAAACCAATTTTTCAGAAAGTAGGATTAGATCATCTAATGTAGAAAACTCGTACAATATATGTTCACTTTCATCTAGGATTACTTCCATCGAGATAAAGTCGTCTTGAAACTCATCTTCCTCTTCTTCAATTTCATCGGATTTTGTGACAATTACAACCATTCCTTGAGCTTGAAGAGAGAAAACTTCAACGGATACTTTTCCATCTACTTCGAAACCTAGTTCTACGCTAGCTTCATGCATCATATC
Source organism: Bacillus sp. AL-1R (assembly GCF_052180195.1). Lineage (NCBI taxonomy): Bacteria > Bacillati > Bacillota > Bacilli > Caryophanales > Bacillaceae > Bacillus > Bacillus sp. AL-1R. Next base: position 2,672,703 of record NZ_CP197469.1, read on the forward strand.
TTGAAAAAGCTGTTGAACTTTTGGTGCATTGTACCATAAGTCTTCTTTTGTCAGACCACGTTCAGATAAATCATCAGATGTAAGAAAAACTTTTATTTTATTGTAGTTCAACCGTTCCAACCTCATGAACTAGCCTCCTTGCTGCATTTACCATAGTACAGTTTATGTTTTTATCTAATTTTGGTGATTCTAAAGTCAAAATTCATTTATAATTAAAATTCTGCTTTAACCATTCATCCCAGTTCGATTGTTGACTCCCAATATAAAATTCCTGTATGGAATCCATAATCGGGCTTTCACAAGTTGAAACTGCATGACCACCAATTCCAATAATGATATCAGGTTTTATTTTTTTAATAGTAATGGCAAGATCAATTGTTTTCTTTAAATTTTCTCTTAACGTACACGTCATGATAAATCCAGCTGGTTTTACTTCATTTATTACTTGTTCTACATCATTTGAATCAATCGATGCGCCTAAATAAATCACTTGAAAACCGATTCTTCTTAAATAAATCGTAAAAATTAATAAGCCTAGTTCGTGCTTTTCTTCTGGTCCACAAACTGCAATTAACTTCGGCAAATGTTTATTGTTAGGTAAGTTTTGATAGATCATCCCTAATCTTGTTCTTAAAAAAGATGTTGCAAAATGTTCATGGGCACTAGTAATTTCACCATTACGACATTTATCACCTATTAGTATGAAAACCTTCGAAATAATTTTAAATAATACTTTATCAACAGAAAAAAGACTAAAAGCTTCATTCACATAATTATGAGCTTCACTTTCTTCAAAAGATAATAATGAAGAAACAATTCGATTTACTAGTGCATCAGATTGTAGATTTTCAGTAAGAGAGCTGTCATTAGACGATTTATGTTCTTTTGCTTCATATAAGTTAATTGCTTGTCCAATTGTAAACCCTTCATTCACTTTTTGAACGAGCCATTTTAAAATAAAAACATGTTCCTCTGTATATAATCGATGGCCAGCATCATTTCGTACAGGACTAATGATATTATATCTTCGTTCCCAAGCTCTTAAAGTGCCAGGTAATATCCCAACAATGTTAGAAATTGCTTTAATATTGTACTTTCCTATTTGGGCCAATTTTCTTTCCTCCTGCATGTAAACAAGAAACACTTAGTTCATAACTTCAAAATTTAATACTGTAATTGTGTTTTGTTTGCGAATTCCTTTATTGTTATATAGCTCCAAATATACCGTTTTCTGATTTCGATTTCCATTTAATTGACTTCTTTCAAACAGATAAACTTGAATACTTTCAAAATTACTACTATTACTATCCATGACCTCAGTATAACTTGCTAAAATACTAAAATCATCTCCATATCGCTCTTCAAGTGCATAGTCTAAATGATCTCTCTTTGTTTTCACATCATCTAAACCAACAATTGAAAACTTAGTACCATTTTCAGTCTCAAATGAAGCACTTTTATTTTCTAAAATTGTAACTTTACAATCTAGTAATAATGCATTTAGATCTCTATAGTTGCCACTATAATCATGATCATTCCACAAAAAATAGACTGGAGCCATAGAGGATAAATAGTGAATATTTTCACCTTTATATTTTTTTGACTTCTTTTTCGAATAACCGCTTAAAAGAATGATCGTATTATGATTGCAAATTTTTTCAATCTCTGTCAATTTATAAAATAGATCGCCTATATTTGGAATCCAAATAAGCTGAATTGATTCTAAAGAATCATCTACATGTTTTATATTAATTTTTCTATGTATAATTTCTAACTTACTTTTTCGATTAATTAATAAAATAAGTGCTACAATTACTACAATTCCGATCAATGATATTATTTTTATGTTCATTTCCCCCTTGTTATAAAACAAAGCAATGTCTGCTAGAAATCTCAAATTATACTTCATTCAAATAAATCAATTTTTACATATTTTGTTGCTACAGTTCAAAGTGCTTTTTTTTATTATACAAAAACTAGTAGGAATTGAAAAATTTTAAACAACGAAAAAACTTATGGCCATTGATACAAAATGGGCATAAGTCTTTTAAGTGAAATAAAGTTTAATCGGTTCGAATAGTCTATTTTCGTATGATTTCGAATTTCATTTTTCATTGCCTCTATAGATTTCTTAACCTTATTTAACCACATCGACATTTAATGGGATTTTTAGAATCTGACCAGGCGTTACTTCAATCCCATTTAAATGATTTGCATCTTGAATAATTTCTTCGCCATCACGATTACCATAATATTTCATTGAAATCGTAAATAAAGTTTCACCTCTTTTGACTTCGTGATTAATCACTTTAACTCCAATAGTTGCACTTGAATCAGCTTGAAGTTTTACGCCATTATTAATCTCTTTTTTGGTTGAAGCTTTATTCTGAGTTTCCTTCTTTTTTTGCTTTTTAACATTGTTACTCGCAGCTAATTCAACTTTTTCAAATTTATTTGAAGGTATGATTAAACTTCCTTTTTCAGTAAATATTTTATCGTATTTACTATGTACAAACTTAACTACTCCAAAAGGTAACATGATAAAGATTATGACTAAAGCAGTAATTAAAGGATACTTTATTTTCCACCAAGGTCTACGTAGATCCTCTTTTATTTTCATCGTTTCACTTCTTGGTGGCAAATTTAACAAATCAACTGCTTTATGATCTTCATTTATTTTTTTATTTTTAAATTTCTTATTTTTTTTCATTCGACTTAAGTCAGCGATACGATTAGTCTTAAGCTCATTATTCATTCTTTGTCTTCACTTTCCAAACTTAATTTCATATACAATCCTAAAACATAATCTAATATAAAATGTGCAATAAATACAATAACAAGATTATTTGTTTTCAAATATAAGTAACCTAAGAAAAAACTTTCAATTAATACAATCGTAAGTAAAATCGGTTTTTTCACATATCGAAAATGAACTAAAGCAAACACAACGGATGCAATAATTAATCCAAATTTAGCTTGAATAAATCCTCGAAAAAATAATTCTTCTGATAATGCGATTAAAATACAAAGTATTGTCATTTCAGGAACTGAGAGTGACGTAAAGAATCTTTTATTAAATCCACCATCATCCAATAAACGCTCTGGAATTGCATAATTTAATAAAATATTAAATAATACGAGTGAAAATCCAGCACCGAATCCAAATAAATAGGTTTTATAGCTTTTTAATAAATGTAAATCATCCAAAAATTTTTCTGTACCAATAAAAAAAACAATACATAAAATAGCGATCACTAAAATGATTAACTGTGTGCCATACACGCTTTTCTTCAAATAGTTAACTGGAATTTCTTGACGGTTTAATTCGCTTTCCATATAGATTCCTCACAGCCCCAATTTATTTCTTAATTCTTGTCCCCATGTAAGTACGTTATGATTTTCATATTTCTCATGATTAGTTGAACAATACTCATCAAACGAAATACCACAAATGTTACAGCAATTTCTTGGTCTATTTATTAACATTTCATCAAATAGGAGAAGATATTTTTCTCGATAACATGTAGATGAAGATAGAAAATCAATCATCGCTTTAAGTTTTAAATATTTCACCTTTTTTCTCTCTGAAATTAACTCTTTGATCGATTCTAATAAGCGATCATTTATTTTTTCGAAATACAAATGTTCTTCTACAATTACATTATATTTAACCATTTTAGAATGAAGTGTTGTCCACTGTACTTCACTAAATTGAAAAACCGCTTTCCAATTAGACACAAGTGTTTCAGTTAATTTAATCGGATCTTCTTCTAATCTTTTTACGTACGATAGAAAAGATTCAACTTGATTCATAGTAAGGATTTCGTCATCAATCAACCTTAGTGGTAACTCATGATCGTTTTCACATACAATTAGAATTGCTATACTTGGCTTTCCATCTCGTCCAGCACGTCCAATTTCTTGAAGATAATTCTCAATGTTTGACGGATACTGGTAATGAATTACAAATCTTACATTAGGTTTATTAATTCCCATACCAAAAGCACTTGTACAAACTATGATATCAATTTGATTTTGAATAAATTGTTGTTGAATTAAAATTCTTTGTTCTTGTTCCATTCCACCATGATAATAAGCAACTTTACAATTTAACTTTTCACTTAAAGTATGTGAAATTTTCTCACAAGTAGCTCTAGTACCACAATAAACGATGCCTGGACCTGTTAATTTAGAAAGATGATTAGTTAATAAGTAGAGCTTTTCTATTTCCGAATCTACTTTTTCAACTTGAATTGCTATGTTCTCTCTATTTACTGAATTGATATATTGTTGAACATCTTTTAACTGTAGTATTTCGATTATTTCGTCCCGCACATTTTTGCTAGCTGTAGCGGTTAAAGCTAAAACCGTAGGATTATTTAATTTCCGCTTTATTTCCCCTAGCGTTTTATATTCTGGCCTAAAATCATGGCCCCACTGTGATATACAATGGGCTTCATCAACCACAAATAATGAGATTTTAGACGCAGAAAGCTTTTGAATTAAAAATTGATTTTGTAACATTTCAGGCGAAACAAAAATAAACTTATAGCTACTAATATGATTAAATAAATATTTTTTTTGCTCAAAACTTCTAAAGCTATTTAGTGCAATAACTCGTTTATCTCCGAATGATTTAATCTGTTCTACTTGATCCTCCATAAGTGAAAGTAAAGGTGAAACGATTACTACAACACCAGGTAACAGTAGCCCTGTTAATTGATATAATAGTGACTTCCCTCCACCTGTAGGAAGCATCGCTAAAACATCTTTTGAGTTTATCAAATCATTAATAATTTCTTTTTGGCTATTACGAAAACTTGAATAACCGAATTTTTCGTATAGCACTTTATTTAGGTCCATATAAATCACCCATTCTTGCAAGAGTAATACGAATTTGAAAATAAGTTACCTCATTTAATAAAGCTTCTTTAATAATTTTTAATTTCCTTGTATTAAGTTCAATTATTTTATTTTTTATTAAAGTAAATTGTTTTGTCGAAATAAATTGATGAATTGGAAATAATTTATCACTTAATACACACTCCACTATATGATCCTCGATTGTACTAATTTTTAAATTACGAATCGCTGCTATTTCTTGAATGGTTTTACCTTCTTTAAATAATCGCTTCGTTTCGATTGAAGTATTCGTAATATTAGTACGTTTATCTCCTTTAACAAATTTACTTAATAAAGGATAATGATTGTTCCCTTCGACCAAAATAGTGATGATATGATGCAAAGTATTAATCGAGTTGAGATAAATTTTTTCAACAGCTACTTTGTGTTCAGATGCAATCTGTTCAAACGTCATGCCATAAGAATTAGCACCAGACAATCGTTTCACAAATAATAATGCATCTTCGTCACTTAAATTTTCTAAAATTGTATGTAATTCATTGTAAAATTGCTTAACTAATTCGTCTTTATTCCCATTATAATTAAGAATCTCATTTTTTACCCATTCTTGTATGTCTTGATCTTGAATAACTGCTCTAAAATAGTTTAATTTCATATTCAAATTGGAAACTGTTTGAAAAAATAATGAAAACCTTTTCCAAAAAATCTTTTGAATACTCGAAAACCTTAGACCATTTATATGTGTAAATTCCATAAACTGTAATTTTTGATTTGCTAAATATGCTTGACCATTTTTATTTAACAAATAAATATTTTTATTTTCAGTTTGACCTATGTACCCTTTAACCTCTAACCCATTTATAATTTCTTGCATATTTTGATGGGTAAGGAAATGAAAAAGTCCGAAAAATGATGTGACATGATAAAAATGAGAATCTTGTATAATCTGAGCACTTTGTTTACCTTTTAATAAATACAATATACCTTGGATCGTTCGTTCACCATTATACCGATGAAGTAAAAAAAGGATGATTTCTTCCAAAATTGATAGTTTAGACATTATAAACCTCTCAAATAAATTTATTCCATTAATATATTTGAATATTTTTTCGAATTATTATTAGTAGTTTAAAAATATTTGTGTATTTTTTCTAACTAGTTGTTATTTCTTCTAGCTTATCATATGTATCAATATCCAAACCATTTTAAACAAATAAAAATCATTATTTATTTTATTTGAAATTTCATCATTTCTCGTTTTTTTCAAAACCTTGTACAATTATATTGAAAAGTTTTGGAAACCGTTTTAAAATGTTTACAGGTACATTACAAAAATAGTATCTGTAATAAAAACAGGGAATAATTTGGGAGGTCAATACAATGGCAAAATATACAATCGTTGATAAAGACACTTGTATCGCATGTGGCGCATGTGGCGCTGCTGCACCTGATATCTATGACTATGATGATGAAGGGATTGCATACGTTACTCTAGATGATAACCAAGGAATCGTTGAAATTCCAGACGTATTACTTGATGACATGATGGATGCATTTGAAGGATGCCCAACAGACTCAATCAAAGTTGCTGACGAAGCATTCGATGGCGACGCTTTAAAATTCGAATAGTAAAAACTGCGGCGGAAGTTATTTCGTCGCTTTTTTTATTTTTAAAACTTTGATACCTTTTTCACTTTACAAATGCATTTCTAACGATACAAAAAACAAAAAGTGTCTACCGAAATTTAGTAGACACTTTCATTTATTTATACATTGTGGACATTCATTCTTTGAGTTAACCAAACCTTTAATTTAGGGTAAATCACTAAGAATAAGATCATAATTAACAGACCTTTAATTGCATTAAATGGCATGATTGAAGTGACAATTACTTCATTTGGCAGGTTAAAATTCATGAAATGTGCATATGCAGGTAAGAACACAAAATAATTTAATAAGCTTAAAATTCCCGTCATCACTACAGTACCAATGATTAATCCAAAAGTTAAGCCTTTTACTGAACGATATTTTCTAAAGAAATATGTCGCAGGTAAAATGTATAATACTCCTGCACAAAAATTAGCAAATTCCCCTATTGGTACACCAGTCATACTACCATTAATAACGTAATGAAGTATGTTTTTGATTAACTCTACGCCAATTCCAGCTACCGGTCCAAAAACAATTGCGCCTATTAAAGCCGGAACCTCACTGAAGTCAATTTGAAGCCATACTGGGAATGCAGGAAGTGGAAAATCCAGCATCATCAAAAGATACGAAATACTGCTGAGCATTGCCACTACTACCATTTTATTTACTTTGTTGCGTTGTTGCATAATACCTCTCTCCTTTTTCCCGATCTTATCAAGAAAAATGAAAGGTTCGCTTAAGTAGCGTTATTATTTGCACATATTATAAAAAGTCCAAATTTAAAATGAAAAAACAGTATAAAATTATGCAAATAAAATCCCCTATTTTTTTTAGAATAGGGGAGAATTTTCAGCACGCCAAATAAGCGTTCAAAAAGATGAATTTTTTGAACTTGCGAACCTCCATCTTCTCCCATCCAGACTATACTGTCGGCTCTAGAATCGCACTAGATCCTGCCCAAAAAATCAGGCTCGCGGGCTTATAAGCAATGCTTAATTACCGCCGGTGGGGAATTTCACCCCGCCCCGAAGATAGATCGTTTATTAAATTACAGTTTAATGTTACTAAATTAAATACAGTTTGTAAATAAAAATCTCTTCCTATTCATTTAACGTCATTACTTATGTTTTCTTGACAAAAACTTACTATCGAATCATCCCTATTGTAAAGACTGCTCTATACTTTATCATTTAACAAATACTGTATAATCAATTCCTTTTGCATATTTTAATATGTTTATTTATATTTTCTGAGAATTGGATCTTTACTATTCTTTCTCCTTAAAACAAAAATAGAACTTCGCATATAAATGTCCTTTACTAAAATAAGTAGTAAATTACATTTAAAAAGGAAGTTCATAAAAAACACTAAGGGTTTGAAACTATTTTTAATTCATGAAAATTTTTCACTTCTATTAGATCCTTTAAATTATCTCGATTTCCTCCAATAAATAAAAGTCCAATCGTTAAAACAAAAACGACAATCAACAAACATCTCCTAAGAAAATCAAACATTATTTGCCTCCTACCTAAAGAAATGTGGAAGTGTGTTATCAGCCATATACCGGTGAACTGTCTACTGATCATACATAAAAAAATTAGAGTAGACGTATCACCCATTTCAATCTTTAACTCTTTTTATGTATTTCGCTTAAGAAGTATTAGAAACCGAAAATGTATATACCACTAAGTACATTTACTAAAACTTACACTCAATCATTCTATGATTGAAAAAAAGTATTTATACAAAAAAAATAGCAATTGATTAGAAAAATTCAACTATTCAATCGCTATTTTTCTTATTTTATTTTTTATCAGTTCGAAATACGATTGCTCCTCTTTCGTATTCAACATCCTTAATATTTAAACGAGTATTGATTACCCTAGCAAGCGCAAAGAAATAATCAGATAATCGATTTAAATATAAAAATACTGGAAGATGTATGTTTTCTTGCTTCATTAATGTTACAACCGTTCTCTCTGCACGTCTTGTTACCGCTCTTGCTTGATGAATGATTGCAGCAGGTTTTGACCCACCAGGTAAAATAAAACGCTGTAATGGGGGAGTTACTTCCATATATTCATCGATTAATGTTTCAAGTTCTTCAACCATTTTCTCTGTTGTTTTAAAAGGGATACTATCTTTTACAACCGCTAAATCTCCACCGCAGTCAAATAGCTCATGTTGGATTTTTTGAAGTGAATTGTAGAGATCCCTCGTATTTTCATGATCTAAATATGTCATTGCGTATCCAACGATTGTATTTACTTCATCAATTGTTCCGTAAGCCTCAACCCTTAAATCATCTTTATCTACTCGTTTACCTACTAAGCTAGTCTGACCTTTATCCCCAGTTTTTGTATAAATTTTCATGAAAAACCACTCCTTTTTTCAATTTACAATACATTACTTTTATATATAATGACCTTTTTATTTGTTTCTGGATTATCTATAATTTGAAAAGATGTGTCATATAAACCTTTTAATAAACTTTCATTTAAAACTTTGTCTGTTTTTCCTTCGATATAAATTTTACCATCCTTTAATCCTATTAATCGATCACAGTATAGGCTTGCTAAATTTAAGTCATGAAAAACAGTTACAATCGTTTTATTCTCTTTTTTTTGTAATTCCTTTAACACGTCTAAAATTTTTATAGTATGCATTAAATCTAAATGGTTACTTGGTTCGTCTAAAAAAATATATGGTGTCTCTTGAGCAAAGCATTGAGCAAGAAATACTCTTTGCCGTTCACCACCACTGATTTCATTGATAAAACTTTTTTCCATTTTCTTAGTACCAGTCATCAACATTGCATGATTGACCGCAGTTTCATCAATTGTGGACCAACTAGGAAAAAAGGAAGACGAATGCGCAAGGCGTCCAAGTTTTACTGTTTCTTTTACCTCATAAGAATAAGTATAGGAATTTTGTTGGGATAAAACAGCAATTTTTTTTGCTATTTGTTTATTAGACATACTAGAAATAAATTCTCCATCCAACATGACATTTCCTTTAGACGGCTTAAAAAGTCCACAAAGAATATTTAAAAACGTGGACTTCCCACTCCCATTTGGGCCAATAATTCCTAGCCATTCTCCCTGATTAATAGAATATGACAGCGAATTCAAATCAGTATGAATTCCATCATATGAATATGAGATATCTTGACATTTGATCATACTTTTCCCCTATTTCTTTTCAAAGATAGTAATATAAAAGCAAATATTGGAGCACCAATTAAAGAAGTAATTACCCCGATTGGTAACTCTCTTGGGGCTAAAACAACTCTCGATAATATGTCAGAGGCGATTAAAAAGATTGCACCATTGATCATTGATAAAGGTAGTAATTTTTTATGCAATGGTCCTACAAGTGTTCTAGTAAAATGAGGAACTACTAATCCTACAAATCCGATTGTTCCGGAAACAGCCACTGCTGCACCAGATAAAATACTTCCAGTTAACAAAATTAAATAAGTGGATTTTTTCACATCAATTCCGATATGTTTTGCATTTGTGCTACCAAATGTCATCGCATCTAGCTGCCTATTTTGACTAAATAAAATTAAGAAAGAAATCATTAAAAACGGTAATAAACTTAGAGAGTACTGAATGCCTCTCCCACCAATATTGCCCATTAACCACCCTATTACTGCACGTAGCTCATTATTTGAAAACGTTATAAATAATGACAATAATGCAGAACAAAATGAACTGATTATAATACCACCTAATATAATTGTCTCAACATTTAGAGAACGATCTAGTTTTCTAACAAATACTAATAATAAAATAAGTGTACCAAATCCAAATAATATACTCACTACTGGTAATGTAAAATAAGTTACAATAGGTAAGCTTATTTGAAAAAACAAAACCACCACCGCTCCAACAGAGGCTCCTGAAGAAACCCCCAATGTAAAAGGATCAGCTAATGGATTTTTAAGGATTCCTTGAAATGCAACACCTGCCAATGAAAGGCTCGCACCGACTAATCCAGCTAACATAACCCTTGGCACTCGTATATTCATCACAATAGTTTGTATATCTGCTGGAACATAATTAGTTTTAAATAGAACATCTGAAAAGCTAGAAATGATAGAGGAAAAGGGAATCGATGTAGATCCGATCGAAACCCCTAAAATAAATAAAAAAATTAATAAAATAATTGGAATTAAAAAAATTAAATATGTATTATTTAAAAAGCTCTGGGTAAACCGCCTTTGCAATTGCTTCGACTCCCTCTGCAAGTCTTGGACCTGGTCTTGATGTTGTATCTGCATTTATGTCATAAACACGTTTATTTTTAATGGCATTTACTGTTTTCCAGTTTTTTCTATTCATTATCGTTTTTTCTAAGTTTGGAGCGTAATCTCCGTAAGTTGTTAAAATCACATCAGGATTGGCTTTAATCGCTGATTCTTCACTATACAGTACCCATCCTTTTTCGCTTTCAGCTATGTTTTTAGCATGAACAATTGAAATCATTTCATCAAGGAATGTACCTTTACCTGCTGTATATATTTCTGGTGGTCCTGATATTTCAAGCCAAACCTTTGGATTTGAATTTGCTTTAGCTGTTTTTTTACTAATTTCATCTAATTTTGTTTTCATATCAGTTACAACCTTTTTCGATTGCTCTGTTTTTCCTGTTATTAGTCCAACTTGTTGAATCGTATCATACACATCATTAATAGTTGCAGCATTTTTCACGACAAAAACATTAATCCCCGCTTGTTTTATCTGTTCTATGCCGTCAGCAGAAATTCCTAAACTTGATTCATGTGCTAAAACTAAATCAGGTTTTAATGAAATAATCTTTTCAACATTATATGTCATATCGGCATTACTTCCGCCAACTTTATCTATTGATTTTACTTCTTTTGGATAATTGTCAAAATCCGTTACACCGACTACATTTTTGCCATCACCAATAGAAAACAAGATTTCCGTATTACTCGGAATAAGTGATACGATTCTTTTAGGTGCTTCTTTAAAACTAATTTCTTTATTCGTTGCATCTTTTACAGTCATTGGAAAAGTTGCTTGTTCACTCTTATGTACATTCGATTTTTTTTGTGTCGTATCGGTATTACAACCAAATAATCCTAAACACAAAAACATAATGATCAAACTAGATAAAACCTTTTTCATATAAATCCTCCTAATATAATTGGAAAGCATAAAAAAACCCCATTCATTTTGAACGGGGCTGAAACAACAAATATATACAAGAAGTCTTGCAACTGCTGCTTCAAATTCTTACTCCCCGAAGAATTGAACAAGGATGAATTTAGCAGGTCTACTGACTTTGTTTCAACCTACTCCGACCTTCCCATTCTAAAAAGAACAGTGGTTATTCGTTTCGTCCACATTACAGTTGCGGGGACAGTTCTGGATTCTACCAGATTCCCTTTTAAGCAATACTTGCACTAAACTCATCAATCATTCATTTATTCAATCGTAAAATAAATTGGGTAAGAATTCAATTACTTTATTTATTTGTTTTGTTAATCCCTAATCTTTTGTTGTATTCCTGAAGGTAATTCGTCACTAAATAGTTTTAAAAATTGTTTTATATGAAACAAGATTACTCTACATCTTTTTCGTTCATTCGTAAATTATGCGGTATTTTAACTTTAAATGTCGTTCCCTGTCCTACTTCACTATAGACCTGAATAGATCCACCATGTGCTGTTACAATATTTTTAACGATTGCTAAGCCTAAACCCGTTCCACTTCTACCTCTAGTACGCGCTTTATCCGCTTTATAAAAACGTTCAAATACAAATGGTAAATCTTCTTTTGAAATCCCTGCACCTGAATCAATAAAATTAAATGTAGTTGATCTTTCATTTTGATTTACAGAAACAATGATTCTTCCATTTTCATTTGTATGTCTTATTGCATTATCGATTAAATTTGTAAAAACCTGTTCCATTCGATCTTCATCTATGTAGATATTTAAATGTGGAATGTTATCGATTTCACCAAATAGTTTAATATTCTTTTCCTTTGCTAATCCTTTAAACTTACGTAAAATACGATCTACAAATTGGACTAAAGGAACAGACTCTCTATTTAATTCAGTAAAACCGTTCTCCATTCTTGCTAAATCTAACAAATCATTTACTAATCGACCCATTCTAAGTGACTCATCATAAATGATTTGAGACAAATCTTGCATTTCCTCTTTGGATTCAGCTACACCATCAACAATCGCTTCGCTATAACCTTGTAATAAAGAAATAGGTGTCCGTAGTTCATGAGAAACATGCGCTATAAAGTCTTTTCTCATTTTTTCTAAACGTCTTTGCTCTGTAACATCTCGAATTACCGCTACAACGCCTCTTATATTTTTTTGGTTATATAGAGGAGACATTAAAACTTGCCAATTGCCTTGATCGAAATTTAATTCAATAAATTGCTTTTTCTCACTTTCAACTACTAATACAAATAAATCTAATAGCTCCTTCGTTAAAACAAGTGAAGAGTTTTCTTCTAAATAATCATCATTAAGCATTTTCAAAAAGCGTTCAGCTGGTGGATTTGAAGTTACAATCTGACCTTCTTTATCAATCGAAATGACACCGTCTACCATACTTGTAATAATATTAGAAACCTTCTCCTTCTCTTGTTTTAATGCATTCATATTAAAGTTTAATTGTTTGCTCATTTTATTAAATGAATACGCAAGCTCTCCAATTTCATCACTCGAATGGATTGGCACTTTCACATTAAAATTTCCTGAAGTCATACTACTTACAACTTCTTTCATCTTTCTAAGAGGTGCTGTAATTTTTGAAGAAAGAAAGAATGAGAAAAATGTTGTTAATACGATTCCGATCGATGCTGCAAGCAAGACGAAATTAGTCGTTTGGTGAATCATCACAGTTACAGGTTGCAATGTTTGGTACATAAACACTGCTCCATTTTTTGAGTTAGCATAGATTGGAACACCAACTACTAATTTTTCTCTCTCACTATTTTCACCATAAACAAGTCTTTTACTAACCTCTTTGTGCTCAGTTAACGTTTTATTTAAGGTTTGATCATTTTTTATTTCTTTAAAAGGTAGCTCCAAAATACCATATGTGTTATTTGAATACCATGGCTCTTGCCCTTCTATTGAAATAATTACTCTGGAATATCTACTAACAATATTATTTGACAAATACTCAATATTTGAGAGTGGTTGACCATTTTCTATTAACTGTGCAATTTTTGTGGCATCATCTTTCATATTTTGTACTTGAAGGTCAATATAAAATTTTTCAAAAAACCCAATTAAGACAAAGGTCAAGAAAGATAATACAAGCGAAACTAGTAAGATAATTGTTAGCCAAAGCTTTCCAACTAAACTTCTTACAATCATTACTCCTGACCTACTTCAAATTTATACCCTACACCCCAAACGGTGACGATCATTTTTGCAGCTTCCTCTGAGCTTTTACTTAGCTTTTCTCGCAGTCGTTTTACATGTGTGTCTACCGTACGTAAATCTCCGAAAAAATCATATTGCCAAACTGATTTTAATAATGTTTCACGATCAAATACTTTGTCTGGTGCCTTAGCTAAAAACAACAATAGTTCGTATTCTTTTGGTGTTAAACTGATTTCTTCCCCTTCAACAATTACTTTATGAGCGTCATTGTCAATCGTTAGATGTGGGAACACAACGAGATCTTTCGCAGAGGTATTGTCAGAAGTAAATACTGGTACAGGTGCAGAACGTCTTAATAGAGCTTTTACTCGAAGCACTACTTCACGCGGACTAAATGGTTTTACGATATAATCATCTGTACCTACTTCAAAACCTTGTACTCGATTTGTTTCTTCACCTTTTGCCGTTAACATGATCACAGGTGTTGTTTTTGTTTTTCGTAATTCCCTACAAACTTCAATTCCGTCAATTTTAGGCATCATCAAATCTAATACGATTAAGGAATATTCATTCTTCAATGCTAAGTTTAAAGCCTCTTCACCATTTTCAGCTTCATCAATAGAGTATCCATCACGTTCTAAATACATTTTTAATAATCGTCTAATACGATCTTCATCATCTGCTATTAATATTTTTATATTTTGGTCCATCATTTTTAACCCCCTCTTCATAATTTTACATAATAAAAATTGTATATTCTAGTATAATTTGTGAACATTTTTACATAATTCTTAGAATTTATTATTTCCATAAAATAGTAAAAAAAAACTAATTAGCAAGTGTACACGTTTTTAAAGAATAATCATGTGGGTAAAAAATTATCTAGTAAAAAAGCCCTGTAAAGGAAGATTGATTCCTTTACAGGGCTTTTTATTATTAAGCATAAGAGTGTAAGCCGGCAATGATTAAATTAACTGCAATTAAGTTAAACATAATAATCGCAAATCCAATTACGGCTAACCAAGCAGATTTTTCACCTTGCCAGTTACGTTTGAAACGAAGATGTAGAAACACTGCATAAAATAACCATGTTATTAATGCCCAATCTTCTTTTGGGTCCCAGCTCCAAAACTTTGTCCAAGCAATTTGAGCCCAAATCATAGCAAAGATTAGTCCCCCAAGTGTAAATACCGGAAAACCAATTGCTACAGCACGATATCCGATTTCGTCTAATAATTCACTATCAACTTTTTGTACAAATGGCTGTAAAAATGCACCAATTCGTTTTCTTAAAATTAAACGGATGATTGCATATAATGCTGCTCCAGCAAAAATTGACCAAATAACCGTGTTTAATTTTTTAGCATTAACCATAGCTGGCATTTCTGCAAGTGCTTCGAATCGATCCTTTGTAGTCAATTCACCTTTATGTGGGCCAACAAGTGATGGAAGATTATAAACCATTTCTTCTTGTACTTTTTCTTTATTAATCCAATTATATTTTGCTTCATATCCAGATGCAGTAAAAGCTGTTGAAATGACGACGAAACCAACAACAGTTACTAAGAAATATAATACCGCTTCTAACCAAAATGTTTTCTTTGTTGATACTTTTTGATCGATATTTTTAATTAAATAAATTAGCCCTGTAATAAAGCTAATCGCTAAAATAGCTTCCCCTAAAGCTGCTGTCGTTACATGAATATGTAACCAATAGCTTTTTAATGATGGAACCAATGGTTTTACTTCATGCGGAAATACTGATGCATATGCAATGATAATAATCGACAAAGGCAATGCGAATAAGCCGATTATATTTAAGCGATACATAAAATAAATCAAGATAAACGCAAAAATCAACATCATTCCAAAGAATGTAATAAATTCAAATAGATTACTTACAGGTGCATGTCCAGCAGCAATCCATCTTAAAATGAAATAAGTAATTTGTGATAAGAATCCAATGATAGTAATCGTAATACCAATTGTCCCCCATCTATTAGGACCATTATCATTTGTTTTCATCGAGCCACCAAAAAAGAAAGTAGCTACTACATAACAAATAAACGCGATAAATAAAAAATTACTACTTAGCTCGTACATATTTTCCCCCTAATTAAACACTATTCTTTTGCTTGTTGATCAATAGGCAATTCTATTTTTGTGTCTTTAAACACTTTCTTTAATTCCATCTTTAAACCATAATAGTTTTTATTTGTAAATGCCGCAACCCAAACTTCCCCATCTTGATTCTGGATCCAAACTCGTCGGTGATACCAATACATACCTTGAATTACACCGATCATAAAGATTGCTCCTCCAATTCCAAGTAACCAAAGAGTTAAATCTTTACGTACTGTTAAACCGGTTGAATCTTTCGTTTCAATACCTGCAAATGACATTTTATATTTGTTTTCGCCATTTGGTTCAATATTTTGTTTAATCGCAACAAATGCTACTTCACCTTTTGGTGTTTTTGGAGTTGTCATTTTAAATACAAACGCTGGATTATTTGGTTTTCTTGTTTTTGTATCAGGTTGACCATCAGAGTTAAAATAGAAATCTGGAAAATAATTTTTTAGTTCTACTTTATATCCATTTTTCAAGTCATATACTTCTTTAGGATTTTGTAAATCTACTGTTATTGGTCCTAATTTTTCACCTGTTTGTTTATTTTGTAATGTAAATAAAAATGCACTAAATTCACCAATCCGATAATCTACTTGATATAAAGCGAAATGTTGGAATTTTAGCGGTTCATTGACTTTAATACTATAATCTTTTACTTTTTTAAGTTTTGGATCTTCCCCTGGTATTAAATTCCCTTCACGTTTAAATAACGTAACATCAGCTTGATAGTTTTTTGGGATTTTATCATTTCCAAAGCGCTCAATCGCTTTTTTATAAACTTTACCTTCTTTATCTTTATCATAGGTTTCCATATGGAAATCATTTAATTTAAGATAGTAGTTTTGGTTTGTACCAACGATAGGTTTTAATTCACCTTCTTGAACCCAAAGGGCCTTATCCATATACATACCTGGTACATATCTCATCATTACTCCAATAAGGAAGATAATTAACCCAATATGGTTTACATATGGACCCCAACGAGAGAAACGACCTTTTTCAGCTAAGATATTGCCGTTTTCTTCACGAATTTTATAACCTCTTTTTTGTAAATTAACTTTAGCTTTTTCTATTTCGTTTGGAATATGATCAACTCTACTAATTCCGAACATCTTTTGTCTTTTTAAAAAGTTTGGATGTCTTGTAACAGTTTGTTTGTTTAGAGCTTTGTAGAGTGGTAATATTCGATCTAAACTACAAATTACTAGTGAGATCCCAATCGATGCAACAAGTAACATGAACCACCACGAGTTAAATGTATTATCCAAACCGATTGCATCGTATATTTTACCGAAGATTCCATATTCATCTTGATAATACGTTGCTGGATTCGCAGTAGGTGGTAGTAGATCTCTTTGCGGAAATATAGTACCTAATGCTGCTGCTACTAGCGTAATTAAAATGATCACAACCGCTACTTTTACTGATGAAAAAAACGTCCATATTTTATCTATAAAAGTTTGATTATTAACAATTGATCTTCTAGCAGTCCCTTCATAGCGCATATCAAGTAATTCAGTACCATTTTCATCTTGAGGTTTTCCACATGACTCACATATAACAGTACCTACATGATTAAGATGACCACATTCACATTTAAAAGTCTCCATTTTATTTCCCCTTACTAATGTACACTCATCATTTTGGTAATATTTCTTTAATATAATTTTCAAAAGAAGTTGGTGTCATTTGACCAGTTACAATTCTCTTTATAGTCCCGTCTGGACTTACAAAAAACGTAGTTGGTAAAGGGTTAACACCATATGTATTTAAAACCTCTTGATCTTTATCTATTCCAACTGGAAAATTAAGTTTATAATCGCTTACAAATCTTTCGACTGAAAATTTCGATTCATCTGCGTTCATTGCAAGTAATTCGATACCTTCTCCTTTATATTTCGAATAGATTTCATTCATAAATGGCATTTCTCGCTTACATGGTTCACACCAAGTACCCCAAAAATTAACAATTACACCTTTTCCCTTTTCACTTGAAAGGGTATATTTTTTACCAGTATTCAGCTCCGTCATAGCAAAGTTTGGTGCCTTACTTCCTTTAGTAATAACTTCATCTTTCTTAAAGAAATTTATGTAAAAAGTATAACCAATTGCACAAACCAAAACTAATAGGATCATTGTTCGAATTAACGTTCTATTTTTCTTCATATATACAGTTCCTCCCATATGATAGAATATCATTATTTCCTATTCTTGAATAGAAATTTGATATGTTTCAAAAAAGACTAAATTTTCAATCTTTTACTCCGAACTATTAAATGTTTAAAGCAAAGAAAAAACTCGGTATTTACCGAGTTTTAGTGAAAAATGAAGATATCAGACTGTATAAAACCATTTTCTAAAATGTTAACCAGATTATACTTAAATACTGCTAAGGTAGGTAACTAAATAAGAAAGCAGTGTTTGACAGTCTGACTGATCATTAGCGAGGCTTTGCTGAAGCCATTGCTCTTAGTTTTTTCACTTCATGAGGTGATAGTTCTCTTGCATCACCAGGAGTTAATCCACTCAAATCTAAAAACGCATATCGTTCGCGTTTTAACTTCATAACCGGAGTACCAATCGCCTCAAGCATTCTCTTGACTTGACGGTTTCTTCCTTCATGAATGATCAGTCTTACAATTGCAGTATTCTTGCTTTTATCAAGTGAAATCATTTTAACTTGAGCTGGAGCCGTTTTCCCATCCTCAAGCACAATTCCTCTTTCTAATTTACGTAACTGCTCTTTAGTTGGAATACCTTTTACTTTTGCAATATATTCTTTGTCTATTTCATATTTTGGATGTTGTAGTAGATTTGAAAATTCTCCATCATTCGTTAATAGGATGATACCTGAAGTATCAAAATCCAATCGACCAATCGGATAAATCCTTTGTTTAATCATTGGAAAAAAGTCTGTTACAACTTTTCTACCTTTATCATCTGAAACACTTGATATTACACCTGATGGTTTATATAAAAGGAAGTAAACTGGTTCTTCTTTATCAATCGGAATCTCTTCAACTTCAACACGATCATTACCACTTACTTTTACACCTAACTCAGTAACTACTTGACCGTTTACTTTCACTTTACCTTCTTTAATTAATTCTTCTGCTTTACGACGAGAAGCAATTCCCGCTCTAGCAATAACCTTCTGTAATCTTTCCATTCGATCATTTCACCTCTTCAACCATCATACAGATTAATACAATTGAAAACAAGTGGCAGCTACAAGGTTTTTTGTGAATAAAGTGAGTTAAACACCGCTTCTAATCGTTAATTCCATTTTTCAAGTCATGCCTATTACGAAATTATTCCCATAAATCCCTCATTGCTATTCCTATTTGAAATATCATATTTTTTGGAAATCTATCATATATTTTACTAGATTTGCAGAAATGAGGTAATAAAATGAATTTAACATTAAAACACTCCTCAGCATTTGACCGTTCGAAAATTATTACACCAGGTAGTGTCCTTATTACTAAAAAGAATGAAACAATCTATATGCTTGTCTATGAAGAAAATGAGGACGATTTTCCATATGTCCTTGTCTCATTAACTGATGCAAGACTAGTCCAAAATTATGACATTATGCCAACGTTAGGCGATATTGAAGATTGGGTTGGTGAAGTCACAATGGTAACTCAAAAAAACAAACTATCAATTACAATTCAAGCAAATTACTAGTTTGCTGTTTAATCTATTTCAAACCTGTCAATAATTTAATCATAAAATGAAAAAGGAGCTTACTATATGAATTATTCTTTTAATCCAGCAGTAAAATATAATTCAGTTGGTTCGTTTAAATTAGGCGATGTATTTTTCACTTCTGATAAACCTTCAAAAGCATACAAATTAATCTATGACTCTACAGAAACTAATTTCCCTTATATTTTATTGTGCCTAGATGATGCCATTTCAATTCAAAGCTTTGATGATCTTCCAACAATTGAAGATATTGAAGAAAATATCGGAGAAATTAAATTCACTGTACCAAAAGAAAAATTACTTCTTGTGATCAATTAAGGTTTTATTTAACTACTAAACATTCATTTAGCTTATCCAAAAACGCCATCAAAATTTGGATGACGTTTTTTTATTCATTTGAAAAATGATTTTAGGAACATTCAAGAGCCTATACTGTCTGCCTGCTTTACTTAGGTCAAGATCCGATCTTTCTAATTGAAATGTGTCGTTTCAATTTTTTCTTATTCCAACAAAAAAACGTCATCCAATGAGATGACGTTTTTCAATATCATGCAAATACGCTTTCCAATGTTTCGTCTGTTTGCTCGCTCCAATATTTCAACCATTTTTTTGCGCCTTCAAGATCATGAAGTTTTGCTTGGCCGCATTGAAGTTCATTTGCAGCAGGTACTTCTTCAACTTGTAGTCCAAGTTCGGCAGTTTTACGTAATAATGTGATTACTTCTGAAATTGTTGGAGTACCAGCAATTATTAAATAAAATCCTGTTTGGCATCCCATAGGTGATAAATCAATAATTTTAAATGGGTCACCAGCTGGTACTGCTTCACGAACGTTCAAAGCTAATAAGTGTTCTAACGTGTGAATTGTATCTGGTTTTAGAGCTTGCTTATTTGGTTGGCAAAAACGAATATCATATTTTGTAACTACTCCGTCTGTACCAACTGCATGTGTACCACAATGTCTAACGTAAGGAGCAACAACTTTTGTGTGATCTAATTCAAAACTTTCAACTGACGGCATATTTATTTCCTCCTAATTTACTTCTCTCTATTTTTTAGTGGCTTCAACGATCCATACAAAATCATTATATTGTTCGAACTTCACTTCAAATCCATTTTTTTCAAAATGTGAACGAACAACTGGAATTAATGGATAATATTCTCTAATTAAATCATCTCTTAGATTGATATAATTTGCATTTTCAGCCTTCGTAATTTCATTCTTATATTCTTTTTCTGTTAAAAACATTGTATCAGCAAATACGATTTTTCCATTTGTGTCCAATAGTGAGCTATATATTTTAATAGCTTCATATTTTTCTTGATCAGTTAAATGATGAAAAACGTATGAACTTACAATTGTATCGATCTTTGCTTGTGGTTTTGGAAAATCAATTAAGTCTCCGTCGTGAATCGTAATATTCTCCCCTAATTTCTTATGAGCAATAATTCTCATTTCAGGAGATGGCTCGATTGGAAATACAGTTTTTCCTTTATCAAGAAGTAACTTTGTTAAATTTCCTGTACCAATTCCAAATTCAAGAACGCTGTTTCCACTTCTATTAACAATTTCTTTGAGTATTTCATCATAACGTCGAAATGCTTCTTTATATTCTGGGTCATGTCCTTGAACAAAGGAATCGTAACTTTCTGCCCAACCAGTAAAAACATCTAAAAACTCTCTACCCATTTATCTCACCTTTGATGTTTGAAATATTAATGCTTGTTCTAGGTCTTCGATTAAATCTTCTAAATCTTCTAGACCGACAGATAATCGAATTAATTCATCAGAAATTCCAGATGCAATTCGTTTTTCCCTTGGTATTGAAGCATGCGTCATTTTTGAAGGGATCCCTACAAGACTTTCAACTGCTCCTAAACTTTCAGCTAATGTAAACCACTTTAATTTACTTACAAATTCTTCTGGATCTAAACCTTCTTTTAATTCAAATGAAAGCATGCCACCAAATCCACTACTTTGTTGTTTTGCTAATTCATGATTTGGATGCGTCGATAATCCAGGATAAAATACTTTATTAACATTTGGATGATTCGATAAGAATGTCACAATTTCATGTGTATTTCTTTCATGTTCTTCCATTCTTATTCCAAGTGTTTTAATTCCACGTTGTAATAACCAGCTATCGTTTGGTCCTAAAACTCCACCGATCGAGTTTTGATAGAACGCTAAATCTTCAGCTAGCTCTTCTTTATTTGTTACAACAATCCCAGCTACTACGTCACTATGTCCTCCAAGGTACTTAGTTCCACTATGAACAACAATATCAGCACCTAATGTAAGTGGTTGTTGCCAGTATGGAGTAGCAAATGTATTATCAACAATCGTTAATAAGTCATATTCATTTGCAAGTTTTGCAATTGCTTTAATATCGGTAATTTTTAATAATGGGTTACTAGGTGACTCAATAAAAATAGCTTTTGTATTAGGTGAAATAACATTTTCAACTAAAGTAATATTACTTGTATCAACAAATGTAGCTGTTATGCCTAGATTTGATAACACTCTTGTAAGTAATCGGTAAGTACCACCGTAAACATCATCGCCAACTACGATATGGTCACCAGTCTTGAATAAACTAAACACAGTATGAATAGCTGCCATTCCAGATGCAAATGCAAACCCTGCAACACCGTGCTCTATATCTTTCATTAACTCTTCAAGAGCATGTCGTGTCGGATTGCCTGTTCTGGAATATTCAAAGCCTCTATGTTTGCCAACAGCATCTTGTTTATACGTACTAGTTTGATAAATCGGAACACTAACCGCACCAGTTGTTTCATCTCTACTAATTCCCCCGTGTATTAACGCCGTCTTTTTCTTCATATTTTATCCCTCACTATATATGTTTTTACTTAAGTATCTTTCACTACTATCTGGGAAAATCGTTACGATTGTACTCCCTGGTTTTGCTTTTTTTGCTTCTAATAAACTTGCATATAACGCAGCTCCTGAGGAACTTCCCACTAAAAGTCCTTCTTTCGTTGCTAATTCTTTTACTAAACGAAATGCGTCTGAATCAAGTACTGTATGAATATCATCAAATAAGTTTGTATCGACAAAGGCAGGAATGAATTCCATTCCAATTCCTTCTGTATCATGTGAACCTGGCTTACCGCCATTTAATATTGATCCTTCTGGTTCAACAATAACTGTTTTTACATTTTGTAATTTATCTTTTAAATACTGAGCTGTTCCAGTAAATGTTCCTCCACTACCAGCTCCAGCAACAAATACATCTATTTTTCCATCGAGTTGGTCAACTAACTCTGGTCCTAATGTTTTGTAATAAGTTCTTGGATTCGCCTCATTACTAAATTGAGATGGTACAAATGAATTCGGTATTTCGTTTGAGAGTTCATTTGCTTTTTTAATTGCACCTGTCATTCCATCTTCTGTAGGCGTGTTCACAACCTTTGCTCCAAGTGCTTTCATCAACATTTGTTTTTCAATACTGAATTTTTCAGGAACAACAAATAGGACATTTACGCCATATTTTATCGCTGCTAGTGCTAAACCAATTCCTGTATTTCCGGCGGTTGGTTCAATTACCGTACCACCTTTTTCTAATTTACCTTCATTAAGTGCACTTTCTATTAATTCCATTCCAAGTCGATCTTTAACACTTCCACCTGGGTTACAGAATTCTAACTTTGCAAATAGTCTTGTTCCTTTTGGTAAAGGGAATGTTGTAATTTCAAGCAAAGGTGTTGATCCGATCAGCTCGTGTACTGATTTTACAACTTTCATATTTTCAAGCTCCTTTATGTCACAAAAAGGTTAGTTTCTTCCAATCCATTATATGCAACATGGGTAAAATTGAATGTTGTCTTAATACCAACTATTCTTATTGGTATTATAAGATATTAATCCTAAATGCGCAATAAAAAAGTACTTTTATCCTAAAATAAAAGTACTTTTTTATGAATTCTAATCGAATGGGTTTTCGTTAAGCAAAGAACATCGTCACAAAGATGATCGAAAAAATAATACTGATTGCATCTGCGATTAATCCTACTTTTAATGCATCTCCCATTTTACGTATACCTACCGCTCCAAAATACACCGTTAAAACATATAACGTTGTATCGGTACTACCTTGCATCGTTGAAGCCAATCTTCCGATAAATGAATCTGGTCCATATGTTTTAATTAAATCCGAAGTAATACCTAAAGCTGCTGAACCAGATATAGGTCGAATAATCGCTAGCGGAAAAACTTCTGGAGGAATACCTAGTGAACTTAAGAACGGCCGTATAAGCTCTACACAAAACTCTAAGGCACCAGATGCTCTAAAGATCGAGATGGATACTAGCATACCTACTAAAAATGGAATTAATTGCACTGCAATTGTTACACCTTCTTTTCCACCTTCTACAAAAGATTCATACGTCGGCACCTTTTTCCAAGTTCCATGGATTAAAATGACAGCGATAATAAATGGAATGATATAAAGTGAGATTGTATTCATATATCCCATTTATTTTCTCCCCTTTCGATTTCTCCTACTTGCAAAAAAACTATTTACAGCGAGTCCCCCAATAAACGAAACTACTTGTGCAAGTATTGTAACACCTACTATTTCAGTCGGATTTGAAGAATGATAAGACATTCTAACTCCTATGACTGTTGTCGGAATTAAAGTGATTGCACTTGTATTTAAAGTTAAAAATGTAATCATGTCATCACTTGCTTCATTACTATTTCTATTTAATATTTTTAATTGTTCCATCGCCTTGATCCCTAATGGAGTAGCAGCATTTCCTAAACCGAATAAATTGGCTACCATATTTGACATAATATAACCAAGTGCTGGATGGTCTTTAGGAATTTTCGGAAACAAAAATGAAAGAAATGGTTGAAACAATTTCGAAAGTATTTTTAATAATCCTGATTCTTCTGCTATTTTCATTAAACCTAGCCAAAAAACAAGTACACTAACTAGTCCAATAATAATGGTAATCGCTTGCTTTCCTCCGTCAAAAACTGCTTTATTTACTTCATCCATCGTTCCATTAATCATCGCAAAAATAAAACCAATTATTGTAAGAGCAACCCAAATGATATTAACCATCGGAATGCTCTCCCATTAAGTTTAATAGAACTTGTTTTCCATTTTGGATAATTTCTTTCGCAAATACTTTTACCTTACTTTCACTATAAAAAATATTTCTAAATCCAATTTGTTCACCCTCTAGTTCGATAATCGCTTTACCAACAATGGCATCATTAGCAATTTTTTTCTCGGTCGGCTTTTGCATTTCAATTGTGATTCTAACTTGATCACGCTCATTTTTATCTAACGGGTAAGAGAAGTCATTCTTCATATAAACATGTCCTTTATATTTTTTATTTGTGACTTCCTTAATTCCACCTTTACTTAATACTTTTGTTAAAGGATAGTTTTTGAATCCGTATTCGAATAATGACATATGATCTTGCCAATCTTTCCCGTCATTTAGTGTGACAACAATTAAATCCATTCCATTTTTTGAAGCAGTTGAGACAAGTGTTCTTTTTGCTTTTTTAGTGAACCCAGTTTTACCTCCAGTACTATACTTGTACATATAAGTAAGCAATTTGTTTTTATTTTTCCAGACATAATCCCAAGATTCTGCTGTATTTGGGGCACGGTGTACTTTCGTTCCAGCAATTTTTGCATATTTAGGATTTTGCATAGCGTATCTTGTTAATAACGCCATATCATAAGCAGATGAGTAATGTTCTTTTCCTTGCTGATCAAGTCCTGATGGATTGCTAAAATATGTATTACTCATTCCGATTTCTTTTGCTTTTTCGTTCATCATATAAACAAATCCTTCAATGCTACCTCCAACAGCCTCAGCAATTGCATTAGCCGCATCATTCCCAGACCTAAGCATTAAGCCATAAACAAGATCTTCTAGCTTAATTTTTTGACCAGGTTTTAAATAGATAGATGATCCTTCTGTTTGGACTGCTCTTGAACTAATTGTTATCGTATTTTGCATTTTACCGGATTCTACAGCAAGTATCGCAGTCATTATTTTTGTAATACTGGCGATTCTTTCAGAGTCATGCATTGCTTTACCATACAAAATTCGTCCAGTTTTTTGATCCATCAAAACTGCATTTCTAGCACTAACTCCTCCAAATGCTTCAACATTATTCGTCGGAATAAGAATTCCGATTAAAAATAAGCCAATGATTCCAACTACTAGCCATTTTTTCATCTTTCGCATCAACTCCACAGTTAGTCCTAATTAGTACAAGTTTACGAATTACATTATAAAAAAATGACTTTTTTTAATAAAAAAGTGCTGAACTTGTTCAGATATGAAAACCTGAGCAATTCCAGCACCTACTATTTTTAGCCAATTAATAAAAGGGTTGCCATTTTAATTGACTAGCATAATTATATCGATAATTAACATCAGGCCAATTAACGATATTCCAAAAATTTGAAATGTATGCGTCTTTATTATATTTATACTGTAAATAATAAGCGTGCTCCCAAACGTCCAAAACTAGCAATGGAATTGTATCCCATTGTGTAAAAAATTGATGTTTTTCAGTTTGAAGAATCTCCAAGCGATTCGCTCTTGGCACCCAAACTAAAATCGCCCACCCGACACCTTCTACTTTTTTAGCAGCTTGAGTAAAATGCTCTTTAAAGTCTTCATAACTTCCAAAGTCATCTTCAATTTGTTTTAAAAGAGCTCCATAAGGTTGCCCTCCACCTGATTTACTTAAATTATTCCAAAATATAGTATGCAAATAATGACCCGACCCATGAAATGCAAGCTCTCGTTCCCAATGCTTTAATAAATCATAATCCTTATTTTTCCTTGCTTTTTCTAATTCTATCTCGGCTTTATTTAAACCATCTACATAGCTTTTATGATGCTTATCATGGTGCAACATCATGATTTCTTTAGAAATATACGGCTCGAGTGCGTTATATGGATATGGTAAAGGTGGAAGCTCATGCTTTCCAACCTCTATCCTCTCTTCGACTTCTATTGCCCGATACGCATAGCTATCATCATATTCCTCTTCATTTAAAATCGAAATTAGTCGTTCTTGTATATCGTCTACATCCGTACTAATTTCATCCAAAAAGGAATTTTGATCTACATAATGACCTTTTGTCCCCATTCTGTTAAGTAAGAGTTTTACTTTATATTCTAATAGCTCTTTTTCTTGAATATGGTCAAATCTTTCAGACAGCAACTGTAATACATTCGCACACCAGATTTCTACCTCCTGAAAGTAAGTGACGAGTTCAGATTGATTTAACATCATACACCTCCATCAGAGAAATAAATTTCTCTTCTACTTTCCATTGTATGATATTAAATTTATAGCTATTACCTGTATTGACACGTTTGGCTTCGATTAACGGATTAACTACTTTTTCTTCCATTACATGGTTAGTTTAGCTTCTCTAAAACAGTTTGATTCTCTGAGTAAAACTCCAATTTTAATGAAATCACTTTTTCTAGTTCATAAACAATCATCATTAAACTAGCTCTAGTCTCAAATTCATCTCTAGATTCAGGTAATGGCATCTTTCTAAAATCATTCATCATATGACTAAATTCTCCTAGTAATTCAATCCCCGTAGATTTTTCTTTTAAGTAAACACCTGTGTCCTCAAAAAACTCTGCGATAATTTTTGAATGCGGATAATTCAACTCAACCTTTTTTAATAAAGGAATGATTTGATTCGATATGATTTCAAATTGACGTTCTCTCATTTCAAAATAATTAATATAATATAAGTTTGATTTTATAAAACTATTTTCAACTTGCCTGTAAGCTAATGTTTTTGCCGTATGTAAAAGGATTTTTGTTTCATTAATTAACTCACTTTGTGAATCTTCATCCTTCCCCTTCATTTTTAACGCAATACCTAGTAGTAACATTTTAAAATTTTGTTCGATTTTCTTTTGAGATTCAATCATCTTCTTCTCAATACTTGGCATATATGTATTCATAATTAAAGCAATTAAGATCCCAACTGCTAAAATTTCAACTTGATTAACTAAGAAAGATATTGATTTATTATTACTCACATAAATTTGCAATACAATAACTGAGCTTGGAATGATGCCCTCTTGTAATTTTAATGTGACTAATAAGGGGATCGTTAAAAGAAAATAAATGACAACTGTTAATGGCGTATAGCTTAAAAATTCAAACATCATCCATCCAATTAACATTGCAATAACGGATGCAATAAATCTTTGAATGGCAACTAGAAATGATCTGCGTTTTGTATTTTGAATACTTAATAATGTAACGACAGCAGCAGTACTATAATTTTGTAAATGTAGCGCTTCTGCAACTAATAAGGATATACCACTTCCGATCGCGGTCTTAATTGTCCTTTGTCCAATTGAATACATTTGTTTCATTTTTATTCCTCTTCTCTTGCAAAGAAATTTCTATAGTATTGTAACGTATTTTAGATAAAAATTGCTAGATATATCCATTTTTCGATTTTTATACAAAATAAAAAGACTAGAAATTTTCTAGTCTTTTTCACTTAATATTATTTACATATAACTATTTTCTAATTATTGTTTGTACTGTTGCATAAGTTTTGTTGAATAATCTGTTTCATAATACTCAAGTTCTTCTCGCATTTGTTGAAAAACTTTTTCTAATGTCGAAAATAAGTCTCCGACAGTACTTGGTACAGTTTTATAAAATGTAATTGCTTGGTTCCCAGTGTATGCTGCACGACTATTTTCATACCATGCATCGTTTTTTGGAGAGAAGAATTCTGCAATACATCTGTGATAAATTTTATGTAAAGTTTCTTCAGCTGTAGCTTTATGGAATTGTCCACTTAAAATTTTCTCACAAACTTCTTTAGCATCCTCACAATATACTGTTATTCTACGTAATGAAGAAAGTATTTTTTCTAAGTAGTTAGTATCCACTGCTTGGTTTTCATGTTGAAATGACGGTAAAGAATTCTTATTTAAAAACAAATTACACTCTAGACCAACAATCCCTAATTGATTACCAACTATTTTTAATTGATGCTCTACCATCTTATTCGACATTTGTTTCCCTCCGTTAAATTAGATCGATATTTCTATTTTATTTGAATTTTGTTTAATACTTCTCGCATATTCTACCAATTTATCAAAATCTACACCTTGAAGCTCTTTTACAAATTGATCTAATTCATTAATATATATTCGCTTTCTTCCACGATAATCAGGATTTTTAATAATTAGCGCAAGTGCAACTATATCACGGAAATCGACTGATTGATCGCCATCTTCAAATAATCTAGTTGTTTTTAATTCACTTACTTCTGAAAGTTGTTCTTCAAAAAAGCGAACATATAAGACAGAAGTTACGATTATTTGACCATTATATTCATATTCAACTTCAGAACGATTAAAAAAATCTTCCGATGTATTTGGTTGAGCTTTTACTAATTCATACCCATGACAATTATAAATTAACAATTCTTTCACCCTCCAAGATTTCCATAGTATTAGTTTACCATAGGATGACAATAGATTTGCAGAATTTTTTAACTAATCTTGTTTTTCAAATTTACTAAAAAACAAATCTGCTTCTTCTTCAACATCTTCCATTTTTAAATCTTGTGGTAACGGAGGTAATTCTTTAATGTTTTTTAGACCAAAATAATCTAAAAACTCAGAAGTAGTACCATATAAAATTGCACGTCCAGTCCCTTCAGCACGTCCAACTTCTTTAATTAAATATTTCGAGACAAGTGTTTGAATTGGTTTTTCAGTTTTAACTCCACGAATATCTTCAATTTCTGTTCTTGTTATTGGTTGTTGATATGCAACAATTGCTAACGTTTCTAATGCTGCTTGTGACAACGAAGAGTTCGATGGGCTTTCAACTAATTTTCTGAAAAACTCACCATGTTCCCTCTTTGAAGTAAGTTTATATTTGTTAGCTAAAATCCTAATTTGTAATCCTCTGTTAGGATTTTCATACTCTTTTTTTAAACTCTCAATTAATTCAAGAACATCAGCTTGACTCAATTCTAAAGTATCAGATAACTCGACGATTGATATTCCTTCATCGCCAGCTACAAATAAAAGTCCTTCT
This sequence comes from Bacillus sp. AL-1R, assembly GCF_052180195.1. Lineage (NCBI taxonomy): Bacteria > Bacillati > Bacillota > Bacilli > Caryophanales > Bacillaceae > Bacillus > Bacillus sp. AL-1R. Next base: position 2,702,554 of record NZ_CP197469.1, read on the forward strand.
AGAACTCCTACTAAATTTTTTTCCTGTTCCATTACAAGTACACCTCAGCTTGCTTATCTTCAAAAACCTCCCGTGATGTAAGAAAAATTTCTGAAAAGTTTTGTTCCTGTTCTACTACTATTTCTTTTGTTTTCATTAACTCCAAAATCGCTAAAAAAGTAACAACTATACTTTCTTTATCATTATATGGAAATAAACTGATGAAATTAGTTCTCTTTTTTATTCCCTTTAAGTAGGTAATAATCTCATCCATTCTTTTTTCGATTGAAATTTCTTCTCTAACAATTTTAGTTTGACGTGGTTCTTGCAGCTTTTTACGTTTAAATAGCTTTTGAAGTGCACCAAACATATCGTAAATCGTAACATCAGTCGGCATGACAATATCTTCTGGTCTAGGTCCATACTCAGACAAATCAACTGGATTTCGGGTAAATATCATCGCACGTTCTGATTCTTTTTCCTGAAATAATACCGCTGCTTCTTTAAATTGCTTATATATAATTAATCGATTCATTAATTCTTCTCTAGGGTCTTCTTCAAGTATTGCATCCCAATCTGCTTGTTCTTCATGATTAGGTAAAATGCTTTTACTTTTCATAGCAAGTAATTCAGCTGCCATCACTAAATATTCACTTGCAATATCCAATTCTAATTCTTTCATTGTATGAATATATGAAACATATTGATCTGTTATTTCAGATACAGGTATATCATAAATATCAATTTCAAATCGTTGAATTAAATGAAGTAATAAATCTAATGGCCCTTCAAATGCATCAATTTTAACTTCATATTGCCTCACAAACTACTCACCAACTTACTTTAAAATAAAAATATACTCTTTTAACAGTATAAAGTATTATTTCATAAAACTATATAACAGAAAAGGTTTTTTTCATCGATGAAGTTACTTTGCTCTTAAATTTTTAGTGTTACGCCTATACCATTTTCTTAAATTTTTCATAAGATATCAGTGCAAGAAGAATTATTTTTGGTAAGGAGGTTATTTCATGAGTAAAGGTGCTGTTTCTCCAGAGTTCGGCGGTTTCGGCCACGGCAGAGGCTTTGCTTTAATCGTAGTATTATTTATTTTATTAATCATCGTTGGATGTGCTTTCATCTGTTAATTTAACCCCGTGAATAAACAAAACGTGAAAGTCTAGACAGTAGCTCTAGGCTTTCTTCTTTTTAAATAATTCTATTTCTGATAAAATTTTAGTCATAAAGAGGTGAATAACTTGGTCCATTACAATAAAAACTCACGATACATAAAATATTTATGTCATTTCCATTTTGATCAAGATTTTTTTGAATGTCATGAAGTTCTTGAGGAACAATGGAAACTTGAATTAAATCATCAATATAAAAAGGTTTGGTTAGGATTAATAAGATTATCTGTCGTGTTATATCATTATAGAAGAAGAAACTTTACAGGTGCTAGAAAATTATTTCGACACGTTACTACTTTTTCAAATGATGCTAAATTAGTAGAAATGGCTGGAATTGATCCATTTCGATTTCAACAAATCATATCAGATTTACAGCAAAACCTTCAAAACGAAACAGAATTTTTCCCTTTCGATCTCCCAATAATTAACCAAGAATTGATTAAAAGATATCAAAATCAAAAAAAATATTACTCGTCTTTTACGGAAAATTTAATTAACAAACATTCTACACGAGATCGAACAGATGTTATTTCGGAAAGATTAAAGCAATTAGAATTACGAAAACGAATTTAGAATGAAAAAAAGGTGCTCAAAAAAAAATTGAGCACCTTTTTCTATAACACTTTCAAACTAACATGACAATGTTCAATAAATGAAGCTACTTCTTGCGTTGTTACGATTGTATAGTCTGTATATTGAGATCTAATAGCATCGTAAAGTGAAGTTGCAATACCTTGATTTCGGAATGAAGGGTTTACACTTAAATGTTTGATCATAATTACCTTATCTGATAGTAGTTGTATTCCAATAATCCCAACAATATCGTCTAATTTCCAAAGGAATAAATGATGATCATCTTTCGTTTCATAATCTTTAATCGTATTTACTAAGCTCTTCACATTCTTTTCATTCGGCATAAACGAAAGCAGGCCCATTGCAATTTTCTCATATGTTTTCTTATACCTAATTAACATGTTAACCCCTCTTAAAAATTATTAAAACCTTAATTAGCTCTTAAACCAATACATAATATATGATTGATTTTCCCTCTATAGTACGATAAATATAAAAATTCGTTCCAACTATATCAATATTTCAAATATATAATTCTCACATTTTTCTGTCAAGTCACAAAAATCAGAGAGAAGCAAAAACAGGATAGATAGAATAGAAGGTTTTTTGAAGTAATTTAAGGTACTAGTCATTTATTCTTCCTGCCTATTCAACCTTTTAGGCTTTTGTCACCAATTTAGTTAATTTTGAATACAGTAAATTTTAATTAGTAATATAAAAGGGTGATCATTATGAGGTTGGATTTAGATTATACATCGCCAAGCATTCAATATACTTATGATATCAATAAAAATCATGCATTCGTGAAAGATAATCAAAATTTTATTAATCAATTAAGTGTGAATGATTTAAATACTTTAGATAATTTGTCTTTATTGGATATTTATTTAAGTGTAAATAATGTTATAGAGCCACATTATCATCAAAATTCATCCGAATTAGTTTATTGTATTTCTGGTGGTGCAGTAGTATCGATTTTAAACCCTTATACAAAGCAACTATTAAATTTCCCAATTACGCCTGGTCAAGTTGCAAACGTACCACAAGGATGGTGGCATTATGAAATTGCAACTGCTGACAACACTCATTTATTAGCAATATTTAATGCTCCTTCCCCTGATGTGATTTTATTCTCTGATTTAATGAAATTCACACCTGCAAATATCGTCTCCCATACTTACTGTCTTGATGAAACCAAATGGAAAAATGCAATAACAGAATTACAACCTTCTATATTTATAGGACCACCAAAAAACTGTAATCGAGAAGTTCAAAACCAGCATGAATTTGCACATCATCAGAACCGAAATTATTATCAAAATGCCTATTACAACCAGCATTATTATCAACAGCGATTTTAATTGTAAATGTGGAGAAAGATAAAAAGGATACAGAGGAAAAAAATAATAAAGAATGTGAAACAATAAAAACTAAACATCTATTAATATAAAAACCACTTATTTTTACCTTCAATAAATTGTCCGTACTGTTATCAAATAATTTCTAGATTGATTAACCATTAACATGTAAGAAAACCACAAGGAAAATTTTCCTATGTGGTTTTCTTCATGTAAAGTCATTTTAATGACTTACTATTGATTTGACTATTCTTCGTCCCAAACCTTAACTTCTTGCATAACATCGCCATTACGCATTCTTAAAACTGTATCCATTCCTTCGATTACTTGACCAAAAACTGTATGTACGCCATCTAAATGTGGTTGTGGCTCGTGAACGATAAAGAATTGGCTACCACCAGTATCTTTTCCAGCATGTGCCATTGATAATGCTCCAGCTTTATGCTTTAATGGATTACCAACCGTTTCACATTTAATTTGGTATCCTGGGCCACCTGTTCCATTACCGTTTGGATCTCCGCCTTGTGATACAAATCCAGGAATTACACGGTGGAAAGTTAAACCATTGTAGAAACCTTGACGGATTAATTTTTCAAAGTTTTCAACTGTACCTGGTGCATGCTCAGGGAATAATTCGATTAAGATTTGTTCACCATTTTCAAATGTTATACTTGCTTTTTTCATAATAAAAATCCTCCTTATGTATGTACAAATTTCATAAGACTTTATTGTCCTATATTTTTCATTACTGAATAAACTAGTAACGCTGATATTATCATACAAAAAACAAAAAGTAATGACAAGTTTTCTAAAAGTACTATAATAGTGTTGTAAGATGTAAAATTTGATTTATTGTAAAGGGAGTGTCTCTTTGTTAAAACGTAAGTTATTAGCGTTCACCATCTCAATGGGATTAATCGCTATGCCTTTTTCGGTATTTGCTGACTCTGTTCCTGGTGATACGATTGTTACTCTTGGACAAAATTTATCTGAAACGCAAAAGAAAGCATTATTAGCTGAAATGGGTGCACCATCTGATGCTAGAATTGTGACTGTTTCGAATCAAGAGGAGCATAAATATTTAGATGGTACTGTGCCTAGTGCTCAAATCGGTACTCGAGCTCTTTCATCAGCTATGATTACAATTGGTGAAAAAAATACAGGCATCGTCGTTCAATCAAATAATATTTCATGGGTTACTAACTCAATGTATACAAATGCTTTAATTACTGCTGGATTAAAAGATGCAAATATAGTCATTACTGCACCATTTGAAGTCTCTGGTACTGCTGCTTTAACTGGTATTATGAAGGCTTATGAGCTTAGCTCAGGTGAAGTGATACCTGATGATGTGAAAAAAGTAGCAAATGAAGAAATGGTTAAAACTGCCAAACTAGGTGATTCAGTAGGTAATGAAAAAGCTGTACAACTTGTCACTAAAGTGAAAGAAGAGTTAGCTAAAAATCCAAACATGTCCACTGATGAATTAAAATCTTTAATTGATCGGTTAGCAAAGGATCTTGGTATTACTTTAACTGCTGATCAAAAAGCTAGTTTGATGTCTTTATTTGAAAAAATGAAAGATTTAAATATTAATTGGGATCAAGTAGGAAACCAATTAACAAAAGCTAAAAATAAGATTTCAGAATACTTAAATTCAAAAGAGGGTCAATCTTTTATTCAAAAACTAAAAGATTTCTTCTCCGCATTATTTGATGCGATTCTTTCATTCTTCAAATAATAGTGAAACAACCCAAAACCCGGTTACTAAAAAAAGTAACCGGGTTTTGTTTTTTTTATGGGAGTTTTCATTTATTATTGCCCCACTTTATTGCATGATGAGATCCACCAGATTAAACGGTAGCATCTCCGATTGTTTTTCCACCTTTTTGTTTTTGACTTTCACTAGCTTTTGTACGGATAACTAAGTGCCAGAATGCTCTGCCATCAAATGGGATAAATGGCCACAAATAAGGTGTATTTAAAGTATTCAAGCTTGCTAAAAACAGGATAAATAATGTTGAACCAATCATAAAGCCTTTAATACCTAATATTGCTGTTAAAATTAAGATAAAAAATTTGGCTAATTTATTGGCAAGTGCTAGCTCATAACTAGGCGTAGCATATGATCCAATCATAGACACAGCTGTATATAACACTACTTCCGGTTGGAAAAGCCCTACGTCAATTGCTACTTGACCAATCAATACTGCTGCAATAATCCCCATCGAAGTGGAAACTGCATTAGGTGTATGTATACTTGCCATTCGCAGGAATTCAATCCCCATATCTGCAATAATTAGTTGTAAATAAATTGGAATATTACTTGTTTCTTTTGGACCAATATAACTTAATGATTTAGGTAATACCTCTGGATAATTACATAATAGTAACCAGAATGGCAATAAAAAGACTGACATAAAAATCCCTATATAACGACACCAGCGAAGGAATGTTCCGACAGAAGGAGTTTGTCTGAATTCTTCTGCATGTTGCATATGATGGTAATACGTTGCAGGCGTAATGATTACGCTCGGTGATGTATCCACAATAATACATACATGACCTTCAAGAATATGGTTTGCTACAACGTCAGGTCTTTCCGAATATCTAACTAAAGGAAACGGATTATATCCTTGTTTTAAAATAAATTCCTCTAATTTCTTATCTGTCATTGTCAGACCATCAACGTGAATACCTGTAATTCGATCTCGAACTTCTTTAACAAGTTCCGCATGCGCTAAACCTTCTATATAAGATAAACAAACATCTGTCTTTGAACTTTCACCTACTTGAAGAATTTCATTTCTTAAATTTTCATCGCGAATACGTCTTCTAATTAGGCCAGTATTATTAATAATGTTTTCGGTAAAACCATCCCGAGATCCACGTACTACTCGCTCAGTATCTGGTTCTGTTGGGCCACGCCCCGGATAACTTCTAACATCGACTGCCAGTCCTTTATCTTCTCCATCAACTAATACTACAATTAAACCTGATAATACTTTTTTGATAACATCTTCAAACGTTAACACAGTTTCTACCGATTGATGAACAATCGTATCCTCAATATTTTTAAACATTGATTTATTTTTCTCGACTTTTTCTAAACCAATTAAGTCGTCTAAAAATCTTTGAATAAAACTAGTATCCGTTAACCCGTTAACATAATAAAGATTCACTTCCACTTTATTTACAAATATTACACGTTTTCCAATGTCAAAACTTACTCCATAACCAATTCGATCACTTATTGTATGAGCATTTGTAACTAGTTTATTTGTAAGTTTTGTCGGCTCTTTTTTCGTAGTCATTGGAGTTCACTCCTCTCGAGGATATATTCAATTGCTTTTCTTGTAATGGGTGAACCGATCGATATATCATCTCTTCCACCCATCTTTCCAATATCTCCGATTCCTAAAATCAAAGGAATATTTAGTTGATCTAAGTTATAGACGGTGTCTCCATTTATTCTTCCGATTTCAATATCTGGTACTCCAAACTTATCAACACCGTATTCAGTTAAATTCCCTTCGTTATCAATGCTAACATCCACTTTTGTCCATTCTTGATGATGTGTATTTGATGCTACTGCTAGTGCAGCAATAACTTCGATATGTTTATCACTAGCTACGTATTTTAATGCTTTTTCTCCAGGACCTTCTCCCATATAGCCACTGTCATCAAATAATACAAATATTGGTTCTTTTTGTGCTTGCATTATGATTTCAACCATTTTCTTTCCAGAAAACTTAGTGGGATTACCTTGCGATTGTGATATTGTGCATCCGCCAAATTGTTTTGCCAAATACTCAATACTCCGATGTGCATATACATCTCCGTCGGTTACGATAATGATCCTTTTCTTTTTCATAAGTTAACCTTTTGGCTTAAAAAGAAGTGCGACTAAAAATGAGAATAAAATAGCTGCTGAAATTCCAGATGAAGTTAGAGAAAAGATCCCCATTCCTATACCAATAAATCCATGGTCACTTGCTTCTGCCATTGCTCCATGTAATAAAGAATGACCAAAACTAGTAATTGGAACGGTTGCACCCGCACCTGCAAATTTTATTAGCTTATCGTATATGCCAAACCCATCTAAAATTGACCCAATTACTACAAATATGCACATCACATGCCCTGGTGTTAATTTTGTGAAATCAAACAATAACTGACCAACCACACAAATTAGACCACCTACTATAAAAGCAGTTATAAAATCCATCAAAAACACCTCCTAACAGCTTTCGAAAACGACAGCATGAGAAATAGTTGGAATTGATTCTTTCTGTTGAATCATTGTCGGGCTTAAAAGAGCGCCGGTAGCCGCTACTAAAATTCGTTTATAAGTACCTTTATTTAACTCTTGAAATAAATGGCCATATGTTACAACCGCTGAACAAGCACATCCACTTCCACCAGCAAATACTTCTTGATTTTCTCGATCATAGATTAACAATCCACAATCATTGTATTTTCCTGCCATATCATATCCTTCTTCTCTAACAAGTTGCTCGCAAATTGGTGCGCCTACAGCTGATAGATCTCCAGTTACGATAAAATCATAATCATTAGGTGTTGTATTTGTGTCTTTAAAGTGTTGTACGATTGTATAGGCTGCGGCTGGTGCCATCGCAGAACCCATATCAAATGGATCTGTCAAACCTAAATCCTGCACTGTACCGATTGTGGCGCATTTTACCTTAATTTTACTTTTTTTATTTGAAAGAAGAATACTACCTGCTCCAGTTACTGTAAAGGTTGCTGAATCTGGTTTTTGTCCACCATATTCTGTTGGATATCGATATTGCCTTTCTGCAGTAGCATTATGACTACTTGTTGCTGCTAATGTCATTTTTGCGTATCCACTATCGATTAACTGTGCACCAAGTGCAGCCGTTTCCATTGAAGTGGAGCATGCTCCAAACATACATAAAAAAGGTAGTTGTAATTCCCTTGCCATAAAGTTTGCAGTAACATTCTGATTTAATAAATCACCTGCTAAAAAAACATCGACATCTTCTACAGTTTTTTTTGCTTTTTTTAGTGTTACTGAAATTGCATTTCTCATTAATGCTCTTTCCGCTAATTCCCAATTATCCTCATTACAATGAAGATCTTCATAAGCATAATCAAATTTACCGGCTAACAGTCCCAGGTTTTCTTTTGGTCCGACAGCGGTGCCTGATGCTTGGACATAAACACCATTTTGAAACTCCCAAGTTTGTTTACCAACTAAAGCCATATGTAGTCACCTCCTAAAAAAATACTCTCAAAGCGTATCGGATCATTCCAACGATATATGCCGAAACAACTCCATAAACAATTACACAACCAGCAAGTTTAAACATATTTGTCGCAACCCCTAGAACTAGACCTTCACTTCTATGTTCCATTGCGGCACTTGTCATAGAGTTGGCAAAACCTGTTACAGGAACAGCTGAACCTGCACCTGCAAATTGTCCAATTTTGTCATAAATCCCTAAACCTGTAAGTAAGCTAGAAATTAAAACAAGTGTAGCAACAGTTGGGTCACCTACATTTTTTTCAGTAAAATTAAAATAGTTTATATAGATTTTCGTAATACACTCTCCTAAAAAACAAATAAATCCCCCAACTAAAAATGCTTTAATACAATTTGTTAGTACTGGTTTTTTCGGTTGATATGCTTTTATATTCTCTTTATAATTAGCTTTTAATTTCCCACTCATTTTATCCATCCTTTACTCTATAAAATATATCCAATGAAATAACGAACCAAAAACTTTTCCTAATGCGATTGCCATTAATAAGTACACAATTTTCTTTTGAATGCCAATTCGTTTTGCTAAGATTGGAAATACGTTTAAAACTTCGGTTAACGCTGCAGCCAACATTCCAATAAAAATACCTGCTAACAAACCAATAAAAACTGAAAATAGATGCGGTAAATTGAATACGGTATTTCGCAAACTGATCCAGCAACCAAAAATTGCTCCTAAAATAACTGAAAATTCATAAGCGCGTATTTTATGAATCGTTTTCGTTAACTGCGTTAGTCTCGGAATAATTCCAATTACCGATAAAAATGCTACAAATCCAGTACCGACAGCAATACCTCCTGAAAAACCTACAAATACGATTAACAATTGTTTAATCATCGGTATTTACACTTTTGTTTGGCTTTTTATTTTCATTTACTAACATGTATTCATCAATTGAACGTTGATACTGAAACATTTCTACTTCAAGAGGACTCGGTTCTTCATTTAATCTTGTTTTAAACCATTGATTAAAAAATAAAATCATCCCAATTCCTAGTCCAAACGAGTATGGTACTTGAAATAATAAAGGTTTATAATTAAGTTCTCCTGTAATCATATAGTAAATTCGTTGTTGAACCTGCTGCATGCTAACATCTTCATGGAAATAAATAATAGCTAATGAAGAACCTGTAAATAACAAGATCCAAACGAAACAAAACAGAAAAAAGTGATCCTTTGAAACTTCATTTTTAAGTTCTATTATGCACATCGTCACTCCGATTAGTTCAAATGTAATGTCAGGTTCTATTTCTTGAATTAAAGGTAAAAGATCTAGAATATCAATAACTGTATGTGTACCATCCTCCTTTTTAGATTCATGTACAATGATATTTTTAATTTGGGTTAAATCAACATTTATCCCTTGTAATCGTGCAATCTCTCCTAGATGTACACGTTTACCTACTTGTACAACGATTCGATTAAGTAATTTAATATATAACACCTTTTTCATACTTTCCCCTCAGTTTCAAAGCTTTATAAATTCAATTACAACTAGTATGTGAAAACTTCCCAAAAATATAAGTCCAGGAAGTTTTATCTGATTTTTTCGGTAAGTAAAATCAAGAAAAAACAAATTGCCAAAATAGATTTCATCTTTATTTGGAGCTTTTAGTTAACAGTAAATACAAAATAAAAAAGCTGAAAAATCGTATTGTATTTCCTACGATTCTTCAGCTTTTTTAGCTCAAGATTTTATTTGATTTTGTCTTTCATTTGTTGGAGAATCTTCTTCTCTAGTCTTGAAACCTGCACTTGAGAAATTCCTAATCGCTCAGCAACTTCTGATTGAGTTTGATCTTTATAATATCTTAAATAGACAATTAATCGCTCTCTGTCATCTAGTTGTTTAATCGCTTCTTTTAATGCAAATTTTTCAAACCAATTTGTTTCATGATTATCAGCAATTTGATCTAACAATGTAATTGGATCACCATCATTTTCATACACTGTTTCATGAATTGACGAAGGAGCTCTACTAGCTTCTTGTGCAAGTACAACATCCTCTGGTGTAATTTCCATATGAGTAGCAATCTCATTAATTGTAGGCATTCTTCCAAGCGTTTTACTTAACTCTTCTTTTGCTTTTCGGATCTTATTATTTGTTTCCTTTAATGAACGACTTACTTTAACTGTTCCATCGTCTCGAATAAATCGTTGGATTTCTCCGATAATCATCGGAACAGCATATGTAGAAAATCGTACATCATAAGATAGATCAAATTTATCTACCGATTTCAACAATCCGATACAACCAATCTGAAATAAATCGTCTGGTTCATATCCACGGTTAATAAAGCGCTGAACAACTGACCATACAAGTCTCATGTTGTGCCCGACGATGCTGTCTCTAGCCAATTGATCTCCAGCCTGACTACGCTTAATTAACTCTTTTAATTCATGATCCTTTAACTGCGCACGGGGTTGATCTTGCTTGACTTCTACGTCCATAGGCGATTCTCCTTAATTACTTAAAACATTGCTATTTGATAAGTACTTTTTAACCGTAATCGTTGTACCAACATTGACAGTGGACACAACTTCACATTGATCCATGAAATTCTCCATAATCGTAAATCCCATGCCGGATCTTTCTAAATCTGGTTTTGAAGTATATAAAGGTTGCATTGCTTCATCTAAATCAGCAATACCAATACCTTCATCTCTGATTGTTAAAGTTACTGTTTGATCTTCAAGAAGAACTGAAATGAATACGATCCCTTCAGGATTATTTTCATAACCATGAATAATCGCATTTGTAACCGCCTCAGATACGACAGTTTTAATCTCAGTTAATTCATCTAAAGTAGGATCTAGCTGGGTAATAAACGCAGCTACAGTTACACGAGCAAATGATTCATTTTGACTTAATGCGGAAAATTGAAGGTTCATTTCATTTCGCATTATGCCACCCCCAATACATTAAGTCCATTTGACTCATCATCGGCTAAATGAACAATCTTAAATAAGCCAGACATATCAAATAACCGTTTAATTGATGGAGAAATTGAACATACAACCATTTCTCCACCTTTATTTCGAATAACTTTGTATCTACCTAAAATGACACCTAAACCAGAACTATCCATAAAAGTTAAATGCTCAAGATTTAATAAAATATGTTTGATAGTCTGTGACTCTAATACCTCATTTACTTGCAAACGTAAATCCTCAGCTGTGTGATGATCTAGTTCGCCTGCAAGTCTTACACAAAGGATTGCATTTTTCACTTCAAGTTCAATATTAAGACTCACTACAATAACCTCCCTATTTGACGGTTATTTTAGAGTTTCGTTAAAACTAAACCGAATTCCTTCACGTATGACAAAACTAGTGGTAAAACGCCAAATCTTTCTGTAATACTCGAAATTAGTCGGAAGAAATCAATTGAATCCTCCAACAGTACGCTTAAATAAATCATACCAATTAGCTTTACTTACCGATTTATTCGCAACCAAGTCTGTTTTTGATAAAACTTTATTACCTTGTTTTAATACTAAAACTCCGACAACTTGCCCTTTTTTAATTGGTGCTTGCATATGTTTGTTCAACTTAATATCTTTTGTAATTTTATTCATCGCTTGACCCTTCTTCAATACAACTGAAACTGGGCTTTTTGTGATAACATTTACACCTTTAGACTTACCTTTACTAATATTAAGTCTCTCAATACTCTCACCTTGTTTAATCAATTGCTTTACTTGATATTGATTAAATGCATAATCAAGCATATTTGTCATTTGGGCATTTCTTTCTTTAGAAGTTGGCGCCCCCATAATCACGCTAACTACTCGCATGTTGTTCTTCTTAGCAGTTGCTGTTAAACAATACTTTGCTTCCGCAGTAAATCCTGTTTTCAATCCATCTGCTCCTGGATAAAAACGGACAAGTTTATTCGTATTTACTAACCAAAATTGTTTTTCAGTATCTTTTCTCAAGTAATCTTCATAAGTACCAGTAAACTTTGTGATTAATGGATATTTTAATAGCTCTCTTCCCATGACTGCCATATCATACGCCGATGAATAATGACCAGGTGCAGGTAGCCCAGTTGGATTTTCAAAATGTGTATTTTTTAATCCTAACTGTTTTACTTTTTTATTCATTAAAGCGACAAATGCCTCTTCTGTACCTGAAATTTTCTCTGCCATTGCAACCGATGCATCATTTCCTGAAGCGATTGCAATACCTTTCAACATTTCTCTTACTGTCATCTCTTCGCCAGGTTCTAAAAAGATTTGTGATCCGCCCATTGACGCAGCATGTTCACTTGTCATTACTTTATCATCTAACTTGAGATCTCCCTTATTGATTTCTTCCATAATAATAAGCATTGTCATAATCTTAGTCATACTTGCTGGTGGAAGCTCTTTTCTAGCATCTTTTTCATATAAGATTTTTCCTGTGTCTTGTTCAATAATTACGGAAGATAATGCATTTTTTGCCAAACTGACATCATTATTTTGTGTTTCTCTTGCATTTACTTTAGGTAGTGCTAAAGAAAAGATCATAACACTACTTAAAAGAGTTAGTAATACCCTTTTCATCTATAACCCTCCATTCTTTTCATACATATTTTTTCCAAATATAAGTAGTTTAATCAAATACAGAAGAAAATATTAGAAAGAATGGAACTATTTACATATATGCGTACATATGATATAAGTAAGGTGTATTAAATATACCCATACACTTAATACACTCCATACACTTAAGAAAACATATAAGGTGGTGATCTCTTGATAATTATTTTAGACCCAAGAAGCCATTTACCCCTTTGGGAGCAAATTGTTCTACAAACAAAAGAACAAATCCTAAGAAAGATTTTGGTAAATGGAGATAAACTTCCTTCTGTACGTGAATTAGCAACTACATTAGTGATTAATCCAAATACTGTTAGTCGAGCCTATCAAGAATTAGAGCGCATCGGAGTCATCGAAACGATAAGGGGTAAAGGAACATTTGTAATTGGTTTAACGAAGGAGACTGTTTCAACTGATACCCTTTTAAAATATAAAAATAAACTATCCAATTTATTAATTGATTGTTTAACAGATGGCGTAAATGAGGAAGAAATAATTAATTGGGTAAAAGAGTTTTATTCTAATAAAGGAGCTGAATAGTTTGCTGAAAATCAATCATTTAAGTAAAAAACTCGATGAAAATGAAGTATTAAAAAATCTAAACTTCCAAATAGAAAAAGGTAAAATCACAGGCTTAATTGGTAGAAATGGAGCTGGTAAAACGACCCTATTAAAAACAATCGTTGGCATTCTATCTCCAGACGAAGGCTCAATACAAATTGACGATAAAGAAATTAACGAATCACCTAATATTAGAAAAGAAATAGCATATATGAGTGATTCTACCAATTTCATTAATCAATATAGTGTAAAAGAACTTATTACGATTTATGAAAATTCATACCCAAACTTCAATAAATACAAATTTCTAGAAGCATTAAATAAATATAAATTACCTAATACATCCCTACGTAAATTCTCAAAAGGGATGAAAACACTGATCTATTTATTATTAACCTTTTCTACAGATGCAAAATATGTCATTTTAGACGAACCAACAAACGGTTTAGATCCAGTCGTTAAACGGACTGTTTTGCAATTAATTATTGAATATGCAAGTACAAACTCAGTCGGAGTTATTATTTCATCACATCATCTTGCAGAGCTTGAAAAAATAATTGATCAATATTTATTTATTAAGGATGGAAGAATTAACTCAATCTCTACAATGGAAGAAAGTACGAGTCAATTTTATAAATTACAAGTAGCATTTGAAAATGGTTTACCTAAAATATTTGAAGATGACCCGTCTATTTCTGTATTCTCAAAAACCGGTAAAGTAGCAATTATCATTATTAATGGAAATAAGAACGAATATATAAAACGAATGGAAAATGAAAATCCACTTCTTTTAGAAGAACTTCCATTGACATTAGAGGATTTATTTTTCATAAACGATGGAGGGGACTTATATGTTTAGTAAAGCATTGTGGTTAATTAATTCGAAACAATCTAGGCTTGCACTTATTTTACTCTATCTTGTCTATCTAATTATAATTCCATTTAGCTATTACAATAACACTGATGAATTAAATCGAGCCTTACTAACAGATCCAAGTAATCCATATTTTTATATAGACGACTTTAGTATGCTTGCTATTTTTTCACCAATCATTGTACTAATATTAAGTATCTTATTAATAGGAATTGGTCGAAATACAGGAGGAATTGATTTTCAATTTTCGCTTCCTTACTCACCGAGACAACTTTATCTATCAAAATGGATGTTTGGAGTCGCTCATATTTTTATGGCAACTATTGGATTATTTATTTTAACTCTATTAATCCATTACAATACTAATCTTCACAAGTATATTAACGCTTCATCATTTGTAACGATTTTTACTGTAATTTTCCTATTTACGATTGCTTTTTTTACAATTGGTCTATCGATTGGGACAATAACAGGTCATTATTTTTCTCAAACACTTTTCACTATTTTTACGATTTTCTCACCTAGTATTATCTATTTTAGCATCTATTCAAATTTAAACGGCATCTTTAACTATGAATTGTCTGGTAAAAGCGAAAAAGCGATAACTAGTTGGTCTATTCCATTCCAAGCAGAAGATTTATCAATTTCCAGAGATTTTAATGAACACATTATTCATTATCCAACTATGGACTATGGAAATTTAACGATAATTATCCTTTATATCGTTGCATTTCTTGTAATCGGTTTATTATGTTATAACAGATCTGCGAATGTCAATAATGGCAAATTATTCGTATATAAAAAATTCGGTTTATTCGTTAATGCCTTATTTGTATATCTTGCAGCGACATTAATTGCATTATTAACATCTACCATTGCAAATGGGCATAACACGATTATTTACCTAATTGGATTAATAATTGGTACGCTTGTTGGCTATTTCTTCTATAAACGTTTAAATAAATTTTTTGATTAATGTTATTCTAACTAAAAAAGCGCTGATTCTTAAGAAGAGAATCAGCGCTTTTTTTTATGAAATGAAGTTTAATGCAAATCGTACAAAGAATAATGCTGAAATTGCAACCATATATGGTGTGATTTCAGTTTTCTTACCTGCTGCCATTTTAACTAATGGGTAAGCAATAAAACCGAATGCAATTCCGTCAATAATACTATATGTTAATGGGATGAATGCTAAAATTAAGAAGGCTGGTATCGCTTCAGTAGGATCATCCAATTGAATATCTGTAATATGTTTAACCATCAATGAACCAATTATGATTAAAATTGGTGCAATCGCAGATGTTGGAATATAGGCGATTAATGGCATAAAGAGTAAACATCCTAAAAATAAAAATCCAGTTACAATCGAAGTAAGACCTGTTCGACCACCAGAACTAATCCCAGCACTACCTTCTACAGCTATAACTGTCGGACTAGTACCAAATAAACCGGATAAAATAATACCAAACGCAGCACCTTGAACAACCTTTTGTTGCTTATGCTCTTGGTTCATCATGCTTAATTGACCATGAATAATACCGATTGATTCGAACAACACAACCATCGTTAACGAAAATACTGCAATCCAAAATGGAAAACTCAATACTTGAGTAAAGGTCAGTTGTCCGACAACTTCACTAGCAGATTTCATTGTAATTTTTGTTGTATCATGTGCTTTTTCAATTCCACCATGTAAAATGAATGAAACGATTGTACCTAAAATTACCGTAATTAAAAAGTTTGCAGGTACATTTTTAATAAAAAGATAAATTGCAATACCTAGTGTAATAACTGTTGCTAAAACATCTACATTTGTAAAATTTGCGATTGATACAAACGTACTTTCATTTTTTACAACAATTCCACCAGCTTGAAGACCGATAAACGTTAAGAAAAATCCAATTCCAACTGTAATTGCACTTTTTAGTGATAATGGAATCGCAGTTGTTAATTTCTTAATTAATTTTGTGAATGATAAAATTGATAATAAGATGCCACTTACAAATACAACAGCAAGTGCTTCTTTCCAACTCATTCCCATTTCTCCAACCATTGTATAAGTAAACAATGCGTTGATGCCCATTCCTGGAACTAATACTAATGGTGAATTACTCCATAATCCAATCATAACGCTTCCAAAGAAAGCTGATAAGATTGTAGCAATCATTGCACCTTGGAACGGTATACCTGCATCATGCAAAATTGTACTATTAACGGACAAAATATAAACAAGTGTTAAAAAAGATACCGCACCTGCAATCAACTCCGTCTTAATGGTCGTACCGCTACCTTCAAGATTAAACTGTTTGTTCAATAAATTTTTCAAAGAAATTCCTCTCTTTTAATGTCTCCCTCTCCCACCCATGCAACAAGGCACGATTACAATTATACTAAATTTCATCAAATAATTAAACAAGAAAATATCTTCTTTATTGATTTAAAAAATAAAACAAACCTTTGCAAAATATCAAGGGTTTGGTAAAAGAATTAATAAAACTAAAATTCAAATCAACAATTTCATCTAGAATTTCTCCCCAGTCATAACTGACATAAAATCTTTATAAAACCCTTCATAATCTAATCCTATTGCAATATTTTGTTGCGGTCTTCCATTAAAATTCTCAAGTTTATCCGTAACTCGAAAATCTGCAATACTTTGCCCACTAGCCACACCAGTTGAATCAATTTCAACTGCAGATTGATAGAATTTAAATAGATCACTACGAATGACTGCCATAAGAGTTACCGCATCATGTACTGGACTTCCTTTTATCCCCGGTATCTTCTTTTGATAAAAGTTGAAATAATAGTAGTCTAATAATGGTTTTACAATATCCGTTTTCCCCTTAGAATGTATATAATTGACCATTGAAGGAGTTATAATCGCATGTTGTGTTACATTTAATGGGAAAATATAAGCACCATTTACATACTTCATTACGATATTTGCTGCAATAGGATCACCGTGAAAATTTGCTTCGGCTACTGGAGTAACATTTCCTGGATAAAGAAAGGCTCCGCCCATGATATAGTATGAATGCACACTTTTCATTAAATCTTCGTATAAGATAAAAAGTGTCGCTAGTGAGGTTAACCTCCCAGTATTTACGATTATTAGTTCATGCTTATACTGTTCAATCAATTTTGTAACTTCATAAAAATTCTCTAAATTTTCAAATTTCAAACCTGGATCGATTGGACCTAACCCAAACGGACCGTGAATATCAGGGTAATAAGTTGGGATTTCTCCCGTCATTGGATTCTCGGCACCGCCAAAAACTTTAACATTTTCTTTTTTTGACCTTTTTAGTAAGAACCGTACATTCCTTGTCGTTTCTTTTTTAGATACATTCCCATAATCTGCGACAATTCCAATGATATCGATTTCTTCTGTTAATCGAGCATAAACCAAAGCGATTGCATCATCAATTCCTATATCACCGAAAAATAACACTTTCTTTCCCATTAAATTGGCTCCCTTTATATCTGAGGTTCTAAAGCATCTCTTATATTATTTATTCCTTTGATATAATGGTATGTTATTAACTTTTTGAAAAGTAAAAAATTCAACTTAAATAAGAAGAAAAAAGCTATTCTCAAATTTAGAGAATAGCTTTAATAATGATTAAGCTTCCATAATTAAATCATAAATTAATGTAGGTTCTTCTACTTTTTCAGTAGAAATTTTAATGTTTTCAAGTAAGTCTTTTTCAACTTCACTAATGTCTTCTGTGCTTGAATAAACAGTAACTAATGAATCGCCTTTTTTAACTGCTTCGCCTACTTTTTTGTTTAGCATTAATCCTACAGCTAAATCAATAACTGATTCTTTTGTTGCACGTCCTGCGCCTAATTTCATAGCTGCTGTTCCAACTGCATCAGCAACGATTTGTGAAACATAACCGTCTTGTTTTGCAACTACTTCTTGTACATATTTTGCTTGAGGTAGTTTTGATGGATCATCTACTACTGAACCGTCTCCTCCTTGGGCTACTAAAAATGCTTTAAATACTTCTAAAGCTTTTCCGTTTTTCATATTTTCTAGAAGTTTAGCTCTTGCCTCTTCTAATGTTTCAGCTTTTTTAGCTAATACAACCATTTGGCTACCTAATACTAAGCATAATTCTTCTAAATCTTTTGGACCTTCGCCTTTAAGTGTGTCAATTGCTTCTTTTACTTCTAACGCATTACCAATCGCAAAACCTAATGGTTGGCTCATATCAGAAATAACTGCAACTGTTTGTCTTCCTACGTTATTACCAATTTTAACCATCGCTTTCGCTAAGTCACGTGCATCATCAATATCTTTCATAAATGCACCAGCACCAGTTTTAACATCTAAAACAATTGCGTCTGCACCAGCAGCGATTTTTTTACTCATAATAGAACTTGAAATTAATGGGATTGAGTTAACAGTTGCTGTTACATCACGTAGTGCATATAATTTTTTGTCAGCTGGTGTTAAATCTCCAGTTTGTCCGATAACGGCTAATTTAATATCGTTTACTTGTTTAGTAAATTCTTCTTCTGTTAATTCAACATGGAACCCTTCTACAGCTTCTAATTTATCGATTGTTCCACCAGTGTGACCTAAACCACGTCCGCTCATTTTGGCAACTGGAATATCTAAAGAAGCTACTAATGGACCTAATACAAGTGTAGTAGTATCACCTACGCCACCAGTTGAATGCTTATCAACTTTGATTCCTTCAATGTTAGAAAGGTCAATTGTATCACCAGAATGTACCATAGCCATTGTTAAATCACTATATTCTTTCTCAGTCATGCCTTTTAAGAAAACTGCCATTGCAAAAGCACTCATTTGATAATCAGGTACACTACCATCTGTGAAACCTTTGATGACAAAATTTACTTCTTCAGTTGTTAATGTTTTTCCGTCACGTTTTTTTTCAATTAAATCTACCATTCTCATTTTTGAAACGCCTCTTTCTAATTTGTCTATATTACTTCTAATGAAAAGTGACTTCCACATAATGTAGAAGTCCTTTACTATTTTCGTTAACTTTTTTATTAACCGATTTTACGAATAATCTCTTTTACTAATGATAAAAATGAAGTTCTTACTCTTTGTGTCGTTTCAATTACTTCTTCATGGTTAAGAGGTTGATCTAAAATTCCTGCTGCCATGTTTGAAATACATGAAATACCGAGTACTCTTAATTCAGCATGACGTGCCACAATTACCTCAGATACTGTTGACATCCCAACAGCATCAGCACCTAATGTTCTAAACATGCGAATTTCAGCTGGAGTTTCATAAGATGGACCTGTCAGTGCAGCATAAACTCCCTCTTGAAGTTTTACATTTACTTCACTAGCAGCACTTTTTGCAAGTTCTCTTAATTCACGGTCATACGGATAAGACATATCTACAAAACGAACGCCTAGCTCTGGGTTATTTGGTCCAATTAGTGGACTAGTTCCAGTGAAATTAATATGGTCTGTAATTAACATTAAATCACCAGGTTCATATGAAGTATTAACTCCACCTGCAGCATTTGTTACGATTAATTTCTCTACACCTAATTCTTTCATAATACGAACAGGGAATGTAACTTTTTCCATGCTATAACCTTCATAGTAGTGAACTCTACCTTGCATTGCTACTACTTCAATACCATGTATTGTTCCAAAAACTAATTGGCCCTCATGCCCTTCTACTGTTGATGTCGGGTATTCAGGAATTGTATGATATGGTATTTTTTCTTGGTTTTCTATTTCATCTACAAGAACACCTAAACCTGACCCTAAGATCAATCCAATTTTAGGCTTTCTGTCGACTTTGCTTTTAATAAAATCTGCAGCTTTATCAATATGTTCTTTATTCATATGTAACTCCACCTTATTTCAATTTTTCAAAAAAGCTTGATCCATGTGATGGCATTGCAATTTTAAAGTTTTCTGCAATGGTTGCTCCAATATCAGCAAAAGTTTTTGGTATTTCTAATTCTTTACCTTCTGAAAACTGTTTACTATAAACTAGTAATGGAACATATTCTCTTGTATGATCTGTACCAGTATATGTCGGATCATTTCCATGATCTGCAGTAATCATTAATAAATCATCTTCTTTTAATAAGTCAAATACTTCAGGTAATCTTGCATCGAATTCTTCTAGTGCTTTACCGTACCCTAGTGGATCTCTTCTATGACCATATACCGCATCAAAATCAACTAAATTTAGGAAGCTTAAACCAGTGAAGTCCATTTTTAATGTTTCAACTAATTTATCCATTCCATCCATATTTGAAACTGTACGTAATGCTTTTGTAATTCCTTCACCATCGAAGATATCTGCAATTTTACCGATTGAAATCACATCAAAATTCGCATCTTTTAACTCATTCATAACCGTACGTCCAAATGGTTTTAATGCATAGTCATGGCGATTTGGTGTACGTTTGAAATTTCCAGGCTCACCTACAAATGGTCTCGCGATTACTCGACCAATCATGTATGGATCATCTAACGTTAATTTACGTGCAATTTCACAATAACGATATAAATCTTCTAATGGAACAATTTCTTCATGAGCTGCAATTTGTAAAACAGAATCAGCAGACGTATAAACAATTAGATCGCCTGTTTTCATATGTTGTTCACCAAGTTCAACTAAAATCTCAGTTCCTGAAGCAGGTTTATTTCCAATTATTTTACGATCAAAATGGGTTTCCAATTCACTTATTAATTCTTGAGGGAATCCATCAGCAAACACTTTAAATGGCTTATCAATGTGAAGACCCATGATTTCCCAATGTCCAGTCATTGTATCTTTTCCAACTGATGACTCTTCCATTTTTGTGAAATAAGCAAGTGGCTTATCGGCCTTTGGAACCCCTTTCAATTCTCTAATATTACTTAATCCTAGTTTTGCCATGTTCGGCATATGTAATCCATTCATTTTTTCAGCAATATGACCTAGTGTATCTGAACCAACATCATTAAATTTTTCTGCATCAGGAGCTTCTCCGATCCCTACAGAATCCATAACAACGAGGAACACTCTATTAAATTTTCTATTCATTTGTTTTCCTCCTAACTCATCGAAACAAACTGAAACTTACAAGATAGCGTCAGATGTCTGACAACTAAAGTATACTTATTGTCCTAATTCTTTTCAAGAATTATATTTTCCAATTTGTGTCTATTGATACTATTATTCCCCAGAATCCTATTAATTTGACATAAATAATTCATAATTATTTTCTATTTTTAGTCGCTAATTAAAATGATCTGCTAAAAATTCCTCTTGCATACTGTATTGCAAAAATAAAAGGCCTAGCTTTATTAGCTGGCCTTTTAGCGCATTATGCTGTTTGATTTTCTGAACTTGTAACTTGATGTTTTTGTCTTTTCGCAACGATTGTACCAGCTACAATTACGATTGCAGTCATGATAATTTTGAACACTAAAGCTAAAGTATAATTTTCAAAAATATCTTTAATCATCTTTTCATGAGTAATCATACCAGCTGCTGTCCAAGCTAAGATACCTGCACCAATTGTTGTAATAATTGGGTATTTGTTCATAACTTTCATTAATATTGAGCTACCGCCAACAATAATTGGAATTGAAATTAAAATACCAATTACGATTGCAACGATACTACCATGTGATACACCAGCTAAGGCTAAAACATTATCAAGACTCATTAATGCGTCAGCAATGATGATCGTTTTAACTGCTCCCCATAAAGTTGCACCACTTTTAACTTCGCCGTGTCCAGAGTCATCGACTAATAATTTAAAAGCAATCCATAATAACATTAAACCACCGACTGCATAAATAAACGGAATTTTTAATAAATACACGATTACTGCTGCAAATACGACACGAAGTGCAATTGCACCCATTGTACCAAATAATACTGCCTTTTTCTTTTGGTTTTTAGGTAAGTTTTTCGCTGCTAATGCGATTAGAATAGCATTGTCACCACTTAATAACAGGTCGATAAAAATTACATTCAATAGTACACCAATACTTAATCCATCAAATAAATCCATGACTCTTCCCCCTTATAAAACTACTTTTTTAATTAAACAACCTGTACTTCGCGACTACAAAATAAAAAGACCTTTGCCAATAGTTGTAGTTCTACGGCAAAGGTCTTGCTGAGCATACATTTGTATGCCAACAAAGCCGATGAGAATTTCTTCTCATGTAATGACGACTTTGTTTCAGGATCTCTCCTGACGCTACTCCCCTTTGGAGTATTCGATTGTTTATTAATACTATAATAGTATTCTAGCTAGTCCATTATGTCAATAGTTTTAATAGGTTTTTAATTATTAATTTTAACTTTTATAGTCTAATCGAATATCAATGAAAATAATTAACTTATTGCTTTGTCAATATTTTTGGTCCATTACTTGTTATCGCTAAAGTATGTTCATATTGTGCTGAATTTTTTCCATCTCTTGTTCTTGCTGTCCAGCCATTACTATCCATTGTAGAATGCCATGATCCTAAATTAATCATCGGTTCAATCGTAATGACCATCCCTTCACGTAGTCTTAAACCTTTACCTGCCATACCAAAATGAGGAACATATGGCTCTTCATGAAGAGTCGGTCCTATGCCATGTCCTGTAAAATCACGCACAACAGAATATCCTAACGACTCAGCATAAGATTGAATCGCAAAACCAATGTCACCAATACGGTTTCCTACTACAGCTTGCTCTATTCCTTTATATAAGCATTCTTGGGTAACTTTTAATAAATCTTTGTTTTCTTTCGATATATTTCCTACACCGTAAGTCCAAGCCGAGTCAGCAAGTGCACCATTTAAATTTACAACCATATCAATTGTTACAATATCACCATCTTTTAATGGTTTCTTACGAGGAAAACCATGGCATATCTCATCATTAATTGATGCACAAGTTGCATATTTATATCCTCGGTAACCTTTTTGCTCTGGCTTCGCACCATTTTCAGCTAAAAACTTTTCTACAAATTGATCGATTTCCCAAGTCGTAATCCCTGGTTTAATCATTTTTGCAATTTCTTTATGCGTAGCAGCCAATAAAGTACCTGCTTCATCCATTAAGTTAATTTCACGTTCAGTCTTAATCGTAATCATTTAGTTCATCCTTTCAAGTGAATTAGTGATTTTAAATTCATTCATGATTCATTTAATATAGTATGCTTTTCACATTATAACAATATTTCCCAAGAAAAAAGAGCTTAATTTAAGCTCTTAAGTGTGTAGATTAAGTTCAATATCTCGATTTTTTAGGTTTTTAATCATGTAGACATGAAAAACCAAATATCTGTGAAATTAGGCTCTAGGATGAAACTCTTTATAAACATCTTTCAGTCTATTTTTCGTTACATGTGTATATATTTGAGTTGTAGATATATCTGCATGTCCTAGCATTTCTTGCACTGATCTTAAATCAGCTCCATTTTCTAATAAATGTGTTGCAAATGAATGACGTAAAGTATGCGGTGTTAATTCATGCTGAATATTTGCTTTTTCAGCTTGTTTTTTTAAGTTTTTCCAAAATCCTTGTCTAGACATTCTATTCCCATGATGATTTAAGAAAAATGCATCATTATTTTTTTTACCTTTTAGTTCGTTTCTAGCTAATTTTAAATAATTTTCAAGTGATTCAATCGCAAGTTTTCCAAGAGGAATAATTCTTTCTTTACTCCCTTTACCTAAACATCGCACAAATCCCATTGTTAAATTAATGTCAGATAGATTTAATGATAATAACTCTGACACCCGCATACCAGTCGCATATAACAATTCTAACATTGCCTTATCTCTAAAACCAAATGTTGATTGATCTGGTACTTCTAATAAAGCCTCTACTTCCTGCAGTGATAAAACCTTTGGAAGTACTTTTGGCGCTTTTGGAATTTCTACTAATAATGATGGATCGTCTTTCATCCCATCAACTTCACGAATTAAAAATTGATGAAATGAACGAATTGTTGCTAATTGACGAGCCATTGTTCGAGCGGTTAAATCTCTTTCTTTTAAATATTTTAAATAACTAATAATATGTAACCTAGTTATATTTGAGAGACTATTTATATTTTCAACAACGTCCAAATATTTTCCGTAGCTTTCTAAATCCTTACCATATGATAGAATTGTATTTTTAGATAAACCTTTTTCAACTTGGATAAAATGGATAAAATCCTCCGTTGCAAAATCAAATTCTTTTTTAAATGGTGTTTTATCAGTCGTTGTCACATTTCATTACTCCCCGTTTTGATAAAACCGTACCAGTTGGTTAAAAGCACCATCCTTTTGATGATTGTCCACCTTTAACATTGAACCTTCAGGTCGGTCATATCGATGCATATTTTCATATTCAGAATGAATCCATTGAATAGCAAAATAAAATAAAATTGTACATGTAATGAATAAAATTGTAACTTTTATTACATTAAAAACAATACTTGCCCTTTTTTTCATATGACCACCACCTTTTGCTAGAAGTAAAGACATCATTACTACATACTATGCAAAATTAGGACAAATCATACTTCAAAAATCAAACATTAATGATCACACAGTATAATTTTAAGAACATGAAAAAGAGCAGACTCTTTTTATTGAACTGCTCCGTCTTTAGGAATCAAAAAATAAAATGATTTTAATTAAATTAAAATCATTTTATTACTTTTCATTTTGTTCATGGCAACGATGACATACACCATGAAATGATAATCGATGATCTTTAATTTTAAAATTCCAACGTTCTTCAACTGTCTTTTCAACTTCACTTAATAGATTTTCATGAATTTCATCCACTGCTCCGCAAACCGTGCAAATTAAATGATGGTGAAAATGTTGAGCACCTTCATGTCTTAAGTCGTATCTTGAAACCCCATCACCAAAATTTATTTTATCAACAATTGTTAACTCAGTTAGTAATTCTAACGTACGATAAACAG
Source organism: Bacillus sp. AL-1R (assembly GCF_052180195.1). NCBI lineage: Bacteria > Bacillati > Bacillota > Bacilli > Caryophanales > Bacillaceae > Bacillus > Bacillus sp. AL-1R. Next base: position 2,727,918 of record NZ_CP197469.1, read on the forward strand.
TAGCAAGTCCAATTTCAGGCGATTTTTCTTTCACTAGGAGGTAAACATCTTCTGCACTTAGGTGATCTTCTTCGTTTTCTAATAAAACACGAACTGTAGATTCACGTTGTGGTGTTAATTTATATCCTGCTAAATGTAGTTGTTTCTTTATTCGTTCAACTCGTTCTTCCATTTTTTTCACTCCCTCGCCACTTGATAATAATTATAACAAAGATAGAGAAAGTGTCAAAAATTATTTGTTAATTTTTTGAAACAATTATTTCAGAGATGGCTTTTAAAAAATAAGTTGAACCATATGCCTCAATAATACTTGCCATACTTAAGCAAACAGCAACAATTCCAAAAACAAAAGAATACGAGATTAACTGTTTCATAATTGGTTCATTATCATTTTTAATAAATTGTTTTCGAATCATACGAATGGACAGTTGTACCGCTAAAACTGTTAGTAATATATAAAGTGGTAAAACGATAACGTTTTGTGGAAAAACAGAAGAAAATGCTAATAAAATACCGTGCCAGCCTAATTGATTGACTAAGAACCCTACTGTAAAACCAACTACCAATCCTTTCATAAATAGTAAGATAAGAATGATTGGTAATCCGATGATTGAGATACCTAATATCCAAATCAAAGCTAAAAACTTCAAATGAGTAGAATAGCTCGAAAGGAACACTTCATTTCCACTAATATAATCACCATTATTAACTTGTCCAAAAAAATGAGTAATAAACGATAGAATATCCTGCTTTTGACTCACATTCATACTATTTACGATGACTGCTCCAAATACTACACCAAAAAGTAAAATCACACTAACAAAAATATAGAGTGACAAATAATCTTTAACATGTTTTTTCATCATTGATTTGACTGAGCTTCTTGTCATGATATCATCTCCTGCACTATATTCTCTCTTCATTTTATGAATGGACAAGTAATTTATTCTTTTAATTTATAAAAGTTCGAAAATTAATAATACGAAAAAAATGTATGTCTTGTTGTTATTTCATGTTGTGAGGTGTTGATTTAAAGTTTTGAAAAAATAAAAAAAGCTGTTAAAGTCAACAAGGACTAAAAACAGCATTTCTTTAATTTAATAATTCAATTTGTTTTTTTATGATTTGACCGATTGATTTTGCATTTTCTTCATTATTACCATAAATAGCTGAATGATTGTACCCTTCTAGTGTTTGACGATTACCTTGATTCGTTGTTTCACAATATTCACTATGATATTTTTCAACTTTATGTAGTAATTCCTTTTTTTTCTTCAGATTAAGCTGTAATCCACTTTGATTTGAAGCTGTTAATACTAGTAAAGGTATATTCATTTTTATTTTCAATGCGTCTTTTATTCGTAAGTTACTATAGTATAGATTTTTCCACTCACTGACAACAGTCTTCCAATGCTTATAGCTCTTAATTGAGCTAATTATTTCGAGCTGATGATCTGGAGCAGTTTTCATTATTTTATTAATTAGTTTAGTTGGAATAGCCTTAATAAGACGAAATTGGTTCGCATTCTTCATCATTAACGCAAATTGATATAGTAATTTATCATATAATCTCTGCTCATGTTCCTCTAAAGTAGGATGTGTTGGATCGAGTAAAATCATTGATTGGATCGCATTTGGAAAAAGCCGAGACATTTGGAATACAATATATGACCCTAGAGAATGTCCAACTGCAATTAGTGGACTTTTAATATTTAATGCTAATAAAAGATCATAGCATTCATAAGCTTGTTGTTCTGTTGATCGTTCTGTCGTCCATATTCCACTTTTTCCATAACCTAAGCGATCGTATGTTATAACTTTGGCATATTTACTCAACTCTTCTTGTAAATAATTCCATTGATGAAGAGTATGCATCATTCCACATTCTAATAGAACTGTAACTTTGCCTTCACCTTTTATTCGAACGTGATATGTGCCAAGCTCACCATTAACAAACAATATTCTCACCTTCATCGTATATGATTAGATTAGTTGTCTTATTGTATTCAATTTTCATGTATTCTATTTTATCTTTCATTTTTACTTTAAAAAATGTGCTTCGATATAATCCTTAAAAAACGAGAAAAAAAGACGTTAATAAAACTAACGCCTTTCTTCTTAAGGTTTTTAGATTGTTTCCTTTTTATCTTCGTAGGCTTCTTTTACTTCTTCATAAAATTGAGCTTGAGAAGTGTAAAAGTATGGTGCTACATAAAACAATGCAAGCCCAAATGTGATAACTACCAATAGGCCCCAGCCAATGAATGAAAGCCCTAGTAAAAAGAATTTCCATTTATATCCATCCATCATTCTTCTACTTAGAGTAATTGCATCAAGGGCATTTAGATCTGGATTATCTTTTAAAATATACCCGACTTGTGAATAAGCGAGGGCTTTGATAATTCCAGGAATGATCAGTAAAATCGTCCATAATACTGTAAATAAAGTTACTAAAAACCCAACTAATATCCCTCTAATAAATTGATGTCCACTTTTAAAATAGAAAAATATGTCCGATATACTTTTTTCTTCATCACGAATCAACTTAATAAAGTAAACAAGTAAACCATAGCCTAAAAGAGTATTTATGATTGCATTAACGATTTCGATTACGGTTTGGACTCCACCAGGAATTAAATCTTGTTGATCCAAATCTAAAAATATACTACCCGTATAATGTTGATTAACTGGTCCATTTAGTAACATATAAATAAGTCCTTGTAATACACCATAAAATACGAGGGTTAAAATCGCTTTTCCCCAATTTCCTGATAGACGATTTTTAGCTGTTTTTTTAATTGACGAAATTCTCATCTACTCATCCTCTCAAAAAATGTCATTTTATTTTATCATGTTATTACCATATTTTGAGATTTATTTTAATTTTATTTTAATTTTTTTGTAATAATTGTAAATATTGGACTGCGAAACATGTTTTTGCATCATGGATTGAACCTTTTTTTAGCTCTTCTAAACACTCGTCTAATGTTAGCTCAAACATTTCGACAAATTCATCTTCGTCTAAAGCAGCACTATTCTCTAATTTCTTTAAACCTTTTGCAACATATATATGTATGTATTCGTCTGCAAACCCTGGTGAAGTATAAAAAGATTGTATATGCTCCCACTCGGCAGCTTCATATCCAGTTTCTTCTTCTAGCTCTCGTTTAGCTGTCACTAATGGCTCTTCGCCTTTTTCTAATTTCCCTGCTGGAATTTCTAAAAGACTTCTTTCTAGCGCTTTTCGATACTGCTCTACAAAAACAATTTTACCTTCATTTGTAATTGGAATAACAGCAACTGCACCAGGATGCTTTACGATTTCACGTGTACTTGTATTTCCATTCGGTAATTCTACCTTTTGATGATAAAGAGAGATCACTCTTCCTGAAAATATTTTTTCTTCTGCTAGTGTTTTTTCTTCAAATTTTTTCATTTTTTTCATCACCTTGTTCTAATTTATATGGTTGTCACATACATTTTATCATTTATTTCATTAAAATACTTTCTGAAATGAGGTAGTCTGATGAAAATGTGTATGACGGAAAATTCTGTTGTTCTTGTAGGCTCCAAAACAGATATTTTAAAAACGCTCGAAGTTATTGGTATGCAATATAAAACTGTTCAAGAATGGATTCAAAACTCCAAAGGTAAGCTCCTCTATGTTGTAAAATAATTCTCTTTTCCCTACAATTAAATTTGGAGGGATTTATATGAAAAAACGTAAACTTGGTTCTACTTTATTAGAAATTTCCGAAATTGGTTTAGGTTGTATGTCTCTTGGGACTGAAGAAAATGAGGCGATTTCAACAATTCATGCTGCAATCGATGCTGGAATCAATTACTTTGATACTGCTGATTTATATGATTTCGGTAAAAATGAAGAAATCGTTGGAAAAGCATTAAAAGGTCGTAGAGATCAAGTGATTATTGCTACGAAGGTCGGAAACCGTTGGAATCATTCAAATGATAATAAATGGTATTGGGATCCATCAAGAGCATATATAAAAGAAGCTGTAAAAGATAGTTTACGTAGACTAAATACAGATTATATTGATTATTACCAACTTCACGGCGGAACAATCGAGGATCAATATGAAGAAACTATTTTTACTTTTGATGAATTAGTAAAAGAAGGCTTAATTCGTCATTATGGAATTTCTTCAATTCGTCCAAATGTTATCAATCGATTTGTAAATCATTCATCTATACAAGGTGTTATGATGCAATATAATGTTCTAGAGCGTAGACCCGAAGAATTTTTTCCGCTTTTCGAAAAACATCATATTTCCGTCATTGCACGTGGTTCTGTAGCAAAAGGTTTATTAACAAGTAAGTGGGAAAAGAAACTATCTAACAAAGGCTATATGTCCTATTCAGAACAAGAATGTATTGAAACAATCCATAAGCTTCTCCAACTTCTCGATGAACAACAATCCTTACATAGCTTAGCCCTACAATATGTTCTTTCACATAAAGCAGTTTCATCATTAGCTGTAGGAGCTAGAAATAAAGAGCAATTACTAGATCATATTAACGCTTATTTTTCAAAGCCATTAAATTCACAACAAATTACCAAAATTAAAGAAATTACACTTCTTACGAATTACGAGGAACATCGTTAAGCCACTCCTTCCTTCCATGGAAGGAGTGTTATTTCTTCCATTTACTTGCTTTTCGATCAATTTCATTTAAAAATTCTTCTCGTCCTCTTTTATATTCTGATTGATTATTAGCAAGTCCTTTTTTTAATTTTATATATTCCATTGCTTGATCTGTATGTGCGATCATATATTCCCTAAATGCAATATTTCGTTCAACAGCAGCATTCCCTTTTGCGTATACATGAATATGGAAACTACAATTATCATCACATTTTATAAAAAATCTTCTGTCTTGCTTAGATTGATCCCCCATTTGTTCGTAACCTAAGTTTTTTAAAACATCACTATATTCATCAAACTCTTTTAAGCATTTTACCACTATCATCAAATCAATGATTGGCATCGCAAACATATTTGGAATTGAAGTACTACCTATATGATAAATCGCTACTTTCTCTGGTAATAATAGTTCAATTGCCTTTTTTTCAGACTGAAAATCTTCTTCCCATGAAGTACGATAAGGGACAATTTCAATAGTCTTTTTCATATTAACACCTACACTTTTTTCATTAGCTTCCTTATATAGCATTCGTTAAAAGATACCTTATTATTGAAAAAAACAGTAGAAAATGCATAATAAAAGTTCTTTATTGAATCCCTAGAGTTAAACTAATTACAACTTCTTACAAATTAAATTTTGGTTAAAATACTCACAATTTCTACTTTAATTAGTTTCTTTGAATTATAATTATTTTAGTTACTAAGATATTTAGTTACGTTAACTTTTTTTAGTACTTCCTATTTTAAGGAGAGAATGAAATGTTAGAAAAACCAGTCAATCGAAGTGAATTAATTCCAGCTTTAATTATGGAAATTAGAAAATTTAACACTTCAATCGTTCTTTTTAACGAAGGGCTTGCCTCAAATCTTCATTTAAATGCGACTGATTTACGATGTCGAGAATTACTTTGCCATACTGGTCCGATTACAGCTGGAAAGTTATCTAAGTTAACACATCTATCTACCGGTGCTATAACAGGTGTTATTGACCGACTTGAAAAAGTCAACTTTGTTGAACGTGTTCAAGATCCTAATGATCGTAGACGAGTAATTATTCAACCTGTGTATGAACGTGATGATGAATTAGCAGAGCTCTTTAAACCATTATCTGATTCTCTTTCTTCTATTTTTAACGAGTATGATGATAAAGAGTTAACATTTTTATTTAAATTTTGGAATGATATTAATGAATTGATTCCAAAAGAAACTAAAGAATTAATTAAGGGGGAAACTTGAGTGGTTTCAAAAGACAGCAAAGTTGGCTTTGTCGTAGCAGGTCTATTATTAGGTATGCTGATGGCGGCTATGGATAACACAATTGTTTCAGCTTCAATGCCGACAATTGTTGGAGAACTAGGAGGTTTAGACCAATTTATATGGGTAACTTCAGCATATTTAGTTGCTACTATGGCAAGTATGCCGATATTTGGTAAGTTATCAGATATGTATGGTCGTAAACGATTTTATTTATTAGGACTTTTAATTTTCTTAATTGGTTCTGCATTATGTGGAACAGCAAATAGTATTGTTCAACTTAGTGTGTATCGTGCTATTCAGGGAATTGGTGGAGGCTCACTAATGCCAATTGCCTTTACCATTATTTTCGATATTTTCCCACCTGAAAAACGCGGGAAAATGACTGGTTTATTTGGTGCAGTTTTTGGTCTTTCTAGTGTATTTGGACCACTTTTAGGAGCTTATATTACTGATCAAATTGATTGGCGTTGGATTTTCTATATCAACTTACCTTTAGGTATTATTTCCTTATATTTAATTTCTCAGTTTTATAAAGAAAATCTACATCTGAGAAAACTAAAAATCGACTGGTTTGGTGCAATCACACTTGTCGGTTCAGTTGTCAGTTTAATGTTTGCACTTGAACTTGGTGGAAATGAATACGATTGGAACTCTGGTCCAATTATTTCTTTATTTGCCATCTTTGCCGTTTTGTTTATCGCATTTATATTAATTGAAAGAAAAGTTGAAGAACCCATCATTTCATTTAGCTTATTTAAAAAGCAACTTTTTGCAGCAACTCAAGGTGTTGCATTTTTCTACGGTTCTGCTTTTATTATTACGACCGTATTAATCCCACTTTTTGTTCAATCAGTTTATGGTGGTACAGCCACAAATTCTGGTATCATTCTTATTCCGATGATGCTTGGTTCAGTTGTAGGTAGCCAAGTAGCAGGACAATCAGTACGTAAATTTAGTTATAGAAGCATCATGTTAGTTTCAGTTGTTTTATTCTTTATCGGTATGTATTTATTAAGTACATTAGATACTGATACAGCTCGATCAACAGTAACGTTTTACATGATTATCGCTGGACTTGGAATGGGATGTTCATTCTCGTTATTAAGTATGGCAACTCAACACAAAATCGAGCCGCAAAAACGTGGCATCGCAACATCAACAAATACTTTCTTTCGAACATTAGGAATGACGATCGGTGTTACTATTTTTGGTACAATACAAAACCACGTTTTTAAAAATAAAGTAAGTGATTTACTTGGTAATTTAGGTGCATTTGGTGGAAAAGTTGACTCACGTGCTTTATTATCCGCTGATGCAAGAGCTAAAATTCCACCAGAAGTACTTCATAAAATCTCAGAAGCAATGGCCCATTCTGTAGCGACTACTTTTAAATGGACACTAATTCCAATCACTTTAGGTTTTATCGCAATTATCTTAATGGGTAAAGAAAAATTAACTTTTGAAATAAAAGAAAATAGATCAAAAAAAGCGCAATAAACTTAAAGCCAAATCCGATTTAAGATGGATTTGGCTTATTTTTTTCTCTAAAAAACTAATTATCTTTACATTTTTCAACATTTATTTACTTTTATTTATTATTTTAATCATTTGAACTTTAAATTTGTCATCTATTCTTATAGAGTAATAGATTTATTTGAGGAGATGATTATAAATGAATGGGAAAAAGTTAATTTTAGCAACAATGACATCACTTATGGTATTTTCAGGCGTTAGCCAAGTTTTTGCATAAAATGTGAACCAGAATACGTTAAAGTCATTTGGACCAAAAGGATTTGACCTTCAAGCACACCGTGGAGGACTGGGGCTGACAGTTGAGTCAACTCTTGCTTCATTCTCCCATGCTCTTGAACTTGGCGTAAGTACCCTTGAGCTTGACGTACAAAAAACTGAAGATCATCAAGCTGTCATTACGCATGACCGTAAAATTACAGGTACCAAATGCACTGACACAAAACCAGCATTCGTTGGCGATTCGGAATACCCGTACGTTGGCAAATACATAAAAGATTTAACGCTAGCTCAAGTAAGAACGCTTGATTGTGGAGCAAAGGGTCTACCTCAATTCCCTGGTCAGCAACTAAGTCCAGGTGCTCAAATGCCACTATTAACTGAAATATTTGAACTTGTAAAGCAATACAAAGCTAAAAAAGTCTGGATGAATATCGAAACGAAAGTAGAAGCTGGAGCACCTGAACAGACAGCTCCTCGCGAGGAATTCGTTCGAATTGTTGCCAAGCAAGTTCGAGAAGCTGGAATGCTTAATCAAGTGTCCATCCAAAGTTTTGACTGGGGTGCACTCAAGCTAATGCATGAAGTCGAACCTCGATTACCTCTTGTTGCACTAACCAACGGACCTGAATTTCTACAACCTGGCAAACCTGGTAAATCGCCTTGGTTAGGTGGAATCGATATTGATGATTTTGATGGAAATCTCGTAGCTGCGGCACATTCATTAGGTGTAGATGCAATTTCTCCAGTCCATGGATTCCCACAAGATGGCAAAATTACTGATGCGAACTACATGCCTTATATTACTAAAAGTATGGTTCAAGAAGCTCACCAGTACGGTCTGAAGGTTATTCCATGGACAGTTGACGACCAACCAACTATGCAAAAACTGATAGATGATGGTGTTGATGGAATCATAACTGATTATCCTGACCGACTACGTGATGTAATGAATCAGAATCATTTTAAGTTACCAAAAAGTTACTCTGCTAAGTAGTTCATAAATTTACCCTATTATTCTCTCAATATATAATTTTTTTAATCGAAAATAACTTATTTATTAGTTTAGCGATTTCATGTGATTTACGTCACAAACAATGACTAAATCCCGCCATATAATAAGATTATTAAAAATAGTTAGGGGGATGAAGGATGTTTTGTAACCAATGTGAACAGACTCCTGTTGGTGGTTGTAAGATTGTGGGTGTATGTGGAAAAGATGAAACAATTGCAAGTTTACAAGATACGATGGTTTATGGGTTAAAGGGAATTGCAGCTTATCGGACTCATGCAGCTCAATTAGGGTACACTGATCCATTTGTTGACCAAGTAACACATGAAGCTTTATATATGACTTTAACAAATTCGAATTTTAATTTACAAGAACACATTGATATGGCTATGAAAGTAGGTCAGGCAGCAATTCGTGTTATGGAGCTATTAGATGAAGCTCATACAAAACATTTTGGAATTCCTGAACCTGTACAAGTTTCTTCTAATAAAATCGAAGGAAAATGCATTGTTGTAACTGGCCATAACTTATTTGCATTGGAAGAATTGTTAAAACAATCAGAGGGGAAAGGTTTAAATATATACACTCACTCTGAAATGCTACCGGCTCACGGTTATCCAGCATTGAAAAAATATCCACATTTAAAGGGTAATATAGGAAAGGCTTGGTTTGATCAACGTCGTTTATTTGAAAAATTCCCTGGAGCGATTTTAGCTACCACAAACTGTGTAATGCCAATAAAAGGAAGTTATGCTGATCGCTTCTTCTCATATGAAGTGGCAGGATTAGAAGGAGTAACAAAGATTATAGGGGAAGATTTTTCGCCATTAATTCAACGTGCATTAGAATTACCAGAAGCAAAGATCGAATCAGAAGAAGTAATGACTACTGGTTACCATCACGAAACAGTTTTGTCTATTGCACCTGAAATTGTAGAAGCTGTAAAACACGGAAAGATTCAACGCTTCTTTGTAGTAGCAGGTTGTGACGCACCAGGAAAAGGTGGAGAATATTATCGTGAGCTTGTAACTTCTCTACCAAATGATACAGTCGTTTTAACAACATCTTGTGGTAAATTCCGCTTTAATGATGTAGACTACGGTACTGTATCAGGTACAAACATTCCTAGATTTATAGATTTAGGGCAATGCAATAATTCAATTTCAACGATTAAAATTGCAGCTGCATTAGCGGAAAGCTTTAATTGTAGTGTCAATGAATTGCCAGTGAGTATTGTACTTTCTTGGTTTGAGCAAAAAGCCGTTGCTATATTATTAGGGTTATTTAGTCTTGGTATCCAAGATATTCGAATCGGCCCAAAAGCACCTGATTTTATTAATGAAGGCGTTTTAAATGTATTAGTTGATGCATTTGGCTTAAAATTAATTACAAATGCACAAGACGATTTAAAAACTATATTACAAGGATAATAGTTTTAATGACCATGGGACTTCTCTTAAGTGAGAAGTTCTTTTATTATTTTTTTAGTTCCCGTTCCACTACAAAAACAACTATACAAAAATAGTTGTTTCAGACTGTTGAAAAATGAGCTTGTTAACGAGGCTAATTTTTGGTTGATTTCCACTAAAACCTGTCATGAGTAAAGAACTTTCTAATTTTTGCTGGTTTACTTACTCATGAACTTGCTATGAGGAAGTACCTTTCTATTTTTCGCTAGTGTACTTCCTCATGAACCTGTTATGAGGAAGTACCTTTCTTTTTTTCGCTAGTTTACTTCCTCATCAACCTGTCATGAGGAAGTACCTTTCTTTTTTTCGCTGGTGTACTTCCTCATCAACCTGTCATGAGGAAGTATCTTTCTTTTTTTCGCTGGTATACTTCCTCATGAACCTGTTATGAGGAAGTATCTTTCTTTTTTTCGCTGGTGTACTTCCTCATCAACCTGTCATGAGGAAGTATCTTTCTTTTTTTCGCTGGTGTACTTCCTCATCAACCTGTTATAAGGAAGTATCTTTCTTTTTTTCGCTGGTGTACTTCCTCATCAACCTGTCATGAGGAAGTATCTTTCTTTTTTTCGCTGGTTTACTTACTCATGAACTTGCTATGAGGAAGTACCTTTCTATTTTTCGCTAGTTTACTTCCTCATGAACCTGTTATGAGGAAGTACCTTTCTATTTTTCGCTAGTTTACTTCCTCATGAACCTGTTATGAGGAAGTATCTTTCTATTTTTCACTGGTTTACTTCCTCATGAACCTGTTATGAGGAAGTATCTTTCTATTTTTCACTGGTTTACTTCCTGATCAACCTGTCATGAGTATGAACCTTTTAAATTTTTGCTTAAATAATATATACTTAGACTTTTATTGTTCGATATTGACAATGTTTTTTATTTCAACAGTCTGAAAATCCAATTTTTTTACTTTGTCTACATACTAAAAAAAACAACTATACAAAAATAGTTGTTTTTTTATCCACCAATATAAGACATTTCAATTTTACGATTTTTATGACTTTCTTCTGTGCGGATTTCAGAGTATCTGTCATCTCGTTTTTCCCAAATTGATTTTATTGTTGTTGAAATGTGTTGATCTGTATCTCCAGTACGCAACATGTTCTTTAAGTCATATCCTTCTGATGCGAAAAGACAGGTGTATAGCTTTCCATCTGTAGATAGGCGTGCTCTTGTACAAGAAGTGCAGAAGGTTTCTGTAACCGATGAGATAAATCCGATCTCAGTATTTGTCCCTTTATATCGATATCGTTTTGCTACCTCTCCAATGAAATCCTGCTCTACGGGCTCCAACTGATAGTGTTCTTGGATCAAATCGAATAATTGCTTCTTTGAGATAACGTCTTTAAAATTCCATCCATTTGTACAACCTACATCCATATACTCTATAAATCGTAATGTAATATTTTTTTCTTTAAAAAAACGAACCATTGGTAATACTTCCGTATCATTTAAACCTTTCTTTACTACCATATTTACTTTAACTTCTAGCCCTGCTTCTCTAGCTGTAAAAATTCCGTTTAAAACTGTGCTAACGCCCACATTCATATTATTTATCTTCTTGAAAACTAGATCATCTAGAGAATCTAAGCTCACATTTACACGGCAAATTCCAGCTTCCTTTAGTGCTTTTGCATTTTTTGCCAAAAATACACCATTTGTTGTTAAAGTCACATATTTAATTCCTTCGATTTTTGAAAGACTTTTAACTAGTATTGGTAGATCTTTTCTTAAAAGAGGTTCCCCTCCTGTTAACCGAATCTTTTCTACACCTATTTTTGCAAATAATTTTGCTAATCGAACAATTTCCTCAAAGGATAGGATTTCATCTTTACACATAAAGGGATAGTCAACTCCAAATATCTCTTTAGGCATACAATAGCTACATCTAAAGTTACAACGGTCTGTTACAGATATTCTTAAATCACGTAATGGTCGATTGCGGGTATCGAGAATATTCGTCATTTTTTTTCGCACCCCTTTTTCTTTTGTACGTTTTTTAATTTATATTAGCATACAAAATTTTTTCACCGTATGATGTATGTCACTACCTTTTTGTATAAACTATTTTGTATTTATCAAATTCTTTATCCATAGAAGTTCTATGCTATTCAATCGCATGGTATTATAATATTAAATGTAATACTTAAAATACTTGTTTAAAGATGTGCATAAAAGTGTTCAACTATAACTGAAGCGGAGATACTTTGATGGAAAAAAATAATATTAGAAAAAGTGACCTTTCAATCGTTTCTGAAGATTTGGCTTCCTTATTAAAGTCAATCGGATCAACACGATCAGTAAACAAAGGTACCTTCTTATTTCAAGAAGGAGAAGATGCTAAAGAATTGTATCTAATTAAATCAGGAAAGATCCAAATAAGTAAGTTGACCCTATATGGTGATGAATTAAATCTTCGCATTTGTCAAAAAGATGACTTAATTGGAGAATTAACTCTTTTTTCAGAGAATGCAAATTATATGCTTAGTGCTTACGCATTAGAAGCAGTAGAAGTGCAGGTCATTCCTAAAGAAATTTTGGAGAAGAAACTAATAAACGATGCTCGACTGACATTTGAATTTATGAAATGGATTTCTACTCACCTTAGAAAAAATCAATCTAAGATTCGAGACTTAGTATTAAATGGGAAAAAAGGAGCACTTTACTCCACACTCATCCGTATATCGAATTCTTACGGAGAATTAATCGAAAACGGAATTCTTCTTAATATTCATCTTACTAATCAAGAATTAGCTAAGTTTTGTGCTGCTACTAGAGAAAGTGTTAATCGGATGCTAAGTGAATTAAAGAAAAGAAATGTTATTAGCTATTCTCAAGACGGAAAGATTATTATCGAAGACTTACAATTTCTGAAAGATGAAATTGGTTGTGATAACTGTCCAAAAGATATATGTAACATAGATTAGTTCTCATTCAAGTAATATGATTAAAAGATAAGTAACCTTAACTTAGGCTCTATATAGTTAAGGTTATTTATTTTTTTAATGATTATCTATAAATAGATTTGTCCATGTTAGCCCTGTCTTGTTTAATCTAAAAATCTAATTGATTTCACAACATCTGATCACGATTGATTGGGCTAGTTGTGTGAAAAGTCACAGTTTGACTACAATCGTTTTTATATAATGATGAAAATACTCAGTCTTGTAATATAGGGAGGGAAAAAAATTGCATAAACATGATTATTTACTTTATTTGAAAAGCCTCTGTTTTTTTCAAGATCTCAATCATAACCTCTTTAAAAAAATAGTTGATGCATCCGATCTTCACTATATTGAGACAAATGAAAATATAACTATTCACAATAAACAGAATTTGATTATCATTTTAACCGGTAAGGCAAATGTACATATAAAAGAATCGAGTGGACTTCAATATAAAATTGGCTACTTAAATTCAAGGGATGTTTGCTTGCCTAGTATCTTTTTGCATACTCATGTAAACAATTCTATTATTCTTGAAGCGGCTCAGACTACGTCGTATATAGAAATCCCATTTTTATTTATAAAAAACTTATCTTGTAAAGAACCTGCTTTAAAACGTAATTTTTTGCGTTCTTTACATAAAAGCCTTCTAATTACTTACGAAGAAATTTTCAATTTGATGAGTAAGAATAAGTAATTCATCCTCCCTTTTTGTGTGATATAGTTCACAACGTAACTTTCGATTGATTGGTACTATTTAGTTAGTAAATTTTATTATTGATCCATCGAAAGGGGCATCATTATATGAAAAGTTCTAAAATCCAACTACCTCTTCAAACATCAAGTCTCATCGTAGGGTTCATGGTATGGGTACTCATTTCTTCACTCATGCCAAACATTCGCCAAGATATCGAATTAACAAATGGTCAGGTCTCCTTAGTAACTGCCATCCCTGTTATTTTAGGAAGCATCCTACGTATTCCAATCGGGTATTACACAAATAGGTTTGGAGCAAGACCCATTTTCACCATCTGTTTCCTTGCACTTTTATTTCCTGTATTTTTCATTAGTCATGCTGATTCACTTTCAGATTTAATTATTGGAGGATTGTTTATCGGTATAGGTGGTGCAGTCTTTTCAATCGGAGTAACTTCCCTTCCAAAATATTACCCTTCAAATAAACATGGTTTTGTGAATGGAATCTATGGTTCTGGAAATATCGGTACAGCTATTACTGCATTTTCTGCACCTGTTTTAGCTAAATCATTTGGTTGGGAGGCAACAGTCAGATTTTATTTAGTCTTATTAATTGCGTTTGCCTTATTCAATCTTCTGTTTGGTGATAAAAACGAGAAGAAAGTAAATGTTCCGATTGTAAAACAAGTAAAAGAAGTTTATCGTAATTCAACTTTATGGTCATTAAATTTATTCTATTTCATTACATTTGGTGCATTTGTTGCGTTTACAATCTATTTACCTAATTTCTTAGTGAATCATTTTAATTTAAGTCCTGTTGACGCTGGTATTCGAACAGCCGGATTTATTGCTTTAGCAACTATTTTTCGACCAATCGGTGGTTATCTTTCAGATAAATTCAATCCTTTCAATATATTATTGTTTGTCTTTGGTGGACTTACTTTCTCAGGAGTTCTATTATCTTTTTCTCCTACTATTAAACTATACACAATAGGAGTTTTATTAATAGCAGTTTGTGCAGGGATCGGAAACGGTACAATCTTTAAATTAGTGCCACTTTACTTTACAAAACAAGCCGGAATTGTAAATGGGTTGGTTGCTGCAATGGGTGGTTTAGGAGGCTTCTTCCCTCCATTAATCTTAACAACTGTTTTTAGCTTAACTGGTCATTATGCAATTGGATTTATGGCATTATCCGAATTTGCGCTTCTTAGTTTTGTGATTGTAGTATGGATGACTTTCCGTGAAAAATTAAAAACGGAACATAAAATATTAGAAAATACTGCCCAAGCAATGATGATAACAAATGAACAAGGAATCATCCAAAAAGTAAACCCATTCTTCACTAAAATAACGGGCTTTACGAAAGAAGAAGTCATTGGGAAAAAACCAAGTATCCTTCAATCTGGACATCACAATAAAGCATTCTATGCACAGCTTTGGAAACAGCTCAAAGATCAAGGTAACTGGCAAGGAGAAATTTGGAACAAGCGTAAAAACGGTGAAATTTATTTAGAATGGCTGACGATCACCCAAGTGTGTAACGATAATGGCAAAGTGATTTATTATATTGGTCAGTTTAGTGATATATCCAAAAGTAAGAGTAAAATAAACTAAAATCCCCATTTCAAATGTGGGTTGAATCACATCACGATCAGTCAATATTTTATATGATTAAGTTAGTAAATAACTCTATTTGGAGGAAAAACTATGTTTGAATGTCATCATATGATTGGAAATACTAATCAAGTAGAATTATGTGAAGCCTTACAGTTACTTAAGGATGAACATGCTTTATTAAATACTCAGAAGTTGTATTTATTTGAATGCTCAAATGCATTGATAAATGAAAGCTTGCTAGAAAATAAACTAAAAAAACTTGAAGAACTACGCTCGAAAGTCATGACATTTATAGCTACTTTAGATCCTCACTCACAAAAAGAAGAAGGTCATTTATTCGAATTAATGGCTAACCATATTGGAAAGGAAAATGGCCCTATTGCAGTAATGGAAATGGAACATGATCATGCAAAAAGTTTAATAAGCCAATTCCTCACTAAAACAGAGGACATAAGTAGTAACAGTAACATTGATGAAATTTGTAATCTAGTTATTGAAGCTTATCATGTATTAACTTCACATTTTATGAAAGAAGAACAGGTGCTGTTTCCTATGGCCCAAAACATCCTGTCTGAAAGTGAAAAAACTTATTTATTAGATTCTATAAAAGATTAAATCTATCGGTTTTATGCTGATGTTTTAATTAATGAACATAAGGTGTTCCTATTTACAAGGGACACCTTTTCTATCGTGTTGAAAATGTGTTTTTCTACTACGCCAATTTGTGGTTATTTTCCACTCCATCCATTTATCCAGTAAGGAACTGTCGTATTTTTAATGATTTACTTAAGCTGCCGTCAGTAACTAAATTTCAAATTTCTGCTCGTTTTACCTGTAATAAATGTCACAGTATCTTGCCTCATTACCTTTTATAATAATAGTGAATAAACCAAACAGGAGGTTAAATTCATCATGTTAACTGTTGAATTACATGCTATTAGCTCTGATCAATCGATAGAACAAATTCTTTATGAGCAAGGATTTAAAATCCAAGATGGAACGTATATATACACAAAGAGTAACATTAAATTAGAAGGTGTCTTAGATTCTCATAATAGGTCTCTAAAAATTAATATTCCCCCACAATTAAATCTGAAACAATATACAATTATACACCATTTTATTAAGAATCTTATTCTAGTTCTTACTGCTAAATATAATGATTCTCAAAGTTTATTAGGCTATTTATCTAATGGAGAAGGAGCTTATATTCTTACAAATTGGGAACATTGGGTTGCTTTTCTTCAAAAGGCGAAACTACGTAGTTTAGAAGGAAAAAAAGTACAAGTATTCGATGATTCAAATAAAGAAATTGCCTCTGGTCTGTTTATTAGCTACAAGATGGATGAGCAATCATCAAATATTACAGAATGCATATTGATTACCCATTTTGGTGAGAGATCCTTTAAGGGAAGCAATTTAGTAATTGAAGCAACAAATGAGTGGTAACTTAACATACTATCCTATTAAATATGTAAAAATCCCCCAGTTTTATTAAAAACAGGGGGATTTCTATTATTACTTCTAAAGCATGCGCTAATCAATTATCCTTGATTATTTTGGATATTCTTTCTTTCTCCATTTTAAGTAAGTAAAAAAGCAAACTATAGAAGAAAGAACGCCTATAATCGTATATAGCCTAACATGATCGTATTTTTCTCCATAAAAAGATTCAATCGTCCATTGAAGCATCACTACGTTAACAATTAAGGTTATAATAATGATTATCCAATATTTTTTATGCACCATGACGAACTTTCCTTCCTACTGCGTAAATAACACCATCAATTACTTCTAATTCAATCAATGGTAATTCACGCTGAGGTGGACCAGCTAGAGGCTGACCATTGTCCACACTAAAAAATCCTCGGTGACAAGGGCACAATAGCTTTGATTCCTCCTTATCATAAAAAACAGGACATTGTAAATGGGTGCATTTATTATTATAAGCTTTTAGATTGCCATCTTTTGTGTGTACTAGGATCGCAGGTTCGTTCGCTGTTGGATAGTTAAAGTTTATTGAACTATCTTTTGGTAAGTCTTGCAACTTTATAATCTTTTGTCTGTTTAAATCCTCTTTCTTCTTATTAAAGGCAATAGCTGAAAATGGAACAGTTGCTAAGCCAAGAGTAACTGAAGCACCTACAACGGATTTCAGAAATGTTCTTCTGTTTAATTTTAAATCTTCATTCCTGTTTAAATTATCGATTAAGTTAATCAAATCATCATTTGTTTCTTTTGTATTGCGTTTGCTTTTTTTATCTTGAGGCATAAGTAAGTCTCCTTTCGCCTTATCTAACTTTTTTACGAATATACACCAAAGAATTCTGGAACGTATTCCCACTTATTTCCTTCTTGTGGTTTTTTACCTTCAACGAGATTCATCTGAGTTCTTCTTCTACGCAGCTGTTGCATTTCATCAAAGTCAATAAAACGAATTGCATCACTAGGACATACAGAAGCACACATTGGTGCAATATCGTATTTTGAGCGGTCGTAGCACATGTCACATTTGTACATTTTATTTTCTTCAAAATCGAACTTAGGAATACCGAACGGACATCCAAACGTACAATTTCTACATCCTATACATTTCTCTTCCATTGCTGAAAGAACTACGCCTTCCTCTGTTATTTGAATGGCATTTGCAGGGCAAACTCTTGCACAGGCTGGATCTTTACATTGCATACAAAGCATCGGATAAGTTTGTCGACTTTCCATGAAATCAACATACTCTACATAGTTTCTTTCTTTTGCATCATGATCACCGCATTCTCGGCAAGCTGCTTGACATGAACGGCATCCAATACATCGCTCAAATTCTAAATACATGATTTTATTCATTTATCCCGACTCCATTCAAAAGTTATTTATATTTCTCAATTTTCAGTGAGCATACTTTAAATTCTGGCATTCTCGAAATCGGATCTAAACATGGATTTGTTAATTGATTGACCGCTAATTCTTTTCCCCAATGATATGGAACAAACACCGTATCTCTTCTCGTAGCTTTTGTTAATTTCGTTTTTACAACCATATGGGAGCGTGGTGTAATCAACTTTACTAGGTCGCCATTCTCCAATCCATATTGGCTTGCTAGTGCCGGATGCATCTCAGCAAATGGCTCTGGACATTGTTCCATAAGAAATTTGACTCTTCTTGTTTGAGCACCAGATAAATAATGAAACACTACCCTTCCTGTCGTTAAGAACAAAGGATATTCTGTCGTTGGAGTTTCACCTGCTTCTTTCCATTCAACACAAGGAAGATTAGCTTTACCGTCTGGCGTTCCAAACTGATCTATAAACATTGTTGGAGTTCCTGGATGGTCTTCTGAAGGACAAGGCCAAAACACCCCGTCTTCTTTATCAATTCGATCCCATGTTATTCCGTAGTAATCCGCTTTTCCACCTTTAGTTGCTATGCGAAACTCTTCAAAAACGTCTTCTGCATTTTTATATGGAAAATAGTTACCTTTGCCCATTCGTTCAGCAATTAAACTAACAATCTCCCAATCTGGCTTTGATTCCCCTAAAGGTTCGCGTACTTTTCGGATTCGGATCACTCGCCCTTCGAGGTTGGTTGTTGTTCCCTCATCCTCTGCCCAAGTTGTCGTTGGTAACACTACGTCTGCAAACTCTGCTGTTTCAGATAAGAAGAAATCACTGACAACTAAGAAATCAAGCTTCCTAAATCCGTTCCAAATATGTTCAAGATTCGGCGCAGAAACCGCAGGGTTACTGCAAATAACATGCATTCCACGAATAGTACCTTTTTGAATTTCATCGAACATTTCATAAGCAGAAACACCAGGCTTTGGCATTTCGCTTGGATCGATTCCCCATACTTTTGATACATACTTCACAGCTTCTGGATCTGTTAACTTCCTATAGCCTGGTAAAAGATCTGCTTTTTGTCCGTGCTCTCTTCCTCCCTGACCATTTCCCTGACCAGTAAAAGTAGCAACCCCGGAAGCAAATTTTCCTATTTGTCCCCTAAGCAGTGCCATCGCTGTATAAAGTGAAACATTATCTACACCTTTTGACTGTTGCTCAACACCTCTTGCAAACATAACAACTGATTTTTGTGAAAGTCCATAAATATGAGCAGCTTTTACGATTTTTCCGACTGATACCCCTGTTATGTTTGAAGTATATTCAGGTGTAAACTTTTCAACTGTTTTCTTTAGTTCTTCAAAATTATTACATCGTTCATTTACATATTCTTGATCTACATAGCCATTTTTAATGAGCAGATGAAGCATTCCGTTCGCCAATGCAGAGTCTGTTCCTGGCTTTAAATCCAAATGTACATCTGCAACACGAGCTGTTGGAGTCTCTCGCGGATCTGCCACAATGAGTTTAGCTCCCTTATCCTTTGCTCTCCACAACCATTGTATACTTGTTGGATGACACTCAGCAGTATTTGATCCAGCTATAAAGAAACAATCCGTATGTTCTAATTCAGGCCATGGAAGGGTTGAACCTCTGTCAGTTCCGAGTGTCTTAAGGAAGCCACCTGCAGCAGAGCTCATACAAAATCGACCATTGTAATCGATAAACCTTGTACCAAGACCAACCCTTGCATATTTACCAACTAAATAGCACTTTTCATTCGTCATAGATACCCCACCAAAAACAGATAAGGCATCTTTTCCACTTTCTTTTTGGATCCGTTTATAGTTCTCTTCGATAAGGTCTAGTGCTTCTTTCCAAGTAGCTTTAACAAATTCACCATTTTTCTTAATAAGTGGTGTAAGGATTCGTTCATCGTGCTCAACAGTTTGGTATGCCGTAACTCCTTTAGGACACATTTTCCCCCTAGTTACTGGCCAATCATATCTAGGCTCTACTCCAACTACCTTTTTTGTTTTCTCATTTACACGTATATGCATTCCACACTGCATTCCACAATAACAACAATGAGTAGTAATTAATTTTTCTCCTGGTTTGTGAAGGTTTTTAACACCTTCTTTGACGATGTATTGGCTCATTCTTCACGATCTCCTTTGTTATATTGATTAAGCTCTTTTTGTACTTCCTCTGGAAAACGATAATAGTCATCTGATCTTTTTTTGCTAAAACCAGACATTTGAATTCCATTTAATGTAGATATTGGATTACTGCTTTTAATATGTGGCTCTTGATTTAACTGTTTCATCACTCTAATTCTTCTTCGACATGGTAAACAATAATCTGAAAGATAACTTTTATCTTCAAGTTGTAAATCAAAGCTCTGGGCAGATAATATATCTTTTACATCGCTAATTTGATCATCAGAACTATAAGGCGTCCCACATTTTTTACATGGCCTCGTATCTACCCTCAGTTCTTGTTGATAGTTCATCGGAACTGCTGTTGCTAATGGACGAATTGGTAAATGAAATAACTTTCCGAATGGAAAATAAATAAGTAAAATAACGACGGTTACTTGGTGAATAAGTGTTAAGTAATGATGCATCCAACCATCTAACAGTACATACGAAACAGTTAATAGAAGTCCTGTCACTGTAACAGCTAGTAATAAATATAAAGGTAATAAATCAAATTCTGCTCGCTGTGTCACCTTCACATCTTGACTCATAATTCTTCTTACGATTGCCATGCTTACACCAATAAGAACCATACTTGCTGTAATGTTTAACCCGTTGTAAACCATTTCAGCGAATATACCATGTGCCGACATTGTAATCGTATCTACACCCATCACGACAATGGTATATGTATTTGGATCAACGAGCTCAAAATGCATCCAACCAAATGTCAAACCAAATGTGATTGCAAAAGAACCGATGCATCCCCAAGAGATTAGAAAATGTTGTACACCTCTGTAAATTCCCCTTTTGAAAATAAATTTCTGTAAGAAAATATTTTCAAATGCTGTTTTTGCGATCGATACTAGATTCCGTTTCTTTCTAGAATTTTGTTTTAAATTTTTCAAACTGCGCTTTATCACCTGATGTGTTGCCGGTCTGATCAGCCATGCTGACATTCTGATCGTTAAGCCTACAGCAAAAATAAGGGAAGAAATAAAATAACCCATTAATGCCATATCAAAGTGTAAAAACCGATCTGTTCCAATCCAAGTTGTAAAAAGTAGAAGCAAAATAATAAAAAATGAATACATACTTACTTTTGAGTAAAATGAGCGCTCAAGGGATTTTCTCATCTCATGTTCAACCTCCATGTGACTTTTTTAACATCGAAGTGCCTGATAAATTGATAAAATTGGGTACATGATGAAGTCTTCTTCTTTGTCATAATTGTACAGAAAGACTATTTCCAAGACTGTGAAGTACATCACACAATTGACCTTTAAAATTTAAAAATGAGGTGTGAACATGTTAAAAGGAAATGTAATTGCTATAACTAGTGGAAAAGGTGGAGTAGGAAAATCAACCGTATCAACAAATCTTGCAGTCGCCCTTGCAAGACAAGGAAAAAAAGTTGCTTTAATTGACTTAGATATTTATGGATTTAGCATTCCTAAAATGATGGAAATCGACATCAGGCCAAAAACTTTTAACGGAAAAATCATCCCTGTGGAGTCACACGGTGTAAAAATTATATCAATGGGTTTTTTCATCAAAAATAATGATCCTGTCGTTTGGAGAGGTCCTATGTTAGGTAAAATGGTTGAGCATTTCAGTAAAGATGTCATTTGGGGAGAATTAGACTATTGCATTTTAGACATGCCTCCAGGGACTGGTGATATTGCACTCGATATGCACCACTTTATTCCTGAGAGTAAAGAAATGATTGTTACCACCCCACATCAAACAGCATCAATTGTTGCCGAAAGAGCAGGAACGATGGCCCAAAAAGCAAATCATGAAATTCTTGGTGTAATTGAAAATATGTCTTACTTTCAACCTAAAGATTGTTCCGAAAAGTATTACATATTTGGAAAAGGAGGTGGCGATTTATTAGCCAATCGATTAGGAAGTGAAGTACTTGCCAAGCTTCCGATTGAAGAAGTGAAGGATGATTCACCTACTCCGTCCATATATAATGAGAATACTAGATTATTTCAACATTATAATGAGTTAGCTACTACCATTAATCTGAAATTTAACGCTTTACATGCTGTTATAGAAGATTAAACTAACCTACAAAAGCGACTTCCATTAGCAGAAGTCGCTTTTGTAGGTTGAGTACTTGAAAAAATATGCAGAATTTACATAAATAGAAAACTAGTTACTACTAAAAATATGACAGAATTGATAATCTCAACAATCCCTAATTGCATAATTGTAAGTTTTTTATTGTAAAGGGAAATTGCTCTGATTAAACTAGGCGCAAAAGGAAGAATCCAAAGCCAGGACTCTTTTAAAGTAAAAATAAATAATAGAGTAATAAAATGGTATCCCCACGAATACCAACGAAATCTCTTATTCTTTTTTTCTCGAATCATCGATTTTACAAAAAATGTGCTACCTAAAAAGTATAAAAATACAAATAGTGCTACACTCCAGCCTTCACTTGTAAGTACTCCCTTTCCTATATAATAACTAGCCAAACCACCTATACAAAAAACACCTATTGCAAGCATATCATTCGTAAAGGCTCGTTCGTTTTTTCTCTTAACAAAGTATATGTTAAATAGAAAGAATGGAAGCATGGCTAAGCCAAAGTAGATCAATTTCCATTCAGCAAACATCACGAGTGCTAAAAATACGAATGAAATGAAAAAATAACTGATCGCCCATTTAGTATAAAATGACACTTGTTTCCCTTTTATTACCATCATTAAAGGATAGGTTGCAAGATATAGAAAAAACCAACCTATAAACAAAGGGATATGAATTAAACGAAACGAACTAGCGACAACGCCAAGTATATAAGGAATTAAGAGCATTGCCCAAGCTCCGTGTTGGTTTGGAACTACTATTTTCACGTTATAACACCCACTTTCATCATTATTCTTCCATCATACTGATACAAATGGGCGTTTTCTGTGATATAGTTCACTAATCTTTCAATTATTGTCCTGTATCATAAAGTAAAAGCTAACATTTGGAGGAATATCTATGTTTGAGACTAATTTCGATCAGGATCCATTTATTGTGATATGGGAATTAACTAGAGCCTGTGAGCTCAATTGTCTTCATTGCAGAGCTGAAGCTCAGTACAAACGGCATCCTCTTGAACTTGACTTGGATGAAGGAAAAAAACTGATTAATGAAATTTATGAAATGAATAATCCATTACTTGTATTTACCGGTGGAGACCCACTCATGCGACCTGACGTTTATGATCTTGCTTCTTACGCGATTCAAAAAGGTGTGCGCGTTTCCATGACCCCTAGTGCTACACCGAATGTAACAAAAGAAGCCATTGAAAGAGCAAAAGAAGTGGGTCTTGCTCGTTGGGCATTTAGTTTAGATGGTCCAACTGCAAAAATCCATGATCACTTCCGAGGTACTTCAGGATCATTCGATTTAACAATGAATGCAATTAAATACATTCACGAGTTAGAACTTCCATTACAAATTAACACTGTGATCTCACGTTATAATATTGATTACTTAGAAGAAATGGCAGAGATGATTCAACAATTAAAATGTGTATTATGGAGTGTATTTTTCCTAGTTCCAACAGGAAGAGGCAAAGTAACTGACATGATTTCACCGGTAGAACACGAAAAAGTATTCCGTTGGCTAAATGAATTAAGCAAACGAGTACCTTTTGATATTAAAACAACTGCTGCACAGCACTATCGCCGAGTAGTCATCTCAGATAAAATAAGAAAAAATAAAGATACCAAAAAGAATATTCAATACCAAGATGCACTAAATGCTGGTAAAACAGGACAGTTCGAATTGGGTAGAGCACCTAGAGGCGTAAATGATGGAAATGGGTTCTTGTTTATTTCTCATATTGGTGACGTATTTCCTAGTGGTCTGCTTCCAATTAAAGCCGGCAATGTAAGAGAAAAATCGCTTTCGGACATCTACCGTTATTCTCCAATTTTCAAAGAATTAAGAAATCCTGATAATTATAAAGGAAAATGTGGAAAATGTGAATATCGCTATGTTTGCGGTGGATCTCGTTCTAGAGCTTATGCACTCACTGGTGATTACTTAGAAAGTGAGCCAGCATGTGTTTATATTCCTAAGGTTCAATCTTGAAAGGAGTATTCTAATGATAAAAAGAGATGATATTAAAAAGCATTTGCAAACAGTTCCGTTATTTAAAGAATTATCAGATGAAGAGTTAGAACCGATTATCTCAATTTCTTCTCCGAGAAAATATAACGCTCATTCCATCATTTTTATGCAAGACGAATTGTTAGACCGTGTATTTTTTATCCATACTGGTACAGTGAAAATTTATAAAACTGATGCAAATGGCAAAGAACAAATTGTATCAGTTCTAAAAGAAGGAGAAATGTTTCCCCATGCTGGTTTTTTCCGAAAAGGGACGTTTCCTGCAAATGCAGAAGTAATTGAAAATGCACAGCTAATCGTAACACCAATAAATGATTTTGAGAAAATTTTAATCAGTTACCCTGAACTATGTATAAAAATGTTTCGAGTATTGGGAGAAAAAATTGTTGATTTACAAAATCGCCTTGAAGAAAAAATACTACACAATACATACGAACAAGTGATTATGCTTTTAATACGATTAGCTAAATCAAATGGCGAGAAAATTGGAGACTCCTACAAAATCACAACCAAATTCACAAATACAGAACTAGCCAATATGATTGGTACTTCAAGGGAAACAGTAAGCAGAACTTTAACTCAGCTACGAAAAAAAGCTGCCATTTCACTTGATAGCAAAGATTTTTACATCGTTAATCTAAGTAAATTAGAAGAGGAAATCAATCATTAACTATGATCATTTAGTAAGTCATTTCAAGAAAAATAACTATTATTTACAAGTTAAAAAGCCCCTATAAAAACAGGGGCTTTTCTATTCATCCTTCGCAACTCCACCGACAGACCAGTTTTCCTTTTTTATTTCGTTTATTAGGATCCTTACTTGCGGGGGTCCAACATCTAATGTACGACAAACTACTTCATTAATTTCTCTCATTAATTGTTTTTTTAGTTCTGGACTTCTACCTTCAATCAATTGGATTTGAATGATTGGCATATGTACTACCTCGTTACTTGTAGTGACATTGTCTCGATTCCATCAAAACGTGCTTCTACAATATCGCCCTCTTTGACGTGGATTGCTTCTGTAATACCACCCGTTAAAATAATCATTCCTGGTTCAATTTGTTCACCGTTTTTACTTAGCATCTGCACTAGCTTTACGACAGATTCTACAGGATGATCTAGTACATCAGAACTGATACCACTTTGTACTTTAACTCCATTTTTATATAATTCAACGTTAATTTCGTCCCATGAAGTATATGTAGGTGAATATTGTTGCTTACCAATAATAAATTTTGATGAAGATGCATTATCTGCTACTACATCTGTCAGTGTAAATGAGAAATTTTTATATCGACTATCGATTACTTCTAATGCAGGTACAATATACTCCGTTGCTTCCCACACATCTTTTGCTGTTACATCATGTCCAAATAATGGCTTTTTAATCATAAATGCAATTTCTGGCTCAACTCTTGGATGGATTGAACCTTCCATCTTCAATTCATTTTTTTTTAATTCCATCGATTTTGTTAAGCGTCCATAAATCGGCTCATCAACATTAACAGATTTTTGTTTCGCAATACTTGTTAGTCCCATTTTCCAACCAATTAATGGATCACCATTTTTAATCGCATTATCAATGCTTAATTTTTGAATTTCATAAGCATTGTTTACGTTTAATTCAGGATGTTCGATCGTAATCTTATCCATTTCTAGACCGTTTTTTTGGTGCATATATATTTTATTCGCGATTTCAGTTATCATAAAACTCGTCTCCTCTCAAAAAACAGTCAATTTTTTATTTGCTAACATACAAGCAACTTCTTGGATCATATCCTCTTGCCCACCAACAACTTTTTGTTTTCCTAATTCTATTAAGATATCTCTTGAATCAACATTCCATTTTTTAGCTGCTCGATTAGCATGTAATAGAAAACTAGAATACACTCCTGCATAGCCTAATATTAGACTACCTTTCGTAATTTCTTGTGGTGTTTGAAGAATTGGTGCAACAATTCCCTCTGCTAAGTCCATCATCTTATAGAAATCAATTCCTGTCTTGATTCCTAATCGCTCTAATACACCAATTAACACTTCAGTTTGGGTATTTCCCGCTCCTGCCCCTAAGCATCGTACACTTCCATCAATTCTAGTAGCTCCTTCTTCAATTGCTACTAGTGTATTTGCCATCGCTAGTGAAAGATTATTATGGGCATGGAAACCAACTTCAATAGCAATAGACCCTCGTAAAGCAGCAATACGTTCTTTTACTTCATGTGGTAGAAACGCTCCTGCAGAGTCAACCATATATACGACATCAGCACCATAGCTTTCCATTAATTTAGCTTGTTCTACTAATTTTTCAACTGGTGCCATATGTGACATCATTAAAAATCCGACTGTTTCTAATCCAAGCTCTTTAGACATCGAAATATGTTGTTTCGAAACATCAGCTTCCGTAACATGGGTAGCTATACGAGCCATTTTCGCTCCGATTTTTGCTGCCGTTTTTAATTCTTTTACTGTTCCAATACCAGGTATTAGTAAGACGGCAATCTTTGAATGATGGCAAGAATTAACCGCTGCTTCAATTAATTCAAATTCATTTGTTGTTGATAAACCATATTGTAGTGAAGAACCACCTAAACCATCTCCATGTGATACTTCAATAAAAGGCATTTTTGCATCATCAAGAGCTTTAGCAATTCGAACAACTTGATCTACTGTATACGAATGAGCAATTGCATGACTTCCATCGCGAAGTGCTACTTCAGTTACTATGATTTCTTTTTTAAACATTGCACTCCCTCACTTTCTTTAGGCACTTTTTTAAACGGTTTTTACAACTTCATATTGTGCAATCTCTTCTGCTACTTTTACTGCTGATGCAGTCATAATATCTAAGTTTCCTGCATAGCTAGGTAAGTAGTCTCCAGATCCTTGAACTTCTAAATAAACAGTTACAGTTGAACCATCTATGATTGGATCCATTCTTAAGCGGTATCCTGGAACATACGCTTGAACCTTTTTCACCATTTGTTTAATGGAATGAATCATGCTTTCATGGTTAAAATCTTTATTCGTAACTTTACAATACACTGTATCTCTCATCATAATTGGCGGTTCTGCTGGATTTAAAATAATGATCGCTTTTCCTTTTTTAGCTCCACCAATTTCTTCAAGTCCTCTGGCCGTTGTTACAGTAAACTCATCGATATTAGCACGTGTACCAGGACCAGCACTTTTTGAACTGATTGTTGCAACAATTTCTGCATACTCAACTTCTGCAATTTGACCAACCGCATGAACGATTGGAATCGTTGCTTGCCCGCCACATGTTATTAAATTGACATTGCTTTCGATAATATGTGAACCTAAATTTACAGGTGGTACGACAAATGGCCCAATTGCCGCTGGAGTTAAATCGATCACGCGTTTCTTTAATTCGCCAAGTACTTTTGCATGATGAAAATGCGCTTTTGCAGAAGTTGCATCAAACAATAAATCAGCCAATTCACTTCGTTCTATGAATCCTTGAATACCATTATCGATTACTTCAATTCCTAATTCCTTTGCACGGTTTAACCCGTCAGATTCTGGATCAATGCCGATCATCGTTGTTAATTCTAGAAATGGATTATTCTGTAATTTCATCATTAAATCTGTTCCAATATTCCCTGAGCCAATGATTCCGACTTTTAATTTATTCATCATTACCACCTCATTTAGTTGAATGAAATCGAAACTTCCCCTAATAATGGAAACTTCGCAGTAAATAAGTCTCCAGCATTTGCATTAATTGCAGCCGATAAAGCTCCTGATAAAATAATTTCTCCTGCATTTAGCGAGATTCCAAATTCACTTAATTTATTGGCTAACCATGCTACACAATGTATTGGGTTTCCTAACACCGCTTCTCCCTTACCTGAATTCATCAATTCTCCGTTACGATATAATTCCATCGTAACATTTGGCAAGTCAATTTCCCCTACATCGAAACGCTCATTGCCAAGTACAAATAAGCATGATGAAGCGTTATCGGCTACTGTATCCTCTAATCGAATTTTCCAATTTTCGATTCTACTATCAACTACTTCTATTGCAGGCACAATATAATCTGTGGCATTAATGACATCCTCAAATGTAATATTTGGACCGATTAAATCCTTTTTTAAGACAAATGCAATTTCAGCTTCTACTTTTGGTAAAATCATATTGGCAACTTGTACTTCACCGAAATTAGGAATTTTCATATCTGTTAGTAAATGACCGTAATCTGGTTCATCTACCCCTAATAACTCTTGCATGGCAATCGAAGTTAATCCAATTTTTTTTCCGATAATTTTCTGCCCTTTTTTCAATTTTTCTTCGACATTTGTTAATTGAATTTGATAGGCTTCTTTTTCAGTTAATCCAGGATAAACCTCGGTTAATGCTTTTATACTAACTCCACTCTCTTCTGCTTCTTGCAGCAAAATTGTTAGCTCATCTACACTAGTAATCTTCACTTTCTATCCCCTCCCTTTTATTTTTATAATTTAATCGTGATATTCGATAATTCACTATAAAACTCAAAGCTATGAATTCCACCTTCACGACCTAAACCGCTTTGCTTCATCCCTCCAAATGGTGTACGTAAATCTCTTAAATACCAAGTGTTTACCCAAATGATTCCAGCCTCAATTTGATGAGCAACACGGTGGGCTCTACGTAAATCATTTGTCCAAATCGTTGCTCCTAAACCATAATGAGTGTCATTTGCCCATTCGATGACTTCTTCTTCCGAATCAAATGGCATAACAGTCACGACTGGACCAAATATTTCTTCTTTAACACATCTAGAATCACGACTTAGCCCAGTAATGATTGTCGGTGTAATAAAGCATCCTTTTTCGATTGCATGAGGTCTACTGCCACCCGTTAAAATCGTTCCGCCTTCTTCTTTTGCCATCTCGATATAAGATAATACTTTTTCGTAATGTTCTTTACTAATTACCGCTCCGACTTTTGTACCTTCTTCAAATGGATCACCAATTTTTAATTCCTTTGTTTTCGCAACAAATTTTTCAATAAATTCATCAAAGATTGATCTTTGAACGTAAATTCTAGATCCACATAAACAAACTTCTCCCTGATTCATAAAAGATGATTTTAAAGTTGTTTCAATCACTTCTTCTAAATTAGAATCAGCAAAGATAATGTTTGGATTTTTTCCCCCAAGCTCAAACGATAATTTTTTTAATGTTGGAGCTGCCGCCTTCATAATTGCTGAACCTGTTTTTGTTTCGCCAGTAAATGTGATCGCATCAACATCGCTATGCTCTGTTAAAGCTGACCCTGCCGCATTTGCTCCAAATCCGTGAACAACATTCACAACCCCATCAGGTACGCCTGCATCTTTACAAATTTCAGCTAACACTGTAGCTGTCATTGGTGTCCATTCTGCTGGCTTCATAACCGCTGTATTTCCTGCTGCTAAACAAGGTGCTAGCTTCCATGTTAATAGTAATAAAGGTAGATTCCATGGGTTAATCATCCCAACGACACCAACAGGCCTACGATATGTATAATGTAAGGCAGTTTGATCTTGCATATGAGATTCTGAGCTTAATGTTGTAATATAATCAGCAAAAAAATAAAAATTGTGAGCCGATCTAGTAATATCAACTTCTAAAGCAAGATCATACGGCTTTCCGGTATCCATTGCCTCTAATGCCGCTAATTCTTCTTTACGAGCTAAGATTCCGTCGCCGATTTTTCGTAATACCGCTGCTCTTTGATTGCTAGTAAATTGTTTCCACTCACCTTTTAGCGCTCGTTTTGCTGCTTTTACTGCTAGATCAATTTCTAATTTTCCACCTTCAGAAACAGAACCTAACACTTCTTCAGTAGCAGGATTGATATTAAAAAACGTTTTTTGATTAAAAGAAGGGATATATCGTCCATCAATAAAGTGCTTACAATCGATCGGTAATGTTTTATTTTTCTTCTCTGTAACTTGCATAATAGGCACCTACCATTCTAATAGAATAAAAGGTGACACGAGTGTCACCAAATTTTTAATCCTCTATTTCTACAACCATTTCAATTTCGATCGCTGTATTATGTGGAAGCTGTGCCATCCCAACAGCTGACCTAGCATGTTTTCCTCTTTCTCCAAACACTTCTACTAAAAGGTCAGAAGCACCATTCATCACTTTTGGATGATCATAGAAATCTTCTGTACTATTTACAAATCCTAATATTTTTACAATTCGTTTTACTTTCGAAAGTTCACCTAATTCGTACTTTAATATACTAATTAAATTTAACATTGACTCTCTAGAAGCTGCATACCCTTCTTCGAGCGTCAACTCTCGTCCAACTTTTCCATGGTATTCATCTACACCTTGACCAGATGTAAATAATAGATTCCCTGTACGAACAGATTTTACATAATTACCTGAAGCCGGTCTTATTGGTTTAAGGGCATAACCTAAACTTATTAATCTATCTTCTGGAGTCAATACTTTGTTTTCCATGAAGTAAATCTGCCTCCTTAATGTTTAAAAATTTCAGCGCATTTCTTCCTAAAATCGCTTCTTTCATTTCTTTATTAATATCCATTTGATTAATCACTCTTCCAGGTGGCGTTTCTCTTAATAAGAATGGATAATCCGAGCCCATCACAATTTTGTCATAACCAAATCGGTTAATTAAAAATTGAATATTAATAGGATCGTAGTGAAGAGAATCAAAATAAAAATTACTTACATAATGACTTGGTGGATAGGCAGTTTTCCGCAAATGTGGCCATACCTTCCATCCTTGATCTAATCTAGGTAGAATAAATGGGAATGATCCTCCGCCATGTGCAAAACAAATCTTTAATTTTGGGTATTTTTCAATTACTCCACCAAATGTTAAGCTAGCAGCAGCTAAAGCTGTTTCACTTGGCATTCCAACCGTGTACATAAAGTTATGATCCGGCGTACGATCCTTCGCTAATGTTTCCCAAGGATGAATAAACAATGGGACATTCCATTTTTCAGCCATTTCAAAAAAAGGACTGAATTCATCACTGTCTAAATTTGTTCCATTGACATTTGTACCAATTTCCAGTCCACTTAATCCAAGTGTATGAATACAACGATCCATTTCTTGAATAGCTATTTCTACGTTCTGCATTGGTACTGTCCCTAACCCAATAAACTTAGAAGGATTCTTTTTAACAGTATTTGCAATAAAATCATTTTGAATTTGCGCCATTTCCAATGCAGCATTAACTGGTGCCCAATACGAAAATGTAACTGGAATTGGCGAGAGCACTTGCATTGTTACATCTTCATTATTCATGTCCTCAATTCTCTTTTTTGGACTCCAAACTTGATCCGTTACTTCCCTAAAAACTTTTCCAGCAACCATTATATTGGCACCGCATGAACATGTAGGTTGTAGAACCGGCCATCTTTCATGACCATATTTCTCAAAAAAATTCGGTAAATCCTCAGGAATTATGTGTGTGTGAAAGTCTATACGCATACCCATTCATCCGCTTCCTCTTTCATAATGTGACCACAGTTTTTACATGTTCTTAATTCAAGGCTAGCATTGAATTGTTCAATCGCTTCTTTTACTTGCGTACCGATATCCGTTAATTGAACTGTCTTTTTATGCATTTCTTCATTACACTCATCACAGAACCAAACAAAGCTTTCTAATTCACCTTCTGCTCTTTTTCGTTCAAGCACAATTCCATATGAATCTTTTACTCTATGAGGTGAATGTGGAACAAAAGAAGGAAGCATAAAAATTTCCCCTTCAGAAACTGTTACAACTTCGCGCTTACCATCTGGCGTAATACACTCAACATAGCAATTGCCTTTAATTTGATAGAAAAATTCATCTGCAGGATCGATATGGAAGTCCCTACGTTTATTTGGTCCCCCTATGATCATTGCAGCATACTCTGAATCTTCCCAAATAACTTTATTATTAACTGGTGGTTTTAATAGCTCTTTATTATCCTCAATCAATTTGAAAATATTAAAAACTCGACTTTTAAGATTCATCTTTTATCCTCCAATTAATTCATTTTTACTCGAACTCTCAAGTAAGCGCTATCATTATGCATTAATATAACCAAGCTGATTTGAGACTGTTTTAGCAGTTTTCACAACATCCTGAATCATTCGACTTATGTCTTGGCTCATCATATACGAAACTGGTCCAACCATATTTAATGCCGCAAAAGTTTGGCCAGTATAGGTTTGAATTGGAGCTGCAATTCCAAATAATCCTAGATCATTCTCATTGTTACTAATGCTATAACCATTCTCTTTAATGGCAGCCATTTCTTTTTTTAATGCATCAATATTCGTAATTGTATTTGGTGTATAAGCTTTAAATCCTTTTTCAATCGTTGTTTTTAAATAAGCTGGATTATATGATAGTAGGATTTTACCAGTGCTCGTACAATATGCAGGTCGCTTAGCCCCAATAAATGTCGGGACAGGGATCGAATGTTTAGAGGAAACTTTTAAGACGAATCTTACGTCTCCTTTATCAAACATTCCAATATGAACGGTACTATCATAATTTTTTAGTAGATTTTCTAATAATGGAATGGCTTCGCTATATATGTCTTGCTGATACATAACGTGATTACTCCATTCAAGCAACTTCCAACCAAGTCGATACTTTTTCTTACTATCTTGAATTAAAATTCCTTCAGTACAAAGGGTTCGCACTAAATGGTGGACCGAGCTTGCATTCATATTTAATTTTTCGGCAATTTCTAAATTTCCTAGGACTGGTTCTTCTTCTGTAAAGCAATCTAATATTCTAGAAATCTTTTGAACTGAAGAGATCATTAGATCCCTCCTCTTTGATGCTAAAAAATTTCATAAAATCCCTGCTTTCTAAAATTAATCAGTTAACTTTAGAATTCGCTAGATTAGTCGATACTCCTTTTAAGTTTTTTGCTCCGTCTAATGCATCGTCCACCATACTAAACGTTTTCTTACGTTTCATTTGGTTATAGTAAATTGCTCTTTTTCGGATTGGGTCACCAGTATAATATCTTTCATATTGAAGTGCTCTTTGTCCAAATGCCTCTCCACATAAATCCCATGCAAGTTTGAACAATTGTACTCGGTCTAATGAGGATACACCTTCACGTCCAACATAGTACTTATCCATAGCATCTCTTAGCTCAGGATGTTCAAAGTCTGCTTCTGTTGGTGACATTAACAAGCCACCTGCACCAATTGTTTGAATCACTTCAATTGCCCTTGGATACATTGTTGGAAGTAAGCCACGAATTGTCTCAAGTGGTTCCCAAGCCGGTCTTACTTCACCTGAAGGTAATGTCTCATATTCTGTTTCAGAAACTCGAAGTAAAGCTCGAATTGTTTCCACTGATTGTAGTAATTCCCCTAAGTCATTTTGGACATTTAAATAAACATCTACTCCAATTGAATCAGCTAACTTGCAGGCTACCTCTACTGCAAAAGCTAATTTTATGTATCCTCTTACCCCAGACTGGTGAGCAGGCTGTTGGGCAATACCTGTTTTGGGATATAGATTATTTGCAGCTTCAACATTATTATGAATAAATACACGATTCCAAGGAACTAACACATCCTCAAATACAAGAACAGCATCCATTTCTTCGAATCTAGATGCTAATGGATGATCAAAAAATGATCTTTTACCATCTTGCATCTGTTCTCTACATAAAATTTTCAATCCCGGCGTGTCAATTGGCAGTGCAAATGCTAAAGCATATCGCTCATCACCTTCGTGGAATCCAGGGAATGAATAGATAATAACCTCATCTGTAATTGGTGCTAAAGTTGCAAGCATTTTAGCCCCTCGAACGACTAATCCATCAACCGTTTCTTCAACTGCACCTAAATGAGTAAATAAATCTTTTTGTTCATAAGATGGCTTACTGCGATCATTTTGTGGGTTAATAATTGCATGCGTTAAGAAGATATCGTTATCACGAACAAATTTGAAATAATTTTGGACATTTTTTGACCACTCTGGATTATATTTATCTAAAAACCATGAATTACTTGCCATAGAAGTTAGGACAATGTTCAAGAAATCCGGTGTTCTTCCCATTAAACCAAATGTTGATTTTGCATATGCCTCGAACAAATCTCCACGTTTTTTAATATCTTCAGCTGACTTTGGCACTAAAAACGCATTCGAAACTCGCTCACCAGTTTCTTCACAAATATGTGTGATTTTGTCTTGATAAGCTGGATCGAACTGCATATCATATAATTTTGCAATCTCTAGAATCGGTTGCTTGAAAACTGGATGGTTTACGATATCTTCTACCTTTTCTCCACCTAGCCATACCTCTGGCTTTCTAGATTTTAGTCCATCAATATATTGCGCTCCTGTACGAATACCCATTTCATCATTCCTCCACTTTCGATATGTAATATTTTGAACATTTGCTTTTAAATCGAATCCGGAAAATTTTTAAAGCGCTTTCAAAAAGGGCAATTTCACGATCTTAAATGATTTACACCACCTACTACCTTTTATTTAACCTAATTTCACTATAAAAAATTATAAAATTTTGAACAATCAAATAATTTCACAATGTGAAATTTCTTAAATTTTTCACATAAAAAAAATAAGACACCATTAGCGTCTTATTTAAAGTCCTTCCAAGAGATATTACTCTCGTTAAGTAACTCTTCAAATGATTTATTTTTCTCACGTAATCTTTTTTCTTCACGAATACGTGCTTCTTCTTCCTCTTTTAGCTTCGTTTCATTTTCTTGCAATTGTTTTTTTGTATTTTTTAATTTTTGAAGAATATCTTCATTCATTAATGAGCCTAATGATATTTTTTCTTTTTGTTCGTACGACGGTTTTACAGGCTGCTGTGGTTTTCTTTTTTTCATTTTATATCACCTTCGATTTCCATTATTCTATCATTAATTACTAGTAGAAAGAGAATTACTTCATTCTTGCTTATATTATAAAGCTACTATTTCTCTTTTTTCAAATGTTAAAATCTATTTTGTCCTCATAAAAAAACAATAGGATGCTTAGGGCATCCTATTGTTTTTTTATATTAAAAATCTGCATTTCCTGGAGTACGTGGGAATGGGATTACATCACGGATGTTTTTCATTCCTGTTAAATACATAACAAGTCGTTCAAATCCAATTCCATAGCCTGAATGTTTTGTACCGCCGTATTTTCTAAGCTCTAAATACCACCAGTAATCTTCTTCATTCATACCAAGTTCTTTGATTCGCTCCACAAGGACGTCTTCTCTTTCTTCACGTTGACTTCCTCCGATTAACTCGCCAATACCAGGCACTAGTAAGTCTGTCGCAGCAACTGTCTTGCCATCCTCATTTGCTCTCATATAAAATGCTTTAATTTCTTTCGGATAGTCAGTTACGTATACAGGACGCTTGTAAATTTCCTCACTTAAGTAACGTTCATGTTCAGTTTGTAAATCTGTTCCCCATTCAACTGGGTATTCAAACTTCTTACCTGAGTTCTGTAATAATTCAACAGCTTCAGTATAAGTAACTCGACCAAAGTCAGATTCTAATGCATTCTTTAATCTGTCAATAAGCGTTTTATCAATAAAGCTATTAAAGAATTCCATTTCTTCAGGTGCTTGTTCAAATATGTAATTAATGACATATTTGATCATATCTTCACCCAGGTCCATGATATCCGGTAATTCTGCAAAGGCAACTTCTGGCTCGACCATCCAGAATTCAGCGGCATGACGTGCAGTATTTGAATTTTCTGCTCTAAATGTTGGACCAAATGTATACACATTACGGAACGCAAGTGCGTAAGCTTCTCCATTTAATTGACCACTTACCGTTAAGTTAGATTCTTTACCGAAGAAATCTGCACTTTCATCAACTTTTCCGTCTTGAGTTTTTGGAAGTTGGTTTAAATCCATTGTTGTTACACGGAACATTTCTCCTGCGCCTTCTGTGTCACTTCCCGTAATAATCGGCGTATGTACATAGACAAAACCTTTTTCTTGGAAGAATTTATGAATAGCATATGATGCAAGAGATCTTACTCTGAAAACTGCTGAGTAAGCATTCGTTCTTGGACGTAAATGAGCAATTGTTCTCAGATATTCAAGCGAATGTCTCTTTTTTTGTAATGGAAAATCTGCATCTGATAATCCTTCAACAACTATTTTAGTCGCTTTAATTTCAAAAGGTTGTTTCATTTCCGGAGTTGGAATAAATTCACCTTCTATTAAAACAGTAGAGCTAATCGGTAATTTTGTAATCTCTTTGAAGTTATCAAGATTGTCCTCAAATACTATTTGTACACTCTTAAAGAATGTACCGTCGTTTAACTCCATAAAACCAATTGTTTTAGAATCACGTAAAGTACGAATCCATCCTGAAATTTGAACTGTTTTGTCCTTAAAATTTTCTTGATTTCTGTATAAATCTTTTACTACAGTCTTTATCATAATTAGCCTCCTTATGTTAATTTTCCAATAAAAAAAGCCTTCTATCCCTATAAAAGGGACGAAAGACTAACTTCCGCGGTACCACCCAAATTGTCAAAAATATGACCAACTTTAAAGCTAACATCGCTTAACCCAGTTCATAACGTGCTGGTAACGTCTAAGCCTACTTAAGAGATCCCTTTCGGTTAGAACTCAAAGGTGTTCTTCATTTATGCTTCATCACTAGGCTTCCACCGTCCCTAGCTCGCTATCGAATATAGCAAAAACTACTTTCCTTTTCATCGATTTAAAATATATAGTTTTTAAAGGAATTTTTCTTGTATAATTTATCATAAATCATAATCTTTTGTCTAGTTGTCCCGATAAATATATTCATTTGAATTTATATGATACACAAACATTCCCCACTTTTCCACTGCAAACGCATTCCTAACAAGTGCAAATAAAAAAATAATCGACTAATTAATCGATTATTTTTTGTAACTACTTAACTACTAAAAACTACCTAAGATCATAAAATCTACAAGAACTCCACTAACGGGATTTTCCGAACCTAA
This sequence comes from Bacillus sp. AL-1R, assembly GCF_052180195.1. Taxonomy (NCBI): domain Bacteria; kingdom Bacillati; phylum Bacillota; class Bacilli; order Caryophanales; family Bacillaceae; genus Bacillus; species Bacillus sp. AL-1R. Next base: position 2,765,480 of record NZ_CP197469.1, read on the forward strand.
TACATTAATTCCTAGAACTGTTACACCAGTAATATTCGTTACATTAGCAGATACATATTTTCCAGCAACATTCTTCTCTCGCATTTGCACTCTCGGTCTTGCATTTATATTAGCGTTCGTAGAATATACACTTGCCACTGCATAGTCGATTGCTGTTAACAAAGGATTACCAGTTGCTAACCCATCGTCTGTAAAATAAAGTGTTGCTACACCATTTACATCAGATGTGGCTTGTCCATACACAATTCTCATTACTTTTTTAGGATGCGATTCTCCTGATTTCAACACTTGAAAAGCTGTTGGCGATAGTGAAAAAAATTCGACGCCCATATCAATTCCCCTTGTAATAATTTAATATCTATTACAAAAACAAATAGACAAAGAAACACAGTTAGTAAAATGAATGATTGTCCAAAGTATATTACTATTCTATGTATCGTTTTTTTGTTTGTTACTTTCTACTCGCATTTATGCTTCCTTATGAACACAAAATTTCAAGTAAAATACTATGCAGTGTTTTATTCAAAAATAAGAGAATACAATAAAAGTAGATCCTCCTACATCCCATTTATATCAAGAATGTATAAAAAGCTGTATATCATGAGAAAAAACCAAAAAACCAATCCCTTGCAGCACAAGGGATTGGCTTTTTGGTTACTTCCGTTAAGAATCTTTATGTAAACTAGAAATGCATATAATATGCATTTGGAAATTAAAACGGTGTTACACCACTGTATATTGAAAAAAAACGAAAAGACCTATATCTTATGTACTAAGAGATAGGTCTTCTTATAATTTCTGTTTTAAGAAGCTTTATGTAAATTAGATTTGTATTCACTATTTATAAAATAATTTTTGTTCTGAACAGAACTCACTTGTTCAGTACTACTTTCTGGAGCTGGCCTCCCAACACAATTATAATAAATATCTCCTATGTTAAAAAGAGTCCATAATGCTTGCTTTACCTCAGCTCCATGATTGCTGATTGCTGATTCCCAACCTTTTTTAAAAGCTGTTTTACGAGTATACCCCAAAGCTTTAAATCTCTTGTATTCACTACTTAGCTTTGATACCAGTTTAGTTGCGCCACCTACTGTTTTTAAAGCAGATTTTATTTTTAGTATCTTTGAAATAGGAATGGCTCCACCTAATAATGCTATTCCGATGGCTACTATACATTCTCCTGTATTAAAATTAGGATAATATGGAGGCATTACATCATTATTCTGCCCTGGAAGTGCAAATGATGATCTAGGCTTAGAAATTTGAAAATATACCTCGTCACCACTATCTATGTATTGATAAGAACCCGCAGGTATCCCAGGTGTATTATATCTCATATAATTAAATATAGCTTGAGGTCCATTGGCAATCACATCATCAGGCATATTTTCAATTACGTCTAACATTGGTATACTTTCGTTAAGTTGTTCATCTATATTAGTGTCAGTTAAAAATTCCTCGTCACTAATATAGTCAGAAACAATAGGATCCTCTTCAATCTCGTCAGCCTTAGCCCAGTTTTCAAAACTGAAAGAAATTACAATAGCAAAAGAAATTATTACTGCTAAATACTTTGACCATAAACGCACAAAATAACCACCTTTTCTGTAATATAACCATATTTTACCACTTATTTTAAATTTTCTAAATATTTTATTACATTTTTATTATAAATTTATTAAAATATAATTATATAATTTTAAATATTAAAGGAGTTGTTTTTATGGGAATTATCGTTCAAAAGTATAGAACTATTTTCTTTTTTTTAATTATCATCGTAAATATAATTTATATAACTTTAGATAATAAAAAAATAGAAACAATTATATCAATTGTAACTCTAGTAATTGCTACATTACTTTATATTATGAAAATGAGATATGATAACAAGAACGTTAAAAACAAATAAGCTACAAATATAAGGGCTTCAGGAATATAATAATCCGGTTTTCAGATACATATGAGTTAATTAAATTAGCAATATAAAAAGGATATTAACATTTATATTAATATCCTTTTTTTTATTGTTGTAAATATTTTTTTATGTACAAATGATCCAATGAAAATACCAATAAACGCAAGAATCATCCATGATGATCCATTTAGGCCTAGTCACAGGGTTACTGTCATAAACCGCAAAGTATCTGGCTACAAAAGTGTTAATACAAATCATTTATCTAAAGATTGCTTAATGATAGTTACCAAAAACCACTGTTTTTGTAACTACTCTGTCCATTTTTCGCTTGAATGATTGCCATTGAATTCTATAATTACCAAAAGTTATGGCCAAAAGTATTACCAAATACCTTTACTACAACTTTAACGTACTCTTGACTACTTTACTTTGCGGTCTATAGCACGAACCCTGTGACTAGGCCTATTACCGAGAAGCGTATTTATGTAAACTAGATTTGTATATGAGCTGATATGATGAAAAATGCACCAAAGCCGAAGATCATGACAGATGGTTTACAGGAACAAATATTACTTATACGTTCAAGCATGATAGTGAGATTGATTTTGATTATATCGAATTGAGCTTAAATGCTTGCGATAAAAAGGGGACAAAATTGAATACGAATTTTAGAACATCACGGATGTAAAAGCAGGGCAAACGTTCAAGATTACAGTTAATATGTACCAAGAAGGATATGACCATTATGATGTAAATGCTTTTACAAATAGTGCATTAGAATAGATAATCAAGGGCTCTTTATGAGCCTTTTTTTTATTTTTTTGGGAAATTGTACGAATTACCCTAATTTACAAAAAAATCTGACAGACTTAAAATAAAGTTATGTGGTATTGGTTAAATAATCCATATAATCAAATTAGTATTAAATTAGTATTTATTAAGATTCCGAGGTGAATTCATGAAAAAACTTCTGCCGTTAATTAGCTTGGCAATAACAATCGTAACTGCTTTCATCCCGACAAACCCTAAAGAATTACCATATTATCATTGGTTTGGGAAACCGAATCCAGTTTTTGGATATACAGAGACAGGGCATCATACAGGTTTATTACAAAATGTTATTTTTAATTTCTTAACGTTTTATTTGGGATTATATATAATCTTTAAAATCTTTAAAATCTTAGTAGCAAGAAGAAACGCTTAGTTAATTGTGGGTATAAGGAATTATACATAGAAAAATTAGATTAGGATAAGGAGAGTAAAATTATTATGAAATTGAAGCAGAAATTATCCGTGGCATTGTTAGCAGGATTAGTTGCAGTCGGTCCTATGACTTCAAAAACTTTCGCAGCTGAGGTTAACCCTACAACAACACAAGAGGAAATTCAACATCAAGTATCTGATTATTTCGCTGAAAATCCAGATTTTCTAAGTTATGCAACAGATGATGAATTGGCCAATTTACCACCGGATGCACCTGTTGTTGAGTTTGGTAGTTTTGAAGAATTCAAACAAACGATGGATCAGTTCCAAACGGATGTTCATTCTTACGAATCAGCTATGGAGTTTCGTAATACACAAATTATAATTGAACTATTCAATGGATTGATGTTTAATCAAAATATTAACGATATTATTACAACCGATGTCTTGGAACAACCAGGAATTAAAACTGCGAGAGAATTTGTCCAAGAACAAATTGAAAATAAAAGACAAAGAAGACTAGATTGGGAATCTAAACAAAAAAAGAAATAAACTGTTTAACAACCACTAATCTAATTATTCCCTTAAAGGAACAAAAAAAGAGCAATACCTGCACCATGGTTGCTCTTTTTTATATTTAATTAAATCGATTGTCTTATAAAGTGTTTAAGCCTTAAAATTTGGGGTTTTACTAACTTCAAATTTTATATAGCAAGTTATCTATGAAACAATGGTTAAAATTGTTAGTTTTTAATACTATTTCCAAAACTGCCACCATTTCTTAAATTGAAGATCCTTTTTTCTTTGCCGATAAGGTCCATTATGTAAACAAAAAAATATTCACTAAATGTTGGTCTCGCAAAATTATTTCTTCTTGTAATTTCTCAATATAAATACAGTCTTATAGTTTTTTATTAGAATATCTTCTTTCCCCCCTCCTTTTAATCTAAAAATGCTAGACCTTAAGAGGTAATAAGAGTTTAAAAATAGAAATATATTTATATAAAGGAGGATATTATGAAGAAATTGGCATATTTTTCCACGGTATCTTTATTTTTTTTGTTATTAATTACAAGTTGTTCAAAAGAATCTAATGAAGATATTAATGATAAAGAGTATTCTTTTAAAACAGCCAAAAAGAATGGCGATGTTATTCAAATGAAAGATAAAATTTATAATGTAAAGAAAATGAATAGTTTTATCGATAAATATAATAGTAACAAGGGTGGCTCGGTAAGATTAACAAAGTATAATGAGAAAAGTGAGCCAGTTATCATTGACTTAATGGTAAACCTGGATTCAGATCCACATCGTGTTCATTATGACATTGACTATTCGTATTCTAAAATTAAGGGTAATAATGGAGAAATGCTTTCAAATACCCAATGTAAGAGTATTAAAAAAGTTGAAGATTCAAGTTATATCAACTATTCACTATATGGTTGCAACGAAATTCATGATACTGTTTTATTATTTAAATATCCTAAATAATATAGAGTGAAGTTATAGTTCGATTCTTAGCCGTTCATACTAATTTTTGATAATAAATAAATAATCTATAAAGAAAACAGTTGTTCACTTTGAACAACTGTTTTCTTATGAATACTATTAACTGTATTCAATAACACAATAAATTATAAATTTCAATTGCTTCGCCTATTTAGGTTCATCTAAAGAATTAAGTATTTCTAAAAGCTCTTCAGATGTAAATTCTCCTTCAACTTTTTCGCCAATTAAACAATAAAATAAATTGGTTTTTGGATCATTGAAAGATAGAGTTTGCATTCTATTGTCCGATGCATATGTAGCTTCTACTCCATTTGATAAAATAATTTTTTTTTGGTAAGGTACCCCTTCAAGATCTACTTCAGTTGGTCTATTAATAACATTAAATGTAATTTTTTGTTTACCATCATCACTTTTATATTGATGTCTATAATCTCTAGTTCCAGTTGGTAAAACATCTAATAGAGTCGCCACAAAGTCACTTCTCTTATTAATTCCCGGTGTATTACTTCCATTCTCTTTAAATTTAACTACTTTAGGTAATTTAATATTAGGAGATAATTTTTTATATAACTCTTTGTCAGTAGTAATCGATGTGCCTTCTATAACGTTTTTTTCAGCAAAAGCAGTATTGTTTTTGTTTTTGACTACAAATCCGCCTATTAATCCTGCCGAAATTGCAATAATAATAAGTTTATTTCTCAATTTCATCCGAAAACCTCCTTATTTAAATAATTAATTTAGTATTTAAAAATGGTAACATATCGATATTGAGTCCCAATATCACTACCAGCTTCGGCATAATCAGACATTATATAACAAGTCGTAGACATGATATTACCAAAAGATGGAGAAGGTGTCCAAGTAACAGTAGGATTAGTTTTTAGAAATTTATCATTAAAATAGTAACGAATTACAGCACCTTGAGTGCTCTCTGCAAATAAATGTTGATAGTAGGGTTTTCCGGAATATACTGTAGTTGAAATATATACTTTAGAAAGTTTTTTAGCCCCATACGAATCTACTATAATTGTAGATTTCTTAGATAAATATCCATTACCACCATAGGTCCCAGTAAAACCCTTTGCGTTTTCATAAGTACCACCATACTGACCTACATTAAATTGCTTGTAAGCATCTACATAATCTGCATTAGCAATTGAAAAAGAAGCTAAACCTAAACCAATTGTCATAGTCAAAGTCATCAGTATGGATTTGAATTTTTTGGTGATTTTTAGTTTCATAGTCTTATTCTCCTTTTCTCAAAATATATAAAATGGCACACATGAGTATAAATACTCCATTATTTATTAAAATATTCTAATAATATTTGATGTAGTGAAGACGAATATATTAGGAAACCATAGTTAATTAAGGTATGAATCAGTTTGAACAAGCAATACAACAATGGGGAATCATATGTTTTTAGGTGATTATGTATATACGTTCATTATTTATGGAGTACCAATAATTATATTAATTTCACTGTTTTTCTTTCTTAGAAAAAGAAAAATTAAATAAGGCAATAAAAAGATTGTTCTATGAAATCTTATTATGATTCAACAGAACAATCTTTTTTTATTGCCGGTAATGGTGTTTATGTAAATGGGATATATGTAGGTAAGAGGTTGAGGAAGATCAGTTTTATTTAGGATGTATGGGTAACGTGGTCTTCGTTATCCATGCAGAGAAGATAAAACTTCCAGGCCGTAACGAAGTGGAGGGCTTATGATTTTATAAATATATAAAACCAGTAAAAGGGATATAGGATTGTAAAAAAATGACGTCTGAGATTCAGGTTTTGATGCATTGAAACACAATAGTATCAAGGGTTTATAAATTTATAAAGGCTATAACTTCCAAATTTCCCACCATTTTTTAGTGGTTTTTTGAGTGGCTGCAACTTCTAACATTAATTGTTTTTGCTCTTGGATTGCCCTCATAGTTTCCATAAGTACCTGATCACGATTTGTTGTAGCTTTTCTCTGCTCCACTAATTCTTCCTTGATCTCTTTATTTTCCTTCTCTAGTTGTCCCATACGCTCATTTGTAATTCTTAATTCTTCTAGAATTGTATCAAGCTTATCATTCATTATAGATGGTGTTATAGGATTATAAAGGCTTACTGAATTTCCTTTTATAACTTGTTTTACGGCTTCTTCGACCTTCATAACTCCTTTAAGTGCTATCACTTGCTCAAATCGTTCTAAATCCTTATCAGTAAAGAGTCTAGAACCATTTTCTCCATCTGTTATAAATTTGTAATCATGTTTAACAAACAGTAAAGCGTACAGTCGATTATTTATCTATGGTCCTGCTAAAATGGTCACGGAATATCGCTCCGTTTTTCCGTGACCATTCTTAAAACGCCTCATCAAGAACCAAAACTCTAGCTTTTCACTTTTTACTGCATCATAAACTTCCATCCAAAAGAAGCACTATTTATTGATCATTATTGGACAATGTTTAATCCTCAAACTTGTTTTTCTTAATTAAATTGTCAAAATCTCTTTATAAAATTTTCTTTTTCCTTATGATACACTTTACTAAAAAGGAGGCGTTTTATTTATGGCTAGAGCAGAACAATTGTTAAAGGATAGATTTGTTTGTTCGAAATGTAAACATACACACGCTAAAACGAAAGAAGTATCAATGTCTGGTTCAGGTTTAAGTAAGTTATTAGATATTGATTATAATCATTTTTTATTTGTTTCTTGTTTAAATTGCGGTTTTGTTGAGGTTTACAATCCTTCCATTTTAGAAGGTAAAACACGCGGTGAGTTAACTACCATTCTTGATATTCTTTTTGGATAGAGAGTAGTGGTTCTATTATGATGATTTGGCTTGTTGTAGCTGTTCTTTTTCTTATTTATTTTATTGGAGTTGGCTTATTTTTTACACAACAAGTTTTGTTTATGAAAACTAATTCACTTGAGTTTATTTATCAGCGCGAGTTGGAAAATTTTCGATTTGATGAAGGATTATATCGTTCTGTCCAAAAACACCCCTTTTCTATTCAATCTCGCTATGGGTATGAATTAAGAGGGTACTTGTTTGAGCCTTTTGATACAAATAAATGGGTCATAATTACACATGGTGTTACGGTTAATAAAAATAACTCAATTAAATATGCTGAACTATTTTTAAAGCTTGGTTTTAATGTTCTTACTTATGATCATAGACGACATGGGGAGTCAGGTGGACAGACAACTAGCTATGGCTATTATGAGAAATACGACTTACAATCTGTTGTTCATTATTTAAAGGATTTAAGAGGTGAGATTATTCTTGGCATTCATGGGGAGTCAATGGGAGCATGTACAATGTTACAATATGCTGGTTTTGTTGAGGATTCAGCAGCTTTCTATATTTCAGACTGCGCATTCTCTACATTCGAGGAACAGCTTACATATCGTTTGAAAATGGATTATAAACTTCCTAAATGGGCCATCCTTCCAGTTTCTAGCATTTGGTTAAAACTTCGGAATGGATTTTTCATTAAGGATATTTCACCTTTACTAGCAACACATCATATTAAAAATCCAGTTTTATTTGTTCATAGTAAACCAGACCCATATATTCCGTATACACATACTCTTAAATTATTTGAAGCGAAAAGTCAAAATAAAAGAGAACTATTCATTGCTAAAAATGGTGTACATGCTATGAGTTTGAATGAAAACAAAGATGAATACTATTCGATTGTTTCATCTTTTTTAAATGATATTGGCGTTAATCATCGTTCAATATAAAAAACTGGACAGCGTTATTTTTCTGTCCAGTTTTTATTTATTAAAGAGCTGCCTCTAAAATTTTCAATGCATCTTCTTGATCTAATTTTTTAAAATTACCAAATGGGCCGTATTTAACTGTTTTAGCTGCCATTGCAGGTAGTTGCTCTTTTGTAATGCCGTACTCACTTAAACGACTTGGCGCACCGATTTGGTTCCAGAATGTGCGTAAAGCTTTAATACCAGCTAATGCCCATTCTTCTTTTGACATTGATTCTTGCTTAATATCAAATACTCTATCTGCAAATTGACAGAAACGATCTATATTTTCGCTCATTACATATTCCATCCAATGAGGGAAAATAATTGCTAACCCTCCGCCGTGTGGAATATCTGTTACTGCAGAAACTGCATGCTCAATATTATGTGTAGCCCAATCTCCTTGGACACCCATACTTAAGATTCCATTTAATGCCATCGTTCCACTATATAATAGCGTTTCACGTGCTTCATAATCATCCAATTTCTCCACTGCGATTGGAGCAGTTTCAATAACTGTTTTTAAAATACCTTCACAGAAACGATCTTGAATTTTTGTATTTGTTCCATGGTGGAAATATGATTCAATAACATGTGACATGATATCCACTGATCCATAAACTGTTTGATCACGAGGAACTGTAAACGTATTTTGAGGATCTAGTATTGAAAACGTTGGGTAACTAAATTTACTTCCCCAACCTAATTTTTCATTTGTTTCCCAATTTGTAATAACTGACCCAGCGTTCATTTCTGAACCAGTTGCTGCAAGCGTTAAGACTGTTCCAAATTTTAATGCATCTGTTGGGACTGCTTTACGTGTGATAACATCCCAAATCTCACCATCAAATTTTGCACCTACTGCAATAGCTTTTGTACAGTCAATTACAGAACCACCGCCAACAGCTAAAATAAAGTCAATATTTTGGTCTTTACAAATTTGTATACCTTTATGAACTGTTGATAATTTCGGATTTGGTTCAACTCCGCTTAGTTCATAAACTGTCTTGTCAGCTTCATTAAGAATACCTACTATTTGATCGTATAGGCCATTTCTTTTAATACTTCCACCGCCGTATACAAGTAAAACATTCTTTCCAAAGCTCGTAGCCTTTTCTTTTAACTTTTGTACACTATCTTTACCAAAAATTAATTCAGTCGGATTTGCAAATGTAAAAAATTTCATATGTATCCCTCCTATTGTTCAAACTTAATTTTAACTTAAACAATCGAAAGGATGCATCTTAAACGACTTTTGTTTCGAATATTTTATTATTTAGTGGGAATACTAAATAATCGTATGAATGATCCATTATTAATCTAACTTTCTCATATTTAAATCCTACTTTTTCATATAACTTGCGAGCAGAAGGTTTGTCTTGATCAACATTTAACGAAACTCGTGTAATCCCTTTATTTTTGGCAAAAGAAAGTAATCCTTCTAATAATTCAGTTCCAATTCCTTTGCCTTGATAATCTGGATGCACTGACAATGTATCGATATAAAAATCTTCATCATCTGCTTCCTTATCTACTTTAACATCTTGAATATTTAAATTACGACTTATTATTTCAAGCATTTCACGATCAAGTACTGATAATTCCAAGGGATGGTAGGCTATAATGACTCCTACAATTTTCCCTTCAAATTCTTTCACTAAACAATTACGGTAACTTAGTCTATTTTGTTCAGATTGAACATAATATTCTAAAATTGGTGTTGCTTGTTCATAGGATGATGTCCCTGTTAACATAAATACAATATCTTCAATCGCTTGTACAATTAGAGGGACAATTTGTTTGGCATCTTCTTTTTTGGCTATTCGAATCATGAATTGTCACTCCTTACCATAAATTCTTCATAGTTGATCATTAACATCTTTTAGTATAAAAAGAATAACTTTATTATTTTACAATAGTTTCATGATAATTTCATGTTAAAAATTAATATTTTATTAAAACATTCCATTTATTTTAACATAAATGTAATATATAATAATTTAAAGATGTGTAGGAGGAAATTTAATATGTCTGATGTTCAAATTAAGGTTTTAGATAATGGTCCTTTACGTGTTACTGGAACTGTTGAGTTAGTTGATGCTGAAGGGAATACATATCCGCAAAAAGCAGCTTTCTCATTATGTCGATGCGGCATGTCAAGTAAGTTACCATATTGTGACGGTACTCATAAAGGAAAATTCGAATCTGTCGTTCGAGCTCCAAAAGAATCAGAATAATTTTATTTTTCTGGCGCCGATTATTGGGTAATTCTAAATAATCGGCTTTCTTATGCCCTCATACCTTTTTTACATCTGAATCATTCATAAAACTGTTCTAATCACATTTCTTTTTGGGAACGCACTATTTAAGGGGGAAAAAGTATGAAAAAGGCATTAGCTTCAGTTGTTTTATCTGCGGCGTTAGTTGTACCAGGTGTAACGGCATATGCTGCGCCAGATGCAAATGAATTAAAAACTTATTTAGTTAGTATCGATCTAACTCAACAGCAATTAGAGGAGTATTTAACCTCTTACTACGGTGAGTCGATTTCTGATTTCGATTCAGTTGATGAGTTAAAAGATACATTGGGTGAAAGACTTACTCAAAAAACATTAGATGCTCTTCTAGATGAATACGGTTACACTGAAGATGAAATAATCGATTTAGCAGTTTACTATGATGATATGGACGAAAATGCATCATTACTAGATACATATTATTTTACTTCTGATATCGAAAACTTAATTTATTTAGATGAAGATGAGTCAGGTAGTGTAGAAGATGAATTCCCTTCTATGGAAGAGATTTATTCTGCCCTTTCAGAGATCGGAATTACTGAAGCAGAGATTAATAATATATCTACACACTTTGAAAAAGTTGTGAATGATGATCCTGCTGTTGAAGCAAAATTAGAAGCATTATCAGAACGTGCATCTGCTTTAGTAGAAAATTATCCTGAATTTTTCTCAATGGATACTGAGGCTACTCCAGAAGAATTACCAGCTGCATTAAAAGTAGAATTAATGAATATCGTAAAAGAGCTTCAATCTACTTTAAAGATTGATATTAAAATTGCAATTGAACAAAATGGCGTTAAAACTCCTTTAACTTTTGCTAAATTACTTACAATGGACGATTCTTTAGAGTCTCTGGAAAATATAAAAGTATATTTAGAGATTGATGATAACGCTGGTAATCTATTATTAGACGCTTTCTTCTCATCAGATGAATTGATTGCTGATGAAGAAATCGTAGAGATCGTTAAAGATACTCAAAAAGCAATTAAAAATCCAAAACCAACTGTTACAGTAAGAACGGAAAATGGCGGTAAACTTCCAAATACTGCAACTCATACAACTGAATGGACAATCGCTGGTATGTTAATGATGTTAACTGCTGTTGTTTTACGTAAAAAGGTAATTGTTAAACGATAAGCTATGAATCGAAAACGAAAAGTTCTACTTATATTATTAGCACTCTTTTTTCTTGTCGGATTATTTTTTGCTTCAACAAATGCTTATTCTTTAATTAAAACCTATGTACTGTACAAACAGTCAAAGGATGATTTCAAAAAAGAAATCAAAACAGAAACTCAAACTAAATTGAAGCAAATGAAAAGAGACGAACCGCTTTACAAGACTTATCCTAAATTTGGCGATGAAATGGGTTCATTAACGATTCCTCGAATTCAAGCAACTCTACCAATCTTCCATGGGACAGATGAGGATGAACTTGCAAAAGGTATAGGTCATTATGCTAAATCTGTGATGCCAGGTGAAAGAGACAATAGTGTTCTTGCTGGACATCGAGATACTGTATTTCGTGGGCTTGGCAAAGTAAAAGTGGGCGATTTATTAATTGTTAAAACTTCGGCTGGTACATTTACTTACAAAGTTCATAAGATTCGTATCGTGGATAAAGATGATCGCACGGTTATTATCCCTAAACCAAGACCAACTTTAACGGTAAGCACTTGTTATCCGTTTAATTTTATTGGACATGCACCACAGCGTTATATACTTGTAGCTAGTTTAGTCAAATCAGAAGTAAATAAATAAACAAAAAATGCTTACTATTTAATAGTGAGCATTTTTTATTAGCGTTTCATATTTTTTATTAAATTTTTAGTGCAGCCCAAAATTTTTCGTTATTTAAATTACGAACACTCCACTTATAGTGTCCATCACTACAAGTTTTGGAAAAGAAATTTGCTGAATAAATACTATAAAAAAGTACGTACAAATGAATTGTACTTCTAACTTCTTCGCCTAATTGATTAACTACTTTATTTAAATATTTTTCTAACTTTATTTCACCCAACTCATCATATAAATCAAATAAAATCCAGCTTAATGCAACATCAAATAACGGGTCCCCATATAATGTCATTAATCCGAAGTCTATGACACCATTAATTTGTCCATCTACATTTACTAATAGATTTGATGGATAAAAATCACCATGTACTAATGCATATTCTCCTTCGTATCCAACTGTAAATGCATCGATTAATCGGTTTAATTTCACTTCGTAATCTGATACATCTCTTTTCAAATAACAATCTACTTCTGTATTCTTTCTTAGTAATGATTGTTTTAAAAACTCGTTCCAATCTTTTGAGGAAATATCATCATAATCACTTAATAATTTAATGCCTTTAAATTGCTTTTTTAATTGAATCCTTTGAATACTTAATAGTGTAGATAGATAGTTTTCAAAGAAAGAATCTAATGCTTGCTCATCATAATATGATAAAGCCTTTTGAATATTTCCGCCCTCAATTCTTTTTTCAATTGTTAAAACAACGTCCTTCTCTTTTATAATCTCGTGAATTTTTGGTAATTCAACATTTACATCACTTGAATTCATTGATTCATAAAATTGCTTTAATATTTCTAGCTTTGAATATTCACTTGGTTTATATAATTTTAAGACTCTCTCTTGATCATAAAAATAAACTTCTGCTTCCTGTCCCTTTCCTAAAAAATTCGCTTCGCTTATATTGTATTTTTTTAAAATGTTACCCCTAACATTTTGTGTGATCATCTTTCGTTCCCCGATTTCCCTTATTTATCTTTTATTTTATTTCCATCTATTTCTACTTCTTTCAAAATAACCTACTATTTCTTATCCGACAATCTAAATGATGTTCCTACTCTTCTGTTGATACCCATGAACCTTGTGCTTTTCGTATGTAGAGGATTTGCCCAATATGATAGGCATTATGAGTACATAGATTAGATAAAGCTCCCCACCAGCTTGCATCTACTGGGAAATTTGGAATTTGTTCATAAAACTTTGATTCATCTGCTTCTTTTATTTCTTGCTGCCATTTCGCTAAATTCTCGTCCAATCGTTCAACAAGCTCTTGCCAATCTTCTTTCGTTAAATTTTTTATCTCCTGAAAAGTTGAAGCATTACTTTCAATCACTTCAGTTGGGTTTTCTCCTTTAAACCTTCTCAACCATCGTTCATTATAGAAATACAGATGGTTTACGATTTCACCGATCGTATGAGTAAAATCATTTTGTCTCCAACTTATATTCTCTAAACTTAAATTTTCCAATGCTACACTTAACGGTTGAATCCAACTTCCAACATTTCGACAGGCTTCTAATTGATCTAATATAAACTCTTTTTTACTCAAGATCATTCTCCCTTTTTAATTTTATAGTTTACGATATGTCTTTCGTGGTTATTAATCTATTTACCTTTATTACTTTATGATTTTAACCTATTAAAAAATGCACTACTTTTTTAAAAGCAGTGCATTCTTGTATCTTTTAAAGAGTGATGGTTAAATCTTGTACTAATGAACTCTGAATAGATTAATTGTTGCTCCAGCGCCTTGTAACAACTTAACATCTCCAACAAAGTCAAACAGTTGAAGTGAAATTGTATCTCCAGCATCTAATGGTAAAATTATTTGACTACTGTAAATGGATCTATTTACTTCATTTACAATTGCTGATGCATTTATCGGTCTACCATTTACTAATATTTTTGTAGATACGTTTAATAGTGCATTTAAATTCACTGTGTAAGTAATAAAGTAATTACCTGGTGCCTCAACTGTTAATCGATCATTTGCTTGATTAATTGTAATCCCTTCACCTATATACTGAAATGATGGAAAACTTACAAGTGTCCCTTCATTGATAACAGAAACTGTTCCACCACTATTCGTAACAAATGCAAAACTTTCGCCAGGAGGTATTGGTGGAAAATGATGTCTTGGCGGTCTTGGATATCTCATACTATCACCTTTTCTTATTATTAGACATAAATCCTCTTAGGAGTAGCGTATTTAAGGCTTGTCTATATTTGTTATATAGTTTATTAATATGATAGTTTTTTCTTTTCGTTACAGCATGTTCATTAGTTTTTTATTTTTTTTAGTAGATTAAAAAAACTTAGTCATCGTCAGACTAAGTTCTTTAAAAATATATTGGATTACGAAAAACTATGACCTTTCAAGTACATTTACAATCCGATTTAATAGTTCATTTTGCTTCTTTAATTCCTCGTTTCGTATTTTACATAATTTACAGAATTTGGAGATTACTACTATAAGACCTATAGGAATTGCAATGTAAAAAAGCATAAAAATGATTGGAAATATACTTAAGGCTGCATCCATTTTAACACTTCACATCCTTTATAATTTATATTTAGATTATGTTAGCCTATGCTATCTTTATGTCTTTAAAATAGGTCTAAGTAATAGATTGCAAAAAGAAACTATTATCAAATGTTCGAAAATCCTCAATATTTTCCATAAAAAAAGAGAGGTCCAAAATTTTGAACTCCCTCTTTTTCTAGTTATAAACTAAATTTAGCTTTGTTTTAATTTTTGTTTTTGATCTAAAAAATGATAAATTGCATGAGCTACGCCTGCTTCTTCATTTGTTTTTGTCACAAATGTACAGTAGCCTTTTAGCTCTTCTTTCGCATTTCCCATAGCTACTGGAAATCCTACTCGATTAAACATAGAGACATCATTAAAACTATCTCCAATTGCCATGCTCTCTTTTAAATCTACTCCAAGGATTGGTGCAAGCTTTAATAATGCCGCTCCTTTACTTACATTTGCTGCATTAATTTCTACGTTATTGGAGCTTGAAGAAGTAATGAGTAGCCCCTCTTCATGCATTAGTTTTAAACGAATTCGACTAATAACCTCGTCATTTTTGGAAAGAAATAATATTTTATATACATCAAGTTCATTAAAATCTTCAATAGAAGAATAAGTACGAATCTTTCTTAAAGTAGCTGTCAATTTGTGTGTCTTGCCAGTTTGCTTATCAGTAAAAAATTCATCATATAGTGTATCTCGACACTTTGTAAATGACCCTTCACTTGTACTAATAATAAATGTTTTATTTTCCGCTTCACATATACTTAAGGCTTTTGCAAAAATTTCTTTATCCATTGAATCGTTGTGCAAAATTTTCGCCTCATAGTCATAAATTTGAGAGCCGTTTAAACAGATAATCGGACAAGTTAGACCAGCCTCATCTAATACTTCCTTCGCACTTTCATACATTCTACCTGTAGAAATGACAACATGGATTCCTTCTTTTTGTGCTGCTCGGATGCTTTCAATATTTTCCATCGGTATTCCGTTCTTACCATTTACGAGTGTACCATCCATATCAATTGCAATTAATGCCATGTGGTTCTCTCCTTTTCTACTATTCTCTTATAGTCTGAATGCTAACAGTCCCCCAATTCTACTAAAGCACTCATATTACAATTTAACTATTTTCTATTTTATATTTCATTCTTTATTATTATAACGCAAAAAAAGACCTTCTGCATTTTTAGAAGGTCTTTAGACTGTTGACAAACGCTCGCTTTCTTCGTTGCTTCGCCTGCCTGCGCGGTGCTCATTACCGTCTAAGGTAACTCCGCTCCTTACCAGGCTTCGCGCCTCGAAAGACAAGCGCTTGCAATCAGTCTGAAAATCAGATTTTTTGTACTTTGTCTACACACTGAGACCTTCTGCATTTTTAGAAGGTCTTTGGACTGCCTACAAAACTCTTTTTCTAACCTTAATAGAGCCTATAACTCTATCTCAACAATCTCTTTATTAACCAAGCGTGCGCCTTGTTTGGCTACGATCATTCCACTTGTAGAAGTGAATACATTATTCTCTACAATTTTATCCATTACTTGATTGATTAATGCTGGATCAACTGGAATTGTTGGATTGTCTACTGTTAGTGTAACAACCTTTTCGTTTTCATTTAAAAATTTAAGTTCTAATGTTTGAACCATAACGCTTTCCTCCTTTTTTAGAAACTGTTTAAAAGTAGTCCATTGCTTACTACTTCTAGCTCTACTACTGGTAAATCTTGCAATGATGCTAAGGCATTACCAATTTCACTTAGTTTTACTAAATCAACATCAACTCGGACATTTTTATATGCCTTCCTCTTGACTATGATTTTTCCTTGTGCATCTTTTCCTGCATGTAAATTTACATACAATGTTAGTTGTTGAGTAGCAATTTGTGCCATTTTCAACTCCCCCTTTCGATGTATATGTACATAAAAAAGGGGGTGTTTTCGTTAATGGTTAATTATTTTTTCTATTTTCAAGATCCAATCTTCACGTCCACGATATCACTTAATAACAGCTCCATATATCCAGCTTGTTCTTCATAAATGGATAGTCTATTTTGGTGTAAATTAATTTTCCCTATTTTTCCTTTTACATTATGGTGATAGTGATCTTTATAATAAGTAATTTGTACACTTTCATCTTCGTGAATTGCCTGTTGAAGATGACGGTTCATTTCCTCTAATAATTGTTCATCTACATCTTTTTGTTGTTCATAATTTTGTGATACTTTCCAATCACGAAGCATTTTTACATGTTCCGGTAACATCATTGACGTCCATTTAATCGTGCCACGGTCACGAATCATCGGCATTCTTCTCCTTTTCTTCTCTTTTTATCTTAGGTAGGGTAGAACTAGTGGCTTTCACTTGCAGCGGAAAAAGGACAAAAGGAAATTTTTAACCTTTATGTCCACCTACTAGCTTGCTTCGGGCAAGGGCTGTTCCTCCTTCTGCATAAGAAACAGCCCAGAGCAAGGAAGATGATCCGTATTTTTTTCGGACTGCGTCCATCACATATCCTAAATTGCGCTTTTGAGGTTTTTTCTGATCAAACAAATTTAACTGCATGATTTCATCACTTACAATATTTGAAAGAGAAATGAGAATTTGCCGAACTGTCTTCCCTTCATAATATCGATCAAATAATTTTGTACAGATTTCATATAAATCTGACGTAATATTTGTAGGTTCATCCATTGTATACGCATGGGAAAATCCTCCACCGAATTCCTCACGACTATATCCAATTCCTAATGTAATTGTACGTCCAGCCTTCTTAGCATTACGAGTTCGGCGTGCAACTTCTTCACACATTTCACGAATAACAAATTTAATTTCTTCGACTTTCGTATAATCTCTCATTAATATTTGGCTTTTACCAAAACTAATTTGTCCGTTCATTATAGGCGCACCTAGCTCAGACAGATCTACTCCCCACGCATGATGATATAGTTGATTTCCCATCACTCCGAATTTCTTCTCCAGCAAATGAAGAGGATATTTCGCTAACTGTCCTACGGTAAAAATACCCATTGTATTTAAAGTTCGTTCAGTTCTTTTACCGATTCCCCACATTTCACTAAGAGGACTCACTTGCCATAGTTTTTTTTCTACGTCTTCATAAGTCCACTCTGCTATCCCATCTTTTTTTCCTTCTAAATCTAAGCAGAGCTTCGACAAAAGCATGTTCGGTCCAATCCCAATCGAACAAGGTAATTGAAATCGTGCCATAATCTCTGTACGAATTTTTTCGGCAATCTCCCATGCATCCCCCCATAATCTCTTCACTCCATCCACCTTTAAAAAACATTCATCAACACTGTATACATGTAAGTCCTCTAAGGGTACAAATTCATTTAATAACTTTACTATGTTCGTTGAGATTTCTAGATATTTTGACATTGAAGGATTGACAACTTTGATTCGCGGATCTTTTGGTATTTCAAAAACCCTTGATCCTGTTTTAATCCCAAATTCCTTTTTTAACCGTGGGGAAGCTGCAAGTACAATACTTCCTTCTCTCTCCACATCTCCTACAACTGCTAAATAACATTCTAATGGATCTAATTCGAGCATGACGGCAGAACAACTTGCATAAAAGCTCTTCATATCGATGCATAATATCCGATGATGTGGCAACTCTTCATAACAAATGCTCATACATATCACTCCGATTTTCCAAAAAATAGCAGAACTAATGTTCTTATTTTTATTATAAACATATATTAAACGAATATACGTTCGATTTCAATAAATTTTTTACACTTGGAACAATACAAAATTTTAGCTATACTAAAAATTAACTTAAGAAAGGAAAGACTAAAAGTGGATGGACAGTTTGTAAAGCAAATGATTAAACGAGCGTTAATGCAATATAGAGGAGAGCACGAACAGTGGATTACAGCAAATCTACTAGATGAACTATACGATCAAATCGTTACTAAACAATTAAATGGTGAATATGAATTACATGAATTAGTACAAGATATTGTTTACGAATACATAACAAATTATGCTTAAGCAACCCGAATAAACCCGAGAAAGAACGGCCAGTTCTCTCTCGGGTTTTATGAATTGATAAATGATATTTCACTCGTAATGCCATCTTCTTCATCAAACCCAATAATGATTTCCATTGCATAGGATGAAAAACGATGAATCTCTTCCAAGTAAAAACCAATTGCGTCAGATATTTGTTGCTCATCATACAATACGTTCCGATGATTTGCCGAAACTTGACAGCTTACCTCGTCATTCTCATCAAATTGAAACTCAATTTGCACACTTTCTGGGCGAATTCTTTCTAAATCAGCCACATATACACAAATTGCATTGGCAACATCTTGTTCATCAAAATAGATTTTCACAATTCACCTCAAAAAGTGGAAAGTTAATAGCGGTTTCTACGAAAAATTTTCTTAATAAACCAAATAATCACTATGATGACTAAAATGTCTAATAGTAATCCGAAAAATGAAAAGCCAAACTGCTGACCACCATAGTAGCCACCAAAGGGGTTTAGCATCGAACCAAAAAGAGAGCCTAACCCAAATGCACCTGCATACCCTAAAAAATTCCTTCCAGGACTTCTATAAGATCGATAACTCGACCTAGGTGCTGTTGGTCGATAACTTCTATTAGAACGATACGATCTCCTAATTGCAAGATGCGTTGATGGTTGTTTGCTAGAAGCAAACGAATTCGTATTCACCTTAATACGTTGATTGTTATACGTATGACTACTTGCATCAACCGGGATTGACAAAACAAGCATAAAAAACAAAATCGACATGGATAGTAGAGAATTTATTTTTTTCAATATTGACCCTTCTTTCATCATCACATCTTTCTTAGTATGAAACATTTTTCATAAAAAAATGTGAAAATTAAAGAGGTCTATAACCACTTAATACTTTGTTTTGTAAACAACTGATCTGCTAATAAGTGAGAAAAATAACCGACTGTACCAGCTAACCATAATCCATTTATCATCAAGTCTTTTTGCAGTAAATAACAAATTCCACTCCAAAAAGCTAAAAAGTAAAGAGAATGAGTTGGCCCGCGATGCTTTAATCTCGAAGAAACAGCAACAAACAATCCAAACGTAAAGATTGACCAATAACCATAAAAGAAAAACCAACCAATAACTGCTATTAATATGCCCGTTAACATTAAGATTGTTTTTAAATTCCGTAACCAACTAACACAAACAATAAATAAAATGAGAATACCTACTGCATAAATCCATGATCCAGAATAAATTAACTTCCCTGTCTTCACAACAATAAATAATGAAGCGGCTAAAAATAATAAGCTGAAAAGAACTTTTAGCGGCATTGAAACTTTTTTTGTTAATGAACTATTATGATGATCTAAATCAGGAGCCAAACTACTGATTGCACCAACTATAAGTGGGACAGTCATAGAATCATTTTTTGTTACATACATTGTGACACCAGTTGCAAATAATCCTACAATTACATGACTTTTTCCATCCAAAATGGGTACCTTCCTTATGTTACATATTCATACTTTTATTATAGTCGGATAAAGTTCTTTTTCATATGAATAAATTAACAAATGATGGTAATGAAAGATTAATTAAAATCCTTATATTCATTGACGATTGTTCTTTTTTCTGACAAAATATAGGAAGCTCAATATTATAGAAAACTAAGTCGATTGATGAGCCTTTTAGGCGAAGACTAGACGGAGTTGCACTTACACTTTTTTCTTAAGAATTTGCAAACTACACCCGTAATCGACATCGCTTTGCCAACTTATACTTTAAAAGAGTAATAAAATACATTTACAGTTTGCTTTGGGGGAAATTATGCAAGAAAAAGAAATGAGTGTCATTGACCATTTAGATGAGCTTCGAAATCGAATAATAAAAGTTATTGTTGCATTCGTTATTTTTTTAGGGATTGGATTATATTATACGAAAGCTATATTCAATTTCCTTGTTCAAGATTTAGATGGAAAGCTTTTAGCGCTTGGTCCAAGTGATGTCCTTTGGATTTATCTAATGATTGGTGGAGTGTTCGCTATTGCGTGTAGTATCCCTGTAATAGCTTACCAAATATGGGCGTTTGTAAAGCCTGCCTTGCATGTAAAAGAACGAAAAAGCACAATGCTTTACATACCAGCTTTGTTCTTATTGTTCGTTTGCGGATTAGCATTTGGCTATTATTTCATCTTTCCAAACGTTTTAAAATTTTTACAGGATATAGGAGAAGACTTAGTAACAGTTACATTCACAGCTGAACGCTATTTTAGCTTCTTATTTAACTTAGTAGTTCCTTTTGCGTTTTTCTTTGATTTACCAGTCATTATATTATTTTTAACAAGTATCGGTATCGTATCACCGGCATTTTTAAGAAAATCTCGACGATTTGCATATTTTATCCTTATTATTATCGGAACAGCAATTTCACCGCCTGATTTTGTATCTGATATGATGACAAGCTTACCATTGTTAGTGATATACGAATTAAGTATTCTTGTTTCATCCGTCGCATTTAGAAGACGTATTAAACGCCTACAACAAGAATCAGAATAAAAAATAAAAAATGGACAGCATTTAGTATGCTTGTCCATTTTTTTGACTACCTCATAATATGATATGTGATGAATACAAAGTAACAATTAAACCTGAAAAACTATAAATTAACGAAGCTTTAATAGCAATTTTTCTTTGAAAATCTTTATGTAAGTCATTAAATTCTAATCCAGCAGCACGCAACCACTGATACCGCTCCAAGGGAGTATAACTTACTTTTTTAGCTGTTTTCCAATAAAGGAAGACCGTCGTAACGAATCCTACCATAATAGCAATATTACTAGCCGATGAATCCGAAAGAACACTAACAAGGAACGTCAAAATTACTTGTACAATTAAAATAGCAAAAACGTAAATGAACTTTTTCATGTTAATCCTCCTTATTTAAGCTTATTTAAATTATAACAAAGATGTATTTTTCAGAATAGTAAAAATTTTGTAGAAAACATGGGTAATTAGAACTGAATAGACAACAAAAGAATCAGAGAAAGCGTCAAATTATAAGCGAAAAGTTGAAAAGATCTGAAAAAAACCTATTCCCTTCTTCCTATTTAAGTTCGTACGTTCGACATTTAACTTGCCAAAAACGAACGTTAGTTCTATAATAAATATAGAAAAAAGATTCCCATATCTATGCGAATCTTTCAGTTTAATCAATTATTAATTTGAGCTGATTTCATCTTTTGATTTCGGCACGATGATGATTGTTTCTCCTTTTTTAGAGAACATGTATTGATCACGAGCATAGTTTGCTATGAAATCCGGATTATTTAATAGTCTAATCTGTCTGTTTAAATCTTTTTCAGTTTTAGCCACTTTTTTTTGTTCGACTTGTAATGTTGAAAGCTCACGTTGCTTTGCCGATACGATCTTATTTTGACTAAACATATATATTCCAGATACGACAATTAAAGATAAAAACAATGTTGTCAAAATGATTCGATGGATTCGAATTGTTTTTCTTTTTTTAGTCTGTGGAAATTGATTACGAGAAGGCTTGTTTAATTCTTCTCTTTGTAGATTATATATTTTTTTCGCTTCTGCCTTCACGTTATAAACCTCCCTTTAAAAATATTATTCTACTCTAGTTTAACAATTAATATCTTTTTAGCAAAGAAAAAAAAGGTAAAACAAGTAAAAAATTGACTGTTTTACACAGAAGTTCGTCTTTTTTGTCGAGTTCTGGTACGTAAAATATCAATAAAAAGAATCCATTAATTACCTTTCTTTCCTATTTTTTGAATATTTTAAATTTTTTCAACAAAAGTAGTTGACGAATATTTCAGCATCATGTATATTAAATATAAATTAACTGAATATTTAAACAGTTAAATTTTAGTAATCATGTTATACACATCCCCCCAATCCCTATCACCCAATTAGATAGGGATCTTTTTATGTTCAAAATCACAAGCCAACAAATTACCAATTTAGGGAAAGTTGGATTATAATACTTTTTAAAGGAGGTACGAGAAAATGCAAAAATTAGAAATTAGTGCAGCACAAGATGCACTTCAAAATTATATAAATCAAACAGTCTATTTACATTTAGAAACTACAAATGGTGCATATGCTAATCACTTTAATGAAAAAGTAATGACAGTAAATGCCTTTATCAGAAATACAAAAGTAATCATTAGCCGTGCTACGATTACAGGCAAATACCCATACCGTGTAGGATTAAAGCTTGAAGAGGGCTGGGTTGTTGCAGAAGGATTAACTGATTTTGAAGTTGATGACCAAGGTCGCCTCCTACTAGCAGGTCATAATGAGGATGGAAAGCTTGCAATTGCCATACATTTAAGCCACACGCCATTTTAAGAGAGGAGCACTAAAAATGAGTCAAAAACAAGAAAAAGTATTACTTGTGTTCCCTCACCCTGATGATGAAGCTTTTGGGGCTGCTGGGACGATTTCAAAGTTTACAAATAAAGGGATTCCGGTTACATACGCTTGTTTAACTTTAGGAGAAATGGGACGAAATATGGGAAATCCATTTTTCGCAACAAGAGAGTCACTTCCTGCAATACGTAAAAACGAATTAATCGACGCTTGTAGAGAAATGGGAATCCAAGATTTAAGAATGCTAGGATTCCATGATAAAACAATTGAGTTCGAAGACCCTGAGGATGTAATTCGCCCAATAAAGGAGATCATCGACGAAATCCAGCCAACATTATTAATTACTTTCTATCCAGAACATGGTGTCCATCCAGACCATGATGCAACTGCAAGAGCTGCTGTTGAAGCAGTTCGACGAATGGATAAAGAAGATCGTCCAACAGTATGGTGTATTGCCATTACAAAAGAACGCTTTGAAGTTTTAGGGAAACCAGATATCGTGAATGATGTAATGGATGTTGCAACCCAAAAACTAAGAACGATGAAAGCACACCGTTCTCAAACAGAAGCGATGCTAAAAGACGTTGTAAAAATCGAGAAATTCGAAGATATACCTGATGATCGATTAAAATCATTTTTTGCAAAAGAATCGTTCTATACTTATCAGTTTGAATAAGCACTTGCCAAGACCAATACTTAAGAAGGTAAAAATCTTATATATGTAGAAAGAAAAAGAGATTAAACTATTCTGGAGGTTAATGAAATGTTGAAAATGAGGTATTTAATTTTATATGTTTCAAGTCTAGAAAAATCTCTTACTTTCTATACTGAGTCTTTAGGCCTTCCTATTCGTGGAAATCATGGTACGTATGTAGAATTAGATACTGGCAATACCGTCCTTGCTATGATTGAACGTGGAAATGTCAAAGAGCTTACTGGATTAAATTATAAACAGACTGAAGCATCCTCCCAAACCTTTGAAATCGGATTTGTAACTAATGATGTCCATTCAACAATAGAAGATTTACGATCTAAAGGTGTAACCATCATCAAAGAACCAATTACAAAGCCATGGGGCCAAACAGTAGCATATATAGCAGATCCAGACGGTCATTTTATTGAAATTTGTAGTTCAATGGACGAATAAACTAGCTAAAAAATCCATCTCTAAAAAAAGAGATGGATTTTTTTAATACTTACACAAAATTTCTAGTAGAACTATTACGACTAAACTTATAAATAGCAAGTAAGAAAAATGCAGCCGCAAAAACTAGTAGGATTAAAATATTTAAATATAAGCTTCCTAAACTACTTCCTTGTTGCAACTTCGCTAATGTCTCTAACGTCCATCTTTGAGGAAGAAAATCCGCAATTCTTTGTACGGATGGCGGCATAATCTCAATTGGCCAGAAACAACCGGAAATCATGACAGTTGGAACAACGATTAAGTTCTGCAATGCTCCAGATGATTTCGAACTATTAGAGAACGCCACAATCATTAATGAGATTCCGACTGAGACCAAAGCAAAAAGCATCATAACAACCGCTGCTTCCCAAAACGGAATATGAATATCGATATGAAATACTTTCGTCATAAAGAGAAGCGTAATAATTACTTGAATAGTCATGACAATCATATTGACTACAACATTTGAGAAAATATATTTTCTAGCATTAATTGGTGCTGACAAAAGTCTGAAGTAAATTCGATTTTCTTTTTCCTTTAAAATAATTTCAGAAAGATTCCCTGCTGACATTAACATAATCATGATTAAAAAGCCTAGACTATATGTCGTCATATTTTCAGATTGAGACGAATCGGATAATGTTTTTGTTTCTACCTTAAAGCTTGCATTTTGATAGTTGGAATACATTTGATTAAATTTAGTTTGGTCTGTTTTGGCCACTCTACCAATAGCTGAAACATTGTCGATATAATTGTATAAATAAGATTTTACAAAGCTCGTAATTTGAGCGCCTTTTATAGATGATATTTGAATATGATTTGGGTTACCAGAACGTACACTATCTGTAAAACCATCATGGAAAGAAATAACACAATCAAGTGATCCTGAAGCAATCTGATCATTGGCATCAGAATTGTTTAATATTTCAATATGAACATTATCTAAGTGTTTTAAAAACTTGATCGTATCATTTGCAATGTATTGATAATCCTCATTGACAACCCCAATATGAACGATTGTTTTATTGGAACCACCATAAGCAAGAAAGGAAATAAAAATACCAATTAGAGGTACTAAAATATACATAATAATATTTTTCTTATTTTTAAAAGTAGCTCTTAAAGTATTCGAAATTAGCCATAAAACTGTTTGCATCCTATAGACCCTCCCTTCTTTGTAGAGAAATAGATGCAAGAAATAGAAATAATAAAGAAAAACCAATATTAAAGACAAGCGCCGGGATTGCAGCAGATAAGTCATTTGCATAGATAATTTTTGTAATCGCCGTATTAACCCATGTAAGTGGTGAAAGCTGCGTAATGAATTTTAAAATCCCACTAGTCTCGCCTAATTTAAAGTAAGCTCCGCCAAAAAATGAAGATAGCTGCACAACAATCATGATAATTGCTCTAGATGATGCATTTGATTTCGTGATATAGCTTACAACCAAACCTAAACTAATTGATAGAAGAACTTCCGTTAGTAAAACAATAAAGACTACTAATAGATGGCTACCCCAGTTGGCTTTAAAAAAGAATTTACTGAAATAGACAACGACAATAATACACAGAAAATTTGCAACTAAACTTCCAAGTATTTTTCCTATAAAAATCTCAAATTTAGAAATAGGAGAAACGATTAATCGATCAGCAGTTTTTCTAACTCTTTCTCCTGTTATCAATTTACTTGCAGACATGGTTGCATAAAGAGCAATCATCGTCGTCATTGCAATCGCGTAATAATCCATCGAACCTGGCTGTTTATTTGATGCAATGGACGTATCCTTAATATAATCATCATGAGAATTACTTGAAAAGACTTCTTTAACTTGAGTTGGATCGATTTTTGCAACTTCAACCCCGACATTATATTTGTCTACAAAAGAAGTTAACATCCCTTGAATAACACTACCTTCAACACTGTTTCCTTCATTGGTATAAAGCTTTATTCCATTATCTTGAATAGAAATATAGCCGTCATAATGATTTCGTTTCACTTCATATACACCATTTGTATTACCCTGAGCTTTTTTAAAATGAATTCCAGACTTTTTCGTACCTTTCATGAATTCATTGAAATAGTGCGAAAACTCACCAGTTGTTGATTGATCTTTATATAGAACGTGAACATCTGTAATCGGGACAGATGTTGAAAAAGCATTTGAAAGTGAAGTACCTAAAACAAGCATTAAAATAATTGGAAATGCTAACATAAAAAATAGGTTCCTTACATCTCGAAAGTCACGCTTAATTTCCATGAAAGCAATATTAAAAATATTCAAGCCAATTGCCTCCTTATAAAATAATTTTCCAAAAAGTTAATCACGTAAATTCCGACCTGTTAATGTAAGGAAAACAGTTTCTAGGTTAGGTGCATTTTCCTGTAATGAACTAATTTCGATTTCATTATTAATAAAATGTTGAATGATTTTATTTAAATTATTCACACCATTATCCGAAGTAATCGTAATAACATTATCGAAAATATGAACATTTTCAACACCATTAATCGATTTAAGCTCCGTAACATCAATAGTTTCAGTCGTTTTAACTTCAATTCGAATATCCTTTGTATTCGTAATAATCGATTTAAGCTGTTCCTTCGTTCCTTCAGCAATGATTTTTCCGTGGTCAATAATCGAAATACGTGTGCAGATTTCTTCAACTTCTTCCATGTAATGGCTCGTATAAATAATTGTACAACCCATTTCATTAAGCTTTCGTACACTATTAAGAATATAGTTTCGTGAATGAGGATCAATCCCAACAGTTGGTTCATCCATAATAATCAGTTTAGGTCGGTGTGCAATTGCACACGCAATATTTAATCGTCTCTTCATTCCACCAGAGAAATTTTTTGGATATTCCTTAAATTTATCTACTAATCCAACAAATTGTAAGGCTTCTTCTACTCTTTCATTTAATTCCGAACCTCTTAAACCATATAGTCCAGCGAAAAATCTAACATTTTCATAGGCAGTTAAATCTTCATAAATTGCTAAGTCTTGAGGTACCATACCAATATTCATTTTTGCGAAATTACTATGTTTCTTACTGTTTTTTCCTAGGATTTCGATTGTACCTTGATTACTTCGAAGTAGCCCAGAAATAATATTAATCGTCGTACTTTTCCCCGCTCCATTTGCTCCAAGAAATCCGAAAATTTCTCCTTCTTCAATTGATAAAGACATATTATCGACCGCTATAAAATCCCCGAACTTTTTAGTTAAATTTTTAATCTCTAAAACTTTCATCCTCTCACCTCTTAAACTTTGTGTATGATGCTATTATAAGCAAAAGGGTGAACTAATATCAGTGTATTAGTTCACCCTTTTCACATGAGAATATTCATGTTTTTATTTAGGCAAAATCATGATGGACATAATAGAAATTCATATCACTAGATGAAATTATTGGATTGGAAGCAGTGTTGTAACTGAAAAACCATCATGACCATCTGCTATTATTTTCCCGTTTATAGCCGCTGTTCTCTCTTCCATCCCAATGATTCCTAAACCTTTTTTGATTTTCACTTTGCCTTTCCCATTGTCTTTTACATTTGTTTTGATCATTTTATTCATGACATGTATTTCAATCGAAACCTCTGTTGCATTTGCATATTTCAACGTATTTGTTAAAGCTTCAACTACATTTTCTTGAATTACTTTCCATTGAATGGGCGTAATAAGATCGAGATTTCCTTTATAAACAAACAAAGTTTTTAAATCATGCTTAGCAGAAAATTCATCTATGAATAATTTCATATGGTGAATTCCCATTTGTTCAGTTGGAGGCTTCATATTTTTCAAAGTGAGTCTTATGTTTTCGATACCATCCTTTGAAATATTAATCGCATTTTGTAGCAATTCTAATGCTTTATCTTGATTAGTACTCATTAAATGTTTAGCTGCTTCCATTTGAAATAGTGCACCTGTCATTGAATGCCCTATTTTATCATGTATTTCTTGAGAAATACGATTTCGTTCCTCCAATTTAAAGGTATATTCTGATTGCTCAATAAACTCATTATGGTTATTTATCTTTTTTGAAAGCTTTTGAATTGTACTCCTCATCTTGTCAATTTGCTCTTCTTTAAACGATAATCTAGTGTTATACAAAGTAACAACCGATAAGACGTTAAAACTAAATAATGAAATTAATCCATAAATAGGCTGTAAAGAATAAGGTACATAGAAAATTGGAAATAGTGCAAGAAAGCAACCAATCCATTTATTTGAAGTAAAAAAAGAAATGAGCTCTAAGATTGACATTGGTAGTAGTAAAAGAAATAATGGCTGAATCTTTAAATTGGAATAGGCAATTAGACAAATTGATATGATTAATAAAAATTTTATCAACGATCTATTTTTTATTAAATAAAGACTAATATTTAAACAAAAATAAACAAGTAATGCAAAAAGAACCCAAGAGAAATTAGGAATTTCGTTTTGAATACAAATATAGGCGATATACAAAATAACTGAGAGCTTATTTAAAATAATCCAACGCTCCATAAGTAACTCCTTTTGCGTTAGTCTACTTTCCCAGTAATATAGAAAATAGCGATTTGTGTTCGATGTTCTAGCCCTGTTTTTCCGAGAATTGAAGTAATATAATTAGCTACCGTTCCTTCAGAAATATAAATTTGTTTAGAAATTTCCTTATTCGAAAACCCTTTTGCGATTAAAGCCATTACATCTAGCTCTCTTTGGGTAAACAAGCTCGTATCTATTTTCGTATCTGGTGTATTCGTATTATTTGTTAAATTGGTTCTAATTTTATCTAGTACTAAATCTTGCATGATTGTATTTCCATGAAAAACACTTTTAATCGCTTCTCGAATACGTTCTGGTTCATTATTTTTTAATAAATAACCTTTTGCACCATTTTTCAAAGCATCAATAATATACTCATCATCATCAAAAGTGGTTAAAATAAGTGGCTTTGTTTTAGTTTGCTCAGAAATATGCTTAGTAGCTTCTACACCATTCATATTTGGCATTCGAACATCTAAAAGCGCAACATCTACTTCATTATTTTGACAATATTTTAACGCTTCATTCCCATCATCTACGGTTTCTAATACTTCAAACTCTTCATAAGAGCTCAATATGATTTTAAGACCTTCTCTAATAAATGAATTATCATCAGCAATAATAATTTTTATTTTCATTCGAATAGAGGGAGAACATTTCTACCTCTTTTTCACATCCTTTATTCCGTGTATTATATTTCCATTATATACCACTAACGACTAAATACCATGAGAAGAACAAGATTAATCTCATTGATTTCACAAACAAAACACTTAACTTCATAATTTTAATGTTTTACGAAGCTGGCGTATTCAATAAAAATGTAAAGAAAACACATAACCTCTCATTTTGCGACTAATTTCACAATTTGTTCAATAGTTAAAGGAAAATATCTCAAAAAATTTAGTAAAATTTAACTGAGCGCTCCATTAAATTTCACTAAAAAATATTTACCATTTAACCTCTTTCTTTATACTTCTACCGTCTCAAAAAAGTTTCAAATAGATTAACAGCTTAATTAACGCCGGCAAAATGAAAAGATAACCTAATTCCTTATTAGTAAGTAAAACATTACAAGTTTTATTACAGGAGAAAAATAAGTTCATGGAAAAGCTTAAGACTAAAAAAATACTTATTACATTTATATTGGTGTTCCTAACTAGTAGTTGTAATTCCTCTAATAAGACATTTTTATTAAGAGGTACATTTGCGTGTAAAGAACTGCCATTTGATTCAATGGTCTTTGATCCAGAAAATGACTATACATTTTATTATTATTACGAGGATTTACAAGGAAATAGCAAATTAGATAAAGGAACATTTTTAAGAAAATCTGAATCCAAATATATAATAAAAAGTTCGGTTTTTAAGAACATAGGGATCACTTATAAAAATAGTGGTTTCAAGATTATGATAAATGAAAAAGCATATTACTTTAAACAAATCGATGCAATCCCAGGTATCCAAACAAATTATGAAAGTAGGAAGTTTAATTATGAAAAAAATAGCAAGTTTACTAGTCTTTTTAAGCATCTTAATTTCTTCAACCTCAATTAATGCACAAGAAATTCCAACTGAAGAGACAAGCCAAGAAGCTTTTGTAATACCTGTATCTCAAGAAGAAATTGATAAAGAAGAACAACAACAATTAGAACAACAAAATAGTAAAGGAAGAACTCCATTGTATGAGTATAAAACTGAACTTGTGGGAACTCAAATAGCAAAAAAGGTCAAAATTGGTTATGCTGAAGGGCAACCGCCAAAGGGGACTATATTTCACTCTCCTGGAAGTTTTTATTGGTCAAATAGTGGAAGTAAAGTTACGGTTACAATATCCGTTGCATATGGTGCTTATTCAATAGGAGTAACTCCAGGAAGTATAAGTGGCACTGGAGTTGTAGTAAAATCGCCATATATGGGACAAGCAGTAAAACTTTTAATTCATAAGGATATAGAAGTTAAAAAGTATAAGCAATATAGAAAAACTGTTATGGGTAGCGGAAAATGGGAATATGTTGGTGACGTATATACAAAGGTACCTGTATTAAATCATTATACAGTCGTAAAAGTATAAATTATAATTAAAACTAATCTCCACAATAAAGATAAATATATAGCTAAAAAACTAGAAAGCTCAGAAATAAATCTGGGCTTTTTTAATTGATTGGTGTGAGTCAGTAATCAAAATCCAAAGATAATTCTATATGAGAATTGAACAAAATAACTTAACTACTTGTCGCTTTACTAAGACTTGCTATCTTTCAAAAATTATATAAAAAAAAATCCCCAAGCATATGCAAAAGGGGATTTAAATAGTTTTTATATATTTTCAATTAATACTTTACCAAATTGTACTTCATTATTTTCAAAGTAATCATGGGCTTCCTTCACTTGATCAAATGTAAAAGATTTTGGATTGATTAGCGGCTTTAGCTTACCTTCATCAACTAAAGTAGCGATTTTATTTAAAATAGTACTATGTTCTTTTCGCCCTTCCTCAGTTTTTTGAGTAAGCAAAATAAAAATAACATGTAAAGATAAAGATTTGTTATGTAAAAGTGTTAAATCATGCGTCGAACGTGCTGCGATTGCTAGAACAGTACCTTTTGGTTTAGCTGCAATAAATGATTTATCTAGATTTTCTTTACCGACAGTATCAAAAACAAGATCAAAGCCTTGCCCATCTGTTAGGCGGTTAACATATTCTTCTGCGGTCTCTTCCTTGTAATTAATGACGTGGTCTGCGCCTAGCTTTTTAACTAAATCAGCTTTTTCCTTCGACGAGACTGTTGTCGAAACAGTAGCTCCAAAAGCTTTCGCTAACTGAATCGCTAAATGACCAACACCACCTGCACCGCCATGAATTAAAATATGATCACCTTGTTTTAAATTGCCTCTGTCAAAAAGTGCCTCCCAAGCAGTAATAGCTGTTAATGGTAAACTTGCCGCTTCTTGAATTGGTAAATTTTTTGGAGCTTTAGCGATTACTGATTCCTCTATTAATAAATAATCTGAAAGAGTACCAGTAAAGACATTTAAACCGAATACAGAATCACCAACTGAAAAACGTGAAACATTTTCACCAACTTCAACAACTTCACCAGAAAAATCACTATGTAAAATCATTGGAAAATTCGGTTGAAACACATTTGGTACAATTCCTTTTCGAATCTTTGTATCAATCGGATTGATACTAGTCGCAGAAACCTTGACTAAAACTTGATGACCAGATGGTTTCGGTATTGAAAGTTCAACATTTTTAAACTCAGAACTATCTCCATATTGATGAATGACAACCGCTTTCATAATAGCCTCCTATTCGAAATAGAAAATATTTTTAAGTCATTGTAGCATACATCTGATCGAAAAAAATACAATTTTGACTCCAAATTGATTCATGAGGTTTTGATTATAATGGTTAAAAATCTATAATTTATATTGTTTTTTCACTTTGATTCCGTATAATCAATAGTAATCTTTTAATCTTATTCATGGAGGAAAAATACTATGGTAAACAAATTAGAGGAATTAAATGAGAGAAATACGTTAAACCATAGAAATATTGTAAAGTATGTAAAACACGTCTTTGATGAGTTAGACTTAAAAGTTAAAAGATTTCGCGAAGAAGCAGCAATCAGAGCAGCTCACCATGCAAAACCAGATTTAGAAGAAGAAAAATTATTTTATAACAATATTCACCATATGAAGACGTTACTAATTGATGTATTAGAACGTACTACTGAAGATCTTGAACATGTTGGCGATAAAAACTGGAATAAAAATTTTAAAGACGGCGTGAACGCATAATAATAAATAAAAACGTATTTTCTCTATAAATCAAGGATAGGAAGGTATTTAAACCTTTCTATCCTTTTGATTATTAATTCATATGCTGCTTTAAATTTCTTACATAATTTTTCAATACAAAAAGTACACTTTCATCAATTGGGATATTTATACCAAACCCATCACTTTTTTCAAGCGAAACAAAACCATGAAGCAAACTTCTTAAGCCTCTAACCGCATGAATAAGTTCAATGTCAGTTAAATGATAAGGTTTTAGTACTTCGTAAATTAAGTTCAATATTTTATTCCCAATCAAACGATACTCATCTCCAGGTGATTGAGACGGAGATAACGTAGCTTTATATAAACCAGGATGGATCCTAGCATAATCGAGATAAGCAAAAGCTAAAGCCAAAACTGCTTTCTCATTATTTTTCCCTTCAACCGATTTACGAAGTTTTTCATAAAGTTGTGTAATCCCATGTACTGCTACACTATTTTTTAGTTCATCCAAATTCTTAATATGGTTATAAATCGATGGTGGTTGAATCGTTAGCTTCTTTGCAAGATAACTAATCGTTAAAGCCTCCCACCCTTCTGTATCAACAATCTTAATTGAAGTACTTAGTAATTGATTATAATTCAATCCAATTCTTGGTGACATTGCTTTTACTCCTTCACATATTACTTTTTAAGAGCACGGTCAATTTCTTCTTGTGGGTGACTTAACATTGTACCATGACCGACTGCCAATAACGTAGGTTTTAATTCACTAATTTTCTTAGCACTATTTAATGCAGCATCCTTGTTCCAAGTTGCCATAGATGGAAAAGGAAATAAAATTTTAAATTGACCAGAAATCGCCAAACCACCTCTTAATGAAAAAGCATCACCAGCTATAATGGCATTTGTCCGTTGATCTAAAAATGCCATTGAACCTGGTGTATGACCGGGAACTTCAACCGCTAGTAAAGACCCAATCGTATCTCCTTCCTGCAGTAAACGATCTGGGATGGTTTGAATATTTTTAGGAACGCCACCTTTTATAGGCGTATTTGGCTCACCCGCATCTAAACTTGTGTCACCTTTTAATAATTTTGCATCTCTTTTTGAAATGGAAACGACTGCATCTGGAAGTAATGATTTTAATTGATCAAGCGATCCAACATGGTCTCCGTGCGCATGTGTTAAAACGATATTCGTAATTTTTTTGCCTATTTGATTAGCCGTATCAATAATTTTAGTTGCACTAAAGGAAAGCGCTGTATCAATTAACGTAAGCTCGTTTTCTTCTTCTACTAAAAAACAATTCACAGGAAAGAAATTTGGTAAAAAGCTCAACTCATAAAGATCATTATTTTTCGTAATTTTCATTTAATATCCTCCTAATGATAAAAACTAATACCTTTAGTTTTATAATACTAAAGGTATTAGTTTTCGTGAACAAAAATTCCAAATTTTACATAAAATTCGTTATATGACTAAAAAAAACCCTTCCATCAAAGATGAAAGGGCTACATTTTATTATTTTCTAGATAAATCCATCTCTTTATAAGAAACAACTTTCGTTTTGTGTTTAAATTTATAACCTAACCAAACAATTAAAAACACAGGAATTCCAATATATGAAACAAGTACGCCTTGCCAATCAATTGCATTACCAGTGAAAGCTTGCCAGTTTTGAGCTAGTACAATAAATAAACAAGCTAAGAATGCTAAAATTGGACCAAGTGGGAACCATTTTGCTCGGTATGGTAAGTCATTCAAATCTAATCCTTGAGCAACATAAGCTTTGCGGAATCGGTAATGAGAAATCGCGATCCCTAACCAAGCAAGGAAACCTGATAATCCTGATAAATTTAATAACCAAGTATACACTTGACCTTCACCGAAGAATGAAGATAAACAAGCAAGTGAACCAACCGCAAGTGTTACATATAAAGCATTTGTAGGAACACCATTTTTATTTACTTTTGTTAAGAATTTAGGAGCTTTGCCTTCAATCGCTAAAGTATATAACATACGAGTAGATGCGTATGTTCCACTATTACCTGCCGATAAAACGGATGTTAAAATAACTGCATTCATTACAGAAGCCGCAAATGCAACTCCTAATTTTTCAAATACTAAAGTAAATGGACTAACAGCTACGTCGTTTTTCATAAGACCAGGATCTGTATAAGGAATTAATAAACCAATTACGATAATAGCTAAAACATAAAATAAAAGGATACGCCAGAAAATTTGACGGATAGCTTTTGGAACATTTTTTTCTGGATGTTCAGTCTCCCCTGCTGCAACACCGATTAATTCAGTACCTTGGAATGAGAAACCTGCAACAATAAAGATTGATAAAACACCTAAAAATCCATTATGAAACGGAGCATCCCCAACAGTAAAGTTTTTGAAACCTGCATGATGTCCACTGATAATGCCAAAAATCATTGCAATCCCAACAACTAAAAAGACAACTACAGTTACAACTTTAATTAATGAAAACCAAAACTCTGATTCACCATAACCTTTAACTGAAAGTAAATTTAAACCTAAAATAATCACTAAGAAGATTCCGCTCCATAAAACAGCTGGAGTATGTGGGAACCAATATTTCATCAGCATTGCCGAAGCTAATAATTCAAAAGCTAGAGTAATTGCCCAGTTATACCAATAATTCCAACCCATAGCAAAACCGAATGCTGGATCAACATAGCGAGATCCATACGTACTAAATGAACCAGAAACAGGTAAATAAGTCGCCATCTCACCTAAACTAGTCATTAAGAAATAAACCATAATACCAATTAATCCGTATGCTAAAATAGCTCCACCAGGACCAGCTTCACTAATTGAAGTTCCACTAGCTAAAAACAAACCTGTACCAATTGAACCACCAATTGAAATCATTGTTAAATGTCTTGCTTTAAGGCCCCTTTTTAAAGAACCATCGTGAGTATTCGATACCACATTATCGTTTTTAGGGTTTGTTAGTCCCATCTTGTTGTGCCTCCTCTTCATTCTTGCAATCTTATCTTTACGCGAGAATATGGGACGGTATAAAAGTGTTGTATGATGTGTATTTTACTCAGTTTTTACAAGCAATATGTAAAGAATGGAAAATCTGGTAAAATACAAAAAAACACGTGAAGCAATGTTCACGTGTTTAAGACTCAATTATATGAATCAAACAGCATCAACATCTCTTCAATAGCCCTCCACAAGAAATCTTGTGACAGTCCTACGCTTATTCAGCAATAGGCCCAGTAATAAATTCAAATGGTAAATTTATTACTTCGGCAGTTTCACCTTTTATTACTTTTCACAGGTACCATAAACCTCAAAGTAACGACTAATCAAAACTGCGCCTCTATCCAA
The DNA here is from genome assembly GCF_052180195.1 of Bacillus sp. AL-1R. NCBI lineage: Bacteria > Bacillati > Bacillota > Bacilli > Caryophanales > Bacillaceae > Bacillus > Bacillus sp. AL-1R. Next base: position 2,801,786 of record NZ_CP197469.1, read on the forward strand.
ACGAGATAAAGATCATATTAAATTAATTTTTATAAACTCAATATACAATCTATTAATCTAGTTTGTCAATAGAATTTTCGACAAAAATAGACTCTACTTAAGAAATGGTATGCCTGATTTTCGCTTAAAGAATGCTCATGCCTTGTACCTAGCACATCTGTTTCTGTATAATAATTCTATGTAATTAAAGGAGGAATTTTTCACATGACAATTTATAAAGCATTGACACTTGCTGGATCTGATAGTAGTGGTGGTGCAGGATTACAAGCTGATATTAAAACGTTTCAGGAACGTAATGTTTATGGAATGAGTGCAGTTACAACCTTAGTAGCAATGGATCCTCATAATCATTGGCATCATCAAGTATTTCCAATTGATATAGATACAATTGCAGCACAATTAGAAACAATCGTTGTCGGCGTTGGGGTTCAAGCAATGAAAACAGGTATGCTCGGTTCAACTGAAATCATTGAGTTAGCTGCAAAAACAATAAAAAAACATACTATTGATCGAGTTGTTGTAGATCCAGTTATGATTTGTAAAGGAAATGACGAGGCTCTTCACCCAGAGACAAATGATGCATTAAGAGAAATTTTAGTACCACTTTCAACAGTTGTAACGCCAAATTTATTTGAGGCAGCTCAATTAGCTAAAATGCCTCCAATTTGCACAGTTGAACAAATGGAAGAAGCAGCACGCAAAATCCATGCATTAGGAGCTAAATATGTTTTAGTTAAAGGTGGAAGTAAAATTCAGCATGAAAATGCAATAGATGTATTATTTGATGGTGAAAAAATCGAACATCTAGAATCTGACAGAATTGAAACTACATACACACACGGTGCGGGTTGTACTTATTCTGCAGCGATTTGTGCAGAGCTTGCTAAAGGAGCAGAACCAAGAGAAGCAATCCATACTGCAAAGAAATACATTACCGAAGCAATTCGTCACTCATTCCCACTTAATCAATACGTTGGCCCAACAAACCACATGGCCTATCGATTACATGGAGAAGGCTAAAAGCAACTAATAGGGCTGTCATACGTTAGATTAACTAACGTATGACAGCCCTTTTTAATAGTAAAAACTGGTGTTTGTACTCCCTGTTCCCTTTCCCCTAGGTTCCTACTTTTCAACTGAAAATCCCCTTGATTACCCTAAATACATTTCTTCCTTTGTAATAAACAAATCTTTCCCATTTAGCTAATAAGCCATTACCATTTTTGCCATTTTCAATCTGAATGACGTGCTGTTTGTGAAACTCCGCAACTCGTTCATTCTGTTTTGTATGCAAACTGTTGAAACGCTTGTGAAGATGTAATGCATGTTTGTTTTGTCCCATATAAATTCTCTACTTCTTTAGTTAATAATTTATCAATACCGCATACAATTTTTCTATCAATTTCTACTTTATTTCCTACATACTTTTACACATTCAATAATTTTGAACATCAAATTGGCTGCAATAAGTGATAAACATGGGGTCGTTAAACAAGTCGATTCCATACCTAATAATGATACAATATTTAATAAAAACTATCATAGAGATAAACTATTTTCTGTTACTTTTAATTGAGATAATCCTGAAGAGAAGATCGTTATCTATATAGATACACAGACAAACAAAAAAGTTGGAATGATTGGTGAGGATTAATTTTTCGATCCAGATCATCCCAAAAAATACTAATCATTTAATCCTTTTCCAGCAAGAATTTGTTCAATGTATTTTTCAACTCTAGACGTACGGGTTTTTGATTGTTTTGGTTGAGAAAAATAATAAAGATACGCTCTTTGACGTCCTGGCGTTAATGCTTCAAAAGCCGTTTTTAAGGCAGGATTTTCATCTAATTTAAGTTGTAATTCTTCGGGAACTGTATAATCTGAAGTCTTTTTTAATTCTACTTGCAAACCTGCTTTTTCCACTTCAATAGCTTCTTTAATATAATCCTTCAAAACGTTTTCCATTTCAATGATTTCCTGAATATTGGTAAACCGTATTTGACGTGCTGATTGGACATTTTCTGTTTGTTGAATCAATATGCCTTTTGGATCTTTTAACAACGCACCTTTGTGAAACAAAAGTGCACAATATTCTTTAAAACCATGTATTAAAACGATATTTTTATTATCAAGTGTGTAACAAGGATGCATCCATTTAAAATCTTCAGTCAGTTCACAATCAATGACGATTTCTCTTAACTTATAAAATTCTTCTTGCCACTTTTTTGCTCTTAATAAAAAAGCTTCAACTTTAGGATGCATATTTGTATTTGTCATCAATAAACACCTCTCATTAATTCTTCCAGACTATTTTTTAGCGGATAATAATAACTTCAGAATTTCATTCAGATCCTACTTAGTACTTCACCAAAATTCTTCCCTTTAATCAGCCATCATTTTTTCTAGTTAGACTGACAATTAGTTCCTTCAAAAGAATTTATTCTTTAAACGAATGCAAATTTCCTTCAAACAAAAAAAGAACAGGTAAAAGGTTTCCCTTATCCCTGCTCTTCTTAATGCTTAGTATTTTTCCCAAGCAACAACTTCATCTAAAGTTAAACGAACTTTTTCAAAGCCTGCTTTGATTCCTTTACCAACTGAAATTAACATAACTGGTTTGAAGTTTGCTGGTACATTGAACGCTTCTACAAACTTCGCTTGGTCAAACCCACCCATTGGAACTGTATCTAAACCTTTTGCTTTTGCTGCAAGCATAAATTGCATTGAAACTAATCCACCATCGACCATCGCAATTTTTGTTGCGATTTCTTCTGGTAAACCACCGTAGTTTTTTACGATTGATCCTACATAGAAGTCTTTCACTCCCTGAGTCATCATACCTTTTTCAACTAACTCATCATAAATACGATCGGCATTTTTATATGCTTCTGTATCACCTAAAACAGCGATTACCGCAGATGCATCAACAACTTGTTGTTGGTTATTAGCGATTGGTAATAGTTTTTGTTTCGTATCTTGGTCCTTAATGACAAGGAATCTCCATGGTTGTAAATTAGAAGAAGATGGAGCTTGAACCGCAATTTCTAGCAACTCTTTAATTTCATCATCAGACATTTGAAAGTTTGGATCGTAGTGACGAACTGATCTTCTTTCCTTTGCTACAGTGAAGAAATCCGTAGTATCAAGTTCTTTTGGTGCTTCTTTACCAAAATCAATTTCGTTTACTTTATTTAAATACTCTTCTTTTTCAGATTTAACTTTAGACATATTTAATCTCTCCTTAATTAACTGTATTATTTATAAATACAGTATATGACTTTAACTGTATAAAAGTCAACTACAGTTTATTAAAAAATAAAATCGAAACATTTTAGTTTCGATTTTATTTTATCCATTTTCTTTTGGTAATAAGTCTGAAATTGTTTTCTTCGCAAGACCTTCAACAAGCCAGCTTTCCATCTCATCTTTTAAATCATACAAAGCAGATCGTGTAGAAGGCGCAAAACATTCCTTACTATTTACATCTAAAAAGCCTTTTGAATACGGATCAGATCTCATCGCATCATAAACATCTTTTAAAGTAATTTCATTCGCACCTCTGGCTAAAAAATAACCACCATCTCGTCCTTCTTTAGCTGAAATAATGCCTGCTTTTACTAAATTGGCAAGAATTTTTCTTAAAAAAGTAGACTGTGCTTCAAGTTTTTGAGCTAATACTGCGCTTGGACAGATACCATCTTGCTCTGCTAAAATTAATAGAGATTGCAGTGCTAGTCCAAACCATTTCGTACTAGAAACCTTATCTTTCAAGATCATTCACCTCAGTTACTAGTCTAAACTATTTTTTGAAAAAGACAACCTTATCTAAATTATAAAGAGATAATGCTACTTTTTATCCTAAATTCGCATTAACAATTTCCTCTTGTGACAATAAGATTTGTAAAGATCATTGCTTTTGACATTTCACCATCGTAAATTTAAACGGAGGTTTACTTTCCATATTCTTATGTGGCTCAAGAATCTCGGAAACTTCGATGATTCCATAGTCTCCAAACTCTTGTTTGATCGAATCAGAATCATAAAAAAACATTTTTATCCCTTCCATTATTTCGTAATAGTCTTTAGCTAGCCGTTTGCCCTTTCCGAACATTGGTGCATCTTTTGAAATTGTAGTAAATACCATATACCCATTTGGCTTTAACTGATTAAAGCAATCTTGAATAAACTTCTCTCTTTCATGCTTATTCAATAAGTGAATCAGTGCATAACAAAATATACCGTCATACAGCTTTTGATCAAAAGGCATGTCGGTTACTGAACCATGAAAAATAGGAAAATGAATCCCATTTTGTCTTGCCAATTCAATCGCTGTTTTTGATATTTCAATTCCTGTTACGTTTATTCCGTTGTCAGTAAAAATCTTAGCGTTTCTACCATATCCAATACCAGGAATCAATACATCTTTAACGTTCTTTTCAAAGAAAAAGTCCTTTGTTAAAATTGCGGAGTCTGAGGGTTCATATCCCCACATCATTTGATTTTTTTTAAAACTCGATTCCCAAATTTCAGCCATATCTAAATCCCCTTTCAAAATCGTTCAATCTAAATGAGCTATATTATTTTTGTTCAAAAAAAAGAAAGACCCAAAGTCTTCCTTTTTTATTTCTATTTATGATGCGTTGCTTTTAGCCATTTCTTTATCTGATAAACGTTCATTACCCATTAAGAAAATTGAAATCAACGCTAATCCTACTGGAACTAGTGTCCAAAGGAATGTATGAGCAATTGATGTTGAGAACACGTCAGTAATTTTTGTGAGTATTGGTGCTGGAATCATTTTAGCAGCTTCAGGAGTAAAGGCTTGATTAATATTCGAAAAATCCTGTGGTGCGCCACTTTTTGCAAATGCATCAGTAATTTTATCAGTAAATACATTGCGTTGAATAACACCAAAAACAGTAATACCAACCGTCATTCCTAAAGCACGGAGGAATGCGTTAGTCGAACTGGCTGAACCACGATTTTCATTATCAAAATGATGCATCGCAGACATACCAAGTACTGAGAAGGATGCCCCTACCCCTAAACCAACGATGACCATGTAAACGATCACTTGGAATTTAGTCGTATCAGGCGTTAAAGTACCTAGACAAATAATCCCTGCTAAAAGAAGTATAACGGATCCGACCATTATATTACGATAACTAGTTTTATTCGCTAAAGCCCCACCAAATGAAGCAGAAATACTAACACTTACCATCATTGGTAATAGGACTAAACCAGAATTTGTTGCTGTTCCACCTTGAACAAACTGGATAAAGATTGGAATGTAAATTGTTGCAGCAATGAATGCCGCTCCATAAAATAATCCAACAAAGTTACTAGCAGCAAAAAGACGATATTTAAACATATTAAACGAAATAATCGGTTCAACTGCTTTACGTTCAATAAATAAAAAGATAATAAGGAAAACAGCAAATCCAGCAAATAATCCTAAAATTTGAACTGAATCCCAAGCGTATTCTTTACCGCCTAACTCAAGTGCAAACATTAAACAGACGATACTAATAACAAATGTTGTTGCACCCCACCAGTCGATTTGTTGCTTCGTATGATTTTTTGACTCGATATAAAAATAACTAATTAGTCCAAGTGTTAAAAGTCCAAAAGGAATATTAATATAGAAAATATATCTCCAGTTAATATAATCTGTAATATAAGCGCCAATTAATGGTCCAAGAACACTTGATAATCCAAATACGGCACCAAAAATACCACTCATTTTACCACGCTTTTCAACAGGAAACACATCCCAAATAATTGAAAAAGCAATTGGCATTAAAGCACTTCCACCAATCCCTTGAATAGCACGGTAAATACTAAGCTGAATAATCGAATCGGCAGTTCCACAAAGAACTGAACCTAAAATGAATAATATAATCCCTAACATAAAAAATCTTTTCCTACCATACATATCAGAAAGTTTACCGAAAATTGGCATCCCAGCCATTTCTGTAACTAAGTAAGCCGATGTTACCCAAACAAATTTATCATAGCCACCTAAATCTTTTAAGATTGTAGGCATCGCCGTAGAAACGATTGTATTATCAAGAGAAGCGAAAAATATCCCAAGTAATAACGCAATCATAACAGGAACCAGTTTTGTTTCCCTTTTTTGCATGATGATCTCTCCTTTTACATTTCAAGCATAAATTTAAATCATGTATTCATGTCTAACTTAAGTATATGACTGACTAAAAACGCTCTTCTCTAGAGAACTAAGTCTATAATAATCTTTGACGATCATTCGCACTATTGTCAAAATCAGTCTCTATTAATGTATAAAATAGCATTACTTAATAGACCTAAACCTATTCCAATTCCAAACCCGAGAAATCCTCCTACGATTAAATGTGATGTAAAATAACCTACACCTAAACCAATCGTTAATCCTAAAATTACAAAAGCAGCATAAAAAATACCTACAGCTTCCTCATGTCTCATACTATATAATCATTCCTTCCATACAATTTAATTTCACATAAAGTAATGAATGTATCTATAAATACTTTAATTAACGTACAGTTAATATAACATTGTTTCGTTACTTAAACAATATATAAATTTAAATTTTATTGTTTTATTTTTATAAAAACAGTACTTTACATGTAAATATATTACTACTTATTCATTAACTTTATTGTATAAAAAGGAATAAAACAACGTTACGCATAAAAACCCAACAAAAAACAAAACATTGTTGTGTTACCCTGGAATTAAATCTTTCACTTTATTATTTAGGACCAGTCTGAACCTTGCTCGTTAACATTTTATAGCAAAGACCAATTGCACTTATTATGAAAAGCCAAGCCGCTAGATGAAACATAAATTGAATGTCAATCGATTCAAGTAAAGTGCCTACACCTATAATACAGATAGCAGTTACAAAAGACGTCCAAAATAAGTAACTTCTATAAAAATCAGATGAAGCGTTCATAAATAATTTCTTTTCAGCAATTTTGAATAACGCAGTAAATCCTCCAAATAAAACTTGCCCAATATAGACGATTTTAATATTATCGATCAAAGGCAGTGAAAAAAACAATAAACAGCAAAATAATGAGTGGAATATCATTAATAAAAATGGTGAAACCCGGTCAACGAATCGGCCTCCAAAGTATACTACCACACTTAAACTTAATGAAAAAAGTCCATATAATAAACTAAATACATCATATGCATCTCCTATATTCCTTAAGAAGAGGACATAATATGGAAATACTAAAGAACTGCTAAATCCAATAATACTTAGTAATGCGATTAAAAAACGGTTCATAGGATTACTCCCCATAGTTTTCATAAAATGTATTGATAAATACATTATTTGGATCAAACTCTCTTTTCTTATTGAAAAAATCTTGCGTTTTAGGATATGCCCTTATCATTTGTTGCTTAGACTGATATGGATAATACGGTAAATAATAAGTTCCTTTATGCGCCAAAGTTAGATCAGTCCACTTTTGGATTACTTCTTTTGCATATTGAACAGACTTCTGATCTTTACCGTGTTGAATCAATACAACGAAAGCAAACATATCATCTTTCGCATAATTCATGACTGTTTCATGATCTTTTTCAACGTAACGAATCGTTATATTTAATATATTTAAATTTTCATATTGTAAATATTCTCTAACATCATCAATGTAGCGAGTAAATTCATTTACAGGTACAAAAAATTCCTGCAATACTTGTGTATCTTGACGGTCATCGAATTCCATAAACTTACTTTCAGAGCGCATGACATTATTACGAGTTTCGTAGTTTCCATTTAGCGAGTGAATAAAGCGATATTGGAAATCCCAAAAAAGATTTTTACCCATGTCCGAAGTTCTGGACATACCAAGTGCAAACTTCGGTAAAAAAGTGGAATGATCTTCCTTCAGCTCTTGATCTGAATCGGACATTTTACGGGATGTTGCCATATAATTAATTGCATAAACCTTATTAAAAAAACTATCTGGCGCAACTGAAATTCTAGCTATATGCATTCTTGCCTCTTCGTTTTCTAAAACGTTCTTGTTAAAATAATTTGGATACTTCTTATAGTCCATCGTTTTTGTTTCTACTCGATATAATTCATTATCTGTTAATTGGAACTCTACTTCTAAAATAATTCCAAATAATCCATATCCACCTAATACATAAGGAAATAATTCCTTATTCTCCGTGCGGCTTACTTTTATTACTTTTCCTTCTGGTGTTAATAATGTAAACCAATTAACAGTACTAGCTAATGAGTGATTCCGAATGTCCCGACCATGTGCGTTCACACTTAATGAACCACCTACTGAGAAGATTTCTTGTGACTGAGTTACTTTTAATGCGAGATGATACGGATTAATCGCTTTTTGTATATCTCCCCATGTAGCACCACTTTGAACGATCACCGTCTTTTGAATAGGATCCACTTTTTTAACTTTATTAAATGTTTTTAAATCAATGACCACACCATCTTTATAATATGTATGCCCCCCTTGACTATGTCGCTCTCCCGCAATGGATACCGTCTTGCCTTGTTTTTTTGCATCGATTACAATTTTCTTTAATTGCTCTACTTCCTTTCCTTTCACAATACGATCAATTTTAGTAGGAAGAAGATGGCCAACATCATCAATCACTCCATGCTTTAGAGGGGAAGGTTTATTCCAAAGCGTATGTAAAACTGTCACAAACACGGTTAAGAGGAGTATTCCTACAAATATTCTTTTCCCCATGTTCTTTTCCTCCTAATAAAAAAAATAAATTTAAGCGTTAAAAAAGACGTGCTTACACTAATGTATAATACACGTCTTATTTTAACGATCTGTGCTTATTTAATATGATATTAACTAAACCAACCAATCATTCGATTTACGTCTTTTTCATCTAAATGTCTTACTTGATAAGTACGTCCAAATTGGCTCGAAAGAATCGTAATATAGATCGATTTTAGTTTGACTCTTTTTTGCAGGAAACTTTGTTCACCGATCAATACTTGTATTCTCTCTTTTGGTAAAATCGCGGTTGTTCTAGAGAAATAACCAGACTGAACGATCACAGTTCGATCTAATAATGTATAGCCTGCATTTCTAAATCCTAATTCCCCTATAAATAGACCGAAAAATACAATGCCATAAACCCAGAAGTGAATAAATGGAAGAAATACAATTCCACTTGCTAGTAGAAGAAATGTAATCGTCATTCTTGAATAATACGTTTTTCGAGCTCTTTTCGGTGCTCTGTTTGATATTTCATCATAGTTAATAGAAGGAATAAAATTTTTTAAAAATAATTGGACATCCTTCGTTTTTATAAACGGATGTAGAACATGTCTACCTTGTTCCTGCTTATCCCCCATGCCAACAGCTTCTACGTATACAGTCGAATAGCCAAATAATTGACGAATAATCCCTTCTTTTACAACTACTCCTTGAATTCGTTTTAAAGAAACCGTAAATTCATTTTTTTCGAATAACCCTCTTGTAATAATAATTCGATCATCTTTTCTTTGGACAGTAAAGTTTGCAAACTTTAATATGTATCGAATGGTTGAAAAAATGAGGGCAAGTAATAAACTACCTAAAAATACAATAAAGAACATCATGTAAGTGAATGTTTGTATTTGATTATATATTGCCACATAAATACTATGAGGCAGTAAATCCTCGATTTGTGAAAATAATGATGCTAACACGGCAAAAGCTAGTCCGACTTCAAAGGAAGTAATTCCAGCTAAAAAAAGTTTTCTCGTTTCAATTGTTAAACTTATATCTACTAATGGCACTGCTTGTACACTATTTTCCTCAGCTACAACCAAACCTACTTTTTTCTTTTTAGAGTTTAATACTTCATTTTTTAATGAAAGTGCCACTTCTTTAGGTATTGCATTTAATATACCTTCAGCTTTTTTTCCACCAGCTGTTTCAATTCGTACGCTCACCACATTAAAAAACTGTTGAATAAATCCAGCATTAATTGAAAAAGATTGAATGCGTTCTTTTTGAATAAATGTATTCTCTATTACAAATAATCCTGAACGAATTCTAAATTCATCTTCCGTTATATAGTAAGTAAATCGATACCATTTTATGATTGCTGAAGCAACTGGAAAAATAATCAGAACTGCAGCAAACAAATATTGAAACATTGACCCTTTACCACCTGAAAGTAAAAGTATAATAAGTGGTATTAGTACGTTTTTAATTTGTTCTAAAAATACGGTAAGGATATAAGCTGGATGTTGTCTTTTCGGCTCATACATCGTCATCACTGATCCTTGCTAAGTAGATAATTTTATCTCTAAGCTTTTCTGCATCGTGGTGTTCTAAGCCTTCAATTTCATGTGTGGTAGCTGCCGTGGAAATATTCACTGTAGATAAACCGTATCGACGCAGTATTGGTCCTACTTCTGTCGTCACGTGTTGAACTCTGACCATAGGAATGACAATTCGTTTAATAACAAATATTCCTTTTTGAATTTCTAACTCATTTTCATAAATCTCATATGCGGTATATTTCATTTTTAGTCTTGGTAAAAATAAAGTTAAAAAAATAATTAACGTTATAACGACACATATCATCATCATTAAAATAAAGAAGGGAAGTGAAAAAGATCTCATAAGAAAATAATAGATAATTGGTAAAGTAACTAAAGAGATACTGCTTAATAGTGATGTAATTCTCCATACCGACCTCATTTTAGGTGATGGTCTTTGTGATGGATTTGCTCTCATTTAATCACCTTTTCTATCTCATTAATCTATCACTTACTATATCATACCATGAGACAAACTATTCACAAACCTCCTATTTATCGACAAAGTTAAAAAAAGGTAATTTTCCCCATAAATTGAAGTGAAAATATCATTTATTTAAGCAATTTAAACAGATTGATTGAAAACTTTATTAATAAAAAAAGGCTATACCATAAAGTCCAACGTACAATGACCTATTTAGAAACCCCATTTCATTTTTGATAATTTGTTACAGATTCTCTAAAATTTACAATTACCTTAGCCTGCCCTTCTACAATCTTAGCAAATTCATCCATAGTAGTGTCATACTTAATATAAATTCTTGGTAAAAGATAGTTTTCATTCTTTGTACCTTTTTCTATAAAATATTCCGGATCTGTTGCTACTGCAAAAGAATAGTACTTTTTTGTTTCCTCAATTACTTTATCATTATGATAACCATAAGGATACGAGAGAGCTATCACAGCTTTTCCAGTAATCGATTGAATCTTCTCTTTGGAATCTTTCAATTCATGCTTATAATCATTGATCTTCCTTAAATCTGGATGAGTTGCAGTATGTGATTGGATTGAGAACATCCCTGAATCAGCCATCTTTTTTAAGTCCGTGCTAGAAAGACGATCTGGCCATCCAATATAGTCGGATATTGCAAAAATAGATGCTTTTGGTGTAAACGTATCCGATTTCAATTTTTGAAAGATTTTTACTACATTTAAGTTATTTTTATAACCGTCATCAATCGTAATAAATATAGGTTTCTTTACTTTATTACGGTCTTTCCATTGCTCAAAAGTTAAAAGCGTAAATCCATGATCACGTAAATAGATCATTTGCTTTTCAAAATTCTCTGGTGAGACAAACAAAGCTCTTACTCCGTGGCCAGTAAACTCATCAATGGAATGATAAATTAGAATTGGAATTTTATCTGCAGCATGTGTTTTTTCTGGCAACTGGATCCACAAAAATAGACATAGAAACAATAAAAATATCTTTCGCATAAAAATCCTCTCTTTACCTTTTTATTCTTTAGTGTTCCAATTTCCATTTTAACTATCATTTTTTCTAGCAATTTTATAGGATTGATTCAATCTGTTGCCTACGCGTTAGATAATTCAATCATGCTTACCTTAACTAGTAATAAATAAAAGCCCGTTACTCATATGTAGTAACGGGCCTCTCTATTTAATGTTTTTTTAGATGAGTCAATTTGATCGAACTTCCCATGATAAGATAAAAGTTCATATTATTTCCGTGAAAATATTTTTGGTTTCTTTTCATCTTTAATCTACTTATTTTGATAAAATACTTCATTATTCATCTACCCCACACCAATCTAGTAAAGTGTATGCAATTACTTTTGCACAATGAATACATTCATCTAAATCAATGTATTCATTTGGGTAATGTGCAACTTTCGTTTCCCCTGGTCCAAAAACAATAGTAGGTATTTGTTTTATTTGTGTAAATAATCCACCGTCTGTGCCCCATGGAGAGGCTTCAATAATCGGTTCTTTTTTATAAACAGTTTGATATGATTTCTTCAGCGATTCCATAAATGGATGCAAAGGATCGATACTACCTGGTAACCATCTTGCTCCAAAAAATTCAACCTCAACCGGATTTTCAATAAACCAATCATCAATTAATGAGAGTGTTTTAAGCCACTTCGTTATTTCAAGTTTAGCCTCTTCGATTGTTTCATTTGGTGAAACACCTAATCTTCCTTCTAGCGTAACCAGATCTGAGACAGAAGAGGGCCAAGTCCCCCCATTTATTTTTCCAATATTAATTGGAATTGGGATTGGCACATTTTTGTAAAGTGGATCATCTAGTAATCTTGTATTTCGAACTTTTTCTAATTGATTGATATGATTAATAACCATCATACTTTTTTCAATTGCACTAACGCCTTCATACCTCGTTCCTCCGTGGGCAACTTTACCTTTTACTTTTATTCGAAACCAAACACTACCTTGCTGTTTTGGAAATATTTTCATTTTAGTAGGTTCTGGGATAAGGACTGCATCTGCTTCGTATCCTCTTAAGATCGTTGCTAGCGTCCCTGCCCCTCCACTTTCTTCCTCAATAACACTTTCAAAATAGATATCGCCTTTAATCGGAATATTTAATTTTTTGATTGCCTCAATCGCAAATAGTGCTGCAACATTTCCGCCCTTCATATCTGTTGTTCCCCTGCCATATAAGCGATTTCCTACAATTGCACCACTATACGGATGAAGATCCCAACTACTTAATTCACCCTCAGGAACTACATCAATATGACCATTTAAAATAATCGATCTACCATTTCCTGTTCCCTTAAAAATTGCAACGATATTCGGACTATCTTTAAATGAAGTTCGTTCTGAAATAAAATAAGATGATTTCGTTAATTCCTCAATTGACGGTTCAAAGACATCAATCACTAATCCAAGATTTCGTAAATAATTTGAGATAATATTTTGTGCTCCTGCTTCATTGCCTGAAACACTTTTTTCACGAACGAGATGCTGAAGTAATTCAATTGCCTTGTTTTTATTTTTATGAATGTAGTCATTAATTTTAGCTTTCAAATCCAATTTTGATCACTCCCAACGATGAACAATTACATTTGGGTTCACAAATAGTGGAGCACCAGTTTTCTCTATCACATCGCTGACTAAAAATGGAGACATTACTTCATTTAACCAAAGCTCTCCATTTTCTTTTTTAACTTCGATTACAGCCATTTCAGTAATAATTAAGTCTACACAACTTGGAGATGTAAGCGGAAGTGTACATTCAGAGACTATTTTAGGATCACCATTTTTATTAGTATGGTTCATTAAAACAATTACTTTTTTTGATTTTTGAGCTAAGTCCATTGCGCCTCCAATTCCAGGTACTCTTTTACCAGGAACAATCCAATTTGCTAAATCGCCGTTTTTACTGACTTCAAGAGCACCTAGTACGGTTAAATCTAATAAGCCTTTTCGAATAATCGCAAAAGCTATGCTACTATCAAAATAACTGGAACCTGGAATTAGTGTTACAGGTAATCCTGCAGCATTACATAAATTCTCGTCTTCTTCACCTTTTTGTGGAGTTGGCCCTAAACCTAACACACCATTTTCTGCATGAAACATTACTTGGCAATCATCTGGTAAGTAATTTGGGATCAGTGAAGGAATTCCAATCCCAAGGTTCACAATCATACCGCTCTTTACTTCTTTAGCTGCACGCTTTGCCATCATTTCCCTAGGATTTATTTTTCCCAAACCCACTTCCAATCCACTCCTTCCGATTGAACGACGTGGTTTACAAAAGCTCCTGGTACGATAATTTCTTCAGGGTCCAATGCGCCTAAAGGAACAATTTCATCAACTTCCGCAATCGTGATTTTTCCGGCCATTGCTACATAAGGATTCGTATTGCGAGCACTCTTATCAAAAACTAAATTCCCAAAAGGATCTGCTTTCTTCGCATATACAATTGAAACATCTGAAATGAGAGGTGTTTCAACTAAATACTCTTTTCCAAATACATTCACCCTCTGCTTATCAACATCTATTACACTATCAATCCCGATATCTACTAAAACGCCACCTAATCCAACCCCACCCGCTCGAATCCGTTCAATAAATGTACCTTGAGGGCTGAACTCTATTTCTAAAGTACCATCCGTCATTTGCTTTCCAGCATTCGGATTTGATCCAATATGCGTTGTAATCATTTTTTTAACTCTTTTAGCTGTCACTAATTGCCCGATCCCAACATCAGGAAAACCCGTATCATTTCCTATTAGAGTAAGATCTTTAACACCTTTTTCTAAAATGCCCCTAATTAATGTTGGTGGGTTACCAATTCCTCCAAAACCACCAAACATTAACACCATATCATCTTTAAAATAAAGCAAAGCTTCTTCAATACTAATGATTTTACCGAAAGTATTGATGGCCATTATTCAATCTCCTTTGCTTCTTGATTTAGCTTTTTAAATACTTCCTTCAATAAAATTAGCAATTCATTTACTTGTGCATCAGTAATGACTAAAGGCGGGGAAAGCAAGAAACTATTTTCAGATCTTCCATATGGGCCACTAACAGATGGATAAAGTAATAATCCAAGGTTTTTAGCGATCTCAATCACACGATTTGTTACACTTTTACAATTAAAGAATTCTTCATTTATTTCGATTCCAATCAGTAGACCTTCACCTCTGACATCGAATAGAAACGGATACTCTTTCTGCCATTCTTTTAGTTTTAATTTAATCTTTTCACCTTGTATTTTAGAATTTTGTACTAATCCATTTTTTTCGACATAGTTTAAAACAGCTAAAGCTATACTTGCAGAAAGAGGATTCGCACTAAATGTATGCCCACTCATCACAAGCCGACTACCTTCTAAAATAGGTTGCATTACACGATCACTTGCGATTGCCACTGCAATTGGCGTATAACCAGCAGCCAATCCTTTGCCGAGGACTAATAAATCCGGCACACAATTCCAATGATTCATTCCGAACATTTCACCAGTTCTACCTATTCCAGTCATTACTTCGTCCGCAATAAGTAGTACATCGTGTTTATCACAAATTTCTTTAATTTTTTCATAATATCCTTTTGGAGGAGTTAAAGCTGCTCCTGCCGCACCAACAATCGGTTCAGCTATAAAAGCTGCCACATTTTCCGAGCCTAATTTCAAAATTGTACGATCAAGTGCAGTAGCGCAAAGTAAACCACAATTTCCAGGCTCTAATTCAAATGGGCATCTTTTACAATACGGCGCTTCAACCATAGGATAATCCTCTAGTAGACTAGTAAAACGTTTCCTTCTTGAAGGATGACCTGACATTGATAAAGATCCGATTGTAATACCATGGTAGCTCATACTTCTTGATATAATCTTCGTTTTCGTATGAATTCCTCTTTCTTGAAAATGCTGAATTGCCATTTTCATAGCTGTTTCAGTTGCTTCTGTACCACTATTAACAAAAAAACTCCAGTTTAGATCACCGGGAGCTAGCTGAGCTATTTTTTCAGCTAATTGTTCTGCCGCCTCACTCGTAAACTGTGATCGATAAACAAACGCCACTTTAGACGCCTGCTTTACCATTTCATCAATTATTTCCTTTACACCATGCCCAATACTTGCAGCAACTGCACCTGATGAACCATCAATATATTTCTTTCCTTGCTTGTCCCATAGGTAGATTGTTTCTCCTTTATCAATTATTGGATAACGATCACCTACAAGTGGTTTTATTAAATAATCTCTTTTAGCCATACTCCCTCACCATCTTTCACTCAGATCTCATTACTATATATATAGTAGAAAGCGCATGAAGTTAGACTAATGAAAAACAATAGGGTTTACTTCAAATAAATGTATGAGATGTATGGATGAAATAAGGTTAAGCAAATTCAAATGTTCATTTCAACACGAAAAAGACCACAAAGTTGTGGTCTCAGTCTGAAAATCAAGCTTTCTTTATTTAGCCTATAAAATCCTATTCTATTTAAAACCGAAATTATATCTAAATAAAAAAGCTTCGAGAAGATTCCTCTCAAAGCTTTTTTTGAACATCATCAAAGCTGTCTTTATTTAGCAGCTTCTGTTATTTTTTATTTCCGAATTTCGTCATAAAATAATAACTAACTCTAGGGAATACAGAGTAAAGTTTAGCTCCAAATCCCATCCATGAAGGTAGGTCAATTTCATGTACATTATTTCCGATTATAGAGATAACTTTCGAAGCAACTTTTTCAGGATCTAGCATCATTTTCCGAACGGACTTGGCATACGCCCCTGACTCATCTGCAATCTCAAAAAATGGTGTATCCATCGGACCTGGATTTATATTCGTTATATAGATACCATCTTTTTCAACTTCTTGTCGCAAAGCATTACTGAATCCTAGCACTGCATGCTTAGAAGCTGCATATGCTGCAGCCTTCGATGTGGCAATTTTACCAGCTAAAGAAGCGATATTAATAATATGGCCCTTCCCTTTCAGCTTCATAGACGTAAGGGCAAGCTTTGAACAAATCATAACGCCAAATACATTCACATCGAACATTTGCTTCATATCTTGAAAAGACATATGCTCAACGGTTTGAAATAGGCCAAAACCTGCATTATTTATTAAAACATCGATTCCATCAAATTGCTCTTCGATTTGGTGAAATGCATCATATACTGCTTTTTCATCTGTCACATCTACAACAAAATAATGACATTTAACTGGAAAATCTTCTTGTATTTTAGCCTTTAAGTTTTTTAGCTCTGTTTCTCTTCTAGCAATTAAGACGATATTAGCGCCTTGTTTTGCTGCAATTAAGGCCAAATCTTTCCCAAGACCACTCGAAGCACCTGTTATGACTACCGTTTGGTTACTTAACCTCAAAAATTCCCACCTCTATTATTGACTGACTGAATGCTCATTCGTTTTATACTCAAGTATACCATCATTTCGTTCATTTAAACTAATAAAACCTAAGTTTTCCAGATAGTCTAACTGACCAATTGTTTCAGATAAAGTAAGTGAAAGTTGTTTTTGATAAACCTTTGGAAATAACATTTGGCAAACTTCATATGCAGTTAACGGTTGTTTTTTAATCATTTCATACACTTTTTCAGCTCTAGCTTTTTGCTTTTCTAATCTGATTTTTACTAATCCTTTAATATCTGTAACTGGTTCACCATGTCCAGTATATAATTTTTTAATAGGAAGTTCTGCTATTCTCTGTAAAGATTGATTGTATTGAAGCAATGGCTTTACTCTTTTTGTTTCACCATTTAATGGTGGCTCAATGATCGGGTTAGACGAAACCTTATCTAACAATAAATCTCCTCCAAATGCAATGCCATCATCCTCACTAATCAAGGAAATATGAGAAGTTGCATGACCAGGTGTGTACAATACTTTCAAGCCAAAAATACTGTCAATGATATCGCCTTCATCAATAATATGAGTTAATGAACGCTTGCTAGTATATGGCATTTTCTCAGTCGTACGTGGCATTCTTTGGACATATTCAGCTGGAACACCGTATAATATTGCATTTTCAATAAAATACTCATTATAGTAATTTAAGAATGATTGATCTTGAGTTAAATACGGAATATTTCGTTCATGACCTAAAATTTTCACATCTTCATTAAACTTTTCTAATAATCCTGCATGGTCTGGATGATGATGCGTTAAAACAACTTGTTCAATATCTTCTAATTTATAACCTATTTTATCTAATTCGCTTTTTAATGCCTCTAACGTATCCTTAGTATTCGTTCCTGTATCAATTAAAGTTAATAAATCTCCTTCAACTAAAAAAACATTTACTGTATTCATATCATAAGGTACCGGGAGTGTAATTTGGTGAATCTTATTTTCAGGGATCATACTGATTCCTCCTTATCTGAATCTTCTTACAGTTAATTCTAATATACATTTAAAAAAATACAAACAAAGATGATTAGAATTTTACTTTAATTTGATATCAGAATCTAGAAAGGGCAAGAGAACACAAAGATAAAAAAGGAAAAAATTTCCCATTTACTCCTTTTCCTGCTTTAAATTTTGCCTGAACCTAAATATTATTTAAAAATATTTTTAAGAAAATAGATAAAAGTAATATGTCAACAAGGAATATAACATTTATTTCTCTAATATAAATATCTATTACAATAAAGGTGAGGTGAATGTAATGTTTCTAGGAAAAGTTGCGTTTATTGGAGCAGGTAGCATCGCAGAAGCATTAATAGCAGGATTAATTGATAGTGGATATATTGAAGGTGATCAAATTGCAATCACAAATAGAGAGGATTTAGAACGTTTAGATAGTTTACATAGTAAATATGGTGTATTAGCTACTACTAACCGTCAGTTAGCAATCTCTGGTTCAAGTGTAGTTTTTTTAGCGATGAAGCCTAAAGATGTTACAGTCGCTCTTGATCAAATTAAAAGCTTTTTCAATGAAAAACAATTAATTATATCCTTAATAGCAGGAGTTTCTATCAGTACAATTAAACAGTTGCTAGGAAACGAAAATCTAAATATTGTTCGTGCAATGCCAACTACGTCTTCACTCGTTAGAAAATCTGCTACAGCACTTGCTTATACCGAGGAAGTACCTTTTGAAAAAGTGCAAATAGCAAAAAGATTATTTGAGCGTGTTGGGATTGTCGCTAAAGTTGAAGAAGACGAATTACATGCGATGACTGGATTATTTGGTAGTGGTCCAGCCTATATATATTATGTCATCGAACAATTTGAACGAGCTGCAATGGCACTAGGGATCCATCGAGATATTGCCAAACCATTTATTCAACAAACGTTAATGGGTTCAATTTCTATGCTTCAGGAAACGAATAAATCTCCATTGACATTGAGGAAAAAAGTTACAAGCCCAAATGGCACTACTCAAGCTGGAATATCCGTTCTTGAAGATCGTGAAGTTGCTAATTCATTTTTAAATTGCTTTATTGAAGCAACAGTTCGATCACGTGAGATCCAAGAGGAATATGAAAAAATTAATAAAATTTAATTAGCTTGTCATGACTCTCTCCTTTAGATAATAAAATGATACAGGTAACTGTGTTGTCCTAAGGGGGAGAGTTTTATTGATGAAAATAACAAACAGTCGAGTATTACGAGCAAGTATTAAGCGTATTCTCATCACAATTGCTTTAATCGTTACATTAGTTTTAATTGTTGGCTTTCTTACAATCAGTTATGTTGTTGGAAATTCAATGGTAGAAGCAAAGGGCAAACCACTTAGCTACCCTCAAAAAGTATCAACTCTCCTACAATTAAAATTCGATTCATTAAAGAAAAAAGAAAATCATGAAGTACATAAGAAGCAAAATTAAGGGTTTAAATGAGTAAATGCCTACTAAATGTAAAATGACAAAACAAAAAAAGAGTAAGGGACTAATTAAAGACCCCTTGCTCTTCTTTTTTAATCATTTTTGAGCGGCATGTCTTGTTGACACTTCTTCATGCATAATATGAAACTCTTTTTTAATAATCTCTCTTTTCAACTTATTATAATCATCTTCACTAATAGTTGGTGGTAACGTAATTAATATTCTTCGATAAACTGAATCACTATCTAGTGTAATGCAGCTCTTCAAATTAGAATATTTATTTACTAACTTAGCTAATCTTGCTAATGCACCTTCATGTTCCATCGTACTAACTGTTAATGAGTATCCGCCGTCCTTCAGTCCCCATGCCTCTTCTAATAATTCAAACACTGTTTTATGCGTTAAAATTCCTACAAATTCATTTAGATCGTTTACAACTGCTAAATAAGGAAAACGTTTAATCGTAAAGAATACTTTGAAAAATGGTGAATCCTCCTGTATTGGTGGACATTCTTTGCGAACAAAATCATTTACTGTTTTACCTTGCAAAGAATCGTTATCTACTAAATACTCAGCTAAATCAACACGATAAAGATTTCCAACATACTCTTTATCGTTTTCACTTAAAACTGGAATGCATCGATACTTTGTTTTCTTTAAAAGATCCCATGCAAACTGCGCCTCAGTTGAAACCATACAGTGAACTACATCATGTTTTTTTACGATATTACCTTTAATTCTCAATAATAACCCTACTTTCAAAATTTATTTTACTAATCATTCCTAATATTTATCTATTAAAAACACATTTGCAAAAAACTCCATAAGTCGGATAATTTGATTAAAAGCAATGTTAACATTAAATAAATTCGATTTTTTGCCGCTATCCCAAAGATCGTAACTCTAAAACCTCCTTATACACTACTAAACATAGGATCTTTTGATTTTTTAATGTGGGAATCATTCGGATCTTACCTTAATAATTAACACTGATTTTAAAAAAATCCTGAAGCCTTTCATAAATAATTCGCTCTTTCTCAAAATGTCCCTTTTTTTGTTTTGTGACGAATTCTAAATTTTCTAACAATTATACAATACTATTTAAAGTCAACATCTTATATATACTTTAAAAAGAGAAATTCATTCCTAAATAATCATAGTAATATAGAAAATTTGTTCATGCGGAACTATACAACATTTATCTTCTTCCCACTTATCCACAAAAAAAGAAGAGATTCTTGTGATCTCTTCTTCTCGAATACGATTATGCTTCTTGCTTTTCTTTATTTGTTAGTTCTTTTTTTAATAAGTCAATTTTGTAATCAAATGATTGAAGATCAAATTCCGAACGAACTCTTAGTTCTAAATCACGAATTTGTTTTTCAAAGTAGTTGAAGTCAATTGATGGCATTTTACTATTAAGTAAATGGTGAGTTTCATTTATTTTTTTTGTCGCGTGAGCCATGTTTTGGCGAGACATTAAGTCATATTTTTTCGTATGAAGCTCTTTTAACTTTTTTTCAATTTGATTAACTTGCTCATGCATAAAGCTAATTTCTTCTTCTGTTTTAGCGATTAATGTAACGAACTTTTCAGCTTGTTCTTTATAAAATGCTAGATCTTCAGTTGCACGTTTGATTAGTTCTTCGGCACCAGCTTCATTTGCGATCTTTAATTGTTCTTCACGTTTTTGCACCATTTGAAGTGCACCCTCGCGTTCCACTTGGAATTTCGTACGTAGTGAATAATGTCTTTCTAGTAATCCCCTTACTTTTCCTAATTCACTTTCAGATTGTTTAATGAAGTAATTCAATTGTGAGATTGGATTTTGTTGTTCTTTTTCATCTAATAATCCATGTAAATCCGCTGAGATTTGATTTTTAATACGAGTAAATAAGTTTTTCATAGTTATACACTCCTCTTATTTTATAGGGTTGAAATTTTCATCATAAATATTAAATTCATCATCTTTAAGTTTTTTTTGATTGTTATAATCTTTATATAGGTAATAAAGCAAAATTGCTGCTGCTGCACCTATTAAAGAAGGAAGACCACTTATTGCAATCGTTAAGCCGATTAATCCAATAATTGTCCAGATGATTTTCATAAACAACGAATCTGTTTTCATAAACTTTTTAAAACTGAAATATGTGATGATTAACCCAAGTGCTAAAGTAATCAAGCCACCTAAATTCGCTAAAGCAACTCCAATTAATATTAGTACGAGGATAAAAGTTAAGAACTTCTTCATGACCTCGTCGCCTCCTTTCAACTTATACTCTTATCTTATACAAGTTTTTATATCGGAATAATGGCCTGAGGAATGGTTTTCTATCAGACTTAAGTAGTAGATAAACAAGAACAAAAAAAACCAGATCATTTGGATAATCCATTGATCTGGTTTTGACTAGAAATTAAGAAGTTTAACTCCGGCTTTTAATTGTATTAGTTGAGATACCGTTACAAACTGGTAGCCTTGCTTTTGAAGAGCCGGTAAGATTTGTTTTAGTGCTTCGATTGTTTGACTACGGTCCCCTCCGTGATCATGAAAAAGAATAATATCTCCTTTTCTAGTATCTTTTAATACATTTGAGACAATTTTAAATACTCCAGGATTTTTCCAATCAAATGTATCTTGATGCCAAGACCACATAACCGTTAAATAGCCAAGATCGTGCACAGTATTTATTGACCGCTCACTATAGTATCCAAATGGAGGTCTAAATAATACAGGTGAGACATGAGTTGCAGCGATAATAGCATCGTGCGTTTTATGTAATTGATCTCTTATTTGTTCATCAGTTAAATACTGTAGTCTAGCATGCGTATATGTATGATTTGCAACTTCATGACCTTCTTCTATTTCTCTTTTTACTACTTCGGGAAATTTCGCAACTCGCTCACCTACTAAAAAAAATGTCGCTTTGGCATTATACTTCTTTAATAAGTCTAAAACTTCTGGGGTGTATTCAGCATTTGGCCCATCATCAAATGTAATTGCGATTACTTTCTCTTTTACTGGTACCTCCCAAATAGCAGTACCTTGTTTTTCGTAATAATATCGATTTTTACTTTCAGCTGATGCATTATTTGTACCGTAAAAAATAAATTGAAAACTAAAAATAAATAAAAGGATAACTTTTAGCAGTTTCAAAGCCATGACCTTCCTTTTACACAGAATATTTATATCATGTCTCTAAACTATTCTTTTATGTACACTTCTCAACTTTTAATTGCACTGTATTTAACCGAAATATTAATTTAATCGTTTCTGGTGATTTCGTATTCATCGAAATCATTCGCTATAAATGTATGAGCAAATATTTGACGTGCTTCATCTAATAATTTCTTTGAAGCGTCTCCTTGATATCTTGCACTTATATGAGTTAAATAGAGGGTTTTAATTCCCTCGCATTTAGCAACATTTGCAATTTGAGTACTTGTCGTATGGAAATAATCATATGCAAGAGTAGTTTCATCATGTGCAAAGGTTGATTCATGAACTAATACATCCATACCACTTGCAAGCAATTTACTTTTATCTGTTATACGAGTATCCCCTGCTATTGCAATGCGTCGTCCTTTTTTTGAAGGTCCAATAAAATCGTTACCATTTAACACTCTTCCATCTTCTAAGGTTACTGTTTTCCCCTCTTTTAAGAATTTATAAACTGGTCCGGGTTTTACACCAATCTTCTTTAATTCCTCTACATTCAATTCTCCAGGTAAATCCTTTTCAATAATTTGATAACCAAATGATTGAATTCCATGTTCAAGTTCTACTGCTTGAACAATAAATTGGTCATCTTCAAAAATGATCCCTTCAGACGTTTCAACATATTGAATTGGATATTTCAAATAAGTACCACTAATTTTAAAACTAGTCTCTACAAAATCCTTTAATCCTTTAGGTCCATAAATTGTTAATAAATCTTCTCCGCCTAAAAAAGTTCTGCTACTTAATAATCCAGGCAATCCAAAGATATGATCGCCATGGCAATGTGTAATAAAAATTTTTTCGATTCGTCGTGGCCTAATTGATGTATGTAATATTTGGTGCTGTGTTGCTTCACCACAATCGAAAAGCCAAGTCGCACCTCTTTCCTCTAAAAGCTGTAACGCAATACTTGTTACATTCCTACCCTTTGATGGCATTCCTGCTCCCGTTCCTAAAAATACAAGCTTCACCTTAATGCCTCCATCTTAATCATTTCTAATTGTTACAGTACCACTTGTATCGTAAATTGCCAACACTTTGAAGAATGATTTATGAATTGATTGGGAAATTTACACAATAGAGTTTAGTTTTTTAAATATATTATATGGAGGAAAACAATGCGAAGACGTTTTTTCCAAATCGCCACGATTTCATTAATTGCCAGCCTTACATTGACCAGCTGTACTAGTCAAAATAATAATATAAGTGCGTCAGAGAAAGAAAAAGAAAAAGATTTTAAAATTGGAATTGTTATGGGGAAAACTGAAATAAATGATAAAGGATTTAACCAAGCAGTTTGGGATGGAATAAAAAAAACTGGCAAGAAACATGATTGGCAGGAAAATAAAAATTATGTAAAGACGGATATCAAAACAGACAAAGCAGCAAAAAAAGAATTATTGAAGTATGCAAAGAAAAATTATGATTTAACATTTGGAGTCGGTTATTCATTTCAAAAAGCTATCTCTGAAGTTGCAAGTAAAGCAAAAAAATCCGACTTTGTCATAATTGACGGGATTGTTGAAAAACCAAATGTTGTAAGTGTTATTTATCGTGAAGAACAATCAGCATTCCTCGCTGGTGTTGCAGCAGCAATGAACACAAAAACTCATAAAATTGGATTTATAGGTGGTACAAAAGATAAATTTTTAAAAAAATTTGAATATGGATTTAAAGCAGGTGTTATGTCCGTCGATCCAAAAATAAAAGTATTGACCAAATTTGCAGATTCATTTAATAAACCTGCTGATGGAAGTAAGTTAGCAAAAGCCTTATACAATGAAAAGGGTGTTGATATCATTTTCCAAGTAGCAGGAAAAACAGGATTAGGTGTATTTACTGAAGCCAAAAAATTAAAGAAAAATGGTAAAAAGGTTTGGGTAATTGGTGTTGACCGGGATCAATATAAACAAGGATTACCGGAAAATGTCACTTTAACATCAGCAATTAAACGAATTGATAAAGGTGTAGATGAAGTTATCACAAAAAAATTAAAAGGGAACTTCCAAGGTGGGCGCATTTTGAGATGGGGCATAAAAGAAAATGGCGTTGATCTTGCAAAAACCTCTAAGAATTTAAATAAAGACACAAAAGAACAAATTGATTTATATAAAGCAAATATAAGAACTGGACATATCGAAGTACCAGAAACAAAAGAAGATTTTGATAACTTCTCTCCTACAAAACCTGTAAAGGGAGAAATTAAAAAGAAAAAAGTAAAAATTGGTAAATAAAAAAAAAAATCTTGTCCAATAATATGAATATTCTGCATATAGTATAGTACCAACAAAAAAAGTTAGGTGTGATACTATGTCAATTCGAGATTTCATATTACTCTTCTATTGTTTTATCATTTTTTTATCTGTACCAATCGGGTATAAGTATGCTTCAAAGAAAACAAAAGAAACTGGACAATTTTTACCGTATTTAGTAGTATCGCTTGCCCTTGTTTTAGCGGACGGAATCCTTTCTATTTTAGTTTGGTCACTATTTACATCAAAAATGGATACATTCATGTATATAGGTGGATTACTTACTGGCATGATTTTCACATCAATCTGTGGTCTTTTACTACTAGCCGTTTTACTATTAAGAAGAAAATATTTTTTAAACTCATTTGCTGATTTTAACACAGCAAGAATCGGAACGAATCCACCTCCTAATGATCAATCTAACAATGATTTTAAGAAATAGGGCCCTATGCTCTATTTCTTTTTTTACTTGTCAATTAGTTATTTTAATAATTTTCATCAATTCGAAGCTAATAAATTGAGATTTAGTTCTAATTTTGTTTATACTTTCTTTAATTGATCTAGGAGGTTTCATAATGAAAGTTACAATTTATTCGGACTATGTATGTCCGTTTTGCTATTTAGGAAAAAAACCACTCGAGGATGCTCTTAAGGAAGTTAACGGTGTAGAGCTTGAATGGAAACCATTCCAATTAAGACCTGAGGGAGCTGAACCATTAAGTCCAAATAGTTCTTATATCCAACAAGGATGGAAATTTGGCGTTCAACCATTAGCGCAAAAACTTGGTGTTGAGATGATTTTACCAACGATGGATCCCCATCCTTCAACTAAAAAAGCTCATAGAGGCTTTTTATTCGCAGAGGAAAATGGAAAAGGCGCAGAATATGCTCAAGCTGTATTAGCAGACTTTTGGACAAAAGGCAAAGAAATTGGTGATGTAAACGTACTTGCAGATATCGCTGAAAAACTTGGCTTAGACCGTGCTAAATTCATCGAAGCTGTATCGAATACAAAGTATGATTCATCCATCCAAAACCCTAATTTTATTAATGCAGTACCAACTTTCATCATTGGTGATCAAGTTTTACAGGGTGTTCAAAGTAAAGAAGCATTTATTCAAGCTTTAAACAACCAAAAACTAGTTGAACAGTCTTCATTAAGCTGCGATATTGATGGAAACTGTTAATAACCTTTAACCTTTAATCAAAAAGGATTCCCTTTTAGTTTTTTTAAATTATGGGAAATCCTTTTTTGTTTTCTAAAGGATTGTTACATTTCCCTGGATAAAACAACAGGACTTCAGATTCAACAAGCTTGATTTGGAAAACTTAACTAGCACTTTACGTTCAAATCGATAAATCTTCAAAATGGATTATCAAAAACCAAGCAAATGGATTAAGATAACCCATTTTAGATAAGATGAAATTCTTAATAAAGAACAAAATAACAAATCATTTCTCTACTACTTTAACTAAACTCCAATCGATCACAAACGGGTTACCAGTTAAATTTTTTCTTACTTCAGATACAATACTCGTTTGCTTTTTTACAACTTCTGATTGAATAAATTTTCCTCCGTCCCCACTACCATCATAATACAACGGCTTCTTCTCCATTATGTCACCTCCATTAATTATCATTGAATCATATTCTCTTTTTGTGTCGAAAATCCCTTTTTAAAATTGGTAATTCACAAAACTTTTTACTCAAAAACTAATTTCATATGAGCAATTTGTAACTCATCAACTATCTTACGCTAAGAACAGGATACCTATTTCTTTAATTATTTAATTTTTCTTACTATAATTACCATATAAATCTATTTCGAAAGGTGTTTTTCTCATGATAAAAGTTGGTATTATTGGTCTTGGCGCGATTGCCCAAAGATTAATTCCTTTATTTTCAAACCACCAAGAAACAAAAATAGTCGCAATATGTGACACATTAGAAAAAAGAGTTCAAGAAACAAGTAGCCAATTAGAATCCGTTTTAACATTTACAAATCATCTTGAAATGCTTGAAAATGCTGAACTTGACCTCGTTTATGTTACAGTACCTCCAAAATATCACTATTCGGTCGTAACGGATGTAATCGCAAAAGGAATGAATGTACTTTGTGAAAAACCTTTAGCAAATTCTACGGATGAAGCGCTAAGACTTTATACTCAAGCTAAAGAAAAAGGTATTTTTCATGCTATGAACTTTCCATTAAATTACAATGTTGGTAGTAAATCTTTTGCTAGCCTTATTCAATCAGGATATGTTGGTGACTTAAGAAGAATCGAGTTAAAGATGCGGTTTCCAAATTGGCCAAGGTTATGGCAACAAAATGAATGGGTTGCTACAAAAGAACAAGGAGGTTATGTACTAGAGGTTGGTGTTCATTATATTCAACAAATTCAAAAGATCTTTGGTAATATGAAAGTCAAAACGAAACAAATTCAATATCCCGCTGACCCTATTTCATCTGAAAATGGAATTATCGCCCTTTTAGAATTAG
This sequence comes from Bacillus sp. AL-1R, assembly GCF_052180195.1. Classification (NCBI taxonomy): domain Bacteria; kingdom Bacillati; phylum Bacillota; class Bacilli; order Caryophanales; family Bacillaceae; genus Bacillus; species Bacillus sp. AL-1R. Next base: position 2,829,363 of record NZ_CP197469.1, read on the forward strand.
AAGATGGCACTCCTGTATTAATAGATGGGTTAAGCCAAATTGCAGGTGATGAAGAAATTAAATTTACAGCATATGGTTCTAAAGGAACTCTTTCATTAGTAAACTGGGCTAATTTAGAAGGCGGAAAGATCGGCGAGCCAATTAGGCAAATAGAAGCAGATCAATCTCTAGGAGATTCTTTAATTGATCATTTAGTAAAAGGTCTAAAAGGTGAAGAAGCAACAATTATAGATTTCTCTCATGGCTATAACGCACAAGTAGTATTAGAAGCTTTAAGAGGTTAAATTTATACATAAAGGAAAAAGGTGCTCTCTTAATAAAGAAGCACCTTTCATAACATTTTTAAAAGATTGGTTTTATTTTACCGGAATCCAAATTTCAGTATAATAATCTTCACTAAATGGATTTCCTTCTGGATAAAGTTCAAACTCTGGAATTCCTGCGTGAGAATAACCACTTGAAGGAAACCATTCCGAAAAAATCTTCTTCCATGCCGATTGCATTGCATGTGGCATTGCTCCGTGAACACCAAATACAGCCCATTTTGATGCAGGAATTTCATGATGATAAAAACCTTCTGGTGCAACTCCTTCGTATTCAGTTGCAACCCAATATTCTAGCAGATTTTTTGATTTTTGTTCCTCGCTCATCATACAAACACCTAAAACACCTTTAATGTTACCATTATTAATTTCGTACAAACGGTCACTCGTACCATTCTTATTAACCTCTTCCCACATTTTAGGAATCAATTGCTGTTGTTGATCATTTAAATAAGAAAACTCTTTTTTCACCCCAACTACTTGAAAAGCATTTTTTTCAACAATATTAAATTGCATTGGTTCTGCTCCCTTCAAACTCACCTGAATAACGAGGCGGTTATATGATTTTAGATTACCAATAAATTTTCTTGCTTCACTTGGTGTTACATCATGCTGTCTTCGAAACGCTTTTGAAAAAGCTTCAGGAGAGTCATAACGATACTTCAAGGCAATATCAATTATTTTAAGATCAGTAGTTGTTAATTCATTTGCCGCTAGCGTCAACCTTCGTCTTCTTATATATTCAGCGACATTAATATCAGTTAAAATTGAAAATATTCGCTGAAAATGAAAAACAGATGAGTTAGCTTGTTTGGAAATTTCTTCAATCGTTAACTCATTTAATAAATTATCCTCTATATAATCAATTGCCTTTTGTAAAGATTCAACCCAGGTCATGTAACTCCTCCCTTAATGACATCCTAACAAAGTAGGATTATTCAGTCCTGTCTTTTTATGCTCTTTAGTGACAGATTATTAATTAGTCTCTTTTCGATCAGCCATTGATAAAATAACAATTGTACTAATAATACAAAAGCTTCCGATCCAATCTATCATTTCAAAATTTACTTTTAACCAAATTACAGATAGTACAGCTGCAGATAATGGCTCCACACTAGCAAGTAAACTAGATTCAGAGGCATTAATATACTTTAAACTCTCTAAATAGCAGTAAAAAGCAATCAACGTTCCAAAAATAACAATAAAGATTACTGCGAAATATGCACTCATCGACCAATGACCTTGGAAATTAAAAGGTGAATGAATGAAGCTAAAACACATTCCACCTAATAACATTCCCCAACCGACTACAATTGTTGACCCAAATTTTTTCAAAAGATTTTGAGGCTGTATTGAATAAAATGCTAAAGCAAAAGCTGAGGCTAGCCCCCAAAACAATGCCCATCTTGTAATGGTCAATCCTTTAATCGTTCCATGTGTTACCAACAAAAATGTCCCCGCAAGCGCTAAAATGACAGCCAGTACTTCTTTACTAGTAGGCATTTTCTTGAAACGGATTGCTAAGTAGCATGTAATAATGACAGGTGCCAAATATTGTAAAATTGTAGCTGTAGCGGCATTTGAAGCTTTTATTGCGGCGAAGTATGTATATTGAACTGCTAACATCCCTAAAATACTAAAAAACAATAAACTTAATATATCCTTCTTATCCTTCCAAATATCTATTATATTCCTCTTTTCTTTCATTCTAGCAAAAATTAGAAGAATAATTCCTGAAAACAATAATCGAATAACGACTAACCATTCAGGACTAAAATGATTTCTTTGAAACACAAATTGTGCAACAGTCCCAGATATTCCCCATAATATTGCTGCAGTTAATACGAGAATAATACCTTTCGTTCTAGAATTTGTTAAAGCGATCTTTTCTGCACCCATTTTTACTCCCTCCACAAAAACAACAAACCAATTTAAGTTAATAGAAGAATCGTACCTAAATAATCAGAATATATCAATCAAAAATCTTTGCCTATAATTAGATTAATTGTGAAATTGTGTTTAGAAAATGGTTAATTGGAAAAATTGAACATATATGATGTTGTATTAATTGATTTAGGAGACAGATCTATGAATGAATTATATGAATGTATCATAATAGGGGGAGGATTCGCAGGTTTACAAGCATCCATTCAGCTTGGTCGATACAATAGGAATGTACTTGTTATTGACTCAAATTATGGGCGTTCAACATTATGTAAATCATATCGTAATATTTTAGGTTGGCCAAATAGTATAAGTGGAAAAGAGCTAAGACAATTAGGAAGAACTCATGCAAAAAAATATGGTGTATCATTTACCGAAGATAAAGTAATCCGTATACAAATCGTAAACAATCAATTCTTAATTGAGACGAAAACAGGAAAATCTTATTCTTCTAAAACAATCTTACTAGCAACTGGACTAATTGATCAAATTCCACAAATTAAAAACCTAGTCGATTGTCTTGGATCGACAATTTTTGTCTGTCCAGACTGTGATGGATATGAAATTTTAAATAAAAGTGTTTTAATACTTGGAACTGGTCATGTTGGTGCAAATCTTGCAATAACATTAGCTTATTGGTCAAAGCAAATAACTTATATAAATCACGACGGACCTGAACTTGATTCCAAATTATATGTCCGACTACAAAAAATGGGTATAGCCTACCGAGAAGAAAAAGTTAAGGAAGTACTAAAAGAAGACGATTCCACTTTTAAAGGAATTTGTTTACAAAGTGGTGAAATAGTTTATGGCGACCGAGCTTTTATTGGTTTTGATGGAAACGAAGTACAAAATAATCTCGCTATCCAACTAGGCGTAAATCTTTTAAATAATAAATATGTTATTGTAGACCCACGTACAAAGGAGACGAACATCCCAAATGTCTGGGCAGCTGGTGATCTAGTAGCCCATTCTCAACAAGTCACAATAGCCATGGGTGATGGTACCCAAGCTGCTGTTTGGATTCAAAAGAGATTATTAGAAATGAGTGAAAAAGATTCATAAACAACTTTCAAAGAATAGCAATTGAATCTTTTTAATCTTTACACAGCACAAGCAAAAAATTCCCAATTAACCTCAATCATTTTTTAGTTTGTATTGAAGTTAAACAAAAAAAGTATTACATCATTTAATGACATAATACCTTTTGGCTTTGCTTAAAATTGATTTTAGAAAAATACAGTAATTAAAGTATACATCGTGACGATTGCCAAAATAAACACTACAATTGGTATCAATATTCGAATAAAAGTTGATGGCATTCGATATCGTCTAAAAGTATCTTCTATACAAATAATACATAGTAAATAAATTAATCCTGAGATGATTGCTCTAGCTAAATCAAAACTCCCAAGTGATTTAATGGCGTGATGAACATGATGAAATAGATAAAATTGTACAAGATTAAAAATTAAAAATAATAAAAAATAATAAAATATACTTAATATATAAGTACTAAATTTTATTTTTTCACGCTCAGTATTTTGACGCTTTTTAAAAATGCGCTTTTTATGTCGCTCTTTCCTCGGTATAAATTGTTCTTCCATTTTTAGTACATCCTTAGTTTAAAAAATTGAATTATTTAAATCAAATTCTTACCTATATTGTACATAAACATTCCATTATTTAAAAATTTATAATACTTCTATTTGAAATTAAGATCAATTAATTAATCATGAAAATTATTATACCAAATCTAGGTGAATATTTACTATTTTTTTCCATAAAAATAAAAAAGTCTACTAAGTTCTAATCTAATTACATTTCATCACTAACAAAAAAAGTGTACTTAGAACTAGTCTAAGTACACCATCTTTAGATTATTTTTTAAAATCCGTGTAAATATGAATTGCATCTCTTAAAAATTCAGCAGTGCCATGTTGTTCTTTATCGTAGTGTGCTTTAAAGCGTTCATCGTCTACATACATTTGAGCTAAACCAGCGTGCGCTTCTTTACTATATTGATCCCAATAAAATGTTAACCATTGTTTATGCAAATCAGCTGCTTTTTGTGCAATTTCACTTGATGGATCACCCGTTTTAACTGCTTCAGCTAATGTTTTTGCTAATTCATCAGCCAGTCTCGTTACTTCTTTATGCTCTTCTTCTGTCATGTTCATTACTTTTTGATTTGCTTTATTAATAGCTTCATCTCCGTATTTTCCACGTACTTCTTTTCCGTATTTTTTTTCATTTTCTTCGATCATATCTTTCTTAAAGCCTTCAAATTTTTCTTTATTTGACATTTTCATTCTCCCTTCTGTTTGAGCAATTGACTTTTCAACATTTGAAATTAATAAATCCAATTGCTTTCTTTTATCAAGAAGCTGTTCTCTATGCTCTTTTAACGCCTTGGCACTATTAAAATCAGGTGATGTAATAATTTCTTTAATGTTTTCTAAATTCATACCTAGTTCTCTAAAAAATAAGATTTGTTGTAAGCGATCTACTTCCGCTTGCCCATAAATCCGATATCCTGATGAGTTAATTCTTGCCGGCTTAAGAATCCCAATCTCATCATAATATCTTAAAGTCCTAGTGCTAATTCCTGCTAGAAGTCCAAGCTTTTGTACTGTATATTCCATTACGATAACCTCCTGACATCTTTACATTACACCTTTACGCTACGTTAAGGTCAATTCCATCCTTACTTTTTTTTAGAATTTTTTTTGAGAAGGTTTCATTATCTTTTGATATCATTCTATCTTACAAGACAAAAAAATCCCCTCTGTTAGGGGATTTCATCGTTTAGACAAACTACAATATTATTATTTTCCTGTAAATTCCTTCATACCATTTGTACCACCAAATGGTTTTCCACCGGGAGCGTGTAAATGACGAACTGCTAGTTTAAATCGCTTATTTGAAGGTATTTCTTGTTTAAAAGTGAACAAGAATGAATTGTTATCACCTTGTACCTTTGTAATTGTAACTTGATTAGTTGATAAAGCATTCCTTGCATTAAATTGACTTTTGCTTCCAAGTGATGCAATACCTGTAGGGATTGTATCAGATAAACTTTGAATCCAATAAAATGATGCTTTTGTCCCTAAATTAATATCAACTTGTGAATCAAAAGTTACTAAGATCTGATTCGTCGAAACCTGGAAAATATCAGTTAAATAAGGAATTTGTTTTACAGTTTGGTTTGGCTTATATCCTTCAATACGCAAAAATTCCTTTTTGTTTGCATTTACCTGCTTAGTTCCTGGAAGAATAGAAGACATTACAATCAATAAAATCATAATCTTATAAAAAAATTTCATTATATTCTGCCTCCCTATATGTGTATAACAATTTTATAATTTGATGTTTTGGCGAAATATATACTTAGTTTTTTAAAATTTCATCAAAACGTAGACTAGTCCTATTTTTACTACTTCTTCAGATCAAAAAAGAGGCGCACTTTTATTTAAATAACGGCTAATTAGATAAAAAAATTGATTTATCTCTAAAATAGTGGCAAACTATCTATAAGACTTTAGAGAGAATTATAGGTGTAATTATGATTGAAATTAAAACTTCTACGTTGAGTGATGGTGAATTTAATCGAGGTGTCTTTGCAACACGTGATATTGCAAAAGGTGAGCTAATACACGAGGCGCCAGTTATTTCTTACCCGAACGAGGAACATGAACATATTGAGAAAACCTTATTAGCAGACTACGCATTCGAATATGGCATTAATCATTCAGCTATTCTTTTAGGATATGGAATGCTATTTAACCATTCTTATGATGCAAATGCTACTTACGATATCAACTTTGATAATCACACATTTGATTTTTATGCTTACAAAGACATAAAAGCTGGTGAAGAAATTTTGATTAATTATAATGGTGAAGTAGATAATATGGATCCACTTTGGTTTAATAAAGATTATGAAGAAGTTATGAGCAAGGAAAAGGAAAAAGAAACCAAATAATTGGTTTCTTTTTCTTTTTTAAAGATTGATGGCACCATAAATTAATGCACCGAGTACTACAAAAGCCGGATGAATTTTAAATTTTTCCATTAAGAAAAATGTACAAACTGCAATAAAAATTACTTGGAATGCCCCAATTTGGTGAAACGAATCATAAAAAGATTGATATGTCAGAAGGCCTAACAGTACAACAATTGTCGGTTTTACATATGCAGTCATTCTCTTCACTCGAATTGAGTTCCGATTTTTATAAAGTAATCCAATTAATAAAATCATTAGTAATAAAGAAGGAAATACAGTTGCAAAGACTGCGATGAATGAACCAAAGATTCCTCCAATTTTATATCCAATATAGCCAGCCATTTTTGTGGCAATTGGCCCTGGTAAGGCATTCCCCATTGCAAATGCTTCATGAAATTCTTGCTGAGTTAACCAATGTTTTTGTGTAACAACATCATTTTGAATTAATGGGATCGTAGCAGGCCCACCACCATAACCTAAAAGATTCGTTATAAGGAATGAAAGAAATAATTTCCAATAAATCATTCGTTTGTACTCCCCTTCCTCGTCTGCTGTTCATTAGAGGAAGTTGCTTTTACTGGTTGGAAGATTGCAAATAGTAATAAACTACCTATTATGATCGCCGGGTGTATGTGTAAAAATTGAATTAGAAACAGACCAATAACTAAGTGAATTAATATTGTTGGTGTTTTCAACCCTTTTTTTGAACTTTGATAGAATTGCCATGTTAATACACCTAACATTACTCCCACAACTGGTACAATTGATTCCTTCATCCCATTTACCCATTTAATCTCTTTAAAAGACGATAATGATGTTAAAAGTATAATCATTAAAAAAATTGTCGGTAAGATCGAAGCAATGATTGCATTAAGCATTCCGAGTATACCACCAATACGATATCCGATATAACCTGCTAATTTAGTATTGATTGGACCTGGGAGCATATTACCAATTGCTAATATTTCAGAAAACTCCTCGTCTTTCATCCATTTATACGTATCGACGACTTCTTTATAAAGTAGAGGAATCGTTGATGGTCCCCCACCATATCCTAAAATACTACTTCGAAAAAACGCGATGAATATTTCTAATTGTTTCATTCAATCAAGTCCTTTTCAAATTTACCAACATGCTACAACGTCCTTTATTTTTTGTTAAAAATGCCGGAATAATCTTATGTTATGATTTTTTCTCACCCTTTATTACGTTGGCATTTGTTTCATTTTAAACTGTCATTTCCTTCTTGGCTCAATTGCAATCGATTCATTGGAAAACAAACTGTCCTTATCTTTACATTCGATTATAGTTTAGTATCCTCCCTACTAAACTATCAATCTAATAAAAGAATCTATTAGAATTAATGTCTAATTCAACTAAATATCTTCATTTTCGTTATATACATATTAGATGCATGTCCATTTCAACGAAAGATACTTTGAATACATTATCATAGGAGGGATAAATTAATGTTGAAACTTTTTTTAGATCCAGGGCACGGTGGCTCTGATTCAGGTGCGGTAGGAAATGGTTTAAAAGAAAAAGACTTAACTTTAGATATCGCATTACGAATAAGAGACTTATTAAAAAACTATAATGATGTTGAAGTTAGAATGAGCAGATCTACCGATACAGATCGTTCTTTATCTGAACGTACTAACGATGCAAACTCATGGGGCGCTAGCTACTTTTTATCTGTTCATATCAACTCATTTAATACATCAGCGTCTGGTTATGAGGATTATATCCATGATAGTTTGTCAGATACGTCTACTTCAGCTAAGTATCGAAACGATTTACATGCAGAAATCGTTAAGCTTAATGGTCTAACCGATCGGGGTAAAAAGAAAGCTAATTTTCATGTATTACGTGAATCAAATATGCCAGCGATTCTGACAGAAAATGGATTTATCGATAATGCTAGTGATGCAGCAAAACTGAAAGACCCAAATTGGCGTCAAAAAGTAGCTCAAGGCCATGTAAATGGATTAGTAAAAGCATTTAACTTAACAGCAAAGGCTAAATCTGACATGCATAGAGTAATCGTAGACGGAGTACAAATTGGAGCATATCAAGATGATCAAAATGTACTAAATGCAGTAGAACAACATCTTCCAACAGCAACAAAAATTATTATCGAAAAAGTTTAAACGGTTAGATTAACGATTTGAAGACTGTCTAATTCATAGACCGTCTTTTTTTCGTTCAAAACAAAACAATAGTCAACTAAAAAAGACCTTCGACTAAAAGCTCAGCTGCAATTTACTCAATAGATTTCAATATATCTAAAATATTATTTGAGTCAATTTTCTTTTTTTGCCTCCCTAAACTAATAACTTGTTCGCCATATTTATGTTGCAATTTATGTAATGTTTCAAACAGTGGTTCGTGTTTGGCATCCTTTTCAAAAGAAAATAGATCCAATTGCTTTGATATTTCATCTTTTGGATTTAATTGTGATGCAGTTACTCCAATTAAACGTAATGGTTCTCCGTTCCAATTTCTTTTCCATAGATCAAAAGCTTCTTTAAAAATTTCGTTAGCTTGTTGTACAGGAGTAGTAAGTTTTTTACTACGATTGATTGTTTTTCGGTCACTAAATCGAAGTGTAATTGTCACAGTGTCTGCAACTAAACCTTTCTTAATTAAACGATCCGCTACACGTTTAGATAGAGCTTCAAATTTTTCTGCAATCATTGGTTCCTCAAAAACATCAAAAGAAAATGTTGTTGATTGCCCAATTGTCTTATGTGAAAGCATACGACTTGGATCTACTTCTCTCTCATCTATTCCATTAGCTTTATTTCTTAAAGATTTACCATTTACACCTAATAATTCCATTACTTGTTTTTCATTACTTTTTGCCAAATCTTCTATAGTAATAATGCCAATTTCATTTAACTTTTCTTCAGTTTTCTTACCAATACCATGCATCTCTCCTACTTTTCTAGGCCATAAAATAGAAGGAACATCTCTTTTACGGAGTACAGTAATTCCAAGTGGTTTTTTCATATCTGAGGCTGTTTTCGCAAGAAATTTATTTGGACCAATACCGATACTGCAAGGCATGTCTAGATCTTTTAACAACATAGACTGAATCAATTCAGCTATTTTAATCGGATGTCCTAAATTTTCATCACAATCGGTTATATCAATATATCCTTCATCAATTGATGCCACTTCAATCTTAGGACTTATTGCCCCTAATTTTTCAAATATTTGCCTTGAGACTTTACGGTAAGCTTCAAAATTTGGAGTTTTCACAATCATCTCCGGACATTTTTTTCGCGCTTCCCATAATGGCATTGTTGCCCGAATTCCATAAGCTCGAGCTTCATAACTTGCCGTTACGATAATTCCCCTGCGCTCTTTTTCATTGCCAGCCACAACTACAGGTTTACTTTTTAATGATGGATCATTCGCTATTTCAACCGAAGCAAAAAATGAATTCATATCAACATGTAAAATGACTCTTCCGCTCTTTGGTGCCCATTGATTCATTGCTACACCTCCTATACTAATATAATATCATTTTTTTAAATTCCAATTTACTTGTGTGCTATATATAGTTAAAACTTATTTTATCTAAAACTAATATCTAATTATTATAAACGTTTTTGTATAAAAGAAAAAAAGGTATGCAAAGTAAAATTAAAAAATTCTTCATTCAAAAAGTGTAGAAAAAGGCGTTGTTAGAGAATCCAATATAAATTAGAAGGGATATCGTTAAACGGTGAACCTCCTTTAAAATGTATAAAAGCTATTTCGTTCAATATGAATCCTTTCACTCTAAGTCCTATTTACTTCTCATAAAGTCCAAAAAGAGATAAAATAAACCTATCTAAATTGTATTTTTTGAAATTAATGGAGGTATTTTCTTTTGAGTAACGAAAATCAATCAATGTATGATTATATAGGAAAAGAAAAATTAGAAGAGCTAGTGGATACTTTTTATTCATATGTTTCAAAACATGAGAGACTTGCACCAATATTTCCTGGTGACTGGGAGGAAACAGCACGTAAACAAAAACTATTTTTAACACAGTTTTTAGGTGGACCACAATATTATAGTATGGAACGTGGTCATCCAAGAATGCGTGCGCGTCATTTGCCTTTTCCAATAACAATTGAATTAGCCCATGACTGGTTAGATTGCATGGGAAAAGCTATGGATGATGTTGATTTAGATGAAGAAATTAAAGAACCATTATTACAACATTTAAGAAATGTTGCTTATCATATGGTGAACAAAGAATAATCTTTAGGGGATATTATATGAGCGAAAGGCCGATTATTTTATTTGATGGTGAATGTATTTTATGCAATGGAGCTGTTAAGTTTATTATTAAACATGACAAAAAAGATTATTTTCATTTTGCCGCGCTACAATCCACATTTGGCGAAAAGCTTAGGAAGGATCATCCCGAGCTTAGTTCAATTGATTCAATTATTGTAGTACAAAATGGAAGCATAAAAATTGAATCTTCTGCTGCACTTTCAATTGCAAAAAGATTAGATGGTTGGCCAAAATTTTTCTATGCCTTTATCATAATCCCACCAACAATACGTGACTATTTATATAGACTAATCGCAAGAAATCGCCTTAGATTCTTTGGAAAAAACGAATCGTGTATGATTCCATCAAAGGAAATTAGGGATCGATTTTATTTATAAAAGGCCTCCTCAAACGAAAAGAACCCCAAGGTTATCATTTTTCCTTGTGGTTCTTTTTAAGTTTACTTCCAGATCCTTAAAATTAACTTTTTATTAGAAATCTTGTTAAAGCGAGCCCTATAAATCCAGCACCCATCCCAATAAGCCAACCCGAGTGAGATTCATGTAATAAACTTCCAATTCCTCCGCCTAGAAACATACAGCCTACAAAAACGATTCCTCCAATACCAGCACCTTTATTTTTCAAAATCTGACCACCCTCTCAGGAATAAAATCTTCCTATCTATTAATGATTAGATATCTTTTTGTATTTCTCTATTTTTTTATTTAGTTTTTCCCTAAAAAATTCCAGTAATATTTTCTAATTTACTTATTTATTAGAATTTTATTACTATTTAACACTAAATTTTATATAATAATATCAGACGTTAAGATTTTATAGAAATATTTATCTCTTATTTAATTGCAGTTTTAAACGTCAAAAATTTAAGGAAAATCTTATCGGGGAGCGTGATAAATTTTGCAAAAGCATAGACGTAGAAACACACCAGCATTCACTGTTTTAGCCTACTTTACATTAGTTGCTGGAGTTTTTTTATTTTGTATCGGACTCTACAATGCAGATATGGAATTAAACGAAAAAGGTTATTATATTGCAGTTATGCTGTTAGTTGCAGTAGGGTCAATTTTAACCCAAAAGGTTGTGCGTGATAATGCTGAAGATGATGATATTATCGCTGATCAAGAAGTTCAATTAAAGATGAAGTTGGATAGTTCAACAAAAAAAGAAACAAATAATCTATAATAACAAAAAGAGGATCACAAAAAGTACTTTGACTTTTTTGTGACCCTCTTTTTTATGATCGTAAAGTTTTTATTCCCATACTCGTTTTAATTTAAAGAATTCTTGAATATAGCCATATAGTGAAACTGGTGACATAATCATTTGATAGCATAAAAGGAAGAATAGAAATCCTATACGATTATTTCTTATTCTTAAATTTAAATTACGGAAAACATAGTTTTTCTGGTAAAAATAAAGGATTGAATAACTAAAAAATGTTAATGGTAGAACTAATAAAGTCATCGGACCAACAATAAGGTTGATTCCAAAAAAGGCCAAAATTAATCCAGGAATCCAACATACTGTGTAAATAAAATCTAAGTAAACCATCATGAGATTAATACCAGTTAAATACTTTGTATAAACTTGTGGTTGTTGCCACGGTTTTATTTCAATTAGTCCTTCAACCATACCTCTTGCCCATCTTGATCTTTGTTTAGCAAAATGTCCGAATGTTGTAGGTGCATCTGTAAATGCAACTGCTAATGGTTCAAAGTATACCTTCCATTGCTTCTGTAGAAGTCTCCATGTTAAAACAATATCTTCTCCAATTGCATCTGGCCAACCTTTAACTTCCTTTACACAATCGGTTTTATATAAACTAAAAGCACCTTGTGCAACAAGTGTTCCTTGATATAATCCTTGAAGTCTTTTTATTGAAGCAATACCTAAGAAGTAGTCCCACTCTTGAATCTTAGTCCAAAAAGTTTCACGACTATTACGAACTAACATTGAACCAGCAACAGCACTAACATCAGAAGGACTACTTTTTATTCTTGAAACTAAGTATCTTACTGCAGAAGGATGAATTAGTGTATCTGCATCTAGTGTAATGACATATGGTGTTTCTACATACTCTAAGCCCAAATTAAGCGCATGAAACTTACCTGGTTTTGGTTGATGTAATAAAGTAATATTTGACTTCAATTCTTTTTTCGCCCTCATTACTTCTCGATCAGTAGCATCAGTTGAATTGTTATTTATTACGATAACCTTTATTTCTCCAGTATAGTCTTGATTTGAAATATATTTTAACGTATTAAAAATAGCACCTTCTTCATTATAAGCAGCAACTAACACCGTCACCGGATCATTTGGAAACTCATTTTTAAAATTCGGTTGTTTATCGAGTAGTAAACTTATTACTAAAAAAGTGCTCATATAACCTGGTATATAGGCAATACCACCTATTATTATGATCGCTACTGGCATCGTAACAACATCAGATAAATCCTTTACCCAAGGAATTGACAAATAGATAGAAAAAAGTAACCAAGAAAATGATACAAAATGGCTAAACCAAAATTTCTTATTTACTGTTAAATAATATCGGTTTCTTTTTTTGTGTATAGGAGACAAGTTGGGTTGCAATAGCCTTCCCCCTTATATATGAATTTATATCGACAGCTCATTATATCACTATAATTTATGATAATATGCAAGTAACTTTTGGTAAAAATAGTTTTAAAGCAAAAAAAGAACCATTGCGGTTCTTTTTTTGCCTTTTCATTATTTACAGACCATTTATTTCAAAAGCAACTCGCACACCTGACTCAATTGCACCTTGTATCCATCCAGGTAAAGTTGAAGTATGAGCGCCTGCAAAATGTACTTTACCCTCGGGTGTACTTATAGCTTTGCCAAAATCTGATAATTGTTCTGGTTTAAACATAGTAAAGGCACCATTTGCGAAAGGATAATTTGACCAACTATGCGTAATCCCACCCATAAACTCTTCATAAACTTCAAATCCATACACTTTGGCTAGATTATTTAAAGCCATTCTAATCCGGTCGTCCTCTGACTTACTATTCCAGATAAAAGCATCATCTCCCCAAGTATAGCTGGCAAGCAAAATCCCAGTACCATCCCCACCAATATCGTGACTTGGAAAATATGAAAATCTAATTGGTAAATCAGTTATCAGCTTACCACCTTTTGTACCTCGTTTCTCCCAAAACTTTGATCTAAATTGTAGACCGATTTTCATTGAATCTACATAATGCAATTCGCTAATTGCTCTCAATTTTTTATATGAAAACGAATTTACAGGAATAATATCAATGAAATTTAATAATGAAAAGGGTAATGTAATAATCGCTAAATCTCCAGAGACCTCATAGTTTTTTTGATCAAGAGTATTTTTAGACTGAATCGTTACTTTTGAATCATTTTGAATTATTTTTGTTACACGTTGATGATAAAATATATTATCTTTTAATAAACCGATAAAAGAATTTGGTAACTTTTCATTGCCACCTGTTATTTCGAAAAATTTTAGACCTTCCGTTAAAAGAACCATTACCTCTCTTAGAACCGCCGGAAATGATAGTTCTGGAAACCCCTCGACGCCTATCAGTACTTTTATCATTTCAATAGCTTCACCAGACAAAGAAACTCCCACTGGATTATATCGTAAAAAAGCATCAATTGAGTACTTATCATATTTTCCAATTACAATGTCCCAGTTTTTTTCAGGATCCTGTTTAATAAATTCAATTACTGGTTGGATAGCTAATTTTAATAACTCTTCCGCTGTTTTTCCTTTTTCAAAATCATTCACAGGGAAACCTAATATATCTGGATTCTTATCAACACTTTTTTGGTCAGTATGAATATTATTTACAAAAATTAAATCTTCTGGTGTTGAGTTAATGAATAAATTTATTGGTAAATGAAACTTTTTTATATATTCCAAAGTAAGTAAGTGTGTTGAAGGTATTCTCATTGCTCCAAGCTCTACATATTGATTATTGACAAATGGAGGAAATCTTTTAGTATATATGCGTCCTCCAACCCGATCGTTTGCTTCTAAAATTGTTACTCGATGTCCAGCATCTTTTAATAAAGATCCAGAAACTAAACCAGCCATTCCTGCTCCTGCTATTATAATATCCTTAGGAGCCACTGTTTTAGGTAAACCATTTCGAATTATTGATATCATTTGATCCATCGTTAATAATGTTATTGATATCAACCCCTTATCAATACTATATCTATTCAAATTTATTCAATAAATAATCATAGTAGAATAGATCATTCCGATTGTAGTTTTTAGTAAATTTTTCCATTTTGTTTATAAAATAAAAAAGAACTGAAATTATCAGTTCTAGATCTAGCCAAAATTATTTTTTAAAAGATAAGCCCTTCTCTTATAATGCATTTCTAATTGTCATCAACGCTTTAGGTCCCATCCCATGTAATTTTAATACTTGGACTTCACTTAATTGTGTGAATTGCTCCAAATGTAAGTAACCTGCCGAAGTTAAAGCTCTAATCGCTGGTTTGGCTAATCCTTTTGGTAGTGAATTTTCACTCAAATAAAATTCCCTCCTATTTAAAATTTTTTATCAAGCCAATCGAATAGATCGGTTTTCATACGATTTGTGATTGTATGATTTACATCCTTATATTTTAGAAAATCTATTTTAGCATTATAATTTGTTGTTAAAAAATCAAGTTGCCCACCAATTGGAATAACAAGATCCGATTCACCATGTAAGAATAAAATAGGTTTTTTTGTTGTACTACCTGTAAATTTAGGGTCATATTTTAAAAACATTTCCAATTCTTTATCTTTTAATGGTGCTCTTCTATCCTTTTTACGAAAATCCTTCTCAGAATAAATATAAGAACTTGATCCATTAATATTAATTAATCCGGCATAACTAGTATTTGAAAAAAACATTCCACTTGCAATAAAACCGCCCATTGAACTACCGAGCAGAATTGACTTTTCTTTTTGTAAATTTAGTTGTTGGATTATGTCATCTTCTTCATCAATTGTTTCAAATATCGTCTTCCAAAAATATCTCTGTAAAATCTTTTGATCAAAATGGTTAGTTAGAGCTTGTCTAGAATCATGGTATTTAATTTCGGGAATAACAACTTTGAATCCTAATTTAGATAGTTCTTTACCGAGTTGTTTTTGTGATTCAATCGTTGAACCCCAACCATGAAACATTATGATTGTTTCATTTCTACTAACTAAATCTGGGGTTATTTCATAATAATTAATCATTTTTCCCACCTAAATTTCTTTTATTTTCTTAGTAAGATTAAATCATTCTAATAATAACAAATTATTTGAATTTTGAATTGCTATATGAATGAAAATGCTATAAAATACTCTTGCTTATAACAATGATAAGATCTTTATAATAATTTTTTGCCTATGTACTTCACGCGGAAAAAATCGAGGATGTGTATGATCAATGGTTCATCATTTAAACTTAATTATTACTCACTATGGTTATTTAGGCATCATTTTAGCATTAACAGGAGGTATTATTGGTTTACCATTACCTGATGAAATACTTTTAACATATATCGGTTATAATGTATTTGCAGATAGATTATCCTATTTACCTTCATTAGCTTGTGCGATTATTGGAATCATTTTGGGAATTTCTTTAAGCTATTTACTTGGATACAAATTTGGGTTACCTTTACTAAATAAATATGGACCAAAAGTTTATATTACTGAGAAAAAAATTGAAATGACAAAAAGTTTATTTTCTAAATTTGGGCCATTTATTCTTATAATCGGATTTTTTATTCCTGGAGTTAGGCATTTAACGGCTTATTTTGCTGCCATTAATAAATATTCTTTTAAAAAATTTGCGTTATTTGGGTTTATTGGAGCGATCCTTTGGGGATTCACTTTTATCACATTAGGAAAAATTTTAGGTGAAAAATGGGATAAAGTGGCATCTTTATTTGCAAAGTATAGTTTAGTCATATTTCCGACTGCCTTATTGATTGCGATTGTATTCTTTTTGCTATTTAGAAAACGTTTAACTACAAATTAGAATTGGGAGAGTTAGGGACTTCTTAACTAAGTGATTCATTTATTGATTTCGTGTGATAGGTTGTTTCCACTACTTACCGGTAAATTGCACAGCATCATAAATAAAAAAAACGAGACACAACTGTCTCGTTTTTTTAACTTAATTATTTTGCAACTTCTTCTACAATTGCAATGACCATTTCAGCAGTTTTTACTAACTCTTTAATTGGCATTCTTTCATTTGTTGTGTGGATTTCTTCATAACCGATTGCTAAGTTTACAATTGGGAAACCGTGACCTGCGAATACGTTCGCATCAGATCCTCCACCACTTTGTTTTAATGCAGGAGTACGTCCAATTTTTTCTGCTGCACGTTTTGCAACTTCAACAACGTGATCTCCTTCTCCAAATTTAAATCCTGGGTACATAATTTGAACTTCTACTTCAGCACGTCCACCCATTTCAGTAGCTGCTTCTTCAAAAGCAGCTTTCATTTTAGCTACTTGAGCTTCCATTTTTTCACCAATTAATGAGCGAGCTTCAGCTAAAATATTCACTTGATCGCATACGATATTTGTTGCACTTCCACCTTCGAAACGTCCGATATTTGCAGTCGTTTCTTCGTCAATTCGACCAAGTGGCATTCTTGCAATTGCTTTAGAAGCAATTGTAATCGCTGAAACGCCTTTTTCAGGTGCAACACCAGCATGTGCTGTTTTACCATAAATAGTTGCAATTACTTTAGCTTGAGTTGGAGCTGCTACGATAATGTTACCTACTTCTTCATCACTATCTAATGCATATCCAAATTTAGTAGTGATTAATTTTGGATCCATTGCTTTTGCGCCATGTAATCCAGATTCTTCACCAACCGAAATAATAAATTGGATTTCACCATGCTCAATATTTTGTTCTTTAATGATTTTTACTGCTTCTAAAAATGCTGCGATACCCGCTTTATCATCTGCACCTAGAATTGTAGTTCCATCAGTAACGATGTATCCATCTTTGATTGATGGCTTGATTCCTTTACCTGGAGTTACTGTATCCATATGACAAGAGAAGAAAATACCGTCTACGCCTTCTTTAGTAGCAGGCATTGTAGCAACAATATTTCCAGCACCGTGACCTGTAACACCCATCGTGTCGTCTTCAAAAACATTCATTCCAAGCGCTTCTAATTTTTTCTTTAAAACCTTTGCAATTTCAGCTTCAAACTTAGTTTCAGAGTCTACTTGTACTAATTCTAAAAATTCTTCAACAATACGTTGTTCATTAATCATTTGTGTCATGCCTCCAAATTGTATATGTAAAAAAACGTCTACAAAGGTATATTACCATGTTTTTTTGCTGGGCGCTTTTCATTTTTGTTTTTTAATACTTCTAATGATTGAATTAGCTTTTTTCTAGTCATCCTTGGATCAATTACATCGTCGACTAAACCGTATTTTGCAGCAACGTAAGGATTAGAAAATTTCTCTTTATATTGATCCATCCATTCTGATCTTAACTCATCTGGTCGATTACTTTGAGAGATTTCTTTTCCGTATAATATATTTACAGCACCTGCAGCACCCATTACAGCGATTTCAGCGTTTGGCCATGCAAACACTAAATCTGCACCAATCGATTTACTATTTAATGCAACATATGCTCCACCAAATGCTTTTCTCGTAATGACTGTAACTTTTGGAACCGTTGCCTCAGAGTACGCATATAAAAGCTTAGCACCATGTCTTATTATACCTCCATGCTCCTGTTTTACACCAGGGAAAAACCCTGTCACATCAACAAAAGTGATGATTGGTATATTAAAACTATCACAAAAACGAATAAATCTAGCACCTTTATCGGCTGAATGTAAATCTAATCCTCCAGCCATAAATTTAGGTTGATTACAAACGAGTCCTATTACTTCACCATTTAATCTAGCAAACCCTACAACTAAATTTTTAGCAAAATCTTTTTGAACCTCAAAAAAGGAATCATCATCTACAATCATTTCGATTATTTTTTTAACATCATAAGGTCGACTACTTTCATCTGGAATAAGTTCCATTAATTCATCTATATCTTTTTCAGTTTTCATTTTAGTAGGAGCTTTTTCTTCCCAATGTGCCGGTAAATACTCCATTAAATTTCTTACGACCTTAAGAGCCTCTTCTTCCGACTCAGCTTGAAAATGAGCATTTCCACTTATCTCATTATGGACTTTAGCTCCACCTAAATCCTCTGCAGAGATTTTTTCACCTGTAACACTTTCGATTACCTTAGGTCCAGTAATAAACATTTGGCTAGTTCCATTAACCATGATCACGAAATCAGTAATTGCCGGTGAATAAACAGCACCACCTGCACATGGCCCCATAATCACTGAAATTTGTGGTACGACCCCAGAATAAATTGTATTCCGATAAAAAACATGTCCATAACCGTCTAGAGAAAGAACACCTTCTTGGATTCTCGCACCGCCTGAGTCATTTAATCCAATAATCGGAGCTTTGCACTGTACTGCCATGTCCATTAATTGACTTATTTTTTTCGCATGCATTTCACCTAATGCACCACCGAACACAGTGAAATCTTGTGAAAAGACAAAGACAGTTCGATCGTTAATTTTTCCGTACCCCGTCACAACTCCATCGCAAGCACCATTTTGTTCATCCATTCCAAAATCTGAACATCGATGCTGGACAAAACTAAATAACTCAACAAAACTCCCTTCATCTAATAGCATGTCTATTCTTTCTCGTGCAGTAAACTTTCCACGTTCATGTTGTTTCTCAATCCGTTCAAAGCCACCACCTTGCTCTATTTCAGATTTCTTTTCATATAGTTTATAAAGATCATCATACTTGCTCAATTAAACTCCCCCCTTTTTTGAACAATTTCGATTAATACTCCGAATTGTTTAGGGTGTATAAAAGCAACTTTTGAACCATCACTCCCATTACGAGGTGAATGATGGATTAAATTAAATTGGCGTTTTTTTAATTCTAAAAGTGATTTTTCGATGTCATCTACTTGGAAAGCAATATGGTGCAATCCTTCTCCCTTTTTTTCAATAAATTTATGAACAGGATTCGTTGATGTAAGGGGTTGGATTAATTCAATATTAATTTTATTCGTTTTAAAAAGCGCAACTTCCACTCCTTGGTCATCTACTATTTCTCGGTATGAGTATGATAAACCTAAATCACTCTCATACTTTTTAATACTATCGTTTAAGTTTTTTACACAGATTGCCATATGATCTATATTTGTGAACATTTTTTGCCCTCTCCTTCAAATCAATGCTTTTTTTAGAAACATTTTATGTACTGTAATCAGTTCTACAGTACATAAGCTATTACTTAAACAATATTCAAGAAAGTGGACAAACATGATTAAAACCGTTCCTTTATATAACCGTATTACATGAGATGGAACTAAAAATGAAAACGTAATTTCGGAACTAGATTGATGTAAGCTAAGCACCAGAATTCCAAGCAATAAAAAAAGTTCGAAGGCATTCTCCTCACTTTTCTCTTTTAATTAAAACAATATGACTAATTAATAATGGAGTTGTAAATTAAACTCGTTAAAAAGACATAATTTATTAAATTTAATTTAAAAAAGGTGCAATTAATGCAGTTTTTTGTAGTTTGTAAACCTACTAAATTACATGATAATATTAGCTCGTTATCACTATTTGTTAACTGGGGAGGAATTTAAGTGAACAAAAAAGTTTTAGCAGTTGGGTTATCTTTAGGACTAGCAACAAATAGTTTTTCTTTCACAAATACATATGCTGCACCAAAAAATGTGTTATCTAGCTACAAGTATAATGAATCTGTTGGATCACCTGAGTTTGTTTCAGGACAGCTGACAAAGTCATCAACAAAAAGTCCTAAAGACATTGTATTTGGTTATGTAAATGCTAACAAAGATAAATTCAAACTCGGTATGAAATCCTCAGAAGAATCATTCATCATTAAGTCTAGCAATAAAGATATGTTAGGTACCGCTCTTCGACTACAACAAGTATATAATGGTGTACCAGTTTGGGGCTCTACTCAAACGGCATTAGTTGGAGATGATGGTGTTCTAACAGTTTTCTCTGGTACAGTAGCTCCTAATCTAGATACAAAAAAAGGCCTTAAAGTCGAAAAGAAAGTAAATGCCAACAAATCAATTAAAATTGCAGAAGCTGACCTTGGCTTTACTCCTACCTATGAAAAAGATCCTACATCTGAACTAGTCGTTTACACAAATGGTGATGAAGCTACTTATGCTTACCTTGTAAACTTAAACTTCCTTTCTCCAAAACCTGGAAACTTTAATTATTTCATTGATGCATCAACTGGAAAAATATTAAATAGCTATAATAATTTAGATGAAGCACATAGTAGCGCTCCTGGAAAACCGGGCGGTACAGGAAGTACTACAAATACAACTGGAACTGGAGTTGGCGTACTTGGTGATTCAAAAACACTAAATATGACCGTATCGGGTTCAACTTA
The DNA here is from genome assembly GCF_052180195.1 of Bacillus sp. AL-1R. Lineage (NCBI taxonomy): Bacteria > Bacillati > Bacillota > Bacilli > Caryophanales > Bacillaceae > Bacillus > Bacillus sp. AL-1R. The sequence goes on from NZ_CP197469.1 coordinate 2,850,445, forward strand.
TTATTTACAAGATAATACTAGAGCCCCAGGTGGTATTTTCACTTATGATGCAGCAAACCGACAACGTCTTGCTGGTACACTTTGGACAAGTCCTGATAACCTTTTAAATAGCACATATGATGCGGCTGCAGTTGATGCACATTATTTTGCTGGATTAACATTTGATTATTATAAAAATGTTTTTAATCGTAATTCCTATGATAATAAAGGCGGTGCACTAAAATCGAGTGTCCATTATAGTCGTAAATACAACAATGCGTTTTGGAATGGTTCACAAATGGTTTATGGCGATGGTGATGGTACAACGTTTATTCCTTTATCAGGTGGGATTGACGTAGTAGCACATGAGTTAACCCACGCAGTTACAGAAACTAGCTCAAATTTAATTTATCAAAATGAATCTGGTGCACTAAACGAAGCAATTTCTGATATTTTTGGTACTATAATAGAGTTCTATAATAATAAAAACCCAGATTACCTGATTGGTGAAGATATTTATACACCAAAAATAGCAGGTGATGCACTACGTTCGATGAGTGATCCAACTAAATTTGGAGATCCAGATAACTATAATAATCGTTACACTGGAACTGCTGACAATGGAGGAGTTCATACAAATAGCGGTATTATTAATAAAGCTGCTTACTTAATTGCTCAAGGTGGAACTGCTTATGGCGTGACTGTTACGGGAATTGGAAATACTAAGCTAGCTCAAATTTTCTATCGTGCAAATACAACATACTTAACAGCTTCCTCTACGTTCAGTCAAGCTCGTGCGGCATGTTTAAAAGCAGCCTCTGACCTTTTCGGTACTAGCTCTTCTGAAGTAACTACAGTAAGTAAAGCTTTTGATGCAGTTGGAGTTAAGTAAAATTTTAATGATATAGTGAGGAAAAAAAGGATGTTTCGTAAGCTAAAAATGCTTATGAGACCCTTTTTTTATTTGAAGTATAGACTTATAAATTGGTTAGGATCTGATGAATCTCGTTTAATCTAATTGATTTCAAGAGGAAGTAAAATGCAAAAAATCGCTCTTTTAGTTCCTCTTAAGGCTGTCATGAGGAAGTATAATCCAAAAAAACACTCGTATAGTTCCTCTTGAGGCTGTTATGAGGAACTAAAATACGAAAAAAAGCTCTTTTAGTTCCTCTTGAGGCTGTCATGAGGAACTATAATCCAAAAAAACACTCGTATAGTTCCTCTTGAGGCTTTTATGAGGAACTAAAATACGAAAAAAAGCTCTTTTAGTTCCTCTTGAGGCTGTCATGAGGAACTATAATCCAAAAAAACACTCGTATAGTTCCTCTTGAGGCTTTTATGAGGAACTAAAATACGAAAAAAAGCTCTTTTAGTTCCTCTTGAGGCTGTCATGAGGAACTATAATCCAAAAAAACACTCGTATAGTTCCTCTTGAGGCTTTTATGAGGAACTAAAATACGAAAAAAAGCTCTTTTAGTTCCTCTTGAGGCTGTCATGAGTAACTATAATCCAAAAAAACACTCGTATAGTTCCTCTTGAGGCTTTTATGAGGAACTAAAATACGAAAAAAAGCTCTTTTAGTTCCTCATGAGGCTGTCATGAGGAACTATAATCCAAAAAAAACACTCGTATAGTTCCTCTTGAGGCTGTTATGAGGAACTAAAATACGAAAAAAAGCTCTTTTAGTTCCTCTTGATGCTGTCATGAGGAACTATAATCAAAAAAAACACTCGTATAGTTCCTCTTGAGGCTTTTATGAGGAACTAAAATACGAAAAAAAGCTCTTTTAGTTCCTCTTGATGCTGTCATGAGGAACTATACTCCAAAAAAACACTCGTATAGTTCCTCTTGATGCTGTCATGAGGAACTATAATCAAAAAAAACACTCGTATAGTTCCTCTTGATGCTGTCATGAGGAACTATACTCCAAAAAAACACTCGTATAGTTCCTCTTGATGCTGTTATGAGGAAGTATAATCCAAAAAAACACTCGTATAGTTCCTCTTGAGGCTGTTATGAGGAAGTATAATCCAAAAAAACACTCGTATAGTTCCTCTTGAGGCTGTTATGAGGAAGTAAAACAAAAAAAGCATGGAGTGATTAAACGAGAGGCTTAGACTGTAAAAATGATCCTACTTATGCTAAAATAGGACAACTATTGTATTAAACTAATCAATCATTAATAAATTGTAATTCTTTAGTATAAGGTGGTATTCATATGAGAAAGAAAACACAAAAAGTAGTCGTTATCATTATGTTAATATCAATGCTTGCTACTACTTTACTTGCGGGTATCGCTGCGATGTTGTAAAAGGAAAAAGAGGATTCATCATCAAGAACTTTTAGTTTTTAATGGTGAATCCTCTTTTTTATTTAATTGCACCTTGTTCACGAGCTAGTTTTTCAAATGATCTTGATGATGTTGTGATTAGTACTTTTGTTCCATATGGGATTTTATCAAAAAGTTCATTTACATCTTTTGTGTACATTCTTACACAACCATTTGAAATATATTTACCAATTGTTGAAGGGTCATTATTTCCATGAATACCATAAATCGAACCATCAGTACCTAATGCGTCAAAGCCAATCCATCTAGAACCTAGCGGATTTTTAGGATCCCCTCCTGGAATATTTTTTTTGCGCCAATATGGATTTTTGGCTTTATATGTAATGTTGAAAATACCTTCAGGAGTTAAATCAGCTGTTTTTCCAGTAGCAATTCGATAAATCTTTAGTACTTTACCATCTTCTATATAAGCTAAATTATTTACTTCTTTGTTAATGATAATAAATGGTTCTCCTACCTTTGGATTTTGTCCAAGTGGCCAAACAGGACCAATTACTAACAGTAGTGATAGAACTAGTTTAAACAATTATAGCAACTCCTTATTAATTTCACTTAGCGTATTTTCTCTTAGATTTTGATTTCATAATCAAAAAACTTTCCATTTCATTAATGATTGTTAATACCGCTGCTCTAGTTTCGAAATCATCAGATGTTTTTGGTAGCGGCATTGCACGAAACATATGATAGATTTCTTCCAACTGATATAAACTGATGGCTCCACTTATGATCGGATTTATTGAAAAACTTAAATCATTAAAAAATTTGGATAAGATAGTTGATTGTTCGTTACTTACTTTAATGTTACAAACCGTTTCAATAATTCGGCGAATAATTTCAAGTTGCCGCTCTCTTAATAAAAAGTATTCATAATCTTCATCATTCGAAGATTTAAAATAATGATTATCGATTTCTAATTTAGAAATTCTTTTCGCTTCTTGAAGCAATTTGACTGTTTCATCATATTCTTCCAAAAAACATTTATTAGCTGGTTCTTTTAAAAAAATAGAAATCTTTTCAAAAATAAAACAAAACTTAGAATCAATTTGTACTTTATAATTTTTTATTTGATCATCTAAACTAGGCATATATAAATTACAAAGCAAAGCTACTCCAATTCCTATTACAATGACAGTTAACTCATCTATTATTATTGGAACTGTCATTTTTTTCAGACCATAAATATGGAGCATAATAACTGCACTAGAAATGACCCCTTCTTGAATTTTAAGTTTTACTAAACTTGGAATAAAAAATAGTAGTAATAACCCAATCGCTAAAGGCGTAAAACCAAAAAGATGAAAGAAAAAAATACAAAAAAGGATGATCAGCACGCATGCAGAAAACCTTCTCAATGCCGTATCTAATGAACGCTTTTTGGTTGTTTGTATACATAATATGGTTATTATTCCAGCAGAGGCGTAAAAATGTACTCCTACTGATTGTGCGATAAAAATGGCAACCGCACTACCTAAAGCCGTTTTAACAATCCTCGAACCAATTCTAAACATAAGATCACCTATTATTTATGTTTTACTTTATGAGCTATTTGATTCATTGAATAGGATTACCTTAAGAAATGTTTAAGATTGATAAAAACAACAGTATCAAACTCCGCTTAAGCATTCTTTCAACCTTTACGTTCAAAGTTCCCATTTTCTCTTATCTCTAATAAAAATATTTCATCTCATAATTACGCTTAATATAAAATAGATTGGTAAAAATATCATTATTCTAATAAAAGGTGTGAATTTATGAGTTCAAAATATTGCCATGAATCACGTTCAGCTTTAGTTGTTCGGGTTTTCCCTACTGACTTAAACAATCACCAAACTTTATTTGGTGGAAAAATTCTTGCTGATATGGATATGACTGCTTCAATTACTGCTTCGAAACATTCGAGATTGAAATGTGTAACTGCTTCAATCGACCATGTAGACTTCCTACATCCTGTCACGGAAGAGGATTGTATCTCTTATGAATCCTTTGTAGTTGTTACAGGGACTTCATCTATGGTAATTTTCGTAAAGGCGATTGCAGAGAACTTGATTACAGGCGATCGCCGAGTTGCTGCTACTTCGTTTTTAACATTTGTTGGAATGAGAGATAATAAAACAGTACCTGTTCCATCTATCATTCTTGAAACCGAAGAAGAACGAGAACTTGCTGAAATAGCAAAAGCAAGAATTGAAAATCGTAAAAATAATAAATTAATCAGCAAAAACATTGAAACAATTATCTCTACCAAACCTTTAAAATTAAAACAAAATGATGAGTAAATAAAAAGAAACTGAGAAATTTCAGTTTCTTTTTCTAATTATTAATGTGTAGAAATACTAGATACCCCATGTCCAGTATTAGACTTAACGAGAATTTCATCAAATTTCGCTTCATTCTCTTTTTTACTTGAAAGAATTGTACCTAAATAAGCAGCTATGAATCCTAAAGGAATCGAGATAATCCCTGGATTTGTTAACGTTATTAATGGATCTCCAACAAAGATGGCTTTACCTTCAATTGGACTCCAAATATTTGGACTGATCGCAACTAAAATGATTGCGGAGATCAATCCAGTTAACATACCAGTAATAGCACCGGTCGTATTAAATCGTTTCCAATAAATTGTATAAAGGATGACTGGTAAGTTCGCACTTGCTGCAACTGCAAATGCTAAGGATACTAAAAAGGCAACATTTAATGTTTGTGCGAATATTGCAAGTAAGATTGAGATTAAAGCAACTCCAATTGAGGCATATCTTGCCATTGAAACTTGTTCTTTTTCAGTTGCTTTTCCTTGTTTTAATATTTCATTGTAAAAATCATGTGCAAAGGCAGATGCGGCAGTTAATACTAGTCCTGCTACTACCGCAAGTATAGTAGCAAATGCTACAGCTGAAACAAATGCAAATAAAAAGTTACCACCTAATGCTTCAGCTAAAAGTGGCGCCGCCATATTTCCTGCTGGATTTGCTTTTATGATCTCCGAATTTCCAACAAATGCAGCTGCCCCAAATCCAAGGAAAATCGTCATGATATAAAATGCTCCGATTAACCAAGTTGCGTAAACGACTGATTTTCGTGCCGTTTTCGCATCACGTACTGTAAAGAAACGCACCAGTATATGAGGTAATCCAGCCGTTCCTAGTACAAGTGCTAAATTTAGTGAAATTGTATCTATACCATTTGTGTATTTTACTCCTGGATTTAAAAACGAGTCTTTTAATGGAGTTGCCGTTCTCATTTGGCTAAACATTTCATTAATGTTGAAATTAAATTTAGCAAATACGATGATTGAAATAACGAGTGTACCAAGCATAAGAAGTATTGCCTTTACGATTTGAACCCAACTAGTAGCCCTCATACCTCCAAATATGACATAAACAGTCATTAATACACCTACTATTAAAACAGAAGTTGTATAATTAATTCCTAGTAATAATTTAATTAGTGCACCAGCCCCAACGAGTTGTGCAATCATATAAAAGATGGAAATCGTCATTGTATTTAATGCTGCTACCCCTCTTACTTTTCTTTGATCAAATCGCGCTGCAATCATATCTGCCAAAGTGTATTTTCCTAGATTTCGTAAAGGCTCTGCTACTAAATATAAAACAACTAAATATGCAACTAAAAATCCGATGCTATAGAAAAATCCATCGAATCCAGAAAGAGCAATCGCACCTGCAATGCCTAAAAAGGATGCTGCTGACATATAGTCACCTGCAATTGCAAATCCATTTTGCCATCCGGTCAATCCACCGCCTGCTGTATAAAAATCTTTCGCATCTTTTGTTTTTTTAGAAGCGAAATATGTAATAACTAGCGTTCCTAGTACGATTATTAAAAATAATGTAAATGCAGTCGTATTCAAATTTTTTCCCCTCCTTTATTTAACTTTTTCAATACCCCTTCTGCCATTTTGTCAAAAGATTCAGCTTTCTTACTGTAAATCATACATAATACCCATGTCATAACAAATTGGGCGAATGCAAACACCCAAGCCCATGTTACTTCCCCAATTGCTTTTGTATTAAGTGCTTTAGAATAAGAAGTCATTAATGGTAATGCAATGTAAAAACAAAAAAAGAATAGAGACATAGGTAAAATAAACTTTCTTTTTGCTCTTAGTAACTGTTTAAACTCTTGAGATTTTGCAACTTCCGAGTATTCGCTCTGACTTATACTCGTACTAGAATTTTTGTCCAATTCCATCATAATACTCTCCCTTCAAGTTTGTATTTCTTGAAAAAATAAAGATATTATTGCAATTAAAAAAATGAAAGAATATTCAGAAACTAAGTTAATTTTATTTCATTTTGATCCGCTTTAATAAATGTTTTCGATAGACAAGAATTAACAAGTTTTAATTAATAAAATTTTTTATGTAGAATTTGAATGCGTGCTGAAGTTGAAATACAAAAAACAACCGCTGACTTACAAACCTAAAACATATTTAGACAATTTCTAAGTAAACCACTGCATTTTTTGTCATAAAAAAAACCCTCTTTTCAGATGAAAAGTAGGGATTTTTTTATGAATTATAAAACTTTCTCTAAGAATAACTTTGCACGATTCGTTTTAGGTCTTGTAAATAATTCGATTGGAGTTGCATCTTCAACTAGATTTCCTTCGTCTAAGAATAGAATTCGATCCGCAACTTCCTTTGCAAAACCCATTTCATGTGTAACGATGACCATTGTCATTCCTGTATGTGCTAATGATTTCATTACTTCAAGTACTTCTTTTACCATCTCCGGATCTAATGCTGATGTTGGCTCATCAAATAACATTACTTTAGGTTCCATTGCAAGTGCTCTTGCTATTGCTACACGTTGTTTTTGACCACCTGAAAGTTTAGGAGGATATACATTTGCTTTTTCAAGAAGTCCAACTTTTTCAAGAAGCGCCTTTGCATTTTCTTCTGCTTTAGCCTTACTCATACCTTTTACATTCATCGGAGCATACGTAATATTTTCTAGAACCGTCATATGTGGGAACAAATGAAAATGTTGGAAAACCATCCCTACATCCTCACGAATTTTCATAATATTACTTTTAGGATTTGTGACTTCAATATCTTCCATCCAAATTTCACCTGAAGATGGAGTTTCTAATAAATTCATACAACGTAAAAATGTTGATTTACCAGAACCAGATGGGCCAATCACTGCAACCACAGATCCTTGTTCAATTGTAGTTGTTATTCCTTTTAATACATGCACATTTCCAAAGCTTTTATTTAAATTAGTAATTCTAATCATTTGTACGCATTCTCCTTTCAACAGATTTACCGAGTAGTGATAGTAGCATGATGATAATATAATAAACCGCACCTACAAAAAGAAGTGGTTCCATAAATGAGTATGTTTCTCCACCTACTAAAAATGCTCTACGCATTAAATCAGATGCACCAATTACTGTGACGATTGCAGATTCTTTCGTTAATGTAATAAATTCGTTCATTAAAGCTGGTAAAATATTTTTAAATGCTTGTGGTAAAATGATTTTTGACATCATTTTACGATAAGGGATCCCAAGTGCAGAAGCAGCTTCCTGCTGACCTTTATCAACTGCTAGTATACCTGCACGTATAATTTCTGATACATACGCTCCTGAATTTAAACCAAAAGCTAAAACTGCTGCTGGAAACTTCTCAATATCAACACCTATTATTTGTGGTAGACCAAAATAAATAATCATTAATTGCAAAACCATCGGTGTTCCACGAAAAATTGATGTATAAAAATCGGCGATTAAAACTAGCCATTTTGAACGACTAATTTTCATTAGAGCAAGTAGTATTGCTAATACTAGACCTAATATAATTGAACATAAAACTACAAGTAATGTTAATTTTAATCCGGATAATATATATGGTATTGAAGGGACAATTTGAGAAAAATCTAAATCCATATTGTAGTACTCCTTTGCTATTGTCATTTAATTTTTTTCGACAAATCCTATTTAGATAAAGAGCACTGGTTTAGAAACCAATGCCCTTTGTTTCAACTAATTCATATCCAATGGATTCTTCATATTCTGTTAATGCTTCATCTAAGATTGCTAAACCATCATCGATTTGACTCTTCGTAACTGTTAATGGTGGAATCATTCGAATTACCTCACTGTTGTTACCACAGAAGTAGAATAAAACACCTTTTTCCAAAGCAAGATCAAGAATTTTAAATAATCCATCACCATTTGGTTCTTTTGTAGCTGGATTAATGATTTCAATACCGATCATTAAACCGATAGAGCGAATGCTTCCAATTACCGGATGCTTTTCTTTTAATGCATTCAGTTTTTCTACTGCGTAAGCTCCTACTTCTTTTGTATTTTCTAAAAGCTTTTCTTCTTTAATAATATCTAAAACAGCCAGTGCAGCTGAACAAGCTATCGGATTTCCTCCAAATGTTGTTCCATGACTACCTAGTGGCCACTGTTTCATTAGTTCATTTGAAGCTACAGTTGCACTTAATGGAATACCATTTGCAATCCCTTTTGCAATTGCCATAATATCTGGTGTTACATCAAATGTATGTGCAGCAAACCAATCCCCTGTACGTCCAAATCCAGTTTGAACTTCATCAAAAATTAGTAAAATATTATTTTCATCACAGATTTCTCTTATTTTCTTTAACCAAGCTTTCGGTGGTACTATATATCCACCTTCACCTAGAACTGGCTCTACAATAACTGCAGCTACTTCTTCTGGAGTTACTTGATGATTAAATAAACGTTTAAAATCTTTTTCTAATTGCTCTACCACATATTGTTCTTCATCATATCCTTTGGGGCATTCTGAAACATTTGCATAAGGTATTTGATAAGAGCCTGTTGGTTGTAAAAATTTTCGATACTTACTTTTTGAAGTCGTAACACTTAATGCTCCCATCGAACGGCCATGGAAACAACCAATAAATGAAACAATATATGGACGTTTAGTAGCATGTTTAGCTAGCTTAATCGCCCCTTCAATCGCTTCAGTTCCACTATTACCAAAAAAGAAAGTATCTAAATTACCAGGAAGAATTTCAGCCAACTCATCTGCTAACTTTAAAATCGATTCGTAAATAATAACACCTGATGGACCATGAGCTAAAGAATCAGCGCCGTCTTTAATTGCTTGTACTACCTTTGGATGACGATGTCCAACATTTGTAGTAGCAATGCCAGATGTAAAGTCTAAGTATTCTTTACCATCTACACCATAGTAGTAACAGCCTTCTTCCTTAACTACCGGTAAGTTAGGATGATCCTTTGCCATGCTTGGTGCAAGACGTAAAGGCATTTTTTCTAATAAGTGACTCCAATCTCTCTCCATCAATAATTCCTCCCCTGAATGCAACAACCTTATCATTTTCTTTATCTTTTTAAACTATTAAAATATGTTCTCAATCACCAATTACTTCAATTCACCGAACCATTTTTTAACTAATTTATCAACAGTTCCATCTTCTTTTAATTCAGCTAGTGCTTTATCAAATTTAGGTGTCAATTTACTACCTTTAGGAAGCGCTACTGCTGAACCAGATTGTTCAAAGAACTCTTGCATTAATTTACCTTCCATTTCAGGTAATTTATTTAAATAGCCACTTGCTACAGATTGTTCGATCACAACTGCATCAAATCTACCAGCTTTTAATTCTTCCACCATTTCAGGAATACGATTACGGTTTTCAACTTTAAATCCAATTTTTTTAGAAACTTCAATTGCTTTTGTTTCTTGAATTGAACCAGCTTGTACACCGATTGTTTTTCCTTTTAAATCTTTAACACTTTTAATATTTGAATCTTTATTCACAACTATTTCATTTTGATCAGTAAAATATGGTTCAGTAAAATCTGCATTTTTCGCACGCTTAGGTGTCTTTTTCATACCTGCCATAATAAAATCTACCTTATCTGCATTCATCGCAGTAATTAATGAGTTAAAATCAATATCTTTTACTTTAATAGTGTATCCAGTTTTTTTACCAAGCTCTTTAGCTAAATCAACATCAAACCCAACGATTTTATCATTTTTTGTGTCAATAAATTCATAAGGCTTATAATCCGCACTTGTTCCTAAGATTAAGGTTTTATCATCTGACTTATTACAAGCAGATAACATTCCAATTGATAATGCTGATGCAGCTAAAACTCCGACTAATTTTTTCATTAATGCTTCCCCCTAATTTTTTAAAAATTCAAACTTATTACTTATATTATGATTTTTAGTTTTCTATTAAACAACTATTTTTTTCAAATGAATAATTATTCTACAAAATGAATTTTAACACATACTAATAAATATGCAACTATATTTTTCAGTATTTCGACAAAAAAATTAGATATATCCTAATTTTACAAGGATATTATAAGAAATATCTTTTTATTAAAATTCATTATATTTATATATTTATTCATTAAGGTGAATAAAATCGTTGTTATTATACTTTTTCAATATTCCAAAAAATTTTCGACAAATCTCGCAACTCAATGTATTTTTACACTATCAAACAATCGTATCCACCTAATTTAAGCGCTTACATTTTTATTCATAAAAAAAATACCATTGTGGAAATGGTATTTTTTTAAAAATGTTTATATTATTCATTTATAAATTATTTTATTATATCAAAATCTCTTCTTTTATCACTACATCAATAACTGTATTCTCCTTATAATAAAAGGAATAGTGATGATTCTGATCATTATTTAATAGTATAGGAAGAAAATAAGGAATACATTCTCCTACCCCTTGATTTTTTTCATCTATTACCCAATCAATCTTTTTCCAATCTAAAATTCCTTCTTCTGTTTTTAAAGGTGTATCATATTTTAAGCTACTAGGAACCTCCGCCAGAAATACATACATTCCCCCGAAATCCACATCTTCTTCGTGCCAAGTCACTTTACCTTTATAAGTTAAATCGTTCAATTCAATATGTATGCCGGTTTCTTCTGCAATCTCTCTTTGAACTGATCTTTCGATTGTTTCCCCTTTTTCTATTTTTCCACCTACACCATTCCAAATTCCCATTGTAGGGGCGTTAAAACGATTTAACATTAATAGTTCATCATTTCGTTTGATAAAGCATAAAGTATATTTCACAAATTCCCACTTACCTTTCAAGCATTTTAGTAAATTCAATTAATTATGGCATAATTTTCTATTAATTTGTTTGTAAAATAACTTTACTAATTATTTAGAATATTTTAAAATTTAATCAATATATTAGTACTGTAAAGGAGAGGTGTGTTGTGGATCATTCAAATATTATCGATTTAAACCAATATCGAAAATTAAAAAAATATCGATTAGAATCCTTTGCTTTTCGAGTAAAATATGACGAAAAAGCATATAAAGATGCATTATTGTTATTAATTTTCACATGCTCTTTAGCAATATTATCTTTCTTTTTTATCTTTTATTTTATTTACAAAATAATTAATTAAAACGCTTTATTATAAATACAGTTTACATAATAATATTATGCATAAAAAAAGTACAAAAATTTATGGAATCCCCCCATAAATTTTTGTACTTTTTATTTAAATTTCTTCACAAAATTGATCGAAGTAATTTTGAAGTTTTTGAATAACTTGCATCGGATCATGACCTTCTATTTCATGACGCTCAACCATCGCAACAAGTTCACCGTCTTTTAAAAGTGCAAATGACGGAGATGATGGTGCTTTACCAGTAAAATATTCACGAGCTTTCGCAGTAGCTTCTTTATCTTGCCCTGCAAACACAGTTACTAATTGATCAGGTCTTGCATCATAGTGAACTGAGTGTGCTGCTGCTGGGCGAGCAATACCACCTGCACAACCACAAACTGAGTTTACCATTACAAGTGTAGTGCCTTTCTTTTCAAGCGCTTGTTCAACTTCCTCTGGTGTTTTTAACTCTGTATAACCAGCCGCTACGATTTCTTGACGTGCAGTATGGACAACATCATTCATAAAAAAATTAAAATTCATATTCATTTCATCTACTCCTTACATGCTTTTTCTCATCTTACCAATTTAGCGGCTATTAATTCAAGCTTTTAAACCTGCTAGTTTAATTATTTCAATTAATCTTTTAACGCCTTAATTATTCATTCACTAACTCTACGATTACATTCGGTAAATGAGCTAAAGTAGATATGGCGTATTGATAATCTTCATTTAGTTCTTCAACAACTCGTATAACAGTGACAAATGGATTTTTTACGACAAACTGATCAATCTTTTCCACATCTCCTGCAATAAATAAAACTTTTGCATCAATTTTATTTTTTAATCCGATTGAATGTAATTTTGATAATACATTTTTCATCAGCTCTTCTTCTTGCTCACTAGCACCTTCTAAAATGATACAGTCCCAACTTAATAATTTAAGCTGATCAAAAAGAAGTCCGTCCATATCTCTCCCTCCATATCGCTTGTTTATACAAATATATGAGGAAATGAACGAAAGCATACTTTTTTAGTATGAAATGATAAAACTCTAATACTTAAGCTTCTCCAATACCGAACGCCATTAGTAAAAAGAAAAAGAATACAAAGGATATACTATTTAAGACAGTGCCAAGAATGATATTTGTAAGCTTTTTTGAGAGGAATGCAAAAATTACCCCTGTTATTGATAAAACTAGGAAACAGAAAAGAAATATGCCCAGCTGTTTTGTATGACCTTCGATAAAAAGAGATAGTATTATACTTATACCAACCATCATCAAAGAAAGCCTACCATATTTATTCAAATAACTCCCCATCCTCGCTATTTTTATTCTTACATTAAATGTATCACAATTAGTTACTGGAAATGAATGGAAAGTTAATATTTAAAAGGAAGTACCATAAAAAAAAGAACGCCTTTAAAACGTTCTTTTAAGAATTAACTGTTAACTTTGTATCCGATCCAACCTTGACTTCTTTTCTTTTCTGAAAAAGTCGATTTACAAAAAACATCATTGGAAAACTGATAAAAGCGATTGCACTAATTATAACAAATCCAAGGCCGCCATTTTCGTATCCAAAGTATGCTAATAAGCTTCCACCGAGCGCCGGGCCGAATACGAAACCAAGTTTTGAGAATCCCATTGCCCCAAAATAAGTTCCTTTTAATTCTTCAGGAGCTAGTTGATCGACAAAGACATCTGTAAATGTAAATGCAAATATTTCTCCTACAGTTAACACGATCATAACAATTGCTAATAAGAAAAAATTAGTAAATAACCCAAATCCAGCAACAGCTAGACTGACAATCACATTACCAATCATCATCGATACAGTAGGTGAAAAATTCTTCATCCTACTTACAATTGGGAATTGAAGTATTACTACCGTTACTGCATTGATTGTTGTTAAATACGCATACAATTTAACGCCATTATGAAACTGTGGTGCATTCGCAAAATATTGAGACATTGTTGAAAAGCTTTGGGAATAACCAAGACCATAAAAACAAATTGTTAGAATCGTTAAAGCAAAGATGATATCCTTCCGTAAAATTGAAAACGACGCCTTCATCGAAACTTTGTTAGTTGTTGAAGAAGATTTTCCATCTCCACTTTTATACTTAGATAACATAAATAATAATGTTAAACCATAAATAAAGTACACAATTCCAGATAACACAAATGGTAAAGTGCTTTTGGAACTTCCTAGATATAATCCAACTAGAGGGCCTACTGCAACCCCAACATTAATAGCAGCATACCGCAAATTAAAGACTAACAGTTTTGACTTCTCGTCAGTTAGATCAGAAAGTAATGCTCTTGAAGAAGGTTCGAAAAATGATGAACAAATATTTAAGATCGAGTTCAATACGAAAAACCAGGCAAATGAATTTCCTAGTCCAAAACCAACTAATGTAATAGACCATAAAAAAATACTCGATAATAAAATCGTTTTCCTTCCTAAACGGTCAGAAAGAGTTCCTCCAATAAAGCTGAAAAATACCCCTAAAAAAGATGAAACGGTTAGCATAAGCCCAACCATTGCAGGTGAAATCTGTTTAACTGAAGTTAAATAAATAGCTAAAAACGGCATACTTACTGTGCTAGCGAATCGAACGAATAATGTTCCAATCACAATATTCCAAGCAACAGGATGCACAGCCGATAAATTTTTAAACATCTTATCCCCCCTATTCCTCTAAGATGTCACATATTTGTAAATTATCTTACAAATGTTACTGTTTGTAAAGGTTTTAGGTTTAGGGATCTCTCATTGAACGAAAGGTTTGGTAAGAATGTGGGAAAAGAGTTTGAACACCCAATTATAGAAATTCTAGAGTTATTTTAAATAAGGAAAATATAGGATTGCCTAACTAGTCTCTATTTTTTTTGTTTTTCATATCTCGATAAAGATTGTCTTTTAATATTGCCATGAATCGGTTATTACTATTATCAATCACTTCAAAACCGTATTTGCGGTATAAGTTGTGAGCATCTTTTGTTCCAAGTAAAAATGTTCGTACGGTTGATAGTTTTTCATAACTCATAATTTGGGCCATTAACCATTTTGATAAGCCTTGTTTACGATATTTTGGGAGAATAAATACGTCTGCTAAATAAGCAAATGTGACGCCATCTGATACTACTCTTGCGAAACCTACTTGTGTTGGTTTACTTTCTTCTGGATTCCCCTTGTAAACACCAAAACAGAAAGATCCTTCAATAAATCGATCAATGTACTCATAAGGTATTTCATTTGCCCAATATGAATCTTTGTCTAAAAAGTTATAAATAACTTCTCGGTTTAATAATTCCTTATTAGTTGATATGTAATAACCGTTTTGTTCAACTAGCACAAATTCCACTCCTTGTTAATTACAGAATTTTATAATTATTTAGTCATTATAACATGGGGATTTCAATTGTACGATTAACTCCTTTTGCCTTTCAACTTTTTTTACAAAAATAAAGAGGTTGCCCCTTAAGACAACCTCTTTTGTTTAAAAATTAGTATACGCTCGTATTTTCTTTTGTTGTATTTTCTAGAATTTCTTTTACTCTTCCTAAGAATTTACCACAAATGAATCCGTCAAGTACGCGGTGATCAAGAGATAAACATAGGTTAACCATGTCGCGAACGCCAATCATTCCATTTACAACAGATGGACGTTTTACGATGCTTTCGATTTGTAAAATTGCAGCTTGTGGATAGTTAATGATACCTGCACTTTGAACACTACCAAATGATCCAGTGTTATTTACAGTGAATGTGCCACCTTGCATTTCGTCTGATTTTAATTTACCAGTACGAACTTTTGTAGCTAATTCAGTAATTTCTCGTGCAATACCTTTGATTGTTTTCTCATCAGCATTTTTAATAACTGGAACAAATAATGCATCGTCCGTTGCAACAGCGATCGATAAGTTAATATCTTTCTTTTGGATGATTTTGTCTCCAGCCCACATTGAATTAATCATTGGGTATTCTTTAAGTGCTTGCGCTACAGCTTTAACAAAGAATGCGAAGAATGTTAAAGAGAAACCTTCTTTTTGTTTGAAAGAATCTTTAATGCTGTTTCTGTAATTTACTAAGTTTGTAACATCTACTTCAATCATCATCCAAGCATGTGGAGCTTCATGTTTACTACGTAACATATTTGAAGCAATTGCCTTACGTACACCTGTAACTGGAATTTCAATATCGCCAACTGCTGTAGGAATAACAGGTGCTGGTGGTGCAGCAGGTGTTTTCGCTACTTGGGCAGCAGGAGCAGTTTGTGCTACTACTGGTTGAGCAGGAGTTTCAACTGCAACAGGTGCTGGTGCTGCTTGAGGCACACCATTTGCAATTGCATTTAAAACATCTTTTCGAGTAACTCGACCATTATTTCCTGTACCAGGAATTAATGAAAGATCTAAATTATTTTCTTGTGCTAAACGAAGTACAGCCGGTGAATAACGTACTTTACCAGACTCATCAGTTTTAGCAATCGTTTGAACCGGTGCAGCAGCTACAGGAGTTTGTACTGGTGCTACAGGTGCAGTTTTTTCAACAGGTTTAGTTTCTTCGACTGTTGTAGCAGCTACTTCATCAGAAGCTCCTTCAACTTCAATCGTACAAATGATTTCACCAACAGCTAAAGTTTCACCTTCACCTGCGATTAATTCTTTAATCACACCAGAAAATGAAGATGGTACTTCAGCATTAACTTTATCTGTCATAACTTCAGCAAGTGGATCGTATTTATTTACACGATCTCCTACTTTTACTAACCAAGTACTAATTGTACCCTCAGTTACACTTTCACCTAATTGAGGCATTTTAATATTTTCGATCATCATTATGTCCCCCTTTTTCAAACAGTGCCATTAAAATGCTGCAAGTTCTCTAGCCGCTTTTTCTACTTTATCTGGATTAACCATGAAGAATTTTTCCATTGTAGGAGAGTAAGGCATTGCCGGAACATCAGGGCCAGCAAGGCGTGCGATTGGCGCATCTAACTCAAATAAGCAATTTTCAGCAATAATTGCTGCAACTTCGCTCATGATACTTCCTTCTTTATTATCTTCAGTTACTAATAAAACTTTTCCTGTTTTAGAAGCAGCTTCGATAATAGATTCTTTATCTAATGGATAAATTGTACGTAAATCTAATACATGTACAGAAATACCATCTTGAGCTAATTTCTCAGCAGCTTGAAGAGCAAAATGTACACATAATCCGTAAGTGATGATTGTAATATCTTCACCTTCACGTTTTACATCAGCTTTACCAATTGGAAGTACATAATCAGTTTCAGGTACTTCACCTTTAATTAAACGATAAGCACGTTTATGCTCAAAGAAAATTACTGGGTCATTATCACGAATTGCTGCTTTTAATAATCCTTTAACATCATAAGGAGTAGAAGGCATGACAATTTTTAATCCTGGTTGACCTGCAAATACCTTTTCAACAGATTGAGAATGATAAAGTGCCCCGTGTACACCGCCTCCATAAGGAGCACGAATCGTAATAGGACAAGTCCAGTCATTGTTTGAACGGTAACGAATTCTTGATGCCTCAGAAATAATTTGGTTTACTGCAGGCATGATGAAATCAGCAAATTGCATTTCAGCTACTGGTCTAAGTCCGTACATTGCAGCACCAATACCAACACCCGCAATTGCAGATTCTGCAAGTGGTGTATCTAATACTCGATCCTCACCAAATTGATCATATAGACCATGAGTCGCTTTAAATACTCCACCTTTTAATCCAACGTCTTCCCCTAATACAAATACCTTTGGATCGCGTTCCATTTCCTCTTTTAACGCTAAAGTTACTGCATCTATATAAGAAATTACTGCCATATTGTCCTACCCCCTCTTATTCTTCGTAAACAAACTTCAATGCATGCTCAGGTGCTGCATATGGAGCGTTTTCTGCGTAGTCAGTTGCTTCATCAACGATTGCACGAATTTTTGTATCTATTTCTTTTTCTATTTCTTCTGTTAACACACCAACTTCATGAAGATACTTAGCAAATGTAAATAAGCAATCTTTGCTTTTTGCTTCTTCTACTTCTTCACGAGAACGGTAAATACGATCATCATCATCACTAGAGTGTGCAGTTAATCGATAAGATACAGCTTCGATTAATGTTGGTCCTTCACCACGACGTGCACGGTCAACTGCTTCTTTTGTTACACGATAAACTTCTAAAGGATCATTTCCATCAACAGTGAAACCAGGCATACCATATCCAATTGCACGATCAGATACTTTTTCACAAGCTAATTGTTTCTCAATCGGAACTGAGATCGCATATTTGTTATTTTCACACATGAAAATTACTGGTAACTTATGTACACCAGCAAAGTTTGCACCTTCATGGAAATCACCTTGGTTAGAAGAGCCTTCACCAAATGAAACCCAAGAGACAATATCTTTACCTTCCATTTTTGCAGCTAGTGCTACACCAACAGCATGAGGTACTTGAGTTGTAACTGGAGATGAACCTGTAACGATACGGTTTTTCTTTTGTCCAAAGTGACCTGGCATTTGACGACCACCAGAGTTTGGATCTTCTGCTTTTGCAAAGCCAGAAAGCATTAATTCTTTTGCAGTCATTCCAAATTGTAAAACAACACCCATATCACGGTAATATGGTAATACGTAATCTTTTGTATTATCTAATGCGTAAGCTGATCCAACTTGTGCTGCTTCTTGTCCTTGACAAGAAATAACGAACGGAATTTTACCAGCACGATTTAATAACCACATACGCTCATCAATACGACGTGCCATTAGCATTGTTTCATACATACTAAGAACATCATCATTTGATAGACCAAGCTGTTCATGACGGTTTGAAGTTGTAACCTTTTCCATAAATATCCCCCTTTTACCACATACATGTGTGGAAGCGTTTTAAATCATTATAGTGATGAAATGTAGAGATTTGCTCTCTACATTTCAATTTTTTAAATTAAGAGTGAATTGCTAATCCTTCTACAGCAAGTGCTGCTTCACCAATAGCTTCAGATAATGAAGGATGTGGATGAATTGTATGAGAAATTTCCCAAGCCGTTGCATCTAATACACGTGCTAAGCCTGCCTCAGAAATCATATCAGTTACATGAGGTCCAATCATATGGACACCTAGTAGATCATTTGTCTCTTCATCAACGATAATTTTAACAAATCCATCATGCTCACCGTAAACTAAAGCTTTACCGATTGCACGGAATGAGAATTTTCCTTTTTTAACTGTATAGCCTTTTTCTTTCGCTTCACGTTCAGTTAAACCAACAGATGCAACTTCTGGATTACTATATACACATTTACTAACCATTGTTGGATCTAAAGGAAGTGGTGAATTACCTGCAATATGCTCAACTGCAATTGTACCTTCTCTTGAAGCAACATGTGCTAATTGTAAACCACCAATTACATCACCAATCGCGTAAATATGTGATTCTTTCGTTTGGTAATTAGCATTTGTTTGGATAAATCCATTTTCAACTACGATGTCAGTATTTTCTAGGCCGATTCCTTCAACATTCGCTTGACGGCCAACTGATACTAACATTTTTTCAGCAGTGAAAGATTTCTCAGTATCTTTATGAAGGGCATTAATTCTTACGCCATTATCGATTACTAAAGTTTCAGCTAAAACTTTCGCATCCGTAACTAATTTAATGCCTTTTTTCTTTAATAATCTTGTCATTTCTTTAGAAATTTCTTCGTCTTCTAAAGGTAAGATCGTTTTACTATACTCGATTACTGTTACCTCAACACCAAAATCTGCTAACATTGAAGCCCACTCAATACCGATTACACCGCCACCAACGATAATAATTGACGCTGGAAGTGACTCCATTTTTAACGCCTCGTCAGATGACATTACATGCTCACCATCAATTGTTAATCCAGGTAAAGACTTTGGTCTTGAACCAGTTGCGACTAATACATTCTTAGGAATTAGCATTTCGTTCTCGCTACCGTCGTTCATTTCTACTGAAATTGTTCCTGGCATTGGAGAGAAGATTGAAGGTCCTAAAATACGTCCCAATCCATTGTATACATCGATCTTACCTTGTTTCATTAAGTGTTCAACACCTTTATGAAGCCCGGCAACGATATTTTCTTTTCTTTGTTGTACTTTGCTAAAGTTTAATGTTACGCCTTCTGTTTCAACACCAAACTCTTCACTTTTTTTAGCAGTTGAATAAACTTCTGCACTACGTAATAATGCTTTACTTGGGATACAGCCTGCATGTAAGCAAGTTCCACCTAGTTTATTTTTTTCTACTACTGCCACTTTTAATCCTAATTGAGAAGCACGAATAGCAGCTACATAGCCACCAGTACCGCCACCGAGTACGACTAAATCATATTCTGTTGCCATGATGAAATTCTCCTCACATTTATACTAAAGATTTAACTGCAAATTCTCCAGGATAGATTTTTGCTTCTTCTTCTTCACGAAGTACGCGAAGTGCACCTTCACAAAGAGCTTGAAGTTCATTTTCACCTGGTAAAACAATTACACGTGCCATCCATTTAACTCTTTTTGTTATTTCATTAACAATAAAATCACTATAAGCAATTCCACCTGTTAATATAATTGCATCAATATTTCCTTCAAGAACAGCTGCCGCACTTCCAATTTCTTTTGCGACTTGGTAAGCCATTGCTTCATATACTAATGCAGCTTTTTCGTCACCATCTTCAATCATATTTTCGACTTTAATTGCATCAGCTGTACCAAGATAGCTTACTAAACCACCTTGACCAACCATCATTTTTTGAACTTCGTTAATATAGTAGTCACCAGAGAAACAAAGTTTTATTAAATCACCAATTGGTACAGTTCCAGCTCGCTCTGGGCTAAAAGGTCCTTCACCATCTAAACCGTTATTTACGTCAATTACGCGTCCTTTTTTATGAGCACCAACACTCACACCTCCACCCATGTGGGCGATAATAAGGTTTAAATCGTTATATGACTGTTCTAGTTGTTTTGACACTTTTCGTGCTACAGCTTTTTGGTTTAAAGCATGGAAAACACTTCTTCTTTCCATAAGTGATTGTCCGCTGATTCTTGCAACTGGATCTAATTCATCAACAACTACTGGATCAACAATAAATGCTGGGATGTTTAATCCTTGTGCAATCTCATTCGCAATGATCCCACCCAGATTTGAAGCATGTTGCCCGCTATAACCAATTTTCAAATCTTCTAACATGATTTCATTTACTGCATAAGTTCCACCTTCGATTGGTCTTAGTAATCCTCCTCGACCACAAACAGCACTTAATTTAGAGATGTTAATACCTTCTTTGTGTAATACTTCTAAAATAACATTTTTTCTAAATTCATATTGATCAATTATTGTTTTGTAATTATTTAATTCTTCATCGTCATGGCGTATTGTTTGTTCAAAAATTGGTTTTTCATCATCAAATACACCAACCTTTGTGGATGTGCTGCCAGGATTAATAACTAAAATACGATGCATTGTCAACACTCTCCCTTCTAAGTTTACCTTACCTTTATAACTAGAAAGAAAGAGGTACTATTACTTCGCTCTTTCTTTCCATCTAAAAAATAAAGGAATTTTAAGTTACATTTAAATTAGTCAATTATCTTCTGCTTAAGATATTGTGACCATTTGATAAGAATTGGCTACGAGATTTTGCCATTGTAGCGATACGCTCTTCAGCTAAACGGTCTGCAGCTAAATATGTTGGAATTCCGTCACGTTTTGAAATTTCGATAACTTTTGCAATGTTATCATATAAACCTTCAACTTTTTTCATTGCACGGTCGTAGTTATATCCGTATAACTCATCTGCTACGTTGATTACTCCACCAGAGTTGATTACATAGTCAGGAGCATAAACGATTCCTAATTCATGGATTAAATCACCATGACGAGTTTCTTTTAATTGGTTATTTGCAGAACCCGCAATAACTTTCGCTTTTAATTGTGGGATCGTTTTATCATTAATTGTTGCACCAAGTGCACATGGTGCATAAATATCACATTCTACTCCATAAATATCATCTGGATCTACTGCTGTAGCACCAAATGCTTCAACTGCACGTTGTACAGCTTCTTTATTGATATCTGTTACGATTAATTGAGCACCTTCTTCATGTAAGTACTCGCAAAGGCTGTAAGCAACATTACCAACACCTTGAATCGCAATTTTTTTACCTTCTAAGCTATCAGTACCAAATGCTTCTTTTGCAGCAGCTTTCATACCACGGTATACACCAAATGCAGTAACTGGAGATGGATTACCTGAAGAACCAAATGATGGTGAAATACCTGTTACATAGTCAGTTTCTTCGTGAATTAAATCCATATCTGCAACAGTAGTACCTACGTCTTCAGCAGTAATATAACGACCATTTAAGCCTTGGATATAACGACCAAATGCACGGAACATTGCTTCGTTTTTATCTTTACGTGGATCACCGATGATTACAGTTTTTCCTCCACCTAAGTTTAAGCCAGCAGCAGCATTTTTATAAGTCATACCTTTTGCTAAACGTAGAGCATCTTCAATTGCAGCTTCTTCTGTTTCGTAAGTCCACATTCTTGTTCCACCTAAAGCTGGACCTAATGTAGTATCGTGGATCGCAATGATTGCTTTTAATCCTGATGCTTTATCTTGGCAGAAAACAACTTGCTCATAATCATAAGTTTCTAAGTATTTGAAGATTTCCATGTAATAACAGCTCCCTTAAAATGTGTAAGTTTAGTTTTTTGAATTACATATAGCTAATGCTAATGAATATAATTTTGTCATTGCAGAGTCAGAACGCGATGTTAAAACAATCGGTGCCTTTGCTCCAGCAATAAGTGCAGCCACTTCTGAGTTAGCCATAAAGACTAAAGATTTATATAAAATATTTCCAGTTTCTATTGTAGGTACTAATAATATATCAGCTTGCCCAGCAACTTCTCCAGTCAAGCCTTTATGTTTTGCTGCTTCAACAGAAATGGCATTATCAAGCGCTAATGGTCCATCAACAATACAATTTTTAATTTGTCCTCTTGTATTCATGACAGTTAGTGTTGCTGCATCTAGTGTTGCTTGCATTGCAGGGTTTACTACTTCAACAGCTGCCAGTACAGCAACTTTAGGGGTTTCTATTCCTATTTTCCTTGCAATATCAACACTGTTTTCAATAATTTTCGCCTTTTGTTCTAAAGTAGGTGCGATGTTCATTGCAGCATCCGTTACGATAACTGCCTTGTCTCTACCTGGTACATCGAATATTGCAACATGTGATAAAACACTTTTATCTCTTAAACCATATTCTTTATTCAATACTTCTTTTAGAAGAACTGACGATGGAAGATTACCTTTCATTACAATTGAAGCTTCACCAGAGCGAACAGCTACAACTGCATTTTTAGCAGCCTCTTTAACTGAATGAGAATGAACAATTTTTAGTCTTTCTGCAAATTGTTCGTTTTTTAATAAATCTTCATACATTTCATAGATGGCTTGCTCATTTCCGAAAAGTAAAAAGTTTGCTAAATCATTATCTAATGCAATTGAAACTGCTTCTTTTACTTCGAAGTCCTCAGCAACAGCTACAGCAACAGTTTGCCTAGTATGATTTTTCGCACGTAACATTATATCTGTTAAATTCATTGAAAGCCCTTCCTTTCATCCCCCTGCACTATATAAAGCAATTAGCGTGCCAACTTTTCAAAAAGGATAAAACTATTTTAAAAATAGTTGAAAAGCCTTACATTACCAACAATCTAGTACCAGGTACTAGTAACACCAATAAATCTATTCTACAACAATATTTTGAAAAATGACAGTAATTGTATGCAAAAATATTCATAGCACGCAAATTATTGCGTGCTATTTTTTGCAGTGTGATATTTTTCCAATTTATAATACAAATTCCTTACTGATATCCCAAGCTCTTTTGCTGTCTTTGTTTTATTGCCATTATTTTTCATTAATATTTTTTCAATAATTTCACCTTCATAATTTATAACCATTTCATCAAGGGAGCTTATTTCTTCAGTATGAACTTCATTTTGATGAATAGATTGTTCTTGCTTAACTTGTACAATCGCTGTTAAATGTTCAGGGTTGATTTGTTTTTCATTAAATTTCATAAAGATAACAGCTCTTCCTAGCACATTTTCCAATTCCCTAACATTACCTGGCCAATTGTAACTTTTCAATTTATTTAATGCTGATAATGAAATCCCCTCAACATTTCTACCATAGTCTTGATTAATTTTTGCTAACAACCTCTCACTAATCGGCAAAATATCTTCAATTCGATCCTTTAGTGCAGGAATAATAATAGGAAGTTTATTTAATCGATAATACAGGTCTTCTCGAAACTTTCCTTCAATGATTGCTTCCTCTAGATGAACATTCGTCGCAGCAATCACTCGCACATTTATAGGAATAGCCTTTGTCCCACCAACACGTCTTATTTCTTTCTCTTGTAGGACTCTTAATAGTTTGGCTTGCATCGCAGGTGATAATTCTCCAATTTCATCTAAGAAAATACTACCATTATTAGCTTCCTCAAATAAACCTCTTTTCCCACCACGTTTTGCGCCAGAAAAAGCACCTTCTTCATAACCAAATAATTCACTTTCCAATAAAGATTCAGAAATCGCAGCACAATTCACTCGAACAAATTTATTATATTTGCGATCGCTTTCATTATGAATCGCATGAGCAAACAATTCCTTACCAGTTCCTGATTCCCCACGTAGTAATACGGTAGCAGGAGTACTCGCTGCTAATTTAGCCTGCATGATTGCTAAACTGATTCCTTCAGATTCACCAGCTATATCCTCGAATGAATATTTTGCCTCTAATGTCCTAATAATTTGACGAGCTCTATGTAGTTCATTCGTTAACTGAGAAATTTCTGAAACATCATGGATTACCCCTACACTACCCTTTAATTTACCGTCTACAATTACAGGCGCTACATTTACTAGTACATCACGATTTTGCTTTCCGACCTTCATTCGTACTCCACGAACTGCATGTTTTGTTTTTAACACTTTTAAATGAACACTTTCTCCTTCAGTAATATCAATCGTTGCATGTTTACCAATAACTTGTTCACTCGACAATCCAGTCAATCTTGTGTATGCCGGATTAATAATAATTCCATTACCTTTTTCATCTACAACTGAAATTGCTTCATCCGAACTTTGAATGACGGCCTCAAGCATGCTATGAACTTCTTTTAAATTCGTAACCTCTTCTGCCAAATCTAATACCTCAGTATCATCTTTAAAAACAGAAATGGCACCTTCAAGTTCACCATCTTCTCGAAAGATTGGAATACGGGTTGTAAAAATCTTACTTCCATTAATTAAAATATGCTCTTGATTAATTTCCTTCTTTTTCGTTTGAAGAACTCTAGGTAACTTGCTAGTCGGGACAACATCCAATATATACCTACCAATCGCAGCATCTTTATCAGTATTTAACATTCTTTCTGCAGAGCGATTAAATAAAAGAATTTTCCCCCATTTATCAACAACAATCATTCCATCGTGAGTGTTGTCCAAAATTAGTTCTTGTTGTCTTTTTTTATTATCGATTAAATGAAAAAGTGATTCTTTTTCTTGAACAAGATCAGATATCATTTTTGCAACTGAACCCGGGATCACTAAAGTATGTTTAGCTTTATACTCGTTTATTTCCTCGTATATCGTTTCATCTCCAGTAGTATTTATGACAACATCAATCTCTTCGTTTAAATTAGACTTCCAATCCTTTAATATTGGAATATGTAAGTTTTTAGCTAATTCTAATCCTTTAGCTTCTTTTATCATATCAACTACTGCAACAACTTGAAATAAATCAGAATGTGATAGTAGTTTTAATACTGCTGTACCTCCAGTTCCCATTCCAACGATCATTACGTTTTGTTTCATCTTAGTTCACCTACTAATTTCAACAAATTATTAAACACATTAAACTATTATATATATAAAGTCATTCCTTCGTCTATTTCAAATGTTTTATAAGTCTTGACAACACTATCCTTGTATAAGATTATGAAGAAAGAGAATTACGTAATTATACAATTTATTGTTACTATTATCGGAGGAATTAATAAACATGAAAGAATCATTTACACGTATGTTAGCATTCGTTGTGATTGTTGTACCAATAGCTTTAGCAGTTCTCGGAATTAAATTACTTCGTGACACGGTATTTCTGATCCATTCTTTTGGCATTCCAAATCTCCCATTACAATTAGTAATCGGCCTTGTTTCATTAGGTGTTGGTTTCTATTTAGTCGGAAGCTTTGTATTATTTAGAGACCGTAAACGAAACAAGGTTCAAGGTAGATTTTTAAAAAGATAATTTTTACGCGTAATAACTTAACCTAAAACAAAAGAATATTGAACAAAACAAAAAAAGTGCTTAGATCAGCACTTTTTTATTTACTAAGAAGTTGACTTCTCACTTGAAAAGCAAGCTCAGGGTAGTCAGTTATAATCGCTGTACATTTGACGCTAATTAATCGTTTCATAACAGCTGGTTCATTAATTGTATACGGTCTTACAGCAATCTTATGTTCCATTGTTTGTTCTATTTTTTCATCAGTAATAATGCGGTAATTAGGATGAATGCCATTTGCTTTATAATCTTCTGCAATGATCCACGGTTCTTTACTTCTTCTATTATATAAAACTGCAGTTTCAATGTCTGGTGCCATTAAGTGAAATTTAAGCATACTTTTATGATTAAACGAAGATAAAACGATTCTTTTTTCATATTCATATGAACGGATTAAATTAATTACTCGTTCTTCTAATCCATGGTATTCGATTTTATCATTTTTTAATTCAACATTAATACTAAAATTATTTCCTTTTGCCCAATCAAATACTTCTTTTAAGGTAGGAATCGTACATCCCTTGAATTGACGTTTAAATCGATAACTAGCATCAAACTGCTTTAATTCAGCTAACGTATAATCTTTAACGAAGCCTTTACCGTTTGTAGTACGATTTATAGTTTCATCATGAATAACTACGATTTCACCATCTTTTGATAAGTGTACATCTAACTCTATTCCATCTGCCCCTAAATCTTCACATGCCATAAAAGAAACCATCGTGTTTTCTGGGTACGTTCCTGCAGCACCTCTATGACCTATAATTTCGACCACTCAAATTCCCCCCACGTTGAGAAAATATGTACTTTCTTCTTTTTCTTATTGTATACTAATTTTACGAAACTAAGGAGGATTATTATGCGACCATTGCAAATTTCGCCTGAAACGGCAATTTTACTTTCTAAGAAATTAAACGTTCCTTTAGAACAAATTATGCATATGCCACAGCATATATTAATGAAAAAATTGATGGAATTGGATTTGTCTAAGAGCGAAGAAACGTCTAAGGATAACGAAACTAAATAGTCAATTAGCGTCAATAAAGAATTTAGAAGTAGTTTTTCTACTTCTTTTTTTATTAATTCTAACTTTAAACTACATTTTTATGTAAAATTGTACAAATAAGTAACAATTATGAGCTAATTTTAATTTAAACTTCCTTTCATATTAGGTAGTTTTCAAGTAAAATGGAATGTATTGCGTATATTTTATAAACGAAAAGTATTTATGGAGGTATTTTTAAATGTTACCTGATTGGTTAATTGGTTTGATCATGGGAATGGTAGAAGGATTAACAGAATTTTTACCGGTTTCTTCTACTGGTCATATGATTTTAGTTGCTGATTTATTAAATTTCACAGGGGAGAAAGCAACTTTTTTTGAAGTAATTGTTCAACTTGGTTCAATCCTAGCAGTAGTTGTTGTTTTTTGGAAACGACTATGGTCAGTACTAGGAGTAAAATCAGATGGATATAGACAAACGAACCTCAACTTAATTCATATTATTATCGGTGCAATTCCAGCCGGGATTGTAGGGCTTATCTTCCATGATTTCATTAAAGATGTTTTATTCTCACCTAAAACTGTTGTAATCGGATTAGTAGCTGGCGGTATTTTATTAATTGTAGCTGAAAAAGTCTCTAAACATCCTAAATCATCTGATTTAGATCATATCTCTTATAAACAAGCTTTTATTATTGGATGCTTCCAAATGTTAGCTCTTTGGCCAGGATTTTCACGATCAGGCTCTACGATAGCTGGTGGATTATTGTTTGGTTTAGATCGAAAAACTTCTGCAGAATTTACCTTTATTTTAGCAGTACCTATGATGATCGCTGCAAGTGGATTAGATTTAATTAAAAATATCGATATTCTAAGTGCTTCAGATTTACCATTATTCGTAACTGGATTCATCACTGCATTCATAGTTGCATTACTTGCGATTGTTTCCTTCCTAAAACTATTAGAGAAAGTAAAACTTACAGGGTTTGCAGTTTATCGTTTTATTGTAGCGATTGTTTTCACGATTGTATTTATATTCTAATTTAAGATAGGACAACCTTATTGGTAGTCCTATTTTTTTGTATAAACATTTCGTGATCCATTATAATTAATTTATTTTACAAATGGAAAAAGGCTATCCGTACATCGTATACGAATAGCCTTTATATTATATATGTTAGTAATTTAATTTTAAAATTGTTGTCTATTGGCGAAAGCCCTACCTCTCTTTCGCAATTCGGCTCCAGGGCCGTTCCATTAGGCAGCTTGTTTCACAACAATCTTCACTAACAGACACTACTACTAATTTACAAATAAGGTTGAAATAGCTGACGCGTCATGGAATACGTCCAATTTTCTTCCAAATTTCGTAGTAATAATATCGTTTTCTAAAATTTCCAGTGGCGCATTTTATATTATAGCATACCAAAAATTATTAAGCAAACTAATTTATTACGTGGCGACGCTTGTTTTAGACTATTTGATAATAACTTAATAAACGATTCAACACCAAAAGAAAACGTTGTCTATTGTAGACAACGTTTTCTTTTAACAAATAATATAATTGCTAATGCGAAAAAGTACCGAAGATCTCATAAGAAGTTATTCGCTAAGAGAAATGTCTGTGGAATCACTATCAGAAGTTAATCGGAATTGAATTTTTCATATACTAAAAATAAATTAAGAAGCTTTATGTTCTAAACGTAATTTATCAGCTACCATTGCAATAAATTCTGAATTTGTTGGTTTTGCCTTTGACATTGAAATTGTGTAACCGAATAATGTAGAAATACTATCAATATTTCCACGACTCCACGCTACTTCAATCGCATGACGAATTGCACGTTCAACTCGACTAGCTGTTGTATTAAACTTTTTAGCGATATCTGGATATAAGACTTTTGTAATAGAACCTAGAAGCTCAATATCATTGTATACCATCGAAATCGCTTCACGTAAGTACATATATCCTTTAATATGTGCAGGTACCCCAATTTCATGGATGATACTTGTGATACTAGCATCTAAGTTACGTGGCTTGCTTTCGTAATTTGAAACTAAAGAAGGTGAATTACGTTTAGTTACTGCACTACCCTTCCCAACTACTTGACGGATATTGCTAATTAAATGCTCCATATCAAATGGTTTTAAGATAAAATATGATGCACCAAGGTCAACAGCTTTTTTAGTCACATCTTCTTGGCCAAATGCAGTTAGCATAATAACATTTGGAATTTTTTCAACTAAACCAGCGCGTAATCGATCTAAAACAGCTAAACCATCTAAATGAGGCATAATAATATCTAAGACTAGTACATCTGGCTTTTTATCCTTCACTAGAGGTAAGCAGTCTTGTCCATTAAACGCAACACCAACCACTTCCATATCTGTCTGTGCGTTAATGTAGTTTTCTAACATAATAACAAGTTCTTTATTATCATCAACTAATAATACTTTAATTTTCTCCACGCCCGTTCCTCCCTACATCCTCTATAGTGAATTTACATTACTTATTACCGATAATTTCG
The DNA here is from genome assembly GCF_052180195.1 of Bacillus sp. AL-1R. Lineage (NCBI taxonomy): Bacteria > Bacillati > Bacillota > Bacilli > Caryophanales > Bacillaceae > Bacillus > Bacillus sp. AL-1R. The sequence goes on from NZ_CP197469.1 coordinate 2,880,152, forward strand.
ACAATAAAAATTTATTTCCTGTTTTTATTATAAATTCTGAATATTTTTATTAATATAGATAGTTTTCTTCAATTTCTTCTAGCATTCGACGATTGGATTAAAAACTACTATGTATTAAGTCGAAATATACATATAATTCATTATATAAAAAATGAAATAGTATGTAAATTTATAATTTTTAATAAAAATTTACAATTCTGTAACATTAAGCGTCCTATCAACCATCCTTTACATTAAATTTTTTTTAATCTTTTTATATTACTACTAGTATACTACCATTTTTTTCCTATTTTGACTTATTTTTAACTAAATACAGTACAAAAAAATAAATAGTTGAATTTTTTTTGGCGTTGAAATTCTAAATCTCATCTTAGCTTTAAATCAATTCGTAAAGTAATATTATTACATAGGTTAGCCTGTGGGGATCCTGGTAATCCCCTAAGCCCTATTAAGAACCTAAGTAGTAATTTATCCCTATAGGAGCTACGAGAGCTCCTATAATAAAAATAAACATAAAAATACACCTACATATCTGATAGGTGTATTTTAGAAATCAAGAAGCTTTTTTATTTTGATAATCATAAATCGGTACTTTTGCCTCATCAAGCATCCACTCTATATGGACTCCGTATCCACTAGTCGAATCATTTACAAAAACATGTGTAACGGCTCCGATTAATTTTCCATCTTGAATGATTGGTGAGCCGCTCATACCTTGTACAATTCCGCCAGTTTCTTTCAGTAAACGTTTATCAGTAACTTTTAAAATGATTCCTTTTGTGGAAGGAAATTTTTGTTGAATACTACTGACTATTTCTATGTCAAAAGCTTCTACTTTATTATCATGGATTACTGTAAGTATTTTTGCAGGACCCTTTTTCACTTCATTTGATAATGCAATTGGTAATGGTTTAGACATGATCCCATTATCGATTTTATTGTTAACTTTACCAAATATGCCAAAAGGACTATTTGAAGTGATATTACCAATCGTTCCACGATCTAACGCAAAATGCGCTATTTTTTCTCCTGGTGAGCCATCTACACCTTTTTCAATTGCTGTAACTGTTGAATAGACAATATGCCCATCTTCTACTTCAATGGCTTTTCTCGTATCGCTATCAGAGATAACATGTCCTAGGGCCCCATATTTTAATGATTTAGGTTCTATGAATGTCATCGTTCCAATACCAGAGGCTGAATCTCTTATATATAATCCAATTCGATAACTATTGTGACCTTGATCACGAATAGGCTGCAACATTTTTGTATAATATTTACCCTCTCGTTTTACTGTGATTTTTATAGGCTTTCCATACTTTCCTGCTTTTTGAATAAACGGTAATACATCTGACATTTTTTCGATTTGTTTATCATTCATTTTTATAATCATGTCTCCAACTTTAATACCGGCAATTTCACCTGGAGACTTTTGTCCAGAACTTGTATTTACTAAATGATGTCCAACGACTAAGACACCTACTGAATTAAGTTTTACTCCTATTGATTGTCCTCCTGGTATTATTCTTAAACTGTTTAATACTTTTACATCTACCTTTTTACTTGGTAATTCATTCATCCCAAGTGCTACATTAACAATTTCTTGCTGATCTTTCTTTTTTATGGTAGATGAAAATACATTATTTTGATTTATATTAAACACGCCAATACCAACTATAAATAAAAGGAGAAGAATTTTTATTATTCGTTGAACATTTATTTTTTTCACAAGCGAATCACTCTCCTTAGCGCCAAATTTCATTTTTTAATTCGTGGCTATGTAGTTAATGTTAGCTTTGTAAAAGCAAAATATGATTGTAAAAATATGATAGAATCTTTAACGTATAATGTTGTATTAGTATGTTTCATTTAGCATTTTCCAATTACTAATTTATCAATAATTCCCATAAAAAAAAGAGAATATTTAATGTATAGAAAAATCTATCATTAAACATTCTCTTTTGCTCATTGAGATTGGTATTTTGCAGAAGCTGCCTGATCAATCAATTCTTTAGCGTGTTGTATCGTTACATCTGTAATTTCAACTCCAGCGATCATCCTTGCAATTTCATTAATTTTTTGATCATTTCTTAATGGAGTAACAGAAGTTTTCGTTCGATTTCCATCAATTAATTTGGCGATAAATAAATGCGTATCTGCCATAGATGCAACTTGTGGTAAGTGAGTTATACAAAGTACTTGAGAATCGATTGAAACTTTGTGTATTTTTTCTGCGATTGCCTGTGCTACTCTACCACTTACCCCTGTATCAACTTCATCAAATATTATTGAAGTAATCCCTTGATGCTTTGTAAAAATACTCTTTAATGCTAAGAACATCCTTGACAGTTCGCCACCAGAAGCAACCTTTGCTAATGGCTTTAAAGGCTCACCTGGGTTTGTTGAAATATAAAATTCAACAAAATCAAATCCATCTTTTTTAAACTTCACATGCTGATCATCCATTAATGGATCTGATTCTTGACCTTCTTCAACATCAAACATAATTTCAAAGGTTGTTTTATCCATATAAAGTTCTTTTAATTCTTTATGTATATCTGCAGTCAATTTGATGGCTAATTCTTTTCTTTTATTTGAAAGAGCTTTACCTGCATTAATTAGATTGTTTGTTACTTGATCTAAGTCTTTTTGCAACTTCTCTATATGCATATCTTTATGTTGAATAGTATCCAACTCTTGTTCAATATCTTCTGCGTATTTTAAGATATCAGCAACACTGTGGCCATACTTCTTTTTTAACATAGAGATCTCACTTAGACGAGTTTCTATTTCGTTTAATCGATTTGGATCGTATTCCATTTGCTCAATGGAATCACGTAATCGATATGATATATCCTCTAATAAGTAATAGCTGCTACTAATTCCTTCATGCATTTCTTTAATGTCATTATCAATATTCGTTACTGACTCTAAAGAATACATACTCGACCTAACCGAATCTAAACCTGATCCATCTTGCGATAAACTTTGATATGCTTCGACTAAGGATTTATAAATGCGTTCAAAATTTGAAATTTTGAGTCTTTCTTCCATTAATTGATCGTCTTCATTTTCCATCAAATTCGCATTTTGTATTTCTGTTAACTGAAATTGAATTAAATCTAACCTATGAGCCATTTGTTGTTCATTCTCAGTTAATTGTTTTAACTGTTTTTTTAAGTCTGTATAGTTATTAAATATAGTTTGATATTCAGTATACAAAGGAGCAATTGCTTTTTCATCATATTGTTGTAACATCGGTAAATGATATTCTTGATTCATTAAGTCTTGGCTTTCATGTTGCCCATGAATATCAACAAGTAAACCACCAATTTCCTTAAGTATAGAAGTTGTCACTAATTTCCCATTGATACGGCATACACTTTTACCAGATGAAGTAATATCTCTTTTTAAAATGATCATTTCATCTTCAATGTCAAAGCCTAATTCTCTGCATCTAGAATAAATTAGATGATTCTCATTTTCGATATGAAATAAGCCTTCAATTTCAGCTTTTTCAGTATCATATCTTACGAATTCTGCAGATCCACGACCACCAAGTAACAGACCGATAGCGTCAATAATGATCGACTTCCCCGCTCCTGTTTCACCACTTAGTACAGTTAAACCCTTTTCAAATGAAATGGAAACTTCCTCAATGATTGCAAAATTTTTAATGATAATTTCAGATAACAATGAGTTTCTCTCCTCTTTTTAAAACCATTCTCCTATTGAAGCATGTCAATAAATTTTTCTTTTAAATCCTCAGCATCTGCAGGTGTACGACAAATGATTAAGATCGTATCATCACCACAGATTGTACCCATAATTTCATCCCACTCTAAATGATCAATTAATGCACCTACTGCATTCGCATTACCTGGCAAAGTTTTCATTACAATTAGATGACTTGAACTATCAATTTTTATAAATGAATCAATTAAAAGTCTTTTTAGTTTTTGTAATGGATTAAATCTTTGATCTGCAGGTAAGCTATATTTATATCGACCATCAGATAACGGTACTTTTACTAAATGTAGTTCCTTTATATCACGTGAAATTGTTGCTTGGGTTACTTTAAACCCTAAGTCTCGTAGTGCTTGTACTAACTCATCTTGTGTTTCGACTTCATTTTTTGCGATAATTTCTCGTATTTTTATATGACGCTGACCTTTATTCATAATACACCTCTTTGCAAATTCCGACAAATATCTTACTTACAGATTATCTTAACTAATCTACTGGTTATTGTATATATATTTTTAAACGTTTTCATAAAATGTATTTTTTAAACATAATTTTTTCTTTTGTATCCGATTTAACGAATTCTTTAACATTCATTACTAAATTTGAAAAAGGAGAAAAAGGAAACCTATTTGGTTTCCTTTTATTATTTAACCTTCTTTAATTCACTATGTGCCTCATTTACGATTTCCATTGGTGATTGATTTAACTCGCTATTTCCAATTTCTTTTGAACCTTCCCAATGAAGGTGAATTAAAAATTCTATATTACCGTCTCCACCAGTTATAGGAGAAAAAGTTAATGCTTTTATATCATATCCTTGGCGAAGAGCAAAATCGATCATCATTTCAATAACTTGTTCATGCACTTTTGGATCACGTACTATCCCCTTTTTACCAACTTGTTCTCTACCAGCTTCAAATTGGGGTTTAATTAACGCGACTACATCACTTGAAGGTACTAATAATGTTTTTAGGACTGGTAAAATCAAACGTAACGAAATAAAGGATACGTCAATTGAAGCAAATTGAGGTAAACCTTCGACTAAATCTTCAGGTTTAACATAACGAAAATTCGTTCGTTCCATTACAATAACACGTTCATCTTGCCTTAATTTCCAAGCAAGTTGATTGTAGCCAACATCAAGTGCATATGATTTTTTTGCACCATTTTGGAGGGCACAATCCGTAAATCCCCCTGTTGAAGAGCCAATATCAATCATAATTTTATCTTTAACTGATAAATCGAATGTATTTATAGCTTTTTCTAATTTGTACCCTCCACGGCTCACATAAGGCATAACTTCACCTTTGATTTGTAATGGAAGTTCAATATCTATTTTTTCTCCAGGCTTATCTAATCTTTGTTCGTTTGTATAGACTAGTCCTGCCATAATTGCTCGTTTAGCTTTTTCTCGTGTTTCAATTAAACCACGATCTACTAAAAGTACGTCTACTCGTTCCTTTTTTGCCATTTAAATGTCATCCTCTTATTTATTACAAACCATTTCACGTATTTTCTTAACCGATTCATCTTTTGTTAAATGAATTTCATCAAGTAATTTATCTACATCACCGTGTTCAACAAATAAATCCGGTATACCTATACGTTCTACGCGGACGTTTTGAAAATTATTTGAACTTGCAAATTCTAAAACAGCACTTCCAAAACCACCTTGTAATACTGCTTCTTCAATCGTTAAAATCGGCTTTTTGTCCTTAAAGATATCATTTAACATTGCAGTATCCATCGGTTTAATAAATCTGGCGTTTACTACTTTAACAGAGATATTTTCCTTCTCTAACTCATCGGCTGCATCTAGTGCCATTTTTATTGTCGTACCAAAAGTTAAGATAACTGCATCAGTACCTTCTTTTAATACTTCCCATGACCCAATTGGGATTTCTTTTAATTGATCATCCATTGATACCCCTATACCATTGCCTCTTGGGAAACGCAATGCAATTGGACCATCATCGTATCGAATTGCTGTGTTTACCATATGTTGACCTTCATTTTCATCTTTAGGCATCATTAATACTAAGTTTGGTATGTGTCGTAGGAAGGCAATATCAAAGACACCTTGATGAGTTTCCCCATCGGCACCTACTAATCCCGCACGGTCGATTCCAATGAATACATTTAAATTTTGTCTACAAATATCATGTAATACTTGGTCGTATGCTCTTTGAAGGAATGTGGAATAAATTGCTAAAAACGGCTTCATTCCTTGTGTTGCTAAACCAGCTGCTACAGTTGCGGCGTGTTGCTCTGCAATACCGACATCAAAAATTCTGTCAGGTAATTGAGCTTGGAAATTTTCCAATTTTGAACCTACTGGCATAGCAGGAGTAATCGCTACGATTCGCTCATCTTTTAATGCTAACTTTAATACAGTATCACTAACAAGTTTACTCCATGCTGGTGGTGCCTTATCCGGCTTTATTAACTTCCCAGATTCAACTTTATAAGGACCTGTGCCATGCCAAGTTCCAATATCATCACTTTCTGCTGGCTTATATCCTTTTCCTTTTTTCGTTAGTACATGGACTAGAACTGGACCTTTTGTTTTCTTAGCATATTCAAGTGATTCAAATAAATCTTCAAAATTATGCCCATCAACTGGTCCAAAATAAGTGAATCCCATTTCCTCAAAAAACATTCCTTGTGTGACTAAGTATTTTAGGCTATCTTTTAATTTTTTTGATGTACTTGAAAGTTTATCTCCGATTCCAGGTATTTTTTTGATCACACCTTCAAGTTCACCTTTTGCCCAACGGTATTTCCCAGTTGTTCTCAGTCTACCTAAAATGCTATGTAAAGCACCAACGTTCGGAGCTATAGACATTTCATTATCATTTAAAATAACGATGACATCTTTTTGTTCATGTCCAATATGATTCATTGCTTCAAGAGCCATCCCACCAGTTAATGCACCATCCCCGATAATCGGAACAATGTATTCACCAGTTTTCTTTATATCTCTAGCAATAGCCATCCCCATTGCAGCAGATAGTGAAGTCGAGCTGTGTCCAGTTTCCCATACATCATGCTCACTTTCATTTCGCTTAGGAAAGCCACATAAACCTTTAAACTGTCTTAGTGTAGTAAATTCTTTTGCTCGACCAGTTAAAATTTTATGAACATATGATTGATGTCCTACATCCCATAAAAATTTGTCTTTAGGCGAATCAAAGACTTTATGTAATGCAATCGTTAATTCAACAACACCTAAATTTGGCGCAATATGACCACCTGTCTCAGAGAGCTGTTGAATTAGAAATTTACGAATTTCTTCACTTAATACTTCTAATTCACCGTTCGTTTTATTTTTTAAAAAGCTCGGATTTTCAATTGTCGTAAGATCCATCTTGGATCACTCACCTTCCTAGATGTTAAATCTATATAAATAATTCATTATTATGTAATTTTATCTATAAAATGATTTTACCATACTTGTAGTTAAACGCTAGTTCCTTAAATAACTAACTCTTAACACCATGTATCATAATACCATTTTTATTAAAATCTGTTTAATGTTTTTTATTTTTATAAAACAAAATTATTTCTAATAATGTAAAGAAAGCCGCTAGCACATATGTGTTAACGGCCTACATTTCTGTATATTTTATTAACAACATTAACGATTATAAAGTAGTTACATTATACATAAATGAATAAAGCTATTCAAATGACATGTATAAAATGACATAATCAAAGTTTAAAAAGTGCGATTTTCAACAAAATCACAAATTGAGATTAAGTAGTCATCTTTAATCCCACATGCTCTTATATGTTGTTTAGCTTCAGTAATAAATGTATGAAGTCTTTCTTTAGCACCCTCGACGGAATATAGTTTTACATAAGTAGTTTTATCATTTTCTATATCACTACCAACCGGTTTACCTAATACTTCTTCATCACCTATTACGTCTAAAATATCATCTTGTATTTGAAATGCGATACCAAGTTTATAAGCAAATTGCGTTAGATGAGATAATTGTTCGGCTGTTGCTTTTGAAATAATTGCACCTGCAATTACTGGATACATTAGCATTTTACCGGTTTTCCTTTCATGGATTGATTGCAACTCTTCTCCAGAAAGCTCTTTACTTTCACCTTCCATATCAGCTACCTGACCGGCAACCATACCTTCAGGACCCGCAGCAATCGCTAATTCACTAATTAATTGTAGTTTCACTTGATCAGAAACACGACAATCATTCATTTCCGTAATTAATTTAAATGCGTAAGTCAATAATCCATCACCTGCTAGTACCGCAAGATCTTCTCCAAATACTTTATGATTTGTCGGTTTTCCTCTTCGAAAATCATCATCATCCATACATGGTAAATCATCATGAATTAATGAATAAGTATGAATCATTTCTAAAGCACATGCAGGTTTAATCCCAATTAATGGGTCATTACCAAATGCGTCTAGCGTTGCGAAAAGTAAAAGAGGTCTAATTCTTTTACCTCCACCTTGCAATGAATAGGACATAGATTCTTTTAATTTTTCTGGTGCTTTTAATCTTTCAACCGATTTCAACATTTCATCATTTACTATTCTACTGGAATACTCCATAAAATCTTTGAAAGTGTTCATATTAATCCTCCTCAACAGTAAAAGGAGTTTGTTCACCCTGTTCATTTAAAATAGAAGTCATTTGTTTTTCAACTTTTGTAAGCTTCTCTTGACAAATTTGAGATAGTTTTATACCTTCTTGAAAATATTCGATCGCTTTTTCAAGAGGTACGTCACCTTGCTCTAATTTTTGGACGATCATTTCAATTTCTTTAATTGCTTCTTCAAAAGAACGCTCATTTTGTGACAATTGATTCACTCTCCTTTACTTCAAGCACTGTACAATTTAATTTCCCATCGGTCATTTGTAATTGGAATCGGTCTCCACTTTTTGCCTGTTTAACCGATTTCATCAATTCTTTATCATTTTTATATGCTAATGAATAACCTCTGGCCATAACTTTTAATGGACTAAGAGCATCAAGTGTATGAATTATTCTTTCCATTTCAAATTTCTTTTGGGTAATTAGTCGATTAAATTCTTTTTGTAATGCCATATGTAATTGCTCGTGCTTTTGCTTTTCAAGCTGAACTCGATTACTTGGATGATGAATAAGCAGTGATGAATTTAGTTCTTTAAGCTTATTTATTTTCGTCTTAACAATTTCATTTATAGAAGTATGTAAGCGCTCATTAATCCGGTCAAATTGCTCTTGTTTTGGATGAAATAATGAATTTGGATATCTAAAAACATATGCATCTTGAACAGCCTTTAATTGCGCTTGTTTTCGTTCAACAATCATATCCATCGCTTTATTAAGTCTTGATTTTCGAACTGTAAATTGCTCTAGTATTTCTCTTTGACTTAATGAAACTAATTCTGCTGCAGCTGTTGGTGTAGGTGCCCTTAGATCAGCGACATAATCAGCAATTGTCGTATCCGTCTCATGACCCACTGCGGAAATGATTGGGATTTTTGATTCAAAGATCGCTCGCGCTACTATTTCTTCATTAAAGGCCCAGAGTTCCTCAATTGACCCTCCACCTCGTCCAACTATTAACACATCAATTTCTTTCATTTTACCCGCTGTTTCAATTGATTTTACAATCGACGCTTTCGCTCCTTCACCCTGTACAAGTGTCGGAATTACAACTATTTTTCCAATTGGATATCTTCGTTGAATCGTTGTAATAATATCTCGGACAGCAGCACCCGTTGGTGAAGTAACAACCCCGATTACACTAGGAAAAGAAGGAATCTTTTTCTTAAATTTCTGATCAAAGAGTCCTTCTTCTAATAGTTTTTTCTTCAATTGTTCATAAGCTACAAAGAGACCGCCAACCCCATCGGGCTGCATGTCTCTTATGTAGATTTGATAGCTACCAGATCCTGGGTATACATTTATCTCACCTTGTACAATAACCTGCATACCATCGGTTGGTTGAAATGCGATATTTGCATTATAAGATTGAAACATGACAGCTGCAATTCTAGCACCATCATCTTTTAAGGTAAAATAATAATGACCGCTAGATGAATGACGTTTAAAATTTGAGATTTCTCCACGGAGAAGTATATTTTGCAAATTACGATCCGCTTGAAATTTTGCTTTTAAATATTTAGTTAATGCTGTAACAGTAACTGGTAGCTTTTCCGTCATGCATAGCCCTTCTTTCATTCATACAAAGCAAAAAGATTAAAGTTTCGTACTCAAATTTAATTTACTATCAATTTGAGAAGCTGCTTTTAACGTATTATGAAGTAGCATTGTAATTGTCATTGGACCTACTCCACCTGGTACAGGAGTGATATAACCCGCAACATTTTTTACATCTTCAAAATTTACGTCTCCGCATAATTTGCCATTTTCGTCTCTATTCATACCGACGTCAATGACAATTGCTCCCTCTTTAACATAATCAGCTGTAATTAATTTTGCTACACCAATAGCAACAATTAATATATCAGCTTGCTTTGTAATATTTTTTAGATTAGTTGTACGTGAATGTGTATAAGTAACCGTTGCATTTTCGTTTAAGAATAGTTGTCCAACTGGTTTCCCTACAATATTACTACGTCCAATAACAACGACATGTTTTCCACTAATCGGAATATTAGTATTTTCTATTAATTTTAATATACCAAAAGGAGTACAAGGTAGTAATGAATCTTGATTTGTCATCATTCTTCCAATATTAATTGGATGAAATCCATCAACATCCTTTAATGGCGAAATTGTTTCAATTACTTTCTTTTCTGAGATATGAGCAGGTAATGGCAACTGAACTAAGATACCATGAATTGACTGATCATCGTTTAATTTGTTTACAACGGATAATAACTCATCTTCAGTAACTGTTTCAGGTAATTCAATTACTTCAGAATACATTCCTAATTCATTACATGCTTTATGCTTTGAATTCACATATGTTCTTGAAGCAGAATTATTTCCAACTAAAACAACTGCTAAACCTGGTGTAACACCTTGTTCTTTTAATTCTGAAACACCAATCTTTAACTCCTCACGAATTGATACTGAAACTTCTTTACCATTAATTAATGTTGCTACCATTTTAGTTTCCCCCTATGCATATAAACAATCTATCTATTTAGAATTTTGATAATACCGCATTGATAAATTTACTAGAATCATCATCACCGTAAACTTTAGCAATCTCAATCGCTTCATTGATTGCTACACTTTTCGGAACATCCTCTAGGTAATTAATTTCCACTAGAGCGATTCTAAGGATATTACGATCAACAGTGCCTAAACGATCAATCGTCCAGCTTTCGATATTTGAAGCTAATTGTTCGTCAATTACTTCTTTATGACTAACAAAATTTGTTACAATTGCCTCTAAAAATGCATCTTGTTTTTCTTCTGCTTCTTCTAATACATGCTTTAATGCATCTGAAGCATTCGCTTCACTTAAATCCATTTGGAATAATGTTTGTAATGCAAGTTCCCTTGCTTTTCTACGTTTCATCAAAATAATAAACTCCTTTAAGCTAAATTCATCATTCGTTGCATAGGTAATAACGAATTTTTTGTATAGTAACACGTTATTTTACCATTTTTTTTAATAAGTTCCAACGACTGTCTTTATTAACTCTTATTTTTATTATTATTAACGTTTCTAAGCAAACTCAATACTTTAAACTCTTTTCTACATTTTAACTTAAAATCGAAGAAAATAACAGAAGAATGTTTGTGTTTTTTAAAAAAATATTCATTTTTAGTACTATAAAACAATATTTACATACCAAAACACGAACATTAGAACCAAAAGTATAAATAGAATGGGATTAATGGGATGATAAAAGATTTTTAAGAAGTAAAAAAATTAATAAGTACGATTAGATTTTAACGTCTTTTCTATACAACTTGCTCTCTGCCCATTCATGTTCTAGTATGCTATATAAATACGTGTCTCTCCAGCCGTCTCTTAATAATAAATCTTCACGCATTTTACCTTCTAGAGTTAATCCACATTTTTCAAGTACTTTTGCTGATGCAATGTTTCTAACATCACATGTTGCAAATATACGATGAAGCTTAAATTTATTAAATCCAAATGAAATTATTTCTTTCGTAACTTCACTCGCAAATCCCATGCCCAAATAGTTCGGATGAACGATATATCCTATTTCACCTATTTGATTTATTTCATCCCTAATATTAAACTCGATCGATCCGATTAATTCACCCGATTTATTTTCTATTATTGCAAATGCAAATCTAGTCCTATTTATTTGTTTCATATCTTTTAGGATGTTTTGAATAAATTCCTTAGTCTCATTTTCAGTATTCGGTCCCCATGGTTGAAATTGACATACAACTAATTGCGATGCATATTTATGTACTTGTTGCCAATCGCTTTCAACAAATTCGCTTAAGTTTGTTCTATTAGTCCTCAAAATTATGTTCATAAAATCACCTATTTCTTTTTAAATAAATTTTAACATATTTCGAAATATTTAATCAGTTAGTAAGACTAGTCCTAAATGGTCCTTACTTCCTTATCTAGCAAACAAAAAAAGAAGCTGTCTCAAAAGGTCATTGAATGACGACATTTTGAGGCAGTTTTTTTCATTTCATCATTTTTTGAGGGTTTTTTATAAAATTGGAGATTTTAGGAGAGGAATTTCCTTTTATTATTTTGTTATTTTTTCAGTTTTTTGGAAGTGGATTCCCATTTTTTTAGATTATGGGCAACACAAATTAGACCCCAGTCCGTGGTATTTTTGGACAGGCCTTTCATTGTAAATCGTTTATACCCTTGATTATGTTTTATTTGGCCAAAGACAGGTTCTACATCAATTTTTCTTTTTCGATATTTTTGATCCCCTTCTTCAGTCGATAGTCTTTTCCGTATGTCTTTTCGTTGGATCTGATTTTTGATGGAGACTTGGATCGTTTTCATTTCTTTTCCTTTGGCACAGGTGCTTTGGAACGGGCAGTTAGGGCATTCTACGCATTGATACGTTCGTTTAATGGATTCATAACCGTTATCTGTTTTCTTTTTACTTTCATATTGGAAAACTAGTCGTTTATCATTTACACAAATCCATTCATCTAATTCCTCATCATAAGTCATATTTTCAGCACGACCAATTTGTTTTTTCCATGCCTTAGTTTGTTCCTTATCGAATGTGTTGTATTTAATAAAAGCCTCTATTTCTTTTTCCTCACAATGAGCGTAATTTTCTTCACTCCCATAACCAGAGTCGGCAATGATCGAATTTGGTTTTGGACGATTGTACTTTTCCAATAGATCTAAATGAGGGATGAGGCAGCCTGGATCACCTGCGCGTTGGTGAAGACTAAAGCCAACAATAAATTGATTTTCCGTTCCAATTTGTACATTATATCCTGCTTTTAACTGACCATTTTTCATATGATCTTCTTTCATTCGCATAAAAGTTGCATCGGGATCGGTCTTGGAATAACTGTTACGATTTTGAAATGTTGCCTTTTGTTTCTCATATTTTAGTTTTCTTGGTAGTAAATCTTTCTCCAACTGACGCTTTGCTTTCTTTATCGCCTTATTTTTAGGATCTTTTTCTAGTCTTTTCTCTAACTTTTTCACGGTATCAGCGATTTTTTCGGACGTAATTGGTGATTCCTCTAATTTCGCTTCAATGTCTGTTTCTTGTTCTAAATCTTCATCTTCTTGGATCACTTTTTCAATTCCTAACACAATCTGTTGGAATTTTTCATCGAGTTTTTGATCATATTTTTCCGTGGATTTACGCCAAACGAAAGTGTATTTATTGGCATTTGCCTCAATTTTGGTACCATCAAGAAAATAGTCCTCAAGTTTTACAAGACCCTCTGCTCGAAGAAGATCGACAATTGAAAAGAACGTTTCATAAATTACGTCTTTCATTCGATCGCTTCGAAAACGGTTAATTGTACGGAAATCAGGTTGTTGTTCGCCCGAAAGCCACATAAAAACAATATTCTCTTTCAGTTGTTTCGCAATTTGTCTAGAGGAATACATACGGTTTGAATAAGCATAAAGGATAACTTTTAACATCATTTTTGGATGATAGGGCGGACGGCCACCACCTGTGTGAAAAGAAGAAAAAATAGTAGGATCCATTTTATCGACTGCAGTGTCAATTAAACGGGCAAGGTGATTAGTAGGAATTAATACCTCAATGTCCATTGGAAGAGTTAGTTGATTCATGTTATACTGTTTATACATAAGAAAATCGTTCCTTTCAGGTTGTTGGTTGTGGTGACTCAATTATACCAAAAAGAACGATTTTCTTATTTTTTTATGCTCAAAAAAGGGATGCCCCAAAAAGTTTATATTTTTGGGACATCCTCTTTTTATAATATTAAAGTTCAATTGGAGCTTCTTGATCAGGTTTCGTATCGAATTGAACTCCTACTATATGAACATTTACTTCAGATAATTCAAGACCTGTCATCGTTAACAATGCTTGACGAATATTGTCTTGTACATTACCTGCTACAGTTGGGATTGACTTACCAAATTTAACTAGAATGTATACATCGATTGTAATTCGATCGTCTGTTAAATCAACTCGGACACCTTTACCGTGATATTTCTTTCCGATAATTTCAGAAATACCAGATGCTAGGTTTCCACGCATACTTGAAACACCATCAACTTCAGCAGCTGCAATACCAGCAATTACTTCGATTACTTCAGGTGCGATTTCTACTCGACCTAATGTCGCAGTACCCATTTCTAAAATTTGATTTTCGTTCATACAGATCCCTCCACTTTATCCTTTAACAAGCGCATGCTCCTCAAGGAATTTAGTATTATACTTCCCTTTTACGAAGATTTCATTTTGCAATAAATTTAAATGGAATGGAATTGTTGTGTAAATTCCTTCTACCACAAATTCCTCAAGTGCTCTTATCATTATAGCAATTGCTTCTTCTCTTGTCTTGCCATGTACGATAACTTTCGCAATCATAGAATCATAATATGGCGGAATTGTGTATCCACTATATACAGCAGAATCAACACGAACATTCGGACCACCTGGTGGTAAATACGAAATGATTTTACCAGGAGAAGGCATAAAGTTTTTATCTGGATTTTCTGCATTAATACGACATTCAATTGACCATCCTTTTAAAGATACGTCTGATTGAGTAATTTTTAACGGATGACCTTTAGCAATTAATAATTGTTGCTTAATAAGATCAATACCAGAAATATATTCAGTGACAGGATGTTCAACTTGAATACGCGTATTCATCTCCATAAAGTAGAAGTTTTTAGTCTGTGGTTCATAAATAAACTCTACAGTACCTGCACCCCAGTAATTAACTGCTTCAGCTGCACGAACAGCTGCTTGACCCATTTTTTGACGAGTTTCTTCGTCTAATACAGGTGATGGAGCTTCTTCTACTAATTTTTGAAGACGTCGTTGAATTGTGCAATCACGTTCTCCAAGATGAATCGTATTACCATGTTCATCTGCTAATACTTGAATTTCAACATGTCGAAAATCTGTTATATATCGTTCAAGATACACACCCGGATTACCGAAAGCTGTTTGAGCTTCTTGTTGAGTAATTTGTATACCTTTTACAAGTTCGTTTTCATCTTTTGCTACACGGATTCCTTTACCTCCGCCACCAGCTGTAGCTTTTATAATAACTGGATAGCCGATTTCTGCAGCAATTTTTTTACCATCTTCTACACTTTCAATAATACCTTGTGAACCAGGCACTACAGGTACTCCTGCTTCTTTCATTGTTTCTCGAGCAACGTCTTTTGTACCCATTTTAGAAATAGAATCAGCCGTTGGTCCAATGAATTTCACATTGCACTCTGTACATAATTCTGCAAAACTAGCATTTTCTGATAAGAAACCATAACCAGGATGGATTCCGTCACAACCAGTTAATTTGGCGATACTAATGATATTTGTCATATTTAAATAACTGTCTTTTGATAATTTAGGACCGACACAATATGCTTCATCAGCCATTTGAACATGTAATGCTTCTTTATCTCCTTCAGAGTAAATAGCAACTGTTTCAATATTTAATTCTTTACATGCTCTAATAATTCGAATGGCGATTTCGCCTCGATTCGCTATTAAAACCTTTTTCATTTCTTCACCTTCTCTAGTAAAGTACTGTTAATTTTTTATAGTGATTTAGGCCTTTACCAAGAATAAAGGTTGACCGTATTCTACTAATTGACCATTTTTAGCAAGTACTTCAACGATTTCGCCTTCAACTTCAGCTTCAATTTCATTAAAAAGCTTCATTGCTTCAACGATACAAACGATTGAATCATTTTTAATACGATCGCCAACTGTTACGTATTCTTTTGCATCAGGAGATGGAGATGCATAGAAAGTACCTACCATTGGTGATGTAATCTTATGTAAGTTACTTGTATCTTCTTTTTCCACTACAGGTGCAGCAACTTCTTGTGCAACTGGTTTTTCTAAAGTAGCAACTGGTGCAGATGTCACAACAGGAGCTACCTCTTGATGTACAACTGGTGCAGATGTCACAACAGTTGGTTGACCACCTTTTTTAATTTTAACAATAGCACCATTATCCTCTAATTCGAATTCATTTATTGTTGATTGATCGATTAACTTAATTAGTTCTCTAATTTCATGAATTTTCATTCTGTTCACCCCTTAAGACATATAGTCTAATCTTATAACCTAATACTAAACTTTTCAACAAATTATTTTAACCAAGGAATTTCCTAATTATTTTTAGCTATTTTTCAAGGAATATTTATAGATTATTCCTTACCAAAAATAATTCAATATAAACTATTATAACAGGGAAATACTAAGACAGAAAGTACATAGGAATTACGAATAATCCTAAAATTCATAATAAATATTAATAAGCTTATTAAAATAAATGAAGAGCCATATAGAATGCTCCACTAAGCAAGAGGCGATTTAAACAGCCGGCAACCTCTTAGTTTTGGGCTAATACATACATAATGTTTTCCTTACACGTACTTTTATTTTGTCTAACGAAAGCTTGCTTTTTTTAGCAAAATAATAGCCAGTAGAATAACTTCTACTGGCTTAGTTCATAAAATTATTTAACTTGGAATTTTACAACTACTAGTTTTTCACCTAAGACACTTCTTGTCATTTGAATAATGTCATTGGCTGCTTTTCTACTTGGTTTTGCTGATGTTACATCTACTTTTACTTCATCTTTGTCAGAACGAACTAGCGCATCTTTATACCCAGCTTCTTTTATCATAGCTTCTACGTCTGATTCTAATGCAGTTAATTTTTGAAGTTCATTCATGTTAGTAAATGCTTCACTCTTTTCTTGAGCTGATGCAGTTGCAGAGTCAACAGTAGCTTTATACTCATCGATTAATTGACTTCTTTGATCTTCTTGTTCCATGCGTTGTTTTAAGAATACTTCACTAGTAGAATTTTCTTGAGAAGTAGTTTCTTTATCATTATGTTTTGAAGTAGCTGTATTAGCATCTGTTTTCTTCGTATCTTTAGGCGTTGAATCTAATGAATCAGTATTTGTATTCGTATTCATGTTCATAAAACTTGTTGTTTTTAAATTATCAGGTGTCGTAACATAATAAACTGATAATACTACTACTAAACTTAACATTGTTAATAACCAAATTGTTTGTTTTTTCATTTAACTTTTACCTTCTTCCTCTTATTTTTTTGGTTGTACAGAGACACGATAGCTTGGTACATCAAGTAATCGTGTAACGGCTTCTCTAATCATTTGTTTAATTTCTAGATTTTGTGCACCTTTAGCTACAATTAAGACTCCTCTAATCCTTGGCATTTCAGTCTCAACTATTACTGGCTCTTGTTTATCTCCGTTATCAATAATGACTACTTGCTCTTCTTGAGATTGATCATCAATATTTCGTGTTCCACCTTGTTTATCAGTTTCATTCGTTTCTTGAGTTCGATTTGTTTTGTTCGTTTGATAGACTTTCCTTCCACTACTTTCAAGATTTATTTCTACTTTTACATTACTTACACCAGCCATATTATTTAATGTTTCTGTAAGCTGCTGCTCGTATTTTTTTTCAATTTCTTCTATTTTGTTCGATGAGGATTTTCCACCACCACTTCCAAGAGTCTCAACAGCTTGTTCATTATTTTTTGGTGATCCACTCGTTTCTGTCGAAATAGGTGAAAGCATTGAATTCGTTTTTTGATTTGTATTAGCAAAAAGACTGCTTGCAATCATCCAACAAATCCCGAGTCCCAGTAAAGCAAGTACATATTTTCTCGTCAGTTTAAATGGACTTTTTTCTTTGTCAGAAGAGGTATTATCATCGCTATTTCCTTTTAGAAAGTCTGCTAATTTTATTGGTGGAATCTTTTTTTTCATTTGTCATTACTCCCCTCCTTCCATTTTGACTTCGATTTGCTTGTCCTCAAGCTCCCATTTATTTGCTAAAAAAGTTTGTAACTCTTGATGTTTAATTTTTTCATCGTCTGTCTGGACTGGCTGATCAGTATTAATTGATACTTCTTGAACAGGTTCTACATTGCTTGTCTCATCTTTTTTAGGGCCTACGTAAACGATTACTTTAGATAGATCTTGAGCTGTTTTTACTGTATTAACTCCATCTTTTACTTGTAAATCCACATTTGTAATGACCTGTTCAAATTCTTTCGTAAAGCTTTTTTCAACGTCCTTTTTCATTTGGACAGCCATTTGTTTTAATATATATGCACGCTCTGCTTCTTGTATTTCATTTTTCTTATTATTTATTTCATTTTTTATTTCACCATTAGCTACATACGTTTCAGACTGGTACCCAGCAAGCACTTCTTTTATATTTACTCTGAATAATTGAAATATAGGTTGAAGCATCATGACAATTAATAATAGACTCGCTACAAATCGCACATATTTTGCTAAGCCGTTATTTGGAATTAACATCATAATGACGGTTGCAACTAGTATATAGACGATAATATTTGAAACCCAGTGTATAAAGAATTCCATTTTTTCACCTACCTAAACATGACGACAATGTTACCTGCCGCTATTATTAAAGTCATACTCAAGAAAAACATTAGTGAAACAATTGCTAAACAAACAAATAAATAAGTTACACTTTTACCGATCGTATCAATCGTGCTTATGATATTTTTACTTCCAACAGGTTGTAAAATCGCTGCTGAGAATTTATAAATTAAAGCTAAAATTAATATTTTAATAGCTGGGAAAACAACGATTGCTAACAATGTAACTAATCCTACGATCCCAACTGTATTTTTTAATAGCAAAGAAGCACTAATGACTGTATCAGTTACATCTGCAAAAACTTTACCAACAACCGGAACAAAATTACTTGTTACAAATTTAGCTGTTTTTACTGCTATCCCATCCGATACTGCAGTCGTCAAACCTTGTACACTTAATACCCCTAAAAAAATAGTTAAAAAGATTCCTAGTACCCCTACCGCAACATTCCTTATTAAAGAAGCTAATTTCGTTACCTTTAACTCATCATTTATAATGCTTACAATACTTAAAATTGTAGATACAAGAATTAAGGGTAATACAAAATAGGTTACTAGTAATCCACTTGTATGCATTAAAAATATTAAGATTGGATGGAAAACGCCAACTGATATCACACCACCTGATGTCGCAATTAAAGCTAGTAAAATCGGTATTAATGCTCGTAAAAAATCAATCATAACTGTAATGGCATCTTGTGTAGCCTGAGTGGCAATATAAAAACTATTTAATGCAAACACGACTAATACTAGAAAAACAACACTATCCGCAATTTTACTGACGGTACTCTTCTCAAATGCATTTTGTAATGATTGGAGTAAAGAACTAAAAATAACTAACATAATTAAGATCCCTAATATTTTTCCATTACTTAATAACTCAAAAAATATATATTTAGCAAATGCTATAAACCATTCTTGCAATGAAAATTTCTTTTCTCCCTTAATAAATTGGATAAAGTCCCCTTTTTGACTTTCTGGTAAAAAACCACCATATTGATGAACAACTTCATCCCAATACTTTTGAACTTCGTCGATCCCTAACTTTTGTATTTGTTCATTTACGATTTCAGCAGGTGGAGGAGCAGCTTGTACAATTCTTGGTACTAAAAAAAAGAGAGTAAAGAAAAGAAGAAATACTTTCATCCTTTTTGACATAATGTCCTCCCTTCCTTACATCTAAGAAATTTTTGGTAAAAAACTTAAAATTGTTTCAATTAAAGCTGTTAAAATCGGTACTGCAAGAACCAAAATTAATACTTTTCCCCCTAATTCAATCTTAGAGGCAATTGCACCTTGGCCTGCATCTTTCGTAATTTGAACGCCAAATTCAGCTATGTATGCGATGCCAATTATTTTTAATAAAGTTTCAACATACACATTTTTAATACTCGCCTGATTTGCTAGTTTTTGAATTTGATCTAATAAGAATTGCACTTTATCTAATAAAAATAAAAATAATACGCAGCTAATAAAAATTGTTATTGCTAAAGTAAAATTATTCATTTTAAATTGATTTAATAGAAGAATGACAAATGTAGCTGCTAACCCAATGCCAACAATTTGGATGATTTCCAACGACTCTCACCCCTAATCTAATGAAATAGAAATACATCCCTAACTTTATTAAATAGATCACCAGCTTTCGTGATAACTTGTAGAAATACGATAATGAATGCAGTAATAATTGTCCATGTAGCAAACTCTTCTTGCCCAGCTTTTTTTAAGACCGCATGGATAATGGCAGCAATTACCCCAATCCCAGCTATTTGAAACATCAGTGCATAATTTGTAATCAATTTAAACCCCTCCTACAAGAGTAATATAACGATTAATATTCCACTTAAAACGCCTAGCATTTTAGACATTCGTTCGTAACTACCTTGCGAATCGATTGCTTCCTGCTCTTCTCTTTCTAAATGTTTTAATGCTAAAATGATTTGTTTTTGTTGTGAATATTTATCATGCATACCAATCGTCTCACCGAACTGTAATAATACTTGTATATCTGACTCTTTAATCGAGACTGTTTTAGCATATTTCGTTAATGAATTTTCCCAGGCTTCTTTCGCTGAAAATGCACTCGTTTCAAGTTGCATTGCAAAATCATGTAAACAATTTTTAATCGGTCCTTTTAATTGACCAGAAATTCTTCTAAACGCTTCTTGCAGTGGTAATTGACTATACATTACCTCTGCTTCAAGTGATTGAAGAGCCAACTTCCAGCCCCTTAATTCTTTTGTCCGTTCTGATAATCTACTTGCAAAATAAAATCCAAGCCAACTTGTTGAAAAAATGATAAAAAGTGCGCCAATCCATCTCATTTAAAGCACCGCCCTCGAATGAAATAAACTAGTGCAATCCTTATTTTTAATATCTGTAACTGTACCAGGTGATGGATAATTTGAAATTTCAATAAATCGTTCAAATGTTCCATTTTGAAACAAAGGCAAAAGAGAGGGGCGTTTTCGTATTTCCTCTAATGAATAGCCATGAACCGTTACGATTAATTGAACACCTGCAAAGATTGCTTCTAAAATCGCATCTACATCTTCCTTTTTTCCAATTTCGTCCACAAGAATGACATGAGGACTCATTGACCTTACAAGCATCATCATTCCTTCAGCCTTTGGACACGCATCTAATACATCGATTCTTTCACCAAATGTATATTGAGGTACCCCTTTTACTGAACCTGCTATCTCAGAACGCTCGTCAACAATACCAACCTTTAAAGGTCTTATTCCCCTTATGGCATCACCTTGACTCACTACTCTAGCAAAATCCCTTAGTAATGTTGTTTTCCCTGCTTGTGGGGGGCCAATCAGCATTGTGTTTTTCCATCTTCTTTCATAAACATACTTTACAAATGGACTAGCTATTCCTACTTTTTCTTTTGCTATACGAAAATTATAAGAACTAATATCTCGAATCATTTTAACCATTCCATTTTCTGTTACTACGCGACCAGCTAACCCGACACGATGCCCGCCTTTTATTGTGATATAGCCTTTTTTCAATTCTTCTTCAATTGTATAAATTGAAAACTGACTTAACTTACCGAGAATTTGCCCGCCTTCTTCTTCTGTTAAGATATAAGGTATAAAATTTGACTGATTATTAGCGATCACTTCAACCGGACGCCCAACCCGTAATCTTAATTCCTCTACTTGATGGAGATCTCCATATGAACGTTGTAGCTTTTCTTTTATTAATGTAGGCAATACGTTGAAAACCTCTTCCATTAAAGGTCACATCCTATCATTTAAAAACTGCCAACAATATTAAAAACACACCACAAACTACTAAAACTAATCGAATAGGATCCAACTTTGATGCAACACCTATAATTCCTATGGCCATTGTAGAAATGAGGATAATAGGCCCGACAGTTGCTAAAACACTATTCACTGCTAAGGCTTTCTTAATATCGTTTAAATACAAAATTGTAAAAGCAGCAATCAATTCAATACTTCCACCAAAAACTCTGAGCATCCCCATACTTAAAACTGCCCGATCCATCGAATCAATCCAATCCTTCATAGCTACACACCTTTTTTCATTCTTTTTTATTACTAATATGCCAAACATGTCCATTTCAGAAGACAAACATTAATTAGAAGGTACAAAAAAAGAGAGAAGTCGTAAAACTTCTCTCTTTTCACTTGCTCAAGAATTAGTTACTCATAAAAGATTCATAAGTAACTAAAAAAGCTGAATCGATCGGTAAGATTCTAAAAACCAAATTAAAATATAATATAAACGAAAAAGATTATGACCATAATAACTTGCAATACCGCTTTTGCGAGTGAGCTACTAATAAAAGAGACAACTGTCGCCCATGCAGATTTTATCGACTCTTTCGTATTCTTCCCTTGCATTTTCTCTGCTATAAAGACAGAAATGAATGGAACAATAATTAAGCCAAAGGGAGGAAAAACGAATGAACCAACAATTACAGCTAAACACCCTACTCTTTCACCAGTTTTTGTACTACCATATTTTTTAAGAAAATATTTATTAGCCAGTATATCCGCTAGAAAGATAACAGCTGTAAAAATCAACATAATAATCCAAAATGACAAATTTAAATTACTTTTATTCATACCAAAGTAATAAATTAAAAAACCTACCCATAATACTGGTACCCCTGGAATAATCGGTTTGATTAGCGCAATAAATGCCAATGCAAAACAAATAATAATCAATGTCCAAAGAATAATGGATGTAATCATTTTATTACCTCCTTACTAAGTTAGATTTGTTAATGTAAAAAAGAGGCACTCTTTAAAAAAGTGCCTCCATTTTTTCATTTAATTAAGATTTAGCACGTGAAACGTAGCTAGCTTCAGTTGTGTTAATAATTAATACTTCACCTTCATTAATGAAGATTGGTACTTGTACTACTAAACCAGTTTCCATTGTAGCTGGTTTTGTAACGTTAGAAGCCGTATCACCTTTAATACCTGGTTCAGTTTCAACTACTTTTAGCTCAACTGTGTTTGGTAATTCAACACCTAAAATTTCACTTTCAAAAGTCATGATATAAACTTCCATATTTTCTTTAAGGAATTTTAATTCACGTTCAATATTTGCTTCTGGTAATTCAATTTGCTCATAAGACTCATTGTCCATGAAAACATGTTGGTTACCATTAGCATATAAATATTGCATTTTACGGTTTTGAATATGTGCTTTTGCTACTTTCTCACCAGCACGGAATGTTTTTTCTTGTACAGCACCTGTACGTAGGTTACGAAGTTTTGAACGTACGAATGCAGCACCTTTACCTGGTTTAACATGTTGGAAATCGATTACTTGCCAAAGTCCACCGTCAGTTTCAATTGTTAAACCTGTACGAAAATCGTTTACTGAAATCATTAAATATCCTCCTAAAAAATGAAATGGTTCTATAAGTATGTATTGTGTAAAAAAAGAACCATTTCTCTTACCATGAATTTCTTTTACAACTTTATATCATAAAGTAAAATACGCTTTTTGTGTAGTTTTAATTTCTAATCTAATGAAAACTTATAAAATGATTAGATTTTTTGGTGAAGACATTAAGTTTTCGTTACCACCAGTTTTAACGATTAAATCATCTTCTATACGAACTCCACCTAAATTTGGAATATAAATACCTGGTTCACACGTTACGATCATGTTTGGCTCTAATACCGTATCAGAACGGAATGATACGCCAGGTCCTTCATGTACTTCTAAACCAATACCGTGGCCAGTTCCGTGCCCATAATAATCTCCATAACCTTTTTCCGTAATATAGTCACGAGTTAATGCATCAGCTTCTTTACCTGTAATTCCTGCTTTAATACCGTTAACACCACGTAATTGAGCTTCAAGAACAATATCATAAATTTTCTTCAATTCAGGATGTGGTTCGCCTACAGAAACAGTTCTAGTCATATCTGATACATAACCTTTATAGTATGCACCAAAATCTAACGTTACAAAATCACCTGTTTCAATTACTTTATCTGATGCTACACCGTGAGGAAGAGCAGAACGAGTACCAGAAGCAACGATTGTATCAAATGATGATGAAGTAGCGCCTAATTTACGCATGAAAAATTCTAACTCGTTCGAAACTTCTAATTCAGTAACTCCTGGACGGATAAATCCTAAAATATGATTAAATGCAGATTCTGCAATTTTAGCAGCTTCCTTAATGATTGAAATCTCTGCATCCGTTTTAATTAAGCGCAATTTTTCGATTAATCCGCTTACAGGAACTAATTCCGCTTTTACTACTTTGCGGTAAGAACCAAATTCTGTAAACGTAACATGATCTTGTTCAAATCCAAGTTTTGATACGCCAAATTTCTCTGTTAAAGCTGCAACTTCAGCTGGAATTGAACCTTCATGTTTAACAATCTCAAAACCTTCACATTGGCTAGTAGCTTGTTCAATATAGCGGAAATCAGTAATGAATAAAGCTTTGTCTTGAGTAATTAAAGCAACACCAGCAGAACCTGTAAAATTCGTCATATAACGTCTGTTGTATGTACTAGTTACTAATAATGCATCTAATCCTTTTTCTACTAAAGCTTCACGTAACTTTTTAATTTTCTCCATTGTGTTTCTCTCCCTTACTAATCTTTTTTAACGCACTTAAACCTAATTCATATCCATACACACCTAAACCAACGATTTGCCCTTTTGTTACTGCAGCTAAAACTGAAGTATGTCGGAACTCTTCTCTCTTATGTATATTTGAAATGTGTACTTCAATAGTTGGTACGGTAATACTTGCAATTGCATCACGAATTGCATAGCTGTAATGAGTAAATGCGCCAGGATTAAACAGAATCCCATCATAGACATTATTTGCCGCATGCAGTTGATCAATTAACTCCCCCTCATGATTTGATTGGAAGCAATCAAGTGTATCCCCATTTTCAAGTGCAAGCGATGATAAATGATCCTCGATATCCTTTAATGTAGTTGAACCATAGATAGAAACTTCTCTTTGACCGAGCATATTTAAATTAGGTCCATTCAACAATAAAAACTTAGCCATTTTAAAAGTCTCCACCCATCATTTTTTGCATATTTATCCCAAATCAACATATCTTGGAATACCCAAGATATATTTTATCATAGGCCAGACTATTTTGAATAGCCACGCAAATATGCCTTTTGCTCTTGAAATGCAAAAGAAACAGAATATGCAATAAAAGTTCCGTATAAAATGAATAAACAGATTGTAGTAACTGTCGTATCAGATGAGTAATCTTTAATTGCTTTTAAATCAAATGCTATTCTACCAAGAAGAATAAAAACTATAACCCATAGGAGTAACCCGAAAAATATACCTGGAAGAACTCCTCTAAATTTTCTACCAATAAAATAGAATATAAACGCAATAATGATTGAAATAATTCCTATTGCAACTATAGAAATTAGGTTTTCAACATTACCATTTGCCCATTTTCCAAGGTTGATTCTTTCTAAAACAAAGTTTGGACCAATTTGAGTAAAGTCAAAATAACTAAGTACTAAAAAAACAGTAGACCAAAATATACCACCGAAAAAGCCAATACTAGCAATCTTATTAAAGTTCCGACTACCTTTTGAATCACCATCGCCACCTTGCACTAGGTATTCATTTTGAATCGAATCTTCGTTTTGATTGTTTTCATTGAGCATTTCCTGTTCTTGTTCTTGATTCTGACTTTGCTTTTTTTCTTGTTCTTTATCTTTGTCCGGCATATAACATTTCCCTTTCCATACATTGCTAAATATCTCTGTGTATTATGTCCAACAAAGAAATTTTTAATGTGAGTTCAAATTTTTGTTAGAAAATTAAAAATATTGTGATTATTACTTAGATTTCCCTACTTCTTACTTGCACCATTATTATGCTTACATTTACAATAGATAGTAATAGAGATAAAAAACAAGATTAGGTTGGTGCAACATGAGAGAGAAAAATAAAGCAGTTTATGGGGGTCAAGCAATCGTAGAGGGCGTAATGTTTGGTGGCAAAACACATACAGTCTCTGCTATTCGCAGATCAAACGAAGAAATTCAATATTATGAAGAACCGATACATATTAATCAGACAATGCAAAAATTAAAGAAAATTCCTTTTGTCCGTGGTGTAGTCGCGATTATACAAGCAAGTATTAATGGATCGAAGCATTTAAATTACTCAACTGAAAGATACGGGATTGATCCAAATGATGATGAGCAAATTGCAATTGAGCGTGAAAAACAAAAAGGTACCCTTGCAACTTATCTCGGACTTTCATTACTAGCTGTTTTATCATTTTTAGTTGGAAAAGTTATTTTTACACTTGTACCAGTTCTACTTGCAGCAACATTGAAACCAATATTTGAAACCGATTTTCAACAAGTCATAATCGAAAGTATGATAAAACTAGGTTTATTATTAATTTATATTTATTTAGTTTCATTGACTCCATTTATTAAAAGAGTGTTTATGTATCACGGTGCTGAGCATAAAGTAATTAATGCATATGAAAACAACATTCCTTTAACGGTTGAAGGAGTCCAATCACAATCTCGACTACATTATCGTTGTGGAAGTAGCTTTATCTTATTTACTGTAATTGTTGGTATGTTCATATACTTCTTAGTTCCAACAAGCCCACTTTGGCTAAGAATTGTCGATCGACTTTTATTAATTCCAGTCGTTATAGGTGTTTCGTTTGAAGTTCTACAATTAACAAATAAAGTTCGAAATATTCCTATATTAAGATGGGTAGGCTACCCTGGATTATGGCTTCAATTATTAACAACTAAAGAGCCATCTGATGATCAAGTTGAAGTTTCAATCGCTTCATTTAACCGACTTTTAGAAGTGGAAAAAAATAACAATAATTAATTGACAGAATTTTATAAAAAATATCAACTTATTGGATAAAATGTAATAAACTATAAGAAACAATATTTTTCTAATACATTATCTACTCTTCACCATAGGAGGTGCTTAAAGTGAATCAAAAAGTGTACACATCAATTTTTTATGGAATAATTGCATTAGCACTTTTTGGCTTAATTGCTCAGTTGATACATGATCCAGCAAAATTATTACAACGATTTTTATTTATTGGATTAATTCTTTTAATTATTTATTTTATTTATAGAGTTTTTTCATCATCAAACAGTCAAAGAAGCCATCAAGACTCCTATCGTAAGGCTGCAAAACAAACTATAAAAAAATATAACACTCAAAAATCTAGCCCGTTTAAAAAATCGATTAACAAATCAAAGCCCACTTCAAGAAAAAGTACCTCCACACCTTTGTTAAAAAAACGAACAAAGGATGCAAGTCACTTAACTGTAATTGAAGGTGAAAAGGGCAAAAAGAAAGACCGTGCTTCCTACTGAGCACGGTCTTTTTAATTATTTGTATTAGATTGAGCTTCATTCGACTTTTGAATTTCTTTTAATGCTTCGATTCGATTTTTATCTTCTTCAAAGAACTGCACTAGTTCTCCAATTCGATCAATCGCTTCCCAACTCATATGATGTTCCATTCCTTCAACATCTTGATAAATTAAGTTTTCATCCACACCAATAATTCTCAAGAATTGCTCAAGTAATACATGGCGATAGACAAGTCTTTTCCCCATCTTTTTACCTTTTTGCGTCAGAATTAGTCCTCTATATTTTTCATAAATTAAGTAATCGTCTTTATCTAGTTTTTGCACCATTTTGGTTACTGACGATGGGTGTACAGATAATGCTTCAGCAATATCAGATACACGAGCATACCCTTTATCTTCAATTAAAAGGTAAATTTGTTCAATATAATCTTCCATACTAGGTGTGGGCATGTTCTTCCTCCAATACACTCATTCATACTTTATTCCGTAACAATAAGCATCAAATAAAATGATACAACACATAAACCAAAAGTGCAATTAACATGAACTTTTTTAAATGAATCATAAATCCTTTAACTGTATATGAGTATGATGAAAATAATAAGAGTGTACCTATAAATTAGATACACTTCATTATGTAAAATATTGAATTTCTCCATTTGGAAAATACTTTTTTATATAACCTGAAATGATTTCTTCAATAGAAGTAGCCTCTTCTTTTTGATATACATATTTTCCAATTCCATATTTCCCCCATTTATATTTCCTTTTCTCTTCATCCATTTCAAGTTTAGTATTAGGATACCTCTCTAAAATCACCTTTTTGGCAGGCTTCGTAAAACGATGCTGTATAAGTTCAAATGTCATCTTCTCGTTTGCCAATTCACCTAGTGCATCCTTTAAACGAATAAAAAGCTCCTCATAACCCTCTTCCCAATCTTCATGCATATAGATAGGAGCAACAATAAAGCCAAAAGGATATCCTGCATTAGCAACTTTTTTCGCGGCTTCAATTCTCTCATCAAATGACCCAGTTCCGGGTTCAAAGTTTTTGATAACATACCTAGAATTTATACTGAATCTAAATGTAGTTTTCCCATTATGTTTTGCATCAAGTAAATGATCTACATGTGGAAATTTTGTTACAAATCGTAAACGACCGTATTCTGTTTCACCAATAAATTCAATCGTTTTCTTAAGTGAATGCGTTAAATAGTCAATACCAACTATATCAGAAGTACATGCGGCCTCAAACCTTGTAATTTCAGGCTCACGTTCCTTTATATACTTCATTGCTTGTGCAAAAATCTCTTCTAAATTTACATATACCCGAATATACGGCTTAGAACCAAGTGTTGTTTGTAAGTAGCAATAGTGACAATGTCCCATACAACCTGTAGCAAGAGGAATTGCGTATTCCGCTGAAGGTTTAGATGTTTCAAACTTTAAAGTCTTACGAAGCCCAACTACTAAAGTTGACTTCGCAATCCGGTATTTTTCCACATCATTTTCACCAGGTAAATTTCGAATTTGATTATGTGATGTCGTTTCTCTTATTTCTAAACCCATCTGTTCAAACTTTTCCTTCAATTCCTTACCTAACGGATACTCTAAAGCTTGAGGCTCGAAATAGACAAGTTTTGGTAAAAAAGGCTTCATCTAATCTACTCCTTCTCCACATTTTTTGATTAGTATTAACCTCGATCATAATTAAAACAGTGGAAATGGTAGGAAGATCTCTAATGATACACCTTTAGGACATCAAAACTTTTTGTTGTTGTCTACTGTAGACCGTTTGTTGTGGGTATTTTCTTTCACACGATCCTCTCTTTTCGCACCACTGAAATTTCTTTAATGAACATACTCCCCCACACTCAATACAAAAAAAATGAAAGCCAAAATGGCTTTCAATAAAAACGATAACTACTTACGTAAATTCCACTCTTCAGTACTATATTTAGCAGCAGCTAATTCCTGTACTTCCTTCTCTTGAGCCTCAGTTAGTTCATAAGGCACTAACTTGATGTCTAAACCAATTTCAAAGCCCTTTTCAAATGCTTCATACAAGTCAGCCATTGTTTTTGGAGTAGTACTTTCTGCATTAATCCATGTTGCACGATCTAAGAAACGTTTTTTCATTCTCTCTCTTACTGCATCAGAAGAGAAAATATATAAGTCATATAACATATCAACATCAATATTTAAAGGAATTGAACCATGCTGAAGAATTGAGCCTTTTTGTCTCGTTTGAGCACTTCCAGCAATTTTTTTATCATTTACAACAACTTCATACCATGATGGCGCATCAAAGCAAACGGCACTTGCTGGGTTTTTTAGCTGATTTTTTTCTTCAGCCGTTTTTGGTATAGAAAAAGAAGCATCTAGACCTAGTAGCTTGTACCCTTCTAAAATTCCCATTGAGATCACTCTGTATGCTTCCGTAACGGATACAGGCATATTAGGGTAGTTTTCTGGGACAATTACGCTATAAGTTAATTCATCGTGATGAAGTACGCTTCTACCACCAGTTTGGCGTCTTACGAAATCACCATTGTATTTTTTTAATGCTTCTAAACTTATTTCTTGGTTTTTTTGGAAATATCCGATTGTTACAGTTGGATTTTCCCATTCATAGAAACGCAGTGTTGGAAGAAAACCTTCTTCACTTTGCCACTTAATTAAGCATTCATCAAGAGCCATATTATAGCTACCTGATTTTACTCCACTATTAATAAAATTCCACTTTGTCTTTGCCATGTTGCAAATCTCCTCATTTTTCGATTAAATTTTTACTTTTTTAATGAAAGTTTCTTGCACAATCCTACTAGAGAATTATAATAAGATAAGTAGGTAATTGAAAGGTGTTGAAAAATTTGAGTCAGTTTTTACCAATAATTTTTGTCGTTCTAGGTATCATTGTATACTCTACCGTTATGTATTTCTACCAAAAACGTTTAATTAAAACGTTAACTGAGGAAGAATTTCGTGCTGGCTACCGTAAAGCTCAGCTAATTGACTTACGTGATCAAGAAGATTTTAAGAACGGCCATATATTAGGTGCTCGTAATATTCCGTTCGCACAATTAAAAACGCGTTCAAAAGAAATTCGTAAAGATCAGGCAGTCTATTTATATGATCAAATGGGCGTTCGTCCTGGACAAGCTGCACGTATTTTACGTAAACAAGGTGTAACAGAACTTTACCAACTTAAAGGCGGCTACAAACTTTGGTCTGGTAAAATAAAAAAAGGTTTATAATCCACATTTAAATGAAAAAACTACTTCATTTTCACGAAGTAGTTTTTTTAATTTTATGTATAAGTCATTAAAACAAAAGCTCAAGGGACGATTTTATTCTTTATGAGTTTTTGGTTTAGCGTATTTCTCGCCTTTTGTATCTACCTTTATGGACTCGATAATTACTGGTGTAACAGGTTTTTCCATTGAGTCCACTTCAACTGCGTCAATTTTCTTAACAATATCGATTCCTTCTGTCACTTTTCCAAATGATGCATATTGCCCATCAAGATCAGGTATATCGTTTGCCATTATGAAAAATTGGCTTCCTGCACTATTTGGATCACCAGTTCGCGCCATAGATAATACACCTGTTGTATGTTTTAAGTTATTTTTAAAGCCGTTTGATGTAAATTCTCCATCAATTGCATAGCCTGGACCGCCGCCACCAGTTCCCTCAGGGTCTCCACCTTGAATGACGAAGTCTCTAACAACACGATGGAATGTTAAGCCATTATAAAATCCTTTGTTTGCCAGTGAAATAAAATTATCTACTGTATTTGGTGCAATATTAGGATATAATTCAGCTTTAATAACACCATAATCCTTTACCTTTATTGTTGCGATTGGTAATTTCCCATGTTTTTTACCATTTGCAGATTTTTCATCATTGTTACCACATGCTGTTAATAAACTAATTGTTAATACAAGACAGCTTATTAACATTGCTCTAATCGTTCTTTTTAACATGATTCCTTCTCCCCCTCTTTCATTTTTTAGTTTACCAAATTTGACCATGTATTTTCTATAGTTTCGAAAAATTGGGAATTTTTACACAGACCATGTAAGATTACTAAAATTAAAAAACTGCTATTCAATTATAAAATGAATAGCAGTTTCCCTTTAATCGATTTATCCAACTCGTTTGGATGGTTGTTCGGTTTTATTTTTTGCAAATGGAAACCACCAATTCCATTTTCCAAATAACTGCATTAAGCTAGGAACTAAAACTAATCGAACGATTGTAGCATCCAAGAAAATGGCAATAGCAATACCGATTCCCATCTGTTTAACAGGTACCATATCCGTAAAAGCAAATGCTCCTGTAATAACAATCATAATAGATGCCGCTGATGTAATAATACGGCTCGTCGATACTAACCCTTCTCTTGTTGAATAAGTATTATCTCCCGATTCATAATATAGTTCTTGCATTCTCGACATTAGAAATACTTCATAGTCCATACTTAATCCGAAAACTAATCCAAAAACAAACACTGGCAAAATCAACATAATATCAGATTGAGGTAAACCAAAATTACCACCTTGGAATAACCAAGTAATGATTCCAAACGTTGCACTTAAAGATAATACATTCATCAAGATCGCTTTGATTGGAATGATAATGGACCTAAACGCAATCATTAATATGATAAAAGTACTAACCATAATCACTAGTAAGCCGTATACAATATTATCTGTAATTTCATCAAATAATTCTTGTTCAAATTTCACTTGACCACCGACAGTATAATTAAGTCCTTCAATTTTCCCATTATATTGATCTTCAAAATCTCTTACCCATTGCTTCCCTTTTTCTGATTTAGGATCAGAATTAAAGAATACTTGAATATAAGTTTTATTCTTTTTAATATAGGCATCAATTGCTGGCTCAATTTTTGATGCGTTAGGAGACTTTAAAGCAGGTAATAATTGATGGGCATTTAAATTAACTGCATTCAACACACTTTTAACTTCATATACATTTTTATCATTTTCAAGCTTCTTCTGTATCTTATCTAATGCGTTTACGTTTTTTTGTTTTAAAAAATCACTATCGGATTCTAATACAATCGAGACTGATCCATGTTTTTGTGCTTCCGGAAGAAAAGCTTTTTGATATTTTTCATAATTAATTCTCGACGGTGCATCCTTTGGTAATGCATCAATTGTAGGGATATTTAGATGTACATCCCTAATTGGAATGACGAAAAGACCTAAAATGATTAATGATGTTAGTGCCATAATGATTGGTCTTTTCATAACGAAATTTGCAAATTTTCTCCAAACTACTTGTTGTTGGTTTTGGCTTCGATTCGCAATCGATTTTAACGTACCTTTATTAATATTTTTTCCAAGAGCTGAAAGTACTGCTGGTAAAAGAGTTAATGATAAAAATAAACTAACTAATACAACAACAGCACCACTTATAGCGACACTTCTAAATAAATCAATATTGATGAAGTACAAAGCTGATAATCCAATAAATACACAAATACCAGAAAAAATAATCGCTCTACCTGCAGTTGCAAACGTTACACTAATTGCTTCTTTCACTGTTGAATGATTCTGTAATTCAGTTTTATAACGGCTGACGAATAATAAGGCAAAATCGATTGATAATGCTAATCCAATCATCGGTGCAACATTTAAGACAAAGATTGATAAATCGACATGCTTACCTATGAAGTATAAAATTCCAAATGTACTTAAAATACTAATTATCCCAATTATTATCGGGATAGCAGATGCAACTAAGCTTCCAAATGCAAAAAATAAGACGATAAACGCAATCGGTACACCTATCATTTCAGCTTTCTTCAAGTCTTCTTGGCTAGTTTTATTCATTACATCACTAATGATTGTAAAACCAGTTGTTCCTATCTTTACTGTATCATCTGAATAAGATTCTACTTTTTTAGCAAATTTATTGTTTAAATCAACTAACTTATCGTGATCTTTCTCATTAAATAAAAGGGATAAGTAAGCTATATTATCTTTTTTCATCCCTGGATTCATAAGAGGGTGATGAAATTGTTTTATATTCTTTTCCTTTTGAACTTCCTTCACAATCCGTTCAATATCAGATTGGAATTCGGCCGTAGAAGCACCCTTTTTTCGCTCAATTAAAATGATGAGTGAGTCTGGAGATTGCTCGAATTCCTTTTCAAGTACATTCTTTGCTTTTTCATATTCACCAGGTGTCCTAAAACCATCTCCATCTAAAATACTAGGTAAATGCTTCGAATAAATCCCTAAAACGATTGAAAATACAGCTAAAATTGCAATAACAAAATATCGGAATTGATAAATCGATCGCCCCACCTTTTTCCACGCACTATTTTCACTTACTGTACTTTTCATTTTTCCACTCCTTATATACATATCCTACCAATATCTTATCAAACTGATGTAAATTCGCCTATTGATTTATATTTTGAGTCAGAAAATTTATTAAATTAGACTAAATCCAAGTGGTAAACAATAAAGCAGCCAACTTGTCGCATTAACCTCGATGCCAATTTTTCTTTTCTTAATGTGTAAAAAAAAACGCTTATAATATAAATCAATTGATTTATATTATAGCGTTAAAATTTTGAAACGATGATTGCAATGATGATTCCGATTAATGCTCCAACAACAACCTCATATGAAGTATGACCGACAAGTTCATTTAATGCTTTATAATTTTTAATTCTTCCATGAAAAAAATCATTTAATAACTTTGCATGTTTACTTACTGCTAACCTTACACCTGAAGCATCATACATGATAATCGTAGCAAAAATAGCTGAAATTGCGAAAGTAACATCTCCAAATCCTTCTGTTAATCCAACACTTAACGCTAATCCAGTCACTGTTGAGGAATGTGAACTTGGCATACCACCAGAAGCAAAAAACTTAGCTATATCAAATTCTTTTTCTTTAAATAAATGGATAATGACTTTTAAAAACTGCGCAATAAACCACGCAATAACAGCTGAAATTAATGGTTCGTTATGAAGTATCGTCAAAGAGAACCTCCTTTTAGGTGTTACGAATTGTTATTCCATTATTATATTTCTTAACTATTTGTATATTCATTAATAGCTTATTAAGAACAAAATAATTTTTGTTAAATACTAAAATCCTAAACAGACTTTTTATAATTATAATTAGTTCAATTAATTATTTATCATAATCTTTTTTTACTTCTAATTACTAGTTAATATTTTACATAAATTTGGGAAAATTTCATCACATAATACAAAATTATGAAAATAAAAAAATTTTTCATAAATTATCATTTTTGAAATTGACAATCCATATAATTCTGATAGACTTAGTTGTAATTAAATTCTAGGAGGAAGGTCATGAGCCAAACCAACGACTTATCACCCATCATTGAAGTCGTGGAATCGTTACTAAATGGTTTAAGATTCGGAACAATCACATTAGTCGTTCAAGATGGGAGAATTATTCAAGTAGAAAAACAAGAAAAAATACGATTAAAGTAAATAAGGTTCCTGCTGACTAGAAAAACTAGAGGCAGCTCAAAGTCTACATATAAACATGTAGCTTTGAGCTGCCTTTTCTTTTTAGGATAACTTGGCTTCTTTAGTCAATTGGAGGAAAAGAAAATGAGATTTGAAAATTGGAACGAAAAGAGTATTCCTGACTTTTCGATTGAAAATGAAACAAAAGGTGCACTTGAAGTACTCGAGTGGGCTTACAAAACCTATGGTGATGAGCTAGTTTATGCTTGTAGCTTTGGAGTTGAGGGAATCTTATTAATTGATTTAATTTCAAAAGTGAAACCTGATGCAAAGGTTGTTTTCCTAGAGACCGGTCTACACTTCAAGGAAACATATGAATTAATAGACCGTGTGCAAGCTAAATATCCAAGCTTACAAATAGAAAAGAAAACACCAAGCCTGACTCTAGAAGAGCAAGCAAGTATGCATGGTGATGAGTTATGGAAGCGTGAGCCAAATAAGTGCTGTCATCTTCGCAAAATCTTACCTCTTCAAGAAGCGCTAAAAGGTGCAAATGCTTGGGTATCAGGCTTAAGAAGAGAACAATCTCCCACAAGGCAAAAAACAGAATTTCTTAATCTAGATCATAAGTTCAACCTAATAAAAGTTTGTCCCTTAATCCATTGGACTTGGAAAGAAGTTTGGCGATATGTATATTACAAAAACCTCCCATACAATCCTTTACACGATATAGGCTATCCAAGTATTGGGTGTGAGGTATGCACATTACCTGCATCAAATTCTTCAGATAGTCGTTCTGGTCGTTGGTCTGGGTCACAAAAAACTGAATGTGGATTACATGATTAGTTGTCTATATTAGATGCCCAAAAATAAAAATTTATTCTTACTAACTAGTAAAATATGAAAATTTAAGGAGTGTTTAGAAATGAGTTTACCACCGCATGGAGGAGTCTTAATTAATCGATTTAATCCAGAAATTACTATTAAAGAGGATTTGAAGGAAATTCCTTTAGATTTAATTGCATTAAGTGATCTTGAGTTAATTGGAAATGGAGCCTATAGTCCCCTTACTGGTTTTTTAGGAAAAGATGATTATGAGCAAGTCGTAAGTACTATGAGATTAAAAAACGGAACTGTATGGAGTATTCCAATTACACTTCCTGTTAGTGGACAAATAGCAAGTAATCTTAAACTAGGTGAACTAGTTAAACTAACTTGGGAAAATAATGTGTATGGTTTGTTAAAGATTGATGATATTTATACACCTAACAAGTTAATTGAAGCACAGTTTGTTTATGGTACAACTGACACAAACCACCCTGGCGTAGCAAAAATGTATTCCCGTGGTGATGTTTATTTAGGTGGCGAAGTAACGGTTATTAAACAAATTAACCGGACTAAATTCACTGAACATTATTTAAATCCAAAAGAAACGAGAGAAAAATTTGCATCATTAAATTGGAAGAAAATAGTTGGGTTTCAAACTCGTAATCCAGTACATCGTGCCCATGAATATATTCAGAAAACGGCACTTGAAATTGTGGATGGTTTGTTCTTAAATCCATTAGTTGGAGAGACAAAATCAGACGATATCCCTGCAGAAGTCCGAATGAAAAGCTATAAAGTATTACTCCAAAACTATTATCCTACTGATCGTGTATTTTTAGCTGTATTCCCTGCAGCAATGCGATATGCAGGACCAAGAGAAGCTGTATTTCATTCAATTGTTAGAAAAAATTACGGCTGCACCCATTTTATTGTTGGTCGTGATCATGCTGGAGTTGGCAATTACTACGGAACTTATGACGCACAAAGAATCTTCCAAAATTTTTCACAAGATGAATTAGGAATTTCTCTTTTATTCTTTGAAAATAGTTTCTATTGCTCAAAGTGCGAAAATATGGCATCTACTAAAACATGTCCGCACGATAGTGAGCATCACGTAACATTATCCGGTACAAAGGTTCGTGAAATGCTTAAAAAAGGTGAACTTCCACCTTCTGCCTTTAGTAGAAAAGAAGTAGTTGAGGTACTAATTGAAGGTTTAAAAGAACCTGAATCAATTTCTGTAGAATAGGAGAAAAGTTAAATGTCTAAAAATATCGTTTGGCATCAGGCTAGTATTTCAAAAGAAGACCGTCGCCAAAAAAACAATCACCACAGCTGTATTTTATGGTTTACTGGTTTATCTGCTTCAGGTAAATCAACGATTGCTAACGAGGTTGCAAAAGCTTTATACCATCTTAATGTTCAACAATACGTTTTAGATGGTGATAATATTCGTCACGGCTTAAACAAAGATCTAGGATTCACTGATTATGACAGAACTGAAAATATAAGACGAATTGGTGAAGTAGCGAAACTATTTGTTGATAACGGACAAATTGTCTTAACGGCTTTTATCTCTCCCTTTATTGCTGATCGAAATCTAGTTCGTTCATTAGTCGAACAAGGTGAGTTTATTGAAGTTTACGTAGAATGTTCCGTTGAAACTTGTGAGAGTAGAGACCCGAAAGGACTTTATAAAAAAGCAAAAAATGGTGAAATTCAAAACTTTACCGGTATCAGCTCTCCGTATGAGGCACCATTAAATCCAGAAATTACATTAAAAACTGATCTTCAATCTGTACAAGAATGTGTTGAAACGATACTTCAATTTTTAAAGAGTAAAAATTATATTGGGTAAGGTGATAATAAGATGGCATATGAAAAAATATGGAAAGACAATCTTAAACTAAATGAAACTGAAAAAAAGAAGCTCGTTAAGGATGGGCTTAAAATTTATGATGACATCCCTTACTATGCTGAAAATGGGTTTGAATCCATTCCAAAAGATCAATGGGATTTGTTTAAGTGGGCAGGATGCTATTTACAAAAGCCCAAAGAAGCCGGATATTTCATGATGCGAGTTAATGTTCCGTCTGGCATTTTAACTCATGAACAGCTTATAACATTAGCAGAAATCGCTCGTGATTATGGTCGAGATGTATATGATATTACAACTAGGCAAGCAATCCAATTTCATTGGTTAACAATTGATCAAATACCAGATATTTTCTCTCGTTTAGAAAAAGTTGGTCTATCTAGTGCTGGTGCATGTGGTGATATTACGCGTAATATCGTTGGAAATCCACTTGCAGGAATCGATCCGAATGAATTATTTGATACTTCACCTATTGTGAAGGAAGTTTATGAATTCTTTCAGTTTAATGAAGAATTCTCTAATCTACCTAGAAAATATAAAATGTCGATCAGTACAAATAAAAATAATGCATCAAATGCAGAAATTAACTGTATTTCATTTATTCCGGCTATAAAAGAAATTAACGGCAAAGAAACTGCTGGTTTTCATTTAAAAGTTGGTGGTGGGCTATCATCTGCTCCGCATTTAGCTCAAGAACTTGATGTATTCTTATTGCCACATCAAGTGAAAGAAGTTGCAATCGCCGTTACAACAATCTTTAGAGATTATGGTTACCGTGAAAAACGCCATCACTCTCGTTTAAAGTTTTTAGTCGCTGATTGGGGCGTTGAAAAGTTTAAAGAAGTTCTAGAAGGATATACAGGAAAGCTATTAACAAAAGGAAAAGGCTTTGAGGAGTCATGGAACGCAGGGTATTTTTATGGCGTTCATCCACAAAAACAAGAAGGACTAAATTATGTTGGATTAAGCATACCTGTTGGAAGATTGCATTCTAAGGAAGTTTTTGAGTTAGCTAGAATCGTTAAAAAATACGGTAATGGTGAAATACGTAATTGTAATTCACAAAATTTAATTTTGCCAAATATTCCAACAGAAAAACTTGATGAATTATTGAAAGAACCAATACTCGAGAAATTCACTCCAACACCGCCAAAATTTATTGGTTATTCTGTTGCTTGTACAGGAAACGAATATTGCAATTTAGCTTTAGTCGAAACGAAAGCTCGTATGAAAGATACCGCTTCTTATTTAGATGAAAAAATTACATTAGATGTACCTGTTAGAATTCATATGGTTGGTTGCCCGAACTCTTGTGGTCAAAGAGCGATCGCTGATATAGGACTACAAGGAATTAAGGCTCGTAATGAGAAAAAAGAATTAGTAGAAGCTTTTGAGATCTATGTAGGCGGAACATTAGCCAACGGTGGTAAATTAAATAAAAAATTAAAAGGGAAAGTTGAATCCCCTGCCCTTCACTTAGTTCTAGAAAAATTCTTACAGCATTTTAGCGAAAATAAACTACCTTCAGAAACCTTTTTAGATTATGTCTCAAGAGTTGGAATTGAAGAATTACAAACCTATTTAACTTCCATTCTTGAAACTGTCAATGCATCTTAAAGAAAGTCGGTGACATATGTTTTTATATCGATTTGAAGCACTAATAGAAAGCCGTGTCGTTCCTATTGTTATTTTAGCAAGCGATGATGAAAAAGCATTCAAACTAGTTGATACAGAACTTGAAAAATTTTATGTAAAAAAACCGGACGTAAAAGAACTATTAATGTATGAAAAAAAGAAAGTTAGTCAAAGTGGTGGATTTGTTTTAGATTTAGAAGTTTTAAGTAATCGATGATGATGAGGTGTGAGGAATGATTGGAAAAGTTTATTTAGTTGGTGCTGGACCAGGAGATGTTGATTTAATTACAGTAAAAGGTCTAAAGTGCATTCAAAATGCAGATGTCATTATATATGACCGACTAGTAAATAAGGAATTACTAGAGTATGCAAAAGAATCCGTCGAGTTAATATACGCTGGTAAACTCCCAAACTACCATGCATTAAAACAAGAAACAATAAATGCTTTCTTAGTCAAATATGCAAAAAAAGGAAAAAACGTAGTTCGATTAAAAGGTGGAGATCCTTTCATTTTTGGTCGTGGTGGTGAAGAAGCAACCTATCTTGTAGAACGTGGTATCTCCTTTGAAATCGTTCCTGGCATTACATCAGGTATAGCAGCTCCAGCTTATGCTGGTATCCCTGTCACCCATCGTGATTATAGTAGTTCTTTTGCTTTTGTAACAGGTCATTGCAAAGAAGAGGATACAGTTAAATGGTCCTCTTTAGCAAAAGGCATCGACACACTAGCAATTTATATGGGAGTTAATAATTTGCCTTATATTCGTCATCAACTAATTTCTAATGGAAAACATCAAGATACTCCAGTTGCTCTAATTCATTTTGGTACGACAAATCAGCAGCGAACTGTCATTAGTACACTAAAAAATGTCATATCAGACGTAGAAAAAGAAAAAATAACCAATCCTAGTATGATTATCGTAGGAGAAGTAGTTAAATTACACCATCAATTACAATGGTTTGAAACGAACTATAACGCGATCACTGAACCTAAAAAAATTAATTATTCAAGTCTTTAAATTCTCCCTTAAAATGGAATGAGGTGCTTTAGAATGGATGCAATCTTATATGTATGTCATGGAAGCCGTGTAAAATCGGCTGTCCATTCAGCCATACAGTTTGTTAAAAAAGTACAAAAACAAATCGATTGCCCAATTCAAGAGATTAGTTTTATTGAACTTTGTGAACCATCAATTTCAGTAGGATTAGAGAATTGTTTGCGTAAAGGAGCAAAATCGGTAACAGTATTGCCGGTTTTACTCCTTTCTGCAAATCATGCAAAAGTGGATATTCCTCTTGAAGTAACCAATTTTCAAATGAAATACCCACACATAAATATAAAAATAGCCAATCCAATCGGTATTCACAAAAATATGATCGAATTAATCCAAAAGCGAATTAATGAAAAAGTTAAGCATATATTAAAGCCAGCTAAAATACTACTAGTTGGACGAGGAAGTAGTGATCCATTAACAATCGATGATTTCAATTCAATCGTTAAACTTCTTGAAGCAAATTTAAAGCACCCTGTTCTCCCCGCTTTTATGGCAGTATCAAAGCCATCGATTCACGAAGCTTGGGATCAACTATTGACTGAAAAAAATCAAAAAGTAATTATCATTCCGTATTTATTTTTTTCAGGAACTCTTATGAATGAATTAAGAGATAAGATAAAAAAGCTGCCTCTAGAAGTGCAAAATAACTGGATATTATGTGAAACCTTAGGGTATGATCACTTAATTTCCTCAATTTTTATTGAAAGAATAATTGACGCTAAAACAAAAGAATTATTAACTGCAATAAGATAAAAGCTCTTGTTTCCTCTAATGGAAAACAAGAGCTTAATTTTTAGTTTATTTACTTTCAGCTTTAATAAAATTTGTTGGTTCGTATGTTGGAAGAGTCTGTAAAAATCGATTAATCCTTTTTGTAGCTTCAATTAATTGATTTAATGAAGTTGCATATGAACATCGAATATACCCTTCTCCACAATCGCCAAAAACATTTCCCGGGACGACCGCTACTCTCTCTTTTAATAATAATTGTTCAGCGAACTCCTCTGATGTTAAGCCAGTATTCTGTATTGAAGGGAATACATAAAAAGCTCCACCAGGAAGATGACATGATAATCCAATTTCATGAAGAGATTGCACTAAAAAATTTCGACGCTGCATATAACTGCGTCTCATTTCTTCTACATCATGATCCCCATTTCGAAGTGCTTCAACTGCAGCATGCTGTGA
Organism: Bacillus sp. AL-1R; assembly: GCF_052180195.1. Taxonomy (NCBI): domain Bacteria; kingdom Bacillati; phylum Bacillota; class Bacilli; order Caryophanales; family Bacillaceae; genus Bacillus; species Bacillus sp. AL-1R. The sequence goes on from NZ_CP197469.1 coordinate 2,921,884, forward strand.
CATAGTCGGTGCACACATAATTGCATATTGGTGAACTTTGAGCATATGAGAAATAATGTCCGAAGGTGCTGCAACGATACCAAGTCTCCAACCTGTCATTGCAAATGTCTTAGAAAATCCAGAAATTAAAATTGTATGGTCTCTCATTCCATCGATATTTGCAAAGCTTGTATATTCGCCATCATAAACAAGTTCAGCATAAATTTCATCAGAAATGACAATTAAATTATGTTTTTTAACAAATACGGCTAAATCCTCTAATAATTCTTTCTCCAGTAAAGTACCAGTCGGATTATTAGGATTACAAAGTAAGATTGCCTTAGTTTTTTGTGTAAGTTTCTTTTTCAACGCTTGAAGATTTATTTTAAACTCTTCTTCTCCTGCTGTTGCTAAATGAACTGGAACACCGCCTGCAAGTGATACTAAAGGTGCATATGACACAAAGCATGGATCGATTACAATTACTTCGTCTCCAGGATTTAAAATTGTTCTTAACGCTATATCAATCCCTTGACTTGCCCCTACCGTTATAATTAATTCATCTTCTGGACTATAATGCACATCAAACTTCTTAGCAAAATAACGACTTACTTCCTGACGTAATTCTAACAGTCCAGCATTTGAAGTGTATGCCGTATGTCCTGTCTCTAACGAATAAATACTTGCTTCTCTCACATTCCAAGGCGTAACAAAATCAGGTTCACCTACCCCAAGTGAAATGACATTATCCATACTAGCCGCTAAATCAAAAAACTTTCGAATCCCTGATGGTTGTAGTGTAGTTACTGTATTTGATAAATTAAATTTACTCATGGCGTGATCACCATACGCTTATCACTTTGTTTTTGTCCATATACGATACTATCATGTTTATAACGTTTTAAGATAAAATGGGTAGTCGTTGATAATATAGATTCTAAAGTTGATAGTTTTTGGGATACAAATGAAGCAATTGAAGTCATTGTTTTTCCTTCAACTACAACTGATAGGTCATATGTTCCTGACATTAAATAAACTGATTTAACTTCCGGGTATAAATAGATTTTTTCAGCAATCTCATCAAACCCTACACCTCGTTTTGGAGCTACTTTTACATCAATCATAGCAGTTATACTCTCTTGAACTGGCACTTTCCCCCAATCAATTAAGGTAATGTATTGAAGAATAACACGATCGTTTTCAAATTTTGTTAATAGATTGGCTACCTCTTCTTCAGTAACTCCAATCATTTTTGCTAGTACGTCATTACTTAAGCGTCCATTTTGTTCAATACACTGAAGTAACTGTATTTCTTTTTCTGTCATATTCATATACTCCTTATGTATTCCATCTTCTGGAATTACGTTAAATAATTATTCTTTTCATCTATATTTTAATAAATTAGTTAGATGACACTTTTCGAGAAGAATTCTTCATAAATAACTTGGACTGCTTTTTTCTCATCAAATGATTTTACGCCAAACATCATACTTACTTCTGAAGAACCTTGGTTTATCATTTCGATATTAATTCCTGCATTTGCTAACGCTTTACTCGCTCTTGCTGTAGTACCAACATTATGTCGCATCCCCTCACCTACTAACATGATTAAGGCAAGGTCTCTTTCAACGACCACATGGTCTGCATTTAATTCATCTTGGATCCGTTTAATAATTTGACATTCCAATTCAACTGGTAATTGGTTTTGGCGAATAATAATTGAAATATCATCGATTCCACTTGGCTGATGCTCATATGAAATTCGATAATCCTCAAGTATTTGCAATAATTTACGCCCAAAACCTATTTCTCTGTTCATTAAATACTTGCTTATATAAATACTACAAAATCCATTATCACTCGCGACACCAATTAAAGGACCGTTTGATAACGTACGTTCCTTTACAATTCGTGTCCCAGGAGCAGTTGGATTATTCGTATTTTTAATGTTTACTGGAATTCCAGCTTGAAAAGCAGGTATCAATGCTTCATCGTGAAATACGTTAAAACCTGCATAAGATAACTCCCTCATTTCTCGATAGGTTAATTCTTTTATTTCCTTTGGATTATGAATAATCGCAGGATTTACAGAAAAAACTGCATCGACATCAGTAAAGTTTTCATATAAAGTAGCTTTAACCCCATTAGCAACAACAGAACCAGTTATATCTGAACCACTGCGAGAAAATGTAACGATATGTCCATCCTCTGAATATCCAAAAAAACCTGGGAAAATAAGAATGCCCGATTTTTTTCTCAATTCAAATAAATTCTCATAGCTTTTCGCTAAAACTTGAGCATGCCCTGGTTCATTTGTAACAAATAAACCTGCTTCTTTTGGATTAATATAACTTGCCTCAAGTTCTTTTAACTGAAAATATGACGCTACTAATCTAGCACAATTATCTTCCCCACATGCCATAACTGCATCCATATATCTTGCAGGATGATCCTTTTTATTACTGATCGCAAGTTCGATACGGAGTGAAATTTCATTCATAATATCCGCTGGTAAACCTAATCCAATTGCAATTTCAGAATACCTTTGGATTATTTGATTGAATTCCTTTGAATAATCCTTACCCATTAGAGCAAGTTGTGCGCAACTAATTAGTAAATCGGTAACTTTAAGATCATCTGGAAATCTTTTGCCTGGTGCAGATACAACGATAATTTTACGTTCAACATCTGATGTAACAATCTGAAATACTTTTTCAATTTGTTCAGAAGTGGCTAATGAAGACCCACCAAATTTTACGATTTTCATTTTGATTACCCCTAATATAGTTAATTTTCAGTTAAAAATAATGTTACAATTATCCTCCTTATATGAGAAAAAATCAACACCATTTAATAAGTTTTTTGGGAAAATTTAGTATGTTACAAAAAGAATTTGACGTAGCTGTGGGTATTTATTCATTCCGGTGAAAGAATGACAATAACAAATGATAGATTCTTTTAAGAAGTATGTAGGTTATGTAATTAAAAAATTAAATGTAGATTATGGAATAAAGAACTATTGATAGTGATTGAAATCTTTATGATCTTTAACCCCTCCTGTTACATTTTTGTCTTGAATTACTATTCCACTATTTATGTATTGTATAAAAATCCAATTAATAATAATTTTAAAACTATTTATTAAATAAACAATAAACGAAAAATAAATAGTGATAATCATAAAAAAGCCTCTTATTTTAGCAAATATAGTGAGCTTTCTTATTTTTATACTTGAAGCAACTATCGTCCAAATTTAAACGATTCGTTCTTGCCTGAGCGATTGAAAATGTCCCCACGATTACCTTATTTCTACAGAATGAACATACAATTGAAGCTTTAACCAAGATGGTTTTTAATACCCGAGGTCCAAGCATTTGATGGTCGAATTAAACGAATTAAATAGTTTATAGAAGATATAAAAGCACGTGTATCAAACGGTTAAGAATCTACATAATCAGAAATTCGGCAAAAAAAAGTTCCCTCCTAATGAGGGAACTTTTTGAATTATGCTTTAATATAACGTAATACAGGTTTACGAGCTGCTAAAGTTTCGTCAAGTCGACTTACAACAGTTGTATGTGGAGCCTCTTGTACGATTTCTGGATTTTCTTCTGCTTCTTTAGCAATTGTAATCATTGTATCAACAAATGAATCCAATGTTTCTTTTGATTCAGTTTCAGTTGGTTCAATCATGATACATTCTTCCACGTTTAATGGGAAGTAAATTGTTGGTGGGTGGTAACCAAAGTCTAATAGGCGTTTAGCGATATCTAAAGTACGAACACCTAATTTCTTTTGACGTTTTCCACTTAATACGAACTCATGTTTACAATGACGATCGAATGGTAGGTCAAAATATGGTTCTAAACGACGCATCATATAGTTAGCATTTAAAACTGCATCTTCTGTTACTTGTTTTAATCCTTCTGGACCCATTGAGCGAATATAAGTATATGCACGAACATTAATTCCAAAGTTTCCAAAGAAAGGTTTTACACGACCGATTGACTCTGGACGATCGAAATTTAAAACATATTCTTCTCCTACTTTTTCAACGATTGGTGCTGGTAAATATGGAATTAAATCTGCTTTAACTCCAACAGGACCAGAACCAGGGCCACCACCACCGTGTGGACCAGTGAATGTTTTATGAAGATTTAAATGCACTACATCAAATCCCATATCTCCAGGGCGTGCTTTACTTAATACAGCATTTAAGTTAGCTCCGTCATAATAAACTTTTCCGCCTGCAGCATGGATGATTTCAGCAATTTCATAAATATCCTCTTCAAATAGACCTAATGTATTTGGATTCGTAAGCATTAATGCTGCAACGTTTTCATCAACAACACGACGTAAATCATCTAAGTCAACTAAGCCTTTTTCATTTGATTTAACTGTAATAGTTTCAAAACCTGCAACAGTTGCAGATGCTGGGTTTGTACCATGAGCAGAGTCAGGTACAATTACTTTAGTACGGTTGAAGTCACCGCGGCTTTCGTGATAAGCACGGATAATCATTAATCCAGTCCACTCACCATGCGCGCCTGCAGCTGGTTGTAATGTTACTTCATCCATTCCAGTAATTTCTTTCAATTCTTGTTGAAGCTCATGCATTAATTCTAATGCACCTTGTACAGAATACTCATCTTGTAGTGGATGAACATGTGCAAAACCAGCCATACGTGCAACAGCTTCATTAATTTTTGGATTGTATTTCATTGTACAAGATCCAAGTGGGTAGAACCCTGAATCTAAACCATGATTACGTTTAGATAATGCAGTATAATGACGCATTAAATCTAACTCAGAAACCTCTGGTAAATCCGCTTTTTCTTTACGAATATAAGTACTTGGAATAACTTCATTAATATCGATTTCTTCTACATCCATTGTAGGAAGACTATATGCAATACGACCTTCTTTACTAATCTCAAAAACTAACGGTTGATCCTTCAGCATGTTGAATCCCCTTTCCGTTTACTAATAATGCTAATTCTTCTACAAATGTATCAATATGTTGTTTAGAACGTAATTCAGTTATTGCGATTAACATATGATTTTCCATAGTAGGTTCAACTTTTGCTAAGTCATAACCACCGATAATTTTCTTAGTAAATAATTGCTTATTTATTTCAGAAACATTTTGTTTCACATCAATTACAAGTTCGTTGAATGCAGCACCTTGGAATACAACTGAGATACCGTTTTCAATTAATTTTTTCTTCATATATTGAGTACGAGAAATATTTTGCATTGCCATTTCTACAGCACCATTTTTACCAAGAGCTGTCATTGCAACAGACGCTGCTAATGCATTTAATGCTTGGTTAGAACAAATATTTGAAGTTGCTTTATCACGACGAATATGTTGTTCACGTGCTTGAAGAGTTAATACAAATCCGCGACGTCCTTCTCCATCAACTGTTTGTCCAACTAAACGTCCTGGCATTTTACGCATTAATTTAGATGTTGTAGCAAAGTATCCACAGTGAGGACCGCCAAATTGAGTTGGAATACCAAATGTTTGAGCATCGCCTGCAACTATATCCGCTCCAAATTCACCTGGAGGAGTTAATGCTGCTAATGCTAATGGATTACTTGAAACAACGAATAAACTTTTACCAGTATGTGCAATTGGTTCGATTTCAGCTAATTCTTCTACTTGTCCATAGAAGTTAGGATATTGAACAACAACACATGCTACATTTTCATTCATTTCATTTTTTAATTCTTCGATATCAGTTCTTCCATCTTTAATGCCAATTTCAACAACCTCTAAATGCTGCCCTTTTGCATAAGATAGGATAACTTCACGTGATTGTGGATGAACGCCTTTTGAAACTAAAATACGTTTTTTACCATTATGACCTGCTGCTAAAGTAGTTGCTTCTGCTAAAGAAGTACCACCGTCATACATAGATGAGTTTGCAACATCCATACCTGTTAATTCACAAATCATTGTTTGGAATTCAAATATTGCTTGAAGCTCACCTTGAGAAATCTCAGGTTGATAAGGAGTATAAGCTGTATAGAACTCTGAACGTGAAATGACATGATCTACAACAGTTGGTAAGTAATGATCATACACACCCGCTCCTAAGAAAGATACATACTCTTTTAAATTGGCATTTTTGTTAGCTAATTCAGATAATTCTTTTAATAAATCAGATTCAGACTTTGCTTTTTTAATGTTTAATAAGCCATTAAAACGAACTTTTTCAGGAATATCACTAAATAATTCATCAACTGATGAAACACCTACTACTTTTAACATCTCTTGACGATCTTGCTCTGTCATTGGTAAATAACGATGCATTAAGGTAATCCCCTTTCTCCCCCTAGTTACTTCTTCTCTCTTTTGTAAAATGGTTTTGAAACTACTACTGCTTTTAATTTTTTATTTCGAATTTCAACTTCAAGTTCAGTACCTAAAGCAGAAAATTCAGATTTGATTAATGCAAGCCCAATATTTTTCTTTAATGTTGGAGATTGTGTACCACTTGTTACTTCACCGATTACTTCCCCGTTTACATATACAGGATAGTGAGTTCTTGGAATACCTTTGTCAATCATTTCAATCCCTACAAGTTTGCGAGGTACACCTTGCTCTTTTTGATTTTTCAGAACTTCTTTACCGAAGAAATCTTCTTCTTTATTTAATTTCACAGCAAAGCCGATTCCAGCTTCTAATGGAGTAATATCTTTTGATAATTCTTGACCATATAATGCTAGAGCCGCTTCGAAACGAAGTGTATCACGTGCACCTAACCCACATGGTTTTAAACCGTCTTCTTTACCTGCTTCTAAAAGTAATGTCCAAAGCTTAGATGCATCTTCAGCAGCTAGGTAAAGCTCGTATCCATCTTCACCAGTGTAACCTGTGCGTGAAACTAAAACATTTAGATCACCAATTAATACATTATCTTTAAAAGTAAAATACTTAATATCAGAAACGTTCTCATTCGTTAAACGTTGTAAAATTGCAACAGATTTTGGCCCTTGAAGAGCTAATTGTGCAACTTCATTACTTTTATTAACTACTTTTACATCACCTTCAACATGTGAAATTAACCATTCGAAATCTTTTTCAATATTAGACGCATTTACAACTAATAAATAGTGTTCATCGTTATATTTATAAACTAGTAAATCGTCTACAGTTCCAGCGTTTTCATAGCACATTGCTGTATATAATGCGCCTTCTTCATTTAATTTTGAAATATCATTTGTCATCATTTTTTGTAAATATTTAAGACTATCTTTACCAGTTACTTCTATTTCTCCCATGTGAGAAACATCAAATAAACCAGCTGCTGTACGAACAGCTTCGTGCTCTTCTTTAATGCTCGAAAATTGTACAGGTAGCTCCCAGCCACCAAAATCAATTGTTTTACCACCTAACACTTTGTAATCTTCAAACAAAGGTGTGCGTAATAAAGTCGTCATGTAGCCATTTCCCCCTTATCTACATGCTAGCATGATGGAAAACTAAATTAATAGTTCGTCCAGCTAACCATTAAATAATTTACATATTTTGTATATTTTCGGAAAAACTAGTAGAAAACAAGAAAATATTATCAATCTATATTAGTTAACTGTTTTTTCTTAACAATAAGAGTTTTTTGTTTAATAAAAGAATAATAAATTTTTACTTTTTTTCTACACTATTATCCTAACATTAAACGACAAGTTTCAGCAATATCGAAGTGAATTTTTTTAAAATTAAAATAACGAACATTATATCAATTAATTCAATATAATGTTCATGATTATCCAATATAAAATTGAAATAGGTGAGGTTTGTATGTCAATCGAGATTAAATTCCATACAGAATGGCAGGAAGATTTCTTAGAGAAGCTTGAAAATGATGGACCATGGTCAAATTGGGAGAATTATAAGCTTGCCTATCATACTTCTACAAAATTAGCAATTCCATCTTTTACAGGTATGATTGCTCCTACTCATTTACCAAATTTAACTCCATTGCCTCATCAATTAGATGTAGCTACGACTGTAATTGAAAAAATGAATGGAAAAGCAATTTTAGCTGACGAAGTAGGATTAGGTAAAACAGTTGAGGCGGGTTTAATTTTAAAAGAATACATGATTCGTGGCTTAGTTAATAAGGTGCTTATACTGGTCCCAGCATCACTTGTATCACAGTGGACCTTTGAATTAAATACAAAATTCCATATTCCAGCAATCGCACAACAAAAAAAGAATTATGTGTGGGATAGCTGTGATGTTGTTGTATCGTCAATCGATACTGCAAAAAGGGACCCTCATCGAGAAAAAATATTAAATATCAATTATGATCTCGTCATTATCGATGAAGCTCATAAACTTAAAAACAATAAAACAAAAAACTATGAGTTTGTACAACATCTTAAAAAGAAGTATTGTTTACTGCTTACTGCTACACCGGTTCAAAATAACATAGAAGAAATTTTCCATTTAGTTTCTTTATTAAAACCTGGCCATCTAGGTAATAAATCTAGTTTTGAAGAATATTTTTCTGCTAAGAACCGTTCATTAGAGCATGAAGATTTACTAAGAGAACTTATTGGAAAAGTAATGGTTCGAAATCGTAGACAAGATACAGGCATCGAGTGGACAAAGCGAAAAGTAGAAACAGTATTAATTAATTTTAATGAGGAAGAGCAAAAACTTTATGATCTAATCGACGAATGGCAGAAATCACAATATACCGGGGTAACCTCTGCGTTCTCCTTCTTAACTTTTAAGCGTGAAGCTTGTAGTAGTCGTGAAGCTGTTTATGTATCAATGAAAAAAATGCTTCAAAGATTTGAAAAAGACAATATTGATATTAATGATCCGTATATTGAGAAAATTTTTCATCAAATTAATCAAATTACATCTAATTCAAAAGCAAATAAAGTAGTTGAACTAATTAAAAAAATAAATGATAAAGTTATTATTTTTACTGAATATCGCGCAACACAGTTATATTTACAATGGTTTTTAAAACAAAACGGTATTACATCTGTTCCATTTAGGGGTGGCTTTAAACGTGGTAAGAAGGATTGGATGAAAGAATTATTTAAAAATCGTGTACAAGTGCTAATAGCAACCGAGGCCGGTGGTGAAGGTATTAACCTACAATTTTGTTCAAATATGATAAATTATGACCTTCCTTGGAATCCAATGAGACTTGAACAAAGAATAGGACGTATTCATCGACTTGGACAAACAGAGGATGTAAGTATCTATAACTTTGCGACTGTTGGCTCAATTGAAGAACACATTTTAAGACTACTTTATGAAAAAATTAATTTATTTGAGCGTGTAATCGGTGAACTAGATGATATTCTAACTAGAATTCCTTACAAGGATTTTGAAGCCCATATGAATGAAATATTTATTAATTCTAAAACTGAAGGCGAAATGAAAATTAAAATGGAAAATTTAACGTCCATCATTCAATTACAGCAACATAAACAAGCAGGTGATAGTTATGCAGCAACATGAAATCCATGATTATATCGAATACTTTTTCAGACATAATGATTGTGAAATCGTAAAGAACACACCAACATATTTAGAAATACAATTAACGATTGAGATGGATAAAAAATTAATGAATCGTCCTTTCTATTGGCATTATTTAGAAAAAACAGGCGGTATTCCAAATCCTATGAAGTTAACACTTATTACAGATAGTGATAATGCACCTGAAGATCTTAAAGGCGAACAAATTCATTTTGGTTCGCCACGTCTTCACCAGATTTTCTCGATCGTAAATGATCTAGGCCAATCAATTTTACTTTATGAAGACACAAGAGCACCTATCGGCCAACAAATTGCATTACATCCTTGGTTAGCTGTCAATTATCAGGTATCTTTTACTTGTGATCATAAAAAAGATTATTTATATTCTTTTGGAATCCATTTAATTTCCGGAAGGATTATTGAAGATTTTCATACAAAAATTGAAAAAATCCAGTTCAATTCTAAAATACCTGATTTTTGCTATTCCATGTCACCTTTGATTAAACCAATTAGTGGTTTAAACCGAATGGAACAATTAATTCGAAACAAAATTGAAAAAGAAGATACAAAATGGGCTGAAGAAGCAAGAAATAGATGGCAACATGATTTAGATTTATTAAATCAATTTTATGAAGATGATGAAGAAAAACCTGAAAATTATCATGTAGAATACAATGCACTAAAAGAACTTTATGAACCAATTATTCATGTTGATGCAATTAATGGTGGACTTTTTTATCTATCACCAAACACAATGAATAAACTAAGTTAACAGCTTTCAATTGTAGGAAGATCTAAATAAGATCATTCCTCTCAGTGTGTCGACAAAGTACAAAAAATCTGATTTTCAGACTGATTGCAAGCGCTTGTCTTTCGAGGCGCGAAGTCTGGTGAGGAGCGGAGTTACCTTAGACGGTAATGAGCACCGCAGACAGGCGAAGCAACGAAGAAAGCGAGCGTTTTCGGGCAGTCTGAGAGGAAGATCTAAATAAGATCATTCCTCTTTTTTTCTTATAACTGCAAAAAAATAAAGACTGACTTCTATAGTTGAAATCAGTCTTATTCACTAAATACTTTTCTTTTCTTTATCATTACGATTTTGAATTTTTTTCATAAATAAAGCTAGACTTAATGGTAACATTCCAAACATGTTGGTAGAGAAAGGAGCCTTCATCTCATCTTTTTCTTGTTTTATTGAATCACGTTTCTCTTTTGGTTGATCAATATAATTAATAAACTGTTCCGTCATATATTTTACATAATCATTTGTTTTCAAAACAAATCACCTTACTTTCTTATCGCTTATTTCTACTATCTCCTCTTTTTGAATAATTTAAACAGTCAATGATTTCCAATGCAATTTCAATTGGTGTTAAATTATTCGTTGAAATTACATAATCTGCTTTTTTATATTGTGATTCTCTCCTTTGAAATAACTCTGTCAATTCTTCTACCGATCGATTTACAGCATTAGGTCGATTAGAATCCAAATGTATTCTTTCGTATATTATTTCAATTGGCGTTTCAAGATAAATTATTTTCCCAGTTTTTTTCATATACGCGATGTTTTCATCACGAAGAATGATTCCACCACCTGTTGAAGCAACCATATTTTTTGATAGTAAATTTTTTAATACTTTCGTTTCTATATCGCGAAAGCCGCTTTCACCGAACTCATTAAACAATTTTGGTATGCTTTTGCCTGTTTGAGAAACAATTTCCTCATCTAGATCAATAAATTTTTTGTTTACTTTTTTAGCTAATTCCTTTCCAACAGTCGTCTTACCACACCCCATAAATCCTACTAAATAAATTGCTTCCATTTCATCCTCCAACTTAATCGATCCAATCAGATACTATATTTGTACTTTTTTTATACTTAAATTGAACAATATGTTTTGTTATTTTCGAATTACTACTAGTTAAAGTTACATGATATTCATCATTTGTTATTAAATAAGCATTCAATATAATTTTTGTATTATTATAATACTTAATTGTATTTCCTTGAAGTGGTAAATTACCTTGCTTTAAATCGTAAATTACCTGTGAATGTATACGATCTAGTTTGTTTTGATTTCTCGTATAAGAATAAAAGGTATTAACCGAATGAAAGATATCTATTTGTATTAGAAAAAAAATCAGCAAAATATTTATCATAAAGATGGTATAAGGTAAATATATTCCATCTTCACCAATAAATTTAATTGATAAAGATCCGAATCGTTTTTTCATACACTCCACCATTTAAATCGATTACTTTTACTAAGATTTGCCTTTCGTTTATTTGTACAAAATTAATATCCTTTATATTTTGTAGTACAATTTCATGTCCTGCTCCAAGTCTTTGTCGTCGAACAATCGTTGCATATTTGCGATAACTTATTGTAACTTGATCAAACTCTTCAAAGAGAAGAAGTTCGGTATGAACTGTAAAACTTTTACTCTTATTTGCTTCTTTTTGAACTTCTTTTGTAAAATTATCTAATTCTAATCTATTTAAGGATTCATAACTGTAATTTCGTTTAATAAAACTTCTTAAACTTGAAGTAGATATAGAAATGATCATTAAAAATAAAACAAGTGAAAAAAGTGTTTCTAGTAAAGTAAATCCTTTTTCATTCATTAACTTCTTCACATATTTCACTTTCCTTTTTTCGTTCAGTCCAAATGATACAAATTGAATTAACATGATTTCTATTGTTTATTTCTACAAAGAACTCTCTGCCATTTTTAGTGTAGTTCCCCTCTTTAAAATCTTCTCTGTTAATAAAATAAAGATGAACCATATCAGTTAATAAGTCATCTGCCATGTTGCTAACCGTTAACCTATCTTTTTTTTGTAAAAATAATGACATGGAAGGAACAATCATAAAACAAAAAATAATTAACAAGTTTAACGCAATAATCGCCTCGATAAATGTAAAACCTTTTTCATTTCCGATCATATTTAAATCGACCACTTCCTAAATAAAAAGTAACAATATATTCAGCATTTTTATATTTAATTGAAATTGTTCCAGAACTAGAGATATTACCGTCGGAGTTAAATCTTAGCGGAGGTTTTAATGTAAGGAAAGTTATGTTAATCGATTTGTCAAATTTACGAATAACAACAGGGGAATTTAGTAAATTATCTTCCATTTCATATTTATTTTGATAAAAGATGATCCTAGTAGGAATTTGTTTTATATTTGCGTTCCTTTGTGCAAGAAAAATATCATTTTGAAGCATTTGAATAAATAATGTTAACTTTTGGTCGTCTTCAATCTTCCTTACTTGATTGATCGGTAAAATTAATAACAATATCATAATTGAAAGGACTAATAACATCTCAACAAAAGTAAAACCAAACGAATTACCCACCCTTTTTTTAAGGTATAGATACATTTCCAGTTTCTTTGTCATACGATAATTCAATTTTGTTATTGCATTTATATGTTGTTATATAGCCTTGATCTTTTAAGACAGATAAATTTTCAGGTAATTGTTCATTTTCTAATCGATATGACTCAACACTTGACTGAACCATTTTTTGAAGTGCAGAACATCCTTTCGTTTGAATCGACTGTTGCTGTTTTCCTAAATTTGGTATTACCAACAATAAAAGAAGTGAAATGATAAATAAAACAATTAACATTTCGATTAAAGTAAAACCTTTTTCATTCAAACTAACTCCTCCTATATATTGTTCATTAACTGAAACATTGGAAACAGGATTGCTATATACAATGATAGAATACTTGATGAAATTAGAATTAATATGATTGGCTGAATGATCTTCATTGATCGGTGAAAGTAAGCTTCAATACTCCCCTTTAAATAATCAGCATAATCAGCAAGTTCTTTACTAAGAGTACTATTATTCATGCCATGTTCAATTACAAATATAATATCTTTATGAAATGCACGTTCATTTTTAAATGCTTCCTGCATAGAAATTCCGATTACGATTTGATTGTAAAAGATTACTGTTTTTTCTTTTATAAAAGTCCTACTATCATTATTTTGCATCGTTTTTAATGCGTCAACAATGGGAAAACCAGCATGTAATAAAATACTTAACTGCATTGAAAATTCATAAGTATTCATTGTAATTAAATACTTACTTATTAGTGGAATTTGAATTAATTTATCCATCCGCTCAATTGCATTTAATTTATTAATGACGAATAAGGATCCATAAGTGATTAATCCAATTAGGAAAAGAGAAGAAAACAATATCGTAGGTAAGCTTTTTATAACTTGTAGATAGATAAAAATAAAGGAATTCTGATTGGTGTGGAATGTTGAAAATAGCATTTCATATTGAGGAATGATAATATTTCTAAACAAAAATAAAATTAGCAACAATATTGTGATTAAAAAAATAGGATACCCCATGATTTTTCTTATGTAAGTTCTATGTTGAATCTTTTTTGTAAGCATAAAACTGCCTTCTCTTAGCGCTAAAGACAAATCACCATGCTTTTCTGCATAATACAAGTAAACAAGTATATCTTGATGAAGTCCAAGCATTTTCGCAAAATCGATGAACGATTTTCCTTCCACTAAAGCTATATTAGCTTTGTAAATCAATTCTTTCAGGTTATCTGGAAATTGTATCGTTAAGAATTCAATTGCTTGAATTAGAGGGTAACCTTTTTCTAATAGTTCTCCCAAAATTTTTAAGAGCTTAGCTTGTTCAATATAAGTTAATTTTTTTTTATTAATAAATTTACCCATAGATTATACTTCGATCCAAATGTTTATTATCAATAAAACCTAAGGCATAACCTTTAATAAGTTGACTATTTAATGTAGAGAATTGAACATCTTCATGAATTCCTCTAAATTCATTAATAACAGAATTTAGAGCATTTCCATAAAGTAATTCAAATACCCCTAATCTTCTGTGTCTACGATTAACAAAACAACTTGGTTCACATTCACCTTCACAAAAACGACATTTTATTGGAACTAATCTTTGCGAAACGATCGCAACCATTGCCTGAAATAATTCTTCTTTAGGTATACCAAGCTCTAACATTCGATATAATGCACCTTTTGTATTATTAGAATGAATAGTCGTTAATACTAAATGGCCGGTCAATGCTGCACGAACCGCAATTTTTGCAGTCTCTTCATCCCTAATCTCTCCTACCATTACGATATCTGGGTCAGATCGAAGAATAGCTTTTAATCCTGTTGCATATGTTAAGCCTGCTTTTTCATTAACTTGGACTTGAAAATATTCATCTGATCTCCTTTCAATCGGATCCTCTAATGTGATAATATTTCTTGCTATATCTTCTTTTGCTGACTGTAATAAGGAATATAGTGTTGTTGATTTCCCACAGCCAGTTGGCCCTGTAAACATCATTAACCCATGTGAATGATGTAATAAAGACAAAAGTTTACGCGTTGTAGATGGGAATAATGAAAGACTTTCTATTGGAGCAACTTTTTGTTGGGGATGAATACGAATAACCATAGACTCATCAATAATCGTTGGTAAAGTTGCAAGGCGAAGTGATAATAAAACTTCATTAATGTTAACAACTAAAATTCCTGTCTGCGGGCGTCTAATTTCTCCTATATCCATACTTCCTAAAAATTTTAAATGCATGATGATCCTCTTGGACTGCTCTTTATTTAATCGTTGAATCAGTTTCAACTCACCATCAACTCGAAAAAGAATTTGTACATCATCCTTTTTTGGTAATAAATGAATATCCGATGCTCCAAAATGGCAAGCTTTTTTTAGCAGTTCTTCAACCATTTTTTCTACTGATACCAATTTTATTCCCCCTTTCTATTATCGCAATTATAATTTTGTTTCACTAAGCTATCAAATCATGATAATTAAGAAACTGAATGAAAAATTTATATTTAGCTAAAAATTATAGACAAACTAAAGTTAATTTATCGAAATAATGTACGAGAATGTCAAATTTATATCATAAAATATAAAGTATGTTTTCAAATCAATGTATAGAAAATTATAAAATAAGAAAAATAATATCAGTTATGGTTAATTTCTTTATCATTAGAATCATTTAGAATTGTATTAATACATTGTTTACAATTGTAACTTTCTTATTTTATAATAATGAATGGGTAGAAATTTTTTATGGGGGGAATTAGGATGGATCGAATGTTCCGCGTTCTAGGATTCTGGACTGCTATATTTACGGTAATGTTCTTTGTTGGACATATGTCAGCAGCTGCACTTATTTTCGCATGTCAAACAGCATTTTTCGTAGTATTAGGCTATCTAAAGCTTTCTGAGCGTATGTACATCTATATCTTTGGCGCATACTTAACTGTGTTCTTTATTGGATTTACATATTATAGTACTTTCTTATTAGTACCTAGCTTTGGTGAATAATAAAAAACCAGTCATATGACTGGTTTTTTTATTTGTATTCATTTAATGAAATCAATTCATTCAACTTAGAGTGATCACTTGTTGACATATCTTTTGTTTGTAATAGCCATTGAAATGAATCGCTTATTCCCCCTGGCATGATTAAAGATTGAACAGCTCTATTTTGTTTATATTCACTTGAAAATGGATTTGATTGAGCATGCGGAATAAGCCAATTAAATATTCCAAAATCTAAAAGTGCATCTCTTTGGCTAGAAAAGTATAGATTTTCAATATTATTCTGTAACCCCAACTTTTTTAATTCATCCCAGTGAATATGAGTTGTAATGTCCATTTGCCCTAAATTCTCTAGTAGATTGGATTTCATTTCATGTTTGTAATAACCACGCAAACTTCCCTTAATTCGATGGGGTGCATCCCATTCTTCCCTAGTAAAACCGTAATCAACTGTTAAAATGATTCCTTTACTAATTTTCGATTGTAAAAGTTCATAAACTTTTTCCATACCAACAGGAATTTCAACTCTTTGCCCATTTTTTCCTATAAAATTGGATCTACTTAAAAAATCAATGATGATTTGATCGTGGATCTTAACGAGATTTTCTTTCAAATTATTTAGTTCATCACTAATAATGACAACTTCATGCCATTCATTTTGATTAAATTCAACTACTCGAACAGGTAAAGCATCAAACAATTCGTTTGAAAATACCATACCATTTTTGATTTGCTGGATTTCTATTAAATTTGAAAAGTATTTACAATTCAAATGGTTCGCCAATAATTCCATTTGTAATTTACGATGATACGTACTTGCATCAATAATATAGTAAGTTAAATTATGATAAATTTCAGGCTCTTTTTTTTCACAGTAAGAAAGAAAGGCGGATGCGAATCTGCCATTTCCACCACCAACTTCAATAAAAAAAGGTTCGATTAGCTTATTTTTAACAAAGCGACAAAATGAAGCTGCAATTACTTCTCCGTATACTGAACCTACTGAGCTTGTTGTATAGAAATCGCCTTTTCGTCCAATTTTTTCATTTGCTTTTAGATAATAACCCATCTCATGATCATAAAGCACTAACGAAATAAATTGATCATATGTAATGAAACCTTTTTTGCTATTATTTATCGCATTAATAATAATATTTTTCATCGTATACCTTATTATAAAAATGGATTATGTCTTTTCTCATCACCAATTGTTGTAGTTTCTCCATGCCCACTACAAACAACGACATCATCTGGTAAAGAAAGAAGCTTACCCTTTATACTTCTAATCAACTGATCGTGATCCCCACCAGGTAAATCAGTTCGTCCAATACTTCCTTCAAATAATGCATCACCAGAAAATACTGTTTTTATTTCTTTACAATAAAATGAAACACTTCCCGGTGAATGTCCTGGAGTTTCAAAAATTGAAAATAAAAAACGACCAATTTCCATTTTACCTTCTTTTTCAATTAAAAGATCTGCTTCTCTTGCAAAAATTGACTGATTTCTCATAAATAATTCAGAACCATTTTTTTGCCCATCTGTTAACCAATCTGCTTCATATTTATGAATATAAACGGGTATATTATATTCATCACGCACATCATCAACAGCCCCAATATGATCAAAATGGGCGTGGGTTAAAAGAATCGCTAATGGCTTTAATTTATTTTCTTCAATAACATTAAAGATTACATGTGCTTCTTCGCCCGGATCAAAAATTACGGCTTCATTCATATCATTGCTTAAGATATAACAATTAGTTTGTAATGGACCTAATGGTAATTGTAAAACATTCATATTTATACCCTGCTTTCTTTTTTAATCTATCTAATACTATATCATAATTTTGTTTTAGCACTTAATTTCAAATAGACAATTGTTCACAAAAGTTTTACAATAATAATGATGTGATAGCAAACAGGGGTTGCTTGAAGAAATTTATAGGGGGTTTACAATGGGTACAGTTATTATTTTTATATTAGTAGCTATTCTATGTGTTCCAGCATTAATTGGATCATTAAAGAATAAGAACTTTTTAGCCGTTTTTTGGTCAGGTGCTACATTAGTTTTATTTGCTTGGTTTGCCATTATGACAATTTTACATAACGGTTATCCACCAGCGCACTTATAAAATTTATTTCCATATGAAATGAACAAATTTCTACATAAAGAAAACATGTTCTAAAATAAAAAAGCTGACTAAATTGTCAGCTTTTTTATTTTAGGATGACTGGATTGAGTTGAAATTTTCTAAGTTAAATAATGACGTTAACAATATTGGAAACGTCTCGGAAAAAATGGATTCAAACATAGAAAGTGGCAATGGATTTATTCCTTTACCTAATTCAAGTGTAAATCCTGGTTTCCTAAAATGTTGGATATACCAATCTTTATAACCTGCATGGCTATCAATTGTTTTTACTGCCTTATAAGGACTAACAGTAGAAAAATAGTTAGCATAAACTTCCGAGATGGGTGGTTCTAGATGATCATATCCCCAATAAAATTCCTTACCTTGAGTATGCAAACATAAAATAAGATCAAACTTTCTTTCAATAGCTAAATTACTCATTGCGATTGTTTCCGGTTCAGTTAATGGAGCATCTCCTGGATAATCTCTAGGAGAGAATGTTTTTTGTTTCTTTCGTTCTTTTTCAATTTCCCAATTTGCAGGAAATTGATTGTTTAAATCAACACCTCTTATATTTGCTTTCCATCCAGTAAAACCATCATTTCCTTCGTTAATTTTATGAACGAATTCCATATAACCACTTTGATCCACAGTTCCATTGATCGCTAAATTTACCCCATCAGGATTCACCATAGGAACAATCGATAAGGTATTTTCATTAAATAATTGGCATAGTTCTTTATGAAACGGCAACTCCTCATTTTTTAAAGTGTTACATATCCAATAAAGCATTTTCATGAGTACACAAGTTGTAATCCATTCATTTGCATGAAAAGAACCATTCCAATGTATCTTTCTATGCCCATTTCCGATCTGAATCTCATAAATAGGCTGATTTAAAACACTGTGTCCAATCGTATTTAATTGAAGAAAAGGGAATTCTTGTACTAATAAACTAATATCTTTCGAAAGTTCATTAAAATCATATCTTCTTGCATGAAAGAATAAAGTCTGATTGTTTTTATACAAAAGTTTCACCTCATCAGTTATTTTCTAATTAATTGTATGTCATTAAAATAAAGAAAAGCACTTTCGTTAAAGAAGTGCTTTATTTAGCGTTTAACCGGGGCATATTGAATTTTTAAAGCTTATTGAGTCCACCGGTTGCAAGGTGGCTCAGTGATGGAGCTAGAAGATACTACTAGACGAAATTAACGAGGTATAAAAGTCTAGGCACACTTAAAAGTAACATTCCTTTCATAAAAATGACTAACTACTTTTTTTAGTAATATAAAAAAAGCACTCCCATTAAGGAAGTGCTTTTCTTGTTTATTCAAACTTCGTAGCAGCTTTTTTATATTTAACTTCATAGAAACGAAGTAAATCTTTATAAATAATTGAGTTTGAATACTCAAGAGATTTATTTGCTTTTGCTAAGTCTTCTTTAGGTGGTTTTTGTCCTTTTAATTCTTCACCAGTATTTGGATCATACATCTTCTCACCAGTGTAAATATATTTATCAGTAACAATTGTACCATCACGGAAAACTACAAAGTTTTTGTGTTTAGGTGAGAAAATATCATTACCAAAGTTAATAGATGTTTTATTTGGATCTTCACCTAATAAGTTTAAAATTGTAGGTTTAACATCAATTTGACCTGCAACTTTATGAATTGTTTCACCTTTAGTTTGTCCAGGTACGTGGATAAAGAATGGTACTTTTTGTAATTTAACATGTTCTGCAGGTGTAATATCTTGTCCTAATACTTCACTCATTGCACGGTTATGGTTTTCAGAAATACCATAGTGGTCACCATACATAACAATAATTGTATTATCATATAAACCTTTTGCTTTCATTTCTTCAATGAAATGTTTAATTGATTCATCTAAATATCGAACTGTTGTTACATAGTTATCAACAGTTTGGTCTCCAGTTGTTAAACGTGGGATCATTAAATCCTCATCATTTAGTTCGAATGGATAATGGTTTGTTAAAGTAAGCATACGATTGTAGAACGGTTTAGGCATAGAAGCCATTTTGTCTACTGATTGCTGAACGAAATATTCATCTTTAAGTCCCCAACCAATTGACGTTTCTGGAGTAACTTTATAGTCAGATTCATTATAATAACGATCGTAACCAAGACTTGGATACATCATATCTCGGTTCCAGAACGATTTGTTGTTCGAATGCATTACTGAAGTATAGTACTTTTGATCTTGTTTTAAAATTGCTGGTGTAGCAGTAAACGTATTACCACTGTTTGTAAAGTATACAGCACCACGATCTAACGGGAATAAACTATTATCAATTAAGAATTCAGCATCAGATGTTTTACCTTGTCCAGTTTGGTGGTAAAAATTATCAAAATAATAACTTTCTTTCGTAAATTTATTTAAGAAAGGAGTAATTTCTTGTCCATTAATTTTTCGTCCAATTACGAAATTTTGTAATGATTCTAATGAAACTACTACTACGTTTTTACCTTTATATTTACCGTGTAATTGTGCATTCACACCAGTATCATTAGCACGAATAAAGTTTTCGATACCTGCTAATTCACTATCATCAGCCATCGCTTTTTGAGCAGATGTTTTTGATTGAATAACCATATCATACATATGATAATTGTATAATCCTAAGAATTTAACAATGTATTCTCTATCGAATGAACGTGTTAATAATTGTGGACGTTCAGTTTCTGCTAAACCAAGGTTAACTAAGAAAATAGCAACCGCTGCTAAGAAATAAGCTGTTCTAGCTTTCCCTTTAATGTTCGCAGTAGTAAAGAATTTTTTACCCCAGAAATAATTTACCGCAATTAAGATAAAAATATCTGAAAAAGCTAAGATTGTTTTATAGCTGATCATTGCTTTAACACTTGAACCTAAATCCGAAAAGTTTCGTGTCATAAATAAAACTGGAATCGTTACGAAATCGTCAAAGAATGAATAATAAGCTGTATCAGCTATTAAAATAAAGGACATGATAATCGAAATCCAAATAATTGCTCTATTTCGTTTCGGTCCTTTTGCAAAAAGAGCTATACCTATAAATATTAATAATGAAGATATAGGAGCAATTATTAAAATAAATTGTTGCATTGAATTTTCAATTTCTAAATCAAAATAAAATTCGCTTAGTAAAGTTGCTTTAATCCATAAAAGGAATACAGCAAGTAACGGGAATCCAAAGTTTTTAATAAACTTTTTCCACATATTCTGTTCCTCCTCTTGTTAAGACTATTAATCTATTTTATCTTTTATAATACCATGTTTGTCATTTCACATATCTATTTTATTGGCATTTAAATACCAAGAATTTTTGAAATGATTCATACAATTTTTTAGCCACTAAATGTATGGATCAATAAAATTTATTTGACGTAACCTTAGGTTTTTTTCTAACGTCATTCAATTTATCATAAAGTAGTTCTGTCGTCAAATAACTAATTTTTTTTTCAATTCAATTTCAATACAATAAACATAATAAGGTACTTCAATTAGAAGTACCTTAAATTTAAGTTAAATTTCATTAGTAATAAATTTTTTTACTAAATATGCCGCTCCAATTGCTCCTGCATCGTTCCCTAACTTCGCAATTGAAAGTTTTGTCGAATCACGCACGGTAGTGAAAGCAAATTCATCAAAATATTTCTTTAATGGTTTTAATAACAGTTCACCTGCATTTGATACTCCGCCTCCAATAATAATATTTTCAGGATTTAGAGTATTTCCAACTCCAGCTAATACTAAAGCAAGATATCTCATGACATGATTAACGATTTCTTCTGCTACTTCATCACCATTCGAATAAGCTTCAAAAACATCCTTAGATGTAATTGGTGAACTATTCGACATTTCTTTTAAAACTGTTTCCTTTGTCGTATTTTGTAATTTTTCGTTTGCGATTCTTGCAATTCCAGTGGCTGAAGAAATTGTTTCTAAGCATCCCGTTTTTCCACAGTTACATAATACTCCATTTTCAAGTTGTACTGTTATATGGCCAATTTCTCCTGCAGATCCACTAATTCCATGGGCAACATCTCCATTTACGATTACGCCCCCACCTACTCCTGTTCCAAGCGTAACCATTACTACGTCTTTTGCGCCATTTCCAGCACCTTTCCACATTTCACCAACAGCTGCTATATTTGCATCATTATCAACGATTACGGGAATACCTGATTCCTTCTCTAAAATTTCTTTTAAAGGAAAATTAACCCAACCTAAGTTTACTGCTGCAAATATTAGTCCATCTTCTAATCGAACCGAACCTGGTGCCCCAATACCAATTCCAGCAATATCTTCTTTTGTCTTACCCATCTGTTTAAGCTTTTCTTCAATTGCAATTGTAATCGTTTTAGGAATATGCTTACCACTATCAGATTTATCTGTTGGTACTTCCCATTTATCGATGAATTCCCCGTTATTTGTTAATAGTGCCAATTTAATGCTTGTACCACCTAAATCTACACCTACAATCATTTTAGCCATAATGCCTTCTCCCTTCACAGTGAAATCGTTTGCAATAGATTCTAAAAAAAACGATTTCTTCAAACCGTTTTATTTTTTAATTTGATCCATCTCTTTTTTTAATATCATGGTTGCAACTTGTAAATCTTTACTTTCAAGTATATTCGCTAAAAATAATTCTTTCAGCTCATCTTGCATTAACATCAAGTCAGCTAATCGATCACCTGTATAAATAATGGTGCCATAACTTTTTAGAAATTGTTGAATGTCATATACGGATTTCATACTTAACTCCTATAATTTTATCTTTCTAAATATGTAATAAGTATAAGTTGGAAACGATTACTCGTCAATGTGAAATACCAAACAAACCATTTATTTTATAGGCAATTTTAATTATTTTTTAGGCATCATTACTTCCTCTAAAGCTAAATCATTTTCATACAAATATGTAGCGTATTTAATGCCGATATATCTAATATGCCATGGCTCATAATTGTATTTGGTACTATTTACTTTGTCCTCTGGATATCGAATAATAAATCCAAATTCATGTGCATGGTCAGAAAGCCACACTCCTTCTTTCGTTTCTCCGAATTCTTGTTCAAGCTTGTTTGCAAAATTTGGAGATGAAACATCGATTGATAATCCAGTTTGATGTTCGCTTGTACCAGGAACAGCACTAAAAGATTGAGTCCAATCTTCGCCATGAATTTGTAAATAATAATTATACAAGCTTTTTTGTCGTTCAAAAGAGCGATATGCTGAAACTGGAGTAAGTTTTATGCCATTTGTTTCTGCTCTTTCAAATAACATTTCTAAAGCATGAGCTGCCTCTTTCCTCATTAATGTCTTATCTTTGTTTACACCATGTAAAGGAACGATCGGATAAATTAAATCTGGCGGTATATATCCATCTGGTAACTTTCTTTCTTTATTAATTAACACTAAATTAGAAGTAGGATTCGTAACAGTTAATAATCCATTCTCAGCTTCAATCGCTGTATCATCGTAATTAGGAAATTTCAATGAATTCTCTTTATGCTTTTTTAGATGATATATACCTAAAAATAGTGCTAGTCCAATAATGAATATGATCATTAACACCCATGTGTATTTACCCTTTATTTTTTTCAAAATTACCTCCTTAACATCTTTATGATACTTTTACAATATTAAAAAATGTCATATTTTTCAATCTTTTTAAACACAAAGACCTCTTTCAATTTAGAAAGAGGTCTTTGTTGTTTTATAAAATAGGCTCCATTGTTTTTCTTAATGTGTCTACAGATTTTTTAAACTGACGTTGCTCTAAATCATTTAAATCAAGTTCAACGACTTCGCGAATTCCACCACGATTAATGACTGCTGGAACGCCAATATATATATCGTGTTCTCCATATTCTCCATCTAAATATGCAGAAACTGTAATAATACTATTCTCATTTTTTAAAATCGCTTTTGTTAATCTAACTAATCCCATTCCAATTCCGTAATATGTTGCACCTTTTTTCTTTATTATGTGATATGCAGCATCACGTGTATTTAAAAAGATTTCATCAAGATCTCTTTGGCTAAATTGTGGATTTTTCTTTAATACATGATGTACAGGTGACGTACCAATATTTGTTTTAGACCAAACTGGTAGTTCACTATCACCATGTTCTCCTATAATATATCCATGGATATTTCTTGCATCAACATTAAAATAATCTCCAAGCATATATCTAAAACGTGCAGTATCTAAACTTGTTCCAGATCCGATTACTCTTTCTTTTGGTAGTCCTGAAAATTTCCAAGTTGCATAAGTTAAAATATCTACTGGATTTGTGGCAATTAAAAAGATACCGTCAAATCCTGAAGCCATAATTTCTCCAACAATCCCTTTAAAAATAGCGCAATTTTTTGCAACTAAATCTAAACGAGTTTCTCCAGGCTTTTGAGCTGCTCCAGCTGTAATGACGACTAAACAAGCATCTTTACAATCACTATAGTCTCCAGCCCAAATTTTTGTTCTTGAATCTACAAAAGGTAAACAATGGCTTAAATCCATTGCGTCTCCTTCCGCTTTATCCTTATTTAAATCGATCATAACTAGTTCTTCAGCAACACCTTTATTTAACATACCAAAGGCATAGCTTGCTCCTACTGCGCCTGTTCCGATCAATGCGACACGATTTACTTCTTTGTGTAACATAATATCCACCTCATTTGTGATTAAAAGTGTAAGTAATTGGGACTTCTATATTATATATGTATATCCACTAAAAAGTTTGTGAAACTTTTTACAAATTTGTTACAGTTTAAGTCGTGTACAAATTTGATTTATTCATCATTAGACTAAAATTAAGTCTATCCTATTTTCAATCAAATCGTGTCACATTATGCACTTAGTCAATCGCTTTTATAATTCTTGATTCTGTTAAAATTAACGGCATTTTAATGTCATGTTTTTCTGTTGGTAGTTCATCAATGATTTGGATATCATATGCTAAGGCTAAGAGTTGATTAGTATAATCTTCTAAGTAACGATCATAATAGCCACCACCATATCCAAGTCTTTTTCCACTTTTTGTATAGGCTACTCCAGGAACAATTATTAAATCGATTAATTCTTTCTTTATTTCCTCACATTTTTCTTCAATTGGCTCTTGTATTCCAAAATACCCTTTCTTTAAATCATCGAATGAATTAATTTTGTAAAAGTGCATTTTTCTTGTTTCATGGTTACATTTAGGCACAACAACTGATTTATTCATTTTCCAACAAGTAGTGATTAAATACTTAGTATTTATTTCATGCTCCATTGGCATAGTCGTTGCGATAAGATCTGCACTCTTCATTTGTTCTGTACTTAATAATTTTTCTATAATTAGTTTGGACTTTTCGTCTCTGTCCGTTACTGAAATATTTTTCAAGTTTTTCATCATTAAATTTCTAATTTCTTTTTTTTCCATGATACTTGCCTCCATAGGTCAGGTTTAAGTTCTCTATAAGTAAAGCGTTGTATAGAAGAAAAAATATATTCTAGCTAAAATTATAATTTAAAAATAAAAAAAACAGTAGGAAAATTCCTACTGTTTACTTTGTTTCGCGATGAACTGTAACTTTTTTAAGTCTTGGGCAATATTTTTTAAGCTCAAGACGGTCTGGGTTATTACGTTTATTTTTAGTAGTGATATAGTTACGATCTCCGCATTCTGTACATGCTAATGTAATATTTACGCGCATTAATTTTCCCTCCTGACATAGTGACATAATCAGACTTGTATATAATAACATTCTTTCGCGATAATTTCCATAGTTTTTATTGATTCAATGTATTTCTTTTGATATTTTTTTTATTGAATTATGTACAAACTTATTTTCATAATTCAGAGTGTATTTTTGAAAGACAGCTTGATGATGTAATACACTACCTTGATCGATTCGAATATTAGAACTAATCGACACATATGGGCCAATTACACAGTTCTCTTCAATCGTAACATCATTTCCAATAATAACAGGTGAAACAATCTTTACATTATTATTTATCGTTACATGCTCACCTAAAAAGATTCTCGGCAATATTTGAACAGCAGGAATAGGTAAGTTTAATTTCTCTTCAATCCAATCTACGTTAAGCTTGGCAAACCGTCTAGGTGTCCCATAATCAATCCAATAACCTTTTAATGGATAGGCATTTAATCTGATATTATTTTTTAGCATTAAAGGTATCAGGTCATTACTAATGTCAAAATAACGATTTTCTGGAATTTGAAATAATAATTCAGGATTCATGATATAAATTCCGGTATTAACTAATTTACTAATTTCACTACCTTCATTCGGCTTTTCTATAAAATCGATTATTTGTCCATTTTTTACTTTTACATTTCCGTATGATCCACATTTATCAACTTGTTTTACAAACATAGAAAATCTACTTTTACTTTCTAAATGAATTTTTATTGCCTCTCTAATATCACCGTCAAATAGAATATCACCATTCACTAATAGAAAAGGTTCATTAAGAAAATGCTTAGAAAGTCTTAAACAACCAGCAGACCCTAAACTTTTTTCTTCTATAATATATTCAATTGAAACATTTTTTAATTTCATTGCATTGATCGTCTCGATTATTGATTGGGACATATAATGAAGCTGAATGATAAATTCATCAAAGCCAAGTCTTGTTAAATGTAATATTAAATGCTCAATTGCCGCTCTATTTGCGATTGGTAATAGTGGCTTAGGAATGTTGTTAGTAATTGGTAAAAGCCTTTGACCATATCCTCCAGCTAAAATAACAACCTTCATTTATTACCACCTCAATATCTCTTACTAGTTTAAGAAGTATGCTTAATATTACATAAATATGACAAAAGGGCATTTAGATAAATTTTGTCTAAAACGCCCTTTTAACTTATTTATAAACAAATCTTTTGTTATTATTGATTTAAAAAATAATGTTTCCCTTTAACTAGATAATAAATATTTTCTGCAATATTTGTTGCATAATCTGCAATTCTTTCAAGATATCTACAAATAAATGCCATTTGCATAATATTGGATACATGCTCAGGTGAATTTGCCATACTCGTCATTAGAGTTCTAACAGTCGTTCCATATAATTCATCAACAAGATCGTCAATTTCACCAATCTCTTTGGCAGCTTGTAAATCTTCTGTACGGTATGCTTCTGAAGCTTTTGTTAACATATCTATGCCAAGTTCATGCATCTTTTCTATATTCTCAAGTGGCAAGCTTTCTTGACGACTACGAATTCGAATTGTCGACTTTGCGATATTTACCGCATAATCTGCAACGCGTTCAAGATCATGAGCAATCTTAATAGCCGTTAAATTTCTTCTCAAGTCTACAGCAACTGGTTGTTGTCTTGTAATAATCACTAAAATTAATTCATTAATTTCTTTTTCTAATTTATTTATACGGTCATCTTCGTCAATTACTTCTAAAGCAGTTTCAACATTTTCAGTACGAAATGCCTCCATACTTTTAATAACTGCTTTTTTTGTTTTCTCAGCTAATTCGATGATCATTTCTTGTAATGATTTTAAGTCTGCTTCAAATTGATTTCTCATCACTATTCACCTGTTCCCTTCTATTATCCGAATCGTCCGGTAATATAATCTTCCGTACGTTTATCTTTCGGTGTTGAGAACAGTTTATTGGTATCTGAGAACTCAACTACTTCACCGCTTAAAAAGAAAGCAGTTTTATCCGAAACACGAGCTGCTTGCTGCATATTATGGGTAACAATAATAATACTAAAATCTTTTTTTAAATCGTGAATTAACTCTTCAACTTTTAAAGTTGAAATAGGATCTAGTGCTGAAGTTGGTTCATCCATCAAAATAACATCCGGCTCGATGGCTAAACAGCGGGCGATACATAAACGTTGTTGTTGCCCTCCAGAAAGACCAAAAGCATTCTCATGCAAACGATCCTTAACCTCATCCCATATTGCTGCGCCTTCTAAACTTTTTTCAACAATCCGATTTAAGGTAGCTTTATCTTTAATACCATGAATTTTTGGTCCATATGCAACGTTTTCCCAAATCGACTTAGGAAATACGTTTGGCTTTTGGAATACCATTCCCACCTGTGTTCTTAATTCTTCAACTGGATAGTTTTTATCAAAAATATCTTGTTTGCGGTAAAGAATCTTTCCTTCTGTTCGAACTGAAGGGACTAACTCAACCATTCGATTTAATGTTTTTAAATAGGTCGATTTACCACATCCACTAGGTCCAATAATTGCAGTAACTTCATTCTCATAAATACTTAAATTTATATTTTTCAATGCCTTATCTTGTCCATACCATAAATTTAAATCTTGAGTATCATATACAACTGATTTATTTACGTTTGTACTTAGCTCTTCAAACTCTTCATTTTTAATATGATTCTCTCTATTTAATGTCATTGTCATTACTTTTGTCCCCTCTCATCCTAAAGGAAGCTTTCTATTATCTAAAAATTTTCTTAACAATCGATAACATTTAAAATCGTTTAATTCAGTAATACATTACACGAATAATCATATTCTCAAACTATTAAACCTGTTTTAACCGAATGTAAAGATTATGTAAATAAGTTCAGATGGTGAAGGAAGGGTGTTGAATAGAAGTTGTTTTCCAAATAAAAAAGAGAAGGGTCTGCCCCCTTCTCTTCCCTATTGATTTTTATTTTGAGTGTTTTGTTTATCTTGATTGTCTTGTTTATCTAGAATGTCTTTTGGTTCATCGTTATAAATTGATTGTCTTTCTTTTTTCAATTTAAAGTATTCATCCATAATATCTCGGCCAATGTATTTATTAACAGGCGCTTGGTCAGTTTGTAACCAAGGAACTACTACTACAAAGGCAATTTCAGGATTGTCATATGGAGCATATCCCATCAATGTTTCATTATAAGTTTTTTGTGGCCCGTTGTATTTTTTACGATCTGGACCGTCGTATACAGATTGGGCTGTACCTGTTTTACCAGCTACTTTATAGTCTACACCCGTGAAGTATTTTCGAGCTGTACCACCAGTCTCATTATATACTTTGATAAAACCTTGTTTAACATGATCGATGTATGATTGTTTCATATCGATTCGATTTAATATTTTAGGCTTAATTTCTTGTCTAATGACACCATTATCTTCACCAATTGAAGGTTGTCTCAATTCTTTTGCAACATGTGGTTGAATTCTGTAACCGCCATTTGCGATTGTAGATACATATTGTGCTAATTGAAGTGGTGTATACGTATCATACTGCCCAATCGCCATATCTAGTAGGAAACCTGGGCTTTTGTCTACACCTTTAAATCCAATTGCTTCATTTGGTAAATCAATTCCAGTTTTAACGCCAAGTCCGAATTGACTAAAACTTTTTCGGAATGTATCAAACGCTTTTACATCGATATCTAATGGCCTATTTTCTACGTAATGTGCTTTTCCAATAGCCATAGCTGTTCGGAACATATAAACGTTTGATGAATACTTAAGCGCATCTAAATCATTAATCCAACCGAAGTTTTTATATGAAGCTTTCACTGGTGTACCAGCAATTCTAATTGGTGTATCGTATAGCCTTTGCCCTGGAGTAATTGCCCCTGTTTGATAACCAGTTAAAAGAGTTGCACCTTTTACAGTTGAACCCATCTCATAAGATGAAGTAAGATTTCCTGTTGCGTAATCTACTATTTTATTTTTTCCTGTCTTTTTGTCTTTAACAATCTGCTTACCAGACATCGCTAAAATTTCACCTGTATTTGGATTAATCATTGTAACAAATGCACGGTCCAAATAACGACCATTTGACGTTGCTTTAGCTTTTATAAGCTCTCTTTTAACGATTTCATCAACTTTACCTTGAAGTTCAATATCAATTGATAGTACTAAATCACTTCCGGGTTCCCCTTCTGTAATCACTTTCGTATCAACAACATTTCCGTTTGAATCAATAACATTTTGTGCTTTACCTTTTGTACCACGTAAAACATCCTCATACTGCTTTTCAATATAACTTTTCCCTACACGATCATTACGGTCATAACCACGCGCTAAATAATAATCAACATTTTGAGCAGGTAATCCTTCTTTTTCAGAAGTAATATTACCTAAAATAGTTCGGAATGTATCTTCATAAACGTATTTTCTTTCCCAATTTGTCGTTACATCTACACCTGGAAGCTCGTCCAAATGTTCGCTAACTGTAGCATATTCTTTTTCAGTAACTCCTTCACTTTTAATTGTTTGTGGAGTTAGTGCATAACCAGCACTCATCTGCTTGTAAATTGCAAGTATTTGTAAGTCATTTGCACTAAGTGAATTGATATCATCCTCTGTAATTTTATCAATTTGCAAATTATAGTAAGCTTTATTATATGCAGCGTCATCATCTTTATTTTGAGCTTTTAATGTTTTATTCTCTTTTTTGGATACTAGTTTTTTTGCAGCTTTAGGATTTGTTAATAACCAATAATCTTTTTTATCTCGTTCTGTAATTTTATTAGTTGGCATATTAAGATAAGTTTTTAACTTTTTAGCCATTGTTAATAGCTCACCTGAAGAAGTACCTTTTTTTCTTGTATACGTAATTGTACGCAAAGGCGTATTATCTACGACAACATTTCCGTTTCGATCTAAAATTTTCCCCCTTGGTACAGCTTGATCGACGGTCATATTTTCTGTACGTTCTAACTCTAATTTATAGTCTTCACCTTTAACAATTTGTACGACTCCTAATCTTAGAATTAAAACAGAAAATAAGACAAACACAAGAAAAAATAATGTATTCAGTCGTGTTGGTAATGTAATTTTATATTTCTTAGGCTTATTCATTTTTTCTCCTCTTTTTTCTACAAATACTAATTCTACATATAATTTTATTGTCTTGAAAATAGAATAACTGCTTAGTTTTTGACAATTTAGTGACAATATTTAAGCATGCTTATATTCTAAATTCCTCATTACGAAATAGACCAAAAAGTGTCCAGCACCAAATAAACACATTAATAGTGGAATTACTTTTTCTGGTGGAAATATCGATGTACATACAATGAAAACTGCAATAGAAAACATTCTACCGCTATTTAAATACACTTCACGTATTACGATATATTCCACTCTATATTCCCTGGCCTTATACGATTTTCCTATTATATCATATGTTAAAGATAAGTAAGGTACTAAAATGATTGGATACGCCAAAGAAATTATTGCACCGTAGATCATTAATAAAGGAAAAGAAACTTTAAAAGCGATTACAAAAACAGCGCAGAATAATAGTAAACCGCCAATAAAGATCGCTTTCATTCTATAATTTTCTTTTATAATCCTTGTAACGATATAATAGGTAATAAAGCTAATTAATGATGTAAGTAGCCCGTATTTCCCTAATGCAAATTCACTTCCTGTTGATATAAAAATATAAATTGAAATAACAAACAGAAAAATTCCTTCCCGAGTCCCTTGAAAGAAATTAGCATAAGTTACTTTTCGCCAATTTTCATTTAATTTTCTTTCTTGTATAACTCGCTTAATATTGAACTCACTATCAAGTTCCCGTCTAATTAAGAAACAACTTAAAACTACTGCACATATAAATAAGATAACTGCAGCAAGAAACACAAAATGATATCCTTTATTTCCGATCATTGAGGAAATAATTACTCCTGCAATAAACGGGCCAATCATACCTGTGAACGAATTAATAATCCCTAAAAAACCATTAAAAAATTGTCTAGTTTCAGGTTCAGTAACTTCAAACGTTAATAAATTAAAAGCTAAATAGTAACATCCATTCCCAATTCCTAAGATTGCCCCAATCAAAATTGTTGCTAATAATGTCTTCGTTTCAAAAAGTAAAACAACTATGTAGAATATTGCTAAAAAAGAAATACCAGCCCTTAAAATGAAAACTCGATCAATTGTTTTAGCTAATCTTCCTGCAATTACGAATGTAATAGCTTGGAAAAAAGCAATCGAAAATTGGTATGAAGCAATTGGTAAATAATTATTTGATTGCTTCCACAAATAAACATTTACAAATGTGCTAGATAAAGCTGTCGCTAAAGTAAACAATCCACTAACACTCAGTAAAAGAATTAAGTCTTTATTTAAATCTACATCACCTAATAAAAATTTCCACTTACTCATAATAAACTCTCCTTTGTCTCATGAACTAGTTTTCCGAGTAAATGAAAATTTATCCTTTTTTTAGCCATAAAAAAACACTACTTAAATAAATTAAGTAGTGTTCATTTTTTATAAATTATTTAGCAGCTTGGTATAATTCTTCTACTTTTTCCCAGTTAACTACATTCCAGAATGCACCAACGTAGTCAGGACGTTTGTTTTGGTAGTTTAAGTAGTAAGCATGCTCCCATACATCTAAACCTAAGATAGGAGTTTTACCTTCCATTAATGGTGAATCTTGGTTAGCAGTGCTAGTCACTTCTAACTCACCATTGTTTACTACTAACCAAGCCCAACCAGAACCAAAACGAGTTAATGCAGCTTGAGTGAAAGCAGCTTTAAACTCATCTAGGCTACCGAATTTAGCGTTAATTGCTTCAGCAACTTCACCAACTGGAGTACCTGTACCTTCTGGAGTTAATAATGTCCAGAATAAGCTATGGTTAGCATGTCCACCACCATTGTTACGTACTGCTGTACGGATTCCTTCTGGAAGTGCATCTAAGTTTGAAATTAATTCTTCAATTGAAGAAGCAGCTACTTCTTTCCCTTCTAAAGCAGCGTTTAAGTTTGTTACATATGTATTGTGGTGACGAGTGTGATGAATATTCATTGTTTCTTTATCAAAGTGTGGCTCTAATGCATCATAAGCATAAGGTAATTGTGGTAATTCAAATTTTGACATTTTTAATTTCCTCCCAAAGATAATAGTGAATTTCAATTTAAACTTATCAAATATACAGAAAGATTTCAACAGTAATGCTCGAGAAAAGGAAAAGAAAGTAAAAAACATTAATTCCTGGAAGAAAAATTTCATCTTTATTATTTAACAATCAAACGAAAAAAGTCTTCAACAAAAATGTTGAAGACTTTTTTCACTAAATAAGGAGTAAGAGGGATTCGAACCCCCGCGGGCTGTTACACCCCTGTCGGTTTTCAAGACCGATCCCTTCAGCCGGACTTGGGTATTACTCCATAATAAATTATTGGTAGCGGCGGAGGGAGTCGAACCCACGACCTCACGGGTATGAACCGTACGCTCTAGCCAGCTGAGCTACACCGCCAAACTATATAAATGGCTCCGCAGGTAGGGTTCGAACCTACGACCACTCGGTTAACAGCCGAGTGCTCTACCACTGAGCTACTGCGGAATAATTAATGTTGTCCTTAAGACAATATTTAATTTATCATGTTTCAAACTAAACGTCAATACTTTTAATTATTTTTTTCATTATTAATTTATATTAACGATTTATTAGTTTTTGATCCAACATTTAGACCAAACTTAAATTTGATTAATAAACCTTTTCATTCTCTTTTACTCATATCTTTTTTAATGAAAAAGTTTTCTATTCAATTACAAAAAAAAGATTATAATATACAAAATAGCCCGAAAGTTACATAATAAATTTCGGGAAGTGAAATAACATTAAATAAGAAAGGATGAGTTTATGAATCTATTTAAACAATTTTGGTTTAGTTTATTCTCTCCAAAAACAATATCAAGATATAGACTCCAAAAAATCGGTAAAACAATCTTTTTTCTATTCCTACTAGCAATTTTATATACTCTTCCGGGTTTCTTTTCATTTGAAAAAAATGTGAAGCTTCAAGTGAACAATGTTTCTGATTTGCTAAAGGATAATATTCAATCAATTTCTTTAAACAAAGGAGCTTTAACAATTAACGATAATACGCCGTTTGAACGAAACATCGGTGAATATAAATATGCTATCTATCCAAATGAAACAGTCATACCTTCAAAATTAAAAAATGAACAGTTTGCTGTTGTTGTGTTAAAAAATAGAGTCGTTATTAAAAATGATAAAGGTGAGCAAGATTATCCCTACCCTTCATTAAACTCTACTGAAATACACAAAGCAGACGTTTCAAAATTTATTAAAAATATAAATGAAGCTCTTCCGGTATTTTTAATCGCATTATTTTTCCTATTTTATTTAGGATCTTGTATCTTCATATTTATAGTTGCTATATTGTTAGCGTTTTTAACAGGTTTATTTAAATCGACTAAGCACTTGCCTTTTAGACAACGCTTTGCAATGGTTTCGTATAGCTTAACACTTCCTACCGTTATCTATTTATTGCTAGGATTACTGAATATAACGATTCCATTCCAAACATTAATTTTTATTTTAATAACGGTTGGTATGTACACATTAACAATTAAAAATTTACCTTCTAAAAAATAATGTTTACAGAGGTGTGTTTCACACTTCTTTTTTTTTGCTAAAAAATATATGAATCCAAGCTCCTAGTAGGAATATTGGTTGTGTGGACAAGCATATATTCTACAAAAGGAGTGATGATTAATGAAAAAAATAGCTTTTTTACTAGGTTCTTTATTGCTTGCATATATAATATTCTTTGACCTTCAAGTTGGGACAATTCCAAATAAAGATATTCCTACAGTGGCAAAAGCAACGAAATCTGAAACAAAATCAAGCTCACTTCCAAAATTTGAAAAGATTCAAGTTAAAAACGGTGACACTGTTTTAGGAATTATCGAAGACCTTAATCCAAACTTTAACCAGCCAATTAGCCAAATTACAAAAGATTTTAGTGCATTAAACGATGGCCTTTCTCCTACTAAAATCCAAAGTGGAAAATCATATAAATTCCCAATTTACTCTTCACAAAAATAAAATTTATGATATATTTCTTTAGAACCAGTTGATAAAATGAGTAATCATGAAGAAAATATGATAATGTAGATTTATACAAAATAGAAATAAAGTTATTTTTGAAGGAGCGAGTTACTCGTGAACGAAATTACACATAGAAGTAAAACACGTGCAGTTAAAGTAGGAAATGTAGTTGTTGGTGGAGCAAATGAAATTTCAATCCAAAGTATGACAACAACAAAAACACACGATGTTGAAGCAACAGTTGCAGAAATTAAACGACTTGAAGAAGCTGGATGTCAGATTGTTCGAGTAGCAGTACCAGACGAAAGAGCTGCAAATGCAATTGCTGATATTAAAAAACAAATTAATATACCACTTGTTGCAGATATACACTTTGATTATAAATTAGCCTTAAAAGCAATTGAAGGCGGAGTAGATAAAATAAGAATTAATCCAGGTAATATCGGTCGTAAGGAAAAAGTTGAAGCAGTTGTAAATGCTGCTAAAGCAAAAGGAATTCCGATTCGTATCGGTGTTAATGCTGGTTCATTAGAAAAAAGAATCTTAGAGAAATATGGTTACCCAACTGCTGATGGAATGGTTGAAAGTGCATTACATCATATTAAAATTCTTGAAGATTTAGATTTCCACGACATCATTGTTTCGATGAAAGCATCAGATGTAAACCTAGCAATCGAAGCTTATGAAAAAGCTTCAAAAGCATTCAATTATCCATTACATTTAGGTATTACTGAATCTGGTACTTTGTTTGCAGGTACAGTTAAAAGTGCCGCTGGTTTAGGTGCAATCATTAGTAAAGGGATCGGAAATACAATGCGTATCTCATTAAGCGCAGATCCAGTTGAAGAAGTAAAAGTCGCAAGAGAACTACTTAAATCTTTCGGTTTATCTTCAAATGCTGCGACATTAATTTCATGTCCAACATGTGGCCGTATCGAAATTGACTTAATTAGTATCGCAAATGATGTTGAAGAATACATTTCGACACTAAAAGTACCAATTAAAGTAGCCGTACTTGGATGCGCAGTAAACGGTCCTGGTGAAGCCCGTGAAGCAGACATCGGTATTGCTGGAGCTCGTGGTGAAGGATTACTATTCCGTCACGGGGAAATCGTACGTAAAGTACCAGAAGCAACAATGGTTGAAGAACTAAAACGCGAAATCGATATCATTGCCAAAGAAAAACTAGCTGAACTGGAAGCAGCAAAAGGTTAATAATAAAAAAAGGTTAAGGACAATTTAATTGCTCCTTAACCTTTTTTATTCTTTTCCTATTATGTTAAATCGAATAATCTTGAGGAATAAATACTTTCAATTCATTAGGACGAACAAATACCCTTTCCCCAAGTTGAATATTAAGTTCGTAGAAAAAATCGTTCATGATTTCAATTTCAACATAATCATTTGTATCTTCCCGTAGGACTTCCACATAAACGATCGGACCTACAGCATGAATATGGGTTACGATTGCACTGATTGAAGTTTGATTTGTTTCAAATTTTTCGATTGTAATTTGATGAGGACGAACATACCCCGTAACCTCTTTATGTTCTTTATGATCTTGTTCAACTAATTCTGGTAATGGGATTTCTAATCCTCCACTAATTAGGCTGCCCTTATTTATCCTTCCATGAAATAAATTTACTTTACCAAGAAAATCATAAACAAACGGACTTGCTGGTGTATGGTAAACTTCTTCAGGTGTTCCAATTTGTTCGATCGTCCCGCCATTCATAAT
Source organism: Bacillus sp. AL-1R (assembly GCF_052180195.1). NCBI lineage: Bacteria > Bacillati > Bacillota > Bacilli > Caryophanales > Bacillaceae > Bacillus > Bacillus sp. AL-1R. The sequence continues at coordinate 2,958,458 of NZ_CP197469.1, forward strand.
AACAACTCGATCTGCAACTTCAAGCGCTTCCTCTTGATCATGCGTTACAAATATACTCGTAATATGGATTTCATCATGGAGTTTTCGTAACCATCTTCTTAAATCTTTACGAACTTTTGCATCCAATGCCCCAAATGGTTCATCTAATAATAATACACTTGGTTCAACAGCTAATGCCCTAGCTAATGCAACACGTTGTCTTTGTCCACCAGATAATTGAGAAGGAAAACGATTAGCAAAACTTTCTAATTTGACTAATGATAATAATTCCATCACTTTCTCATTAATTTTTCTTTTTATAGGACGTGTAGCTCTTGGCCTAACTTTTAAACCAAATGCAATATTTTCAAAAACAGTCATGTGCTGAAATAAAGCATAATGCTGGAATACAAATCCTACATTTCTTTCTTTTACTTGCACATTTGCTACATCCTGATCTTCAAAAAATATTTCACCTAAATCTGGATTTTCTAATCCGGCAATAATTCGTAACAAAGTTGTTTTACCTGATCCAGATGGACCTAATAAAGCAACCAATTCCCCTTTTTTTATATTTAAATTAATTCCTTTTAAGGCAGCTTCATTTTCATAACTTTTTATGACATTTGAAACTTTAATTGACATACAATCCACTCCTAATGTTTCTCTTCCTTTAGAACTTTCCATTCAATAATATTCTTTATAATTAATGTCAGAATCGCGAAAATGGACATAAGTGACGCAACTGTATATGCTTGTGGAAATTGGTACTCATTATATAGATTTTCAATATGAAGTGGCATTGTAATTGTTTCCCCACGAATATGTCCAGATACAACTGATACAGCACCAAATTCTCCAACCGCTCTTGCATTGCATAAAATAATGCCATACAAAAGTCCCCATTTAATTTTCGGAAGTGTCACCTTCCAAAAAATATGCCATCCGTTCGCACCTAAAGTAAGTGCAGCTTCTTCTTCAGCACTCCCTGTCGCCTGCATAACTGCAATTAATTCTTTCGCTACAAAAGGCAATGTGACAAAAATTGTTGCTAAAACAATTCCCGGAGTGGAAAAAATGATTTTCAAATTATGTTCCTTTAACCAACCACCAAAAATCCCATTATTCGGACTAAACAATAAAACAAATAAAAATCCTGCTACAACAGGCGATACTGCAAAAGGTAGTTCAATTAAAGTTACTAATATATTTTTTCCTTTAAAATTAAATTTCGTTGTAGCCCATGCGATTGAAACGCCAAAAATCGCATTTAGCGGTAAAGTAATAATCGTTACCAAAAACGTCAATTTAATTGCTGCTAATGTCTCATCATTTACAATCGCTTCTTTATAAACACCAAAACCATCTTGTAAAGCCTTTATAAAAATCGAAACTAATGGTAGAAATAAAAATAGCGCTAAAAAAAGTATGACAATACCAATTAATATGATCTGAATCGTATTGGTGTTTAATGCTACTCTTTTTTCTGTACTAGCATTCACTTCTATTTTTCTCTCAATCTTAAACTCTCGTTCCATTCTTAACCCTTACCCCCTTTTAACAAATGCACGATTTGCATATCTTTGAAAAATACTAATGATCAATAAGAGTAAGAAAGAAATTACTAATAAAACAACTGCAAGTGCGGTTGCACCCGAGTAATCATATTGCTCCAATTTTGTCATAATTAACAACGGTGTAATTTCAGTTTTCATTGGCATATTTCCAGAAATAAACACGACAGACCCATACTCACCTAATGATCTTGCAAATGCTAAAGAAAATCCAGTCAATAACGCTGGTAAAATCCCTGGGAAAATTACCTTCCAAAAAATTTGAAAACGGTTTGCACCTAAACTTGCCGCTGCTTCCTCGACATCTTTTTGAAAATTTTCAAGAACCGGTTGAACCATTCTAACGACAAATGGTAACCCAATAAATGTAAGAGCTATAATAATCCCAAGTGGTGTATAAGCAATTTTAAAAGAAAAAAATTTTCCTATCCAACCATCTGGAGAATACAATGTTGTTAAAGTAATACCAGCAACTGCAGTCGGTAATGCAAAAGGTAAATCAATGAAAGCATCGACAATCCGTTTTCCAGGAAAACGATAACGTACAAGCACCCAAGCTACTAATAAACCAAAAACAGCGTTAATAATCGCAGCAATAAAGGCAGTTCCAAAACTGACTTTATAAGACATTAGTACTCTATCTTCACTAATAATCTTTAAAAATTTAGACCAACCTATATCAAAAGAATGTAAGAACAGCATCGATACCGGAAGAAAAATAAAAAAACTTATATATAATATTGAAAATCCAAATGTTAATCCAAATCCAGGTAGGATTCTATTTCGCTTCTTAAACAAATATTGTCAATCCTCCTTAAAATAAAGAAGACTTGGCTTAAGTTTTAGTGAAAAGCCTAAAAGTCCAAGTCCTTCTTATTTTCCAATTACGTATTATTGATAAATTTGATCAAATACTCCACCATCATTAAAATGTTTTGATTGCGCTTTACCCCATCCTCCGAAATCTTTATCAATTGTTAACAATGGCAGGCTAGGATATTGTTTACTATATTTTTCGAGAATCTCTTTATCTCTCGGACGATAATAATTTTCTGCAATAATCTTTTGACCTTCTTTACTATAAAGATAAGATATGTAGGCTTTTGCCACTTCTTCAGTTTTCTTTTCCTTTACATTTTTATCAACAAGTGCAACAGGTGGCTCAGCTAGAATACTAATCGAAGGATAAACAATTTTATATTCCCCTTCACCTAATTCTTTCACTGAAAGTAAGGCTTCATTTTCCCATGCTATTAATACATCTCCAATTCCTTTTTCAACAAATGTAGTTGTTGAACCACGTGCGCCAGTATCTAATACTGGAACGTTTTTATATAATTTCTTCATAAACGCTTTTACTTTTTTTTCATCACCATTATATTTTTTGTCTGCATAACCCCAAGCAGCCAAATAATTCCACCTTGCACCACCTGAAGTTTTTGGATTTGGTGTAATTACTTGAACTCCTTTTTTCGTTAAATCATCCCAATCCTTAATATTTTTTGGATTTCCTTTCCTTACTAAAAAGACAATTGTTGATGTATAAGGAGTTGAATTGTATTCAAATTCTTTTTGCCAATTAGGGGATATTAGTTGTGCCTTTTCATTAATTGAGTCAATATCATATCCTAAAGCTAGTGTAACTACATCAGCATCTAAACCGTCGATTACTGCTCTAGCTTGTTTACCAGAACCTCCATGAGACTGTTTAATTGTTACAGTTTGGTCATGTTCTTTTTCCCAATAATGACTAAAAGCTCTATTATAATTTTCATATAATTCGCGTGTTGGATCATAAGAAACATTCAACAATTCCACTTTTTTACTTGCTGCTTTAGTATTGGTTACCTCTGATTGATCGTCTTTTAAGGTTGCATATAACACTCCCGAAACTGCTAATACAACAACTACCGAGCTAATAATCCATTTCTTTGCCCCCACAATGATCTTCCCCTTTCATTTGCAATATTGCGATTTTTATTTATACCCATCTCTATACTTCAACACATTAAAATCTCCCCTTTAAGGATTTAGCCTTTTAAAATGCAAAAAGACCCTTAACTAAAGAATATAGTTAAGGGCCTTTGGTCTTCCAATCAGCCATATTGATTTTTTATATAAGCTTAATAATAAACACACTATTCCTATGTGTCAACTATGATTTTAGAAAAATTAAAATTATTTCTCTTATTATATACTTCTTAACCAATCCTCATTGTATACTCATTATATTTACGACTTACAATTAAATTTTTTGGAGGATTGCATGCTAATCGAATCATATTTTAAACACATCCGTTTGAAACAAACCGAAACAATTTCATATTCCTCATTAAAGCAAATTCATAAGTATCATTTACTTTCAATACCATTCGAAAATATCGATATTATTTCTAAAATACCACTCTCAATGACCCCTTCTAAAGTTATGAAAAAAATTGCTTCAGGTAAACGAGGTGGAATTTGTTTTGAAACGAATTCATTACTTTTTTCAGTCTTACAGGAAATTGGTTTTAATGTATCATATATTTCAACTAAATTTTGGAATGAAGAAAAACAGTGTTGGAATCCCGAATTCTCACATTTATCTATTTTAGTAAAAATTGACGAACAAAACTATCTCGCTGACGTAGGAATTGGTGGGGGGTTTTTAGAACCACTCTTGCTTCGTGATCATTATGAGTACTCCGATTCAAATGGATCCTATCGAATGATCGAACAAGACAATTCGAATTTCATCCTTCAAAAATTCAATGGTTCTTGGAAAGATTTACTGTTCATTTCAACTATTCCAAAGCAACTTCAACAATTTGAAAAACAATTTCGTTACTGCCAAACTAGTAATGAAACAATTTTCACCCAATATAAAATCGTCAACTTATTAACGAAAGAAGGAAGAATTTCACTATCAGATCACCAATTAAAAGTAACTAAAAATCATAGAATCTGTATAACTGAAATAAAAAGCCAAGAAGAGTGGCAATCTATTTTTAATAATCTATTTAATCAAAAAGTAGAAATTAATGGTTAACCGATTTGCTCATGCCTTAAAGTCCCCTCCCTGACTTATAAAATAATTAATTTTGCACAAATTAACTGTAACCGAATCGAAGGGAGCAATTAACTTGAAAAATCGCGAAAAGCAAAACAATCTAATCAGAGATAGAAGAGAAGATGAAATAAATAATCTAAATCAAAGCAAACAAAATAACCAACCACTTCCGCAGCCAAAGGATATTGAAGAAATAGAATACTAAAAAAGAAAGAGGATGACCTAAAAGTATAAACTTTTGGAACATCCTCTTATTTTTCTCATTTCATTTTAATTTTTTATGGGAATTTCATAACACCTTATTTTCGCAGATCATCATTCTGTAGTTAAAGTTTTTAGTATCTCTAATTGGAAAGGACTTATCAAACAGTCTCACGCTAATACCTCGCACCGTTTATATTCCACACAATAAAAGTACATACAAAGATTAATCCAAATAAAAACATCAGTATAAATCCAGATAATTTTGCTAACCCTTTTTCTTCTTTAATAATTGCTATTACACCAGTAATTAGACTTGCAAAAAGACAGATATAATAAATATAAAATGAAATAACCTTAATTGTTTTTAAAGTTTCGATTGTAAATGCAAAAATTGCACTAATTAAACTACCTAAAACAAAAAAGTACGCTAGCTTACCTATTTTTTGACTAAACTTAATTACTCCATTTGTAATTATTCCAAAACAACTAATTAAAGAAAGCCAAAAAATCCCTTCTAAGATTCTTCTGCTAATAATTGGCAATGAGTTCGCAAAATGTCCTATAAATGAAATAAAGATAATAAACAATAATATGAAGACATTTCTTCTATATTTTTTGAGCTCCTGCAAACCACTCAGCCTCCTAGGCTATAAGTTTATTAAACATCTTGCCCTTATGCATATTATTCAACAATAGAGCGAATTCCCCTCTATTTAGCGGAAAAAAACAAATAAAAAAGAACAAAACGACTCAGGAAACTACCTGAGTCGTTTTGATCAATTATATTCTTCGTTGGATATACCTTACAACGTTCGTAACTACTTTTCTTGGCATGAATCGAACAGAATTTGCTAGTATTTTATTCTTTATTCCAGGAATCACAATTGTTTTTCCATCTCTAAATCCCCTATATGCTACTTTAGCAACATCTTTTGCATTCCCTACTCCACTTTGGAATAAATTTGATTCATGCATATTTGCACGTTGTCCAAAATTTGTTTCTGTTGCACCTGGACAAACAGCTGTTACTTTAACGTTTGTCCCTTTCATTTCGTTCGAAAGTGCTTCAGTAAAAGAAAGAACATAAGTCTTTGTAGCAAAATAAACAGCCATTAATGGCCCAGGTTGAAATGCTGCTGTAGAAGCAATATTCATCACTCCACCTTTATTTCGTTCAATCATCCCTTTTAAAAACAGTTTTGTAAGATGTGTAACTGTACGTATATTTAAATCAATCATGTTTAACTCTTCGTCTAAATTTGTAGTTGCAAACTCCCCAAATAATCCAAACCCAGCATTATTCACTAAATAGTCAACTTGAATTTTTTGGGTATTTAATTCCTCTTGTAAAGAAACGATTTCCTTTTCCTTAGACAAATCCATTGGAAATAGATGTACATTTACTTTCGACATTGATTCAATTTCACTTTTTACTACCTTTAAATTCTCAATCGATCTTGCTACTAAAACTAAATCAAATCCATCCTTTGCAAATAAAATAGCTAATTCTTTTCCAATTCCTCCAGATGCACCTGTAATTAATACGGTCTCATTTGACTTCATCGCTTTTACTCCCTACTTTTCACACTTATATTATTTAATATTTAATTTTCAATAATGATTATAAGTTTAAACATTTAAACGTATTTGATGAAACTTACTATACCTTATAATTTAAAAAAAGACAATACTCTATTGTCTTTTCAAACTTGAAATATTAGTCTACTAATCTTTTTTTATGTTTTCATTAATTTGATCAAGCTTTGCCTCAAGCCTCTGCATTTGAAGCCTATTTTTTCTATTTGATCGAAAAATTAATACAACAAAAATAATAATTGCAACTGGTATCAAAAATACAATTAATTGAAAGATTAAATCTCCTAAGACCATACCAAATACCCCTTTCTTATTTTAGTAATTAAAACAATTTCTAATTAAAGTATAAACAAAATTGGAATATTATGTAATAAATTCAAAAAATTTAATTACTCTCCCGAAAATAAAATAGAGAGTACCATTTGCACTCTCTAAAAGTAGAACGAATTCAACTACATTCTGGACAAAGACCGTAAATTTCAAATTTATGACTTTGTACAGTATAACCAGGTAAATCAACAGATAAATTGTCCATAGGGCATCTATAAATACTTTTTGTATTACCACAATCCAAACAAATAAAATGATGATGATGTTCAGCAGAAGAACATTTGGATCGGAAACGTTTTTCACCATCTAGTTCTGTAACTTCCACTACATCAACTTCAATAAAAGTAGATAAATTACGATAGATCGTATCAAAGCTTAGTCCTTTGTATTTATCTTTCAATGCTTGTTGAATGTCTCTTGCAGTTACATATTTATTTTGCCTAAAAATATATTCAAGCATATCATATCGTTTAGGCGTATTTTTGAAGCCTTTATCTTTTAATAGTTTTGATGCATCTGCTAATTTCATCTAATCACTACCTTTGACTTGTTCTTAATTTCTTCAAACTTAAAGTAAAAATAAGAATAAGGATTTGCAGGATCACAATCGTACCACCAGGCGCGAGATTTAAATTATATGAAAGCAAAATACCTGCAACAACTGAAAACTCTCCGAAAATGATTGAAAAGAAAATTGTTTGCTTAAAGCCCTTCGAAATACGTATGCTCGCAGCTACTGGTAAAGTCATTAAAGAAGATACTAATAAAACACCTACAACTCTCATCGAAATGGATACGACTAATGCCACTAATAATATAAACAAATAATGAATCCATTTCGCATTAATACCTGAAGCAACAGCATATTCTTCATCAAATGATAAGAGGAACAATTCTTTGTAAAGGACTATGATAGATATTACTACAAATACAGCTATAATTATGACAGTAATTAAATCTTCTTGTGAAACGGCACTAACACTACCGAATAAATAACTAAATAGATCCGTATTAAATCCATTAGCTAATGAAATTAAAATGACGCCTAACCCCATTCCCCCTGAAAGAATGATTGGAATGGCTAACTCTTGATAATGTTTATAAACACTTCTTAATTTTTCAATTAAAAATGCTCCAGCAACTGAAAATGTCATCCCCATAAATAAAGGGCTAATAAAGCCAGAAGTAAAGAAATACTTTTCAAGTAAAAGACTTGCTGCAACCCCTGATAATGTCACGTGACTCAAGGCATCAGAAATTAGTGATAATCTCCTAAATACAACAAATACACCTAATAATGGAGCCATAACGCCAATAATCATTCCGGTGATTAACGTATTTCTCAGAAAATCATAATGAAAAAAATCCATCATACTCTATCACCTCCATTCTCGTGATTATGAGATAGTACATGCACAGAATGGCCATATAGAAGAGACAAATCCTTCTCAGTAGCATCTTTAAAGTGATCTCGGCTTCCATGGAAGTGTAATCTTTTATTTAAACATGCAACATGTGATACTTTATCAGTAATAATGCCTATGTCATGAGATACTAATAATAAAGTAATACCAAGCTTCGTATTTAAATCGCTAAGTAATTGATAAAAGCTTTCGACATTTTCAGCATCTACCCCAACGGTCGGTTCATCGAGTATTAATAGTTCGGGATTACTTACAAGTGCTCGTGCAATAAAGACACGTTGTTGTTGTCCACCTGAAAGTTCTCCGATGTTACGATTTGCAAATTCATACATTCCAACTGATTTTAAAGCTTCGACAACTTTTTGTTTATCCGAATTTTTAAAACCGTTAAACAATCCAATTTTAGAAACAAGACCTAAAGATACTACCTCAAAAACCGATGCTGGAAATCCAGAGTTAAAACTATTTGCTTTTTGAGATACATAACCAATCTTATCCCAACTTTTCATTTTTTTTATATCTGTACCAAATAACTCTATTTTTCCTTCATCTGGTTGTTGGATCCCTAATATACATTTTAGTAAAGTTGATTTCCCACTACCGTTCGGGCCAACTAGACCTAAAAAGTCTCCTTTTTTTACTAGAAGATTAATGTCAGTTAATACCTTTTGACGTTCATAACTATAAGACAAATCCTCTATTTTTATGATATTTTGACTCATTTATTAAAACACCTTCATCTATTTAGGAATAATTACGTTTTATTTCAAGTTCTTAGTATAAGAGAATACCTCATATTTGTAAACAAAGAAAACTCGGCAAAATATTATTCGTTTTTTAATTAAATTCATCTAGGGTAAAATCTCTAAATAACTTAATTATCTAAAAAAATATTTAATGTATTTTTAATAAAATAAGCACTTTCACTTTGTGACAAAAAATACAATATGTTACAATTAATATATAAATATAGATAAAGAGGTGGTTTTTTGAACGCAATTACACATCGTAAGCTTTCAAACTTTAAGATTATTAGACGGGGGTTTTTTATTACATTTGGTGCTGCTTTAATGGCACTTTGCTTAAAAGCATTCTTTATTCCAACTGAAATCATTGATGGTGGAATCGTAGGTATCTCTTTGATCCTCTCCCATATTACTTCGATTAATCTCGGTATTTTTCTATTCTTGTTAAACTTACCTTTTGTAATAGTAGGTTATAAACAAATCGGTAAAACATTCGCTATTTCAACTTTATACGGTATCACTGTACTTTCAGTATTTACCTCCCTATTTAAGGATCTTCCTCATTTAACTAATGATCCTTTACTTGCTGCATTATTTGGTGGATTAGGTTTAGGTATTGGTGTAGGATTAGTAATTCGTAATGGTGGCTCACTTGATGGGACTGAAATTATAGGAATACTTTTAACAAAATCATCACCTTTTTCAATAGGTGAGGTTGTTATGGCATTTAATGTATTTATTCTTGGAAGTGCAGGTTTTGTATTTGGATGGGATAATGCTATGTACTCATTAATTGCCTATTATGTAGCATTTAAAACAATTGATTTAACAATTGAAGGGTTCCAGGATACTAAATCTGTTTGGATCATTAGTGATCAAGATAAAGAAATCGGTGATGCATTAAACGCCAGATTAGGTCGTGGTGTTACTTATTTTCATGGCGAAGGTGGCTATATGGGTGAAGATAAAAAAATCATCTTTACAGTCATTTCAAGACTTGAAGAAGCAAAATTAAAATCGATTGTTGAAGACTATGATGAAAATGCCTTTATAGCAATCGGTAATATTGCTGATGTTAAAGGTGGAAAGTTTAAGAAAAAAGCAATACATTAATAGTAAACAATTAAGCTTGAATTCTATCATGAATTCAAGCTTTTCTATTTTAATAGCTTAATTGAGTTTATAAATTTAATCTGTCCTCATTCAAATTCTCGTTATTTCAGTATCAGGATTTACTGGAAATGTGAGTGTCTTTTAGCTGCTTCTAAAATTTCCATATGAAATCCTCACTTACTTTTTGACATATTATATTTGAAAAATCAACTTAAGATTAATATCCTGTGCTCATTATTTATCATAACCTTTCATAAAATTTATTGATGTAATACTTCATCTAAGAGGAGGTTCACAATGAATATTATCCAAACTCTCATAAATAAAAAGGTTAATAGTATAACACCAAAGGATTTATTAAAATTAAGTCAACAATATCAAGTGTATATTACACCAGATCAAGCCAATAAAGTGGCAGTAATATTAAATGGTAAAAATTATAATATTTATGACGCAGAACATAAAAAACAAATTCTTACCCAAATTGCAAATGTTACCTCTAAAGCCACTGCACAACAAATTGATACTATTTTTCAAAAGCTAACTTAAGCTTGGTTTAAATGTTCGTTAAAAAGCTTTAATATATAACTCTGCTCATTTCACAAGTCATATAATGCTCATACAAAGAATCAACTAACTATTCTAAAATGAAATGAGAGGGGAATAATATGGATTTGCATGAGCTACATTATGAAATCATTTATTTAGACAAAGAAACAGATACTGAAGTGAAATTCAAACACATGTTTCATATGGATGATTTAAGCCATAGCTTAGCCCTTAATATCGCAAGTAGTTTTATTGAACGTGACAAGGCACATGTGGTCTATATTAAATTAATGCATTTAGACGAACATGATCACGAAATAGTTAGTAATGTAGTCACTGTAAAAAGAATTAAAGAAGGAAAAATAATTGCTTCATATTTAGATAGTAAGTTAAAGAAGGTTGTAGAAATAGAATTATAAAATAGTTCGAAAGTGGCTATCTTATGAGTGTCCTTCGAAAAAAGGAAAACCAGCCCATTTATAAATTGAGCTGGTTTCTTTGTATTAAGCTTTCAATAATTCTTGAATTAAGTTTTCATTGAATTCTTGATTACGGAACATTTCTATTTCTAATTTATACGGTGGGACTTTGTTGTTTTTATCTTCACCAACATATGGCGTTTCTAATATTTTAGGGATGTCCATAAGTTGTGGATGGTGAACAATATAGTTTAGTGCTTTAAATCCAATCGACCCAAAGCCAATGTTCTCATGTCGGTCTTTGCGACTTCCCATTGGATTCTTACTATCGTTAATATGTAAAACTTTTATTTTTTCGATCCCAATTAATTGATCGAATTGCTGTAATACACCATCAAAATCATTCACGATATCATATCCAGCGTCATTTATATGACATGTATCAAAACAAACTGATAATTTATCGTTGTAGTGTACACCATCTATAATTCTTGCTATTTCTTCAAATGATTTACCACATTCTGATCCTTTTCCCGCCATTGTTTCAAGCGCAATTTGTACTGGTGTTTCAGCTGTCAATACTTCATTTAAACCTTGAATAATTCTATCAATACCAGCATCTTCACCAGCCCCTACATGAGCACCTGGATGTAATACAATTTGTTTTGCTCCTAATGCTGCTGTACGGTCTATTTCTTTTTGCAAAAATTCAACACCTAATTCATAGGTAGCTGGATTTGTAGTATTTCCGATATTGATAATATATGGTGCATGAACTACTATATCAGCAATTCCATTTTCAGCCATATGTTTCAAACCCGCTGCAATATTTAAATCTTCAATTGCTTTACGACGAGTATTTTGAGGTGCTCCTGTATATACCATAAATGTATTAGCACCATAGCTTGCAGCTTCTTCACTAGCGGCTAAAAACATCTTCTTACCGCTCATTGAAACATGAGATCCTATTCGTAACATTCTTTCAGCTCCTACCTTCATTAATCATACTTACCATTTTAACATGAAAACCGATCATGGTTAAATTGTTCGCCTGTTTATAAAAGAAAAAAGAAAGGAATATTCTTCCTTTCTTTTTCAAACTACCTACTCGTTTTTCTTTTCACTTTATTTTTAAATGATTCTCTTTGTTCATTCAGTTTACGTTTATAGCCTGGTTTAACTTTAGATGGTTTTTTAATTGCTTTAGTAGCAACTGCATCTAAATTACGATCCGTTTTTTTACGTAGCTTACGTTTTGAGCGTGGTCCTAAATCAACCCATTCACCTTTTTTAAGTTCACGATGCTCAAATGTAATTCCACGATCTTGAAGCTTGTCTAATGCTTGTTCATCTTCTTGATCATAAATTGTAATTGCAGTTCCAGAGAAGTTTGCACGCCCTGTACGACCTACTCGGTGGACATAAAAATCTAAATCTGCTGGTAATTCGATATTGATTACATGACTTACCCCTTCAATATCAATTCCTCGGGAAGCTAAGTCAGTCGCAACAATATATTGAAATTCTAGATCTTGAATTTGCTTCATCATTTTTTTACGTTCACGAGGACTTAAATCACCATGAATTTGACCAACTTTTAAGCCATATGATGATAATTGAGTCGCAACTTCTTCAGCCTTTTTCTTCGTATTTGTAAAGACAATTGCTAAATATGGTTGAAAACTCAATAAAATATCTTTTGCCATTTTAACTTTGTCCTTATGGCGGCTTGGTACAATAATATGTTCAATTTTCTGAGCTGAAAGTTGTTGAGGATTAATATGGATATGTTCAGGATTTTCCATATACTTTTTCAAAAACGGTTTAAGTTTCTCAGGAATTGTCGCTGAAAAAACAAGCATTTGTAGTTTCTTAGGCATTTTTGATGCAACTTGATCTACATCATGAATAAATCCCATGTCTAACATTAAATCTGCTTCATCTACTACTAAATACTTTGTAGTATGGACTAATAACACATTATCATTTACTAAATCTTTAATACGTCCAGTAGTTCCAACTACAATATGCGGTTGTTTTTTAAGTTTTTCAACAGTACGTTTATAGTCGGTACCCCCTACGAAGTTTTTAGCAGTTAATTGCTCATCTTCTGGACAACATTCAATGATTGATTGGACATCATTATAAATTTGAGTTGCTAGTTCACGAGTTGGAGCAGTTATTACTAATTGCACTTGATCTAAAGATGGATCTAATGTATTTATTGTCGGAATTAGATATGCATGAGTCTTTCCTGACCCTGTTTGCGATTGACCAATTACACTACGTCCAGTTTTAACTTGAGGAATGATCTTTTGTTGAATTTCTGTTGGTTCAGTAAAGTGTTTCTTCTCTATCGCTTCCAAAATAAATGGTTTTAATTGAAAATTTTTAAATGAAATTGCCATATAACTCACCTTCTTAATTTAAACTTTCTATGTAATGAGGAAACGTTCTCCCCGTACAAAATAGCTACAATTATCTATTATACAATAGATTTGCCCAATAAAGCTAATTCTAATTTTTCTTTCTTCTTTAGTAGCATTTTATTTTTTATTCTGTCCTATACTAACCATTTCAAATTATGTGCATAGCCTAAGTAATAAAGAGTATTTCTGAAAGGAGGCATTAGATTGGGATTACTTGATAAGTTTAAGAATAAAAATAAACAGCCTTTTCCAATGAACGGCCCAAATTATTATAATAGTTATCAACATCCTTATCAAAATTTTCAAAATCCATACGGTGTAAGACCAAATTTTAATCAACGGTATCCTTATCCCCAATCACCGCAGCAACCTTTTATGCAACAACAACAACAACAACAACAATTTTATCCACCAGTTCAACAAATAGTTGGGCTACAAAATCATTATCAGCAACCAATTTCATATCAGCCGAAATTAAACGCACATCAACAATATATAAACCAAAATAAAATTTTACAACCTGTTCCTTTTCAAAATCAGCCCGTCATGCAAGCACCAGGCAGTAGTAATTATCAGCAACAAGGAACTCAAAATCTATACCCAATGACTGGGCAACCACCCGAAAAAGAAAATGATGGCAGTCCAGGATTTTTCTCGCGTTTATTGGGTGGAGATACTTCGATTACAGGTGTCATCGGTGGTATGCAAAAAGCTGTTCAAGCAGCTCAACAAGTCACGCCAATGATTCAACAATATGCACCTGCTATTAAAAATTTCCCTTCAATATATAAAATATTTAAAGCAGTCAATACCGACGATCCAGTTGATACAAAAAAAAGTAAAAAAAATGATGCAAGTGGAATAATTGAAGTTAAACAAACAAACGAATCAAAACCAAAAAAAAGAAAAAAAGCTCCAATTAAATCAGAAGTAGTAGAACCATCTAATACGATTGAAGAAACTGCATCAAACGTAAATCCAAAACCAAAATTGTTTATGTAAATTTTCTTTTTCTTTGTATAGTAGCATCTTCCTCCTTTATAATAAAAAATGACAATAATATTATAAAGGAGGGGCTACTCCATGAAAGTTATTAAAGTTACCCCACGAGGCTATTGCTACGGAGTTGTAGATGCAATGGTCATTGCAAGAAATGCAGCTAAAGACCCATCATTACCAAGACCTATCTACATACTTGGTATGATTGTTCATAATAAACATGTTACAGACGCTTTTGAAGAAGAAGGGATCATTACGTTAGATGGTCCAAGCAGATTAGATATCCTAGATAAGATTGAAAAAGGGACTGTTATTTTTACAGCTCACGGAGTTTCTCCAGAAGTAAAATCAAAAGCAATAAAAAAAGGGCTTACGACGATTGATGCGACATGTCCTGATGTTACCAAAACACATGATTTAATTAAAGAACGAATGGCTGAAGGCTATCACTTTATTTATATCGGTAAAAAAGGCCATCCGGAACCAGAAGGCGCTGTTGGAATTGCTCCTTCAATTGTTCACCTAATTCAAAATAAATCTGATATTGATGCTTTGGACATCCCGACTGATAAAATTATCATTACAAATCAAACAACTATGAGCCAATGGGATGTAGTAGAATTAATTCAATACGCAATTAAAAAGTATCCTAGCGCTCATGTTCATAAAGAAATTTGTATGGCAACTCAAGTACGTCAAGAAGCAATTGCTGATCAAGCAAGCCAAGCTGATTTAACAATTGTCGTAGGTGACCCGATGAGTAATAACTCAAATAGACTTGCACAAGTTTCGCATGAAATTGCAGGCACAAAGGCATATCGTATTTCAGATATTACTGAACTTCAGTTAAAATGGTTAGAAGGCGTTGAGACTGTAGCAGTTACTTCTGGAGCATCTACTCCAACACCGATTACTCGAGAAGTTATCGCATTTTTGGAGAAGTATGATCCAAATGATGAAAGCACTTGGGATACAAAATCAGGGGTAGAATTAAATAAAATACTTCCTAAAGTTAGAATAAAAGACTAAAAAATAGGACTTCTGGATGTTTAACCAGAAGTCCTATTTTTAAACTTTTAAATAAATGTAAATGGATCCGTGTGAATTGTTGAAGCAATAATTTCACAAGCCATGTTTTTTTCTTTTAATTTATTATCTAAAAGACGTTTAACACCTAATTTCATTACTTTTTCAATATTGTGACCTGCATCCACTATATTTAAATTTAGCATTTTCCAATCTTGTGCCACGTGGTAATAGATATCACCACTTAAATAAACATCTGCGCCATTTCTTTTTGCATGATAGGCAAACTTATTTCCATCTCCACCTACAATTGCAACCTTCTTTACGCGATCACTTAAGTTCCCTACCACTCTTACACCTTGTAGATCTAATTTTTCTTTTACATAATGCGCAAATTCTTCTAATGAAATTGCTTCTTTAAGGCTCCCTATTCTTCCAATTCCAAATGACTTGCCTTCATTTTCTAGAGTGTATGTATCATATGCTACTTCTTCATACGGATGAGATTTTTTCATCACTTTCAGAACATGTTTTAATTTTAATTGTGGAACAACTGTTTCGAGCTTTACCTCTTCAACTTTTTCTAATTGACCTTGTTGCCCAATATATGGTGTTGTCCCCTCTAACGGCATAAATGCCCCTGTTCCATTCGAACTAAAGCTACAGTGACTGTATTGACCAATATGACCTGCTCCAGCTTCACATATTGCATTTAATACATCTTCTGCATGTGATTTCGGTACAAATACAACTAATTTAATTAATTTTTCCACATACGTAGGAGCGAGAACGCTTGTATTTTCCAATTGTAAACCTTCAGCTAAAAAATCACTCACACCAGTTTCTGCAATATCAACATTTGTATGTGCTGCAAAAACGGCTATATCATGTTTAATACAAAGTTCCACTATTTTACCAGGTTCAGTGTCTGTATCAATCTTTTTTAGAGGACGATAAATGATCGGATGATGAGCAATTATTAGGTTCGCTCCTATTGTAATTGCTTCTTCTACTACCTCTTTTGTGACATCTAATGCAATTAATACCTTTGTCACTTGTTTTGATAATGTACCTATTTGAAGACCATTTGGATCACCTTCCTCAGCTAAATGCTTAGGGAATAGTTCTTCAAATTGCTGTACTACTTGAAAACCATTTATCGATTTCATGAAAGCACCTCTTTTATCCACTCAAGTTTCTGTTCGATTTCTTTCATTTTCTGAACTGATTCCTCTGTTTGTTTTGCAGATTCAAGTTGAGTTAAGATTCTTTCAAAATTATTTTTTTCATGCTCCCATTTCTTCTTAAATGCTTCATTTTTGTCTCTTAATAAGTAAGGACCTATAAATATCTCCATCTCTTTCTTTTTGCCATATACACTATTTAAATTTGATTTAGAAGCTACTAAAATTTCATAGATTTTTCCATCTTCTTCTAATATATCTTCTTCCACAAGAGAATATCCTTCTTTATCAAGCCAATTTCTAATTTGATGTGCACCTATATTCGGTTGTAATATTAACGTTTCAACACCTTGAAGTTTTTCTTTACCATTTTCTAATATGCTTGAAATTAAAGAACCACCCATTCCAGCTATTGTTATGACATCTACTTCGTTAGGTTCTAAAACCTCTAACCCGTCTCCCATTCTCGCTTCTACAATACCTTCTAGCCCACTTTGACGAATCGTAGAACGTGCTGAATTATATGGACCTTCAGTAATTTCCCCTACAATTGCTGAGGTACATCTTTTATTTAATACTGCATAACAAGGTAAATAAGCATGATCTGAACCAATATCAGCTAATTTAGTTCCCTCTGGTATGTAGTCAAATACTCTTTTTAAACGCTTTGATAAATTAACTTCATTCATAAAAAATCACCATTTCATTTTATTTTCATAACATCATTTTACACTATAGTAGTAAAGAAACCAAAATGACCTCTTCTTAATGAAGAGGTCATTTTATATGCTTGCTTATTTTTTCTCAGATAACCATTTAGCAACAGCATCCAATTGTGGTCCTTGTACTAAACCAGCTGGCATTCCGCCTTCTTTACCGTTTTTAAGAATGTCTTTAATTTCATCTTCTGAGTATTTTGAACCTACTTTAGTTAAGTTTGGTCCTACAACCCCTTGTAATTGATCACCATGACAGCTAACACATGTTTGAGCGTATATTTCATCTGGTTTAGTAGAAGCTGTTTGCTCTTGTTTTTTATCACCATTGGCAATTTCATCAGCTTGCTTAGCACCTTTTAATGAAATAATTAGCATGACTGCGATTCCTAATGCTGCAATTAATGCAAAAGGAATTAATGGATTTCGTTTCATTATGATCCCCCTTATGTAACCCCTTAAAAAATGATATAAATTACTATAACATTATTATTGTATACGATTAAAAACAATAAAAAAAGTATTATATTGGATAAATTTAAAAATTGTTAAACGATTTCAAAATTATATAAACCTTCCTACTATTAAGAAGTAAATTCTACATAGTATAAATGCAAATTATATTTGTATAAACTCACCTCTCGATAAATGAAATAAGTAAGTTTTTTTAAGAAACCAATTTAACCCTTTCTTCAACCATTTTACTTTTCATTTGATTTTAATCATTCCCACGAAAACTAAAGCAAAAGATTCTACCATTCCATTAAATAATTGCTATTACGATATAGGTAATATGTCTTTAAACAATTTATTTTATATTTAGTAGTATTGAACTAATTATAAAAATTATTAAAAAAGTAGAGAAAATGAGTATTTGCAAATTTAAAGACAATTCTGTAAAATAAAGTAAATAGATATCCAATTGTTTAAAATGATGGAATTACTACTAGCATCTCCATAATTTATATTAACCATTTTTGCTTAAATTATCCTTTGATTCTTTTTTAGAATAAATCATTAAAGATCAATTTCATTCTAAGAGAATCTGATTTCCATCACTCTTTAGTTAACCGTTTTAGCATTAACTAGTATGTAGCATAGCACTACAATTGTCTATTTAGAACAGACATTCGATATATTTTGACATTTTTTTATTGTGACATATGTACTAATTAAAACGTTTTCATTTTCTTTTAGATGAAAAAAAAGTTTACCCTATTACGGATAAACTCTTTTTAAACATCCTATTCTAAGAAATCTTTTAGACGTTTGCTGCGGCTTGGATGACGTAATTTACGTAGAGCTTTTGCTTCAATTTGACGAATACGCTCACGTGTAACCCCAAATACTTTACCAACTTCTTCTAAAGTACGAGTGCGTCCGTCATCTAAACCAAATCGTAAACGTAGAACATTTTCTTCACGATCTGTTAATGTATCAAGAACATCTTCTAATTGCTCTTTTAGCATTTCATAAGCTGCATGCTCTGCTGGAGAAGTTGCTTCAGAATCTTCGATGAAATCACCTAAGTGTGAATCATCTTCTTCACCAATTGGTGTTTCTAATGAAACTGGCTCTTGAGCAATTTTAAGGATTTCTCTAACTTTTTCTGGTGGTAAATCCATTTCTTCACCAATTTCTTCAGGAGATGGCTCGCGACCTAAATCTTGAAGCAATTGACGTTGAACACGAATTAATTTATTAATTGTTTCCACCATATGAACTGGAATACGGATCGTTCTTGCTTGGTCAGCAATTGCACGAGTAATCGCTTGACGAATCCACCAAGTAGCATATGTACTAAATTTATAACCTTTACGATAATCAAACTTTTCAACGGCTTTGATTAATCCCATATTACCTTCTTGAATAAGGTCTAGGAATAACATACCACGTCCTACGTAACGTTTTGCAATACTAACTACTAATCGTAAGTTCGCTTCCGCTAGACGTCGTTTCGCTTCCTCATCGCCTTCTTCAATTCGTTTCGCTAAATTGATTTCATCTTGTCCAGAAAGTAAATCAACTCGACCAATTTCTTTTAGGTACATACGTACTGGGTCATTTATTTTTACTCCAGGAGGAACACTTAAATCATTTAAGTCAAATTCTTCTTCCTTTTCTAATTGAGCTCCTCTAGGTTCGTCATCAGCGTCACCAACAATATCAATACCTTGTTCACCTAGTTGCTCATAAAATTCTTCAAGTTGATCTGAATCAATTTCAAATCCATTTAAACGATCTGCAATTTCTTCATATGTAATTACACCACGTTTTTTACTATTTTCAATTAATAATGCTTTTACTTGATCAAGTGTTACTTCTGTTTCCGTATCTTTAGAACGAGCCGATTTATCAGCCATCTGTTCCCCTCCTTCGAAAAGTTCGCGAATCATTTAACATATTTCATACTAGATCTTAGCTGTGTAATTTGTTGGAGAATCGTTGCAGCTTTTACAAAATCTCCTTCACGTTCAGCTTTTTTCAGATCTATTTCTTTTTCACGTATACGTTGTTGTTTATCATAGTTGTTTAATGCATCTAAATAATCCTTTAACTCTCGCTCTGTTAGTTCAGGTGCTATCTGTAAATTGACAATTTTTGAAACTACTTCAAGTAACCTTTTTGAAGGAAGGTAATTCATAAATTTACTAATATTAGACTCATTGCCCTCTTCATAATAAGCATAAAGATGGATTATAATCTCGGAATAATCATTATTGTAGAATAGACCCTGATATTGCTGTCTTACTTTTTCAGCTACTTCCCTGCTATTTAACATATGAGCTAAAAGTAATTGTTCAGCTCTAACATGTGCGGGTAGAAGTGTCTTATTTGTAATATCGCGTTTGATATCAGTTTTTACTTCTGTTACATTAGATATACGATTTGCCTGATTACTATATTGTCCAAATTCCTTCTTAAGTACTTCAATCGAGATAGAAAACTCTTTTGAGAGTTGATTTAAGTAATAATCTTGTTCAATCAATTGACTTAGTTTAGCAATTTCCTGTAGCATTTCTTTAATATACTGAAATTTTACAGTTTCATCTAAAAGATTTTTTCCTTTTCGATGATATTGCATTTTAAAACTCATTAATGATACACTAGCTTCAATAATAGAGGTATTAAATTTTTCTGGACCAAATTTTCTTATATATTCATCTGGATCTAAGCCATCAGGCATTTGTGCAACTTTAATTGTAAATCCTTCTTTTTGAAGAATTTTAGCTGCTTTTTCAGTTGCGTTAATACCGGCCTGATCTGAATCATAGCAAATAATAATTTGATCAACAGATGTTTTCAAGACTTTTGCTTGATCCTCTGTCAATGAAGTTCCCATAGTTGCGACTGCATCATGGACACCAGCTCTAAACGCAGAAATGACATCTGCAAAACCTTCCATCAAAATTGCCCGATTTTGCTTTCGCATGACATTCTTTGCTTGGTAAAATTGATATAATAATTTTCCTTTATGGAAAATTGAAGATTCAGGACTATTTAGATATTTTGGTGATCCTTCACCCATTATTCTTCCGCTGAATGCAACAATTTTTCCTTGATGGTTATGAATTGGAAAGATTAATCGATTTCGAAATCGATCATAGTAATTACCATCACGTTCACTTCGAATAACTAAACCAGCTTTCTCCATGATCGGCATTGGATAGCCACGTTTTTCTAACACCTTAGTAACAGCATCCCAAGAATCTAAAGCAACCCCAAGCTCAAAATGCTTTATTTCCTCTTTAGAAATTCCTCTGTTAAGAAGGTATTCTAACGCTTGTTTACCTTCTGTTGTGTTAACTAATAGATGATGATAGTACTTTTTTACAAACTCATGAGCTTCAAGCATAATGCCTTGCTCTGTAGCTTGTGGATTCTTCACTGTGTCAACTGCATCTGAAGGTAAAGTGATATTTGTCTTTTTTGCAAGCTGATGGACAGACTCTTGAAAGTTTAGCCCTTCAAGCTGCATAATGAAAGAAATCGCATTTCCTCCAGCACCGCATCCAAAACAATGAAAAATTTGTTTCTCTGGAGACACAGAAAAAGATGGTGTACTTTCTCCATGAAAAGGACAAAGTCCAAAATAATTTCTTCCTTGTTTTTTCAGAGGAACATATTCACTTACTACATCAACTATGTCAACTGACTGACGAACCTGTTCGACAAGTTCATCGGGAATTCTGTTTCCCATACTGACAGCTCCATATACTATTTTATTCGATAAAACTCACTGTATTCCTTCATAATTCGACAAAAATATTTCCATATATTTTAACTTAAGTTTATTTTCGTTATTTATATATGAATTAATCATTTTATCTAAAAAGAAGTCTAAACAGTAGTACATAAGCATTGCATTCAACTGCTAGTTCTGGTTTTCATTAACCCATTTATTTATCGCTTATGATTAATTTCTACACGTCTTTTGTAATTCCTTCAAAACATGTATCGATTTATGTAGTTTTATTTCCATCTTTCAATAAACTAGGAAGCACATATTCATAGTTTATTCGTAAGTATAAAAAGTTAAACCTATTATTAGTTCATTTCATACAATTTTTTATTATAATCTATTTTAAATAGGAAATCTAGCAATAAGTACTAAAGAATTTCAACTTTTATTTGCGAACTAATTTAATGAAAAGTTTTATTAGAAAAGTTGAAAACACATTAGATTACTCTAATGTGTCAGCTAAATAAAAATCGTTCATCATTTTTAATTATCTTATCTGCTTACTTTGATAATAATAATTTAATATTACATTAGCGGATTCTTCTACTGCCTTACTTGAAACATCTACAACTTTGCAACCAATTTGGTTCACAACATCATTGAAATGTTTTAGTTCATCTTCAATCCTTTTAATATTAGCATAACTAGCCCCGTCATGAAGTCCTAATGAAATTAGACGTTCTTTTCGAATATGGTTTAACTTTTCAGGAGAAATCATTAGCCCAATACACTTTTCTTTCGGAACCTTAAGTAGTTGTTCTGGTGGATCTACTTCTGGAACTAAAGGCACATTGGCAACTTTAAATCCTTTATGCGCAAGATATTGTGATAAAGGAGTTTTAGATGTTCTAGATACTCCAATTAAGACGATATCAGCTTTTTCTATACCTCTTGGATCTCTTCCATCATCATATTTAACAGCAAATTCAATTGCCTCTATACGTTGGAAATAATCTTCGTCTAATTTCCGAACAACTCCAGGTTCATTTCTAGGCTCAAGTTTATGAATCGTTGAAATTTTATCGATTAATGGACCGATTAAGTCGTATACGATAACGCCTGCACCTTTGGCTTCTTCTAATAATTTCTTTCTCATATCAGGTTTTACTAATGTAAATACAATAATACCATTATTTTCTTTTGCTACTTGAACTATTTCAATTAATGTTGCATTATCTTCAACGTATGGTACACGTCTAATCTCGAATTTTTCATGAAATTGACTAATAGCTGCCTTTACGACATGCTCTGCTGTTTCACCAACAGAATCTGATACAACATAAACGATTGAATTGCCCATATGTTCACCTCTTAACTTTACTAAAACATATCATTGTTCATTAAGTCTACAATCGCACGAGTAAAATTTGTTTTTGTAAATCGACCAATAACCTCAAGTCCATGCTCACTTTCACGAACAACAGGGACAGCATCAATTTGTTTTTCAATTAAACTCTTAGCTACATTATAAATTGTATCATCTTTATAGCAAATTGTAATGTTTGGCATCCTCGTCATAATAATATCTACCGGTAATGTATGCAAATCTTTATTCCCTATACTTGCACGGAGTAAATCTTTTCTCGAAAGTACTCCAGTTAAAACCGAATTTTGATCAACAACAAATAATGTTCCTACATCCTCAAGAAACATTGTAACAATCGCATCATACACTGATGAACTTCGATCTACGACAACAGGAATCGCCTGAAATTCCTTTACGGTCAATTTTTTAATTCTGTCAATGACTTGTGCACCACTTGTTCTTCCTGTGTAATAATATCCTACTCGCGGTCTTGCCTCTAAAAAACCAGTCATTGTAAGAATAGCTAAATCCGGGCGAAGCGTAGCTCTAGTAAGTGCTAGCTTATCTGCTATATGTTCACCTGTAATTGGTCCATTATTTTTTACAATTTCAAGAATTTGAGTTTGTCTTTTTGTCAGTTCGATTTCCCTCACCCCTAACTATCCAATATGTTATACTCTCTAATAAATATTATATACTATTTTTACAATTTAAAAAAGAAAGAAGGAAATAGGTAGCCTATTTCCTTCCTTAGGTTTCTGAATTTTTATTAGTTTTCAGAAAATTTTCCATGTTTTTTAATTGCTCTAAAAATTTTCGTGACTTTAAATAGATCCCACTATATTCATCATAAAAAGAAAATAAAATTTGTTGTAAGTTTTTCTTTGTTGCATCACTAACCTCAATTTTACCAAGCCGATTTACATCAAAATGATAAAATAACCTCATTAACTTAACCGACTTTTCAGTGACTGAAAATGCATATGGATCAGTATGTTTACAACGCTGACATAAAAACCCACCTTCTCTAACAGAAAAAGCTACAAAAATATTTTCATTCGCACTGCATTTACAATTTATACATTGATCAAAAAATGGGTGGTATCCTAATACAGGTATCATTTTCGTCATAAATAAATAAGTCAAAACTTCAGCGTCAGAACCTTCATTCATGTGCTGAAGTAATTGAAGGAGCAATTCAAATAAATACGGATTATTTTTTTTCTCTTCAACCGCTTTATCAGTCAACTCTACAATAATTGATGCATATGCAGTGGCAACTAAATCACTTCTTAATTCACGAAATGAATCAATTAGTTCTCCCTGACTTAATGTACCAAGACCAGACCCTTTTTGAATTAAAAACGACCCATATGTAAAGAGTTGTGTAACAGAAGCAAGTCGACTATTTGTCTTCTTTGCTCCTCTTGCCACAACTCCTATCTTACCTAATTCTCTTGTTAAGAGAGTAATAATAACATTTGATTCTCCATAAGCGTTAGCTCGTAATACAATTCCTTCTACACGCTGTAACAATTAACTCACCATCCAATTGGATGAAGGTTAAGTATGTAGGGAATCAATATCAGCTATTTCTTCATCAATGTAACTTTTCTGATCCACATGTTCCTGTTCAAGCTGTTTAAACAATAAATATGTCTCAACATTTCCAGTTTTAGAAAAGACATCCCAGGTAAAATTCAACATTGAGAAACCACCTTTCAAGAATAGCTACAACTCATTGCTCATTACCTATAGCCAATTACTTTCCCTGCTTACTTATAATGTGACCTTCTCTCCCGATTTTCATGTGTATAAAATTTATTAAAATTACAAATAAAATGCTTGCAAAATTACAAGAACTATGTTTTTGGGTCTTGAACAAACGGTCATATTCTAGCCCTCTAATACTTTACCCAATCCCTTAAATTTTGCCTATTAATACTCATCTTCACGGAAACCTAAATCTCTTAATTGAGACATACGATTTCGCCAATCTTTTTGAACCTTAACCCACAACTCTAAGAATACTTTTGTATCAAGTAAGTTTTCTATATCTAATCTAGCACGCTTGCCAACCTCTTTTAACATGCTACCTTGCTTACCGATAATAATTCCTTTTTGGGAAGATCGTTCAACGACAATAGTTGCATTGACGTATATTGCATTTCCTTCTGGTCTTCTTTCAATTTGCTCAATAATAACAGCAATTGAATGGGGAACCTCTTCTCTAGTCAAATGCAATACTTTTTCTCTTATTAATTCTGAAATGATAAATCTTTCAGGATGATCTGTTACTTGATTTGCAGGATAATATTGTGGACCTTCTGGTAAATAACTTTTAATTACTTTTAATAAACGATCAACATTATTCCCTTGTAATGCTGAGATTGGAACAATTTCAGCAAATTTGAATAAATCTTTGTATTTATTAATTAAATCAAATAATTGATCAGGATGAATTGTATCAATTTTATTAATGACTAAAATAACTGGACTACGACTACCTTGCAGCTTCTCAATAATAAATTCATCCCCACGACCAAATCCTTCATTGGCATTTACCATAAATAACGTAGCGTCAACATCTTTAATTGATTCTTGAGCTACCTTTACCATAAAATCACCAAGTTTATGTTTTGGTTTATGGATTCCTGGCGTGTCAATAAAGACAATTTGTGCATCATCTTCTGTAAAAACGCCTTGAATTTTATTACGAGTTGTTTGAGGTTTATCACTCATTATAGCTATTTTTTGACCAATTACTCGATTTAAGAATGTACTCTTCCCTACATTTGGTCTACCTATAATTGAGACAAAACCTGATTTATAACTTTCTTTATTCATTCAAATCCTCCGATGTAAATGCTCCTGGCAATAATTCTTTTACTGTTGTTTCTTTTATTACTCCATTTAAGTTTGATAAATAGACGACTGTATCTGGACCACTTAGTTCAAATAAAACTTGACGGCACGCCCCACACGGTGCAACAGGTCCCTCAGTATCAGCGACAACTGCCACTGCTGAAAACTCTGTAATGCCATCTGAATATGCTTTAAATAATGCAGTTCGTTCTGCACAATTCGTTAGACCATATGATGCATTTTCAATGTTACAACCATGAATAACTTGGCCATCCTTTGTAAGCAAAGCTGCACCAACTTGAAATTTCGAATATGGTACATATGCGTTTTCTCTAGCTTTTATCGCTTCATTAATAAGTTGTTGTTTATCCATTATATAGCCTCCTATATAAGCCCGAACACGAAATTGGGGTCTTATTAACGTAGTATAGTAAAATACGGAAAAAATAGCAAAGCACCTATAATGATTGAAACAATCGCAGCAACTAACACCGCACCTGCAGCTACATCCTTCGCTTTTTTGGCTAAAGGATGTTTAGTCGGTGATGCTAAATCTACAACCGCTTCAATTGAAGTATTAACAAGCTCTAGCGAAATGACAATTGTAATAATAAGCAAAAGGATTAACCAATCTATTCGACTAATATGTAAATAAAATGCAAGACCGATTGAAAGGAGTGCTGCAAATAAGTGGATTTTTATATTTCTTTCATCCTTAATGACTTTAAAAATTCCACTAAATGCAAAACCAAAAGATTTATATAATGGCGCCCTTTTTTTAGAGTCTTTCAAGGCCATATTTTTCTAATATTTCCTTTTGTTTTGTAAACATCACTTTCTCATCAGCTTCATTCATATGATCATAACCAAGTAAATGTAAACATCCATGAACTGCTAAAAAACCTAATTCACGACGGAACGAATGACCATACTCCTCAGCTTGTCTCTTTGTAGTAGGAATCGAAATGACAATATCGCCTAAAGTACGAGGTAAGTCAACTCCAATGATTTCAATTTCTCCTTCTCCTAATTCTTCCATAGGAAAAGAAATAACATCAGTAGCACGATCCTTCTCTCGATATTCTTTGTTAATTTCATGAATTCTTTCATCATCTACAAATGAAACGGCAATTTCAACTTCACCCGTTACACCTTCATATTCAAGTGCACATTCGAGCAAACCCTTTATATCAGATTGCTGTTCTTTCGTCACTTCATTTGTTTCATCTATAAAATCAATTTCTAATTGAACCATTATCTCACCTTATCTTTCATCTGGATATTGTATTCTAGAATGGAAAGTTCCTTTTAATGTCTCACATAATGATTTTTCAACAATATATAATTCTTTTAAATTTAATTCACACATTGCAAACTGACCATCATTCAAACGATCATTGATTATGGAAGAAACTAATACCTCGATTTTTTCCATATCAGGATCTTTTAACGAACGAACTGCAGCTTCTACACTATCAGCAATTCCTACGATAGCCGATTCCTTTGAATGAGCTTTTGGGCCTGGATATCTAAAATCACTTTCCTTCACATCAGGATTCGTCTCTTTTTCCTTATAATAAAAATACTTTAATAAAGTTGTACCATGATGCTCCGCTGCAATATCAATAATATCTTTTGGCATATTATATTTTTTTAGTATGTTTACCCCATCACTTACATGTCTTAAAATAATATCTTTACTTTGAATCGGTTTAATACGATCATGAGGATTATGACCACCCATTTGATTTTCAATAAAGAATCCTGGATTATTTGTTTTGCCTATATCATGATAATATGCTCCTACTCTAGCTAACAAACCATTTGCTCCAATCGCTTCACAAGCGCCTTCAGCTAAATTTGCAACCATTATACTATGATGGTATGTACCTGGAGCTTCTAATAAAATCTTTCTTAATAAAGGATGATTCGGACTACCTAACTCAACTAGCTTAAACGAAGACACCATGCCAAATGAATCTTCTACAAAAGGTAAAATCCCCATCGTAATGACACTAGATAAAACGCCTGAAGTAAGTCCCATTAATAAATAAATCCCGATTTCTACTGAAGAATATTGACCATTACGAATCAAGATCAATGAAAACAGAGTAGCAATATTAACAAGCGAAATTAATAATCCTGCATGAAGAATCATTGAACGCTTATTTTTTACCTCATTTAAAAATAAAACGGCGATTGAACTAAATAAAATATAGATTCCAGTTGAATAATTAATCGCCCCATTTACATCTTCATTAAACATTAAACTGCCGCAAATAGAGAAAATAATAGACGAAATCATTAAATATCGATTACCTAATAAGAACTTTATCAATAAAGTCCCAATCGCAACTGGAGCGACATAAACAAGCCCTGAAAACTCCACCTTTTGAAACAAGCTTACAATCTTTAAGATTAAAATTGTAAAGATTACAATACTATAGTATGTAACAATGTATATATTCCCTTTTTCTTTTAAGGTTGCCGTTTGTTTCAATACGAAGTACGCCAACACGCCAATTAATAAAATTAATCCTATATACGGTTGGATGGACTGTTTGTTTTTTATTAACCCAACTAATTTTAATTGATCATATTTTTCCTTTGTAATTGTTTCTCCAGCTTTTACTAAGACTTGTCCTTGTAAAATATAAACACTATCTACACTTTCACTTTCTAGACGTTTTCTCTCTTTTGTCTCCTCAGCATCAAAAAAGTAGTTTGGAACAATCGCAAATTCACCAATTGAGATCATCGCATCCTTAAGTGAAGGATTAACGCTTACATATGATAATTCATTTCTAAGCTTCCCACGAGATTCTTCGATTTGGTTTGTCGTAATTTCCTCAGACATTACATTGTTAATAGCTGTATTTAACGAGGCTTTAGAAATATTTAGCTGCTCTTCTGACGATTTTACTAACGTACTAAAGACACTATCTTCTAAGTTTTTACGAATATCATCAGGCAGTTTTTTCTTAACTTCCTCTGTTTCTTTATCAATTAATGCTTGTCCTTTAGGATGATCGCTCTTTGCATTTTCATTTTTCACTTCAGTTACAATATCAAAAATTGAATTTACTATGTCTATGCGTTTTTGAGTATAGCTTTCCTCATATTTATATACATCCTCAACTCTTGCTGCTGCTTCTAGTCGTTTTTTTGCCGTTGCTCCTTTATCCTCAATCGTGATAGGTGAATAAATATTATCATCAGCAATTGATAATAGCTGAATGTCGTATTTTACCGGTCTAACATGACTAACTAAAAGAAGAAAACTTAATAAGCAAAATGCAATGGTACATAGCAATATGACAAGAGTCTGATTTTTAAAACGTTGAATTAAAGTTTGCAAACTATTCATTGTTTCCCCTTTCTAGAAATGCACCTCATCATAAAAATACGAAATGACCCTATCAATGTAGGGTCACTACGAATCATTCTTTTGCTAAATCATAAGCTTGAATAATCTTTTGTACTAGTGGATGACGAACTACGTCGGTTTGTTCCAAAATTGTCATACCAATACCCTCAACACCTTTTAATGTATTTTGAGCTGATATTAAACCCGACTTTACTCCTTTAGGTAAATCAATTTGAGAAGGGTCACCTGTAATAACCATTTTAGAGCCAAATCCTAAACGAGTCAAAAACATCTTCATTTGAGCCATTGTCGTATTTTGAGCTTCATCCAAAATGACAAAGGCATCTTCTAAAGTACGTCCCCTCATATAAGCTAAAGGTGCAATTTCAATTGTTCCTCTTTCGATTAAACGCAAAGTATGCTCTTGTCCTAAAACATCGTGTAGAGCATCATACAATGGTCTTAAATATGGGTCAACCTTTTCCTTTAAATCTCCTGGTAAAAATCCTAAACTTTCGCCAGCTTCCACAGCAGGTCTTGTTAAAATAATTTTACTTACTTTATTATTTTTTAATGCTTGAACAGCCATGACAACTGCAAGATATGTTTTACCTGTACCAGCAGGCCCAATTCCAAATACTAAATCATTTGATTGGATTGCACGAAGATAATGTCTTTGTCCAAAAGTCTTAACCCGAATCGGTTTTCCTTTTTGATTCTTTATAATTTCTTCGTCATACAATCTTGCAAATGATGACAGTCTTCCTTCTTTAGCCATCTGAATTGAGTATGTAACATCCCTTGGTGTAATACTCACTCCATTTCGAATAACCTCTAAAAGAGCTTGAATGATTTGCTCAACAGTTTTCACATCTTCATTCGTACCTGAAACTTGTACAGATTGACCACGTGACACAATCTTAACATCAAGCAAATTTTCAATTATTTCTAGATGCTTATCGTTTGTACCAAATAAGGCAATTGCTTCGTTTGGATCCTCTAGTTGTTGATTAATCGTTAGTAGTTGTTCTGGCATTACTCAGTCCCCTTGAACAATAGTTTTCGTTTTAGTGATATCTTCTAAAACTTTATAATACATTCTTAAATTAACTTTACCATTGTCTATTGACTCGTGCAAAACTTTTTCTTGTAAAATCTTGGCATCTGGACTTAACTTTTTCATTAATTCCTTCTTACCAATTTCTTTTCCAAGTTGAGCAGCTTGTACTTTAGAGTATGTTCTAACATATTTTTCACTTTCCAGAATTGTTTTTTTACTAAAAAAAATCGGCAACTTCCATTTTAAAAATTTAAATTGATACGAACTAGTTTCATTTTCAAAAGACTTATATTTATTCTTATCAAAACCCCAAAATTTTATTTTATTTTCCTTCGTTCCAATATAATATCTAGTTTTTCTCTCTCCTGTAAGTACTGTAAACGGAGTATCTAAAGGGACACTAATAATTTCCTCTCTCCAAACTTCACCCATAATTTTGCCGACTGCTGGGACTAAAATAGGATGATCTTCAGTACCAATAATTCCAGATACTAATATTTGACCTTTTTTCACAAAGTCATTCTTCACTACAAGAGGCTTCCCTTTTTCAACAAACAGGCTTGAAATAACAGCTTCTTCACTTGCAATAATATGACGTGGTCGTAGCGTTTTCTCAGGCTTAGGAATATGTTTTTCTACTACCTCAAAATGAAAGGTAGTCCCATTTAATTGTACACCAATCCAAGTTAATGTTGGATTCTCATCTTGAAGCTTTTTTTGGATCGTTTGCATTTTTGGTAAAGCAAATTGAGATGCACCAGTCTTAACACCCATCGCAGTTAAATCTTTCCGAAGTTTATATTCCACATCAGGTGAAGCACCTTTTATATCAATTCGCCAAACCATATTTGATAGTAAAAATAATACAACCAAAAAGCCAACAACACCAACAACAAATCCAAAATACTTCCATGCTCGCTTAACTTCAAAAGGTAGTCCCTTCCGGCCAATAAAATAAACTTTATATTCTTTTTTTCGAGGAATATTCTTAATTCGTCTATAATCTTTCAATTCAATTGTAAACGTAATTGAATTTGTTCCACTTTTCCTCACATCGCGAAGTGGTATCCCTTTTCGCATACATTCATTTAAAAAACGTTCTGGTCCAAGCCCAATTACTTTAACTTGAACCATCCCCGTAAGATTTGAAGTCCATTCGTTTTTCATCCTAATCCCCCATGTTCATTAGACTGATCATGGTGTAAGTTCTAGATGCTATTCATTAATAAAATACACATGCTCAATTTCGCCTTCCAATAAAATCTCCTCAGGTAACATTGTCTTCAAAATAAAATCTTTCCCCTTAATCAATAACTGCCCCTGCTTCATTAACAAACGCAATTCATTATCTGAATACACAAGTAACCCTCTATGGTTTTCAATATAAATATGTAGTTGACCTAACATCGTAATACGTGGCAATTCTAATAGTACATCTGGTGGTAAGTCCATCTTACTTGACATCCATGTTTTTAAATTATGCGCTAATCTTTTCAAGATAGACTCCTCCCCCTTTCATATCATATTTATGATGAATTTTGAAAAGGTATGATACAAAAAGAAAAAGGTAAAGGAAATTTAAGATGAATATTGGTTTATAAAAGATGGTGAAAACATGAATAAAAAAAACCGAGAACAAAACTATTCTCGGTTTAAGTTTATTTACATTCTTCTTTGATTTGTAACATCTTGATAAAAATCTTGTTTTCCTTGTGAAGTGACAACCCACCATAGAACTCCTTGTGTAAGAAAGAAAAGACTCCACATTAACACAAGACCAATTGAAGTTAGATCACGACCCCCATCACCAACTATTCCTTTGACTGTAACATAAGTGATGAGAACACTCACAATCAAACCTGCCAACTTTATAAATAACGGCTTTTTAGCCATTGGAGTTTCCATTTGTGATGAATTATTTGTTTTTGTTTCAGTTTTAATCGTTTTTTTATAAGATCTAGCATAATCATGAACCCCTTGCTTAATCTCATCTTCTAGTCGTTCTTCGTCACCTATTACCATCTCTCTAGTAATAAAGATTAATGAAAATGCGAATGGTACGACCATTATTAACCAACCTAAAGCAAATGCTATTCCACCGAAATCATTGTGTAAATCTCCAAACGGTGTCATTACTCATCTCTCCCTTTTAAGTAACGTTTAATGAATGAATTGTTTTTCTAAATTCATCATAGCGAATAACATTTACTTTGTATGTGATTTAAATCACACACTAGTTAAAAATGGACTAAAATATTACTAATTTTCCCATTACTTGAATGTACAAAAAAACTGAGAACGTTTAGGTATTCTCAGTTTGGGTGTGATTTTTACTACTATATGTTCTCTACAGGATCTTGATTGAGCGAACCAGCATACAACTAACGATTTCTTTACCTTATAAATAAAAAAACAAAAAAATAAACGTCTATAAATAGACGTTTATTTTAACAGACTTGCTACAGCTTTATTCACAGAAGAGCCATCAGCTTGTCCTTTTACTTTAGGCATAACTGCACTCATTACTTTCCCCATGTCAGCTTTTGATGTAGCACCGACTTCTGAAATTGTAACACGTACGATTTCAAGAAGTTCCTCTTCAGATAATTGTTGAGGCAAGTATTCTTTTAGAATCAATAACTCTTGCTTTAATTTATCCACAAGGTCTTGACGACCAGCTTTTTCGAATTCCAGGAGGGAGTCTTTACGTTGTTTCACTTCACGAGTTAAAATTGTTAACTCTTGATCAGCTGACAATGTCACATTATTCCCTAAGTTAATGACTTCATTTTGTAATGACGCTTTCACCATTCGAATAACTGCTAACTTGTCTTTGTTTTTTTCCTTCATCGCTTGTTTCATATCTGAATTCAAACGTTCGAGAAGACTCATAGTAACACCCTCTCTTAGAATTTACGTTTTCTCGCTGCCTCTGATTTTTTCTTACGTTTTACACTTGGCTTTTCATAAAATTCGCGTTTTCTTGCTTCTTGTAGCGTACCAGTTTTAGAAACTGAACGTTTAAAACGACGAAGAGCATCTTCTAAAGATTCGTTTTTACGAACGACTGTTTTAGACATCTTACTTTTCCCTCCCTCCAAGCTACCACTTACAATCAATAAAACATTGTAAAAAAGAAACACTTTTCCACATGTCTTTTACGATTATAATACATAAACTATTGATAGGTCAACAGGTAAATGTCAAGTTTGAAACTTAACACCCTTTCGTCATTAAGAGGAATCAATAACCTTCTGTTGCTACGTTTCCTTGGACAATCGTGATACCATTACTTGTACCAATTCGAGTTGCTCCGGCTTTAACCATTTCATTTACGCTTGCTAGATCACGTACTCCACCAGAAGCTTTCACGCCAATATCAGGTCCAACTGTTTTTCTCATTAATGCCACATCCTCTACAGTTGCACCACCAGTTGAAAATCCTGTAGATGTTTTAACGAAATCTGCTCCGGCTTTTACAGAAAGCTTAGAGGCCATTTCTTTTTCTTCATTCGTTAAAAGACTTGTTTCAATAATTACTTTTACTAATGCTTTACCTTTTGCTGCATTAACAACAGCTGCTATATCTTGTTCAACAGTATCATAGTCCTGATCTTTTAAAGCTCCGATATTGATTACCATATCGACTTCCTTAGCTCCATTTTCAATTGCATTCTTCGTTTCAAACGCTTTCGTTTCTTTCGTATTCGCACCTAAAGGAAATCCAATTACTGTACAGACTAAAACTTCAGATCCCTTTAATAAACTTGCACAATAACTCACCCAAGTCGGATTCACACAAACAGAAGCAAAATTATGTTCTTTTGCTTCTTGACATAATTTTTCAATTTGCGATTTAGTTGTTTCAGGTTTTAAAACTGTATGATCAATCAATTTATTGATATTAGTTGTCATTTTGTAGTGCTCCTAACTTATTTTTTTCAAAAAATACGCTTTTATAGACACTGAAATATCAGCATTGATTATTATTTGTTTTTTCATTTTTAATTATGTGATACAAAGCATAAAATTTAATACATCAGTAAAAAAAATCCAAAGCATCCTATTTAGATCGATGCATTTGAATTTTTTTCGCCTGTTTTATGATTGTCATGTACTTTAAGCATCATAAAGAAAGAAATTGTAATAAAGAAAAAACCATACAAGAACATAAACTTGAATCCAATGAGATCAATAATTCCACCTAATAAAGGTGGTGATATAATATTAGCAATCGATGAAAACAAATAATATAAACCTGTATAAGTTCCAATAAAACCAATCGGTGCCATCTCAGCTAAGAATGGATAGGAATTAATGTTTACTAATGCCCACAAACATCCCATCATCAAAAAGACTAAACGAATGTAAAATAAATCCTTTAAGAAAAATAAAACAATAAATCCAACCATAATCCCAAATATCCCTATTAATACACTGCGTTTCTTACCTATTTTTGTCCCAATGAATCCGGCTGGAATTGCAAAAATTAAAAAAGCTAATGATATGAAGGCAAATGAAAATGCCGCAGCACTAACCTTTACCCCTAAATAAACTTCTCCATAACGTGTAAAAAAGGTTTCAATTCCATTAAATCCCGTGAACCAACTAAGAATAGCTAATAATAGAAATAATGAGCTTTTATTCTGAATAGCTGAACGAAAACCTTCTCTTAATTGTACCTTTTCTTCTGCCCGCTCATAATTGAGAACATCTCTTTTTTCCCTAATAAAGAAAAAAAGAATGAAAAAACTAAATAACATTAAAAATCCTGCCAAGTAAAAAGGATATCCTTTATTTAGATCCCACAAAATTGAACCAACAAAGAATGCAATTAAAGCACCAATTCCCCCCATAAAATTAATAACGCTATTCGCCTTGCTTCTTTGTTCAACTCTTGTTAAATCAGGCATAAGTGCAATTACTGGAGAACGGAAAATACTCATACTTAGATTCATAAAAACAACAAAAAAGATTAACATAAAAAGTGTTTTATGCACTGGAATTAGAAAGGTAAATAATGCTGCAAGAGGCATTCCAATCATTAAAAATGGCATTCTTCTACCAAATCGTGTATCTAAACGATCACTATACATTCCAACTGCTGGTTGCAAAAATAATGCAAAATAATTATCGAACGTCATAATAAATCCGATCAAAGCAGATGACTTTAAATAATCACTTAAAAGTTTTGGCATAAAAGCATTATAGACTGACCAAGTAAGACTGATTGCAAAAAATCCAAATCCTAACAGCATTATTTTTTTGTAATTAAGTTTAGTCATTTACATTTCTCACTTCTATTATCTGTCTATAAACATTATCAAAATGAGTACGATCCAATGACACAATCATCCCCCCTTATTCTCAGTATAGTAAGCACTCCAATCAAATATTTGCCCTTTTTTCAATTTTTATAAAATATAAAACTTTAAAACCGACAAAAAAAACCTAGTATAAACACTAGGCATTTTCTTTCATCATCTAAATTGTAAAAATAATACTGCAACACCCATTATTCTTCCAAAAAACGTTTATTTGCAGTTTACACTCTTTCTTCAAGAGCTTTAGCGGTATTGCTTGTTACTACTTCCTTCTCATCCTTTAACGTACCAAAAATCCCATCAAAAATAGGTGTTGATACGCCATACCAAAAATTTTCATTTTTAAAATGATGTAGGATATGTAGCTTTTTAATCTGTCTTCCTAGTTTTGTTATTGGTTTAATTGGCTTGTGAGCTACATAATGTTTCCATTCGTACACTAGTAACATAAAAACTAAACCTGAACCAAATGAAATCGTTTGAATCGGATCTCTAAAGATCAAAAAATAAATGATACAAAGTGAACCTAAATTTGGAATGCTATACCATATCGGTAAAAATAACAATTTCAAATCATCTGGATACGTATGATGATCATAATGAATTCTTTTCATAAATTTAAGAAATAGTTTATTTTTTGGTGCCTTTATGTGAAAAAAGAAACGATGAGTTACGTACTCACTAAACATAAAAAAGATTAAACCGATCATAAAAATTAAAACAGTAAACCACGAAAAATGAAGTCCTATACTATAAATAAATCCAATTAAAAAAAGTGCCCCCATCACAATTATATCGAAATGAAGAAAAAATTCTCGATATAGACCTTTCATAAAATCCCCCCTTATCATGTTTTAATGAACTTAATATCAAATTTATATTTCAATATTATTTTTGAAATTCCTTTATAAGTTCTATTTAAGCTAATTATTAATTTTGAATAAAGCATTGTTTTGAATAAAGCATTGTTTTGAATAAAGCATTGTTTTGAATAAAGCATTGGTCGGTGAGGATAATAAAAATTGTAACCAAAAATACGTAAAAGGGAGATCTATATGGAAAAAAGGAGATATTATGTATCTGTCCAAGCAAAAACTATCGTTCCAAATCAAGGGGACGCACCTTATGAGTTAGAAATCGATGCTACAATCGATGAAAAACATAGACTCGAAAGAATTTTTCATGAGATAGACAATTACGATGAGGCTACTGGTGTTCAAGCAGCATTTTTACCTTCATTTACAAGTAGTAGTCAAGAAAAAAGTCTAGAATTATACAAAGGTTATGACTATTTTTTAAAACAAGCTTATGCAATGATTTATGAATTAGGTACTGAAGAAACACGTGCCCATATACGCCAGATGAATATTTTAAAATAAAAAGAAAGCTCTTTGCTTTCTTTTTATTTTAAATATCAATGACTTTTGTATTTGCGATTATATCATGTAGTGTTCTACGATCTGCAGAGAAAATGAAAAACGGATCAACCAATGCAACAACAAAACCTACAATTAATGAAAAATATGGTATTTTTATGTATCCTAAAAGGAAAAAAATTTCTCTTATAATCATTGTCCTTTCCAAACAAAAGTGGGTATTAGAATATAAAATATAAGGCCAATATTGCTAAATTATACAGAATTTTTCATTTAAAAAATAGAAAAAGCCTAATAGAAAATATCTATCAGGCCAAGAATTTCGATAGATTGGTTATACACCAGGAGCATCAACTAGAGTCCAAGTAACAACCGCTTCGTGATTACCAATTGTTGCTGAGCCACCAGGAATTTGTAAGGTAACATTATTATTTAATGCACCATCATTAACATTAGGATTTGGACCTAACCATCTTGTTAACCAAGTACCAAGACCCGTACCTGGTTCTGCAGTAACAACTAATGATTCAGTTAATCCATCTGTATTTAAAGTAATCGTTTGAGCAGGCGTTGGGCTAGTTCCAATACCTGGTGTAGCCACTGATCCATTTTTAAATGTAAGAACCGCTCCTGGCAATGTTTCACTTATACCATTTGAAAACCTACTAGCTTTTGCTGTCACTTTCCACCCTGCACCAGTACCTCGGCGATCAGAAACTTGGATAAAAGGCTTTTTAGATGTAGAAGAATAAACCTCATTACTAATTGAAATTTCTTTTGATCCAAATTGAACTGAAGAAACATAGTCTAAAGTTAACGGACCACTCTCACCTGTAGGAGGATTTGTTGGATTAGTAGGATCAGTTGGCTCTAATGGAGTTGTAGGATCTGTTGGATCTACTGGATTTATTGGACTAGAACCTTCTTTAAACGTAACACCTGCTTTTGAATTTGCTTGAGACGCAACAGCTGCAAAAGATGTATTTGCCGCCCCTACAATTGTTGAAATACTTACTACGCCAATTGCTACAATTTTTGAAACCTTCATTTAATGAAAACCCCTTTAAAAAAATTCTTCAAGTAAAGATGCTTTCAAAATCGAACTATACATCTATCTAGAAGTTATAGCCAATTATAGTAAAGTAAAACACAATAGTCTGTGAATAATTTGTGAAAACGTTCACTAAAATTTTACTGTTAATTTTACGAATTTGCGAAATAGAAGAAAATTAATCGTGTAAAAAATGATTATTTAGTGAAATACTTAACAAAATTTCAAAAATTGTAGTTCATGCCCGATTAAATTCATAAAAAAGAAGCCTACTTAAAGATCAGTAAACTTCTAAGTTAAAATTTTATTGTAAAATTACTAAAACTTGAGAAGAAAAAAATCTTTTATGAACACTCAAGTTTTTCCTACTTACTTTTAAGTGTTATTTCCCATTCTACACCCGTATCAATTCCGTATTCATCGGTAAACGAACCTTGATTAACAGCAACTGCCATTTGATCTAGACTGTTCGCATATAAGATTGGTTCTCCAATTTCTACATCAGCAAATGATTTCCCATATTTTACGGCTTGTTTGTATACTTTTCTTCCTTGATATGTAATGAGTATTTCCACAAAGTCCCCATGGGAAACGCCTTGTTTAAGAAAATCAGATCGACTGATATTCGTCCAAATGCTACCATAACGTACATCTAATATATCAATAGTTCCCGTTATCGAATTGTTTTCACTATGACATTCTTTAATCGGTAATTTTATGTAAGAATTTGAATCTACTTCTGGGCCAATATTTTCGAAGTCGATTATTCCAGAAGCTAATCTTGCACCCGTAAAAGCAAATATATCTCTCCCGTGGAAAGTATAGGATTCACTTGAATTTGGTAGTCTATTAATTTCTTCGTCAATGACTCTTAATTGGTTTATTCCATATACTTTGCCAACATGTGTTAAAGTTCCGTTATCAGGTGTTATAATAAAGTGATTCGTATTTGTACGAGCCACTATACTTCTACGATCTGATCCAACACCTGGATCAACAACTGAAACAAAAACTGTTCCAACTGGCCAGTAATTCATTGTTTGTACAAGTCGGTAAGAAGCTTCCCAAATATTGTATTGAGGTATATCATGGGTCAAGTCGTAAATCTTTATATCTTGATTTACACTACAAGAAACACCATACATAGCGCTAACTGCTCCATCTAGTAATCCAAAATCTGACTGAAACACTAATGCATTTCCCATCTAAACACCCCTAATTGTTCGAATATTTAAAATTAAATATAAATTCAATCTATTATTTAGTCAATGATATTATTCGTATTTTATTGAATGAAATTAATTCTACTTTGCTTTTATTTATTTCTAGTTAATTCTACTATTTTACCTTACTGATTGTTTCAACATTCATCTTAAGCATCAAAATAAAAAAGATATAGTTTTTAGAGACTATATCTCAGTGTGTCGACAAAGTACAACAAATCTAATCTTCAGACTGATTGCAAGCGCTTGTCTTTCGAGGCGCGAAGCCTGGTGAGGAGCGGAGTTACCCTAGACGGTAATGAGCACCGCAGACAGGTGAAGCAACGAAGAAAGCGAGCGTTTGTCAACAGTCTGAGATATAGTTTTTAGAGACTATATCTACTAATAACGATCGCATTTAATTTATCTAGTTTAGAATTGAAGGCACATCAACAATTATTACTAGTGTCTCCTAGTATTGTGTAGAAATGTATTCTAAATTAAAACAGGTGTATCTAATAATTTAACTAAAAACTTCAGAATAAACGAACTAAAGAATGGATTATGAAAATAATTAACGATTAGTTCTTAACTAGTTGCAAATTGATTTTGAATATTCACTATTAACTCCTCCGACTAAAGCACTAAAAAACAATTTGTGACGCACAGGAAAATAGAACTGATAATTATTTTCCCTTGAAATTTTCTCTACTTTAGTAACACTCCATATCATTCCAAAAAGGGAATTTAGTCCGAAATAAAGAATAGTTATTATGTGGAGAATTATAGGGAGGCTATCAATTGTACACGTTTATAGAATTATTATGTCTGATTGGATTCTTGTTTTTTATTACTATGGGGATTAACTCTTTCTTCAAAATGAACGGAAAGTCTTTAAAGAATTTTATGATCACTGGAGCGTTATTTGTTTTATTTATTTTCACCTCTTTGATAGATCCTTCAAATGAAACAGAACACAACGAGGTAACAGAAAAAGACAAAAATACTAATCCAACAATAGTTAATAAAACTGTACACACTAATTTAGTTACATGTCAAAAAGAAAAAACAAAAATAGCTAAACCTACAGACAATAATAATTTAATTAAATCCAATAAGAGCAATGTACGATGTAAATCGATAAAACCTAAAAAAGTGAAGATAGAAAAAGGAACATATAGAATTGTTTTTATGGTATACGGGTTTATGTAATCATTTTTATAATATGTAATTAAGGGCTATATAAGAGGTTGTAGTTACCTCTCATATAGCCCCCATTCTTATATCGATCCATCTAATAAAGGTGAATTATTTTGGAGTGAAGAGTTGAATTAATTCTGCGCAACTAATTTTCCTCAGTAGATCGAAACTTGCCCAACTGCAAACACGATCTTCCCAAGCTACTAAGCAATGATTATCTTTTGTTTCCATAACCGTTCCCACAGCACCATCTAGGCTAAACATAACATAGTTGCCTATCGAGAACATTTTAAAATCACCCCAATCTAAATATAATTCCGTGCCCACCTTTCGGATATTCCCATTTAATATTTTGATGAGGACAGCCTATTCTACAACTTCCACATTCATGACAACCTTCGTATCCAACATGCATTCGAATATTTTCCCATTTATAAACTTCAGCTGGACAAAATATTGTACAAATTTTATCGGGACATTTTGTCATACAAATATCGGAATCTAGTACAGTTAAGTGCGATTTTGTATCGGCATTAAAACGAACGAGATATTGCTTTTCTTCGATTGTACTTTCTTTTTTTGTCTCACTCATTTATTTCATCACCTTCCATGCTTTGTATACATCTTTCGCAAGCTTAAGTTTAGCTTTTGCCCCTCCTATATTACTCATAATATTCTTTTGTTTTTCCCATTTAGATTTACCATCTACTGTAAACATTTGGCTAGCTGATTTATTTAATAGTGGAATATATTCCTCGAAGTATTGAGGGAATTTTTCAAAATGATGTGTTGCATCTTTATATTTTTTCAAATCCTGTCCTACAAAGCTATTTAGTAATTTATCAGCGTACGGTTTTAATGCCACATCAGAGTAGTTATCAAACGCTTTTGCTTCAATAATGGTCTCTGCTGCTAATCTTCCAGATGTCATTGCCATATTTGAGCCTTCACGATGGATTGCATTTACTAACTGTGCTGCATCTCCAATTACTAATACTCCGTTTCCTACCAATTTAGGGATTGAATTGTACCCACCTTCAGGAATTAAGTGCGCAAGGTATTCTTGC
Source organism: Bacillus sp. AL-1R (assembly GCF_052180195.1). Lineage (NCBI taxonomy): Bacteria > Bacillati > Bacillota > Bacilli > Caryophanales > Bacillaceae > Bacillus > Bacillus sp. AL-1R. The sequence goes on from NZ_CP197469.1 coordinate 2,999,859, forward strand.
GGTTCGCTTCCTTGAATAAATGGTCTAATCATCGGATGATTTTTAACGTATTCAAGTAAATCATATGGTTTCAATTTATTTTCAATCATTCCTGATAATAGTGTACCGACTCCAATACTAAGTGAATCTTTATTTGTATATAAAAATCCTGTGCCAACTATCCCTTTTGTCGCATCTCCAAATAGCTCGATTGCTACCCCTTGGTTACCTTCAAGACCAAATCGATCTTGAATTATTTTACTATCTAGCTTTAAAATTTCCATTGTAGCCAAAGCGACTTCATCTGGTCTCCATTCTTTATGGAAACCTAAAGATTTTCCTAAAAGTGAATTTACACCATCAGCCAGTACGACCACATCGGCATATAAATCACCATCTGGTCGATCTGTTCTTACCCCCACTACCATATCGTTTTCTACAATACACTCAAGAACAACTGTTTCATTAATTAATAATGCACCTTGTTCTACTGCTTTTTGAGCAAACCATTGATCAAACTTTGAACGAAGAACAGTAAAATTATTATAAGGTTCTTCAGCAAATTCGAGACCTTTATATCCAAAGGTTGTAGCGGATTGTTTATCAAGCATCATAACTCGTTGCTCTACAATCACCCGCTCGATTGGAGCATCCTTCCAAAATTCAGGTATAACGTCCTCCATCATTTTACGATACAATACGCCACCCATAACATTTTTCGAACCTGGATACTCTCCTCTTTCAATAAGGACAACATTAACACCATTTTTTGCGAGCTCGTATGCACATGAAATTCCTGCTGGGCCTGCTCCAACGACAATTACATCAAATTTTTCCGGCATGATCGTGATTTTCCTCCTTTAAAGAAAAATTTTCTTGGAATTCGTTAATCAGCATTGGTACTATTTCAAATGCGTCTCCCACGATGCCGTAATGACAAGATTGAAAAATTGCCGCATTCGGATCTTTATTGATCGCAATAATGAGACCTGAATTTTGCATCCCAACAATATGTTGTATTGCACCAGATATCCCTATTGCGAAATAAATTTTTGGTGTAACCGTCACGCCAGTCTGACCTACTTGATGATGATGTTCAACCCAGCCAGCTTCAACTACATCACGACTTGCTCCAACAGCCGCACCAATTGATTCAGCAAACATATGAATCAACTGAAATCCGTCTTTACTACCTAACCCTTTACCACCGGCTACGATAATATCGGCTTCGTCAATGCGAACTTTCTTAGTTGTAGCCCGTACAATCTCTAATACTTTTGTACGAATATCTTCTTCTTTCAAATCAATTTCCTCTTCGATCACAACCCCTTCAGCACCAGGAATAGGAGTGAGCGCTTTCATTACCTTTGGACGAACGGTAGCCATTTGAGGTCTATATTTCTTACAAAGAATAGTTGCCATTATGTTTCCACCAAATGCAGGTCGACTAGCTAATAAGAGTCCTGTATCCTCTTCAACATCCAATACAGTAGTATCGGCAGTTAAGCCTGTCGGTAAGTCAGTTGCCACCGCACTTGCTAAATCCTTCCCTTTAGAAGTTGCACCATACAATAAGATTTCAGGCTTATATTTGTTACAACATTCAAGTACTGCTTTCATATAAGATTCAGTGCGATAATCTTTAAAAATTGGATCATCGTATACATAAACAATGTCAGCACCGTATTCAAATAACTTAGGGGCTAATGATTTCACATTTTCACCAATTAATAATCCTGCTAATTCGCAACCACGTTTTTCTGCTAATTCTTTACCAGCTCCAAGCAATTCTAGCGAAACGGGTGCTATAACTTTATCGTTTTCTTCAATAAACACCCAAATCCCTTTGTACTCTGAGAAATCCATTTAAACCCCTCCTTTCACTTCAAATAATTCTTTCTTCTCATTTAAAATCTTCATCAATTCCTTAACCTTTTCTGATGAAGTTCCTTCAAAAATCGTTCCACCTTTAGCCTTTGGTGGAGCCCACACTTTCGAAACGATTGTAGGTGAACCTTTTAAACCTAATTGTTTAATATCAATATCTTCTAGATCCTTTACAGCCCAAATGGTCGGATTATACCTAGCAGCTTTTATCATATTTGTAAGTGATGAATAAGGAACTTCATTTATTTCTTTTTCAACTGCAAATAAACAAGGTAAACTTGTTTTAATCACTTCATGGCCATCTTCTATTTTCCGATGAACAATCGCATACCCTTCATCTTTATTAATTTCTTGAACCATCTTAACCGATGTTAATGGCGGTATATCTAAACGACGTGCAATACCTGGTCCAACTTGTCCAGTATCACCGTCAATTGTCATCTTTCCACAAATGATTAAATCAATCGCTTGAATTTGCCCTATTTTTTCAATCGCCTTTGTCAATGCATAACTTGTCGCTAAAGTATCTGCCCCAGCGAATGCACGGTCTGAAATCATATACCCTTCATCTGCACCGATTTCGATACATTTTCTTATCGCTTTTACAGCAGGTGGTGGCCCCATGGTAATAACCGAAACAGTTCCACCATATTTATTCTTTATTCGAACAGCTTCCTCCACAGCATGAGCATCATACGGATTTAATATGGCTGGAGCACTAGCACGGTCCATCGTATTTGTTTTCGGATTCATCTTAATGATCTTCGTATCAGGAACTTGTTTTATACAAACTACAATATGTAACACTTTTTCACTCTCCCTTTTTCTTCCCGTCTCCCATAGTTAGTAAATGTACATGTTGTTCAAATATATTATTTTTATTGAAGAAATATGATAGATTGCAGCTAAAAAATGAGAAACGAAAAAAAGAGACATTCACAACATAATGGTTGAAAATGTCTCTTTGACTGTATTCTATTTTATTTTTCATTAACTAACTACAAGCTGGATTGTAATGCCTGAAGGGTCCTTTGTAAGTGTGACGCCATTTTCTACATAAACAAAAGCTCCCATATTCTTTAAACGATTTACTACGGCCGTTTTTTCTTCTTCACTTGGATATAAAAGCGTAAAATTCTTTAACCCTGCACTGTTCTTTGAAGGTGCAACTCCCCTGGCACTATGCCAAGTATTTAAACCGATGTGATGATGATAACGTCCTGTTGAAATAAATAATGCTTGGCTTCCATATTTCGTTACAACATCAAATCCAAGTCCATCACAATAAAACTTCTCTGAACTAGTTAAATCAGAAACTTGTAAATGGATATGCCCCATAATTGTTCCTTCTGGTAATCCATTAAAATCCTCATCCTCAGCAAGTGCCAAAAGCCCATCAACGTCTAAACGTTTACTGTCCATAACGACATACTCATTTTGCCATTGCCAATTCTCAGATGGACGATCTGCATAAATTTCAATCCCATTCATATCTGGATCCGCTAAATAGATTGCTTCACTGACTAAATGATCCGAACCACCCTGAAGTGGGTTTCTAGTTTCAATCAAATGCTTAAGCACGATACCTAAATCTTTTCGAGTAGGAACTAATAACGCAAAATGATACAATCCTGTATTTTCCTCATTTTTAGGAGTAACTTTATCTGGCTGCTCTAATTTTATTAAAACATTTACCCCATCTGCAGTTAAACTAGCATTTGTAGTGGAATGCTTCAAAACTTTTAAACCAATAACCTCTTGATAAAACGCTAATGAACGCTCTAAATTTGCAACTTTTAATTCAACCGTTGGAGCATAAACTTTTGGCTTTTGATGAAAATTCATTTTAATCTACCACCTCTAGAAAATAATACAATTAATGTTAACACTAACAGAATGAATGGAGCCATTGCAACACTCATGCCTTGCCCCGCTTGTAAGTGAGTAAATACAGCTCCTACCATAATAATGACTAATCCGGCTGAAGCAAGCTTACCAATTAACAATTTCCAATAACCAACTAATAAACCAATTGCACCTAACACTTCAAATGAACCAATCGTATACATCATACCTTTTGAATAACCATAAACCTCTTTAAAATCATGTAACATCTGCGTATTTCCATTTAACTTTACAATTCCAGACATGAGAAATGCAATAATTAATATCCCTTGAATAATTCTAGTAAACCATTTCATTTAAAAATCTCTCCCTTTTTTACTGAACTTATACTAAGTACAGTTTATTTTAAAATATTTTACTACTACTTACTGTTCTTATTTCAGAAACAGTAATACTTAAAAAAATAGTGTGGTTACTAAAGGTGGTTACTTTTTGTAAGTGCATTTGATTTAAGTACAGTATATGCGATAACTGTTCTTATTTCAAGTGCATTTTTTTGATTTTATATTTTCTATGTACTCAATGCTTAAATTTAGAAACTCGTATGGGAATTAAAAAAATGATTATTTTGTCCAATGCCATAAGACCTAGAGGAATAAATAACCTCGTCCTCTTATTTTTATTTGTAAATCTACTATCCCAACAAAATAAAAATATCGTACATCCAAAAATGTACGATATTTTCAAAGTGATTCGATCGTTTTATGACTGGCACGTCTTACAAAATCCGCCAAAGTATAGTTACATAAAAAGCCAAGTAAGTGCTCTTCTGCTTCGATTGCAAAGTCTGAAAATACATTGTTCATTACACGTCCACTAGTACAGTCAGATGTGGATTCAATTAGTGCGGTTGATAGAGGTTCTGTCATTTGTAGGGCAATGTAGACTTGTTTTAAGGTAATTTCCTCGGGTGACTTAGCTAATAAATAACCGCCATCTCGTCCCTCTCTTGCTTCTACAATTTTTTCTTTTACGAGGGGAGCCATGATTCTTCTCATAAATGAAACACCTGATCTAATATGTTTTGCGATTGCTTTACTTGGTGTAACCCCTTCTGTTGTTGCTAGTAAAACTAATGCCTGAATAGCAAATCCGAACCACTTAGGAGTAACGGAGTTTTTGCAACTTGACATAATTTATCACCATCCAGTGATATTATTATCCCCCGTTTTTGTATCCCTTGCAAGTATATAGTAGTTTTAAAAATAAGTAGGTCACGTTTTCTAATAGGGAGAAACATTTTTTACAACATTAAAAAAGGATGGAAAATTAGCTTTTCCATCCTTAGTTTTTATTTAACGAGCATATCCGCCTAGGCTTTGTTCTGCCATTTGAACTAGACGCTTCGTAATTTCTCCACCAACTGAACCGTTAGCGCGTGAAGTTGTGTCTGGTCCTAAGTGCACTCCAAATTCAGAAGCTATTTCGAACTTCATTTGCTCAATTGCTGAACTTGCATTTGGTGAAGCATATTGATTTGAAGATCTTCTGTTTGCCATGTTGTCGACTCCTTTGTCTTTTGGATGCTCTGATGTTGTTTATCAGATTAAAGATAGTATGTTTCTGAAAAATTATTCTATACATTTATTTACAAATTTTTTTCTTTTTACCAAAAGTACTTCTTGTTTCCATATAACGATTTCTTTGTATAATTATTTCCAAGTTCAAAAACTTGTATTATGTCTTTAGATTTTCTATAATCTTACCATACTGTATTTAATTAAAACACAGTTTATTTAATGAAATCGTCTCGTTTTTTCCATATATTGAGAAATGGATTTTTAGGAGGAAAATTTTATGATGAATAATCGTTTCCAAGATAAAGTTGCTAAGAATTTAAGTGATATACCTTTATCTGTATTAGACTTAGCACCAGTTGTTGAAGGAAGTACTCCTGCTGATGCGTTTAAAAATAGCCTTGATTTAGCACAGCATGCTGAAAAATGGGGATATCACCGTTACTGGTTTGCAGAACATCATAATATGCCAGCAGTTGCAAGTTCAGCTACTTCAGTTGTAATTGGACATATTGCGAGTGGAACATCAACGATTAGAGTTGGTTCTGGTGGAATCATGTTACCAAATCACGCTCCTTTAGTCATAGCAGAACAATTTGGAACATTAGAATCATTACATCCAGGTCGTATTGACCTCGGATTAGGTCGTGCTCCTGGTAGTGATATGTCAACAACTAGAGCGTTACGTAGAGATTTACGCAGCCATGAAGACTTCCCTGCTCAATTAGAAGAATTACGTAATTACTTTAATCCGCCAGGTGGTATTGGCAATTCAACGGTTCAAGCGGTGCCTGGTGAAGGTTTAGATATCCCAATTTGGTTACTAGGATCTAGTGGCTTTAGTGCTCAGTTAGCTGCCGAACTAGGTTTACCATTTGCTTTTGCAGCGCACTTCGCACCAGACTATACAGTCCAAGCAATGCAGTTGTACCACAATCATTTTATACCATCTAAAATTTTAGATGAACCATATGCAATGATTGGTTTAAATGTTGTCGTTGCTGACACAGACAAAGAAGCAAAAAGACTTTTTACAACACAGCAACAATCATTTTTAAACTTAGTTCGAGGTGGTAAACCAGCTCTTTTAAAACCACCAGTTGACGATATGGATGAAATTTGGAGTCCATTTGAAAAAGAAACACTTGAAAATCAAATGAAACTTTCTGCTATTGGTACAATCGAAACCGTTACTGAAAAACTACAAACCGTTTTAAATATAACAAAAGCTGATGAGATTATGGTAAATGGCTCAGTTTTTGATCATGCGGCGCGTCTATATTCATATGAATTATTAAGTAAAGTATCAAATAAATAACGAATAAGGAGAGTACAAGATGCTCTCCTTTTTTTGTTTAGAATAATTAAGCTTACTCCTTTAAAGCTTCCTGTTCGACTCTTTGTAAAAATTCATGTACTGCTTTTAAATTATTCCCCTTTGGATTAGCTAGTTTTAACATTGCCCGTCCGATAAAATTCACCCCCGCATTCGTGCCTTCATAAATAAATTTTGTATGTGAATCATCGATTTTTTCTAATGTAAATGTTAAATTTGTTTCAAAAGCATTAGCTAAAACAAAATGAATTTGCTTTTTTTTATATGATTCAGTATCCTCGTATGCTAATGTTTCAACAATATAAGATTCTACACGTTTCCCTTCTCTATAACTTTGCTGATGCTTTGCACCTACTTCATTTTCGTTTTTATCAATTAAATTATGCTCCTCAACTTTTGGCATTATTTTCTTAATATTTTTATCTAAAAATAGACTCCATACTTTTTCGATATTTGCATTAATAACAATGTCTTCTTTCCATTTAATCATTATTTATATTCTTCCTTCCTGAAGCAATAAGTTTAATTGTAAATTCTTATACAATTTCTATTATACAGAATTATGTTTTCGTATCATAAAAAAAGCCCTCTCAATTAATGAGAAGACTCAGATTTGAAAATAATTTACCTTAAACTTTTTCGGTATTTATATTGATTCCATTGAAAATGAATATAGCATCCAATGCAAAATCCATTGATTGCGATAAACGATGCTAATGCGACCATAATTGAAAACACATAAAATAATACATTCCAACCAAGTAATGCTCCAATAAAAGCAAGAGATAAACATGTTACTGCAATTGTTTGATTAAAATTTTGTTGGCCTTTATCCTCTTGTGGATAGCTAGATGGTTTCTTTTTTAAAAAACGTTTAGCAAATGTAATGATTGGATGGAAATCAAAAAGCAATCCACTAAGACCACTAATTAAAGGTATAAGTAATAGCCAGTACTGACCAGTAATCCAAGTTAATATAACAGAAATAAAGATCGTCCATTGATTTGTACGAACTAAAGGTAATGGAATTGTATTTATTTTTGAATTAGACATACCAAAAACCAACCTTTCATATCGGAATAATTAAGTATAATCATAATATGATTTCAAATACAATACAATCCATAAAATCTGAAAAAAGTATTATTTATTTTAAAAACAAAAAAACGATCAAAATGACCGTTTGGCAAGTAAAGATAAAACTTTTACTATATTTAAAATGGAACCCCTTGATTCAGTACTTTGGATTAAACTTGGATTGTACTTCCTCATAACGGGTTCATGCGGTAGGTCTTTGGCTTAAACTTGATTTGTACTTCCTCATAACAGGTTCATGCGGTAGGTCTTTGGATTAAACTTGATTTGTACTTCCTCATAACAGGTTCATGCGGTAGGTCTTTGGCTTAAACTTGATTTGTACTTCCTCATAATGGGTCCATGCAGTAGTACTTTGGATTAAACTTGATTTGTACTTCCCCATAACGGGTTCATGCGGTAGGTCTTTGGCTTAAACTTGATTTGTACTTCCTCATAACAGGTTCATGCGGTAGGTCTTTGGCTTAAACTTGATTTCTACTTCCTCATAGGGGTTCATGCAGAAGTTCTTTGGCTAATACTTGATTTCTACTTCCTCATAACTGGTTCATGCGGTAGGTCTTTGGCTTAAACTTGATTTCTACTTCCTCATAGGGGTTCATGCAGAAGTTCTTTGGCTAATACTTGATTTCTACTTCCCCATAACGGGTTCATGCGGTAGGTCTTTGGCTTAAACTTGATTTGTACTTCCTCATAATGGGTCCATGCAGTAGTACTTTGGATTAAACTTGATTTGTACTTCCCCATAACGGGTTCATGCGGTAGTTATTTGGCTTAATCTTGATATGTTCTTCCTCATAACAGGTTCATAAAGAAATTCAAAAGCAAGAATATGAAAAAAACTTACTCATAATAAGTTTATAAGTAAGTAAATTAGCAAATAGATGAAAACCACACACTAAAAAACACACTCTTTAATGGAACTAAAACTACAGCCTCAGCTTTACTTAACAATAATCCATTTCAGTTTCAATTAATTGGTGCTCCATATTGAACAGGATATAAGCTCCCTTTATAAGCGAAAGATATATTTCCTGTTTCTTCAGATACAACTAGAGCAAGTGCATCGCTTTGTTCGGAAATTCCAACTGCTGCTCGGTGCCTTGTTCCAAGTTTTCTATTATCGTATGTAATTTTTGAAAGTGGAAGTACATTACCTGCTGAGATGATCATGTTATTTTCAACTAGGACTGCTCCGTCATGTAGAGGGCTACCTGGATAAAAAATTGATTCTAGCAGTGCTGGAGATAGTTTTGCACCTACATGGATCCCAGAGCTCATCAATTCTTCTAGTGTGTCGTTTCTTTTTACAACAATTAATCCGCCGTGTTTACGTTTGGATAAGTGTTGAACTGTGATTGTCAATTCATCAAAGATATCAGTATACGGAGAAAGATATGAATTTAAATAAAATGAGGCTGCATCCATTTGTAAATTATTAAAGACGCGATGTATATTTTCAAATTCAGTTAATATGCCACAACCTTTATTTTCAATTCTTCCTATTATGCCTTCGATTTTTAGATTAAGTTGAGTTAGTGTTTTTGTTATATTTTTGATTAAAGTGGGATTTAATTGAGACTCGAATTCATCCATTTCAATTTTTCATCTCGCTTTCGAACCGAATTACCTCCACTTAAGTTTCCCAAAGTTGGCTATGTTATACCGGTCAATACCATACTTGGTTTTTTACTATAACATTTGATTACACATAATGAACTATGTTGATTATCTTGCTGCCCATGCTTCAACTTCTATTTTGATGTCTGGATTTGCTAAAGCTGATACATAAGCATAAGTTGTTGCTGGTGGGTTACCAGAATGAAATTGGCTCCAACAGTCTAGAAAGAATTGACGATCGATTTTCTCCGTTAGCCAAAAGTTTAATTTAAAAAGATTATTAAGATCGACTTTCTCACTTTCAAGGATGCTTTTAATGTTCTCAAGTGCATTGACAAATTGACTTTCGATATCATTTGGAAATACTCCGTTTTTGTCGTTTCCTACTTGCCCTGATAAAACAACTAGCTCTGCATGTCTTGGGACAATTGTGACATGACTATATTGGCCAACTGGTGCTGCAACAGATTCGGGGTTCACTTTTTTAATTTTCATTTTAATTTCCTCCTTTTTTCTTTCAAAAAACCTCAAATGTTTTAAACATTTGAGGTAGTCATTTTATATGTATATAGTTTATCTTAATAATTCTATTACTTTAGCTAAGCCCGTAGGGGTTATTGAAATATTAAATAATGAAGCAATTTCTTTTTGATCTATATCACTCTTAATCCAAGTTAAACCGTTTATAAATCCTTGTATTTCTAATTCAATTAATGCAGGTTCGACATCATCAATTTCTACTCCTACTTCATTATGAAGCCCTTTTTCAAAATTTGGCTCTTTTTCTTGAAGTTCTTTAAAAATAGCTAATAGCATTAATCCTGCATCTGAAATCTTACTTGCCAGAAAAAACACCACCTTTCAGACTATTTATTCGACAAAAGGTGGTATTTTCCTTTTTTTGTTAATTTTTCTACTTATTTAATAACTTATTTGTTTTTTCAACGAGCTTTTGAAGATCCATCGGCTTTACTTCATGATTATCTAGTTTATATTTTTGTTTAAGTAAAATGATTCGTTTTACACTTTCGTTAATACGTTCTACTGAAATTGTTTTGTTTTTCACGGCTGTTTCGATTTCTTTATAAACAGCTTTTACTTTGTTAGGATCATGAGCAACCATAATGATATCACTTCCAGCTAAAATGGAAGTAACCGCTGCTTTTTCCAAATTATAATTTTTTCCAATTGCATCCATCGTCATATCATCCGTCATAACTACTCCATCATATTTTAAATCATTTCTTAACATTGAAGTAATGACCATTTTAGACATGGAAGAAGGGTATTTTGGATCGATTTTTGGTAATAAAATATGTGCAACCATAACTGCATCTACGTTTTGATCGATAGCAGCTTTAAATGGAATCAATTCTAACTGTTGTAAATCAGTATACGATTTGTTTACAACTGGTAATTCTAAATGGGAATCAACCGAAGTATCACCATGGCCCGGAAAATGCTTTACAACCGGAATGATTTTCTCTGACTGGATCCCTTTCATTGTTTGTATTCCTAATTTACTTACAGTATTTGGATTATTACTAAAAGAACGATCACCAATGACTGGATTTTTAGGATTACTATTTACATCTAAAACAGGTGCAAAGTCCATATTTAAACCAAAAGCTTGAAGTTGTTCTCCCAGTATTTGACCAATTTCATATGAGAATTGTCTATCATTTTTATTTCCAATTAATTGGTTTGACGGTATTTGACCAAGATTACCTGGTAAACGCGATACTCTTCCACCTTCTTGATCAACTCCAAATAAAATTGGTAAATGATTCGTTCGATTAGCAGCCTTTATTGAATTTACAAGTTTAACCGTTTGACTATTATTCGTTAGATTTTCTTTGTAAAAAATAAATCCACCAATATGATATTGTTCAACTAGTTCTTTTAAACTATTTGAGTAACTCGTTCCATAAAAACCTGAGATGATCATTTGACCTATTTTTTCTTGAAGTGTCATCTCATTTAAAAGCTGATCTAGTTTAGTGCCAGTGCTAGGAATAGGCTGGTCAATTATTGATACTGAAGTATGATGTAGTGTTGGATTATTATTTTCATTAGTAGGTCTTGGTAAGATAAACTTCAGTTCAATATGATCTAGGTCATAAACTAAAATAATTTGATCCACTTGTTGATCTTTATAGTATTTAATCTTAGTCGGCTTATTTAATTGTTTCATAATATCGTCATAGTGAATTTCTTGTAAATTAGCATCATATGATCTTACTTCATAAATTCGATTTTGATTGTCATATCCTACTGCAAATCCTTGTTTTTGATAAGTTAAGTACGTACCATTTGCAACCTGATCTTTTTGGGTAGATTCCCCAAATTGCTCTGTTATATCTTTTAGGAAAGTCTTCCCTACTTCTATATCTTGTTGGTTTGGAATTTTTCCTTGTTTAGCACTAGAAATGATATTTTTTAAAATTTCTTCTGCTGAAAGTTGACTCGAATGATTAGTCTCTGTTTGTTGATTTGTATTCTTATTTGGTTTCGAATTTGATGAGTCTTGGAACACTTTATCTTTTACCGCAACGTAAACACTTGTACAAACAATAAACAATAGGATTAATAAAAAGATAATTTTTTTGATAATATTCTCCTCCTAAAATATTATTTTCTCCTCTTTACTTACCGATATTTCCATTAGTTAAGTGGGCACCTTCTAACGAATAGGTGCATACGATGAGAAAGATTAAAGAGGAGGGACTAATTAGAATGACCAATAAAAAATCCCCTGAAATGATTCACCCCATAAACTTCAGAAATCAAAATATGAATCCAATTCAGAATAATCCTTATTATGATTACCACCACTATTGGTATAACGAATATCAATCATATCCTATTCATCAACAGCACCACACTCTTGACCAATCCGATATTTTTTATCGCCAGCATGCCCAAGCTATTTTCGTTTTAGTTCACGGCTCATGGGTTGATCCATTCTTCTGGCACAAAATTGCGCAAGAACTACAAAAAATGGGACATATTGTTCATACACCTCAGTTGCCTGGGCATGGTACAGATAAGGATAAAAATGTAAACCATGAGATGATTACAAAACAAGTCGTTCATTATATAAGGTCAAAAAAGCTTAATAATATTATTTTGATCGGTCACAGCTTTGGTGGTACCGTCATTCAAAAAGTCGCTGAACAGCTTCACGATCGAATTAAACGATTAGTTTTTTGGAATGCTTTTGTTTTAAATGACGGTGAAAGCTTGGTTGATCAATTACCACCACAAACACAAAAATTATTTTTAGACTTAGCTGGGCAATCTTCTGATCATACAATTAAACTACCATTTCAATACTTCCGAGATGTGTTTGTTAACTTGGCTGATTTACAAACGGCGCGTCAAATTTATCATGCGACAACACCTGAACCAGCAACGCCCCTTGTCGAAAAGCTCGATTTAAAAACCTTTTACCAATTATCGATTCCAAGAAGCTATATTAATTTACAAGAGGATACAGCAGTACCTACAGGAGAGAATTCTGGTTGGTACCCTCATATGGCTAGTAGATTAGGAGTTTATCGCTTTATTCAAGGAAGTGGCGATCATTTGTCCACTGCAAAAATACATCCAAGAAGAATGGCACAATTAATTGTAAATGCCTCACGAGACTAAAATAGACTTTGCTAGTTTATGATTGTAACACTTAATTTATTTACAATTAAGTGAAGTGAACTGATTTAAAAGGTAATTTGATTTAAATTTAATCCTACTAATATATCTTTAATATTTTGTCACTTATAGAATCTAGAACCTTCTCTATTAACTAGTAATATGTATCCAATTCAAAAACATCGTATGCCTAACTATTTTTTAGCTGTCATCCAAAAAAAGTATTGATTTACACTAGCATATTCAGTTTTTATAATGAAACGTATTTTAAGATGGCTTTGATGAGAAGTATGATATAGAGGATCGTGAAAGCTTTTTTTTATAATCAATTTGTTAAAAGTAAAAAAGAACCGACTACACAGCTATAAGATTAGGTAAATAAAAAAAGTCCTTTGTTTGAAAATCATCTTTACCAAAGGACTGTTTTTTATGTTTAACTTGATTTAATTTTTCTTGTTTCGTTTTTGTTTTACGCGTATTTAAATCTAACATCGCAAATGAACTTCTACTTAATTCTGGATTTCGTTTACCTTCTCTTACTAGTTTATCTCGTAATTTCCTTGCTTTTGATTTACTCATTCTTTCCACCTCTTTTAACTTTATTCTTCTATTATATACATGCTTTCAACATTTTCCACTTACACTTCATAAATTATTTTTTTGAAATTGGGATAAAGTGATTAAATAAACCGACTACTTTTATTTCTTTATCTAAAGCATTAACCTCGTAAACTGAAAAAAAGACATAATCTTTTTTAGTTGTAACTTTACTAATAAGTTTTTCACCAAATAAGTCAATTCCAAAATCAACATATTTATTTTTTGATTCCAATTTTAGTTGATCCTTTGCCCAAGTAACAAACTCTCCTTTTGATGGGTTTGTTTGTGCAGAAATAATTAAACAGATTGCGAAAGCCCCGATAACAAATAATTTTTTCATAAAGTCACCTTTTCATTATTTTTACTATTTATATGATAAAGGATATTACTGAATTGTCCAGAAAATATCCTTTTTTATTAATAAAATGCTTAGAAATAATAAAAAAGGGTCCTAATTTCGAACCCTAAAAAGTAAAATCAAATATTAATTTAGTATTTTCGAATCTAAAAATGGAACGACTGAAATAATCTCATTAATGCCATTTTTTGATATAGCATCTAAAGCAAGTTCATTCAGTAGGTCGCCTTCAATAAATGGACAGATTGGTGCTAATGACTTGATCCCCTCTAATTCATAACTCTTTCTTGCGCATTCATCAATTACTTCATTACTAACAAATGGCGCAATCGATGTTAGTCCTTTTATGCCATTTATTTCAAACTCTTTCTTTGCACATTCATCGATTATTTCATTACTGATAAATGCTGCCATTGATGTTATTTCTTTCATACCATTTGTTTTAAACTCTATCCTTGCACATTCATCGATCATCTCATCACTTATAAATGGTGCCATCTGAGTTAATCCTTTTAGACCATTCGTTTCAAACTCTTTCTTTGCACATTCATCGATCATCTCATCACTTATAAATGGTGCCATCTGAGTTAATCCTTTTAGACCATTCGTTTCAAACTCTTTCTTTGCACATTCATCGATCATCTCATCACTTATAAATGGTGCCATCTGAGTTAATCCTTTTAGACCATTCGTTTCAAACTCTTTCTTTGCACATTCATCGATCATCTCATTACTTATAAATGGTCCCACTTGTGTTAATCCTTTTAGACCATTCGTTTCAAACTCTTTCTTTGCCAAATCATCAATTAATTCTTTACTAATAAATGGTGCCACCAGAGTTAATTGTTCGATTCCATTGGATTCAAACTCTCGCTTCGCAAATTCATCAATTAAATCGTTACTAATATATGGTGCTATACGTGATAATTCTTTCATTCCATTCGAATCAAATTCTTTCTTTACACATTCATCGATTAAGTCGCCACTAACAAATGGAGCCATTTCTGATGTATCAGTAATCGTAAGATCATTCTCAACATTTCTGAAAACTAAGTCTGCTTGATTGAAAGTAAGAATCGGTGCAACATTTAAAAAATCTTCTTTTTCAACTTCTAACTCAAGTGAAGAATCAGAAGTATCTTTTTCAATTAAATTATTAATCAATTTAACACCTTTTTCATTTCCTAACATTTCATCAATGCTTACATTAAAGATCTCAGCAAGCTCAGGTAATTTTGAAATATCAGGCATTGTCTCTCCACGTTCCCAGTTACTAATTGCTTGAAAGCTAACACCTAATTGATCAGCTAGCTTCATCTGTGTAATCTTGCTTGCCTTTCTTAATTGAGCGATTTGTCTACCTACTTTTTTCATATCAAACATTTATATCACCTCTTTCTAAAAGTTAATTTAATTGTATCTAGTTAATTGAATAGTTAAAATCAAGCGGTACTTGAATTGAGGAAAAATGGACTCAAGTTATAATTGAATTCCTAAAAATCTAGCAATTTTAGTTGAACTAAAACTTAATACTCAATTTATTATAACAACTTTTAAAAAAATAAGTATTTGAATTTTCAACCAATAAAAAAACAACCCAAAATGAGTTGTCATAAGGAAGAATATTAAAATTAATCTTTTGTAGTCCATTCGTATAGAGCTTCAAAATTTAATTTTTCTAACCAATGTCGTTCCGATAAAATAACTGGGTGAATCAATATATCTTTCCGATTTGAGTCATCACAAAAATTATATAATTTATCTTTATAAGGCTCTAGTATCTCTAGAACTTCTTTAATTCGCCATTTAAATCGTTTACTTGAACCCCAACCTACAATAATAATGTCTGCATCACTAATCGCTAATTTTATTGCTTCATCGTTATGTTCGCCAACTTCGCATTCTTTCCCTTTTAACTTTGTTGAATCCGGTTCCATTAATGCAAAAAGATTTACTAGTTCTAGCGATCCGAAGTTACCTTTCTTATAATCTATAAAAAAGTTAAGACATCTCGCCAATATATAATCACTCTTTAGATGATTTGCTCGACAAGGATTAAGTAATACAATAGTAGCTTTCTTTTTCGATTCATCCCAAGTTCTTGTAAGCGAATATCGCATTAACTTATTTTGTTTATCAAAGACCGCCTTCGTATTAATTTGCATTGAATGACAGTTTACAAAATCCTCAAATGACATATACTCACTCTTTTCATCATTAATTAAATCAAAATCAACAAAGTATTATATTCATTTAATCGGCATTTGTACTATATTATTAATTAAAATAACTGATCCCTTCCTAAAAAAAGCAAATTTTTAGTAGCTTCCTATTTACTATTTCATATTTTCCTAGTACGATAGTGGGTAATTTATACAGTTTATATTAGGAAGGGGTTATTTTTTTTATGATTAAAGGAATCATTTTTGATTTGGACGACACATTACTTTGGGATCAAAAAAGCGTTCAAGTTGCATTTGCAAATACTTGCAAGCTAGCTACAGAAAAATACGGTATAGATCCAGTAGCATTTGAACATGCTGTTCGTGATGCCGCTAGAAAGCTTTATGAATCATATGATACATACGAATTTACAAAATTAATCGGCATAAATCCCTTCGAAGGACTATGGGGGAATTTTTTAGATGAACATGATCAATTCCCAAAAATGCGGGCTAATTCACCTAGCTATCGAAAAAATGCATGGACGCTTGGCTTAAAAGCATTTGGAATAGATGATCCAGAATTTGGTCATTTTTTAGCCGAAACATTCCCCAAAGAGCGCAAAGGGAACCCTTTTGTATACGATGAAACATTTGATGTGCTTGATCGATTAAATGGACAGTTTAAACTACTTTTGCTAACAAATGGCTCACCTGATTTGCAACATACGAAGCTTTCAATTACACCAAAGATTAAAGAATACTTTGATCAAATACTAATTTCTGGAGACTTCGGAAAAGGTAAACCTGATCCAACTATTTTTGAACATGCCTTATCATTAATGGAACTATCAAAAGAAGAGGTCATTATGGTTGGAGATAATCTTATGACTGATATTTTAGGTTCAAGCAGAATTGGAATGAAAAACGTTTGGATTAATCGTCACAATAAAGAGAGAAATGAAGTTGTGCCTACATATGAAATTACTCATTTAGAAGAGCTTTATCCTATTATTGATTCTTTGAATATATAAGCTTCGTTTAAAAATCTAGTGGTGAGACTCGCTAGATTTTTTTATTATTTGGTTATTAGTTCCAAAATACTCAAGCTAGCAGATTAATTCCTCAGAAAAAACGGAATGAAAATAGAAATATACCGACAAATCAAACATTTAATTTCATATCGACATTATTATAAAATATTACAATTTTGACCAGATATACCCCTAATTAAGTCACTTTTATAAAAATCTTCCTTAGAGTAGACTTCTCGTCCTTTCTAGTTTTTTGACTAGTGAAATCGAAAGTATAGGATTCGTTTCATAAAATGTCGTATCTATATAAAAGAATAATTTTGCAACTAAAATAAAAAGTACCTTCTAAGATCAATTTAGAAAGTACTTTTTTATCAACTCAATTTAACATAGTGAATTACTACTGGATTTAAGCAAAGCTTGTTGTAAGTCTGCTACGATATCTTCCCATGCTTCTAACCCAACTGACATGCGTAGCATATTTTCTGTGATGCCCATTTTTTCTCGCATTTCTTTTGGAACGACTGCATGGGTCATCGTCGCGGGATGTTGAACTAATGTTTCTGTATCACCTAGACTTACCGCTATTTTTATCATTTCTAAATGGTTAATAAATTCCTGAGTTTCTTCCTTTGTCCCGTCAATTGTAAATGCGAAGACTCCACCACCTTTTTTCATTTGCTTAGTTGCGAGAAAGTAATTTTTATTTTTAAAATCTCCAGGGTAATATACATCTTTTACCATTGGATGCGATTGTAAAAATGAAACGACTTTTTTTGCATTTTCACATTGACGGTCCATTCGAACTGCTAAAGTCTTCAATCCTCGAAGCAATAGCCATGCATCAAATGGTGACATAATCGCTCCTATATCTTTTCTGATTGGAATCATTCGATCAGCTAGCTCTTTTGTTTTACAAACAACAATTCCTGCAACTACATCACCATGACCACTAATATATTTCGTTGCACTATGTAGGACAATGTCACAGCCTAGTGTTAATGGCTTTTGTAGATAAGGTGAACAAAATGTATTATCAACTACAACAGTAATATTATTTTTCTTAGCAACTCTTGCAACCATTTCAATATCAATGACTTTCATTGTAGGATTGATTGGTGTTTCAATAAATAGTACTTTCGTGTTTTCTTGGATTAAATTTTCGATTTCTTCTTCGGTATCCATTTCACAAAAATTATGTTCAATGCCAAATTTGCTCTTTAGCATTTCCAAAAATCCATACGTACAACCGTATATGCCTTTTGAACATAAAATATGATCTCCAGTACTAATTAAAGAGAAAATTGTAGCAGATACAGCAGCCATACCTGACCCAAATGCTAACGCTACTTCTCCTTCTTCTAACGCAGCCATTCGTTCTTCTAAAATTTGAACAGTTGGATTTCCTAGCCTTGAATAAATAAAATCATCTCTTTCACCAGCAAATGACTGTTCTCCATGCTGTGCAGTTGGAAACGTATAGGTAGACGTATGAAATAATGGAGGAGTTAAACTCCCCTGATACTCACTAGTTTTGTATCCTTCGTGAATCAACTTTGTATCAAACTGATTTTTCTTCATTTCTAATTTGCCTCCTTAATTTTAGTGGTGTTCTCATCAAACGTTAATGAAACAAAATAATTAAAATGAAAGCCCTTACAAAATATTCACTAAGACTACTTCTATATATAGGAAAGCAATACCTTTTAACAGAACCCACTATAGGTAAAATTACTTATTCTTAATCCAATATATTAAATTAATAATATTAATAGTTGCAAAATACCCTTTTCCATATTGGTTCTTCTTATTTATTCTATAAACGCCCCATCTATCTTTTTCCCCATTTTACAACCAAATTTTTAACCTACCACTTACAATTTTAAAATAGTAAGGACCGATAATTCGCAAAAAAAAAAGCACTTTCTAAAAATCTAGAAAGTACTTTTTATTTTCAAATTATTCTCACGAAAGTTAATCTTCTAACCACTTTAGAATTTCATCAATTCCAATCGCTTCTTCTACTTCTGGAAATTTCTTCATAAAATTTAAATCGGTATCATTTGGTATCAATTCATCAAATTCTTTTGGATCATGGACGCTCATTGACTACACCTCTTTAGTAAATTTTATTTAATGTATTGTTAACAAACTTACTTAATAAAATACATAACCAATTTTTAATGGAAGAAGTAATTTCGATTCACGGATGAATTAATAATAATAGTTCGTAGTTTTTTTAAAATTTCCTCTTTTTTATTAAAAAATCTTGTACAAAATAGTTTATCGTCTAGAACAAACTCATACTTTTGGCCATTTAATATTATATCTATTTAATTAGATTAATTTTATGATCACATTTATTACCGAATCTATCTAACGAAGATTTTCCACAACAGATTATTACTGACTAAGTCAACCTTATCTAATTACTTCTTCTAGATTTACATTTATTCTAAAATTTTCACTTTTCAATTCGAACCCACTTCTCCTAAACTGCCTTTTCCACTTTTTTTCCGAATTGATTTTAAAAGTAATACAAGCCATTTTGAAAATTTCATTTAGATAGATTTCGGTCCACATAAAGTAGGTGTTATCTCAGAGAGAAGTAACATCTACTTTTTATTTACATTTCTAACCACTGACCTTCTTATTTCACCATTCCATTTCTAAGTGCTGTCACGACTACTTGTGTTCGGTCTTCACAACCAAATTTTTGTAATATACGGTGAACATGTGATTTTACAGTACCTTCCGTTATAAATAATTTTTTACCGATTTGGTCATTTCGAAGTCCATACGCCATTTCCTGGAGGATTTCTTGTTCACGATCGGTTAGTTTCTCGATTAAAATTGTTTCACCTTTCTTACCCGGTACAGTAAATCCAGAAACAATGGCTTTAGAAAGTGCATTTGCTGCTAGAGTTGTTTTAAAAATCGCTTCACCTCGATGTGCAAACCGAATAGCATCAAGCATTTCCTCAACTTCAGCATCTTTTAATAAAAATCCTACAGCTCCTGATCGAATCCCTTGATAAATATATTCTTGATCATCAAATGTAGTTAAAATAACAATTTTCGTCGAAGGTAATTGTTTCATTATTTCTTTTGTAGCATTTATTCCTGAAAGATTAGGCATTTGTATATCCATCAGAATAACATCTGGGTGTGTTTCTTTTGCTAACTTGATTGCTTCTATTCCGTCGGATGCCTCACCAATTATGTTCATATCATCTTGTAAATTTATTACATAACGAAAGCCTTGCCTTATCATTGTTTGGTCATCAACTAGTAAGACTTTTATTTTTTCATATGACATACTTACTCACCCTTCCTCAAGTCACAATGGTATTTTTGCAATGATTTCAAAGCCATGTGGATATACAACTGAATACGAAAGACTACCATTCATTTCTTCTAATCTTTCTCTCATTGATTTCAATCCAAATCCTTCACTAATTTTTTGAGCATTATCTAAATCACCATTATCCCTAACGGTCATATTGATGCTTTCAGATTCCTTTTTCAGTACAACATCTAGTTTAGTGGCTTGAGAATGACGTATAACATTTGTAATTGATTCCTGTAAGATTCTAAACAGTATTTTGTATACCGCGACGTCTAATTCAACATCACCAATCTCCGCTTTAAAAGAATATTGAATAGAGGACGAGGACTCCATATGTTTCAGTAAAGTTTCCAATGTGCCAATTGCTGATTGTGGAAGTTCATCAGCAATTGAATGAACAGATTTACGTATATCATCTAACCCTTTTCGAGCAACTACTAACATATCCTTTAAACTTTGTTCGGCTTGATTTGGATCCTTTTTTACCATATATTGTACAGCTTGTATTTGAACGATAATTGAAGTTAAACTATGACCAACCGCATCATGAATATCTCTTGCAATGCGATTTCTCTCTTCTAAAATTGCATTTTGCATAACAGTAGATGACGCTTCTTGTAATTGACTATATGCTTTTTCTAAATTAATAACATATTGTTTATTCAATTCATACATTTCATTCCGCTGCATTCTATTTCTAATATTTATATAAAAAATAATTGAGAATAAACTATATGTAAAAACGTTTAATAAATCTTGGTGTCCAAATCGCGTATAGATTAAAGCAATG
The DNA here is from genome assembly GCF_052180195.1 of Bacillus sp. AL-1R. Classification (NCBI taxonomy): domain Bacteria; kingdom Bacillati; phylum Bacillota; class Bacilli; order Caryophanales; family Bacillaceae; genus Bacillus; species Bacillus sp. AL-1R. The sequence continues at coordinate 3,021,142 of NZ_CP197469.1, forward strand.
ACAATCATAACGATAATTGATGTAATCGGGGTCCTTGATAAAGTTGACCGAGTAATCGTTATGTGTAACATAAATGCTAAAAAATACAAAACATTTATTTCTTTGAACAGTATTAATCCTACCAATGCTTCAATCATCATAACACTAAATGCAATCACTAAATTTACATTCGACCATTTATCTTTAGGAATCAATAATACACATGTAAAAGTAACCCAAATCGTTAAATATAGCGCAGTTTTAAAAGGTGATCCACTAAATAATTCTCCAGTGTACATGAAAATTAAAATAATAATAGCACCTATGATTGGTCTTAATAAGAAGACTTTGTCCTCCTTCAAAATAAACAACCTCCCCTCATTTACTTATAATTTTAAACAATATTCTTCCTGTTTTCCTCTATCTCTAGTTATAGACTTCATGATCAAATTTCTATCAAATAGAAGTCGATTCAACATTAATAAAAGAATATCATTAGAACATACAAAACAAATTAAGGAGAGAATCTATGAATCAACAATATATTATTATCGGAATCATTATTTTACTTTTAGTTTATCGGATCTTTAAAAGGGTCCGTAAAAGTATCGGATGGCAGCAATTGAATAGGAAGAAAATGTATTTCAGTACAGTTATCTTTTTTATAATTGGAACGCTAATCTTATTACAAAGTGGTTTTAAACCAATTATTTTAACATCAGATATAGTTGGTATTCTAATTGGAATTGGGCTTGCTTATTTCGCTTCAACCAAAACAAATTATGAAAATAGGAATGGAGCATGGTTCTTTAATACAAATATTTGGATTAGCTCCACTGTCACACTACTATTCTTCGGTCGTTTAGTTTATCGAATTTATGATCTTTATTTAATTGAAAAACTAAATGGATTACAAAATGATGTTTTATCTAACAGATTACAAAGCATGGCATCTGGATGGTCTGCTGGGCTAATGCTGATCATGTTTGCCTATTATATCGTCTTCAATTTATTCATGATTAAAAAAGAGAAAACACTTACTCAAGCAACCAACGATTTCCCTATTGAAAATTAATTACTTGTATTGTTTTTTCATGGAAATATAAATACCCACAAGGAACTATACATACCTTGTGGGTTTCTTGTTATTGACGATCTAAAGCAAAATCCACCGCATTTTCAGCATGAATTCTTGTTGTATCAAAGACAGGAATACTGCAATTTTCCTGAGAGATTAACATCGTTATTTCAGTACATCCTAAAATAACCGCTTCCGCTCCTTGTTCAATTAAATGATTGATTATATTTAAATAAACTTGCTTAGATTCCTCTTTTACAATTCCAAGACAAAGTTCTTCATAAATAATATGATGGATCACTTTTCTTTTTGCTTCATTTGGGACAATAACATCTAAACCAAACTGCTCAATTAATCTTCCTTTATAAAAATCATGCTCCATTGTAAATGCAGTTCCTAACAAAGCAACTTTTTTAATTCCATTATTTACAATTTCTTTAGCAGTTGCATCAGCAATATGTAATAAAGGTATATTGACCGATTCTTGAACTTCCTTTGCCATCTTATGCATCGTATTCGTACAAATAACAAGACAATCTGCTCCACTATTCTCCAGCTTTTTAGCAATATCAATCATCATTGTTGTTAATTCATCCCATCGATCCTCGAACTGAAGCGTTTTAATATCTTGAAAATCGACTGAATACAATATGCTTTTTGCGGAGTGATGACCGCCAAGTTTTTCTTTTACACGTTCGTTCATAATTTGATAATACAGTAAAGAAGACTCCCAACTCATACCACCAATCAGCCCAATTGTTTTCATTATCATTCACTCCAATTTCTTTAAAATTTTTACTCATCTGCTCATTTTAAAAAATCAAGTTATGAAATGAACACGTTCTATATAAATTTAACAACTTTTATTATCTATTAGTTTAACAAGGAAATTTAAAGAGAACTATAGGTATTATTTTAGTAATACTATTGAGTCAAGATATCCAACAAACAATTTCTATAGTTGCAAAAATTTGTTTTTTTCTTCCAGTACATGGCATAGTAGTTAAATAAAGAACTGAAATTAAATTTTTTCGCACACCTTCAAATCATCAATTAAGGATTGGTTCCTTTTAGTCTGAGTTTGCTTTCACTGTTCTTTTAATCTGGAAATTACATAGAAGGAGGACATACAACTTGAGTAAAAAAGAAATCTTACAAAGTGGAGTCAAGCAAGTTTTTTACGAAGAAGAATGGTACCCGCCAATTTCAGAAGCGTTAAAGAATCTAACTGCTGCACAAGCATGTTGGCAACCAGAAGGAAAAGCCAGTAATACAATTTGGGAAAATGTAAACCATTTACTATTCTTTAAAGAGCGCTTACTTTCACGCTTACAACAAGATAATACATTTGTTGCTCACAATAATAATGATGAAACGTTTGTCCAAGGCAGACCGAATGATGATAATGCCTGGAAACAAACAGTAAAACGAACACTTCAAGTTCATGACGCCTTACAATCTACATTAGCATCCTTAAACGAAGCCGAACTAGATCAACCCAAACCTTCACTACCAGTTTGGCAACAATATCAAAATATCCTTTTACACGACGCCTATCATACTGGACAAATTGTACAACTTCGTAAACTCCAAGGTTCATGGCCAACTCGGCGCCCAAATTTATAACGATGATTAAAATTAACTAAAATTCACCCATAGCTTTTAAACAAATAACCAATTTCTCTGTAAAATTGAGAAATTGGTTTTTTTGTCACTTCATTCTGCTCCTTGAAATTTTTTCAAACGAAAACAAAAATACCACCTACTTTTATCGGATTGGATAAAAATAGATGGTATTAAAATCAAAATATGGTTAACTTTTTTTGAAGACGAAAGGTTAAAAGCGGCATCAAAAAAAGTTATAAACCTAAGCAAAATCATTTAACAAATTTGAATAAGAGGTTTCGGACGAAAAAATTTTGTCCTTTTCTTCTCCAAATCGTATTAGCCGAGTTTTGCTACTAATTGTGCTAATAATTGAATTGCTGCTTGAATAACTGCTTCAATTTGCAATTCAGTTTGTGTGACAACAATTCCATCTGAATTCTCAATGTAAACAGATTGTGATTGTAATTGAAGATTTTCTAAGGATTGAGCAACTTTTTGCAATTGACTAACTCTTGGATCATCAGCAAATAAAAGAATGACAGCTTCAATTGCAGCTTGTAGTGAAGCTTGTACTAAAACTAAAGCCTGAGCTTCAGTTTGAGCAACTGTAATCGTGTGTGAATCACGAACGACTAATCTTTGAAATTCTGCTTGTGCATTTTCTATTCTATTAAAAGATCTTTGTCTTTCTGCCACACTAGCACTAGTAACTGGACGGATCGGATACATTAAATCACCTCCTGATAGTTTTAATATAATTTATTCAAAAAAGATAATGTAGATTGGACAAGCATCCTATTATAAATATGGAAGTTTTAATAGATTTCGATTAGAAAAATAGATTTACATTAAATTTTATTAATATTAGTAGCGAATTTGATAATAGAGTTCATGTTTCTAGTATTTATTACGATTGACACTTTAGAAATGGTAGACTACAAAAGGGTCATATCAAAAATGGATTATAACGAAAGTAGCTTTTCATTTTAAAAATGGTACACTTCTTCTTACTATACAAATAAAAGACCCGCTATTTTGTACACAGACCGAATAGAATTAAAAGTCTTTTTTTTTAAATTAAAGTTCCTTATAGTAATTAGTAGCAAATCGAATGGATAGTAGTTTATCCACCTATTTAAGGAGAGGAATTCCTATGAAAATCGATACACCTTCAATCCCGAAAGAATTAATCACTAGAAACTTTTATGACATTTTTTATGAAGAGGACCCAGAATTAGGAATGTGCGAAATCTCTGGCTCCGTTTTTGAAAATGAAGTTGTAGATCGAGTATATTTATATAAAGCAGTCATCAAGAATTGTAAATTTACGAATACAGATTTGAGAAACATTAGTATGACTGATGTATATTTTGAAGACTGTGATTTATCAAATTGCAATATGAGAAACTCTTCCATCCACAAAGTGATTTTTAAGAATTGTAAATTATTAGGCGCAAATTTGACGGAATCTAGCATTGGAAATGTACAATTTGAAAATTCTGTTTTAAATTTATCACTGTTCGGAGAATCAAAACTAGAAAAAGTAATTTTTAAAGACTCTGTTCTAAAAAACACTGATTTTTATGATTGTAAATTCAAAAAAATTGATTTTAATAGATGTAATATTGATGGAACAAATTTTGAACAAACATCTTTAAAAGGGATTGATATTAGTAGCTCTACTTTTAACGAATTAACTGTTTCAATTAGTAATTTAAATGGCTGCAAAGTTTCATCAAATCAAGCCGTTCAATTTGCAACATTGATGGGACTAAAGATTGTTGATTAGAAGCTAAGTAGATGAGTTGTAGTTAATGGGAGGGAGTTAAAAGTGAAAAAGTTTCAGACACAATAGCAGCTGGTTATCGACATTCCGTCGGACTTCATTCTGATGGTACGGTTTATGCAGTAGGTGATCATAAATATGGCAAACTAGAAGTTAACGATTGGAGCGATATTGTGGCGGTTGCTGCGGGTAACGCTCACACGGGTAATTCTCATACGATTGGATTAAAAGCAGACGGAACCGTTGTGGCTGTGGGATGGAACAAGCATGAACAATGTGATGTAAGCAACTGGCGTGAAATTGTGTCGATTGCAGCTGGTTGGCGTCGTTCAGTCGGGCTAAAATCAGATGGTACGGTTATTGCTGTAGGTCGAAACAACGATGGTCAGTGCAATGTAAATGATTGGCACAGCATTGTGGCTATTTCGGCAGGTGACTGGCATACTGTCGGACTTAAATCAGATGGCACCGTTACAGCTGTGGGCAATAATCGGTATAGCCAATCCAAAGTAAGCAAATGGCATGAGATCGTGGCGGTTGGGGCAGGGTATCTTCATACCATCGGATTAAAGTCGGACGGTACGGTTGTTGCTGTAGGACTGAATAAAGATGGTCAATGTAATGTTAGCAACTGGCACGACATAGTAGCAATCTCAGCTGGAAGTAATCATACGATTGGACTAAAGGAAGACGGCTCTGTTATAGCTGTCGGATTGAGTAGGCATGGCCAATGTAATGTAAGTGACTGGTGCGATATTATAGCAATTTCAGCAGGTTGTACACATACTCTCGGACTTAAATCAGATGGCACAGTTATTGCTACAGGTAGTAATGAATTTGGTCAATGCAATGTAAGTAACTGGCACAGTATCCAATTAAATTAAATAAGCAACAATTTTCTGAAAATAACCCTTCTCCTCTACTGCTAATCATGATATATTTTCTTCTAGAAGGTGTAAAAAATAGCCAATTTTCTAAGGGGAGATTTATTAAATGAAAAAAACAGCTCTTTTAGTAATCGATGTTCAGGCTTTTATGTTTTCCGAATCTAATCCAGTTTATAATAGTGAAACATTATTAAATAATCTAAACAAATTGATCGATAAAGCAAGAGCTACGAATACGCCGATATTTTATATACAGCATTCTGAAGAAGATTCTCCACTTGAATATGGTACACCTGGTTGGGAAATTCAGTCAGATATTGCTCCAATTGATGGAGATATCATTATACATAAAACAACACCAGACTCGTTTTTTAAGACGAATTTAAAAGAAGAGTTGGCAAAACTTGAAATTAACCATTTAGTTATGGCGGGAATTCAAACGGAAATCTGTGTTGATACTACGACTAGAAACGCCTTTGGAAATGGCTATGAAGTTACACTTGTTACGGATGCTCATAGTACTTGGAATTCAGATGAGCTTACGGCCGAGCAGATTATTAAACACCATAATGAGACACTGCGCTGGCTAGCTGAACCTAAAACTACTGATGAAGTTAAATTTTAAAAGGCAGCTAATAAGCTGCCTTTTAGACTGTTCGAAAATCACTTGCTTTCTTCATTGCTTCGCCTATCCTTGTTGTTCTAGTTCTTTTGTATTTTAAGGCAAACGTTTGCATTCATTCTGAAAACCCTCTGAAGCGACGCCTTTATTTTTCAATATTTTTTAAGTATGCGAAACAATTATTTCACAATCTCCATCTAAAACAAATTCCCCAAATCCAACAGGAATGATAAAGTTCGAGCCTTTTGTTAAATGATACTCTTCTCCGCTATGGATTAGTTTTCCATTACCGTTTATTACACTTAATAGTAAATATTGATCATTATAGGTTAAATAAGCCTTTCCAGTAATATCCCATTTATAGACAGTGAAAAATTCCGAATCTACAAATGTATTAATCTTTATATTTTCTTTTTCTTCCGTCTTACATTCGACTTCTGGTTCTTGATGTGGAATTGTTGTGACATCGATTGCTTTATTTAAATGAAGCTCTCTTAAATTTCCTTCATGGTCTTTTCGATCATAATCGTAAACCCGATAAGTTGTATCAGAGCTCTGTTGTGTTTCTAATACGAGCGTTCCTTCACATAATGCATGAATCGTTCCACTTGGGACATAGAAAAAATCCCCCGGCTTAATTTTTACTCGGCGAAGTAAATTTGACCATTTGCCTTCTTTAATTTGACTAATTAGTTCCTCTTTTGTTTTAGCGTTATGGCCAAAGATCATATGCGCATCTTCTTTACAATCAAGAATATACCAACATTCTGTTTTACCAAGATCACCATTTTCATTCACTTTTGCATAAGAATCTTCGGGATGAACTTGAACGGATAAATCCATATTTGCATCTAATATTTTCGTTAATAGTGGGAAAACCTCATCCTTTGGGTGACCAAATAACTCCGGTTGCTTTTCCCATAATTCATTTAAGGTAATCCCTGCAAATCGTCCATTTTCAATAATAGATGCTCCATTAGGATGAGCTGAAATTGCCCAACATTCACCTGTATTTTCATTTGGTATATCATAGTTAAAATCGGATTTTAAAGCTGTTCCACCCCATATTCGTTCTTTAAATACCGGTTTTAAAAATAATGGTTGCATGCTAATTTCCTCCTATAGGCTATTTATACTAGTGCATTTTTATTTAAAGCATTTTGTGCAAGCATAAGAGCTCCAGTAATTCCAGCATGATCTCCTAAGCCTGGTGATACGATATATTCAGATAACTCTGGTAAACTAACATAATCGCAAACTAGCTCATTCAAATATTGATAGATCTTATCGAAAACTTGCTTTTGATTCATAACTCCCCCACCAAGGACAATCTTCTTAGGTGATAAGATTAAAATATATTGCATAAGTGCTTGTGCAATGTAGTATCCTTCTAAGTCCCAAACCTCTTTTCGATTGACAAGGCTTGCACCACTTTCTCCAAAACGGGCTTCAATAGCTGGACCAGAAGCTAACCCTTCTAAACAATCACGGTGATAAGGACATTTTCCTTTGTACTGATCTAGTGGATGTCGTCTTACTAAAATATGCCCCATCTCAGGATGAGTAATGCCTTGAAGCAACTCGCCATTAACAATGGCACCAGCACCTATTCCAGTACCAACTGTTATATAAAGACAGCTATCTAAACCCTTCGCTGCTCCAAACATAGCCTCACCTAATGCCGCTGCATTCACATCCGTATTAAAACCAATTGGGACTGAAAAATGGCCTTTAAATACTTGAAGAAAAGGATAATTCTTCCACTCTTTTTTTGGTGTTGAAGTAATATTTCCATAGGTAGCGCTTTCTTTATTCAAATCAACTGGACCAAACGAAGCAATTCCTATTGCTCGTATTGGAAACTTATCGAAAAATTCAATCACCTTTGGGATCGTTTCATCCGGTATCGTTGTCGGAATTTGAATTCTCTCAATTAAATTTCCATCTTCATCTCCAATAGCACATACAAACTTTGTTCCCCCTGCTTCGATTGCACCTAACATAAATTTTCCTCCCATGTATCAATTTTTTATATTTCCTTTGAGTGAAGCATGGCCTTATTGATTGGTTTCTTCCAAATCAAATGAAGAATTGGAATCATTACTACATAGATAATTGGAAAAAAACTAAATGAAATTGGTAAAAGTGCTTCGAGATCGAAGTATTTACCCATGACTAGAAAAATAAATACCCCTATCAATCTCCCAATTCCAAGCGGGATTTCTCGAATGATAATATAATCTAAGCGTTTAGCCTTATAATCCGGATCTCTTTCAATTGATTCATAAATCATCGCATTCATAGATGTATTGATCATATTCATTGCAACTGGAGAGACAATTCCAAAAATAACTAGTGAAATAAGGTAAGGTAAAGAAGAAATTAGAAAAGAGCTCAGCAGTATACAGATCGATCCAGCAGCAAAAATCTTCATTCGATCGTTTTGATTCGTTAGTTTAGCTAAAAAATAAAATGCTAAAACGACAACAAACTGTGTTCCAGTATGATAGATTCCGAGATTTAATTCCCCACCAGCTATTTTGAACGTCATCATCGTAATTAAAAAGGTTGTGTACACCCCAGATACTATTCCATCTGAAAACATGACTAAGTACATCTTTTTCCATTCTTTTGAAGGATTTTTTACAACTTCAAGAAAATGACTTTTTGCAGAAACAGGTTTTCCTTTTACCTTTAAAGAAGTCAAAAAAGAAATAAAGAAGAATACGCAAGTACCAGTAAAAATGACATAGTATCCTGTCATTCCATTAAATTGGGAAATAATGATTCCGGATAGAAGAGGTGCGATTCCCCCTCCGATTGTCATTAAGATTCCTTGAACATATAAAAACTTGTCTCTTTGTTCATTAGTCGTTAAATCTAAAACAGCTAAATGAACGCCTACATAATACAAACTCATTGCTAATCCATTTAAAAATCCTAGTAATAAAATATGCTCGTTCAAGGTTGAATGGTAAAGTAACATAATTAAATAGGTAATTAAGTAACAGATAAATCCTAATCGCATCGTTATCATTGGACTCGTTTTTCTAGCTATCCAGGCACAAATACCAAAGCAAAAGATAATGGCAACTGACCAATATAGGCTAAAATAGGCTAGTAGTGAGTATGTTTTATCAAGCTTCCATAAAAATACACTTTGAAAGATTCCTGATAAGGCTCCTCCAAAAGAAAAGAAAGTATTCATCAGTAAATAGAACTTTAATTCTGCAGAAAAAGATTTAAAAATTTGAAGCATTAATCTATTCCCCTCTATTAGGAGCGGCTATTTACAAGAACGACTAAAACTAATCAAAAGTAAGCTAGTTCCCCGCATTTAGCTACCTCTGTATATAAATCCGATAACTTTTTAGTCGCATTTCTCATTCAATAGTTTCAACTTCCAACTCATTTTTCGATAAAAAAGGATGCATAAAGCAAGAGTCGTTTACACTGTTCAACAAAGTTTCATTTCGTTAAATTTGGCGTAAATTTCTATTCCTTGGTTTATGTCATCCTTTCTACAAACGTTCTGTTTATAAATAAGTTAATGAATCTAGTATTTCTTTTAAGCTTAATTCAGCGCATGCCATTGAAGTATCTGCCACACCGTAAAACATTTTAACAACGTCCCCTTCAACTAGTGCTCCACATGAAAAGACTACATTTCCAAAGAATCCTTCTACTTCATAATCTGCTTCTGGTTGAAGGATTGGTTGGTTAGAGCGAGCGATAATTTTAGTAGGGTCCTCTAAATCTAGTAAAACGGCACCCATGCAATAACGGTGATCTTCCGTCGCTCCATGATATAATTCAAGCCAACCTTTTTCTGTTTTAAATGGAACAGCTCCACCTCCCATTCGAGCACTATCCCACATACCTTCTCTTAAGCCTAATAGATGTTTATGATTTCCCCAGTGTAGTAGATTAGGAGATTCAGCAATCCAAATTTCTGGTTCGCCGATACTTTTCGGTACCGGTCGGTGAAGTGCATAATATTTCCCATTAATTTTTTCAGGGAAAATTAATACATCTTTATTTTCAGGTGCAAAAATCATTCCGTGACGCTCAACTGTTACAAAATCTTTCGTTGAAACCATTGACTCACCAACACCTACAGGTGAAACAGCACTAAAATAGATATAGTATGTATCACCAATTTGAGTAATTCGTGGATCTTCAATCCCGAAAGACTCTAATTCATTTGAAGGGTATAGAAATGGTTTTTCATCGATCGTAAACTGGTGCCCATCTTTACTACGAGCAATCCGTAAATACGAAAGTGAAGTTAAGTATTTAAAGCCTTGTTTATCATTATTTTCACTAATTGTACGTACATCTGAAAAATCATATTTTGAATCATTTACATTAAACTCTAAAATTTCAAGTTCATTTGAAGTTGGATTAAAGACGGGTGATTTAATGATGTTAGGATCTTCACTAATTGGGCGTTCTGCAACACGTAGAAGCATAATAATTTCATCTTTAAATTTTGCAATCCCTGCATTAAATGCGCCGATTACTTCAAAATCAGGACGATGTGGTTTTACACTTTGTGGTGTTACTAATGGGTTTTCTTCATATCTATATACATTCATTTTTATTAGCTCCTTTGTTGGCGTATGATTAGTACTTATTGCTCGAATTGTAAAAATGGATCGACCATCGTGATTTTTTGAGCATCTGCATCACTTATTCCGGCATAAAGTTCAGCTGTACCATTCGAATGACGAACCAATCCCCCGCTGAATACAACATCAATTAAGTCTGGGCGCTTTGAAGGACCAGGTAAAAATTGACTTCTTGTCGCGATTAATTCCATCTTTGAAAATGCTCCTGTTTGGGGATCAAAACCAAATATCATTGGATAATAATGACGATTTCCTTCCTCATCAAAACTAGCAATATGACCTAGCACTCCAATCTTTCCATTCGATAAAAGATGAGCTTCATTTGCTCCGCCCCACTGCTCTTCAATAAATTGATTTTCAAGTAATGGCGCATTATTAATTACATCAATCGTTAATTCTGAAAGTGATGGAATCGTTGACCAACCAATTTTTCCTCTGCCGCCTTTTTCACCTTGTGGTCTAGTTAAAACACCGATTGTTTTATCTTTTAACTCAACTAAACGGAGATCTTTCATACCATCTGGACCTTTTGCAAATTCCTCTAACTTTGCGATTGAATCACCTTTGTAAAAAACAGTTCTCCAGCCTAATTCCCCATCTTTTTCTGGATGTGGAAAGATTTGTACTCCTCCTACCACTAATTCTCCAGCGATTCTTGTAAAAAATGGATCTTGTAATTCAAGAATTGGTGACTCTTCCCTACGTACCCACTCTCCATTTTTTTTAACGAAGAAATAAACAACTGAATGCTCACTATCACGAGATTCGACCCGGCCAGCAATAACAAGCTCACCTTCGTCTTCAAAAGGAGCACTGATATTATAAACATCATTATTTCCGACTCCAGTAAAAACAATTTTTTCTGGATTAGTTGGCTGCATTTTCGCCGTAAATTCAAGAATTAACTCTTCACAAGTTTGAGCATTTTGCTTCTGATTAAATGTCATTCTCCTTATTCCCCTTTTAAAATTAATGCTTCATTTGGTAAAACCTTTATATCCTTGGTAATCTCTAAATCAATACGTTTAGATGAAAGTAGTAATTTAAGTTGTAATTGTGTAAATGAATCTAGTGTTATTAATTTGGGTTCATTTGAAAAATTTAAAATCACGATCATTTTTTCATCTTTATACGATCGAATAAAATAGAGTAATTCTTCTTCATACTTTAATAATTCGTACTGACCTAATTGCAATGAAGTATGCTGTCTTCTTAGTTTCAGCAAGCTCTTATAATAAGAAAGCATTGAATTTGAGTCCTGTATTTGATTTTCAACATGAATATCAAGCGTTTGACTTGGTATTGTGATCCATGGTTCAACAGTGGAAAAACCAGCATTAGCTTGTGAATTCCATTGCATTGGTGTTCTAGATTTATCTCGTGATTTCTCATTGGCTACTTTTAATGCTTCAACTTCCGAATTTGTCGATTGCATTATTAATTCGTATGCGGTCAATCCTTGAACATCCTTCATTTTTTTTATGTCATCAGTAGTCCAATCTCGCATGCCAATTTCATCGCCATTATAAATAAATGGGACACCTTTAGCTGTAAGCATCAATGTAGCTATTAGTTTTGCTCGCTTTTCATCTCCGCCAAATCTTGAAATAAAACGGGACATATCATGACTTGAGAAAAACAATGTTGGAATTTGATTTTCATCATAAGCTTCTTCCATTTCATATAATTGTTGAAAAATCTTGTTTGAATCAAACTCTGAAATACTTCCAATATTAAAATTAAAAACAACATCTAATTTATGAACGCCTGAATAGTCTTTAAGAATTGATAAATCTTCAGATCCAACTTCCCCAACTAAAAACTTATCTTCATAGCGATTTACAAACTCGGCTATTTCAGAAATGACTGGTAGGATTCCTTTTTGGTCTTTATCATGTAAATGAAGTTGCTCATTCTTTTTATGATCATTTGGATTATCTTTAAACGAATTATTTACCTTTAAAAAATTGATGACATCTAAACGAAAACCATCTATTCCTTTTTGAAGCCAAAAGTCCATTACATCAAACATCGCTTTTTTTACTTCTGGATTTGCCCAGTTTAAATCGACTTGTTCTTTTGCAAATGCATGATAATAATATTGGTTTGTGATTTCGTCATATTCCCAAGCTGTTCCACCAAAGAACGATTCCCAGTTATTTGGTTTATCTCTCCAAATATACCAATCTCGTTTTGGATGATTTCTAGAGGATTTTGATTCTTTAAACCATTGGTGATCAGAGGATGTATGATTTAAAACTAAATCAGCAATAATACGAATTCCTCGTTTATGTGATTCTTTGATAAATAATTCAAAGTCCTCCATCGTTCCATAATCCGGATCAATTGAATAGTAATCTGAAATGTCATAACCATTATCAACTTTAGGAGATGGGTAATACGGAGTTAGCCAAATTCCACCGATACCTAATTCTTTTAAATAATCGAGTTTAGAAATGATACCAGCAAAATCCCCAATGCCATCACCATTACCATCCATAAAGCTCGGCATATAAATTTCGTAAAATGTAGTTTTCTTCCACCAATTTGCCATTATGTTAGAACTCCGATCCATGAATTACTTAAGTGTAAATTGCATACCTTCTTTAAACTTTTTAGCAAATAGTAAGAAGATAATAATGATAGGTATTGTAAGTAATACTGCTGCTGCATACATTGGTCCTGGGTAACCGCCATAAGGTCCAAACATTTGAGATAATAAAACGTTCAGCGTTAGCATATTGTCACTCTTTGCAACTAACATGTCCCATAAAAGCTCAGTCCATCTTTCCATAAATAAGAAGAGGAAAATAACAGTTGTGATTGATTTGGACATCGGCAGAACAATTTTAAACATGATTTGCCACTCACTAGCCCCATCTAATTTTGCTGCTTCAATAAATGTTTCTGGAATAGCTTTGAAAAAGTTTGTGTACATAAAGACTGCCCATAAGCTCATTGCTTTTGGCAATATCATTCCCCAGTATGAGTCATACATCCCAATTTTTTGAATGACAAGGAATGTAGGGATTAATAAAATAATCGCTGGGAAAAACATTTGAAATAAAATAAAGTTATTAATAAAGTTTCTTCCTTTAAAAGGAATTTTAGCAAGTGCGTATGCTACCATAACCGCTGTCACCATCATTAATAATGTAGAGGCAGCTGATACAAAGAAACTATTAAAAAAAGCATTGATCCAAGGCCTTGGTATTGCCGATTCACCGCCAGCTAATAACCAGCTATATGATTTCAAAGTAAAACCTGTTGGAATTAATTTTCGGTCCACTTGATTCCAATCAGCGAATGAGTTTAAAACCATATAAATATATGGAAAAATCATAACTAGTAAGAGAATCGAGGCAATCAGGTAACGAAACCATAGTCCTTTTTTCTTAATTCCAACCATTTCGTTTTCCCCACATTTCTAAAAGTTTTCGAATAATAAAAATTGATATAAATGTTACTACAGAGGCAATGATCGCAATGGCAGATGCATAACCAGCTTGAAGATTTGAGAATGCTCTCGTAAAGATTTCCATTTGCCATGTATTCGTTGCGAAATTCGGTCCCCCACCTGTTAATTGGTAAACCTCTGTGAAAATACCAAATGTTACACCGATTGATAAAATTAGGACTGTAAATAATGCTGGATATAATAGAGGAAAAGTAATTTTCCAAAAACGTTGCATTGGTGTTACCCCATCAATTAAGGCTGCCTCATAAACTTCTTTATCGATGCTATCAAAACCGGAAGTTAAAATTAATGCATAGTAACCAGTAAATTTCCAAGCAATAATAACCGCTACAGTGAATAAAGCACCAAACGGCGACCCTAACCAGTTAATGTCTAAACCAAATGAATTTCTTAAGAATTCATTAATCGGGCTGTTGTATGAAAGCAATCCTTTTACAATTAATGAAGAAACTACACCTGATGCTAGATACGGAAGAAAAAAACCGATTAAAAATAAACCTTTAAACTTTGGTAAACCTTGAACGATTAAAGCCACAATGATTGAAGATGCTACAACCATCGGTACAAACAGTGCCATAAACTTGAAAGCAACGAAAAATGCGCTTTGTACACCAGGACTCTTAAAAGCTTCTGTATAATTTTCGATTCCAACAAAGCTAAACGTTGGAGCGATTAAATTCCAATCAGTCAGTGATAGAAACAACGACCACACTAGTGGTATTAGGAAAAAAACTATTGCATAAATAAGATAAGGACTGGCAAATAGCCAGCCCAACCTTCCTTGTTTCGTGCTCATCACTTAAGAGCCCCCTCAATAGCCTCTTTCATGTCTTTCCATGCAGATTTAGAATCTTTTTCACCTTTTACTACAGGATTGAATGCATATTGGCCAATATAAGTTTGAATATCATTGTATTTTGCGTTATCCATTGGCGGGATCGCATTAGGAACGGCTGCTGCATATGGTTGTAATGCTGGATTTTTATCAAAGAACGACTTAAATGTATCATTTGTTGTTAAATCATCACGTGCTGGTGGTAAGTTCGTTTTCTCAAGCCATTTCAAATCATTTTCAGGATTTGAATACACCCAATTGATAAACTTCATCGCTGCTTTTTGTTGCTCTTTTGTAGCAGAAGCATAAATTACTAAACCTTTTGTATCTGCGAATGTTTTAACATTTTCAACAGACATACCATCTGGAACCGGTGGTGTAGATAATGTATATGTCTCATTAAATTTCATATTTGGGAATTTATCTGCCCAATATGAGATTGTCCAAGGGCCAATATCAGTAAAGATACCTAATCCAGTTTCAAATGGATCTTTAGCTTGTCTAGTCAGTAGTGCATTTGATTTACGTAAGTCATTCATGAAATTAAAAACTTGCTCTCCGGCTTTCTTATCACCAGTAAATTTAGAACCTTCTACGAACTTGTTACCTTCAGATGCCGCATCATATAACATGAAAAAGTCGAACCACCTTTTCCAAGCTGTAGGATCTGCAAGATCTGCTTTTGCCCAAACATATTTATCTGGATATTTTTCTTTTAATTTTTTCGCAACCGCTAACATTTCGCTATACGTATTAGGTGCCGTGTTAAATCCTAATTCTTTTAAAATATCTAATCTCCATCCAAATAGCATTGCATTTGAGTAGATTGGTATTACGTATTGGTGATTGTCAGCAAACTGCCAACCTTTCATCGTATCGTTCATATGTCGATTTTCTTTCAACTTGTCAAAGCCATCTAATTCATCTAAAGGAACAAGTGCTTTACTATCAGCCAACTGTGCAGCAAATCCTCGATTAATATTTTCAGACATTGTCGGAGCGCTTCCACCTGCAATGGCAGATTGAATACTAGCTTCAGATGTTGGACTTTCCTTCATTGGACTTACATTTACTTTGATACTAGGATTCTCTTTCGTAAACTGTTGGGCTACATCTTTCCAGTACACTTGTTGAGTCGGATTTGGTGCCGCCCAAAATTCAATTGTCGTTACCCCATCTTTTGCTCCACCTTTTACTTCCTTATTACCTGTAGAACAAGCAGATAAACTAGCAACAGATAATGAAGCTGCTAATAAGACTGATGATACTTTTTTCATTTTCATCTGGTATTTCCTCCAATGATTAAGATAGAATCAAAACTCTTTTCAAAAGAAAAACACGTGGACTAATTTTTATAAACTATGTAATTTCAATCATCTGGAAGCGCTAACAAATACTTGAATAAAAGTATAATAGTTGTTAGGCCATTCATAAAAATAGTTATCCGTGCCCTTTATTCATTACTTCTAATTCACAATTAAACATTACAATTAACATTACAAATATACATAAATATTATTTTGTAACGTTATAAACTAACTTATAAACTGATTATTCCACCTAACGTAATTTTAGTCAAGTTGATTTTTACTATTTTCATATTTTTTTAACAAAATAGTCAATTTACTAACATTACAAAAAGTTGCATTACAAATTTTGTAACGTTACAATATACTTACAATCAATTTTACGATATAATTTAGATAGATTGATTTAGGGGAGAAATTTAAAAATGGAAAAGAAAGTGACAATGCAAGACATTGCGACACGATTAAATATCTCAAAAAACTCAGTATCGCAGGCTTTATCCGGAAAACCTGGTGTTAGCGAAGAAACAAGAAAGCTGATCCAAGATACTGCAGATGAATTAGGTTATTCTTATTCAACTATTCGTACTCAAAAACAAGTTGAAGAAAAAAAAATCAAAACGATTGGATTAATTGCATCTGATCTTGCGTTTTCTTTAACAGGATTTTTTGGTGAAATTTATTTAAGTGTTCAAAAAGAATTAAAAGCTAAAGACATTAACTTTTTAATCGAATCAATCGATCAGCATTCGGTTGAAAATTTAATTATGCCTACTTTATTAACGAATCAAGAAATTGATGGATTATTAATCTTGTCTCATATTAATACTGACTACACTGCGAAAGTAATAAAATCCGGGATTCCTACCGTACTAATTGATCACCATGAACCATTCCTTCATGCTGATTCAATATTAACAAATAATCGCTTTGCTGCTTTTACAGCTGTAGAGCATTTAATTAAATTGGGACATAAAGAAATTAGTTTCGTTGGAGATGTAGACATTTCACCAAGCTACCAAGAAAGATTAGAAGGATATTTTTTAGCTCTTAAAAAATATGGAATAAAACTTGATGAAAATCTACTATTAAATCACGCTAAAGAGGAACAGTCCCATATAATAAATTTACTCGATCAATTTTCAAAACAACCTACAGCCTATTTTTGTGTAAATGATGGACTTGGTTTTCTAATTCAAACTGAATTACAACGAAGAGGATTCAATGTACCAGAAGACATATCTGTATGTAGTTTTGACAATGGCCAACTTTCTCAAATTGCAACACCAAAAATGACGACAATGGATGTCGATTTAAACTTCTTCGGTAAAAAAGCAGTTGAACAATTATGCTGGAGAATTGAAAACAAAGACGAGCCAATCCATGAAATCTTATTGCCTACTAGACTGATTATTAGGGAATCGACTGGTGAATTAAGAAAATAGGAACGTTAGAGTTTAAAGGAATGGAAACTTAAAACTGATCAACAACATCCTTACTTCATTTTGAGGTAAGGGTGTTTTTTACTATAAATTTTCGATTTACATGCTTAACATAAATGCTAATTAGTCGTACAAATAGAAAGTAACTAAACTTAAATAAAAAAAGGATAGAAAAACAGAAATAACTGTTTTTTTCTATCCTTAGTCTTTTAAACTAAACCATCCAAACGCTTATTTAACCGAATTCTCCAATCCTCAGCTAACTCAGGAACTTCCAATATCGCTTTTATTCCTTCAACATTTTTTGGATCATGGAAATAAATCTCGTTGCAATGAAGAACCGAAATTTTATTCTTTTGCGTTTCGATTAATTCTATTTTCGAATCATTTCTGACTGTTCCCTCTTTTAATACACGGCATAAGTAGCCTGTAAAACCAGTTTCTACGATTCTCTTAAGTGCTACATTCGTTCGTTTTGTAATGGTGTCACAAGGAATTCTACTTTGTGTAATTTGTATAATTGCATCACCAATTTGGTAGACATCACCAATGTGCACGTCTTTTTCTAACATATTTGTGACAGTAATATTTTCGCCAAATGCTGAAAGTGGTAAATTTAGATTAAACTCTTTTTCCCAAAGTGCGTAATGTTCATATGCATACACACATACAGCTCGATCTGGTCCACCGTGATGTTTTAAATCAGCTACTCCATCACCTTTAAAGCCTTCTTTTGATAAGTAAACTTCTTCTATCCCTTCTTTACATATACCTGTTATCATTTCTTTGTTTTCGCCATATTCCATTTTACTCGGTAATCCTACTGCAAGATTAATTAACTCTATTTTATTTGCCATGCCTTCCTCCCTTTCTTTTTTAGTTTCTACTGTTTACATTCTGTTTTATTTTAGTAATAAAAAGGAAAAACATCCTACATATGGCATTATAAATTCACGAAAGACAATACTAAACTAAAAAATCATTTTTGTTTTAACTGTACAACAAACAGCATAATAAACGAAATTAAAATCATTGAAAGCACCCATAACCAGGCCATTTTCATATTTCCTGCATCTATTGCTAAATAAATTGCTGTTGGAACAGTTTGTGTTTTTCCTGGTATGTTTCCTGCAAACATAAGTGTAGCACCAAACTCGCCTAATACTCTTGCAACGCTTAATATACTACCTGAGATAATCGATTTTAATGAGAGAGGAATTGAGATCAAGAAAAAAACATTCCATTCGTTTGCACCACAAACTCGAGCAGCTTCTTCAATCTCATTGTCTACACCAAGGAATCCAGTTTTTGCAGATTGATACATAAGTGGGAACGCTACAACTATTGATGCAATGACAGCGGCGCACCATGTAAAAACAATTGGCTGTTTAAACAACCATTCGATCATTTTTCCAACGAAGCTTTGTCTTCCGAAAATGACTAATAGTAAAAATCCTACAACTGTAGGAGGAAGAACTAAAGGTAACATTAAAATTGTTTCAAGGAGAGTCTTACCTTTGAAGGTTTTCAAAGAGAGAATTCTTCCAACTATAGTCCCTAAAATAATAACAATAAATCCTGCCACGATTGTAACCTTAAGGGAAATCTTAAGGGGAATTAAAAACTCTTCAAACAATTAAAATTCCTCATTTCAATATAAACCATATTTTCAGTTTTTTTAATCATCTATGAAATTACCTTTTGAAATTTCATTCATCAAGAAATCAAAATAAATATCTTCATTACAAAGTTGGAAATATTGATAATCTTTCAATCTACCCTCTTCAATTTCAAAATGGCTGATCACACAGATTATATTCGTTAATGAATCGAGTAATTTTAAATCATCCTCACTTCTTATTAATACTACTTTTGGATAACCTTCCCTTTTATAACCTTCAATAAAAATAATATCAGGTGAAAAAAGACGATATAATTGAATTGTTTTCTTTAAATCCCAATTGATAAAATTTGTTCTTAATTGCAAGACTCCATCACCTTCAACACTAGAAACGATTGCTCCAGCATCTAAATGACGACTACTGTCTTTTTGTTCGATTTCTGTATCAGGCGCACCCCCGTGACCATGATGTTTTATAGTGGCAGCTACTAGTCCTCTTTGATTGGCCAGTTTAATAAGCTTTTTTGTAAGTGTTGTTTTTCCACTATTTTGATAGCCTACAATTTGCAAAATGGAATAGTTTTTTTTCATCGCTTTCAATTCCTTTTTATGAAATACTTTTATTATAAGTTAGCCTACTGAAAAAACACCATTATACAAAAATCGAATCGATTATTGTATTGATGGTGGAGCATTTTAATTAAGTCTTTAAAAGACGTTCACTAAAAGTTTTCTTTAATTTTTCGAATCATTGCTTTATGATAAAAAAAACAAAATGAATGCAAGGGGTATAGATAATGTCTAAAGTTATCCATGAATTTAACGACTATATACGAAAACTGCGTAAAGAATTATTTGGTAAGGGCCCTGAAAGAATCCATACTGTTTTTGTTGAAAATATGGCTGTATCAACTTTGTATGGGAATCTGACACCTACTGAGCTATTTATTGCTCAAACTTCTGAAGGGCGTGATATTGTACATAATGCCAGAACTAAGATGATTCAAGATGTATATGCAAAAAATCATCCGGTTAAGTTAGAAGAAATCGTTAATGCAAAGTTTATCAATCTTTTCTCGGATATGAAAGTTGAAGAGGATCTTGCGATTTCAGTTTTTGTGTTTGATAAAAACTTAATTGATTAGATAGTAGAAGCTACTAATCAATTAAGCTTTTTTTGCCGATCTTATTTATGGAAAAAGTCGCCGCTTTTACCACCTTTTTTTTGCACTAAAAACGTTTCTTTTATGACCATACTTTTATCTACAGCTTTACACATATCGTAAAATGTAAGGCCAGCTACACTTACAGCTGTAAGTGCCTCCATTTCAACTCCAGTTTTTCCAGTACATTTCACTGTCGCACGAATAATTAAATCATATCCATTTGGTGCCTCTACATATTCGAAAGTAAAATCAGTTCCTGAAAGTGCGATTGGGTGACACATTGGAATAATGTCTGAAGTTTTTTTAGCTCCCATAATTCCAGCGATTTGTGCAACATTTAGTGGATCACCTTTTTTAATTAATCCATTTTGAATGGCTTCATATAACTCCGTTGAGATTGAAATTGTACTCTGCGCAATTGCAACTCTTGTCGTAATGTCTTTTTCTGATATATCGACCATTTTAGGTCTTCCTTCTTCATTCCAATGTGAAAATTCACTCATAGAAGTCCCTCCAGAACATGCTTAAATTTGATCAATTAAATCCAGTCATTTGGACTATTTATATTCTTAAAGATGATATCGTCATTTGAAAATGGAACAGTCATTACATTTACTTCATTGAATAATAACTGGACTTTTCGATTTTTTTTATCTAACATCTCTTTCATTTTTTCGATGCAATTTCGATGATAGAGCGCAAATAGTGGTTGCAGTTTATCGGACTGGATTGGAACGATTGCATCAACATTCGTATTTTGTACCTTTTCAATCATATTTTTTACAAAATCAGCTGTAATAAATGGTGTGTCGCAGGCTAGGACAAAATACCAGTCTTTGTTTGGTAAGTTAGAAAATGCATTGTACATGGCATACAGAGGTCCTTGGTATTCTGTGCCTTCACCTTCAATGATAAAATCTAGATCATTTTTACTAAAATACGGAACTAGTTTTTCGTTCGTTGAAATGATGATCGGTGAAATCAAATTTTCCTGTAAGGCTTCCACACTATATTCATACAATAATTTGTCTTTATACGTTTCAAACATTTTTGGTTTACCGTAACGGGATGACTTTCCACCTGCTAAAACGACGCCAACTATATTCATTGTCTGTTTAATTCTTCAACAAAATGTTGGCATGTCGGTAAAATTAGTTTTGTCATTGCTAGATTTACTGCGTTTTTTGAACCTGGAATGACGTAGATCGCTTTATCGTGAAAACTACCTGCAATTGCTCTACTAAACATAGCCTTTGGACCGATTTCTGAATAACTTAATGAACGAAATAGTTCGCCAAACCCTTGCATTTCTTTATCCAGCATGTTTGAAATTGCTTCATATGTAACATCTCTTCTCGTAAAACCAGTACCACCTGTTATGATTATCACTTGAATCGTTTCATCTTCGCTCCATGATCTTACAATCGATTCGATCAATGGGATTTCATCTTTAATGATTTGATAATCACAGACGATATGTTTTTGCTCATCTACTAAAGCTTTAATTCGTTTACCGCTCTCGTCATTTTCAACAGTTCTAGTATCACTAACTGTTAAAACTGCGACGTTAACAACCGCTTTTTCATTATGTTTATGCATCATTCAACCTACTTTCAAGCTTTATGAAAACCATCATCCCCCACTAACTGGTGGAATAAATGCGACTGTATCTCCATCATTTACAATTTCTTCATCCGTTACAAACTCTTCATTTACAGCAGTCATAATCTGATTCAGTTGTGGTAAATCATAGTTAGTCATAAGATAGTCTTTTAACGCTTTTACGTTTATGCCATTTTGATCGGTCACTGTCAATTCATCAGTCCCGACTTTCTCACGTAAATGAGCAAATAATAAAACTTTAATCATTTCGATTCCTCCACACTTGGTTTTCCTTCTTCGTATGGTGTATTTTCCAATTGGTCACCAATCCACATCGTACCATCTTCCCAAAACTCTTTTTTCCAAATTGGAACGATCTGTTTAATTCGTTCAATTGCGTATTCATTAGCTTCGTAAGCCACTTTACGATGCGGAGAGGAAACTGCAATAACAACGGCAATATCACTAATCTCTAATCTTCCAACTCTATGTGTAATCGCCGCAATTGCTTCTGGCCATTTTTGCTTAATTTCATCACCAATTTGAGCAAGTTTTTTTACGGCCATTGATTCATATGCTTGATACTCTAGCGACAAAGTCTTTTTCCCTTTTGTTAACTCTCTAACGGTACCTATAAAAACAGTAATGGCTCCGGCATTTCTACTTTTTACTTTATCGGAAACTTCCTCAACAACAATCGGTGTATCGACAATATTAAATAATGTTTGTTCCAAGTAAATCACTTCACTTTTCTTTAATTATTTACTTATATGCAGGTAGGAAATCATACCAAGGCCATTTACTTCCCTCATGGTCTTCTAGTATTAATAAGTCAACCGACATACCTTTTTCATATTTTCTAGTTCCACCAGGTAAAACAATAAAGGCATCCGTATATGCTAATGAAGAAACAGCACTAGACTTATCAAAACCTGCTGGAATGGCTGTCAATTGACCTTCATCATAAACAATTTTACCTCTTACAAATCTTGTAAAAGGATTTGCCTTTGGAAAGTTTTCGCCTAAAATGGCACTTACTCTTTTTAAATGTGGTGTTTCGTTAAACAAATAAGATTGGATAATCGGTCTAACAAATAATTCAAATCCCACAAAACAAGCAGATGGATTTCCTGATAAACCGAATAATAATTTATTTTCAAAATGCGCTACTGTTGTTACACTGCCAGGACGCATGGCAATTTTATTAAATAAAACTGTAGCGCCTAATCTAGCGTAAATATCTGGCAAATAGTCATAATCACCGACAGACACACCACCGGTCGTAATTAGAATATCCACTTGTTCTAAAGCCTTTTGAACTTCTGCAAAACAAGTATCGAAATCATCGCTAAACTTTCCTAAATATTTAGGGATTGCACCTGCTTTTTGAATTTGAGCTAGAACCATATAAGAATTACTATTGCGAATTTTACCTGGTTCGAGTGGTTCGTCGACATCTAGAAGCTCACTTCCTGTAGCAATGACTCCAATGACTGGCTTTTTCGCTACAGGAACTTGACGATAGCCAAATGTAGCAAGTAAAGCCATTACTCCTGGGTTAATTTTAGTTCCCTTTTTAACTAGAATATCACCTTTATGCGTTTCTTCCCCTTGGAATGAGATATTATCGCCTTTTTGATAAGAGCGTTTAATTTCAATAAACGTTTTACCGTCAGCTTTAATCTCTTTCGCTAATTCAAGCATGACAACTGCTGAACAACCTTGAGGGATTTGAGCTCCTGTCATAATACGAACAGCCTGTAATGGAGCTACTTCATTTGGAAAAACAAAACCAGCTCCAATTTCTCCAACTACTTCAAAAACTGTAGGATTTTCATTGCTTGTAAGAATAGTATCTTCAGCTCGTATCGCAAAACCATCGTACGGAGAACGGTCAAAAGCAGGAATATCTTGATCAGCTCTTAGATCATCAGCTAATACTCTCTCATACGCTAAATCGATTGATACCATTTCTTGCGATCCACATTTGGCAAAATCCATCACTTTACGAACCGCTTCTTCGACTGGAATTGGTACTCGTTTTTCAAGCATTCTATTCATCCTCTCTCTATTAACCTAATAAACGATAATATAGTTTTTTAGCTTCTTGTATATCATTTGTGCCATGTACAAAAACCCTACCATCCAAAAATACAACAAATCGGTAGTCTTCGATCTGACAAGAAATCAAATAAGGATTTCGTTGAACTGTTCCTTGTTGTTTTAGTAGATTTTCTAGTTCATTAAAGTCGTAATTTTTAGTTACTGAAGGTCTAATTTGAACCGTGTTTCGCCCACAAAGGGTACTTGTTTTCGTTTGATTTTCAAAAGCTAAATAAGGATATGTCCTATTTGTTCCACATGAAGGACAATCATCTGATTTGAGTTTCGTTAATTTAAATGAAAAATGTTCATTATTCCATAAATCAAATGTAAGGAATTTTGAATTAATAGCTGAGTAATCCTCAACTAATAGTTTTAATACTTCAGCAACCTGGTATGCCGCAACTAATTGTACCGCAGGACTAATGACTCCGGCTGTGTCACATGTCACACCGGGTACTGGTAAACTTTTTAAGATACAATTTAAACATGGCGTTTTACTTGGTAGAATCGTACAACACATACCAAAGCTCCCAACACAAGAGCCATATACCCACGGAATTTCATATTTCTGCGATAAATCATTTATGATAAAACGAATATCAAAATTATCTGTTGCATCAATCATAACATCAGTGTCCTTTAAATGGACTTCCATATTATCTGCACTTGCATCCATTACGAGCGCATTAATGCTCACATCTGAATTTATTTTTTGAAGACGCCCTTTTGCGGCGATTACTTTCGGCAATTTCTCAATTGCATCTTCTTCGGTATAAAGTTGCTGTCTTTGCAAGTTACTCATTTCAACATAATCTCGATCGATTAAAGTTAACTTTCCAATTCCAGCTCTAACAAGTGCCTCTGCGCTAGCACTTCCTAACGCTCCTGCCCCAACAATTAATACATGTTTTTTTCTAATTAACTCTTGTCCTTTTTCACCAATCGGAGTAAAAAGCTGCTGACGTGAATAGCGTTCTGACATAAGATATCCTCCATTAAAGCAGGACTTAGCGAAAGAGAGTATAAGTTTTCTCCGGTTATCCTCACCAATTTTTCTGCTTTTCTTGTTTTCCTTCTATTAAATAAAGCAGCATTAAGAAATCCTCATCATATAAGGAGTTCTGAATGCTGCTTAAATTCCCTGCTAAACGAACAGAGTTCAAAATCATCACTTTCTAATTTTCGGCTTGAAATTGCCTTTAATCCAAACCTTCTATTATTGGTAATGATTAACCACCTATATGTGACATTTCAATTTTATGTGATGACTGATCATTCATTTTTTTTGTATTACTTAATCGTTCATCTGAATAACGGTCAGTTCGATTGCTCCATATCGAAAAAATCGTTTCCTTTATTTGTTCATCATCTTGGCTAGAGCCTAGCAATTCCTTTAAATCATAACCTTTCGTTGCAAATAAACAAGTATATAATTTTCCTTCTGCAGATATACGTGCTCTAGTGCAAGTTGAACAAAATGAATCGGTCACTGATGAAATAATTCCGATTTCATCATCACTATCCTTGTAACGATATCGATTAGCAACTTCTCCGACATAATTAGCTTCTGTAAATTCTAAAGGCATGACTTCATTGATTAGATCGATGATAGCTTGTTTTCCTACTACTTCATCAAGCTTCCAACCGTTATAATTACCAACATCCATATACTCAATAAAACGAAGAATATGTTTTTTCTCTTTAAAATATTGTGCCATCGGGATAATATCTTGTTCATTTTTGCCTTTTTGAACAACCATATTGATTTTAACCTTCATTCCGATGTCAGAAGCAGCTTGGATTCCTTCTAGCACAGACTTTACATTTCCTCGATTACCACTCATATATGAAAAGCGTTCTTCATCTAAGGAATCTATGCTTACCGTTACTCTTCGTAAACCAGCTTCATATAAATCTTTTGCAAACTTTTTAAGTAAAGTACCGTTTGTCGTTAAAGCGATATCTTCCACACCATCTATTTTAATTATACGTTCAATCAATTTAGGTAAATTTTTACGTAATAAAGGTTCCCCACCAGTAATTCTAATTTTTCTTACCCCTAAAGAGACAAAAATACGCGTTAATCTTTCTATTTCATCAAAAGAAAGTATTTTATCCTGTGATAAAAAAGAATAGTCCGGACCAAAGATTTCTTCTGGCATACAATAACGGCAACGAAAATTGCAGCGATCGGTAACAGATATACGTAAATCCTGTAAAGGTCGATGATGTTTATCCAATGCAACATTTTTCATAACGATTGCCTCACTTATCTTTTATATTTCATAAAGGATTGTTCATCATTTCAAAATTAATCGAATCATTTAAAATTCGATTTGAATGAGTATATACATTCAACGATTGATTTCGAATAAAACCAACTGTAGTAATGCCTAATTCTTCTGCCAATTGAAGAGCTAATTCTGTTGGAGCCGATTTAGTCAATATAACCTCACAACCAATTTTAGCTACTTTTAGTAAAATTTCAGAAGATAAACGGCCACTGAATACGATTATTTTATTTGAAATAGAAATATTATTTTTTAGACAATAACCGTAGATTTTATCTAATGCATTATGTCTCCCAATATCCATTCTATTCAAGAGAATCCCATTTAAATCACATAAAGCTGCATTATGAACCCCACCTGTACCGTGAAACAAAAAAGCAGATTGTTGCATCTTCTCCATTAATCGAAAACAATCTTGAAATGATAGTCGAATATTCACTTCTTTCATTTTTTTAGCTGTTAATGCATCATTTACAAAAACAAACCCTTGTCTACTCATTCCACAGCAAGATGTAATATATCTTTTATTTTGAATCTCTTTATAATATGGATTCATTTTCTTTGTTTTCACATGGACAAAGCCTTCTTTTTCTTGGAACCATATGTTTTCAATATCTTCATAGTTTCGAATGACCCCTTCAGATGCTAGAAATCCTACAACCAGATCCTCAATATATTCTGGGGTACTGACCATCGTAACAAATTCCTGTCCATTGATTTTTACTGTGACGGGATATTCTGTGACAATGCTGTCTACTATATAGTTTGTTTCACCATTTTCAAAGCGGAGAATCCCTCTTCTCACTTCAGTTGGTAACATTGTTTAGATTCCCCTCTTTTTGAAATATTTTTAATGTATATCATGTTTTTTTAAGAAATATTCATTAAGAGATGAACCTTTTAATTAGTTTTTTAATTAAATGGTTCATCTCTTATTATTAAACTCTTTTCTATTAAATTCAAATTGTTTTTCTATTATTCTTTTAGACCTTTTCCCATACCTTTTAGAAAATTGATCCCAAAACCTACCGCACGGTTTACATCAGGGTCTTTTAATACTTTTACTAAATCAAGTATTCCTATTTTATCATCCTTTTCGAGATGTTTATTTCCTTCATCGATTCCTTTTGTTACTGAATTGATGAACTTTGTTGTTAACTCTGGGTCGACACTTGAAAGTGCACCAACAGCTCCCATCATATGATTGATGACATTCGTGACTGGTTCGCGGTTTATTTGTCCTAAAGCAATTTTTGTAATTTTTTCTTTCGATTGTAACATTGCATTTGTAGCTTCAAGGATACCTGCTTCATTTAATTCAGAAACGATGTTTAAAATTTTATTTAACGAATCTTCATTTTCTGCTAATAATAGCTTCAAATCTTCTAGTTTCTGCTGGTTTTGCTCTTCTTTAGTTGGTATATATTTTTTAATCGTCGTGATTGGTTGTGCCATCTTCATTCCCCTTTATTTTGTCGTTAAGTGGACGTATCCTTTTCGTTCCCATTTTCGCTGTACCTCAACTCCATTTTGAGGGTTTCGCTTTTTATTACGTGGGTTTGATTTTGGCAACGGACTTTCACCTTCTACACGTAATACTTCCATTCTTACTTTCGTTTGTTTATAAGCTGGTGTATTTGTACGGTGATCTTTAGCTGGACCTGTTAAGAAATTGATTGCAGATTCATTACTTGTTGAATTCATTGGTAAAAACAATTCATTTTTTTGTACTCGATCCGTTACTAATGCAGGTAATTTCAGCGCTCCATACGGTGAAACTAATCGAACAAGT
This sequence comes from Bacillus sp. AL-1R, assembly GCF_052180195.1. Classification (NCBI taxonomy): domain Bacteria; kingdom Bacillati; phylum Bacillota; class Bacilli; order Caryophanales; family Bacillaceae; genus Bacillus; species Bacillus sp. AL-1R. The sequence continues at coordinate 3,049,373 of NZ_CP197469.1, forward strand.
GAACCATCTTTAATACCTCGTTCATACGCAAGTTCTGGTGAGACCTCTACAAAAATCTCGGGCACTTTTAATTGAATACCGTATGATTTATTCGTCATATTCCCTTCATGGAAATGCTCAAGCATACGACCATTATTAATTAATAGATCATACTCATCAGCAAACTCAACAGGTTCCATCCAATCAGCTAAAACAAATCTTGCTTTTTTATCTGGGAAATTAAAACCATCCTCATAAAGCAGTGGCGTACTTGCTCCATCTAAGCTTCCCCAAAGGAAACTATCCCAACCTTCCATCACCTCATAGCTAGCTTGTGAGAATAGTGGTGCTAAGCTGGCCATTTCAGCAAATATTTCACTTGGATGTTGATAGTTCCAGTTTGCACCTAATCGGTTGGCAATTTCTTGGATAATCCACCAGTCAGCCTTCGATTCACCAAGGGTCGGTAATGCTTGATATAATCTTTGTACTCGACGCTCAGTATTTGTAAATGTTCCTTCTTTTTCAAGTGATGGTGCAGCAGGTAAAATAACATCGGCATATTGCGCTGTTTTTGAGAAGAAAAGATCTTGTACAACAAAGAAGTCCAAATCTGATAAAACTTCATCTACATGGTTTGCATTACAATCGACAAGCGCCATATCTTCACCAACTAAGTACATAGCTTTCATCTCGCCCTTTTCGATTGATTGAAGCATTTGGATATTATCTAAACCAGGTTTTGCTCCGATCTCAACCCCCCACGCTTTTTCAAACTTCATTCGGGCCGCATCATCTGTTACATGCTGGTAACCAGGCAGCCATCCAGGAAGAGTACCCATATCACATGCACCTTGTACATTATTGTGACCACGAAGAGGATAAGCGCCTGCACCTTTGCGTCTATAGTTTCCTGTTGCAAGCAATAAGTTGGAAATCGCAGCCGATGTATCAGAGCCACCAGTGTTTTGTGTTACGCCCATGCCCCATAAAATACAAGTTCCATCAGCTTCATGAATCATTTTGGCAATTTGAATTAACGTTTCCTTTGAAATTCCAGTTACACTTTCGGCATATTCAAGCGTATATTTCTCAAGAACATCTTTAAAATCTTCAAAGAAATGAACATTCTCATTGATGAATTCTAAGTCATGCCAGCCTTGGTCAATGATATATTTAGTTACAGCCATCAACCATACTTGGTCCGTACCTTGCTTTGGTCTAATAAAAATGTCAGAGCGTTCAGCCATTTCATTTTTACGAAGATCGGCAACAATCAGTTTTTGACCATGTAGTTTATGTGCTCGCTTCACTCGTGTCGCAAGTACAGGATGACCTTCTGCCGGGTTGGCACCAACGATTATAACTAGTCCAGCTTTTGCGATATCTTTTATCGTTCCTGCATCTCCACCCATACCTACCGTACGGAATAATCCATCTGTTGCTGGTGATTGACAGTAACGTGAGCAATTATCAACATTATTTGTTTCAAATACTTGTCGAGCCAACTTTTGTATTAAATAGTTTTCTTCATTCGTAATTTTCGAAGATGAAATAAATCCTACAGAGCCCCTGCCATATTCTTGTTTAATGGAACCAAGTTTACTTGCAACTAAGTCAAGCGCTTCATTCCAGCTCGCTTCAACAAATACGCCATTTTTTCGAATTAATGGCTTTGTAATTCGTTCGTTAGAATTGACAAAATCCCAACCAAATTTACCTTTTACACAAGTCGAAATGGCATTTACTGGTGCATCCGAGCTAGGTTGAACTTTTAAGATTTTTCGATCCTTCGTCCAAACCTCGAATGTACAACCAACACCACAGAAAGTACAAACAGTTTTTGTCTTTTTCGTACGTGTTTCTCGCATTGCTGCTTCAACCTCTGAAACGGCAAAAACACCACTATATCCAGGCTCTACTTTTTTTACTAGATCGATCATCGGATCAAGTAACTCGTCATTTAAACCAGTCATAAAACCAGCTTCACCAAGCATTGATTTTTCCATCAATGCATTACAAGGACAAATTGTTACACATTGTCCACAACTAACACATGAAGAATCATTAATCGAAACTCCCTTGTCCCAAATAACACGTGGACGTTCAGCTTCCCAATCAATTGATAAAGTCTCATTTACTTGAAGATTCTGACATACTTCCACACACTGTCCACATGCAATACATTGATTTGGGTCATATCGATAAAATGGATGTGTCAAATCTACTTCACAAGAAGCTACCTTTGGCTGATAAGGATACTTTTGGTGTTCAATGCCCATTTCTTCAACCGTATTATGTAGCTTACAATTTCCATTGTTATTATCACAAACTGTGCAATATAATAAATGATTTTCTAATAAACGATCCATCGCTTCAGTCCTGGCTTCCTTCGCTTTAGGTGAAGTCAATTGAATATTCATTCCATTCATTGCTACAGTTGAACAAGAGCGCTTTAGCTCTCCATTAATTTCTACAATACAAGTATCACAAGTTTGAATTGGATCAACTTCAGGAACATAACAAATTTGTGGGTGACTAATTTCATTTTGATTGATGATTTGTAAGATTGTAGAACCTTGCTTTGCGTTTACTTCTTTCCCGTCAATCGTGATTGTAACGATGTTATTTTTCACGGTCTTCCTCCCCTTCTTTCACATAAAGAAAACTCCCCAAATACTCCCTTCACGCGGCCAACTTATCCTTTAATCACAAAAAAAATCCACCATGAATACACATACCCGATAAATAGGTTTAATGTCATCATGGTGGAATAGTTTATTAGCAAATCATACTAACATACCAATCCATTTTTTATTTACTAAAATGATAGAGTCATAACATTCCCATACTATGATTCCATCTCATTAAATTTATTATAAGCTTTAAATGGTCATTAAACAATAGATTAACGGCATGAAAGTAAAACGCTTACAATTATTTACTTACTTTTGTTTTTAATTTCTCAGCATTTTTATTTAGCTTACTAACTGCCTCACTATACTCTTTTTCAAGCTCATCTATAATGTCGGCAATGGGACTGATTTTTGTAATTGCCCCAACACCATGACCAGCAGACCATATTTCTTTCCAAGCCTTTGCATTCGATTCATTTTTCATTCCATCGAAATCGACTTTTTCCTTCTTTTTCAATGTTTCAGGATCAAGACCAGCCTTCACTATGCTTGGGATTAACATATTCGCCTTCACTCCAGAGAATGCATCAGTCAAAACGATATCTTCTTGCGTTGCATCAACTAACATTTGACGGTATTCATCATTTGCTAAGCTTTCCTTGGCAACAATGAAGCGTGTTCCCATATAAGCTAAATCAGCGCCTGCAGCTTGTGCAGCCAATATACTTTTACCAGTTGAAATCCCACCTGCTAACACAATAATGCCATCCCAGAACGTACGAACACTATCAACAAAAGCAAATCCATTTAAATTTCCAGCATGTCCACCAGCACCTGATGCAACTAAAATTAATCCATCAACACCAGCCTCAGCTGCTTTTTTAGCAAACTTCATATCACTAACATCCGAGAATACTAGTCCGCCATAACTATGTACAAGATCAACCACTACTTTTGGAGAACCTAATGAAGTAATGACAAGCTCAGGCTTATGTTTTTTCAACAGCTCAAGTTCTTCTTGTAATCTACTATAAGAACTATGAACGACCATATTCATCGCCCATGGTGCAATCTTACGTTCCGGCTCCTTTTTGCGTGCCAAAGCAAGATGATCATTTAATTGCCCCATCCATTGATCAAGTACTTCAATTGAGCGAGCATTCGGTGCTGGAAATGACCCAATTACACCATTTAAACATGCAGCCTCTACTAGCTCAGGACCAGAAACTAAAAACATAGGAGCAGAAATCGCTGGCAACTTTAATTGACTCCACCATTTTTCAGGAATTTGTTTACTCATTACTATTTTCCCTCTTTTCTTAACGGAATATTCTGATTATCAATAATGATACATTAGTAAACTATTATTTTCAACACTGTCTCTTTCAAAATTGCTTTACTTGGTGCTATATGTCATAGCCAGGCTACTAAACTTGATATACAAATATAATTTAATGAATAATAAATAAAGAATCTTATCCTCTCAATACACTGTAAGATTCGGCATTTTCATATCCTACTAATTCAATAGTAGATAGAAAATTATTATTAGAACGACCGTGAATCATTATATAATAAATTTACACTTTCTAGTCCTATACTTCCAATCCGCCTAAATAAGGAAAAAATTTCTATATCCAAACAAATTGTGACAGTGTTCGACCGTAGAAAATTGTAGAATAGTCACATATAATTAAATAATGTAATATAATTGTAATATTCTAATCTGTATTTCAGTAAACATTGATAGATGGACAACTTGGTTATGGGAGGAATTGTTTTGGAAAGTACCTTAAATGTGAAAGGAAATAATATTAAACGAGGAAGATCGTTTAAACGGTCTCTACCTTGGCGTGTCATTACGATTGGCATTATTATTATTACGACACTCTTAATTGTGGCATTTGGCTATCAGGCGAACCATTTTAATGCTCAAATCAAGATAAACGGCATAAATTTAGGTGGACTAAATGCTGATGAAGCACTAAAAAAACTACAAACAAGCGAACTTAAAAACATTGTTTATGTAGGGGATCAGAAAATTTTCGATGGAAAAGATACAAAGATGAGCTTTACAGATAACGATCTACCAGCTATAAAAAAAATACTAAAAAACCAGCGTACGTTTTTTCCTTCTTCAAAAGAAAGAAATTATACTTTAGTTCCGAGTAATCGAGATGAATCTCAAATTCAAACAATGAAAAAACAGATTGAAGATAATCTTCTCACGCTTAATAAGAGCCTAAAAGCTCCAAAAGATGCAACTGTTCAATTGAAACAAGGTAAAATGATTGTCACTAAAAGTATCAGCGGTGAGCAGTATGATGTCGATCGTCTATTAAAAGACTATATGGGACAAGGATATTCAAGTATAATTCGTCTAAATCCTGTATACATACAACCAATCAAAGAGGACAGTAAAATTGTCAAAAATGAACAGAAAAAACTTCAAGAACTACTAGGACGAACAGTTCAGTATAAAGTTCAGGATAAAGTTTATTCTTTAAAAGCGAGTGAATACATTCAAAATGCTTCGGTGTCAAAAGATCAAAAAGTTGCGATAGACTCTAGCAATCTTAAAAACAAGATTGCTGAAGTAAATAATTCTCAGTCTACATTAAATAAAAATTTTACATTTAAAACACATTCAGGATCAGTCATCTCCGTTAAAGGAGAAGGCTATGGCTGGGCATTAGATGTTGATAAAGAATTATCATTAGTTCAAAAGGCTTTTGAAACAGGCGAAAAATCGATTTCTGCAACGAATATTATCGGACATGGCTGGAATAATGAAGGTTATGGATATAATACAACCACAAACAATGGGATTGGCGATACATATGCTGAAGTGTCGATTGCAAAACAGCGTATTTGGCTTTATAAAAATGGCAAATTAGTTATTACAACAAATGTCGTTACTGGTAAACACGTCACTGGTGAAGATACTTCAAAAGGAGTGTGGTATATCCTTTATAAACGGACACCATCAACCTTAAGAGGATCCCATGTAGGACTTGGTTCTTATGAAGTTAAGGTCGATTATTGGGCACCATTCACCAACAGCGGACAAGGTTTCCACGATGCTAGCTGGCGAAGCAACTGGTCAAGCAATGCCTATCTAAATGCCGGATCAGGTGGCTGCGTTAATACTCCACCAAATATAATGAAAACAGTATATGATAATCTCAGCACATATGAGCCAGTAGTCATCTACTAAAAAATAACTAATCAAAAACACTGAAACCTTAAATACGTTTCAGTGTTTTTTTATACTTAATTTAAGATTGTTACTTTCACTTGTTTTCTTCCAAAATTAATCGCATCTTGTTTATTTGGAATAAAGACATCAATTCGATTTCCTTTGATGGCACCACCAGTATCTCCAGCGATTGCTTCACCATAACCTTCTACATACACTTTACTTCCAAGTGGGATCACATTTGGATCAACGGAAATGACTTTTGTATTTGGATTCTTTTTCAAGTCAATTCCAGTAGCAGTAATCCCAGAACATCCATTACAAGAAGCTGTATATGCAGTTGCTTCCACTGTTACTACTTTTGAGCCCGTTGCTTTTTTAGTAGATGTACTTTCTTTTGGTGCAGGTGTACTTTCCTTCGGTGCTGGTGCACTTACTTTTGGTGCTGTTGTACTTTCCTTCGGTGCCGGTGCACTTACTTTTGGTGCTGGTGTGCTTTCCTTTGGTGCTGGTGCACTTACTTTTGGTGCTGGTGTACTTTCCTTTGGTGCTGGTACACTTACCTTTGCATTAGCAACATCTTCTCTTGCTGCCGATGCAGTTTTTGAAGATTCTTTTACTGATTTCACTGTTGAAGTAGTTTTAGAAATTGTTGCAACATTTGTATATGTCATTTTTGAATGAGCTATGTTTTTTACGCCTTCAAAGATTACTAGATTTAATCCAGGTTGAATTAAGTCCGTATGTATATTGTTCCATTCTTGAATTTGCGATACTGTTACATCATGAGTTTGAGCAATATCCCATAACGTATCACCTTTTTTTACTTGATATTGTTTTTCTGGTGCAATGATCAATTGATCACCAGGATGAATTAAGTCTGAAGTAATTCCGTTTAACATTTTAGTATTTTCAACGGTTGCATTATTTGCACGTGATAGATCCCAAATGGTATCACCTTTTTTTACTGTAACCGTAGCAGCTTGTACATTAGCACTTACAGATACTGAGAGTGCAGCAGCTGCTAAAATGGTTGTAACTTTCATTTTGTTAATCATTTCTTTTTACCCCCCATGTTTCTTTGTTTGCTAATTTTTACTAATCGTAACATAGATTTTGCAGAAAAAAGTAACAGGGAGATGATAAATCATTTACTTTCACAGCATGTTTATTACAGTAATATATCAAAAATTATGGAATTATCGATGAAAAAAGGCATTTCTTCAGTCTCTTTTCAAGTTAAATTCCCCGTGATATTTGATTCTAGCTAATTTTTTTATAATCTAAATGAATATTACAAAATATGACTTTAGTAATTACATACGTTACATATATTAATTATATTTATTCTAGAATACTTATTTCACCTAAGCTGTTTAGTCATTAAGTGATAGATTTTATAGTTTTGAAGTAGAAAAGCCGTCTCTTTATAAAGACGGCTTTGTTGTGCTTTGTTTAGATTTGTTATTATTTAAATGAAACGTTAGCCAATGCTATGCCAATTTTATTTTGTGCATCGGTGAGAATACTTGAGGTTGGTGTATAACCGTTCATTAGAATAGCAAAATATAAATGTTCTCCATCTTTAGTAGTCACATAGCCTGATAGTCCACTTACTCCAGTAAGGGTACCTGTTTTAGCATGCACATTATTTTCTGCAAGTGTTTGTACCATTCGGTTTTTCAATGTACCATCAACGCCGGCAATCGGGAGTGATTGATAATATACACTAAAATTAGGCTCTTTATTCATACCTACAAGTAAAGATCCGATTTGGCGGGCAGAAATCATATCATATCTACTTAAACCAGATCCATCTACCATTCTATATGTTGGCTCAATACCGAACTTAAGTAAGTTATCTTTAACAACTTGTGCACCTGCAGAAGAGCTTCCTTCCCCTTTCTTTTCCGCTCCGAGTCGCTTTAGGATCATTTCTGCATAGAAATTGTCACTGTTTTTGTTCATATAGCCAAGAATATTACGTAACGGAGGAGATGATAATTGTGCTATTTTCTCACTTCCTTCTGTTACAACACCGGTCTTTACCTCTACTTTCTTATTAAATTTAATCCCTGCTTTTTCCATTTCTTCTTTTATTATTGTACCTGCATACAAAGATGGCTCCTCGACGGCGATCTGTTCATTATTAGGTTGTACACCTAAAGGTAATTCTCCTTTTAAATGAATGATGTTTTTGCCTCGTTCTTTTTCAATAGTAAATGTATTTTTTGCATCAGCTGATACTGTTTTAGATTCATTTATAATTTGCATATACTCTGTTTTAGGTTCTAAATGATAGGATACTTGTTTGCCCACTTCACTAGGTTGATAGTTTACTAGAACTGAACTCCTATTAATTGATAACGCACTGATCGGGGCATTGTATCCATATGGTTCATCATCCCATGCCCATCCAGTTCCTAGTCGTTGCGAGTCATACTGACTTTCATCAATAATCATATTACCTGTGATTTGAGTAATTCCTCTTTTCTTTAAGTCTTCCACTAATTTTGCAATCTTTGTTCCATCTTGTTGGCCAGTTGGGTCATCTGACTGGAGTGTTGGATCCCCGTATCCTTTAATAATGACATCCCCTTCTACTTTTCCATGCTTATTCGGTTGCGCAGTTAAATAAAGTTCCGTTTTGAACGAATAGTCGGGACCAAGTTCTCTTAGTGCAGCAGCTCCCGTTAAAAGTTTCATATTTGAAGCAGGCGTAAGTAGATCATCGCCATCTCGTTGATACAGCACTTCTTCCCCACTGTTACGGTCAAGTGAACCAACGACTATACCAGTAGTTACACCTTTTAAATTTTCTTGATCCAAAATAGGGTCTATCATGGTAGAAAGTAAGAATGTATCGGCTATTGTTTGTACTCCTTCACCTGTTTGATTTGGATACTGGCTCAACAGAACAGCAACCGCATCCTGAAACGCCGTGGCTGAAGATGACGTGCGAACACCGTTTAGGATAATTGAAAACGCAAGCTTATCACCATTTTGATCTGTAACATAACCTGACAAACTATTTACCCCGCTCATCGAACCCGTTTTGGCGTGTACATTTTTTTCAGCACTCGTTCCAATCATTCTTGATTTAATCGTTCCATCAACACCTGCAATCGGTAATGAACGTTCAAATACTTCCTTATACTCTTGTTTAGACACATAAGTTAATAATTGTGCCATTTGCTTTGGTGAAATTAAATCCATACGCGATAAACCGGATCCATCAACTTGCCTATAATTAGTTTCGATTTCAGCTTTTTTCAGAAATTCCTCAATAACTTTTGCTCCTGCATCAAAGCTGCCCTCATTTTTAGCAACTACTCCTAATGCTTTCAAAAGCATTTCCGCGTAGAAATTATCACTTTGTTTATTTAACTGAACAATCAATTCACTAAGGGGTTGAGAGTTATGTACAAGAATCGGAGTACCTGTTGTGATTTTAGTCTTTTCTACTTGCCCTTTTTTCTTTGTTATGTCAATTCCTTCTGCCTTCAAAGCTTTTTTCCAAACATTTCCTGCAAAAAGGGCTGGGTCGTCTATCGCTACATCTTCAGTATAGACCGATGAAAGTTTACCAATCGTACCACTAATAACAATTGTATTTGTCCCTCGAGGTCGATCGATCGTCATGTTATTTTTGTTACCATCAACAATTTTTGCATTGTTTTGAACAGTTACATACTCAGTAATGGGATTCATCCCTAATGAAGGAGATTCACCAATGGCACCATCTGGGGTAATCGAAAGACTGATCATATTTTCATGCACAGCTAATGCACTGATTTGAGCATTATAGCCATATGATTCATCGTCCCACATCCATCCTGCTCCAAGTCGAACGTCATCATAGTAACTATCATCTACTAATAAATCTCCACTAATAAATGTGATACCCTTTTTTGATAGCTCTTTTGCCATATTTTGCATATCCTCTTCAGATAAGGATGGATCACCATATCCTTTGACAATTACATCGCCATGCAACACTCCTTTTTTATTAATTTGACCAGTAGTATACACTTCAGTTTTAAATTGGTAATTAGACTTAAGTTTATCGAGTGCTGCTGCTGTAACAAACAGCTTTAAGTTAGAAGCCGGAACAAATGTTTTTTCCGCATCGTATTGATCCAACATTTCCCCGGTTTTCGTGTTATACACTGCAATTCCTGCATGAATACCGATCGTGTTTGAATTTTTTGACAAATCGGCTACCAGACGATCAATTTGCGGAATAGTCTTGACTACAGACGTTGTATCAGTAGACGTCGCATATGCTGGTAGCGTGAAAACTTGAAAAGCCAATACGGAACTTAACAATAATTTGCTACCAATCCGTTTCATATTTCTCATAATTACTCTCCCCTTTTATATTTAGTACACCTATAAAGATTCAAAATTTTCTAAATATAACCTTTATATTTATTTAAATAAATTTAAAAATCCAACAAATTATCTACAAAATATTCCTTAACTAAGGCTTTTAATCCATTATGTTCGTATGTAGTTTATTGCTAGAGTAAAAGTTAAAGAAATACGTTCGTACGCTTTACTACTTATTGACTAAAATAACACATAAAAAAAAAGACCTATACAAAGTAAGGTCCTCGACACAAAAATTAAACGCGATACTCATCCGCTCGCCAATTTTTAATCTGTTGTTTAATCTCTTTCGAACTCATTCCTTCATTTACCGCTTTTTCACTTAACGCTACAAATTCCTCATCGCTAGCAAATCGTAATGCAATGATTTGTCCCATTGTTAATTGAGGATTTAACGGTTTACCAGTTAACGTAAAATGACGAAAATTTTCTTCCATTCGAATAACACGATCTTGCACTTTGTTAGAATAAAGTCTTGTTAGAAAAAATGAAACAACTAATAATAGCGAAGTAACTAAAATAAAGACTGCTAACCAGATCTGATCTTGATTTTTTATCGCGCTACACAAGTTAACGATTGATCCAATAATTGTGATTAACGCTAGTGGTGCCCCAAAAAAGTGAAAAACTGGATGATATCTCACGTGATGATCAAAACTTTGTGGTTTCATATGTACATCTCTCCTCTATATATGCTTTCTGTCCCTATCCTAACATTATTAAGCTTACTACTTAATTATCATTAAAGAATTATTATTTACAATAAAAAAATCTAATAAGTCAAAAAAACTTACTAGATTTGAATCAAAAATTAGATTCTTTTTTCAGACACTGCTTCGCTTATTACACTATACATCTTTTCAATACCTTCATTAGAAGCCTCAAAAGTATAAGCATTTTCATTTGAAATTCCTAGGCTACTAGCTTCTTTTGCGACATCGATATTTGCTCCCATAAATAAAAATTCCCAATTATACTTTTCTTGTTGGTGATCGATCAGTTGCTTCACTTTCCTATACGTAAATTCAACACTCGCATTCTCTAATCCATCAGTCGTAATAACAAAAATGACTTTACTAGGTCGTTCCACCTCGTTACATAAAGACAATCTGTTTCCTACATTTATGATGGTTTTACCGATTGCATCTAACAGTGCAGTAGTGCCTCTTACAAAATACTCTTTATCCGTTAATTTTACTTCATGTGCATTGCATCCATCCCATAAAACTTCATACTGGTCATCAAAAAGCACCGTTGTTACATTCGTTTCTCCATTAAAACTACTTTGTTTTTTCATAAATGCATTAAATCCACCAATCGTATCACTTTCCAGTCCAGCCATTGATCCACTTCGATCGATTAAAAAGACAATTTCTGTTTTATTACCGTTCATTCTAAATCAACCCCTTCATTCTTGATGATATAATAGTAACTGAATGAATTAGTGAATAGGTCGCCTTAAAAGAGACATTTTTTAAAAAGGGGAATTTTAAAATGCTTAACGAAAAACTTTTGATTGAATTACAACTTTATGTAAAACAGCATTTAGAAGAGGTAAAAATAGAAGAAATACATTTTAGTGAAGCATATACAGCTGAACCTTTAGAAAATTTAGAGATTGAAGCTTTTATAAAAAACAAACTGAAACCAACATTCAAAGAGCTTTTATTTAACTTTATCGATAAAAAAAATGTCAGTGACCCATTAATATATAAAAAGGCAGGAATTGACCGAAAACATTTTTCAAAAATCCGCTCAATACCTAATTACCTACCAAAGAAAAATACAATCATTGCTTTATCACTAGCACTTGAACTAGATCAAACTGAAACGAGCGAAATCTTAAGTTCCGCTGGCTATACATTATCAGACAGCGATTTAAATGATTTAGTCATAAAATTTTTCTTAGAGAACAACATTTATGATATCGATTTAGTCAACGATGCATTGGGCCATTATAATTTAAATCCACTAATAAAATAAAACAGCAAAAAAAACATCTTAAATCACCTTCAAGGGGATGCATAGATGTTTTTTCATTTCATCTATTAGTAACTTACTTGATCTCTTCCATTATGCTTTGATTTGTATAATGCTTGATCAGCTTGCTCAATTAACTTTAAGTAATCTTGTTCAGTTTCAACAACCATTGACGCTACACCAATACTTAATGTAACTATTTTTTTCTCTGATTGCTCATGTTCAATTTTTAATTTTTTTATATTTCTTCGTAATCGATTACCTATTTTAAGTGCATCCTTTAGATCAGATTTCAGTAACAAAATCGAGAATTCCTCTCCACCATATCGTGCAACGATACCAGATTCGCTTGTCGTATCTAATTGCAAACTAGTTGCAACTCTTCTTAAACATTCATCACCTTTTATGTGACCATAAAAATCGTTATATTTTTTAAAATAATCCACATCAACCATTAATAATGTTATTGGTATTGATGTTTCATATGATTTTGAACATCCAAATAATAGTTGTTTTTCAAAGTATCTACGATTAAATAGTCCGGTTAGACTGTCAACATTTGCGATATTTTCCATTTTCTTTAATTTTATTTCTGTATTACGCGTTTGATATGCGATAAAATAACTCAAAAATAAAGCTGGAACAAACATGATAAACCAAAATCCGATCGTTTCACGTAGTCTTTCAAATTGAATCTCACCACTCGGTCCAATCATCCACTTATCGATAAAGTAAAAACTAATACCTCTAAACAAAATGATAATAGGAGTCAAAAATTGTATTCTTTTCTTTTCATCCCATTTTTGAAAATTCAAATAAAATCCAAAAAATAAGAGAAACAAAAGCAATAGTGAATCTATAAAGTAAACGGGACTTAATCCATTAATAAAATAAAAAGCAATAATATCGAAAAAAAACATTGTCACTAATGTAATATTCCCAAAAAAGATTACTGCGATCTCCATTCCAAGAGCCCTAATTTGTATATTCATTCCATAATTTGTAATAATCGGAAAATTTATTAAGACAACCGTTAATACACTCAATAGGATCCCGATAAAAAATTCTTGAAATTTCGATTTCCCTGCAAACCTTTGTCTTACTTCTCCCCATAAGATAGAAGAGCTTAGATAAAAAAAACTAATGATGATCGTATGTGTGATGAAAATATTTTTTAAAAGCATAATCCCCTCCAGGAATTACCTTAAATTCTGTCTTAAATACGCTTATTCTTAACTATTCTTCAAAATTATATTAGCAAAATTTAATAAAGTATTTGTATAGTTTACATTAAAAAAGACGTCATAAGTCCACTGACTCTTAGACGCCTATTTTTTATTCAACGACACCAGAATGCAGTATATTTACTTTAGCCTTCACTTTTATTTTTACATTCGGATATTGCTTCGTCCACTTTTTCACATCAAAGCCTCTATAATGAGCTTCTAATTTAGATCCAAATCCAAATGGATCGACATTATTTTTCTGTAGAAGCGATAAAAGTTCCTGACTTTGTTTTTCAAGATCTTTTTCGATAGTCTTTTCTAGTTTGTTTATATTCTTTGGGATCAAAAGTGGTTCTGGACCTGTAAATTCTTGTATTCTGGCTTTAATTGAAGTCGAGATGGTAAACTTAGGAATTCCTTTTTTAACTTTTACACCAATTTTAGTTTTCGAATTAATATTATCAATTGCTATATATTCTCCATCAATTTTAAACTGATGTAAGCCTTGTTTATATTTCTCCATGATCGTTTTAAAAATAAAAGCATATTTCCAAGGAATAACCGTAACAACTTTATCTTTTTTAAAAATAGCAAGTCCACTTATTTTAACCCGATCTTTATCTATTTTTAACACAGGTAAGTATGGATCCTGCCCTACTTCAAAATATTGATAAATAAATGTTGAGAAATCAGTATAAGGCACCGGGCCTTTATCTGAATTATGGATTAGTAGGTCATGTAGAAAAAGTGCTGAATTTTCTTTTTTCAACGGTTTAAATGATAATAAATCCTCTGTTTCCCCATCGAATATTGCTAATTGTAGTACACTACCAACTGATGGGTCACGGTTAAACGTGTCAACAATCGGAAAAATCCCTTTCTTAGCTAACTCTAAACTAAAAGACACAAAACGTAATTGTCCTGATATTAAACGATAGCGTACTTTACTATCTAATCTTTCTCTTATCTTCTTGATTGTTTCACCACTTGCAGAAGTTACTTTAAAAATGGACTCCGCATTTGGTCTAAATATAGGAAAAACCGCTGTTCCTCTAAGCATACCTGTCTTGTCTAAGTCGAATCCAGCTCCTTCAATAAGATTTAACTCATTTACATCTGAAGAAGGAACAAGAGAACAGCCATTTAATAAAATACCTAAACTAACAACGAAAATAAGTAGAAAAGTTTTCATACAGCTTTCCCTGACTTTTTAAACATATAAATAATTGAAAGAATTGGTATATAAATATAAAAAAGACATAATGAAATTTTACTAGTATAATCTGTAAATGAATTGATTTCATTACGCGACTCAAGGAATTGACAAACAATAATAATAACTAGACTTATTATGATTAATACATACTTCTGTTTCCATTTAAAAATTAATTTTATTCCCCTACTTGAACTCCATAATAATAAAGTTAAGATTGATATGACCTTAATTAAGAATGTAGAAATTAGAATGTATTCAAACCTTTCTATAAATGGGAATTGAATTAGTTTTGCAATATAGATTCTTGACCAAATGATATGTTCAATTTGTTTTTCGCTTAATAGTAAAAAAGTAGTGAAAGCAGATAATGTAAAAATCAAAGTTGAAAAGCCGACCCCCCATTGAGCAAACTTTTGACATGAATTTGCATTTCGAATAAATGGAAAAACCATCAGTAAAATTTCAAACCCTGCCATTGTGTAGTTTGACTGTTTTGCAGACTTCATTAAATCAATAAATGAGTGGTCAAGAATAGGGAATATATTGTCTATATGGATATATTTATGTGGCAAATGAAATAGCAAAGTATATAACACTGCAGTGAAGATTCCAGATAAAAAAGCCATACCCACTACTACCCGGAAGCCACCTGATATAATGTAATAACATAGCAATAAAATGATTATGCCCAATAGCCATGTTTGAATCGTTGGAAACATCCAAACTTGAATGATTTCGATATATAGCCTTAATACAGAAATTGCTGCAACTATAAAATACAACAAAATGATTAAACTAAAGAACGAACCGACGATCTTACCAAATAGTTGTGTATGGGCATCAATAATATCACCTTTTGCATTCGATAATAATTTAAACATAAACCATAAAACAACATGCACAAATACTCCTGCTATTAATACACTAATCCATGCATCATAACCTGCATCTTTTGCGATGATCCGTTGGAATCCTAATACACCAACTCCTATTTGAGAACTTGTAATGATAAAAAACAGGAGATATGGTGATACTTGTTGTCTTCTATAATTGGCCATGAACAAATCTCCTTTACATTATTCATCAAAATCACTTGGTGGACCAGGTTTTTTTATATCAGTTGTTGACCGAAATAGAGTAGCCGGTCTTAAATTTGTCGGTCTTTTTTTCTGCATCGAAAATGGCAGCCTGAACCATAAATCATTGAAAGCCGTTTTTCTAAACGGATACGATCCAATATACGGTCTTCCTAAAGAAGTTAATCTCAGTAAATGAGTCATTAAAAAGATAAAGCCCATAAAGATTCCTAAAAGTCCAATTAGCTGTGCCATTATAATAATCGGAAACTTGATAAACCTGATTGTATTGTTAAACTTATAAATTGCTGATGTGTAAGAAGCAAGCGTACCTAACCCTACAAAAATTAAAAGAATATTACTTGTTAGCTTTGCTTCAACAACCGCTTGACCAATAACGATCCCTCCAACAATACCGAGCGTTTGACCAATTTTTGATGGTAATCGAAGACCAGCTTCTTTAACGAGCTCGATTGTCAGTTCTAAGAAAAATACCTCTATTATTGGAGGAAACGGCACAGATGCTCTTGAGATAATCAATGATTCAAGAAATCGTGGTGGAATCAATTCGTAATGAAAAGTCAATATAGCTACGTAAAAAGGTGTAATGAATATTGAGAGAGCAAAACCGAAAATCCTTAGAGCACGGAAAAATGTAGCGAGTACCCAATTGACATAATAATCTTCCATCGCGATAAAAGTCTCATCAATTAAAGCAGGTGTAAGAAGAACATTTGGAGAACCGTCCACTACAATGGCAATTTTCCCTTCAGTTAATCCACCAATTGTCCGATCAAGTCTTTCAGTTGGGATCGATTGTGGGAAAATAGAATGTGAGTTATCCGCGATCATTGACGAAACAAAAGAACTATCCGGAATATGATCATATTGAATGTCTTTTAGCCTCTGTCTAACAGTTTCAACATTCTCTTCATCAACAATTCCACTAACATAAATAACAGAAACACCCGTTTTTGATAAATTCCCAACTTCAAATTCCTCCACATGAAGGTCAGAAATTGGTAATTTATTTCGAATTAAATTGATGTTTACATCCATATCTTCTACAAATCCAACTTGAGGACCTAAAGTAGTAGCTTCCATGATCGGTGGACCAATTGTTCTAGATACATTATTCGAAATATTAACAAGTAAACACTCTGTAAAATTATCACCATACTGAATTGCCGTATAGCCCTTTAGCAGTTTACTTTTGATTTTATAACTATCTGAAGTAATCGTAAGCTGTTGAACTGGAATTTGAGTCATCAATTCCTCAAGAGTATAATTCTTTGTTAAAAACGGAAGTACTTGATCATGCATGATCTCAGACCTAATTAACGTTCGGTAAAAATAAATACTATAGTAATTATCCTGCTGAAGATCACTTGAAGTTGTAAATTTAATAAAATCATTTGATTTCGATAATTCATCAAACCAATTTTCAGTTGAGGAATCTTTTTTCATACCATCTTTATAAGTTCTCATACCATTCCCCTATTTTGATTTTATTTTATCATTTGAAAATAAAATGGAATTTATACTAAAAAATGGAAGAAACTACATTGTTTAATGAAAGACATATGAAAAAGCCTTATTCTTTAATTTGAATAAGGCTTCTTCGATGAAACTAGTACTTATGATAAACAACTTAAGCTGTTACATCTCGTTTTGAAAATACAACTAATGATAATCCTAAGAAAATTACAAAATAGACGAATAACATGATGACTGAAAATGTCATTGTCATCCCTTCAACCAATGGAGTGCCATTGACGTACAGCATCAAATTTGTATTGGCAAATAAGATAAATTTTGTCCAGTCAAAAAATCCAGCCAAAATAGCTGTTACCGTATTTCCGACTGTTAATAGTAGGATTGAAATACCGATCGCAATTGTATTGTTTCTAAATACAGTTGAAACCATAAACGCCATCGTAGCAAGCATAAATGTTTCGATGAAGCTCAGTAAGTAAAGCTTCGCAGAATAGACAAGTCTACTTTGCTCCTCAACATGGCCATCAACATATGCTAAATAAGAAGTATTTCCGTCTCCTGTACCAAATAGTACTAAACCTAATAGATTTGAAACTAAGAATAAAATAAATAACATTGCAAAACCAAATAGAATACTAGTTATATACTTTGACATAATTATTTTTTTTCTAGAAAACGGACGAATTAATAATAGTTTAATCGTACCCCAATTAAATTCACTCGCCACTATATTAGCCGAAACGATAATCGTAAATAGCCCTACTAAAATAATTAAACTTGATGAAACATCCATAAAAGTCCAAACATTTGTCTTTTCATCTGGAGAAATATTATGCTCCATTCTGTACTCATTCATTGCAATTGTTTTTTCTAAATATGGTCTTTGAGGATCCTTTTTACTTAAACTCTTTAATTCTTTTTTATTTTCTGCAGTTTGTATTTGTAGCGTTTGCTTCCAATTTTTATCTGCATTTTGGTCTTTTTTATTTTCATTATATTTTACAAATGTCCCCATAACTCCTACAAGTAAAACAATAAGAGCAATCATTACAATTGTACCTGGTCTTTTAATAATCTTTATCCATTCATTTTGAATCAATTTTAACATGGTTTAAGTTCCTTTCTTTTTGAATTTCTCAAGATACACTAGTTAATGAGACTTCTAAAGATCAGTTACACATTCGTAATTTCTAAGAAACGATCTTCTAGTGTTTTTGCATTTGCCTTAAATCCATATACGCGAATGCGATTTTCTACTAATAGCTCAATTACATTCGGCACATCTTCTCTCGTTAATTCAATATGTATTTCTCCATCAACTAACTCGGCATTATGTTTAGATAGTACTTTAAGTGCAGTTTCATTATTATTTACTTCAATTGAATATGTTTGGACTTCTTCAGTTGTAAGCTCTGTTACAGTTTGTACATCTATTAACTTACCTTGTTGAATAATACCGATTCGATCACACATCATTTCCATTTCAGATAATAAGTGACTCGATACAATAATGGCCATTCCTTTTTTCCTCGTAAGAAGCTGCAGGTGATCCCTCATCTCACGAATACCCGCTGGATCTAGTCCATTCGTCGGTTCATCAAGAATTAATACTTTTGGGTCATGCAATAAACATTGAGCTAGCCCAAGACGCTGTCTCATACCAAGAGAATACGTTTTAACTTTTTGACGAATGGCTCCTGTTAAACCAACAAGCTCAACAACTTCATCAATTTTCTCTTTTGTAATATTCTTATTCATTCGAGCATATTGCAGTAAATTATCATAACCACTTAGAAATTTATACAACTCTGGATTCTCTACAATTGCCCCTACATTCTTAATTGCATCTTCAAAACTAGTCTTAATGCTATGACCATTAATGACAACGTCACCTTCCGAAATATTCATCAATCCAACCATCATCCTGATCGTCGTCGTCTTACCAGCCCCATTTGGACCTAAGAATCCAAAAACTTCACCTTCAAAAATATCAAAGCTTAAATCAGAAACAATCTTTTTCCCTTTTATTTCCTTTGATAAGTTCTTAATTTGTACAATTGCCTTTTTCATTTCGTCCTCCTTGTTTCCAATATTTTCTATATTTCTAATTCTATTTTAACAAAACTAATCAAAGAGCAAAACGGTCTAAAGTCTGAGTTTGTTAAAATTTGGAAGAATTTGTTACAGTGATATGAATAATATTACATTATTGATGGTTTTGAGATCTAATTTTGAAATAGTTCAGTTTAGTAGAATATTAATATAGCGTGGATTGTAATCTATTTGATTTTTGATGAAAGTAACAGTCACTATTAGTATTTTTCTCCTATTTTGTTGCTACAAAAAAAGCAGTTTCTCCCTGCTCTAGAACTAGTACTATTCTCATATTGATCTTTATTTTAATATGATAAAATCATAACTTGGGGCTTATTTATTTTTTCATGCAACATTTTTTAAATTTTTTCAATCCATTCATGTTAAGCACCTTTTTTGTGCTCACCAGTTTTAAGATTTTACTTTCAAAATAAAAAGTTTTAAGTATAATTAAGTAAATTTATACTCGGTTAAAAAATAATAAAAGGTGGTAATGATTTTGCAAAAGCCTGTATTAATAGTTGTAACGTCAATTCTAATAGTTTTATTGTTTTTAATCATAAACATATTTGATGTACTTAACGATCCTTCTCTTATCAGGCAAATAGGTTTTGTATTTTTTACAATGCTATGGATATATGGGATATATCAAAATAGAAAGTCATTATTAAAGATAGGTGCGATGATTTTCTGTTACTTTTTATTAATGGTTTGGGGCAATATACTCTAATAAGCTAACACGATAGTATCAACAACACGTAAGGTTCCTGAGTAAAACAAAGCATGTATAGGGTTATGGGAATGATTTTTGACATTATTAAACTAAATAGAGCGCTCTATAAATATTCTAATATAGTTGCAATAAATTCTTACATAAATAGTGGAAAATCAGTGAAATATTGGTGTATATTCTGTTAACTTATTTCATTTTTTCCATGTTTAATTACCGTTTTCAAATTACTTTTTTTCCATTAATTGTTACTAAATTCTGAAAAACGTTCTAAATTTCACTTAACTTTTTCAGAATAAGTTCAAAGTCACTCATTTCTCAATGTATGAAGCAAAATGACAGGAATAAATAAGACTATAGATTTCAAAGAATGAAAAAAATAGCCTTAACCCTTTAATTCGGGCTAAGGCTATTTTCTAGGAAATGACGTTTGATTAACTTTTTGATATTGGAGCTAAAATTTTATATTTTTTATGGCTAATTACAGTATGATCATGTTCGTAATAATGTCTATGGTTACGATCTTTTCTCATATCGACAATTACAGAATTTGAAAGAACTTTCGTTACAATTCCTTTTACTAAATTTGGTTTGATTTCTTTTACATTATCCTCTTTTGGCATAAATTCAATCTCGTCACCAGGTCTTACATAATATTTATTCATTGTTATGATAGTTTTATTATTTTTGCACATATGTTTATCACCTTTTTATTTCATTTTATTCAATATTACATAAATATCAGAATATTCAAAAGTGAACTGAATACTAGATTTAATCGTGACGTTGTACCTAAAAATCGAGGGATAAACAGTGCTGGATAACTATTGTTTTTTTCTTTCTGTTAGGATGATTTATTCGTTTCGTCTCTTACGATGATTGTTTTATTTACTATTCCTAAAGAATGAGTAAAGAAAAAGACTGTAAACAAACACGATTTTCATCGAGTTTATCTACAGTCTTTGCCCTTTTGAACATTTGGCTTATTCTATGAATGCAAATTTCGAAACATTACCCTTTAGGCAAAAAACCTAAAGTTGATTCTCTTTTAACTAATGCAACTTCTAGCTGATATTCTTCAGTGTCCTCTGTTCCTTCTATTAAATGAATTAATTTATTAGTTGCAGCGACGCCAATTCGATAGATTGGTTGAACGATTGTACTCAGTTCAGGTTCTACCATTTCGGCTATTTTAATACCATCGAATCCAATAACGGCGATATCAGTTGGAACTTGTCTATTTAACATTTTTAATGCCTTTAAAGAGCCAATTGCCATTAAGTCATTGGCAAGAAATATGCCGTCTACTTCTGGATGATCCTCTATCAACTTTTGAGTTAAATGCTTGCCACTTTCCATCGCAAAATCTCCTTGATATACAATTGGTTCTTGTAATGGGAAGTATTTTTGCAAAGTATCTAGATATCCACTAAGTCTGTCATTAGCAGGAATAAAAACATCGGGACCGCTTATATGAGCGATATTTTTACATCCAAGTTCATATAAATGTTCAACAGCCATTACAGCACCTTTGTAATTATCCACACCTACTGAATTAGCTGTATGCGTATCGACTGCACGGTCCACTCTAACAAATGGTATTTGCAAATTCTGTAAGCTTTTTAGAATCTCTTCATTAAATTCAAATGATGCCAAAACAAAACCATCAATATATCTGCTTTGAAATTCCTTCCAAAACATAGGATTTTTTAGATCATCATTATTTGAATTAACTAGAATTAAGCCATACCCTTTTAACTTAGCAACTTCTTCAATTGCAACAACCAATTCTGGAAAGAACGGATTTGAAATATCAGGGATAATTAAGGCAATTGTTTTCGATTTTTGTTTCGCAAGTCCTCTAGCAATCTCGTTTGGTTTATAATCAAGGTTTTCCATAACTACTTTAATTTTTTGTTCAGTTTCGGGACTAATATAACTTACTTTATTTATATATCTTGATACCGTAGCTACAGAAACACCAGCTTCTTTTGCGACATCTCGAATCGTCGCTTTCTTATTCTTCACTCGATTGTACTCCCCTAAAATGTAACATATTTTCTATTATTTATTATCTTCTTATTCTGATTCAATTAATCGTTTTACTGTATTAGTAATCGTTAAGCCTTTTAAATGTGGGACACAGAAGCCTTTAATTGTATCAACACTATCTACCCAACTTTTCGAAATTGATTCTATTCCGTTCATTGCGCCTGCCAATGCTCCTACCATTGCCGGCATACTATCAGCTTGTTTTGGTAACATAAGTGAAAGCATGATACTCTTTTCAAAATCTCCTTCTGTAGCAAGAATTATAGCATAGGCAACCGCTAAAGTCTCAGGTGCAATATTTCCATAGTTATAAATAGAGTTGACCAATTGATTATTCCATAGTGGAATTGCAGCAAATCCATCATTATTAGTTGAATCCAAAATTGAAAAAGCTTGGCTAACTTTTCTACTTAACCATGTATTTTCAGGGATTTGTTTTAAACCTGCGTCAATAATTTCCCTTGGTGAAGCTCCATCAAGAGCAATTGCAATACTAGCAGCCATTGCCTTTGCAGCATATACTCCATCTTCTGCATTCGTAATAGATGCCATTTTTTCTGCTATTGCTGCAGCTTTTTCTGGATTTCCATTAAACTTGATTGCCCCTATAATAAAAGGTAGCTAAGTGCTACCTTTCATAAACTCCTTATAATTCCTTCACAGAAATATCAGATAGTATTGTTTCTCCTTGTTCTAACATTGCAAATCCAAACATTCCTCGATTAAATCGATCGTGCTCAAATGAGAGAATTTCTTCATTATTAATCGATAAAAAGATTTCATTCCCTTGGCACTTCAATTCAAACTGGTACTCTTCATCATGTTTCCATTCAAAAGGAACAGAGTGAATTCGTTCAATTCCAAAATCTTTCGCAATGAGTGAAACTTGATTTTCCCCATCAAAACCTACTTGGTAATGACGTTCTACTCCGGATGCTCTAAATAATAGATTGTGAGAGTCACCTTTCTTTGGAATAATGGATGCATTAATGATTACATCCTTTAAATAATAGTTTCCTGTAAATGCTGCACAGTCTGTTAAACTCGAAACTTTCATTCTCCCGTTTTCTAAGGTCCACTCTCCTCTATGATGAGAAAAAGGGGTTACACTAAGAAATTCGACAGCTTGTTTTGAAAAATCAATTGAATAACATGACTTACCAAAGATACGGAATTCATCAACATATAATTTTCCAAAAGCTCTTTTTGTTAGTTCTGAAGGACTTTCTAGAATAAAGCCTACTTCATCAATTAATTCCCCATCAGTATCTGGAACTATAAATTCAATTGAATTCCATTCACCATTTATCAGTTTAATAGAATTCAGTTTTACAGTTTCTTTTGAATAAGTATTTCGAATATATGGAGTTAAAATAAAGTCTTCACCTTGAATTTTATCTGAATAGATTTTTAAAGAGACGTTTTGTCCGCTATAAATCTGAGGTGCAAAGGTTGGTTTGTATTTTTCATCATTAAATTCTTCTCTTCTATAGAAAGGTTTATAGAAAATTTTACTGCTTTCACCTTTTATCATTCTGTCGATAAAGATTTCAAGTGATCCATTCCTTTTATACCCTTGCCCGGAGTTGTGTCTTAAGAAAGTTTTAAAAGGGAAGTCCGTTTTGAATCCATGTGTCGAACCTGGTAAAGTGAAATCAAAATAAATTTCTTCTTCTCGATAACTATCGATTAAATCTACAGGAGGCTCTTGATTTGCCATCTTGTATCCTAATATTGCTAGCGATTTAGAGAATGTAGGGATATCTAAAATATTTAAATAACCAGAAACGCTTGATGTAGCGATGAAATCATTAATTGGTTTTCGATAATGATCTGCTATTTTGTTAATCCCAGTAAAAACGCCTAAAATTGTCCCAACATTTCCAGCATTGCAATCTGTATCCCAGCCACACATTGTTGCAATTTCTATTGTTCTTGCAAAGTCACCATTTCCATAAAGTAAAGATAGGACACAAACACCTGCATTTGGAATAATATGACAAATCCCAGGGTATTTATCATATCCCCATTCGTCCTCTAGATATTGACGGCAAAGACGGAAGTCGTTTGGTACCTGCTTATAAAAATCAAGAACTGCTCTAACAACTAATGCATAAGTAGAATCTTCTGGAATTTCTTTTAAGCCGGCTTCAATAATCTCATTAATCGATTTTGCAGAAAATGCTTGAGCGATACATGCAGCAATAAATCTGGCTCCAAATAATCCGTTTTTATCATGCGACACACTTGCTGCAGTCTCAGCATAATCAGCTGCTTTTTTTGGATTATTTGGAAACAATAACCCCCAGCTATCAACGAATATTTGTCCACCAATTTGCTCTGCAAGGACAATTCCATTTACTTCTGCAGAACCAGATTTTGGAGCAGAAATACCTTTTTTCAAATTATTATAGGCAGTATGTTCAGTGCTAATTCCTTCACCGCCCCACCAAAACATTCCGATTCCTTCGCGTGTATAGTTCAACCATGCACGGCCTACATCATCTGGAGTTAATTCACGATCTTTCGCATCATCATATAATGCTCGAAGGAAAAACACCGGTCCATTCGCATCATCATCTGCTGAAAAAGTTTTATAATCTTTTAAATATCCCTTTATATCGCCATAAACGTCCTGAATTAGTTCTGGTGTCCACTCAGTAGGCTCTACTGGAGCACCAAGACGGATTCCGACATTCATTCCTAAAAATCCAGCATATACCTTCTCTAAATAATCATTCGAAATCATTTCACTCACTCCACTTCCAGGTTACACTTTTGATCACAGTAATCTTTTTCTTTGTTCATTTAGATGTAAATCTTGTAAAATAATCTCTTTTGCAACTTCAGCAAATCGATCTGATAAGTCGGTTAAGTTCATTTTATTTTTCGATTCTAATAGTCGAATATCTTCTTGGTGAATCACTTCAGACCCGTACTTAGCTCCGAGAATTACGCCAATCATAACACCAATTGAATCAGTATCACGCCCCGAGTTGATTCCATCGTAAATCGATTTATAGAATTCACCATTATTTAAAACGATAAATGCCAACGCCATAGGTAGTTCTTCAATTGAAAATAATCTACTTGGTGTGTAATGGTTTGATGGAATGCCAACTTTCTCAATTTTTCGATGCACATCATCTTTCATTGGTGAAAATTTAGTTAGGACGCTTTGCAATGTTTCAATGACTCGATCCATTTCTGCATGCTCTGATCGTAGTTTTCTTGCCGCTTCAGTCATTTCTATAATCGCTTGTTTTGTACCGTCTTTAGCATAGTAAATAGCTGTCTCGACAATTTCATCAATACTCACGCTATCCTCAAAAGCCTTTGCAACACATGCAGCTAATACCCCTGCCGCTTCAAGCCCATAACTACTTTGATGGCCCATTGCAAAAAGAATGGCCTCATCATAAGCTGATTTCGGATTACCTGCATTAACGATTCCAATTGGAGCAATGTACATAGCTGCTCCACAATTTATCATATTTCCAATTCCAGCTTCTCTTGGATCACAATTAGCTAAAACATGTCGCATGAAAATGTATTTTTCAGGATAAAATAGACGATCAATAATGAATGCTTCGCGACCAAATTCAGGAATATATGTCTTCTTATAAGCAATCTCTTTTACGAATTCATTCCCTACATCGTAGGCATCAAGATGTCTTTTTTCCTTTAAATAAACATTAATTAAGCTTGCGGTCATCAAGGTATCGTCTGTTACGATACCTTGTCCACGCATTTTACCAAGAGTCACTTCAAATGGAGCATCTTCTTTATACCAACTCGTATTCAATGATTCTACTCGTCTATATTTCTCTTTTATTTCTTCATAGGTCAACTTTTCAATTGGTGCCCCTAGTGCATCACCCAAGGCTGTTGAAAGAATAACACCTCTTACACGATCCTGAAACGAAACCATATTTTAGAACTCCTTACTTAATTTTGTCATTTGCATATTTAGTAAGCTCATCTCCACCAGCTTTTTTCCATTCCTTCACAAACTTATCGAAGTCACTTACTGGGCGTTTTCCTGTAATAATATCAGTTGCGTACTCTTTATAAAGATTTTCCATCGCATCCCAATTTGCTATGAATTTCTCTGGTAAAATAAAACTATTATCTTGTGTATAAGATTGTTTAACTAATTCTTGTGATTTTAAAGCTGGCTCGCTTAAAAGTGGAGTTTTTAATGGTTGCTCTGTTTTAAATTCTGTTGGTTCCCAATATCTAGCAAACCATTCACTATAATATTTATCTGTTAAAACAATTTGACCATTTTCAATTTTATATTCTTCATTTTCAAATCCTAGGCGATCTAGCATTTGACCTTTTGGACTTGCTAAGTAATCTAAAACTTTGAACACTAAATCTTTCTGTTTTGATTGAGAAGAAATCGCATAACCTCGAGATTCTTTTGTTACATCTGTCTCACCAAAACCTTGATAAATTCCTTTTGCAGCTGGAAGAACGACTAACTGAGCTTGTTTACCGTTCACTTGAGTCATTTTACTATTGTAAAGATCGATAACTTTACCATTTGTTCCGGTAATAATTGCAGCTTCCCCATCATAGAAAGCTTTTTCTTTTGTATCCCATTGCTTTGTTAAGTATTGAGGGTCTAAGATTCCATCTTTATAAAGCTTACTATAGTAAGCTAGTAACTCTTTTTCATTATTTGATACTTTTGAATAAACATATGTTCCATCACTATTTTTTAACCATGTTTGATTTAGTCCAAATGCCATTTTAAACATAGAATCTAATTCCGAAATATCTCCTGCTGCTGTTAAACCATAAGCAGGTTTTTTAGCTCCTCCTGGATGTGTAGAAACTAATTCTTTTAAAAACTTATAATAATTATCTGTTGTAGGATTTGCCATTAATTCTTGAGAACTTGCCATCTTATCAAACCAGTCTTTTCGAATGACAGGTGTCTTTTTATCTAGAGGCTTAATCCATAATAAGTAAGGATAATTTTTTAATCTTTCTTGGTTATAAGGTTGAAGTAAATTTTTAATATACTTAGACTTATCAATATAAGGCGTTAACTTTTCTAATAGTTGTTGTTGTGAAATCTGCTGATCTCCACCTTGGAAATAAATTAAATCTGGAATATCTCCACCTGTTAATAATAGATTTAATTTTTCAGCATAATCACCTTGTGGAACTTCTACTAGTTTAAATTTTACATTTAAGTTCTCGTCTCTTTTTAAGGCTTTTTCTAATTCCCTGTAATATTTTACTGAAGCAGGATTTGATGGTGAATCGTCTTTTGCAACCACACGGATAATTGTTTTTCCATCGGATGTTTTGTCATTTGTATTCGTTGCTTTATCATTCGAACAAGCAGCTGATGTAATGACTAATAATGCACTAAAAATCAACATAAGTAATTTCTTCATTGTTTTTTTACCTCCTGATTTAATGTGTGTTCTTAAAAAATTAGACTAGAAATTAATCTTTTACTCCGCCTTCAAGCGCACCTTTAGCGTAATATTTTAAAATTAATGGGTACAAAATGAGTAAAGGTATCATTGAAATAATGATTGTCCCCGCCTGTAACGAAGAAAAATCTAGGTTAGCAATTTGTTTATAAGATCCACCAGTTAAGTTTCCAAGCATTGAAGTATTATCTCTCATTACAACAAATTGTCTTAACACAACTTGTAATGGCCATTTATGTGGATCCGTAATATAAATGGTTGCTCTGAAATATTCATTCCAGTGATACACACCGTAAAATAAGCCAAGTGTTGCAAGTGCAGGTTTAGATAGAGGAAGCATAATTTTAGTAAAAATTTTGAAATGTCCCGCCCCATCTATTCTTGCAGCCTCTAAAATACTATCTGGAACATCTTCAAAGAATCTCATTAAGATGAACAAATAGAATACATTGATTGCTTTGTAAAGAATCAAAGAAGAGTAAGTATTCAGTAATCCTAGATTTTTAACAAGCAAAAATTCCGGGATTAAGCCTGGTTCGAAAACCATTAAAACGATCAGAAAAACCATAATTACTTTTTTTCCTACAAAATTCGTTCTAGCTAACACATAAGCTGCCATTGCAGTCAAAAACAGATTTAATGCAGTACCAACGATTGTAATTAAAAACGTATTGAAGATACTGCGTATAATTAGTGGATTTGAAAGCAATATTTTATAATTAATCAATGAAAAACCTTCTGGTAAAATACTTAAACCTTTTAATTTATGTACTTTTAATGGGTCCGAAAGCGACATTGCCAGTAAGTTTAATATTGGAATTAATATTGATAAAGATAATAAAAACAACACTAAATAGATAATCGTCCTTGTCAAATTAATCTTCTTCAAATCTACACCTCCCTATTACCAAACACCTTTACCTGAAATCCTTTTTGAGATAAAGTGTGTTCCAAGAATTAAAACTACGCCAATTACACCTTTAAATAAACTAGCTGCTGTTGCATAGGAGTATTGAGCATTTAAAATACCAATTCTGTACACATAAGTATCTAAAATATCAACTTTACTAATAACAGAGTCATTAATTAAGTTAAACACTTGATCGAATCCAGCGTTTAAAAAGAAGCCTAAATTTAAGATAAAAACAGTAACGATTGTACTTGTTAATTCTGGTAAAGTAATATATCTCATTTGTTGTAAACTAGATGCGCCATCCATTCTTGCAGCCTCATAAAGAGATGGACTGATTTTCATAATTGCAGCTAAGTAAAGAATCGAATCCCATCCAGATGAACGCCACATTTCTGAAAAAACTAAAACCCAACGTATATGGTCCTTACTAGTCATAAAATCAACCGATGGTAGATGAAAAAAGTGACGAATTACATTTACGCCTCCATCTTGCGGATTTAATAAACTAATCCAAATACCGGCAATGACAACCCATGATAGAAAGTGAGGTAAATAAACAACTGATTGAACATACTTTCTAAAAGGCCCTGTTCGAACTTCATTAATTAAAAGTGATAATATAATAGGAATCGGAAAAATAAAGATGATTTTCATTGTACTGATCATCACCGTGTTTTTTAAAACATCAAGGAAAGCCGGCGAGCTAAACAAAACTTTAAAGTGCTTCATCCCAACCCACACATTATCACCAATAATCCGATAGTCCTGAAAGGCAAGCTTCATTCCTAGCAAAGGTATTACATTAAAAATAAAGAAATACACTATTGCTGGAAGAAGCATTAAATAAATGACCCAATCTTTTTTAATTTTCGATAACGTGGTCTTTGCCTTCATGTTTCAACTCCTCTTTCCATAAAAGGTCTACTTCATTTCGATATGGCATACCGGTTTGAGCACCTTTTTTTGTAACAGATAAACCAGCTACAATCGTTCCGAAACAGATACTGTCATAAAGATTTTTGCCTTCTGCGATCGCTACAGCAAAGCCTCCAGAAAAAGAATCTCCTGCACCAGTTGTATCGACTGGTTCTACCTTAATAACTGGTATGCGAATAATTTCTTGTCCATCATAATAAACAACACCATTTGTTCCACATGTAATTATTAATTGATTTGGATAGTCCTTAAGGATCTCTTCCATTGGCTGTTTGCTATCAAAAACAATTTCATATTCGTGTTCATTTGGTGTGATATAGGTGATCTGTTCTACTAAATGTTTTTTAATTTTTTGGGCAGGAGCAGGATTAACAATTATGATTTTTCCTTTTTCATGTAGTAAAGGAATTAAATACTCCATCAACTCAATTGGTGTTTCCATTTGGAATAATACAATATCATACGTGAGCAATTCGTCTAACACTCTAGTAATATAGTTAACATTTGTATATTCATTCGCTCCAGGAACAACTAGAATTCTATTCTCACTATTACAAATTTCGATAAATGCAACACCCGTATGGCTTTCTTCTACTAGATTTAAATTCTTTAGATCTACTGTTTCATTCTTCATATTTTCGATAAAGATTTCGCCAATCTCATCACTACCAACTGAGCCAAATAAAGCTACTTGAGCACCTAAACGAGAAGCAGCTACAGCCTGGTTAGACCCTTTACCTCCTACCGATAAAAAGAATTGATTTCCTAATAGTGTTTCACCGATTTCCGGTAATTTTTCTGCTTCAATAAAATAGTCGATATTAATACTACCTACAACTGCAATCTTCCTCACTAGTTATCTCCGCCTCATCAAAAGTAATCTTCATAAGCGGTGCATGTTGTTGCGCACCATATACATCTCTGTCTCCCACACTACCTGAAGAGACATCTCTTTCAATCGTAATTTTGATTCCCAAAGCTTGATCAAAGAAAACAAAATGGTGAATCTGTTCTTCTCGTAAATTATATAAGTGACAAATTGTCTGTTTTGTAATCTTTCCAGAGTTTTTCACCATCTGGTATACATGTTCTGAATCAAATAAAATATCTAACGTTAATTCATATGGACCTGAATTTTTACTTCTAAGTACTTTTGCTAAATCAAATAATGTAGCCATTACTTTGCCCTCCTACAAGTACTCGACTCGAAACGGATTATGATTAATTTCCATTAAATGATAAATAGAGAACTCGTATACCGCTCCAAATTCAACATCACTTGGTGCAAATGGGAATGCTAGATTCCCTGCAGTAGACTTACGTTTTTCATAACCAAAGTGTAAAAAAGTTGATCTGACTGTTGCACATATACTATTTGCTAGTTCTTGAGTCTTGGCAATAACCTCAAATAAAACACCAATTTCATGGCCATTAAATGACTCGATTTCTTTCGAGCCAAGAACTGCATTCATTCCATAATTTAAAAAGTTAATTTTGTAATCGTTTCGGTCAATTTCTGGATAGTATTCAAAAACTTGTTCCTTTACACGATCCTCTATCTCATGAATGTTTTCGATTAAAATTGGATCCCTGATGCCTGCTATTACAAATGTTCGATAGGCAGCCTTTTTTGCACCTTCAAGTTTAATAAATGTCGTATCTTCAGGAATAAATCGGCTTTTCGAAACTTCAACAATACCATTTCCAACATCATGAAACTCACAGTCACTTAAATCTAATTTAAATCCAGGTCCGTGTAGTAAGTATGGATGCTCTTTTTCATAAAACGTATGTGCTGCTACACTAATAGGGGTACACTTTCGTAATGGATTTAATGATTCAACTGTAAAGGACTTATCTTTTAAAACGCCTAAAATACTATCTTTTGTAGTTCCAGGTTCTGCGCACAGTGCACCACATTCTAAAATTTTGCCTAAATGATAAGCTAGGCCAGGATCTTTTTGATGATAAATTCCAATCGCTGCAAATGGTGATGGATCATAAGCTCGTCCGCAAATGATAATATCACTATCATTCTCTAAAGCTTCTAATATTGGTTCATGACCCATTTGGGCAACAATTCGAATCGTTTCCTTGATTGTCTCTTCCTCTAATTCAGGAATATTCTGACTTAAAGGTTTTATTTTATGCGCACGATTTGCTTCAATAATTTCCTCTTGTGTAAAATCAGCCCAAATCACTGCAACCTTAGCACTTAATTCTTTTTCTTTTAATATCTTTTTTATAATTGCAATCGTTGATTCTAAATGAGGTCGCGCTCCCGCTCCACCAGCAGAACCTATAATAATTGGGATTTTTCTTGGAACACCATTCGTTATGATTAAGTCTAAATCTTTCATTAACGCCCGCTCACTAACAATCGAAACACCTGCACCTAATTTATGAGGGCCGGCATCCGTAGATCCAGCATCAACGACAATTCCATGTATTTTATCTTTTAGTCCATTTAAAAATGAAGCGGCAGGAAATCCATACCCAAGCATCCCACATGGGGACAAGATTTTAATTTCTTCTGACATCATTTCTACCTTCTAACTTAGTCAATTTTTGTTTATGTGTAACCGGTTACATACTCCTTAAAAAATAAAAGCTACTCTACAATAGCATTTTATCTCCATTGATATGTAACCGGTTACATATGTTAATCATAATAACGAAATACTCATACGTCAATAATTATTTTTAAATTTTTTAGAATAAACTGATTATAATAACCAGCTTATTGATCCAATTTCTTTATTTAATCGCGGCTCTTTTTGAAAATATAGTTGCTCAGACAAAACAAAACCCACCATCTATTTGGTGGGTTCAATCATATTATTTAACCAACATACACTGTTAGATAACTTTTTAGAAGCCATACCATTTTCATTATAAAATGAAATTAATTTACTGCACGGCTCAATTCTTCACGAAGTCCATTGTTAGCTAATTTATCCATATTTAGAAGCAACGTTTTAACTTGTACAAAATCAACATCACTTCCTAGTTCAAAGATTGCTACGAGATTGTTGTTATTGTCTTTAGAAACTTTCATTTTGTATTTACGTTTACGGAATAGTCGTTCTACCTTTGTTCCACGAGATACAGAAATTCTGTAAGTGTCATTTTGATAGACTGTGCCTGCATCAAATCCATTATATGAAAAATTTGTAAATTCCTTATTAGGCTTAGATACATCGATGTCTAATTCTTTGTTAACAATAAAATCTTTCAGTAGGTCTAGTTTAGTCATCTTCAATTCCTCCTTAGCCACGATGGCTTCTAATGTAGTCGGAAAGTCAACCTCTGAAATATTAAAGGTCAGAGCTGATATAGATCGCTCTTCTTCCTATTCAAATGATCATTTACCTCAAAATGAACTTGAACTCAATTAATTTTATCATAATAGTCCAAAAACATATAATAGTACCTAATAATTTATCATTACGAAGCTCTTCAATTAAATCTCATACTTAGTAGACTGTGTCTTAGAAGGAATTGAATAGGTTGACATAATGCCATCTTTATTAACCTTAATCCCATGTAAAATCCCACCATATGCAGCGGCCCCATCTATACAGATCTTCGTTTTACAAGGTGAATACCAAATATCAAATTTCCCTTCAGTCTTATAAAGGATTGATGTTGGAGTATGGCCGAAAATAAATGTTTTATTGGTCTCATTTTTTCCGTAATGGAACTCATCACGAATCCAGTAAAATTCCTTGTCTGTTGTTTCTTTCCAATCTTCAAGATTAAGATCAACCCCGGCGTGAACGAATACATAATTTTCCCATTCAAAATACAAAGGTCTTGATTTAATAAATTGTAATTCCGATTCAAATTGTTCCTTCATTAATTGTGCTACTTCATTAGGGCCTCTTTTATTTGTAATGTCAAATTTAAAAAATGAATTAATCGTTTCTAAACCACCTTGTCCATAATAATACGCTTGTTTAAACTCAGGTTGCTCAAGCCAGTCCAATAACATTTGCTCATGGTTTCCTAATATAACAACTGCTCCGTATTCTTTTTCTAATTGCTGCGCTCTTATCAAAACCTCGTATGGATTCTCACCACGATCAACTAAATCTCCTAGTAGTACCAGCCTTTCATTATCAGGATTCCATTTTTTAAGTAATTTTTCTAATTCATTAATGCTACCATGTATATCTCCAATCGCAAAAACTGTATCCTTATCCATATATCCAACCCTTTCTGTTAACCTATTATTTACCACTAAATTGTTTGAATAATATAAATAGTTTAACAAATAACTAAAGTAAGATGTTCGTCTTATTGATTTTTTACGTAATAAAATTTTATTTAATTGTCCAATTATAATTAGGATAGTTTATTTATCACAGGGAATAATGAAAAGGTAAAATTTTGGTAAAGGGGATTTTAGAATGAGTAATGAGAATAACGATTTAAAAAATAGTGACTTTTTTATTGCAGATTTAACTAGTGATGCGAAGAGTAAGATTGAGAATTTAGAAGAAGAATTGGATATTACTTTAGTTGCTTATGATTGTAAGAAGTGAGTTTTCTAAGAGCGCTTTCTAGGTGCTCTTTTTTAATTTGTAAAAAAATAACACTCACTTTAGTGAATGCCTAAAGTAATTATTTAATTATACTTTTAACTTCAAAGCGGATCGATTGTTTCATCTGAATCTAATAAACATTGACTATTTTTAGTCTCTTTTATTACAATCATTAGTCTATAATTGATTCCAATGATCATAGGCACTAATTCAGGATCACTTACTTCATTATTTATTTTTGCATAATATGCTTTAACTGCATAATATTCTTCTTGAATTGGACTTAATCTAAATTTGTCTGAACTTGTAATATCCTTAAATTCCAGAAATGTCGTGTGTTTTAAGTTTTCAAGATACTTTCTTGAAGAAGAGTCACCATAAAATGCAATAGTTGGACCAAGTAATTTTATTGCATCGTCGTATTTTTTCTCGTTTAAAAATTTAAAGTAGAGCTTCGGTACTTGTTCTGCCTCAGCAACAGCTGCAGTTACAATATTGGATTTCATACTATTTGACTTTGAATTATCATTTGTCATTTTAGTTGACTCTATTTTAGATGTTTTAATGATATTCTGCTTATTCGGTGTACATCCTACTAAAATATTGAATGATAATAACAATATTATAAGTTTATGAATAGATTGTTTTGTATACATTTCAAACCCCTCCTTATTTCTAGACATGAAATACTTTTAAAAACTTTACCCTACTATTCTTGTGGAAAATGTTCTATATGTGATAAATAGTTGAAATTTTTTTGACAAAATAAAGTCATCTTATTTTACAAAAAAGGTAAAAACATTCTAATGATGAGGAATTAAATATATATACCACCGTATGATGAACAAACAAACAATAAAAATAGGAACCTAATTTGGTTCCTATTTTATAAAATACATCTCTGTAAATAAGAATTAAGTTTCGAAATATTTTTTGGATCGTCCATCATTAATACTCATTATTTCCCCTATAACTATTTCCTGTTTTTTTCCGTCTTCTATTGATTCAATTAGATTTAATGTGGAATGTGGAATAGCTTCTCCATTGAAAAACTTATATTGAATAGCATTCTTTAACATCGTTGATTTAGCTCTTACTTGACTAATTTGGTGAATATTGGTTGCAATTGAAGTCATAATTTCTTCAAGGTAATTTAAGATTAAGATTAATAATGATTGATTTCCAAATGAGAAATTTCAATTGAATTTAAAGGTACTTTAGATCACTTCATTTGATGAAAAAATTCATCCAATGCTCCTCTCATCAATCTTTTCGGAGAAGAACGTAACTTGTATAAAGGCATGTCATTAAGATGAAGATTTAAGTGAAGCAAACTAATTATTTCATCTAACTCTACCCTGTGGTAAACATAAGATTCAGCAAGATAAATCATATCATTCATCTGTGAAATAATACTTCGATCACTTGTTGCACTG
Organism: Bacillus sp. AL-1R; assembly: GCF_052180195.1. Lineage (NCBI taxonomy): Bacteria > Bacillati > Bacillota > Bacilli > Caryophanales > Bacillaceae > Bacillus > Bacillus sp. AL-1R. The sequence continues at coordinate 3,084,738 of NZ_CP197469.1, forward strand.
TATTGAACTTCACCAAGGTGTTCCATATATTGATCAACTTTCTCGATATCATACTCGTTTGCCAGAAAATTTGTCACAATATTCCTCTGCATTACCTCTTCAAAATTCGTAAAATCCTTTTTTAGAAGACCATACATCACAAAACAATATCTAGTTACGTTATTCATGACTAATACGCATTTTTTACGGCCAATTTTAAAGATATTAGCGTGCCAGCAAAACAGTTGATTCTCGTTTGATAAATCTGGTTTTTCTATTTTGATTTTCATTTCATCTGAAAGTTTTTTTGTTAGTTGAATGTACATCCCTATGGTCCTCATTATTCAATATTTTTATTTATATTCTAACATTGCATCAAACTAAATCTAGTATATAAAATATATTTGTCATCATTTTACTAAAATAAACACAACTTCAATTACATAATAAACAAAAGATTATTGTATGGTTGCACCTTTATCGAGGATTTTCCGCCGAGTCTCTTTGTTCTAATTACATAAAAGAACTCCTTTTTAGTCTACGTTCTTTAATTTTAAATAACGTATATTTAGGAAGACCGCTTTATTTATGATATATTCATAAATTGCAATTAAGCTAGGCCAACAGAGTATTTTTACCCTATCGACCTAGCTTATGTTAGAATTTATAATGAATCGCTTCTGAATACTGTTTAATTAAATTCTGATTTAATTCATCTCCGCCATCTAAGTTAGCTGAGTAGAAAATTGGTGGTGTTTTGATACCATTTTCTACTAATCTTTGGCAAGTTTCCACAATAATGGTATTTAACACAGTTGCACCAACAACAGTTGAAGTAGCTCCAACTTTTTGCTCAATACCTTGAATATCACAACATGCGTCACCGATATGACCGTGATTATCGATTACAATATCTGCTAGCTCATACAGACATTTTCTACTTGAGTGACGACTTTTTGCTGACTTAGAGTATTTTACATTTGTTAGTGCAATAATCTTTACACCCCGACTTTTTGCGTGAAATGCCAAGTCAATGATAATTGGATTTCTGCCGGAAACAGAATGTAAAATAAGTATATCATCTTGTTTAAAAGGAACATTTTTACCTACAACCGTTCCATAGCCTTCTAGACGCTCCATTTGAGAGGTAAAGGTAATTGGTGAACGGTCTAACATACATTCACGAGCAAAAATTGGGTTAATCGTCATCATTCCGCCAGCCCTGTAAAACAGTTCTTCCGTAAGAATGCCTGCATGACTAGCACCGAAAACAAATACAGAGTTCTTTTTTAAATTTGCTTCTGTTAATAATGCAATACTTGCTTCAATATTCTCTGTTTCTTTTGTAAAAACCTCAGTTAAGATCGTTTGAACTTTTTCAACATATTGGTACATATTATAACCCTCCGAAGAGACTTGCAATTCCACGACTGATGATTCCCCATAGGGATAAGTCATTTCCACCGAAGATTAGTAGCCAGTTTGTAATTGTTTCGCTAAATAGCACTGCTGAAAATCCTAGTAAGGCAACCATTACAAAAGAAGCAGTAATGGTACCGATGATCGCACCTCGGACCCCACCTTGTCCCTCACCGATAACCGCAGCTCCACCACACTCGAAGAAGCTTGTTATTACAAGTGGTACTAATAGCACACCAAATATATTAAATGTATTTGCAATGATAACAAGGACAGTTGATGTAATCATTGCTACAATAAATCCGATAATAACTGCGTTTGGGCGGTAGTTAAATAAAATCGGAATATCAAATGCTGGCTTTGAACCAGGAACTAACTTTTCTGCAATTCCTTGGAAAGAAGGAATAATTTGGTTGATCAATAAGCGAACACCATAAAGCATGATTAATAAACCTGCACCGAATTTCAATGCCGCATTGAAAGCGAACATTACTAAACTACCATTCTCTGACACTAGAGAAGGAGCAATTATGCCAACAACAATGTTCATTACAAGCATTACTAACGCACCTGTAATTGAGATTTCACGGAAGAAGCCAAGTCCTTCAGGAATATTTAAATCCTCAGTTGATTTTTCTTTGTTTCCAACACGTTTTGCAACGAATCCTGAAATAAGCGATAAAATTCCTGTTGGGTGACCAATTAAGAAGCTATCATCACCGATTACATCCCAAACATATTTACGCATAATCCAAGGCATAAATGACCAGTAAATCGCTGAGAATACAGCACCTAGACCGATTAAGATGCCACCTTCTAAACCAGCTTCCACTCCTGCTGCAATAAAGATGAAGGGGAACCACCATAACATGTGACCAGTTAAGAAAATTGTCTTTACTGGTGTGAAACGCGCGATCGCTAAATGAATAATAAGACCGATAAACATCGCTAAACCAATATCGCCACCATGCTCAGCAGTAAAAGTTACATCTGATAAACCTTCTGCTACTTTAACACCTAATTCAGATTGTACAGCCGCGTTTAAAGGCGCGATTGTACCTACTAACATTCCTACACCGGCATCTAAAATTACCATACCGAATGCTGCTGATAAAGAGCCTTTGATAATGTCAGATACAGACTTTCTTTGGATAATCAAACCAAGCATAGCAATTAGTCCAAGTAACACAGGCGGATTTCTTAAAATATGATCTGTAATAAAATTCATATTCTTAACCTCCTATTGTTGCTAAATAGTCTTGCATTTTTTCTTTAACTTCATTTGCATCCATGTACTTCTTCACTGCATAAACAGGTACTTTTACTGAAGATTTCAACTCAGCTGAAAGCTCATTGCTTGTAAAAATCACATCTGCTTGCATTGCTTTTGCTGATGAAATATCTGTGTTTTCTACATCAGCCTTAATGCCAAGCTCACGTGCAACTTTGTCTAAAGTCATTTTTAAAACCATTGAACTGCCAACACCAAATCCACACACTGCTAAAATTTTCATTTTCCTTACCTCCATTTAGTTAAAAAGTTGTATAATTGCTTCTTTGTCTCCAGAAAGAACGATCTGATATTTGTCTGTATCTAGAAAAATTTCCATAATGTGTGAAAGACTTGCTAAATGTGAGTTGTTATCTTCAGCAGCCAGAACGAAGAAAATTTTTACTTTCTTTCCTTCTAAGTCAACTGGCTCCTTTGTAACCAACATACTCATACTTTGCTCGTTAACACCTTCACCAGGCCTTGCATGCATAAGTGCGAAATAATCAGCTAAAACCATATAAGGTCCATTGTCTTCCACACTTTGTATCATATTCTGAACGTATTGCTCAGTAATAAGATGATCTTTCAGCAATGGCTGGCTAGCAATTTCCACAGCTGTTTTCCAGTCAACTACTTTATCAATTACATCAATGTATTCTGACGGTAAATATTTTTTTTCTTTCATCACGTATTTCCCCTCAATTCACTAACGCTTTCATTTTTGTTTTCAACCTACTTTTAATATAAAATAACAAAACATTTTTTTATACATCTCTCATTTCCAGCTTTATACCGGAAAAAAATGAACAATTCCGTTCGGTTATTGCCACTTTTTTATGGAAATAAGCTGAACTACCATCCATTGTAAATGATGATATTTTTCTTTAAAATTAAAATAAGGCTATTTAAGGGGGTCTCCTATGTTTTCTTATAATCGATTAAATAAAATATTTACCCTTTTATATACAAAATCTTTTGTACCGCAAAGTGAATTGGCTGAACTTTTCAATGTTTCTAGCCGAACGATTCGTAATGATATAAATGAACTGAACGAAGAATTGAAAAAATATCATGGGCAAATTATTTTGGTTCGTGGACAAGGATACAGTTTGCAAAAAAAAGAAATACTTTCAGAAATTCATAATAGAATCACTACAGAAAGCCACCATGCGTACAATCATTTAGAAACTTCTGAAGAGCGTATAAAAGAACTGTTAACATTACTGCTTTTTAGTGAGGATTATCTTTCGTTGGATGAACTTTGTGACACCCTATTTGTTGGTCGGACAACCTTGCTTGGCTATATGCGGCAAATTAAAGGTTTACTTAAAAAATACAATTTAACAATTAAAGCAAAGACAAATATCGGCTATAAAATTTTTGGAGATGAAAAGAACATCCGAAGTTGTATTTCAGAGCAATTAATCAACAAAAATTCAACTAATTACATTACATCTTTTACACCATCTGAGCAAAAGTTATTTAAAAATCTCGAATTGGATGAAATAGCACAAGTTACAATGAAGTTTTTCCCACCAGATATTTTTCTAATTTCTGATTTTCATAGAAAAAATTTTATTATTCATTTAGCAATTAGTATTACGAGAATGCAAAATGATTGTGCTCTAACTGAAAATATTCCTCCTACTATTCTAATGGATATGAATTTCCAAGATGCAATGGAGCAGTTAATAAATTATCTGGAAGAACGATTTCATCTTACGTTTCCTTTAGGTGAAAGACGTTGGATCTATCTTCACTTTATCTCCAATATTCCTCAAAACATATTTACGGATGAAGTCATTGAAGAAATAGAAGTATTAGTAGAACAAATAGTGGATAATATTTTTCAAATTTTTGATGTTGACTTAAGAAATGATCCTGTATTAAAAAAAGATTTGTTCCAGCACTTTTCTACTTATCTACCAGTAAAAGAAATTTTAAAAGAGAAGAACAATCCTTTATTGGATACTATTAAGCAAGCATATCCCTACGCTTTTCAATTAACACTTTTGGCCATGGAAAAAACACATGTATTTCATAAATATAATTTAAATGAAGACGAAATTGGTTATGTTGCTCTACATATCGCTTCTTCTTTAGAGCGAAACAAAGAAACCATCGTCAAAAAGAAGAAAATTCTTTTGGTTTGTGGACAAGGCACATCTACAAGCAGATTAGTAGAAACCATTCTTTATAAGGAATTTAGAGATCGAGTGGAGATTATTGATACAGTTTCTTATGCTGTATTTCAATTAAAAGGAGAACAACAAGCCGATTTTATCGTTTCCACCATTCCAATTTCCAATGCAAAAGTTCCGGTTGTAGAGGTGGACTTTCTGTCGTTAAAAAAAGGGATTGAAGTGATAAAAAAAATGCTTAGCAACGATAATCGTAGTAGCGAATTGATTAAGTTCTTTGATTCCTCTCTGTTTTTTGTTGGTAATAGGAAAATTAAACAAAGTGAATGCTTAAAGTATCTTAGCCAAGAGTTGGAAAATAAGGGATTTGTGTCAAATCAATTTTATCAAAAAGTAATGCAACGAGAGAAATTGTCGCCAACTAATATTACTTCATCCATAGCCATTCCCCATGCGATGGTTGAAAATATAACAGAATCAAAGATTGCAGTTTATATTTCAGAAGAACCAATCCAATGGAGCGAAGGAAATTATGTAAATATTGTTTTTTTATTAGCAATTGCAGAAAGTGACAAAAAGGGATTTGAGCTATTTTTTGAAAAATTATATGAAGTAATGAGTTATCCAAAAGTTGAAAAGAAAATTATGTCGGCAAAAACTTTTGAAGAGTTTCTTTTTCAATTTGCATAAGGAGAGTTGAAAGGTTAAAAGCTAACCTTTTGACTCCCATTCCGTCTTACGTCTATCCTATTTTGTTAAATGCTTCACTACAAAGTAAATTATTTAAATTTCTTTTAATAAATACTCATCAATCCTTTTCCTATAAGTTTCATCAAACTCATACAAATAATTAAGTTTACCATCCTTAAAAAGATAGATTACTCTATGATCTTTCGTTTGATATTCTCTAATGTTAAGATTGTTTACTATTCTATTTCTTGCCTTCCTGCCTCCTTCGTAATCTATGTCACTTGATGAATAAATACTTACTTTTATATCATGTGAAAGCTGCACATCTATATGTGGAGAAAGAACTCCATCGTCTACTAGATATACATTTTCCACTCCAAATCCTGATGGAATAAGTATAGTTTGGTTACTATTTAATTTTTTACTTATTTCATTTACCTCTATTTTGCTTTTTATGTCTGTGTTTGGTAGGAAAAACATAATGAATAAATAGATAATTAAACCGACCCCTACCATTAAAATAAACGACAAGAATACGATCTTTAGCTTCATTTTCAAACCTCACATCATAATTAAAATTGTTCCTCTTGTGAAAACACTAACATAGTTATTCTCATATTAATCAAAGTAATTTTGAACTTAATATGAAGGTTTTACAATGAAAAAAAGAGCATCCCCCAAAAGATCCTCTTTTTAGTAAAAATTTATTGTTGCAAATTCATACTATACAATTTACTCATCTCAAAAATTTGCTCTTGAACTTTCTCAATTACTGAAGGTGGACTAATCACCTGAGCATCCTTTCCCCATGTTAAGATCCAAGTAATCAAACCATCACTAATCGCAGCTTTAGTCGTTAAAATGAAATGGTCCTCATCCACTTGCTGTATATTGGCCTTTAATCCAAATCGGTCTAATACTACATTTAATAAGCCTTTTTTAAACTTGATTTTTACATAATCAGGTTCTCCTGCAAACATATTAAAAACTGTACTTAAATATTCATCTACGTTAAAGCGTTCATCTTGAAATTTCTCTTCCGTTTTCTTAACTTTTCTCATTCGGTCTACGCGGAAATGTCTAAGCTGATCATCGGGTAAATTTCTTGTAATTAAGTAATAGTAATCATTTGACCAAATTACTGCGAGTGGCTTTACTGTATATTCTTTTCCATCATGGCTTAATTCAAATTTTTTGTTAAAATTATATCGGCCATATTGAAAGGTAAGTAATTTTTTCTCGGCGATCGCTTGATGAATTTGATCGATTGAGAAGTGAATTCGGTTGCTTTCACTTTTAATGGCTGTATCTGGGATAATGCCATTGTGAAGCTTTTTGGCTTCGTTTTCACTTGTAAGTTTTTTTAATTTATCTATGATCTTTTTTGTTTCTTGTTTGTTTAAAAATCTTGAAGCTGTAACAGCATCGACTAATAATCGGAGTTCATGTAATTCAAATAGTCTTTCCTGATGACTATATGTAGTTGCCTTACCATCTGAAGCGTTTTCAATTACATCAAAACCAACATCCACTAATACCGATATATCTTTTAAAAACGTATTTTTACTATACGAAAAGTCCTCTTCACCTGCTGCTAATCTCTTTTTTATCTCATCAAAAGTAAACTCATGATCAATATCTGTCTTACTTTCTAATAGTTTCATTAGTTTATAAAAACGTTCACGGTTTTCCATGGATTCCTCCGTTTATTAGTAAAATTCAAAAGATGTATTTAATATGTAACTTAATCTAATTTTAACATATTTAATTAGTAAAAATGATGGTTTTTTACTAGAAAAGTACCCTATAGAGTAGCTTATAATAACTGTCTACTCAAAAGGGTACTTTTTAAGATGGAGAAGCTTTTATTAGTTTGATTTTATTCATCAGCATAGTCCTTATAAATTGTAACAAACTCCCTTTGGGCTATTATTAAGTCCCTCGGAGTTTTTATATCACTTAGTGTAATTTCGCGTTTTTGACTAATTGGTAAGTCTTCCTCAGAATTCCATGAAGCAAATAACTCTATTACGCCACTTTCATTAACAGCTTCTTTAATGTATTCATATAAAATCTTTAAACATTTATCACCTTCTGGAGTAATCCGTTTATCTCCTTTCATTAGAACTTGTTGAGACATCATACATACTTGATGCTTATATTGGAAGTGTTTAGAGAAACTAAACATCCTTTTTTCCTCTTGATCATAATTCCTTTCGATATATAAATGTGTAAAATCTAGTTCATTTGCATAAACATTAGGAGAAATAGGATTGCCACCAAAGGAACCTTCTTTCAGTCGCATTGGTGAAGAAATATAATGATATTGTGTCATGAATAAATCCTCCTTTTCTAATTAACAACTCTTGGTTTTATGTGAAAATTTTAACTTAGTAATTTGGAAGAATATTATGCTATTTATGATAAAATATTGAATTTTTTTAGTGAAAGTTTACGAACTGCTTCTTTATTTTCATAGTATCTTTGCTTATAGGTTTTTAGTACAAAAGCCCTCGTCCAAAAAGCCTAAATATTAATTTAGCGTGATAATAAAATGTAAACAAGCATACACATTAAATATTGATTCCCAAAATTCTCCACTTTACATATTCAAAAAATTGTACAGGAGGTCAGGAATGATTGAATTTAAACATGTAAATAAGTTCTATGGCGATTTTCAAGTCTTGAAAGATATTAATCTTACAATTAATAAAGGTGAAGTTGTTGTTGTCATTGGTCCGTCTGGTTCTGGTAAGAGTACTTTGCTGCGTTGTATCAATCATCTGGAATCGATTAATGACGGGACACTGACGGTTAGTGGGATTTCTGTTGGGGATAAAAAAACAGATCTCAATAAGTTAAGGCGAAATATTGGAATGGTTTTTCAGCATTTTTATTTGTATCCGCACAAAACTGTGCTTGAAAATATTACGCTAGCTCCTATGAAAGCGCTGGGTCAATCTAGAGAAGAGGCTGATGAAATAGCCAAGCATTTTCTTGAGAAGGTTGGCATTTTAGAGAAGGCGAAATCGTATCCTTCCCAGCTTTCTGGTGGTCAGCAACAACGTGTAGCAATAGCTCGCGGGCTTGCGATGAAACCGGATATTATGCTTTTTGATGAACCTACCTCAGCACTTGATCCTGAGATGATTGGTGAAGTGCTAGATGTTATGAAGACTCTTGCTAAGGAAGGCATGACGATGGTTGTCGTGACTCATGAGATGGGCTTTGCCAAAGAGGTAGCCGACCGAATCGTCTTTATGGACGAGGGTCGCATATTAGAAGAAGCAACTCCGGCTGAGTTTTATGAGAACCCACGTGAAGAACGGGCTCGCTTATTTCTTAGTCGTATATTAAATCATTAATTGGGAGGTAATGGAATGTTTCTAAAAAAATTCATGAAAATGGCATTAGTTTCAGCTACAGCCGCCTTAGTTCTTGCAGGTTGTGGTAGTAAGGATGATTCAAAAAGCAAAGATGCTCTTGCACGCATTAAGGATGATAAGAAAATCGTATTTGGTGTAAAATATGACACTCGTTTATTTGGATTGAAAAACCCATCAACAGGTAAAGTAGAAGGATTTGATATTGACCTTTCCAAAGCACTTGCTAAAGAAATGTTTGGTGATGATGTTAAACCTGAGTACATAGAGGTTACGTCAAAAACGAGGGTTGGTCTCTTAAATAATGGTAAAGTTGATGCAGTAGTCGCAACAATGACCATTAATGAAGAACGTAAAAAAGAAGTAGATTTTACGGATGTTTACTTTAATGCAGGACAATCTTTACTTGTGAAAAAAGGCAGTAAAGTTCACGGACTTGCTGACTTGAAAAAAGGGACAAAGGTACTTGCTGTTAAAGGGTCTACATCTGCTGTAAATATTCGTCAGAAAGCTCCTGAAACAACAGTACTTGAATTCGAAAACTATGCTGAAGCTTTCACAGCTTTAAAAGCTGGTAAAGGTGATGCCTTAACAACTGATGATTCAATCCTTTATGGAATGAAAGAAGAAGATCCTACATTTGAATTAGTAGGTGGAACTTTTACAGAAGAGCCTTATGGAATCGCTGTTAAGAAAGGAAATAAGGAGCTTGTAGATGCATTAAATAAAGCATTAAAAAGCCTGAAAGATTCAGGTAAATACGATGAAATTAAAAATAAATGGATTAAAAATTAATGATTGGATCTGCAGAGTCCGTAATTTTACGGACCTGCTTTTCCTACTAATTAGGAGGAAATCCTTTGATTGATTTCTCGATACTAACAGAACATATGGAATATTTTTTAGAAGGATTACGAGTCACCATTTTAACTAGTTTAATCGCTTTATTATGTAGCTTTATTTTAGGAACCATCATTGCTGTTATGCGAATTGCTCCAATTAAACCACTTAACTGGTTAGGCTCGGTTTATGTTGAATTTATCCGTAACATCCCAGTACTCGTGATCGTGTTTTTCACTTACTTAGCTGGAAGCTTTAGTGGAATGATCGCAGGAACAATCGGACTGACCATCTATACAGCAGCCTTCATATCCGAAGCAATCCGTGCAGGCATCCTCTCTGTTCCAAAAGGACAAATAGAAGCCGCCCGCTCGACAGGTTTAAGTTACGGACAGGCAATGAGATTAATTATACTTCCCCAGGCGATCAAAATCGTAATCCCTCCCCTTGGCAACCAATTTCTAAATCTAGTAAAAAACTCATCTTTATTAGCAGTCGTAGCTGGTGGAGATTTAATGTATCAAGGCGACCTAATCTCTGCAATGACTTACGTAACATTTGATACTTATATTTTCGTAGCCTTATTTTACTTAGTTTTAACGATTCCTTTAAGTATCGGTGTGGGGTATTTAGAAAAACGCTTAGCTAGAAGTAATTAAGGAGGTGCATAGATGGATTTTCTGCATTCGTTCGCTGATGTATACACACTTGATCATATAAAATTTTTACTAGAAGGATTTTGGGTCACCCTTAAGGTCGCTGCCATTTCAATTTTACTTAGTTTTATTATTGGTGGACTTATTGGTACGCTTAGATATACGAAGATTCCTGTTGTGACTCAATTACTAACCGCGATTGTTGAGATCATTCGGAATCTGCCTCTGTTACTGATTATTTTCTTTACTTATTTTGCTCTACCGGAAATCGGGATTGAAATGAAAATAATCACAGCCACAATCGCAGCATTGACGGTTTTTGAATCAGCAATGATATCAGAAATTATTCGAAGTGGCTTAAACTCGATTGAAAAAGGACAGATCGAAGCAGCACGTGCATCTGGACTGAATTATATCCAGACATTGCGTCACATCGTTCTGCCCCAAGCATTGAGACGAATGGTTCCGCCGCTTGTTAGTCAGTTTATTTCTTTACTTAAAGATACGTGTTTAGCTGTTGTTATTGCGTTACCGGATTTATTGCATAATGGACAGATTATTTATGCGCAGAAGGAATCTTATGTGGTCCCTGTTATGGTGATCGTTTCATTGATGTATTTTATTGTGAATTATGTTTTGTCGTTGGTTGCGCGTAGGTTGGAGATAAAGCAGTCATGAGAAATCTGGTTCATTTATTGGGCCGGATTTTTTAAAATTTAAAAATAATTAAATTCACTCGATAGAAGGAAATAAAAAAATCCCCCTCTTAAATGAATCATATATAGGAGGATTTTACATATCTTTAATGATTTCATCAATTACATTCTTCCAATTAATACGATTATAAATGCTCCTAATCCTAATGATATAAGTAATAGTATACTTGAAATAATTATAATATATTTTTGTTTTCTCATTAAACCAATAAATAAAGAAAATAATGAAAAAAGAAACATTAAAATAATAATAATTGAAATAGGCATAGTAAATCTCCTTGACTTAATACTTAGTTAGAATAGTTTGTAATACTTTCTCTTTATATATAATGAAAGTCATTTTAACATTTCTCTCTTTATCAAGATACGTTATCGTTTCTCCAATTTCTTCAAACGAGTGAATGTAGTTATTACCGTACTTATCTATAATAGTAGCTATATCATCTCCTTTTCCAATCCCTTTATTAGTTTTTAGTTTAGGATCTTCAGAAACAATACTATTAATTTTATTGTTTTTAGTTCCTATATATAGTTTCTTAAATTGATAGTTTCTATCATTTTCAATAGGAAGTATTACTACAATATCTGTGTGTTTAACTGTTCTACCATATTTACTTTTTAGATCTACCAATAGTTCAGGTGTAACTTGTTTATCAATCATAATTTCATTCATTCCTTCATTTTTTAGTGAAGTACTTTCTAGTAGTCTATTTTTTACTAAAATAGAAGTACGCTCAACAATGAAAAAACCTACTAATAGCAATACAATAATTCCAAATAGTACAGTAATATACTTCCAGGGGATTAGTTTAAATAATAGATTCCCTAGAATTAGTAATAAAATTAAAACTAAGACTGTTAATATCATTATTATTCTCCCGAACATTTACGTAATGTAGGTATTCCATGAAACATAACTACAAGAAAATAGCGAAGACTTCTTGGATATAGCAGAGAAGCCATCTCTCTTCCACATCATTAAGTTGTTATTTATTAATCTTGTGATAGATGATTTAATGGCAAGTTCTATTAATGAATCTATTTTTTTCTCTGTTATACTATCAAAAGTATAAATTCTTACAAAAACAAGATTTCGATCATCATCCCAGTCTTGTGAACTACCCACCACTAGTTAACCTTCCTGTCTACTTGAAGTGGGGGCTTCTCGACTTATTGTTGCTTTTACAAGCCAACAAAAACTGACCGAGCTAACCCTCTTGTTCCAAGAGTTTTTGCTTCTGTGCTAATAATAGGCAAATGCCTTCATTTTTGATATTGAGTGCTGAATTGTAGTCACGATCTATCGTATAACCGCATGAACAATGGTAGGTGCGTTCAGATAGTTTCATCAGTTTTTCAGAACCACAACAAGAACACTTCTTAGTGGAAGGAAACCACTTATCAATTTTCACAAGCTGTTTTCCTTGTTCTTTTAATTTGTAAGCTAAGAAAGTAGTGAACATACCCCACCCATTGTCGTGAACGCTTTTACCAAAGTGAAGGGCTTGAGACATTCCTTTCATGTTCAAGTCCTCAATCACGACTGCATCAAAGTTAGAAGCTAATTCTTTTGACTTATGGTGAAGGAAATCTTTGCGTTGGTTCGCTACTTTCTCATGAAGCTGAGCCACTACTAGACGTTGCTTATTCCAACGTGCAGAACCTTTTTTACGCTTAGACAAAATGCATTGTGCTTTTGCTAATTTTTCTGACATAACACGATAGTAGCGAGGATAATTGGCTCTCTCATTCTCGCTACTCACATATAATTCAGCCATCGCAAAGTCTAATCCAATAACGTTTTTCACTTCTTTTTGTACAATTTCTTTTTCGTATTCAGTCAAAATAGAAACATAGTATTTACCAGTAGTTGTCATGGAGATCGTGCATGACTTGATTATATGGTCTGGTGGGATTTTTCTATGTTGTCTGATTCGTACCATTTTTAGCTTTGGTAATTTGATATGGCGAGCAAATAACAGTATGTTTCCGTTTACGAGATTGGTTGTATATGAATTTCTACCTTTTTTGTTCTTGAATGTAGGAAAATCATTGTGACCACTAAAAAAATTCTTATATGCAGTTTGTAAATTTAGTTGGGCATTTGCCAGGGCTAAAGAATCAACTTCTTTTAACCATTCAAATTCTGCTTTGTATTTTGCAGGAGTTGGAAACTTTTTTTTCTTAAGTTGTTCCTGATCATCTTTGAATTTCTCATATGTTTCTTTTCGTTCTGCCAACATTATGTTGTAGACGAATCTCACACAACCAAAAGTTTTTCGCATAAGAAATGCTTGTTCGTCAGTTGGGTATAATCGAAACTTATATGCTTTATTGTGCTTTGCCATATCAATCCACCTCACTTTTGACCTAGATTTTCAATGTATTTCTTAATGGTATCTATTGCAGCCTGTTGTTAGCAGACAGAAACTTCTTGACCAAAAACATTTCTTTCCATAATTTTATTCTGATAGGTGGAAAATCTCTCTACCTTCATTTATATCAAGAGTCAAATGATTTTTACAATTTAATTCAAGTTGAATAAAATAACAGTTTTTCTTCAAAAGTCTCACTCCTTTTTAGTAAGTAATTAAATAATAAGTAAAATTTAATAACTTGTGAAAATATTAACATATTAAATTCTATTAAATTCACTACAAATGTGATCATAAATTGAAGAATTAAGAAATAAAAAATGCAGTCTTCAAAAATTTTGAAGATTGCATTGATACTTAAATATAGTATGGGTTACAATAAACAAACTCGATAAAAATCAGGTTTGCTAACATTCTGAAATAAGTCCTTCCTAGGAACTATCTTTTTTAAACTTCTAAAACTTATTTTTCACACGCTATATAATCATGATCTCGATCCATTTTTTGGTTAGCGTCATATAGAGCTTTTGATGCAAATGGTTTATATTTAGTTTTACCGCCTTTATTTTTAACGGATGAACTACGGGCAACTCCACCCTTGTATGTTTTGTTCAATTCGGTGCAGTTTTTAAATTTTTTCACAGCTGCACTAGCATCATCAGTTGAAATCATTGAATAACTTTGGATAAGTCCAATTGTAAGAATACCAATAACAAGTTTTTTCATCTTTAATAACTCCTATCTATTTTTTGTAATAAATGCTACCTATTTTATAAAGTTTCCAGCAAATAAATGTGTTTAATAGTTTGCTAAGAAACAAGTTGTATTTCACATTTATCTTAATCTATTTATAATTTTATCATAGAAAATCCTGTTATTTTAGTAAAAATTAGCCAGATTAATTTAGGGTTTATTCACTAATTTTATTACCTCTAATCAATTTTCCAGTGTAGAATGTTGTCTGGAACGTTGTAACTTAGAACTAGGACTCCACCGTTTTTGGAATTTAGAGTTTTTTCCGCTAGATCATCATTTTGTTTGAGAATAGTATTTCTCCAAACGTTGTTGATGGTCTGTCGATATAAAAGAAAAAATGTGCACAGACTTTGCTGTACACACTTCTTTATTAGTATATCATTTCGTTCTTATCATTAACATTTTTAGATGAATATGGGTATTATTGCAAATTAAAGAATACTTGACCTCCAATGAATTCTTCATATCGTAATTGCGCTTTTTCCCCGGTTTTTACTAAATTAGCAATGTAGCCTTCTTTTTCATTCCCTACATACATTTCATAGCTAAATTCAGGATCCGTTGTTCCATATACATCCCCACTATAAATATCTCCACTTTCACTTACTACTTTAAAATTCATAATTCCATCAATATTAAATGCTAAATCTTCAGTAGCTGATTTTACAAATTTAACTTTTACCTTAGTTAATATCCATTCATAACCGACTGGCGCAGGATCATTAAATTCATTCATACTTTTTAACTTAGCATATGCAGCATCTCCACGAACTACTTCTTCTACCGTTAAGTCAAACTTAATTGGAAATGAATCTCCATTGTCATTATATAATTCGTCATCAACAGTAGCAGTTTTCTTAAATGGGACTGGATTCGTTCTTGAACCAAGTTTGGATTGTTTTGGTTTTTCTGTTTTTTTAGTTGTTTTTACTTCTTCTTTTTTTGGAGGGTCTTCTTTTACAGTCACATCTTTTGTACCTTGCCCACATGCTGTTAATAACGAAATTGTTAATAAAGTTGTTCCAAATAAACTTACTACCTTTGAATATTTTCTGTTCATTTTCTTAACCTCACTTTTAATTTACTTGTTGGTCTAATGAAATTTTGAAATTACTTATCATTAAGCGCATCTGGGTAAACAATTTTATCGATTTCTTTTTGAGTAGCTTGATCTTTTACTAAAACGGTAACTTTATACTCATCTGGTTCTACCCCGTTATAAAGCTGATACATCATTCCAGACATCCCAAAAGTAAATGCAGCAAGACCATCCATGCTATTTTCATAGGCTACTTTGTCTACAATCAAAGTAAACTCTGAAAAATCATTGTTGTAAGTAATATCCTTTAGCGAAGCAAAATCTTTACTCTCTTTTGTTTCATTGACTGTTTCAATGACTTCCTCTCTTAATCCTTTCATTATTTTCTTGTGTTGAGATTTAGACATTTTATAAGTCAGTGATCCATCGCTGTTTTTAGTAACTTTGATTCCTTCTTTTTCTGCATTAGCAATGGCTTTATTGATGTCGTCACCCTCAAACATTGAAGCTGGTAACGTGAGTTTTACATTGAATAGACCTTTATCGACGGCTACTGATTCTTCCTTTGATTTTGGACTTTTTGATGTTTCCTTTTCCTGATTGTTAGATGAACAGCCGGCTTGTAGAGTAATTAGAAGTGCTAATAATAAATAAGTAATTTTTTTCATATGAATTCCTCCTTCAGTTTTTGGTTTAATTGAATCTGGATTTATCTTAACTGATGGGATAGTCAGAAATTTGAGTGGGTAAATGAAAGTATTGGTTCTATTTGGTGGATTGGGGTTTTTAGTAAAAAATATAAAAAACCTGTTCAAAAAAATGAACAGGTTTGTATGTAAAATATCTTTACTTAATTTAATAACTTCTAAATTTAGAAAGAATCACTATTATTCTCAATATAAATTTTCAGCTACGTGGTCATAAATAAATTTAATTTTTTACAATTTAAAATATTAATCTATCAATCTGAATTAATAGCAATAGTATAAAAATTGGTATATAATCATATTAATTATTACGTACGTAAAATGAGGTGTAGTTAATGGACTTTGGTTTCAGTTACGTATTTCCAGCAGTTCGTGGAAAACAAGCTTTAAAGGAGTATTATGTTGTAATGTGCCCTTTAAAACTCATACCAAAAATTTTCTTATTTGATGAAGAAGAAATTCCAGCAGAGCATAGATCACAAAGAATTTTAAATAAAAATCGTATACCTGAAATAACAAACTATATTATCGAAAATAGTAAAGATTATGTTTTCTCTTCTTTGACTGCTTCTGTAGATGGAGAAATGCAGTTTAATTCAATCAATGCTGATGGTGGCTTTAAAGATATCGGTCAATTACATGTTTCATTAGATGCTAGATTTTTAATTAATGATGGACAACATCGTAGAGCTGCGATTGAAGAAGCACTTAAAATTGATCCAGAACTAGGAAATGAAACAATTTCTATTGTAATTTTTCAAGATACAGGATTAAAAAAATCACAACAGATATTTTCAGATTTAAATCGTCATGCGGTTAATACCACTACCTCGATTGGAATTTTATATGATCACCGTGATAAATTATCAATTCTTACTAAAGAAATTGTTGCAAATAACACTCTATTAGCACGTTACACAGATAAAGAACGTGTTACATTATCAAAGAATTCTCCAAAAATCCTGGCTCTAAATCATATTTTTAATACAAACCTTAGATTAGTTAATAAATCAAAAGGTGAAAATTTATTGAATGAAGAAGAACAATTTTTAATTGATTTTTGGAATGAATTGACTCAGACACTTCAAGAATGGAACTTAGTTTTTGAAAAGAAAATGAGTGCTAGAGATTTAAGAATGAATTATATCAATGGTCATGGTGTATGCCTTGAGGCAATTGGTTTAGTTGGCTATTTCTTAATAAAAAATTACTCTAATGATTGGAAAGGTTATATTCATCAACTTAATTCCATCGATTGGAGTAGAACTAACGAAAAAGATTGGTTACATCGAGCAATTAGTCCAAATGGTAGGATTCAAAAAACTCGCGATACGATTTTATTAACAGCTAATAAAATTAAACAATTGCTTAATTTGCCATTAACTGAAGTAGAACAAAAAATAGAAGAAAAATACGGGTTAGGTGATTTTAATGACGTTAAACTTATTTGAGAGTTTAAAAAATAATACATTCATTAATGATACAAAAGAACATATTAAAAAAATATATCTTGCTGATACTAGACCTTGGGTTGTTGGTTATAGTGGTGGAAAAGATTCAACTGTTGTAGCTCAGTTAGTATTTGAATCTCTTTCAGAACTTCCTAAAGAGAAACTTCATAAGAAAGTGTATATCATCTCATCTGATACTTTGGTTGAAACACCTTTAATTATTCAATCCATTAATACTACACTAAACAGAATTCAAAAAGAAGCTCTAACTCGAGATCTTCCTATTGAAACACATAAGGTTAAACCAATAATTGAAAATACATTTTGGTCTCTTTTAATTGGAAAAGGTTATCCTTCTCCAAACCAAAAATTCCGTTGGTGTACTGACCGATTAAAGATTGAACCAGCTGATCAATTTATTATGGATAAAGTTGATTCATTTGGTGAAGTTATTATGGTTCTAGGTGTTAGAGAAAACGAGAGTGCTACAAGAGATAATGTTTTAAAGTCTCACACTATTGAAGGTAAAGACTTAATGAGACACTCAACACTTTCAAATGCATATGTATTCGCACCAATTAAAAGCTTTAGTCTTGATGATGTTTGGGATTATTTATTAAATCACACATCACCATGGGGTGATGACAATTTTGAACTTCATAAACTTTATCAAGATTCAAGTAGTGGAGAATGTCCACTAGTAATCGATAAAAATATTAAAGAAAGTGCTGGGTCATGTGGTAATAGTCGATTCGGTTGCTGGGTATGTACTGTCGTAACCGAAGATAAAGCACTAAATGGATTTATTAATAGTGGTAGTGATTGGATGAAACCATTATTAGTATTTAGAAATTTCATTGCAGATATTCGTGATGATCGCACAAGACGTATGAAATACAGAATGAATGGTCAAATGTATTTAAAAGAAGTAAAAATTGACACAATCGATGGCATGGAATACGTTGTAATACCTAAAAAATCTAGAAAAGGTAAAGAAACGATCCTATTAAGTGAATATACACAGCTTGAGAAAAAGGATTTAAAACGTTATATAAAAGAACATAATATTGATTTAAGTGCACCCTATGATCCAAAGATATTAATTAAACTAGATAGTGGAAAACTAGGACGACTTGGAGTTGGGCCATATACAATGGAAGCTCGAAAAGAAATCTTAACTCTATTATTAGAAACACAACGTGATCTAAAACATCCTTATGAAGAAAATTTTGAACTAATAAGGGAAGAAGAACTTCGAATGATCAGAAGATATTGGCTTGAGAACGGTGATTGGGAAGATTCACTTCCAACTATCTATAGAGAAGTTATGGGAAAAGATCTTGATTGGGAACAAGATGACCGCCCTCTTTTTGATCAGGAACAAGTTTTTGATCTAGAAACACTTTGTCGGGAATATAATGTTGATTTAAAAATGTTAAAAAAACTAATTTCTCTTGAAAAAGATTTTGCCGGTTATAAAGTTCGTCGTGGTCTAATGCAAGATCTTGAAAAAGTACTTAAACAAGATTATCTACACATTTAACTAGAAAGGTTCTAAAATCATGAAATTCAAAAAACTTATATTAGAAAATATCGGAGCTTATCGTGGAACCAATTCTTTTGATTTAGAAACTTCTCCGGGTCAAAATGTAGTATTAATTGGTGGAGAAAATGGCGCAGGGAAAACAACATTTTTAAATTCAATTAAATTAGGACTATTTGGAGCGTTTGGTTTTGGTTTCAAAAATAGTTCAGAATACGATAAACGAGTATATGCGAGTATTAATTCATCAATAAGAACAATAAATAATAGTTCCGCTAGTATTCAAATTATATTTACTGAAATCGAAAATTATCAGAAAAATGAATACAAGATCATCAGAGGTTGGAAACTTTTTGATGATAAACCAAAAGAATATTTTATGGTTTATAAAAATGAACAATTTTTAAATGAAGCAGAAACAGATAATTACTTTTCAAAACTAAAAGAGCTATTCCCTCCTAAATTATTCGATTTATGTTTATTTGATGGTGAAGAAATATCGAAAATTATTAATAATAATGAGTTATCCCAATATTTAAAGGAACTTTCAACAATTGTTTTTAATTTGGATTTATTTAATAATCTTCAATCAGATCTTACAAATTATTTACAAAAAGAGATCGATGAAAAAAAATTCAACCAAACTGAAGAAGAATTATTTGAAGAGCAAAAAAATAAAACCTTAATCGTTGAAAAAATACAAAATATTGAGCTTGAAATAATCCAACTACATGAAAAGAAAACACAATTAAATGAATTGTTTCTTTCAAACAAAAAAAGCTTTGAAATCCATGGCGGTCTTAAAGATGACCAAAGAAACGAACTACTAAAAAAAGAGTCTGAAATCGAATCTGAACGTAAAAAGTTAAATGAAAAAGTAAAAGGATTTATTTCTGTTTTCTTACCTTTTTATATGAACAAAAAACTACTAAACGAGTCTCTAAGTCAAATTGATGCAGAAGACCAATTGATTTTATTTAATCAAGCTAGTAAATTTTTATCAGTTTCTGATATACAAGATATCATTGAACAATTAGATAATAAATCAATTCAACCAAGTCAATTACGATCATTGATCCTTGATAAGTTTCGACCTAATCAACAAGTTAATACAATTCATAACTTATCCCCATCTCAAAGGGGTCAAGTTGAACAGATTTCGAATCTTATAGACAATGAAAACCATATAAATTATTTAGAGATTATTAGTAAAAATCGTGATCTTTTATCTGAAGCACAAGAGATCCGTAAAAAAATAGCAACGAACGATAAAGCAAATGATTTTAACAAAATGCTCGAAGAAATGGAAAGAATTACAAAAGAAATTAGCAAAATTGAATTTGATCTTCAAAATTTAGAAGAAATGCGATTAAATCTTAATAATGAGCTAGCTGAATCCGAAAAAGTAATACTTGCTAAAGAAACATACTTAAAGCAGGAAACACGTACGGAAAACACCTTTGAAATGGCTCAAAATATTATAAAGCTAAGTCAACGCTTTCAAGAAGTACAACATCAGAAAAAGTTACAACAAGTACAAATGGAAGCAACTGATATGTTAAATAGGTTAATGCGTAAAAATCAATATATTTCTTCCATAAGAATTAACTCAGTTACATTTGACGTTAAATTATATAATGCATCTAATGAAGAAATAGAAAAAATCACTCTTTCTGCTGGTGAAAAAGAAATCTTGTTACTTTCTATTATTTGGGCAATGTTTAAATGTTCGGGTAGACGCGTACCATTTATATTTGATACTCTACTTGGTCGTTTAGATAATACGCATAAACAAAGAGTATTAACTGACTTTATTCCTAAATGTGGAGAACAAGTATTAATCTTATCTACAAATTCAGAAGTAAACTCTACCCAGTTTAAACTTTTGGACGAGCATATATCAAAACAATATTTATTACAATTTAATACTGAAGAACAAAACATAAAGGTAACTCCAGGATACTTTCAATTTAATTAAGGAGGATTGAAAAAAATGATCCATCGATTAAAACTCTCTAATAATACATCAGAAATTCTGAAAGAACTTCAATCCTCTACTCAGCTAACACCAAATATATTAGCACGTTTAGCAGTTGGAGCTTCACTTACAATTAATTCAACACCTGAAATTCCTAACTACAGATCGAATAATGGGTTAGAAATTAACAGGCAAACTTTTACTGGGGAATATGATCAAATTTATAAGACATTAATTTCTCAACATGCTGGGAAATTATTAACAGATGAAGAGTACTTTCCTACCCTTTTTAATGCACATCTTGAACGCGGTATTTCAATTATTCAAAATGAATATAAGTACGCAGGAAATGCAGAAAAATTTTATGAAAACATGTTAAAATTTAATGTGGAGTGATTAGAATGCTATATTTAGATAACAGTGCAACTACCCCAATACATCCAGATGTAAAAGATGCAATGTTACCTTACTTGCTCGAGGAATTCGGTAATCCCTCGAGTAAGTATTATACATTAGCTGAAAATGCCAAAAATGCAGTGGAGAATTCTCGGAAACATATTGCCAATCTACTTGGATGTGACACAGATGAGGTAATATTTACAAGTGGATCTACAGAGAGTAATAATATGATTTTAAAAGGCATTGCAGAATACCACGGTAATAGTGAGAATAAACATATTATTACTTCTAGAACAGAGCATCCTTCTATATTAGAAGTGTGTGAATACTTACATTCAAAAGGATTTAAAATAAGTTATCTAGACGTTGATCAATATGGAAGAATTAATATCCATGAACTTGAAGAACTTCTTCAAACTGCCCCTACCCTACTCGTTTCTTTAATATGGGGAAACAATGAAATTGGTTCACTAAATCCTATGGATGAAATTCAAAAGCTTTGTCAAAAATACAGAGTGTTTTTACATACTGATGCAACCCAAGTTGTTGGTAAAATCGAATTATCATTAAATGACTTAGAAGGAATAAACTTTTTATCCTGTTCTGCTCATAAATTTCATGGTCCAAAAGGTGTCGGTGTAGCCGTTCTTCGAAAAGATTCATTAAGACTCCCTATTCCAATTACTCCACTACTTCATGGTGGAGGACAAGAAAAAAATTACCGAAGTGGTACATTAGCTGTCCACAATATTGTTGGAATGGGCAAAGCAGCTGAAATTACATTGAAAAATTTAAAGAGTAATATCGAAAAACTAAATTTACTTGAAAATGCACTTAAGGATCTATTAATTAACAAATTTGGAGATTCAATTATTTTTAATAATGATTCTGAACAAAAAATACCTGGAATACTTAATGTACAATTTAAAGGAATTAATAATGAAATACTAGTAAAAAAATTAGCACCATATATTGCAGTCTCTACTGGTTCTGCTTGTAGCTCTAGTAAACCAAGTCATGTACTACAAGCTATTGGCTTAAATCTTAATGAAGTAAGAAATACGATTCGCTTTTCCTTAAATGCAAACATTGAAATAAATGACTTAGAAATATTCAAGAACTTATAAAACTGAAGACCTTAGGTCTTCAGTTTTTTGATCACCCTAAAAATAGGAAATAAAAAGGGATTAAAATTATGTTAAAATATATACAAATAGATTTCAAAAAAAGAAGGTGAATGTAATGACAGAAATAAAAAAACAATCCGACCTTTTATTAGAATCATTATGTAAAGAAAATGATATTCCAAAGAAGTTAATTTTAGAGCTTTTTAAAAGCGCAAAAAATCATTCATATGAAAATTTAACACAAGGTGCTAGAAAGAAAAATTATACAGATCTAATTGAATTTTATATAAAAAAGGATTGAGGTGGAATTATTGTTACTTAAAAAACTGGTTTTTGATAGTTATAAAACCTATTATGGTCAACAATCGGTAGATTTATATATTCCTAGAGACGTTAGAGAAAAAGAAAATAAAAATATTATACTTCTTGGTGGTTTAAATGGTGCTGGTAAAACGACCATCTTAAAAGCTATTCTATTTGTCCTTTTTGGTAAAAGAGGCATGAGTGAAACGGAATATAAAAGACTTTTCTCAAACGTAATTAACAATACCTTCTTTGATGAAGGTGGTCGTTCTTGTTCCGTTACATTAATAATTGAGACTGATCGTGAAGAAGAATGGAAACTTCAAGTAAAATGGTATTTTGATAGTTTAAAACGAGTAACTAGAGAAGAACGTAGTATCAGTATTAAAGCTCCTGGTTCCACTCATGCAAAACATGCAAGAATTGATAATATAGAAGCCTATAATAAATTTATTGATCGTGTTATTCCATACCACGCTGCACCATTTTTTATCTTTGATGGAGAAGAAATCAAAGACATTATTTTAAGACAAAATAGCTCTGAAATGCGTGAAGCAATTCAAAAAATTACTGGTATCGAGGCTTATAAAATCCTATTAGATGATTTGAATAGTATTAAAAAAGGCTATGAAAATGTATTATCTAAAGCCTTAGATACAAGTAAATTAGGGCATTTTGAAAAAGAAAAAATTGAACTTGAAAATGAGATAAATAAAAGAGAAAAAACAATTGCTAAACTAGAAGAAGAGAAAACAGATTCTTTAAGGAAATTAAGTGCAGCGAAAGAACAAAGAAATCAAAAAGTACTGCAGAATTCAAAATCACGTGAAACTATAATAAAAAAACAAGCAAAATTAGCTACTGAGCTTGAATTAGAAAAACAAAATTACTCAAAACTATTTTTAGAAAACGTTACTAATATTATTCTATCTTCAAAAATAAATAAATTAAAAAAATCAATTCAAATTGAAGAGGATATTAAAAAGAAAAAAATAATCCAAGAAATGTCTTTAACTCCTTATCGAGCATTTATGGAACAACTTTTAGATAGATCATTGACACCTCCTCTTTCTGAACAACAACTGGAACAGTTAAAACAGATTGGTGAAGAAATTTGGATTAAAGAAAATAAAATTCAACAACAAACTTTTGAAGAAGTAAAAGAGATTCACGATCTGTCTTCCAAAGAGAGTTCACTAATTCAAGGTATTCGTGCTACATCAAGTGATCTGATTATAAGTAAAATAAATAGAATTGAACAAATAGAACAGGATCTTCAATTTATTGAACAAGAAATTAGAAATGCTCCTGAGATGGTTGATACTAATGAAGAAAATAAAAAAATAGATTTCTATACAAAAAAATTGGGTGAAATTGAGTTAAGATTAAAAACAATTAAACCAAAGCAAGTAATTGCAAAAGAAAAACTTGCAACAATAAATAATAATGTTACTCGTTTAAGTCAACAGAATAATAATTTTAGTGATATTAAAAAGAGCCTTAATTACATTAATAAATTAATTAAAATAACTACATTGTATATTGGTCAAACAACAAATTTAAAAGCTCAATTTATTCATGACGAATTCTCAAAAATGCTTAAAACATTATTTAGAAAGCAAGATGAGTTCGGAAAAATAGAATTTGACCTTAATACTTATTCGATCCGTCTTTATAATGATCGTGGACAAGAAATTAGTATTAATGACCGTTCTGCTGGTGAAATGCAAATGATTTCATCTGCTTTAATATGGGCACTTACTAAAGTATCAGATTTATCATTGCCAATGGTAATTGATACTCCATTAGGAAGACTCGATAGTTATCATCGAAGCCATTTAATTAACCACTATTATAAAGAGTTAAGTGATCAAGTAATTATATTATCGACAGATACTGAAATTACTAAGGAATATGTTGATTTAATGAAAGACAGTTCATATAAACAATATATGTTGGATTACAACGAAAATAAAAAATATACTGTAATTCGAGACGGTTACTTTGATTTTGTGGGGGTGAAATAATTGTCTAATAAAACAATGCACCTATCTGGCACAGGTAAAGAAATACTTGAAAATGTAATTGGAGCACTTGAAATTGAGCGACCATTAGGTATAAAAATCGCACTAGCTAAGGGTATTGCTATTTCTGAAGGCGAAATTACTGAAGAATATAAGGATTCATTAAAAAAGTGGACAATTCCAGATAATATTATTAAAGAAAATGAATTTACCCTTTTTAAACATTTAATTATTAATGAGGTTAATAAAAGTTTAACAAATGATGAATTGCATAAACACATGTTATTATATATTGAATGTGGACTTAGATATATTGATGATCAATTAAAGAATTTAAACTCCTTAGAAGATGCTAGAATTAAAATCTTAAACTAATTCAAAAAGGAATCGCAAATGCGATTCCTTTTCTTTATATTCGTTCAGATAGTGGTGCTATATTAACTACCGTAACGATCGATTGAGTTAACTCGTTATTATCATTTAATACAGGACCTTGTACTACACATTGCCCTTTTCTTAATGATGACAATTTACTTTCCCAAGATTTCTTTTCAGATGAATCATTACTTAGACTATTTGCTACAGTACTAATTTCTTGCTCAGGTGGTAAGAAGAAAATTTTCTGTGAAGCATTTTGTAATCTCGCTAGTTCGTCTGGTGATAATTGTGATTTTAAAAATTGTGTTGCATACCAGGCTGACCATCCAAACTTACGTCCTTCGGTTAATATTCTAGCAGAAGGAGATTGTTCCGTATGATCTAAATTTTGTGCCTCATCCATTATGACTGGAATCGGATTATTTTTATTCCCACTACGGACTGAGTAGTTCCATAAATCCCAAAGGATAAATTCTGTGATCATCAACTGTACATCTCTTGGATAACCTGTTAGTTGAATTACGAAAACTGTCCCTTTGTCTTCTAATATATTTTTCCAACTAAATGATTCATCGAATGTAAAAGGATTTCGATCAATTAAAGGTCTAATTTGAGACAATGCTGTTTTACTGTATGAAGTGTCTAACTCCTCTAAACATTCTTTTAAAGCCCTCAAATTCATATTTTCCCCGTACTTTTCCAATCCATTAAGAATACTATCATAAATAGCATTTAATTGTTGAATTCCTAATGTTTTGTATACAGCTCCAAAAACACTTTTTACTCGTTCTGCAATATCAGTATTACTCTCTGGTAAAGTAATACCTCCAATGTCACGAGTGTTTTTACTAAATGGATTTACAGGAAATTGTTCCGTTAATACGATTCTTTGCTTTAAATTTTCTCCTAACCCACTTACAAATTCTGGTTCTAATTGGTTTGGTAAGAATCCTTCTGTGTAATCGACAATAATATTTGAAATCCCTAATTTAGATAATTCTAAAAGTAGGCACTGCATAAAATATGTTTTACCTTGCCCCGAAGTACCAGCTATTAATAAATGTCTATTTGCTAGTCCTTTATTTCCATATTCCCAATAAACTTTACGATTAGAATTCTCTGCTTTACCTAAATAGATTCTAGCTTCTTCTATTGAAGATCTATTCTCTTCAGGTTCATCATTAATAGTTTTGACATTATGCGGTGGATTAACTTCTCCATTTAGATCAGGAGTTGGAAGATCCAATTCTTCATTAGTATTAGAATTACCTTTAATTGAAACTTCATTTTTTTCTGGTTCTTTATCATGTGTTTCATTTGATGGTACATTATTAGGTAAAACACTTGTTTCAGTATTTTCTTCAATAGGATCTGGTTTGATATCATATTTAGCTTTATCTTCATTCGTATTTTCTAGATGGGGATTAGGAGGCACCTCAACATTACCGTTTTGAGAATTATACTTATAAGATAATAAACTTTCTTTTACAAAATCACTTTCTTTATGCTGAATCCATTCGTGCATTTCATCAATTGAAGTTACTAATCCCCTATACCCATCAGCCTCTACCAGCTTTAATACTGTTACTCCATCTTCCAATTTAGAAGTTCTAATATATGCATCTTTCTCAAATGATAAAATTGCACATTCTCCTATATATGGAGTAAGATTATTTGAAATCGTATAGTCATTTTTAATAATTTTCTCTACTATTTCATCTGATAAATTATAGTCCTTTGTACTGAAGAAATCACTTGTATAGATCTTTTGTGCACTCGATAAAAATAATTGAGCAAAAAAGTTTCTATAGAATTTAGTAGTGAAACTATTCGGATCAGAAGAAATAAGAGTATCATTGATTACTTTTTTAGTTTGATTTACTTGTGTATGAGCTTTTTTAATTACACTACTATTATTTATTCCGATTTTTACTTCAATTGGGTAAAAATGGAATGCCAAGTTATTATCTTTATTTTCTAAACCAATTAGTAAAAGATCATCACTATGCGCACCAGAGAAACCTAAATTTTTTGCAGTGAAAACTCCATCGTTTTTACTTAGTCCCACAGCACCTGCAACACGCAATATCTCTTCTAATGAAATTGGTACCCATAAAATATCTGGATGACTAAAGTAAGATAATGAATATTTAATAGCAGAAATAATACTTAATTTTTCACGTGAATATTGTCCTTTACTACCAATTATTCTAAGTAACCATTCACCATTAAATGTATTAAATGCATTAACTGCATTAATAACATTCTGATCTGTTCCTTCTACTTCTTTTTCCTTTAAGAACTCACTAACTACTGAGAAATATTGTTTTGACTTATCCGTAACGGTTATTGCGTCAAATCTACTAGAAGAAGAGTATTGATCACTATAATGAATGATGACAATATTGTCCATCTTATTAAAATACTCAAGATCAATTGTCGGGTCAACAAAAGTTACCCAATGTGAAGAATCTAAAATCTTAGCTAAAAAGTCTTCATCCGTAGTTGATGTCCGTGAAACGATTGCCTCACCTTTGTGATAAGCATTATTACCATCGTTTGTTAAGTTAGCAGATAATTCATTTAAAAAGTATGCAATTTCTCCTAATAAATCTTGATCATTAATCGAATAGCATTTTGTACCAAAACCAGTTCTATAATTTTCCTTCCCCTTCATAGAAGGTATTGTAGAATATAAGCCTTCCAAATTCATACCAGTGATCATTTCATTCATTGGTTGAAGAGCATCATGTTCCTGAGCTAACATTTTGTAAAAACTAATATGAGCATAATTAATCTCTTCGTTTATATCCTTCTTATAAAAAATAATGCTATCTCTTATTACTCTCATTAAATCTCTAGGATCATAATCATTAGATTTTAACTTAATATTTAACCACGCTTCAAATTGATCAGGATTTTCAATAGTAGAAAGAAGATTAAAAGAACTTTCTGCAAGAGCTTCATTATAAATAGAAACTTCTAAATTTTTAAGACTTGTTAAACCAACTTTATTAATCTTTTTTAATAACCAATTTACTAACCCTCTTAAAACTTCAAAATCATTTTTAATATTAATGATATTTATTCTAATCGGAGCGTTTGAGTTTTCATGAAATAAATAGCTAAAATGTTCTTCAAATTGCTTTATTTTGTCCTCTACCACTTTTGCCATATATTGATTAGCGTCTGCCACCGATACTTGACTAACTGGTTTGTATGAAAGCCATTCATTATTATCACTTACATTGTCTGGTCTATACAAACTATTGTTTTTACTATACATAAATGGTAAAAGACCATTAGGGTTTAGTCTGTTTAATATGACATTATCTACGATTTCGTTTTTTAGAACCTCATTAATTTTCAACTGAAAAGCAACCATAAGGGGATGAAAAGGTGTAAAGTAAATTATATCTTTTCCCTTTATTGTTCCAAGTTTACTTAAATCTCTTCCTTTTGATCCAATTGCTTCCCCCTCTGGGAAACTATTTATTTCATTTATATATGCATTCACATATTCTTTAGCTCGTTTTGATAAATCTTTAGAAAAATAGCATAAACTAGGAATATTATCTTTTAATTTAAAGTAAGTAATAAATCTACTATATGCTTCTCTTAAGTCATCACTTATTTTAAGCTCTTCACTTATTAATTCATCTGAGTCTAATACCGCAGCATGAAACCCTTCATTAATCCATTTTGATTCCCATTCAAATTGTCGTTTACTATTTTTGTTTAAATAGAATTCTCTATTACCAAACTGCAGTTTATGATTTCTTAATATGAAATCTAATTGTTCTTCCCTTTTCAGTTTCCAAATTCGGAATCCATTTATTGGGATTGACTCAGGAATATCATTTTTTAATAAAAACTTTATATCAATTTGAAATTCGATAAATTTAATAATAAAATCTAATTCATCCTCTTCATTAAAAGCTTCAGGTAGTGGATTAACAACAATCTGTTCATCATTTTCGAATGATATAGCTTCATTATTTGAATTTAGATCAATCCTCTTTTTATTAAACCCTTGGCCAAATATCAGCTCATTACCTTCATAAAATAATTCAATTTGCTCTAATAACGGGTTAATTAAATATGACGTTTGATAGTTCTCAAGAATATTCGGTTCAAACGGAAGGATTATTATGTTAATTTCAACACCTAATGCAGCTTTACTATCATGCTTATAAGTATACTTAAAATAAGTAGGCTTATTTCTTTCAGCATGAATATTGAAAGTAATTTTCCTTGTACCAACTTTATAATTTGCAAATTCAATAAATTTATTAGGTATTGCTAAAAATTTTTCGTTAAGGCTTTTAACATTTTGTCCTTCAAGTTGAAAATTAAAAGTCAATTCTATGTCATTCAGCTCTTTTGTATTAAAAACGATAATATGTCTTTTTCTTTTCCCAGCAGCTGTTTCATTTTGTACCCGATTCCAGATCGTCAAACTATCTTTTACATCTACTTCTTTTAAAATTAATTTATTTCCCCTTAATTCGTCGATTCGATCGAAATATGATTTTGCGACATCTGTAAAAGGAATTGATTGCCAATCATCTTGTTTTAATTTTGGGGTTAATTTGTTTGTAAATTTATTCTCTAAGTCATTTTCGTCATTCCCTAAATCATGAACACGTTTAACATAGTCAAATAACTCTTTATTTAAATGTAATCTCTCTTTTAACTTACTACCTTTTAATGTTGCAAGGTCAGGATCTTTAAAAATTGAAAGCTTTTTATAATCATCATCATACATTTCCCCTTGATTTAGAATGACAAATATCTCTTCAAAGTCAAAAAATGTAATTTGTTGAATGATTTGTTCTTCTAAAATTGATTCCATTCGGTCTAAAAGAATGGTTTTTGTAACATCCTTTGCAAATGTTTCTTCCAATTTAGATTTTAGATTTTTAACAATACTATTAGGATGTAAAGGTAATCCTTCTCTTTGAAGGTCCCTACTTCCGCCTTGAATTGAGTCTAATTGTTCAGTAACAATACTTAATAACGCAGTATTTTTCCATTCATCCTTTTGTTCACCGACTAAATTTCTTAGTAATACTAAAAAGTCGGGCTTAACTCCATTAAGAGTACTCGCCAAAACTAACTTAGTACCGTTAATTTCGATACAATAAGTTTCAAATGGTTCTTCGCTATACTTATGTTTATAGCTGAAAGGTATGGCTTTAAATTTACTATTAGCTCTAAGTTCTTCAAAAAGACCAATTACATCTTCTTCTTTGTCTAGTTGTAAATAGAAGCGATCTCCACTTCTAAGTTGGTTGTCTTTAAAGTAATCAATTACTAATCCAGTAATATATTTATAGAATTGGTTTAACATATTGAGAATCACCACTATCACTTTTTTTGTCTATAATATTATAAGAAGTTAACAAATCAATAATCTCTTTTTTTGAATAACGGTCAAATAATATTCCTCTTTTCTCATATTCATCAAACAACTGAGAAAGTGGAATTCTTTGACCCTTTACACAAATAGCTGTTAATACTAATAGAAACTCATGCGTTATATTAAATACTTGACCATAACTACCACGACTTTTTAAAAAAGTACCGCTACCTAAATTATCAATATTTTTTCCATATTTAAAACGAGCAGTACTATTCATCCCCTCTTTGATACAGCTAAATAAATTTGTCATTGCTGATTGTAAATCATTAGCTAGCTCAGGAGGTGTAATTTTAAAAAATTCACAATATTTATTTGTCCACTCATTTATTTCATTTATGAATTTATTTTGTTCTTCTTGATTTAAATCCTCAAAATGTAAACTGATGTCTTTATAACTATAGAACTTATTCTGTGAATCATTATTACTGAAGTTATTATGACTTAAGTGGGACATCGTGTGTACATGTGCAAATACGTTTTCAGACTTAATTCTTATACGTTTATATCCTTGTAAATCCCCTGTTGCCTCCCTTCTTTTATTCATTACTTCCCAATCAAGAGCAAAGTATAACGGGGAAGCTTTAGAGTAGTCTGCTTTTGTAAATTCTTCAAATTTTATGGATAATTGGCAGATATACATAAACATATAAAAATTTGTTATTATTTGAAAATGCGTTAAAAAATAGTCTCTATGTTGACTTAAAAACATCATATCTTCTGCATATAAATCCTCATAAAATGGTAATAAGTTTTGAAAATTTTTGACTTTCTCTTTATTCTCTAACTTAGGACTATTATTTAAAATGAACTCTGTTAAAATGTCTTCTGGTTCAGAATCTACAAAAATCTTTTTCAAATCCTCGCGAACCGCAATTGTATCCTTAATAAATGAGGCATATCTTTCAACGTTCATATTTTTATCTAAAGGTACATAGTTAAATAGAAATGGATGAATAGGTTTTAATTCTTGATTTTGACCAATAAAGATATCTTCTAAAAGCCTTGTTAGGTCAACTTTTGAATCATCATCGCAATCTAACTGACTTGAGCTCATAATTTTATCAACTAAAGAGTTTGAAGAATGTATAAACTCTTCATCTTTCCCAGATTTTAACGCTTTTACATTACAGATATTTCTTACTAATTCTCCAATAACTTCTTTAAAATTACTCTTGATAATTAGCGCATTCTTAGTAGTAAAGGGAAATACATCTAAAATATCACCCGTGGTATTTTTTTTATTATTTTTTTGGTCTTCAAACAGTTCAGTTAATTTGTCAACTTGCAATAAACTTTCCATATATTTCTACTCCTTTTTAAACGCAAAAGTGATTTCATCACCAAATTCATCACGAGATAATCGATAATATCTTTTATCTTCTGGAAAATAGACTAGGATTTCATTTCTTTTTTCACCAAATTGCATAACCTTTTCTACAAATTCGATAAATTTAATTCCTTCTTCTTCATCTTTTTTATTTGGTCTATATCCATTAGAAATTTTTGTTAAAAGTTCAAATATGAAATAATCTACTTCCAAAAACTCTTCTTTACCTTCATTGTTTGAATAACCTAGTAGAAAATAAGTCTTAAATGCACTCAAAACTTCATCATTTTGTAATTTAAAATGACTGGTGCTTGGTTTAAGTGTTAATGACTGAGCAATTCTAAATTTTTCTGTTGGTTTATTAATAAAAATATAATCACCTTTTAGACTACCTTTCCATTTGAAGATCGCTTGTTTTAGCAAGTTATATATAGATCTTATTTCTTTGATATCTCTTCTTTCACAAGAATACAAGCAATTTATAAAATTATTAAATTCAACATTTAAATTTTTCTTAGAAAATTCTTCATTTAATAAAAATGTTATTCTTAAGAAACTTTCTGAAAAACGGATAAAAGTGCTTTTTACTAATTCATCTTCCATTAAAAATGGTAATAGCCAATGCTTAGCATTTTTATTTTCAATAAATTCATCGAATACACTTTCTAATTTATTACTTGTATTTAATTGAATCATTAATTGATCAATATGTTCAGATCTTAAATGAATTGGATCTAATGAACTGATCAAATTAAGCAACTCGGATCGATCATTTTTATTAAATAAAAGATTAGGCAATGTACTTTCCAATTTTAAAAACGGTGTCATTTCTGCTTCAGCTACTATTTCATCTGGAATCAAAATATCTGAAATAAAATTTAAGAATGAACGAGCCGAAACAACGATCTTATTTTTAATAATTGCTTTGATGATCAAATTAACAATTTGCTTTTGTACATATTCATTGGAAAGAAACTCATAATTTTCATGAATAATTGAGTATATATTGTTCTCTTTATCTTTTTTATAAGATTTATAAAAAGGATTATCCATTACAGGATCACATACTTTTTTTAGAAGAGATTCAAAAAAGTTTGATCTCACACCAGACTTACTAATTTCAAATGACTGATAATCAGAAAAACTGATTAAATCAAATTGATTTTCACTATATTTGGTAGTTACACTCTGACCAAAAACATCACTATTATTTACAAATTCTTTTAATCGTTCATAAGTATACTCTTCAAAATTTTGTGAAATAAAATTATGAAGCACACCCATATTAATAGCTAAAATAACTTTTTTTGTTGATGTTTCGATATTTTGATCAGAAAAATCACTTAATATTTCTTTTAATGTTTCTAATGCATTTTTATTTGGTGAAAAACTTTCTGTAGCGTCATTGAAAATCTCATATTCATTTAGTAAATTGGTGTTGCTTTTCAAATAGGCTAATAAGTGTGATTTTCCGTCCCCGACACTACCACAAAGAAGAATTAAATTGCTAGTTTTATTATGTTTATTTGAACTAAGGATCTCCTCAAAATCAATCTGAATCTTTCTTTCGACATGCAAATATTTTTTAAATTTACTAAAAGAACTTGCATTTTCAATTGCTTCCTGAGAAGAACCCTGCAAGCGTTTTAATTCTCTTAAAAGATAACTTTGTCCATCTAAAAGTGCCAATTCCTGTTCTTCTTCTTGATCTTTGTTAACTTCTTTAACGTCATTTATATCAGGTATATTTTTACCCTTATTATTTACTTCATCAACTTCATGAGCTGGTACTTCTTTCCGAAGAAGTTTTGAAAGGTGTTTTTCAATCATGCTAGTTAACTCATCTTGTCCTAATCCTTTATTTTGAGGCTTAGGGTATTCATATGCCGGCAATTGAGTATCATGATCGTTAGAATAACTTTCAAAAAACCAAACCGCTACATCGTACATAACTTTATGTAGTTTTATAGCATTACTTAAATCATCATAGCCTGCCTGATGAGCAGCTTTATTTCCAATTATACGAATTGTTTCGAAATTCTTTTGGATATCATCTTCAATAAATTTATTTGAACTTAAATAACTGATCATTTCATACAAAGAAAATTTATACGGTAATTCAATTTCTTCTATTGTATAAATTACCTTTAACATTTCCTCAGCGAATAACCTTGCTTTAATTATTGAACTTGCAGAATCTTCATAAACTAATTCTTCCATTTTCTTTGCACTTTGTGCAGCCAATGGAGATAACGGTTCAATAAAACTTAAAAAATATTTTTCAAATTCCATATTCTGTTCTCCTTGAAAAATCTATAGTAATTACATGAATTTACATTTTTATCCTAATTATTATAACATATAGTTTTACAGAGCTTTAATTGACGTTTAATAAATGTTATCAACTAGAAATAACCAATATTACTTTTTACTAATGAAGGGTTTATTAATATTGATAAAAGACCATTTGCACTCTGGATACTTGCTGGTGATGAATTGAATGAATTACTACCTGTACATGTTGAAATTAAACAATCTCCAAACGGAGACCGTAAAATTAAAATTTACCAGCTTGGTTTTCTAAAGCTCCACAATAAATCTTACTTTTAACTTCATTATTAAGTATACAAAACAACCTACTCAAAAAAATGAGTAGGTTGTTTTGTAATGTATCAAATTTATTAAGATTCATTTAGCTTACCTTTAATTTTTCTAAATATTGCTCTACAGATTTTGTAATAACATCATTAGCAGTAATTTCTAATACATTAGATAAAAGATTTATTTTATTTTAGGTACCTTCATTAAAAATAAAAATTCTATTTATCAATTTTTCTTCTGGTGAACTAGAATTAATTTCGTGAGATGCTAATAAAATATTCCCCTAGCTAGTTACCCGAAAATAAATTACCGTATTAACTCAACAACTTTTTGTTTCTTAATTAAATCTTTTATAACATGTTCGATTCGTTCAATTTCACCAGAACGGTTTTTCCACCAATTCCTGCTCCAAATACGTTCTATTTTCCATCCTCTATCTTCAAGGAATTTTTGTCGATAAACATCTCTTTCTTTAGCACTTGGTGAGCTATGGTACATTGCTCCATCACATTCAATACCAAGAAGGTATTTAGAAGGATCAGTTGGATCAACAATTGCTAAATCAATACGATATCCTGATAAACCTACTTGGGTATGGACTTCGTATCCTAGTTCAACTAACATTTCATATACTTGAACTTCAAATCCTGAATCAAAATGTAATGATTGAGGAGTAACCATCGTATTACTTCCTTCTTGAATATCTTTTAGCGTACTAGTAATTAGATCTCTATTGTTTTCTGAAGTAGCTTTAGCATATTCAAGATATGCTTTTAATAATTTTGGACCTCTATTTTTAGAATTTGATACATCAAGTTCATTTGGCTCAATACTTGAAACAACTAGGATTTTTTCTTTTGCACGACTTACAGCAACGTTTAACCTATTTTCTCCTCCAGATTGACTTAACGTACCAAAACGGTTATAAACTCTACCATTTTCTCCTTTAGCGTATCCAATTGAAAAAATAATGACGTCTCGCTCATCACCTTGTACATTTTCAATATTTTTTACAAATATTCTTTCATCCAAATCACGTGATTGAATTTGATTATAGATCACTTCAAATTCTTTATCTGTTTCAGTAAGTTTTTCAATCTCATCTAATATTTTTTCTTGCTGTTTAGCATTAAAAGTAATGATTCCAACCGATAAATTCGGTTGGTTAATTATTTGTTTTTTAAGCTCTGATACAACAAATTGTGCCTCTATAAGATTCGATTGATTTATCCATAATCCATCGATTTTCTTCCAAGTTATAGCAGCTGGTTGTTTTAATGGCTCAACGTTTGGGGCAATTTGAATGTTAGAATTATAAAAAGCATAATTTGAAAAATTAATCAATTCCTCGGATTTAGATCGATAATGCCATTGTAAAATGCTTTCATGAAAATGACGCTTAGACAAGTTTAGTAGGCTCTTTGATTCTTCAATCTCACCCATTGTTTCATCATCTTCATCTACTTCCATACTACCTTGGAATAAATTTGACGGTGGTAATTGCATTTCATCTCCAGCAACAACTACTGTTTTCCCTCTATAGATCGATGGAAGCCCATTTTCAACTGTACATTGAGACGCTTCATCAAAAATTACTAGATCAAATAAACCTTCAGTTAGAGGTAAAATTGATGACACAACCTCAGGTGACAATAACCAAATTGGTAGTAGTTCTGTTAGTCCTTTATCTGAAAACTCTCTTACTAATTTTCTTAATGGCCATAATTGTCTCTTTTTGGATGTTTGATGGCTAAGTTCTTTAATCGCTTTACCAAAATTCAGTTTTGTTTCTTCGATTGAACTTAATAATTTATTTTCAAGCATAAGTCTACCAATATTCCGTTTTTGTTCGATTAAATTTTTAAATTTTTCACGGATTCTATTAAACTGCTCAGTACTAATCGCTTCAATAATAGGATGTTTTCTTTCGATTTCATCAATCCAATGTAAATAAATCGAATCTTGTAAAGAATCAATCCATTCTTTTGCTAAATTTTTCTCAACGAAAGGTATTTCTTTAATAGCAAGTTCAATTAATGAAACGACTGTATCTTCTTTATCATGATAGAAACGGTCCATTCTTCTTAGCTCTTCAAAATCAGAGAAAATGTATTCATGCATTTTTTCAAGCTCATTTAATGGTATCTTTCCTTCATTAACTAGCTTTTCCATTCTTGTAATCCACTCTTCAGCTACATATGGAATTAAATTTTTTAACTTCGACATGAACTTTTCTGTTTCTTTAGAAAGATCATAAAGCGTTTTTAACCATTGCTTTAATTTAATCCATTCTTTTGAACTTGTTCCTTTAAACTTATTACCATCTAATAGCTCTTCAAGGATATTTTTTCCGGTAAAAGAAGTCCAAATCCATAACCGAATATTCTTAAAAGAGCGTTTTTTACTATCATCAAGATCCTCATATATCTTCTCAACTTTTTCTTGTACTAATTTTGCATATTCAGGAGTAACAAAATTTTGTTCAAACTCTTCTAATTTAGAAACAGTAATTTTGGCGCTTTCAATTAAATCATTTAGAGTATCTGTCATTTTAGATTGATCTTTTAACTCTAAATCCTTAAAACTCTTTCTTTGTTTCCATGGATAACTTTCATTTCCAAATCTTTCATAATATTCTCCGTAAGTATAAACCTCCGCAAGGATATCATCTAAATTATATTTACTTAATTTATTTAAATAAGGTTTAACATTCACAAGGCGTTTCATTTCATCCTTTGGTTTCGAGATACTATACAAATCATATGCTCTATAACCAAAATCCTGTACTTCAAATAATGCATTTGAAATATCATTTAATTGACCTTCACTCATTCTTAATTGTGAACTTACAAATTCAAACTCTTTATGGTTTGAATCATTTAGTTGAATAGGAACATTTAGCAACTGCTGAATCTTCGAATAAAGTTTTTGACGGTCGTTCTTCTCATCATGTACTAGTGCTGCAAACTTTGATAAACCCAATCCATCAAGTCTTTGATTTACTACATCTAATGCTGCTCTTTTTTGGCAAACAACTAATACCTTTTTCTTCTGATTAATTGCATCTGTAATTAAATTAACAATAACTTGAGATTTACCCGTCCCAGGAGGACCATGAACTACTAACCCCTTCTGGTTTCTAGCTAACTGAAGAATTTCTTCTTGGGAACCATCTGTCGGTAATAAAAAAACTTTATCTTGTTCATCAATATTTTTTTCTACTTCTTCTGTAATTGGTGAGAATAATGAATCATTTATTATATTTTCTTCTTCAAATAATAATTCAGAAATAAACCCTAAATCACCATTTTCTTCCAGAATAGATTTTAATAAATCATAGTCCTTTATTACTGCAGAATTCCCTTGAGGAAAACAACCGATTACAGCTAAACTCTCTAGTTCAATTTCTCCATCATTTAATTTTGGAATGTCTTTTAAAGTATAGTTTTGAAATTTTTGAACCATTGTGTTTTTAATTGGAAAATGATAATCGAATTCTTTAAACCATTCATGAAGTTCTTGAATTGAAGTAACATTAGAAAAATACTCTTCATCTAACATTTTCTCTTCAATATTAAATTCATTTAGTTTTTTTAAGGCTAAGAATAGAGTCCTATTAATTAACTTTTCACCTTCACCTTTAACTAAATTCCAATTTAAACCACTTTTATCTAACTTGATCGGGTATAAAAAAACTGGTGCTCTAAAAAAAGTACCATCCAACATTTTCCCAGTTAAGAATGGATAACCTAAATATAAATCATACATTCCAGTTTCTTCTTCAATCCCTTTTAAATTACGATGTAAACTAGTTAATTTATGTGATAGAAGCATTTTCTTTTCATCATTTACATCTCTTTTAAATAATACAATCTCATTTTTCTTATTCTTTATAATATCATCAAGAAGAGAAGAATTTTGATTCTTATCCTGATAAACAAATTCTAATTCAGTTAAATCAACAGCCCATTTATCTGCTAACTTCATAAGGCGAATAGAACGGTTTCGTTTACTTAAATCACTCAAGCGATCCTTTAAATAGTCCAGTTTTTGTATCATTGGTGCCAACCTTTCAAAGCTTTTTCCTACATTCTATTTTTCAACAATATTTCTTATGTCTTTTATAAAAAAATTGTTATATCTTCTATATTAACCTTCTAAATAAATACAAATACAAACTTAAAAGCATGAGAAGGATATATTATCGAGCCCATGCTTTTAATTCTAACAAAAATTATAATAAATTATTACACTTAAATATTAATTCTCGTTTATATTTATTAAAGTTTGGAAATTCAACATAAAACTAGACAACTTTTTAGGGTATAGAAATCTAAATTGAATTGGACTAAGTATCCGTGTTCTTAACTTGATAAAAAAAGATAATTAAATAAAAATCTTTTTTTAAAGGGATGGATTGATATTTTCGATAGAGGCTAAACCGATAATTTTAGTATGCAAAAACAACCTACTCAAAATATTGAGTAGGCTTTTTGTTACATAATTATTTTAGTTATAAATAATTTAGTTATTACTATATCAATAATACAAAAAATAAAAAAATGCATCTTAATATTTAAAATTATTCTTGGAAAATCTGTTGAAGTAAAATGTTAAGATCTTCATCCATTTTTGATTCAACTTTATTAATCTTTTTTATAGTAGGTTTTATACCTTCTTTATTAAGAATATTAAAATATAGTGATTCCAAGCTTTTCTCTAATTCTTCAAACTCACTTGAGATGCGATCTTTAAATTCAACAGAGTTTATTATTTTTATAATAGTTTGCTTTAAGATCTCTGATAAAAACGGATTAAAGCAAATATTTTCTAATAAGTTATGTTCATCTTCCTGCCTTGCAAATTTTGCTAAAACCTGTGAAATTTTAATAATATCTAAATATGTAGCCTTAGAAAATTCAATTAATCGATTGTCATCATTACCAATATTTATACGAATTTTTAATTTACATATAGTTGTTCCTTCAGATTTCATTTTATGCAAATTAAATGTTACAATTTCTCCACTGATAATAAATGGTTTATCAACATCATCTAAAATACTTAATAAAGTAATTTCAGTTCTAACTTTTCTTAGTACAATATTCGATAAATACCTAAATCTATTTAATTCTTTTAATGTAAATAAACAATAATTATGAGCCCATAGATTTCTTTTTTGATATAATTCTTTCCATTCGTTTGACATAGCTGGAGTTAAGTGTTCGTATAAATTATTATATGTGAAACCTTCGTTTTTATGATATGTGGCAGCTTTAATTTCATCTAATTTGAATGTAATTTGTTGAATATTCTCTAAAAAAACTTGATTATCTTCTTTATATTCTTCAAACAAATTTTCAATTTTTTCTAATTTCTGTAAAATTGTATTTTTAGAAGTATTAATTTTTCTTTGAACAAAGTTAGATAAATCAACAAAATCTCTACTATCCAAAGGGTTAGACAAATTCTTTATTACATCAGGTCTATTTTCATTACGTTTTTTTTCCTTTTCATTATCTTGATAAAAAGTTTTATACCAATCTTTTCCTTTTTGTTTTAGAAAAACAATTTCAATTAAGGCACGAAATTCTCTTTCTAAGTTATAGATACTGTGTGAGATTTCTTGCATGTAACTTTGTGTTTGCGAATCAAAAACAACCGAAATATATTCTGAAATCTCTTTTACCTGATAAATAAACATTATCTTTGCATCCTCAAACTTTTTTTGCTTTGATGTTGTTGGAAAAATAGTTACAAATATTATATTATCAAATTTCTTTTCTACTTTTCCCTTAATTAAAGGGTTATTTTCTATTATTCTCTCAATGATAATTTCATCAAATCCAGATTTACAAATAACAACAAAACTTGTATGATAAAAAATCTTATCTAGTTGCAAGCTCATTCTCTTCCGACTCCTCCATCAAATATTCTTCTAGCGTTGTTTGTTTATTTATATTAATTTCTCTTAGATTTAATTTACTAAGTCTATCCCTATTTTCAATTGCTTTTTTTATAAAGTTAGAAATTATTTCAAACTCATCCTCGTTAATTTCTAGTATTTCCTGCTTTTTGTAACTTTCTATATATTTAGAAATTAAAGGCAAAACAGTTTCAATATTTTCTTTATTTTCAACTAAAATATAATTAAATCTTAAAAAGTTCCTTAATGAAAAATAAGTAGGTTCTTTAACAGTTGTAACTCCTGAATACGGCAGTATAAAATCGTTTAAGAGTTTATCCATGGTATTACCTACTAATATGTTAACCTCCTCTAATTTTTTTTCTCCTTCTTGTTTCATATACTCTTTAATTCTTTCTGATATTTCGCCCGATATTGCCCTTAAAAAGACTTTCTTTTTGATAATTTTTAACTCTGGACTATCTATTTCTCTTTCTCTATCTATAAAATCAAAAACTCTATTTAGAAAATTTTCAAAAACTTTATAATATACTGCTATTTCATATAAAGCAGTATCGTTGGAATTTAAATCATCAGAAAGTTTTTTTAGAGACAGTATTAATTCTTTAATACATTCCACTAAATGCAAATATACAATTTTATCTTTAGATTGTTTACTTTCCCATTCAATCTTATCTTTTAAACCTTTTTCTCTAATGTATTTTAAGCCTATTATATTTTCTAATGACGAAGAAAACCTTACTGAAATATTACTATCAACTGTCCTAGCTTTATCATTAATCATATTAAATAACTCTCTATGTCTAAAGCTTTCTAAACCTTCTATAATTAAAACTGGAAGAACCATATTATTCAATTTAGTTCTTAATTCACTAGCTGAATCTTTTAATAACTCGCTAATTGCCTTTATTCGATGCTGACCATCAATTATAGTTAATTGTCCATCAATTATTTTCAGAAAATTATCATCATATTCAGACTGTATGGTACAACTGAGGATTACAGGAGGAAAAAACGTACTTTCTAGTTCATTACTAATATATTTTTTTATTGTCTTTACATTCGGTGAGTTTATTTCCCTGTTCATAGATAAATCAGAATTTACATTAATTAAGTTCGGTACATCTTTATATTTAATTATTCCTATGTAGCATATGTATTCTTGCCATTCATATTTAATTGCATTTATTTTCATTTCATTAGCTCTTTTCTATATTATAGTTTAAAATCCAATGTGTATTTTTCAGAAGCATATAATAACCAAGCTACTCTTCAGAATTATAAAAATCGAACATGTTTCATATTCTCCCTTCTTTCTGCATTAATATCAAACTCATAAACAATTATATTATATATTTTAATTCCACTACCATTATTTATTAATTTTTCTATTTATTTCCTTATATATTTATCTAGAAATTGTAATTCATCAATAAATTAAAATTACATTCATAAATAAAAAGACACAAAAAAATCCAGTGTCTTTTAGTTAAAACAATATCGTAGTATCCTGATTTTTTCTCAAATTCACATTTACATGCTTATTGATAATAATAACTTCATTTTGCATTTTTTCTTCAAGATTAACACCATCTACTTGATCTAATTCTACATTTATTTCAATAACTACTCTCTCTTCGCTTTCAAAAGAATTATAAAAACGTAATACAAATCCATCTACTCTTTCAGCCTTCTTCAACGTACTCAAAACCATAATAGAAGACTTTTCCTTAAAAAACTAAACTCAAAAGGAGTTTTGAATCTTCATAGCAACAAAACCAATATTATTATTACCAACAATCGGCGTTAAATACTCCTTAGCAATTCACGCAACATTCTCTTTCTTATAATATGTCGCAATCACAAGCTCCAACGACAACTTCCTAATCATATGCTACCGGCTAACTTTTTTCTAATTTTGATG
The DNA here is from genome assembly GCF_052180195.1 of Bacillus sp. AL-1R. Taxonomy (NCBI): domain Bacteria; kingdom Bacillati; phylum Bacillota; class Bacilli; order Caryophanales; family Bacillaceae; genus Bacillus; species Bacillus sp. AL-1R. The sequence continues at coordinate 3,127,118 of NZ_CP197469.1, forward strand.
GGACAGGAATTGCAACATTACATACACCAATGTATATGTACTGGTCTTATTATGCTAAAAAGAAAACAATTCACCTCACATTTCCTGTTTATTAAAATAAATATCAGATCACTGCTAATTTCACTATTCATATTTATTAATGATAAACTCGCACATAAACCCTACTCTTCAAAACATATTCCTCATCAAATACTCTCAATCTAATAAACTCATTAACCGAAGTAACTTTCTCAATCCACACTTCTTCTCTAGTAACTCTTACCTTCACCTCATCCCCATGCCAAATAAACGTAAATTCTAAACTCTCCCAATCTGCTGGAATTCTTGGCGAGATTCTTAAATCCATATTCAGCATTCGAACTCCTCCAAATCCATATATTACACATTGCTAAATTCCACCTAATCCATGCAACGTGAATCCCCTGGTCGCCAATATTAGGTTCAAGGTCAATTTCTGTCTTACGCTTAAAAGATAATATGTCATTTGTTGCTCCTTCATATCACAAGCCAATCACAAAGTGAAGATAAGGAATCATGCAATGTCATTGGTTCATAATATTTCCAGTTAGCAATTTAACATCCTGACAAAATAAATCTTTCAACAAGTTAAGGTGGAGTTTCAGGAGCGCTGTTTAAATGAAACATTCGACTACTTCTATGTGGTTAAGTCTTGGTTTATTGGGATTTGTAATTAGTATTGCTATACTATTAAAGGTTATGAATATCCCACCTTATGGTACTATCCACTTAAAAGAACTTTTTTTATTCTTTTCCAAACTTCTTTCGAATTAGTTGAGGTAATTTAAAAACTAAATTATAACTTATATAAACATAAACAAAAAAGAAAATCGTGAATTTCCAGTTATCAAACCCTAAACTGTATTTAACAATTTCATAAAGAGTAAAAAGTACTATAAATATACATATCTCTAAAAAATACTTTGTAATAAATTTCATCACTAAAAGTCCACTCTTCCGTTTTTACCTTTATAGTCACTGATTCATATGTAGTATTTAAGTTTTTTATTGAATTGATGTTTTTATTATTTCTTGCGTATGAGGAATATTTGGAGCAATTCCTGCTGTAAATAATGTTCCAGATAGTGTTACAATTCCTAGTTTTTTTTAATTCATATTATTTCTCCTTAATTTTTTATGAAATTTATTCCATAAAACCATAATAATCCAAATAACATTTATATTGATCTCAAATACAAAGAAGTATATGTCAGTTTATTGAACTTTCCCCCTAATACATGGCAGGAATAACTGCACCTTATTTCAGTGCAGTTATTCCTACTTCTCAAAAAATACTTCTCATCAAATACTCTTAATCTAATAAACTCATTAACCGAAGTAACTTTCTCAATCCACACTTCTTCTCTAGTAACTCTTAATCTAAAAAGTAATTTCCACTTTTACCTACCTCTCCCTGGAGCTACATATTTCCTTATGTCAGTTTCTTGTCTGATTTTAACCTTTTGACAAAGTGAATCCTCTGCATAATGACCATTTTCACATTCTTTTAGTCTCTTGTATTTTAGCTATCTATTTCCTAAAATTGTGTACAAAAACACAACTTTGAGTACAAATATAGCTTCTGTGTATCTGTATTGTAATGCTAGAAATCTATTGGAATCGCTTCCATTTCAATCTATACTCAAACTGCAAACTACATAAGGAGGAAAATAAAATGAAAGAATTTTTGCAAAAATTAGGAAAGTCGCTAATGATGCCTATTTCGGTTATTGCAGCCGCTGGTATTTTCTTAGGTCTCTCTGCTGTATTACAGAATCCAAATATTGTTGGGCAATCATTTGTTGAAATGACAACAGTACAACAAGTGCTAGGGTTTATTCGTACATTAATCGGTACTTTATTTGGAAATTTGCCTATTTTATTTGCGATTTCAGTTGCGATCGGTATGGCTAAAGACGAAAAGGCAACCGCTGCATTTAGTACGGTTATTGGTTTTCTTCTTTTCCATGTAACGCTTAGTTATATGTTAGGTTTAGACGGTATTACAGCTGCAACAACAAATGTTGATTATTTAACAAAAGAAGTTGGAATGTCTACTCTTGAAGCAACTAAAATTTTCGCTACGTATGATACGGTACTAGGGATCTTCAGTTTCCGAATGAGTGTTTTTGGTGGTATTCTTGTTGGTTTATTTGTTTCGATGTTACACAATCGTTTCTATCAAATTGAATTACCTACAGCAATTAGTTTCTTTGGCGGACGTCGCTTTATTCCAATCATCACAGTTGTATTAGTTCCTTTCTTAGCTCTTGCAATGTTCTTTGCTTGGCCCTTCTTAAATAAAGGGATCGTTGGAATCGGTGAATTTATCACTGGTGCTGGTGCTTTCGGTCCATTTCTTTTCGGATTTTTAGAACGCTTATTGGTTCCGACTGGATTACATCACATTTTAAACCAGCTTACTCGTTTCACACCAGTAGGCGGAGTTGCTATGGTGGATGGACAACAGGTATCTGGTGCCCTTAATATCTTTAATGCTGTTTTAGCACAAGCAACACCTGATATTGAAACGATGAAAGAAGCAACTCGTTTTCTAGCTCAAGGTAAGATTCCGTTCATGACATTTGGTTTACCAGCTGCATGTTTAGCTATGTACAGAGCAGCTAAACCACAACATAAAAAACGTGTTGCAGCATTATTATCTGCCGCAGCATTAGCAAGTTTCACAACAGGTATCACTGAGCCAATCGAATTCGCATTCTTATTTGTATCACCAATCTTATTTGTATTCCATGCTTTCATGGCCGGCTTATCATTTATGCTTGCAGATCTCTTCAACATCGGAATTGGGAATGTACAAGGTGGCGTAATTGACCTTACAGTTTTCGGTATACTTCAAGGATTGAAAACGAATTGGTGGATTACTGTTATGATCGGTACTTGCTATTCATTTGTGTATTACTTCGTATTTAAATGGGTGATCAACCGCTTTAACGTGAAAACACCTGGTCGTGAAGATGAGAATGAAGTAGAGGGTAGTGATATTGTCATTAACGATGAAACAACAATCGGTGATGCAATTGTTTCTGCACTTGGCGGTAAAGAAAACATTAAAGAAGTTGAAAATTGCTTTACTCGTTTACGTCTTGTTCTTTACTCAGTTGATCGAATTGATGAAGCGGCCATTAAAGCAACTGGCGCAGCTGGCATCGTAAGAATTAACGATACAAACCTACAGGTTATTTATGGCCCTAAAGTTGAAAGGATTGCATTGGAAGTAAAAAGAAGCTGTTCAATAGTGGCGTAAGACGTTTATCAAAATCAACTTATATCCTGCTACTTAGCAATGTAATGCATATAGAAAAATGTAAACGTTTCATACAAAAAAAATAATAAATAATAGAAAATCCAAAGGAGTCGGTTCTTTATGAAAAAAAATAATATCGTATTAGTTGGCGGAGGCTCTACTTGGACACCGGGAATTTTAAAAGCTCTAACAACTCATTTAGATCAATTTGCGCTTAATCAAGTCGTTCTTTACGATGTTAATGCAGAACGTCAGGAAGTAATTGGACAATTTGGAGAAATCTTATTCAGTGAAGAAGCACCTGAAGTAAACTTTATTTATACAACTGATAAAGAAGTTGCTTATAAAGATGTTGATTTTGTTTTCTGTCAAATGCGTACAGGTGGTTATGCAATGCGTGAGAAGGACGAGAAAATTCCTCTTAGCTTTGGTGTTGTTGGTCAAGAAACATGCGGACCTGGTGGTTTTGCTTATGGTATGCGTTCAATTCGCGATATGATTGAAATGGTACAAGATGTGCGTAAATATAGCCCTGATGCGTGGATTTTAAACTACACGAACCCAGCGGCTATTGTAGCACTAGCACTGGACAAGGTTTTCCCGAATGATAAGAGAATTCTAAACATCTGTGATCAACCAGTTAACTTATTACGTTCTTACGGCCGTTTAATTAACCATGACTATAATAAATTTGAGCCAACTTACTTTGGACTTAACCACTTTGGCTGGTTTACTCATATTTTTGATGAGAATGGTCATGATCTTGCACCTAAAATCAAAGAAACGATTTTAAATGGCGGCTTCCGTCCTGTTGATGCTGAACAACGCGACCAGTCTTGGTTAGATACTTATGCAATGGTAGAAAATATGCTGATTGATTTCCCAGAATATTTACCAAACACTTATTTACAGTACTATTTATATCCAGAATATAAAGCTTCTAAATTAGATCCGAACTTTACTCGTGCTAATGAGGTTATGGTTGGACGCGAAAAGAACGTCTTTGCTGAATGCCGCAGTATCATCGAAAAAGGAACAGCAAAAGATTCACATGTTGTTCATAACGATGCTCATGGAGATATGATTGTTGAAGTTGCTTCCTCAATTTCAAACAACTTGCGACAAACATATATCGTGATTGTTCCAAACAATGGGATTGTTGCAAACTTACCAGATGATGTAATGATTGAAGTTGCTGCTTCGCTTGGAATTAATGGTCCAGCACCATATTCTGTTGGCCATATTGATACTTTCTATAAAGGTTTAATCGAAGGACAACATGCTTTTGAAAAATTAACAGTTGAAGCGTACCTTGAAGGTTCTTATACAAAAGCACTTCAAGCTTTAACGTTAAATAGAACAGTTGTTGACGCTAAAAAAGCTCGTAAAATTCTTGATGCTCTTATTGAAGCGAACAAAGATTATTGGCCAGAATTAAAAAAAACAGAAATGAAAAAACAAACAGTATTAGTTTAAATTCAATAAATTAAGGGGCTATTAAATGATAGTTCCTTAATTTTGTTTAAGGAGTAGATGTATATGAATATTATTGTTGCAATCGATTCTTTTAAAGGGTCAATTACAAGTCTTGAAGCAACTGAAGTTATAAAAAATGCACTTCCACAACATAACATCATTGGCATTCCTGTAGCAGATGGAGGTGAAGGAACCGTCACTGCTTTTGTTCAAGCATTAAAAGGTGAAATAATCACAGAAACTGTTCCTGGTCCTAAAGGTCAACCTATACAAGCTTCCTATGGATGGATCGATTCAGATCAAACAGCCATTATTGAAGTGGCGCAAGCCTCAGGAATTACTTTAATTGAATCCAATGACCTTAACCCATATTGTTACTCTTCATTTGGTACAGGTGCACAAATAGTAAGTGCCTTAAATCGTGGAGCCAAGAAATTCATTATTGGGCTTGGGGGAAGTGCTACAATTGATTGTGGAAAAGGAATAATGGAAGCCCTCGGTGTCAAATTTTTAAATAAATACGGTCATACAGTTCCAACGTTTCCACATTCTATTGATCAAGTTACAGAAATAGATACTAGTAAACTTGATTCACGCTTGGCTAACGTTGAATTTATCATCGCATCTGATGTAACGAATCCATTAATCGGAAAAAATGGTGCTACTTTCATATTTGGTGCTCAAAAAGGGCTTCTTACCTCTCAAATGAATGACTATGATGAGATGATTAAACGTTTTGCCGATACCATCAATCAATCATTAGAAACAAACTATATCGATCATCCTGGGGCAGGTGCCGCTGGCGGCATTGGTTTTATGCTTTATTCATTTTTAGGAGCTACTTATCAAAGTGGAATTGAACTACTTATGAAAGAATGCGATTTAGAAGCATCAATTGAAAAAGCCGATCTACTAATAACTGGTGAAGGACGATTCGATTCACAATCTCTTGCAGGAAAATTACCAATTGGCGTTAGCTTAATCGCAAAAAAACACAACGTTCCAACCATTGTGTTTGCTGGGAGTATTGAGGATGGTTTAACTGAATTAACCGACTATGGTATTATTGCAACCATACCAATTGTATCTAGTGTTATGACACTTGAGGATGCTATGAGCAACGCTTCTTCTTTGTTACACCTTGCAGTTAAACGTACTTTTAATCTAATTGATAACTTGTCTACAAGAGATACTTCTGCACATACTCAGTAAAAATATAATTGGTTAAATACGTAAAACTAAGTCTCTCAGATACATCTACCCCATCAATATATAATTCAGATGTCATACCATAAAATTGATAATCTGTTAATTTGGATAGTGGATTACTTGAGAAACCTGTGATACTAACTGTCGTTGCCCCTGCTGCTTTGGCAATTGTTGTAGCATGTAACGCTGTATCTGTTGAACCACTAACACTAATTGCAAATACCAAATCATCTGATGTTAGCATTTTAGCATTGTGTTTCATCACATGTGGATCAATAAATGTATGTGTATTTTTACCAACAATTCGAAGTCTTTGATGTAAGTCTTCTGCAGCTATACGTGATAACCCTACAGAAAAAAATAAAATTTGGTTAGCACTATGAATCTTTTCAAGTACTGTATTCAATACATCTTGATTAATCAATTGCTTAGTTTTAATAATTTGCTCATCTAAAGCTGTCATCTCCATCAGCGCTTTTTGCTGCGATGATGTTAAATACAAAGACTCTCTAAATTCCAAAAAACCAGAAAATCCAAGTTTTTTGCATAAACGAATAATAGAATTAGGTGCGGTAAAATTAGCTTCAGCAATTTGCCGTACTGTCATTTGTTTTAAATCCGCTTTATGTTCAAATAAATAACTAAGCAATTCTTCTTCATTTGAATTAAGTGTTGAACGGTTTTGTTTTATCAAATCAAAAAAATTCATGTCTTCTCCTTACTTTCTACTTATTTTCCCTTTTGCTCCACCACGGATTTTAATTCTATTTTCCTATCTAACTATATTGTAATAAAAAATACTTAAAAACAGTAGTAAATCTGAATTACTACTGTTATTTTTAATTCAAAGTAGCAGTAAACATACAAAACACCGTTTATATATCTACAAACGGTGTAAAAATAATTTCTGATTTAATTAAATGTAATAAAACTTGTGTCGGGTCAAAGTTTGAATGCCTTAGTAAAATGAATTTCATTTGTTTTAAAACAAAATCGATTTGACCTGATTTACTCTCACATTTATTCCTACTTGCTGATCATTTACAGAAACTTCTTCATGCTCTTTTTCATTTAAATTAACAATGTATACCTGCCCAATTTCATCATTAAATTCCAAAAAAGCATACTCCTCATTTTCCGCTGAATTATAAAAACGTACAACAAATTTATCTTCTTTCTCAGCCTTCTTCAACGTACTTAAAACAACATTTCCGGAACGCTCTTTAAAAAAGCTAAACTCTAAAGGTGTCCTCACACCAGACTCATTCAACTTCATAGCATCAAAAGGAATCTTATTATAACTAACAATCGGCGTTAAATACTCCTTAGCAATCCTCGCAACATTCTCTTCCTTATTATATGTCGCAATCGCAAACTCCAGCGACAAATTCCCAATCATCTGCGAATCCGGAGTAGCCAACTTAATCCCAGACGGTCGCCCTGGTCTACGAATCAACTCCTCTTTCCCAAGAAAACCAACACTCCTAAACAAAGTAATCGCGATCGTATCATATTTTTCACCAACAATCTCGTACTCTCTTGTACTATTCGTTAAAACACTAACTCCATACTGATCATTCGATAAACCAACATAACTCAACATAGGATAAATCGAATCTGGGCGTTCATCCCAATTTTCTTCCTCCCAATCATGAATTGCTGAATCAACAACGTCTCGTTTTATTGAACCAAATTGGTTATCCGATACTGAAAAAGCTGAAGCAAGACCCGTTGGAATTAACACTCTTAATCGATGATCCTTCGCTTGATTATTCAATTCAAATGTTATATCAAGTCTCGGTTTATGATTTGGAACATTCACTACAATATGAACATCAACAGTACTATCAACAATTTGTTCTTTCCGTTTTTCTATGTTTGAAGGAACAGCTAACGTATATTTAATATCAATCGATACCCCGAACCGGTTTTGCTGAATTTTAGTTTCGGCTTGAACAGAATCACTATAAATTAACTCTTCATTTAAAAGTGGAGAGTAGTCATATTCATCACCATCATCCCCACCATTTTCCAAACGGAGAACATTATTAAAGCTTTTTTTAAATTGCTTATCAAAAATATTCAAAGTTCCATTTGAATTAACAGTAATCTCGTAATAATCTGTTTCAACTTTGCTTGTAGAATAAGTAATCTTTTTAATAATTTCATCACTTTCTTGTATAAAATACGTCTTATAACCCATCGATGGAATCGTATCTTTTAACTGGATTGTATAGTCAATAAAAGGATCATAGTTTCCATAATGAACAATTTGTCGATCGATTAAGCCCGGATCAGTGACTTTGCTTTCGATAATCTCAAAATCTATTTCATTCGATTCATGATCAACAAGTTTAAAAGATTTTAACTTTGTCAGAACGCTTGTCGTCACAACTTCAGTTCGCTCATAAGGAAGTAAGTTAAAAAGTGTGAGTCGATCATGCTCGTTAGAAGTATCCATTGAATCAACAATTTTTCGTTTATAAAAATTGATTAGTTGATCCACTTTTTCTTCTGCCAAATAAAACCGGCTAAGAATTTCTCTGTGTACTTTATCCGAACAGCAACAGCCAATACTATCATGCGCATGATTTTTCATCATTTCTTTCCATATTAATTCAATCAAGCCGTGATGATACTCAAAACCCAATCGATAGGCGATTGATGCAAGTGGTTCTAAAATATTGGTGATTTTATTTTCAATTCTCGTATTCGCTGCTTTAATATCCATTCTAGTCGAGTAAATACTACGATGAACACGCATGTACTTTCCATCTAAAAATTCACCTTTCAATATTTCAAGGTCTTTTTGTGCTTCTAGATTCTCAAAAATTTTTTCATATTTACTTAAGAAAAATTCACGTTCTAGATATAGTTTTTCTAGCTTTTCGATGATGGTAAATATATTTTTTTGAATAGGCATTTGATCATGTCCGTTTGGTAAGATAATATGATCAGTTGTTGCACCTCGATCAAGTACAGTAAAATACTTATCTATTCTTTTTTGCAGTGCTTCCTCATTTTCAGGTAAATACTTTCCGATGGCATACCCTAAAGGAAATAATTGAACTAATACCTTTGAACCATCGTCTGTTTCCCAATAAAATTCTGTTTTGTCTGTACCATGACGTTCAGATGTCCCTCTCCAGAAGATTGAGTACTTAATATCAAATCCGTTTAAAATCATTGGCATTTGAGCTGATTGTCCGAATGAGTCTGGGAGATAACCGATTTTCATCGGTACTCCAAATTCTTCGCAGTCCTTCATCCCGTATAATAAATTACGAACGATTGATTCACCTCCGACGATCATTTCATCTGTTTGGGTATACCATGGTCCAATGATTAATGAACCTTCTTGAACTAGCTTTTTTACTCGCTCTTTATTTTCTGGTTTTACTGCGAAGTAATCTTCTAAAATCGCAGTTTGACCATCTAGTACATAGTATGGATAGTCATGGTTTGTTTCTAACATTTTCATAATTTCTTCCATATTATTCACTAATAGAATTCTAGATTCTTCCGTTGTAAAATACCATTCTCTGTCCCAATGCATATGTGGGACGATATGAACTTTTTTCATTTTGGTTTTTCACCCCTTACGCAACACTTTGTTGTGATGCCTTTACTTTTATTTCTTTAATGATTTTCTGTTTTCTTGTCATAATTAATAAAATTGTAGAGATAACTGCACCCACTAATGCTGCACCAATCCATATACTTGCAGCTAATAGAGCTGGTTTTCCTTGAAGTAATGCTAATGAGAAAATCCCAGCACCTGGAACATTTAATCCAATATTAAAATAAGCAACAATCGCTCCTGTTACTGCTGAACCAGCGATTAATGAAGGAATCACTCGAAGTGGATCATTAATCATAAATGGTATCGCACCTTCTGTTATTCCGGCTAAGCCAAGTAACCATGTTTGTTTACCAACTTCTTTTTCTTGTTCGGAAAATAGATGTTTTCCTATGATTGTTGCTCCAGTGACGGAGAATGCAGAGACCATTTTGACCGATGCAAATGCTGCGTAAGGTACAATATTTCCGCTCGCCATTGCGCCAATACAGAAAGTGTATGCAGCTTTGTTTACAGGCCCACCAAGGTCAAATGAAACCATCGCTCCTAAAATTGCTCCCAGTATTATCGCGTTTGTCCCACTCATGCCATTTAGCCATTCAATTAGTCCTTCGTTTAAGAAAGCTAAAGGCTTACCAATAACAAATAGCATAATTGAACCAACCACTAGTGTTCCGACTACAGGATAAAACCAGAAACTAACAAATCCTGCGAAAGTCCCTTTTGGCTTGACCTTTACTTTTAAATACTTTAAGAAATAACCTGCTAGTAATCCTCCTAGCATACCTCCTAAAAATCCACTGCCGATTAAATTCGCTGCGACCCCTGCTGCAAAACCTGGCCCTAATGCTGGTTTATCTGCAATTGAGTACGCCATGTACCCTGATAAAATCGGAATCATGATTTGTCCTAATAAAGAACCACCTAATTGGCGTAATAGCCATAACCATGATCCTTCTTCGGCATATACATCTTGAAGACCAAATGCTTGTGCAATAAAGACTGCCGCTGCTAAAGTCATACCACCCGCTACAATGACAGGAATAATATGAGAGATTCCTGTTAAAAGAGAATCCTTGATTTCTGTTTTAAATGATTTGTTTTCTACTTCATGATGTTGTTCTTCTCTTTCGCCCATTTCTAATTTAGGTACACTTCCCACTTTTTGGAGTGCTTGTTCTAAAATTCCTTTTGCATTTCGAATTGGTGCAGCTACAGATGTTTTAACTTTTGGAAGATGTTTGAATCGCTCTTCATCTTTTACCGCAACATCCACCGCAAATACAATCGCATCTGCCTTTCTGATCAAATCAAACGTATGTCGGTCTTCAACTCCATTGGCACCTTGTTTTTCAACAAATACATTTATGCCTAAATCATTCCCCGCTTTCACAAGTGCTTCCGCTGCCATATAAGTATGTGCAATGCCAGCTGGGCAAGCTGTAATAGCTAATATTGTTTTATCGCCTTTTGGAGAGACTTTCAGATTAGTAGGTTGTAATGGTGCATCAAGAAGATTAAATAGTTCTTTAGTTGTTCTTGCATGTAGTAGATTATGTTTATATTCTTCGTCTGATAATCTCGTAACTAATTCTGCTAATAAAGTAAGATGTGTAGTGCCTTCCTCTTCTTTTGGAATAGCAAATAAAATGACTAATTCAACTTGATTATTTGGATCAATACTTTCCCAATTACTCATTGGTTTCTCAAGTGTAACAACCGCGAACGAAGATTCTTTTACAGATGAGGATTTACCATGTGGAATGGCTAGACCACCTTCAAAACCAGTTGGAGATAAAGCTTCCCTTTCCATCACTGCATGAAAAAACTCTTCTTCAGAATGAATTTTTCCTTCTGCCGCTAACTCTTTAACTAAATAACTTATGATCTCTTCTTTCGATGAAAATGACTTTTTTGTACTGATTAAAGCTTCTGATGTTAACTTTTTTAACTGCATCTTTGTAACCCCTTTCATTTTTTAGTGGACTACTTTGACTTCATCATAGCAAAAAAAAAATAAGAAGCCGGAAACTTCTTATTTTTACACAGTATTTTCATATTTTTATATATTATGTGTGTATTTATACACATCTACGTAGTTAAAAAATGTAGTCGTAAAGGAAAATGCCATGAATTGATCACGGCATTTTTAGCATAAATTTAGTCCTTTCTTAACAATTGATTAATTGTAAAAGTAAGCATCTCTCTTAACTCATCGAATGCATTATTTACATCTAACCGTTCCGTCCATTTATGTGCATCTTTACCTACAGGACCTAAGTTAAGCACAGGAATATTCAACTTCTCTAAATCATCTAAAGGAACACTATATCCTTTTTCCCAAAGTGGCATATTTGAAATAAGGCTTCCTAGTTCTGAAGCTGGTTTTTCTAGTCCTACATAACTTAAGTCTGATAAACCGGCAAAATAATTTTGTTTTTTAAGAACTAGATTATACTCATCTTTTGCATATTCAATAACCTGATCAACTACTGTTCGAATACGAGGATGATTTCGAGAACATACAGCTGGGTAATATGGTGGTGCAAAGAAAAGAACAATCATTGGAGATAGCTCTTTACAAAGAATGCTAAGCTCATCAACTAATTGAATCGATACGTCTCGATCATCTTTTTTCCCTCTATTACTCACAATATGTTGCTGGATTTGATCCACTTTTTCTTTACCATAGGTTTTGATTGCATAATTTAGTAATTCGTCAAAATTGAATACATTTACATTAACTTTCTTTGCTGTAGAATTTTCTAATGTAGAAAAATGAGTTGCTCTTGTTTCATAGCCTTGCTCAATTTTTCGTGCAACTTTTTGAGCACTCGTTTGTAGCTTTTTCGTAATCGCATCCATTGATTGTTCCATTATAAATAGGTTAAACAACGTGACTGCGCGATGTGGGATTTGTACATTATATTCTTTTTTCAAGTCTTTTTGAATGAGATTTGTAGGAGGAGGTGTGACCTCACCTTCAATGACTTCACAATAGTCTGTGTTTAATTCTAATTCACATGTTAGTTGAGAGGCCATATAATTCCCATTTAATCCAGAAAAAGGTTCACCAACATGGGTTTCCTTCCCGTAGCATAGGAAACCTGCTAAAACCTTGCCGATTGAGCCAGAATAAATATATGAATTTTCATCTCCTGGATATCTAGCAAACATAGGCTCCGAATTTAAACATGCTCTGTATTCAAGATCGTGTTTTTCTGCCATTTCTAGAAGTATTGGTGCAGCATTTCGCATTCCAACAGAGTTCACTTCTTCATCACAAACGGTTACTAGAAGTAAATTGCCATCAAATGCTCCAGAACATGCTTCTTCAATTAATGACATATGTAAGGTTAGACCACATTTCATATCCATTGTTCCTCTACCAAACAGCCATTCACCATTTTGCAAATCCTTTTGAACTTCTTCAGACATTTTTTCTTTATTATTATAAAATAATTCTGTTAATTTTTTAGGGTTAAAAGCAAATTCTTTCCAACTACCATAATCTTCTACATCGACTACATCAAAATGACTAACAAGGACGATTGTCTTTTTTTCATTCGTCCCTTTTTTTACAAGAGCTGTTACGAATTTACGATCATCTTCTGTTGTATGGAGTTTTAAATACTCTTGATGATCTTGAAAATAAGGAAGTTGACGGAGTTTTTTTTCAACATATTCCGCAATTTCAATTTCACCACTAGAATGTGTCACACTTGGGATCTCGACAAGTTCACAAAGTAAGTCGATTAATTGATTTTTTGTCTGCCAATTGTTCTCTATCGTTTTCATTAACAAATCTCCCCATCCATTTAGAATTAACAATTTTGATAACGCGTTTGCATATACTTGTATTTAAATTTCTTTGGTAGGCATTGTATCTTGTTGTCAAGTTGCTCAAGTGGGAGCATTTATTTTACAGGCTTTATTAAAAATCGTTTTGAAACATTTTTGATATGATTTAACATTAATTCTGATGCTTCAGTTGAATCTTTTCTTTCTAGGGCATCTAAAATTTGATAATGTTCTTTAACAGCTTCCGGTGCGCTAGATTGAATTGTATTTGTCAGGATTAAATATCTTTGTAAATTCGTACGAAGAGATGAAATAAACTCTTTTAATTTATGGTTATTTGTAAATTCAGCAAGGTAACAATGAAACTGGGTATCTAAATTAATAAATTGACTATAATCTTTTTCATCGATACTTTCTTGCTGTTGATTGCAAATATCTTTTAAGAATGCTAATTGCTCACTATCAATGCTTTGACAAGCAAGTTTAGCTACTAAAGGCTCCAATGATTCTCTAACAACTTGGTACTCTTGTACTTCTTCGACAGAGATCATTCGAACTCTTGTATGTTTGGCTGTTTCCATTTCCACTAAACCTTCATAAGCTAACTTTTTTAACGCTGTTCTAATTGGAGTTCGGCTTATTCCTAATTTTTCGGCAATTTGCTCTTCAATTAAGTATTCCAGTGGTTTTATTTCATTATTAATAATGGCATTTTTTATAACATCATACGCTTGATCAGATAAAGAACCAGCAGATTTTAATTTTTTCATACCTATCTCCCTTTAACATTAATCCATTTAAGATTCTCTTAAACAATAAGAGTCAAACTATGATGTACAAAAGTACAACATAGTTTGATTATATCATGATGTAGGGAATGTAAATATCTTCTAAAGAATAATTACCTATTAAAAAAGAGCGTTATTCGATTCGATACTCACACTCTACTAAACTTCCTCTACCGCTTTCTTTCTATTAAAATTAGATTGCATAAATTGCTCCATTCTATCTAATGCTTTTTCGAGCATTTCCATCGAAGCAGCATACGAGATTCTTACATATCCTTCTCCATATTTAGAAAATCCATCACCCGGTACGACCGCTACTTTTGCTTCCTGTAATAATTTCAACGCAAATTGAAATGATTTCATATTTGTATTTTTAATAGAAGGGAATACGTAAAAAGCACCTTCAGGTTTGATGACTTCAAATCCCATGTTCATTAATCTTTCACAAACATAATCTCTTCTTTGTCGATATTCCACAACCATTTGATTCGCGTCATTTATGCCATTTGTAAGTGCCTCAATTGCAGCATATTGACTAATCGTGCTAGCACAGACTGAGTTATAAAGATGTACTTTTAGCATTTGCTCAGAAATGTAGGCTGGAGCAAATGTGAAACCAATTCTCCACCCTGTCATTGAATGTGATTTAGCAAGACCATTAATCACAATTGTTTTTTCCCACATACCTGGTAGAGAAGCGATTGAATAGTGGTTTTTATCGTAAGTCAGTTCACTGTATATTTCATCTGAAACGACGAAAATATCCCTCTCTCTCAAAAGCAAAGCTATTTTATTAAGATCTTCATAATCTAGCACGCTACCTAAAGGATTAGATGGTGAGCAAAGAACTAAACAACGAGTCTTTTCTGTCATATGACGCTTGATCAATTCAGCATTAATCTTGAAGTTATTTTGAGTCACGTCTATATAGACAGGGATGGCTCCACACATTTCGATCAGTGGTTCATAGCCTGGGTAAATAGGAGCAGGGAGTAAGACCTCATCCCCTTCTCTCAAAATTGTACGAAAAGCTGAATCTAGTGCTTCTGTAGCGCCGTTTGTCACAATGATTTCTCTAGCAGCATCATAGGAAAGATTGTATTTTTTATACAGAAAATCGCTAGCTGCTTTCCTTAGGCTAAGTAATCCAGCATTTTCCGTATATGCTGTATAATTCTGTTTTATTGCTGAAATTCCAGCTTCTTTAATATGCTCAGGTGTAGGGAAATCAGGCTGGCCAAGTGTAAGATTAATCGCATCTGGATAATCAACAACCATGTTAAAAAATTTTCTAATCCCTGGAACCTGAAGTGCTGTTACGCTTTTATTTAGTAAATTTTCCATCGTTACACACCTTCTTTTCGATTTACAATCTTGGAATGATTCCTACTTAGTTTCTAACTTAACTAATGGTCGATCTGGCTTGATAAAGAACCATAAGATTGCTGCAAATACGACAGGAATAATGTTGATTAATAAAGTGATATTCCATCCCATTTCTTGTGCAAACCATCCACAAATAATTGGAGATGTGATCCCCCCTATTGCTCCCCAAGTATTCATCCAACCACTAACAGAACCTGAGAATTCTTGACCCATGTCATTCGCTATAGCCCATGAAGCAACGATTGGAAGTCCTAATGCACCAAGTGCTACTGTCAACCAAAGAACATTTGACCAAGGAGTAACCGAGTAAGCTGCAAGATATAGTCCTAAAATGAAAAAGGCGAATCCTAAAATGGCCATTCCTCCACGTGCAATCATACGAGAGTTTGTTTTTTGTAAAATTTTATCTGAAATAGCACCACCAATTAGAACAGAAAAACAAATTGCTAACCAAGGGAAACTTGCCGCTAATCCCATTTCTTTTAATGAAAAATTACGTGCCTCCATTAAATAAGTTGGCAACCATGTTAAAAAGAATGTATTCATATAAATTACAACAAGGTATTGTACTCCTACAGCCCAAAATCGATAATTTTTTAAGTATTGTTTCCAAGGGGCTGTTTTTTTCTTACTGCTTGAAATACTACGGTTTTCAATAATAAGTGCTTTTTCTCTTTCAGAAATCCATGGGTGCTCTTCTGGTTTATTTCGTCCAACAAAATACCATAGTAAAGCTACAACAACGCCAACTACACCAAATATGTAAAATACTCCGTGCCAACCAAACCATGCCATAATAGCAACTGATATCCCAGGCGCAATAACTGGACCAAAAAACGAACCAGCCAATAACGCACTTGAAGCACGACCTTTTTCATGTTTTTGGAACCAATATGAATTGAAAACAGCATTTCCTGGATACATCGGTCCTTCACCAGCTCCAAAGAAAAATCTGACGATGCACAATACAACGTAGTTAACAGATGCAGCTGTTAAAGTTGTAAATAACGACCACCACGCAACCGCAATTGTCACGATATTCCTCGCGCCAAACCTTTCAGCTAACATCCCTCCAGGAATTTGTGAAAAACAATAGCCTAAATAAAAGAGAGAAGATAATAGTCCAAATTGAACTTTATCCAATCCTAAATCTTTCATCATCGGCACAGCTACAATCGAAATATTAGAACGATCCATATACGCAATAAATCCTATAATGAAAAAAATAAAAGCAAGTCCCCAACGCAAACCTAATTTTTTTTCTTTTACAGTTGAAGTGTCTAATTGTTTGTCAACAGCTAATTTCCCCATCATACCCTCTCCTTTTTTGGATCTAATTAAGAAACAGTAGTCATTTTAAAACTAATTAACTTTTACTCTTTTCTACCATCTTTTCCCATAAAGGATCGAAACGGCGTAAATAATTCTCTGCACCTAATTGTTCCAAATCTTGACGACGTTGATTGTCTGCTGCCTGTTCTTTTTTGCCAATTTCGAGATAATCTAATGCTTGGTCTTTTGGTACTACTAGTAATCCATCATTACTACCGACAATAATGTCCCCTGGATTAATAATGCAAGATTGAATACAAACTGGTATGTTCACATCGCCACCAATACTATAAACTTTAGTCGTTAAAGGTGAAATCGCGTATGAAAAGACCTTAAATTGTAAATCAATAATCATTTTTGTATCTGTCACTGGCCCATTAATGATCGCTGCAATAGCCCCTTTTTCCATAGCCAATTTCGTAGTAATTTCTCCCCAACAAGCAAAACGTTCTTCTTCATTCATATCGATGACAACAACATCACCGGGCTTTACTAAATCTAATGCTTTGTTAATTAATAAACCATCATTTGGAGGAATTCTTACAGTAATAGCTGGCCCTGCAAAAAAACCGTCAATCGGAAATAAAGGCTTAATTTTTCGTGCACTAATCAATTGAAAATTAATACTGTGTCCATAATCACTAGGTGAAATCGCTTCCAATTCTTTGATGACATTCGGATCTGGTCTATCAATCTCTGAAACAATTTTAATCACTTAACTTTTACCCCTTTCTTTCATTAGCTTTTAATAAGTAAATACACGTAAAACCTTAAAAAGAGATCTAATCTAGTGCCCCTTCCTTGGATTGTATACAAATACAAACACCGGATACAAATACATTATAACCATGAAAAGAGATACGTGTAAATGAATATTTTGAATATTAAATAAATTAATCAAGATTCGACATATTTTTTATCGTTATTTTTACCGAGATTAAAACATTTAGATTAACCTTATTAAAATAGTTAAATATAAAAAAAATAAGAAGCGGGAAACTTCTTATTTTTACACAGTTCCTAGTATTTTTTTAGTTTACATACTATTCATCAATTTAAGGCTTTCCAGTAAAATTCCGATAAGGCTCTAAGAACTAAAAGCAAAGGAGTTTTATCTGTCATATTGTATTCATTAATTTTTTTACTCGGCGAATAACAAAACAAGTTCACATCGGCAGTTTGTTGTAGTGTATTTTTACTAAAATGCGTAAGCGAAATTAATTTAACTCCTTTTTGCTTCGCCAACTCAGCTACATCCAAAACTTGGGCCGTTTCTCCTGATAAAGAAATTAAAAAAAGTAAATTGTTCTCCCCTGGA
The DNA here is from genome assembly GCF_052180195.1 of Bacillus sp. AL-1R. NCBI lineage: Bacteria > Bacillati > Bacillota > Bacilli > Caryophanales > Bacillaceae > Bacillus > Bacillus sp. AL-1R. Next base: position 3,145,294 of record NZ_CP197469.1, read on the forward strand.
TCAAATTTAGACAGTTCATATAAGACATCATGACGATGGAAATAATACTCCGACTTTTTACCGACTACTTTCAAATTTTTAATCATCATCTCACAAAATGGCGCAGTATCTCCTACACCAAAGAAAAGTACTCTACTTGCTTCATGGATCAATCTTGCCGTAATAGAAAGCGTATTTTGATCAATCAGACCAATTGTTTTCTGTATGTTGTATGTAAGGCTACCTTCCTCTTTAAACTGATCTTGCTGAATTACTTCTTCTTTTAAACTATTTTTCATCTGGGAATATCCATCAAAACCTAATTTTTTGGATAATCTCGTAATCGTATTTGGAACCGTAAATAGCTGAGCAGCTAAATTTTGAATTGAATAGCTAATAACTTCCTCTTTGTGATCAAGGATGAACTCAACTATTTGATCTTCCGTATCGTTTAGCTGATATTCATATTTTTGTATCCTTTCTTGGAATGTTAACATTTACATACACCTACTTTTTTTATTTATGCAAAAAAAAGAGAACAACTCTAACACTGTTCTCTTTTTCATTGTTCATTCCTTTTATTTTTTTCCTAACAACAAAATAACGTACTCTAAATCGTTTAAATCATATAAAGGTTCAATATAAGCCGTCTGATTTAAGCCTAAATTATCATATTTAATTTCCTTTACTTTACCTATTTCAATACCTGGTAAATAGATTCCACCTAGACCCGAGGTTACAATGATTTCATCAACCTTCAATTTATTATTTTCATTAAAAAGAGTCATTTCTAAATAGCCCGTTTTCTCATCTATTGCTTTAATCAGACCTTGTAATTGAGGATTACTTTTTGGTTGGACTGAAATATATGTTTTATATTTCACTGCACTTAACAATTCTATAATTGAACTATTCTCGGAGACTTCGGTTACTTTACCTAATAGACCTTGTGCTGTCATTACATTTGTATTTATTTTCACACCATTATTAGAGCCTTTATTAATTTCAACAAAGCTGTCCCAAGTTTCAAAATTTCTTTTTGTAACGATTGCTACATCAGCTTTGTATTTTTGACTTTCTTTATGTAGTCTTTCTTTTAGCATGTTTAATTCTTTATTTTCATTCGTCAATTCTGTAATACTTGCTTTTAAAGATGTTTCATTGCTCATTTTATCTTTTAATTCATCATTTTCTTTTTTTAATTCGAGTAATTCTTTTATATTGTTCGTGTGACTGTTGAATGTGTTGGTTTTTGAGAATAGATAGCCACTTGTCATAAGAATGGCGATTAACACCGTAATAAAAAATATTTTTTTCATCGGTTTATCCTTTTCTTACTTGTTTTTATTTTTAGGATAACATGAAAAATATTCCAGAGAATTAGAGTAATGTGGCAATTTTGTGTTTAATAGATTCTCCGATGTCCATTCAATTACTTTTATGAAGAAACGCAAAAAAAAGAGAACAACTTTAAATTGTTCTCTTCTTCGATATCAAGGATAAGTCAAACTGTTAAATTATTCATCGAACCCATATATTATTACTTAGCATTAGCATCAGGTTGATGAATTCCAAAAATATTTCCTTCAGTGTCAATGAAGTATCCTTGCCATGCCATTCCAGGCAATGCATATTTAGGCATTGCTACTTTGCCACCGTTTTCAATAATTTTAGCTTCCGTTTCGTCGTAATTTCCTACTCCCATCGTACAGGCATATCCATTTAATGGCTGGTTTGCTTGAGGAGGAGGACTTTGGCGTTGCATTAGGGCACCATTAATTCCCATTTGGCCCTCATCGCCTGTCACTGCACCGAAATATGGCATTCCTGCATATTCACTCCAATCTTCAAACTTCCAATCAAATACTTCTCCATAAAACTTCTTTGCACGTTCCATGTTATCAACATGAATTTCGAAATGAATCAATCTTCCCATATTTTCCTCCTATGTATTACAAGAATTTTCTTTAACTCATCTAGTATGTACACTTTAGTTGCCTATTTATAATTATATGGGCTATGGAAAACTATTCAAATTAATACTTTTAGCAGTTATTCGACATCAAACTAACCAATTTTTCAACTGTAGGAATGTCAGCTGGAGCCCATTCAAGTTTTGTTAAATCCGAAATGTCTTTCCATTCTATCTTCGTATGCTCATTAGCTATTGGCGTACCGCTTATAATCTTAGCTTCATACGTTATCAAATTTACAATGATATTTGGATACTCATGAATGACATCTTCAACTAATTCATATACAGCTATTTCACAGCCTAATTCTTCCATAATTTCACGGATCAATGCCTCTTCAGGTTTCTCATTCTTCTCGATTTTTCCACCTGGAAACTCCCAGCAATTTGGCATGCTCATCTCAGGTGAACGTAAAGCACATAGTATTTGGTTTTGATCGTTTCGGATGACAGCTCCTACTACTTTAATTTGTTTTTTCATTGATTTTTTTCCTTTTTATTCAATTATATATTTATTATTTGCTTAAGTTAAATAACAACAAATCAACATATCTAATAAATTCAAATATAATTCATTATTTGTTCGTAAAAAGAGTATATTTCTCTGCTAACATGAAATTATCTTAATAAAAATCCGATGAAAAAATGATCATGACAGTAACCTTTTTGCGATGTAGTTACAACCATATTAATTAAAGGAAAATGACAATGAAACCTCTAACACAAAATCAAAAATTATTTTTTTACTCTGGATACCTACTATCATAATAGGAAACATTTTTTTAATTAAAGAAGGTAGTTTCAAAATTTCTATCTGGTATCAAGTTGTCCTCGCTTTATCAACTATAATTTTTAGCTATGATGATTGGAAAAATAAAAATCTTGCAAGATTGATAGTCACTTTTAGCGTATGTTTAACTGTTTCAACTTCAATATTGATTTATATCATACGATACTAGATTACTATTACCCAATAAAAATAAAATATGACGATTTTATGATTTATTCTCTTCCGTTTCCATCAATAAAAAACGCAACCCTTAAAAGGGATTGCTCCTCTAAATTTCACGAACCGGTCGATCGATAATGTCTCACTCCAATTTGCCAAACTAGTAAACAAGGTATTATAAAAATGATACCCGCTATCGGTGATAACATATATAGATACGCTTTCCCATCCGTTTTCTCTAGAATGTACATTAAAGGTAAATAATTGACACATCCGAAAGGAATAACAAATGTAAAGAATTTTGTGATCCATTTCTGATAAATATTTAATGGATATTGCGCCATTTCTCTTCCGCCATCTGTGAAAATGTTAACCACTTCGAGACCTTGAATTGTCCAGAAACACATTGTGGCTGCAAGGATAAAGATTCCGGTAAATATAAAAACCCCGCTGATAATCATTAATAAAAGCGTAATCACTTTCATACTGCTCCAATCAATCGAAAGACTACTAATCGCCCAGATCAAAACAATTAAGCTCTGAATTAATCTACCAATTCTATTAAACTCAAATTTAGAGCCCATAACTTGAACAATTGTACTTCTTGGACGAACAAGTACTCGATCAAAGTTACCACTAACAATAAGGCTGGAGAAATTATCAAATCCTCGAGCAAAACATTCACTTAGGGCAAATGCCATGTGGATAATCGCAAAACAAAGCGCAACCTCGTAGAAAGTCCATCCTTTAATTTGTCCAAAACGTTCAAACAAAAAATAAAGACCCGCAAACATCGAAAACGGGATTAAAAACTGACCAATCGTTAAAAGCCAAAAAGATGTGCGGTATTCCATTTGCGATTTAAAGAGAATAAGAAGATATTTAAAATATAGTCCCATAGCATCAACCTCCTTGGACCACGACTCTTCGTAAAGCTTTATTAAAAGCGATTCTTCCAAGCCAAATAAGTAAAACTAACCAAATAATTTGGATGACGATCCCAATCACTGCTTCAGTTTGAGGAATATTTCCGGAATAAACCCTAAACGGGAAATCTGCTGTCCAACGAAATGGAAGGAAATAAGCAACGGTCTGAAGCCAATCTGGCATGAGTGGGATTGGAATTGTTAATCCAGAGAAAAATTCTCCAACAACCCCAAACAGTAGCAAGGAGCCAATAGGAGACATTGTCACAAATACCGAAATATAAATGAACATCGAAATTGAAACAAGAAGAAGTAAGCCAAAAATCAGGGCAAGTAAAAATAACACAAAGGTAAAGACACTTGGTGGTAACGTCATTTTATAAGGTTGAGGTAAAAGAAAAGCAACTAAAAGGATTGGGAAACACCTTAGAATTGCACTCGACAAGCGTTGGGCTAAAAGTTTTGAATACCAAAATCCGTATAATTCGCATGGTCTGCAAAGTTCATATGCGATATTCCCAGTTGTAATTAAATCAAAAAGCTCATTATCACGAAACCAAAGCATGATGAATGCTAAAAAGGATTGTTGTAACCATAAATATGTAATGATTTCTTTTAAAGAAAGTGGTTGAGATTGTACAGTTTGACTATAAAAAGCTTCAAAAATCATGATGTACATAAATCCCCAGAAAAACTGTGTTGCAACCCCAGCCAATGCTGCTGAACGATATTGCATTCCGTTCAATAATCGTAGTTTTAGTACAGATACATAAGGCTTCATATTTGAAACTCCTTATAGAGACCTACGATAATTTCTTCAATTGGTTGTGCTTCAATCGTCACATCGAGTAGATCAACTTTACTGGATAAACTGGAAATCACATCAGATATTTTTACTTGTTCAGTATCTAAACTTAATATTGCCCGTTTTGGGGACCATGAAATCATTGTAGTTCCAGGGATTTTAAATGGATTGTGGTCCTCTTGGTAATCTACTGTAATCGTTTTATGCGTTCCAAAATGTTTTCGCAAATCATCCAAGTTCCCATCAAACAATAAGCTCCCTTTACCAATCAAAATAACCCGATCAGCTAAAGCTTCGATATCATTCATATCATGCGTCGTAAGAATGACGGTAACGCCCTTTTCTTTATTGATCCTCTTAATAAACTCGCGTACAGCAATCTTTGAAACAGCATCAAGCCCTATTGTCGGTTCATCCAAAAATAAAATTTTAGGACTATGTAGCAATGATGCTGCGATCTCACAACGCATCCTCTGTCCTAAGCTTAATTGTCGTACAGGTGAATGAATAAGACTTTGTAAATCAAGGGTTTCAATCAGTAAATCAAGATTATCTTGATATTCGTTTTGAGGAATTTTATAAATATCACGGAGAAGCTCAAACGAGTCTATGACGGGTACATCCCACCATAATTGAGACCGTTGCCCAAAAACAACACCGATTTGTTTAACATAGGAAGCTCTTTCCTTCCACGGGGTGTATCCCATTATGTTACACGTCCCTCGATCTGGAACTAATATTCCGCTCATGATTTTTATCGTCGTAGATTTCCCTGCGCCATTCGGACCGATATATCCGACGATTTCCCCCGGTTCAATAGAGAAGGAAATATCATTTAGCGCTTCAACAATCGTATGCTCTCGATAAAAAAGCCCCTTCACTGCCTGCCTAAGTCCTGAAGAACGCTTCGCAACCTTGAAAGATTTACTTAAACCATCTACTGTAATCAATTTTTTCGCCTCCTATCACTTTTTTAGACTGGAAGAAAAATACTATCATCATACGATCAGCACGTCAATATTTTTTTCAGTTTATTCGGTAATTTTTGAAAATAGATGATTAAGGCAACAAAAAAAGAATGAAATCAATTCATTTCATCCTTTTTTAGTCATCTAGACCCTATAAAAATAATTGGTCTGTACCAAACATGCTAAAGTTGGTTTACTTGAATTCAGCTGCCATTTCATCTTTAAATCCAAATAAGTAAGTAAAAATAAATCCAGCTACATAAGAGATAACCACTCCGGTTAAGTATAATAAAATCTGATTCGTATGAACTAAGAACGATAGTGGAAGGCCTGAAACACCGACTGCAATTGTAGCGATATGGAAGTGAGCCTGGAATGCACCACCGACTCCCGCCCCTAAACAGGCCGTTAAGAATGGACGTCCAAGCGGTAACGTTACACCAAAAATTAATGGTTCACCGATTCCAAGCATTCCTGATGGGAGTCCCCCACCAATCGCACGTTTTAAGCTTTTTTTCTTCGTTTTAAAGTAAATTGCAAACGCTGCTCCTACTTGACCCGCTCCACCCATCGCAAGAATTGGTAGTAATGGGTCATCTCCAATCGAGTTAATTAATTCAAGATGAACTGGCGTCAAACCTTGATGGAGCCCGGTAACGACTAGTGGAAGGAATGTTGCACCAAGCACAAATCCCGCTACAACTCCTCCATAATCAAGAACATTTAATAAACCTTTTGTGATCGCATCTGATACAAAACCGCCAACCGGCATAAATACTAGATAGGTCACGATTCCTGTAATTAATAATGCGATAGTCGGAGTAAGAATAATATCTAAAGATTGCGGTACAAATTTTCTTACTTGCCTTTCAACTAAAGCGATGAAGATTGCTGCAAAAAGAACTCCAATTAACCCTCCACGTCCAGGAAGAAGATTGTTCCCAAACAAAGAGATATCAGCAACTGCAGGGTTGATGACAAGAATACCAGCGAGTGCGCCAAGTGCTGGTGATCCACCAAATTCTTTTGCTGCGTTTATTCCGACTAAGATTCCAAGATAAGCAAACAGCCCCGATCCGATCACGGTTAAAATAATGGCTAATTTTGAATCTGCTGCAAGCCATTCCGCTTGAACAATTGCTTTTGTAATACCGGTTATTAATCCTGAAGCAACAAGGGCAGGAATTAACGGAATAAAAATACTTGCGATTCTACGTAAAAACAGTTTAAACGGTTTTGCATTCCTTCGATCAATCTCTGATTTGTTTTTTGAAGCTACATCATTCAGATCAAAATCATCTGCAGCTGCAAGCAGTTTATCAAACTCTTCGGCAACTTTATTTACAACACCAGGTCCGAGTATGATTTGAATTGTTTCTTCTTCTACAACTCCTAAAACTCCTTCTGTCTTTTTGATCGCCTCAATGTCTACCTTTGAATGATTCTTTGAGGCTACTCGAAGTCTTGTCATACAATGAGTGGAAGCAGAGATATTCTCCACTCCTCCCAAATGCCCTAATAATTGTTCGGCCATTAATAAGTATTTGCTAATCCCCTTTGCCATCTTTACATCTCCTTTTAAAGTAACAAGTTTATTAGTTTAAAAGATTATCTAACTCCTTTATGAGTATAGTCGTTGCTATAAGATTGATAGTTTTTCAAATGGTTGATCCCCTCCCTTTTATTACAGGAATCTAAAGCTTAAAAAGTAATATTTATAGGTTATTTACTATAAACATAATTTCAAATTTAATATTAAAGTTTTTGAAATTTCATTTAAATTTTACGCAAATGATTTCGCTTTTATGACAAGGTATTAATAGGAAAAAATAGTAAATGGAAGTATTATAATTTGAATGGTAGAGGGTGACTCCCTATCAAGTATAGTTTTATAAAAAAAATAGACGCATCCCTTTAGTGGAACGCGCCAATTATCACCTAGATCTTCCCTATTTTCTTTGAGATTTCTTCCGCTGCTTTTGTTACTTCTTCGATCAAGAATGGAATACGTTCCTGAGTAAATCGAAATCCTGGTACATTCACGCTTAATGCAGCGAGTATTTTGTTGTTGTACCCTGTAATTGGAGCCGCAATCGCCGCTGTATCTTCTGTTTTTTCACTTTGACTAATTGCATACCCTTTTTGTCTGATTTCAATTAGTTGTTGTTTTAAACTTGATTCTGAATTAGGTGTTAGATTAAGTTGGTCTAGTACTTTTTGAATTTCATACTCTTTCATATAAGCAAGAATGGTTTTGTTGGGAGCACCAATATGTAGTGGAATTCGGATACCGAGATTTTCAGCAATTCTAATTTTTAATGGACTGTCAATTTTATCAATCACAATTCCATCTATACCACTTTCAATATTTAAATAGATGCTTTCCTCTACATGACTCGCCAAACGTTCCATTATTGGTCTTGCTACTAATCTGAAATCCATTTTATCCAATTGACGGAGGCCAAGCTCCATCCATTTATACCCTAATTTATAATGCTTCGTTTCTGGTATTTGTACAACTAGTCCGTGTTTTATTAAAGAGTTTAGTAATCGGTGAAGCGTACCGAGAGATAGTGATGTTTTTTCCGCTAATTCAGTGATTTGCCAATTCATTTTGGATTCATCCGAATTTAAGGTGTCAATAATAAGCATAGCTCGGTCAATAGATTGGACCATGATCATAACTCCTATGACTCTTCACTTCTTATCTTGGGGAGTCTGTTCAAAAAGTCTGGGAATATTCCCCGATCATTACGTGCTGGTAGTATTCGAATGTTTTTTTAAAATTGCGTTGACTTGAGTATCTCAGCACTTCTTGTTTTCGTTTCGAACTTGCAAATGAATAATTGTGAGAGTAATTTTTTACATCTATCTTATAAATTTATCGCCTGTTTTTCCAAGGACTTTTAGATTAATTTATAGCTTTATTGATTCTAATGATGCATTAGACTTATTTTTTCTTATTTTTCGTTTTTTATTACGACTCACATCTAAAGAATCTTCAAGCTTTTTAACTCCATACGTAATAATTAACACAAGTGCAAGATAATATAAACCGACTACAATATATGTATTCATTTGTTCAAAGTTAGAGGCAGCCTCACTTAGTCCTGCTCCCCATAAATCTTGCATCCCAACATATGCTACAAGCGAAGAATCTTTTAATCCAATTATAAACTGATTTCCAAGAGCAGGAATCGCCATTTTAAATGCTTGAGGTAACACGATTCTTCTCATTGCTAATGGTTGGGACATGCCAAGGGAGCGTGCAGCTTCCATTTGTCCTTTGTCAATTGATTGAATGGAACCACGAAAGATTTCAGCAATATATGCTCCACTATGCACACCTAAAGCTATTGCACCAGCCCAAAACTGCGAGAATGTAATAATACTAGAAAGTCCAAAGTATAAGATTGCGATTTGAACGATCAACGGTGTCCCACGAATGACTGTGACATAGAGATTAGCAATATAGTTAAGTACTTTAATCCGTGAGAGTCTGAAAAATGCAAAAATAAGACCTATTCCACTTCCTAAAATAGTAGAGACGATTGTTAATTTTAACGTTAATAATGTCGCTTCTAAAAACACATGAAATGTATTTAAAAATATATGCATGATACCTCACCCCTCTTCTTGTCCTATTAGGCTAGAATTCTATTATTATTTTTCTTCAAGAATATTTCGGCCAAACCACTTTTCACTAATTTTTTCATAAGTTCCATCTTTAATAATTTCATCTAAAGCCTTGTTAATTTTCTTCTGAAGTTCTTTATCCTCTTTCCTTACCGCAATTGCTTGGTTATCGTGAGTTAATGGAGTGCCTACATCTTTAATCTTAGCTTTTCCTTCTTTAATGACTCTAAAGCCGACCATTTGATCTGTAATAACAGCATCTAGTCTACCAGTTGGAAGATCCATTATCGCCGTTAGGTCACTATCATAATCAACGACATTTTCTTTTCCAGTATATTTAATCGCTAAATCTTTATACGGGCTAGCTTTTACAACACCAATTTTCTTCCCTTTTAAATCCTCAGCAGATTTGATTTCTTTATTATTATCAGCGACAAAAATTTGAGAACCTGAAATATAATATGGATTACTGAAATCAACCACTTTTAATCGTTCTTCCGTAATCGTCATACTCCCTAAAATCGCATCATACTTATTAGACACTAAGCCTTGTACAATTGTTTCCCATGGGTTTGTTACTGGTACAGCCTTCATTCCCATTTTTTCTGAAAGTGCTTTACCGATTTCAACATCAAATCCAGCAAGCTTGCCATCTTCTTTATAGTTAAATGGTTTATATAATCCACTCATTGCATAATGAAATTCTTTTGAACTCGCTTCATTCCCGGTTTTATCTGCCCCACATGCACTTAGAAACATTGCCCCTGCTACCATTGAAGATAATAAAATACCACGCCAATTCTTTTTCATTACACAAACCTCCATCATTTTTTTAGATTATAAAATACTATTAAGAAATTGTTTCGTCCTTTCATTTTGTGGATTTTCAAAAAACTGTTTAGGTGTGCCTTCCTCTAAAATGAGGCCTTCTTCCATGAATAAAACTCGATCCGCTACTCCTCTAGCAAAACCCATTTCATGCGTAACTACAACCATTGTCATTCCTTCACTTGCTAGCTGTTTCATAACTTGAAGAACCTCTCCTACCAGTTCAGGATCTAAAGCTGAAGTAGGCTCATCAAAAAGCATCACCCTCGGGTTCATCGCCAGTGCACGTGCAATCGCAACCCTTTGTTTTTGTCCACCCGATAACATTTCTGGATATTCATCGGCCTTATCTGTCAGTCCAACTTTCTCCAATAAAACATAAGCAATCTCTTTTGCTTCACTCTTTTTCATTCCTTTAACATGGATAGGAGCTTCAATGATATTTTCTAAAACTGTTTTATGTGGAAAGAGATTAAAGTGTTGAAAAACCATACCAACCTCTGACCGAATTTTATTCAAATCTGTTTTACTAGGTTGAACCAAATCACCATCAAAATAAATTTCTCCTGTATCATTGATTTCTAAAAAGTTTAAACATCTTAAAAGAGTACTCTTTCCTGATCCACTTGCTCCTAATAAAACAACCACTTCTTTTTCATTAATCGTTAAATCAATTCCTTTTAATACTTGTAATGGCCCAAATGATTTACTTACACTTTTGATCTCAATCATAATGTTTCAACCCTCCCATCAAGTAAATAACAACACTTTTTTCCACAATGCGGAAACTATTTCTATTTTATTAACATTATACACAATTCTGACTATTTAGTCATTACATAATTTTCAGAAATCCGACAATAGGCCCATTTTTACAAATCTTTCCAATCACCTAGAACTAGGCGAATGCATATATTAATATCCAATCTATGTATTGAAAGGGGGCTATTCTCATGCATGTCGATTTAACAGCCATACATTGGCTTTATGTAGCATTTATAGGGTTAATTATTTTATTTCTAATTCTTAGACGTGACACAAGCCTAGTCTGTCTCGCAGGAATTTTCCTACTTGGCCTAGTAGCAACTGAGTCGCTTTCAAGTTCCGTCAGTATCTTGTTTTCAAGTTTCATATACGCCATAACTGAATTACTTTCTACTATTTTAGTCATCTCGATTATCGTTTCAATGAGTAAAGCTTTAACAGATAGCGGAGTGCATCAGGCACTCATCAGTCCATTTACAAAGGTGATGAGAAACGCCACACTAAGTTATTGGACCATTGGTATTGTCATGATGGTCGTCTCTTGGTTTTTCTGGCCGTCACCTGCAGTTGCCTTAATTGGTGCGGTTTTACTGCCAGTTGCTTTAAGAGTAGGGTTACCGGCTTTAGGTGTTGCGATGGCAATGAATTTATTTGGCCATGGGATTGCTTTATCTAGTGATTACGTAATCCAGGGTGCCCCAAAACTAACAGCCGACGCAGCTGGCATCCCAGTTTCAGATGTTTTACATGCAAGTATTCCACTTGTAATCGTAATGGGTGTCGTGACAACCGTCGTTGCTTTTTACTTCTTAAAACGTGATATGAAGAGAGGACTGTTAACAGTAGAAATCCCAGAAGAAGATACAAAAGCTGAGAACTATTTACTTTCTTCAACACAACAAAAATGGATGGCCGCTCTTGTTTTCATTTTATTCGCAGTGGATATTTGGGCGATGATTCATTTCAATCTACAAGGTGGAGACGCAACAGCATTAATCGGGGGTACTTCCCTAATAATTCTTTCCATTCTATCTATGATAGGTCATAAGAACAAAGGATTTGAAGAAGTAACAAACTATTTAATTCATGGATTCAAATTCGGTTTTAAAGTATTCGGTCCGGTTATTCCAATTGCTGCTTTTTTCTATCTCGGAGATAGTGGATTCACGGCAATCATTGGAGATTACTTGCCAAAAGGATCAAATGGAATTGTAAACGATTTAGGCTTTGCTTTAGCACATGCAGTTCCTGTAAATCCTGGAGTTGCGGGAGTAACATTAACAACAGTTGGAGCAATTACTGGTTTAGATGGATCTGGATTCTCCGGAATTTCACTGGCTGGCTCAGTAGCTTCATTATTTGCTACGGCAATAGGTCATGGAGTTGCAACATTAACTGCTATGGGGCAAATTGCAGCAATTTGGGTTGGTGGCGGAACACTGATTCCTTGGGCGTTGATTCCTGCGGCGGCTATTTGTAATGTCAGTCCGTTTGAGTTGGCTAGACGGAATTTGGTACCTGTTTTGATTGGGTTGGCTGTTACTACTGTTGTTGCGATATTTTTGATTTAGTAATTAATTAGAAGGGCACATAAATATTATGCCCTTCTTTTTAAATCAATTGCTTTTGTATTTCATCATAAAAATTTCCATTTTCAAGAATATTCCCCTGTACTTTTTGCTCAATTAGATATTCAAATGCCTTTACTTAACTCACTTTTATACATATTAATAAATTATTTAATTCTTTATTTCGACCTAATTGTTAGACAAAGGATACGCTCTATTACAATTTCGCTATTCAATCTAATCAAGAAAGAATGAATCGATTTTCGTCATTCAAGAAACTCCATTTCAAAAGAATTATACGTCTATATAAAGGCATTCAATTTTACCGTTAACTTCACATATTGTTCGATTATTCACATAATATACCTCCCACAACAATTTTGATTCCGAAAAATCGCCACGAAATTCGTATTTATTAGGTAGAATAAAAAAATATATAAGTTCACCAATGCAGGTATCTATTTAAAGCCTAATAGATTTTATCATTAATCAATTTCACTATGTGGTTGTTATCACTTAATCCCGTAAAAAAACTCCAATTAACGTAAAAGTAGATAACCTCATCATTTATTAATGACATTTTTATCGGTTTCGCTGATTTTAAAAAGAAAAGTCTAGTTTGAGTCATGAATAATTTCGAACTAACAGTATCATCATTTTCTAATTTCAAATCAGTAATATCGTGCCAATTAATAGTTTTCCAGCCTTTAAATTCAATTACATCATTATGAATTAATAATTCTCCATGATGTGAAAATAAGTTTTTCACATGAGCTCTAGTCATTAATGATAATTTCTTTTTTTCAATTTCAATATTTGTACCGCCATGAAAGATTAACTTTTTCATCCTCTCCACTCCTAAGATTTTTTTGATAAACCGATCAATCAGCCGATAGCTACGTATGATTTACTTTTCTTATTAAAAAACGTTATATGACCTGTCAATAAAACTAGTAAAAAGATTTAGACAATAATTAATAAAATAATAATTATTATTTTTCGGCTATTCATGTTTTTTACAGATAGATCTCCTTTTTTAGTAACGTTTACAAAAATATCTTAACATGATAAAAGGTAAAATTTACTAAGACACATTGTTATTATTGTGAACGTTTTCACATATTGTTCAACATCTGCATTTATTACTTTTGGAACATATGACTATAGGACAAGATTTTACTTCTATGAACAATGCTTCCAACAATATCTATTCTCATTTTTCACATCACATTTTATATCTTCTATAAAATAAAAAAGCACTGAATAATCAGTACTTTAAGCTTTGATTCATCTTTGAACATTTATTTATTTAATCAAAATTTTTATTTCCACTTATGATTATTATCAACCATAATAATAATTCAATTAAAAGGATTTGATTACTACTAGGAAAAGTTTCTGGGAAATCAAAAGAAAAATATTTGCCGAGATTATCCCGACATTGAAATAAATTATATCTTTAATTTTTAATCCCAATAGAACAGAAAATAATATTGAAAAAATAATAGGTGTAATATATTTATAATCTTGTAATGTAAAGAATAATTGATTATTAAATAGTAATAAAAGATATGTTGTTAAAAATAAGATTTGATTAACTAAGAAAATAGTAATTAAAACTTTTTCTTGATTTTTTTTATAATCTATATTAAACGATGTAAATCTATCTAAAATAAAGTTAAACAAAATATTAATAAAAAGAATACATATTAGCATGACAAATAATATAGCAAATATAGCTATTATTATATTTGATTGTGACCATTGAATTTTATAAAAGTTCTTAATTTCTATAAATACTAGAAAAATGATCCCAAATAAAAGAGAAAAGTTTATAAAAAACATTGATTTTGGATTCATAATACTAACCTCTCAATGTCAGATATTCCACTTAATAAATGTTCTTTGTGATTTATAATAAACACAAAAGATTCGACATTAAAAATTCTGTCCTTAACCAGTTCACATGTAGCCATGTCTAAATGCTCAAAAGGTTCATCCAAGAACAAATATTCCCAAGGATAGTCAGTAAATAAAGCTGAAATGATAATTTTTTGCTTAGTTCCTTTAGATAAGTCTTTGCAAGGAGTATGTCGGTTACTCTCTAGTCCTAGTTGTTTTATTAATTCATCAAGATTGATAAATCGCTTTGGAATTTTCAACATTTTATTAAGGTAAAAATGTAGAAAGTCTTCTAAAAGCATATAGGGTTCGTAAAATGGGGTTGATGGAACAAAAAGGGTTTTACTTTTATTGTAATTTAAATTGCAATCCCCTTCCTTGATCTTGTTAATTCCCAATATAATATTTAATAGCGTAGTTTTTCCTGATCCATTTTTACCTTGTAACCAGTATTTTTTATTATCTAAGAGGGTTAAACTAAAATCTTTAAAGATATAGTTTTCCTCTTGATAGAAAAAATCAATATTTTTTAGTTCAATCAAAAAAAACACCTCTCAGTAGCTTCAATTGTTGCAGATAATAATAAAAGAATAATAGAAAAAAAGATTAATTTAATATAATTAGTATAATTTAATTCTTTTTCTATAAAAATATCTCTGAAAAGAACCCATGACATATATACCCATATTGTCATAGCATATAATTCAAATAAAAAATGGGGAAAAAATAAAAATAATGTATTTTCAAAATTATTATGTAGTATGTAGATTTTTAATGATTCCACTGTAATATATAAGTCTATTAATAATTTTCCAACTCCTAGTATTGGTATGATATAAAAGATAACAGCCAATAAATTGTTGGAAAATATTTTAAAAACATTTTCAGGTTTACATGCAATATTCTTATAGACTGAATCAGAATTTATATTAGATGGGACATCCACTAAAATAAAAAATAGAATGAATAAGCAAATTACACATAAAAAATATATATTTAATTTTTTAATAAAAATCACCCAATGTAAATTATGTTAAATGCAATAAAACCAAAAAACAATTCCATGAAAAAAAAGTAAAAGAAATAATTTTTTTGCCCTTTAAATGATTCATACATAACTATTTTATATGTAAATAGTAATAAAAGATAAAAAGCGAAGGCATTTACTGCAATAAAAGTTAAAACGTGTATATGATCAAATCCTTTATTTATTAGCAAAAGAATAATTAATATATTCATGCCTATAAAAGAATGGAAAGTATTCTTGTATAAAATTGTTTTCCCATAAATCTTTATAAAAGGAACTCTTAAATATTTGAATTGCATAAACAGTTGTCTGTAGTTAGCATTTGCATATATTAATTCCGAGTAAATAAATAAATTGGCACATAAATAAAACAATGGAATATTTATTACTACGTATAAAGGTATACGTCCAAAGCCAAACAAATTAAAAGTAATAAATATGAGAAACATCCCAAATGCAAATAATAAGAAGAAGAGTTTTAAAACTTTCATAAAGTTCATTTGATTTTTATTCTTTATATATACAAGGTACAGTATGTTTAATGTGATAAATAGTAATATAGATAAAAGTGAGATTAAAAAACTAGTTAGAGAAATGTAAGAGAAAACGTAGCTTAAAAAAACAAAAATAAGGACAATAATCCCCAAAATAAATACCATAATTTTCTCTTTTAAATAAAAAAATAAAAATAAATATCTATCTCCGTAAAACTTATAGAAATCATATTGTAAAGTTGAAATAATATTCTTGTTCCCGCTAATCATTGTCACCAATGTAAACAAAAATAGTATATTAATATCCAATGATATAAAAATGACATTAAATCTATTAAAAAGATACAATAGCTCAACTGGATAACAAATAATAAGAAAGACACATAGGAATAGTAAAACTATTCCTATGGATTTAACTAATAATTTATTTATTTCAGATTTTATTAACAAGCTATTAAAAATAGTTTTAACCTCTTCAATTTTTAACTTGAAAATAGCTTTTAACATATATCTCTATTTAGCTACTTTTACCAAGTAGTCGCATAACCTTTTCCATATTTTGAGATAATTTTTTTAGCGGAAATAACAAGTGCAGTTGAAATAACTCCATATCCAACAATAATCGCAACAAGACTAATAATCGTTGTAATTGTACTAAATGTATCAATAATAGTTATAACTTTGCCAGCTACTGTAGTCGAGACACCTAAGTTAGCTGCAAGATATGGCAAAGAAATAGTTAAAGTTGAAAGCAATACAGCCATTCCTAATACATATAAAATTGTTTTTTTATTCATCACTAAAGACATGATAATTCCCCCTTTTTTAATTGTTAGAGCCTAATACCCTTGCTAGTAAAGTTGATTCATGTGTAAAAGACTATGTTATCAACTTCACAATTGACAAAATGTGTTCTAAACGAGTTTACTTCTAACCTAAATAGTTAGTTTAAATTTACTTTTCTTATTAAAGAACGATATTTGACCGGTCAATAAGACTAGTAGAAAGATTGAAACAATAATTAATAAAATAATAAATAATATTTTTCTACTATTCATGTGCGTTATTTAAATATATCTTTTATTTTTTAGTAAACGTTTACGAAATTATCTTAACATCTAACTTAACATAATAAAAGGAAAATTTTACTAAATTCAATTGACTGAATTATGATAATTTTCACACTCATCGATCCTACTTCTACTATTACAATTTCTTTGATCAGAAGCTTATAAAAACTCTTCGAAACTATGATTCCATTAACGATATTATTGATACTAAAAACTATATGAATATGGTATATACTTTAGTAAAAACATGTGAAGATTTACTAAAAGTTTCAAAAAATTTCCACTAAATTCACTCACAAGATCACTATAATTAAAGAAATTAATTACATAAAGAGGTGATCAACTTGATAGATTAGGTTTTCTAGTATAGGAATAACACAGAAATTTTTTATAAATCAAACTAAAAAAGGAGTAATTGAAGATTATGGATGAGAAAGATTTTCCTTTCTACAGAATACTTTCTATTTCATCGGGGATGCAGCCTTTACTTTTTATGTTAAATACACGTTTTATGATAGAAAGTACCGTAAATATAGTTGTAACATGTCTATTTTTATTAAGTTACTTACTAATATTTATTAAAATGCCTCGAACTAAACGAAATTATCAATATATTATTTTTAGTTTTTTAATATTTATCTGTATATCAATATTTGTTAATAAATACAATAGCGGAGGTCAGCATTGAAGAATTTGATGCTGACCTCCGCTATTTTAATATGTTTCAGTCTAGTAAGATTTTATTAATTTTGTACGCGCTGAATCGCTATATATATTGTGTCTAAGAACTCTTGTTTTTCCAGAGTAATAGAATTATGAACGCTTTCACAATTATTGATTCTACACTACAATTACTTCGATCAAAAGCCTATAAAAACGCATAGAAACTATGATTCCATTAGAATGTTCACTATGGTACTTTCTTTTGTAAAAACATGTAATGATTTATTAAAATTTTCACAAAAATTTCACTGAATATATTCTCCAGATAACTACAATTAAAGACATAAATAAATTATTTTCATAAGAGGTGATAGTTATGGTAGATAATCTAGTAAATTAGTTTTCTAATAAATTTTAAAAAATAAATAGGAAGGAAATTTACTATACGGTTTTTAAACTTTACTCATTACTAATTAAAAAATAAAATTATAAATCTTGTAATTTTTTTAAAAAATCGGAGGTCAATATGGTTATCAAACGAAGTAACAAACACAGTTTTTTTTTAGTATTAAGCACACTTTTTTTTGTTGGAGGACTTTCAAATGGCTTTGCTAATGCTGAAGAAATTCAAAATACACCCACCGAAGAAATACATATTTTATCTGAAGAACTAGTAAGTCCAGTTCAATTTAATACTTTAGAGAGAATAAAATTACAAAATTTAGGTTTTTCAACTGAGGAAATTAATAGTATGACAGTTGAAGAATATAATGATTTCAAAGATTTATACGGATCAAATTTAGCTTTAGATGAAAATTACTATAAACTAACACAAGATATCCCTTACTCTGATCCTGCTGTTGAAGAAATCTCAAAAGCTCAAGCAATTAATGAAATTAATACAACAAAGTTAGGTCGAGGTACTAATTCTAAAACAACCGGTTATTTAAAAATGACTACATCCTCTTCAAAGTTAAGTAATGGAAATACTCTAATAAAAAACTCGTTTACATGGCTAAAAACCCCAAATATGAAATTAACTGATGTAGTCGCTATTACCCATTCTACAAGTTCTGTAAAAATACCAAATACCGATAAGTTTAGTTATAAATACACAGATGGTAAAGGGATACATTCAGTTGGAGCAAAAAGTACAACAAAAAATAACAAAGGGATCGCAAAAAAATTCAATTTAAAAGATTTGGGGATTAATATGGCCCCATATAATCACAACGGTTATCTTTCAGTTGAAGTAACTAAAGGTAATAAATATGATATAACTGCTAATGCTTTTGGTCACCACACACATATTACTGCTGGTGTAATATATTCTCTAGACATTAAAACGGGAAGTATAGGAGTCGGGGTAGCTGGTATAAAAAATACTATGGAAAATACTATGATAAAATTTAATTATTAGTATTATAGAGGTTAATTAAATGAAAAATATTCTTATTTTTGCAATCGCTTCACCTATTGTATTTTATTTTTTATCAGTATTATTCATTTTACTTAATTTTGATGAATTAAACTCGTTCTATATTACTCTATCGATCTATTTAGGCGTAATAATAGGACTTTTATACAAAATTTATAAAAACGTGAAATAATTTTCCTTCTATTAAAATTCTAAAAGGACGCAAAATGCGTCCTTTTAAAGTAAATATTCTTTATAAATTATTATCTTACTGTCTCTAATTTAGTATAACTCAAATTCTTCCCAAAAAATTCTTTCAACTCCCCAACCAATTCTTGGAACACAGGGTGCTCATGATACATAAAGTCATTATGCTTACCGTCAATGATGTAAAGTTCTTTTGGCTCCGCTGCCTAGAAAAGTAAAAAAGATTGTCCAATAATTAGACAATCTTAAGCACACTATTTAGTACTTCAATATACTTAACTATAAAATAACTCTTTTTTTAAACATTCAATAAAAATGATTCTCTACTATTTTACCATTTTCTTCCACATAGAATTGGTAGTCTTGTCCTTTTAATTTTACTCGAACAATGCACTTGCTTCCGTCTTTTAGAAAATTATAAAATGGCTGAATTTCCTCAATATTGTTTTTGTTAATACCTTTCGTTTCAATTATAAAAGCTTTTACTTCTTTTTTAGTAATTACAGCTTTAACTTTAAAATATGTATAGGGTACTGTAAAAATTATTATGACTATTAATAACTTTATTAATAATTTTTTCATATTTACCTCCACATTTTTATGTTCCTTTATTAAATTAATTAATTTATGTTACTTAAGCGTAATTCTTTTTTATAGCCAAAAGCCCCCTAAAAAAAGGCTTTTGGTAAAAAATTAAAACCTTATACTTTATTATCATAGCTTATCAAATGTGGTATATATTTTGGTTATAAAAATTTTGGATAATTCGTGTTATTTTTAAATTAATAGCACAGAATCGTTAAAACATCCTAGACGAAAGTATTGGTTACTTCAAAATAATAAAAGAGGTGAATTAAATGTTAAAAGAAGAAACTAAAAAATCAAATGAAAGAAATAGAAAAAGATCTAGTAGAGTTAGCGCTTATACAAATAGTTCAACGGGGAATGTAACAGTAACAATTGGTCATCAAACTATTGTTGAAAAAGATAATTCACTAGAAAGTATTATTGGCGAAGTTCGAAAACAACGTCATAATCGATTGGCGCAAAGTAGAATTCAAACAGCAAGATTTATGGAAAAATTAAATAGGATTGGCTGCAAATAGGAGCAATTCTAAAAATTCAATAAGCAAGAAGGCCTGAATCCACGATTATCAAGTAATCAAAGACACAGGCTTTTATTTTTTTACTGAGAAATGATTGTATCATTTTGAGTAAAACATTAATTCCTTCAATAGTACGGTATTTTATGCAGTATTATTCTGCCTTAATAGATAAAAAGAGCCAATTATTAGGCTCTATGTTATGTATATCTCCTTTACTTAACTTAATCGAAACTCCATTTTTCTATTTTTTGTTACCATTCCAATTGACTCATAGAAATGGATCGCATTTTGATTACTCTCTGAAACTCCTAATTCAATACTATCAACCTTCAATTCTTTCGCGAAGTCAATAACAGATTGCATGAGTTTTCTTCCAATCCCCTTTTTTCTACTTGCAACATCAACACATAAACTATTTACAAGTAAGATTTTCCTTGCATTAACAAAGGAGTTTTCATGTATTTCTTCTTCCTTTAATACTGTTACGCCTACTATTTCAGTACCTAGAGTTGCCACTAGAATATGTTGTGTCTCATCTTTTAATTGGTTATTAAAATCCTCTTTTATAACTGGAGTTGAGTTCTCTTTGTATAGGTCTGGTCTTTCAAAAACGTGTAAATCGTGAACTTGTCTAAATAATGGTAATAATGATTCGTAGTCTTTTTGATTGGCATTTCGGATTAAAATCTTCATGCAATTTCACCTCGTTCGTTGTTTTAACTTTGGGAATTTTGACTCTCGTACAAATATTAATGATCCTCAATTATTTCCAATATATTAGCTGCCAACCTTAGTCTAATTGGTTTTATAAAACTTTTTCCTGCTCCCCAACCAATATCAAACATTCCTTCCCCATTACCTGAGGAAATGCACTTAACATAGGTAACACCATTAAAGTTATCAATTGTGACTGTCAATGTTGCGGTACTATTATTTCTAAGAAAGAATTTTTGAAATACTAGGATGGCAATTTCTTTTTCTTCAGCAACTTTATAATCTTGAAAGATCAAATTAGACTTTAATTCAGTCTCTTCTATAATCATTTGAGATACTTGAACTGGCTTTATGTTAACAGTGAATTCTAAGTAATGTTTCATCCTTATCCTCCTTTAAATGAGATAAATGAATTTATTTCTCTCTAATTTCATATTACTGTAAATGAAATACGATTAACTACTATATTTGCTAGATGAAATGTTAACTCCTGTATAGAACTGCCAGAATTTGCCCTAAACTAACAGTACTCAATCCTAAATTTAAATCAGATAATGGGGTAATACGTTGGAAAGATTTTTTCAATTTCATTCAAAATTAGGAGCGTTTCGCCTTTTTTCAAAAGACCATCTATTAACAATCGGAATACTATTGATTCTCTGTGTACTTCTATTTGTCTTTAGAAAGCAGATTCAGTGGTCGGGGAAAAAGCGGCTTTTTCGTTTCTCTGTAGCATTTCTCTTATTGGCTTCTGAGATTTTATATCATATATGGCTTGTGTATGAGAATGCTTGGTCGCTTAAAAATGGTTTACCACTTGAACTTAGTGATCTTACTGTCATTTTAGGAATTATAATGCTTCTGACAAATAGTTATAGAATGTTTCAATTCATGTATTTTGCTGGTTTAGCCAGTTCCATTCAAGCGATCATGACACCTGATCTTGGCCATTATTCGTTTTTGCATTTTCGATATTTTGAATTTTTTGTTTCGCACGGAGGAGTGGTTCTTGCCTGTTTAGTTATGGTGGTGGCCAGTAAATTTCGACCGACCATCCCATCGATGTGGGTGACCGTTCTCATTGTTAACCTTTATGCAGCTTGCGTATTTTTCATTAATAAGGCGTTGAACTCTAACTTTATGTATCTTATGAAAAAGCCAGAAAATGCTTCTATTTTAGATTATTTAGGACCTTGGCCATGGTATCTTCTCTCGGCAGAAATAGTGATGATTGTAACCTTTTACATTTTGTATAGTCCGTTTTGGATAAAAAGGAAAATAGAAAGAAATCGATAATTGGTGTCACCTGAGTTAAATGAAATAAAAAATAGCCTTATATCATTAGTTACTTGGTATTCTATGATAAAGGCTTTGTTTATTTAATAATATAGGTTAACTTAATTTTTTACTTTTTTTCATACTTATTACACGATTAAATTCATCTTCAAGTTCAGTTAACGTTAAAACAAATAAATGAGAGGACTCTTTTTTATATACTCCAACTTTAATAAGTTTGTTAATGAGATATTGCTTTCTAGTTTCTACCGCTTTTCTCAACATATTTTCCACTTTATTCACCCCTTTGTTCAACTCAATTTTTAAGGATTAATATACTCTCCTTATTAAAAGAAATAATAAAGAGAGCATCCTATTTTCTTACTTTGTTACTTTTGCAAATCGGAAGTCTGGATTGTTCAATGGATCAAAGCGAATACCTTTAATATTTTTCTTCACTAAAGAATTCTGTGATGAGAAGTAAATTGGAATAATTGGCATATCTCCCATTAATACATCCTCTGCTTCATGCAATAACTTATATCGTTTTTCTTCATCTTGTTCAATTAACGATTTCTCCAATAATTGATCAAATTTTGGGTTGCTCCAATTTGTAAAATTACTTGAGCTGTTCTTACTATAAAGATTTAAAACAGGATATGGATCAAGGAAATCTCCGCCCCAACCCATTCGGGCAAGTTGGAAATTCTTTTGCTTAAATGTATCAATATAAGTTTTCCATTCTTGATTTTCTAATTTTACTTTTACACCAAGGTTTTCTTTAAACATTTCTTGAAGTGCTTCGGCAATTTTTTTATGGTTTCCTTCTGAATTATATTTGAGTGTTACTTCTGGTAATTTGCTCCATCCCTCTTCCTTCAAACCTTCTGAAAGTAATTTCTTTGCTTCTTCTTTATCAAACTGATAGTATTTATTTGCTTCATTTCTAAAATCCTTTCCTGAAGGAGACTTTACGCCAAAAGGTACATACCCGTAAGCTGGTTCTTCTCCACCTTTAGAAATGTTTTTTGTAATTGCTTCACGATCAATTGCCTCAGCAAATGCTCTTCTAATTTTTGAATTTGTAAAAGGCTTCTCATTTACATTAAAAGAGTATGTATAAACACTAAATTGCTTTGAATTAACATATTCTGGACTATTTTTTTCTTGCTCTATTGCTTCTGTTTGTATGTTCTTTACGAAATCAAGTTCATTTGATTTAAACATTTGGTACTCAGTTGTTGCATCAGCAACCATTTTAAATTGAACTTTATTAATTGATATATTTTTTCGATCCCAATAAGCATTACTTTTTTCAATTGTTAATTGGTTATTATGCTTCCAGCTTGATAATGTATAAGCACCATTTGTTACAATGGTTTTGGCTTCAGCCGCCCAATTCTTATTACCTTCTACTACATTTTGGTTAACCGGTAAAAATGCTTGTCCAAGTAATACTTTAGGAAAGAATTCGATTGGTGTTTTTAACTCGATTACTAGTGTTTTAGAATCAGTTGCTTTAATACCAACGCTTTCAATTGATCCCTTTCCAGTGTTGTATTCCTCAGCACCTTTAATGTAATAAAAGCTTGAAGGATCATAAGCCGCAGTTTTTGGATTTAAAACTCTTTTCCATGCATATTCAAAATCATTCGCTGTTAAATCATCACCATTAGACCATTTAAGTCCGTCTCGGATTGTAAAAGTATATGTTTTTCCATCTTTGGAAACATCCACGTTACTCGCTACACCTTTTACTACATTGCCTTTCTTATCATAGCGATACAAACCTTCGTATAAGTTATCAATAACCCAGAAAGACGTTGTATCAGATGCAAAGGCAGGGTCTAACGTATAAGGTTCACCTGCTAGGTTCGTTACGATTTCTTGTTTAATATCGTTTCCTTTTTCCTCTGTACTACTAGTAGAATTGCTACCACATCCAGCTAATCCTAGTATAAATATCAATATTGAAATAAGAATGAATGCATTTTTCTTCAATTAGATAACCTCCAATTTGTTTAAAATAAATGACATGAAACCCAATGGTTTTTGCTAGCTTCTTTCCACTCAGGTACTTTATCAGCACAAATATCCATTGCCATTGGACATCTAGTTCTAAAAGGGCATCCTGTAGGGGGATTTAATGGGCTCGGTGGGTCTCCAGAAAGGACGATGCGTTCTTTTGTCCCCCTTAATTTTGGTTCAGACACTGGAATCGCCGATAAAAGTGCTTTAGTGTACGGATGAAGCGGTTCCCTAAATAATGCCGTACTTTCTGCCAATTCCATCATTTTTCCTAAATAGATCACACCGATTCGATCACTAATGTGCTTAACCATTGCAAGATCATGTGCAATAAATAAGTAAGTTAATTGCTCGTTTTTTTGTAAATCCTTTAGTAAATTAATAACTTGAGCTTGAACTGATACATCTAATGCAGAAATGGCTTCATCAGCAACGATAAACGATGGTTTTAGAGCCAATGCTCTAGCGATTCCAATTCTTTGTCGTTGACCTCCACTAAATTCATGTGGATACCGATCTGCATGCTCCCTATGTAAACCAACCTGTTCAAGCAGTTCATATACTCTTTCTTTTCTCTCTTTTCCTTTTAATAATTTATAAGCATCAATCCCTTCTGCGATTATATCTACAACCTTCATCCTTGGGTTAAGAGAACTATTCGGATCTTGAAAAATCATTTGAACTTGTCTGTTAAACTCTTTTTTACCTTTAGAATCCAATTCTGATAGTTTTTTTCCTTCAAACAAGACATTGCCTGTAGTTGCTTCATATAGACCGACAACAGTCCGTCCGAGTGTGGATTTACCACTTCCACTTTCTCCAACAAGCCCAAGCGTTTCTCCCTTTTTTATTCCAAATGATATTCCATCAACCGATTTAACGGTTTTCTTTGGCCCTACTTTAAAATGTTTTTTAATATCACATACCTCTAGTACATACTCAGACAATATTTTCACTCCTTACACCAGTGAGTTCTTTCTGTTTAAATGCTCTTGGATCGTTTAACCAACAACTGACATGATGAGACTCTGTAATTGATTCAGTTTTTGGCATATGTTCCACACAAACTTCCATTGTATAAGGACATCTCTGCGCAAAAGGACATCCTTTTGGCGGTGAAAATAAATCCGGAGGTGCTCCCTCAATTGGTAATAGCCTTTCTGTTTCTTCTATTTCAAGTCTAGGAACAGATTGGAGTAAGCCTAATGTGTATGGATGTATTGGTTTTTCGAAAATCTCATTTACTGTTCCACTTTCAATCACTTTTCCTGCATACATCACTGCAACTCGGTCTGCTACTTCTGCAACTACACCCAAATCATGGGTTATGAGAATAATAGAAGTGTTCCTCTTTGTTTGGATGGTCTTTAACATATCTAAAATTTGTGCCTGTATCGTTACATCAAGTGCGGTCGTCGGTTCATCTGCAATGATTAATTCAGGATCACAAGCTAAAGCCATAGCGATTACTACACGCTGCCTCATACCACCACTAAACTCATGTGGATACTCGGAATAACGGTTAAACGGATCTGGAATACCAACTTGTTGTAGCAACTCGATCGTTTTTTGTTTGGCCTCCTTTTTCGATAGATTTTTATGCTTTATTAACACTTCGTCTATTTGTCTACCAATCTTCATTGTTGGATTTAATGCAGACATAGGGTCCTGAAAAATCATCCCTATTTCAGATCCTCTTATTCTTTGATATTCCTTTTTTGAAAAATTGATTAAGTCTTTTCCTTTAAAGGAAATTTCGCCTTCTTTTATGCTTCCAGCAGTTTTTGGAATCATCCCCATAACAGATTGTGCTGTTACACTTTTTCCACATCCACTTTCACCTACAATGGCTAAAATTTCTCCACGATCGACATGGAATGAAACACCTCTTACAGCTTTAATCTCTCCACCATTTGTACGAAAAGAGACATGTAAATCATTAACCTTTAATAAATAATTCACTGTTTATCCCTCCTTACTTATTCGACTTAGGATCCAATGCATCTTGTAATCCATCACCAAAAGCATTAAAAGCAAACATCGTTAATGAAATCATTAAACCTGGGAAAAACAATCTCCACCACTGTCCACTTAAAATAACTCCCAATGAATCGTTTGCCATTGTACCCCAGCTTGCTGACGGGGCCTGTACCCCTAATCCTAGAAAACTTAAAAAAGATTCAGCAAATATAGCGTGAGGAATCGTAAAGGTTAAATTTACAATAATAATTCCCATCATATTCGGAATAAGATGTTTTAAAATTATATTCCAATGTGATGTACCAAGCTTTTGTGCAGCGAGTATAAATTCTTGTTGTTTTAATTGTAGGACCTGTCCTCTAACGATTCTTGCCATTCCTACCCAGCCTGTGATTGATAACGCTAAAATTATCGTACCTAGTCCTGGCTTCATAATAACCATTAAGAGGATTACAACTAGTAAATACGGTATCCCATAAAGAATTTCCACAATTCTCATTAAAACACTATCGATTCGATCTCCTATTTTACCTCTGCCAACCATATAGCCTGAAATTCCCCCTACAAATACTCCAATCAATAAATCGATTAAAGCTGCAGAGAATCCGATAATGAGTGATATTCTAGCACCAGCCCAAGTTCTTGCCCAAACATCCCTACCTAAATCATCCGTTCCAAACCAATGTTTGCTTGATAAAGATAAATTGCCTTGAGTTAAAGATTGTTTACTTGGACTATACGGAACCATATGTGGTCCTACAATTGAAAGGATAATAATGAGTGTAAGTAAAATAAATCCAACTACTGCAAGTTTATTTTTAGCTATCTTTCTAAAAATCTCATTCGCATAGGTTTCCTGGGGTCTTGAAATATTTTGTTTCTGTATAGTCGACCGATCGATCTTGCGAAAGAGAGTGTCGAGATTCGTTTCGGGTTGATTCATTATGATTCATCTCCCTTTCCAAATTTTATTCGTGGATCAATCAAACGATAGGATAAATCGATTACAAATAACGTACCGATCAATATAAAACTATAAAAAATAGTAGTACCTAATATAACTGGGTAATCTCGATTGAAAATGCTATCTACAAAATATTTACCAAGACCTGGGATGGCAAATATCTTCTCAATTACAAAAGTTCCAGTAATGACAGCTGCAAATAAGGGACCAATAAAAGAAATAACTGGAATTAACGCGTTTCGTATACCATGCTTTATGACAATCTCAAATGTTGAAAGACCCTTAGCTTCTGCAGTTTTAATGAAATTCTGACTTAAAATCTCGATCATACTAGTACGGACAAATCTAGTAATTATTGCGATTGGACCTACCGTTAAAGCGATTGTCGGTAAGATAGAATGACTCCAGGTCCCCCAAGATGCTACTGGTAAGAGTCCCCATTGAACACTAATATATTTTATTAATAATGGAGCTAATATAAAGCTAGGAACCGAAATTCCAATGATTGCTATAAACATTGA
This sequence comes from Bacillus sp. AL-1R, assembly GCF_052180195.1. Classification (NCBI taxonomy): domain Bacteria; kingdom Bacillati; phylum Bacillota; class Bacilli; order Caryophanales; family Bacillaceae; genus Bacillus; species Bacillus sp. AL-1R. The sequence continues at coordinate 3,173,058 of NZ_CP197469.1, forward strand.
TAAATAATCAAGTAACCTATTATGCCTTAACGCTGCAATCGTTCCTAATCCAATACCAACCACGCAAGCTATTAACAATGCTTGAATTCCTAACAATGCTGATGGTCCAAATCCCTCTGCAATTAATGTGTTTACCCCTCTCGATTTCGATTGAATAGATGGACCAAAATCAAAATGTAATAAATCTTTAAGATATAGTAAGTATTGAACATATAGCGGTTCATCTAAATTGTATTTAGCCCGCATATTCCTAACAATTTCCTCAGGTAATGATTTTGCATCCGATGCAAATGGATCACCAGGAATAAGATGCATAATGATAAAAGTAAGCGTGATAATAATCCAAATCGTGAGGATCATAGTTGTTAATCTTTTAAATAAAAATCTCATTTTCAGTATCTTCCCCCTTTTAAAAACTGGTTTATATGTAGAACACCTAATTTGGTGGCAACAACAAATGAAAATATAAAAACCATATTAAACACATAAGAATACTTGGTTATATAATCAAAAAATTTCCAACACTTCTTCTTTAAGCTCCACATTCATAAGATTTATTCTTAAAAACCTCTCAACACAGACAAGTTGAGAGGTTTTTACTAACTCTACTTATCTTTGGGATCTCCCTTGGAATTGGCACGGTATTACAAAGAACCCGCTGCCGAGGTTTCATAGGGCCAGTCCCTCCACCTCTCTGGATAAGAAATTTTATTTTGTTTTAAAGATGAAAAAAATCCCCTTCTAAGATAGAAGAGGACTTGTTTTTCATCTACTCTTCTTATCTTTTCAGGGCTATACCCTGATGGAATTAGCACAGTGTTCATATAGAACCCGCTGCTGAGGTATCATAGGGCCAAGTCCCTCCACCTCTCTGGATAAGAATTATTTGGTATGTACTTTATAAATTGATTGAACCAAGATTAACCGATATAAAAATTCGCGTCAACCCATTTGCTAAATGTTCGATTTTTCAGTATTTTTTGGGAATTAATTCCAAATTATTGTAGAAAACCTTGTTACTCCAAACAATATAATTTATTATCAAATCTAACAAGTAACAATACTTTAGCCATTTACCTTATATATTTATCTTGATTCTTTCTATTAAAACCTTAAATACAACAAATTAACGATTAAAACCAAATCGGTAATTATTATATTAAAAAATTAATTTTGTTTTTTAATTGTTGTAAAAAAACAATTAAATCAATTCACCTATTCTCTTTCATATTCCATTTCAATCTACTCTTTTAATTTATTCTCAGTATTTTTGCGCTTTTATATAACATTCTAAATAAAATAAAAAACAACATATTTTTATTGTTAATCGATAAATAATATAATAAATTCATCTTGTTATTAAAAAAGTGAGGTATATAATATGAATGGTAAAAGAGGTTCAACTACATTCTTAAAAGCAATTATTTTTCTTGTTGGAATTGCAGTGCTTGCTTTATGTATATTTTTGGTCCCAAATATTGCGAATTTCGTATCTAAATTGTATCCAAATATGACTGCAATAAAATATCTCGTTTTCCTCGTAATGTATGGAGCTGCTGTACCTTTTTATTTTGCTCTCTATCAGGCTTTCAATCTTTTACGCTATATTGACGACAACACAGCATTCTCCGAAATTTCTGTAAAGGCGTTAAAGAACATAAAGTACTGTGCGATTGCAATTAGTAGTATCTATTTATTAGGAATGCCACTCATTCATTTTATAGGGAGAAAAGTTGACCCTCCCATCGGTTTATTGGGACTAATTATCATATTTGCTTCGTTAGTTATCGCCGTTTTTGCTGCGATCCTCCAACAGCTTCTACAAGAAGCGATTAACATAAAATCAGAAAATGATTTAACGGTCTGAGGTGGATGGTATGGCAATAATTATTAATATTGATGTGATGTTAGCAAAACGCAAAATGAGCGTAACAGAACTTTCAGAAAGAGTTGGAATTACGATGGCGAATCTTTCCATTCTGAAAAATGGTAAAGCAAAAGCGGTTCGTTTCTCAACATTAGAAGCAATCTGTAAGACATTGGATTGTCAACCAGGTGATATTTTAGAGTACAAAGTTGACGAAGATACTCCGTAAAAGTAGACAATAATTTAGGGATAGCTTACTTGCTATCCCTTCTTTCTTTAGGAACATTCAAAGATGCTATATTTCTAATATTACTGCTATTTCTTTACCAAATCGATCGCCATGATCAATAAATCCAAGACTTGAATATAAATTATGTGCTCCTAAGTTTTCAGGATGATATCCTACAACAATTCTTTTGGCATTTGTTAGTTTAATCATTTCCTCGATCATTAACTGAGTTGCAATTTTACCAAGTCCTTTTTGTTGAAAATTCTTATCTATCATTATTCTATAAATCCAATATCCATCTAGCTCTTCTTTAGTAGTATTAAACATTAAAAATCCAACCGCCCTACCTTCAAAATAAATAGCATATGGCTTTAGTGAAGTTTCAAATTTCGATTGAGCAATCGAGATTGCATTCGGCTCGATGTGACTTTTTTGATTTTCAGATACCTCTAAGAGACAGCATTCATACCAATTTTCTGCATTTAGTTCCACAAGTTCTACATTTCTTTCCTGCATAGTTTCTCCTTTGTTAAAATCATTTGAGCTTATTTGCCCTATCAATAATTTTAACAAATTTTACCAATATTAATTTAGGCCGTTTATCCTAATTCGACCATTCAATTTATAGATAATAGACAAAAAAATAACCTCTCATCATTGAGTGGCTATTTCTTTCACGATTTCGATAAATTTTTTACTTATAATTGAAAGCTTTTTGTTTTTTGGATAGATTACCCATAAATCCTTCAAAACGTGTTCATTATTTTCTATGTAAGGAATAGATTTTAAGATTCCACTTCGAATGTATGGATGTAATTTAGCGCCTGACTCAGTAGAATAGACAAATACATTATGCTCTTTAACAGTCTCTGTAAGAATATTCATACTGTTTGTTGTTAATCTAATTTTATTTTTATTTTCTTTAATTAACTTAGAATAATAATAATCAGAATAGATTGAATAGCATGCTGTATCCATTTCGAATACATCAGCTTTGGTTACGTAGTCAAGATGATAGAGTGGGGAGTTTTTTCCTACAACAACGTGAATACAATCAGTCCGGATTAATTCATAGTTAATATTTTTTTCACCTTTTAGTATCTCTAAATCTTGAGGGAAAAAGCAAAAATCATATTCAGTATGTTTTATTGTTTCCATTATTTGCGGTGGATCTTTTTCTACGATTTCAATCGTTACATTGGCATGTTCTTCTTTAATTCTGTTCAATGCTCTTTGAAGTACATCTGCAAAAGTAGGCGCAGCGACTATTTTCAAATGAATCTTTTTATTATTTTTGTAATCATATATCTCTTCATTTAACTTACTAATAATTTCTAACACTTCACTAGCTCTATTTATTAAAATCTTTCCTTCTTCTGTTGGAAATGTTCCTTTTCTAGAACGGTTAAAAATACATATTCCCATTTCATGCTCTAATTGGGAAATCGATTGACTTAGTCCTGAACTTGTAATATGCAATTTTTCCGCAGCTTTAATGATTGATTTCTCGCTTGCAACTTTCACGATGTATTCCATTTGCTCGAAATTCATAACTTCTCCTCAAATAAGAGTGTACACACTTATATTTTCTTGTAATTGAATATAGTATTCATTCTATCACGAAAAAGTAGTGCAATTCAAAAACGTATCATTTGTGTACTTCAAGTGTAGGATTATTATGTCTTACTAAAAAAAGGGATGAGCGACTAATCCCCCTTCATTGGTCAACTAAAGCACTGCTGCGATTATTGAACAATATTAACTTTTTTGTAAATAAACCCATTGGTTTTTTGAAAAAAAATAGAACCATCCAATTAGAACAAAAAAAGAATCAACTAAATTGTCGATACTTTGTTTAAACTAATTCATTTAGCTTCTAGTTATTCGAGTGCTAAAAAATTTAAAACATACTTAAATATTCTCTTAGATTATCCTCTATACAATCTATAACCAATTTCACAAAATTATCTGTTTTGCCTGTCATACTAGCAAGCTCCAAAGCTTCATAATATTGAATCCGTTTAACTGGATCTGCTTTTATGATTGCTGGAGGATATCCATGTTGCATCAATATAAAATTCATTAGTAAACGCGCTGTTCTTCCGTTCCCGTCGGAGAATGGATGAATATAAACAAATTTAAAATGTAATAATGCAGCAAGTTCAACAGGATGCAAAATATCTTTACTTACCTCATACCAATGCATTAGATTATCCATTTCTTGTTGGACAAACATATGTTCCGGCGGACGATGTTCACTACCTGATATTCGTACATTATTTTTCTTATACTTACCAGCGTTTTTATTATCTATGTTTTTTAATACAAGGCTGTGAATGTTTTTCAGTGTATAATGACTTAATTCTTCTTTCTTTGTTACAATATCCTCTACATATTCAATCGCTTCCACATGGTTGATTGCTTCAAAATGTTCTTTTAACCGCTTACCACCTATTGTTAGACCTTCTTCAATTACAATCTTCGTCTCTAATAATGTTAAAGTATTTCCTTCAATGGCATTTGAATTGTATGTCCATTCAATTAAGTACACATCTCGCATATTCTTAAGTACAGCTGTAGGGATTGGTCGCTTACTATCTAATTGTTGCTTTAATTCATTGATTAATTGAAAGTCATTCGCCATACTTCTTAGTTCCTATCAGTCTGTAAATTTCATCAATATAGAAACTCTTCGGTCAGCTAAAAAAAAGAATCTCTACATATGTTCAGAGATTCTTACTTATTATTAGTTTATGTTACTCCAATTTTTCTTTTCTTTACTACCTTAAAACCATTTATCAAATTTAGATTCAAAGTATTTCCTTTCTTCATTAGTCATTATCAAAGGGGATATAACCATATAACCCAAGATTGCTGCTGTAATAGAAAAAAAGAAATTCGCCATTAATTCCATATCTTTTTGCCAAAGAAATAAAAATCCGAATACAATCACTCCTATTAAAACACTTAAAATGCCTTTTAAAATACTTTTATTCAATGTAACGCCTCCCCATGTAATAATTCAATTATACTATGCATGTTAAAATCTTCCATTTTTTTTATAAAAGTTTTTCTTTTAACTGATTGCGACAATATCCTCTACATATTCAATCGCATCCACAGTCTAAAAACGAATCATGATCCCAGTCTTATCATCAGAATAAAACTTACTTTTCAACTCTTCCATTTCTAATCGTTTTGAATATTCTTCCAATCCTATCTCTTTCATTACTTTAAAAGTATAGATCAAATCAAATTTCGGATGAAATAATCCATCACTAATTAGTAATATTGATTTTAAATTGTTTAAATCAATAGATCCTAATTGAATATAGTTTCCAACAGCTTCGGTTCCATTTGCAACTGTATACCCATTAACTGTATTCGCCATGCTTCGATTATAGATAAGTTGATTTTTAATAGACTGATAGTATGATTCATCTGGTAAAATCAGCCCTTTCTTCCGATCCTTTTCTCGCCTTATTTTTGCTCTACTACTAATATCCTTTACGGTATCTTTCGTTAGAATTTTAATTTCCCCATTATGGTATTCTGCTAAAATCATACAATCTCCAAGTTGAGCAAATGATAAACTATTTTTTTCAATTTTTATAATGGCAACACATGTTGACCACAGTTCTTCAGGGCGATTTATGTCTATGTTATTTAACTTCATTTCTTCCATCAGTCTTCTATTTGCTAGAATAATTCCTTCTGATAGAGGCATTTCAGCCCTAAAATGATTTTTAAAATACTTACTAAATAAATTCGAAGCAATATATGCACCATTCATACCATCAGCATTCTTAAATGGAGAGATTGGAGTTGCTCCATCAAAAACTCCATATACATTTATTTCACTGTTTACTACCATTGCATCCTCGGATACTTTTTTTGATAGAGATACTCTCGCACTAGTATGAATCTCCATATTTTTCACCTCCGAAAAGATTCACGAATGGGTTTTCAGGTCTTTAAATGAATATGGAATACAAAAAGGATTATGTACTTTTTCTATTTTAATTGTCTAACTAATCACTTCCATGATCAGTAAACAATTACCAAATTTTAACAAATTATCATATAACAGAAATATTTCTTTAACAAAATCTTATTATACTTAATTATTGTTGCTTATATGACAACAAATACAAAAAAGAAGGTGTCTTATGAAAAAACGTATTCAATCAAAAAAGCTATTATCAGTAGTTGCTGGAAGTGCACTTGCAATCACTTCATTATTTTTAAATGATCAGAAAGCATTCGCGTGGTCTGATGAGGACGTTCACAATCAAGCTCATAGCACACATCATTTTATCGTAAATGGCAGTGTCAAACTTATAGCCGATAATACGAACCCTGCAATAAACAAGCCTTCCACATTACTCAATCAGTTTCGCGAACGTTGGGAACAGGGCTTATACGATGCGGATCACATTAATCCTTTTTATGATACGGGTACATTTATGTCTCACTTTTATGATCCAGACACACAAACAAATTATACGGGCGTTTCTTATCCAACGGCTCGTCAATCAGGTTCGAAGTATTTTAATCTAGCATCTGACTACTATAAAAAAGGCGATTTTTACAATGCATTCTATTATTTAGGAGTATCTTTGCATTACTTTACCGATGTAACACAGCCTCTACATGCTTCAAATATTTCCAATCTAGATCATCACGCACCCGGCTATCATTCAAAGTTTGAAACGAATGCCGAAAGTATTCAAAGTCAAATGACGGTGCCCGATTCAGGTCTATATAATTGGATCTCTTCGACTGATCCTGAAGCATGGATTCATCAAGCTGCGATACAAGCAAAATCTGTTTTACCTCAAGTTTGGAATGATACTATTATTAATTTGTTCTGGCAAGCAGCATACAGTAATTATTATTCTGCTATGTGGAAGAACGAGGTGACAAATCCGACACTTACTCAGTTGAATCAAGCAGAAAGAGAGACTGCTGGATTCATAGATATGTTTTTTCGCGTAAACGGTGTAGAAATGCCTGTGACGGTATATAACGAAAATGCTTTTGGCGGTGCATCTGAAATACTAGGTTCAGGTAATTATGATTACGATCAACTTGTAAAAGGTATTGGCAATGATACCATTTCTTCTATTCATATTGCACCAGGATATCAAGTCACTTTATTTTTCGATGCAAATTATAAAGGAGCGTCGATTGTACTTACAAACGATGTAAATGACTTAGGTAACTTTAATGATCAAGTATCAAGCTTAAAAATCTTGAAGACCTCAGCAATTTCTAAGTAATCTCGGACTCTGATTTTTTAACGAAATTGGAAAGATACATAAGATTATATAGAGGAAAAAATGAAATTATTTCAAAATAGTATAGTCCTATCGGATAAGTCATCATATAATAGTAAGGTATAATTTATACAAATAAAGTGAGGTGGAACATTTTTATGGGTAGTCCCAGTATAGGTGAGTCGGATAATTTACCGACAACATCAGAGGAAGTCATACAATTGAATATCCGAGAAGGATTACATCATAAAAATGTAATCCAACTTTTATAAGCTTTTGAAGGCTTCCTCTAGAAAAGAGGAGGTTTAAAAACGTGGTACACAACATTTGGAAGCAAATTTATATTAAAAAACAAGTAGAGAAACCAAAAAAAATTCAAGGGTTTGATATTGATTTAAACCAAGAAAATTTATCACGAATTGACCGTTTAGTGGATCGATATGAGTCAGAGATTCTACATCATTTAGATAGTGATTACACTCAAAAAACAAAATGGTCTGATCGAATCGCAGATAAAATTGCGCAATTTGGTGGCAGTTGGAAATTTATTATATGGTTTAGTGGTATACTCGCAGCCTGGATGATTTGGAATAGCTTATCATTCACGAAAGCCTTTCATTTTGACTCAGCTCCTTTTATCTTGTTGAACTTATGTCTATCTTTTATTGCCGCATTTCAAGCACCAGTCATTATGATGAGTCAAAACCGTCAAGCAGTACGTGATAAGCACGAATCCGTTATCGATTTCGCAATCAATTACAAAGCCGAACAAGAGATTGATGACATGCAAAATCGTCTAAACAATATAGAAAAACAATTAGCAGAGATTAAAGATTTACTTAAGCAAAGAAATTAAAGAGATTAAAGAGATTAAAGAAATAGTGTGTATCCCCTTTTAGGAGACAGTCAAAAAAGATTGTTCTGTCCTATGGAGGGGATTTTTTAATGGCAAAATTGGTTTCATTAATATATAAGTGAAATTTCCAATGGATAAATGAGTCGAATAATACCATAACTGGTATGAGAACTTTTTTAATATATTTGCAGTTCACCTCTTATTTGCACAGATGGGCTTTCTTTTTGTAGTACAAACTCTCTATAGCGCTATCTGTACCTTTCACAGCTGGTTTTCAATAAAGTTCACTCTCACTCCAATATTTTCAACACGCAAAAAAAGCACCTCCAAAATGGAAGTGCCTCAAACTTAAACTAATTCATTAACTTCAACCTGCGCCAAATCCCCAGCAGCCTTTACTCTTACACGAGTCGCATTACCAGGCAAATAAGCCAATGGTACATCTTCAATATCAACAATTACAAGATTAGTAGGATCAGCACCCGCTTTAATTGCTTCTTGTTTAGCCTCATCCTTTGCCATTTCCAATGCTTGATCACGGGTTAATTCTACTAATTTATAAATTCGTTCTACTTGACCGCTTACTTGAGAAATAGCTGCACCAATTGCGTTGGCCACTCCTGAATGTTGTGGACGAATAACTTCTGATGCTCCTTTTAAATCTTCAGGAAGAAGAATGCTACCGCCACCGACTAGAATTACTGGCACATCTTCTGCACTTGTTTTCATCTTGTCAATTGCTTCTTCAACTAACTCAACCATTTTCACATAAACTTTATTTAATAAATTTTTATCTAGATGAGCTACCTTTGATGCATCACCTAGCTCGACTTTCCCAAGGGCAACTGCTACGTCTGTCGTCGTTAATGTATCTCCACCGAAAATCAAGCTCTTTTCTGGTAGGCGATACCCTACGCTATCAGGTCCTATTGTGAATTCTCCATTATCCCTGATACGAACAATCGTTCCTCCACCAAGTCCAATTGAAATTAGGTCGGGCATACGGAAGTTTGTTCGCGCTCCACCAATTTCTACTGCAAGGGAGGATTCACGTGGGAATGATTGAATTAAAACGCCAACATCTGAAGTTGTGCCGCCTACGTCGACTACGATCGCATCTGAACTTTTAGTTAAGTATGATGCTCCACGTAAAGAGTTTGTTGGACCGCAAGCGATTGTAAAAATAGGATATTTCACGGCATAATCTACAGACATTAATGTACCATCATTTTGTCCGAAAAAAACTTTTGCTTCAATTCCTTCGTTTTTTAAGGCATTAATGAATCCATCAGCCGCTGTTTTTGCAACATTCACAACTGCAGCATTGATAATCGTAGCATTCTCTCTTTCTAGTAAACCTACTGAACCGATTTCTGATGAAAGTGAAATCGCTACTTCATCACCTAGAATTTCCTTCATAATTTCACTTGCTCTTTCTTCATGCTCCTTCGAAACTGGTGAAAATACAGAAGTAATCGCTACCGAATCAACTTTCCCTTCGATTTCATTTGCAATTTGGTATAAATGTGCTTCATCTAAAGAAACAATCTCTCTTCCATCAAATTCGTGACCACCGCGCACTAAATAGACATATTTTCCAAGCGCTTCACGAAGATCATCAGGTACACCGACTAGAGGTTTCACCGCTAATGTGGCTGGAGCTCCGATTCTAATGGCTGCTATTTTATTTAATCTCTTTCTCTCAACAATTGCATTTGTACAATGTGTAGTTCCTAGCATTGCATATTTAATTTGTTCTCTTGGTACATTCGCATCGCCAATAATTTTCTTCAATGCTGTATAAATTCCTGTCGCAACATCCTCTGTTGTAGGTGTTTTCGTTTCAGACACTACTTGATTATTTTCACCTAAAAGAACTGCATCAGTATGCGTTCCACCAACGTCAATACCAATTCTATATGTACTCATTATAATGTCACTCCTTTTTTAACAAGTTCTTCTACTGGAATATAGTCAACATCGTAGCCAAAGTATTTTGGTCCTACTGTTTCAATTCCTTTTTCTGTTCTCCATTTTGGATGACATGGGATTCCGACTACCACGCATCTTGCACCATATCGAATACCTTCTGTAGTAATTGGAAGTCCTGTTTCTGCATCAAGTACAGCAATTAAATCCGGTGTGACACAAAGTAAACGCTGATCTGTTTGTGCTAGTAAGTGTTCATTTTGGAAACGAACTTCTAATGTTTCTCCTTTATATTCATTAATGCCCTCAAATGTTGCGATCCCTTTTGCAAATCCACTTTCAGTTTTTCTGTTAATATCTGTTACTTTTCCATGGAATAGTTCAAAGCCCTTCGCACATTTTAATGCTTCTTTAACTGGATCTGCATTGTTTTCTTTTGCAAGTCTGATCGCTTTTCCTAACTCTTCTTCGAATTGAAGAATATTACAGATTCCGCTATCTTTTAAATTTTTTCCTGTCATCGGGTAAATGGCAGTCATGACAGAACCACCCATTTCAATTGTTGCTGCACGGGCAATCCGTTCAGTCCAAAGATTGTTAATGGTTGATAGGACAGAATTATTCCCTTTCTCATCGGCAAGAACCATTGGTGTTGCTGAAATGTTGTCTAAGTAAAATGTAACCATTTGTAATTCTGGAAAAGCCCTTCCCATGCCGTCTACATCAACAACAGGTAAACCTAGCTTTGCTGCAAGAGCAAGAGGAATCATCGAATTCAGACCACCAGCCTCGATTGGCATCGTTGCATAAATTTTCTTTCCTAAATACGACTCTAGGTTTTGAAATGCACTAAACATCTCTTCACCACTTGGAACTTTTTCAAGCAATACAGTTGGAGCACCCATCATCGCTGATGGAACAATTAATGCATCATCCGGCACTTCATCTACATCTAATAAAGTAATTTCTCCATATTCTTCAATCGCTTGTAAAGCCATTAGTTTACCTATGTAAGGGTCTCCCCCTCCTCCTGTACCTAGTAAAGCAGCACCTACAGCAATATCTTCAATTTCCTGTTTCCCTATTTTTCTCATTTTTAGAATACCTCCAATATTCAGAAATCTTATACGGTAATTTTTTCATCCACTAATTGCTTATTTTTAATTGCCTTTAAAATTAAAACACCGAAGTAATAAACAATTCCACTTAATACAAGTGAGTTAATTGATGGAATACCAAATTTAACAAAATAACCAGCTGCAAATCCTGCTGCCCATGCAATTAATGTCACTGGATTAATCTTTTCTGGTTCAGCCGGTAAAGTTCCCTTCTCCTTACTTTCATCCAACGCTTTTCGATATGTTTTTAATACAAAGTAATCAATGACCATAATTCCCGCAATTGGTGGAATCATGACACCAAGGAAAACTAGAAAATCTACAAAACGGTCAAGAATACCTAGAATGGATAATAATGAACCGATTAATCCAATTACAAGTGTTACGATTCCACGATTCACTTTAACTTTAAAAATCGTATCGATGATATTCGTAAATCCTAGAGAAGAAGAATATAAGTTCAAGTTATTGATTTTTACAGTAGAGAAAACAACAACTGCTGCGCCAATCCAACCAGATGTTTGTAGCATAATACTCACAACATCATTCGTTTTTGCCGCGTGTGACATCAATACGGCGATCATACTAACACCTAATTCACCCACAAGAGTACCAATTGTAGTCATCCAAAAAACATCTTTACCATTTCTGGCAAATCGACTAAAGTCTGGTGTAATAACAGCACCAATCATAAAACCTCCGGCAACCATTGTTGCACCAACTCCAATTGAAAGTGACTGACCTGGAGGCGGAGTTCCTATTAAACTAATAATCGAATGATCACTAAGAACTTTATAAACCCCGAATCCTACTACAATCAGAAAAGCAGGAACTGCAATTTTTGCTGTTAGGCTTAATAGTTTAAATCCAAAAATAACTAAAATAGTTACGCCTATTCCAGTAATCGCAGCAGCAACAGGAAGAATCAATTTACCATTAGTTGCCTCGACTAAACCATTTGCAAAAACAGAGTTCTGTACGCCAAACCAACCAATACAACATATGGAAACAACAAAGCCAATAATACTGGAACCATATCTACCAAACCCAGTCCAACGGGATAATAGACTAGTAGAAAGACCTTCACGAGCCCCTGCATAACCTAATAGAAAACTTACAATTTGCAACAAAATACTTCCAAACATCGTCGCCCAAAATGCCTGCCAAAAAGTCATGCCATAACCTAATGAAGCACCCAGCATAAACTGAGATAATGTTGCCAAAGCACCAACACGCACAAGCATAATATCCCACATCGGTAGTCTAGCCGATTGCGGAACCCTAGATAGTGAATAATCATCTCCAATATTTGACTTAGTTCCCATTAATCTGACCTCCCAATTATTTTTCATCAGTTAATAAACCTTTATTTATTTAGAAATACCATTCCAAAACTGATTAAATGTTAGATCCAATCTTGTATAAATCTCTTCTTCACTATGTCGATGCATTTGCCAAAATAACCCGTCCATTATGCATTGGAACGACAATGCTAACGCATGGCAATCACTATCCCTAATTTCCCCTTTCTCAATCCCTAGTCTAAAAATTTCAGCAAGAATTTTATACTCATTTTGCTCCATTGTGCCAAATCGATTCATAATATCTTCTTTAATGAACTCTGGTGGAGATGTCATCAGACGTACTAAAATTTTAGCTTTAAGATCCTCTTTATATTGAAAATCAATAGCTGATTTTAAAATAGAATAGAGTTGAACTTTAGTAGACTGATTACTTTTAAACTGCGACTCTACGATTGATAAATGACCATCTAACGTTTCCTTATATACAGCTAGAAAAATATCATCCTTACCTTCAAAAAAAGCATATACAGAAGGTGCCTTAATTCCAACTTCATTTGCAATTTCTCTAAGTGTCATTCCAGAATATCCTTTTTTTGCGAATAACTTTGTTGCTGCTTCTTTAATATTTTCTTTTGTTGATTTTGTTTTAATAATCATCCTTTATACAAATCCCCCTAATTTACCTAACTAATATTTGTTAGGTAATGAGCTAAAAAAAATTATAAAACCTACCTTACACTCGTTAGGTAAATAGGTAAAAAAATAATACTTTTTCTAACCTACCTAACACATGTAAGGTAACGAGCTAAAAAAAATATGACCCCCACTTTTACTATTTTTTGAATCCCTCCATTCACTAAAAAATATATTGTAGCTATATTATCACCTCAAAACACAGAATACAATGATTTTTCAGAAAATATTTTAATTAAATAAAAAAAAATCACAGGGCATATTTAATAGTTTGTTTCTAATTAAGAAACTCGCTTCTTCTTTCGTACCTATGAGTTGATTCTTCAAACTATTTTATTGTAAATTTTGTGTAATCCTACTTCTTTCACAATGAAATTTGATTTATTTTGCCATATTAGTGATATACTTAAATTATTAAATCCCTATTATAGGAGGAATGCAAAATGAACGAACAAGAATTAAAAGAATATCGTGCAAATGTCATTTCATCACTAGAGGAAGAAATCGCTCACTATCAAAACTTAATCAAACTGACAAGACATAGCAGATTGAAAGAAAGCCATACATATAATCTTAAATTCATGCAAGAATTATTGGAAGCTGAAAAAGCAGATCAAAATAGTTAATCATTAAAAGGTGCCTTCAAATGGAAGGTGCCTTTTCTGTTTTTAAGTCAAATTGTTATTTATAAATTAAGAGGCACCTCCCAAAAGGAAGGTGCCCCATCATTCTTTTACTTCAATCCAAAAGCTTTAATAATATCTTGATTAATACTATTACCTGCATCATCCCAAGCACTTGCTCTTAATGAAACAGAAGTTGCCTTTTTACGGTTTTCAATTCTAGCTTTCCAGCCGTCTTTTTCACGAGTTAAATCGACTAGTTCCCAAGACTTGCCTTCATCATATGAAACTTCTAATGTTGCACCTTTCATTTTACCGTTTCCTGGTGCACCAGCTACTTGGATTGCTTTCATTTCTAGATCGATCCAATGACCTGATTTTGCATTACCATTCATGTCAGTTTCTACATTGTAATCAAGTGAGATTAATGGAAGTTCTGTTTTATCTTCTTGCTCTTTAGACCAGAATGTAAACTCTGTATGTGTTTTTACAGAATTATCGAAGCGTTGTGGATCGCGCCATGCATCAGTCACTACTTTATACTGCGTATTTGCAGTTGGGTATTCGTTAAATGAGTAGATTGCTTGTCCTTGCGCTTCTTTTACTAGTTTTGATCCTTGGTAAAGTTTTATTGTTTGTGAACCTGGATAATTAGTTTCTGAACCTGTGCTTCCTACTCCAGAATCAGCCCATGCAGGAATGTTGATGACTAAGTTGTTTCCTGTACGATAAGGTTTCCAGAAACCATCACCTAAACGAGGACGAGCAATTGGTGAGAACCACTCTTCATCTAATGTTTGTCCTGGTTTGTATGTTGCTTTTGGTTGGCGTACTTCCCAAGCAGCATCTAGCATACTAGCTTGATGATACCAAGAAGTGCCTTTTTGTGCAGAAACCCATTCAGTTCGAACTGATGGTAGATTTAATTTAAATTGGAAACCTACGCCATTTGGTCGGTATGATGGAATATCCCAACGGAATTCACCACCTGCTTGAGGCTGGTCTGATTTATATTCAGCATTAATTTTTACAAGCTCGCTTGCTTTAGGTGAATACGTTAAGTCTTTTGGAATTCCATTTTCATGGTTGTCAACAAGATCATAAACGTATTTCGTATTAGGAGTACCTTTTACGTCAAGTTTTGCCTTATTGGACTTCGCAGCTTCAATCAGTTTTTCACCTTCTGTTTGACTGATCGCTACAACTGCGATTGGAGAATCTGAAAGTGACCAATCTTCATTTTCAATTCCAACATATTCACTAATCTCTTCTGGTCCATCATTTACAGTAATAACTAGTTTTGCACCTGCTGCATATGCTGCTGCTGAGCGTTCCATACCAGTTACTTCATCACTTCGATCAACGATAACCGCCTTACCTTTAACATTTAATCCTTTATAATCTGCTTGCGCACCTTTACCTACATAAACTGCGTCTAGTTTGTATTTTCCATCTAGTAATGTGCTTCCAGCTTGTGGGATATCATCTAATTCGGTGCCTTTGAAATTAATTGTCATGAATGGTTCCATCAATCTCCAACGAGTATTAAATGCAAATTTTCCATTTTTCACGTTCTTAATTGGCTCAGCATACATCTTATCAACTGTAACCGGCATCACATAGATGTCACTAACATTGTTGCCATCAATTTCACGGTAATATTCCATTTTTCTAAAACTTGCTTCTGTTTTATTTGGTACGTTTGCTGTAATCTCATTGGCTTTACGTGCATCCAATGTAACAGTTTGTGGACCATTTAAATTAATTTCAGGATTTCCTACAAGTGCAACACCAGCGTGGTCAGTATCTGTATCGACATCCATCATTGACACTGCAGAATAAGTTCCTGGCTTTAGACGCAATTCTGTTGTACCGTTAACAGCAATAAATTCAGGAATACCATCTGGACCGAGTAGATTGATATACGCTAAAGTAGGATTACCGTCTCGTCCAATTGCTTTTAGCGTTAATGGATATCTTTCCTCTTCTTTAATCATCGCTAATGCAGTATGCACAACTGTTTTCCCATCAATATTTGCAGAAATCTGACCTTGATAGCGTTGGCCATTAGCACCAACGTTTGGATCAAGTGTAACAGTAACTTTTGCACTACCTTTTGCTGGTACAGTTACCTTGTTCGATGAAAGTTTAAATAAACCTGCAGGTGCATCTGCATCATTATTATCAGTAATTTTCGCTGATAGATCTAACGTCACAGGCTGATCACTGTCGTTAGTGTACGTAATTGTTTTCTCTTTCAATCCATCATTTTCATGTGGCCAAGCATAGAAACCAAAATCAAGTGAACCAGTCGCACGCAAATCTCCAAGAGTTGCTGCTACAACATCAAGTCGTCCAGTTCCACCTTCTAACGGCTTAATATCATCTAATTTTTTAGTTGTACTCATTAATGCATCTTTCAGCTGTGCGCCTGTCCAATCAGGATGGCGTTGTGAAAGGATTGCAGCCGCTCCGGCTACATGCGGCGTAGCCATCGACGTACCACTCATCGAAAGATAAGAACCGCTACCTTGCGTTGAATATTGAGAACGTGCGGCTGTAATATTTACACCTGGTGCTGTCAGATCAGGCTTTAATCCTTCACTACCAAAACGTGGTCCTTTTGATGAGAAGTAAGCAAGATAATCTGATTTGTCAACTGCACCAACTGTAAGTGCCGCATCCGCTGACCCAGGAGAACCGATTCCTTCCCCCCCTGTATTACCAGCCGCAATAACGAACAGCGAGCCAGTCTCTTCACTTAAATTATTAACTGCTTGTGCCATCGGATCTGTGCCATCACTTGACTCATCGCTTCCTAAACTCATGCTTACAATTTTGGCATTATGTGCAGCCCATTCCATCCCATCAATAATCCACGAATCAAGTCCAAAACCATCATTACTTAACACTTTTCCTACTAATAGACTTGCTCCTGGAGCTACACCTTTATATTTTCCATCTGATGCTGCCCCCGTTCCGAGTACAGTAGATGCAACATGGGTACCGTGTGCATGGTAGTCACGTACATCTTCACCAGGAACAAAGCTTTTTGTTTCTTTTATTTGACCAGCTACATCTGGATGTTCAGCATCGATTCCAGTGTCAAGAACTGCTACTTTTACGCCACTTCCGTTGTAACCAGCATTCCAAGCAGTAGGTGCCCCAATTTGTGGAACACTTTGCTCAAGCGTTGCTTTAACACGTCCATCTAACCAAATTTTTTCTATTCCAGGTGTAACGAATGACTTTGTAGATTTTGTAGAATCTGCAGATTTTATATTTTTCTTAACATCTTGCCAAAACTCTTTTGTATCCTTCTTATCTGCAGAAAGCGCAGCACCATTAATACTTTCAAGTTCATGTGTTTTCGTTGAAGCTTTTAATGCCGGTTTCACGCTTGAGCGAGTTTTTGACTCTGAATATTGTACGATTACAGGTAATGTCTTTTGAGAAGCATCATCATATCCATCTGCAATTAGTGCAGTGATATTGAATAAATCTCGATCTAAAGTACCAGAAGCTAAATAAGGCATCGCTTGTTTTGGAATAACATATGTATCCTTATTCACAGTCATGATATGCGAACCACCATCAGCTTTATCCGCTGGCTCGACACTGATCACACTTTGTCCATCCGCAAACTCTGTAACAGTAACTACATCACCTGTAATAAGAGTAATCACATGCTTCCCTGTACTTGCTTTTGTGTTAATCCCTTGAAGATTCGTTTCTACAGCATTACTATTTGTTAAATTTGAAACATTATTGCCTGTCCCAGCAGCTAACGCTTGAAAAGTTGGAACAGCAATAAGAGCTGTCGTCATCATCGCAGTAACATACTTATTTAACCTAGGCTTTCCTGTCATCTTACACTCCCCTATTCTGATAAAATAAAAAAAGCGACTTCTCATATGAATCTATTAAAATCGATTTTAATCGTTCATATTCAAACCACTTTAAAAAAGCACTCTACATTATCAAAATATAAAGAATATTCAATCATCGGTCAATTGGGTTATTCAAGCCCTGATTTATCAACTTTTTATTAAAACCGACAAATTTTTCAATTATTTTTGAATGATATTAACCCACCTTTTTTCACGAAATAAATGGATAGTTGTTTTCTTTTCAAAATCCTTTCTAGTTAGATAAACCTATCAATAAATACTAGAAAAATAGAAAAACTAGAATAAAATACCTATAAATGCTTTGCTTTCTAGCGAACTACTTTCTTTTATAGCCAAATCCTGTAGTGATTAAACAAGAAAGAAATGCAACGATAGAGACTATTAATCCTAGCATTAATCCCAAATCCCGCATAAACAAATCTTCACCTGGATAAGCTTCTAGAGTTAATCTCCAATATAGAAACAAAATTGATAAAAAAACATAAAAACTACTTCCTATGATACTCATTTTAATCCGGTTTACATTCGTACCTTGCCATGCTTTACTGACGATTATCCATAAAAAGAAACTTGCAAAGACAGCCAAAACCATTACCAGCAAATGGAGATATGGGATTTGTAGATCCGTTAATAGATAAAAATAAAGGACTAGACAAGTAGTAAAAAACAGCATTGCATTCATAATAAACAAGAAAATTCCTGACATCAAATGATTTTGAAACCAACTAGCACTTTGCAATTTAAAAACAAGTTTATTATGATCATCAAGCATGAAGGATACTTTATCTCTTTTAAATAGAATGGTACAAACTACAATAAAAACGAGCAATAAAAATAGAGTCAATGGCATAATACCTCCACATTCTAAGTCTACTAATTAGTATAAAAGAAATATCTTCTAGGAGAGTAACAAATTATGTAATTTATATGAAAAAAGCAATAGAGAAGCCTTGCTAATTAAAATAAAAAAGAATGAAAGATAAACTGATATTCCAGATTTTATCCTCATTCCTATAATTTCTGAATTTTATTCCCGCTTCAAACCAATCACTCAATATTACTGACCTCCAAAACAATTTCAATCTTCCGCTTTTTCTTCTCAATCATTCTAGCAATAAATTCACTAAAATCATCTTTTTGGCTTTTTTGATTTTTATTTGTATCACCGCTAATTGCAGCTATTCGATACAGGATCTTCAATTGTTCCATATGCTCATTTAGACTCATATTTGATAAGTCCTCATACTGTTCAATGAGTCTTTTTCTAAAAATTATTTCTAAGTCATCGTTTGTGGCTGTTTCGTTTGAAGTATTTTTTCGAATATAAATTTTATCTGTAAATAATTTATCGGAGCCTCTTTTAGCAATAAATGGGATATATCGATTTTGCTCGGGGATATAGATGATGAAGAAGGTTTTACCACTAAAATATCCATACATTTCATTCTCGTCGTAATCAATTTGTTGGAGATGATAAGTTAGAATAGAAGGTAAATAGCCATTTAATTTTCTTTGAAAATCGGTTGGATCCTTTAACTCTTCTTTCAGAATTCCGACTGGGTGATTATCATCATTTACGCCAAAAATAATTGACCCTCCACCAGAATTCGCCATTGCAATTATTAATTTTGCAATTTGGTCTTCTCTAACGAAAGTTTCTTTAAAATCCAATGCATTATTTTCGCCAAAAGATTGTTCAATCAGATTTTTAAGAGAAGCAATATCAAAATTCTTGTCTGCATAATTAAATGTATTTAGAAATTCCTGCTTATAAATCGGCCTTTTAACCATAATTCCACCTAGTTTCATATTTTTTATAATCTAAACTAGATCTTGTTATTACATATAATGTTAGGAAAAAAGAAATGGCACCTAAAAAATCGCAGAAATTTTTCTGGTAAAAAACTACAAATTTATCCTTTCTTAATTTGCAAAAAAAGCCAAAGCATAATGCCTTGGCCTCTTTTAACAATTATCTAAAAGTCGCTAGGAAATATTCTTCGTTTAAAGTGATATTCAACTGAGCGATTATTAAAAAGATTACTATAATTTACTTTAATCTTTTTAACTTCTAATTGCTTAATTTTCTCTTCTAACGACTTCTTATCCCCATCAGTTAATTTTCCATCCCCTGACAAACTAGAAATTTCATCTAATAATTCCTGAATCCTTTCATCACGAAATTCTTTTTCTTCGTTTTGTTGATAGATTGTCATCTTTGTATGAAGAATTGAATTGACCAATTCGTCAGCCCCACCAGAAAGCCTATTTAAGATTAAAAGCTGTTCATTTAAAATCTCATTATCTAAATCATAAGGATACCTTAGTTGATGATCAATTTCGCTCCAGCCTTCTTCAAATATTGTTCTCACTTGAATTTCAGCTAAATAATTTACTTTTGTCATTTGCGATTTAATGACATAATGCCATGATCGATATCCGGCATCATGAACTAAAAACTGAAACTTTTCCTCTTCAATATGCTGTTCGCTTGTCATATCACCGAGGCGATGATAAATAGTCGCTTTTTCATGTAGATTCCAATTTTGTCTAATTGTTTTGTCTATATCTGCAGCTTGGTATTTATACAAATGTAATGCTCTTATTCCAATTAGATCCGTGATTTCTGTTTTATAATTCGAAACATTTATTTCATATGATGAGTCTGATTTTTTACCTTTAATCGTCTTTCGAATAATCTTTTCTATTAAATGGTCAGGATATTTTATTCGCGATTTCACAGTATGAATTTCAGGATTTTTACGGAGTATTTCCGAAATAAAGGTAGCTACCGTTTCAAGATTCGGTATTTCTGAAATGTATTCATTATAAATTTCTATATATTTTGACCAGTCTAAACAGTACTTTTCAAAATCCTGTTCATCAATTTTATATTTTTCAAAGAAGTACTTCTGATTCTTTATAAGGCCCATGCGTTTTCTCCTTCTAACTTTTCCATAACCATATCCTACCATATTTTAGGAAGAAACATACTTTTTCAGCACTTTAATCTATTCAAAATATATATTTGTGAGGCACCCCTCAAAACACGAACAAACGACCTGATTATACGTTCGTAAAAAATCCATTTTTTTCAAAAAAACTACTTCCATAAGAATGGGTGTTCGTGTATAATAAAATCATTCAAACAGAACAGAACATACAATCTTAAAAAAAAGAACAATTATCGCCTAAAAAAAGTTAAAAAATAGAACAAAGAGGAGATGTAAAAAATGGAAATTATTATTTTATGTAGCGTCTTATTATCATGGTGTATTTTAGAAGGTTTCAACAAATTTGTTGTAAATCGTTAATAACTTTAATGAAATTTTTTATTTTATGATACAAATGACAAACTTTTATAAATAAAAAAGTGCTCTTCTACTTTGAAAAAATAGTGAGCACTTTTTAGAGATTATTATTTAGCTATGTATTCTTGCAATTCCTTAATCAGTATTTCTGCTCCGCTTTTACTTACTACAATCTTTCCACTATCAAATGAGAAATTATTTTCATCAATAACTCCTGTTACCATACAAGCATTATTAGAAACATATTGTTTAAGGATAATCCTTTGTTCCTCAATAAATACTTCAAATGGTTCATATTTATTTAGATTTAACATTTTTCTTAATTCCTTTGGTAAAACAATTCTTCCTAAGTCATCTAGTTTTCTAACAATTCCACTTAGACCGGAATTTTCATCATATTTTGTAAGAATAATC
Organism: Bacillus sp. AL-1R; assembly: GCF_052180195.1. Taxonomy (NCBI): domain Bacteria; kingdom Bacillati; phylum Bacillota; class Bacilli; order Caryophanales; family Bacillaceae; genus Bacillus; species Bacillus sp. AL-1R. The sequence goes on from NZ_CP197469.1 coordinate 3,194,592, forward strand.
ATACCTTCTTCAAAATGAATTTCAAATGGAGCATTGTTCTCTAAATTCATTGTATTTCTTAGTTCTTTCGGTAGAACAATTCTTCCAAGATCGTCTAGTTTTCTAATAATTCCAGTTGATTTCATACTTGCAACTCCCCATGTATTTCAATATCTTTATATACTCAATATAATTCTCTCTATATCTACATTGAGTTTAATTTAATAATACCAAATTATTTTAATTTTCTCTCTACTTATATCGACTCATTTTTAAATATATTAATACAAATTATAAAAATTTTTTTCATACTTCTAAATTAACATTATATTTACTCAATTTGTTTTAGTAAATTATGGAAATAAATCAAAAAAGAGATGAGTTAATCAAATGGTAACGAATTACCTAGAAAAACTCATCTCTTAAAATTAATCTTTTATCTTGAATAACCACCGAGACTTTGTTCAGCCATTTGAACTAAACGTTTAGTAATCTCTCCACCTACTGAACCATTTGCACGAGACGTTGAATCTGGACCTAAGTGTACTCCAAATTCTGTTGCAATTTCATACTTCATCTGTTCGATTGCAGATTCAGCATTTGGTGAAACATATTGATTTGAAGATCTGTTTGCCATGATATGTAGCCCCTTATAATAAAATTTTCTGATATGAACTATCAGATTGCTGTTAGTATTTCATATTGAATTTAAAATATTCATCATATAAATATTTCTATAACTTTTTTCATAATTCATCCGCAATTTTATAGCAAATAAAGTTTTTCTAGACAACGTTAAATCATACTGCAATAATTGTCATATTATTTCCCAAAAAAATAATTAATTGATAAATATGAATTAACCAATGCTATTCACACTTAAGGAGAACCTCCATATATTATATTGATATAATTCATTTTTTTGAAAGGTAGGTGTATCAAAATAAGAGTAGATGGTATCTTTGAAGGAGGAGGAGTTCGAGGAATCGGACATGTTGGAGCTATTTGTGCTTTAGAAGAAGAAGGTTATGAATGGGCACGTTTGGCAGGTACTTCTGCTGGAGCTATTGTTGCTACTCTTCTAGCATGTGGTTATACAGGTAAAGAATTAAAGGAAATTATGGATCGTCTAGATTATAAAAATTTTATTACAAAAACATGGTTGCACTATATTCCTTTAATCGGATTGGGATTAAATATCTTATTTAAAAATGGGTTATATAAAAATGACTTTGAAGAAGAATGGTTAGAGTCTTTATTATCAAAAAAAGGCATTCGCTATTTCGATGATTTAGAAGAAGGAAAATTGAAAATCATTATTTCTGATATTAGTAATGGAAAAATGGTCGTTTTACCTGATGATTTACCTGATTACGGCTTGTCAGCAAAAGATATAACCATTGCACAAGCAGTAAGAATGAGTGGTACAATACCCTTTTTCTTTCAACCAATTAAACTTAAAACTCCTAATTATAATTATCCAATATTAATTGTTGATGGTGGAATTTTAAGTAATTTTCCAATTTGGATTTTCGATGACCATAAAGAATGGCCGACTTTTGGTTTTCGCTTAATTGATGAAGAAATTAATGCAAAGCCGCTGGATGCTCATAACCCAATCTCATTTTACAAATCAATATTTATAACGATGAGACAAGCACACGACATTCGACATCTTACTACAGAAGTGAATGAACGAACAATAAAAATCCCAACTGGTGAAATATCAAGCACTGATTTCTATTTAACTAAAAAAGAAAAAGAAGCACTTTTCACAAATGGATACCAAGCCGCAAAAAAGTTTCTAGGAACTTGGGATTTTGAAAAGTATAAACATAACTATCCACCTGTACCGAACTGTCATAAAGTGCATAGTCTGTAGTAGCTAAAAAACGCAATCTTTTCTAGCTATTCATAGAAAAGATTGCGCTTTTTTGTTTTGTCTACTTCAGGTTCGTAAGGTTAATTCATTTAACCCTTATTTTAGCATCTCCTTGAATATAAGAAGGATAAAATGACAACTTAAGCTTTAATGGATTAACGTAATCTTTAGTAGAAATTGTTATTCCTACTATTTGCTTACCACCATCATGATATTCAGTTGATTCTGCACTAGTTTCAACTTCTTTGCCATTAGCATCAAAAATTGATTCAACTAATGAGTTAATGACAATTTATGCTCATGCATAATTGACAGAAATGCTTGCTCATCTCCTTTGATAGCCTTTTTCACTATACTATGATCCTGAATGTCAATCCCTCCATCTCGATGTTCTATATATTAGACTTCTGAGAGCCAAAAAAGTTTTAATAATTTCTAATTTTCCTCATAAAAAATCCCCTATTTAATAGACAGTACAGCACCCTTCATTTAACTGTCTACTTTATGGGGATTATTAAAACTTATTGGACATCCTCTATTAACTTTATTTTTTATTTATATCGTTTCTTGCCAATAGGATTTTATCAATTTTATCCTACTAGAATCTGAATAAACATAAACATTATGGCGAATTACTCTGGTTTTTCCAGTATATCTTACTTGCATAATATCTTTTGTATAAAGAATAGGTCTGGATTTTGAAAGAAATGATATAGGAGTAGCAGCAACACCTGCGAATCCTGCTGGAGCAAAATATACTCCTAGTGATATGGATGCGACTGAAGCAATTTGTATAGAAAAATCCACTCCTGATTGGTTTTGTATTTTTCCATAGGCAGTTCCAACATAACTATATTGTGTTCCACCTGTTTCAATAGCAACACTTCGACTAGATTTAGGAGATATTTCTTGTTCAATAGGTGTAATTTGAATGGTGTCACTTGTAGCAGTGGACTCTGCAAATGATGCACTTGCTGAGCTAAGTGTAATAGCAGTTGCTAAAGTTGAAATTAAAAGTTTTTTCATAAGTAACACTCCTTATCTTTTACGGCTTGTTTTTCTTGTTTTAGAAAAAAATTGTTAATTAAATTGCAACTATCCATCTCTTGACCATAAAGAAGATTAACAATCACTTGAATCCCCTTCTAAATTTTTTTGATTGATTCAAAAATAACTTTTTATCTACAAAAACTATCACCTCTTTACATCTATATTAATATCTTAATTATAGTAATCTGAAGAATGAATTCAGTGGAATTTTTGTGAATGTTTTAGTAAAACTTTACAAATTTTTACGTATAAAAGAACTTAGTTGTTTTCAAAAAATATTAGAAGAAGACTTGTTAATAGAATCATAGTTTGTTACTTTTTCATAATTCCATATAGCGTTAAATCCTAATGTCCAAAAAATGAAAAAAAGTTCACAATAAAGACAATGAATTTTAGTGTATCTAACTTTTTAAATGTTAAGATAGTTTCGTAAACGTTTACTAAAAAAGTTAAGAGATAGTTATAAAATTTTAATTTAAATTTAACTTCTACGTGAAATGGTGAGGGAGTGTCACCTATCCTATAAAATTTGACAAATATTTAAATAACTAGTGCTATTAATTTTAGTGTCGTAATAACAACCAATTTGAAACAGGAGGTATATTATGAAATTAGCAAGAAATATCTTAATTATATTTTCCTACATAATGTTTACGGTATTGATTATATTTGGACCCGAATTTCGTAAGTATAAATTGTATGTTTTTTTGTTACAGTTATTATTTTTTTGTACAGGTCCATTTTTATTAATATTTTTAGACTGGAAGAAAAAAAGAAATAAAGATGGTTCAAAAATAAATGGTAATTCGGAGTGAAAATGGAATGGAAGGATTTACGATCATAAATCCATTTCATTATTAGTACGATTCATCGTGAGCTAAGATTTTTTGATTCATATAAATAGAAAAACATAGGGAGATTTTAGACTTCCTATGTTTTCATTCATATTATTTATCTGTTTGTTTTTGTTTCTTTTTCAAATACTCCGCACGCAATTTTTCAAGTTGCTGCTTTTTATCAAATTTGGCAGGCGTCTGTTTTTCATGAAACTTTGCCACAGCTTGCTGACCTTTAGTATCCAGTTGATATTTTCCCACTTTGTTCACCTACTTTTCTTGTCTTAAAAAAGAACCTATTCAACAAATATAATATACCTTATTTACGAAAGTAAACCTTATAATCAAAAAAGACATGAGCATCCATACTCATGTCCCTTTTACATATCTATCTATTTCTATTTTTTCGATTACGTAAGAATGCCGGTATATATGAAGTTGAATCTTCCTTCTCATTGAAGCGGCCATATTCTTGTTGCTCATTGTAACGTCCGTAATCTTGTTGTTCTGTGAAACGATTATGCTCTTTTTGTTCTGGGAAACGATTATGATCTTGTCGTTCTTGGTAACGGTTATAATCCTGCTGTTCATTATATCGTCCATAATCATTTTGTTCATTGTATCGAGTGAAATCTTGTTGCTCATTATAGCGATTATGCTCTTTTTGTTCATTGTAACGGCCATAATTTGGCTGTTCCGTGTATCGACCGGTTTCTTGATGATCATTATAGCGAGCGTAGTCTTGCTGTTGGTCTACGCGATATCTCTGTTCTTGTTGGAAACGTTGCTCTCTATTGTATAAGCTAGGTGCTTCTTCTATTGGTCTAGAAGGAGTTCTTACCATTTTCTCCTCTTTATCCGCAAAACCTGTAGCAATTACCGTTACAATAATTTCATCTTTTAAGTTTTCGTCGATTACTGAACCGAAAATCATATTTAATTCTTCATGCGATGCAGAAGCAACGATATCTGCAGCTTCTTGTACTTCAAACAGACTTAAGTTACGTCCGCCTGTAATATTCATAATGACACCATGCGCTCCATTAATAGAAGTTTCAAGTAACGGAGAATTTAATGCTTTCTGAGCAGCGATCGTAGCGCGGTCTTTACCTTTTGCAATACCGATTCCCATAAGGGCTGTCCCTTTATGAGACATGACTGTTTTAACATCAGCAAAGTCTAGATTGATTAATCCTGGAACTGCGATCAAGTCGGAAATCCCTTGAACCCCTTGTCGAAGTACATTATCCGCTTCACGGAACGCTTCAAGCATCGGTGTTTTTTTGTCAACTAGCTCTAATAAACGATCGTTTGGAATGATAATTAATGTGTCAACTGCTTCTCTAAGTTCCTTAATTCCACCTTCAGCATTTGTTGCACGCTTTTTCCCTTCAAATTTAAAAGGGCGAGTTACAACTCCAATCGTTAAAGCACCAAGCTTACGAGCAATTTTCGCAACTTCAGGTGCTGCCCCAGTTCCTGTTCCGCCGCCCATTCCAGCTGTAACGAATACCATGTCCGCTCCTTGTAGTACTTCCTCAATTTGCGATTTACTTTCTTCTACAGCTCTTTTTCCAATTTCAGGATTTGCACCTGCTCCTAAACCACGCGTCAACGTTGCACCAATTTGCATTGTTATTTCAGCTTTTGATTGTTTTAGCGCTTGCGCATCGGTATTAAAAGCAATGAATTCAACGCCCTCTACTCCATCTTCAATCATTCGATTAACGGCGTTATTTCCTCCACCACCAACTCCAATAACTTTTATTCTTGCAAACTGTTCTATATTTTCAAATTCAAACATGATTATTCCTCCTCGTCATACCGATTACATAATTTCACGTTTTTCAAAGAACCATTATTTTCATTCTAAGATTTATCTTTTTATGTACGTATTAGTAGATTAGAATTATCCAATTCACTTAAAGACATAGAATCGTCCTAATTCCCCTAACACTACTATACAAGAAAACTACTTATTATCTTTTTGATAATTTTCCCTTAATATACCTTTAACTAAAACATTTATTTTAACATCTTAATGTAATATCTCTATCAACTTCGTAACAAACGTTAGAAAAGTATGTACAAATATATAATTCTTTCCTTTTTGGTTGAATCCTTTAAGAATCTATATCGTTTCAAAGAAATCATTACCCAAAATACGATAAAATGTGATACCGTTCACAATTTTTCCACTATATTATCATCCCTACGTATTTTCTACTGGTAATATATTAATATATTAGGATTTTCTTAATAAATAAATTCTGAATTGGAGAGAACATGAAAATATTACTTAAAGGTTTAATTTTTAAAATTTGTTTCTTCATTAGCTTTTCTCTTTTCATCTTTTATTCGCAAAATTTATGTATTCATAATAAAGATACGTCCTTTAAAGTAATAAAAGATATGAAAAGAATTGAAAGTGATACTGATCTAAAAAACTCTACATTTTTCACTAATCAGTTAAAATATCAATCCAATGAAAAAGAAGAATTTGCCAAAGTAAGTATTTTCCTTTTTGGAAACTTTGATCGTCTTGAGGAATTAATGAAAGATTATTCCAATTTAGTCGTAATGGGTACTGTAAAATCCACCGAACCGTATATCATAAAGAAAAATGATGGAATTGAAAAACAATAATGATTTTGTTACAAATTATCAAAATGAAAAAAAACGACAAACATAGTAGTTGTCGTTTCACGCGTTACTTTTTTTCAATTAATTCTGTTTTGTTATCTTCAATCCAATTTTGAATTCCATCATCTTCGTCCAACTCGATGATGACGTCTGTAACACCTTTTTCTTTCATGATTTTTTCTTCTAATCGGTCTTTTATGTCGTCAGCTTGAGCTACTGTTAAATTTGGATCTAGTTCAATTTCTAATTCAACATGTAAATCTTCACCCTCTTTTAAAACTGTAAGAACTTGAATATCTTTGACATCTGGATCTTCCATTACGATTTCGCCGATCTTGTCTTCCATTTCTTCATCGGATTCACCAATTACACCTGCAGCATTATCAAGAAATACTTTTCCAACAACAAAAAACATCAAAATTCCAATGATGACAGAAGCAACACCTTCAGCTTGGTGAAAAGGTGTAAAGTAAGCAATGATTACAGCAATCATCGCTAATAATCCACCTAGAGTTGCTACTGTATCTTCTAAGAAAACTAATTTCGTAGCTGGTTTCGCTTTTCCTAAATTCGAAATTGCCTCGGTAACCACTCCGAAACCACTTGTAGCTATTCCTAATTCATGACTAATTTCTTTCATTGCTTTGAAAAGTACAAATGCTTCAAGGACTACCGAAGCACCTAAAATAGTAAGAGTAATAGTCAGTCCTGAAGATTGGGTTGGATGTGCAATATGATGGATTCCTTCTACAATCGTTTCATACGCCATAATTCCTACAATTAATACTGCTCCAAGTAAAACTAAATTTACAAGTCGACCAAATCCATTTGGAAAGCGATCTGTTGGGGCTTTTTTACTTAAAGCTGAACCGCTAAAAACAAAAAGTTGGTTTGCAGTATCGGCCGCACTATGCATCATTTCTGCAAAAAGTGCAACACTTCCTGTCATACCAAAACCTATTCCTTTTATGATTGCTATTACAGCGTTAACAATCGCTGCTAATAATGCAGATTTATTACCTTTTTTTAAAAGCAAAAAAAACTCTTTCATCCTATACTCCTCTTCACTAGTATTTTTATATTATGTATTTTTTTAATTATTATTAGCTGTTACTCATTTGGAAATATATGTAATTTAATTTTACCATAAGTTTTCTTGATTCTTTTGTCTGTTCAAAAAAATATTTTTGATCAGCAAAATATAAACTCTTCCTAAGTAAAAGAAAGTGCTTCTAAAGATGAAAAAACAAATAGAAATCTAAAAGATAAATCGTGATAATCAAGATGGTTATTCCCAATAAGAAGTAAAGTATCTTCTTTAATAGAAAAATTTTTTTATTGAAAATTGAAACCCATAAACAAAAGAATGATAATAATAAAATTGGTATCGTTAGTAACACAATCAACATCAACTTTCACATCCTTTAAATGATAGATGCAATTTTTTTTAACTTAAAAAAGCTATCTAAAAAAGACAGCTCTTACTAATTTATATGAGACTATTGAAATGTACTAGTTCTAATTTCATTTTTTAAAAACAGATTTTACTGCTTTGGTTTATACTTAGCTTTTCATTAATGATATAAAAGAGAAAAATCATCCTATCTAGAAGATTTTCTCTTTCCTTATACTATTACTTTATCAATGCTTCATAAACAGCAGTTGCCACGGCTTTATATTGTCCAGTCGCAAAGTCATCTCCAATAAATTTGTTCGGATTAATTAGTGGATTAATGACAGGTGAATGTTTTTTATTGGTTAATAAGACAATCCCTAAATTATGATCTGGATCAATGATGGTTAGAGTGCCTACCCAACCAGTATGTCCAATCGCATTTGGACTTGCATATAATCCAAATGTAGACGACATACTTAAAGAGCCATTTCTTCTCCAGCCTAAGCCATATGTTGGGTTTAGATCGGAAGGTGCTGAAAACTGATCAATCGTTTTTTGATCAAATAGTTTTACTTTGCCATACCCACCGCCGTTTAACATTACTTGTAATAGAACCGCTAAATCGCTTGTCGTTGAAAAAAGGCCCGCATGGCCAGATACGCCACCCATCGAGTAATATGCCTTTTCATCGTGCACTTCTCCTTGAATTGTGTATGTACGGATATTCGGAAAGGAAACCATACCGTCTCGGGAATTCCCCATTAACTCGGTTGCTGCGAAATCTTTTGGTTTGAATCCTTTTTGCAAAGGATTAAACATCGTATGTTTTAGACCTAATGGCTTATAAATTGTATTTTCTACATAGTCGTCTAACCGTTTTCCAGTTACTTTCTCGATAATAAAACCAAGGATCATATAGTCTACGTCACTATAAATGTTTTTTGTACCTGGTACGTATTCTAATGGTGTTTCAGCGATTTTCTCAAATGTTTCATTACGGTTTTGTGTATACAAGGAACCTGCTATTGTAGGATTGTGATATTGTGGATCTGCAGGAAAACCAGCAGTGTGGTGTAAAATATCAATTAAACGCAGGGTATCCTTCCCTTTAATCATATCAGTTGATTTATCTTTAAAATTTGGAAAGTATGATTGTACAGTGGAATTCAAGTCTATTTTCCCTATACTAACAAGATGTTGCAAAGCGAAGTTAACTGCATACATTTTAGTGTTTGATGCCAAATCAAACATTGTATTAGTCTTCATTTTCTGAGGATGTTTAAGTGCTGTCAGCCCATCGTATTTTTTTGAGTACCCATAAGCAGTGTTTTTTACAATTTTCCCATCTTTGATAATCATTAGAACTGCACCTGGAAAACCATTATTTACGTCTTGCTGGATTAATTCATCTACAGCTTTTAGTTTTTCAGATGAAAAGCCAACCTCTTCAGGATGTTTTACTTTACCTAAAAGAGGGTAGTTTTCACTATGTTTGTTTTGTTTCATTGTATTCACCTCAGATTGGAGTGAGGTTTTCTCCGATGTTGATTGTGCATAGCTGACTGAACCTGTTGTAGTAACTAAAGCAATTGATAAGGATGATGATACGATACTACGAATCATTCTAGTCAATTATGTTCGCCTCCCATTAAAATAAGCTATCCAAATAATCAATGAACTATTTGTAAAAAGTTTGATTCACTTGATTGAAAATTAATTTCAAAAACTACTTATTTTAAATTGAAATAATATTCCAACTATTATAAGTATAAAATTGTTTTGTACAGTTTGTAAAGATTGAAAATTCAATAAATTAATTGAAGTACCGAAAAAGTTAAACAATTTACTATTTAATTAAGTTAATAATCTCCTATTCAAAACCTTTCATTCTTCTTAGTAAATCATTAAAAGCATAAAAAAAGAAAGCCCTGTAGCTTTCTATTCAGATCTTATTTACCAAACAGGTCTAATTCTTGCAGTCGGTTTCTGTTCATCAGCTATTTCAACAACTTTTCTCAAATCTTCTTTAAGATTATCCATTCGTTTGGAACCAATTTTTTGAATGAAGCTTTTTTCTAGTTCAGCTACAATTTCCTCCTTCTCCTTTATAGCAAGCTGACCTCTTTCACTTATAACAATCGTTTTTCCACGCTTGTCGGTTGGATGAGAGTGTCGCTTTACGTAACCTCTTTCTTCAAGATAGTCAACCATTTTACTGACAGCTTGTTTAGTAATCCCTAATTTATCAGCTAATTCATTACCAGTTGCCCCATTTGGCAAAATACACTTAAACAAAAATCCATGAGTAGGTTTTAGATCATCAAATCCTCTTTCACTTAATTTTTGATGTAGTTCAGTTAACATTGTATTTAGGGCAATTGATAAAAGTGAAGTAAGATCAGTCTCTTGTTGTATTTTCAATATTTAACCTCCTTTTAAAGTCAATTAAGTTGACTATATATATTTTACATTGTACATTATGATATATGGTCAATCAAATTGACTAAATACCCATTGCTTAGATTCAATAATTCGATTTAAGGGGGATCGAAATGGTTAAACTCGTTAAGATTAGAGCAAGTGTATTTATTCCAATGCCTTGGACTGAACCTAGGTTAGATAATGAATCAGGAAATATCATTGAATTTGAAGGTGACTCACGTGAGTTTACACCTTTTGCCGTAAACACTATGCGCTCTAGAATTGAACAAGAAGTAATTGTGGATTTTTATAAAAAGAAAATTTTCACATATGCAAATACTGGTATCACAACAATGAGAGTTACAGCATCAAACGGTTCTATTTCTAAAGCAACTGGCAAAGCAAGTTCAGAGCAGATTTTATGTAAAAATATTAAATGGAGTAACGATGAAGTTAGTTTCCAAATGAGTGCAAGTGCTAGTAACCCTTTGAATGTAAATGCACCGACTGCAGACTTTCTTTTAAATGTACAAGCAAAAAGCGATGGTAGTCTTACAATTCAAGGAGAGCATGATGGATTTCCATGTTACGAGTTTTATAAACAAGTAGATTTTGGACCATTTGAGGATATTTACCTGCATGACTTTAGACGATCAGGTGATACGGCTGAAGCTCTCGGAGGAGAAATGGAGTATTCATTTACTAAAACTTATAAAAAAATGAAACAGTTGGAGGAAAAATAATGTCAACAGTACTATTTATAAAAGCGAATAACCGCCCAGCGGAACAATCAGTAAGTGTGAAACTATATGAAACGTTTTTAACAAGTTATAAAGCATCTCACCCACATGATCATGTAATCGAACTAGATTTATACGAAGAAAATTTACCTTATGTTGGCGTTGACATGATTAATGGTACTTTTAAGTCAAGTAAAGGGATGAAGTTAACTGAAGAAGAAGCAAAAGCTGTAGAAATTGCAGACAAATACTTAAATCAATTTCTTGAAGCTGATAAAGTAGTCTTTGCATTCCCATTATGGAACTTAACGGTACCCGCTGTACTTCACACATATATTGATTACTTAAATCGAGCAGGTAAAACATTTAAATACACACCTGAGGGACCAGTTGGATTAATTGGTGATAAAAAAATCGTCTTGTTAAACGCACGTGGTGGTGTCTATTCTGAAGGACCTGCTGCTAATGTAGAGATGGCTGTTAAATTTGTTTCAAGTATGATGCACTTCTTTGGTGCAAAAGATATTGAGACAGTTGTGATTGAAGGACATAACCAATTCCCAGAACAAGCAGAAGAAATCATTACAAAGGGTCTTGAAAAAGCTGATCAATTAGCCCTTTCATTTTAACTTACTAACTGCAATAGATTAAAAAACAAGTCCTAACGTTAATGATTAGGACTTGTTTTTTATCTCCTTTTCTATTAGACTAGCCACTATAGTTTTCCCATTCTCAGTTGATTTTGGGTTAGTTTGATGAGCAACAGTTTGTAGATAATGTTTCATTAGTTTGATAAAAAAAGAGTCCCTAGTAAATAATTTTATTAGGGACTCTTTTTATTAGACTTTTAAATTATGCCTCTACAACATCCGCTTGCTGATAAACTTCTTTTTCGAATTCTCCAGTTGCTTTACTTGTTAGGATACCTGATGTCATTGCTCCACTAACGTTTAGAGCTGTACGGCCCATGTCGATTAGAGGTTCAACTGAAATTAGTAATCCAACGATCGCGATTGGAAGATTCATAACTGAAAGGACGATAAGAGCTGCAAAAGTTGCTCCTCCACCGACACCAGCTACACCGAATGAACTGATTGCTACGATTAGAATTAGAGAGATAATAAATGATACACTTGTTGGATCTACACCAGCTGATGGAGCTACCATTACAGCTAACATTGCTGGGTAAATACCAGCACATCCATTTTGACCGATTGAAAGTCCAAACGAACCAGCGAAGTTTGCAATACCTTCTGAAACACCAAAATCTTTTGTTTGTGTTTTGATTGTCATTGGTAATGTTCCCGCACTTGTACGTGATGTAAATGCAAATGTTAAAGTTGGTAAGGCTTTTTTCACATAACTTACTGGGCTTAGTTTTGCAAATGATAATAATAATAAATGCACAATAAACATTAAGATTAAAGCCACATAGGACGCAATTACAAACTTACCTAATTTTACGATTGCATCATAATCACTTGTTGCTGCTACTTTTGTAATGATTGCTAAGATTCCATATGGTGTTAAACGAAGAATTAATGATACGACTCTCATCGTAATTGAATATAGTGTATCAATTATTTTAGCAAAAAACTCTGCAGTTTCAGGCTCTTTTCGTTTTACTCCTAAGTATGCAATTCCCACAATAGCTGCAAAAATAACAACTGCAATTGTTGAAGTTGCACGTGCACCAGTTAAATCTAAAAATGGATTACTTGGAAATAATTCAAGGATTTGTTTAGGGATTGTCAACGATTCTACAGTTGGCACTCGACCTTGTAATTCTGTAATTCTAGCAGTCTCTTGAGCACCTTCTGATAGTTTGATTCCATCAAGTCCAAATCCTAAAGCGGAACCAATTCCGATAGCTGCTGAAATAGCTGTTGTACCAAGAAGGATCCCAATAACAAGGACACTAATTTTACCGATATTCTTTGTTAATTTTAATTTTGTAAACGCACCGACAATTGAAACGAATACTAGTGGCATGACAATCATTTGTAATAGTTTTACATAACCACTACCAACAATGCTAAACCAGTCGATTGTTCCAACTGTAACATCATGTTCAGTTCCATAGATTAAATGAATAATATAACCAAAAATAAGACCTAAACCTAAACCTGCGAATACACGCTTTGAAAAAGATACATGCTTTTTTTGCAAAAGATACAATCCATACATAAGTACTAATAAGATCGCAACATTTACGCAGATAAGAAATGTATTCATTTTTCTCCCCCTTTTCTTTTAATAATTTAATTTACGAAAATATTAATACAAGTATTCCTATAAATCAAGTAGGAATTGTTTGTTTTTCGAAAAATTCCTACTTATTCCTCATTATGATGCAATCTATCTAGAAACCTATTACTACTTAATGAATAGCAATTCACCATATTGATCAAATGCATGCTTAAAATCAAAAGCAGTAGGAGTCGGTCCATTTTGAATATAATAGTCATATCTTTTAAAGGCCTCTTCCCACGAAACATCACTTTGTTTCTCGGTCCACCATATAACATATGAAAGATGCTTCTCCTTATAAGATTCCATCCATTTACCTCGATCTTTCAATGCTTGTTTATGGTGTCCGGAGTACGTAAAACGATATAGGGATTCTAAGTTCTTCCAAACGGTTAGTGTAAGTATAGGAGCGCCTTCCCCCTTATTAGCTTCTTTAGGGAGAGAAATTCCATCAGATGAAAACGCATCAATCATATTTCCTGATTTTGTAGCCTGACGAAAGACATCATTTCCTACAGAAAAAAATTGACGAGAGGCAGAGTGGTCATATGGGTGTTTTAGCCTACCAACTGTATAAATTGCAACAAAAGTCATAAATAGTCCTCCGTAGACAGGTTTTATTAAATTTATATTCAAGTACGCTTTTATTTCATAACTAATTCTTTTTTTCAATATTTTTATATTTTGTAGATAATTGGGTTAAGTTGGACATTTTGTGGACGGTATAGAAATTAAATGTAGATAAAAAAAGAGACCTCCCTTTGTCAGTTATCCTGACTTACGGAATAGCCTCTTTTAAATTATGAAATAGAAATAGGTGGCAATGTCTTACCTGTTTCTAGCAAACTCTTTAAGTTACTTAATATCGCTGGCCAGCCATTGTTTAATCCTTCAAACGTATCATCACGATCCACAAAATCAGTCGTTTCAAGATTTTCATGTTTCAGCGTTAATCTAACAGTCGATTCTAATTCTTTTAACACAAATGTGACGATTGATGGTTCTTTACGATTCGTCGGATCATTTGTATGATTCCATGTAAACGAAAGTAAACGATATGGCTCACATTTTAAAATCGTTCCATAATCTGTCACTTCACCATTTCGTAAATAAGAAACCGTTGAGCCTACTTGCCAATCAGATTCAATGGCAGTACCGAAAAAGTATTTTTCAGTAAATTGAGTACTCGTTAATGCTTCCCATAGTTTTTCGGGTGTTGTTGCGATATATGTAACATAAACAAATTGTGGTTTATTCATTGTTGAAATCCTCCTCAAGTTTATTTAATTCACTTAATGCATCTAAACGATTATGTTCGTACTTGTTGATCCATCGCTTTGAAATTTCGCTAATCGGTACAGGATTAAGATAGTGAAGTTTATTTCGACCATGCCATTCTATGACAACTAGGTTTGCTTCTTCTAAAATCATTAGGTGTTTAGTTACTGCTTGTCTACTCATATCAAGATGTTGACATAATTCAGATAATGTTTGACCGTTATATACAAATAATTCATCAAGCAATTTTCTACGATTTGAATCGGCAAGTGCTTTAAAAACTTTATCGATTGCTTTCGCCTCCTCATTGCTTACATATTAAGCAACCAATTAGTTGCATGTCAAGTTAAAATATGCTCTATTTGAAGATAGGAAAAAAAAAAAGAAATTGCCGAAACAATTTCTCTTTTTCATATGATTAACCCGCAAGATTATTTGAAGGTCTAGCCGTTTTTTCACGTTTTCCTGGTTTCACAAAGATCATAGCAACCATCCCTAACGTTACAGCAATTGATGCTGCAATAAACATTGCACTGTAACCGTGTTTTGCTACTAAGCTACCAGTTAAGGTTGGCGCAATGATTGTAGCTAGGTTTGCGATGAAATGTGTTACTCCCCCAAATGTTCCAGCTTTTTTAGGTTCCGTATCCAATACTACTGTCCAATAAATCGAGTTTGGTAAATAGTTAAATGCATTACCTATACACATTAAAATCAAGACTGCAGTTGCACTTTGAACGGTTGGAATTAGCATGAAACAAATTGCTGTAAAGAATAATGAAATGACTGTGAACCAAGATCTAGCAATACGTAAATTGCCTGTTTTTCTAAGAAGTGAATCTGATATTTTACCTCCTAGTAAACCTGTAAAAATAGCTCCAATCCATGGAATCATTCCAACAAATCCTAGTGATGCTAATGAAAATCCAAATTCATCTTGTAAATATTTTGGCGTCCAAGTAAGCAATAATATATTTACATATAAAAAGGCAAAATAACCAATTGCATTCATTACTAGAGTAGGATTTTTGAAAAAATAGTACCATGGTGTAGATTCTTGCTCACTTTTTCCGCTAATCGGATTATTTAATCGGATTAACTCAAGTTCTTGTTTTGTGACTTTTGGATTATCTTCTGGCAAGTTTGTAAATACTTTAGACCAAATAAATGCCCAAATTAAACCTACTACCCCTAGAATAATAAATGTTACTTTCCAACTTGCAACTGATAATAAAGCAACTACGATTGGTGCAGTGATCAATGCTCCTACTGGTGTACCTACTAAACCAAGCGCAACTGCAAACCCTCTTTCTTTTGGAGAAACCCAGTTAGCCATTGTTTTATTCATTGTTGAGAATGTAGGTCCTTCTGCAAGTCCAAATAATACGCGGAAAACTGCAAATCCAGCTAAAGCTGAGCCACCAAATAAGGTCGCACCTAAATTACCTGCAAATATAGTGCCTAATTCAAAAATTGACCAGGCAGTTGCGGCAAGTAACCACATAAATTTTGGACCTTTTTTGTCAGCGAAAGCCCCTCCAAATAATGCTCCAAATATATAGCCGTATCCAAAGTAACCTAAAATTTCACCCCAACTTACTGGACTTAATCCAAACTCTTTAATAATCTCTGCCTGTGCATATGCAATTGCACCTCGATCGATATAATTAACAATCGTGATGATGATGATCATAAAAATGATAAAGAATCGATAATTATTTTTCATTAAAGATTGTTCCTCCTATATAATTTTTATCAGAAGGGACCCCCATATATTTATCATTATCTGTTGCTAATTACACAATCTTTATACCCTTTTTCCAAACGGATTTCACATGGTTAACGCCAAATAAATATTGTAATTCTTGATAGTTTTTAACATTCCACAATACGATATCTGCTTGTTTTCCAACTTCAAGTGATCCAATTTGATCTTGGCGATTAATTGCACACGCAGCGTTGTATGTTGCTGCCGTTAAGCTTTCAGCTGGAGTAAGTCGCATTGATATACAAGCTAAATTCATTACAAGCGGCATCGACGTAGTCGGTGAAGAACCCGGATTACAGTCAGTTGAAATTGCCACAGCTACTCCTTCATCAATCATTTTTCTTCCTTTTGCAGCATCTTCACGTAAATAAAGTGCAGTTGCAGGTAGAAGACAAGCAATTGTTCCTGATTTTGCCATTGCAGAAATACCTTCATCAGAAGCTTTTAATAAATGCTCAGCTGAAATAGCACCAATTTTTGCTGCTAATTCCGCTCCACCATAAGGTTCAATTTCATCAGCATGAATTTTTGGGATTAAATCATATTTTTTACCTGCTTCTAAAATTCTCTCTGATTGTTCTGGTGTAAATACACCTTTTTCACAGAATACGTCATTAAATTCAGCTAATTTTTCTTCTGCGATAATTGGTAGCATGTCGTTAATTAAGTGATCAACAAATTCATCTTCTCGTCCTTTAAACTCTTTCGGCACTGCATGAGCACCCATAAAAGTAGGAACTAATTCAACTGCATGCATGTATTTTAATTTTTTCATAACTCTTAACTGCTTTAGCTCGGTTTCTAAATCCATACCATAACCGCTTTTACTTTCTACAGTCGTCACGCCATGTGCAATAAAAGAATCTAGACGTCGCATCGTTTGTGCCATCAATTCTTCTTCAGTTGCTTCACGAGTCATGCGGGCAGTCGCATGAATTCCGCCACCCGCATTCATAATATCCATATATGTTGCACCTTCAAGACGCATTTCAAATTCACGCTCACGGCTTCCACCATACACAACATGTGTATGTGGATCCACTAGACCAGGAGTAACAAGTTGATTTGATGCATCAACTACTTGTGCTTCATGAATTTTTTTTGCATAGCGATCTTGAATTTCTTTTGTTGTTCCAACAGCTTGGATCACTCCATCTTCAATCCATAAGCTACCGTCTTCAATTAAACCAAGCTCTGACATTGCTTCCTTTGAGCGAGGTCCTTTCACGTTTGAAGCAAGCGTTGCTAATTGAGCAGCATTTTTAATCCAAATTGGTTTAGTCATTACTTATCAGTCCCTTTATCAAGCATTGGAATATTTACTCCTCTTTCACGAGCAGTTTGTTTAGCTAGCTCATAACCTGCATCAGCGTGACGAACTACACCCATTCCAGGGTCTGTTGTTAATACGCGCTCAATACGTGCTTCTGCTTCTTTTGTACCATCTGCAACAATTACGACACCAGCGTGTAAAGAGTAACCCATTCCTACTCCACCACCGTGATGAACTGATACCCAAGTTGCTCCACCAACTGCGTTAATCATTGCATTTAAGATTGGCCAGTCTGCTACTACATCTGATCCATCCATCATGCTTTCAGTTTCACGATTTGGAGATGCTACAGAACCTGAATCTAAGTGGTCTCTTCCAATTACGATTGGAGCTTTTAATTCACCACTTGCAACCATGTCATTTAAAATTTTACCGAAACGAGCGCGCTCGCCGTATCCTAACCAGCAAATACGAGAAGGTAGACCTTGGAATTCTACTTTTTCACCGGCCATACGAATCCAGTTACATAAATGCTCATTATCAGCAAATTCACGTAAAATAGCTTGGTCAGTTTTGTAAATATCCTCAGGATCACCTGATAATGCTACCCAACGGAAAGGTCCTTTCCCTTCACAGAATTGTGGGCGGATATATGCTGGAACGAATCCTGGGAAATCAAATGCATTCTCTACGCCTTCATCCTTCGCAACTTGACGAATGTTATTACCGTAATCAAATGTGACAGAACCTTTTTCCATCATTTCAAGCATTGCTTTAACATGAGTTGCCATTGAAGCTTTTGAACGAGCAACATAAAGTTCTGGGTTTGAAGCTCTTAATTCTGCAGCTTCTTCTAATGACATTCCAGATGGAGTATAACCGTTTAATGGATCGTGCGCAGATGTTTGGTCAGTTAATACTTCTGGAATAAAGTTTCTAGCAATCATTTCTGGTAAAATTTCAGATGCATTTCCGATTAGGCCGATTGATAATGCTTTACCTTCTTTTTTCGCTTCCTCAGCAAGACGAATTGCCTCATCTAAAGAATCTGTTTTTACATCCGTATATCTAGTTTCGATACGACGATCGATTCTAGTTTCATCTACATCGATCCCAATGCATACTCCACCATTCATTGTAACAGCTAGTGGTTGAGCTCCACCCATTCCACCAAGACCAGCTGTAACAGTAATTGTACCTTGAAGTGTGCCATTGAAATGTTGTTTTGCTAATTCAGCAAATGTTTCGTATGTTCCTTGAACAATACCTTGAGAACCAATATAGATCCAGCTACCAGCTGTCATTTGTCCGTACATCATTAAACCTTTTTTATCTAATTCGTGGAAAGTATCCCAATTAGCAAAAGCAGGTACTAGATTTGAGTTAGCAATTAAAACACGTGGTGCATCCGTATGAGATTTAAAAATCGCAACTGGTTTACCAGATTGAACTAATAATGTTTCATCATTTTCTAAATTCTTTAATGATTCAACAATCGCATCGAAGCACTCCCAGTTACGAGCTGCTTTACCAATTCCACCATATACAACAAGATCCTCTGGACGCTCTGCTACATCTGGATCTAAATTATTCATTAACATACGAAGAACTGCTTCTTGTTGCCAACCTTTTGTATTTAATTCCGTACCTCTATATCTAACTACTTTATCAACTGTAACCGTATTCATAATTTAATACCCCCTAGATTTGATGTTTTCAGTCTAACACGAATTTTTAGATATTTTATTATAAAATGATGATTATTTTATAATGCATTTCACTATACTTATCTTTTAATTATATTTTTATAATCTATCTCAAAATCTATTAATTAATTAGACTATTTTAAAAAATACGATGAAAATAATAGAGGTTTATCATCATTCACGTTGAAATCATAAATTGATTAAATCGAAGGGTGGAATCATTATGAAATCAATCATTTCTCCAATTACAAACAAAGTTAACTACGTTTTTATTCACGTTAAGGAACTAAAAAAGTCAGTTGAATGGTATTGTAGACTCCTTGGCATTACAACCGATCTTAGTCAAATAGAATCCCCTGTATTTAATATCCCTGTAACAGGTACAACTGGATTAACTTTAGACGACCACACTTTTGATCCGGATTACAAATTTCAACCTTCAAAAAATGTGTTATTTAATTTCTACTCAGATGACATAGACCAAGCTTACCTATTTATGAAAGAAAATCATATTTCGATCGTAAAAGAGATTGAACGCATTGGAGAATTTGCTTATTTTAACTTTGAGGATTTGGATGGAAATGTACTAATGATTTGTAATAGTAAATAAAAAAACAAAATTTAAGCCTGTATCATCGATTACCATTAATCTTAGATACAGGCCATTTTTAACTATTTTTATACAATTTACGAATCATTCTTATTTGACCACGATGATTGATTTCATCCTCAAACACATGAAACCATTTAAAGTAGTTTGTAGCTTTTGTATTTCCAAATTCAGTCTGCTCATGTAACCACTCATCTGAAAGTGTATTAAATTTTGTATATGTATCTTCTCGAATCGAATTTAAGAGATTAATATAATAGTTTGCATCATTACCTTTAATACGTTCCCTAGCTGCTTCATCTAAATCTAAACCTGGTAACCATTTCTTTTCTTCTTCTGAATTTAAATCTCGATTTTCAAATGTATTAAGTTGATACCAATACTCAACCCCTGCCATGTGAGTAAGTAGCATCCCAATCGAATTGCTTGCTTTAGAATGCAAATAATCTAGTTCCTCTACTGTAATATCTTTAATTGCTTCTAGAGTTGTATATCTTACATAATTCATCATTGAAATTAATGTATTAAAATCTCCTTTTACACCATCTTGTTCTCCGACTAAAAATAATTTATTCCATTCGTTCATAGTTGTAACTCCTTTTATTAACTCACAGATCATTTTCACAGACAATATCTATTTTTTCTCCTAAATTATCGCAAGTATGAGTTTTAAATATTTTGGATCTTCCTCTTTAAAAATCTCCCCAGCCTTCAACAAATATGCTCTCAATAAATATTCCTTTGCTTTTTCTTCATCATGTGTTTCAAATAAAACCTGCCCCAATCTCAATAATATATATGGGTTGTTCAATCCCCCAGGACAATTAAATGCATCGTAAAAATAATTCTTTGCTTTAGAATAATCGTTTAAATAAAAATAAACGTCTCCGATTGATGTTAGAATCCAAGCACTAGCTTCCCACGTAAATTTAGGCTTAGGTATTAATTCTAAAGCCTCTTTATACTTTTTAATGGCGCCATCAAAATTTTGTGCTTCAAATAAAGCATTAGCTTCCTCAGAAAGTTCTACGATATGTTCATAAGTTACTTCTTTAAGTTCCATAAGCTCTCCTTTATTTTTGTATTATAGTTTGATGGTCGTTGATTACAGTTTTCCTAAAAGAAATACTATAACAATCTAGCGTTTTCCCCTTACTGCTTCTAATAAAAGACTTTCTAGTCCTACAAACCAGATCGATAAACTAAAGGTGTACATCCTTCTAGCATTTTGAACTTTGCATTAAAATATGATTGGTGAGAATAGCCACTTAATCTTGAAATCTCATCTAATGGCAGGTCCGTTTCATCTAATAATCGTTTAGCTTCTCTTATTCGTACTTCATGGAGAGTGGCTCTAAACGATTGATTTGATTCAGCTGCAAATCGACGACTTAGTGTACTTTTATTGATTCGAAGTGTATCCGCGCAATCTGTTAAACTCCATCCCGCATCCCAGTAATTCGATTCAATTAACTCCCTTGTTTTTTCGACTAGTGTACGGTGGCCTTCTTGTAAAGCATCATGCCCCTGTAATAATAGAC
This sequence comes from Bacillus sp. AL-1R, assembly GCF_052180195.1. Taxonomy (NCBI): domain Bacteria; kingdom Bacillati; phylum Bacillota; class Bacilli; order Caryophanales; family Bacillaceae; genus Bacillus; species Bacillus sp. AL-1R. Next base: position 3,215,965 of record NZ_CP197469.1, read on the forward strand.
TTGTTGTAAAATCTAACAATTCTTGAACAATTTGATAAATGATTGGGCCATGAACAATTTTTTGGAAAATATCATAATAAATTCCTTCCCATGATGCATTTTGGAGATTATTCGATTTCATATATCTTCTTATTTGTGCAAGTACGCTTGTTAATCTGATTCGAACAATTTCCGGATCTGGATAAGGCTGTTGAATTGTTAAAAATTCTCGTTCCATCCAATCTCGAATTGCTTTTGCGTCTCTTTTTTCTAACATTTCAATCCAATGACGTTGCTCTAATGGTGTAAGGAATGGGTCCTTTTCTTGAAAGGGCATCGGATCATTTTCCGCCAAAATAATATCATAACCTTCAAAGAAGATTCTTCGTGTTAGCTGAAGTGTTTGTTCGTATATATTTTTTAATGTTTCCTCCGGAGCACCAACTTTCATAACGATTGCGAGTGGCTCATCCATCATTTCCTTCCACCGAGTAAGAAATGCATTATATTCGTCCTGTAATAACACTTCTTCATCAGCTTCATGCACACTTAATATAAATCCTGATAATACGAATATACGATTTTTCCCCGTAAATGGATTTCGTTCCAATGCTTTATACACAAGTGGAAGTGTTCCTGAGTTTGGTGTCAAAAAAGCAACCATAGTAATTGGGCCATCGTACTTTCGATCATTCAGAAAAAGGTCCGGATAATCTATGTTAAATGAGTTAATTTCTTCGTTAATATTTCTAGTAAAGGATCTTTCTTTATTACGAATTTGATAACGTAATTGTTGTATATGCTTAATTAAATCAGTAGGCGAAAAAGGACGAAATAATACATCCTCTGCTCGATACTGTAATGCAAGATAGGCAGTTTGAAAGATTCGTTCAGATGAGATGCCTAACCAGCGAATAGAAAATTTTTGAATTAAATCCCCAAATCTTTCACTTTCATTTTTCCAATTGTCCATATCAAATATGACCAGTTCGGGCTGCTGTTTTTGAATAGCCTTTTCAAATTCTCCCATTGTTTTCCATGAAACAAGGGTAATACCAGTAAAGTGCGATTCCACGACCCATCGAATCCCTGAAGCCTCTAGCTCATCTTTTGCAACTAAATGAATTTCCATCGTGTTTTTCACCTTCACTTTTAGCTTTTTTCTAACATAATAGCAAATTTATTTTGTTTTTGCAGAACAAAAACTATTAAAAATTCAAAATTTTTTTAAATATATTCTAGGTAGTTTTTTTGAGTTTATAAAAAAATAGACTATACACATGGTAATAGTCTACAAGCATTAAACAAACTGATTTACGATTAGCTTCCATGTAAAACCAAAACATTCCCATACAACCAAAACCAATCTCAGAAACGAATGAACCATTTTGTCCAACTTTCCTTTTTTAATAACTCTCCTCCAAAACTCTCTTTTTCTATACTTATCATTAAATTTATTTTTGATTATTTGGTGTAACTGGAGGCATAATATGCACTTTTTTATTCGGATAAATTCTTGCAATTACAGTCGATTTGGATAATCTTTTAATATCTTTTCCCGGTAATTCCATAGACACTCCATTCAGTGCTGACTTATAAACATGCCTAATCATATATGGTACATGTTGGTCCTCCAGGAGAGTTTTTAATTCCTCTTGAAATTTCGCATGGCTTTCCTCTACTTGCTTAGTCGCTTCTTCTAAAGTAAGTTCTTTTCCAGCTGCCTCTGCTTCCTTAACAGCTACTACAGCAGGCTTTGTTTTGAACTCAATAATAATTGAAGTCATTGCATTCGTTGTAAAATCAATTGATGGATCCACATAAAAAGAAGGGTTCATTGTTTCCTCTGCCACCTTTGTCTCATCTTTATTTTTAGTCGTATTAATTGCATTCCCATTACATCCAGCCATGATAAAAAGCATGACAAGAAAGAAAATACTTCCTCTATAAAAATTCTTCATGTTTACTACATCCCCTTCAAATACTGAATAATAAAAAAAGACAATCTATCAGGATTCTATCCTTTAGAGTGCCCTTTCAAACATTACTTTGTGCAGCTAAACTAAACTTAGAAGAATTCAACATTTCTTTACATCCTATAATGATCGTTCAAAAATTCAATATGATAATTAATCGTCCTTAAATATTGTTTTGTTGTATCTTTTGAAAGACTTTTAATCCTCTTTAACATATGAACGCTTAATACTTTTTCATTGTTATATATTCTATATTTTTTTAAAGTTGATAGTCTATGATTATATTGACTCGCTTTTACTTCATTAAGATTTTTTACATTTATTAGATAATCTGTAAAGTTCATAATTGCCCCTCCTACTTATATAGAACAACGATTTTTCGTAAAAAGAACTAGTCCTATTTATTAAACCTACTAAAGGACTAGTTCTTTTTATCATTCTATTTAGCATGTCTATTAATTATACCTTTAAGGTTTTATTTGTTTGATCCAATAAATAAATTTCAGTTTTTTATATGGTTCCATCTATTTTTAGGACAAAACAAAAGACCTTTCCAAAATGGACAGGTCTTTTGTTAATACACTAATTTAATTCATTCATCGTCACAGAAAAGACATAACTCTGATACTTATCACAGCCTTCATAACTAAATCTTTTTCCGTCTTTTTTAAATGCTCTACCATCTTCCTTAAAACCTAAATCGTGTAAAACGTCTTTAATTGAACCATTTTCGTAATCCTTTCCGACCTCGAATTCGATACTCAAATTAATCATCCTTTTGTTAGTGTTATTATTATTTTGGTAATTTTAGGGTGTTTTTATACTGGGTTACGACTGTATACGGGAATATGAAGTAATAAGTGAAAAACGCTTCCAGAGACTATTAAGAACAGGAAAGTAGGATTATATTTTCTGCTTTTTTTGGATTTCTTATTTTATCTTCTAATTTAAATAAGAAATAATTATTCACAAATAATTATTTTCATACTTTTTCTCTCTTTATACATCGTTTTCTCGAGTTAATTTTAACCAAAAATATACATATTCTTAATAAAATTCGATTTTTTATTTACCAGTTTTTAACTTAAAATGATTCTTTTTAACTATTTTAAAGATTCTGAATTATTTTTACCTCGATATTTCCGCTTATTTTTACATCATAAAACGCAAGAATTGTCGATTTTTGTAGTTTGATAAACCAGTTTTTCAGGTGATACGATGAATTCCTCAATACCACATTGTTAACCAAGGGGAGGAATTTTTAATGAACAAAAAAGTTTTAGCGGTTGGATTATCTGTAGGATTGGCGGCAAGTAGTTTAGCAGTAACTAATACATATGCTGCACCAAAAAATGTAATGTCGAATTACAAGTACAACAAATCAGTGGGATCTCCTGAATTCATTTCTGGCCATCTGACAAAACCATCATCTAAAAATGCTGAAGATGTTGTAAAAGCTTATGTAAACTCTAATAAGGACAAGTTCAAACTTGGTTCGAAGTCTGCAAAAGATTCATTCATTGTTGAGTCTAGTAAAAAAGATATTTACGGTACTTCACTTCACTTGCAACAAGTTTATAACGGTGTTCCTGTATGGGGTTCAACTCAAACGGCAGTAGTTGGAGATAATGGAGAGCTAACTGTTTTCTCTGGTACTGTAATTCCAAACTTAGATACTAAAAAAGGGCTAAAATCGACTAAAAAAGTTAACGCTAATAAATCAATCAAAATCGCAGAAGCAGACCTAGGATATACTCCTGACTATGAAAAAGACCCAACAGCTCAACTAGTAGTTTATACAAATGGTGATGATGCAACGTATGCTTATCTAGTAAACTTAAACTTCCTTTCTCCAAAACCTGGAAACTATAATTATTTCATCGAAGCCTCAACTGGTAAAATTTTAAATAGCTATAATAGTATTGATTCAGCTGCTAGCAAACCTACTGTTACTGGGACAAACGTAACTGCAACAGGTAAAGGTGTACTTGGTGATACAAAAACCTTTAATATGACTCAATCTGGTTCAACATATTATTTACAAGACAATACTAGAGGAAATGGTATTTTCACATATAATGCAAGTAATCGTACAAGCCTACCAGGTACGCTTTTGTCAAGTGCTGACACACTTCTAAATAGTACAGCTGAAGCTGCAGCAGTTGATGCTCATTATTATGCTGGAAAAACATTTGACTATTATAAAACTGTGTTTGGACGCAATTCATATGATAATAAAGGTGCTGCTTTAAAATCAACTGTCCATTATAGCCGCAACTATAACAATGCATTCTGGAACGGTTCACAAATGGTTTATGGTGATGGTGATGGAACAACATTCACTTACTTATCAGGTGGAATTGACGTAGTAGCGCATGAGTTAACTCACGCTGTTACAGAAAGAAGTTCGAACTTAATCTATCAAAATGAGTCTGGTGCATTAAACGAAGCTATTTCGGATATTTTTGGAACTGTTATTGAGTTCTATACTAATAACAATCCAGATTACGAGATTGGTGAGGATATCTACACTCCAAACATTTCTGGTGACTCACTTCGTTCAATGAGTAATCCAGCTAAATATGGCGATCCAGATCACTACTCAAAACGTTACACTGGGACTAGTGATAATGGAGGCGTTCATACAAATAGCGGTATCATCAATAAAGCTGCTTACTTAATTGCTGTAGGTGGAACTCATTACGGTGTATCTGTTACAGGCATCGGTAATGATAAATTAGCGAAAATTTTCTATCGCGCAAATACTGTTTACTTAACTTCTTCAGCAACATTTAGTCAAGCTCGTGCAGCACTTGCACAATCTGCTGCTGACCTATATGGTGCAGGCTCTGCTGAAGTAACGACTGTTAATAAAGCATTTGATGCAGTTGGTGTATATTAAAGATTAATATTAAAAATAGAAGTCTCATAAGTGAATATACTTATGAGACTCTTTTTTTGATGAATTGAAGCAGCAATCTACATAAATTATTGAGAAACTTTCGTACCATTTAAGAAATTGAGTAATTCATTAAATGTATTTTGTGCAGCCTTCGTGTTCATTTGGAACTGGTATTCGTGACCTAGTGTGCCATATGATTTACGATAAAAGACTTGTTTAACACCTGTTCTTTTTTCTAGTAAAGCTGCAAATTTTTTACCTTGTGATTCAAAGGACCCTGTATTACCGTCAGTTATAAATGTTGAAACAAATTTTTCTGGTACATTTCTTAAAAGGGATGTTTCTTTTGTCACCTTTTCATCTTCCCAATTGTATTTTCCAAAATAGGCCCAGCCCACTCGCTTAAATACAAATTTAGTCAATTTTGATGAAGCGTTTGCCTTAGCTTCTTTCATATCATAAGGGCCACAAAGAAGAATCGCACCACGAATTGTATTTGGATTAACGCTTTGAGCTATTTTAGCTGTATCTGAATAGTGTTTATTCATTTGAATGCTTACAAATTGTGCTGTAAGCTGAGCTCCCGCTGAATCGCCAGCTATATAAATATTGTTTAAATCCAGTCCATATTTACCAGCATTTTTTTTGACAAATTTGTAAGCTTGATCAATTTGTTGTAAAGGTATTGGATAAGCAACACTTGGAGCTAAAGGATAATTTATATTCACTACATTATACCCATGACTCGCTATATATGTTGCATATTTCCGAACATCCTCTTTATCTCCTGCTACAAATGCGCCACCATGAATCCAAAAGATCGTTGGAATGTATTTCAAGTCACCTTTATACTTAATCAAATCAAATGTACTGCTTCTATATTTTGATGAATACTCGATATTAGTTTCCATTGTTGTTTTTTGTTTTGCTATCCCATAATCAGCTGCCTCTACTTCCATCCCACCAGCAAATGACTTCTTCAAAAACCAAGTTACAGGTCTTGGGGATAGAAAGATCGATCCAACACCAACTATGATCAATAAAAGCAAACATATTCCAATTAGTTTAATTGTACGCTTCATTTTTGTCCTCCAGATAAAGAGTCAACTGAAGCTTATTATTCGATATTCCAAAAATTATCATACATTATGATATTTCAGTGTGTACACAAAGTACAAAAAACTCCGATCTCACAAAGGGAGCGCTTTTTTAGATTGATCTATTTCGTTTCCATCTTAAATTAATAACATTTTCTTAAGTGCATTGTAAATTCCATCTTCATTACAACTATCTGTGATTAAATTTGCTTTCTCTTTAACCACCGTTTCAGCATTTCCCATTGCAACACCGATTCCTGAAAGTTCCATTAGTTCTATGTCGTTCATTCCGTCACCGAAGAAGACGATATCTTCTTGCTTAAATCCATTTTCTTTAGCAATTTTCAAAATTGTCTTAGCTTTTGAACCTTCTTTAGGGATGACATCTGAGCCAAATTGATGCCAACTAACATATCGGAATTCGTTTATATCATATTTGTGGAGATCTTCTTTGTTGCAAAAAAGCATCGCCTGAATAATCGAATTTTCTTTCCAATACAATTCATCAAAGTCTGGGATCATCAATCCTAGACTTTCATAAGCTTTTGTTAATGACTCTCCAGGTTCCTCAAAATGTCTTTTTACCCCGTTCATAGTTTGAAACACAATCTGGTCATTGTTTTCCATCGCTATTTCAATTAGTTTCATAATTGATTCTTTAGAAAATAGTTCCTCATGAGCAATTTCATGACGGACAAATCCTACAGATCCATTGCATAAAACATAAGTATCAATTTCTAGTTCGTCGATGATGGATATTGCAGAAGTGTAGTCTCTTCCTGTCGCGATGACGATTTCATGTCCATTTTCTTTAAGAGAAACCAAAGCTTGTTTCGTACTGTCTAAAAATTTCATTTCAGTCGTTAGTAATGTTCCATCAATGTCAAAAACAATAAATTTTTTACTCATTTTCTTTCCCCACATTTTTCTCTATTTTTTATCTTTGTTTATTAAACGGAATCTCTTTCGACAATGCGATAAGGTATTTTTACTTTTTCTCTAGATTTCTTTATTACAAGACTACAAGCTTGTTCGCCGACTTTCGTTAATTGGTGATCTACTGTAGAAATTCCCATACCGACACCAATTGGTTGATTTTCTTGACCAATAATGGCTAAATCAGTCGGGATTTTCAATTGTTGCGATTTTGCGTATAAATAGATTCCACCAGCCACTTCATCTCCATTTGCATAGATAGCAGTTGGCTTTTTTTGTAAATGCAGGAATTTCTTTGCTGCTTCATATCCGTCTTCTAAACAATGACATTCTGAAAGATGATATTCAGGTTGAAGTCCACCAAATATTTCAATATAAGCATCAATTATTTGCTTTGTGCTATTGCTTTTGAGCCTAGCAGTTGTGAATGCGACCACATCATGCCCTTTGTTCTTTAATAACTGAAAGGCATCTACATAAGAAGAATAGCGGTCCATATAGGAACAACCGATTTCCTTGTGTTGCGTATATTCACAAGCTACGATTGGACCATATTCGCTAAACGGAATGATTGTTTCCCAATCGTTTGCTCGTGACGTGATAATGATGCCATCATACAACTTGCTTTTTAATTTTTGCAAATACTCTATTTCTTTTTCTTTATGATAATTTGAAGGAAGTACCGTTATTAAAAAATCCTTCTCTAAAGCCTTGTTCAGTATACCGTTTAATAGTTGATCAAATGCTGGATTGTTGTTATATGGGAGAATAACACCGATTGTCCTTGTTTCCCCTCGTATTAAATCAATTGCATTTTTATTTGGTGTATAATTCATTTCTTCAATAACTTTCAAAACTGCCTCTCGTTTATCACTAGCAACATACTTATAATTATTTAGAACTCTAGAAACAGTAGAGACAGATACACCTGCTAATCTTGCAATATCGTTAATATTTGCCATCACACACCTCCAACACATATGACTTATCAAGGAATTTTATGCATTAATAGTTTATTGCTTATACTATATAATCTTTTATTCATTAAAAACAAATCTTCAAAGGGTATATTTTGGGTTCTAGCACAGATTTCCAATCCCCCCGTAATGGTAGACAATAGATTGTTCATCTTTTTTCTCCCTCGTTATAAATCTGCTTACTTTCAATCTAATTTATGAAATGGATTTCAAGTCAAGCGAAAAAATCAAATTAAATTTCAGGAAACACCATCACTCGGTTTAATGATCTCATAAATTTATATATAGCAATTAACATGAAAAAAGTTGGAATCATCTGTATAGCTGATTCCAACTTTTTTATTTCTACTGACTACTCTTGACTACGTTGCTTTGCCTGTTTCTCCAAATACTTATACATCTTTTTCAAATTTTCTGGTGCGTCCAATGGATCTTTTACGATCATTTCAATCATACAGAGCCTTTTTGAACATTCGATTTCAGCTTGATTTATTGCTTGTTCAAGTTCTCCATGGGTACGAACAATAGCAGTAAATGCATTGCCTCCAAAGGCATCAGCAAGCTTTGTGTAAGACCACCTAGGGATTTTATTGTATGTTTGATTTTTGGTTTTTACATTTAAGTATTTTTCGATTGTATAACCGTCATTGTTTAAGACGAAAATGATCGGTTTACAGCCGTAATAAAGCATAGAACTGATTTCTTGTGCAGTTAGCTGTAGTGAGCCATCACCTGTAAATAACATCACCCGCCGTTTTGGGGCTGCGATACATGCACCGAACGTCGAAGGGGTGGCGTATCCGATGGAGCCCCAGCCTCCTTGTCCAATATAGGTAATATTGCTTTGCAGTCTAACCTCCGCCATGCCATTGTAGAATGTACCGATCTCAACGATCACAATGTCGTCTTTTTTCAGCATACGTTGAAAAAGTGGATAATAGCCGGCTGCCTTTAGTGCTTCATCACGACTCACATTGTATTGATCGTATGGAAATGACACTTTTTTAAGTAATCCTTGTCCTTTATAACCCACATTTTGTATTGCTTGAAGCATGTCTTTTGCAAAAATATTCGGATAAACTGCTTCAGCAATTTTAACATGATCCGATTGGATATTAATGGTCATCATTGAATTTAGTTTTGCAGTGAAATTCGCTGTATTGGTGTCTGCAAATACCAATCCAATCGTAATGATACAGTCTGCATTTTCTACCGTACTTTGAACTTCAGAACATCCAAACGAGCCTAAGTACATTCCGATATAATTAGGGTGGGTTTCATCGAATGCTCCTTTACCAAACATCAGCGACGCAACTGGTATATTCATATCGTCTGCCAGCTGCCAAACTGCTTCCTGAAGGCCAAAACGTATCGTCTTTACATCAACTAGGATTACTGGCCGCTTTGCACAATCTAACAGCTGACGTACATGATTTGTTGCAGCCTGAAGTGATTTTAAGTTTGATGTTTTTAGTTGTGGTATTGGCTCTAAGCGATCCAAAATCGGCTGATCCACTACATCATCCGCTACAACTAGGTAAACTGGCTGTTTCTTTTCTTTGGCAATGCGAATAGCGGCTGGAATTTCAATCATGGCATTTTCAGGTGTGAGGACTGCATGATAGACAGTAATATGTTTATACATATTTTTGAATACATTAAAATCCCCATCCATTAGAGTATGGTGCATCAGCTTGTGTTCTTTTTGATCTTTTTCTTTCGGGGAACCAACAATGTGAATGATCGGAACATGTTCACTAAATGCTCCAGCTATCGGATTGCATGCATTCAATTCCCCAACTCCAAACGTAGTAATAAGAGCTGCGATTCCATTGATTCTTGCGTAACCATCTGAAGCATAACCCGCGTTTAGTTCATTTCTTCCTTCTATAAACTGTATTCCTTTATATCGTTCCAACGTATCAAGTAGTGAAAAATTATAGTCCCCTGCGACGCCGAAAATTTCTGTAATGCCTTCTAGCTTCAAGCAATCAAACAAAAACTGCCCAACTGTTTTTTTGGTCATTCCAGCATGGGTGCCGGAACTGACTGTATTCTTCATTTTATCCATACACATTCACTCCTTTTCTAATATAAATAGCTTGTCGGAGTTTCTAGTACCCTTTTTATTCGTACCCTATGATAGAACAAGCTATACGGTTATTTAGAATAAGAAATAATGTAGGGCAAATCCAATGCAAAAAAGGACAAATTCGAATGAACGAATTTGCCCAAGTTTAGTCGACAAAGTTATTTAATATAGAAGATTACGATTTTATTCTAAATCTCTACTAATCGCTCTTCCTGCTTGTCTACCTGAAAATAAGCAACCACCTAAAAATGTTCCTTCCATTGCACGATAACCGTGTACACCGCCGCCTCCAAATCCAGCAACCTCACCTGCTGCATATAGTCCAGCAATTGCATTACCTGAAGAATTTAATACATTACCATCTAAATTTGTTTGAAGTCCCCCAAGTGTTTTACGACTTACAATATTTAAACGAACAGCAATTAACGGACCATTTTTTCGGTCTAAAATTTTATGAGGAGATGCAACACGAATTAATTTATCACCGATATAATTACGTGCTCCTCTTAAGGCAGTGATTTGTAAGTCTTTTGTAAATTTATTATCCATTTCACGATCACGTGCGATCAGTTGACGTTCGATTACATCATAGTTTAGTAAATTTTCCCCGGTTATCTTATTCATCCCTTCTACAAGCTCTTTTAACGAGTCTGCAACGATAAAGTCCTCTCCTTTTTCCATAAAAGCTTTTACAGGTGCCGGTATGCCTGATGTTGCCCTTTTCATCACTTGTTTTATGCTTTTTCCAGTTAAATCAGGATTTTGTTCCGAACCAGAAAGTGCAAACTCTTTTTGAATAATTTTTTTCGTTAATATAAACCAAGAGTAATCATATCCAGTTTGTTGAATGGCTTGTAATGTACCTAAAGTATCAAAACCAGGAAAATTTGGTGCACCAAAGCGTTGTCCACGTGCATCTAACCAAATTGATGATGGTCCAGGTAGAATACGGATTCCATGATTGCTCCATACCGGATTCCAATTTTTTATGCCTTCAGTATAATGCCACATTCGATCACGATTAACAATTCGACCACCAGCATTTTCAGTTATAGCAAGCATTCGACCATCAACATGTGCCGGAACTCCAGATATCATCCTTTTTGGAGGGGTACCTAGTCGACTTGGCCAATTTTGACGGATTAAATCAAAGTTCGCTCCAATACCGCCACTTGATACTAAAACGGCCTTTGACCCATATTGAAAGTGACCAATCACTTCACGAGAGCTATCTTCTCCTCGTTCTGATTTACTTGGCTCTAATAATGATCCACTTACTCCTACTACAGCTCCATCTTTTGTTAGTAGTTGATCTACCCGATGACGGGACCTAAATTCTACTAAACCTTTTTTCATATGCTCGCGAACTCTTCGCTCGAAAGGAGCAACAATTCCTGGACCCGTACCCCATACTACGTGAAATCGAGGCACTGAATTCCCATGTCCTTCTGCAAGATAGCCACCACGTTCAGCCCAACCGACGATTGGAAAAAATCTCACTCCCATATCATAAAGCCATTGCCTCTTCTCACCAGATGCAAACTCAACATATGCCTCTGCCCATTTCTTTCCCCAATAATCCTCGTCATCTTCTCGATCAAACCCTGCTGTTCCAAGCCAATCCTGCCAAGCTAATTCCTTCGAATCCTTAATTCCTAATCTACGTTGCTCAGGAGTATCGACTAAAAATAACCCGCCAAATGACCACCAAGCTTGGCCACCTATTGATGCTTTCGGTTCCTGATCTAATAACAGTACACTTTTCCCAGCATCTGCCATCTCAGCAGTTGCTACTAAACCAGCTAATCCCGCTCCAACAACAATCACATCGAACTTTTCCATCTAGCTTCTCCCTCCTTTTTAGCCTTTTAATCTATCAAATAATGAGTTTATCTCCAATTATATAGTTTTCTAAATTTTCAGTTATTAATTAAATAATACAGCAAATAGCAAAAGAATAAAAGGAAAGAAGGTCCAACAATGCTGAACCTTCTTCCCTATTTCAGTACTCTTGATGAGTATGATCCTAATGTACATTTTTCTTTTTAAATCTTCCGCCACGTACTTCTGCTATATCTGAAATTGCTAGAAAGGCAGTTGGATCAATGTCATCAACAATTGTTTTTAATTCAGCTTCTTCTAATCGAGTGATAACACAATAAATAACCTTTGTCGTTTCACCTGAGTATGCACCTTTTCCATTTATATATGTAACACCACGGCCCATTCTAAAAAGAATTGCTTCTCCAATATCATCACTTTTATCACTAATGATCCATGCTGATTTTGATTGTTCTAATCCTTCAACAACGATATCAATTGTTTTAAATGCGACTAAATACGCAATAATTGAGTACATTGCTCGATCCCAAGAAAAAATGAATCCAGCAGCTCCTAAAATAAATAAGTTGAAAACCATTATAATTTCACCAACGGAAAAAGGAATCTTACTATTAATAATAATCGCTAGAATCTCAATACCGTCTAGTGCTCCACCAAATCGTATGGCTAATCCTACTCCAACCCCTAAAACCATCCCTCCAAAGATCGTTGCAAGTAATATATCTTCTGTAAAAGCAGGGATATGATGAAACATACTTGTTAAATAGGAAAGTACAGTGATGCCAAGAATGGTGGAAATTGCAAATGTTTTCCCAATTTGCTTATAGCCTAAATAAAAAAAAGGTAGGTTTAGTACAAATAAAAATACCCCTAGAGGAAGTCCTGTAAGATGGGAAATCATGATCGAAATGCCTGTTATTCCACCATCAATAACATCATTTGGTACTAAGAAAATTTCAAGTCCAGTTGCTACAAGTAAAGCACCTACTAGCATAGCGATTGTTCTTTGTAGTATCTTCATTTTATGAGATTTTCCACTTGCTGAATGTATTGCTTCTGCCATCTCCAATACCGTCCTAACTGTTTGTAAAATTTTTCTATATTTAATATTTACTCTTATGCGCAATTTATACTAAATAAATTAATTTGCTGGACATTCACAATTTGTTTAAATATAATTAGCTAGACAACTATTTTATTTAGCTAGCTAACTAATTTTATCGAGGAGACTTTTTCATGCACAAAAAGCAGTCTTTCTTTTTTTTATTAAATCAAACGACACGTCAGTTTTCGAAATCATTTAATGAGCATCTCGTTCCTACTGGATTGTATTTGGCACAATGGTCCGTTATTCATTATATTTATTTACATGGACCTTGTACTCAACGTACAATCTGTTCGAATTTGAATATTGAGCCACCAACATTGACGCGAACGCTATGTAGAATGGAAACTTTAGACTTAATTGTTCGCAAAGAAGGTACGGACAAAAGAGAAAAAATGATTCATTTAACTGATAAAGCTCTAAATCAATTTGATCGTTGGAAAGAACAAATTATTTCATTTGAAAATGATGTTATTAAAGATATACCCGATGAAGAGCTTACTATTGCACTTCAAGTTTTTCAAAAAATGATGAACAATATGACATCGACAGAGGTTACTAAACAGGGGGAATAAGCTTGAAAAACGAGCGTTTATGGACAAAGGATTTTCTAAGTGTTAACTTAAGTGGATTTTTTGTGTTTTTAGTATTTTATACATTGATGGCAACATTGCCGATTTTTGTGATTGATAATTTAGGTCAAGAAGATAGTAAAGTTGGTCTAGTTGTAACATCGTTTCTGATCGCTTCAGTTGCCATTCGTCCTTTTGCTGGAATTTGGCTTGATACAATAGGTCGCAGAAAAATACTAATCATCTCATTAGTTTTCTTTACATTGACAACATTTTTATATCCTTTTATAAATAATTTTACATTATTACTGTTATTGCGTTTTGCACAAGGGATTGCTTTTGGTCTAGGCACAACAGCAACCGGTACGATTGTTGCTGAAATAGTTCCTGCAACACGTAGAGGAGAAGGTATGAGTTATTATAGTTCATCCATGATCCTTGCCATGGTTTTTGGTCCTTTTCTTGGTATCAATTTAATGAATCATTTCACCTTCCATATGTTGTTTTTTGTTTCTGGTTTCTTCGCAATTCTATCACTGATTTTCGGTCTATTCATTGCGATTCCAAAACAAACATTAAAAGCAAAAACTCGAATGGAACCATCACAATTAATTGAGCGTTCAGCATTACCAATCTCAATTACTGCAGCAATCATCTCTTTTGGTTACAGTGGTATCATTTCATTTATCACTTTATACGCAAAGAATTTAGGTTTTGTAGATGTTGCTAGTTTCTTTTTTATTGTTTATGCAGTTTTCATTTTAGGATCAAGACCTTTCACTGGTAAACTATTTGATCGTAAAGGAGCGAACATAATCGTTTACCCTGGGATCATTTTATTTTCAATTGGTCTAGTTGTCTTGAGCTTTTCAACGGTACCAACAATCTTTTTATTTTCCGCTGCATTAATCGGTCTAGGCTATGGCTCAATCGTACCTAGTTTTCAAACTTTAGCGATTAATACTGCTGCTCCTGCTAAAAAAGGAATGGCAACAGCGACATTTTTTATGTTTTTTGATATTGGTATGGGAATTGGCTCTTACGTCCTCGGAATCGTAACGGCCAAAACATCTTTCCATATTATGTACGTAATCACTGCAATTGTTGTATTATCAACGACTGTCATTTACTATTTATTGCATGATCGCAAACAAAGAAAAGAGATAGCGATTGAAAAAGCAGCCGCATAAACTAAAAAACCCACCAATTGGTGGGTTTTTTCTTGTTTACATCATTATCCCTTTATCTATAACGATAATTTTAACTTTTACTTTTATATTCGATTTTTGATATGTATCAAGCCAGTGTTTCTCATGTTTTTCCCAATCAGAGTATTGAAATGAATGAGCAAGTATGCCAAATCCAACTGGATCTACTTTATCTTTCTGAAAAGATTGGACTAAATCATTTAAATCTTTTTCTAATTTTTTTTGTACTGCATTTTTTAATGTTTTTTCAGATGAATTCGTCAATTTTATTGGGGATTCTGTAAACATTATCGGCAAAGTCAAGTTTACATTAAAACTATATCGTCCATTAGAATATTTTTTATCGATTTTCCGCTTTACATCTTTAATGTAAAAACTAGTTTCTACATTAGTAAAAATATCATCTTCATCTTTTTTAAATTTTTTAAGTTCCATCGCAATAACTAATTGCCCTGCTAAATGATCTTTTAAAATTTTTAACAGCTGTGTTTCATTCATTGATAAGGTACGATTATACAAATTATTGTTAGTTAATAAAGCTGTCCCATTTACTACTAAATGATCTCCTTGTACTGCCAGTTCAGGTGCAAAAGGTGTAATTCCCATTTCATAATACATTTGATGAAACATTCGTACAGATGTTCTAAAAGCAACATTTCGATAATCAGCGGTTTCTAATAATTGAGGAATATAGATTGGTAACTCTGGTTTATCCTTTGCTTTTAAATTAAAAACATCGGAAAGTGGACCGTCTACAAAAATAAGATCTGCATTTAATCGAAACTTTGGATCCCGAAAAAACATATCCATTATTGAAAACCAATTTTTATGTTCAAGTACTTTTGACCCAATTAAGATTGCTTGAATTTTACCTCCACCAGTTACTCCACTAGCACGTGTATCAAAATAATTTCTAGATTCTTTAAGTGATAAGGTTTGAACATTAAAATAATTCGTTTTCGCTTTTGTTTCTCCACTAAAAATCGGGCTTGCCATATAAATTTCTACTTTATTTTCATCGTTTACATCGATTCCTACAATCATCGCCAAAGTGACATCTTCTATGTTAACCTTCCCTTTGCAACCTGAAACACCGATTACTAAAAAAATACTAAGCAAACATACTTGAAAATATTTCAATTGATTTTCACCTTACTTAACCTATTTTTTATTAAACCACTGACCAATAACAGTATAGGGATACCGATCGTGATGGATAATCCAGAAATCATCACAATATGTAAATGATTAGCTGTATTTGTAAAGGTCGGAACTTGAATAAATGTAAGGATGGTAATGATGATAAAAAGAATAATAATGATAATAGGTGATAGTCTAAATTTAAATAACTCTGATAACCCATTCATACTAGCCCAAATATACGTAACCCATGTTTTTGAAATAATCATTAAAAATAATGAGAATAAAATGAAATCTAATCTCTCAACATATTGGAATTCTACTACACTTAAAATATCGATAACGGGCTCATATATTTTTTTGATTTCATAAGGACTATAAATAACAAAACAAATCATTGTGACAAAAACGTAGGTAAAAGTTGTTAAAGCATTTCCAATAATAACGCCTTTGATCGCCTTTTCCTTTGATTTTAAATATGGATAAAAAACTAGCGTTAATTCAATCCCTAGAAATGAGGTCGTCGTTAATGGAATTGTTTTAAAAATTGGCATCCAACCATTCTTTACAATTGGTAAAATAAAATTTAGATCAGCGTCTTTAAGTGTGAATAGCAGCATGAATAAGGTAAAAACAGCAATTGGAAAAATGGCCTCTATATATTTAGCTATTAAATGAACTCCTCCCCTGATCAGCTGGTAAGTTGGAAATAGAAATAACAATAATAAAATAGAACTTTTTGTTTCTTGAAGTACGTAGCCTTGAGTATATAAAATCGCTCGAACTAATACGAGATACCCTGCATATAGGAAATAAATTGCTTGTAACAAAACTACAATAGATCCAAAAATTTTTCCTAGATAAAACGTAAAAAAACCGATGTAGTTTAAATTGGGAGCCTTCTCTCTTAATTTAACAAATATAATGCTTATTACAGTAGAAATGATCCCCCCAAAAAGAATGGCAATCCAACTACTTGTCCCTCCTTTAAGAGCTAGTTCGCTAGGAAGTGACAACATTCCAATCCCTACTTGAATACCAAAAATCATTAAAACAAATTGAAATTGTGTAATTTTTGACTTCGTAATTATCATGAAAGAATCCCTTCTAACCTATTCATTCTTCATTTCGTTTATCTTGTTTTTTCCAAAGATATTTTAAAGGTATTCTTATAATTGTATCTTTAAATGCATCACGATTGAGGGGGGAAAACGGTAAAGTATATGGTTTGTTGTAACTAGATAAGCTCAATCCATGGATCATAAGAACCATTGTACTTACAACTAAACCGATTAATCCAAATAATGAAGCCATAATCATAAATGGAAATCGAATGACCCGTAAACTTGATGCCATTTCATAGTTTGGAATAATAAATGATGAAATAGCAGTTAAAGCTACGACGATTACCATAATATTACTAACAATCCCTGCTTGTACCGCTGCTTGCCCGATTACAATCCCGCCTACAATGCCAACTGTTGTACTAATAGGCGCCGGTAGCCTAATCGCTGCTTCTCTTAACATTTCTAAAGTAATCTCCATTACAATGGCTTCAAATAAAGGATCAAATGGAACCTTTGCCCTGGATTCCCCAATTGATAGTAGTAATTTTAAAGGGACAATCTCATAATTGAATGAAATAATGGCAATATAGATTCCTGGCAAAAAGATCGTTAAAAAAAATGCAACGACTCTAAGTATACGGTTAAATGAAGCCACCCACGCTCTTGCTGAATAATCATCAATCGTTTTAAAAAATATGGCAAAATTTATCGGTAAAATAATAACCTCAGAGGATCGGTCTAAAATTAAAACTACTTTTCCTTCCAGTAATGTCGTAGCTGCAACATCTGGTCTTTCCGTTGTAAAATATTGCGGAAAAGGCGAAAACGGGTTCCTTTCAATCAATTGTGCTAGATGGCTTGCACTTATAATCGAATCAAGTTTTATCTTTGAAATCGTTTCTTCTACACCAGCTAGTAAATCTTCATCCACTAACCCGTCGATATACGCCATTGATACTTTGCATTTATTCTCATTCCCAATTTCAACTTGCTTAATTTGAAAATCTCGACTTTTAATAAATCTTCGAAGCAAAGCGATATTAGCTTGTTCAGTCTCAACGAAGGATATCTTTGTACCCCTTAAAGAATTATCAATACTAGGAGGCGTATACGGTCTTTGTAGCACTTTTCCAGTCGAATAAACAAATCCGACTGGATCGCCTTCTACTAGTAAAATACTATTACCATTCAGTATTGCTGTTTCAATTTCCAAGATTTGATTAGTACGAACAGTATTATTCGTTATAAACAATTCTGTTTCATCTGTATATGAACTGATCGTATTAATAAATTGAGCTATTTTATCTTCATCGGCTACACTAGACAAATAGCAAAGTACAGCCTTCTGATTTTGTATTATCAAGTCTCTTTTTACTAAATCAGAGGTAGGAAAGATTCTCTGAATAATGTTAAAGTTTTCTATTAAATTTCCTTCAGTATGAAGAATGGAAGAACGTAAATTAAATTTTCTTAAACGCTTTTTTTGTTCATTTGTATAATGCACTTAATCTTCCAGTCCTTTCATACAATTTCAAGCTCGCTTTCAGCTATTCAGTTTTATCAAAAACACCTTATTTTATACTTGAAAGGCTAGCTCGAAGATCGTTGGATTTCTAAGTAGACTTTCGATACAATATACTATAATACGGTTGTGGCGGAGGGAAAGTATGGCAATCTTAGCTAACGCAAAATTTAACCAATATAAAAAGTTAATATCTTCTTTATCTCCTTCACTTGAAACTAGTACTTTAAAAAGTGAAAAATTTCTAGTAGATAAAGATGAAAAAAAAAATTTAGAAATTTATTATGCTCCTTTTGAGTACATTAATGAGCAAGCTAAAGTCATCATTGTAGGGATTACACCTGGTTTACATCAAATGAAACAATCTTATTCTACTGTAATCAGGCTCAAGGATCAGGAGATAGATGACGAAGAAATTTTACATGAGGTTAAAAAGAATTCTAGCTTTGAAGGACCGATGCGAAAGAATTTAATTGCTATGTTAGACGAATTAGAATTACATCAATATCTTGGATTAAATTCTACTAGCGAACTTTTTAGTACAGCAAGTCATTTAGTCCAAACGACATCCGTAATTAAATACCCTGTTTTTTATAAAGGAAAAAACTATAATGGTTCAACTCCAAATATTTTAAGAACTGATTTATTTAAAAAGTATATTGTTCATACCTTTGCGAAGGAAATCATAAGACTAGAAGATCCCCTCATTATCCCGTTAGGAGTTAATGTTTCAAAAGTGTTAACCTATCTAACAACAAATGATTATTTAAACTCGGACTCAATTTTATACGGATTTCCCCATACATCTGGCGGTAATGGACATCGACATAAACAATTTGCAGAAAATAAAGAAGACATGAAAAGAAAAATAAAATTATACTTTGAGTAATGATTAAAGGAGAAACAAAATGATTTTACATATTATTGGGAACAAAGACTGGCAAAATGCAAAAAATTCTGGTGAATATTCACCAGATAGTTTAAACAAAGAAGGCTTTATCCATTGTTCAACCCTCAAACAAACTGTTGAAATTGCAAATTTATTCTTTAAAGGTGCAACTGATTTAAAATTATTATGCATCGATGAAGAGAAAACAAAATCTAAAATCGTCTATGAAGATACTGAAAACTTCGGGCAAGTATTCCCGCATATATATGGACCACTAAATTTAGATGCTGTTTTTAAAGTTGCTGATCTTCACGCTGATGAAAATGGACTATTTTTATTACCTAAAGAATTAAAAGAACAGGAATAACAAAAAACTCAGTTTCACATAGGTGAACTGAGTTTTTTAGTTTCACTCATCATCACGTAATAAATCACTTAAAAACTTTTCTCTGTTTTGTAAAAAGTATTTAGTAATTTGGTAGTGGTCCGTATTTTCGTAATCAACTCTAGTAATTTTCCCATGATCAAAGCTCAGAATATCTGCATTTGGATAACCAAGTAGGATGGGAGAATGTGTTGCAATAATAAACTGTGAATTTTCGTTTTCTACTAAATCATGTATTATTTTTAAAAATGATAATTGCCTAGCTGGAGACAACGCTGCCTCAGGCTCATCTAACAAATAGATTGCGGTTTCGTTAAATCGATTTAAAAACAGGGATAAAAATGATTCCCCATGTGATTGATTATGGAGAGACTGTCCGCCATATCTTTCATATTTTCTTGGGTCCTCTAATTCATCTAAATAAGTAGCAAAATGATAAAATGATTCCGCTCGTAAGAAAAATCCATTCGAAATTTTCGGCAACCAAGACAGTCTTATGTAATTTCCTAGCTGTGACTCTGATGCATAAACTTCATAATTATTATTACGTCCGCCACCTGCTGTATTAAAATCACATTTATCAGCAATTGCTTCCAATAATGTAGACTTTCCAGAACCATTTTCACCTACAAAGAAAGTTACATTTTTTCTTAGGTTTAATTCATCAAAGGATTTAATCGAAGGAATTGAAAACGGATAATGCCTAAAGGATTTTATATCATCGCGCAAAAGTGTAATTTTTTTTAAAAACATTTTCATCACCTATGAAAATTATACAGTAATTATGATCTTTATCTAGAAAGAAATACATAGATGAACTCCTAAATTGCGATTCTATTTGTCACACTTTTTTCATTAAAATAAAAAAATAGGGTTCTCCTAAGAATGTAATGTTAGGATACCCTCTTTTTTTAGTGGAGGTAATTAAAATACAGTACTAAGAGCATCTCTATAAATCACGATCGCTCTGACGACATGAAATATTGCTACAATAATAATTGTTACTTCATAAGCAGATACATTAATTAAATCGAATTTTTTCCGGAGTACAAATCTCCGAAAAAGTGCTGGGAATCCTTCATTTAGTTTTAAACAAATAAGATAGAAAACTAGAATGACAAAGTATAAAAAGAATCCCATGTCAACATACTTCCAGTTAACTAATTCAGCAAATAAACTACATAACCAAATGATGAATCCATTAACAATACAAGCTAGAACCCAATTGGAGAAAGAGGATGTCGTATAGATCGTTTTCATCAAAATCACTTCTCCTTTAAATCTACTGTAGTCAATTTTTACGCGTTTAGTCGTTCTTTTATGCGTGTATTATAGACTTTAAATTTTGTTTTTTTATTAAGTTTTGATGAAGTTATTCCACATAAATGTGCTGACTTTTTATTCAATACTCATGTTAAAATGAATTTATACTTACTAGAAAAGGGATGAACTACTATTAATCTACAAGAAAAAGTAAAAAATCTGCCATTATCCCCTGGCGTTTATTTAATGAAGGATTCAAAAGGTCAAATCCTATATGTAGGAAAAGCAAAAAGCTTAAAAAAAAGAGTTCAATCTTATTTTCAAAATTCAAAAGGACATACACCAAAAGTAAAGAAACTGGTAATCCATTTAAAAGATTTTGACTATTTATTGACAGATACTGAATTCGATGCTTTTATGCTTGAGTGTCATTTAATTAAAGAGATTAAACCTATGTATAATCGTATGATGAAAAATCCGCAATCATTTATTTACTTAGTCATCAACTTAAATAAAAAAGTTCCTACATTTGAAATTAGCTATGACCCTATCGAAGGAGAAAATGTATTCATCTTTGGTCCTTTTACAAGTAGAAGTACTGTTGAAAGAGCAGTTAATGGCATTAAGGAATGCTTTAAAATTAATTGTGGCCATTCATCCATTAAAAATAGCGCTTGTTTAAATTATTCGTTAGGGACATGTAATGGAGTTTGTCTAGGTGGTTCTGCACTTAAAGAATACAATATGATCATTGATAAAGTTATTGGCTTTCTTAATCGTACTGATATGAGCCTGCTTGAAGAAATGGAAAAGCTTATGTTAAGTGCGTCTGAACAATTCGACTTTGAAGCTGCAGCAAAATACAGGGATTGGATTGAAATGGTAAAGTCATTAACTAATAAAGAAAAACTAATTGATTTTACTGAACAAAACCACAATATTATTACAGTTGAACAATTAGAAAAAAACAAATTTAAATACTTTCTGATCCATCGGACACAAATATTGCATTGTGAATTGATAGAAATTAAAGACGATTCATATGATCAATTAATTAAACAAATCTATTTAAATTCAATTGATTACTTCAAGAATATGCATGATCAATCCTCCAAAGATGTAAGCCGTGATGAAATCGATGAAGCTCAAATTATTTACAGCTATTTAAATAGTAAAAATTGCAAGCATTTAATTGTTCCGAAAAGATGGCTTCATCATACAAGTACTAAATTAACAAAAGAGCTTCAAAAATTAATGAATTTCTCGAAATAAAAATAGGCCCGAGGATATTTTCCTCGAGCTTATTTTTATCCTTTTACTTTTTCAAACTGATTCCAGTTAATCGATTTCTCTAATACAATTGAAAGAATTACACCCATAATTAGTCCATTTGTTAAAAATGGTTGAACAATCATTGGTAAATTTCCAAATGTTCCAGGAGTCATATTCATTAAGCTTACTCCAACTAAAACCGGGGCTGCTAGTCTAAAAATTGTATTTGATGTAAATACTTTCCCATTTGTACTACTAAATGCTGTTCCAAACAATTGAAGGTATGCAACAAATAACACTGCATTTCCAACTGTTACAGGCATCGTAGCTAAAAATGAAATGAAAGGTGGAAGAAAGCCAATTATAGCTAGTAGTGCTCCACCATATATAAATGGTTTTCTTTCATATATTTGTGTACTTTGCAAAAATCCAAGTGATGATGTAAATGGAGTGTATGGAACAATTCCAAATAATGCAGCAATAATTGTGAAGCTACCTGTGATCAATAGTGAAAAACGATATTGTTTTGTATTCGCTTCTTCTTTTAGTAAATCAGACGCAGCTTTAATTGATGCAAATGTATTACTTAAATTCATAATTCCAGCAAAAAATGAGATTGTGATTATACCTATTTCTAAATTTGGTGCTCCTAATGGGAATATAGAAAAATGCGCACTTTGTGCCCCTACTTCTTTTGCATCTGCTCCAAATAAAATTGAGTAGAATAACCACCCTACGATAATGCCAATTAAAATTGAAAAATTGCTGATCATACGAGAACCTTTTAATTTTAAAATACTAACAAATAATACGATGCATACAGAAAGTACACTGATTGAAATACTGATTTCACCTTTACTCGTAATTCCAAGCATTCCTTTAAAAAATACAAATATAAGCTGAAATGAAAGTAGAAACAAATAAACTGTCATTACCATTGGAGTAAAGATTTTTTGAAGAAATGAAATTAGATTGAATGCAGATAAAAGTAATGTAACAATACCTGCTGCAATAAATCCTGTTGCCATTCCTCCTCCAATCTCTGTATAACTTAACCCAAATGCAGAGGCTGATAATCCTAGATTCAGCATAACTCCCCATAATAAACCAGAATGCCCCTCCATGACCGGATATTTATGACCAATCCATCCTTGTAAAAGAGATGCAATACCAGTAAAGATTAGTGAACTTCTAATCGTACTTTCAATCACATCTGAGGGCAAATGAAATGCAGCACCTATTGATATAGGGACTACAATTGTATTTGCAAAAATAAAAAATAACCATTGAACTGATGAAAAAAGAGTAGTAGAAACTCTTACGTTTTTCATAGTTTCCTCCTCCTCTTGCTTAAAAATGCTTTGTGTCTTTTATATAGACTGGGTGTTTAATGGCCCTTTTCCATTTTAATGAAGTTGAAAGAAAAACACCAATAATAATGAGTGCTCCACCAAATAATTGTGATAAAGTAATATTATTTTTTAAAACAATCAATCCAACTAACATTGCAATAAAAGGTTCTAAGTTAAGAAACATAGCCGCTTTTGATGCTCCGACTATTTGAATTTGATGATTCCAAATTAAAGTACAAATCCCATGCATAACGATCGCTGTTACAATTAATAGGATCCAAGGCATCGCTTCCTTGCTCAATTCTCCAGTTGTTTTTGAAAAAAGTACAACCGGTAATAAGCCTCCAAAACCAATAAAATTCGAGTAAAGCGTGATTGTTGTGGATTCATATCTTACTGTAAGCTTTTTAATCATAATAATTGAGATTGAAAACGTGAGCATCGTTAAAAAAATCCAAATCAACCCAATTGTAATTTGAAGCTTTTGTCCATTTGTTATGACAAAAAAGACGCCTATAAACGCGATAATTGAACCTAATACAAAACCTTTTGTTAGTCTTTCTTTTAAAACGATTGAAGCTAAAAAAGATGTAGTAAGAGGAGCAAGTGCAAGTATTAATGCAGAAGTTGTAGGATGGGTTGTTTCTAAAGCGGCATAAAATGACCATTGATTAATACAAGTACCAATTAACCCTAGTAAAACAATCATAATCCAATCTTTCGTCTTAATTTTTTTCCATTTTTTCTTCATTAATGCATAAAAAGCCATAAATAGTAATATAAAGCACAATCTTAAAGCTGACAATAAAATTGGTGGAAATTCTTTTACTAGTATTGAACCAAAAATAAAATTACTTCCCCAACAGATTACACAAAAAAGTAATAATAGATAAGAACGAACCATATTACAGCCTGCTTTCTCGAATTTTTTAAAAGTAAACTCGGTCGACATAACAAATGCGTTGTTGCACTTATACGTAATTCCTAAAATTGACTACAACTTCTACCAATTAATCCCTTTCTAAATGTGAAAAAAATGAAAAAGGAAATCTAGAAAATTCTAGAGATCCTTTTTCTTCTAATTCTTAGGCTTTTTACAAAGCTTTGTTTACGGACAGGATAGATTTATGCGGATGTTTATTTTCCTTGGGGAGGCTTTTTCATCCTTTTTTTAACCTTAGTCCTATCCCAATCTTTCAATTTCTCTATTTATTTACGAATCAATCTTTCTTCACTTAAGGAACCACTAACGACTTTCCCATTATAAATTACTGCTTTACGATTGGCGCGTCTAGCTATAGCCTCGGCCGAACAGCTTGCATCTACCAATACTAGATTTGCAAAATCTCCTACTTTTGGCCACACTTGGTTCCCATTTGTATCTAATGGCGTTTTTCCACCTGTAATATATTTTAATGTTTGCGCTAATGATACTTCATCCATCCATCTAAAGCGTTCAGCTAGTCTTCCTGCTCTTTCAAGAATATCACCTGTACCAAGTGGAGACCAAACATCAAAGATATTATCATTACCGACTGCTACTTCGACTCCGCGTTCATTTAGTAAATCAACTGGAGGCATTTGTCTATTAATCGGAACACTTGTGACAATCGAAATTCCTGCGTCTCTAAAACTGTTCGCTAGATCAACTGCCTCTTCCCTAGGCACATCTCCGATCCCAAATGCATGACTGATTGCTACTCTTCCTTCCCATCCCGCTTGTTTCGTAAACTCTACTATACGCTTCATCGTAAAAGTGCCTAGATGACCTGGATCGTGTAAATGGATATCAATATCTGCATCAGCTTCAACTGCTAAATTATAAAGCTGATATAATGACTCTTCAATATTTTGATCTACAATAGCAGGATCAACTGAGCCAACAATTCCTGCTCCATTTCTTAGTGCTTCTCTGACATAATTATATGCATTTGACCTTAATAATCCATGTTGAGCAAATGCAACAACGTCAGAGCTAAGACGATTTGAATAATTTGTTAAGGCTTGTTCAACTTGCTCTAAATTTCTTATTCCAATCTCTGGGTAAATATCTACATGCGTTCTCACATGTGTAGAGCCTGAGGCTAAAAGGATTTCAAGCAAAGCTTCTGCTCGCTCCTTTGTACTAGAAGCAATTGTTGGTAAAACCATTTTTTCATTTTCAAATCGCTCAATCACACTAGAAGTTGGCGTACAAGCCCTCCATACATCTCCCATTAACGTTTTATCAAGATGTACATGTTTTTCAATAAAAGATGGTAGAAGTAGTAATCCTTCTGCATCTTGAACTGTAAACTCATTCGTAATATCCGTTTCTTCTTTCGTTATTCGAGTGATCTTTCCGTTTTCAATAAAAAGATGAAATAATTCAGTAGCAGTACCGATCACTTTTCCGTCTTCTTTTTCAAAGCCAATTTCTAATCGAGCATTTTTTAACCAATAGCTAGATTTCATGAATTTCGCCCCTTTTTGTAATCTATTGTTACTTTATTTCAAAGCTGATTCGTAATTCAGTCCACCATAAACAATCTTTCCATTAGCAATAACAGCAGCACGTTTTGCTCGTCTTGCAACAGCTTCTGCAGAACATGCTGCATCGACTAAAACCATACTTGCTTCATCTCCAACCTTTGGCCATAACAGATTACCCTTTTCATCAAGAGTCTTTATACCACCAGTTATAAATTGCAATGTTTGAGATAGCCCGTATTCATCTTTCCAATTGTATCTCTCAGCTAATCTTCCAGCTTTTTCTAACATATCCCCTGTTCCATGTGGAGACCAAGAATCATAGAAACCATCACATCCTAAAGCAACTTGTACACCTTTTGAATGTAGTAAATCAACAGGAGGCATTACCCTGTTAATCGGAACAGTCGACATAATTGATACGCCTAAGCTTGCTAGTTTGCTAGCCATTTCAACTGATTCATTTTTCGGTACGTCACCTAGCGCAAATGCATGGCTTACTGCTACGCGATTATACCAACCGGCTTGTTCAATAAACGAAACAAGTTTTTGGATTGTATAAAAACCAAGATGACCTGGGTCATGAATATGAATATCGATATCAGCATCAAACTGGACTGCTAAATCAACCATTTCAAATAAAGAAAGTTCAATATTTTGATCAATACCACCAGGATCTAATCCTCCGACAATCGTCGCTCCCTCTCTCATCGCTTTTTTCATCAATGATTTACTATTTGTACGAAGCAATCCATGCTGAGGAAAGGCAACGATTTCGTGAGTCATTTTATCTTTATACGTATAAAGTGCTTTTTGAATTTCTTCTAAATTTTTCAAGCCAATATACGGATCAATATTAACATGTGTTCGAACATGGGTTGCGCCACCTTTTAATAATAGATGAAGCATTTGCTGGGCACGATGTTGACCTGTTTCGGCTAGTTCTACAAGTTCGGCTGCTTCTAAATTTAATCTCTCTACTAAATTTGCAGCAGGAATACACGCCTTCCATGGAAGTCCAAGATAAGTCTTATCTAAATGATTATGCATTTCTTTAAAAGCAGGTAATGCTAGTAAATTTTTTGCATCCTCAACTGGTAAATCTGTTTGTAATGGAAAATTAGCTGATTGTAATTGTTCAATTTTCCCATCATTAATTAGTAAATTGTAAAGAGTAGTCTCAGTACGATCAATTTTTCCATCTTCAAATACAAATCCGCTATCAAGTTTTACATTTTTAAGCCAATATGATTGATTCATCTCATCACTCTCTTTTATAAAACTTAAACTGTTGTTGATTCAAGATTTGAAATTGAACCACTTACAACATTCCCTTTAAAAATAACAGCAGCTCGTTTTGCTCGTCTTGCAACTGCCTCAGCTGAGCAAGTAGCTTCAACAAGTACGATATTTGCTTCATCTCCAACATTTGGCCATGCTCTTTCTCCTTCTGTGTTTAAAGGAGTCACTCCACCTGTAATAAATCCAAGACTATTAGCAAGTGTTTTTTCTTCAATTAATCTAAATCTTTCAGCAAGTCGCCCAACTTTTTCAAGATTATCTCCAATCCCAAATGGCGTCCAATGATCCGTAATACTGTCATTGCCTAGTTCGACTTTTACACCTTTTTCACTTAGTAAAGGAATTGGGATTGTTCTAAAAATCGGAACCGTAGAAGTAATCGAAATTCCTAAATCTGCAAATCTCTCAGCAATCGCAGTAGCATCTGGAACTGATAAATCTGCTAAACCACTTGCATGACTTACTGTAACTCTTCCCTGCCAACCTGCTTTTTCAGTTAATGTTGCTAATCTTTGCATTGTAAATAATCCAAGATGATCTGGGTCATGTAAATGAACATCGATATCAGAATTAGATTCAACAGCTATTTCCATAATCGTCTCAAGGGAGCGTTCGATGTTTTCATCAATTGTAGCTGGGTCAACTCCACCTACTAGATTTGCTCCATATTTCATCGCTTCTCTTACTAGTTCGACAGAGTTACTTCTTAATAATCCGTGTTGCGGAAATGCAACAATTTCATGTGTTAATTTATCTTTATATCCTTCTAAAGCTTGCATAGTTGCTTCTAAGTTTTTTAATCCGATAACTGGATCAATATTACAATGTGTTCGAACGTGTGTTGTACCGTAACTTAATAAAAGATCTAGCATCTTTTCTGCTCTTTCTTTAGCAGTTGGTAACAATTTTGGTAATAAAATTTGTTCTTCTTCAATACGTGTTTTCACACCATTAGTTGCTGGCATACATGCTTTCCATGGTCCACCATAATAAGTTTTATCAATATGAATATGCATTTCTTTAAATGAAGGAACCATTAGAAGGCCTTGCACATCATATTGAGGCAATTGATCTGTAATTAAATCACTAACTATTTGAATAGAAGTAATTTTTCCATTTTCAATTTTAACATTGTACTTTCCAGTTGCAGTTCCGTTGATCACTTCATTGTCATTATAAGTAAAACCATTTTCCAGAGTTACATTTGTTAACCAATACGATTTTGACAATATACTCACCCTTCCATCCCACATTAAATTTTGATTCTATTCTAATTATAAGTCTGTTTGAAATATTTTGATTTTAGAATATTTACCTATTTTTAAGGTATTTTTACTTGTTGCAATTTCATTTTTAGAGTTGATATTAAATAAGGGTTCGGTGGTTGTTTTGACTACATGATCTCGCTTTCGATGGGCTATTCTTCCTCATGAGTTATTTATGAGGAAGGATTTTTCTTCTCTTCGCCGTTTTACTTCCTCATGAGCCCTTTATGAGGAAGGATTTTTCTTCTTTTCGCCGTTTTACTTCCTCATGAACCCTTTATGAGGAAGGATTTTTCTAATTTTTGCCGTTTTACTTCCTCATGAGCCCTTTATGAGGAAGGATTTTTCTAATTTTTGCCGTTTTACTTCCTCATGAACCCTTTATGAGGAAGGATTTTTCTAATTTTTGCCGTTTTACTTCCTCATGAGCCCTTTATGAGGAAGGATTTTTCTTCTTTTCGCCGTTTTACTTCCTCATGAGCCCTTTATGAGGAAGGATTTTTCTAATTTTTGCGGCTTTACTTCCTCATGAGCCCTTTATGAGGAAGGATTTTTCTAATTTTTGCCGTTTTACTTCCTCATGAGCCCTTTATGAGGAAGGATTTTTCTTCTTTTTTGCGGTTTTACTTCCTCATGAGCTATTTATGAGGAAGTTTTTTCACATTATTGCTCGTTTACCAACTCTTGAACTCCTTATATTGAAGATATTGTTTCATTTCCACAAGAAAGTTCACCCCTAGATCAGGGATGAACATTTTAGTCAGATTATTTAATTGTTACATCGTTAATCTCTAGATAGCCTGAAGGACTGATTGAGAAGCCTTTTACGTCTTTTGAGATTGCAGCGACATTTTCGATTACTCTTACAGGAATATATGGTGAATCGTCCATTTCAATTTCTTGTGCTTTAGCGTAGATTTCTTTGCGTTTTGCTTCGTCTTTTTCTTTTCTTCCAGCATTAATTAAGTCATCAACTTTTGGATTGCTATAGAAGAATGTATTTCCAGCAGCGCCGCGTGAGTCTGAGTGGAATAGGTTGTACTGATTGTAATCTGCATCTCCTGTTGCGTTTCTCCAGCTAATAATAAACATTTCTGATTGACCTTTGTTTACTTTTTCAACGAATGAACCATATTCCATCACTTGTACTTTTAAATTAATGCCAATTCCTTTTAATTGTGATTGAATAACTTCTGCTAAATTTACTCGTTCTTTGCTATCCATCGTTAGGATTGTTGCATCAAATCCATCTGGATAACCTGCTTCTGTTAATAGTTTCTTCGCTTCTTTTAAATTGTAATTGTATGCTTTTAATTGCTCATCATATCCGAATACTTTCGATCCCATTGCTGAATTCGCTTTTTTACCTACATTGTTAAATACACCTTTAATAATCGAGTCCATTTCAACTGCATGAGCGATTGCTTTACGAACACGTACATCATTAAACGGTTCTTTTGTAACATTGAATCCGATATACTCTGTTCCATACCCTTCACTTCGGTACACTTCCATAGCTGAGGATGATTCAACTTGATTCATAACTGCGATTGGGAGTGGTTCTGCAATTTGAGCTTCTCCTGTTTCAATCATTGAAATTCTTGTTGAGTCTTCTGGAACTACCTTGAACTCAACTTTGTCAATCTTTGGTTTTTTCCCCCAGTAATCTTTATTTTGAACTAATGTAATTTGTTGACCTGGAGACCATGATTTAAATTTAAAAGGACCTGTTCCATTTGGTTCTTGAATAATATTCTTACCATATTTATCGATTGTTTTGGGGCTAATAATTCCACCTTCATGATTTGCTAAAATTGAAAGAAGTGGTGAAAATGGTTCGCTTAAATTAAATTGAACTGTATATTCATCTACTACTTTTACTTCTTTTACCATTTTGAAAACGACAGCTCTTGGTGAAGCAACTTTAGGATCTAATAAACGATCAAAGGTTTTCTTTACAGCCTCTGCATTAAATGGTGTACCATCGTGAAACTTCACATCGTGCCTGAGTTTAAATTCCCAAGTTTTATCATTGATTTGTTTCCATGACTCTGCAAGCATTGGTTGAATTTCATTATCACGATCTCGCTGGACTAGACCTTCGTAAATTTTATGATGAGTTACGCTTGCTGCATTTATTGTAGACATAAATTGCTGATCTAAATTTTCGGCATCTGATAAACGAGCAATTACTAGCGTACTTCCTCCTTTTGAATCACTTGCTTGTCCATTTGCTTTCGTACCTACGTTTTGATTAGATGAACATCCTGTAATTGTGACAGCAGAAAATAGTACTAGAAAAAATTTCCCCATTCCCGATTTTAGTTTCAATTGCACTGCCTCCCTTTTAAAGTTATCTTACAAATATTTATCTAATTATATAAAATATTCAGATAATTATTTTTGAATATCTTTACCTGTTTTTTCAGTTTCTTTACTTTTTTCATTTATTTTGTTTTGCAAGTAGTTCATTAATAGCTTCAAGTTTTTTAAAAGATGGTGGAAATAGATCATTTTCAGGAAGTTGTTCATAATCCCTTTCCATATATCCTTTTCTCATCTTATTAAAATACTTTTGGCCTTTTTGTTTTAATACGTCCATATCAAGATTAGGGATTACTTGATCTTTCATCACAATCCTTCCATTTATAATGGATAGTTTTACATCTCTACCTGACCCACTAATAAACATTGTACGAATTGGATCATCAGTAACACCCATATGGAATCCTTCTAAATCAATTGCGATAATATCCGCCTTTGCTCCGACTGCTATTTTCCCGATATCTTCGCGATTAAGAAATGCCGCTGCTCCTAGAGTAATAGAATTAAAGAAATCAGCGTATGTCGATCCTTCTACTTCTTTTTCTATATATCTTGAGAGCATACTAGCAGTGCGTACATTTTGAAAAATATCTGGAGGGAACGTATCAGTACCTAATGCAATATTGATTCCAACTTTTTTATATTTTGCATATGATTCAAGTCCTTCCCCATGTCTTCCTATAATAAGTGGACAATGGATAACAGTAGTATTTGTTTCTTTCAGAAGAGAAATATCATTATCAATATTGTAATTCGCTCCACTATAGCCCGATACAAAATGTGCGTGTGGAATTCCTGTATTTGGGCCTAAAAATCCAAGATTATATAAATATTTAATTGGTGTAACTTTATGTTCTTTTAAAATTGTATTAAATTCAAAACTGCCTTGCGCAGCATGGAGCTTGATTGGAACGTTTAATTTGTCACTGTAATATTTTGTTTTGATCAAAATTTCTTTCGTCTGTGATTCTATTCGTTCTGGAGCTAACATCCCTCTAACCAGTCCATCAAATGCACCATCGAAGGTTTCGATAAACTTTACGGCTCTTTCTAACCCTTCCTCGCCCGCTGTTTCATCCCAATGAATTTTAACGTTCCCATCTGGCTCGACTACTCTAATTCCAGCTTGATAGCTTGGTCCAAGGTAAATTCTCAACCCTAGTTTTCCCGCGTGATTCGCTGCAGCTTCTAATTCTTCAAACGTTTCAGCCCAATTTTTGTAAAAAACAGAAGTAATCGGCATAGCAGTCGTAATACCATTTAAAATAAGTTGAGAATAGGCATATAAAGATTTAAATGCTTCTTCCTCCTCACTCATTAGCTCAGGATGCCCATTTTTTACAAACTCCTCAGACCATAGGAGATTTTTTTGTCTATTTGATTTCGCTTCGAAATGCAAAATATCATGATCAATGTCACCTAATGCATTTAAATCAATAAAACCAGGACTAAGGATCGCATTTCCAACGTCAATTACTTGATCTACTTCTTCTGAATAGTTTTTTCCAACATATAAAATTGAATCATTTTCGTATACAATCTCGGCATTTTCCAATATGACATGTTCATGTCCATCAAAACCAATTACATATCTTCCCTTTAATTTCGTTTTCATTTTTTCTCCCTTCGAATTTGAAAATTTTATTTAGTTTTCAACATATCTCCTCTCGTCAACATAGGCACGGGCATGCCCCCAGAAATACTTAGTAGGTTGCATATATTTTTCTAATCCTGCACGTTTAATCGTTTCAAAAGCTTCTTCATTTGCTTCATTTAAAACTGTGCTTTCATGAACGGTTTTTACATCTCTGCCTTCCATAATTAGTTTCCCATCGACAATCACATGATCTACATCATTTGCCACTGCTTGAAATACTAATCGATGAACATGCATATACTCTGGAGTCAAATGTGGTTGATGAAGATTAACTGTGATGACATCTGCTTTCTTTCCGATCTCAAGTGAACCAATTTCATCATCCCAACCTATACATTTTGCTGCATCAATTGTTACCATTTCTAAAAGCTTACCTGGTGGTAAATAATAATAGTCTCTAAGAGCTGCCTGGTGGACAAACTGTGTTTTTCTCATCGCTTGAAATAAATCAAAACTCGTAGAAGGTGATGTACCATCTGTTGAAATCGCAACAGTTGCTCCCATTTCAATTAATTCTGTAATTGGTGTGCGTGCATTTACTTGTCCAAAACCTGGTGAAGCACTAATATTTGTACCAGTTTCAGCTAATATTTTGGCTTCGTCGAATGAAATTCCTCGACAATGTTGAAGATGAACATCAGGACCTAAGAGCGCATTTTCTTTATCTTGAATTGCTAAATGAATCATTCCACCAAATGCATCTGAGTGGATTCTTGTATTATATTTTCTAGCAATCTCTCTTATTTTTTTAGCTTGATAAAGATCATGTTGTGTTAACCCATATAGTCGATCTGGAGAAGTCGGATAGGAAGGATCTACAGATGTTACAATAACGAATGGTGTAATAAAAGCTCTTGTTCGATCATCATTTGCGTGATTCAATGCCTCTATAACTGCTTCTGCCCCTTTTAGCACTTCTTCCATAAGTAACTTCTTTCTCAATTCTTTTCCCATCAACCCATCGACTAAATGAATGTGGCCAAGGTGGGTTACACGGACCAGTACAAACTACTTCACGCACACCTACTTCGTTGTAAGCTTTTGCATGGTTTATTGCAAAGATTGGATCATCCGATCTCGGCATTGATCCTAACACACTAACGCCAGTTGTAATGCCCGCTTTTAATCTTTCAAGTGCAGAAAGCTTCCCTTCGTAATACCAAAAATCGTCCGTTACATAATGCTTATACGTTTTCGTCATAATTGGCATCCAAAAATCGATATTCTCCATCGCGATTGTTTTAAACATCGAATGACCACCATGACCATGAACATCTATTAATCCTGGTAAAATACATTGATGACTACAATCAATTATTTTTTTCGCCTCATACTTGGTTTTCAAGTTTTCGCTCAAGTCAACGTCGATTATTCTCCCATTGTGAATAGCAACAGAGCCATTTTCAATGATTCTTCTTTCTGTGTCCATTGTGATAACAGTTCCATTTACTAATAACAAATCAATCATTTTTTTCCTCCTAATGTTAAATTTCTATTTAAAAACTGAAACAGCATAAATGAATTATGCTGTTTCATTGAATTACTTATTTCACTGTTACATCATCAAGCATTAAATAACTTGCTGGGTTTAACCAAAGCCCTTTAACAGATGAGCCAGTAACTGCTAAATGCTCATAGTTACGAATAGGAATATACGGTACTTCATCATTTTCGATTTTTTGTGCTTGAGCATATAGTTCTTTACGTTTTTCACTATCTGATTCTTGTCGAGCTGATTCAATTAATTGATCAACTTTAGGGTTACTGTAGAATGCACTATTTCCTGCTGCACCTTGGGATTTACTGTCAAATAAGTTAAATTGGTTATAGTCTCCATCACCAGTAGCATTACCCCATCCACCAATTGCAACTTGATGTTCACCTTTTGCCATTGCATCAATATAAGCTCCGTATTCAACCACTTGGATTTTCACATTAATCCCAATACCTTTTAACTGTGATTGAATAACTTCAGCCATATTTATTCTTTCTTTACGGTCACTAGTTGTAAGTGTAAATGATAGACCGTCCTTAATACCTGCTTCTTTTAATAGCTTTTTAGATTCATTAATATCGTAATCAAACCCTTTAAGATTTGGATCATATCCAAATACTTTCGGACTCATTGTTGAATTTGCTTTTGTTCCAACATCGTTATATACGCCTTTAATAATTGAATCTACTTCAATTGCATGTGCAATCGCTTTACGGACACGAACATCATCAAATGGTTTTTTCTTAACATTGAAAGTTAAATATTCCACAGCTAGTCCCTCTGTACGGTATAAATCCATTGTGTCAGACGCTTCGATACGATTGATTTCAGTTACAGGCACTTGATCAGTTACATGCGCTTCACCAGTTTCAATCATTGCTAGTCTTGTAGCATCTTCAGGAACTACTTTAAAGACTACACCATCAATTTTAGGTTTATTTCCCCAGTAATCTTTATTTTTTTCAATTTTAATTTCTTCTCCTGATTTCCAAGATTTAAATACATAAGGACCAGTTCCAACTGGATTTCGCCCAATTTTATCATTGTTTTCTTTAATTGATTTTGGACTAATAATACTTCCTTCATTACTCATTAAAATAGATAAAAGTGGAGCATATGGGTATTTCAAAATAAATTGAACAGTCGTATCATCTACCACTTTAACTTCTTTTATCATTTCAAATTTACCAGCCTGAGGTGAACCAGTTTTTGGGTCAAGAACTCGATCAAAATTTGTTTTAACTGCATCTGCATTAAATGGTGATCCATCTTGGAACTTAACGCCTTGTCGTAGTTTGAACTCCCAAGTCACATTATCTACTTGTTTCCATTCTGTTGCTAAAAGAGGTTGTGGCACCATATTTTTATCTGGTTCAACTAATGTTTCATATACCTTTTCATACACAACGTTTGCTGATGGTATATCCGTAATAAAATGTGGATCTAATGTAGTCGCATCAGATAGTCTAGCTACGACCAAAGTTCCTCCTGCTTTTGCTTTTGTTCCTGTTGCACTACTGCTAGTTTGGTCAGAGGTACACCCTGCAAGTACAGTAGAAATTGTTAATAATGATGCAAATAATACTCCAGCTGTCTTTTTCTTCATTGTTTTCTTCCTCCTCTTAATACATTCCCTATGAATCTCTTGTTCACCATTTTTTATTGAGTACGTAGGCTTATTCAAATTATAAAAAAAAATAAAATTTTATATTTTCAGAATCTTTACTCGTTTTTTAATTATCTTTACTGCTTTTCTGCATTATATTTACTTCAATTCTAATTTTGAATAAATTTAAACAAAGAAAAGGGGGAAAACAAATGAAACCAGAGATTGTATTGAATAACAATGAAATCAAATTAGAAAAAAAAGAATCTCAAAAACTAAAAAGATGGAAAGTATTTTATAAGAAGTTTAAAAAGAATAAATTAGCATTAGTTGGAGCCTATATTGTACTTTTTTATATTTTAGTAGCTATTTTTGCACCACTCATTTCGCCAAAGGATCCTTTTGCGATTGATTTAATGAACAAACTACAACGTCCATCACTAGAACATTGGATGGGAACAGATGATAAAGGAAGAGATATTTTAAGTCGAATCATTTTTGGTAGTCGTCTTTCAATTTCTGTTGGTTTTGTATCTGTTTTATTTGGAGCAATTTTCGGAATCACTCTTGGATTGATTGCAGGTTATTACGGGAAATGGGTAGACACAATCATCATGAGGGTTGTTGATGTTTTATTAGCATTTCCTGGTATTTTACTAGCACTTGCTATTATTAGTGCACTAGGTCCTAGTCTAATTAATGTAATGGTTGCTGTTGGTATCTTTTCAATCCCAACGTTTGCTCGAATCGTAAGAGGATCTACGTTATCTGTTAGAAAACTTGAGTATATTGATGCAATTCGTGCATTAGGTGCTACTGATGCAACAATCATTTTCAAACACATTTTTCCGAATATTCTTTCACCAATAATTGTCCAAGCTACATTAAAACTTGCTACAGCGATTCTTTCAGCAGCAGGCTTGTCATATCTCGGATTAGGTGCTCAGCCTCCATCTCCAGAATGGGGCGCAATGTTAAGTAGTGGCCGTGATTATTTATTTACTGCACCACATATTGCTTTATTTCCGGGCTTAGCGATTTCGACACTAGTTTTAGGTTTTAATATTTTCGGGGATGGTCTAAGAGATGCTCTTGATCCAAGGATGAAAAAATAAGGAGGAAAGTAAATGTTTCTATTTATTGTCAGAAGAATTATACAAACTATTCCAGTTTTACTTGGTGTAAGTTTAGTCGTTTTTTTAATTATGCAAATGGTTCCTGGTGATCCAGCCACACTACTTGCTGGAGAAGGTGCTACGAAACAAACAATCGAAATGATTCGTCACCAACTTGGCCTTGATCGACCAATCATCATTCAGTATTTCGACTATGTTGTTCATGTACTACAAGGTGATTTTGGCGAATCGCTTCGAAATAACCGTCCAGTATTGGATGAGATTATGATTCGTTTACCTATTACAATTGAACTTGCATTAGCTAGTATTTTCATTACTGTCGTACTTGGTATGCTTGCTGGAATTATATCAGCAACTAAACAGTATTCCGCAGCTGATATTACAATTATGATTGTCGCTTTACTTGGAATCTCTTTACCTAGTTTCTGGTTTGGTTTAATGCTAATCTACTTCTTTTCAGTTAACCTTCATATCTTTCCAGTTGCTGGTTGGGGAACGTTTAAACATATGGTTCTACCCGCATTAACATTAGGTGCAGGTGGTGCTGCAATTGTAGCTAGGATGACTAGATCAAGTATGTTAGAAGTTGTTCGTCAAGACTATATGCGTACAGCAAGAGCAAAAGGTTTAAAGGAACATATCATTATTTATAAACATGGTCTAAAAAATGCATTAATTCCAGTAATTACTGTTGTTGGTCTACAATTTGGTGCATTACTTGGTGGTACCGTTTTAACAGAGTCAGTTTTTGCAATTAATGGGCTTGGTAGATTAATTGTTGATGCGATTAGAACAAGAGATTTACCTATGGTTCAAGGTGGCGTTTTAATCGCTTCAGTTATCTTTGTATTTATGAATCTAGCTGTTGATATTCTCTACCGTTACTTTAATAAACGAGTTGACTTGAATTAAGGAGGTACTACGATGAAAAAGCAATTTGATGAAACAATTCTTGAGGTTAAAAATCTACAAACCCACTTTTATACAGATGAAGGAATAAGTAAAGCCGTGAATGGAATTAGCTTTAAATTAAAAAAAGGTGAAACACTTGGAATAGTAGGAGAATCTGGAAGTGGTAA
The DNA here is from genome assembly GCF_052180195.1 of Bacillus sp. AL-1R. Lineage (NCBI taxonomy): Bacteria > Bacillati > Bacillota > Bacilli > Caryophanales > Bacillaceae > Bacillus > Bacillus sp. AL-1R. The sequence continues at coordinate 3,253,875 of NZ_CP197469.1, forward strand.
AAGTATTACATCATTATCCCTTTTACGATTAATCCCTTCCCCTCCAGGAAAAATAGCTGGTGGTAGTATCTTTTTTAAAGGTGAAGACTTACTAGCAAAAACAGAAAAGCAAATGCGTTCGATTCGAGGTAATGAAATTTCAATGATCTTTCAGGAGCCTATGACATCGTTAAACCCTGTTTATTCAGCAGGCGAACAAATTGCAGAAGCGATTCGTCTTCACCAAAAATTAAGCAAAAAGGAAGCTTGGGATAAAGCAGTTGAAATGCTGCGACTTGTAGGAATCCCTTCTCCTGAAAAACGTGCAAAGCAAGAACCACATGAGCTTAGTGGCGGAATGAGACAAAGGGTTATGATCGCAATGGCACTTGCTTGTCATCCAGAAGTGCTAATTGCAGATGAGCCGACTACCGCTCTAGATGTGACAATTCAAGCTCAAATTCTGGATTTAATTAAATCACTACAAAAAGATTTAGGTACAGCCGTAATATTAATCACGCATGATTTAGGCGTTGTTTATGAAACTTGCGATCGAGTGGCTGTCATGTACGCTGGTAGAATGGTTGAATATACTTCAGCAAAGGAACTTTTTGATAACCCTAAGCACCCATATACAATCGGGTTATTAAACTCTCTTCCACGTTTGGATATGGATCAAGAAGAATTAACAACAATTCCTGGTACTGTACCTAGTCCATTTAATATGCCTAAAGGCTGTAGTTTTGCGCCACGCTGTGCACATGCAAAGGATATATGTCATCAATCAGTGCCTGATTTACTAACAATTGACAAAAATACTGAAGTCAGCTGTTGGATGTATACATCACAATGGGAGACAGATCATACCATCAAAGAGAAAGTAGGGATTGAATAATGGCATTGCAACTAGTGGATAAAAAAATACTACTTAATGTAGATCATTTAAAACAATACTTTCCAATAAAAGGTGGCGTTTTAGGAAGAACGGTTAATCACGTAAAAGCTGTAGACGATATTAGCTTCAACATTTACGAGGGAGAAACTTTAAGTATAGTTGGAGAATCTGGTTGTGGTAAGTCTACTACTGGTAGAGCCATTCTAAGATTAGACGAGCCTACTAGTGGAAGCATCCATTTTAAAGATAAAGATTTATTAAGCTTAGGAAAAAAAGAAATGCGTAAAATAAGAAAGGATCTACAAGTAATCTTCCAAGATCCATTTGCATCACTTAATCCTAGACAAACAATTGGAGAAATTTTAGGTGAAGCTTTAGCCATTCAAAATGTCGTTCCAAAAGAAGAACGTAAAGCTAGAATTGAGGAACTGTTAGGGCATGTCGGGTTAAGACCAGAAGCTATGGAGCGTTATCCTCATGAATTTAGTGGTGGTCAACGTCAACGTGTTGGAATTGCCCGTGCACTTGCAGTTGATCCAAAACTAATCATTTGTGATGAAGCAGTATCTGCTCTAGATGTTTCAATTCAAGCTCAAGTATTAAATTTATTAAAATCATTACAGAAAAAATTCTCACTTACCTTCCTTTTCATCTCACATGATTTAGGTGTAGTTAGACATATTTCTGACCGAGTAATGGTTATGTATTTAGGAAAAATTGTTGAGATTGCCGATAAAAAATCTATTTTCGAAAATCCGCAACATCCTTATACGCGTGCACTATTATCTGCTATTCCTGTACCAAACCCGGTACATCAAAGAGAAAGAATCATCTTAACAGGAGATGTACCTTCTCCAATCAATCCTCCAAGCGGCTGTCGTTTTCACACAAGATGCCCTTTTGCGATTGATATTTGCAAAACAAGAGTACCTGAATTAAAAATATCAGAGCAAAATCATCAAGTTGCTTGTCACATAATTGATTAAATAGTATTCTTATAGGCGTGAAGTGAAGAAAAATGCTTCTTCAAAGTTGTTTCTTTTACTTCTATTTAAAAATTTTATAAAGCTGATCATATTAGATAATAAATCGAATGGTGCTCCAATGGAATGCGAAAAGACAAAAAGAGTGCTTTTACATGATATAACGGTACGCTCGAGCTTTAGTCTAACTTCCATAGGAGCACTTTCAAAAAAAATTAAAAATACTATTTGAGGTTCTTCATGCTTAGTTACGAGGGATTTACTTTACTTATTATGCTATTTATTTTAGCTCCTATTATGGGAGCTATTGCTTTATTATTTTTGTTTATCTTTGAAAAAAGAATTGATTTACTTGAAAATAAAAATAAAGAAATTCAGTTAGAGCATGCATTACAAGAAGCTCAATACAATCAATTAAATCAGCAAATTCAACCGCACTTTTTATTTAATACACTTAATGTCATATTAAGCTTAGCGCGTTTAAATCGAACTTCGGAATTAATTCGAGCACTAGAAACGTTCTCTCAATTTTTAAAATTTAAATATAAATCATCAGAGCCCTTAATTCCGTTAAATCAAGAAATCCAATATACTCAATATTATTTAGATATTCAAAATCTACGGTTTGGAGAACGTCTTAAAACTCAGTTAGATTGTCCAAAAGATTTATATAATGCGCAAGTTCCCCCTTTTATTTTGCAAACCTTAGTAGAAAATTCATTTAAACATGGATTAGAAAAAAAGGTTGGAGAGGCCCTACTTCATATTCGATTTTATCAAGATTCTGAGCTAGTCTGTTTAGAAGTAATTGATAATGGTTTAATGGGAAAGACGAATTCATTTTCTAATCAAGAAGGCCATGGATTAGACAATATAAAAAAGAGATTGCAACTATATTTCGGAAACAGTGGACATGTACTGATTACTTCAAATGAATCAGGAACAAATGTTAAAGTCGTTTGGCCACTGATCAATGACTCTTTAAAGTAAAGGAGGGAAAATAAAGTGAATGTTTTATTAGTAGATGATGAACCATTAGAGCTTGAACAGATGGAATATTTGATAAAAAATAAGTTCCCATTATGGAAGTTCTTTAAAGCCGCTGATGCATGTCAAGCAATGGCAATTAATCAAAATCATAAAATTAACATTGCGTTTTTAGATATTAATCTACCTGGCCGTTCTGGACTAGAGTTTGGTGAAGAACTTCGAGCTCAAAATAAAGACGTCGATATTATTATGGTTACAGCATATCAAAGTTTTGATTATGCTCAGCAGTCAATCCGAATCGGCGTTCTTGATTATTTAACAAAACCAATCATTGAAAGTGAACTAGATAAAGTGTTATCTAAATATAGTGATACCGATACATCAAATCAATATTCTAGTTTAATCCATCAAACTCTATTATATATTCATGAGCATTTCGCTGAAAAACTGTCTCTTTCTGACGTAGCCAGAGAAGTTCACACGAATCATACTTATTTAAGTAGAAAATTTCACGAAGAAGTCGGCGTGTCATTTTCAGAATATTTAATAGACTATAGAATACAAGCTGCCAAGCGCTATTTAACAAATAATCCAAATTGGAACATATCCGATGTAGCAGAAAACTCAGGCTTTAATAGCCAGCATTACTTTAGTACTTTATTTCGCAAAATTGAGGGCATTACTCCAAAAGAGTATCGTGAGAAAGGAAAATAACAGTGAATTCACGTTCATTTAGAGAATACGTACAAGGTCCTATACAAATTGGAATGGGAATGGGAATTATTTCTCTCTTGGCACGTTGGATAACAGGAACTACGATATTATCTTCGCCAGAATCAATGATTAAATATGGTGTATTTGGTGGAATCGGCTATGCATTTTTAGGTGCGATTGCTTTATTTGTATTTAGTTTTATTGGGAAAAAGGTTCGACAGGAGTACCCTGATGGTTTAACAATTGGAGATTATTTGAAGAAAAAACTACATCCACTTGGTTATTGGATCATGATTTGTATTTTACTATTTACTAGTTTACACATATTATATATTCAATCGATGACGGCATCTACTTTATTTCATTTTCTTTTTAATTTACCATTGTACATCGAAATATTCATCTTTATAACCTATTGTGTACTTTTTGCAGGGTTTGGTGGATTAAAAATAATCCATGGATTAGCAGGAATCCAGGTTATAACTATGTTTGCAGCGGCAATTTTAATTCCGTTGTATTTTTTCGTAAAAGAGGGTGTTCAACCTGTATATGATGGGATTAAATTATACCATCCATACATGTTAGTCATTGATCATTATGATTTATGGGGTTTTTTATTTTCAGGCTTATTAGTTGGATTTGGTCAGTTTTTCTTTGACATTACTTCATGGCACCGATTATTTATGATTGAATCGAAAAAACTTCCTTTAACCTTCTCAATATCCGGGTTAATATGGTGTATTTTCCCACTTTCATTTTCATGCCTTTTTATTATTGTTATATTTACTGGTGGATTTACAGATATTCAATCAATATTAGTTGGTTTAGCAAATAAAATTACAACACCATTCTTTTTTATACTTTTTGTTTTATGTGTTTTTAATGCGATTACCTCAACATTTGGTGCAATTTTACATTCGCTTGCTAGTTTAATCATTATCAATATAATCGAGCCAATTCACAAGATCAATAATGATCAAAAAAAAATAAAACTTGCTTATCTTTTATCCGTGATCATTGGTGCGATTATCTTTTTTGCTACACTTATTCAATCAAAAAAAATGATAGAACTTTTATTTTACTCAGGAAATGTATATTCTGCATTGCTATTTCCAATTTTAGTTATTGTCTTTAGTAAACGTAAAGTTGGTAATTATATTCCAATTAGTATTGTCATCAGTATTATCCTTTCATATATCGTTCAGCCTTATGTTGGTAAATTTCAAAGCATTTGGTTAAGTTTATTATTTTCAATTGTGATTATCATTTTTGGTTTTACAATCCAAATTTTTAGCAAGAAAAAATCAGTAAATATGTCATAAAAGAGAGCTAATCAACGACTTGATTAGCTCTTTTAGTATATTAGCTAAATATTAAGGTTGAAGTTATAAATACAAGCAAAGAGAAAGATATATTCCTTCTCTCCATTATGTATTTAAATATGGTGCTCCTCGTCTTGTGTTCGCCGCTGAAGATGCGTCTTCACTTGTATCAAGGTATGGGCTACCACCTTCGTCATAATTAATTTTATTCGAATCATTTTCGCTCGTGTCTAAGTATGAGTTGGTTGCAACGTGGATATGATTGTCATCAGTTTTTCTTGATTGGTTGTCTTTTGACATTTTTATTTCACCTCTATCCTTATATTGTGTATAGAGATTACTTTACATTACAGGTAGTTTGAGGGAATTCGTTATTTCGTTTTAAAAGGAACAAAAAAAGGATCAATAATCCAGATAAACTCTAGATTATCAATCCTTTTATTTTATCTTTAGTTAACAGCTACATCTTCTAGTACTCGGACAAATTCACCTTTATTAACTGGGTAACCCGCTTTTGCGATTTTAACTTTTACAATTTTACCGATCATGTCTTCTGTTCCTTCGAACACGACTTTTAGATAATTGTCTGTGTAACCAATTAATAGTCCTTCTGCGCCATCTTCAGTATACTTTTCTTCTGGAATAACTTCTAGAACATCTCCATCAAACATTGATGCGTATTCTTTTGCAAGTTGATTTGATAATTCAATTAAACGATGTACACGTTCATTTTTAATTTCTTCGTCAACTTGATCTTCCATACGTGCAGCTGGTGTTCCTGTACGTTTAGAGTATGGGAATACATGTAATTCAGAGAATTTATTATCTCGGATGAAATTGTATGTTTCCATAAACTCTTCTTCAGTTTCACCTGGGAAACCTACGATTACATCTGATGTAATTGAACAGTTTGGTAAAACCTCACGTAATTTTTCAATTCTCTCAGCAAATTCAGCCATTGTGTATTTACGACGCATACGTTTTAAGACCGTATCTGATCCAGATTGTAATGGTACGTGTAAGTGACGAACGACAATATTTGAATGACGAAGAACTTCAATTACTTCATCTGTAATTTGACTAGCTTCAATTGAAGAAATACGAACACGTTTTAATCCTTCAACTGTTTCTAAATCTTTTAATAACATGGCTAAATTGTAATCTTTCATGTCTTGACCGTATCCACCAGTGTGAATACCAGTTAAAACAATTTCCTTATAGCCTGATTCTACTAATTGCGTAGCTTGTTTGACAACTTCTTTTGGATCACGAGAACGCATTAAACCACGTGCCCATGGAATAATACAAAATGTACAGAAGTTATTACAACCTTCTTGAATTTTTAAAGAAGCACGTGTACGGTCAGTAAAAGCAGGTACATCTAGCTCTTCATAAACTCGTGCTTTCATAATGTTCCCAACGCCATTGATTGGTTGGCGTTCTACACGGTATTGCTCGATATAATCCAACATTTTCGTACGGTCCTGTGTACCAACAACGATATCCACCCCAGGAATTGCCATGATTTCGGCTGGAGATGTTTGTGCATAACATCCAGTTACACAAATTACAGCATCTGGATTTTTGCGCACGGCACGACGGATTACTTGTCTACTTTTTTTGTCACCTGTATTTGTAACTGTACAAGTATTAATTACATAAACGTCAGCTTTCGTCTCGTATTCTGTACGTTCATAGCCTGCTGCTTTAAACAGTTGCCAAATTGCTTCTGTTTCGTAATGGTTAACTTTACAACCTAATGTATGAAAAGCTACTTGTGGCATTTCTTCACCCCATTAATTCAAAATGAAAGGAGGCAGCAGCTAAAACATAAAATGGTGCTGTTTCTGTTCGTAGAATTCTTGGTCCAAGTCCACATAGCTTAGCACCTTTTTCTTCTAGCTGATTAACTTCTTTTTCTGACAAACCACCTTCAGGTCCGAAAACTACTAGTAATCGTGAGCCTTCCTTTAATGATTGGAATGTCTGAACAAGCCCTGCTGATTCTCCTGTTTTTGCACTTTCTTCATATGCAACAATACAAGCATCATAATGCTGTATTGAGTTAAGTAATTGTTGAAAAGTTGCTGGTTGTTCCACCGAAGGTACAATAAATCGATAAGATTGTTCTGCCGCTTCTTTTGCAATTTTTTGCCATCTATCAACCTTTTTACCAGCTTTTTTATCATCCAATTTAACAATTGATCTAGCTGCAGCAAAAGGTATAAAACTACAAGCTCCAAGCTCCGTACCTTTTTGAATGATTAACTCTAGTTTATCACCTTTTGGTAGTCCACTAGCAATCGTTATTGATATTGGTAATTCATTTGCATTCTCAACATATTCTACAACAGCTGCAGTTATTTGTTCACTAGAAATATTTGTAAGTGTACAACGAACAGTTGAGGAACCTGGAACTGTACAAATAATTTCTTGATTTAGCTTCATTCGCATAACATTTGCGATATGATGCGCATCATCACCAGTTATTGTGACTAGATCATTTTGCAACTGTGTTTCTTCTATAAAATATCTTTGCATGTTACATTCCTTGTTCTGGCTTTTTTGCAATAATTGCAACCCAGTCCTCTAAATGTAATACTTCCTTCACTTCAAAACCAACTCGCTTAAGCTCATTTTCAATGTCTTCTTGTTTAGAACCAATAATTCCTGAAGAAATAAATGTTCCACCTGGTTCTAAAACAGTAAACACATCGTCTACGAAACGAAGAATAATTTCAGCAAGTAAGTTCGCTACAACTACTTGGAACGGACCTTCAATTCCTTGTAGTAAGTTACCTTGGCCAACTTTTATGACATCATCAACTTTGTTTAATACAACGTTTTCTCTTGCACTTCGAACAGCTACATCGTCTAAATCATAAGCTTCTATGTTTGTAGAGCCAAGTTTAGCAGCTGCAATACTTAAAACTCCTGAACCAGTTCCAACATCGATTACACGGTCAGTCGGTTTAACAACTTTCTCAAGTGCACGAATACACATAACAGTTGTTGGATGAGTACCAGTACCAAACGCCATTCCCGGATCTAATTCAATAATTAATTCATCTGAAGATTTAACTTCATACTCTTCCCAAGAAGGTACAATTGTAAATCGATCTGAGATTGAAATTGGATGATAATATTTTTTCCATGCAGTAGCCCAATCCTCTTCGTTTACTTCATGCACAGTAAATGTATTTTTACCTAAATCAATATCATATGAAATTAAATTATTTATAGCTTCTTTTATTCCGTCGATCGTATCGTTTAAAAAACTATTCACAGGAAGGTATGCTTTAACAATTACACCTTCCTCTGGATAATCTTTTGGGTTAAGTTGGTAGATTTCACCGTAAACCTGTGCTCGCTCCTTCGTCAAATCAAACACATCCTCTATGACAACACCACTTGCACCAGCTTCGTGTAAAATGTTAGAAATCGGTTCAACCGCATCCTGTGTAGTGTGAATACTTAATTCTGACCATTTCATTAACTACCAACTCCATTCATACTCTCTTCTTTACTTGGCAATACCCTCTAATCATAGTCAGATTTAGAGGGTGCCATTAAAATTACTTCTTCTATTTAGTGTTTCCACTTTTTACCTTAACTAACGTACTGAATTAATTTCTTACCTATTATTCGCCAAAATTCTTAACTGCACGCTTTAACTTTGTAAAGAATGAATCGTGTTTATCGTCTTTTTGACTTTTGCCAATATTGTAAAACTCTTCAAGCAATTCTTTTTGACGGCTTGTTAGTTTTGTTGGTGTGATAACTTTTACGATTACGTGCTGATCACCTTGACCATATCCACGTACATCTTTAATTCCTTTACCTTTTAAACGCATTCTAGTGCCGGTTTGAGTTCCTGCAGGAATTTTCGTTTTTACTTTACCATGTAATGTTGGTACTTCAACTTCATCCCCTAAAGCGGCTTGTGCAAATGTTAATGGAAGCTCGCAGTAAACGTCATTACCATCACGTTCAAAGAATTCATGTTCACGAACATGGAATGCAATATATAAATCTCCAGCAGGACCACCATTTTTACCTGGTTCTCCTTGACCTGAAAGTCGAATTTGTTGACCATCATCGATACCAGCTGGTACTTTAACCATGATTTTCTTACGAGTTTTCACTCGGCCAGCACCGTGACAATTATTACATTTATCTTTAATAATCTGACCAGTACCTTGACAGTGTGAACATGTTGTACGATTCACAATACGTCCAAATGGAGTATTTTGTTCAACACTCATTTGGCCTGAGCCATGACAATGTTTACATGTTTCTTTTGATGTACCAGGTTTTGCACCTGAACCACTACATGTATGACATGTTTCTTCAGTAGGAATTTCAATTTCTTTTTCCATTCCAAATGCTGCTTCTTCAAACTGGATTGTCATTGTATATTGTAAATCAGCCCCAGCTCTTGGTGCGTTCGGGTCACGACGACGTCCACCGCCACCTCCAAAAAACTGACTGAAAATATCTTCAAATCCACCGAATCCGCCGCCGCCAAATCCGCCACCACCAAATCCTTGATTTGGATCTGTATGACCAAACTGATCATAATGAGCGCGTTTTTGATCATCTGATAAAGTTTCATATGCTTCTTGCACCTCTTTAAACTTTTCAGGTGCATCAGGATCTTTATTAACGTCTGGATGATACGTTTTTGCTAATTTACGAAACGATTTTTTTATCTCATCTTGTGATGCACTTTTACTTACACCAAGTACATCATAGTAATCACGTTTACTCATAGTGTTACAATCCGCTCCTTTCACATAAAGAATATTTTAACATAATCTCTGCTTTTCTAAAAGAAAAAGAAGAAGTCAAAGTCAAGGCTACCCTGACTTTGACTTCCCTTACTTTAGATATATGGTCTAGTTCCAGGCGTTCTGGACAAACGCCTTCCACTTTTCGGTATTATTTATCTTCTTTAACTTCTGTAAACTCAGCGTCTACTACGTCGTCTTGTTTCGCTTCGCCTTCAGCTCCACCTGCAGCTTGCTGTGCAGCAGCAGCTTGCTCATAAAGCTTCATCGTTAAAGCTTGAACGATTTCAGAAAGAGCATCTTTCTTCGTACGGATGTCATCTAAGTTACCAGATTCTAAAGCAGCTTTTAATGCGTCCTTAGCTTCGTTAGCTTTAGTAACCTCAGCTTCTTCAACTTTTCCTTCAAGATCTTTTAAAGTTTTCTCTACTTGGAATACTAATTGATCCGCTTCGTTTTTAAGATCAACTTCCTCTTTACGTTTTGCATCAGCTTCAGCATTTAGCTCAGCTTCTTTTACCATGCGTTCTACTTCTTCGTCACTTAAACCTGAAGAAGATTGAATTACGATGTTTTGCTCTTTTTGAGTTCCTAAGTCTTTTGCACGTACTGTTACGATACCATTTTTGTCGATATCGAATGATACTTCAATTTGTGGAATTCCACGTGGTGCTGGTGGGATATCCGCTAATTGGAAACGACCTAATGTTTTGTTATCAGCAGCCATTGGACGCTCACCTTGTAGAACGTGAATATCTACAGCAGGTTGATTATCAGCAGCTGTTGAGAATACTTGAGATTTGCTAGTTGGGATTGTTGTGTTACGGTCGATTAACTTCGTAAAAACGCCACCCATTGTTTCAATACCTAATGATAATGGAGTTACGTCTAATAATACTACGTCTTTAACATCACCAGTTAATACTCCACCTTGAATTGCAGCACCTAATGCTACTACTTCATCAGGGTTTACACCTTTATGTGGCTCTTTGCCTGTTTCTTTTTTGATTGCTTCTTGAACAGCAGGAATACGAGTAGATCCACCAACTAAGATTACTTTGTCAATTTGGCTAGCTGATAAACCAGCATCTTTCATTGCTTGACGAGTTGGGCCTAAAGTTCTTTCTACTAAGTTGTGAGAAAGCTCTTCGAATTTTGCACGAGTTAAGTTTAACTCTAAGTGTAATGGACCAGCTGCACCCATGCTAATGAATGGTAATGAAATTTGAGTTGAAGTAATACCTGATAAATCTTTCTTTGCTTTTTCAGCAGCATCTTTTAAACGTTGTAATGCCATTTTATCTTGGCTTAAGTCAACACCATTTTCTTTTTTGAATTCAGCTACTAAGTAATCAATGATCACTTGGTCGAAGTCATCTCCACCTAAACGGTTGTCACCAGCTGTAGCTTTAACTTCAAAAATTCCATCACCTAATTCAAGGATTGAAACGTCGAATGTACCGCCACCTAAGTCATAAACTAGGATTGTTTGGTCTTCATCCATTTTATCTAAACCGTATGCTAATGCAGCCGCAGTTGGCTCATTGATGATACGTTCAACTTCTAAACCAGCAATTTTACCAGCATCTTTAGTTGCTTGACGCTCAGCATCATTAAAGTATGCAGGTACTGTAATAACCGCTTTTGTTACTGTTTCACCTAAATAAGCTTCAGCAGATGCTTTTAAGTTTTGAAGAATGATTGCAGAAATCTCTTGTGGAGAATATTCTTTACCTTCAATGTTTTCTTTATGAGCAGTACCCATGTGACGTTTAATTGACATGATTGTGTTAGGGTTTGTAATTGCTTGACGTTTTGCTACTTCCCCAACTTGACGCTCACCATTTTTGAACGCAACAACTGACGGAGTTGTACGTCCACCCTCTGGATTCGGGATTACTTTTGGCTCTCCACCTTCTAATACTGCGACACAAGAGTTAGTTGTACCTAAGTCAATACCAATAATTTTACTCATTGCATGTTCCTCCTAAAATCTACATAAGTTATATTTTAGTTTTTTTAAAATTTTATATTCAACAAACTAATTACTCGTTTACTTTAACCATTGATGGACGAATTACTCTGTCCTTTAGTTTATAGCCTTTTTGGAATTCTTGTAGAATTTCATTAGATGGTTTAGAATCATCACTTTCTTGCATTACAGCTTGATGGACATTCGGATCGAATTGTTCACCAAGTGCCGGGATTTCTTCTACTCCTTCTTTTTTCACAGCTTCAACAAGCATACGGTAGACCATTTCCATCCCTTGTTTTAAAGAAGCAGTTTGCTCATCTGTTGCTTCAACTTGTAGTGCACGTTCGAAATTATCTAGTACTGGTAATAAATCAGTTACTAAACTTTGAGCACGATAAGTCATTAAAGATTGTTGGTCTAAAAGTGCACGACGTTTATAATTTTCGAAATCAGCATGTAGGCGTAAGTACTTATTTTCCTTCTCATCTACTTCAGCACGAAGTTTTTGAAGCTCATCTTCAGAAGAATTCACATCATCAGTTGTCTCTTCTGTATTTTCTTCTGTAAAGATTGAAGGCTCTTCAACAGTAGTTTCTTCATTCACTACTTCTTCATTTAAAAGTTCTTCCTGACGTTCTGTCATGTCACCTTCACCTCCTATTTTTTTATATGTAATCCATTGTTTCTTATCACAATGGATTTATTCAACATCCTTAGATGAAAATAATAAATTCAATTGCCCTGTTATTAAATGCATTAATGAGATTACTCGTGAGTATTCCATACGAGTTGGTCCTAATACTGCGATTGTACCAATTTGATCTTCGCCTAATGAATAGGTTGCACTAATGATACTTACATTTTCTAAACCAGACTTTTCATTTTCCTTACCAATTTTGACACTTAAACCCATCTGTTCAAAAGGAATAATACTTTTTAGTTCATCTTGCTTTTCAATCATGTTTAACAATACTTTCATTGTCTCTACATTATGAAATTCTGGTTGAGCTAAAATATTCGTTTTTCCACTTAGAATCAGCTTTTGTTCAATCGGTACGTCAATAGTTCCACCAATCATCTTAATTACACTTTCATAATTTGAAATATGCGTACGTAAAATCATGGCTATTTCTTTATAAAGCTTGTCATTTATTTGATGAATTGGAACATTTACTAGTCGCTCATTTAATATATTTACCATTTTTTCAATATCACTCATAGACACACCAGGCGGTATAGTTACTGTTCGATTTTTAACAATACCTGTGTCTGTCACAATAATTGATACTGCTGTATTAGGCCCTATTGGAATAAGCTGAATATTTTTAAGCTTATTTTCAGTAACTTTTGGTCCTAGAGCAATTGTTGTGTAATTTGTTAAATCAGATAGGATATCAGCTGAATTTTTTACAAGCTTTTCTATTTCAAAAATACGCTCGGCAAAAATACTTTTTATCGAACGAACATCATCTTCATTAACAATTTGTGGTGATAACAGATGGTCTACATAAAAACGATACCCTTTCTCAGAAGGGATTCGACCTGCAGAGCTATGAGGCTTTTCAATATAACCAAGTTCTTCTAAATCAGCCATCTCATTTCGTATCGTTGCTGAACTAAATGAAATACCTTCCTTTTTAGATAAACTCCTTGAACCAACAGGTTGTGCCATGCGAATAAAGTCATCGATAATAATTTGTAGAATCAATAACTGTCTTTCAGTCAACATGTTTATCACCTCTATTAGCACTCTTATCTAGTGAGTGCTAAATATATTATTAACTTAACAAATCCTTTATACGATGTCAAGAAGTTAAAGGCAGGAATAAAGAAGAGCAAGTTGATTAATTAGGAAAGGATCGTAATCTATTTAAATCCTCCCTAATCTCATCTACCTCTCTATTGTGTTCATACTTATTGCTTTTAAAGTAAGAATGCCTGAAATACTTCGTTTCCTAGTAACTTCCCTTTGTGGGTTAATCGAAGAAATACACCATTCATCTCAACTAATCCATCTTTCATTAGTTTTTCTATTACGTTCGGAAATACTTCATTAAATGTTGAACCAAATTTTTCTTGGAACTTTCTTTCCGAAACTCCCTCCATTTTACGAAGCCCTAAAAACATTTCTTCTTCCATTTGTTCTTGTTTCGTTACTGTATGCTCATGAATAATTGGGACACCTGTGTCATCAATCAATTGAAAATATTTTTTTAATGGGCCTGCATTTGAATAGCGAATTCCATTAATATAGCCATGTGCACCTGCACCAAAACCAAAATACTCTTCATTATTCCAATATACAAGATTATGCTTACTTTCTAATCCATTTTTTTCAAAATTGCTAATTTCATATTGATGAAAGCCATTTTTTTCTAAATAGTTCATTAAAAAGTCATACATAGCCGCTTCATCTTCTTCTGGTGCTGGTTTCAGTTTTCCCCTATTCATTTCTATGTAAAAAACCGTTTTTGGTTCAATAATTAATGAATATGCTGAGATGTGCTGAATCGGTAGCTTCATTGCTTTATCTAAAGAATCAACGAATTGTTCCATTGTTTGACCAGGTAATGCATACATTAAATCAAGATTAATATTATCAATACCAACTTCTTTTGCAGTTTTGATTGCTTCTTCTATCTCATTTGGTGAATGTGTTCTTCCAATCTTTTTAAGTAAGCCTTCATCAAACGTTTGCGCTCCAAAACTAATTCGATTCACTCCACCATCTTTTAAGATTTGTAGCTTCTCTTTTGAAATCTCATTTGGATTACTTTCAAAAGTCATTTCGATATCTTTTTTCCCTTTAATAATATGGTTATTAATTATTTCTATCAGGCGCTTAGTTTGAGGTAATGTTAATGCAGTTGGAGTTCCTCCACCTACAAATACGGTTTTCAAATTCGAAATTGGATTTCTTTTTAAACTTTCAATAATTTCTTTCTCTAAATAGTCTAAATATTGATCAACCGGCTGACGGTCCATCATAAATTTATTAAAATCGCAGTAGTAACAAATCTGCTGACAAAATGGTATATGAATATAAACGGAAGATGCCATACCTTCTCCTCTTTTCTATGTGAAAAGCCCCTGATCCAATACCTTCTGAGGGTGTGAGATTCAGGGACTTTCGTTGATTTCAACTTTATGATTGTATATTTTCTTATGAAATTTGTCTAATTAATGGCTTTACTTTATTAATCATTATTTACATCTTATTTTTGATCCATAACAAATTTTAGTAAAAATTAATGCAACTAAATTTACAATGCCACCGCAATTTAATTACGGTGGCATCTCATCAACATCAATACTTAATATTAGTCATCCATACGTAAAACAGCCATGAATGCCTCTTGTGGTACCTCTACAGAACCAACAGCTTTCATTCGCTTTTTACCTTCTTTTTGCTTATCTAATAGCTTACGTTTACGAGAGATATCCCCACCGTAACATTTTGCTAATACGTTTTTACCCATTGACTTAATTGTTGAACGAGCAACAATTTTTTGTCCGATTGCCGCTTGAACTGGTACTTCGAACTGTTGTCTTGGAATTAGTTCTTTTAATTTATCAACGATAATTTTCCCACGATCATAAGCAGCATCTCTATGAACGATAAATGATAGAGCATCTACTTGTTCACCGTTTAATAAAATATCCATTTTCACAAGTTTAGAAACTTTGTAACCAATCAGTTCATAATCAAATGAAGCATAACCTTTTGTACTTGATTTTAATTGGTCAAAGAAATCATAAACAATTTCAGATAATGGAATTTCATACGTTAACGTAACACGGTTTGCATCTAAATATTGCATATCGATAAAGTTTCCGCGTTTCTTTTGGCAAAGTTCCATGATTGCTCCAACAAAATCATTTGGAACCATGATTTTTGCTTTTACGTAAGGCTCTTCTACTCGATCAATTGATTGAGGGTCTGGCATATGAGCAGGGTTATCAACGATAATCAAATCACCTTTTGTTGTGTAAACATTATAGATAACACTTGGTGCTGTTGTAATTAAATCAATTTTGAATTCACGTTCAATACGCTCTTGAATGATTTCCATGTGTAATAATCCTAAAAATCCACAACGGAAACCAAATCCTAAAGCTTGTGAAGTTTCAGCTTCAAATTGTAAAGCTGCATCATTTAATTGAAGTTTTTCAAGTGCATCACGTAAATCATTATATTTAGAAGTATCTATTGGATATAATCCACAGAATACCATAGGATTTAATTTACGATAACCTGGTAGTGGCTCGGTTGCTGGATTCTCAGCAAGAGTAATTGTATCCCCAACGCGAGTATCTCCAACATTTTTAATAGAAGCAGTTAAGAAACCTACGTCACCTACAGTTAACTCATCACGTTGTGTAGTACGAGGAGTAAATACTCCTGCTTCAACTACTTCGAATTCTTTACCAGTAGCCATCATTCTAATTTTTTGACCTACTTTTACAGTACCTTCTACAATACGAATATAAGCTACAACACCACGATATGGATCGAATAATGAATCAAAAATAAGTGCTTTTAAAGGCGCATCTGGATCCCCTGTTGGAGCTGGTACTTTTTCTACAATTTGTTCTAGAATTTCTTCTATTCCGATTCCTGCTTTAGCAGATGCTAATACTGCTTCAGAAGCATCTAAACCAATTACCTCTTCAACTTCTTGTCTTACACGTTCAGGCTCAGCACTCGGTAGGTCAATCTTATTAATAACTGGTAAAATTTCTAAATCATTGTCTAAAGCTAAATAGACGTTCGCCAATGTTTGTGCTTCGATACCTTGTGCAGCATCAACTACGAGAATTGCGCCTTCACAAGCTGCTAAACTACGTGAAACTTCATAAGTGAAGTCGACATGTCCAGGAGTATCAATTAAATGAAGAATATATTCTTCTCCATTTTTAGCTTTATATTGTAACTGCACAGCATTTAATTTAATGGTAATTCCACGTTCACGCTCTAAATCCATTGAGTCCAATAGCTGAGACTTCATCTCACGCTGTGTTAATGCATTTGTTTTCTCAAGAATTCTATCTGCTAATGTAGACTTTCCATGGTCAATGTGTGCGATGATTGAAAAGTTTCTAATTCTCTTTTGTCTTTCTGATCTTGACTCTTTATTCATTTCATCACTCCTAAATTTCTCGACAGCATAGATAGTTTTGATTATATCAAAAAAATAGGGAAATATTCAATCTATATTAGCAGTATATGTCGAATGAAGTTTAGAAGGTCTAATTTAAGCTATCAATAATAGAAGGAATTTTTTCAACAATCTTAATCCCTTTTTCAGTTACATACGCAACAAAATGAGATATTCCTTTTCCAACAACTGTAAAATAATTAAATGCCCCTAATCTTTCTAAATGATCTTCTCGAATTGCTAGTCCTTCTTTCGTGTAATCCTTTCCAAAAAGTACTGGACCAGCTTTCCCATCTTCTTTTGAAATTTTTACTACATCGTCTACATGATAGTAATCAGTCGAAGTAACTTTACTTATTCCATCTTTCGCAACTTGCATACAAGTAATGATCGTTATCGAAAAAATGATAATTAGCGTAAAATACCGAACCATATATTTCATGTGTTTCTCCTCACTTACGAAATATTAATGAGTATAAGAGCCAATATTATCTTGATTAATTTTAGAATGCAGCGCAGCGTTCATACCGCCAGCAATAATATTTGCCATATCTTCAATAAATGTATCCACTTCTTTTGGTGTAACCATTAAGTTATGACCTAGTGGTGACAATACCTCATGTATCAGTTTCCTTTTTTCATTCTCTTCAAGTGTTCCTACAATTCCCATAAATGCCATTCGTTCCTTTTCACCAGGCATATCTTCGTCGGTATACTTTTTCTTTTCTCCAAATGCCATACCTGAAGGAATTAACGCTTTAGCTGGCTTGTCTCCTTCTTTTATTTCACGTCCAAAATGTTTTAAAATGAAGTCAATTGTATCACTTGTAATCGCAACAGCATCAACAACGGTTGGAACACCAATCGCAATAACCGGAATACCTAGTGTTTCCTTACTTAATTCCTTCCGTTTATTTCCTATTCCAGAACCTGGATGAATGCCATTATCTGTAATTTGGATTGTTGTATTAACGCGCTCAATAGATCTTGCTGCAAGTGCATCAATCGCAATGACAAAATCTGGTTTTACTTTTTCAATGACACCTGAAATAATATCGCTCGTTTCAATACCAGTGATCCCCATTACGCCTGGAGATAAAGCACAAACTGGACGATAACCATCTTGTACACTTTCAGGCTGTAGTTCAAAAAGATGCTTCGTGACAACTAAATTTTCAACAACCATTGGCCCAAGTGCATCAGGAGTTACATTCCAATTTCCTAAACCGACAACTAAACACGTTTGATCTTCCGTAATTCCTAAATTTTTTAAGAATGCAGAAAACTCGTTTGCAAAAACCTTTTCAACCTTTTCTTGAAGCTCAGTATCTTGTTCACGAATCCCTTGAACTTGAAGTGTTAAATAATTACCTGGCTTTTTACCAATTCTTTCAGATGCGGACTCTTTAATATGAACATGAGAAATACTTACACCATCAGCTTCTCGTTCTTTAACGATGACACCGGTAATTTCTTCCTTTGTCTGTTCTCGCTCCTCGAGCATCTCTTTTGCTTCTACTGCTAAATCTGTTCGAACACTATATTGACTTAAATCTAATTCACTCATTTATCTAGCCTCCACAATACTCATCGAAATTTAACAATTCTCTTCTTAACTAGTTTAGCTAGATGTTACCAATTCTAAACGAATTGTTTATTTTTCTTTTGAAAAGGCGAAAATAGCTTTATGAATTCTATTGCCAAATGGGACTTGTTTTGATAAAATAAGTTTTGTTCTATTTGTATTCGAGGCAAATTTCTCGACTGCATTCGGGAGGTGAAAGGTATGCCAAATATTAAATCAGCTATTAAACGTGTAAAAACAGCTGAAGCTCATCGTGCTCACAACGCATCTCTAAAATCAGAAATGCGTACTGCAGTGAAAACTGTTGAAGCTTTAGTTACTAATAACGAAACTGAAAAAGCGCAAGAAGCTTTATTAACTGCTTCTAAAAAATTAGATAAAGCTGTTAACAGCAATCTAATCCACAAAAACGCTGCTTCACGTCAAAAATCTCGTTTAGCTAAAAAAGTTAACGCTATGAACGCGTAATGAATGAAATGGTGTCTCAGCTGAGACACCATTTTTTCGTACAATAAAGTATCAGATAAATTATCTAATTTTATTACATTCGCGAATGATAAACTCCATGTAGTCAATCGCATCTTTTCTTCTTGTAAAAATCGATTTGTAATAGGATTTTTTATGATCTGTTCGTAATCTCAATGACTCATTAATAATCTTATGCCATCTTTTAGGAACTGACTTTAAAGCATATTCACCCGCTCCTACTTTTGATGTAATATCTTTTTCTTTCAATGTGTAATAAATTCGAGATACTCCTAAAACTCCCCATTCAATACTTCTTAAACTGACAATTAAACTCAAATAGTTAACTGTAGGGAACTTTTTACAATTATTTAACCAGCTAAGCCAATAAGAATTAAGATTATTTCTCATATTAGATAGTAGTGTATCCCAGTTTACTGAAATATCTACATTATCAATATTTAGCCCCCTAACAGTTATACCGTATGTTTTTAATTGAAAAACATCGATCGAATTCTGCTCAAATATATTTAAACCTTGAAACTGCCCATCATTGAAACGAATACATAATTTCCCTTCTTCATTTAAAGACTGCAAATCTTCTTTAAAAATATACCACCCATCTAAAATTGTATTTGGAAATTTTCTTTGCATATCTTTATGAATATCTCTCAGTATTTTTACATCAGCTTCAGAAACTTTGCGCTTTACAACAGCTATAAAATCGATATCGCTAAATCCATTCTTAAAAGCACTTAAAGTAATCGAGCCATAAAGATAAAAAGAATCGATTAAATTAGGTAATTTCAAATCAAAATAATGAAAGTAAGTATCTAATACATCGTTTATTTCTTTAGGAATTCCAGCCATTCATCTCTCTCCCAAACACCTTTTATAGGAAATCTTTTACAATTCCTACATTATAACAGATTGTATTGGTAATAGACTGAATTTTATAGACTTTTATATGATAAAAAATGGCAGCCCAATTTAACGATTGGACTGCCATTTTTTATTCTTTATGTCGGTTTTTCTTAAATTATTTATTTAATTGAAGAATTAACATTTCAAGGATCATGACCTTATCTCCTTGACCAGTCTTCATTTTATAATCAACTTCAGCAATTAATCGTATCGCTTCTTTCAATTCACTTGCTTGAAAGTTATTCGCTTGCTTTTGTCCATAAAACACTCTCCCTGGGGATACACCTACTGAGGAGGCAATTTGATTATTTGAATAGCCACTACTTGATAATTGCTTTATTCCATATAATAATCTAAACTGACTAGCTAACAATGCAACTATTTTTATCGGTTCTTCGCCAATAAATAATAATTCATGAAGAATTTTCAGTGCCTCAGTTGTTTGTCTTACCGCTGTTTTTTCGATAAGAGAAAAAACATTTTGTTCAATTGTTTTTGCTACCATCATTTCTACTAGGTCTGCATCAACTTCGCCTTCATTTCCAATAAACAATTGTAACTTCTCACATTCAAGTTTTAAGATTGATAAATTATTTCCAACGAGTAATTTTAGCTTTTCAATTGCCTCTTTAGTAATTGTTACATTCCCAGTAAAACGCTCTTTAATCCAACCGTCTAAATTATTCGTTTCAACCGGGTGGCACTCAACTAGCTCTACTTGTTTTTTCAAGGCTTTTGTTACCTTTTTCCGTTCGTCCAATTTTTCATAAGCAGCCACAAAAACAACAGTAGTAAATGGCGCAGGATTTTCAATATAATCAAATAATGGTTCTAGATCTTGTACAATTTTTTCTTTTTGAGCTGTTAAAAACAAACATGATTTTATGATGATGACCTTATTCCCACCAAAAAAGGACGGTGTTTGAGCATCCTCAAGAGCTTCACTTAAATAAGACTCTTTTAAATCATATGTTTGATAGTTAAAATCATCAATTTCTCCTTGTAAAGCTGCTTTCACGATTAAGTTTTCCGCTTCTTGAAGTAAAAAATCTTCAGTACCTACCAATAAATACATTGGCGATACATTCTTTTTCAATTTTTTATGTAAATCATTAATCATGTTTTGCACCTCTACACTAATTTTCTTAGTATAGTATAACATGTCCTACATGAGAAGGAAGAGATTAGTAAATACTAATCTCTAATTTATATAAACGTTTTAAATAAAGACCCGGTTTCTTCATTTAAAACGGTATAACTAAAACAAACATACTATGGATTTTTTAGTTATATTGATTTATACTAAAATTGATATAGGAGGGGTTATTTGTGAATACTTTTGAAAAAAATGTTCAAAGCAAACGTAATGATTCAACAGATTCTGGTGTTGGTTTCGTTGTTTCATTTGGTTTCTTCGCTACTCTATTTATCATCGCAACAATTGTTGAGTTTGTTGCACGATAATACATAGAACCAATTGATGGGGCTGCCTCGGCAGTCTTTTTTAATTTCCTTCTTGGTTTCTGCTATTTGTTTTACGATATGCTTTAAATGTATAAATGGTACCTTGTCCACTTTTAAATTCATAAGTTATTGCACCAAGTTCATCAGTTCGTAAGATTTTAACATTGTACTTTTTTAATCGTTCAAGTACTTCATGTGTCGGATGACCATATCGATTTTTTCCCCCTACTGATATAATGCCAATTTGAGGCATAACGGCTTTAATAAATTGTTCGGAAGTCGATGTTTTACTCCCATGATGACCTATTTTCAAAACATCTGCCTTTAAATCATGATATTTAGAGAGCAGCCGATTTTCTCCATTTTCATCTAAATCACCAGAAAATAACCAATTCTTCCCACCTATGAATGCCTTTAGAACAATTGACCCTTCGTTTTCCTCACCTACATAATCTTTAATCGGAGAAATAACTTCAAAATAATTCGAACCCGTTTTCCAATTCATACCTTCGCTTATTTTTATAATCTCGACTCCTTTTTTTCTAGCTATATTAATTCGTTCTTTTTCAGCTGAAGTAAATTTCGTCTTATCACCTACGATTAATTGTTTCACATGATATGATTGTAGCACCTCCTTTCCACCTCCAATATGATCGATATCACCATGTGTAAATATTAATTTATCTATTTTACTAATTCCTTCACCTTTTAAAATTGGAATCAATAGATCCATGCCTGTCGAAAATGTTTTTTTGCGCTTCATCCACGTTTCTTCTTTTCCAGTTAATTTACCTCCTGTATCAATTACATAATTCCCTTTATTAAAAGGTAATTTTATAAGTATACAGTCACCTTGTCCTACATCTATAAACATAATCTTTCCAACTGGGTTCATATAGGGATAAATCAAATGCCCGCTAATAAGAATAAAAAATCCAATCAAACAAATAGTTAATAACTTTTTCTCTCTCTTATCTTCCATAAAATATAAAATTAAAAATATTAGCAAGATATAAATAAACAGAATTTCTTTTGAAGGATGTGTAAAAATCAACTTAATAAATGGCAATTGCATACATATACTCAGTAATTTATCTGATATGTTAATAAAGAAAGTTAGCAGTAGCGTTAACTGTTCGCTAATTTCAAAATTAATAAAACTTAAACCAAAACTAATAATACATAGCGGCATAATAATAAAATTAATATAAGGAATGAAAAGTAAGTTAATGATTATACTGTATGGTGATAATTCATGAAAATTAAAAAGTAAGATCGGGATTGATACTAACTGAGTAATACTAGATGTATAAAGAGCCTTTGCATACCAAGATTTGTAATTTAAAATTTGTTCTGAGGTTAAAACAAGTACAAAACTTGTCACAAAGGAAAATTGAAATCCAATATCATCAATATAATTAGGTTTCACCAATAGCATGATTATGCAAGAAGCGAATAAAAGGGCAGTAATGTCGATTTTCATTTTTGCTAACTTGTATATGCAAACTAACACACCTATAATAACCGCTCTGACAACTGACGCTTGAGCACCTGCTAGAAATCCATATATCATAATACACAATATCGTTATAAATAAGCTGTTTTCTTTCGTTACGCCGATTCTAATTAGTAAAAAATAAACGCCAAGACTCAATAAACTAATATGAGAACCACTAATCGCAAGTAAATGTACGATTCCTACAATTTGATATTGAGATTCCGTAGTTGCATTCATTTTTGATCGTTCCCCAAATAGGAGAGCATTAATATATCCTTCTGTATTGGAATCAAAATTCTCCTCTACATATTTAGTTAAAGCATGTCGAATATCGTTTATTGATTGAATGATCGTTCGTTTTCCATCATTACAATCCACTAAACTATTTGGATTAGCAGTAATAATCCAGTAAATTCCTTGATTTAATAAGTACTTTCTATAATTAAATAAGTATGGATTCGAATTTTCTAAAGGCATTGTAACTTCACCTTTTACTTCACATATTTCACCTATTTTTCTATTTTGAAAAACTTTTAATTGTTCTTTCGTATTTGCAAAACTATTTAGTAAGATTTCTTGATTATTGAGTTTAAATGTAAATGAAACTTTATTTCCATCTATTATTGGAGTCGAGATGATTTCACCTCGTACATTTTGCGAAGGCTTTTGTTTAGGGGAATTCATATTATTGTTTTGTAGGTAACATATACTAGACGTAATACATAGCGAAAGTATACAAATTAATAAAATTAGCCATCTTTTCTTTCCGACTAAAAAAATCATTAAAAAAAGTAATATTAAAATAAAAAATAAATTATAGTTTTTAAAAAAGACGATTGTTATTATTTGTATAAAAACAATATAAGCTAGGTAAATACTCTTCATTTGTATTTATCGAATGACAATAAACGGAGTCATTTTTTCAAGCGATTTTTTGCCGATTCCATTTACAGATTCTAATTGTTCTACTGAAGTAAATGGTCCGTTTTGATCAATATAATCTAAAATATTTTTTGCTTTTGATGGGCCTACACCAGGTATTTTTTCCAATTCTGATTGTGATGCATGGTTTATATCGATCATCTCATTTTGGTTCGTTCCATCTCCCGTATTTTTAATTATGGTTTGATCAGTTTCTTCTCCAATAAACGGTACATAAATGACCATCTCATCAAACGTTTTTTCAGCTAAATTAACCTTATTAACATCAGCTTTTTCTTTAAATCCTCCCGCTAATCTAATTACGTCAATCACACGTTCTCCTTCTTTGCATTGAAATACACCTGGTTTTTGTATTGCACCTTTTACATCAACCATGAATACTTTTGAATTCACTGGAACAATTTCTTCTTTTTTCTGATCATCATTTTTCTTTACTGTTTCTACTTTAGGCGATTGCTTTGCGAAAACTACTTCATTTTTACTTTTAATTTGATAAAAATTTACGACTAAAATCCCGACAATTACTACACAGATCCAAACCAATTTGTTATGAATTAACTTCTTCATTTATTTCCTCCATTTTAACTTATATCATTATTTTCGACCTTGCTTCATATAGTGTAGGAGAGAATGTATGCAAAGGAAGGGATGTACTCATGAACGTAGGAATCATAGGTACAGGAAATATGGGTACCATTTTGCTCAATGGATTAATAAAATCAAATGCAGTAAAGCCCTCCGAATTAACTATTACAAACCGGTCAATGTATAAAGCTTATGAGCTAAAAAATATATATCCTGATTTAAATGTTGTTGAGACTGCTAAAGAAGTAATTACCGCTTCAGAAATTGTATTAGTTTGCGTAAAACCTTTAGAAATGCAACCACTTTTATCATCTTTACAAAAACATTTCACTAAAAAACATTGTGTTATATCAATCACTAGTCCAATTAAAGTTGAACAAATTGAAGCGATCTTACCTTGTCAAGTTGCACGCGTTATTCCAAGCATTACGAATCAAGCGTTGAGTGGGGTAACTTTAGTTAATTTCGGGAATCGTTGTACTGCCAAATGTAAGGAGCAAATAATCGAACTTTTTTCGAATATCTCTAAACCGGTCATGATTACAGAAGATATCACAAGAGTTTCATCAGATATCGCAAGCTGTGGGCCCGCTTTTTTTAGTTACTTGCTTCAAAAGTTTATTGATGCGGCTGTTTGTCAAACCTCAATTTCGAAGGAGCAAGCAACAATCTTGGCAGAAGAAATGATTATTGGTTTTGGAAAACTAATTGAACAAAAACATTTTACGCTTGAAACCCTTCAAGAAAAGGTATGTGTAAAAGGCGGAATTACTGGAGAAGGTATTAAAGTATTAGAGGCCCGGGTAGGAGATTTATTCGAAGAAATTTTTGAAAAAACACATGATAAGTTTGATAAGGAAATTGAGCGTGTAAAGGAACAATTTTGATTCTTAAAAATGATTATACAGCTTTATTGTATTCGTAACAAAAATGCAAAAATTAATTTTGTTGGCCTTATAAAGTAAAAAACCCTTTAAGAAAAGGAATTTTCATTAAAGGGTTTTTTATTTTTTCATTGCTATAAAAAAGATTCGTTCAGAAGTATCCTCTACATCTTCATCGAAATCTGCTATGATTTCTTTCACTTCAAATCCAGTTTGATTTAACAAAGATTTATACGTATTTATTGGAAATGTTCTTTGATTGTGATACTCTTCAAAGCGTTCATATAAATCACGATTTTCCTCTTTCATAAAGAAAACTAAATCATGTTCGACACTTAATGGGTATTCTCCTTGCGTACAAGACCAAACTAAGCTTAACTCTGCATCATCAATAAAAAATGTCTCTTCACCAAAGATTTCTTCAATTTTATAAGGTGAATGTACATCAAATAAAAACAAGCCATTATCTTTTAAGCTTTCATTTACTTTTTTAAAGGTTTGTTTTACTTGATCTTCTGTTTCTAAATAGTTAAGTGAATCACAGAAAATTGTTACACAATCTAATTGGTCAAATCCTTCTAATTCCACCATATTTTGTTGAAAAAAAGGAATATTAACTTTTTCTAATTCTGCTTTTGCCATTGCGACACTTAACATTTCCTCAGATAAATCTACCCCACTAATTGAATAATTCAATTTTGCTAATAAGATGGGTAATGTACCTGTTCCACACCCTATATCTAAAATTTGAGGCTGAAGCATTTCATATTTTTGAAATACATTTTTTAGGAATTGAACCCATTTTTCATAAGGGACATCATTCATTAACTGATCATACAAATACGCGAAGCGATTGTATGTCATGAAAGAAGCTCTCCATAAACATCAAGAGAAGGAGCATCTCCCCATAACTTTTCTAGGTTATAATAGCTTCTTTCGTCACGATGGAAAATATGAACGACAACGTCACCGATGTCGACTAAAACCCAACGAGCTTCGTCAAAGCCTTCTAAACGTTTAACATCTTTACCATTTTTTTGAGCTTGATCTTTCACTTCTCTTGCAATAGCCTGAACTTGCTTATCTGAATTACCGTGACAAATAATGAAATAATCTGCAATTGCAGAGATTCCTTTCATATCTAATACGACTAAATCTTCTGCTTTTTTATCGTCAGCAGCATTTACAGCTAGCATCATTAATTCTTTTTCATTCATTCCTTTTATTCCCCCTGGCTTTTAACTTGTTTTAATATAGAGTTATATGTTTTAACCGTTAATGGGTAAACTGTTTGTTCTTTATTAATCAAAAATGTAATTGTATTTTTTAGTGCAAATAATAAAGCTTGATCCAAATCTTGATTCGCTAATTCCCGAGCTTGCTCTACACCTGGAAAACTACGATTAGGTTCAATATAATCTGCTACATATATTACTTTATCTAATAAATTCATGTCTTCATGACCACTTGTATGATATGTGATTGCTTGTAATATCTCTTGATCATCAATTCCATATTCATGTTCAGTAAGAAATGCACCAACAGGAGCATGCCATAATTCTTTATTGTACTTCAAAAGATTTAATGAAAGCTTATTGTCTTCCATAATTGATTTTAATTCTTTAATCGGCATGCATTTTGCGACATCATGGAAAATTGCAGCTAGTTCTGCTTTTTTTACATCCGCACCGTACTTTTCGGCTAGTCTAACTGCAGTTTCCATCACACCAATAGTATGTGTAAAACGCCCGTTCGTTAGTTTTTCTTTTACAAATGTAAGTGCTTTTTGTTTATCCATTAATCCGCTTCTCCTCTAATTAACGGTATTTAACATATTAAGGTAATACGATTGTTTTATTTTCTTCAGACTCTTTATATAAAACAATTGTATGTCCAATTACTTGTACAAGTTCAGCGTTTGTTCCTTCAACTAACTGATCTGCTACATCGTAACGATCATCATCGCAATTTTGAAGTATACTTACTTTTAAAAGTTCCCTTACTTCAAGCGCTTCTGAAATTTGTTTAACCATATTTTCATTAACTCCACCTTTTCCTACTTGAAAAATAGGGTTCAAGTGATGAGCTTTCGAACGTAAAAATCTTTTTTGTTTACCTGTTAACATTTTGTTCCTCCAAGTTTTCTTTCTAATAATGAGTAAGCATCAATCGTATTTGGAAAAATTCCCGTCCACTCTTGAAATGCTAATGCTCCTTGATAAATAAACATCGGTAATCCGTTTTGTATTGTCGCATTTCTTTCTTCAGCTTCTTTTAAAAATACTGTTTTAAATGGACTATAAATAAGATCCGATACAATTGCATCTGGTAATAAATTAGTTAGTGCTAACGGCGTGCTATTTTCATTTGGTTTCATTCCAACAGAAGTTGTTTGAATGATAAGAGAAAATTGACCTAAATGTTCTTCAGCATCTGAAATTGACATAATATTAACTTCATTCATCAGCTTACCATCTAGAAGAGCCTCTGCTTTTTCTAACGTTCGGTTGGTGACTGTAATACGCTTAACACCCAAGTGAAGTAAGCTATAAAGAATCGCTCTCGCTGCACCACCTGCACCGATAATCAATATCTTTTCTTCTTCAATCGGATTTTTCAAAACATAGGATAATCCTCTACAATACCCGATACCATCAGTATTTTTACCATACAGTTTTCCATTTTTATTGATAACTGTATTTACAGCTCCAATTGCTTTTGCTAGTGGATCAATTTCATCTAAGTACTGCATAATTTCTACTTTTAGTGGTGCTGTAACATTAAATCCTTTTACAGTTGAACGAAATTCTGTCATAACTGATTTTAATTCTGCTATCCCAACTTCTTTTGCTAAATAGTGACCCGAGATATGATTAGAGTCAAACCATTCATTATGCATAGTTGGAGACATTGAATGACCAATCGGTTGACCGATTACATAGTATTGGTCTTTCATTCCTCTCGCCCCCAAATTATTCTTATATAATAGAATTACGAAGAGTTACAGCTACACCTTTTGGTACATAAGCAACAATTTTAGCACCAGGTTCATTCACTGTGATCCAACCTAACCCTGAATAAACTATATCAGTTTTAGCATCTTTTATCATAAATTCATGCTTCACTAATTTCGGAAGCTCATTTATTTGTTCACCATATGGTGGAACTAATAATTCCCCAGCTTGTCTTTCATATAAATCATCAGCATTTTCTTGTTTAGTACGATGAATTGTTAATTCGTTTGAGAAGTGGCAAGTAAAAGAACGTCTTCCACCCTCTAAATAATCAAAACGAGCTAACCCACCAAAGAATAATGTTTGCCCCTCATTTAATTGATAAACCATAGGCTTAATTTCTTTTTTCGGTGTAATAATCTTTAAACCTTTTTTATCAACGAAATGAGCCATTTGATGATGATTAATAATACCTGGAGTATCGATTAGATCACTCTCGTCATCAAGTGGGATTTGAATCATATCAAGTGTTGTTCCTGGAAAATGCGAAGTAGTAATAATATTACTATTTTCTTCACTATAACGTTTAATCATCGTATTAATAAAGGTTGATTTACCAACATTAGTACAACCTACTACGTATACATCCTTACCTTCACGATGCTTCTCAATACTTTCAGCTAATTCATCTATGCCAGTGCCTTTGACTGCACTAATTAAATGAACACCTGCAGGTTTTAATCCCCAACGTTTTGCAGTTCCGCTCATCCATTGAGTCAGCTTATTTTTCTTAACTGACTTTGGTATTAAATCCGCCTTATTTCCAACTAATAATATTTTATTGTTTCCAACGAATCGATTAATCCCATTTAACCAACTGCCTGAAAAATCAAAAATATCTACTACTTTTATAACAAGACAGTCCTTAGAACCAATCCCATTTAAGATACGAATAAAGTCAGAATCAGTCAACTCGACATCTTGAATCTCATTATAGTTTTTTAGACGGAAACAGCGTTGACAAATAATCTCTTCTTTTTCTAATGAAGATGGTGGTGCATATCCAAGTTTGTCTTTATCCTCTGTTTGAATTTCAACTCCACAACCAATACATCTTACTACTGTAGTACTCACTTTTTATCCTCCCATTGTAGTAATCCTTGCTTCCTTAAAGATGAAAGAATTCTACGTTCTACCATTCGATTAAATCTTGTCCAAATTCCATCTGTACTTGCAACTGGAACAACTAAAATAGTATGAATTCCTTGACGATTGCCTCCAAATACGTCTGTCAGCAATTGATCTCCTATCATCACGACTTCATTTGGCTTTAAATTCATTTGTTTATAAGCCTTTTTATATGATGTTGCTAGTGGTTTACGTGCACGGTGAATGAATGGAATGCCAAGTGGATCACAAAACTTTCCAACACGCTCAGCATTGTTATTCGATACAACTGTAATTTTAATCCCTGCATCGTCCATGCTTTTGAACCATTTCGTTAGCTCTGGAGTAGCTAATGGACGGTCCCATTCTACTAACGTATTATCTAAATCAGTAATGATCCCTTTTATTCCTAAGCTTTTTAAATGCTCAGGCGTAATTGCATAAACATTATTAACAGTCTCACTCGGTAAAAATTTATTAAACATTATTACACCTCAATATATTCTTAAAATCGTTCGACAAATAACTACAATCATTCTAACTGTGGATAAATCTATACACATTATCCTTTGTCCAAGAGCCTGCCTTTTTAGAATATATAAACAAATTACCCACAACTTATCCACCTATTTCTGTGGATAAACGAACGATTGTTCTATTTTTAAAAATTTGATACATTAAGTTTACGAAGAAATTCAAAAACTTTTCTCACTCGGAGGTGAATGCCCAACCGGGCAAAAATTATGTACAAATTAAATGATGAGTTGTTACTTGAGTCTTACAAAAAAGCTCTAGGTTTACAGCTTGATCCTGCCTTCATTTATTTAATTGAAAAAGAAATTAAACGAAGAGGTCTAGATTATTATATAAAAAAAACATCTTAAACATTTTTATTATTTTCAATATGCGCAAATAATACAAGTGAAATTAAAATACAAGCACTCTTTACAATAACAGAAAAAGAACCATCTTTCTATACGATGGCTCCCATTTCGTGAAAAAAAGTGCATACTTAGTGTAATTTACCTAGATTTTGACCAACTCTGATTGCTTGGCCAGATTTAAGGTTCAAATTTGGTGTAAAACTATTCGCTTCAAAAAGTAAAACAACTGTAGAACCGAAAGAAAAATACCCTACTTCTTCACCTTTTTTCAAACGCTTTTCTTTATTAGTTACTACGATTGTGTTAACAAACATAGCACCAACTTTTATCATTGCAACATGTTTATTGTTTTCAGAGCATAACACTTCTGAAATAACTCGATAATTTTTTGAAAGTGGATCTTTACCATACGTTAATCCTGCTTTATTAACGGGATAAGATTTAGCACCTAACTCGAATTGTGATACAATTTCGCCTTCGATTGGGCTATGTATACGATGATAATGGCTAGGACTTAAATACAATACCATATAATAGCCTTCATCATATTTATTTGCCATCTCCTTAGAACCTAACATCTCAATAATGCTATATGTCTTTCCTTTTACGACAAATTTAATATCCATTTCAATTTTCCCACATGACTCTAACACACCGTCTACCGGACAAGCTAATTCACTTTCACCAGCATGAATCGGTCTAGCATTTTGCTTTAATTCTCTAGTAAACAAGGCATGTAAAGTAGGAAATACAGTCTCTTTACTCTCATCCATATTTAAATTAAACGCTTTAATATAAGGAGTAATAAACACTTTACTAAATCGAGAAGTAGCAAGCTTACGTAAAAGACTAGAAGTAAAACGATTATTCGTCAACTCTATAAACAAACGATAAAAACTCTGTTTCATCAATGTACTCCTAACTAAAATTATATATATAAATTTATAACATATAATACCAAAACTAACAAAACCCTAAATGAACTAATTGATGCTACAATACTTAAAATAATGTGCACTCTCTACATCTTTGAACCCTTGCCTAATTCCTACAACCGCTCCTTTATTATTCTATTTTTCCAACAACTTGAAAAAATCCCAGTACTTTACTTGACTGACACTAACTATTCACCAAGATTTCACACTGAGTTCACATTAAGCTGGTAATATACTGATGTAATATACATTAGGAGGTTGCCTATGTTGAAAGATCAAAGCTTAGGTGAATGGACTAACACACTTTTAATATATAAATTTGCGTTAGATGAAATCAATACTAAAATTAGAATTTTAAATGAAGAATTTACTTTAACTCACAATCATAATCCAATTGAACACGTAAAATCACGCTTAAAAAAACCAGAAAGTATAATAGAAAAGCTTGAGCGAAAAGGATTAGAACTAACACAATATAATCTGGAACATTATATCAGTGATATAGCTGGAGTTCGTATTAGTTGTTCATTTATTAGTGATATTTATATGATTTATGAACTATTAAAACAACAAGACGATATTTATATAATAGAAATAAAAGATTATATTAAAAATCCAAAACCAAATGGCTATAAAAGCTTTCATATGATTATAGAAATTCCAATTTTCCTAGCTTCTGAAACAAAAAGAGTAAAAGTGGAAATTCAAATTAGAACGGTTGCGATGGATTTCTGGGCAAGCCTTGAACATAAGATTTTTTACAAATACAATAAAAAGGTCCCAAAAGCAATTATCGAAAGCTTAAATGAAGCATCCGCAACAGTAAATTCATTAGACTATAAAATGGAAATGATTAGAGATCAAGTAGAACAGTTGAATTAATCTTGGCAGGAGTTTGGAATAGAACTTGGAAGATAATAACTTTTCTCTTCCCTACCCTGCTAATCGAAAATTAAATTAAAATTTAAGAAAACAAGGTATATGAACATACCTTGTTTTTGGAGTGTTGAAGAATGAGCTTGTCAACTACGCTAATTTTTAGTTGATTTGCACTAAAACCTGTCATGAGTAAGGAACTTTCTAATTTATGCTGGTTTACTTCCTCATGAACCTGTTATGAGGAAGTATCTTTCTAATTTTAGCTGATTTACTTCCTCATGAACCTGTTATGAGGAAGTATCTTTCTAATTTTTGCTGGTTTACTTCTTCATGAACCTGTTATGAGGAAGTATCTTTCTAATTTTCGCTGGTTTACTTCCTCATGAACCTGTTATGAGGAAGTATCTTTCTAATTTTTGCTGGTTTACTTCCGCATGAACCTGTTATGAGGAAGTATCTTTCTAATTTTTGCTGGTTTACTTCCTCATGAACCTGTTATGAGGAAGTATCTTTCTAATTTTCGCTGATTTACTTCCTCATGAACCTGTTATGAGGAAGTATCTTTCTAATTTTTGCTTAAATAATATAGTACTTAGACTTTTGTCGTTCTATATTGACAATGTTTTATTTCAATAGCCTTAAAACAAGGTATATGAACATACCTTGTTTTTACTTTAATTAGATTAAGTACAATTTCAACTATCATATAATCTACTCAATCTTTCATATATTTTAAAATATAGATTCTTTCACTTTAAATTTAAGATAAAATAGGATATGTTAGTATAAATGTAAATTCGAAAGTTTATGAACAGATAGGTCAAAAAAATGGAGGAGCCGATTTGGATAATGAATTAAACTATAATACAATCATTCCAGAAAATATTCCGAATGAACGTAAATCCGCCTTAAAAACCCTTGGCTACTATTTTTTAATTTTTATAGTTGGTTTGAACTTACTAATCTTAATTGCCTCAATATGGGGTATGATTTTTGTTAGTGTTGCGGATATAAATCTTACTGAAAAACAATTTGATAATCTTTTAAATACAGTATCAATCTATTCAGATTCAATTTTTGGTGTCCTCAGTTTAATATGGCTTTATTATTATACAAAGAAAAAAGGACTACTAACTTTAAGACGAATAAATATAACTGTGATTGACGTTGTAATCATTTTAGGAGCATATGTCGTTCTGATCGCTTCTTCACAACTTCTTGATGTTATTTTCCAACATTTCAATTATTCAATTGCTACTCCAGATAATCAAAAAGCAGTGGAAGACTTATTGCGGACTAATCCAGTCCTTATGATTATCTCTGCGGTTATTCTTGCACCAATTAAAGAAGAATGGATTACACGTAAGTTAATAATTGGTTCGATTTTTAAAAACGCTCCGATTATTGGATTAATTGTAAGTTCCTTTGGGTTTGGTTTATTGCATATGCTTGCTGGTTTTTCAATCTATGCATTACTATCTTATTCTTTAGCAGGTTTGATTTTTGGTATAATCTATATCAAAACAAAAAAAATCGAAGTTACGATATTTGCTCATTTTTTAAATAACTTAGTTTCAATTATTGCTTTTTATATTGTAAACTAACAAAAAACGCTCCTAGGGGCGTTTTTATAATGTACTTATTTTGAGGTGTATGATGAATTATTTATTTATTTTAATCGGAGGGTTTTTTGGAGCCATTCTTCGTTACATAATAGGTCTTTTGGTCCATCCACTTTCAAATGGATTTCCAATTCAAACATTTTTAATTAATATCATTGGATGCTTTTTTTTAGGTTTCTTTTTACCGATGGCTAAAGTGAATTTAAAACCTGAATATACTTTACTAATCGGAACAGGATTTACTGGAGCATTCACTACATTCTCAACATTTTCACTTGAAAATGTTGCTTTAATAAACGAAAAAAAATTACTGATCAGTTTAATCTATCTAATCTCAAGTTTAGTAATAGGAATCAGTTTCTCATATCTTGGCTTTAAAGCAGCTAATAAATTCAATAAACTAAAAGGAGAAACCTCATCATGATTGTTATTGTTGGACTAGGTGGGGGAATCGGAGCCGTTTTTCGTTATGCCCTTGGAAACTATGTAAATAAAAGAGCTAAAACAAATTTTCCTTTTGGCACATTCGTTATCAACATACTCGGTTCGTTTATTTTAGGTTTAATAAACCATTTATATCTCGATAAATCGATTTCTACTACATTGTGGCTCTTTATTGGAGTTGGAATATTAGGTGGGTTTACAACCTTTTCAACATTTGGTTACGAAGCGATTCTATTATTACTTGCAAAAAAGTATAAAGCTGCATTATCTTATATCATTTTATCTACTATTATTAGTATTTGTGGTGCATATATCGGTTTTCATATTTTTAGATAAACGTAAACCTCTATTTGTTTTATGTATAAGACGATGAAGTGATTCTAAATTGAACCTATACCAAATACGGATCTACTTAATATTCCATTTGTTTTAAAGCACTTATAGATTAAAATTAAATCATACGAAATTTATTTAAAGCTAAAAAAATCAATTTTTTTGAGAGGTGACAAGATGAATTTAACTTATGAAGTGATTGACGAGGATCAAATTGGATTATGTAGAGATTTATGTAATGAGTTAATGATTTTTCAGAAAGCAAAAGCAAAGATTAAACCTGAGTTATTTAATAGTATGAATTTCGAAACACGTATGGTTCCTTCAGTAAAAAAAGCTATACATAATTATATTGTTATCGTGAAAGATGAAGATCAAATCGTTGGTTACGTTTATTCAAATATTTCTCCAAAAGAAGTTTACTCAAGTGAATTTGCAACTTTTTTTGACCTCTCAACGGTCCATAAAAAGAATGTCGGATGTCTATCTCAATTTTACATTAAGGAAGACTATAGAAAATATGGAGTAGGCTCTGTACTATTCAAAATGTCGATGAACTGGCTAAAGCAATTTGATGATGTAGAAGATTATTTTATTTATGTTTCTAATGGAAATGAAGAAGCTTTAGAATTTTATGAACGTAAGGGATTCTCTGTTAGTCATACAATATTAGATGGTTTTATAACCGTTTTAAGAAGTAACGATCAATTTCAAACAATTTAAGAAATGTATAAAATAAAGGGTTGTCTCAAAAATCTTTCGAGACAACCCTTCTATTTTAATTACGATTAAAATGCCCAGTTACCATTTCTCATAATTGGTTCAACTGTACCATCTTCTTTAATTCCATCGATATTTAATTCTGCTGATCCGATCATGAAATCAACGTGAGTTAAGCTTTGGTTGATTCCTAATTTCGCTTGCTCTTCTGTAGGTAATTTTTCTCCATCCTTCATATTATTTGGATATGCTTTCCCTAATGCTAAGTGGCAAGAAGCATTTTCATCATATAATGTGTTGAAGAAAATTAAACCTGTATTTGAAATTGGTGAATCATGTGGTACTAATGCTACTTCACCTAAACGGCGAGCACCTTCATCAGTATCTAATAAATGTTGTAAAGTATCGTAACCTTTTTCAGCTGTGAAATCGACAACTTTACCATCTTTAAATGTTAAAGAGAAATTCTCAATTAAATTACCACCGTAATTTAATGGTAAAGTCGCTTTAACAGTACCATTTACACCATGGCTATGTGGCATTGAGAAAACTTCTTCAGTTGGAATATTTGGATTAAACCATTTTCCATCTTCACTGTTCGCTCCGCCACCTTTCCATACATGATTATCGACTAAATCTAGTTTCAAATCAGTACCAGGTGCTGTGTAATGTAATGTTTTGTAGCGTTTGTCATTTAATTGAACAACTTTTTCTTGTAAGAAATCGTTATGTTTAACCCAAGCTTCAACTGGATTTTCATTATCTACTCGGCAAATTTTAAATACTGAGTCCCAAAGTAATTCCATCGCTTTATCAATTGGTTCATTCGGATAAACTTTTTCAGCCCATTCAACACATGGAATTGCTACGATTGACCAACGAATTCGATCAGCCATCATGTATTCACGATAATTATGTAGTGCTTGGCTAGCTGTTTTATTAAAAGTTGCAATACGCTTTGGATCGATCCCTTTTAATAATTCTGGGTTTGGTGAAATGACTGATAAAACAGCTCCTCCATTTTCAGCTAATTCCTCCAATTGTGTTACTTTCCAGCCTGGGAATTCTCCAAAAACTTCTTCAGGAGCAAGTTCATATTTAGTACGAGTAATTACATCATCGTTCCAATCGATGTTTACATTTTTCGCTCCAGCTTCGTAAGCAAATTTTACAACTTTACGAACGAACTCTACAGCTCCGATTGGTGCATTTATTTGTAATGTTTGTCCTGGTACGATATTAACACCGCTTTTTACCGCAAGTTCGGCATATTTTTCTAATGATTTTTCAAACTGAGACATTGATATCCCTCCATGTTTAACGATTTATAAACCTAACCTACTAAATTATAATACAAAGTTCAGAAAATTGGTACATAAAAGAGACTGACTATTCATTTTTATTTGAAATGTCAGAGAGGCTTTGGCAACCTTGCGAAGTACTTGATCACTTTTATGCCTCATTAACCAAAAAAAAGCACCTTCACAAAGTGCTTTTAGTGTGTAAATTAATCTGAAATTTTTATGAAACGATATATGTCTCATAACCATTGACATTTAAGAATTTTTCAGCTTTCTCTCTGTCATTTTCTGTTTGAAGGCTTATTCTTAGTACACCAGGTAACCCTTCACGTGATTCAATGATCCTTAGATTTGTTATGCTTACTTGGTGAATCGATAAGATTGTCGTGATGTTTGCAAGCTCACCGACTCGATCTAAAACGTCTACATACAAATCAAAATATCTCGGGATGGCGCCATTTGCTTTTGCTGGCATGTTATCTCTAAAATCTTTTGAATCCTTGAAGTAGTGATAGATCTCTTCTTTATCCTGGTTTTGAACAAGCTGATACATTTGTTTCATATCGTCAATCCAATTCGAAATTAACGAAAGTAATGTATCCTTATTTTGAATTACGATATCAGTCCACATTTTCGGACTGCTTGATGCAATCCTAGTAATATCTCTAAACCCACCGGCAGCTAGGGCTGTTACTAAAGGCTCATCCTCCGAGTAAGATTTAACTTGCTTTACAAGATTGGAAGCAATTAAATGTGGAAAATGACTTACAACTCCAGTAATATGATCATGTGTTTCTTCATCAATTACTACAAAATGTGAACCTGTTCCTTTAAGCCATTCTTTTAATTCATCAATTTGTTCATTTTGAGTATTTTCGCTTGGTGTCAAAATAAAATAGGCATTTTCAAATAAATGGCCTTTCGCACTCTCGATGCCGGTTTTATGAGAACCTGCCATTGGATGACCTCCGATAAAGCAATAGCCTTTATCTGTCAGCATCTTTGAATGCCTCATAATTTCACTTTTCGTACTACCTACATCAGTTAATATGACATCATTCTTTAGTTCATATTCACTTAACATATGTATATATTTTATTGACTCTTCTACGGGACATGAAAAAATGATTAGATGAGCCTTCTCGGCACAGTCTTTAAGCTGTACCGAGATTTCATCTAAAACTTGAATTCTTTTACCAATTTCAAGTTGTTTTTCGTTTATATCATATCCAATTATATTAACATCATGAACTTTTTTTATTGCCAAGGCAATTGAGCCTCCAATTAATCCTGTACCAATTAAAAGGACGTTCTTTTTCAAGGCATTCACCGCCTATCCTTCATTAAGTCATATTATTTATTATTGAAGTTTTGCACGGAAGTCTTTTAACTCAAACATGAATTCTTCAAATTGTGGGATATTCATTTGTTGAGCTGAATCTGATAAAGCGACTGCTGGGTCTGGGTGTACTTCAGCCATTATTGCATCTGCTCCAATTGCTAATGCTGCTTTTGCTGTCGGTAATAGTAAGTCCTTACGACCTGTTGAGTGTGTAACATCTACAACTACTGGTAAATGTGTTTCTTTCTTCAGAATCGGAACTGCTGAGATATCTAATGTATTTCTTGTAGCTTTTTCGTAAGTTCGAATCCCTCTTTCACAAAGGATAATTTGGTCGTTTCCTTGTGAAATAATGTATTCTGCTGCATTAATAAATTCTTCAATTGTTGCAGAAAGCCCACGTTTTAATAATACTGGTTTATTTACTTGACCTACTGTTTTCAGTAAATCAAAGTTTTGCATATTACGTGCACCAATTTGAATAACATCCACGTATTCTAGCGATCTTTCAACATCATTTGGATTTAGTATTTCACTTATTACTGCTAAATCAAATTCATTGGCAACTTCTCTTAAAATCTGTAGTCCTTCGTATCCAAGCCCTTGGAAATCGTATGGAGAAGTTCTAGGTTTAAATGCACCGCCTCGCATCATTGTTAAACCTTGTTGTTTCATAGCTTGTGCTACTGCACGTACTTGTTCGTAGCTCTCAACTGCACATGGTCCCATAATAAATGATTGAGAACCATCGCCAAGGACAATATCATTTTTCACTTTAACAATTGTATTGTCAGGCTTTTTCTTTCTTGATACTAAAAGGGCTTTTCTATGATCATCCTCTTGTAACTCTAAGCTTGCTTGGAAGATCGTTTTGAAAATATGTTGTAAAGTTGAAGTTTCAAAAGGACCCTCATTCACATTTGCGATCATATCTAACACTTCACGCTCACGAACTGGATCAAAACGCTTAATTCCGTGTTTAATTTTTTGTTGACCAATTTCTTGAACAACTTTTCCACGTTCGTTTAATAATTCAACGATTTTTAAATTAATCTCATCAACCTTATCACGTAATTGCGCTAACTCATTGTTTGTACTCATTTCTTTTTCCTCCTCAAAATTTAAAATTAATATTCCAATACCACTTCTCTGTTCAAAAAGTAAGTATGTAAAAAATGAAAACAAAAAGTCCCTACTGAATAAACAGTAGGGACGAATTAATTAATCGCGGTACCACCCTAGTTGTGAACAAAAAATCTGTTCACCACCTTCATTTTGTTAACGATCAAAATGACCGTTTCTATTTTCATTAACGTAAAAATAGAAATTGCTCCAAGAATGTAATTCAGCATACCTTATGTACTGACTCGCAGCCTTCGTCAGCTCTCTTAAACAGGGAAGTTATGCCTACTGTGCCCTTATCAACGCAATATATTAAATTGTCAAAACATTCATTAAAAAAGTTATTAATGAGGATTATAAAGCACGTTTAAATAGGCTGTCAATGCATTTTTTTCTAGAATATGTAAGGATTTTAAAAAAAGTACATCGTTATCGGAATGGTAGCGCTTACTATTTTCAACATTTTTTTTACACTGCTTACATTTTTTTTATGGTACAGACACACAGAATTTGTACATTACATAAATATATAAATAACAACTAACCTAACCTTCCTTAGGAGTGATTATATGCCTGGTTTATTTACCGCTTTAAGTCTTTTCTTAAAAGAAGTGTTTGTGTTTGTTTCCTATGTTAAAAATAATGCCTTCCCTCAACCTCTTTCACAAGCCGAAGAAGCGCTCTATTTAAATCGTATGGCAAATGGAGATGGAGAAGCGCGGAATTTATTAATTGAACATAATTTAAGGCTTGTTGCTCACATCGTCAAGAAATTTGAAAATACCGGGGAAGATGCTGAAGATTTAATTTCGATTGGTACAATAGGTTTAATAAAGGCAATTGAGAGCTTTGTTCAAGGTAAAGGAACAAAATTAGCCACATATGCTGCTAGATGTATTGAAAATGAAATACTTATGCATTTACGTGCTTTAAAGAAAACAAAAAAAGACGTCTCACTTCATGATCCGATAGGCCAAGATAAAGAAGGCAATGAAATTTCATTATTAGACATATTAAAAACTGAGACAGAGGATGTAGTTGATCAAATTCAACTGAATATGGAATTAGAAAAGATAAAGCAATATATTAAGATTTTAGATGACCGTGAAAAGGATGTAATTATTCAACGATTTGGTATTGATATGGATAAAGAACTAACTCAACGTGAAATCGCAAAGAAATTAGGAATCTCAAGAAGCTATGTTTCGAGAATTGAAAAACGTGCATTAATGAAAATGTATCACGAGTTTTTAAGAGCTGAAAAAGAAAAGAAAAAGGATAAAAAATAAACCACTAAAGATGAATTTGACCTCCAATTGTTAGCCAGTTCTAACAATTGGAGTGAATTCATTTTAGTGGTTTTATGCTTGCTCTTCTTTTTGCATTTTACGTTTAAAATAATTTGATGTTAGAAAGAAACCTAAAGCAAAAATCAGCATAATAAAAACAATACTTTCGACTATTAAGATTTTCTGTTGGGTTAATCCGTCCTTTGGAAGGAGAGTCCCGATATAGAAAAAAGTAGCCAATGCTGTTGTTATTGCTCCGTATGTTTTAAAATCGTTAACCTTCGCCTGTAGCTTTTTTAAATTCACGAATACTACACCTTCCCTTCTTGTTGACTTATTAACTTTAACATATTTTATACAAAAAAAGTGAAGGTAATTAAAGGCAGTATATGTAGAGTTTAGGAAGTAAAAAGCATGATAATCTTTTAAGTTTTACTATATTAGAAAATTAATTTTTATAAATAGAGTCCCATTTAATATTTCAACACAAAGAAAAAAGGGATGATTTAAAATCCCTTCATGTTGTTGAAAATTAATTTTTGATAAGTAAGTTGTGTCTCAGTGATTTCCATTACAGGGTGCTCGCTTTCCATGGGGCGAGATTCTTTAGCCTCCTCGGCGCCGCCTGTGGGATCTAAGCCTTCCCGCATCTCCCATAGGAGCCCGGCACCCTTTCGTTCCAATCATTTTCTTTATGATATAGAATAATCTTAAAAACAATAGAATAATCAATTGAACAAATGAATTACACTTTATTCATCAATATCAAAATAAAACTAATGATGATACTTACACATCTTTAAAATATTGATTGTCAAAAAGAAGATATTTTTATTTTTAGAAGTTAGTTAAAATATTAATATTTCAACCAGTTCGTATTTTTCAATATTGACTATATTATATTTCAACACTCTGAAAAAAAGAGATTATTTAAACCCCTTGAATGTTTTAACTTGTCTCAGTTATTTTAGACCATCCTTAATATACTCAATCGTCCGTTTTGTTTCTTGTTCTTCGTTCCATAGCGGTGTATTTTCTAGTACGATCGAAGAAATAACTAAACCAATTACTGTTGAGATAATTAATCTTAGTACTGTCGGTATTGGTAGTTGTTTTATTTGCCCTTTATCGATAAACGATTGTAATACAGTAGCTACTTTAGGGTACATTTTGTCTTTGAAGAGTCTTTTAAACTCTTCTTGCATATCGTCTTGGAATGGCATTTCTTGTATGATTATTTTTATTACCTCTTTATTTTTCTTTGCAAATTCCATCCGATTTTTAATAAGCGCGTTAAGAAAATCTTCAAATGTTTCGTACTCTAAATGAAATACTGCTTTAGAAAAACGATCCATTTCAAAAGGAGCAATTGTTTTGACTAATGTCGGTTTGATAATACTTTTTAATAAATCCTTTTTTGTTTTAAAGTAACGAAAAATAGTGCCTTCAGCAACTTTTGCTTTTTTTGCAATTTCATTGGTAGATGTACTAACGAAACCTTTTTCTGCAAAAATTTCAATTGCAGCTTCAAGAATTTTTATTTCTTTCTCATTCATTTCTTGTAATTTTTCTTCTGGTAAAAACTCTTCTAATTTAATTGGTAACACTCCTTAAATTGAACGCTGTTTCTTTAAAGCAACTATATTTAAAGAAATAAATACGATTGAAAATCCAAGTAGGATTAATAATTGATAGACAACATCAGAAAGCGATTGCCCTTTGATCATAATCCCTCTTAGAGCTTCTGCACCATATGTCAGTGGTAAAATCCCCCCGATCAATTTAAACCAGTTAGGTAAAAATGCCGTTGAGAAAATACCTGAAAAAAGTATTTGTGGAACAGCAATCACTGGAATAAATTGTACAACTTGAAATTCATTATTTGCATAAGCAGATAACAGCATGCCAAGTGTAAGAGCAGTAAGCGATAAAAGAATATTAACTACGCAGACTTCCCATGCACTTCCTACATTATACATATCTAATACACTGATTGAAAAGATTGTTATAATGATCGATTGGATTAAAGCAAAAAATCCAAAGCCTAAAATATATCCAACTACTATTTCCCATCTTTTGACTGGCGTGACAAGTAATCTTTCTAGTGTTGTTGTTAATCTTTCTCTTACAAATGAAATTCCTGATAAGATAAATACAAATAAGAACGAGAAAAATCCAATAAATATTGGTCCAATCGAATCAAATGATTCCATATTTTTACTACCATAAATTGGGTCCATTACAATTTTAAGTTTTGTAGGTGTATTCTCCTTAACTGCAAATTGAATTGCATCCATTACTGCAGTTGTTCTTGCTTTGTCTGTTCCTTCAAACTGTACTACTATTTCACCTGATTTAAATAAGACAGCACCATCGAGATCCATATTCTTCAATTTCTCTTTAATGTCTGCAGGATTTACATTTTTTACTTTCGCATAATCTTTCACAATTTGCTCAAATGCTGGAGGGGCATCTACTAGAGCTAAAGTTGGTTTCGTATCATCCTGTTTTAAAATATAAGAAAATAAGAACAATAACACGATTGGGGCAACAAAAATCATTGCAAGAGATCTTCTATCTTTTAAAAATTGTTTTATTATTCGTTTAGAAATCGCAAAGACTCTCATGAGCTCACCTCAGTATTAAAATATAGGTCTTCGATTTTGCCAGTTTTTGATTGTGAGATTAAATTTTCCGTAGTATCTAGCGCGATTAATTCTCCTTCTCTAATTAACCCGATCCGTTCACATTTTTCAGCTTCTTCCATGATGTGGGTCGTAATGATGATTGTAGTACCCTCTTTTTTCATTTCAAAAAATTGATTCCAAATTTGCTTCCTTAGTACTGGATCAATTCCTACTGTTGGTTCATCAAGGATTAGTAATGTAGGTTTATGAAGGATTGAAATTGCCAGAGAAAGACGTTTTTTCATTCCCCCAGAGTATTGATTAACTTGCTTATTTAATGAATCCTCTAACCCAACAATTTGTGCAACTTCTTGAATTCTCGATTTAAGTTCTTTACCTTTTAAATTATATAAGGCACCAAAGAAACTTAAATTATCTGCTCCCGTTAGATCGCTATATAAAGCGTCTGATTGTCCCATATAGCCTATTGACGGAAGAACTGTAAAATTAGGCATTTCATTATTGTAAACTAATACTTCACCTTTTGAACTTTTATCGATCCCAGCAATTAATTTTATTAAAGTTGTTTTACCAGAACCTGATGGGCCTAAAATCCCAAATATCTCACCTTTTTGAATATTCATCGAAATATTTTTTAGTACAGCTCTTTTTCCAAATAAACGGTCAACATTTTGAATTTGAACAACATTGCTCATCTTATTCCTCCGTTCAAGTCGATTCCTTTATTAACTTTAAAATGAGTGAGTACTCACTCCATATCTTTATCTTAATTCACTTTTTATTCTCAGTCAATAAAAAGTGAGTACTCACTCAATTGTATTTGGATAAAAAAAGAAAGATGCCTATTAGACATCTTTCCTTAAAAGATTTATAACGCTTTAATCATTTCCTCAACCATTAATGTTGAATTAACAGCTGCAGTATGAAGGAATTGATCAAATGAAATATTTGATTCTTTACCTGCGATATCTGACAATGCTCGTGTCACAACAAATGGTACTTTAAAAGCATAACAAACTTGAGCGATTGCAGCTGCTTCCATCTCTACAGCATACAGATCACCAAATTTATCTTTTACAAAATCAACTCTTACTGGATCGTTCATAAAAGAATCACCAGTTACGATTAATCCTTCAACAACTTGGATACCATTAATTTTTTCAGCGCATTTTTTAGCGATACCCTTTAATTTGTCATCAGAAGGGAATGCAGCTGGCATACCTGGAACTTGTCCATATTCATAATTGAATGCAGTAACGTCTACATCATGGTGACGCACTTCAGTTGAGATAACAACGTCACCAACATTTAAGTCAGTATGAAGCCCGCCTGCAGATCCTGTGTTAATAACCACATCTGGCTGATACTTTTCTAAAAGAATTGCTGTTGCCATCGCTGCATTAACTTTACCAATTCCAGACTTTAATAAAATTACTTCTTTTCCTTCGTATGTACCAATGTTATATTCTGAGCCTGCAACTTCTTCTTTTTTCAGGTTGTCTAATTTATCACGTAATACATGTACTTCTTCTTCCATTGCCCCAATAATTGCTATTTTCATACTTCAAATTCCCTACTTTCTCATTCAAACTTTAATCATTTTACCATATAGAGCCATAGCATTCATCTTTAAGATTACGTACAGTAAAAAAACATTTTCAATCTTAAATAAATGAGCGTTGATTTCCGCTAAGGAGCTTACTTGTTTCCACATTTTAATACTTTAGATCCTTTACTTCTTGTACCAAAATTGGGAGCCAGCCTTCTTTTACAACCCAGTGTAAGTATACAACATATTTATAGCTTAGGTCGTTTGTAGCAACATATACTTTTATACTTTGTTGATCGTATCCTTTTGAAAGATGCCAAACAGAAAAATCTTCTTTTGTTAA
This sequence comes from Bacillus sp. AL-1R, assembly GCF_052180195.1. Classification (NCBI taxonomy): domain Bacteria; kingdom Bacillati; phylum Bacillota; class Bacilli; order Caryophanales; family Bacillaceae; genus Bacillus; species Bacillus sp. AL-1R. The sequence continues at coordinate 3,298,561 of NZ_CP197469.1, forward strand.
AGAAATCGCATTTGATACAGCTTCTTCCATTTCATAAAAGTCCTGTGACTGATAACTAAAATGAATTGTATGAGGCTCGGCTTGGCTTGTTTTGTTAGGTACCCATTCTTTAACAGTCGATTCGATAATATTTTCATCATTTATTGAGTCTTTAATGATTTCATTTACTTTTTCACGATAATTCGCTTGATAAGGATTCGGTATATCTGTCATTTGCTTTGGTTCTTGAGCAATTGGAGTAAACATAGCTTTTGCAGTATTAGGCTCTATTTTTTGTTGGTTGAGTATCGGTAAAGTTATTTTAATTCCTAAATAGAAGATTCCATAAAGAAGTGGAATAAGTAGTATTCGGTAAAAATAATTTCCTCTTCGTACTCGTCTTAATTTTTGGACCCTTTTGTTTGGTTCAATTGAAGTCATTAACAAAATCCCCCAAAAACAACTAATTTTTACCTATTTTAACATAGAGTTAATTAATTAAAAATAGCTATTTTGTGTGGCTTTTATCAAAGTTATCGATCGATTTTATTAAATTTGTAACAGTGTCAGAAGTAGATGTAACTTCGTTTGGAACATTTAAACTAACAACTGCAAATGCATACCTTGGCTTATCATATGGAAAATAACCTGCAAACCATTTGTTCTGTTCGACTATTTTACCATCTACTACTTTTGTTTCCGCAGTTCCACTTTTCCCTGCTAAAGTGTAAGGCAAACTAGCATATCGATTTCCCGTTCCTTTCGCGTCCGTAACGACACCTCGAAGTAACTCTCTTAATTGTTGCATTGAATCTGGAGCTAAATAATCATCAACTAATGTCTGTTCTTTAAATTTAAACATTTCTGTACCATTTTTATATAATACAGAATCGACTACTTTTACTTGTTTCGGGCTTCCCCCACGTGCGATCGTCGCCATCATATTTGCGACGGCTAAAGGCGATACTTTTACATCCTGTTGCCCAATGGAAGTATTTAAGAGCTTATCACTTAAATAGTTTCCTACAAAATATGTTGGTTTCCCTTCATTTTGAAATTGTCTAAAACTAGACTCATGATATACAGCCCCCGTCCAGCCTACTGGACCATCTAAACCTAGCTTTTTTGCATATGTCTGAAACATATCTTTATTTTTTATCGTTAATTGCTTGCCTAATTGTCCAAATGTGTAATTACAACTTTGATAGAAACTTTGTTGAAATGTTAAATTACCTTTTCGCTTTTTCTCTTCATCCTCGTATTTACCTACTAAATTATTATTGCAATTATACAATTGATTTTCTTTAACAATTCCTTGATCTATTGCTGCCGCCGCTACAACTGTTTTAAAGACTGAACCAGGAGTACTAGCTAAGAGTGCGTAATTAGTCGCTGTATTATCATTTTCAGAAAATAAATTTTGGAAATTCATTTTAGGTCTGCTTACCATTGCTAATAAATTGCTAGTTTTTACATCAATTAGCACTGCTGCACCTTTTTGAAGTTTAGCTTGGTCAACAGCTTGTTCTAAAATTTGTTGTAAATCTTTATCTAATGTAGTAGAAAGGGAAACTGGATAAAATGGATTACTAGGTTTCGCATATTTCACTTCATTTCCAAACATCGGTTTACCTAAATTATCTACGTGTAGCATTAAATTAGACGTGCCATCAGATTTTAAGAAATCTTCAAATTGAGCTTCTAATCCAATTACTCCAAATTCTTTAGGCTTATAATCTCGATCACTTTCATACTGTTTTTCATATTGTTCTTTATTTTCCCTAGCTATTCCAATTAAGTGTTCTGCCAATTGTTTATCATCTTGATCTTGAGATAGCATGGAAATTAATCCAGAAACATGTAAATTATTTATTTCATCAATTTTCTCCGATGTTAATGTTTTTGTTATTCCTTTTAATGTAAAAGGCTCTTTTTTACCAATAAACTGATTTTTTATATTTGCAACCGGGACGCCTGTAATCGACGATAGCTTTTCAATCGGCCAATCGATTGTTTTTAAAAATGGAAATAAAATAACTTTTGGAGTGTAAGCTGCACTTAATAATTTTCCATTTCGGTCAAGTATTTTTCCGCGTCCATTATCAATCCGAAACTGAAACGTTCTTTGAGCAACACTTCGTTCAATTAAATTTACCTTTTGTGGCCCAAAATTCTTTTGGTGTAGGACACTAATATCTAAACATCTGTATACAATTAAAGTAAATAGTAACGAAAATATCATTAAAATGGCTTTGATCCGTCTATGCATATAAAAAACACCTCATCTACAGTGTAGACGGGGTGTTCTTTTTTCAAACTATTAAATTGTTAAACAAATCAAATTATTTAACAGCAATAATTCTTACTTGCATATCTCCACCTGGCGTATTAACTGTTACTTCTTCGCCAACAGTTTTGCCTAATAGGCTTTTTGCGATTGGAGAATCATTTGAAATTTTACCTTCAAACGGGTCAGCCTCAGCACTACCTACAATTGTATAAGTTTCTTCGTCGCCAGCAGGTAATTCTAAGAAAGTTACAGATTTACCTAAAGTTACTGTATCTGATGCATCGTTATTTTCTGTAATAATTTCAGCATTACGGATCATATTTTCTAAAGTTGTAATACGACCTTCAACAAATGCTTGTTCGTCTTTTGCAGCATCGTATTCAGAGTTCTCTGATAGGTCCCCAAAGCTACGAGCAATTTTAATACGCTCTACTACTTCAGCACGCTTTACTGTTTTTAAATTTTCTAATTCTTGTTCTAATTTTTCTTTCCCAGCTAAAGTCATAGGGAATTTTTTTTCGTTAGCCATTTTGTACACTCCTTTTAGTATCCACCGTTTCTTTTTATGTAGAACTTCTAAATAATGTTTATACAATATAGTTGCACAAACAGTGTATGAGAATAAATAAAGAAACATTCAACTTATGAAAACGCATTCTTTTATATAGAAAGATGAAGAAGTGAATTCTTCTCCATCTTTCCAAAATTATTTTTAGGAATTATTCTCTTATATGAACGTATTATAATACACTTACTCTTTCAAGTATAGTCTGAATTTTTGTTGCCATTAAATCAATGGCCACAAAGTTCTGACCGCCTTCTGGTATGATAATATCTGCAAATTTCTTAGATGGTTCGCAGAATTGATTATGCATAGGGCGTACAACATTTACATATTGATCTACTACAGAATCGACTGTTCTTCCACGTTCTTTAATATCTCGTTGAATTCGGCGAAGAATTCGTAAGTCAGCATCCGTATCTACAAATATCTTTATATCCATTAAATCACGTAAACGCTCGTCTTCTAATACTAAAATACCTTCTAAAATAATAACTTCTTTTGGTTCTACAGGGATTGTTTCTGAAGATCTTGTATGAATTGTATAGTCATATACAGGTTTTTCAATTGCTTTGTATTGCAATAAATCTTTTATATGCTCAATAAACAAATCATTATCAAACGCTAATGGATGGTCATAATTTGTTTTCAATCTTTCTTCCATTGGTAAATGCGTTTGATCTCTATAATAAGAATCTTGCTGAATCATTAAAATTGAATGACCTTTAAATTGATCATAGATTGCTTTTGTTACAGAAGTTTTACCAGAGCCAGTCCCTCCAGCAATTCCAATTACAATGGGCTTTTTCCCCATACTTCAATCCCTCTTTCTTATCAAACTAACTTTTTTCTCATCATGTTGTAAGGATAAACTTTTTGATCCACTTTAATTTTTACAATTTCTAATGGATGTCTTGCAGCGTCTACTTCTGTTCCATCTTCATTAACAATTACACCAACTGTTTGTTTGAAGTTTTCAATTTCAGGTCCAAAGAATTCGATTTCGTCACCTGGTTTAAAGTAGTTACGTTGTTGGATCGTTGCAATACCAGTTTCATCATCATAGTCTAATACAAGACCTGCGAAATCATACGTTGTTTTTTTGCTATGATTTCCATACATTTGCTCTTTCATTCCTGGGAATCCTTCAAAAAACGAAGAAGCAGTGTCACGATTAGCACATTTATCAAGTTCTTCAACCCATTCTTCTTTAAATTCAAAGTTATCAGGGTCAGCACAATATGCATCAATTACTTTACGGTAAACAGATACAACTGTTGCAACGTAATGAATTGATTTCATACGTCCTTCAATTTTTAAACTATCAACACCCATTTCAATAAATTTAGGAATTGAACGTAATAAATTTAAATCTTTAGGGCTCATTGCAAATGGTGCATCTTCTTTTGCAAATAAAGCATTTTCTGCAGCATCTGGATTTTGTGATTCAGTTTGAACTAAATCATAATCCCAACGACATGATTGGCAGCAACCTCCACGGTTTGAATCACGTGCAGTCATGTGATTACTTAAAGTACAACGGCCAGAATAGGCAATACACATTGCGCCATGAATAAATGTTTCAATTTCAACGTCTACTTTTTCTTTGATTTCTTTTATTTCTTCATAGCTTGTCTCACGTGCTAATACTAATCGATGTAGTCCTTCTTCTTTCCAGTATTGAGCAGCACGATAATTTGATAAAGATTGTTGTGTACTTAAATGTACTTCTAATTTTGGTGCAGCTTCTTTACATGTTTCAATAATATATGGGTCAGCTACAATAATTCCTGTAACTCCTGCAGCTTCAATCCCTTGTAAATACTCAACTAATCCGTCCATGTTTTCGTTATGAGCAAATATATTTGTTGTTACATAAATCTTTGCATTAAATTTGTTTGCAAATTCTACTCCTTCAGCCATTTCTTCAATTGAGAAGTTATCTGCATTCGAACGTAGGCCAAACTCTCTACCACCAATAAATACAGCATCTGCGCCATATCTTACTGCAATTTTTAATTTTTCTAAATTACCAGCAGGTGCTAATAGCTCAGGTTTTTTTACGATTATACGTTTGCCATCAACTATTTTATCTAATTGTCCAATTGCCATTATGAATCCTCCTCTTTAATACAGGACTACAGTCCAAAGCTCTAAAATACCGTTTTTGGCAATAGAATCTATTGGCTATCCTGTTGTTATTCCATGTTCTAATCTTACTTCTATTAATACACCGTTTCTTTAAAGAAGAATCCTGTGTCCAGTGGTCTGTTTACTGGTTGGATTGCTTCGATTTTGTCGAAAAGTTCGTCTTTGATTTCTTCGTAAGCTTCACGGTCTTCTACACATAGGTCTATAGCTTGTCTATATAGTTTTGTAACTTCAATGATATACTCTGAAGATTTTAAGACACCATCAATTTTGAATGAATCAATACCTGCATCAACTAATTCTTCTAACTCGTTAACAATACAGATATCATTTGGACTCATAATATGCGTTCCGTTTTGATCTTCAAAAATTGGATATTTATTGTTACGCTCGTGGTCAACTAAGAACATATTTCTTTCATATTTCTTTTGTTGAACGATTTCTAAATTCTTTCCTTGGTATTCAAAATAGTTACCAACAAGAGAACGTTTTGATTGGAACATAGCAGTCATTCCATGTACTTGTACTTCGATTTCTACTTTAGCATTTTCTTTTATTTCAGCGACAGCTTCAAAGCTTAATTCTCTAGCTAATACCGCACGTTTAGATCCACGTTTACCCCAGTAATTACAAGTAAACCAGTTTGTAGCTGTTGTTTCAGTATTCCAATGTAATTGCATATTAGGTGCAATCTCACGCACTGACATAAGCACTGCAGGATCTCCAAATACAATTGCATCCACATTTGCATCTCTTAAAAAAGTAATATAATCTTCAATTTCATCAAGAATCTCATTATGGTAAACGCCATTCATCGCTACATATACTTTTACATTTTTTTTATGTGCAATTTCTACTGCTTCTTTTACAGCTTCACGATTAAATTCGCCCGCTAAACGTAATCCAAAACGTTGTTCACCTATAATAACTGCGTCTGCACCAGCATCAGCTAATTTATCTATATCATTTAGGTTAGTTGGCGTAACTAATAATTCAGGCTTATTCATTATTAACTCCCCTTTTTTTGCTAATAGCAACTCCATCACCAATTGGTATAATTGTTGAATCATACTTAGGGTGATTCATTAGCCATTCATTGTAATTTTGAATCTTTTTAATTAATGCTTTCTTTCGTCGATCATCAACTAGATCCGCACTTTCAGCAACTTGGCCTTTAAATAAAACATTATCAGAAATAATAACACCTCTGTCTGATAACAAAGGCTCATATAATTCAAAAAATCGTTTATACTGAGCTTTAGCTGCGTCGATAAAAATAACATCAAATTGTCTGTTTTCAGGCAACTTTTCTTTTAAAAGTAAAGCGTCACCTTCTAAAAGTAGAATTCGATCACTGTAATCACTTCGCCCAATAAACTCTTTTGCTTTGCGAATTCTCTCCGCATTTCGCTCCATTGTAACAATCTTCACATTTGGAAATTCTTTTGCCATCCGAATACTTGAATAGCCTATTGCACTACCAATTTCAAGAATGGAAGTCGGTTGGATTAAATAAAGTAAACCAAGCATAAATTCCATGCCTGCTTTATCCATTATCGGTACATGATGCTCAAGTGCATAAGTTTCCATTTCTTCTATAAAAGGTTCTCTATGTTTATAAAAATTCGACAAGTATTGACGAACTAAAACGTCATTCATTGCTAATAAAGCCTCCAATAGAAATACAACCTTGTCTAAAAACAAGGTGTAAGTAAAATTTCTTTGTATCTGAATTTATTTAGACCCGTAATATTCTAACATAAAAAAAAGACCCTTGGCTAGTACCAAGAATTGTTGCAACGCTTTCACTATTCTTTAATTTACAAAATTCCTCAGTAGACTATTTATACTACTGAGGAATTTAATATTTCGTATACAAGTATTTCCAACTTTTTATTTTATATGCTTTTCTTTTTCAGTATTGTGCTCTTTTAACGATTTTGTAAAGATTACTTTTCCTGTTTTATCAGCAAGGAAATATAAATAATCTGATTTGGCAGGCTCAAGAGCAGCTACTATACTATCAATGCCAGCACTTGCGATTGGACCGATTGGTAACCCTTTAATGTAATAAGTATTATAAGGAGATTTAACTTCTAAATCTTTATATAATACGCGTTTTTTATGTTTACCTAGTGCATACAAAACCGTTGGATCCGTTTGTAACGGCATTCCTATATCTAGACGATTGTAAAATACACTTGAAATTAACTTTCGATCTGTTGTACCTGTGGCTTCCTCCTCGATTAACGATGCCATTGTTAATGTCTGATGGGGAGTAAGCTTTTTGGTATCCATTTCTGTTTTAAATTGGTCTAATATTTTCGCTGTTTCAGTTAACATCGGTGTTATAATTTGTTCTAAGCTTGGGGTAAAATCCCCATACATATAAGTTGAAGGATATAAGTAGCCTTCTAATGGGTAGCGGATTCCAGGTTTAAAAATATCATTCGTTAGTAACTCAGGAAACTTTTTTTGTAGCCCCTGGATAAATACTTTATCATTCAACTGTTTTAGTACAGCTGCTTGATCTAATTTAAATTCTTTTGCAATAATCACTGCGATTTCTTTTAATTGTGAGCCTTCAGGAATCATTACATCCTTCACTGAAACCTGATATTTACCACCTACTTGTAAGTGGTTTACGATCGTTGCAACTCCTTGGTTTTCGTTAAATTGATAATTACCTGATTTCATACTTGTGTTATTATGCAGTTTCACATACATTTTAAAAATTGATGTATTTTTTATTAAGTTTTTCTCTTTTAAAATTGCTGCAATATTATCAACAGAGCTTCCTACAGGAATTGTTACTAATTTAATTTGTTTATTTGCTGAGTTAACAGGTTTTAACATATATTTATAAGTTGCAAACCCCGCTCCAATTACGACAATACAAGCAATAATTAAATATGTAAAAATAAGCATAACTTTGCTTTTTTTATTTGTATTCTTGTATCCATTTTTATCAAAATTGTTTATTGACAAACTTATCTGCCTCCTTTTCCACGTTATAGTATACTACAAAAATGTGCTAAATCGGCAATTTTCTACATAAAAAAATGCTAAACACTTTTATTAGTGCTTAGCATTTTTTTATACAGAGATCTTATTCTCCTTCTTCTTCGTCAAAGAACGTATTTAATACTTCTTCAACCATTTCCCACTCTTCGTCAGATTCGATTGGATATAACTCTCCATCTTCACCATCTTCTGCAGGAATGAAGCTAGATGCATGGTAGATTGGGTCTCCATCTTCATCAAACTCTTGTCCAACTGGACTATAAATTACGTATGATTTACCATAATCATCTGATTCAAAAGTCATGATAATATTGCAAAGAATCTCATTACCTTCCTCATCGATGATTGTAATTTGTCTGTCTTCACCGTGTTCCATTTATATCACCTCTATTATTTTAATCCTTTTATGTATTAGTATAAAAGAAAGTAGATGGAGAAGCCGCCAAAAAAAGTTAAACTGCAAATACTCTTGTTGTCGGCCATATCTCCATTCTTCTTTATCACTTTATACTATCTAAGTAGTTTTGTAAAATAACTACTGCTGCCATTTTATCGATTACTTGTTTTCTTTTCTTACGACTTACGTCAGCAGAGATTAGAAATCGTTCGGCAGCCATTGTTGAAAGTCTTTCATCCCATAGTATAACCGGAAGATTGAATTCTTCTTCAATCATTTTTCCAAAACGCTTGCAAGCTTCACCGCGTTCTCCAATACTTCCGTTCATATTTTTAGGAAGACCTACAACTATTCTTTCGATTTCGTAGCGATCGATGATTTCTTTTAGTCGGTCTAGTCCAAATTTCTGACGTTCTTCATCAATTTTGACTGTCTCAATACCTTGAGCTGTCCAACCAAGCGCATCACTTACAGCTACACCAATTGTTTTAGTACCTACATCTAGCCCAAGTGCTCTCATTAATTATTCTCCACGATGTTGTTGTAAGTAAGATTTAACTAATTCCTCAATGATTTCATCACGCTCTAATTTTTTCATCATACTTCTTGCGTCATTGTGACGAGGAATGTATGCAGGATCACCTGATAATAAGTATCCTACTATTTGATTGATTGGATTGTAGCCTTTTTCTTGTAACGCGTCATGAACCTTTAACAAAACTTCATTAACTCGTATATCTTGACCTTCATCTTGCAAACTAAACTTCATCGTTTTATCAAATGAATCCATACAAAGCACCCCACTTATCCGTATATTTTTAACTAATTACATTGTACCATTTTTATTACGCAGTTACGAATCAGCTAAAAATTTTTATATCTGTTATTGTACACGATTTTTGTATTATTTTGAAATCGTGTTCATCCATTTTTCAACAAAAGCAACAGCTTCGTCTAATTTCGAAGGATCCTTACCGCCAGCTTGAGCCATATCAGGACGGCCTCCGCCTCCTCCGCCACAAATTGAAGCAGCTTCTTTTATTAGATTTCCTGCATGATATCCTTGAGCTACTAAATCTTTTGTAACACCAGCAATTAAGTTTACTTTACCTTCATTAGCAGAACCAAGTAATACAACAACAGAACCAATTTTATTTTTAAGGTCATCAACCATTGTGCGAAGACTATTCATATCTGCTCCATTTACTCTAGCAGCAACGAACTTTACTCCATTTACTTCTTTCACGTTATTACTAATATTTCCTGCTTCAATATTGCTTAATTTTGAAGAAAGTGATTCATTCTCTTTTTGTACTTGTTTTAATTCTGATTGTAAAGTTTCAATACGAGCAACTACGTCTTTCGTATTTGATTTTAATAGGCTAGCTGCGTCTTTTAGTTGACCAATTTGTTCTTGCATATATTCATAAGCTGATTTGCCAGTTACTGCTTCAATACGACGTGTACCAGCTCCAATTCCTGACTCAGAAATTATTTTAAATGTACCGATCGATGCTGTGTTATCAACATGGCATCCACCACATAGTTCAAGACTATAATCTCCAACTTGTACTACTCGTACTACATCACCATATTTTTCACCGAATAATGCCATTGCTCCCATTGCTTTTGCTTCAGCAATTGCTTTTTCAGAAATTTGAACTGGAATGCTTTCCCAAACTTTTTCATTCACTATCTTTTCAATTGTTTCAAGTTCTTCAGACGTTACTTGACCGAAATGTGAGAAGTCAAAACGTAAGCGTTCTTGGTTTACTAATGAACCAGCTTGATTTACATGAGTTCCAAGTACATCTTTTAATGCTTGGTGTAATAAATGAGTAGCTGTATGGTTCTTTACAATACTTGAACGGTTAGCTTTATTAATTGTTGATGTAACTTTAGCACCAACTGATAAAGCACCTTCAACAACTTTCACTCGATGTAAATTTTGACCATTTGGTGCTTTTTGAACATCAAGCACTTCTACCTTTAAACCAGGAGCCGTTAACGTTCCACGGTCTGCAATTTGACCTCCACTTTCAGCATAGAAAGGAGTTACATCAAGAATTAAATGAGCTACTTCGCCATTTGCTACATCTTCAACTTTTTCTCCGTCTTGTACTAAAACAAGAACTGTAGATTCAACCGAACCTTCGCTATAACCTACAAAAACTGAAGTTTCCTTGATTTCACGAAGTGCTTCACTTTGTACTTGCATTGAATCAACATCTTGTCTTGCAGAACGAGCACGTTCACGTTGTTTTTCCATTTCTACTTCGAAACCTTCATGATCAACTGTTAATCCTTCTTCTTCTGCATATTCTTCCGTTAATTCAATTGGGAAACCATATGTGTCATAAAGACGGAAAACATCTTCACCTTTAATTACTGTACTTCCTTTAGCTTTTGCATCCTTCATTACATTTGTAAGAAGTGATAATCCTTCATGTAATGTTTCATGGAAACGCTCTTCTTCATTTTTAATTACTTTTTGAAGGAAAGGTACTTTTTCTTTCACATTTGGATAGTAGCTTTCCATGATTTCTGCAACCACTGGAACAAGTTCAAACATAAATGGACGTTCAATACCTAATTTTTTTGCAAATCGAACAGCACGACGGATTAAGCGACGTAATACATATCCACGACCTTCATTTGAAGGAAGAGCGCCATCTGCAACAGCAAAAGATACTGTACGGATATGGTCAGCAATTACTTTAAAAGCAGTATCTTGATCTAAATTTCCATTTCGATATTTTTGACCAGAAATTGTTTCAACAACATTGATAATTGGCATGAATAAATCAGTGTCAAAGTTTGTGTCTACTTCTTGTAGTACACTTGCCATACGCTCTAAGCCCATTCCAGTATCAATATTTTTGCTTGGTAACTCAGGGTATTCTTTACGGTCTAAACCTTCTTTTGAATTAAATTGAGAGAATACAATATTCCAAATTTCTAAATATCGATCATTTTCTAAATCCTCTTTTAATAATTTAATTCCAATGTTTTCTGGATCATATTTTGTTCCACGATCATAGAAAATCTCTGTACATGGTCCACATGGTCCTTCACCAATTTCCCAGAAGTTACCTTCTAATAAGATAATATGCTCAGGATCTAATCCTAATTTAATCCATAAATCATACGTTTCTTTATCCTCTGGATAGACTGTAACGTATAATTTGTCTTTATCAAATCCAAACCATTCAGATGAAGTTAAAAGTTCCCAACCCCATGTTACAGCTTCTTCACGGAAATAATCTCCGATTGAGAAATTACCTAACATTTCAAAAAATGTATGGTGACGAGCTGTTTTCCCAACATTCTCAATATCATTTGTTCGAATTGATTTTTGTGAATTTGTTATTCTTGGATTCTCTGGAATAACTCGACCATCAAAATATTTTTTTAATGTCGCTACACCACTATTAATCCATAATAAAGTTGGATCATCTACTGGTACTAAAGATGCACTTGGCTCAATAGAGTGACCTTTTTCTTTAAAGAAGTCTAAGTACATTTGACGAATTTGAGCAGCAGTTAACTTTTTCATTATATTAACCTCCATTTAGTAAATTTATAATGTTATAAAAACAAAAAAATCCCGTCCCTAAAACAGGGACGAGATGTACTCGCGATACCACCCTGATTATGAATAGAAAGCTAGTTGCTTAGGCAAAATGCCTCGAAGTCTATTCATCACCTCAAAGAGACCGTAACGTGATCTGACGCGTCAGTGATTAGCTGCATTCAGGAGTAGCTTTTCTGTCACCCTTCATTAAAGTTTCTTTCAGCCTAGGAAACTTCTCTCTTTCGCATAAGCTTTAAATGGTTTAGTGACATACTTGTTCCTTCAAAATTTTGCAAATATAAATTGTATGAAAAAATAGTATCATTGTCAAAAATGAAAGTCAAGTTGAGAGACGTTCTTTTCTATTACTGTAATAACGAATAACTGAAATGATGACAACCAATAATGGAACTGCAATTAACAAACCAAAAAAACCAGCTATTTCACCTGCAACTAATAGAAAAAACATAATTATAACTGGATGAGTATGAATTGATTTACCAATAATGAGCGGAGAAAGGACGTTACCTTCAATCAATTGTAATACAATTAATGTAATACCTACTCTAATTAATAAACTTGTCCCTTCCGAAGCGGCAAGAAATAAAGTTGGTACTGCTCCAATAATCGGTCCGAAGTATGGAATGATATCTGTTATACCTATGATTACTCCTAATACTAGTGCGTACTTCATTCGAATAATCCATAAAAATATTGTTGCTAAAACAAACAGTAAAAAACAAACTAATATTTGACCACGAATATATTTTCCAAAAGTATTATTAAGCTCTTTTGCTAAACCTTTCGCTTCATATCGCCACTTGTAAGGGATAATTTTCCAAAACATATTCGATAAAACCTTATAGTCTTTTAAAAAGTAAAAAACGATAAATGGAATGATAAAGAGTGAAATGATATTATTTACTAATTCTTTCATCCATACACCAGATTTATTCAATAATGATAATCCCGATTTTTCAGCACCATTTATCATTAAATCAACACGATTATGAAGAAAAATTGGCATCCTCGAAGTCTTTCGTTCGATTTTTGATAAAAGATTATCATATAATGCCATTACTTTAGGAAAAGCTTTTAAAATATCTTGCCACTGTTGTTTAAAAATAGGGAGTAATAAATAAAGCCCTAGTACACACCCTCCAAAAAATATTAAATAAATCAATAATATCGCAATTGCTCGTTTTACCCCTTTATTATGAATATATTCAATTGCTGGATGTAACAAATAAGCAATTATTAACCCGATCAAAAAGGGAACCATCGATTTTAAAACACCAATTACAATATGTAAATAAACCGGTTTTAAATAATAAAAAACGATTCCAACCAATCCAATTAACAAAATTAAACATAATCGATAGATCCACTTTAACTTTAACCCGTCCATAAAAAAACCTCCATACTGTTAATTAGTATGGAGAATTTCCATTAACTTATGTGACTCGTTAAAAAATTTACGAAATCTTTTCTCTTCACAACATTCAATACACATTTAGTTTTAGCCTCTTTTTCAACAATCGATAATTCTTTTGGAAAATCCTTTTCTACACCAATTGTCATATAAGCTAATTTCTCCTGTGCACGCCTTGATCTTGTATTTGACTCTTTGGCACCAGCAAAAACATAGTCCATTTTCAACTCGTTAAAAGCAATTTTTAAGATTTCAATTTTTGAAGCTTCATTATACCCTTGCCCCCAAAATGGAACTCCGATCCAAGTGCCGATATGACAAATTCCATCGCCTCGGTCAATATGCTTTAAACTAGTTATACCGACAACTTCATCTTGTTCATTCAAAATGATCCGATTTATTACTTTACCTTCTAATTCCTGCTGGACAATATAACGAATAAAACCAATTGTATCATCAATATGATCTACCTTTATTCCTAAAACATCTTTCACACCTGGATCTGATGATAGCTTAAAAACTGCTTTTGCATACTTTACATCATTCTTAACAAGCTTAACTCCTACTCCCATATTTACCATCTCTTTTCCATCTTTTTTTAAATGATATAAGAAGGTGTTCATTTTCTCAATGAAAATTTTTTCAGCAAATGTTTCTACATTCCTGTGGGTTTGATTACATAAGAAAAGCACATGCCCAAAAGACATGTGCTTAAAAAAATTAAAGCATTTTTTTCAATGACTTTCTCATACGTTTCATGTTCTTTTGAGTAAGCCATTTGTTATCGTACATTAATTTCATCGCAAGTGCACCTGCACCTAAACCTAAACCTAATAAAGAGCTTTTTCTAGCCATCAATTACCCACTCCTACATACTAAGTTTTCGATCCTGTTCATCAAATAAATCATCTAACGAACTTAACGTACCATCTTCTTCAACTTGGTGGGTATAAATCATCCCTTTATTAATTGTTAGTTCAATATAACATCCCCAACAATAATATTGATTTACACCTATTTTCCCTAAGTCTTTACTATGACAATTTGGACAAATCACAACGCTCGCTCCCTTAGCCTAAAAAGGCAATGTTTCTAAGCATTGTGACCAAATTTTCATAAAAATATACGTTAGTACAGGAATCGTCTTGCACTATATATTCTTAGTCAATTACATGAAATCATAAGGTGAAAGATTTGGTAATTCATCTGAAAGCTGAAATGGTAAATCCTCATTTAGCTGTACTTCACCATTTTCAATTCCTTTTAGTTTCATGCATAATGTAGTTTGTCTTTGCCCATCATCTGTTCTTCCAATGCCTTGAATAAATGCATCTTGTTCACCGCACATGATTAAGAATTTTTTACTTCTTGTCACTGCAGTGTAAATTAAATTTCTTCGAAGCATTCGATAATAACTTTTGACAATTGGAAGCACAATAATATCAAATTCACTTCCTTGCGACTTATGAATTGAACAACAGTAAGCAAGTGTTAATTGAGAAAAATCTGGTCTAGTATAGGTCACTTCATTTCCATCAAATGAAACGATTATTAGATCTTGTTGTTCAACATTTTCTTTGGCGAAAAAAATGTTTACAATTTCGCCCATATCTCCATTAAAGACATTATTTTCAGGTACGTTTACGAGTTGGAGAACTTTATCACCTGTACGGAATGTTGTATCACCGAAACTCATTTCTCGTTGCTTCTCTTTTTTAGGGTTAAACACCTCTTGTAGCCCTTCATTTAAAGCATCAATTCCAGCTGGACCACGATACATCGGCGCTAATACTTGGATATCTCTTACAGGAAAACCTTTTTTGTGGGCGTTTTCACACACTTTTTTGACGACTTCGACAACTTGTTGACTTGAACAACCAATAAATGAACGATCTTTTCTTTGTTCAAATAAATCCTCGGAAATTGTTCCATCTTTTATATAATGTGCAAGCGTAATAATCGACGAATCTTCTGATTGACGATAAATGTCTTTTAATCTTACTGTTGGAACAGTACCAGAGTTTAATAAGTCTTTTAAGACTTGACCTGGACCAACAGAAGGTAATTGATCCTCATCCCCAACAAAAATGACTTGGCAGCCTTCTGGAATGCTTTTGAGTAATTGATTCCCTAACCAAACATCGACCATTGAAAACTCATCAATGATCAGTAACTTTCCATTTAAGGGATTTTCCTCATGATGGCTAAACTCACCTTCCCTTGTCCAACCGAGTAATCGATGGATTGTTACTGCCGGTAATCCAGTTGCTTCACTCATTCGTTTTGCCGCTCTACCTGTAGGTGCAGCAAGCAAATATGGAAATGGATCATCTTTTGGGTAAGAATGTTGATCTAAAGATAAATCATGGATGGTTGAAAATAGATTAACGATCCCTTTAATAACTGTTGTTTTACCTGTCCCTGGTCCACCCGTTAGAACCATCATTGCTGACTCCATAGCCTTTTTGATCGCCTGAGCTTGTGAAGGTGCATATTTTACATTCATTTTTGATTCAAGATCTTCTAGCTCTTTTGCAAATCTAGTTTCAGTCATTTCTCCTAAATCTGGAGCACTGTTTAATAATTTTTGGATCGCATTTACAATGCCTTTCTCAGCGTAATAAAGAGCAGCTAAATAGATTCTCTCATCTTCCATTACTAGCTTCCCGTCTGCTACTAATCGGTTCATTTCCCGAGAAATGTCGACTGCTTCGACAAGTTCTTTATCTTGTTTCATTAATAATTGTCTAGTTTCATCAATAAACTGATCCTGTGTAATATAAACATGTCCTTCTTGCATCGATAAATGCTCTAAAATATAAATACAACCGGCACGTATTCGATCTGGATGATTTCCTGTAATTCCGATTGCACGACCAATTTCATCAGCTCTTCCAAACCCAATCCCATCCACATCTTCAATTAACTTAAATGGATTTGTTCTGATCACATCTAGAGTTGATTCATTATACGTTTTATAAATCTTAATCGATAAACCCGTTCCAATACCGTAGCTACTTAAAAAGCTGATTACTTTTTCAAGACCTTGATGTGAAAGAATTGTTTCATAAATTTCTTTAGCCTTGGATTTTGCTAACCCGGGGACACCTTCTAAGCTATCTGCATTATCTAAAATTTTATTAATTGCCCCTTCACCTAAATGATCAACTATTTTTTCGGCTGTTTTCTTTCCAATTCCTTTAAACAAATCTGAGGATAAATATTGAATAACACCTTTTTTAGTAGATGGAAGTTCTTTTTCAAATGATGAAATTTGAAATTGTTTCCCATACCTCGGATGGTCTTTTACAATCCCCTTAAATGTATAGGTTTCATCTTCATTCATTCTCGGAATATTCCCAGTAATGGTCATTTCCTGTTCACAATTTGATAAATTGGTATCAACTACTTTTACCTTTGCAACAGTATAAAAATTTTCTACATTATAAAAGATGATTGTTGTGATATGCCCTTTAATATATGGTGTCTCATCAACAAACAATTCCATTTCACTTTGGGTTTGCATTACTCCACCTCCCCGAACTTACTTAAAAACTAGTTTCATTCCTCTTCTTTATTTTCAATCACTTTTAGAGCATGCATCGCAAGCATATGATCATCTTGACTTTCAATCGCTTTATTAAAATGATCTTTTGCAGTCGTAACTTGATCATTAAACATCGCAATAATGCCTAAATTATAGTGGGCATCAGCATGATATTCATCTAATTGTAAAACCTTTTCTAAATTCATTTTCGCTTCATCTAACATTTCTAATTTAGCTAAAGTAAGGCCATATTGGAATAATGCGTCTACATCTTGATCATCTAGCTCAATCGCTCGTTGAAAAAATGGAAGTGCAAATCGATCTTCTCCATTATTAACACAGCATAAACCTATCATAAAATGGACATCACTATCATTCATCCCAAGTTTCACACAATGTTGAAAATGTTTTTTAGCTAATTCAAACTTTCCATCTTCAAAATACACTGTCCCTACTGCATAATGTGCTGCTGCCAATTCCGGATCAATTTCTAAAGCCTTTTCAAAAAAACGACAAGCCCTTTCTACATCTCCCATCGAAAGTAAAAGTTGACCAAAATTAACATATGCTAATGAATTAGTAGGATTTTCTTCAATTTCTTTCGTTAAATAATTAGCTGCATCCTCTAAGTTTCCCTCTTGCAGTGCTGCTACTCCACGTTCAAAATTATTCATACATGACACCTCTATGTAGTTTCTTTCAATTATTTTTGGATAGACTTCAACAGTTTAGTATATCTATTTTACACTAACACACCATAGTTTACATTTCAAAGGAACGTTTCTTCAAAATTCAACGTTAAATCAGTATTTTCATTCAAAAAAAATAACCCCAACCATTTCGATTGGGGTAAATAGATTTATCTTAAATAGGTTAATTCCTTACCATCGATAAATGCACGATCAATTGTACCTCCACCTAGGCAGTCTGTTCCGTCATAAAATACAACGGCTTGTCCTGGAGTGATTGCACGAATTTTTTCGTGGCAAAGTATTCTTACTGAGTTATCATCTAAAATATGAACTGTTACCTCGTTATCTTCAGAACGATAACGGAATTTAGCAGTACATGTAAATGAGCCTTCTTTCGGTTTATCTGATGTCCAACTAATATCAGAAGCAAGTACTTCATTACTATAAAGTAAGTCATTGTGGAATCCTTGTTCAACTAATAAAACATTATTTTTTAAGTCTTTACCTACAACAAACCAAGGATCTCCATTTCCACCGATTCCAAGTCCATGACGTTGTCCAATTGTATAATACATTAGTCCATCATGTTTACCTTTCACTTCCCCGTTCATTGTTCTCATTTCACCAGGTTGTGCAGGTAAATAATTACTTAGAAATTCTTTAAAGTTACGTTCACCTATGAAGCAAATTCCAGTACTGTCCTTTTTCTTTGCTGTTGCTAAATCTGCCTCTTCAGCAATTTTACGGATTTCAGGCTTTAAATAGCCTCCAAGTGGGAACATAACTTTCGATAGTTGTTCTTGGCCAAGTTGATTTAAGAAATAAGTTTGGTCCTTGTTGCTATCGATTCCTCGTAACATTTTATATTCTCCGTCACGAAACTCAACACCGGCATAATGACCTGTTGCTACATAATCTGCTCCAAGTTCCATTGCATGTTCAAGAAATGCTTTAAACTTAATTTCTTTGTTACACATTACGTCTGGATTTGGCGTTCTACCTTTTTTATATTCATCTAAGAAATAAGTAAACACTTTATCCCAATATTGCTTTTCAAAATTCACTGCATAATACGGAATTCCTATTTGATTACAAACTGCAATTACATCTTCATAATCTTCAGTTGCTGTACATACACCAAATTCATCTGTGTCATCCCAGTTTTTCATAAAAATACCGATGACATCATATCCTTGTTGTTTCAATAAATATGCTGTTACAGATGAATCTACACCACCTGACATTCCTACTACTACGCGAGTGTCTTTTGGATCTTTTTTATTCATAAATAATATCCCCTCGCATTTTTAAATTTATATTTTAACTAATCGTTTTACAATTGAAGAAACACGCTCTCCAAGTATCCGGATTTGTTCGTCTGTATTTCCATAACCAAAACTGAATCGAATCGAAGAACGTATTTTAGGTGAATCGATTCCAAACATCTCAACTAAAACATGTGATGGATCTATGCTACCAGCTGTACAAGCAGACCCGCTTGATGCTGCTATGCCTGATAAATCAAGGTTTACCAAAAATGATTCAATTGAAATATCTTCAAATGATAAGTTTAACACATGTGGTGCAAAAAACGACTCATTTCCATTTTTTTCAAAACGAATTCCGTTTTCCTTTAGTACACTAAGTAAGATGTCACGGAAGCGCAAATAGTTTTTTACACGATCATCTCTTTCGATGTGAATGACTTCTACTGCTTTAGCTAATCCAACAATACCAGGAACATTTTCTGTCCCTGCACGACGTTTACGCTCTTGTTGTCCACCATATTGTAATTGTTTAAAAATCGCATTTTCACTTACATAAAGAAAACCTACACCTTTAGGTCCATTAATTTTATGTGAGGAAATGGATAAAAAGTCTACACCAAGTTCTTCAACATTAATTGGAATTAAACCGTAAGCTTGTACAGCATCTGTATGGAAATGAGCTTTATGGTTACTAAGAAGTTCACCTATTTCTTTAATTGGTTGAACTGTTCCGATTTCATTATTAACCATCATAATGGATACTAAAATCGTATCATCACGTAGTGCAGCTTTTACATCATCTACATTCACACGACCTGTATGATCAACAGGTAAATACGTAACCTCAAAGCCTTCCTTTTCAAGAGCCTGACATGTATGTAATATAGCATGATGCTCGATGCTAGAGGTAATAATGTGCTTACCATATTTTTGATTTGCATAAGCAGCGCCTAAAACAGCAAGATTATCACTTTCTGTTCCACCGCTTGTAAAAATAATTTCATTAACTTTTGATCCTATACTATTAGCACAAATCATGCGTGCAGTATCAATCTTTTGACGAGCTTGTCGACCAAATGAATGAATACTAGATGGATTTCCAAAAGTCTCTTGCATTTCGACAACCATCTTTTCAATTACTTCTGGATGCATTGGAGAAGTTGCAGCATGATCTACATAAATACGTTCCATTTTTATTAAATCCTTTCCTTATGAAGCGTTCAACTATCTTTGAACGCGCTAAAATTAAATATAAAACATATATCCATTTAAATCATCAGATTCTAATTTTGCTAAATCCTCAAGACTCGTATGGTCTAACACTTCATTAATCGCTTTTTGAACACGAGTCCATAACTCTCTTTGTGCAGGATTTTCATCTTCAAGATTTTCGATTGGAGATAATGATCCTTCAAGTGCAGTTATCACTTCCCCTGCAGAAATTTCATTTGGTTCCTTTGTTAAAATATACCCACCATATGCTCCGCGAATACTCTTAACTAATCCCGCATTACGTAATAATGAAATAATTTGTTCTAAATAATGCTCAGAAAGATTTTGTGCTTTCGCAATGCTCTTTAGAGAAATTGGTTTATCACAATATCTTTTTGCTAATTCAATCATAACTGTCAGTCCGTATCTTCCCTTTGTTGAAATCTTCATTAATTCACTCCGTTCAATAAACTGTATCTCTTATTTTAATCAGATTTATCCTATTTTTAAACTGTAGTAATACAATTATTGTACACTATTTAGCGTATAAATTCACATGTCAGGAAAAAAATGCACTAAACCAATTGGAAAAGTGCAATATCTATCTATAGTCGCTCCGTTTCTCAATTTCTCTATTTATCTAGTAGTTTAATAATCCCCACAAAAAAAAACACCCCTAATGTATTATAGTTAAACTATACAACATGATTGGTGTTTTCAATTTTAGTCTGTTTCATTTTTTGGGGTTTGCCTAACTTTTTAATTTACCAGCTCGCACGAATTGAGCAGCTGCTGCCTTTTCATCGAAATCTTCAACATTTTTTCTAGATTCTCTTATGTTATTTAAAAAGCTTACAATTTGGAATTCGATACTTTTTATTTCGTATTCAGTATCGGCATTTAACAAATCCTCTAATAAATCTAAATAAATGGCTTTCTCTTCAGGTGTTAGCGCTAGCCTCATTACATGCCTCCTTCAACTTTTGCTAAGTAAATTATTAAAAATACTACACAATTTGCTTAGAAATATTATGCAGTGAACTTACCCTTTCTCGTTCAGTGTTAAGTGCCCTACTTAAAAGAAAGCTTTGAGATGAGAGACCAGCTAATATACAGTATCCGATTACCATACGCATATCTTTTAACATGTTTTCTGGTATAAATAAAGAAACAAATAATGTTGCAGCTGTTGATCCAAATAAAATATCTGCAAGAAAACCTAAATAAAAGCCTTTCTTTCGTCTCACGGGGAGCATAATCGTACCTTTGTTAAACAGGATGTGAAAAATAAATCCGGTCACTCCACCAATGACAACTGCCAGGACATAGAGTTTAACCATGTTCATCCTCCATTCTTATTTTTAGGTACAAAAAAAATTCCTACTTTCTTTTCGAGAATAACTTAATCGAAATGATCGCAAGGATTGGACAAGTTCTATATAAAAATATGAACAGCTTGTTCTTATTATTATAATAAATTTTCAAAACATTTTGTAAAATTTATCCAATTATGACAAAAAATAAGTTAAAAGACCTGAATTTCTAAGTCATCGGATACACTACAAGACTATTTAACTATTTCCCATTACCCTTAATATGATATATTGGAATTAAAAAGAAGCTAGAGGAGGTTTTAAGTTGGCTGTACAAAGAAAATTCAAGAAAATAGTAAATCAATTACGCCATCAAGATCTTTATCAGCGTGCAAAAGGCATTGACCAACTTAGAAAGTCTCTTCGATCAGGTGCTTCTATTGAATCATTAATATATTTATTAGAAGAAGCGGGAACCAATTTCCCGAAATCAATAGAAGATTGGGATGATGGAAGCTATCACTTAGTTGGATTTTGTTCAGAGTTCGAATGCGAAGAATTAATAGCTCCAATCGAAAAGAATTTTGAAGCATATAGTGAACGAGCAAAACTTCAAGCGCTCTATTTATTAATAAGTCTGAAATCAGAGTTAGCAAGAGATGCTTATATACGAATCATTGAAAAAAATAGTAATCAATACTCGCTTGATATCGATGTTCAATTCATTTTCGAAGAGACAAATTGGGCTCCGGTACTCGTAAAAAAACTATTACATTTAATCGAAAATGAAGAAACTGCAATGTCTATTTTCCATCTGATTCTACTCTGTAAGAGGAATTCAATTCCGCTACCTTTTTCACCCGCTGAGAACGATTATATTACCGAACAAATAAAAGTTTTATATAAACTTAAACTGGATTCATATTTACATTATGATCAAGACTACAACTTAAAATATGTATACCAAGCTTGGAAGGAATCTTACCTCACCGTTCGAACAGAGATGGGTATTTTTCTTCAGTTGATGCAATATTATTATGATGATTGTATTCATGAAAATTTAAAAGAAGCACTTGAGTATAATGATCCTTACTTAAAAGTGGATGCTGTTATATCATTGATGGAACATGGCGTACAAATCGAAAAAGATATCCTTGATTATTGTGCTCATAATATTGAATCTGCTGTATGGTTTTATACGAAATTAAATGAATTTTCAAAGAAAGATATCTATACATTTACAGAAGAGCATCAACATAGTTTCGTGAAAAACAGACTATTTCTTTATTTAATTACTCATGAGGACTTTGGTGTGATTCCCGACGAGATCGAAATTATAAAGCGATATGATACTTCAAACTATTATGAACAAGAAGTAACTTATTATTTAACTAAATTTCGTAGTCAACAAGAAAATTGGGAAGAAAATGACTGGATGGCTGCTTATGTAGGAGCCTATATTACAGAACAAATTCCTAGTCCGCTTTTTTTTGATGAAACAATTACAGCATTTACAAAATGGGATCAATACACTGAGGATGAACATAAAACGCAGCTTGAATTATTGAATAAAGAAGAAAATGATAAATTAGGTCAAGAAGTCATTTTAGAATCAAAACCTAGCTGGCAGTTCGGGACTTATTTTCTAGGTTTTCTATCAGCTGTTCGAACTGGTACTGCTTTTGGCAATCACGATCCTATTTATTTTATCTTACTAGCATTACTATGGACTATTTTCTTATATAAAGTATATGCAACAATTCAATTACGAAAGAAGTCTAAAGTAATATTAACAAGTAGACAGTTAACCTTAAAGAAAGGTAATGAATTGAAGTCAATTGAGCTTCATAAGATTAATCGGATGACGATTGAACTTCGAAAATGGGGTAAAAACGACGGTAAGAAAGCAGCATATCAACGAAAAGTGAATTATATTGTTTTTTATGATAAAGATGACAAAGAGATTTTATCTATCCCTTCAACTTTTATTAAACCTGATTTACTTTTCCTCGAGATAAAATTATTAACTAGTCATTTAGTTGATTCTCCAACTATTGGCGTATTTGAAAATGATGTTAGTGCGTAAAAGCAAAGTCGAGACTCGAATCTCGACTTTTTTTATTCATGTTCCGTTCATATTAGGGTGTTATCCTATTACTAAAGATTATTATATTCTATATATTTTTACAGAGGACAGGATTCTTTATGTTTTCTAAGGAAGGTAGATTAAGCTACCTCCTCATTTATAAATTTACCTAATTACGATTTTTCTTAAACTGCTGTAGTTTTTCAAAAATGGCTCCGTAACGTTTTTCATTACCTGCTTCTTTTGGTTTGTAGTAAACTTGATTTACTAGTCGATCAGGAAGATATTGTTGATTTACCCAGCCGCCAAAATTCCCTAAAGGATGATCGTGGGGATAAATATAACCAATCCCATGCCCCATATCCTTTGCACCTGTATAATGACTATCTTTCAAATGCGCTGGAATATCGTCATGTAGCCCACTTCTGACATCATTTAAAGCTCGATCAATTGATGTAACACTAGAATTTGATTTGGATGACAAACATAGTTCAATTACCACGTTTGAAAGAATAATTCTTGCTTCAGGAAATCCAACTTGCTTTGCGGCTTCACAAGCCAGGACAACCTTCCAAGGTTCGCCAGCTAATCCGATATCCTCGTAAGCAATCACTAATAATCTTCGAATAATGCTCGTTAAATCGCCCGCTTCAATGAGCCTCGCCAAATAGTAAAGTGCTGCATTTACATCACTGCCTCGAATACTCTTTTGGAAACCAGACAATGTGTCGTAATGAAAATCTCCATTTTTATCATGATTAAAACCTTTCGAACGAAGAAATTCATCAATCACTTCATCTTGTACGATAATTGTTCCATCAGATTCCTTCGGTGACCCGTAGACAATTGACTCTAATATATTTAATGATGATCTTGCGTCACCATTTACGCCGTGAGCAATCTTTAATATTTGTTCCTCTGATATTTGCACTTGTAAATTTCCTAGTCCTCTTTCTTCGTCTCTTAAAGCTTTATCTAATAATTTATAAATATGTTTTGGTAAAAGCGGTTCTAATTTTAAAATATGGTTACAGCGTGAGCGTATTGCGCTGTTAACATCGTGATATGGATTCTCAGTAGTTGCTCCAATTAATGTGATAAATCCGCTTTCTACATATGATAATAAATAATCCTGTTGTAGCTTAGACCAACGATGTATTTCATCTGCAAAAAGAATGATCTCACCGAACATTTTCGCTTCATGAACAATATCATCAAGTTCTTTTTTACCAGAAGTAGTCGCATTTACAGTTACAAAACGTTTATCGACAGTACCTGCAATTGCATGGGCAAACGAAGTCTTACCAATTCCAGGTTCTCCGTGTATTAACATTGAAGGAACTCGTCCGCTATGTATTAATCGATATAACGCTGATTCTTTTCCGATAATTTTTTCCTGACCAATTAACTCATCAATCGTCCTTGGTCTCATACGATATGCTAGAGGTTCATGACTCATTTTTCTCCCTCCTTTATAACTCTTTTTACTATTGTAATTGAATTGGAAACATTTTTCATCTGCACCATGCAAATAATTAATTTTACTAACAATTTATTTGGTGAAGATAATAATAGATGAAATAAAGAAGGTGAAAAAATGAATGCTCAGAAAACAAAATGGTCACTTGAAGATGAAAACATATTAATTGAGCTAGTTGAAAAATATGAAAGTAAAGGTAAATCGAAACAAGAAGCATTCGAAATGGTTGCTAATATTATTAATCGGACAAAGGCAGCATGTGCTTCTAGATACCGAAAACTATCAAAAGATCAAGTTAGAGAAATAAATAATCCTAAAGAAGGTACTAAATTAAATAAACCTGTAAATCCTCCTTTATTAAATTTAGAAATGATTATCGAATTCTTATTGAATTTTGAACAAAATCAACAAGTTTCAAAGGAGAATATACTGTTAAAAGAAAGAGTAGAAAAATTAAAAAATGAAAATGAACATTTAACTAAAAAAATGGTTAATCTAAAAACATTAATCCAAAAGAAACAAAATATATTAATCAATCTAGCAGAATAAATTTGGACAAAATAATGTAAAACATTCACAGTATATTATGAATTGCTATATTGTATAATGTAGTAACAAATGGCATGTATTAGTAAGGAGTATATTTTGATGAATTGGAAAAAAGGCGGTTTATGGATTATCATATTTTTTATTATTAAAGGTACACTATCTACGCTTTTAATTATTACTGGTGCAAAATACTTTAACTTATCATATCTTCAAATTTTACTTCTTGTAGTCGGACTATTAATTATTTCTCTAATTGGACGTCAATTTGTGAGAAGACGTAAAAATAGCGCGAAAAATGAGAAGGATTTAACTATGTAACCCTCTAGGGTAATGTGTCCGAACTAAAAACCCCCAATAAATTTTGGGGGTCATTTTTACTTACTAGGCTTACGTTTATTCATTTCAATCGATTCCTCATCATTCACAACACCATCATTGCCAACCCTACCATTTTTCTCAACAACATTATTTTTCTTTTGATACTTGACATTAATCCGATTAGATAAATTGTCTACATGTTGCTGTTGTGGATCTTTTTCCACGTCACTTGTACTATTACAAGCAGTTAATAATGTTAAAGATAACGCGAAAGTGCAAAATACTTTCAAGGCTCTATTCAACATCAAACACCTCCTATTGAAGGTAGTTTTTGCATTAATAAATAAAAAACTGTAGGAAATTACTTCCTACAGTCAGTGTGTGGTTATTCTTTACCTACACGCTTAATTTCAATATCCTTTATTAATTCACGTACTGCATGACTAGCTGCGATTAAGCCAGCAACTGATGGTACAAAGGCATTTGAAGATGGTGGCATTTTTGCTTTACGTATTTTTGTATTTTCATCTGGTACGATTTCTTTACGTACATCTTCACGAATAACAATAGGACTTTCGTCTGAATAGACAACTGTTACTCCTTTTTGAATGCCTTCTTTACGAAGTTTAGTTCGAATAACCTTTGCAATTGGATCATGAGTTGTTTTTGATATATCAGCAATTTTAAATCGAGTTGGATCCATTTTATTCGCAGCACCCATACTTGAAATCAGTGGAATTCCACGACGACGACATTCTTTAATTAAGTGAATTTTATATGTAATTGTATCAGACGCATCAATTACAAAATCTAATGGAACTTCGAAAAACTTTTCAAATGTTTCTTCTGTATAAAACATTCTATGTGTAATTACTTCGCACTCAGGATTAATCTCAAGAATACGTTGTTTCATCATTTCTACTTTAGGCTCTCCAACTGTTGATAATAAAGCATGAATTTGTCTATTCACATTTGTAATATCAATAACATCTTTATCAACTAGAATTAAACGGCCGACTCCTGAACGTGCTAAAGCTTCTGCAGCAAATGAGCCAACGCCTCCAATACCTAAAATAGCTACCGTACTGTTTTGTAATCGCTCTAAACCTGCTTTACCAAAAGCAAGCTCATTACGAGAAAATTGGTGTAACATTTATTCAACTCCCACTATCTTAATCAGATTACAATGATTTAAATATACATGATACAAGCTATTGACATCAAGCTTGATTTAAAGAATATCAAAATTTTTCTTAATCTCCCAACAAGAAAAAGGAAAGGAGTAAGAAAATGAATTCCTTCACCCTTCCTTTTTATTTTACTCTTCTACAGTTGTTTTTAACGCTAATTCTTCTAATTGTCCAGAAGAAACTGGGCTTGGTGCATTTGTTAATAAACAACTTGCTGAAGCTGTTTTAGGGAATGCTATTGTGTCTCGTAAATTTGAGCGACCTGCAAGTAACATAACAATACGGTCTAAACCTAACGCAATTCCTCCGTGTGGTGGAGTTCCGTATTCAAATGCTTCCATTAAGAAACCAAATTGTTCTTGTGCTTCTTCTTCAGAAAATCCTAAGCATTTGAACATTTTTTCTTGTACGTCTCTTTCGTAAATTCGAACTGATCCTCCACCAAGTTCGTAACCATTTAATACTAGGTCATACGCTTGAGCTTTTACGCTACCTGGATCTGTGTCCAATTTATCAATATCTTCACGAACAGGTGAAGTGAATGGATGATGAGCAGCAAAATAACGATTTAACTCTGCATCATATTCAAGTAATGGCCAGTCAGTAACCCATAAGAAATTGAATTTAGATTGATCAATTAAATCTAAGTCTTTACCTAGTTTTAATCGAAGTGCACCTAAGCTATTTGCAACTACAGAAGCATCCGAAGCTACGAATAAAATTAAGTCTCCTGCTTCAGCTTCTACAGCTAATTTTAATGTAGCAAACTCTTCTTCACTAAAGAATTTAGCGATTGGACCTTTGAAACCATCTTCTTCAAGTTTTAACCAAGCAAGACCTTTTGCTCCATAACGACCGGCATATTCTTGAAGACCATCGATGTCTTTTCGAGAATAATTTGCTGCTTGACCTTTTACATTTAAACATTTTACTTGCCCACCGTTTTCAACAGCTGAAGTAAATACTTTAAATCCACTTTCTTTAGCGAACGATGAAACATCAATTAACTCTAATCCAAAACGAGTATCAGGCTTATCAGAACCGTAACGATTCATCGCTTCCTCATAGCTCATACGTGGAAGTGGCGTTACTAGTTCAACACCTTTTGTTTCTTTCATCATTTTAACCATCATTCTTTCAGACATTTCCATTATTTCCTCTTGAGAAAGGAAGCTAGTTTCAATGTCTATTTGAGTAAATTCTGGTTGACGATCAGCACGTAAATCTTCATCACGGAAGCATCGCGCAATTTGGAAATAGCGTTCAAATCCTGAAACCATTAATAATTGTTTAAAAATTTGCGGTGATTGTGGTAATGCATAAAACTCACCAGGATGTACACGACTAGGTACTAAATAGTCACGAGCTCCTTCTGGTGTACTCTTCGTTAAAATTGGCGTTTCAACTTCTAAGAAGTCTTCACCATCTAAGAAATCACGAATTGATTTTGTAATTTTTGAACGTAATTTAAATGTGTCATACATAACAGGACGACGTAAATCTAAATAACGATATTTTAAACGAAGGTCTTCTGCTACTTCCGTTTTATTTTCGATTGCAAATGGAGGATTCTTAGCTTTATTAATAATCTCAAGCTTTTCAACAGAAACTTCGATTGCTCCCGTTTCAAGATTTGTATTCGCTGTACCTTCACCACGAGATACGACTTTCCCGTGAACGTGAAGAATGAATTCATTACGTACAGTTTCAGCTAGCGCTAAAGCTTCACCTGAAGTTTCAGGATTAAAAACGATTTGTACAAGTCCAGAACGGTCACGTAAATCAATAAAGATTAATCCACCTAAATCACGTCTTTTTTGTACCCATCCTTTAAGAGTTACACTTTGACCAATATGTGATTCTCTTAATTCACCACATAAATGCGTTCGTTGTTCCATTTTCAATTCCCCCATTTGATTATTTAGAGCTTACGTATTTTACAAAGATGTCTAATGCAACTTCTTCTTGTGCACCAGTCTCCTGGTCTTTTAAATTAATGACTCCTCGAGATAATTCTTCCTCACCTAGAATCGCTACATATTTTGCTTTATAACGTTCCGCTGCTTTGAATTGAGCTTTTATTTTACGATCTTGGTAATCTTTTTCACAAACAAGACCAGCTTTACGCAATTGATATAAAATTGCAGTTGCTTCTTTTTTCACTTCTTCTCCAATTCCGATAATGAATACATCCATTTCTTGTTGAATTGGTAGTTCAATTCCTTCTGTTTCAAGCGCTAAAATTAAACGCTCTATACTTAACGCGAAACCAATACCAGGCGTATTCGGACCTCCGATTTCTTCAACTAATCCGTTATAGCGACCGCCACCACTTAAAGTTGAAATTGTACCGAATCCTTTTCCTTCTAACATAATTTCAAATACAGTGTGATTATAATAATCTAAACCACGTACTAAATTTGCATCAATTTCAAACGGAATTTTCATAGTTGTTAAGTAAGATTGAACAGCCTCGAAATAGTTCTTAGATTCTTCGTTTAAATATTCTAAAATCGAAGGTGCTGTCTTCATCGAAGGGTGATCATGATCTTTTTTACAATCTAATACACGTAATGGATTCGTTTCTAAACGATTTTTACAATCATTACACAACTCATGTGCTACCGGTTTAAAATGATTAACAAGTGCTTCACGGTGCGCTTTACGGCTATCTAAGTCACCCAAACTATTAAGAACTAACTTAACATTTTTCAAACCAAGACCACGATATAAATCCATAGATAGCGCTAATACTTCTGCATCGATAGAAGGATCATTACTACCTAAAGCTTCGATACCAAACTGTACGAACTGACGATAGCGACCCGCCTGTGGACGTTCATAACGGAACATAGGACCGATATAGTACAACTTAGTAGGTTGATTACTATTTCCAAACATTTTATTTTCAACATAAGATCGAGCGATTGACGCTGTACCTTCTGGACGTAATGTTAATTGACGATCTCCGCGATCTGTAAATGTGTACATTTCTTTTTGAACAATATCTGTTGTATCTCCAACACCACGTTGGAATAACTCGGTATGTTCAAAGATTGGTGTACGAATTTCGTTATAGTTATATCGTTTACATAAGTCTCTAGCAAACTTTTCAATATACTGCCATTTTTCAATTGTACCTGGTAAAAGATCCTGAGTACCTCTTGGGATATTAATCGACATTGTAAATCCTCCTAAATAAACCTTTATAAATACAAAAAACCCTCGTTCCTACTGAAATAAAAACAGTAGGGACGAGAGTTATAAGCCCGTGGTGCCACCCTAATTGAAGAACAAAAAACTGTTCTCCCACTTTCATCGTTAACGCCGATTACGTTTATCCTTACTAGAAATCGTTCAGAATAAAGCCTCGGGAGTGTCTTTCAAATAGTCTACTTGTGGAAATGCTCTCAGCCACGGCACTTCCTCTCTCTCCAAGAGATCCTATCCTACTTTTCTCCGTCTATGGAATGTTCGTATGTATCAATATGTTATTTAATATCTTACGTTCGGATCCAACAAATGTCAAGAACAGTTAAAAATTTTTTACGAACGCTCCAACTGTCTTTTCAAATCACGCACTTCTCTTAATGTTAAACCAAACTCACTTGCCATCTCTAAAGAATTGGATTCTTGTCCTCTATTTTGAAATTCATGAAAATCCATATTCAAGACACCTTTTCTACCTGACCCTAGACTATTACGATTATTTATTCTCATGCTGCAGTCTCCTTCCAAGTATGTTGTTATATAGGATGTCCAATTAATTAGTCGATTAAACAATTAATATTTGTGGTGAAGGATTTATTTGATTTGATATTTTTTGTTCTGTAATTATCTAAATCAAAGTTCTTCTCAATAAAAAAACCATGGTGCACCCCATGGCTAAAAAAATACTCTTAGTGTAGATTGTATGCTTTCAACTGATCCGTCAATGAAATACATAAGTCCGTAATAAACTAGGATAATTAAAATAACAAATAAAAGTGCTTTAAAGAAGCTTTTGAGGATCGTAAACAAAATTACTCCAGCGATAAGGATTAACACGATTGTAATTATGTCCATATAGTACCTCCTCTAAAATTCTTTTAAGAACTGGTGTACTTCAGTATATTCGCTTTAATAAGTTATTATTTTAATAATTAATTTGTCCAAAAAAAATGCCTCCTTTTTGGCAAAGGAGGTAGGCTATCTTATTTACTTTCAATCATAATGGTAATTGGTCCCCAGTTTGTAAATGTTACATCCATATCTGCACCAAAAATACCCGTTTGTACTTCATATCCTTGTTCGCGTAAATATGAATTAAAATATTCGTATAATTCATTTGCGATTTCTGGCTTGGCTGCATCTGTGAAACTAGGACGTCTACCTTTTCTCGTATCACCATATAAAGTGAATTGAGAAACGGATAGAATCTGGCCACCAACATCATTTAATGATAAATTCATTTTTCCTAGTTCGTCTTCAAAAATTCTTAGGTTAACTGCTTTGTCAGCACAATATTTTACATCTTCAATTGTATCTTCATGCGTTATTCCGACTAGCAATAATAACCCTTTAGGTATTTGACCAACTATTTGTCCGTCGACTACCACTTTTGCTTCTTTTGTGCGTTGTAATAATACTTTCATAAGTGGCACCTCCTATTTAGTGGAAAATACGTCTCACAGAGTAAATGTCTGGAATTTGTTTAACTTTATCCACTACTTTTTGCAGGTGGTTTATATTACGAATAGACAAACTCATTGTAATAGTTGCCATTTTATTTCGATCATTTTTTCCTGTTACTGAAGAGATATTCGTTTTAGTTTCATTTACTACTGAAAGAACTTCATTTAAAAGACCACGACGATCGTATCCGAAAATTTCTATATCAACATTATAATCGCGTTCGAACGTAGGACTTTCCTCCCAGTCAACTTCAATAAAGCGATCTTCTTCACTATCATTTAGCATGTTTACGCAATCGCTTCTATGAACTGAGATTCCTCTGCCTTTTGTGATATAGCCAACAATATCATCACCAGGTACAGGATTACAGCATTTTGATAAACGGATCAGTAAATTATCTACGCCTTTTACAGAAATACCAGCATCTTTTCGACGTGATGGCGCCTTTTTAAGGTCCGAAGAAAGTTCTTTTAATCGGTCTTCTAGCTCAATTTCCGTACGTTTACGGAATTTATCTGTTAAACGATGAGCAATCTGTGTTGCTGTAATTCCATTGTATCCAACGGCTGCATACATATCTTCTGCATTAGAGAAATTAAATTTCTCTGCGACGCGTTTTAAATTTTCAGACGTTAACACTTCTTTTAAATCACATTCTAGCGCTTTAATTTCTTTTTCAACTAATTCTTTGCCCTTTTCAACATTCTCTTCTCTTCTTTGCTTTTTAAAATATTGACGGATTTTATTTTTAGCATGTGAAGACTGAGCGACCTTTAACCAGTCTTGGCTAGGTCCATAAGAATGTTTTGATGTCATAATCTCAACGATATCACCAGTTTTAAGTTTATAATCAAGTGGCACCATTTTCCCATTTACTTTTGAACCAATTGTTTTATTACCGATTTCAGAGTGAATTCGGTAAGCAAAATCAATCGGTACAGATCCTAGTGGTAATTCAAACACATCACCTTTTGGAGTAAATACAAACACCATATCAGAGAATAAGTCCATTTTTACTGATTCCATAAACTCTTCTGCATTTGTAGAATTATCTTGCCATTCAATAATTTCACGGAACCAACTTAATTTATTTTCTAACGTTTTTTGTGAAGTAGGATTTACATTATCTTCTTTGTATGCCCAGTGTGCTGCAACACCATACTCAGCAATTTGGTGCATTTCGTGTGTTCGAATTTGCACTTCTAGCGGTTCACCTTTTGGACCGATTACAGTTGTATGAAGAGATTGATATAGATTTGCCTTAGGCATGGCAATATAATCTTTAAAACGACCTGGCATTGGTTTCCAGCATGTATGAATAACGCCTAAAACAGCGTAGCAATCTTTAATACTATTAACAATTACACGTACAGCTAATAAGTCATAGATCTCGTTAAATTGCTTATTTTGCTTAGCCATTTTATGATAAATGCTATAAATATGCTTAGGACGTCCAGAAATTTCTGTTTTAATTTCTACATCTTCAAGTTGAGTCGAGATTTCGTTTATAACCTCTTCTAAATATTGCTCGCGCTCTGCTCTTTTTCGCTTCATTAAGTTAACTATTCGATAGTATTGCTGTGGATTTAAATAGCGTAACGCTGTGTCTTCTAGCTCCCACTTAACTTTACTAATCCCTAGTCGATGAGCAAGAGGTGCAAATATTTCTAATGTTTCATTCGCAATTCGCATACGTTTTTCTTGAGGTAAATGTTTTAACGTTCTCATATTGTGAAGGCGATCGGCTAATTTAATTAATATTACTCTCAAGTCCTGTGCCATCGCTACAAACATTTTGCGATGATTTTCAGCTTGCTGTTCTTCCTTCGATTTAAACTTAATTTTACCTAATTTTGTTACACCATCTACAAGCATAGATACTTCTTTGCCAAAATGGTTTTCTAAGTCCTCTTTAGATACTTCAGTATCCTCTACTACATCATGAAGAAACCCAGCACTAATGGTTGTAGCATCCATCTCTAAGCCAACAAGGATACCTGCTACTTGAACCGGGTGTATAATATATGGTTCACCTGACTTACGAAATTGCTCACTATGTGCATCACGAGCATATTCATAAGCACGTTTAATAAACGCCACATCATCTTCTTTTAAATAATGGGTCGCTTGCTCTAAAACCTGTTCTGCTGTCAAAACTTGCTCAGTAGCCATCTAATCACCTTAAATCATTATTTCTTCTATTATCATGAAAATTTCGTTTTTTGTAAAGCAGGAGTCGTCAAATTTCATTTTTTTTTGCAGATCTTTGATAGAAAAAGAGCACTCTGATTAATCAGAGTACCCTGTTTGGATAACATTATAATATGTTAAAAATTAATATGTCATTAGTGTAAATATATCATAACCTTCTAATTTTTTACGACCTTCTAAGTAAGAAAGCTCAATTAAGAAAGCAATCCCTACTACAATTCCACCTAATTCTTCAACTAGTTTGATTGTAGCTTCAATCGTACCACCAGTAGCTAATAAATCATCAGTGATCAGTACACGTTGACCTGGTTTAATAGCATCTTTATGCATTGTTAACGTATTTGTACCATATTCTAAATCGTAGTTGTAGCTAATAACTTCACGAGGTAATTTACCTGGTTTACGAACAGGTGCAAAACCTATTTCTAAAGCGTAAGAAATTGGACAACCAACGATAAATCCACGTGCTTCTGGTCCAACTACTAAATCAACATTTTTTTCTTTCGCATAAGCTACGATTTGATCAGTTGCTTCTTTATAAGCTTTTCCATCATTCATTAATGATGAAATATCTTTAAACTGAACGCCTTCTTTAGGCCAGTCCGGTACAATCGTTATATAATCTTTTAAATTCATTAAATAAGTGCCTCCCCATTTTCGGAAAAATGACTTTTCATATTTTGAAAAAATGTAGTTAATTCATCACATTTTGAGTACAGAAATAAACGTTCTAGTTCAATACTAGCTAATTTTCTTGCATACGTATTAGATAAAGAGAGATCTTTCTTCTCAGTTTGTGGCAACAAACGAATTTTTCCATCCTCTATTGTAACAAATTCTAAATCAAAAAACACCTTTGTCATAAAATCGACTTGTTCTTTTTTCCATCCCATCTTACGACATAATGCCACTTCATACATGTTCATGTCAAATGGATTAGTATTCGCTAGGATTGAATAGAATTTTTTAAAACTTTCTCTACTTGGAATTGGTGAGAAGAAATGTAATTCTTCTTGATTGAAAATTAAGTAGATGCGTTCAGATAAACCATGACGAAAAACTTCTTTCAAATCATTTTTAGAATTAGGTAAATCAAGTAGGATCACATAATTATTTTGTATATTAATATCTAAGTTTAGTACATCTTCATATGAAACAAACTTAGAAATAGGATATTTAGATTTTAAATTTTCATACTCATTTGATGATTGATGTAAAAATATGAATTTTTCTTCGGTACGAGGTAAAGTTAATCGATGTGGTTCTTGACCTCTTAAGTCAAACAACTGCCAATGATTTACTTTTATATCATGAATCATCAACTGTGGCTTACGTTTACCATTCCATTCGTTAATAGAAGCCATTCCTAAACAAGATACTTTTGATCCACTTGCAATTTCATTAGCAACATGTCCAAATCCAAACCCTACAGCATCAAGGAATGTATTTTCATCTTTTAGTTGTACTTTCAGATGTGCTCCTTCATTACCGATTTGTTTAATATTTAGAGCATCAACCTCGTTTATTTCTATAACGGGTTTTGGATTATGCATCCCAAAAGGTGCTAGCATATTTAATTCATTAATAAATGAGATTGAAACTTCACTAGCCTGACATGTTATATCGACTTCTTTTAATGGAATAAAATCTTCATCTTTCATAATTAGATCTGCATATTCGTTTAAACGATGTCTTAATATCTCGACATCCTCAATAGCCAATGTCATACCAGCAGCAAGTGTATGACCTCCAAAATGAGGTAAAATATCTTTACATTTTGTTAAGTTTTCAAATAAAGAAAAACCTTCAATACTCCTTGCTGAACCTTTTGCTATTCCTTTTTCACGATCGATACTTAAAACAATTACTGGTTTATAAAAACGATCCACTAATTTCGATGCAACGATTCCAACTACGCCAGCATTCCAGCCTTCTTTTGCGACTATAATCACTTTATTTGAACAAGAAGTATCAAGTTCGTTCACTTGCCTTATTGCCTCTTCTGTCATACGTGAAACTAATTCTTGTCTTTCCTTATTTAAGACTTCAATTTGCTCAGCTCTTTTTTTAGCAAGTGCTCGATCATTTTCTAAAATTAATTCTACTGCAGGCTTAGCATCACCAAGTCTACCAACTGCGTTAATTCTAGGACCAATTGCAAATCCAATTGTTTCTTCCGTAATGGAATCTGTCGTTGTTCCACTAATTTCTAAAAGGGCTTTTAATCCTTCACGCTGAGTTTGCTTTAGTTG
Organism: Bacillus sp. AL-1R; assembly: GCF_052180195.1. NCBI lineage: Bacteria > Bacillati > Bacillota > Bacilli > Caryophanales > Bacillaceae > Bacillus > Bacillus sp. AL-1R. The sequence goes on from NZ_CP197469.1 coordinate 3,334,762, forward strand.
CCTTACACCTTTTTTTACAATTAAACGATTTTCATCCACTAAAGGTACTAAATCAGCAACAGTTCCAATAGAAACTAGCTCCAAATATTCCTCGGGCTCCCTACCTAATAATGCAGAAGCGAATTTAAATACAACTCCTACACCTGCTAATTCTTTAAATGGATAGCTAGGGCTTAACTTTGGATGAATAATAGCTATAGCGTTTGGTAATTCTTCTGGTGGTTCATGATGATCCGTAATAATTACATCTATGCCTAGTTCATTTGCAAATTTTACTTCTTCTGCTGCAGAAATACCTGTATCCACAGTAATGATCAAAGAATAACCTTGTTCATTAGCCCAACTAAATGCATTTTTATTTGGACCATACCCTTCAGTAAAACGATTTGGTATATAAAAATCTACTTTTGCTTCTAATTCCATTAATGTTAAATACAATACTGAAGTACTGCTAACTCCATCTGCATCATAATCGCCAAAAATTAATATTTTTTCATTTTCTTCAATCGCTTGAAATACTCTGTCAATTGCAATATCCATACCCTCTAATAAAAACGGGTCATGAAAGTTCATTTGATCTTCATATAAAAACTTACTTGCTTCATCTACTGTCTTAAATCCACGAGTAACAAGTAGTTTTGCTAATAGAGGGGAAATCTGTAATTCTTTACTTAATATTTGCTCTTCTTGGTGATTCGATAATTTCGGTTTCCAACGTGCTTTTGACTTTAACAATACTCTCACCCCTAACTGTACTATTATACTAAAGTAAACTTATTGGATGAAAGAGTTATTTTTATCATTATATGGATTAATATGGACAAAAACATTTTCCACATCTTTTTGTTCCATCAACTTTGCTTTAACATTTTTTCCAATCTTATGTCCTTCTTCTACCGTTATATATGGGTCTACGGAGACTTTTATATCAATTATGACGTAATAGCCGTGTTCCCTTGCATAGAGAGAATTTATTTCTTTAACTCCTACTACATTCTTAACGATTTCTTTATATGGTTTAATATCTTCTTCATGAAGGACATGATCCATTGTCGTATGTATTGATTCCGCTCCAATATCCCACGCCATTTTTAAAATCATAATTGCTACAATAAGACCAGCAGCAGGATCTGCATATAAAAGTATTGGCATATTAAATTTAGTACCTAAAATTGCAATTCCAATACCAACCATAGCTGCAGCAGATGAGTATACATCAGAGCGATGTTCATATGCATTAGCGATAATTGCGTCACTATTTAACCTTTTCCCTAAAGCATATTTATAACGAAACATCCATTCTTTTAAAAATATAGAGATAAAAGCTGCAAATAAAGCAATTAACTCTGGTGGATGGACGGGCTTAAAAAATGCTGTTATAGAGGATTTAGTTATTTCAATTCCAACGATAAATAAAAGTACTGCAACAATAATTGCAGCAATTGATTCAGCTTTACCATGGCCATAAGGGTGATCCTCATCAGGCGGCATCTTCGCAGCTCTTAAACCAAATAAAACCGCAATTGAACCAATCACATCTGATGCAGAATGTACTGCATCTGCCATTAACGCTTTACTATTTCCAATATATCCAATAATCGCTTTCACAATTGCCAGAAGTAAATTTCCATATATCCCGATATAAGCCCCCTTCTTGGCTTCCTTATAACGCTCTTCTTGTTCCATATACTTTACCTACTTCCCTTTTTCTAACTCAAAAAAATACACTTTACATTTTTAACACATTATATTAGTATCTTCAATTCTTAATGAATTTAATACAAAAAAAGAGTATAAGCAAAAGCCTATACTCTTTTAACATTATTTAGCTTCTTCAACATCGATTACTTGGTTTTTATCAAGTTGACGACCTTTAATAAATAACCAAATTTGTGAAGCGATAAAGATTGACGAATATGTTCCAACAACTAAACCTACTAATAATGCGATTGAGAAGTTTAAAATTGCATGACTTCCGAATAAAAGCAATGCAAGTACTGCTAATAATACAGTTAGTACTGTTTTAACAGATCGACCTAAAGTTTGGCGAATTGAATCATTTACAACTTCATTCAATTCTTCTCTAGTGCGAATTTTCTTCTTAAGCTTCATATTTTCGCGAACTCGGTCAAATGTAACAATCGAGTCATTAATAGAATAACCGACAATCGTAAGAACCGCCGCGATGAATGTTATATCTACTTCTAATCTAAATATACTAAATACTACAACAATGAAGAATGCATCATGTAGTAGGGCAATTACTGAAGCAATTGCATAAGAGAATTGGAAACGTATTGATACGTAAAGAATAATACCTGCTGATGCGATGATCAGTGCTTTAATGGCATTACCTGCTAATTCTCTACCAACAATAGGATCAACCGTACTTACGTTTGGTTCTACCCCAAATTTAGTTGTAAAATCTTTTTTCAAATCATTAATCTGATCTTTTGTTAATACACCTTTAAATACGATTGAACCTGTTTTTGCATCATTTGTCGAAACAGTAATACTTTCAGGCTTCAAGTTCATTTTTGAGATTTCATCATTAACAACTTGTTTTGTAACAGCTGATTTTGATTCAAATGTTACACGTGTACCACTTGCAAAATCAATTCCTAAATTTAATCGGAAAATAGAAAGTAGAATACCCCCTATAATTACTATAACGATTGAAAAATAAACAAATTTTCGGCCAATGCTTACAAAATTGACTTTATCATATTTTGTAGGTGGATGAGCTAGATTATGATTTAAACCAAGGATTTCACTTTGTTTTACACCAAACCATGTTTTCTTATTATTTAAGTAACGACTTTGAACTAATAAAGAAAGTAATAATCGAGTACCGAACACGGCAGTTAAAAAGCTTACTAAAATACTAACAATTAAACTTGTTGCAAATCCTTTTACAGAGCTTGTACCGAATGAGAATAATACCGCAGCAGCAAGTAAAGTTGTAATATTCGCATCAAAAATCGTTCCAAATGAACGCTGATTACCTGCACGATACGCAGATGCAACTGATTTTCCTAGTTTAAGCTCGTCTTTCAATCTCTCAAAAGTGATAATATTGTTATCAACCGCAATACCAACACCAAGTATTAACGCCGCAATACCAGGAAGTGTTAATACTGCATTCATGCCGTCAAATACAAGTAATGTTACGTATGTATAAGCTATTAACATAATGCTTGCGATTAAACCTGGTAAGCGATAGAAATAGAGCATAAATAAGAAAATAACTGATACGCCAATAATTCCAGCAAAAATTGTTTCATTCAGAGCATCTGTACCAAATTTAGCACCGATTGATGTTGAATACATCTCTTCAAGTTGAACTGGAAGAGCCCCAGCATTTAATAAGTCTGAAAGTTCTTTTGCACTTTCAACTGTAAATGTAGAACCAACAATAGAAAGTGAATCATCGGTAAATACTTGATTTACACTTGCTGCAGATAAGAATTTAGGCTTTGCTTTTGCCGATTCCTTTTTAAAAGAGTCTTCTCCTTCTTTGAAATCTAACCAAATAACCATCATATTATTTGGAGCACCCATATTTAACACTTTAGTTGTTACATCTTTAACCTTAGAAGCATCCTTGAATGTAATTGATACACTAGGCTTACCCATTTGGTCAAATGTTTGCTTTGAAGCGCCTTCTTTCAAATCCGCTCCAGTCATTAGAACCTTATCATTTACGTCACGAATTGTTAAGTTCGCTTCCGTAGAAAGAATATCACGTGCCTTAGCTTGATCCTTTATACCAGCTAATTGTACACGAATACGATCTTTCCCTTCGATTTGAATATTTGGTTCACTTACTCCTAATACGTTTACACGTTTTTCAAGAGCTTTTGCTGTACTTACTAAAACATTTTTGTTTATTACGTCGCCTTTCTTAATCGGCTTAACTTTATAAAGTACCTCAAACCCACCCTGAAGATCCAGACCAAGCTTAATCTTATTCGCGGTACCAAAGATAGTTGTGCCAATTACTGCTGCTAATACAGCAATAATTAAGAAGAAGGCAACAATTCTGTTACGCTTCACCATGTTGTGAATTTCCTCCTCTAACTAGTTCAAGTTCTAGTACGAAAATGGTATATTGTCATTCTTATATTATACAAATGCAATTTTTTTATTGTCAATTAATGGTTAAACTGACTCCCCAAACTGCCAAGTAGGTGATTTAAATGCTTCGATTCGAATATAATTCATATAATCGTTTACAGTTAATGAGAGTATGTCTTCTACCAGTTGAAAAAGCTTTGGTTCGTCCTCTTTCTTTCGCCATGATGTTCTTTCGAGGCATTCCCATAAGTCATCCTCACTGACAGTATCGAATCCAAGCATTCTAAATTCATCCAGTTTACTTTCAATAACTACTTGTAGCATAGGTTTAAATTCCGCAGCTTGTTGATGAAAAGTCGACATACTCTTCCCCCCTAATTTTCTGTATTTTTAGAAAAATGATTTTAGACCTTCACATTTCAATTACTAGATGTTGAACTAACTTGTCATGCTTGCCTACATTTCTAGCATATATATAATTGTAAATCATTCTAGGCTGTTTGAGAAGGTGGTAAAAGTAATGACAAAGCAAACGTTTTTAAGAGGAACGTTTTTTTTACTTATTGCAGGGCTCATCACAAGAATATTAGGATTTTTTAATCGAATTGTAGTGGCAAGAATAATGGGAGAAGAAGGCGTAGGGTTATTTATGATGGCAGTCCCGACACTTTTTTTGGTCATGACGCTTACACAGCTCGGCCTACCGATTGCCATTTCAAAATTAATTGCAGAAGCAGTTGCCCAAAATAGACAAGATCGGATTAAAAAGATTTTAGCGATTTCTATGTCAATCACTGGCGTATTAAGTATTATATTTACAACAGCAATGATCTTTTTATCCCCTTTTATTGCTAAAAACTTATTAACGGATGATAGGACTATGTACCCTTTAATTGCCATCGCTCCTGTTGTTCCAATTATCGCAATCTCATCTGTTTTACGCGGATATTTTCAAGGCGTTCAGAATATGCGTCCATCTTCATTTTCCCAAGTTATTGAACAAGTTGTACGAATCGTACTAGTTGCAGTTTGTACTAAAACTTTTTTACCATATGGAGTTGAATTTGCCGCTAGTGGCGCCATTATTTCTTCTGTATTAGGTGAATTAGCCTCTTTAATTTATATGCTGTATGTTTTTAAGAAAGAAAAAAACGCAAAGTTCATTTCTGGTTTTAAGAACAATATTAAAGATGGTAGAAAAACGCTTAGCGACCTATTAAGTATTGCACTACCAACAACTGGAAGTCGATTAATTGGTTCAATATCAATGTTTTTAGAACCAATCGTTGTCTCACAAAGTTTAGCGATTGCAGGGGTTACCGCAGCTGTTGCAACTAAACAATATGGCTTACTTGCAGGATATGCTTTACCTCTATTACTTTTACCAGCGTTTATTACTTATGCACTATCTACTTCACTTGTGCCAGCGATTAGTGAAGCTATGGCCAAAAAAGATCGTGTAACGGTTGAAAGAAGATTACAGCAAGCATTACGCTACTCAATGATTGCTGGTGGTTGGTCTGTTGTCATTTTATACGTCTTTGCTTCCCCAATTTTAACATTAATGTATAAAAGTGACCAAGCTACGAATTTTATATACCTTTTAGCACCTTGCTTTATTTTTTACTATTTCCAAGGACCACTACAGGCTGTCTTGCAGGCACTTAATCTTGCAAATTCAGCCATGATCAATAGCTTTGTTGGTTCAGTCATTAAAATCGCTAGTATATTATTACTAGCTACAAGTCCAAAGTTTGGTATTAACGGTGTTGCCTTAGCCATGAATATTAGTATCGTAACAATAACAGTTCTTCATTATTTCACTGTTTTAAAGGCTATCAATTTTTCAATTTACGTTAAGGATTACATTTATTGTCTAATCATTTTAGGTATTTGTGTTTACGTCGGGAAGTTCATTAAAGAATACGTAGTTTTTTCTTCTTCATTATTAGTACAAACCTTAGCAAGTATTTCTGTTGTTACATTAATGTATATCTTATTAACTTTATTATGTAACCTAGTTAAAAAGGATGAGATCATCCGAATCCCATTTTTTAAAAAGTTAATGACAAGATAAGTGACCAAGGGAATAGACAATAACAGAACCACAAAGTACTTAATACTTTTGTGGTTTTACGTTGTTGAAAAAAGAATTTGTCAATTAAATTGTTGTATGATCATTGATAGATAAGATGTGTCCCGTTGATTTCATATAACCTTTAGATACTGCATCATTCGTCTTTCTTATCAAAGAAAATTTCTTCGCCTCGTAAGCTACAATAAGATACTTGATTAAAGTCATCATAGCCATGTTTTTTTAGCTGTTCTAATAACCATTTTTTATCTTTATTATACTCTTTTAAATTATCTTCTTGAACGGTACCATCTAATATTAACGGAAATGTGAGTGAACTATAGTTAAGATCACCGTTTATTTCTTTTTTAAATATTGATAATTTGCCTGTAGGCTCTAGTAATGCATAATCGACATCTCTTACATCTCCAATATCTTTCTCCCTTAGTTGTAGTAAGAGGTCATCAAATGTGTACCTCTGTTTTTTCATCTCTTTCTCAAGTATTTTACCTTTGCTAATAATCAATACTGGATGTCCATCTAATACTTTTCTGAACACAACACTTTTTAACGAGATTAAAGAAAAAATTATTTGGATAGCCACAATTAAAAACATTGGATAAATAACTTTTATAATTGGTTCATTGTGGGTTTCAATTCCGATAGCTGCTATTTCAGTTAACAATATATAAACAACTAAATCTAATAAGCTTAACTCTCCAATTTCTCTTTTTCCCATTAATCGAAAGAATAACGCAATAATTAAATAGATTGAAATGGTACGAATCGTCATTGAACCTAATTCCATTTTACTTACCCTCACATCCAAAAACTTGTTAATTTTAAAAAAATGTTCCTTAGCGCTTAACACTTGAAAATATGAGTACGAATACTACAATTTTCCACTAAGAAAATAATATAGTAGAAATTTGTTCATAATTTTACTATTTGTAATTGCCCTATAAGTATTCTAAAAATCCATCTCATGAATATGCTTGTATTAAAAGAGTGTACAAGGGGGAATATGAATGAAAAAAACAGCTGTAGCTGTCTCTTTTGGCTTTTTAACTATTCTACTTTTAGTATTGTCAATTAGTTTAATTTTATCATTACTACTTAAACTAACTTCACTTACAGAAGCAAGTGTCACAACAACAACTCTGATCCTATCATTTATCGTTATGTTAATTGGTGGTTTTGTTACAGGAGCGAAAGGGAAAGAAAAAGGTTGGATTCTTGGCTTATTAACGAGTGGAGTATATTCTATTTTTGTATTTTTTGTACAGTTTCTTGGCTATGATCGAACTTTTTCACAGGAACAACTTATGTATCATGGTATTTTCTTAGGGGTTTGTATGTTAGGGTCTATTTTTGGAGTGAATGCTGCAAGTAATAAATCTTATAATAAATAATCAGTCTGATCATTCATTATTTGTCTAAACACTTCGGACATTAATTCCTTACAAAATAAACAAAACGCTAGTTTCCAAACGGAACTAGCGTTTCTTACGACACAATTAATTAAAATTAAGCTTGTGTTCTTGTTTCACGAATAGCGTTTCTTTCAAATACCATACGTGATCCATCAGCAGTTTTTAATGTAATTGTATTATTTTCTTCGTTAACAGCATCAACTAAACCGTGTAATCCACCGATTGTTACAACCATATCGCCTTTGCTAATTCCAGCTTGCATAAGAGCTGTTTGCTTTTGACGTTTTTGTTGTGGACGGATTAGTAAGAAGTAGAAAACTATAAACATTAATATTAGAGGTAAAATCCCCATTAAACCATTGCCCATCTAAATCTTCCTTTCTCTATGTAAATTTTAGAAGTTCCTAGCGTTCGGCTTATTAAAACCGTATTGTTCAAAAAACTCTTCTCGGAAATCACCTAAACGGTCTTCGCGGATTGCTTGGCGAACTTGTTCCATTAATTGTAACAGAAAATGTAAGTTATGGTAAGTAGTCAATCGCATTCCAAACGTTTCTTCGCATCGGATTAAATGACGGATATATGCTCTTGTATAGTTTTTACATGCATAACAATCACAATTAGGATCTAATGGAGTATAATCCTCTGCATATTTTGCATTCTTAATAACTAATCGACCTTCACTAGTCATACATGTACCATTTCGAGCGATACGCGTTGGAAGTACACAGTCAAACATATCTACTCCTCGTATTGCGCCATCAATTAATGAGTCAGGAGAACCTACACCCATTAAGTATCTTGGTTTATCCGTTGGTAGTAAAGGAGTCGTAAATTCTAAAACACGATTCATTACATCCTTTGGTTCACCAACTGATAATCCACCAATTGCATAACCTGGGAAATCTAAAGAAACTAAATCTCTTGCAGATTGTTTACGAAGTTCTTCGTATTCTCCACCTTGTACAATACCAAATAATCCTTGATCCTCTGGTCTTTCGTGAGCATTTAAACAACGCTCTGCCCATCTGCTAGTTCTTTCAACTGAACGTTTCATATAATCATACTCAGCAGGATATGGTGGACACTCATCAAATGCCATCATAATATCAGAACCTAATGCATTTTGAATTTCCATCGCCTTTTCAGGTGAAAGGAATAATTTATCGCCATTTAAGTGATTTCTGAAATGTACGCCTTCTTCTTCTATTTTTCGGAATTGACTTAAGCTAAATACTTGGAATCCACCTGAATCAGTTAAAATTGCACGATCCCAGTTCATAAATTTATGTAAGCCACCTGCTTTTTTAATAATCTCATGACCAGGTCTTAACCATAAATGATAAGTATTACTTAAAATAATACCAGATCCCATTGCTTTTAAATCTTCAGGAGCCATTGTTTTAACAGTGGCTAATGTTCCAACAGGCATAAATGCTGGAGTTTCAAATGAACCATGTGGAGTATGGACAATTCCTAATCTCGCACCTGTTTGCTTACAAGTTTTAATATGTTCATAACGAATTGCTGTCATTTTTCGATTCCTTTCAATTCTTAAAGTATTAACATTGCATCGCCAAAGCTAAAAAAGCGATATTTTTGATCTACTGCTTCTTTATAAGCAGATAAAACTGGTTCTCTTCCAGCTAATGCACTAATCAGCATAATTAAAGTTGATTTTGGTAAATGGAAGTTCGTAATCATCCCGTCTATTCCCATAAATCTATATCCTGGGAAAATGAAGATAGACGTCCAACCACTAGCCCCTACAAACTTACCGTTATTAGCTGTAGCAATCGTTTCAACTGTACGAGTAGAAGTTGTTCCAACAGTAATGATTCTACCACCGTTTGCTTTTGTTTCATTTAACAGTTTAGCCGTTTCATCAGACATATAGTAGTATTCCGAGTGCATATCGTGTTCTTCAATCGATTCTACACTTACTGGTCTGAATGTACCTAACCCTACATGCAATGTAATAAATGCTAACTTTACACCTTTTTCTTGAACTTTCGCTAAGAGTTCCTTTGTAAAATGCAAACCTGCTGTAGGCGCTGCCGCTGAACCAATTTCTTTAGCGAACACAGTCTGGTAACGATCTCTATCTTCTAATTTTTCTTTAATATATGGAGGAAGTGGCATTTCACCTAGTTGGTCTAAGATTTCATAAAAAATTCCATCATATTGGAATTTTAATTTTCTTCCACCTTGATCACTAGTTCCTACACATTCCGCCTTTAATCTGCCATCTCCAAATGAAATAATTGTACCTTCTTTTACTCTTTTAGCAGGCTTAACTAATGTTTCCCATACATCCTGCTCTTCTTGTTGCAGTAATAATACTTCTATTTGGGCACCTGTATCTTCTTTCACACCAAATAGTCGAGCAGGCATGACTTTTGTCTCGTTTAAAACTAAACAATCGCCTTCTTGTAAGTAATCTAACACATCTGGAAACTGTTTATGCTCAACATTTCCAGACTCTTTATGTAATACCATTAGTCTCGATGCTTCTCTGTCCAACAAAGGAGTTTGAGCAATCAATTCTTCAGGTAAATCAAAATCAAATAAATTTACATCCATTTCTATACACCTCATAAATTTCAGAGGTAAGGAGAAAGGGAGAGTATGCACTATTCCCTATTCCAAACTCTATTTATTCGTACTCTTTTATTTTCTCCCAAATAATGAAAAAATAAGTGAAAGTAAAATACTGATAATAATACATGTTACAATCGGAAAGTAAAACGATACATTTCCTTTTTTAATAAAAATATCGCCTGGTAGTTTCCCTACAAATCGAATAAACAATCCAACAACTAATAAGATAATTCCTAATGTAATTAGAATTTTTGACAGATCAATCATTGATTTGGCACCTGCAATCCAAAATGTTTGTATGTTAAATCAGTTACAATTCGTCCTCTAGGTGTCCTCTGAAGAAATCCAATTTGAAGTAAATATGGCTCATAAACATCTTCAATCGTTTGTGACTCTTCCCCGATCGAAGCTGCAATCGTATCAACCCCAACAGGTCCGCCTTTAAATCGCTCAATAATAGCTAGTAACAATTTATGATCGATATGGTCTAGACCTGCTTCATCTACCTGCATTTGGATTAATGAGTCTTTTGCTATTTCAAAGGTAATAATTCCACTCCCTTGAACTTGTGCAAAATCCCTAACTCTTCGTAATAAACGGTTTGCAATTCGAGGTGTTCCACGAGATCTTCTAGCTACCTCTAGGGCAGCATCATTTTCAATTTCCATTCCAAATAATTCTGCTGTCCTTTTAACGATCAATGCTAGCTGTTCAACTGTATAAAATTCTAATCGATTTAATACGCCAAAACGATCTCTAAGTGGTGAAGAAAGGAGACCAGCTCTAGTTGTTGCACCTATTAAAGTAAATGGTGGCAAATCAATTCTTACCGACCTAGCAGTTGCATCCTTTCCAATTACGATATCAAAGAAAAAGTCTTCCATTGCTGGGTAAAGTACTTCTTCTACAGTTCGTGGCAATCGGTGAATTTCATCGATAAACAATACATCACCTGGTTGAAGTGAAGTCAAAATAGCTGCTAAATCTCCAGGACGCTCAATTGCTGGTCCTGAAGTCGTTTTGAATCCAACACCTAGTTCATTCGCAATAATCGCTGCTAAAGTGGTTTTACCTAATCCAGGAGGACCGTATAATAGAACATGGTCTAAAGACTCATTTCGCATTTTTGCAGCTTCAATAAAAACTTGCAAATTCTTTTTAACTTTATCTTGCCCAATATATTCCCTTAATGATTGAGGCCTTAGTGAAAGCTCTTGATCAAGTTCCTCTCCACTACTTTCACTTGATAAAATTCGGTCATCCATTCCCATCACCTCTTAGCTTGCAATAGTAATTGAAGTGCTTTTTTAATATATTCATCAGTTGACAGTTTCTCAGTCTTTAATAACGGTGCGATTTTTTTAACTTCTTTTTCTGCATAGCCTAATGCTTTTAAAGCTTCAATTGCATCATCTAATGAAGATGCTGCATTTTCTTTTTCTTCAACTGCATCTAGATCAGTAAATAAATCAACTTGAACTGCTCCAAAGACTTTTTCAAGTTTTCCTTTTAAGTCAAGGATCATTTGCCTTGCTGTCTTTTTACCAACACCAGGAAATTTTGTTAAAAATACCTCATCCTCTTCCTCTATCGCTTGCACAATTTGATTTGGCTCTCCAGTCGCAACAATTGCCAAGGCACCTTTAGGACCGATTCCTGACACACTTAACAATTTTTGAAATAAAGTACGTTCATCAAGTGTTTTAAAACCATATAGCATCATAACATCTTCTCTTACATAATGATGAGTATAAACTTTTATGATTTCATTTGAAGGTCTAAAAACATATGGATTAGGAGTAAATAATTGATAGCCCATTCCATTATGATCAATTACTATATATTCTGGTCCAACCCATTCGATCTTTCCAATTATGTATTCGTACATGGTTTTCTCCCCTTTTTACATGTATTCCATTGTACCATAGATAGAAGAAGGAAAAAAATAGTCGACTGTCGAAAATAAAAATTTTATACATATGATTTAAATAAAAAATTTATTATAAAAATGACTATAAATATAAGTACACATTTTAATGCACAATACTTAAGAAAATCCATAGGGAGGCCATTTTGATTTGAACATGTTTCCAATTCTAAAGACCGAGCGACTTTATTTAAGAGAAATTAAAGTCACTGATCTTAATCGAATATTTACTATTTTATCAAGAGAAGATGTCACCAAATATTATGGACTAGATGCACTAAAAAATAGTAGTGAAGTATTGGACGTCATTCATCAGTTTAGAGAAATGTATGAAACGCGCACTGGCATCCGTTGGGGGATGATTGATAGTGAAACAAATAAATTAATCGGAACATGTGGTTTTACTGCGTATCAAGAACGAAACAAAAGGGCTGAAGTTGGCTATGAACTACACCCAGACTATTGGAGAAAAGGGTTTGCGACAGAAGCTTTAAAAGCATTATTATCATATGGATTTCATATTCTTCAACTAAATCGAATTGGAGCGATCGTTTATCCAGAAAATCTACCTTCCCAAAAACTTCTAGAAAAAATAGGATTTACGAATGAGGGGCTACTCCGCAAATATTTAGTACAAGGTAGTACAGCGCATGATACTTATGTTTATTCAATTTTGCGAAGTGAATGGGAAAGAAATGAGGTAAAGTGATTTGAACCTCCAAATACAAATCCACAAGGAGAATGAATTACCTTGTGGATTCTTTATTTAGATCATATATAGTTGAATTCCGAAATTCAATTTACGATTCTTTCATACTCTTTTAAATAATGTAATAGATAATCGTAATGATTTTTGGTCGATATTTTAATCCCTCTTTCTAGCTGCTTTTGTTTATTTACTTCTAATTTATTCGTATCGATTTGAAAAAAAGATTCAATAATATTATTTCCACTCGGTACTCCGATATATAAATTTAAAACTCCATTTGGATTTATTCCTAAATAGCCTTTCGACTTCAAAGTAGGTGAAAGATCATTTATTTTTTTCAATAGCACGATCTGATCATCATTTTCTTCTATGACTTTCCAACCCTTAAATTCTTTTTTTACTTGTCCCAGCGTTTTGTGTTGATTTATATAAATCTCCTCAATCACTTCACCGTTTATATATACTTTATGTAAAATGATTGTAATCCCCTTTTTGTTAGAACTCTGATGAAGATCATTATGAGCTGCCAATGTTTCAGTTTGTGCTGGAATTAAGAAAGCTAGTAAACAAACAAATAATAAAATGAACTTTTTCACAAACATCCACTCCTTTAGACAAAATCATACAAGCTTTTTTAGTTTGACCTTTCCTTTTATCTTTATCCAAGATGTTTAAAAGTTTTAAAATGCCATTAATCTTCTAAACAAAAAAAACCTAAAGAGTCGTCTTTAGGAAAGGGGGTGAAAAAATGTTTTATGAACCTCAATCTAATTTTAGCATTTAACGATTTAAAGAGAATCAAATTAATATGAACACTTTATGAAAACTTAATTAATGTATTTTCAAATAAAGATATAAAAAAATTAGGTGCCACTTCAATACTTTTTTGAAATTTAAATCCAAATGATTTATATAAATTAATGGCTGGTAGATTTTCCGATCCTGTTGAAACAATTATCTTTTTCTTTTTGGCAATTTCATTTAAAAAATAATCAACTAATTTACTAGCAATGCCCCGCTTAAAGTAACTAGGATGTACTACTAGTCTGCATATTTGATACTCGTTTTCGTCTTCTGAATAGGCCAAAAATCCTTTTAAATCATTCTCAATTACATAACCGATAAAGATTTCTTTGGATTCTCTAATACTTTCGACATTGTCCTTTAATTGCGGTATTCCTTCAAAATTGATTAGCTTTGCCTCTACCATATATGCAGGTAGCTGTACATTTAGAATTGAATTTGCCATTTTTTTATCTTTATTGTCTAATTTAAAAATCAACATTTTCTCCTCCTAACCCTGACCTCTAATCCTGACCTTTTGATAAACCATTTAGGATATAAAAGTTAAATAACTCAGTAATTTTTCTAGGACTTAGTGCTTCGTGCTCTTTCTCCCAATCGATTTTAAGTGTTGTATAAAGTCGAAACATGACCAAAGCAGTTATTTCTGGATCACATTCAACAATTTCTTTCTTTGCGATTGCTTCTTCAATTTTTTTCTGTATGTATAAAATGATTGATTGATTCAACCTTTTTAATGCGTCATGTACTACAGTAGTTCCAATTTCTTTTTGTTCCTGAAGTAACTTTATAGTCAATTCATGTTCATTGTGAAATGCAATAAATACTTCAATCCCTTTATGAGCTTTTTCAATAAATGAATCTTCATCATGAATGGATTGTTCTGCTAAAAATTTCATTTCAGCAATCAAATTATTAATGATTTCATCAAACAATTCTTCTTTATTTTTGAAGAAAGTATAGATTGTTCCCTTTCCAACGTTTGCTTGTTTGGCGATTTGACTCATTGTAGTTGCTTTATAGCCAAAAATAGTAAATGACTTTGTGGCAGCTTGTAAAATATTTTGCTTTTTCAAAAAACTCACCTCAAAATTCTCTATTTAACCAATTGACCACTTCGTACTTATGGTCAACCTAAAAATCACTTTACCATATTGTTTGAACCTCATCAAACGCATTAGTTAACTATGCTAAAACTAAAATGAATAATTTTTCTAAAGCATAGTGAAAACCGATTCCTAAAACTTACTATATTCACGATACTTTAAAAAGGAAGAAGCAAGAAAGCTTCTTCCTTTTTAATGTAAAAATGGCTTGTTATCGGTTTGGATTAGTAGCATCCTTAACATCATTTTTTACATTACGATACATATGTTTAACATTTTTTTTTGTATCGTATAACACATTTTTAGTGGCATTTGGAACATTATTTGTAATGTTTTTTAAATTATTTAAAATTGTTCCATCAAATGTTACATATACTTTTTTACCAGTCGTGTATGGTGATAAAGTGTCTTTAATTTTAGAACGAAATGCGCTTTGATCAATATTTTCATTTACCAAATCTACTGCAACAAGAACCTGATCACCAACAGCAACCGTGGTTGCATTGTCTACATTTGACATTTGTTCTACTCGTTTAGAAATTTGGTCAGCAAACTTTCGTTCACCCGCATTCATATTAGTGTTGTAACTAATATTTGTATATGGTACGAGAGGAGCTGTGTTTAAATCATTATTATAACGAACTTGATCCATTGTGTAGTTTCTATTGAGGTTTCTTCCATATGTTCCATCATGGATTACGCCATCATTAGTATACTCACTACCTAATCCTTCATTTATACGATCATTTCCGAAGTGATTATTTCTCTTTGTGAAATAATCTTGGTTATTCGGATAGTTAACGTTTTCATAACGATCATTAACAGCATAAGGGTTCGTCGGTCTATTGAAGTTTACTTTATCATAACCAACATTTCTTTTATGGTCATTCATGGCATTATTGTCTGTTCCACAAGCAGATAATGTTAAAGCTGTTAGCAACGTACCTGTAGCAACGATAAGACCTTTTTTATTCAATATAAAACCCTCCCTTTAATTACAACCAATTGTAATACTAAAATTGTATTACAAAGTTAGGTTGACCTTTTTAAGTGGATTTTAAATTGTTAATTGATGGTTTGAAATTCATTTTAAGTAAAAAGTGGTCTCTGAAGGCTTTTACACGGAAATTAAATAAAACTCCAATTTATTCCTGTATCAAAATGGTTAAAATAAAAAAAAGACGATTAGAAATTAATCGCCTTTTACATAAAATTCTTTATTGTTCATCTTCCTCGAAATATGGCACTCCGTATGAAGACTGATTTTGTGCATAAGGAGTAAATAATTGCGAATTTGGATCAAAATAAGGTTCTGATGCATCACGATACATAGGAGTATTAGGTCCTGTAGCATATGGTGACACAACTGGTCCGCCTTGGAACTTTGGATAGTCCATAGCTGGCATTGTTTGTGGGAAGTTTTCATTTGGTCCCATATATGCCGGTAATGTTTGTGGGAAGTTTCCGTTTGGTCCCATATATGCCGGCATTGTTTGTGGGAAGTTTGCGTTTGGTCCCATATATGCTGGCATTGTTTGTGGGAAATTTTCATTTGGTCCCATATATGCTGGCATTGTTTGTGGGAAATTTTCATTTGGTCCCATATATGCCGGTAATGTTTGTGGGAAGTTTGCGTTCGGTCCCATATATGCCGGTAATGTTTGTGGGAAGTTTGCGTTTGGTCCCATATATGCCGGCATTGTTTGTGGGAAGTTTGCGTTTGGTCCCATATATGCTGGTAATGTTTGTGGGAAATTTTCATTTGGTCCCATATACGCCGGTAATGTTTGTGGGAAGTTCGCGTTCGGTCCCATATATGCTGGTAATGTTTGTGGGAAGTTTCCGTTTGGTCCCATATATGCTGGTAGTGTTTGCGCGTTATTTCCTGGCATTGGTGCTGGTAATGGTGTAGGCATTGGTGCTGGTAATGGCGATGGCATCGCAGTTGGCGGTACTGGTGCTCCTCCAGTCGCTCCTGGTGCTTCACCGGTTAATCCTGGTAGCATCGGCATAGCCCCAAAACTAGGTAATGCTGGTAACGCTCCTCCTTCTCCTCGTGGATAAAATGGATAGTTTGCGTTTGGCCCCATATATGCCGGTAATGTTTGTGGGAAGTTTTCATTTGGCCCCATATATGCTGGTAATGTTTGTGGGAAGTTTGCGTTTGGTCCCATATATGCCGGTAATGTTTGTGGGAAGTTTGCGTTTGGTCCCATATATGCCGGCATTGTTTGTGGGAAGTTTGCGTTTGGTCCCATATATGCCGGCATTGTTTGTGGGAAGTTTTCATTTGGTCCCATATATGCTGGTAGTGTTTGGGCTGCGTTTGGATTTGGGCCTGCATACGCTGGTAGTGTTTGGGCTGCGTTTGGATTTGGGCCTGCATACGCTGGTAATGTTTGTGGTGAATTCGGTCCTTGGAATGCTGGAAGTGTTTGTGGTGCATTATTTGGCCCCATATATGCTGGTAATGTTTGAGCTTTATTAGTAGCTGCTGGTGATACTTGTGCATTTGGTTTTCCTGTTGCTGCTGGTGACACTTGCATATTTGGTTTCCCTGTTGCTGCTGGTGACACTTGCATATTCGGTTTCCCTGCTGAGACCGGTGATACTTGCATATTCGGCTTTCCTGTTGATGCTGGTGATACTTGCATATTCGGCTTTCCTGTTGATGCTGGTGATACTTGCATATTCGGCTTTCCTGTTGCTACTGGTAATACTTGCTCTTTTGATTTTCCAGTTGATACTGGTGATACTTGCACTGGTTTTCCTGTTGAGATCGGTGATACTTGTTGATTTGGTTTTCCTGTTGTTACTGGCGACACTTGTTGATTTGGTTTTCCTGTTGTTACTGGCGATACTTGTTGATTTGGTTTTCCTGTTTCCACAGGAGATACTTGCGGATTTGGTGTTGTCGGAGATACCAATGATCCTGGGAAGTAGTTCTTTTTCTCTGACATGCTTTGTCCTCCCTTGGTGTTCACATTTGATTTATTATCATTTATCAGATTTTTAACTGCCACTGGCGAAACAACTTGCGGTATGCTCGCATTTGGTTTTCCAGTTTGAACAGGAGATACTTGTTGATTCGCATTATTTGTCGCAGGTAATACAGTTGGTTTCGCAGGTGGAATAGGTACTTGAATTACAGGTTTTACTGTCGGTGTAACCTCTACATTAATATTCAAATTATTATCAACTGGCTTTGTATTTGGCAAGACAACAGGTTGTGTCTGAACTACAGGTTGAACTTTTCCTTCTTTTGCTTCCAAATCAACACTTGGCTTAGGTTCTTGAGAAAGCTGTACCTCCTTTTTAGAACCTAACGGGGCTGGTTTTTCTCCCCTTTCTGGCACTTTTATTTTCATGCCAGGATAGATCATATCTGGATTACTTAGTTGGGCATTTAATTTAACTATTTCTTCATAGTCGATGTTATATTTTTGAGCAATGCTCTTAAGGGTATCGCCCTTCATTACTATGTGAATTCTCACCTTTTCCCCTCCTGACCAATTGCCTCTACGTTGGATTGTACATTAGTACCTCACAACAATGTATGTCTGAATATTTATTTTTATGATAGAAGGTAGTTTAATTTATGACGAGTAGGCTTGTATAAGTATTTACTTTATTCTTGTTTTTTCTATAAAAAAATCATTTAGCTCTGATTGAACTAAATGATTTTAAATTTAAAGATATTCTATTTTTAAGCAAGCTCTAGCATTTTATCTAATGCTTTAATAGCATCTTTTGCAGTTTGTTTATCAACTTTAATAATATTTTGAATGTTACCTTTTTCGATATTTTCTAAAGACCATAATAAATGTGGTAAATCAATGCGATTCATTGTTAAGCATGGACACATAAATGGATTTAATGAAATAATCTCTTTATCAGAATGATTTTTAATAATTCTTTGAACAAGATTCATCTCAGTTCCAATTGCCCATTTACTTCCTGCAGGAGCAGCTTCAATTTGGTCAATAATATATTTAGTGGATCCATTATCATCACTTGCTGCTACAACTTCTCTTGAACATTCTGGATGAACAATAATCCTCATATCTGGATGATTTTTTCGCACATTCTCAATATTTTTCACTGTAAAATTCTCATGAACAGAGCAGTGACCTTTCCAAAGTATTACTTTGATGTTATTTAGATCGCCCTCGTATTCTAAAGTATCTGTTATTGGATTCCAAATTGCCATATGTTCTAAAGGTACACCTAATTCAAATGCTGTGTTTCTACCTAAGTGTTGGTCTGGTAGGAATAATATACGTTCTTTTTGTGTGAAAGCCCATGATACAACCTTTTTAGCATTAGATGATGTTACGGTTGCACCATCATTTCTACCAACAAATGCTTTAATAGCAGCAGTTGAATTAACATATGTTAAAGGTAAAATTGTGTCACCGAAAAGCTTCTGTAACTCTACCCATGCACGATCTGTTTGATGGTGATCTGCCATATCTGCCATTGAGCAGCCCGCTCTCATATCAGGTAAAATAACAATCTGTTCATCTTCCGTTAAAATATCTGCTGTCTCTGCCATAAAGTGTACTCCACAGAATACAATATATTTTGCTTTTTTATTATTAGCGGCAACTTGAGCAAGTTGTAGAGAATCTCCTGTCGAATCTGAGAAAACAACAACTTCTTCTTTTTGATAATGATGACCTGGAATGAAAAGAGCATCACCTAATCTCTCTTTTATATCTTTTACTCTTTTTTCCATTTCCTCAGTTGATAATGTATAGTATTCATCAGGAATTTGATATCCTTCATTTTTTTGTATCATATCTAAAACGTTCATGATCCCCACTCCAATCCCTACTATTTTACAAATAGAAGCTTATATCTAATGCTTTTGCTGAATGTGTTAAACAGCCTAAAGAAATTACGTTTACACCACAGTTTTGAAAACTTGCTAAATTATCTAAAGTAATACCACCAGAAGCTTCCGTTACAATCGTTTCTGGTACAAGCTTAACGAATTCTTTTATTTCATCTGGAGTACGATTATCAAACATAATGACATCTGCACCAGCTTCAATAGCTTGAAGAACTTGATCTTTGTTTTCAGTCTCGACTTCAATCTTGATCATATGACCTAATTTATTTCGTAATGAATCTACTGCATTTTTAATAGAACCTGCATAGGCAATATGATTATCTTTCAGCATCACTGCATCATATAAACCGAAACGATGGTTTGCACCACCACCACAAGTAACTGCATACTTATCAAATAAACGTAAACCTGGCATCGTTTTTCTCGTATCGACAAGTTTGATTTTCTCATCGTTTAAAGTTTCAACTGCTTTTGAAGTAAGCGTTGCAATCCCACTCATTCGTTGTAGAAGATTAAGCATAACTCTTTCGCCAGATAATAGCACTTGAACTGGACCTTCTACTTCTGCAAGTAGTTGCCCTGCAATAACAGATTCTCCATCCTTAACGTGTAGTGTTACATTTATATCTTCATGAAGTAACTTATAAGTTACTTCGATTAATTCAGTACCCGCAATTACTCCATCTGCCTTAGCAAGTACTTTTCCAGTTGTTCTTTCATGCATTGGGAATATATGAATTGAGGATAAATCCCCTTCTCCAATATCCTCTAGTAAAAATTGCTCAATCATTTTTTTAGCTTTTAATGTATTCATGAAATTCTCTCCTCAAATAGTAGCTGGATGGTCTATATATTCTATAAAATGTGAGCCGATACTTTCTTTTCTTCTTATAGCAGCTTCTGCAATTAGTTTTCCAGTAATTAGCATATTGTATTTTTCGAGTTCCTCACAGTTCATTGGCCGTGAATCAACTGTTTTGGATTCTAAGAAGTAAGAAAAATATGTGATTGCTTTATTTAAATCTTCTTCATTCCTTACAATACCGATATACTTCATCATTATTTCTTTAATTTCATCTTTTGTAGGTAACAATCTAAATCTTGGAATCATATATTTCGATTGATTCACATTTGTTTTTGCTAACGGAAGTTCTGCAATATATCTTGCAACCTTCTTACCAAAGACAATCCCTTCCAATAAGGAATTACTAGCAAGTCGGTTCGCACCATGCACACCCGTACAAGCAACCTCTCCTACTGCATACAATCCTGGAATTGTCGTTTCCCCATTAACTGATGTTTTTACGCCACCCATGTGGAAATGTGCACCAGGAACTACAGGAATCATTCCTTTTTGTAGGTCAATTCCGTTTTTAATAAGATTGGCCGTAATTGTTGGGAAACGTTGTTCAAATCCATTTACCATTTCGATGGATAAATAAATTTCTTCCCCTTTTTGCATTTCATTAAAGATCGCCCTACTAACTACGTCTCTTGGTGCTAAATCTTCAAAAGGATGAACTCCTTTCATAATGCGACGACCCGTTTTTGTTACTAAAAAGGCTCCTTCACCTCTAACTGCTTCTGATATTAGTCCTTTACACTCCCCATTAATATAAAGCATGGTAGGATGAAATTGAATAAATTCCAAATCAGCCATCTCACAACCCGCTCGATATGCCATAGCTATGCCATCTCCGGTTATCACATTATTATTAGAACTAAATTGATACATTGCCCCAATACCACCTGTTGCAAGGAGTGTTGTGTTGGCATAACAAGATTCTAATTCATTATTTTTATTAAGAATATAAACACCCTTACATATTCCATCTTGTATAATGAAATCAATTACCATTTCATGTTCAATTATTGTTAGTTTATCTTTTATTCGATTATAAACTGTTTCAACTACATGTTTTCCAGTCGCATCTCCGCCAGAATGTAAAATTCTATTTTTCCGATGCGCTCCTTCTCTACCTAGATGAAACTTGCCTGATTCATCTTTATCAAATTCCATGCCATTAGAAACAAGATCCTTAATGGACGATGTTCCGTTTTTTACTAGCTCTTCTACTGCTTCTATATTATTTACATGACAACCCGCTTCGAGCGTATCTTGTTTATGAAGTTCAAAAGAATCATCTTCAGACATTACAGCTGCAATTCCACCTTGTGCAAGCATCGAATTGCTATCCCAAATTTTTTTCTTTGTGAATAGAATCACATTTTTAGACTGACAAATTTCCTCAGCAGCCATTAAAGCAGCAATCCCACTGCCAATAATGACAACGTCTGCAGTTCGCATAGTTGCCCCCTCCATTTAATGTATATCTATTTAAATTTTATCTTATAGATAAAAAAGCTGTCTTGACACCTATATTTACATATATTTAAACTAATGACAAGAAATTTTTTTTTAATGAGTAAAAAAGGAGACTTTAATTTGATTTATTTAGACTATGCTGCTACAACTCCAATGAGTGAAGAAGCCATTGAGACATTTGTGACTGCCTCTAAAAATTATTTTGGAAATGAGCGCAGTTTACATGATATTGGCTCAAAGGCGTCACTTTTACTTGAAGCATGCCGTAAGCAATTGGCTGAATTTATAAATGCTAGTCCCGCTTCAATTTACTTTACAAGTGGAGGAACTGAATCAAATTTAATTGCCATTCAAACCCTCTTGAAGAGTACAAAAAAAGTCGGAAAACATATTTTAACAACAACATTAGAGCATTCTTCAATTAGTAATTATTTAAAAGTACTAGAAGATCAAGGGTATGAAGTCTCTTATTTGCCGGTCACAAATAGCGGGATTATTTCATTAGAGGTGATTGAAAATGCAATTCGTGAGGATACTGTATTAGGCATTTTTCAACATGTAAATTCTGAAATTGGAGCCATTCAACCAATTAACGAGATTGCAAATTTATTTATGTCTTCAAATATTTTACTTCATTGCGATTGTGTACAATCATTTGGAAAAATAGAGATAGATGTCTCAAAATATGAAATTTCTAGTATTAGTATTTCAGGTCATAAATTATATGGACCAAAAGGAATCGGAGCCCTATATTTAAATCCCAAATTAACTTGTCAACCAATCTATCCTGGTACATCTCATGAAAGTGGGATACGACCAGGTACTGTTAATGTTCCAGCTATTGCATCATTCGTAACAGCAGCCGGACATATAATAAAAAATCAAGACGAAGAACAAAAGAGATGTCATTATTTAAAAAATGTTTTAAAATCACAATTACAAGATGTTCATCATCTTGTAAAATTCGAAAGTTCCGATAATGATTGTATTCCAAATATAATTGGAATGAGGATCATTGGCCTTGAAGGTCAGTTTGTCATGCTTGAATGTAACCGACATCAATTAGCGATTTCAACGGGTAGCGCTTGTGCAATTGGCATGCAGAAACCTTCAGAAACGATGTTAGCAATTGGAAGAGACCCTCATGAAGCAAAGCAGTTCTTTAGAGTGTCAGTCGGGAAACAGACGACAGAAGAAGACATCATCAAATTTTCGTCTGTGTTAAAACTAATCATAAATCAAAATTTTTAATCGAGGAAATTAAAATGAATAAAAAACTTTTAGGAGAAGAAAGAAGAAAGAAAGTTTTACAATGGTTAAAGGAGTCTGAATCACCTTTATCAGGCAATTCCTTAGCTAAAAGAGCGAATGTTAGTCGACAAGTTGTAGTAGGTGATATTACACTTTTAAAAGCGAAAAATGAACCGATACTAGCAACTGCCCAAGGATATATTTATATACATCCTAATAAGGAATCTGACAAAATTAGAAAAGTAATCATTTGTCACCATACAGCTGAAGAAACTCAAAAAGAACTTGAAATATTAGTCGATCACGGTGTTACAGTTAAAGATGTAATGGTTGAACATCCCGTCTATGGATATATCACAGCTCAATTACAAATTTCAAACCGTTTTGATATAAGTTTATTTCTTCAAAAAATGGAAGAAACCAATTCCGTCCCGCTATCAAATTTAACAAATGGAACACATCTTCATACAATCGAGGCAGATAGTGAACAGCAGCTAGAAAGTGCCATCTTACAGTTAAAAAATGAAGGACTTTTAGTAGACCAGCCATAAGTAAAGTTAAATTTCTTTTTGAGCTAAAGTCAGGATTTAATTTTGAATAAATAAAAAGAGGGTGCCTAAAGGGGCTGTTGACAAAAAGGGAAAGGAGATTTAACTCCTTTCCCTTTTTGTTTTTTAGGTTAATAAATTGTGTTTTAACTTGTTCTATTCACATCATCTAGCTTAATTTATTGCTTTTACCATCCTTTTTAAATTTATAGCCATCGCTGAAAAGAGGCATTGTTCAAGAATTTTTTGAATGCCCCTTTTATAAGTTTTATATAAATTATGTTTTGTTTTCATCGTCCCAAAAGTACCTTCACACCAAACTCGTCTTTGTTTTTGAACTTGTCTATATTTTTCTGTCTTTGTTCTCTTTAGATTTGCTTCAGTTAATTCATGTGCGATTGGTCTTTCAATGGTTCTCTTGCTTGAAGTTTTACCGAAGCATTTTTCTCGAAATGGGCAGATTTTACACTCATTCGTTTTTGCTGAATAGACTTTAGTAAATTGTCCTTTACTTTTCTTTAAATGAGTAAACGAAAGTTCTTTATTGTTTGGACAAATATATCTGTCTGTTTCATTGCTATATCTAAATTCTCGATAAGACATAGTGTTAAAAGCTGTTCCACTTTTGATTGGGCTAATATAACCCGTAATTTCTGGTTTCTTTAAGCCATGATGAATAGGAGCTGTATCGTACCCGCGATCTGCTCCGACATTTTTTATATCTAACTCAAACTTTTCTTGGATGACATTTAATCTTTCTACAAGTGAGGTCCTGAAGGTTTTCCAGGACGATTTAACACTCCTGAATCAGAATCTGTTCGAACAATTGAGGTTGTACTTAAAGAAGGTCCCTTTGGTTTTCTTCCTCTCTTATTCTTTCCAGAGTCTATTCTTTTTTTTTCTTGTTCTGCTTCAATTTTTTTTGCTTCTTCTTCAAGGGTATTTAAGTATTGTGAAGGTGATTTTTCTACAGCCACTTGTTGAACTTTCTCTTTTGCCGCACTAGCTTTTATATGCGTCGAATCTGTCACAATCACATCTCCAGTAACGAATCCTTTTTCAATACAAAGTCTAATAATGTGGTCAAAAATATCCTGAAATACTGTACTATCTTTAAATCTTCTTCGTCTATTTTGGCTAAATGTTGAATGGTCTGGCACGGGATCAGATAGGTCTAAACCTAAAAACCAGCGATAACCGATATTTAAAATGACTTCCTGTTCAAGTTCACGCTCTGACTCGATATTAAATAGGTAGCCAATTAATAACATTTTATATAAAAGGACAGGATCCAAAGATTTTCTTCCTAATTTTGAATAATACTTTTCCATTTTCTCATAGATAAAAGTGAAATCTATCTTTTCTTTAATTTGACGTAAAATATGGTTACTAGGTACAAAATTATTTAAATCAATAAACTCTAATTTATTTTGACTATCTTCTTTTCGACCCATCATAAGAATTCCTCCAATAAAAAAACCTGTATAGATTAATTTCTACACAGGTTTACAAATTCCTATTTAATTTGTCAACAGCCCCTAAAACCACCCTCTTTTATATACTCATTATTAATCGATAAATTCGAATTCGTATTCAGAAATTTTAACGATATCTCCGTTTTTCGCACCGCGTTGACGAAGTGCCTCGTCGATCCCCATTCCACGCATTTGACGTGCAAATCGACGAATTGACTCTTCACGTTCAAAGTTAGTCATTTTGAATAGTTTTTCAAGCTCTTCCCCTTTAACGACAAACGTTCCATCACTTTCACGAGTAATTTCAAAAGTAGGTTCTTCTTTTTGATATTTATATAATACTCGTAATGGTTTGTCTTCTTCTTCATCATGAAGTGGGAATTCTGGAGTTGATTCAACTAAATCTGCAACGGTAAATAATAAATCACGTAAACCTTGACGTGTTACCGCAGAAATTGGGAAAATTTGAACTTCATCTCCAACTTGTTCTTTAAATTTAATTAAGTTTTCTTCAGCTTCTGGAATATCCATTTTATTTGCAACGACTACTTGAGGTCGCTCAGTTAAACGTAAATTATATTCTTTTAGCTCTTGATTAATTGTTAAGTAATCTTCATATGGGTCTCTGCCTTCAAGACCTGACATGTCAATTACATGAACAATTACACGTGTTCTTTCGATATGACGTAGGAATTGATGTCCTAGTCCGACACCTTGATGTGCTCCTTCAATTAGCCCTGGTAAATCTGCCATCACAAAACTACGATTATCTTCAGTTTCTACAACACCTAAATTAGGAACAATTGTTGTAAAATGATATTCAGCGATTTTTGGTCTAGCAGAACTTACAACAGATAGTAAGGTTGATTTACCAACACTTGGGAAACCAACTAATCCAACATCAGCTAAAACTTTAAGTTCTAGTTTAATGTTTCTTTCTTTACCTGGCTCACCATTTTCAGCTATTTCTGGAGCCGGATTTGCAGGTGTTGCAAATCGACTATTTCCACGGCCTCCACGGCCACCTCTTGCAATAATGGCTGTTTGACCATCCATTGTAAGGTCAGCTATTAATTCACCTGTATCAGCATCTGTTACAATCGTCCCAGGTGGTACTTTTACAATCATATCTTCAGCATTTTTACCATGTTGATTTTTAGACATACCATGTTGTCCACGATCTGCTTTAAAATGACGTTTATAACGGAAATCCATTAATGTTCTTAAGCCTTCATCTACTTGAAATACAACATTAGCTCCCTTACCACCGTCTCCACCAGCAGGGCCACCTTTTGGAACATATTTTTCACGACGGAAGGCTACCATACCGTTTCCACCGTCTCCACCTTTTACATATATCTTGACTTGATCAATAAACATAAATCCACCACTCTTTTATTTTTCCATTTTAAATTCGATACTGCACTCTTCTGTCTCACAAAAATAAGACATCATTCTAATTTTTGAATTGTCATTTGATGATGAAACAATCCACTTCAACATATCTTCTTTCTTTGTTAGTTTACCTCTGAAGTCAAAAAAGAAACTAACTGTTTTATCATTTATTTCAATTGTTAAACTAACAAAATTTTCCTCATAAATATGTACCCAAGATTCTAGTTTTTCTAAAAAATTTTGAATCCATACTGTCATCACTTCGTCTAAATTTTTAAGTGAACATGGTTCTCCTAAAATTTCATAATCTAGTACAATTGTACGAGGCTTCCAGTTATAAGTAATGATAAATTCTGCAAACGCTGGAATTTGTAACGAACAAATTTTAGCTTCATTCAAAGAATCAGCAACAATTTTCGTAATCGTTTCTTCTAACTGGTCAGATTGACCTGTGGCCATGTATCCTTTTATTAATTGAATTCGATTTAACCAATCATGACGTGAATGTCTTAATACCTCTAGAACGTCCCATTTCTCTTGCATTGTATTCTCCTATAGGTTTACATTTTTGGTATTTATGAAGGTAATAAAATAGTTAGACTCGGCATTTTGATTGATCATTTTGTAAATCTCAAACTAGGTGTAGCTTGTAAAATGCCGAGTCTTTGGAGCATATTGTTTGAGAGGTTACTATACCAACAATTTTTTATATGTTGATCAGCATTTATTATAAATAAAATGTCTTAAGTACAGAAAAACTCTAACCTAAAAGGTTAGAGTTTCTAAGTTAGTTTCTTAAGCTTCTTGAGCTACAGGGTATACACTTACTTGTTTGCGGTCACGGCCTAAACGTTCGAATTTAACTACGCCATCAACCTTCGCAAATAATGTGTCATCTCCACCACGACCAACGTTTACACCTGGATAGATCTTAGTGCCGCGTTGACGGTAAAGAATTGAACCACCAGTTACGAATTGTCCATCAGCACGTTTAGCGCCAAGACGTTTTGACATTGAGTCACGACCGTTTTTTGTAGAACCTACTCCCTTTTTAGAAGCAAATAACTGAAGATTTAATTTTAACATGGTTACACCTCCTGTTTTACTCGTTTATAGTGACATAGTCACCGTAACTTGCAGCGATAGTTTGTAAAGATACGATCATCGCTTCAAGGATAAGTTGCGCTTTTTGCATATTATCTTCATTTAAATTAATCGGTAATTGATACTTCAAGAAAGCTTTCTTTTCATCGATTACTGTATTTAATTCGGAATCTATACGGCAAATTGCTTCCAAAGCATTTACAGTTCCTATTGAAACTGCTGATATACCGGCACAAACAATGTCAGTACCAGCATCAGAAAAAAATGCATGTCCACTTATTTTAAAGGAACTTATACGTCCATCTTTTAAACGTTCAATTGTTATTTTAGTCATTGCTTTAAATTAAGCGTTGATTTTTTCGATAACAACTTTAGTGTAAGGTTGACGATGACCTTGCTTACGACGGTAGTTCTTTTTAGATTTGTATTTGAATACAAGAATCTTTTTAGCTTTACCGTTCTTTTCAACTTTTGCAGTTACAGTAGCTCCTTCAACAGTTGGGCTACCAACTTTGATGTTTTCGCCACCTACGAATAAAACTTTGTCGAATGTTACAGTTTCACCTGCGTTAGTATCAAGTTTTTCGATGTAGATTGCTTGACCTTCTTCAACTTTGATTTGTTTACCACCAGTTTCAATAATTGCGTACATAATTGCACCTCCTCAATAGTCTAAGACTCGCCATAAATAGGCATGCTAAGAATAGCAATTTAATACCTACTATGTGCGGTTGTAGCACGGGTGCGCTACAAACAATAACATTATGATGTTAACACGACCCATGTCGAATGTCAACAACTACTTCAGTTAATCATTGTTTCTAAATAGCTTGTTATTTCCTTCGTCGTACCAGTTCTAACTATATTATAAAATGGTGATTTTGAAGGTCTTATTTTTATACAAATTTTTATAAACATCGCTTTTTCTAATCTTTGTACATGTTTATTTTGATCTCCATTAAATGCTTTTGCAACATCTTCACTACATTCAATAAGTAAAGCCTCAATATCATTACTTGCAGAAAGTTCCCAAAGTGCTCTTTCAAGCTCAAAAACTGTCTGAACTGTGTTTTTTACAAGTCCACTACCATTACACTCGGGGCACTTTTGATGTGTTGCTTCGATATGTGAATGAGCTGTTCTTTTTCGTGTAAGTTCAAATAAACCAAGGTCTGAAAATCCAAAAAGCTTTGTATAAGCTCTGTCATTTTTAAATGTTTCCTTTAATAGATCTCCTATACTTTTTTGCTGTTCAATGGACTTCATATTTATGAAATCAATAATAATCATTCCTCCAATATCACGAAGTCTTAATTGGCGGACAATCTCAATTGCAGCTAATTGATTTGTATGATAAACAGTTTCCTCACGGTTATTTTTCCCGCTAAATTTCCCTGTATTTACATCGATAACTGTCATAGCTTCAGTTTGCTCGATTAATAAAAATGAACCATTTTTTAACCATACAATTTGTTTAAAAGATTTCTCTATTTGTTCTTCAATTTTATACGCCACAAAGATATTTTCATTTCCTCTATAACTAGTTATTTGTAGATCTAAAGGCAAATAATTTTTATAAGCAGCTAAATCATCTATGATTAACTCACTAATTGTATCTTTAGGATGCAATTTAAAAAACTTAGTAAATAAGGAATTCGTTTCCCATACACAAGTAATCTTCTTTAAACTTTGGTTTTTTAATGACTCATAAAATGCTTGAAAGCCTTTTAACTCATTTAAAATCTCATCTGATTTTGCATTTTCACATGAAGATCTGAAGATTACCCCCTCATTACCATTAGTGTAATC
Source organism: Bacillus sp. AL-1R (assembly GCF_052180195.1). Lineage (NCBI taxonomy): Bacteria > Bacillati > Bacillota > Bacilli > Caryophanales > Bacillaceae > Bacillus > Bacillus sp. AL-1R. The sequence goes on from NZ_CP197469.1 coordinate 3,364,256, forward strand.
TCGACCTAATGAGTATAATTTATTTCGTTTTGATTCTCTTTTTATTTTATTTGATACTGCAACTTGTTTTGTAAGAGGAAAATAGACTACATAATCACCTGAGAACTCAAGATTATTTGTTAACTTTGGACCTTTCTCATCAAAAGCATCCTTTATGACTTGAACCAAAATATATTGTCCTTTTTGGAACTTTTTTCTTATTAATTCCTCTTGATTCATTTCAGATTCTTTACCCTCGATTGTATCTTCCAATCTCATGAAGCCATTTTTAGTTAAACCAATATTTACAAAAATCGCATTCAATTTAGGCATCACTTCTTGGATTTGTCCGACATATATATTTCCCACATATGTATTTTTGTCTGCCGAAGAAAACCATTCAACTAGCTGGTCATTTTCGATTACAGCAATTCTTTTCTCTGAATGTTTGACATTCATAATAACTTTCTTCAAATTCATCTTCCTAACTATGTATAGTACCTATCATTTTATTCATTTAAATAGAAAAAAGCTAGTTATCATAATCTAATTAGTTAGTCTACTCACATGAATAGTAAAATTTGAATATTATATTTAGATTTCTATTCTATTCTTCTTTAAAGAAACGTTACTCCCCCTATTTTCTTTTCGTGTATCACCCTTTCTTTTACTGAATCCTGATTGAGATTGGAGCGATTAAATGGATATCATTCTATCAATTCTTATTCCAAGCGTCCCCGAAAGAATGGGATATTTAAATAAAATTATGAATGAATTAGATAAACAAAGTAAGCCATATCCTGTTGAAATATTAGTCCTTTTGGAAAATAAAAAAAGAAGCATCGGTGAAAAAAGGAATGTACTCATTGAACAAGCAAAAGGAGATTATGTAGTATTTATAGATGATGACGATCGAATAGAACCAAATTACATCGAATTATTGTGCAAAACAATCAATGAAACGCCTAATGTTGACTGTATTGTATTTGACGTTTTAGTAAATTTTAATAACCAATACTCCAAAGTTTGTAAATATGGGAAAGAGTTTGCACATGGGGAAGATGAAAATTATTACTATCGAAAACCAAATCATTTAATGTGCTATTCAAAAAAGATTGCCTTGGCACATAAATTTCTCAATATCAGTTTTGGAGAAGACGATGAATGGGGCAGACGAGTTTCAAACGATATAAAAATTCAAAAGAGAATCCCTTCTATATTGTATTACTATGACTATATCCCAAAAGACTCATCGTGGTATGTATAGAAATTAAAAAATGGTCCCCCACTTGAGACCATTTTTTAATGCTGGTGAAAAAAGAATTTGTCAATTGAAATATTGGAATATCTAATCATTGAAAATAAGATGTGTCTCAGATTTCCACTACAGGTTGCTCGCTTTCCATGGGGCGAGATTCTTTGCCTCCTCGGCGTTGCCTTGCTGGGTCTCAGCCTTCCCGCATCTCCCATAGGAGCCCGGCACCCTTTCGTTCCAATCATTTTCTTTATGAAAAATAATAATCTTAAAAACAACAGAATAGTCAATTAAAGAATGAATTACCATTATTCATTAATATCAAAATGAAACTAATGATGATACTTACACATCTTTAAAATATTGATTGTAAAAAAGAAGATATTTTTATTTTTGACAGTTAGTTAAAACATTTATATTCCAACAAATAGCACTGGTTTATCAATAAGATGATAAAAATAATAAAAATACTATTTTTCCTTTAAATTCATATAGTGTTCCAATTTTTCGATATTGATAACAATTTATTTCAACACTCTGAAAAGATGGTCTCAACTAAAGACCATCTTTTTTTGTATAAAATTTTAACTCTAACAATTAAAGCTAATTGTTATTTGACTAACTCATTTAATTATTAATCCACCTTGAGTTTATAGAAAAAATTTAACATAAAATCTAACTAATTAGTTCTTCAAGCGAATAAGTTGCTTTCTTCTCAGTAAAGTAAGCATGTAATAATTCATTTTCATCTAACATTTGTTGATTTTTTTTATCAAGAGAAAAGACAACGTTGTATTTGTATCCTTTTTGAAAGTTAGAAAAAACTTGAAATAATTTTGTTTCTTTATTCAAGGAAATTGATTTGATTTTCTGAATATATTGTTTGTCTCCATAAAAACGTTCCATTAAAAATCGGATAACAACGAAATGCCTATTTTTCCATTCTCCCCATAATGAAACGACTAAAAATAATAAACAAACCCAAATTGTAATATTCATAGGCTGAATGATGATCGTAAGTATAGAGGATAATGCTAAAAATCCAAATGATGTGTACAAGCTATATATATGAGCCCTAACGAACGGAAAAATCAAAGAAAATAACTGATAGATAAATTTGCCACCGTCTAGAGGCCAAATTGGTAATAAGTTAAAACAAAGAATACTAATATTGTAATTGATAAAAAGCGTATAAAGGTTTTCAGGCATTAAATTCATTTTAAATAGGAAGTTAGCAATTAGATATAAAGTTAAATGTTGAATAGGACCAGAGATTGTCACAATAAACTCCTCATAAATTGGACGATTTCCATGTTCATCAAGATCTACAACTCCCCCAAACGGAAGTAGCGTAATTTTATTGATTCTCCAATTAAATGAAGTAGCTGCAATGGCGTGACCTAATTCGTGGCAGAAAATAATAATGGATACAAATAGTACCGACCAAAAATTAGCTGTCAAAATACCAATACAAGCAATTAATAAATAGAGTGGATGAACAGATATTTTGGAAGGAAGACTTAACCATTTATTCAAATGAGATCACCTGTTTCGGATCAATAAATTTTTCCCCCATTTTTATTGCAAAATAATAAGTACCAAGATTCCCATCATCACTAGGTGATACTGTTCCGATCACCTTTTTACTATCCACTTCGTCATAAACTTTTACATTAGTTGTTCCTAATTTTCCGTACCAAGATTCTGAACCATCAGCGTGTTGAATAATAACCGTATTTCCTAAATCATCTTTCTTTCCTACAAAAAGTACACGTCCTTTTTTGATTGACTCTACTTTTTGATTAGCTTCAGTTTGGATCAATATCCCTTGACCGTCCGTTTTAAAACTTTGAAGTACTTTACCGCTAGCAGGAACAGCATAAATATCATTTCCAACATTCTCTTTTTGATCGTTTAATTGCGGTAAAAAAGCAAGAGGGCTTCCAAACCGATCTTCATACCATTTCTGTAATGAAGCAAATTGAAATTCATTTTCATAAACTAGTGATAGTCCATGCCGAACTTGAGTTGCAATAGGTGAGTTACTTTTTAAGATGATAGCCAAAGCTAGTACAATAATCGCGCATAATAAACTTCTAAATATAAAGTTAGAGTTATTCATCATTTTATTACCTTGCTCTTCAACCAAGTCATCATAAGTATAAGTGTATCCGCCCTCAGTATTTTGCACTTCTTTTACCGGAAATTTGCTCATTAATTGATTCGGATTACCCCATTTTTCTTCTTGTTCACGCCGTTTAGCGATTCGCTTTCTTATTTCATCTACGCGCTTACTCAAAGTGTCACCTCTCCTCGCAAACTAGTTAATTAATTTATATGATTCGGTAGGACAACTTATGAGTAGATAATTTTAAAAGTGGACAAAGCTATTAAGCTGGATTATGGAATTGATGAAAGAGGACATTTGAAAAATTCGGCAAAGAAAAAACACTTCGTTTTTTACGAAGTGTTATCGGATACCAAATAATTTTTTCACTTTAAAGAAAATACTCTTTTCAGTTTCTAATGATTGTAGTGGTACAGATTCTCCTAGCACTCTTCTTGCAATATTTCTATATGCAATAGAAGCTTTGGAATTTGGATTCATCGCTACAGGTTCACCACTATTAGTTGCCTTAATAACGTTTTCATCATCTTGGACAATTCCAATTAAATCTACAGCTAACATCGACGTAATTTCATCTACATCTAAGCTGTCTCTATTTTCCATCATATGACCTCTAATACGATTGATTACTAGTTTAGGAGGTTCAATATCCTCTTGATCTAATAATCCAATAATTCGATCTGCATCACGAATTGAAGAAACTTCAGGAGTTGTGACAACGATCGCTTTATCTGCACCTGCTACTGCATTTTTATATCCTTGCTCAATACCAGCAGGGCAGTCTATTAATATATAATCATAGTCTTTTTTTAATTCATCTACAAGCTCTCTCATTTGTTCAGGAGAAACAGCAGTTTTATCGCTTGTTTGTGCAGCAGGTAATAAATATAAGCATTCAAATCGCTTATCCTTTATTAGTGCCTGGTGCGTTTTACAGCGACCTTCAACAACGTCCACTAAATCATAGACGATGCGATTTTCCAATCCCATGACAACGTCTAAGTTACGTAGGCCGATATCAGTGTCAATTAAACACACTTTTTTTCCAAACATCGCTAATGCTGTTCCTAAATTTGCTGATGTAGTTGTTTTACCAACTCCACCTTTACCAGATGTAATTACTATAGCCTCTCCCACAGTTACATCATGCCCCTTTCTAACCTTGTCAAACTAGGTCTAAGATGAGTCAGAAATTGTATGCGATCGACAATGATTTGGCTGTCTTCGTTTATATACGCGCATTCCATCTCATTGCCTTCATCACCATAATGATCCGGTGCTCTGTTCATTATGCTGCAAATTCTCAACTGCATTGGTCTCATTATCGATGCCGCAATAACTGCCTCCTTATTACCATTAAAACCGGCATGAGCAGTACCTCTTAGTGCACCCATAATAAAGATATTTCCACCCGCAATAACAGTTCCACCTGGGTTAACATCACCGATTAACAGTAAATCACCTTTCACTTGGAGAATCTGACCGGATCTTACCATTCTACAAATAGGTACAATTTCCTCCCTTTTCATCCATTCAATAGCATCTTGCTTGGAAATCACATTACTTTCGATTGCTTCAACCACAAGATTATTCTTTTTACGAACAATTGAACGAATAATTTCATCTTGTTCAGGAGTTAAAAAACGATTTCCTATTTTTAATCGAACTGCAAGTAAGGGACGATCATTGCTCTCAAACAAGTGGGTAGACAGTCTTTCTTCAATTTCATCTACTAGAATTTGAAAAGAACATGTATCATCGAGGTGCAGTGTTAGACCATCTTTCGTTCCTTTTATTGTAACATATTGTTGCCTCTGTTCCATGATAAGTGTTCACCCCGATTGTATAATTCGACATGCACCCGAAAAATCCTTTATTTTTCCTCATTATTTTCACGAATCGTTCTTAATAATGATGAGAAAGGATATGCAAAAATTAAGATAAATAGTGCATTCAGTAATAGTGTCGGAAATAATCGATGATTCAAAAAGTATGTATTATTCATATTAGTATATCCGAATAACGCATTTAAGCCGTATACTAAATATTCTAAAGCTGCTGTCCATATTAAAACAAGAATACTTCGAACGAATAAATTCGCGTAAAGTATTTTAATTGCTTGACTTATTAAAAAGACAAATAACGGAAATGCAGCTAAATAGATACCTATAATCTCTGTATAAACAATATCATAAATGAGCCCAAAAATAACACTATAAATAAGCGCCCTCTTCGGATTGTAATATAGTGTAATAAATAATAAGCCAAAAAATAAAAAATGTGGAACAACTATCGCATTATGTCCTAGAATGTTTGGCGATACAGTTGATACATAAATATTTTCTAAAATAAACAGAATTGTTAAAAGGAGAGGTAAACCATACTTACTCATTTACAAATTACTCTCCTTTCTGAGGCTGATCAATTGAACGCTTAACAGCTAATACATGATTTATGTCATTAAAATCTGCTTGTGGCTTAATATAAGCTGTTTGTGTTAGTCCATGTTCATCAGGAACAACTTCCTCAACTTTTCCTATTACTAGATTAGCTGGAAAAACACCGCCAAGACCCGAAGTCACAACTGTTTGTCCTTTTTTTACTTTTGCATTTGATGGAATTCGTTTAAATAATAAAGCTTGTTTCTCAACATCAAAACCTTCTATCAAACCAAAAACCGTATCACCTTTTTGCTGAATTTTAGCAGAAATTCGATTGGTTCGATCTGAAGAACTTAATAATTGTACAGTTGATGAAAATTTAGAAACATTTTTAACTTTACCAATTAAGCCTTTAGAAGTGATTACTGCCATTTCTTTTTCAATTCCACTTAGCGATCCTTTATCAATGGTAATGATTTGTTGCCATTTATCTGGATCTCTTATAGTAACTGTAGCTTGAAATGTATCATAATCACTTAAGCTTTTTGTGATTCCAATCATGTCTTTTAATTCTTTGTTTTCTTTTTCTAATGCTTTCTCACGTACAGATAATTCAACATATTTATCGAGCTTACTTTTTAAAACTTGATTTTCATCATATGTATCTTTTAAGTCCGCTATATTATTAAATAAACCCGCAATAAGTTGTGCGGGCTTATTAAATACTTTTTCAGTCAAACTTACTGTATCTTTAATAAACTGCTCAGGAATTGAAAGGTTTCTATTACTTCTTAAAGAATAACCTAGAAGTGCCACTAGTAAGATAATAGCAGCTAAGACAATCATTAAACGTTTATTTTGAAAAAAATGTGGCATTCTTACACCCTCTTATAACAATTCAACTTTTTGTTCTAACGATTTCATGAATGTAATCCTCACTAAACGTAGTGAGGATTACCTATTTTTAACTAATCTTCTTATTAAAGAACTAATATAGTAGTTCAACTATTTAGATCACTAGACAAATTTTTATATGACAAAGCAATTTTATCGATATGAAGATCCTGAAGAAGAATAATTCTTTTTGAAAATATCGATATTATCTAATGCTTTACCTGTTCCCATTGCAACACAGTCAAGAGGGTCTTCCGCAACAATTACAGGCATATTTGTTTCTTCAGCAATTACTTTGTCAATATTACGAAGAAGTGCTCCACCGCCAGTAAGAACGATTCCACGATCAATAATATCCGCTGCTAATTCAGGTGGTGTTTTCTCTAAAGTATTTTTTACAGATTCAACGATTGCGGCAACTGTATCACTTAATGCAGCTGCAATTTCTTCTCCGTGAATTGTAATTGTTTTAGGTAAACCTGAAATTAAATCACGTCCACGAATATCCATTTGTTCATCTGATTCAGTTTTAATAGCTGAACCAATTTCAAGTTTTAACTGTTCGGCAGTACGTTCACCAATAGATAAATTATAGTTCTTTTTAATATATTGAATAATCGCTTCGTCCATATCATCACCAGCAGTACGAATTGATTGGCTAGTAACAATTCCACCTAGAGAGATAATAGCTACTTCAGTTGTTCCTCCACCAATATCAACAACCATACTTCCAGTTGGCTCCATAACCGGTAAATTAGCACCAATAGCTGCGGCAAAAGGTTCTTCAATTAAGAAAGCATCACGTGCACCCGCTTGTCTTGTTGCATCAATAACAGCTCTTTTTTCAACAGCAGTAATGCCTGATGGCACACATACCATTACATAAGGTTTACGTGAGAAAAATCCGTTACTCTTTTGAGCTTGATCAATATAGTGTTTCATCATTGTTGCTGTTGTTTCAAAGTCAGCAATAACTCCATCTTTCATTGGTCTAGTTGCAACAACATTCCCCGGAGTACGACCAATCATAAGCTTTGCTTGGTTCCCTACAGCAACAATTTGTTTCGTATCTGTTTTTAAAGCAACAACAGAAGGTTCTCTAACTACAATTCCTTTTCCTTTTACAAAAACTAAAGTATTCGCAGTACCTAAGTCTATTCCTAAATCTCGAGTAAATCCACCTAATCCAAACATATGTATCTTCCTTTCTAAAACGTACAACTTAAATTCAAATTTAATATATCTATTCTATATTCTCTTATCGTTAGTAAATAACAGGTTTTTATCCATAACTTACATTATAAAACAATTAGCTAATAATGAACACCCTTAAACGTAACCTTTTTCTTTTAAACTGACATACTTATGTTCACCAATTATGATATGGTCTAGTAATTCAATTCCAATTATTTTTCCACATTCAACTAATCGTTTTGTAACTTCGATATCTTCTCGACTCGGAGTTGGATCCCCACTTGGATGATTGTGTAAACAGATAATCGAGCTTGCAGATCTTCGAAAAGCTTCTTTAAAAACTTCACGTGGATGGACGATTGAAGCATTTAAACTACCTTTAAAAATAGTTTCGCGGGCAATAACTTGATTTTTCGTATTTAAGTATAAACATACAAAATGCTCTTGTTCAAGAAATCGCATTTCATCCATCATAAATTTAGCACAATCATCTGGACTTTTAATACTAAATCTTTTGTCATATTGAAGCCGGTTAATCCTTTTTCCTAATTCAAAGGCAGCAAATAACTGTACGGCTTTTGCTTCACCAATACCTTTAATATTTGATATTTCTTCAACAGACGCGTTCATTAATAATCTTAGTCCATCAAATTTCAATAAAAGTTCATTTGAAACTTTTAAAACCGATTCATTTTTTGTCCCAGTTCTTAATAAGATCGCAAGTAGTTCCTGATTAGTCAAACTACTGGGACCAAATTTTAACAATCGCTCTCTAGGTCTTTCATCTTTTGGAAAATCTTTAATGAGAAGCGAATTTGACAAAGTACCACCTCAAATCAAAAGTTAAAAATTTAGTTCATTTAGTTTTCTCTTAACTTTATTGATCGGAAGTCCAACTACAGAATAGTAGTCACCCTCAATTTTCTCTACAAATGTACCGCCATATCCTTGAATACCGTAAGAACCTGCTTTATCCATTGGTTCATTCGTATTGATATAGTCAATTATTTCTTGATCACTTAGTTCACTAAAGGTAATTTTAGTACATTCATAAAAGCTACTACGTTCACCGTTATTAATAATTGAAACTCCAGTATAAACCTCATGTGTTTTTCCAGATAGCATTTTTAACATGGCAAATGCATCTTCTTTTGAGGTAGGTTTACCTAGTTTTTTATCATTATAAGTAACGATTGTATCAGCACCGATTACTACTGCATTTGGATTTTTATTGGACACATCTATTGCTTTTTCTTCCGCCAATTTCATTACAATCTCAGAAGACTGCAAGTTCTGCTCCATTACTTCTTCAACATCACTAGTTTCAATGATAAAAGGGATATTTAACATGCTAAGTAGTTCTTTTCTTCGAGGAGATGCAGAGGCTAATATAAGTTTTTTCATTTTATTCACCTAATTATTTTATTTAAAGGAAGGATACATGACTATCCTACCCAGATAATCACTATAACACAAATTAATAAAAAACACTTTTCGTTGCCTATTCGTTATTAAAATGTAATAAAAATGAAAGTTTTGTTAAGTATTAAAATACCCTAATAATAAAATTTCATTTTTAAATATTTTATGTCTAAATCTAGTCTTTTCAGGTTAAAATTTGCTTAAAATTTTAATAGATCTAAATTACAATAAGACATTCTTTATGATAAATATTAATTTCTTTCATTCGATTTGTAATAAAAAATACACTAACAAAATTTAATTTGTTAGTGTATTTTTTTGTTCTTTTAATATTTTAAATAAGGATAGTAAATCATATTGGACCGATTGGGTTACCTTTGTTAGATTTTGTTTACTACTTGAGGACATAATTTTTTCGATGTTTTGTAAATGCTTAAGCCCCTTTAGTAATTGTTTATTTTTAATATAGTCTTTTTGGTTGCTCAAGATTAGTATTGTTGAACTTATTTGTTCAAGTTGTTTCTCATTATTAAAGTTTTGATCTGTTAAATAAGATAGCATAAAATTAAATGTTTCGACTTCGGCTTTGTACATATCTACTGATTGTTTTGGACCTTTGTATTCTTGCCCACCAACTGTTTCTTCTTTTAAATAAGTACTTTTTAATTTTTTCTTAACTTCATCTGTTAAAAACGTGCTATCTTTCCCACTCAGAGCAATAACGACAAAATAATTATCATTTTTTTCATAAATGACTGGGGTTAAGCCATTTGTAGATACTTCTTTTACATTTTTCTTTGCTGACTCGATACTTTTATACATTCCAACTTGTGCTAAATCAAATTTCACTGCTGGAATCTTCATTTGTACTTGAGTAGTTGTTGTACCAGAAACCGATACACTATTTTTAGTTGGGCTCAGCGCATCTGGCTTTGATTGTTTAAATATCCCTAAAAATACAAATCCAAAGCATAGCCCTATTAAACTTGCACCTATAATTGAAATAATAATACTTTTTGAAGGTGACTTCTTTGTGAAAAAAGTAATCTTCTTTTTCTCCTTTATTTTTTGCACTGGCTTAATCTTTTTCTTTTTTTTAACATCATCTAAAACGATTACTTTTTTTCCTAACCCGTCTGGAGTAGGTAAAACCCAACCAAATTCCTCGTCCTTCTTTTCCTGTTCGTGAGAAGTCACGGCACCTTCTTCAAACGCTTTTTCCTCGCCATTAATTTTAATTGAGATCTTTGAGGACTTGTCCATATGAATCCTCCTACTACTTTATTTTAAAACGTAAAAAAATACTAACATATAATTCCAGAAAAACACGCCGACATTTGTCGAGGACATACAGGTATCGTGCAACAAAAAATTACAAAACTTGCCCATACATAAATAAATAACCACCGTAGTATTCCCAGTGGTTATTTTCTATATATTGCCACTTTATTTCTTCCAGCATTTTTTGTAATTCTCAAGCTTAGAATCGAATAGGCTAATTAATTTATTAAAAGATCAGCAACTAATAAAAGAAATGTAGCATCATTAATTTTAATCGGCTAAGCAATTTTTTTTAGCAAATATTTTCTTACTACTGAGATAAAATATAGTGAACCGGTAATTAATAATATTTCGTTTTCCTGAATATCCTTTATATTCTCATCTATTGCATTAAATAAATCACTTTCATATTTAATATTAAGTTTATTTGCATTCGAAATTAATTCATCTTTATTCATCGCTCTTGGAAAATCAAAAGTTGTCATTAAAATATTATTAGTTATTTCCTGTAATCCTTTTACCATCTCTTCAACATTTTTATCTTTTAATGCGGAGAAGAGAATTTTTATTTCCTTATCATAAAAACGATTATTCATCGTCTCCACTAAACTTTTTATTCCTTCAACATTATGTGCACCATCAATATAAATGACAGGATTAAAAGCTATTAGTTCTAATCTACCTGCTTTTTGAGCTATTTTTAATCCCCTTTTGATATGATCTTCACTAAACTTCATTCCATATTTATTTTGTAATAATTGAACTACACAGATGGCGCAAGCAGCATTCCTAATTTGATGGTGTCCAAGCATTGATAACTCAATATTTTCAATCAGCCTTTCAAGTCCTTTATAATTAAATTTTTCATAAAGTGAATCTTTCAAAGGAGAAGCAAAAAAATGCTTACCATATTCAAAATACTCAGCTTCATTGTTGATTGCGGCATTTTGAATAATCGTTAAAGCTTTTTCTTTTAATTCTGCTGTAACAATTGGAATTCTCTTTTTAATAATTCCTGCCTTATGTTTCGTAATATCTTCTATTGTTTCACCAAGAATTTGTTGATGATCATGGCCAATACTCGTAATAATACTAATTAGAGGGATCATTACATTCGTGCAATCCTCTAATCCACCTAAACCTGCCTCTACTAAAAAGATGTCATGTTCTTTTATTTTACCGAAAAAGTAAAAAGCCATTGTTGTAATGATTTCAAATTCAGTTGGAGCACCACAAGGTAATTGTTCAACTTCTTCAACAATTGGAATCATACAGTTTACTAGTTCAATAAATTCTTGTTCACTAATCATTTCACCGCAAAACATGATTTGCTCACGATAATCTATTATATATGGTGATGTAAAAGTTCCTACAGTATAACCAGCTTCTAATAAAATACTTTGAAGAAAAGAAATTGTAGAGCCTTTACCGTTCGTACCCGCTACATGAATTGCTTTGACACTTTGCTGTGGATTTCCGAGTCTAACAAGCATTTCTTCCATTCTTTGTAAGCCAGGTACAATACCAAACTTTGTTCTGTTATACATCCATTTCAGTGCTTCATCATATGTATCAACCATCTTAACCCTACCTTTATAGTAAAAAACGACGAATCTTTAACTCAATTCGTCGTTTTTATCATACTTACTTTTATTACAGTCAATTAGAACGACTGCTTGAACTACTTATTTACTTAATTCTGCAATTCGAGCTCTTACAGATTCTTGTTTTTCAAGATAATCTTTTTCTTTACGACGCTCTTCTTCAATAACTGCTGCAGGAGCTTTCGCCACAAACCCTTGATTACTTAATTTCTTTTGAACTCGCTCAACTTCACTAGTCCATTTTTCTAATTCTTTCTCTAAACGTTTTTTCTCTTCTTCAAGATTAATTAAACCTTCTAGAGGAAGATAAAGCTCAGCACCACTAATTACTGCTGACATTGATTTTTCTGGTGCAGTTAAGTTAGTAGAAATTGTTAATTCATCTGGATTACAGAAGCGCTCGATATATGAACGGTTTGCTTCTAATGAAGCTGCGATCGTTTCATCCTTTGCAGAAATCATTAGTTGAACTTTTTTGCTCATTGGCGTATTAACTTCTGCACGAATATTACGAACTGAACGAATTAACTCAACTAACATTTTCATTGTTTCAGAAGCTTCTTTATTTGTTAATTCCTCTTTAACTGTTGGCCAAGCAGAAACAGTAATAGACTCCCCTTGATGAGGTAGAGATTGCCAAATTTCTTCCGTAACGAATGGCATAAACGGATGTAAAAGCTTCATCGTACTTTCTAATACGTGTGCAAGAACCGAACGAGTCATATTTTTTGCATCTTCGTTGTCACCATATAATGGAATCTTTGCCATTTCAATATACCAGTCACAAACATCGTCCCAAATGAAGTTATAAAGTACACGGCCTACTTCGCCAAATTCATAACGATCGATTAAAGCTGTTACACTTTCAATTGTTTCATTTAAGCGAGTTAAAATCCATTCATCAGCAACAGATTTTTCCTTCGTTAAATCAATATTTTCATATGTGAAACCTTCCATATTCATTAAAGCAAAACGAGAAGCATTCCAAATTTTGTTTACAAAGTTCCAAGTAGCTTCAACTTTCTCAATGCTGAAACGTAAATCTTGACCTGGTGAGCTACCTGTTGTTAAGAAGTAACGTAACGAATCTGCTCCATATTTCTCAACAACATCCATTGGGTCAACACCATTACCAAGTGATTTACTCATTTTACGGCCTTGCTCGTCACGTACTAAGCCATGAATTAAAACATCGTTAAATGGACGTTTACCAGTAAATTCAATTCCTTGGAAAATCATTCGAGATACCCAGAAGAAAATAATATCATAACCAGTTACTAATACATTTGTTGGGAAGTAAGCTTGGAAATCCTTACTTTCTTCATTTGGCCAACCTAAAGTTGAAAATGGCCATAATGCTGAACTGAACCAAGTATCTAAAACGTCATTATCTTGATTCCAATTTTCTATATCAGCTGGTGGCTCTTGATTTACATAAATCTCACCAGTTTCTTTATGGTACCAAGCTGGAATACGATGTCCCCACCATAATTGACGTGAAATACACCAGTCACGGATATTTTCCATCCAACGTAGATACGTTTTTTCAAAACGATCTGGTACAAATTTTACGCTATCGTCAGATTTTTGTAATGCAACTGCAGCATCAGCTAGTGGTTGCATTTTAACAAACCATTGAGTTGATAAATATGGCTCAACAACTGCTCCGCTACGTTCACTATGACCTACAGAATGCATATGTTCTTCGATTTCAACAAGAACACCCATCTCTTGTAAATCTTTAACGATTTGCTTACGGCATTCAAAGCGATCCATACCATTGTATTTTCCTGCTTTTTCATTCATCGTACCATCTTCATTCATTACAAGAATGCGAGGTAAGTCATGACGGTTTCCAACTTCAAAATCATTAGGATCATGGGCAGGAGTAATTTTTACAACCCCAGTACCAAATTCCATATCAACATATTCATCTGCAATAATTGGAATTTCACGATTAACGATCGGAAGAGTAACAGTTTTACCAACCATTGATTTATATCTTTCGTCTTCTGGGTGAACCGCAATTGCAGTATCTCCAAGCATTGTTTCAGGACGAGTAGTTGCAATTTGAATTTTTCCAGTTCCGTCTGTTAATGGATATTGCATATGGTAGAATGCACCTTGAACATCCTTATAAATAACTTCGATATCTGATAAGGCAGTTTTAGTTGCTGGATCCCAGTTGATGATATATTCACCACGATAGATCAATCCTTTGTTGTACAGCTTTACGAATACTTCTTTTACTGCATCAGATAGACCTTCATCTAATGTGAAGCGTTCGCGAGAGTAATCTAAACCTAAACCGATTTTTTCCCATTGAGAACGAATGTGAGAAGCATATTCTTCCTTCCATTCCCAAGCTTTTTCTAGGAATTTTTCACGTCCCAGATCATATCTTGATAAGCCTTCTTCTCTTAATTTCGCTTCAACCTTTGCTTGTGTAGCAATACCAGCGTGGTCCATACCTGGTAAATACAGTACGTCATAACCTTGCATTCGTTTAGTACGTGTTAAGATATCTTGTAATGTTGTATCCCAAGCATGACCTAAATGTAGTTTTCCAGTTACGTTTGGTGGAGGAATTACAATTGTATATTTTGGCTTTTCTGATTCCACTTGTGCTTCAAAGAATTTCCCATCTAACCAAAATTGGTAACGATCTTTTTCAACTAAATTCGGATCATATTTTGTTGGTAATGATTTTTTTGTTGTTTCCATTCGGATTCATCTCCTCTAATAATTATTTAAAAATAAAAAAACTCCACTCATCCTTGAAAAGGACGAATGGAGTTGAATTCGCGGTACCACCTTTTTTTGTCAGTAAAAACTTGTGTTTAACTGACACACTTAAAAAAGATAACGGATCATCCGGTAACTTCTAATCACGAAAAGCTTTCGAAGTCACTGCTCAAGGGCGACATTCCAACTCTATTTTCTAGAAACCTCCCACCAAATGGTTTCCTCTCTGAAGAACTAGTTCGTTGTACTCTTCCCTATCATTGCATTTCATTATGAATATATGTAATAGTCTACAAAATTTACTTAAGCTTAGTCAACATTATTTCTAATTTCTTTCTAGAATATTCAAGATGTGTCAATAAAGTACCACATTTTTTAATGCATAAAAAAAATACGAAAAATAATTGTAATGATTATTTAACATTTTGGTATACTAGTACTTATTTAATTATGCGATAATTATATAGTATGTAGATATAATTTTAGGGGGATATTCATGGGTTTATTTAAAAATACATTAGCTCGTGTTCTCGGAATCGGTGGAACGAGAATCGATACGAAGCTTGAAAAAAAAGAATATCAAGCTGGTGAACGAGTAAAAGGTGAGTTATATATAAAAGGTGGTCGAGTTAAACAAGAACTAGATTCCGTCTTTTTACATGTAATGACTGAATATCAAGTTGAATCAAATGATAAAATTATAAACAAAAATGGTACTTTACAAAAATTTATCGTATCAGTTGACCAAATAATTAATGCAAATGAAGAAGTTGTTATTCCTTTCTTTTTCACCTTATCTGAAAATACACCGGTATCACTTCATAAATCCCATATTTGGATTAAAACTCATTTAGAAATAGAAAAAGCCGTTGACCAATACGATGCTGATGGCGTTCAAGTAGTTCCTTCAATAGGATTAAAAACGGTAATCCAAGCACTTCAAGAAGAAGGATTTGTATTAAGAGATAGTGAAAACAAAAAGAAATATGGGAAAATTATTCAAGAATTTGAATTTTACCCAATGAACGGTGAATTCCGCGGAAAATTAGAGGAGGTTGAAGTTAACTATATAAGCTTTGACAAAACGGTCGACGTAATTCTTCAGCTAAATCAAAAACAAAAAGAAACTACAGGTAAGTTTGCTAAGTTCTTTAGTACGGATGAAAATAATGTTCGAATTTCTTTTTCAAAAGATCATATTAAAGACAAGGATTTTGTACGTAAAAGTATAGTAAACGCAATTAAACGACATGTAAAATAATTAAATTAAAAAACATCTATCCATGCTGCTTATATTAATGCGGTGATCCATTTTTTGGATAGATGTTTTTAATTTTTTTCTCTTAATTAAGCAATCTAAAATCATAAACCATCTATCGATTTCGCTGCTTCAATATCTTCTTGTATTTTAGAGACAAAATATTCAATATTAATCATATGCCAGTATGCATTTAATAAATCTCTCACATTGTCTTTTTCATTATTAACCCCTTTTCGCTTTAAATATTTAGAGATTTTGGAAGAAAACTGAGTTGGATATGCCATATAGCTTAAAAATAACATTCTTTCCTCTTCTCTTAATGAAAAATTCTTTTCATACATTTTAAGCCAATTATTACGATCAGGTTGCTGTATAGGGTATGTTTTAAAAGAATTCTTGTAATAGTTAGTTAAATCTTGAATTGGAGTAGTTTCTTGTGCATTTTCTAGATTGATAAAGACACCTTCACCTCTCTTATTTACAAGAAAGTGAGAAATAGATAAATTTCCATGATTCATGACAACTCTAGTATTTTCAGTTTCCTTCATTTTTTTAAACCATTCTTCTAACTGTCCCTTAGCAAATTGATGTGCACTTAATATTTTATGAAAATACGTACAATAACTTAGTTCATAAGGTGACATATACCAATTTCCTTCAGCAACTTCAATGAAGTTTTCCAATACTTCTTTATCTTTACTCCACCTTTTTGTTAAAGTATCATAATGGGTTTGTAATTGATCTTTATCTACCTTTTTCTCTTTTTGTGTACTGTTGTGCATTTTACCTAGTGAAGTAAACATTCGTTGAAAATGTAAATTCTCATCTGACTTTTCATCAACACTTTCAATCCACGGCATTAAATAGTAATGCTTCGTATTAAATTCAACAATATAATCTCCACTCTGGGTATGATAGATTGGTACAACATTTCGAAAACCTTTATCTTGCAGGGAACGAACATTTTCAATCAAATTATTTCTATAAACTCGATTCACATTAGCTTCTTTTAGTGCAAATACACCTTGATTCGTATAGATTTTAACGACCTTACCGACCTTTTCAAAATAATTTGGAACAATGTGATACTGTGCTAAAATGACGCTTATTTCATCTTTTGGTTTTCTATACAAGATGCGTCACTCTCACTTTCTAAATGCGTAAAAGCCTTGTATTAGTAGACAAGTGTGCTAACTAATACAAAGCTCTCACCATATTGTTATTGTTTTATAGCAGATACAGGAATATAAATGATTTGCCCTTCCGATAAAAATTCATCATTCAAGTTATTAACGCGATTTAACTGCTGTGTTTGTAGGTTGTATTTTTTAGCTACGGATTCAATTGTATCTCCAGTTTGAGCTAAATATAATTTTAGTTTAGTATAAGAATCTTCTCTTCCTTCACCAGTAAACAAACTTGAAAGTAGATTGTCACTTTTAACGCTTCTTGCTTCGCTTACTTCTTCTTTTACTTCTTCATTTACAACTGATTCAGCTTTTATTTCTACTTTTGGCAATTCAGGTGGTGCTTCTTGCTGCTCTACTTGAGCTTGATAATAATCCGCATAATAAGGTGGTGTTTGACGAACATCATTTGGATTCGCCACAGTATTCTCTTGATTTACTGCAGGGAATGGATTTTGATAGAATTGTTGCTGATTTTGATTATATGCAAATGGTGCTTGCTGATATTGTTGGTTAACATACGGTTGATAGTTTTGCTCTAAAGATCGATTATATAGTTCCTCATATTTTTCGATTTCTTTTTGTGCATTGCTTTCGTTAGTAGCATTTTGCAAAGTGCTAAAATCATTATCTAAGAAACTAGGTCTACTATTTAATGAATTGTTTAAATAACTGTGTACATTAAAATCATTATTCAAGAAACTAGGTCGCTCATTATACGTATTATTTACATTGTTAGATACCTGTGTATCATTCTCACTTTGACTAGATTCTGCTTGATTATTATTCATTAAAAAGCTCGGGGTTTTATCCACTGCTTGTGGCTCTAATGCCTCAGTTGAAATATTAAAGCCCCTAAATACTTCTTCATATTCTTCTACCTCATGAGCTTCTGACTGTTCTTCCAACTGTTCTGATTGCTCCGACTGGGCCATAATTTCAACATTAGAATGTTCTTCTTGTTGTTCCTCTTCAAAACTTTGTTCATTACTTTGTTCATTATTTTGATCAAAACTTTGATCATTACTTTGTTCATTATTTTGATCAAAACTTTGTTCATTACTTTCTTCTAACTCATAATAATGTTCAGCTTCATTTTCAACTGCTTCGACGCGATCTTCAACTACTTCTTCAGGCGAAAAGACCTCTAAGTAAGTAGGTTGCCCTGGATATGTGTCTTGTTCTTCTTGCTCATCTTCCTCCTCAAGGGATTGAATCCAATCACTACCGTAAAGATTATCTTGTTCACTTGTTTCTTGATTTGAAGTTGGTTGATGGAAGTACTGGAATTGTTCTTCTTCTTCCCTTTCTTCTTGATACTCATTTGCTTCATTACTTGAACGGTAATCATTTTCGTATGAGTAGTTATTATATTGCTCATACCCTCTTTGTTCTTGATAAGTTTCTACTGCCCTATTATGATCATGAAGACCAGAAATACATAAATCAGCAGCAATTTGAATACTGCCTTTTTCAGCCAGTTGATAATCAAATGTCTCAACAGAAACACATAGATTTTCAAGATCAGTAATTCTAGTTAGTGGAATTGAAATATCTACAGGGAACTGATGATTCAAATCACAACTTCCATCTTCAAGAACGATTACATTTTCGATCATTCTTGAAGGTGCTAATTCTCTTAATGAATAATAATCACCTTGATTCTCCAAATCAGGTGTGTAATTACCTTCTAAGGTTAAGACACCCTTCACTTGAACATATTCTTCAAATTGCTGTATAGTAATGTCTGGATTTAACGAGAGTGACCTTACCTCTTTAACTTCCTGTCCTTTTTGGAACCAGACAGTTTCTTTCAATGAAAAGCGAATGTTTGTTTGATTTTCTGAAGACACCTTAATGTCCTCCTCTCATCGTCCAATTTGGTCTATGACATTACATTTTTATGAAAGAAACGAAAAATTTATGAAGAAAAGATTGTTATTTTATATTTAGAAAGGATTAAAAATCGCAGAATGAAGAAAAAACAGAAATCAAGATTATGATTTAGTAAGCAATGTACGAATAGTATCACGAAAAAATTTCTTCGTATTTTACATGCAGGGTCCTTTTCAATATTGGGTGCAACTTTTTTCGATATCCAGATACAGCATGAAGCATCGATAATTCTCAACATCTTTTCTCTAAGCTTTACCAACACTATTTCGATAACAAAAAATGGCGCCCTAAAAAAGGACACCATTTTTATTTAAACTAATTGCGAAAATGCGTATTCAGCAGCTGCAATCGTTTTTTGAATATCTTCGTCTGTATGTGAAGTTGATAGGAATAAACCTTCGAATTGTGATGGTGGTAAGAAAACACCTTGTTCAGCCATTAGTTGATAGTATTTAGCAAACATTTCTAAATTAGAAGTTTTTGCTGTTTCGTAATTCTCAACTTTTTCATTAGTAAAGAAGAATCCAACCATTGATCCTGCACGATTAATACAATGTGGTATATTGTATTTCTCAGCTGCAGCTTTATAACCAGCTTCAAGCAGATCAGCTTTACGGTTAAATTCTACATAATCTTCTTTTGATAGCTGACTTAATGTTTCGTAACCAGCTGTCATCGCTAAAGGATTTCCTGAAAGAGTTCCAGCTTGATAAATCGGGCCACTTGGAGCAATTTGATTCATGATTTCAGCTTTACCACCGTATGCACCTACTGGTAAACCTCCACCGATTACTTTTCCTAAACAAGTGATATCAGGTGTTACACCAAAATGACCTTGTGCACAATTATACCCTACACGGAAGCCAGTCATAACTTCATCAAATATTAATAATGTACCGTATTGAGTCGTAATTTCTCTTAAACCTTCTAAGAAACCTTCAACTGGTGGAACAACCCCCATATTCCCTGCAACCGGCTCAACAATAACCGCTGCTAGGTCATCTCCAAATTGTTCAAACGCATATCTTATACTTTCTAAATCATTATAAGGGACAGTGATTGTATTAGATGCAACGCCTTCAGGTACACCAGGGCTATCTGGTAATCCAAGTGTAGCAACACCAGAACCTGCTTTAATTAATAAAGAATCCCCATGCCCATGGTAGCATCCTTCAAATTTTAAGATTTTGTTTCGACCAGTATAACCGCGTGCAAGACGAAGGGCACTCATAGTCGCTTCTGTTCCTGAGTTAACCATTCGAACAACTTCAATCGAAGGCACTCTTTCGATAACAAGTTTAGCTAATTCTGTTTCTTTTAATGTTGGTGCCCCAAAGCTAGTACCAGTTTCTGCTGTTCGTTTTAAACCTTCAACTACACGCTCATTTGAGTGACCTAAAATTAGAGGTCCCCATGAAAGTACATAATCGATATACTCATTTCCATCAATATCATATATTTTAGAGCCTTTTCCATGACTCATAAAAATTGGTGACATATTAACACTTTTAAATGCACGTACCGGACTATTTACTCCACCAGGAAGTACTTGTTTTGCCTCTTCAAAAGCTTCAATTGACTTGTTATATGATCTCATTTATTTTTACTTCCCTTCTGATAACCATCTGCAAGCATCTTTAGCATGATAAGTCATAATCATATCTGCACCAGCACGTTTCATACTGATTAATTTTTCCATTACAACTTTTTCTTCTTCAATCCAACCATTCAAAGCAGCAGCTTTAACCATTGCATATTCTCCACTTACATTATAAGCAACGATTGGTTGGTGATAGTTATTTCTAATATCACGAATGATATCTAAATATGATAGAGCTGGTTTAATAATTAGGAAATCTGCACCTTCAACTGTATCTGATTCTGCTTCACGGAACGCTTCTAAACGATTTGCTGGGTCCATTTGATAAGCTTTACGATCACCTTGTCCAGGAGCACTTTGAGCTGCCTCACGGAATGGTCCATAAAATGCTGAAGCATATTTTACGGCATATGACATGATTGGAATATTATCAAATCCAGCTTCATCTAAAGCATGACGAATTGTTGCTACAAATCCATCCATCATATTTGAAGGGGCAATAATATCTGCGCCAGCCTGTGCTTGACTTACTGCTGTTTTTGCTAATAGTATTAACGATTCATCATTATTAACATACCCATCTTCTAAAACTCCACAATGCCCATGATCTGTATACTCACATAAACATGTATCTGCAATCACTATCATTTCAGGATATTGTTCTTTCGTTTGTGAAATCGCGCGTTGAACGATTCCAGTTGCACAATAAGCTTCTGAACCTACTGAGTCTTTTACATCAGGAATACCAAAGAATATGACAGATTTTATACCTAATGATACAATCTCATCCATTTCTTTTTTTAATTCATCTAATGAAAATTGAAATACACCAGGCATTGAACTGATAGGATTTTTTACACCTTGTCCTTCAACTACAAAAAGAGGATAAATAAAATCTTCTTTATGTAAATGTGTCTCTCTAACCATAGAGCGTAATGCTTGTGTTCTTCTTAAACGACGGTGACGATCAAACGGAATAGAATAAGTCATTTTTTTCTCCTTCTTTTTAAAGACAATCTGATTAACCAAGATCATCTACTAATTTTTTTATTAAAGCCTCAGTTGTAAATTTACTAGGAACAATAATATTATTCAAACCTTTTTCTCTAGCTTTTTGTGCGGTTACTTCCCCGATACAAGCAATTTGAATGTTTTTTAAATCTCCCATACTAATTGCATTTTCTATCAAATAACAAAACTGTTCTACACTGAATGGATTCAAAAATGTAATCACATCTAGCTTATTATTTACTAATAGGTTCAACAGTTCATTTTTTATACTTTGATTTGCAATGGTCTCGTAAACAGTTAATAAATGAACAATATGACCATTTGCTCCTAGTATTTTTGGTACGTTATCACTCGCTAAAGAGCCACGTATAAATAAAAATTTTGTTCCTTTTTCTACTATGTAACTTAACTCAGAAGCAAATGTTTTACCAGTAAATTGACTTGGAAGGAACGCTACTTCAAATCCTTCTTCAATTAATCGATTCTTTGTTTTTTCGCCGACAGCAGCAATTTTTTTTTGAAGAATTTTTTCTTTAAGCTGCTTTGTAATACATTGCACAAAGTAATTGACTGAATTTACACTTGTGAATAAAATCCATTCTGAATCAAGAACTAATTTTTCCAATTCATTAATTGAAATATCACTTTTAACTATTTTTTGAAGTGGAAGATTAATAGGACATCCACCAAACTGATGAATTAATTGATTAAATTCATCAGCTTGGTGCGCTGCCCTTGTCACTAATATTTTCATTCCATTTAAGGAATTATTCATCCGCTGCCTCTTTTACAGAATCTATAATATCCTTTGCTCCACGTTCAATTAATAGATTTGCAACTTTTTCACCAATTTCAGTTGGATTAGTACCTTTTACTGTTTCTTTTAAAATGATTGTTCCATCCGGTTTAGCTACTAATGCAGTTAACGAGATTTCATCTTTCTCATCGATCGTTGCATATCCAGCAATAGGAACTTGGCAACCACCTTCCATTTTATGAAGAAATACACGTTCAGCTTCTACAGTTGTATATGTTAATTCATCATTAAGTCTATTTAGTAATTCACGGATTTCTGTATCATTTTCACGACACTCGATAGCAAGTGAACCTTGACCTACTGCTGGTACACAGATTGTTTCGTCAATGTATTCAGTTATACTTTCCTCTGCCCAACCCATTCTTTTTAATCCAGCTGCAGCAAGTATAATCGCATCGTACTCATTATCCTTTAACTTTTGAATACGTGTATCAATATTTCCACGAATCCATTTAATTTGTAGATCTGGTCGAACTGCTTTTATTTGAGCACTTCTCCTTAAACTACTTGTCCCAACAATTGATCCTTCTTCAAGTTCCATTAATCCTTTGCCACTATTTGAAAGTAGAGCATCTCTAGGATCAACACGTTTTGGAGTACAACCAATCATTAAACCTTCTGGTAAAATAGCCGGCATATCCTTCATACTATGTACAGCTAAATCAATTTCACTCGTAAGCATTGCGTGTTCAATTTCTTTAACGAATAAACCTTTTCCTCCAACTTTTGACAAGGTTACATCAAGTATCACATCACCTTTTGTAACGATTTCCTTTAATTCAAATTCATAATCAGGTGCTACTTCTTTTAGTTTCTCTACAAACCATTTCGTTTGTGTTAATGCTAGTTTACTTCTTCTTGTACCAACTATTATTTTACGCATTGCTACATCTCCTTACGTACTCCATAAATGAAACTTTGAATATAGATTTGAAACAACATAATTTCCGAACAAAACTAAGAAGCAACAGATGTTAAATATGCAAAGAGATTTGCCATAAAAACGGTTGCTTACCTTTAAATACATAAATGTACTATACATGATTAAAACAAAAAATGAGCCTATCACTTTCATATCATACCAAACAAAGGTATGTACTCGAATACTTGCCCAAATCACACCTAAAATAAGGGAAGTTAGCATTAGTGGAACCCCGAATAAATTAAATGTAATAAACATTTTTTCCAGCTTGCCTAAACTCCCCAATTTCTTTAAATGTGTAGACCATTTCTTCTTTTTTAATAAAACATATTGAAAAATGTACATAACCGAAAAAATAAAGGACAGTGTAAAAGCGCCGTATGCTAAGAAAGCAAGTCCAATATGGATATACAATAACTCCGATTTTAACTGGTCAACTAATGTTGCAGTCTTACCCGCTTTCGGAATTAAAATTGATAATGAAAAAACTAAAAATGAAACAACATTTGTAAAGAAAACTAAGTACTCTAGCTTTACTACCCAATTAATAACCATTGATAACGATATGATAATCCATACATAAATATATAGCCCTTCCCTGGAAGTAATAAAGGAATATAAGCTATAATGGCTAACGGTGTAAATCATTAAAACAGAAGAAAACACCCAAACAATTGCTAGCAAATAAAATGCTACTCGACTTGCCATCCTATTTGTATCTATAAAATCTATAAAAGAAAAAACGATACTCCATGCAAACAATAAGATTAATAAGTGATATATAAAACTACTTTCCAAAAGCGCCACTAACTAAACCTCATAAAAAACCTAAATTTTGTTTTAAAGAAATAGTCTCTTTTTCTTGGTTAGTTTGCATGTGTTTTTCTTCTTTTGATTCTTGTAAAAGTTCATCTAGACTAAATATTTCTTTAAAAAGGGCAATTTGTGCTTCTGAGTGTTTAGATGTACCCATTTCTTTTGCTTTCATAATTGGATCGCGTAAAAGTTGATTTACGATACTTTTTGTGTGCTTTTGAATAATTTTTAAATCTCTTTCAGATAAATGAGGAAGTTTTCTCTCTAGGCTACTCATTGTATCTGCTTGAATATCTAACGCCTTTTCACGTAACGCAGAAATGACTGGAACAACACCTAGCATTGATAACCAAGTTTGAAAATTATCAATTTCTTCAGATACTGCCTTCTTAATTTTTACTGCCTCACGTTCACGCTCTGCTAAATTCTCTGCAACAATACCTTGAAGATCATCAATATCATACAAAAATGCACTATCAATATGGTGAATTGAAGGTTCAATATCCCTAGGAACAGCAATATCAACTAAGAATAATGGGTTACCTTTTCTTGATTTTTCAATTCGACGAATCATTTTTTCAGTAATCACGTATTCTTTTGATCCGGTTGAACTAATAACGATATCAGCTTCTTTCAAAGCGTTTTCAAGTGATTCTAACCCTTTTCCAATTCCATTAAATTGGTCTGCAAGTCTAATAGCATTTTCAACAGTACGGTTTATAACTGTTACTTTTCCTACACCTTGAGCATACAAGTTTTGTAAAGCTAAGTTACTCATTTTCCCTGCTCCAACAATCAGTACATTGCATCCTTTTAAATTGCTAAATATCTTTTTTGATAGCTCTACAGCAGCATAACTTACAGATACAGCATTTTCACCGATTCCAGTTTCTGAGTGAACTTTTTTAGCAAATGTAATGGCTTGCTTAAATAATTGATTAAAGATCGTACCAATTACATTATTCTCCTGAGCAAGTAAATAACTATCTTTTACTTGTCCAAGAATCTGAGTCTCACCTATTACCATTGAATCTAAACCACTTGCAACAGTGAATAAATGATTGATTGCATCATTTCCAGTTTTAATGATTAAATATGGCGATAACTCTTCATCTTTTAAGCCGAAGCGTTGTAATAAAAAGCGTTTCATATAATATTGACCAGTATGAACTTGATCAACAACTGCATAAATCTCCGTACGATTACAAGTAGAAACAATAATGTTTTCTAAAATGCTTTTTTCATTTTTTAATGAGTTCATTGCGTCCTGTAGTTCATTTGGAGCAAATGCTACCCTTTCTCGCACTTCAACTGGGGCAGTTTTATAATTAATCCCTATTGTAATGATGTGCATGCCCTAAAGCCCCCCTAAAAACTTTGTACAAACTTGTGTTTTTATCTCTATCTTTGCTAAAGCAAAATATCATATCTATGTTCTACATCAATATGCTATCATAAATGTAGTATTTTGTAGAATTTTTAATCCGATTTATACTATTAAATGTTCACAAATTTTATTATACAATAATTTTAAAATAAAAGTGATTACAAATAATGTTAAACAGGAGTTGCAAATGAAAAAAAATCGATTATTTATTGGAATCCTATTAATTGGCTTTGGCATTTATTATCTTATTTCAAAATGGCAAGTCCCGGCTTTACAGATTTTCACATTTTGGACGACTCCGATCTTGATTACTGGTATTGCACTTTTAGTTCAAGCTTTTAAAGGAAGAGAAACCCACTATGTATTTCCCGGAATTGTCGTCCTAGGGTTTGGAGTTCATTTTTATGCGATCGAGCACTTTCAAACTTGGCCAAACCACTGGTCCGTACTTACACTCATCATTTCAATCGGAATGTTACTACAATCTCGAAAAGGAAAAGGTGAGGTATTACCTGGTTTACTATTATTTATTATGTCTTTATTTTTCCTTTTTAATGAAAAGCTTTCAACAATGCTTGGTTCACTCCAATCACAAGTAACTTATTTTCAACAATATTGGCCAATTTTAATTGCTGTTATCGGTCTATATCTTCTATTCTCAAAAAAATAAGCATACCTTTTTATACATAACTAGCAGTTTTTAAAGGAGGCAGAACTTTGTTATACTTCCTTGTGCTATGGAAAAAATTTGTCTCTTTTAATTAGGTTTCAACTTTTTTTGATGGAAGCAATATACATGTCATACAGCCTAATAAAGAATGGAAAACGCATGAAGATGCCTTACTACATTTATTTGAAAAAGGAGCAACCTTATTAGCGATAAATGAACAGTTGAATATTCAAAAGCTAAAAGAGTGATTCTACTGATCGTTTATATATTTATTGTGAAGAGAATTTATTAAAAGCAATCGGAAAATAAGATAGAGATGTGTTAAAGATTAAAAGCTGGCGGATTATAAATACCCTATAGAATAGACTTTTATTAAGTATCTATTCTATAGGGTATTTTATTTAAGATAATGGTCTTATAGGTAAGTACTTAAATGCGCGATAGCGGTCCAACGTCTATAATGAATGTTCAAGTTCAAGTTCAAATGTCACAATTTATCATTTAATAAGTTGATCCCCAATAAAACGCATCCTTTTATTTATCTGACCTTTCTTACTTTTATCATATAAATCGTATTCTTTTTCTGGTTTCGCATCTGACCAAACGATATAGGCAATTAGATCATTCTTATGATGTTCTAGTCGATCTGTATTCATGTAACTTTCATCCGGCTCCCAGTCGCTTGGCAAATCCTTACTTTCCCTATAGAAGGACATTTCAAAGATCCTATTTTCACCTTCTATATCCTTCTTTTCTTCATCAATTGGATGTTCCTTACTGTATTTTTCAATTATTTCTTTCAATTCTTTTAGATTTTTTGGTGGATTTAGAATCATATAATGCTTTTTATAGCGCACCTCTTCATCATTCTTTTTTCCTACGATTTCTTCTGTATTATTTATTTCAAAAATCTTTATTTCTCCACTTGATTCCTCATTCTTATTACATCCTATTAAGGATAATAAAGGTATAAATATAATAAACATTAAAACGATCATTTTAACATTAAACTTAATCACTTAAATTCCCCTCAAATGGTATATCCATTTCCATTACAGTAACAAATGGCCTATACTTCCCATCATAATCATCATAATGCTGTAAGACAAACCAAGAACGGAATCCTGCTAAGTTGACATACACCTTCTCCACATCTGGCTGATCCAACCCGAAATGATCATATAAACGAACACGCATAACACCTTTAAAGTGATTATTCTCTACAGAATAGTTTTTTACGGTGATGGTATTTCCCCAAGTATCATTTACTGTAATTGTAAGTCCACCTACTCGATCATTCCATGTGCTAAACGTCGGATAACTAGCATTTCTCTGTACAAAATTATAAAATTCATTTGTATTCTTTGTACTTTTATCAAACTTAAGTGCGGTCAAATTCCCTCCATTAGTCTTTAGCTCATCAACTAATGCATTTTTGACAAATTCAATATAGGATTTCGTTGTTTCATGCTCACTCGCTTCTTTCGTTAATGTCTGGTTTCTATAATCTGTTCCAGTTCCATCTTTAAAATGATCAATCATATCTAAAACAACATCTTCCATATCTCCCATTGAAAATAAACTTGTCGACATATCCTTGAACTCAGAAAAGAGTATATTCGGGAAATAAGATTCAAGTAATTGAAGTCTGAACATCCAGCTAATGTCTTTTAATTCATCTTCTGTATAATCATTTGTTGTCATATCGTTCGCTACATTTCCATTTTCATCATAGCCTGCTGGCCTATCTGACTGAAACACTACTGTATCGGAATATTCAGCATAAAACGGACTTGAATCCTCTTTATCAGACTTTCCATCTCCGTCACTATCTTTTCGGTTTGGGAAACTTGTTGGAAAGAATCCTTCAAAATGAATTGTTATGCCAAAAATTACGATCGTAAAAGATTTTAATTGCCCCATTTCTTGACCATCAGTTAATCCATCTCCGTCAGTATCTTTCTTATTAGGGTCTGAGTAAATTATACCGTATGGTGTTTTCATTCCTTTAATTTCATAGACGTCGTATAAACCATCCCCATCAGAATCTTTCGGTTCTGTACCTCCATCATCTGAATCATCGCTAGTAACAATGCCATTTGATTTCTCGTTGCTTTTAGCTAGATAATTTTCTAGGCCTGTTTTCATTGTACTGTTTTGAAACAGCATTTCATTTGAAATATCAGGTTTTGAGTAGTCGATTTCTCTCCCCCAAAGTTCCAACCATTTTTTCTTATCAACCACCATAAATTCGCCAAAATGAGTAGTTTCCACACTTATTGTATTTTCACTTGTATTTAACTCAGCTTGAGGGCTTTCATACATTTCTTCATCTGCGTTGTACCAAACAATGGCTAGATCCTTTTCCGAAGAGTCTTCTAATTTCGTTTCATCATACGTAAACTTAATACTTGCTTTTTCAAATTTCGAGTACGTATTGATGCTTACAGGAGAACCAATAGTACCTTGTAAATTAGTTGTTTTAATATTTAGATTGTTAGAGTTACTAATTCTAGTTGTTTTATTAATGTTATCATTTGTTCTAAACTCAACTTCAATGCTTTTAATTTCTGATTGATCAGGTTGAATCAATGATTTTCTAATTGATTGTGTAAAGAGTTCTTTTGTATCCTCGACTCCGTTATTGTCGCTGTCTTTAGCATTCGGATTCGTCTTAAGCGCATATTCATCTCCATCACTTAGCCCATCGTTTTCTGTATCAAATGTATTAGGTAATGATTTGAACTGGTGTACTTCAAATCCATCAGTTAAACCATCTTGGTCTGAATCTCCCTTAATTAAATTAGTTTGATAAGATTGCTCATCTATATTCCTTAGATCGTCTTCATCGATATCTTCATCTGCATCACTTATACCATTTTGATCTGAATCGTATTTTGTTGGGGAAAGAAATGATCTGACCTCATATTCGGTATGATCTTGCAACCCATCACCATCTGTATCATTTTTAAATGGATTCATTCCCTCTCGGAATTCTATTCCATCTGTTATAGAGTCGCCATCCGTGTCTGAAGTAGATTCAAAGAATTTTGTGTTAAATGAATAGCCGGCTTTCTCAAGTCCAAATAAAACTTGTTTATATGCATTTTGATAAGATTTTGCTGCAGGGATTGCAAGATCTTTTTCTAAAAATCCGTTAGCTTTTTCAGACATTTTCACAGCGTTATTCAAATGAGCTTTTAGTTTATTACCGTTGTGTTCTACATGATCTGATATATCTTTGAAGATGCCTATAGCATTTTTATTGACGATTTTATCAGATAAATAAAAATTAAAGAGTATATCTGAAAGGAGTACTTCAGTTGGTACATTAAAATCATTTTTTGTTACATATCCCCAAAGACATATGGTTAGCTTATGTTTGATTTCCATAAGCCGATCACTTTTAAGAATTTCTTCTTGTATGTATTCCTCTTCAATAGCTTGTTCATATTCATTAATCAATTGTTGAAGTGTATCAAGTTCATTTATATCCCTTTGTTTTAAGTCTTTGGTATCATCAATTTGCGCGATCAGTTTGGAATCAAACTTAGCATTAGTTTCTTTTATGACTGGTACGAAGCGCTTTAATTCATTAATTGCAGTCTGATCGTAGATTTTTGCTATTCTAGTATCTTCATAGAATTCATATTCACTTAACCACTGCTTCACATTTCGTTCACTAGAATTTGTATCCCCCCCTTGATTAGCAACGTTTTTACTCTGGGCATACACAGCTTGACCAGATCCGCTAAGAATCATTACAAAGATCAATAAAAAATTCATTAGTATTCTCACTTTATTTGCCATCATATTTGTCTCCTCTATTAAAATAGTAATTTTCCTAAATACGATATCTCGAGTTCTATTCCAAAGAAATATTATCTAAATCCTAAAGATAACTGATTAAATCTAACTACATGTAAGTGTTTTTTTGTAATGCAAAATGCAACTAGTTAGTAAAAGTAAGTGATAGTTGAATTTTATATACAAAACAATATGAGTGCGGAATTTTCTGTGAAATAAAAAGTAAGCAGACAAGAATAGTTAAAGTTAATTATTTTTTAACTTACTAGATATGTTTTTCTGTTAACAAATTAATGGATCTTGTTTGGCTCCTAAGTGTTTTTTTGAAGCATGTTAAGGGATGATTGGTGGTTCTTGGAATGCGGAATAATGTCAAAAATATTGTAGAGGTTAAAAAAACAGTATTAGCTCCTATCGTTCTAGAGGGAAAAATCCATTTCTCTCCTTTCCTCCCAAAAAAATAACTAAGTAATAGTTTACAGATTAAAAATATGGAATAAAAGGTAAATTTTCCCTAAAATATTATTATCCGCCATATGTATAATGAACTTTCTTTAGCGATTGAACCTATATATAGTCAGATTCCTTTAAAACTTTTGTTTATGTAAATGTAAAAAATTGGAAACAATATTTTCATTCTTTGAGCCTTCTTTTTCTATTAATCGAAGAATTGAAGTTAAGAAAGTAGCGGTTTGAGGCACAAAAAAACTGGTGGAATGTTCTCCACCAGTTTTTTTATTTACACATACGATCAATTACAGACCATGCTTTTTCTTTCCCCATACCAGTTTCAGATGAGAATAAAATTAATTCATCTCCTTCTTCAATCTGTAACTTTTCACGAACTACTTTTGCATGTTTATCCCATTTTCCTTTTGGGATTTTATCAGCTTTAGTAGCTACTATGATGACTGGGATCCCGTAATGCTTTAAGAAATCATACATCATTACATCATCTTCTGTTGGTGAATGACGTAAATCTACGAGTAATATAACAGCTCTTAATTGCTCACGAGTTGTTATATATGTTTCGATCATTTTACCCCATGCTTCTCTTTCCTTTTTGGAAACTTTCGCATAACCATAACCTGGTACATCAACGTAGAAAAGCTGTTCATTAATTAGAAAGAAATTTAATGTTTGAGTTTTTCCAGGTTTTGATGATGTTCGGGCTAATGCTTTACGATTTAACATTTTATTTATAAATGAAGATTTCCCAACATTTGAACGACCTGCCAAAGCGATTTCAGGAAATTGTGTATCTGGATATTGATTTGGTCGGACTGCACTTATGACAATATCCGCTGTTGTTACTTTCATTTTTTCACTCCTACTATTGCATGCGCAAGTACTTCATCTAAATGTGAAACAGGAATAACAGTTAAACCTTCTTTCACCAATGGTGGAATATCTTCTAAATCTTTTTCGTTCTCTTTTGGTATGATAACAGTCGTTAAACCTGCACGATGCGCACTAAGCATTTTTTCTTTTAACCCACCAATTGGTAATACGCGACCACGTAATGTGATTTCTCCAGTCATTCCAACCTCTTTACGAATTGGTTTATTTGTTAATGCCGAAATCAATGCTGTAGCCATCGTTATACCAGCTGAAGGACCATCTTTTGGAACAGCACCTTCTGGAACATGAATATGAATATCATATTTCTCGTGGAAATTTTCGTCAATATTCAGCTCTTCTGCTTTTGAGCGAATATAGCTAAACGCAGCCTGTGCTGATTCCTTCATTACATCCCCTAGCTTACCAGTTAAAGTTAGTTTACCCTTTCCTGGATATAGTGATACTTCAATAGAAAGTGTGTCTCCACCAAATGCAGTATACGCTAAACCAGTTGCTACCCCGATTTGGTCTTCACTTTCCATTTGACCATAAGAGAATGTTTTCTTACCTAAAAATTCTTCAATATTTTTATCGGTAAAGATTATTTTTTGTCTTTCGTTTGAAACGATCAACTTAGCAGCTTTTCTACATAATGTAGCTAAAACTCGCTCTAAAGACCTAACTCCAGCTTCTCGTGTATAATGACGAATAATTGTAACCAATGCACTTTCACGAATTTGTACAGTAGATTTATTTAAGCCATGCTCAGCTAATTTTTTAGGGAATAAATGTTTTTTTGCTATATTAACTTTTTCAAGTTCAGTATATCCAGATAAAGTAATAATTTCCATTCGATCACGCAATGGACCTGGAATAGTTGATAAATCATTTGCAGTAGCTACAAATAATACTTGAGATAAATCAAATGGCTCTTCGATGTAATGATCACTAAAAGTATGATTTTGTTCAGGGTCCAAAACTTCTAACATTGCTGAAGCTGGATCTCCTCTAAAATCGCTAGACATTTTATCAATTTCATCTAGTAAGAATACAGGATTATTTGTTCCTGCTTTCTTCATACCTTGGATAATACGACCCGGCATAGCTCCAATGTAAGTTCTTCTATGTCCTCTTATTTCTGATTCATCTCTAACGCCACCTAGAGAAACACGTACAAAGTTTCTAGACAAAGCGTTTGCGATTGATTTCGCTAAAGATGTTTTACCAACACCAGGAGGACCAGCTAAACATAAAATTGGGCCACGCAATGAATTTGTAAGTTGTTGAACAGCTAAATATTCTAAAATTCTTTCTTTTACTTTTTCAAGACCTTCGTGTTCATTATTTAGTATCTTTTCAGAACGATGTATATCTAGTGTGTCTTCTGTTTGCTTAGACCATGGTAGTGCTACCATCCAATCTAAATATGTACGAACTACACCTGCCTCAGCAGCATTAGGAGGAAGTTTCTCATATCTAGCTAACTCTTTTAACACTATTTCCTTCGTTTCTTCTGGCATATTAGCTTCTTCAATTTTTGTTAAAAACTTATCAACTTCTTCGGTCTTACCTTCACGATCACCTAGCTCACGTTGAATTACCTTTAGTTGCTCTCTTAAGAAATATTCTTTTTGAGTTTTATCAATATTTTTCTTAACTTGTAAACCAATCTTTTCTTCAAGCTTTAATAATTCTTTTTCATCTTGAAGGAAATTTAAGATAATATGTATTCGTTCTGTAACATCAATTGTTGCTAATATTTTTTGTTTTTCTTCTTCCCTTAATGGAATTGAATCGATCATTGCATCTGCAAGTTTACCTGGACGGTCTTGCTTAACAATTGAAGCAATCGTCTCTGGTAAGATACGCTTTGATAATTTACTGTATTGTTTAAAATGCTGCAATAAAGTTCTCATTAAAGCACGTAGCTCTTTAGATTCGTCTTCTACATCTGGATATTCTTCTACCTTTGCAGTTAAGAAATCATTTTGATCAATAATTGATTTTATTTTCCCTCTGTGTAATCCTTCTACAGTGATACGAACAGTGCCATTTGGAAGTGTAATCTTTTGTGTTAATTTAGCTAAAGTTCCAAATTGGTACAATTCGTCAATCTTTGGATTTTCTGTATCTGCATCTATTTGAGTAACAACAAAAATTAAATGATCTAACTCATCAGCTTCTTGTATAGCCTTTATCGATTTCATTCTTCCTACATCTAGATGTGCAATAGTGGCAGGAAATACACTAATTCCTCTTAAAGGTAGGAGGGGTACAACTTTTTCTTTTGTAACATTCATTACGTTACACCTCCATGTTTTTCATTCTATTTAGTTATTTTACCTTAACATATATATCATTTACAATGATATGCATTAAAAGAAAAAAAGAAGCGACAAAATCCATCAAAAACTGTCTAGAACATAACATAAATAATTGTTTTTAGCGATTTTATTGATTAACACTAAAAGCAAATCATTTCTACAAAATAAAAAGTGTTCGATCAATTCATTGAAAAATAGAATGCAAAAATAGTTTGTATTCTTTATTTATTCAATATGAAATGATTCGAACACTTCTTTTTATCTACATAGATTGCGATTGATTCTCTTCAAACAATGTTAATTGCTGGAAATCATTTTTTGTTTGAGTTGGTAATTCAAATTTCCAATTATCTTTAAAGACTTCGTGGAGAACTTTTTCAATGCGATCTACTGCTAATATTTCTACATCTTTATACTGATGTATTGTAGCTTGATCGTTGTCTTTCGGTACAATAATTTTAGTTGCTCCTGCTTTAACCGCTGCCTTTACTTTTTCTGGAACACCACCAACTGGTTTGACATCGCCTTGAATACTCATTTCACCAGTCAAAGCGATTGTATTTAATACTGGGACATTATTAACAGCTGAAAAAATACCTACTACCATGGCAATCCCTGCCGATGGGCCGTCAATTAATGCACCACTCGGAAAATTAATGTGAATCGTATAGTCATCGATTGGTACACCAATTTTTCGTAAGACTGTCGTAACGTTTTCTAATGAGCCTTTTGCCATACTTTTTCTGCGAATCGATTTAGCTTGATTACCTAAGCTTTCTTCTTCAACAATTCCAGTAATTGTAATTGTACCTTTACCGATTTCTTTTGCTTTCATTGCACTAACTTCAATTGGTAGTAACGCACCAATATTTGCTCCATAAACAGCTAAACCGTTTACCAATCCTACAGTAGGAGCTTCTGGAATTTTGTTAACAAGTCTTGGTGATAAACGACTGACAGATACAACCCACTCAATATCATCTTCAATTAATTCTTTTCGACCAGAAGTTAAAACCATACCACCAGCTAACTGAATTAAGTTTATCGCTTCACGACCATTTTTTGCATATGTACCAACTAATTCTAACGCTTTTTCTGAAAGACTTAATTCAATTTTTTCAGCAGATCGTTTAGCTACTGCTTGAATTTCATCTTGTTCTAATTCTCTAAAAAATATTTCTAAACAACGTGAACGAATTGCCGGCGGGATATCTTCCGGTGATCTTGTTGTTGCACCCACTAATCTGAAATCTGCTGGTAAACCGTGTTTGAAAATTTCATGAATATGTGCGGGGATAGAAGGATTTTCTTCTTGGTAATATGCACTCTCAAATTTCACTTTACGGTCTTCAAGTACTTTCAGCATTTTATTCATTTGAATTGGATGAAGCTCACCTATTTCATCAATAAATAAAATACCTCCATGCGCATCGGTTACAGCACCTTTTTTAGGTTGAGGAACACCCGCTTGCCCCATCGCACCTGCGCCTTGATAGATTGGATCGTGAACTGAACCAATTAAAGGATCTGCAATTCCTCTTTCATCAAACCTAGCAGTTGTTGCGTCTAATTCGATAAATACTGCATCTTGTTTAAACGGTGTATTCGGGCTCTTTTTCGCTTCTTCTAATACAAGTCTTGCTGCTGCCGTTTTTCCGACACCAGGAGGCCCATAAATGATCACATGTTGAGGATTCGCACTGCAAAGTGAAGCTTTTAATGCTTTTATTCCATCCTCTTGGCCAACTATATCATCAAAAGTGGTTGGTCTAACTCTTTCTGCTAACGGAACTGTTAACGAGATTGACTTTAATTTACGTAACTGCTCCATTTCTTTTTTAGATTCCCTATCAATCGAAACTTTAGTTGTTCGTTGACCTTTTAATAAATGAATAAAATACAATGCAACGATTGTACCTAATGCTAATTGAGCTAATAAAATAATAGTTGTTAAACTCATTCTTTACCCCTCCACTGAAGTAGAAATTACTTTTAGTATCGCCCTTAAAATGGAAGGATAAACCAATTTTAAAAATTAAAGACATGGTGTACCTAGTAAAATCCCAATGCATTTATAAAAAATTCAAAAAACTCACTAAAAAAAGGTGAAAATAAAAAACCAAATGCAAATGCATTTGGTTTTTTATTTATGCTAATTTATTTGCTTTTTTCTTTAACTCTAATTCTGTTCCATCTTCTAATACAAGCTTAGGAGCTGCACCAGTTTTAACAGTTTCTGCTGAGATAATACATTTTTGAATATCCTCACGTGAAGGTAATTCAAACATAATATCTAACATAATCCCTTCAATGATCGAACGTAGTCCACGAGCTCCAGTTTTACGCTCAATTGCTTTTTTAGCAATTTCAGTTAAAGCGCTATCCTCAAACTCAAGTTCAACTTGGTCAAGCTCTAGCAATT
This sequence comes from Bacillus sp. AL-1R, assembly GCF_052180195.1. NCBI lineage: Bacteria > Bacillati > Bacillota > Bacilli > Caryophanales > Bacillaceae > Bacillus > Bacillus sp. AL-1R. Next base: position 3,400,600 of record NZ_CP197469.1, read on the forward strand.
TTTGATATTGCTTAATTAAAGCATTTTTAGGTTTAGTTAAAATTTCAACTAATGATGCTTCATCAAGTTGCTCTAAATTAGCTAAAACTGGTAAACGTCCAATGAACTCTGGAATTAAACCAAAGCGTAATAAGTCTTCTGGTAATACGTGGTTTAGGATTTCTTTTGAGCTTAAATCGCTCTTTTCAGAATCTCCACTGAAACCAATTACCTTTTTACCTAAACGACGTTTGATAATTTGTTCGATGCCATCAAATGCTCCACCACAAATAAATAAAATATTTGTCGTATCAATTTGAATGAATTCTTGATGTGGATGTTTACGACCACCTTGAGGAGGTACACTTGCAACAGTTCCTTCAAGAATTTTTAAAAGTGCTTGCTGAACACCTTCACCTGATACATCACGTGTAATTGATGGGTTTTCAGACTTACGTGCAACTTTATCAATTTCATCGATATAAATAATACCTTTTTCAGCACGTTCTACATCATAATCAGCTGCTTGGATTAATTTTAAAAGAATGTTTTCAACATCTTCCCCAACATATCCAGCCTCTGTTAATGAAGTTGCATCTGCAATCGCAAATGGTACATTTAAAATACGTGCTAAAGTTTGAGCTAGTAATGTTTTACCACTACCAGTTGGCCCAATCATTGCAATATTACTTTTTGATAACTCAACCTCATCAATTTTACTGTTTGAATTAATACGTTTGTAGTGATTATAAACAGCAACTGATAAGGCTTTTTTTGCATTGTCTTGACCAATAACATATTCATCAAGAATTTCGCAAATCTCTTTCGGTTTCGGAACGTCTTTAAACTCTACTTCCTCTTCTTTTGCTAGCTCTTCTTGAACAATTTCAGTACAAAGCTCAATACATTCGTCACAAATATATACACCAGGTCCTGCCACTAATTTTCTAACCTGAGACTGTGACTTCCCACAGAACGAACATTTTAGCTGTCCTTTTTCTTCGTTAAATTTGAACATATGTTCACTCCCTCTAAAAATTTCTAAAAAACACTCAATATGTATGTAATCCCAAAAAAATATGTATCTTGTAGCTATATAATAGCATACAAAACAAACAAAGCAATTAATTACTACTCTAAAATTGTTTAAATTTTTAGAATATATATATTCTAATCTAAAGTCAATAATCCTTCTTTTGAAGAATTATTTTTAGTATAGCCACAATAATTTTTTAAAATCTGTATAACAGATTCTAACATATGTATATGTGTATTTTAAAGGAAACAGTTCACTTTACCAAATATTTCTTTATTTAAAAACAAGGCACGAAAAATCTCGCGCCTTGTTTTAAGTGAATATATGTTTATTTAACGCTTATTTTTTTCTGCTATCTACTAATAACTCAACAGCTTTACGGATTTGAATATCGTCACGTACAGCGTCAGTTCCACCTAGCATTGTTACTAATTGCTCAGAAGGAATATTGTACATTTCAGATAAACGAGCTAATTCTTCGTTCATTTCTTCTTCAGTTGCCTCAATTTTTTCAGCTTCGATGATCGCATCGATTGTTAAGTCGATTCTTACACGAGCTTCAGCATCTTGACGCATTTGAGCACGAAGATCTTCTTCTTTAGTACCAGTGAATTGGTAGTAAAGCTCTAAGTTTAATCCTTGTTGTGCAATACGTTGTTCAAAGTCTTTAACCATACGGTCAACTTGGCTTTCGAACATTACTTCTGGGATTTCAATTTCAGCATTTTCAGCTGCTTTTTGAACTAAAGCATCACGTAAGCTACCTTCAGCTTGAGATTTTTTAGATTCAACTAAGTCATTTTTGATTTTTGCTTTAAGTTCTTCTAAAGTTTCTACTTCGTCATTTACATCTTTAGCAAACTCGTCGTTTAACTCAGGAAGTTCTTTAGCTTTGATTTCATGAACAGTTACTTTGAAAGTAGCAGCTTTTCCAGCTAATTCAGCACTGTGGTATTCTTCAGGGAATGTTACATTTACATCTGTTTCTACTCCAGATTTAGCACCGATTAAAGCTTCTTCAAATCCAGGAATGAAAGAACCTGAACCGATTTCTAATGGGTAGTTTTCACCTTTTCCACCTTCGAAAGCTACGCCATCAACGAAACCTTCGAAATCAATAACAGCTGTATCACCGTTTTCAACAGTACCATCTTCTTTAACTACTAACTCAGCTTGACGCTCTTGTAATTTAGTTAATTCAGCTTGTACGTCTTCGTCAGTTACAGTTGCATCCATTTCTTCAACTTCTAAGCCTTTGTATTCGCCTAATTTTACTTCAGGTTTTACAGTAACTTTTGCTTTGAAGATTAAAGTTTTACCTTTTTCCATTTGCTCAACGTCAACTTCTGGACGGTCAACTGGCTCAATACCAACTTCTTCGATCGCTTTGCTGTAAGCTTCTGGTAAGATTACATCTAAAGCATCATTGTAAAGTGCTTCAACGCCAAATTTTTGTTCGAAAATTGGGCGAGGTAATTTACCTTTACGGAATCCCGGTACATTGATAGTTTTTACAACTTTTTTGAAAGCTGCATCTAAACCTTTATCTACTTCAGAAGCTTCAACTTCTACAGTTAATAGACCAACGTTAGCTTCTAATTTTTCCCATTTAGCAGTCATTGTTAGTTCCCTCCAAAATTATCTAAAAAAATATATGTGTTTACGTATTTTCGTACTATACATGCCTGTCCATATTTCATATAGAAAATTCATGTATAATTAAGTAAATAGTCGTTACAACCATTCTATTATAACACATTCCTTTTTTGTTTCAATATTTCCTATTTTTATAAGGAGAAAATATTAGGATTTTTTAATTGGGAACGGAAATCGTTTCTACTACTACTTAGAAAACTGATCTTCATTTTTGATGACTACTCTTTTCGAGGGATACCTAGTCACGTTTACCTATACGAATGCTTGGTCTTCTTACATCTACTATAAAAATGACTCCCCCATCTCCAACATTTTTAATTCTTTTAACGAAAAAAACATAGAAGCCCGATTGGATCATCTATGTTTTTTCCAACAATTTCATATTATTTTATATTAAAATATCCTTCATCTTCAAAGCGCTTCACTAAAGCAATTGCACTTTTTACAGGAAAATATTCTACATTAAATATATCTTTTATTTCCTCTTCATCTACACTGCGATCAAAAAATTGTTGGACGATGCAATAGAAACAGGCTGCCCAAATATTTCGATCCGCTGGCATTGGGATAAACGGGAAGTAAATTGTCATAAAATGTTGGAAATGCGTTTTTGCGATTTCGAAAGCTGAAGGATCTTCACTTTCTAATACGTCACTTAATTTTTTTAATATAGCATCTACAAAATTTTTATGTTCTTCGACTGAAACTGATGTATTCCAAATCATTCGTTGGTTGACTTTGTTCAGTTCAAAATCTTTCTCGATTGATTGTTCCTGTAGAATAAACAAAATAAAACTTTGAATTAACGGATTTGCTTTTGGACTTTTTAAAATTTCGCTAATTTGGTCGATAACTAAGTTACAATCTATTCCCCTTAATTCATTAATTAATTCAAGCTGCTTATCAATCGGCACAGAATTTCCAACGATCTTATGTAAATTAACAACTTCACCCTTAATGCCTTCACGATCTGAAATTACTTTATTTGATAATGAGAGCATTGCCTGAAACTTATTCAATTGATTTTCATCAATCCGTTTTTGAGCGAGTAGTCTTTTTATATTTTTTTGTATTTCTTCATATTCTTTTAATTGGAATAAAATGCTTATGTATACTTCAATTGCTTCATCACTCTCAAATGGACCGAAAACTAAATACTCACATCTTTCCTTAGCTTCCCTAGCCCGATTTCCTTCTAATAGACACGCGACTGCAGCAAGCTCTGTTTGAGAGTTATGCTCATTCATTTCTTTTAATTGATTACATAACATTAAAGCTTTACTAAAGTTTTTTTCTTCTAATGCTTTTTTACCTAAATTTATGATCCGATCCTTCAGTTTAGGAAAAAAGACAATATTGTCATCCATGTTACTCTCCCCTAACATTTGTTATTTCCTGCACAAACTAATTATGAAAAAGTGTATCATGAATTAAAATTATTTAAAATATTAATGATACGAGTATAGTTGAATCGTTTTTATGATAACACTGCATTTGGCTATTTTTAGTACCCTAATGGTTTATTGCCAAATCTTTTCCATAACTTTGGAAATTTAGCTTTTAATTCGTCTTTTGATTTCCAATCAATTGTTAATTGTTGTTGAGGATATTCGTAACCTTTGTTTTCGATCAGTGAATTGAACTCATTCCACAATTGATCATCCCAATCATCATCGCCTTTACGCTTGATTGAATATGCTTGTAAAGCCAAATCTAACATATCTTCTAATTCTGGCGTAAGTCCTTCTTCTTCATAAATAGGAAAAATGTATTCAGCTAAATAATCAGGGTCATTTAATGTTTTCTTGTAAACTTGTTCTCCTTGACCGATTAACCAAGCCCTAAAATGGGCAAACGAATCCTCCGAACAGCCGTCCATAATGATCCATGCAGCTCCTAAAAGATTTGCGGTATATGCTTTGGAAAATAAAGTTTCAAATTGAATTTCAAAACTAGCTATCTCATCATCAGATTGTTTAGCTAAATGATTGATTACCCATTCATATGGTTCTTCAACAATATGCATTTTAGATATTAGGCTCCAAAATTCTTTTTCGTTCATTTATATCACTCCACTTTTTTATTTATATTTTAGAATAACATAACTAGTATAAATTTTATGATGATCAAAGTTTTCTATTTAAGAATCGGAATATGTACTAATTTATATAGTAAACGTATTTCATCATTTTATTTCTTAGGTCATTTCATTAAAATACAAAAAAAGACACTTATTTTACATTAAGTAAAACAAGTGTCTTTTGGACGTCCTGAGAGGGATTCGAACCCCCGACCGACGGCTTAGAAGGCCGTTGCTCTATCCTGCTGAGCTACCAGGACATATGGAGCGGGTGATGGGAATCGAACCCACGACCGAAGCTTGGAAGGCTTCTATTTTACCATTAAACTACACCCGCATATTTTTCATTTTCTTGATTCTTTTTTTATTTCTTGGCGACATCACCCTGTCGACATAATTTATTATAGTCACTATGCAAAATAAAGTCAACACTATTTTAAAACTTTTTTTCCAAAATAAAGGAAAAAATTTTAAAGTTGTATAATTACCTTAGTTTATTAGGGTTTTCAAGCTTTTATTACTCCGAATTATTTTGTTTCTATATATGGTTAGTAGCGTCATAAGAGCTACTAACCACCTTTTATTCATGATAATTCAAATGTAGATGTTAAAAGCTTTGTTCCATCTGTATGATAGAAAGTAACACTAGCTTTATTTTCAATTGTTTCAAGAATTGCATAAGTCTTTTCTTTTCGCATTCTCGGTAGTAAAATGCTGCCAGGATTAATAAAAAGCACGCCATCAATTAATTCTGCTCCTAATACATGTGAATGGCCGAAGCAAGCAATTGTAGCACCAACTTCTTTACAACGATAATACAGCTTTTGTAATGACTGTTTTATTCCATGTAAATGACCATGTGTTGCAAAGATAGTATATTCATTCCCACGGTGAATAAATTCCTCAGGGAATTCTCCCCTGAAATCACAATTTCCTCTTACAACATGATAACCCTCTAGTTCCTTAGCATTAACTTCTAATTCCGAATCCCCACAATGGATCATTAGATCTACTCTGTCACGATATCGATCGGCGATTTCTTGCAATGGTTTTGTCAATCCATGACTATCACTTACGATTAGTACTTTCATTAATTTGAACCTTTAAATAATAAGTCTTTATCTTCTTTATTGATTACATTCATTAATGATTTGATTGCATTTGCGCGATGACTCAAGCCACCTTTTTCATCTTTTGTTAATTCAGCCATCGTTTTATCCAATTCTGGCAAAAAGAAAATCGGATCGTAGCCAAAACCGTTTGTTCCTCGTTTTTCGTTAGCAATATACCCTTCAACTGTACCATGAACAGTAATCGTTTCTTTACCTGGAACTGCTAAAGCTAATGCACAATAAAATCGCGCAGTTCTTTCGCCAGGAAAAACGCCTTCTAATTCACTTAAAACTTTTTGCATATTATCTTCGTCACTTTTATGTAATCCAGCATATCGAGCAGAATAAACACCTGGTCTACCTTCAAGTGCATCCACTATTAAACCAGAGTCATCTGCAATGACTGGTGCATTTAACTCACTCGCTAAATACTCAGCTTTTAAGATCGCATTTTCTTCAAATGTAGTTCCTGTTTCTTCAATTTCTTGAATTTCAGGAAAGTCTTTTAAAGATTTAACTTGAAATCCCATTGGGTTAAAAAGCACTTCAAAATCCTTCACTTTGCCTTGATTATTTGTCGCAATAATGATTGTTTCCATCCTTAAAGTTTCTCCTCGAAATGATTATTGAAATTTAATACCTTCTTGTAATAACACTTCTTTTTGTTTTTCAATTAGAGATTTAATGCCTAATTCACCCAAAGATAATAACTCATTTAATTCTTCTCTTGAAAAAGTTGATTCTTCACCAGTTCCTTGAAGTTCAACAAACTGTCCTTTTCCAGTCATAATAATATTCATATCAACACTTGCAGCCGAATCTTCTACATAATATAAATCTAGAACCGGTCCAAGGTCTTCTAAAATACCAACTGAAGTTGCTGCTAAATAATCTTTTACAGGATATGATTTCAATTTATCCATTTTAACTAATTTATCAAAAGCGAGCATCATTGCAACAAATGCACCAGTAATTGAAGTTGTTCGTGTTCCTCCATCTGCTTGGATGACATCACAATCGATCCAAATTGTCTTTTCGCCAAGTGCTTCTAAATCGACAACTGCTCTTAACGCTCTTCCAATTAATCGTTGAATTTCCATTGTTCGACCAGTTACTTTACCTTTAGATGATTCACGTATTGTACGCTCTTGAGTAGCTCTAGGTAACATAGAATATTCAGCAGAAATCCAACCTTTTCCACTATTTCTTAAAAATGGTGGTACACGGTCTTCAACTGTTGCATTACAAATTACCTTAGTATCACCAATACTTATTAGCACAGAACCTTCTGCATGTTTTGTATAGTGAGTAATAATCTCGATAGGTCTAAGTTCATTATTTAATCTTCCATCTGTTCTTGTCATGATTGTTCCTCCTACAAAATCTTCCAAATACTAGTATAGACAAAAATGTGATTTCATTTCTACTTATTGAGTAAATTTAAAGATAAAATTAAAAACCTTGTACAAAAATCCTCACAATTTTTGTACAAGGTTAATAGGATCTTTACATAACAAAGGCTTACAATTTTTTCGTATTTACATCCTTAGGTCTAGAAACTGGTTGGCTTAAAGGCTTGCCTTGCTGGTCGATCGCAGTTAATTTACCATTGATTTGAATTTCAATGGACTTCACACCTTTTTGCTCAGTTAAAGAAAGAACTAATGGCTGTAATACATCATTATTAATCATATTTTTGGCAATATTTCCATAGATACCATCGTTAAAATTAAGGACTAGCTTACCGCCTTTGAATACAGGTTGGCTAACTAGTTTCGTATCACTTCCAAAATCGGAAACTAAATTTGAATATTCAGAAGGACCTTTTACAAGTTCATTTACAATTGCTGTATATGGATCTGTTTCAGCATTTGAAATCCTAGTCGTTACAGGTACATAATAAGTGTCTCCCATTTCCCCTTGAGATACATAATATAGGGTAACTGGTCTGGAGTTCATAATATCTACAATATCACCTTTATCAAAGTTTATTCCATCATCTCTTGTTAACCCATCACCAATTTGAGCCTTATTTGCTGGCATCGATGCTAGTTCTTTTCCGTTTACTCGAATTTTCACCTTTGTCACATTTTCAAATTGAGTTAACGTCCAAGTAACAGCTTGAAATACTTTTAATTCATCTTCAGCACGATATTGTTTAAATTCTGGTGAAAAATCAGCAATGATTGTACCATCCTTTTGAGTTTGAACACCTAGAACTTCTGTATTTGGAGGTAAAACTGCTTGGAAACCATTCGGTAATTCGTCTGTAACAGGACCATCTTTTACTAAGTATTCTAACGCTTGTTTAGCTAGGCTGGTAGATTTAGGTAATTGGAAGGTTTGTGGTACAACATAACCATTACGGTCAAGTAAATATAATTCCCTTTTTACCGTTTCTTCCTTCTTTGCTACTTCTTTTGAAGGTTGATCACTTTTATAAACTACAGTTTTAGGTGGATCAATATCAGTTGAAGATTTCGTTGGGACCAAACTACATCCACTCAAAGTTGCGATTCCACATACCGCTGCCGCTGTTACTAACAATCTTTTTTTCATCAACATACTCCCCCCACGCTTTTTTACTATTTATACGAGCCTGTACATTTTTTAGAACAAGCTAAATAGAAAAAAATAAATAATTTAAATCTAGCTCTAAATTTACTGGAAATATTCACCTAAAAGACCTATCTTTCATATGATAAAAAGACTAAATGAATACCCATCCGAAGAACAGCTCGGTCAAGCAAGGAGGGTTAGCACAGTTGAAGGATAGAGACTATCAAACAAAGCACACACTCACAAAGCGTGAAAAAGAAGTATTCGAGCTTCTTGTTCAAGATAAGACTACAAGAGAAATTGCTGAAGAGCTTTTTATAAGTGAAAAAACTGTGAGAAATCATATTTCAAATGCAATGCAGAAGCTTGGGGTTAAGGGGCGATCACAAGCAGTTATAGAGCTTCTTCGTATGGGAGAGCTTGAATTGTAGTTATTTTGTAGAAATACTTCTACAAACCAACATACTGCCGGCATTCTAAACGACATGCCGGTTATAGTATTTACATTGAAACTAAAGATTTACATTTCTCTATTTTCTTGCCTGTAAAAGAATCTGATTATCTAAATTTTGAAAGTTTTACTTTATATCCTGCTTATAGTAGATAAAAAAGCCTATCTGTAAATTAAGATAGATTCTCTGCTATAGGGGGATTTTATTTTAGAACTTTTTTACCTATAAAAAAACAAAAAGAAAATCGTTTCCAGTTAGAAAACGATTTTCTTATTTCAAATACTATAAAACTTCTTAGTATTTTCATATAAAGTTTTATATGCTACTGATAAATCTATGTCTTTTAACTCAGCGATCTTTGCAACTGAATGATGCATAAATTTAGGATGTGTAAATTCATTCGCAAAAGGCCCTTCAAATGGCCAAGGACCATCTGTTTCTACCATCATTAATTCTAAAGGATACTTTTTTACTAGGTCTTGAATCTCATTTTCATATAAAACATCTGGTGTGATTGAGATAAAATACTCATTTTTTATCATCCGTTTAATTGTATGATCATCCCCTTTAAACCAATGAAAATGAGCTTTTTTAATAATATATTTTTCTAATAGATTACATACAGTTTCAGCGTCCTCATACACTGCATGTAATATGATTGGTTTATTTAACTCTTTTGCAAGTGAGATAAATTTTTCTAGTAATTGAATATAAGGGGCGTAATCAATCTGTTCTTCTAAATTCTTATAATATGGTAATCCAACTTCTCCGATTGCGACCATTTCATCCTTATGAATCATAATCCATTCAATTAATTTATCAACTTCCTCATCAGAAGGAATTCGTTGTTCAGGATGAAATCCAAATGCTGGATGTACACGATTATTTTGTTTTTTTAACGCTAAATTTTCTTTACTAGATTTTAAATCCATTGAAACAGAAATAATTGCTTCGATTTCATGTCTTTCTAAATTAGATAATATTTCTTCTCTTTGACTAGTATCATAAGAATCTAAATGAATATGAGCATCTATCATTTTCATCGTATTACTCCTTCTCTAAAGCCAAATAGATTTTTCTTTTATATTCCGTAAATTCGTCACTTAGTAATAATTCTTTTTTGCGTGGCCTTGGAAATGGCACAATAATTTCTTCTTTTATTTTGGCGGGTTTATCAGAAAATATATAGATTCGATCAGACATTAACAACGCTTCATCAATATTATGCGTAACTAATAAAATTGATCTTCGTTGCTCTTCCCAAATTGATATGAGCCATTGTTGCATGTCTAGTCTAGTAAATTCATCTAATGCCGAAAATGGCTCATCCATGCACATAAACGACTGCGGTGCTAGTAATGACCTTAAAAATGAAACTCTTTGTTTCATACCACCAGATAATTCATGCGGGTAAGCATTCTCATAGTTTTCTAAACCAGTTCTTTTAAGCCAGTCTCTTGCTAATTTTTCATCGGGTTTATGTTTTAACTCTTGTGATAAAACAATATTTTTTAAGACTGTTCTCCAAGGTAGTAATGAATGATCCTGTGGCATAAAACTAATATGGCCAAGTTCTCCATTTATGATTGACCCATTTAGCTTAACTTCACCAGAATCGGGTTTTAGTAAACCGCCTATAAGGTGAAACAACGTACTCTTCCCACTACCAGATGGACCTAAAATTGATACAAATTCCCCCTCATTTACATAAAGGGAAATATTATCTAACACTTGATGACTACTATAACTTTTTGATAATTGTTCCACTTGTAATGTCATTTTCGATTCTCCCCTTTAACTTTCCATTTAACAGTAACTCGTTCAATTACGACTATTAGGAAGAAGAAAAGCATACTTAAAAACATAATAATAAAAATTGAAACAAATACTCGATCTGTTCTAAATGAAGATGAAGCTAAAGTCATATACACTCCAATTCCAGATTTCGCTCCTAGCCATTCTGAAATAACTGCCCCCATTACACTATATGTCGCTGAAATCTTTAAGCCAGAAAAAATCGAAGGTAAAGAAAAAGGCAACTCAACTTTCCAAAAAATTTGTGATTTGGTTGCCCCTGCCATTTTCATATAATTTATTAATTCACTTGGTGTTTGTCTAAAACCATCCAATGCTGAAACTGTAACTGGGAAAAAACAAACAAGAGAAATAATAATTAATTTAGGTAATACACCAAACCCAAACCAAATAATTAATAGCGGTGCCAATACAATAATTGGTACATTTTGAGAAAGAATTAATAATGGGTAAAAAGCTTCCCTAACGCCTGGGATTAAATGCAATAGAAATGCTATTAAAAATCCTAATAAACTACCAATTAACAAACCAATAATCGTTAATTGAATTGTAGAAGAAATATGAGGAAGTAATGAACTAGTTGATTTCATTCCTTCTTTAAAGATTGCGATTGGTCCTGGCAATAACCAAGATTCAATTTTCCAAACTTTAATACTTAGCTGCCAACAAATTAAAAAAAGCAGGATGACAACAATTGGTTGCCATCCTTTTATATGTTTAGATTTCATTAACGATACTTCTCCGTTAACACATCCATCGTAATACCTTTTGGTTGATAAAGTATTTTCATTTGAGTAATAACATTGTGGCAACCTATTTCAATCATTCTTTCATTCATTTTTTGAACAACCATTAACAATTGATTCAAGTCACCTTCCATAGTTGTTTCCAATGGTTGAACTTGATATTTTACACCTGACTCATCAATAATTTTAATTGCTTCATCCACTGCTGGAATAACATCCTCAATATTATTTGTTTTCGGTATAATTTGGACACTCATTAAAGTAGTTTGCATTTTTGCTCCTCCTTATTTCGCTGGTAAGAAATCATTCGTAAATGCTTCTTTTGGCTTAAAGTTTCCTTCTAACAATTTATTTTCAGCTAAGAAATCTGCATAGTTTTTCCAAACTGATAACTTTTGCTCACCCCATCGGTCTGCATCATCTTTATATTTAGATGCTAACCATTCTTGGCTTTTTTCCACTAATTTTTTATCTAAATCTGGATTATCCTTTATTAAAATCGAAGCGGCTTCTTTAGGGTTATCGATCGCAAAATTATATCCTTTTGATGCTGCAGCCACAAACGCTTTTACTGTTTTAGGGTTTTTACTAATCATTTTTTCGTTAGTAGCTAAAACTGGCGTATAGTAATCAAGTTTTTTACTATAATCAGTTAAATAGATCATGTTTAATTTTTCACCGCGAAGTTCTGCTTCAATCCCTGTCCATCCTTGATAAATCCAAGCAAAATCGATATCTCTTTTTACTGCAGTAAAGAAATCAGCATCACCCATATTCACAATATTCAACTTATTAACATTCGCATTTTCTTCTGCCATAAGCGATTTTAAAATTGCCTTTTCAACAGGTGAACCCCATCCACCATATGTTTTTCCAACGAAATCTTTTGGAGACTTAATTTCTTTATTCACTGGTGATGCAAATCCAGAAGTATTATGTTGAATAATTGCTGCAATTGATACAATTGGTACATTTTGAACTCGCGCTTGTGTAATTGACTCCTGATAAGAAACGCCAAAATCCGCTTTACCAGATGCCACCAATTGATCTGCCCCTGTTTCTCCCGGGCTGATAATATCTACATCAAGCCCTTGTTCCTTAAAGTAACCTTTTTCCTTAGCAACAAAAAGCCCCGTATGATTTGTATTTGGCGTCCAGTCTAGTACGACAGTCACCTTTTTTAATTGCTTTGTCTTTTTATTAGTGGCAGTTTTGTCTTGAGCACATCCAGTTAACATTAAACAAATAGCCACTAAAAATACTACTAGTTTTTTCATTATCTATATCCCCTTTTGGTTTTTGTTTATAAAAAAAGAAAACGTCCGGGTACGAACCCGGACGTAAATGCGCTGTAAAAAACATATCTAAAAAGAGATACTGTTCCCTACGCTGGCATCACCCAGATCAGGTTCTAAGAGTCAACATCTTAAGGATGCTATCTCAGCCAGCAACACTGGCCCCTCCACATTTTTCTCATATATAAACTTTCCTCATTAATATAACAGATAATGATTGTATTTACGAATTATTTTTAACTAGTGTTTAAATGTTTTAATACTCTGTTAATAAGCGCAATGAAACTATGAAATTTTAATATTTATTAAAAGAGAATGATAAACAAAAATATCATTTCTTATAGTAAAATCTTAAATGAATAAAGAATATACTACATCAACAAATTTTTTGTAAAATGAGGGGATTTTTTGAATAAACCAATCGGGGTCATTGACTCAGGTGTTGGAGGCTTAACAGTTGCCAAACAAATTATAAGACAATTACCTAAAGAGGACATTTTATACTTAGGCGATACAGCAAGATGTCCATACGGATCACGACCATATACAGAAATTAGAGAATTCACTTGGGAAATGACTAATTTTCTAATGGAGAAAGATATAAAAATGTTAGTCATCGCCTGTAATACAGCAACATCAGTAGTCTTAAATGAAATGCGAGAGAAACTTCAAATACCAGTCATTGGTGTTGTCCGCCCAGGAGCCAGAGCAGCAATAAAATTAACACAAAATGATCGAATCGGTGTCATTGGAACGAATGCTACCATTAATAGTAAAGCATATCATTCTGCACTAAAGCGGATTAATGATAAAGTACTAATCGAAGGATTGGCATGCCCAGAGTTTGCTGGAATTGTTGAAAATGGGGATTACAATAAACCTGAAATATTTGAGATTGTTAAACACACCCTTGCACCACTTATCGATTCAAATATTGATACTTTAATACTTGGTTGCACGCATTACCCATTACTCGGTCCAATCATTCAAAAAGTGATGGGACCATCCGTCCAACTGATCAGTTCGGGCGATGAAACAGCTTTAGAAGTAAGTGCAATACTTGATCAACAAAATATTTTATCTAACTCTGAAATCACTTCACATGAATTTTTTACAACTGGGGATCCTACGATTTTTCGTAAAATAGCTTCATCTTTATTCCAAGAACCACTGGAAAACGTAAAGTATATTAAACTATAAAAGTCTATAGAACATATAAAATGAAGAAAACCAACAAAGTACATCTTTGTTGGTTTTTGTGTTTTAAAATTTATTCTTTACTTGAAAAGTAATCTTTAAGCATCGCATTGTTCTTTACGATATCATCTAGTGTATATTGATCTAAAACTTTTAAAAATTGTTCTAATGCATTGTTGAATATATGTTTTAAAGAACAAACAGGTGTAATAACACAAGTATTGCCATGTTCAAAACATTCTACAATATTAAAGTCCTCTTCAGTTTTACGAATTATTTCACCGATATTTATTTCTGTTGGCAATTTAGCTAAACGAATTCCACCGTTTCTACCACGTATAGTCTCAATATAGCCCATCTTACCTAAATTATAAATTATTTTCATTAAATGGTTTTTAGAAATATCATACGCTTCAGCGATGTCCTTAATATTAACTAATTTTTCACGTGGCTCTGAGCTTAGAAATATTAGTACACGAAGAGAGTAATCCGAATAAGTTGTTAAACGCATAACTTGTCCTCACTGTCTTATTTATGATTTATCATAGCATAATTGTGAACATTTTTTAAACTTTTATGTCTTTTTGCGAAAAAAACCAAAAAAGATGTATTTCGTATATTGCTTTAAATTAATTCTAGGTCTAAGATAAAGATGTATTTACAATACTACTTTAAAACGTGATTAGGGGGATTTTTCATGCTATCTCAAAAAACAACTGATATTATTAAGTCAACAGTTCCTGTCTTAGAAGTAAAAGGTACAGAAATTACTAAAGTATTCTATAAAAATTTATTTACTAATCATCCTGAACTATTAAATGTATTTAATCATACAAATCAACAACAAGGTAGACAACAAACCGCTCTTGCAAATACTGTTTTAGCTGCAGCACAGAATATTGATAAACTAGCAACAATTATTCCGGTAGTAAAGCAAATCGCGCATAAACACCGCAGTCTTGAAGTTAAACCAGAGCACTATCCAATCGTAGGGCAACATTTACTAGGGGCAATTAAAGAAGTACTTGGTGATGCTGCAACTGATGAAATACTAGGTGCTTGGGCAGAAGCATATGGAATTATTGCTCAAGTATTTATCGATATTGAAAAAGAAATGTATGAAGAAGCTTCTTCTCAAGAAGGCGGTTGGACTGATTTTAAAGAATTTAAAGTCATTGAAAAAGTTAAAGAAAGCGATGTAATAACATCATTCTACTTAGCTCCTAAAGATGGTTCATCAGTTCCTACTTTTTTACCTGGTCAATACATTACTGTTCGTTCACAAATTCCTGGTGAAGAATATTTATCAAACAGACAGTATAGTTTATCTGATGCACCAGGTAAAAATCACTTTAGAATTTCAGTTAAAAAAGAAGCTGAAGAAAATCAACCACTAGGTAAATTCTCAAACTTCCTACACAATCAAGTAAACGTTGGTGATACATTAGAGATTACTGCTCCAGCAGGTGAATTTACTTTAAATACTGCCATTGATTCAGATGTTGTTTTCTTAAGCGGTGGTGTTGGAATTACACCATTAATCAGTATGGCTAAGACAATTGCAAGTAATCAGCCAAATCGTAAAGTTAGCTTCATAAGCGCTTCAAGAAACGGTAAATTACAAGCATTTGCAAATGAATTAAACCAATTAAAAGAGCAATTAACAAATTACAATTTATCATTTGTTTATGAAAACCCTTCTAAGGAAGATCTTCAAAATAATAACTTTAAAAAGCAAGGTTATATTGATGCAGAATGGTTAAATAACAATGTTAAATCTGACAATGCAGATTATTACGTATGTGGACCAGTACCATTTTTAAAAGCGATTATAACAAACTTAAAAGAATTAGGAATTAAAGATACACAAATTCATTACGAATTCTTCGGACCAGCAATGAATTTAGACACTGAACCTAAAAACACTGTACATCAAGGTTAATATTTAGAAAGGATGCTCTTAATCGAGCATCCTTTCAGACTGCCCGAAAACGCTCGCTTTCTTCGTTACTTCGCCTGTCTGCGGTGCTCATTACCGTCTAGGGTAACTCCGCTCCTCACCAGGCTTCGCGCCTCGAAAGACAAGCGCTTGCAATCAGTCTGAAAATCAGATTTTTTGTACTTTGTCGACACACTGAAAGGATGCTCTTAATCGAGCATCCTTTTTATTTCTGCTCCAATAATATAGCCATTCTTTTTAAAACTGTCGGTATTGTGAAGCTACCAAAAATTGCGATTAGATCGCTTGAGTAGTATTTTTTTAGTGAACCATATACTAAGCCGCTTATCATTAGATCGTACAAAAAAAATCGACCAAATTCACGTTTAGTTATGACCATAAAGATGATCGGTGTATTTCTTGTTGTAAGAATAAGCCCACCTTCTTTTAAAAGAATTGATCATTCTATTAATTGAAAATCTTAATTTATTTTTTATCTATTATCCAATAATACTTTTCAATTTCTTCTTTTACTTTTATCATGCCAATTTTCTCTAAAACTCTAATAGAAGCATGGTTATAAATGGAACAAATAGCAGATATTCTTTTCACATGATTTTGCTGCAAACCCCACTCACAAAAAGCCTTACCCATTTCAGTTGCATAACCTTTTCCTTGATAACTAGGTGCAATGCTATAGCCTAATTCCATAATCCCAGTTTCATCAGGACCACCTTTAAATCCCATATCACCAATAATTACTCGATCTTTTTTATGAATGATAATCCCTTCATATTTTTCTTCAGAAGGATGCGTTTGAAAACGAGAAATCTTATATGGGAAAAGATTTTTATATACTTGAATTGGCCACCCATTAGCGAATGGATAAAATTGATTTTCAAACTCCAATTCTTTACATCCACTTAAAACAGAAACCATCGCTTCTTTAGTAAACGTCATTAATAGTAAGTTTTTAGTTTCAGTGATTAGCATTAAAATACTCCTGTATACTAAATTTTATTGTTTTTGACTATTACTTCCCTTAAAAAATATTCTAGAAATAACTAATCCAATCAAGCCAAGTAGTATAAATAAACCAGCTCTAACCATTAATGTAATATTTGGTAAATCTATTAATACAAGTTTTCCTAGCGTCAGTAATAATAAACCTATCCCAGTATAAGTCCATACTTTAAACTTTTTCATATTACCAAGTATCATAGCTACAATTGAAAGCAAGATCCAACTTATATTAATTAATAATCGAATCATATTATCAGATAGATTTACTGCAAGAATTTGAACAATTTGTGTAATAAAAGCAATCAATATTACCGTAATTAATAAAGAACTGCTTAATAAAATAAATTGTTTTTCGTCTTCTTTTTTATAAGCCAAAATTGTAATGACAATTAGAGCTATAATTAACACTAGCCAATTCAATGTTTCAACAGACCAAAAAGAATCGATTCCAACCGATAAAATGGATATCCCTACAGGAATGAATGTAAGGGCAGCTATAATTAATTTGAGTACATCTCGATATCTTAAATAAAATATATAACTTGATACTGCTTGAATGATTAATACAGTACAGAGTAATTTTACTGAAACACTGTCCAAACATAAGAATGAAAGAGCTAATATAAAATTCGTCGAAAATCCAAAGAAAAAATCCGATTTCTTTTTATAATAAAAAGTAAGGAATAAATAGCCTACACATAAAAAGATTAAAATCAATGTTCTAGTCTGATCTTCAAATGCACTAAAGATCCACCCAATAGTTAAAATAAAACTAGTGTGAAGAATTAATACTTGTTTTTTAATAGTAAACTTAGATTTTATCAATATAGCTAGCAAACTAATATGTTGAACGATAATACTTAATGCGAAATACTCAATTCCATTCGTATTAAAATTAACTACAGCAACAATTAAATAAGATAAATGTAATAATATTGCAGACGAAAGATAGATGAATTTATATTTCTTAAATGTCGCATAAAATATAAAGCATAAGTAAATTACGGTTTCATAGATTGAAAAAAATAAATAGTTTGGCGAATCACTTTTAACTAGAAATGGTACAAAAACAGCCCCTATTATACTTATTAATCCAATAACTTCTGATTTATATCTATTCATAGAATAAAAACCAATACATACCCAAACAATTAGAAAGGAAAATGCAACTGTTGACCCGACCATATGATATAAATGATGCATAGCAAATGTAGTTAAAAATAATACAGGTAACACGCCACCAATTAATGATTGGCCGAGTGTTGATCGATTAGCTTTCATTTGACGATTACCGTACCAGAATAAAGCGATTGCTATAACAAATCCAATCCCTACTTTTGCATATTTGTTTAAAACCCCATAATCTGATGCCGCTTTAAACCCCCACATTACTCCAAGAATGAAAATAAATATAAAAAATCTAGGTAACCACTTTTGAAAAATAAGCGCTTCATAGTCAACCTTTTCAGTTTCTACTGTTACTTTTACCTGTCTACTAACTGTTTTTTGTGGTTTAGGTTTATTTACTTTAGGTTGATTTATTTGTTTAATTTCGTCTGAAGTTTCCTTTGTGATTAAGAGAAATTCAATTTTTTTCTTCATCTCTCTCACTTCTTCTTCAAGCTTTTCTACCTTTTTTTGAAGATCTTGATTCTGATTATCCAACTACATCACCTCTTAACATACCTATGTAGATTATTAAGACTAAATAACTGAAAAGACATCCTTCATATAAGTTCGATATTTCCTGAGATTTATCCTATATATTAACTGTTAATGAAGTATGTTTTTTTCAAATTTCGTCATATTTCCCGGTAAATAAAGGCAATCAGCTCTACTGGAAAACAATCATTTCTAATTATATCGGTCAAATAAAAAAATCCTCCATATTAAAAATGGAGGATTTTTCAAATTAAAATAGAACTTTTTCTAAATTTTGTTGTTTAATCATTTCTAAGAAGCTATCGAATGGTTGAGTACCAATGTCACCTTCGCCACGTTTACGAATAGCTACAGTATTATTTTCAACTTCTTGATCACCAACTACTAACATATAAGGTAATTTTTGAAGTTGAGCTTCACGGATTTTATATCCAATTTTTTCACCACGTAAATCAGCTTCAACACGGATTCCTGCAGCTTTTAATTGTTCAGCAAGCTTTTGTGCATATTCATTGTGAACACTTGAAATTGGTAATACCGCTACTTGAACCGGTGCTAACCATAATGGGAATGCTCCAGCAAAATGCTCAGTTAAAATTCCTAAGAAACGGTCAATTGAACCGTAAATTGCACGGTGGATAACAACTGGACGTTCTTTTTGATTATCTTCATTAACATAAGTTAAATCAAATTTCTCAGGCATTTGGAAATCTAATTGAATTGTAGCACATTGCCAGCTACGTTTTAGTGCATCTTGAATATGGAAATCGATTTTCGGACCATAGAATGCTCCATCACCTGGGTTTAATTTAAAGTCTAAGTTCTCAGATTTCAGAACATTTTCTAACGCCTGCTCTGCTGAGTTCCATAACTCTTCTGAACCCATTGAATCTTCTGGACGAGTTGATAATTCTACTTTGTAAGTGAATCCGAATACGCCGTAAATTTCTTTAATTAAGTTAATTACTTCGATAATTTCGCCTTCAATTTGGTCTGGACGACAGAAGATATGTGCATCATCTTGAGTAAAAGTACGTACACGCATCATTCCATTTAAAGCACCAGAATATTCATGACGGTGAACTTGACCATTTTCACACATACGAACTGGTAGATCACGGTATGAATGTAATTTATTTTTATAAACTAACATATGCCCTGGGCAGTTCATCGGTTTTAATGCGAATTTAGTTTCATCAACCTCAGTAAAGTACATGTTTTCATGGTAGTGATGCCAGTGACCTGACTGCTCCCATAATCTTTGATTCATAATAAATGGTGTACGAACTTCTTTATAATCTTTTGAAGTTTGTAATCCACGCTCATATTGTTCTAATTCATTACGGATAATAGTACCTTTTGGTAAGAAGAATGGCATACCAGGTGCTTCTTCAGAGAACATGAATAATTCAAGCTCTTTACCTAATTTACGGTGATCACGTTTTTTAGCTTCTTCTAATAAGTGTAAATGCTCTTCTAATTCTTTCTTACTTGGGAACGCAGTACCATAAACTCGTTGAAGCATTTTATTATTTGCATCGCCTCTCCAATAAGCACCAGCAACTGATAATAATTTAATCGCTTTTACACGTCCAGTTGTTGGAACATGTGGACCACGGCAAAGGTCTACGAATTCACCTTGATTATACATTGAAATAACTGCATCTTCTGGTAAATCACGAATTAATTCTAATTTAAACTCATCGTCTAGTTCAGTGAAGAATTTAATTGCCTCTTCACGACTAACCTCTGAACGAGTAATCGGTAAGTTTTCTTTAATAATTTTTTCCATTTCTTTTTCAATTTTCGGTAGGTCTTCTACTTTAATTGAAACAGGAAGATCAATATCATAATAAAAACCATCTGCAGTTACAGGTCCAACTCCAAATGCAGCTTTTTCGCCTTTATAAAGACGTTTTACTGCTTGAGCTAAAATATGAGCTGAACTATGACGCATCATTTCTAAGCCTTCTTGATCATCTTGAGTAATTATTTGAACTTCACAATCTTCAGTAATAGGTGTATTTAAATCCACTAATTTACCATTAATTTTTCCACCAAGCGCTTTTTTCTTTAAGCTAATGGAGATTGAACCCGCGAAATCTTCAACTGTTGTATTTTGTTCCACCTCGCGAATTGATCCATCTGGTAATTTAATTGAAATCATTTAAGTTCACTCCTTTTTCAAATTAATTTTGACAATAAAAAAAGAGCACACTCGTAGGGACGAATGTGCTCGTGGTTCCACCCTAATTTAATGTACACAAAAATAAGTATACAAAATCTCAACGTTTTAACGGTCTACACCGATAGTAGATACTTGTAAAAAATTACGTTCCCCACTATAGCTACAAGGTGGTAAGTCATTCAACGTATAGAGAATTCTCGCACCAAATGAATTCCTCTCTTACTATCGTCTTGAACGCTCGTGTCCTTGATCTTTGCTTTTCCTTATTCTTATAAAAGTATTATATAGAATGTCATTGAATTCTTCAAGTACTCATCTTAAGATTAATTTAATTGTTTATCATTCTATTCAATCTTTATTCAGTATGTGACAACATTACTTGTTTTAAACATTCACAACTGAATTCTTTGTTTCATTTAATAATTTTTCTTTCCACTCATTTTTCCATTGTTCACTTCGCCCTGTTTGACGATTTATATTAACTAAAGAATTTCGACCGGTAAAGCAAATTTCATTTTGAGGATTAATCCCCATATAGTGTATATCAATTGATGAATTTCCTACTTTTGCAATTTTTACGTACACATCAATTATTTCATTAAAAAATACTTGTCGTAAGTAATCACATTGTAAATCGGCAACAACTGGAATAAATTCACTATGATTTGCCGTCCATTCTTGCATAAACCCTAAATGTTTTAAATACTCAATACGTGCTTCCTCAAAATAAACGAATGGAACTGTATTATTCATATGACCAAACATGTCCGTTTCACTAAATCGAACTTTAACTGTAATCTTAAAAGAAAACTCAGATTGCCACTCCTCTATATTAGATACATAATTCATTTTTCCCATCGAATTTGCCCCCTTACTAGCTTTATTATATCATTAATTCTACTAGAGAATGAATAACCATTCATTTATTGAGGGGGGCTTTCTATCTACTCTACTTACTTTTCCCTAATTCGGTTAGGTCATAAAAACTATACTAACCATTTAATAGTTTTGATGAATATAATTCCCATGTTTGAATGTGATTCTTTTAAAATGGTTGTTTCGCATCCAAGCATCTACACGTTTTTCAAAAAGCTCTCCCCCATATATTGGGTATCTTTCTGATATAGGATTTTTTTCATTATATATCTTATTTTTAAAATCATCTGTCTTAATTAAGTAACATTGATCTGAAAATCCATAGCCAATATAAAAGTTTTCGTCTTCATCTATTGATTCTTGTTTTGCCTCAAAAATTTTTCTATTCCAGATTGGATTTGCTACTTTGATTTTTTCATCATTTTGTAGTTTTTGTATCGATAAATCAATCCAATTAAAA
Source organism: Bacillus sp. AL-1R (assembly GCF_052180195.1). NCBI lineage: Bacteria > Bacillati > Bacillota > Bacilli > Caryophanales > Bacillaceae > Bacillus > Bacillus sp. AL-1R. Next base: position 3,422,675 of record NZ_CP197469.1, read on the forward strand.
GGTTTCTCTAAAATAGAATCACTTGAAAAATGAAGTAAGTAATCTGTATTACAAAGATAAATACTTACAAGTTCTGAGATTGAATAGTAATAGCCACCTTTGAAGCTTTCCTTAGTGATTTCAAAGTAATTTAGAGCTTCTTTTGAAAAATCATCAACTATTACATATGAGGATAATACATCTCTATCGACAAGCTTATCTGCATGACGACTAACTTCCTTTACATCTTGTACGTTATTAATATATAAAATTCTTTCTTTAAATTGAAATTGATTATATTCAATCATTTTTTCGATCCGATCTGTCTTTAAAAGTATTGCCCAATCTTTTTCGTAGCATTTCGTTTCAAATGTGACTTCAAACTGTTGCATTCTAGTCAACCTCCGTCCGAAAGCAGTGAGTTGTTCGATTCCGAATCCGCCTTTACTATTGATATGATTTTAAAGTGGAGTTTATTAGAAGATGTTTGTTTAAAAATATAAAAAAAGCATGTCCCGGGAACATACTTTTTCACGCTGTTGAAAAAAGAATTTGTCAATTAAATTGTAGGAGGATCATTGATAGGTAAGAAGTGTCTCGTTGATTTCCACTACAGGTTGCTCGCTTTCCATGGGGCGAGATTCTATAGTCTCCTCGGCGTGCGCCTGTGGGGTCTCAGCCTTCCCGCATCTCCCATAGGAGCCTGGCAACCTTACGTTCCAATCAAATTCTTTATGAAAAATAATAATCTTAAAAAACATTAGAATATGCAATTGAACGAATGAATTCCATTTTATTCTTCAATATTAAATTGAAAAAATGATGACAGCTTACACATCTAGAGTAATAATTAATGTGAATTCTATCTTTTTTCCATTTTAGGTAAATCTTTAGTGGTACGCATATATTCTTTTATTTCATCAATTGTAATCATAGTACAGTTTCCTTTCGCCAATTTTTTTATTTTCCTTAAACTTATCGCTTTTTTCCATTCATATATACTTAATTGATTCAGAGCTTCTTTCTCACCTACACTTCGCATTCTAGTACTACTCTTCCGTTCACTTTGAATAGTTTGTAAAATTTGGAGATTTACTTTATTAAGATTTCCCTCGATTCTCTCATCGATCTCACCTAAAGAAATTTTTCTCATTTAAGTATCTCCTTTCTGTATGTTTTTCCTAACTATACATTAACACAGTTATACCTGCTTATTTCGTTTACCATTATTTTCGGTTATGCTTTACTTTTTGCTCTGAGAAATTTTTTTTGATAATCAGTTAATCGACAATAATTTTTTTCTAACTATAAAAAAAGCATGTCCCGAAAAGGACATGCTTTTTTGTTTATTATATTTCGTCGCTTCCAAAGAAGTCTTTGAAAGATTGAATTGTTGTTGCACGGTTTAACGCTGCAATTGAAGTAGTTAAAGGAATACCTTTTGGACAAGATTGTACGCAGTTTTGTGAGTTACCACAGTTTGATAGTCCACCGTCTCCCATAATTGCATGTAGACGTTCTTCCTTATTCATTTCTCCAGTTGGATGAGCATTAAATAAACGTACTTGTGAAAGCGGAGCTGGTCCAATAAAGTTAGATTTACTATTAACGTTTGGACAAGCTTCTAAACATACACCACAAGTCATACATTTTGATAATTCGTAAGCCCATTGACGTTTTCTTTCAGGCATTCTTGGTCCAGGACCTAAGTCATGCGTTCCATCAATTGGAATCCACGCTTTAACTCGTTTTAAAGAATCGAACATACGACTACGATCAACTTGTAAGTCACGTACTACAGGGAATGTACTCATTGGCTCAAGACGAATTGGTTGTTCCAATTTATCAATAAGCGCAGAACATGATTGTCTTGGTTTACCGTTGATAATCATAGAACATGCCCCACAAACTTCTTCAAGACAGTTCATGTCCCAAGAAATTGCAGTCGTTTCTTTTCCATTTGAATTAACAGGATTTTTACGAATTTCCATTAAAGCCGAGATTACGTTCATATTCGGACGATAAGGGACAGTAAATGTTTCTTCATATGGCGCAGTGTTCGGTGAATCTTGACGTTTAACAATTACAGTAATTGTCTTTTCAGCAGTCATTGTTCCATTATGCATTTGCTTTGTCCTCCTTCTTCTTAGAATAATCTCGTTTTCTTGGTTGAATTAATGACGTATCAACATCTTCGTAATGGAATAATGGTGAATTAGATTTTTCATCAAATTTAGCCATTGTAGTTTTTAAGAACTCCTCATCATTACGCTCTGGGAATTCAGGTTTATAGTGAGCTCCACGGCTCTCATTACGGTTATATGCACCTAATGTGATCACACGTGATAAGTGGAGCATGTTTTCAAGTTGACGAGTAAATGAAGCACCTTGGTTACTCCATTTAGCTGTATCATTAATATTAATGTTTTGATAACGCTCATAAAGTTCTTGAATTTTTTCATCAGTTTTTAATAAGCGATCATTGAATCGAACTACAGTAACGTTGTCTGTCATCCACTCTCCAAGCTCTTTATGAAGAAGGTATGCATTTTCTTTACCGTCCATTTTATAAATACGATTCATTTTTTCTTTTTCTTCATTAGCATTTGATTCAAATACAGTAGAAGCCACATCATCTGAAGATTTAGCTAAACCATTTACGTATCGTACAGCATTTGGTCCAGCAACCATTCCACCGTAAATAGCAGAAAGTAATGAGTTAGCTCCTAAACGGTTAGCTCCGTGCATTGAGTAATCGCACTCACCAGCTGCAAATAAACCAGGAATTGTAGTCATTTGGTCATAGTCAACCCATAATCCACCCATTGAGTAGTGAACTGCTGGGAAGATCTTCATTGGAACTTTTTTCGGATCATCACCTGTGAATTTTTCATAAATCTCGATGATTCCACCTAGTTTTACATCAAGTTCATGTGGATCTTTATGTGAAAGATCTAAATAAACCATGTTTTCACCATTGATACCAAGTTTGTGGTCAACACATACAGAGAAAATCTCACGTGTAGCAATATCCCTTGGTACAAGGTTTCCATATGCAGGATATTTTTCTTCTAAGAAATACCATGGTTTTCCGTCTTTATACGTCCATACTCGTCCACCTTCACCACGAGCACTTTCACTCATTAAACGGTTTTTATCATCTCCAGGAATCGCAGTTGGATGGATTTGAATAAATTCACCATTTGAATAAACGGCACCTTGACGATATACAGCTGCAGCAGCTGAACCAGTGTTGATAATTGAGTTTGTCGTTTTACCAAAGATAATACCAGGGCCACCAGATGCCATAATTACAGCATCCGCAGGGAAACTTACGATTTCCATTGAAGTTAAGTTTTGTCCAACGATTCCACGACAAACTCCTTCATCATCAACTACAACTCTTAAAAATTCCCAGCCTTCATACTTTTGAACAAGACCTTCAGATTCGTAACGACGAACTTGCTCATCTAATGCATATAATAATTGTTGTCCAGTCGTAGCACCAGCAAATGCTGTACGGTGATGTTGCGTTCCACCGAAACGACGGAAGTCTAATAGTCCTTCAGGCGTACGGTTGAACATTACACCCATACGGTCCATCATATGAATGATGCCCGGTGCTGCTTCTGCCATTGCCTTTACAGGTGGTTGGTTTGCTAAGAAATCTCCACCATAAATTGTATCATCAAAGTGCTCCCAAGGAGAGTCACCTTCACCTTTTGTATTAACCGCACCATTAATTCCACCTTGAGCACATACTGAATGTGATCGTTTTACGGGAACTAATGAAAATAAATCTACTTTTGTGCCAGCTTCAGCGGCTTTAATTGTTGCCATAAGACCAGCTAATCCGCCACCGACGATAATTATTTTCCCACTCATGACTCTCTCTCCTTACAAATTCGCTAGTTGTGGATCAATGAATGCAAAGATAGCACGTAATCCAACGATTGATAATACTACGAAAACACCTAATGTAACATATGTTGAAATACGTTGTGATCTAGGTGTTACAGTAATTCCCCAAGAAACGAAGAATGACCATAATCCATTAGCAAAGTGGAAAATTGTTGAAATAACACCTACTATATAGAAAACTAACATAAATTTCGAACTAAAAATATCAGCCATCATATTATAATCAACCGTTGCTCCTAGTTGAGCAGCGATACGTGTTTGCCATACGTGCCAAGTAATAAAAATTAAAGTAATTACACCAGAAATACGTTGGAATAAATATAACCAGTTACGTAAGTACCCATAATTTTTAACATTGCTAGTTCCAGTGAACGCAATGTATAGTCCGTATATTGCATGGTATAAAATTGGTAAGAGAATAATAAAAATTTCTAAAAAATAGCGGAATGGTAAATTCGCCATAAAATCAGCAGCTTTGTTGAACGATGTTGCTCCATTTGTTGCAAAATGATTGACAACTAAGTGCTGTGTTAAAAAGATTCCAACCGGAATAACGCCTAGCAATGAATGAAGTTTTCTAAAGAAAAACTCCCTTCCATTCTTGTTGCTCATGTAAACCCCTGCCCCCTTTAGTTTGTGCACATGAAAATTTGATTCCTCTATTATTCTAAAAAAATAGAATAATTTAGTAATACGCATAAAAAGTCGAAATTTTTATGACATTTATCTACAACCCATTTTACTCCTGATAATATAGCAGGTCAAGAAAACGCGTACATTTTTATTTACTGAAAAAACTTCTCAATTAGATTGGTAATCCTTGTAATCTACAATTGTCGAATTGTTGTTTTTACTAGTAAATATTGTATATAATAAAAACATGTTTTTTAGGAAAGGGAGAGTTATCCGACCATGACGAACGGCATTGAAAATTTAAATATTCCGGGAAATATTTCTGGTTTTGGCTATGAGCTTATACGAAACGATCTATTGAGTGATTTATTAGGAAAAGAGCAAAATGATATTTTATATTGGGCGGGTAAAATGCTTGCCAGAAAATATCCATTAGCAACTTTTGAAGAAATCATTGAATTTTTTGACCAAGCTGGTTGGGGTACTCTTACTGTTGAAGAAGAAAAGAAGCAAGAAGTTCATTTAACATTATCTTCTGAATTAATTACATATAGAAATCAACAAAAAAAGAACGTATCTTACCAATTAGAAGCTGGATTTTTAGCGATGCAAATTCAACAGCAAATCGATGTAATTGCTGAAACATATGAAGAGCAAAGTAAAAGAGGCGATAAAGTAAAATTCCAAGTAAAATGGGATTTAAAGGATCCTATTACAAGAAAATAAAATGAAAACACCACAAGGAAATTTTTATTCCTTGTGGTGTTTCATTAGGATGATTTTTTCATAAAAAATTGAAATATAAGTTCAAATACTTTAAGAAAAGTTCAACGTCCTACCCCTGCTCTTTCCTTTCATTACTTTGATCCTGTCTTCTAATTCTCTCAAAATTTTTGTTTCTCTTAACTCCTTTGATAATAGAATTTAATAAGATTAAACAAATAGAAACAAAAAACAAAATGGCGAGTATTAATAGAACAAACTGTAGCACAATTTCTCCAAATCTGAACGCAAGTAAACTATGCCTCATTATTAATACCTCCTTCATTTATTCACCATTTAGCCGTTCTCCTTACTTATTTTAAATTTACAGAATCTTTATATAATTTATTCGCTTAACGAATAAAAAACCCTTTAAAGCGCGATCTCTATACTATATAAGCTTAGGTAAATGGACGTGATCAATATTGATTAACTCAATATTTCAAGCCTATATAAATAAGAAAGTATACGCCTAAAAGGGTTTATTTTTTCTATTTAGTTTTCTACTACTACTGCTTCATTAATTCGATCTAGTTGATAGCCGTTATGAAGAGCATGAACTGCTTCTTGTAAATTTGATTTTGGTATTACTGTTGATACTTTAATTTCAGAAGTACTTACCATTTTTACAGGGATTTTACTTTCTGCTAAAAATTTAAACATTTTCGCAGCAACACCTGGATTTGAAACCATTCCACTGCCGACAATTGATACTTTAGCTAGTTCACTTTCAAAATCAAATGAGCGGTAACCTAAAAACTCTTTCTTTGATTCTAAAACTGTTATTGCTTCCATCATATTTTCAGATTTGATCGAAAATGAAAGATTTACTAAGTTATCTGATGTTACGCTTTGGATGATAATATCTACATCGATTCCTTCACTTGCTAGTAAAGTAAAGATTTTAGGCAATAAATCTACATGGTTATTCAAACCATTTAAAGTCATCCTTGTTACATTCGATTCGAATGCGATTCCTCTTACGACTGATTGTTGTTCCATTTCTGTTTCCTCCCCAATAAATGTACCGATTTCATCGTGTTGACTTGAACGAACTTGAATAATTAAATGATAATTTTTTGCGAATTCTACCGCTCTAGGATGTAAAACTGCAGCTCCTAACGCTGCAAGCTCTAGCATTTCATCATAAGAGACATGGCTTAATTTAGATGCTTTTGGTTCAACTCTTGGATCCGTAGTGTAAACCCCTAATACGTCCGTGTAAATATCACAACGTTCTGCATTTAAAGCAGCAGCCAATGCTACCGCTGTAGTATCTGAGCCACCTCGGCCTAATGTTGTAATGTCATTGCTTTCACTTAATCCTTGGAAACCAGCAACAATGACGATATATCCTTCATTAAGTAATTGTTGAATTCGTTTTGTATCAATTGTTTCTATACGCGCATTCCCATGGACAGATTCAGTTTGAATTCCAGCTTGCCAACCAGTAAGAGAAATAGCTTTAAAACCTAGTGCTTGAATTGCCATTGCTAATAATGAAATTGAAACTTGTTCGCCTGTTGTCAGTAACATATCTAATTCACGTTTACTGTTTTGTGGACTTATTTGAGCTGCTAAACTAACTAGTTCGTCTGTATGATGTCCCATAGCAGATACGACTGTAACTACTTGGTTTCCTTCTTTATATGATTTAGTTACTGTTTTTGCAACATGCTGAATTCGTTCAATTGAGCCTACTGAAGTACCACCGAATTTCTGGACAATAATTCCCATTTTTCCTCATCCTCACTTTTTACTTAAAAAAGAATACAAAAAAGCGCGTGAAGCAATGTTCACGCGCCTAATTTACAAATAAAATAGACAAATCATCAACATCTCTTCAATAGCTCCCCGCATAATTATTATGCGACAGTACTACATTTCTTAAATGCAGTCCCAACAAAATGAATTGTGGATTCATTTTATTTCGGCAAAACTCCCTTTCAACTGTCCATCACAACGCCACACGTCTATGACAGCATACTCTTAAGTTTTGCACCTCTATTACGAGAGAAAATCATTTAATTTTAACTAAAATATAAATTATTTTGAAAATAGTGTCAAGATAAATTTATTGGTATCACTCTTTATGGAAATGCTGAAAAATTTCTTCTGCAACATTTTTTGGCATTTTAGCAGCAATTAACTCATCGATTGATGCCTCTTTTATTTTTTTAACTGATCCAAAATGTTTAAGAAGGGCTTTCTTTCTTGTTCCACCAACACCCGCTATGCCATCTAAAGCAGATTGAACCATTGATTTACTATGAAGCTGACGATAGAATTCAATCGCAAATCTGTGTACCTCATCTTGAATTCTTTGTAATAAAAAGAACTCTTGGCTTTGTCTACCAAGTTGGACAATTTGAGGTGGTTGTCCTATTAATAACTCTGAAGTGCGGTGTTTTTCATCTTTTACAAGACCGGCTGTTGGAATGAATAAAGCTAACTCATTTTGAAGTACATCTTCAACTGCAGCTAGATGTCCTTTCCCACCATCCACAATTATTAAGTTAGGTAAAGGTAAATTTTCTTTTAGAGCTCTTGAATATCTTCTACGAACTACCTCACGCATTGAATCATAATCATCTGGTCCTACAACCGTTTTGATTTTATATTTGCGATAATCCTTTTTTGAAGGTTTTCCATCTATAAAGACAACCATTGCTGAAACAGGATTTGTTCCTTGTATATTTGAATTATCAAATGCTTCTATTCGATATGGTGTTTCAATATTTAAAATCTCTCCTAATTTTTCGATTGCTTTTACGGTTCTTTCCTCATCACGTTCAATTAATTTAAATTTCTCACCGAGTCCAATTTTGGCATTTTTATTTGCTAATACAACTAGTTCCTTTTTTTGACCTCTTTTTGGTTGGAATACAGGAATTTTTAATAAACCTTTTAAAATTTCAGTATCCACTTTATCTGGTACAAAAATTTCTTTTGGTTTTATATTATGTGGTTTTTCATAAAATTGCCCAATAAATGATAAGAACTCTTCCTCAGGTTCATCGTAAATAGGAAAATAAGATACATCTCTTTCAATTAATTTTCCACTTCGAACAAAGAATACTTGAACACACATCCAACCCTTGTCAACCGCGTATCCAAATACATCTCGATCAATTAAATCACTACTCATCATTTTCTGCTTTTCCATAGTCGTTTCAATTGATACAATTTGATCTCGATACTCTTTTGCCCGCTCGAAATCTAATTGTTCAGATGCAGCAAGCATTTTTGCCTCTAACTCTTTTCGTATTTGATCTTCACCACCGTTTAGAAAACGGGCAATTTCATTTACTATGTCCTGATTTTGCTCATCAGTTACTTCCTTTACACAAGGCGCAAGACACTGACCAATATGATAATATAAACAAACTTTATCTGGTAATGAAGAACATTTTCGTAATGGATATAGACGGTCTAATAATTTTTTTGTTTCATTTGCGGCAGTAGCATTAGGGAATGGGCCAAAATATTTTCCTTTATCTTTTTTTACATTTCGCGTAATCAATAAGCGAGGATGTTTTTCAGCAGTTATTTTAATAAAGGGGTATGATTTATCATCCTTCAACATAATGTTATATTTCGGATCATATTTCTTAATTAAATTCATCTCAAGAATTAAAGCTTCCATATTTGAAGACGTAACAATATATTCAAAATCAGTTATCTCTTGAACTAATCGATAGGTCTTACCATCATGTGATCCAGTGAAATAAGATCTAACTCTATTTTTTAAGACTTTAGCTTTTCCTACGTATATGATCGTCCCTTGAATATCTTTCATCAAATAGCAACCAGGCTGATCCGGTAGAAGCGCTAATTTTTCTTTTAAGTGATTGTCCATTTCCTCTCACCTCTTTCGTGCAATTGTACACATAATATTATAATCTCCACATTTGAAAACTGAAAATACTTTAATCATATTAAGTAAAAATTAAGTTTTCTAATGTAACTTTTATTTCATCTAAAAAAAGGGAGTAATGATAAGATGAAAAAAGTAAGAGTAGTTCATTTTTGGATTGGTGTTATTGTATCGGTTTTCTTATTAATCGAATCGGCTACAGGAATTATCCTGTATTTCAATAAAGGTGAAGAAGAAAAGGGACGATTTCCTATGCAAAATCAGTTACCATCCGGTAGTCAGTTTAATGGAGAAGAACACTCTCAAAATAGCGTTCAAAACAATCCTCTTCAAAATGGACAAAGTGATGCTAATTTTCAAACTCCATTCCAAAATTTTGGAAAAAGACCTGAGCATTCTGCATTTTCAGCTAAAAGCTTACATACCGGCATAATTGGTCTAATTAGTGGCATCGGTCTTTTTATACTTACCGGAACAGGGTTAGCCCTATCTTGGATTTTGTGGAGTAATAAACGTAAAATAAAAAAAAGAAAAGAAAAAGTATCAACCGCAACCGCTATTTAAAAAAATAAATAGATTGTCCCACAGATTTTTCATGGGAACCTTCTTTTTAAGCTAAAAACCATCCAAAATTCTCTGGATGGTTTTCACTTTTATTATTACAGCTTGAGAAATTAAGAAGTCGCAGTTTCCACTTCTACTTGCTCATTACCTTCTTTATCTCCAGCTTTTCTATTTGTTAATTTAATTGGCTTAAGGAATAATGTTACGATTGCACCAACAATTATGAATCCTAATCCGACGAAGAATACTTGATGTAATGAATCCATTAATGATGTTTTTATTATTGGTAACATACCTTCTAAAATTGGTTTAGGAATTAACTTTTTAGCATCTTCATTAAATAACATTGTAAAGACTGATTGAGGATTTGTATTAATCATATCTTTAAATTTGTCTACTAATGTTGCAGCTTGTGCTGGTAATTTATTTAAATAAGGAACTAAATCATGATTTAAAAGTGTTCCCGATTTACTATTCATAACAGCACCTAAAACAGTTGCCCCAAAAGTACCACCGATTGAACGGAAGAATTGACTAGAAGATGTAACAATTCCTAATTCTTTCTTATCAAAAACTTCTTGAAGAGCTAATGTAATTGTCGGCATGACTAAACCAATACCTAGACCCATAACTCCCATAAAAATTGTTGCAATTGTTTTACTTGAATCCATATCTAAAGTTGTTAATAAATATAGACCTAATGCGATGACGAACATCCCTGTCATAATTTGAGGTTTAATACCAACTTTAAATACAACTTGCCCCCCAATAATACTTGCAATAATCATTGTAATCATCATTGGAGTCATGATTGTACCTGATTCTGTGGCACTAGTACCTACAATACCTTGCATAAAGAATGGTACAAACATGATTGCACCAAACATCGCGATTGTCATAAAGAATCCAACTAAGTTTAATGTAACGAAAGTTCTATTTTTGAATAAATGCATTGGTAGAATTGGCTCTTTCGCTTTATTTTCCACAATAACGAAGCTAACGATCCCCACTATTGCTAAAACAAAAAGACTAATGATTTGCCAAGAGTTCCAATCATATTCAACTCCACCTAAACTTAAAGCAAGGAGTAAGCTTACAACACCGACAATCATCGTCACCATACCAGCGATATCAAAATTGATTGGTCCAGTATTTTTTCTTCCTTTTAAACCTAATGCAATAAATATAGTTGCGACAATCCCTACTGGAAGGTTAATGTAGAATACCCATTTCCAGTTTAATGAGTCAACAATCCAACCACCGATTTGTGGACCAATTACTGATGCTAAACCGTAAATACCACCGAAAACCCCTTGGAATTTCGCACGTTCTTTACCTGTAAATATATCCCCGATTACAATCATCGCCATTGGCATCATTACACCGCCACCGATACCTTGAATAGCACGGTAAATGATTAATTCAGTCATGTTATGGGCAATACCACATAATGCTGAAGCTGCCATAAATATAACTAAACCAGCAATATAAACACTTCTACGACCTAAAAGGTCAGCTAATTTACCTGCGATTGGTACTACAGTAGTTGAGGTTAATAAGTATGCTGTTGTAAGCCAAGTCATCATACTTAAACCACCAAGGTCTCCAACTATTTTAGGCATTGCAGTACCAACAATCGTACCATCTAATGCAGAGAAAAACATTGCTATTATTAGACCAATAAGCAATAGTTTACGACTGCCATCTTTTTGAACAACTGTATCTGTAGTCAAAATAGATTTCTCCCTTCACTTTCATATCTTTTTTCTTTTTATAATTAGAAATACAAAAAAGTATTTTGTAAAAATTTCTATAACTCTGCTGCAGCATTTGCAAGCTTTTCAGTAATCTTTGCAAATTGTAATAACTCGTCGTCAGAAAGGTTAAACAAGAAACTTTCAAAAATTGCTTTTCGATCCTGTATCACTGTTTCTAATTTTTTTATACCTTCCTCAGTTAACATAATATTTACAACTCTACGGTCCTTTTTATCATGTTCTCTATATACAAAATCATTATGTTCTAGTCGATCAATCATAAATGATACCGCACTTGGTTTTACACCCATCATCTCTGCTATTTCAGATATTTTGCAGCTTTCTTTTTTTCGTAAGTACATTAAAACAAAAAATTGAGTAGCTGTTACACCATGACTATTCATACTTTCTGTCACCTTTGGTTGCATTTTATGAATAGTATTTTGAAGTGCAATCTGAATCCGTTCAATGTACTCATTTTTGTTACCCAATAAATTTAACCCCCTTTAAAAATTAATTCAAGTAAATATTTAATGTATGTTAAATAATAATGCTTATTAAATATAAAACGTGACAGAAAAATAGTCAATCAAATTTATATTAGAAATTTTTAACATTACTTTAATTGTTTATTTTACTAATGATAATGAAAACACTTTCTTTGGCTTTAGGAGATGGTTTTATCATAAGAGTTCTCGCTAGCTATTTATTAAAAATGCAAAAAAAAAAATGCACTCATATTATGAGTGCATTTCTTACAAATTATGATTAACCAATATGTGGAGTAATTAATTCTTCTAAAGCTTCTTTAGGTTTGAAACCTAAAGTTTTTTCAACTACTTCGCCGTCTTTAAGAACGAATAATGATGGAATGCTCATAACTTCAAATTTAGCTGCTGTTTCTTGGTTTTCATCAACATCAACTTTAACAATTTTAACTTTTTCTCCATATTCAGAAGCTAATTCTTCTAATACAGGAGCAATCATTTTACAAGGACCACACCAAGTTGCCCAAAAATCAACTAATACTACACCTTCTTTTGTTTCTTCTGCGAACGTTGCGTTTGTTGCATTAACAATTGCCATTTATTTTTCCTCCTACCTGCGCAAGCTACATAAGTAAAATATGTAGATTGACATAATTTGTTATAATTTTAAAGAAAGTATACCACATGAGAATTAGCATTTTCTATTTATTTGCTCAAACTTACTATTTCCAAACAAAAGGTTGATATACTAATGAAAGGATTAAAATCATGATAACATTTGAAAGAATTACATCAGACTTAATTGAAGTAATTGAAGAAATTACAAATTCGAATCAAAATTACAATTTAATGGAGAATGGTTGTTTAACACGGACAAAAGAAGAACTAATGAAGGAATATTTTGCTTCCTCACACCAAACAGAAACTTATTTTATTAAATTAGATGATACTTATATAGGATTGATTGATTTTTTAGCGCTAAATCCAAAAGATGGTTTTCCTTGGCTAGGTCTTTTAATGATCCATCATGATTACCATGGATATGGGTTTGGAACAAACGCATTTGTGTTATTTGAAGAGCTACTCATAAAAAGAAATATCCACGGTTTGCGATTAGGTGTGTTAATTAATAACCAACAAGCAAAATCTTTTTGGAAATCACAAGGGTTTATATATGTAGAAAATAAAACGAATGCTGATGGTATTGAAGTAGAAGTATATGAAAAAATTTATTCATAATACTATTTAAACGGTAAATTATTACTTGACTGAACCTCAATAAATTATTGATCTAGTCCATGGGTAACAATTCCATTCGCTACTTTTGTCACAAATTCGTAATATCTCACTCGGATAATTGTCAGATTTTTATGTTAATATATTATTGAATATAATAATAATATTCAAAAAACTTAACATGATAGGAGTGGCATTTATGAGGAAACCTTTACGTAAAACGTTTAATCAACTAGTTAATGAGAATAGACAATCTTTATTACGAAACAAAGAGGAAATCGAAAAAATCGAAAGAAAAATTGAAATGCGCCACGAATTATTATCAAAAAAAAGCAAACTAAACAAAGCTATTTCTTAAATTTTAAGTAATCCTGTAGCGGGATTACTTTTTTGTTGTTCAAAAAAGATTTACCTATTTGTTAATGTTCAATGGATCCCATAAACCAAATTCCTTCTTATATATGCATCCATATTCTCCACAAAAATTCATTAAAACGTAAAGGATTCTCTCTCGTATATATATGTAGCAAAAATTCCTGAGTCAACTAAAATAGGCGAACTCTTACAAAATATAGACGTACTATATAGTACATTGGTCTAGAAATTGGAGGTAAAAATATGCATCATCCATTTTGGAATTCACATCCGCATCATCCCCAACATCCTATTAGAAACGGTGCAGGGGGGCATATACAAAACGATCATCAATCAATCATGCAGATGTTCATCAATCTTGAAAATCAAATTACAAACCTTGTAAAAGCAATCGAAGCAAATAATGAATTACTTAGACAACTTGAACAAAAACAAAATCAAGTTGTAACAAGTGGCGGTGGATCAGTCATTGTTAGGATGTAATGACAATGGCTTGTAAACGAATAGAAGAACCATAAAGGAGGTGGTTAAATATTTTTAGCCCCTCTTTTTTATTTACATTATTTTTTTTAAGGTCATTTAGGTGGTGTGCACTTGAAAATACACAAAAAACCCACAAGATACTACGCTCTTGTGGGATTATTTATAGTTTCTATATTAAGAGTTAACTAATACAGCTTTAAATTCTTCTGTTAATAAAGGTAATACTTCGAATAAGTCACCAACGATTCCATAGTCAGCTACTTTGAAAATATTAGCTTCTGGATCTTTGTTAATTGCAACGATTACTTTAGAGTTTGACATACCAGCTAAATGTTGAATCGCTCCGGAAATACCACATGCAATATATAAGTCAGGTGTTACAACTTTACCAGTTTGACCAATTTGTAATGAGTAATCACAGTAATTAGCATCACATGCACCACGAGATGCACCTACAGCAGCACCTAATACTGAAGCTAATTCTTTTAGTGGATTAAAGCCTTCTTCACTCTTAACTCCACGGCCACCAGCAACGACTACTTTCGCTTCTGAAAGGTCTACACCTTCACTTGCTTTACGCACAACATCTTTGACGATTGAACGTAAGTCTTTAATTTCAACTGAAACAGTTGCTACATCACCAGTGCGAGTAGCGTCTTTTTCTAATGATGCAATGTTATTTGGACGGATTGTCGCAAAAATAAATGGATCTACCATTACTTTTTTCTCGAATGCTTTACCTGAGTAAATCGGACGAGTGAAAACAATATTTCCACCAGCTACTTCGATTGCTGTAACATCTGAAATAAGACCACTTTGCATACGAGCAGCAAGTTTCGGAGATAAATCCTTTCCTAAAGCTGTATGACCGAATACTAGACCTTCTGGTTTTTCTTGGTCAATAACTGCTAAAAGTGCTTGAGAATATCCATCTGAAGTATATGAAGCTAATTTTTCATCTTCAACTACGATTGCACGGTCTGCACCGTATTGAATCATTTCAGTAGCTAATGCACTTACTGATTTACCTACTAATACAGCAACTACTTCTCCGCCCTCAGCAACTGTTTTAGCCGCACTTACTGCTTCAAATGAAACATTACGTAGTGATCCTTCACGAACTTCGCCTAATACTAATACTTTACGTGACATGTTATTTCCCTCCAAAATTTTCTATTACGATATTAATCTATTATTTAAGTTCTACTATTCAATAAAATTAGATTACTTTTGCTTCAGAACGTAGTAACGAAACTAATTCTTTTACTTGGTCTTTTAATTCACCTGATAATACTTTGCCCGCTTCTTTCTTCGCAGGTAGGTAAATTTCAATTGTTTTCGTTTTCGCTTGAACTTCATCTTCGTCTAAATCTAAATCATCTAATTCTAATTCATCTAAAGGCTTTTTCTTAGCTTTCATAATACCAGGTAAAGATGGATATCTAGGTTCATTTAATCCTTGTTGAGCAGTGATTAGTAATGGTAAAGATGTTTCGATGATTTCTGTATCACCCTCTACATCACGTTCGATTGTAGCTGTCGTACCATTAATGTCAATTTTAGTAATTGTTGTCACGTAAGGAATATTTAATAATTCAGCAACGCGAGGGCCTACTTGACCAGTACCTCCATCAATTGCCACATTACCTGCTAAAATAATTGAAGGATCTTTATCTTCTAAGTATTTAGCAATAAGTTTTGAAGTAGTGTATTGGTCAGCATTTGTAACATCATCTTCAACATTAATTAATACAGCTTTATCAGCACCCATAGCTAGTGCTGTACGAAGTTCTTTTTCACTATCTTCATTACCAATTGTTATAACAGTTACTTCGCCACCATGAGCGTCACGAATTTGAATCGCTTCTTCAACTGCATACTCATCGTATGGATTTATAATAAATTCAGCGCCATCCTCTTGGATTGCACCATTTGAAATTGTAATTTTCTCTTCAGTGTCAAATGTTCTTTTTAATAGTACATAAATGTTCATTGTTATACCCTCCCAGGAAATGTAACTACATCTATTTTTTTAAAATATTAAACTACTTATTTATTAAACACTGGTTTTCTTTTTTCTAAAAATGCTGAAATACCCTCTTTTGCATTTTCAGTTGTAAAAATCTCGCCAAATAATTTTGACTCTTCTTCTACCGCTTCATGATATGAAGGCGTTCTAGTAGAAGATAGTAGTTGTAGAATATATTGAATTGATTGCATACTTTTATTCGCAATTTTAGCTGCTAATGCATTTGCTTCGTCTAATAATGTTTCTTCTGGCACTACAATTGTAGCTAATCCAATTTTCCCAGCTTCAACACCAGAAATTGGTTCAGAAGTGGCAAGCATAACTAAAGCTTTATCTTTACCTACATAACGTGGTAATCGTTGTGTGCCAGCAAAACCAGGAATAATTCCTAAGTTTAATTCAGGTAAACCAAGTTTTGCGTTATCTGCAACTACTCGAATATGACAGCTCATTGCAAATTCTAATCCGCCACCTAGTGCAGCTCCGTGAATTGCTGCGATGATTGGCTTAGAATAATTTTCAACGCGATCAAATACTAATTGACCTCTTCTTGCAACAGCTGCTGCATCTTCAGCATTTTTGAAAGAAGTAAATTCTTTAATATCTGCACCTGCAGAGAAAAATCTGCCTTCACCATGAACAACTAAAACGCTTACATCATTGTTAGTTTCCAATTCATCTAAACGCTTAACTAAATCAGCAAAAACAACCGAAGACATTGCATTTGCTGGTGGATTTTGAATTGTTAATAATGCAATACCATCGGATATTTTACATTGAATTAAACTCACATCTATTCCTCCCTATTTTTCAAAATGTACTAGAACGTTAATTTTGGTACCCGCATCCTCTTATTAATAGTTGGTGAACTTTATCGGCTTTTGACTCTAAGTCCTGTTTTTGACCTGTCATTACCCAATGTGTCATCACTTCATCAATCGTGCCGAAGATCATTTGTCTAGCTGTTCGAATATCCAATTGTTTGTCGAACAAACCACTATTGATCCCTTCATTTAAAATGGAATCAATGATATGTAAATACTCTTTCAGTACCTCATTTATTCTTAATCTAAGGTCAATATTTGTTTGTCTTACTTCTAATTGCATAACGATTGCTAAATGCGAATCTTTAGACATTTCATAAAAGTGAGTTTTTACCAACATTAATAATTTCGATATCGCGTCCGGTTTACCTTCTATTTTTTCACGAATTTTTTCAGTAAAATTTCCCATCTTCTCTTCAAACAGTGAAATTAAGATGGATTCTTTATTTTTAAAATACAAATAAATTGTTCCGTCAGCTACACCAGCCTGTTTTGCAATTTTAGAAACCTGCGCCTGATGATAACCATTTTCAGCAATGACAACAACTGCAGCATCAATTATTTGTTTATATTTTGGTTTATCTCTTTTCATTTTTATTTACTCCTTCTAACAGTGAATGAATAATCATTCATATTCTTATAATACAGATTTATCAGAAAATTGTCAATTGTCCTGTAATCTTTTTTTATGTAGATAATTTCTTTGTAAAAGATTTTATAACCCGACTATTTTTAACCTTTGTACTTTCATACTATTTTATTAGGTTTCTTTTCTAATCGATCTTAAAATTTATTTTAACATAGTTTTTATATCACTTCGAAGTAGAAAGAGGGATGCTTATGTCATCATCCCCCATCTATTACTAGATCAAATTTTCATCAGAATCATTCGGTTTCATACCTTTTAGTTTTTCTTCTTCAAGTAATGTTCTTCTTAAAATTTTACCAATCATTGTCTTTGGCAATTCACTTCTAAATTCATAAAATCTCGGAACTTTATAAGCTGCTAAATATTTCCGACAAAAGTCATCTAGTTCAGCCTCAGTCACTGATTTTCCTTCTTTTAATACAATGTAAGCTTTAACTGTTTCTCCACGATATGAATCAGGAATTCCAACTACCACTGCTTCTTTAATAGCCTCATGTTCATATAATACTTCCTCAATATCTCTAGGGTAAACGTTAAACCCTCCTGCATTGATCATATCTTTCTTACGGTCAACGATATAAAAGAAACCTTCTTCATCCATATAACCTAAATCACCTGTATATAACCAGCCATCCTTTAATGTCGCTGCAGTTTCTTCTGGACGATTCCAATACCCCTTCATTACTTGTGGTCCAGAAACGATTACTTCACCAATTTCACGATAAGGTAATTCCTCGTCAGTTTCTAGTGATACAATTTTAGCATCTGTACTTGGCCAAGGGACTCCAATGCTACCCGTTACTCGCTTATCCCATAAGAAATTACTATGTGTAACTGGAGAAGCTTCTGATAAACCATATCCCTCTACTAATTTTCCACCTGTCACCTTTTCAAATTGTTCTTGCACTTCGACAGGTAATGCTGCAGAACCACTTAAGCAAGCATGAATACTTGAAATATCGTAATTCTTTAATTCCGGATGATTTAATAATGCAATATACATCGTTGGTGCACCTGGGAACAATGTAGGTCGATATTTATTTATCGCTTTAAGCATTTGGGTTGCATCAAATCTTGGAACAATAATCATTTCATACGCACACATGATTGATAAGTTCATACATGTTGTCATGCCATATACGTGAAAAAATGGTAATACAGTCAAAATCTTTTCTTGACCCTTCTTACTTTTATATAACCATTTTTCCGCCATTAACGTATTCGATGCTAAATTTTTATGTGTAAGCATTACACCTTTAGGAAATCCTGTAGTTCCTCCTGTATATTGAAGTATGGCTACATCTTCTACACTGCTACTTGAAAGATCTTGTTCGATTGGTGCAGATATTTGCATAATAAAACTAAATTGATGAATCGAATGATCATTAGGAATTTCAGGTGCCTTTGGCTGTTTTGAATAAGGATATAAAAGCTTTTTAAAAAACGGTAAATAGTCCTTAATGGAAGTAACAAAAATATGTTGAAGATTAGTAGATTTTTTTACTTCGTATACTCTATTAATTAATAAATCTAAACAAATAATAGCGGTTGCACCACTATCATTCATTTGATATTCAAGTTCACGCTCAGTATATAGCGGATTTGTTTGGACGATAATTGCTTCAGCAAAAAGTATCCCATAATAAGCGATCACCGCTTGAGGACAATTAGGAAGCATAATTGCAACCCGATCACCTTTTTTAATTCCTAAATTCCTTAAAAAATTGGCAAACCTTAATGACTGAATATAAATTTCATTAAAGGTCATCGATTTCCCAAGGAAATTAAGCGCTTTCTTTGCTGGATATTTTGAAGCTGTTTGCTTTAAATATGTTGGTAATAAATCAAACTGTGCGTCTATTGTAGCTGGTATTTGCTTTGGATACTGACTCACCCAAGGCCTTAATCTTGGTTCCTCCATACCATTCACCACCAGTATTTTAAAAGTATGTTCGTACTAAAATTAGTATATGTTACAAATTTCAGCTATACAATCAAAATATTAAGAATATTTAATCATTAGTGTTTTTTTAATTTTATTGGTATTTATCGAACTAATTGGTCAATTACTTCATCGCTATCATAGTAAAAATTAGGTGATAAATCGGTACGGCTAGTCAGTAATCCAAAATTGTAT
The DNA here is from genome assembly GCF_052180195.1 of Bacillus sp. AL-1R. NCBI lineage: Bacteria > Bacillati > Bacillota > Bacilli > Caryophanales > Bacillaceae > Bacillus > Bacillus sp. AL-1R. The sequence goes on from NZ_CP197469.1 coordinate 3,442,389, forward strand.
TCTTCAAAGTTTTCTAACGTAAGAGATTTAACTTTCCCCTTATTTGATAATCTTTTTACAAGTTTAAAAATAAATGAATATTGTGTGTCTATATCGTTTGTTGCAAGATGGAATATCCCTTTTAAATCATTTTCAATAATTGTTCTTACTTGCTTTGCAATTCCTGTGTCAATTGCATGATTTAAAAAAATATTGTCATATGCTTCAATTTCTTGATCTTTTTCTATTTTCTCCTTTAATTCATTTAATCTTGGTGATTGTTTTCCCCAAACCATCGGTAACCTTAAAACGATCCCGTTATCGCCAATCTCATTCATAATTAATTCTTCACATTTTATTTTAAATTGTCCATAATCTGATTCAGCAGCAGGTAGATCATTTTCAGCATGATGCTTTGAAACTTCTCCATCAAAAACATTTGTTGTAGAACAAAATAAAAATTTCGTTGAAGTTGATTTTATTTTTTCTATTATTCTAGCATGTGCCACAAATTGAACATTAAAATCACCACGTAAACAAGAAACAATTACATCTGGGCATATACGATCAATCCAGGCCAAAATTTTCTCAATATCATTAATATCCCATTGTAATTGATGATCATTTTTCAAATTCAATTTTGTTTGATTAAACGTCCCATAAACGTCATAATCAGGTGAAAATTCTTTTATTAAAGCCTTCCCAACTAGTCCGCTAGCTCCTAAAATTAATAATTTCATTGTCTCTCTCCTTTTTACAAAATATTTAATAAACTTGTGATATATTGAATGTATCATAATTAGCAATGTTTACAAAGTTCATAATTTTAAAGTCCAGACTAGATGAAACTTTTAATCGAGCAGACTAAAAAAGATAACAGAAGGTGGGGATTATATGAAAACAAAAGTTCTTTTAAACAATCGTATTGTCGATTTAAAATCTGCAAATGTAAATATTTTAGATCGAGGTTATCAATTTGGAGATGGCGTTTATGAGGTTATTCGTTTTTTCAATAAGTCATATTTTGAACTTGATGCACATTTAATTCGCTTAAAGGAAAGCTGTGAAAAAATATTAATACCATTTAAAATGCACTTAAAAAAACTTGAAAGTGATTTAGTTTATTTAATGAATACTTGTGATTATGATAATGGATATGTTTATATCCAAATTAGTAGAGGTGTAATGAACCGCAATCATATTTACCAAGACGAAGCTAATTTAAAGCCACAACTTATTGCTTATACAGTAAGAGAAGATCATCGACCATTACAGCAAATGGAAAAAGGAATCACTGCTTATTTAACGAATGATATTCGATGGCTCCGCTGTGATATAAAAAGTTTAAACCTATTAGGTAGTGTTTTAGTAAAAAACGAGGCATATGCTAAAGGAGCGAAAGAAGCAATTTTGCATAGAGATGGGATCATAACAGAAGGGTCAGCAACAAACGTATTTATCGTAAAAAACTCTACTTTATTCACCCACCCTGCCAATCACTTAATTCTAAATGGCATTACCCGAAAAGTAGTACTTGAAATTGCAAAAAAAGAAAGAATCGAAGTAAAAGAGATTCCATTCTCAATTGACGAACTTTTAAATGCAGATGAAGCTTTTACAACAGCATCAGTTTCTGATATCTTACCTGTTACTTCCGTTATAATTGATGAAAAAACTTATTCAATTGGTTTAGGAAAGCGCGGAGAATTAACAAAGAGAATTCAAGATGCATACACTTGTTTAATTGATAAAATTCCACAAGATCAGTCAACAAACTAGACTGCATATAGGGGAGTGACTTCATTTGGCAATTGTTATAGCAATCTTGATCGCCATAATTGGTGCAGCTCTTGCTCACATTTTTACGAAAGGACAATCTAAAAAAAGAAAATACATCATATGGGGTATCGCAAATATGGTAGCCATTGGGCCATTTTTGTCATTTGCCATTGGAATAACGTACGCTATTATCGAAGGAAATGGCTGGGCAGCGATGTTGATGTGGGTATTGTACCCAATCATATTTGTTATTGGACTCATTCTGTTAATAATAGGGATTTTCATGAAAAATAGTGCCAATACAAATAGTTATCAATAACTTTAGTTGCCTATTTAAGTGTTATTCCAATACCTTAACACAAACAAAAAAATAGATCTCAAAAAGTCAGCAATTTGACTTTTGAGATCTACTTTTTTATTGTCTTTTTAATAATCTAGCTACATCTTTCCATTTTACCTTTTCACTGTAATACATTACTCCATTAACATAAATACGGCTAGCAACACGAGTTAAAATCATTATTGAAACGATTAAAATTAATATACTAGCACTTATTTCTACCAAATTCATTTCCCCACTTACAAATCTAGAAAATGCTACAAGTGGCGCAAAAAACGGAATATATGAGCTAATTTGGACAAATGTACCATCAGGATTTACTAATGCATTAATACTAATAAAGAATGCCGCTATAACTAAAATAGTAATTGGCATTAGAACCATTTGGAGCTCTTCTGTTCTTGAAACTACTGATCCAATTGCAGCGTATAGTAATCCATAAAGTAAATAACCTAATAAGAAATAAACTACAAATGCAATGATTGTTGTAGTATCTAATGCCTCTAAATCGATTTTCATTCCAAAAAATGATATTGCATCAGAGTTCACCCAGCCTAATAAATTGGCAAATAGAAAACCTAATCCTAATACAACAAGTTGTGCACATGCTACAAAAAATACTGCAATAACCCTTCCATATAAAGTCACAACAGGACTTACTTTAGGTAGTAATACTTCCATTACTCTAGAAGACTTTTCGGCAACAATTCCAGTTGCGATTGAATTTCCATAAATTAATAGAAACATATATAGTAAAAAACCAAAAAAGTAAGCTATTCCAAATGTAGCCATCGGATCTTCTAGAACATTTTCATTTACTTCTACTTTTTGTAATAACTTTGTTGCTGATTCAGGCGATAGCTTTAAATCTTGGGCAGTTTTATTTAAGTAATCTTGCTGTAAAGTCATATTCATTACTGAGAGCACTTCACTATTTGAAAACTTTTTATATGTATATTGAATTGACGGGACATTGTTCTTTTCTGATAGAATAATCAGTCCATCTTTTGATCCATCTTCAACCTGATTTTTAAATTCTTTTTCTTTTGATCCATCGCTCTGCTCAATTTTTGCGGATTTAATTGTTTTGTTTAAACTAGCAATATCTACCGAATAATTTTTCGAATGATTGATTAAAACAATTTTATCTTTATCATCCTTATTACTCTTTTCTGTACCTGCAAAATATTTTTGTACTCCAAATACTCCAACGACTAATAAAAATAAAATAACACTCATAATCAACGTTGCTTTTGCCAAAAGACCTTCACGTAAATGAAAGAAAAAGACAGTACTAAACTTCTTCATTTATTTCGCCCTCTCTATAAAGATATCATTTAGTGTAGGCTCTAATAATTGGAACTTCTTTATAGAACCCAAGTCTGACTTAATACGATTTAAAATCGAAAAAGCTTCCTCATCACTTTTTACCTTTACGTAAATTCCTAATTGCTTTTGTTCATAACTGACATGATTTGAATCGAGTATTTGTTTAATCGATGTTAGATCTTCTAAGATTAAATTTCTATACCCATAATCCTCTTTTAATCTATTTAAACTACCTTCTGCGACTACGTTACCGTTCTTAAGTATACAAACATGCTCACAAAAAGCTTCCACTTGATCCATACGGTGGCTTGATAATATAACCGTTTTCCCTTTCTGAATTTGTTCGGTAATAATTGAAGCCATTAACTCCGCATTAACTGGATCTAGACCACTGAATGGCTCATCTAGAATAATCAACTCAGGGTTATGTAATAAAGTTACGATAAGTTGAATTTTTTGTTGGTTACCTTTTGAAAGTTCTCCTGCTTTTTTATTTCGATAATGCGGTATTTCTAATCGGTCTAGCCAATATGTTATAGCAACATCAACCTCTTTATTAGACATACCTTCTAATTTACCGAAATATTTAAGCTGATCAACAACCTTGCTTTTCGTAAATAATCCTCTTTCTTCAGGTAAATACCCTATCTTAACTTTATCTGAATCAAAAGGGCTCCCTTTCCAGGTTATTTCTCCTTTTGTAGGTGTAAGAAGACCTAATAACATTTTAATAGTGGTCGTTTTGCCTGCTCCATTTCTACCTAATAAACCTAGTACTCTTCCTGTAGGCAAAGTCAATGACAATTCGTTAACGGCAATCGTTTCTCCAAAATTTTTAGATAGCTGTTTTATTTCTAAAGTCAACGCTCTTCCTCCTTTTCGAAGTTTTAAGTAAAAAAATACCTAAATTTTCCTATACATTAAGCATACATTTAATAGAATTTTAATGAAAGGTAAAAATCGTAATTTGTTTGTCAATTTATTTTACAATTATAGATCACAATGAAAAAATGAGAATACTGATCTAGCATTCTCATTTTTTTATTAATATGAAATACTACCTGAAATTAATAAACCTACTGTTACACTTAAAGTAAACAATAAAGCAGCTACTGCAATATTTCCTTCTTCAACTTTTTTCGCGAACGATATTTTCGGAAATAATACAAATTCTGCAATCCAATAAGTAACCATTTGAGCTATAATACCAATTAAGCTCCATATAATGAAATCACCATAGTTAACTGAATACTTTGCAGATGACATAATAACAATTGCTAATCCTACTAATTTTCCCGCTAATTTCAATGCAACGGCAATATTGCCATCATCTAAAATTAATTTTTGTTCACTCATCTTTGTCGTAAAAGTGAAAGCTAAAAATCCAATAAATAAAAGAATAAGTCCCGATCCTAAATACATCAACGTACTAACAATACTTTCCATTTATTCTCATCTCCTTACTAATTAATTATGTTCTTCAACGATTCCTACTGGTAAAAAACAACTTTCGTTTCCAGTAATAATATTACCGGCACGTACACCAATTGCACCGTATTCTTCTTTAATTAAAAAACTACCAATTAATACATGCAAATCTAACATTCCATCAGGAGTCATAACTTTTCTAATAGGTAAAGGTGAATATTGTTGAAATACCATCACTTGATCATGATAGTTATTTTGTTTGCTAGTTTGACTTTGCTCCCCGTTAATAATCTTAATTGAATCTCCTTCACGGCCAAATGCAGGTTTTACTACATATGGAATATTGTGTTCAATAAAGAAATCTGGCTCTAAAAATGTAGGTAGAAAATGTTGCTTAATTACATCATGTTCTTCGATAGTAAAAACATCTGACTTTTCGATATGTAAATTCCAAATTAATGCTTGAACAGCTTTGGACTGTAGTAAGAATGCTGATAATGGATTGAAAATAATCAATTTACCGTCTTTAACAAGTTCTAAAAGGGCCAGGCCAATTTTTGTTCCATCTGTGGACTGATCAAGCTCTAGGTGTTCAATTGGATAGGTTTGACGATAAAGAATGTGTATTTTCTCCCCTTTAGGAGTGTAAAGTCCATCGTTTTCAATAATCTGTAAATCCTCTAACGAAATTAATTGACTCTTCCCCTTATATAGAGATTGAATATATTTAACTGTTTTCCAATCCTCTTCATGATCTCCATGTGCTGTAAAAACAATAATTGGTTCATCCAATCCTTTTATGCTTTTATTAACAACATCATTTATGACGTGAGAAAGTTTCATTTCACTATCAGCATTAGGATTCTTTAAATTAAAATAATCCGTAATGTAACCATTAACATGATGGGTTTCCATAATAAAAGTTGGCGTGTCACTATTGCATTCATAATGTTTCCAACCATCCGCTGTACAAACAAGGTCAATTCTTCTAATGATTCCTTCACTTTCAATCGTTTTATGACGTAAAAAAGGCACGATTTCCTTTGAATAACCAAGCATATATAGAATATCATCAGGTAACTGTCTCATTAATCGAGCAGTCTTATCATAGATTTTTCCAATTTGTTCAGTAATAGAATGAACTTCATCAACTTCACTTTCAGTCAATGGATAAAAGTCTAATAAAGCATAATATGAATCTTGTAAATCCGCCCAAAAATCCGGAAGTTTTTGATATACTTCTTTTCGTTTTCGTCTATGATTCTGTAAATTCACAATATCCATTATTAACCACCAAATCCTCCAGATGAACCTTTTCCAAAACCACTTTTACTTGAGGACGAAGTATGCCCTGCATATTTACTAGAAGATTTATAGCTCTTATAAGAACTACTACGATGAAGTGCATTTCTTGTTGGATAAAATATTCCGCCATGATAATAGCTATGATAGTAATGACTAGTATCATCATCACAAACCCAAACACCTTCGTCATCATCAAACTCCCAATCACGACAATCGTCATTGTTCGGCTTATCTGGTCGATCAGCATTTTGAGTACCACAGCCAGCTAATGTACTCACTGCCAATCCACTCGTTAGTGCGATACTAACTTTTTTCATTAATAATGATGTTTTTGACATTGGGATCTCCTTTCGAGTATTGTATTATTCTATTCTATACTAAACTAATCCCTCTCTTAATGTATATACAAATCAGCATTAGCTATCCCTCTTATTCCCGTTATCTTAAAAACTAACTTCCCGAATCTCCACTACCAGTACCCCTTTTTTCAGCTGAGGAATTTGTTCTTTTTCCAATTAATTTTTTATGTTTTTAATTCACCTAAGTGAATTTAGAAATAAATACATTTCTATCCAAAACTGTGTTATATACTAATGTATACAGTATGACTAAAGGAGTTTGAACAATGTTTAATACAGATACTATTTTTGTTCTTGAATATCGATTAATTGATGGGGAATTTACACGACCTATCTATCATTTTCCATTTTTATCAAAGGTCCAAATCTTTACAAGAAGATATTGTGATTACTTTATTTTAAATGGTTTCGTATACGAGAATAGAGGCTCTTATATCGAGGAAGATCGATATGTAATTGAAGTAATTGAATCAGATATGGAAAATACTCCTTTTTACCATTTAAACAGACCGTTAGGCATTGAAATTAGAGATGTCGATTCTTTTGATGAAATTCATTTCTATGAGAGTGGAGATGAATTAGATCTACTTTCTTGGCTCCAATCAACTTATATTACAATAAATCATCAAATATATGAGCAAACTTCAAATGAAGTTGATCAAGACCGCAATACTTACGTGATGTATGTTAAACCGTATAATAAATAACAAAAAGCTACCTAAGACTTCCTAGGTAGCTTGTTTTATAAATATTGTTCTAGCTTGATTAAATCCTTACACTGTATGCCATTTTCCCAAATTTCTTCATCATAATGATCAATAAAAAAGTCATAAAAAACAGTACTGATTTGAAATCCGCAATTTTTATATAAGGCTAATTGATGCGTACTTGAGTTACCGGTACAGATCGAAATTTTTGAATAGCCAAGTTTTTTAGCTTCTTTCATACCAAAGTGGATTAAATTTTTTCCAAATCCTTTTCCTTGGAAAGCAGGATCAATTGCAATATTTTTAATTTCAATCTCTTCACTTGAATGCTCCATTAATACTAATATACCGACGATTATATTATCATCTAGTACTTCATATAGATTACTCTTTTGAATATATTTATCTACCATTTCTTTTGATGGGTCAGCTAGTAACAATAGATTCCAATGCTCTTTAGCTAGAAATTGAATTTTATTAATTTGATTCATTGATCCTCCCTACTTTTTTAATCTTGCCTTTAAATAATTTATCGTATCATTGGTGGATTTTTGTATCGAAAGATTTGTAAATCCATGGTTTCCATTTTTAAGTGCAATCAACGTAACCATTTTTGGATTTTTTTTAGCAAATCGCTCAGATTGACTGAACGGAACAAGCTGATCTCCTGTGCCATGTACGATAAAGATTGGCACTTTTGTCTTTTCTACATATTGAATAGGACTCATCCGATTATACTCATCTGTCATTTGATCAACAGAACTATTCATATATTTATCGACGATTTCTGAACTTCTTGAAGAAGTAGATTGATTCATAGTCGTTAAGTCTGTAATTGGATACCAAGCAATAATATATTTTATTTTGCTTTGTATATCGGGCTGCAAACCAGTTAATAAAGCTAAATGTCCACCAGCAGAAGCACCAGCGAGCCCGATTTTAGTACGATCAATTCCTAATTCAGTTGAATTTTTGTAAATAAATTCGATTGCTGTTTTCACGTCACTAACTGGTATATTATACGAGTAATTTTCTTTCGAATACAGTGTATAGTCTATACTAATTGCTATATATCCATCTTTTACTACTTCATTAAAAATCGTGCTCCAACGTTTATTTAACGCTTTACTTCCATATCTCCAAGATCCACCATGAACAAATATTAACGTAGGTGATGGACCGTGTGAATTTTTAGATCGGTATATATCAAAGGTTTGTGGAACTTGGGCAAGATTTGTGTAACGTACATCTCTTTGTACAATAATATCTTTACTTACATCATTTATCTTCTTTTGGTGTTTATGTTGAAAACCATTAAATCCAACAAAGACAATAACAAAGATGACTAATGCTAAAATGATTTTCTTCAAGCCAATTCACCTTTCTAATTAAAAAGAGACTAACTCAAGTTATGTTTTCTAGTATTATTGTTATGTAAGACCTTTAACGTCTACATAAATTAATAGAAATACACTAATGATGCTAGTCTCATTTACTTTATTTAATAACTGTTACATACAAAATGCCCCAAATTAAAAATACTGCACAAACCGCAAATAATATTTTTGCCAACTTTTCCATCTTAGAACCCCTATAACCTTATTTTAAATCGACAACAGTAACACCTATTCCACCCTCGGACGCTGCACCGTATCGATAGGATTTAACTGCTCTATGTTTTTTTAAGTATTCCTGTACCCCTTGTCTTAATGCACCAGTTCCTTTTCCATGAATAATATTAATTCGAGGATAGCCGGCTAATAATGCATCATCGATATATTTTTCAACACGAATTAGGGCATCTTCATATCTTTCACCTCTAAGATCCAGTTCAAGATTCACATGAAAATCCTTACCTTTTACAGATGTAACCGTTCGTTCTTTTACTTCTTTAGGTGAACTTACATATTCGATATCTTTTTCTTTAACTTTCATTTTAATAATCCCGAGCTGAACTTGCCATTCACCTTCACTAACTTGTTCAAGTAATGTACCTTTTTGATTAAAGCTAATCACTTTTACTTCGTCACCTTCACGAAGCTTTCTTTGTTTCTTTTGAGCTGGCTGTGGAATTGTTTTCTTTGGAGCATAAGGTATTGCCCCTTCCAAACGGGTTCTTGCTTCAATTAATTCATGATCTTTAATCGAAGCTAATTGACTATTCTTTAACTCTCTAAGCTCTTTAATAATTTCCTCAGCTTCTTGTTGTGCTACTCTGACACGCTTTTTCGCTTCTTCCTGTGCTCCACGATATAATTCATCACGGTGCTCATAAAATTCCATCATTTGCTTTTGTAAATCTTTGAAAACACGCTCCGATTCTTTACGGAAATCTTCTGCTTCTTTCCACTCTGTTTCGGCACCTTTTCTACTCGTTTCTAAAGATGCAATCATATTTTCAACTTCATTACTTTCTTCACTTACATGATTTCTTGCTTTTTCGATTACACGATTTGAAAGTCCTAGTCTTCTAGAAATCTCAAATGCATTACTTCTACCTGGAACACCAATTAAAAGTCGATAAGTAGGACTTAATGTTTCTACATCAAATTCAACACTAGCATTCATAACGTGCTCTCGATTGTAACTATATGCTTTTAATTCAGGATAATGCGTTGTTGCTACTACTCTTGCACCGTATTCACTTACCTCGTCTAAAATTGAGATTGCTAAAGCCGCACCTTCCTGTGGGTCAGTTCCAGCTCCTAATTCATCAAATAATACAAGACTACTATGATTAACGTGTTTTAGTATATCTACAATATTCACCATATGAGAAGAGAATGTACTTAAGCTCTGTTCGATTGATTGCTCATCCCCAATATCGGCGAAAATTTGGTCGAACACACAAATTTCTGAACCGTCTAAAGCAGGAATTTGTAAACCAGATTGTGCCATTAAAACACAAATACCAATCGTTTTTAAAGTAACCGTCTTACCACCCGTATTTGGACCAGTAATGACAATCGTCGTAAAATCCTTACCTAATTCAATATCATTAGCTACTACTATATCTCTTGGAATTAGAGGATGACGTGCTTTTTTTAATTTAAAATATCGATCATTATTTAAAATTGGTTTACTTGCCTTAATTGAATGTGAGTAATTAGCTTTTGCAAATAAGAAATCCATTTCAGCTAAAATTTCAACATTCTGCAATAAATCCGCTGAAGCTTCCGCTACTAAACCTGTTAAAGCCATTAAAATTTTCTCGATCTCTTGCTCCTCTTTTACTTTTGCTTCTTGTAAACTATTGTTTAATGTAACAACAGCTTGTGGCTCAATAAATAATGTTTGCCCAGAAGAAGATTGATCATGAACAATCCCACCATAAACATGTCGATATTCTTGTTTTACTGGAATAACGAAGCGATCATTACGAATCGTTACAATTGAATCTGATAACATTTTTTGTGCATTAGCACCTCTAGTTAAACTCTCTAATTTTTCACGAATTCGAGCTTCAGCTGTTCGAACTTGTCCACGGATCGTTCGAAGCGTCACACTAGCGTCATCTAATACTTCTCCGTTATCACCAATTGCTGCCTTTATATTTTTATCTAATTCTAGTAAAGGAATGATTTGTTCACTTAATGATTCTAAATATGGAATTTCTACTTCACTCTCAATTAAGCCTTCAATAAAACGAATCATTTGACGACCAGCATATGTAACACCTGAAATCGCAATTAGCTCAGAAGGAGATAGCATTCCACCGATATCTGCCCTTTTTACTTGCATTCTGATATCTGATAATCCACCAAGAGGTACATTTCCTCGTAGTCGAATAACTTTTACTGCTTCGTCAGTTGATTCATGTAGTTCGACAACTTCATCATAACTAGTACTCGGTAAAAGGTTTTTAATACGTTCCTTACCTAGTGAAGATGAAGCGTGTTTAAGTAATTGTTCTTTTATTTTATCGTACTCTAAAACTCTTAATGTACGTTGCATACCCCGTAACCTCCTTACACTCGATTACGTTTCCTTTCAATCAAACTTAAAAGTTCGTGTAATTCAAATGTATTTACAATATTTTCTCTTTTTAACCAAGCCTTCTTGGCCGCACTAACCCCAACCGTCATATGCTCTAGCATATCAATATTATGTGCATCAGTATTAATTGATAGCATGACACCAGCTTCCTGTGCCATCATTAACATTTCTTTATTTAAATCTAACCGATTTGGATTTGCATTTAATTCTAAAATTGTACCTGTTTCTTTTGCTACAGAAATTAATTCTTCAGCATTTACTTTATACCCAGCTCTTCTGCCAATTTTTCGCCCTGTTGGATGTCCAATCATGCTAACATATGGATTTCTCATTGCATTTTTTAAACGCATCATGATTGTCTCTTCATCTTGACTAAAGCTGGAATGAATTGATGCGATAACAAAATCAAGTGAACGTAAAACATCATCTTCATAATCTAGGGAACCATCAGGTAAAATATCCATTTCTACCCCATGTAGAATTGTAAAATCAGTGTATTTTTCGTTTACACGTTGAATTTCTTCTTTTTGTTTCCATAAGCGCTCAGGAGTTAAACCATTCGCAACCTTTAAATATTGAGAATGATCTGTGATGACAATATATTTATATCCTTTAGCACGACATGCATCTGCCATTTCTTCGATTGAATACCCACCATCACTCCAAGTAGAGTGCATATGCAAATCAGATTTCATATCTTCTAAACGAATTAATGGATAATCGTTTGTAAAAGTTGAAACTTCCTTCCCATCCTCTCGAATTTCAGGTGGAAAACAAGGTAAATTAAAATGGGCATAAAAATCTTCTTCATTTTCAAAAGTTAAAACTTCTCCAGTATTAACATTTTCAACACCGTACTCACTAATTTTTTCATCACGCTCTTTAGCCAATTGGCGCATAGCTACATTATGATCCTTTGAACCAGTAAAATGATGCAAAGTTGTAGCAAACTCCTTTGGTTGAATAATTCGGAAATCAACTGAAATCTCATACTCAACACCTTTTAAAACAAGAGAAACTTTAGTATCTCCCTGTGCAATTATTCGAACAATTTCTGGCATCGAAAGTAATTGTTCTTTAATACTTTCCGGATTAGTAGACGCAACAATGAAGTCTAAATCTTTAACCGTTTCACGTACTCGTCGTAAGCTTCCAGCTCTTGAATACTTCTCGACATACTTCATTTCTGCTAAATAAGCTTCAATTTTATCAGCAATCGGTAGTACATCTGCTAATGGCAAGCGTTCAGGCTGCTTACCAAACTCCTCGATTGATTCTAAAATATTTTTCTCTGTCTTTTTACCGAATCCAGCTAATCCTTGTAACTTACCATTTAAGCATGCTTCTTTTAACTGCTCCATGCTCTCAATTTGTAATAATTGATATAGCTTAGCTACTTTTTTTCCACCTAATCCTGGTAGTCTAAGTAAAGGAAGTAAAGTTTTAGGTAATGACTCTTGAAGTTCCTCCAATACCGTACTTTTACCAGTTTCAATATATTCTAAAATTACTGCAGAAGTCCCTTTTCCGATTCCTTTTATGGCAGTAAAGTCGTCGATTTGTTCAAGACTTCTTTCATCTGTTTCTAATGCATTTGCCGCTTTACGAAATGCTGATATTTTAAAAGCATTTTCACCTTTTAGTTCTAAATAAGTAGCAATTTGTTCTAACAGTTTAATTAACTCTTTTTTGTGCATTTTAAGTCACCTACTTAACATAAAAATTGTTTTTCACTAAACTCGATTATAGTATTTCAGAACTAGAAAATCCGTTCCATAATTCCATTAGTTGATTTGATATAAATGGTGTATGTTGGACCATAAGATACGCAATATTTGATTTATGTAATAAAACATGAAGTGAATCGATTGGTATGATTAAAGCGATAAAAAGAGCCAAAACCGAAAATAAATAGACTTCTATAAAACCAAAAATCCCACCTAATAAGGAGTTCATCTGCTTTAGAACAGGTAATTGGAAAACTCCATTTAATAACGAACCAATAAATGAAATGACTAGTCTTGTCCCAATAAATAACAAAGCAAAAGCGATTATTTCATAGACAAACTGCTCTGGATTTACGACCTGACCACCGCTTATATGAATTGGCAATATTTTCTTTAGCGAAGTAGCGGTCTGCTCATAATAATGATAAGCTAAGTATAAGGATAGTAAAAAACCTAGTAATCGAACAAGGCTGCTAATAAATCCTCTTTTCCAACCTGTAAAAATTCCTAAAATAAAAATAATAAGTATAATTAAATCAATCATTCTTTTCCTGCTCACTTTTCGTTTGTTTTTCTAATAATTTTTCGAGCATATTAGCTCTTTCTTTTAATTTCACATAATCACTTACAATATTTAATGCTGTCAATACAGCTAATTTATTAGTATCTAATAATGGATTTTTTTTATTTATTTCTTTCATTTTATCATCTACAATTGAGGCAACATGGCGAATATGATCTGTTGACTCGTCACCAGTAATTGCATAATGTTGCCCATAAATAGTTACATTTAGTTTTTGTTTCGATGAAGAATTGGACAACTTCATACCTCCATTCAGCTCTTAAACATTCTAACCTTAACTATAACATGAAATTCAATACAAACAAAAGTATTGGAAAATATCCATTTAAAGGAGAAATTTATGTCAAACACTGTAATAACAGTTTCTGAGGATACTCTCTTAAAGATGAAAGAACACTACCAAAGTAGCCTTCAATCAAAAGTACCACAAGGTGGAGTATTTATGGCCAAACCAAATGGCTGTACAATCACAGCATATAAATCAGGTAAAGTAATGTTTCAAGGCTCCAATAGTGATGCCGAAGTAAGTAAATGGCAAGGAAAATCGGCTAGCCAAACTACTAAAAAAGCAAACCCTACCAATACGAATTCAACTTTACCAAAAAACTTTTCAAGTCTTGCAGTGATCGGTAGTGATGAAGTTGGTACAGGCGACTACTTTGGTCCAATGACTGTAGTAGCTTCTTTTGTAGAACCAAGTCAATTCGAATTATTAAAAGAATTAGGCGTAAAAGATTCCAAAGAATTAACTGACGATGCCATATGCAGCATAGCAAAAAAAATTGTTCATGTCGTAACTTACAGCCTATTAGTACTCAACAATGAGAAATACAATTCAATGCAAGAAAAAGGCTATAATATGAATAAACTAAAGGCGTTACTACATAATCAAGCAATTCGAAATACAATTTCAAAATTGGGAGATAAAAAATATGACGCCATCTTAATTGATCAATTTACTCCTCCAAATCTGTATTACAACTATTTAAAAGGGACTAAAGAAGTTATTCGTGATAAAGTTCAATTTGCTACTAAAGCAGAAGGTTTGCATCTCTCAGTTGCAGTTTCTTCGATTTTAGCCCGCTATGCTTTCCTACAGCAAATGGATCAATTAAGCGAACAAGCTGGAATGACTTTACCAAAAGGCGCTGGAGCAAAAGTTGATCAAGCTGCTGCAAAACTAATTAAATCCAAAGGTTTTGAAGCTTTACGAAATTTAACGAAATTACATTTTGCTAATACTGAGAAAGCATTAAAGATTGCTAAAAAATGAGAGTTACGGAGGCTTGATATCATCTCGCTTCCTACGAAAAGTTACGAAAACATCAAAAAAGCTGTATTCTAAACATTCATTTAGAATACAGCATCTACTATAAATACAATGAATCCTAATAAGCTAGCAACTTGTTTTTGTTTTTTATAGCGAAGCATCGGTTTAGATAATAAAAATAAACAGATCAAAAATCCAAAAGGGATCGGTAACCAAAATAACCTAAAAGGTAAAGATGCTAGTACATAATAACCGATCATTTGAAACCCAAGATTACTAACATCCCGCAAAATGGCATCTTTATAAACTGCTAACACACCAACTAACAATCCGACATAAAGTAAAAAGATTAACATCAAGCCACCTCCAAGATTGTCCTACTAATAACCTATTCACCTATGGCTTGTCTAAAGACTCATAAAGAAAAATGTTTAAACATATCCATAATATGTAGAAACGAAGGAGGAATACTTAGATGAATAATTTAATAAACGAATTTAGTAGTCTAATCCAATCAGTACCAAAAATCATTAGAGCCTTATCAAATACAGACTTTAAACCAAGTCTTACAAAATGGTCTAAAAAAGAAATACTTGGACATCTTTGCGATTCTGCAACTATGAATCATAAAAGATTTATAGATCGATTGTCTTCTAATGATGAACTCGTTCTTGAGCTTTATAAACAAAATTCATGGGTAGAGCTAAATGATTATCAAAATAGCTATACCATTGAAGAAATACTTTCATTATGGACTGCTTTAAATTCTCGTTTCATAAATGTGCTATCAAACATGTCAGAAGACCAATGGAAACTACAATATATTAGTCAAAATGAAGAGGCTGTTACACTAAGTTGGTTATTTACTGACTATATTGACCATATGAAGCACCATTTAAATCAAATATTAGGATAGGTAAAGGTATCGCCATGAAATTTAAGGTGAAGAAAAATCCTCTTTTAGTCGCCCTAATTCTGAGCTTAATACCCATTATTTTTTCAGTTCCCATCGTTAGCTTTATTGAAGCCGATCGCACAGGAATCATCATAAGCTTAGTAGCCTTTGTCTTTTTATTTCCAATATTAATTACCCTAGTATACGCTTTATTCAAAACATACCATGAATTAACCGACAATGAATTCAAATCAAAATTCGGATTCATAACAATTACAATTCCATATAGTGAAATCAAAACAATTAATTTCTCCAATAATCCAATTTCATCACCTGCATGGACCTTCAAACGTTTAAAAATTGAATATAAAAAATACGGATATGCTTTACTATCTCTTCCAAAAGATGAAGACAGTTTTTTACAAGAAATAAAAAAACGCTGTCCAGATGCCACTATATTAAATCGTCAAAAAGAAGAAGTTTTAATTAAATATAATCTTTAAACAAAGAAAACTCACAAGATCATACTATCCCTTGCGAGTTTTCTTTGTTTATGATTGATTTTTTGTCAGAACCCCTCATGAGTCCTTTTCCTTTTTCCCTTACTCATAAATCCTTAATCTAAAGAAGTTAACCGATATAAAAAAAAGCCTCATAAGCAATTTAACTTATGAGACCTCTTACATAATTAATTATTAATATATTTCTCAAAAACTGATCCGAAATCTTTCACTTTGTATTGCTCTCTAGATTTCATTAACCATTCAAAAGCAGCTTCATTAATTTCTTTAAAACTGTTCACTACATTATTTTCATTTGACGTTACGCGACCTAATGTAGTAGAAGCAATTTCGATGCTTTCTTTAGCATATCCAAGTGATTTTTCATTTTCATGACTAATTTCAGCAATCATTAGTAATGCTTTATAAAGGTCCTTAACTTGTTCAATATGTTTTTTATGAACATCAATCGAAAACTCTCTACCACCCATATTGAACTTAATTTCAACATCTAAATCAATTGTACCAGCTGTTTCAAGTAAAACATGTGTGATTTTATGAGTGTGATAATTATAACGATGAAGTGTACGTTTCTTACTGATTGCACTTGTACCGTCTAAATGAATTAAAGCCTTATTCGTAAAGCAATACTCATCTGATTTTGATTTAATTAAGAAATAAATTTTTTCATTATCTTCATGCATTACATAATCGTCAGAATCAACTTTGTCATAATTTTTCGGTTCAATAACACTACCTACATCACTTAAACCAAGCATATCTGCAGCAACTTTACCAAACATTTAATTTCCTCCTCTAAAATAGTAGGGTACGGCTATTTAAGTATTTATACGCCTTCAAAACCCAATTTTTAACTGTTACACTTCTGAATTATACAGTAAATACAAAAATATGGGGATAGGCATAGTAGGGGGATATGTTTTTTTTTCCTTTTTTTTATAAGGTCTACTATTTTAATTCGGGTCTAACCCTTCCCCCCTTAATTTAATGTTGAACACATCCCCGGTTGCAGACTATAATTAGATGGTGACTGTTTAAATTCCGTTCTTTCAATAAGAACATTATTATATGAAAAATAAAGAAAAGGTGTCGATCTATGAGTATTTTAACTGTTAAAAACTTAAGCCATGGATTCGGTGATCGTGCAATTTTTAATGATGTATCTTTCCGTCTATTAAAAGGTGAACATATCGGTCTTATTGGTGCAAATGGTGAAGGTAAATCAACTTTCATGAATATCGTTACTGGAAAATTACAGCCTGATGAAGGTAAGGTTGAATGGTCTAAAAAAGTACGTGTAGGTTATTTAGATCAGCATGCTGTATTGCAGCCAGGTATGACAATTCGTGACGTATTAAAAAGTGCTTTCCAATATATGTTTGATTTGGAAAATGAAATTAATGAATTATATGTAAAAATGGCTGATGCAACTCCAGAAGAAATGGAAAAAATGCTTGAAGATGTTGGTGTTCTTCAAGATACTTTAACAAATAATGATTTCTATATCATTGATGCTAAAGTTGAGGAAATTGGTCGTGGTTTAGGTTTAGATGAGATCGGACTAGATCGAGATGTAACTGAACTTTCTGGTGGTCAACGTTCAAAGGTTCTTCTATCAAAACTTCTTTTAGAAAAACCAGATATCTTATTACTCGATGAGCCTACTAACTATTTAGATGAGCAGCATATTGAATGGTTAAAGCGTTATTTACAAGAGTATGAAAATGCTTTTATTTTAATTTCACATGATATTCCGTTTTTAAATAGTGTTATTAACTTGATTTACCATATGGAAAACCAAGAATTAAATCGTTATGTTGGTGATTATGATAATTTCAAAGGAATTTATGAAATGAAAAAATCACAATTAGAATCAGCATATAAACGTCAACAACAAGAAATCTCTGAACTAAAAGATTTCGTTGCACGTAATAAAGCGCGTGTTTCTACACGTAATATGGCTATGTCTCGCCAAAAGAAACTTGATAAAATGGATGTAATTGAGCTTGCACGTGAAAAGCCAAAACCAGAATTCAACTTCAAACCAGCTCGTACTTCAGGTAAATTAATATTTGAAGCAAAAGATTTAGTAATTGGTTATGACGAGCCTCTATCTAAACCTTTAAATCTACGTATGGAACGTGGACAGAAAATTGCTTTAGTTGGTGCGAACGGTATCGGTAAAACGACGTTAATGCGTAGTTTACTTGGTGATATTAAACCAATTTCTGGTGAAGTAGAACGCGGTGAATTCCTTCACATTGGATACTTCGAACAAGAAGTAAAAAGTGATAATAATAAAACATGTATTGATGAAGTTTGGGATGAATTTCCATCATTTACACAATATGAAGTTCGTTCAGCACTTGCAAAATGTGGTTTAACGACAAAGCATATTGAGAGTAAAGTTGCAGTTTTAAGTGGTGGAGAAAAGGCGAAAGTTCGTTTATGTAAGTTAATTAATCAAGAAACAAACTTACTTGTACTCGATGAGCCTACTAACCATTTAGATGTAGATGCTAAAGAAGAGCTAAAACGTGCACTAAAAGAGTACAAAGGAAGTCTTTTAATTATCTGTCACGAACCTGAATTCTACCAAGGTTTAGTAACAGACGTATGGAATGGCGAAAACTGGACTACTAAGGTGTTTTAATTTAATACAAAAAAGAGAGACGAAAAAATTGTTTCGATCTCTCTTTTTTTGTTTTTAAAGTGAAATATTTTGACTTAGCTTTGAAGTCCATTCACTTGGGTGTTTTCTTTTCTTTGTTCCTTTTGGGATTGAATTGATATAACCGATATGAAGAGCTCCTAAAATTTTTCGATTTTCTGGTATGCCCATCTCTTTGTAAAATTGTTTATCAAAAATATAAGGGTTTGTACGCCAAACCATTCCAATATTTTTTTCCCAAGCTGCTAATTGTAAATTTTGTACAAATGCACAGGTTGCTCCGATCGCTTCTAAATTTTTCTTTTCATTTACTGAGTGATCTGTCGTTATAATTAAGTGCAAAGGTGTGTCAACGATATACGTTTTAAAGAATTCTGTTGATTTTTTTATTTTCTCAACTGTATATGTTTCAGTTAATTCCATTCTTTCGTAACTTTCTACAATTTTTGAAGCATAATATTCTTTTTCTTTCTCTTCTGAAACCATAATAAATTGCCAAGGCTCTTCTTTACTGTGGAAAGGAGCATAAGATGCTGCCCCAAGTAGCTCCATAAATTCTTCCATATTAATTGGATCCTTTTTTGTATCTCTAATCGTTCTTCTATTTTTAATAAAATTTAATATCGACATTGAACGTTTTCCCCTTATTCTCTTATCTTAAATTCATTATAAATGTAAATGATAATCATTTTCAACCTAACTTTGAAATTTTGATTACTTTCTTAGACGACTTAATCCTTTTTCACTACACAAAATCATTCCATAACTATGTATATGTAATTAAAATTAGAAAGACTGTGTTTTTAGTTCTGCAATCAATCCAAAAAGAAAACAGGTATTGAAGATCAATTTTTCTTCAATACCTGTTATTTTACATTTCTTTTGGAGCACGAATTCCTAATAATCTTAGTCCTTCTTCTAAAACAATCGAAACAACTTTAATTAATGCTAATCTACTCTCTAATTGGTCATCATTTGTTAAAATATGCGTATTTCCATAATATTTATTGAAGCTTTGTGCCAAATCTATTGTATATTTAGCAATTACAGATGGTTCAAATTGTTCAAAACTACGTGTAACTTTATTAGGGAACTCAAGGATTTGTTTTATGATGTCCCAACTATATGAATCATCTAGTCCATCTTGTTTATTTAAATCCTGTGATGAAGCTTTCTCTAAAATTGAATTTGTTCTCGCAATTGAGTATTGTACATATGGCCCTGTTTCACCTTCAAATTTTAGCATCTGATCTAATGAAAATTCGATATTATTCATACGATCATTTTTTAAATCTTGGAAAATGATTGCACCGACTCCAACCATTTTTGCAACTTCTTCTTTATTTTTTAATGTTGGATTTTTTTCTGCAATATTTTGACTAGCTAAACTAATCGCTTCCTCAATTACCTCTTCTAATAGAACAATTTTCCCTTTTCGTGTAGACATTTTTTTACCATTTTGTAGAATTAAACCGAATGGCACATGTACCATTTCATTTGCCCATTCGTAACCCATTTTCTTCAAAACTGTAAATACTTGGTCAAAATGCAATGCTTGTTCTCCACCTACAACATACACCGCTTTATCAAAATCATATGTTTCTTTACGATAAAGTGCAGCTGCTAAATCTCTTGTTGCATACAGTGTAGCTCCATCAGATTTTCTAATTAAGCACGGCGGTAATTCCTTTTCCGTTAATTCAACAACATCGGCACCTTCTGATTCCACTAAAAGGTTTTTTTGCTCTAGAAGTTCAATAATTCGCTCCATTTTATCATTGTAAAATGCTTCTCCGTTGAAGCTGTCAAAGTTAACTCCTAATAAATCATAAACTAACATGAATTCTTTAAGAGACTCATCACGAAACCACTTCCATAAATGTAGGGCTTCTTCATTTTTTTCCTCTAATTGCTTAAACCAACTTCTAGCTTCTTCTTCAAGTTGGGGCTCTTTTTCAACTTCTTCATGAAATTTAACATATAATTTTAGAAGTTCCTTGATCGGATTTTCTTTTACTGCATCTTGATTACCCCAAAGTTTATAAGCAACAATTAATTTCCCAAACTGTGTTCCCCAGTCTCCAAGGTGATTAATTTTTATTGATTTATACCCATTTTTTTCAGCTATTTTAGCAATTGAATTACCAATCATTGTTGAACGCAAGTGCCCCATCGAAAATGGCTTTGCAATATTTGGTGAGGAACAATCAATCGCAACCGTTTTGTCTTTTCCAACTACTTGGTTTCCATAATCCTTCCCTTGACCGAGAACTAATTCAATTACTTGCTTACTAACTAGCTTTTTATTCAAAAAGCAGTTTACATACGGGCCGTTCGCTTCTACTTTTTCAATTAAATCATGATTAATCTGTAGTGCAATTTCTTTTGCAATCAGAACTGGAGATTTTTTTAATGCTTTTGCTAATTGGAAACACGGAAATGCTAAATCACCTTGATCTGCATAATGCGGTTTTTCAATAAGTGAATTAATTTCTGTTAAAGATAAAGATCCATTTAAAGCTTTTTCAATTTGTTCACTATACATATTTACATAATTCATAATGATCAATCCTCTCCAAAATATAAAAAACCCGTCTCTATTATAAGAGACGGGTCTAACTAATCCGCGGTACCACTCTAATTGTTCAAATATATTGAACCAGCTTAAAATTTGTTAACGAGGTCTTCCCCGGCAAAGTCCTACTATAAATTCAGACTAGCTTCTCCGAAGTGCGCTTCATCTTATTCGCTCTGTTAGGCTTCCACCATCCCCAACTCTCTATAAGATCAACATAAGATTACTCTCTTCATCTAAAAATTTTCAATATTCATTTTTTCTATTTAATCATATCTAATGTAGAAATTCAAGCAAGAATTTTTTTAAACTCTATGAAATGCACCAATTGTTGACAACCTTAATAACATAGAAATTGAGGTGGAATTCATGAAAAAAAAACCAATAACTTTAAGTCTTTGTATGATTGTTAAAAACGAAGAAGCTGTACTTTCCAGATGTTTATCATCTGTATCTAATATAGTAGACGAAATTGTCATTATTGATACTGGTTCAACAGATAAAACGAAGGAAATTGCTAAAAAATTTACAAATTCAATATATGATTTTACTTGGATCAATGATTTCTCAGCTGCAAGAAATTTTGCATTTTCTAAGGCAACGAAGGATTATATTATGTGGCTAGATGCGGATGATATTATCACTGATGAAAATGCGAAGAAGTTACTTAAATTAAAAAAGTCATTAACTAAAAATGTCGACGCTGTCAAAATGAAATATCATCTAGCGTTCGATGAAAATGGTAATCCTAGCTTTAGTTCAGTAAGGAGTCGAATCGTTAAGCGCGAAAGAAACTTTAAATGGATTGGTTTCGTTCATGAATATTTAGAGGTCTACGGCGAGATTATCCAATCAGATGCCGCAATTATTCATCAAAAAGACAAAGAATATTCAGATCGAAATTTAAAAATTTATGAAAACGCAATTTCTTCCGGAAAAGAATTAAGTCCTCGCGACAAATACTATTATGCAAATGAATGCGTTGATCATCAGTTATTCGAAAAGGCAATTAAATGGTATGAATTGTTTCTTGATGAAGGCAAAGGCTGGTATGAGGATAATATTCAAGCCTGTGGAAAATTGGCAGACTGCTATTTAAATACAAACGAATTAGAAAAAGCTATTAGCAGTTGTCTACGCTCATTTTCTTATGATGGACCACGAGGAGAAAACTGCTGTCGATTAGGATTTATTTATCTTCAACAAGGAGATTACACACGAGCAATTTCATGGTATAAACTTGCTACGCTAGTTGAAGTACCTAAAAATAGCCCTTTTATAAATATGGCTTGTTACACTTGGTTACCTAATCTACAGCTATGTCTTTGTTATAGTCGATTAGGAGATCAATTAACTGCTAGAAAATATAATGATGTGGCAGCAAGTTTTGTTCCGAATAATCCTTCTGTTCTACACAACCAAGCGTATTTCCGCTCATATTTTAAAGAACAATAAATCATCCTCTAATCATTATTTCTTAAACTCTACTGTTTAAAAGTCACAATAAGTGAATTGGATACTACTTATTTAGTAAATCAACATAAATAGATCATCAATCATTTAATACAAAATAATAAGAAAGGGTGATAGCTTGATCACAGTCAGTTTATGCATGGTTGTACAAAATAATGAAGCCACAATTGAAAGATGCCTTCGTTTAGTTAGTAGCATAGTTGATGAAATTATCATCGTTGATATGAATTCCCACGATCGAACGATTGAGCTAGCAAGACAGTTTACAGACAATATACATGCCTTTGATGGTGTGGATGAACTAGAAGCATTAAATGTTTCAAAATCTTTGGCAACAAAAGACTTTATACTTTTACTAAACCATAGTGAAGTTTTACTAGATCATGATCGTTTAAATTTTTCTAAGCTAAAACAGTCATTAAACAATGAAGTTTATAATGTAGATTTTGATTATCAAATCGGTTGGAATGTAGAAAGCAAGCAAAAAACTAGTAGATTATTTAAAAGATTAAGTTCAAATAGTAGTTCTCCAAATACAGAATCATTTTCTACTAATCTCCTTATTACTGATCTTCCTTTTACACAAAATGCAAAAGAAAATATTCAAATTTATGAACAAATGTTAAGTAATCACATTAATCTTTCTACGATGGATTTATTTTATTATGCAAAAGAGTTAAGTACAAATCGTCAACATGAACAATCAATAAAGTATTTTTTAAAATTTTTGAGATTAAATCAGCCATTTGAAGAACTAAATATCCTTGCTTGTCATTATATTGCTAATTGTTATCACGAGTTTAATCTAAAAGACTTAGAAACTACTTGGTTATTAAAATCGCTTAAATATGGCAATACTCATCCAGAAACATGTTGTAGATTGGCTTATACATTTTTTGAAAAAAATAATTTTGATTCAGCCATTTATTGGTATAAAGAAGCAACATTAAATAAGGTTAACGATCGTTTAATTCATCACAACCCATCATGTACCACTTGGCTGCCACATTTACAACTGGCAGTTTGCTATGACAGAATAGGTGAATTACGCCTTGCAAATGAGCATAATGAATTTGCCTATCAATTTTATCCAACACACCCAAGTATTCTTTCAAATAGAGAGTACTTTTCAAATAGATTAAATAACGAAGGCAGCTGAGGATCTCTCAACTGCCTTTTCATCATTTTTTCTTTACTAACAAGAGCATATCATATATTTCAAGATTTGAAGTTAGTTGTTCAAGATTTATTCCAAAGCTATGAGCTAAATGAACTACTTCTTCAAAAAACAACATAATATTTAAATCTACATTTATATTTTCATTCTTTTTCCTCGTCACTTCAAATTGGTCAGTGGGAAATAGTGTATTAATTGTTGCAGATGTGAAAAATCTTATATTTTCTTTTTTCAAAATACCAGCGTGTATATAATTCCATTGACCTTGTAATAATTGAAAGAGAACTTCTCCGTGGGAAACATTTGGAACTCTACAAATAATTGAGCCAGATGGTTTTAAAAGATTAGTTATTTTTTTTATAAAACTCCAAGGATCAACAAGTTGGTTTACAATATTATCAATTATGATTAAATCAAAATACGCCTCTGGGTAACTGTGGGGAACTTCATCAATACTAATTGTATCAACCCTCTTATAAAATTGTGATGCAATTGAAGATAATTCTGAATCGCTTTCTGTTCCATATAATTCACAATTGTATAGATTTTTAATTTCTAAACCAGTTGCTCCGGCTAAGCAACCAATTTCTAAAACATTATTTATATTACCTGGTACCATTTCAATAATTTCCGTCTTTGGATACCCAATATCGATTAAATTATTTCCCCACTTTTCGATATATTTCATTCTATTTTCAACATATAGATGATTTATATTAATATCACTATTTCCATTGAATGTCATGTGCCCGTAATGATGAACAAATGAATCTAATGCAATATGCAATTCATAGCCTTCTAAAATAGTTCTTAAACAAATATCATCATCTTCAAATGAACCTAGTTTAAACCTTTCATCAAATCCTACTAATCGATCAATTAATTCACGTCTTACTAATAAACAAAATCCTACTAATCTTAATACTTGCTTAGACATTCCTTTAACACTTGCACAATATCTTAATGAAAAATCATTGATTTCTTGGTCATTTTGATAATCAACATTAATTCGCTGCAATCCACTTACATAATTACTTACAGGCCCAACCATGCCAATTTTATCATTACTATATAAAAGAGTAAGCATTGCATCTAACCAATTTTCTGTAACGATTGTATCATTATTTAAAAATAATAGGTTATCACCTGTAGCGACTTCAATTCCTTGATTACAACCTTTCGCAAACCCCATATTGCTCTCATTAAAGATTGTAATAAATGAAGGATTATTTCTTAAATATTCTCGTGTGCCATCAGTCGATCCATTATCAATAACAATGATTTCTACTTCATCTTTCTTTGTATATTTTGCAAGACTTTCAAAGCATTTTTTCGATACCTCTAGCTGATTATAAGTTAAAATAATAATGCTAGTTTTCATTCATTTAACACCTTCTTAGTATCTCACTTCATTAGCAAGTATGATTTCTTTTACTTTCATTTATCTAAATACCCATGCAATAATTAATGTATTCAGTATGGAAATATTTGGTCAGCACTAATTTTTTAATAAAAAAATCCTCATTAATTTATTCGAATAGATTACTATTGAATAATTAATGAGGACTGTCATCACCTAAATATTGGACTACTAATCTCTAAGAGTGATCGTTAAGAAATACGGTGAACTGACCAAGTGATACCAGCTGTATTGTTTCCACCTAAAGTAAGCTGAACCGTCAATCCGTCTGCTTCATAGAAGAGACCGATCACATCTCCGGCAGTTAATTCTAAATCTCCAGTAATCGTGACAGCTCCATCTCCTAGAATTGCTCTTAAGTTCAGTACTGCAAGTATATTTACATCTAAAATTGGTACTAAACCACTTATTAAGTCAGCAGTAGTAGGAGCAGTTCTACGTATTACAAAAGAAGGATTTATTCCTGCTCCAATATCAGCTGTTAATGTTGCAGATGTTGAATAGTTAATTGTTGCTTCAAAAGTATATCTTCCTGTAGCAGGTACTGTAAAATTACCAAGTGTTGGATCAAAAGCTGGTGAACTGAAATGTGGACTAGCAACACTCCAGTTAGTTAATTGAGCTGTAGCAGCAGTATTCACACTTGGAATGAATGCTGAGAATCCAGTTGAAGTTACACTTGGGCCTGTTGCTCCGTCTGCTCCCGTTGCTCCTGTTGCTCCGTCTGCTCCCGTTGCTCCTGTCGCTCCGTCAGCTCCCGTTGCTCCTGTCGCTCCGTCTGCTCCCGTTGCTCCTGTTGCTCCGTCTGCTCCTGTTGCTCCTGTCGCTCCGTCTGCTCCTGTTGCTCCTGTCGCTCCGTCTGCTCCCGTTGCTCCTGTCGCTCCGTCTGCTCCCGTTGCTCCTGTTGCTCCGTCTGCTCCCGTTGCTCCTGTTGCTCCGTCTGCTCCCGTTGCTCCTGTTGCTCCGTCTGCTCCCGTTGCTCCTGTCGCTCCGTCTGCTCCCGTTGCTCCTGTTGCTCCGTCTGCTCCTGTTGCTCCTGTTGCTCCGTCTGCTCCCGTTGCTCCTGTCGCTCCGTCTGCTCCCGTTGCTCCTGTTGCTCCGTCTGCTCCTGTTGCTCCTGTCGCTCCGTCTGCTCCTGTTGCTCCTGTCGCTCCGTCTGCTCCCGTTGCTCCTGTCGCTCCGTCTGCTCCCGTTGCTCCTGTTGCTCCGTCTGCTCCTGTTGCTCCTGTCGCTCCGTCTGCTCCTGTTGCTCCTGTCGCTCCGTCTGCTCCCGTTGCTCCTGTCGCTCCGTCTGCTCCCGTTGCTCCTGTTGCTCCGTCTGCTCCCGTTGCTCCTGTTGCTCCGTCTGCTCCCGTTGCTCCTGTTGCTCCGTCTGCTCCCGTTGCTCCTGTCGCTCCGTCTGCTCCCGTTGCTCCTGTTGCTCCGTCTGCTCCTGTTGCTCCTGTTTCTCCGTCTGCTCCTGTTGCTCCTGTCGCTCCGTCTGCTCCCGTTGCTCCTGTCGCTCCGTCTGCTCCCGTTGCTCCTGTTGCTCCGTCTGCTCCCGTTGCTCCTGTTGCTCCGTCTGCTCCCGTTTCTCCTGTTGCTCCGTCTGCTCCCGTTTCTCCTGTCGCTCCGTCTGCTCCCGTTGCTCCTGTTGCTCCGTCTGCTCCTGTTGCTCCTGTTGCTCCTGTTGCTCCTGTTGCTCCGTCTGCTCCCGTTGCTCCTGTCGCTCCGTCTGCTCCTGTTGCTCCTGTCGCTCCGTCTGCTCCTGTTGCTCCTGTCGCTCCGTCTGCTCCTGTTGCTCCTGTCGCTCCTGTTGGACCTTGTGGGCCTGTTGCTCCCGTTGGACATGTTGGACATGTTGGACCTGAAGGACCTGGTGGTATTGGTGCTCCCGTAGGACCTGTTGGAGCTGGTGGTAGAGGAAAAGCTGGTGGTAATTGTGGGCCTGGTGGGCCTGGTGGTAATGGCAAATAGATACACCTCCAAAAATATTTTGACGTACAATTTATCATATTTTTGTTGGACAAGTTTGTTTGGATTTTAATACTATTTCTATTAAAAATCCGCAAAAAAAACTCTACTTACTAGACTAAAAAACTATCAATGATAGTAAATTCTAATCTAGTTTAGTAGAGTCCAATTTTTAAAATCTATTTTTCTTACTTCTTTCTATTAATTAGTTTATTGATACACCCGCACTAGCATATCCAGTAACAGTGTTAATAAGGCTAAGACCTGTTCCAGTTTGTGTGAATACCATCATTAAACGAGTTTGTGCAGCGACTGGTATTGCTAAAGGTGCAGAAATATTGCTCTCGATTTGGCCTAATGAAAGTGGGCCCGCTAGAGCAGGTAAAGTAACACTTGCACCTGCAACTGGAGTAAAGTTATTGCTATTTGGCGGTGCACTATATAATTGTGCAGTGACCGAAATACTTGTTCCTAAAATATTTAAAGCAACTACATTACTAAAAGATGCAGAAATAGCCGTTATTGTACCCGCTCTAGGCATTGTAAATGCAAAATCAAGTATTTCAGTTGGCAATCCAGTTCCAGTTAAATTAATCGCTGGTCCAGGAAGTAATGCAACATTCGGAAGTGAACTTCCAAACCCTACAAGACCAGCCGTACTAGCTAAACTCACCCCAAGGAGATCTACTGATGCCATCGCGATTGGTGTACCTGATGCAAACGGAATGATTGCACCTGTACCTGCTACACCAGTTGCCCCTGCTGGACCTGTTGGGCCAGTTGCTCCGTCTGCTCCTGTTGGGCCTGTCGCTCCGTCTGCTCCTGTTGCTCCCGCTGGGCCTGTCGCTCCGTCTGCTCCTGTTGCTCCTGCTGGGCCTGTCGCTCCGTCTGCTCCTGTTGCTCCCGCTGGGCCTGTCGCTCCGTCTGCGCCTGTTGCTCCTGCTGCGCCTGTTGCTCCCGCTGGGCCTGTTGGGCCTGCTGGGCCTGTCGCTCCGTCTGCTCCTGTTGCTCCTGCTGGGCCTGTCGCTCCGTCTGCTCCTGTTGCTCCTGCTGGGCCTGCTGGGCCTGTCGCTCCGTCTGCTCCTGGTGTTCCCGGTGTTCCCGCTGGGCCTGTTGGACCTTGTAGACCAGGCGTTCCTTGTGGACCTGCTGGGCCCGTTGGACCTGGGACTCCTGCTGGGCCTGCTGAGCCTGTTGGACCTGCAGGACCTGGAATTCCTTGTGGACCTGGAGGGCCTCCTGAAGGACCTGTTGCTCCTGTTGCTCCTGTTGCTCCTGCTGGGCCTGGAGCTCCTGCGGCACCCGGAATTCCTGCTGGTCCCATTGGACCCATTGGACCCATAGGTCCCATAGGTCCCATAGGACCTCTTGGACCTCTTTCTCCTTCATCCCCTTCTTTTCCTCGTTTTCCTCTTTCTCCACGAGGACCAGTTGCTCCAGTTGGACCTGTTGGGCCCATTACTAGATTTGGAAGGATTGAAGAAATTTGTTGTAATAACTCTGATTCTTCTGTGCTTTGTGTAGTACCTTGTTGATTTGGTTCTTCTGATGGTTGTTGTGGTAGTGGTGGAATTGGTGGTAATGGCAAAAAAATACACCTCTCATAAAAATTTTAATTGTACAATTTATTGTATAAAAAAAAGGACAAATTGGTTCATTCACACCATAAAAATGAGTCAAAAAATAGGTGAATATTCTATTAAAAATATCTAATAGAATATTCACCTAAAAAAACCGAAAATCTAAGATTTCCGGTTTTCCTTTGCTTATAAAATTTTATTAAATCAGCAATAGAGTGTGTAATTAACCTCTTAATTGAGCATTATGCGTTTCTTCTACAGCTTTTAATACTTTCGAATGAGCTTTAGTTACTTCTTCATCCGTTAGAGTACGTTCTGGATCGAAATATGTTAATGAGAAGGCAACTGATTTTTTACCAGCTTCCATCTTATCACCTTCGTATAAATCAAAGATTGTAGCATCCTTTAGAAGTCTTCCACCAGTTGAACGAATTGTAGATAGAATATCACCAGCAAATACTTTCGAATCAACAACTAATGCCATATCTCGACTCATTGATGGGAAACGAGGAATTGCATTGTATAAAATATCATCAAATTCAGTATTTAATAGCTTTTCAAGAGATAATTGGAATACATACGTTTCTTTCAGATCCCACTCTTTTTGAGTAACAGGATGAACTTGACCGATAAAACCAATTTCTTCTCCGTTTAATAATATACTTGCAGTACGTCCTGGGTGTAAATCTTCTTTCTTAGCAGCAAGGTATGTTATTTTATTTGATAAACCTAATTCATTAAATAAACCGTCTAAAATACCTTTTACAACATAGAAATCAACTGCTTTTTTCTCGCCTTGCCAAGCATGTTGTAACCATAAACCAGTTAACGCACCAGCTAAATACTCTTCTTCATGCGGTAAATCGTTATTTTCTTTTGTTAAGAATACAGATCCTGTTTCAAATAAATGAACATTTTCTTCTTTACGTGCAACATTATATGCAATCGCATCTAATAAATGAGGTACTAAACTGAAACGTAGCTCACTACGTTCTTCACTCATTGGTAAAGCTAAACGTACAGGTTCTGCATCTACTGTTTCTAATGCAAAGCGTTTTACTTTATTATTGCTTGTTAAAGAGTACGTAACAGCTTCGTAAAGACCTGCATGCTGTAAATATTGACGAATTTTTCTACGTTTTGCTTGATAAGGTGTTAATTGTCCACGACTAGCAACACCTGTTGGTAAAGTGGCAGGAATATGATCATAGCCATACAATCTTCCTACTTCTTCAACTAAATCTTCTTCAATTGAAAGATCACCACGACGACTTGGAACAGTAACTGTAAATACTTCGCCATTCTCAGTAGCTTCTAATCTTAAGCGACGGAAAATATCTTTTACTGTCTCAGCATCAATTGAGGTACCAAGTACACCATTAATCTTACTTACAGAAACTGAAACTTTTTTAGCTTCTTCAACTAAATTGTCGGCAATTACTGTACCTTCTACAATTGTTCCACCAGCTAGTTCAGCCATTAACATAGCAGCACGTTCTGAAGCAGGGAATGTACGTGAAGCGTCAATACCTTTTTCAAAACGGGCACTTGAATCACTACGTAAGCCAAGGTCTTTTGATGTTTGGCGAACACTTTGACCTCTGAAAACTGCTGATTCAATTAAAACGTCTACAGTTTCCACATCAACTTCAGTACTTTGACCACCCATTACACCTGCAACTGCAACGGCTTCTTTCTCTGTTGCGATCACTAAATTATGTGGTTGCAATGTACGCTCTTCACCATCAAGTGTAACGATCTTTTCGTTTTCCTTCGCATGTCGTACGATAATTTGCTTACTATTTAATTTATTAAAATCAAACGCGTGTAATGGTTGACCATACTCAATTAAAATATAGTTCGTAATATCAACAACATTATTAATCGGACGAATACCAGCACTCATTAAACGAGATTGCATCCATAATGGTGATGGACCAATTTTTACACCTTTAACTAATTTAGCACTATAATATGGTGCATCTTCTTTTGATTCAATTGAAACTGAAACATAATCAGCGCCTGTAGCTGATTGAGCACTTATTTCTGGAAGTTTTACATCACGATCTAAAATTGCAGCTACCTCGTAGGCAACACCGATCATATTTAAGCAATCAGCACGGTTTGGTGTTAATCCAAGTTCTAATACAGCATCATCACGATATAGTACGTCTAATGCACTTGCTCCAACTTCAGCATCACTTGGTAAAACAAAGATTCCATTTGAGAATTCTTTTGCAACTACTTTTCCTTCAATGCCTAATTCTTGAAGAGAGCAAATCATTCCTTCAGAAACTTCACCACGTAATTTTGCTTTTTTAATTTTGAAATTCCCCGGTAAAACAGCGCCTACCTTTGCCACGATCACTTTTTGACCTTTAGCAACATTCGGTGCGCCACAAATAATTTGTACTGGTTGCTCTTCGCCAACATCAACAGTACATTTTGATAATTTATCTGCCTCTGGATGTTGTTCACGTTCCATTACATAACCAACAACAACATTTTTAATTCCTTCTGAAAGATGATCAACACCTTCAACTTCAATACCTGCTTTAGTGATTAATTTTGCAAGTTCGTCTGGTGTAACACCACTTAAATCAACGTATTCTTGTAACCATTTTGTTGATACAAACATGTTTTAGTCCCCTCCTACCTTACATTTGTTGGAATTGCTTTAAGAATCTTATATCGTTCGTATAGAAATGACGAATATCATCAATACCATATTTTAATAATGCAATACGTTCTGGACCCATACCAAAAGCGAATCCTTGAACTTCTTTCGGATTATATCCAGCCATCTCAAGTACGTTTGGATGTACCATTCCCGCACCTAAAATTTCAATCCATCCAGTGTGCTTACACATGTTACAGCCTTTTCCTCCACATTTCATACAAGAAATATCCATTTCTACTGAAGGCTCAGTGAATGGGAAGAAGCTTGGGCGTAAGCGAATTTCACGATCTTCACCAAACATTTTCTTCGCAAAAAGTTGTAAAGTACCTTTTAAATCACTCATTGAAATGTTTTCACCAATTACAAGACCTTCGATTTGCATAAATTGATGAGAATGTGTAGCATCATCGTCATCACGGCGATAAACTTTACCAGGACAAATTATTTTAATTGGACCTTTTTCCACGTTTGCTTCCATTGTTCTGGCTTGAACAGGTGAAGTATGAGTTCTCATTAATGTTTCTTCAGAAATATAGAATGAATCCTGCATATCACGAGCCGGATGTCCTTTTGGTAAATTTAAAGCTTCGAAATTATAATAGTCCTTCTCAACTTCTGGACCTTCAGCAATTTCATATCCCATTCCAATAAATAAATCTTCAATTTCTTGAATTACCGCTCTTAATGGATGAGCTCCACCTGCATGAACTGGTCTTCCTGGAAGTGTTACGTCAATTGATTCACTTTCTAATTTTTCATTAATTGCATTTTGTTCTAATACAACTTGTTTTGCTTCAAGTTTTTCTTGGATTGCCGCACGTACTTCATTAGCAACAGCCCCCATTTTTGGGCGCTCTTCTGGAGTTAAATCCTTCATTGCTTTCATTGCCTCAGTAATCGGACCTTTTTTTCCTAGATAAGCAATTCTTATTTCATTTAATGCTTTTAAATCTTTTGCTTCTTCTATTTGCTTAATCGCTTCTGTTTGTAAAGAAACTAAACGCTCTTGCATAAATAATCCTCCTATTCAAAACCTTAAATTTAAACATAAAAAAACCTCGCTCCCAAAAAAGGGACGAGGATTGATCGCGGTACCACCCTAATTAACAGTTAATATATCTTTAGAAACTAACTGCTCACTTCATTCATATAACGATCTACTTAGATAGACCGAGTCGCCTTTACATTTAAAAATGGTCCCGGCGCTAGCTCAAGAGGTGAATTCAATTTGGTCTACTATAAAAGTGCTTACAGTCTACGGCACCTTTTCCCTAGATAGAGAGTCAAATTTACTATTCTCTGTCAAAGCTTTTTATGTATTAAATTTTCTTAATTAATTATATTGATTTTTTTCAATTAATGCAACTGCTCAACATAATTATTTACTAATTGATTTATATCATTTTTACTGTCCTAGAGAGCGCTCAGGATGAGGCTTCTATTATTTTTTCACAGACTATACATTAGAATCCCTGCTGCAATAGCAACGTTTAATGATTCAGCTTTACCATAAATCGGAATATAAAGATTTTCATCGGTTAATGAGAGTAATGTTGAATTCACACCTTTACCTTCATTCCCTACAATAATGGCAAAACGATTTGAAACGTTTACCTCATTAAATGGTTTTGCATTTTGAAGAGATGTCCCGTAAACAGTTATTCCTTTTTCTTTTAAATTCGAAACTGCTTCAACTAAATCACCACGTAATATCGGTAAATGGAATAGTGATCCTTGGGTGGATCGAATTGTTTTAGCATTATATAGGTCACTTGTACCTGAACCTAAAATAACGCCATCAAAACCAGCAGCATCTGCTGTTCGAATCATTGTTCCAACATTCCCTGGATCCTGAACTTCATCAATTAATAATATTTTTGACACTTTCTCAAAATCAATTCTTACAAATGAAAATTCAATAATTGCAAAAATACCTTGAGATGTTTCTGTTTCGCTTAATTCCTTGCTAACCTCTTTAGATATATACGTAATCTCAAAGGAACCTGTTGAAAAATTAGAAGGTAAGTCAATATCTTCACTGATTAATAAATGAAGAATCGGTGCATCATGCTTAATTGCCTCTTCGACTAAATGAAAACCTTCTACGATATATTGTTTAGCTTTATCTCTTCCTTTTTTTGTATGTAGCTTTTTCCAAGCCTTCACAGAATTATTTTGTATGGAATCAATTTGTTTCATAAATTTCCTTTACCTTTCATCGTATCTCTTATCGTTTATCATACATAAAATCGTTTCCGTTTACAAATACTACATTAAGCTTAATATGAAAGGAGAATCCAAATGAATTTTAATATTCGCGGAGCAGTTCTTCACAATATTTCAGGTAATAAAAGTGATCAATTAGAAGCAACAATTGTAGATGCGATTCAAAGTGGCGAGGAAAAAGTATTACCAGGTTTAGGTGTACTTCTTGAAGTTTTTTGGAATCACGCTTCAGAAAACCAAAAGCATGAACTACTTACAGTTTTAGAAAATGGAGTAAGCCAGTAATCTAATCTGTTAAAAACATAAAAAAGGACTAACGTAAGATTTTAACTTTACGTTAGTCCTTTTTGGTTAGTTCGTTTTATCTTTTAAATCATCAATCGAATTAATCTTCATATATTCTGGCACGACTAAACCTAACTTTGTCCCTTTTAAATTTGGTCCAAGATCGACTAGTTGTTTTTTATATTCATTCATGTAATCTTTGTGAGTTGTGGGTAGCCACGCTGCAACCATTGCATCTGCACTTCCATCTGCAATACCTGCAAACATCGGTCCTGCCTCAATTTGTTTTAATGTAACGTCATATCCTTGATTTTCTAGCACTTTTCCAATGACATTTGTGCTGGCAACTTCAGATTCCCATGAAACATAAACTAAACTAATTTTTTCACCGTGTCCTTTTGAAGAATCTTTCGTCCAACTATTTACTTGATTTTGATGCTTTTTAATCCATTTTTCTGCTGCTTTATCTGGTTTCATACCATCTTGGATATCACCCATCACTTCTTCCATATCAGATGGTTTCCATGAGAAGTTATCTAATATCGTATATGCACCAGGAATATCTTCTTTTAATCCTTTTCTAACTATTGTATGAATTGATTCATCCTTACCAAATGAGCCTTTTGGATCTTCTAAATACTTTAACTTATACTTCGAAAACATCCAGTGTGGCGTCCATCCAGTAACGATAATCGGTTCTTTATTTTCATATGCTTTTTTCAATTCAGCAGTCATCGCTGCAGAAGAACCTTCTTTTAATGTCCAATCCTTTAAGTCGTAATCCTTCATTGCTTTTTCAGTTGCTTTCATTAACCCAGCTCCTGGATCAATCCCGGTAATCTCATAATTAACTTGAGAACCTATATTATTTGAAGACGATTTTTGTGTTTTATCACCCGTAAATGCAACTGAAATAGCGGTAATACAAAAGATTAGTGCAATTAGTCCATAAACATATTTTTTTGCCATTTTTTTCCCGTAAGCCGGTTGACGAAGGTTTTGAGAAATACGATCAAGAATAATTGCAACAATAACAATTGAAATTCCTGCCTCGAATCCTTCCCCTACTTTAATCTGGGTTACGGCACGATAAACTTCTGCACCTAATCCAGGAGCACCTACTAGTGATGAAATAACGACCATCGATAATGCAAGCATAATACTTTGATTGATACCAGCTAAAATTGTAGGAGCTGCTAATGGTAGTTGCACTTTAAAGAGTCTTTGCCATGTTGTTGATCCAAAAGCATTAGATGCCTCTATTAAATCATTTGGAACTTCTCGTATACCTAAATTCGTTAATCGTATTGTTGGTGGAATAGCAAAAATAACAGAAGCTAAAATACCAGGAACTACACCAATTCCGAAAAAGAGAATTGCTGGAATTAAATAAACGAATGCTGGCATTGTTTGCATAAAGTCGAGTATTGGTGTAATCACCTGTTTCACTCGATCATTTTGCGATGACCAAATCCCTAAAGGAATACCAATTACAACCGTAATAACGATTGATGATAAGATCAATGCTAAGGAATCAATTGTTGCATCCCAAAGTCCAAGATTATCAATTAATAACAAACCAAGTAGTGTAAACAGACCAACAGTCCACCTACTTGTATAAAAAGCAAGTAATGAAATTAATATGATTAGAATAATTGAAGGGCCAAGTCCTAAAACCTTAACAAGGTTATTTAAAAGGGATTCTGTGATGTTAGTTATTGCACCGAATAGAGGATGGAAAGTTTTAATAATGATATCAACTATTTTATCAATCCATTCTGCTAACGGAATTTTTGGAATACCCATATGTTTAACCTCCTTGTATATTTAAATCGTCTGTTTTACCCGCTAATGCACCGATAACTGCTCCACGGATAATAACACCCTTTAATCTATCATTTTGATCTTTAACTGCTAATGGTAGTGCAGAAGTTGCAAGTGCACCAATTACATCCGTTAATAAAGTATCTTCATAAACAGACACAATATCCTTTTGCATAGCTTCCTCTACCGATTTATTCAAAATAATAGCATTTGAAGCATCATCAGCAGTAATTGCTCCAAGTAGCTTTTGTCTACGATCAACCACAAAAATACTTGAATACCCTTGGTCTCTCATAATTTGTAAAGCTACACGCGGTCCACGGTCAGGCGTAATTCTTTCAGCACGCTTCTGTACATGAGCCGCTGTTAAAACTTTTGATAAGTCTACATCTTCTACAAATCGTTCAACATATTCATTGGCTGGATTTACCATAATCTCCTCAGGAGTACCAATCTGCATTATGTTACCATCTTTCATAAGTGCAATTCTGTCTCCAATTCGCAGGGCCTCATCAAGGTCATGTGTAATAAATATTATTGTTTTTTTCATCGTCTCTTGCAGTTCTAGCAATTCGTCTTGCATATCTTTACGAATTAACGGATCGAGCGCACTAAATGCTTCATCCATTAATAAAATATCCGTGTCACTTGTTAGCGCCCTTGCAAGGCCAACACGTTGTTGCATACCACCACTTAATTGTGATGGGAGTTGATGCTCATATCCTTTTAATCCAACTATTTCTAGTGACTTCAAAGCTTTTTCTGTTCTTTCTTCCTGCGAAATATTTTGTATTTCTAAACCATATTCTGTATTTTCAAGAATGGTCTTGTGCGGGAACAGAGCAAAATTTTGAAATACCATACTAATTTTTTTACGACGAACATCTCTTAACTGCTGAGGATTCATTTTTACAATATCCTCATCGTCGATCAAGATTTGTCCAGTAGTCGGTTCGATTAAACGATTAAGCATTCTGATCAAGGTCGATTTACCACTACCTGACAGTCCCATTACAACAAAAATTTCACCTGGGAATATTTCAAAGCTGGCTTTATTTACCCCAATTGTTGAGCCTGTCTGCTCTAAAATTTGCTTTTTCGTAAATCCCTTTTCTAGTAACTTTATGGCGTTCTTTGGAGACTTACCGAAAACCTTTGTTACGTTTTTTACTTTAACTTTTGCTTTCATTAACTCACCTCAAAACTTTAGTATTTATATGCTTCTCCGTATTTTAAATAAGGATTCCCCCAATAAAAAAAATCAGCCAAGTACTAATTAAGTCTTGGCTCCTTAAAAACTCCATTTACAAAATTGGAGTCTAAATTTTATTGATTAGCTATAAAAAATTGCCTTCTGAAACCATTTTTCAAACTCTATTTCCGAGTATCCTTATTTGAAAAGCGTGCATTCATGATAACAATAAGATATGACAAAACTATTACAAACAAGTAATAGGCATACTACAATTTGTTTCAGTTCGATAACAGTAAAATGAAAAAAACGGAAAAATGGGTTGGTAAAAGCGGCAAAAAAACTTTAATAAATAGAGGTTTTCACGTTTTCGAAAATCACAATCTTGTCAATTAATTATGGGGTACTATAACTCTTATTTCTTCCTAGTTTGTTCCTCATAAAGGCTTCATGAAGTACTATAACTCCTATTTCTGGTTTTTTGTTCCTCATAAGGTAGGCTACCAATTTCAATTTAGAACTAACAAAAAAAACCCTCAATAAATGAGGGATTTTTTTATCTTAGCTATAGGTTAAACGCTCTACTGTATCTCGATCTAATCGTTTGATTACTTCTACGATTAATTTAACTGTATTTTCATAGTCATCTCGATGAAGGATACCAGAATGAGAATGAATATATCTTGTTGGAATTGTAATTGCTAATGCTGGAACACCTTTCATCGTAATATGCATTGAACCAGCGTCAGTTCCTCCGCCAGGCATTGATTCATATTGATATGGAATTCCAATTTCATCTGCTACATTTACTACAAATTCACGTAAATCTTTATGAGACACCATTGATGCATCATATAAAACGATTTGAGGGCCTTTGCCTAATTTACCTTGTGCTTCTCTTTCAGATACACCTGGCATGTCACCTGCAACACCGACATCTAATGCAAAACCGATATCTGGTTCGATTTTATATGTAGATGTTTTTGCACCACGAAGTCCTACTTCTTCTTGTACCGTTCCAACTCCAAATACAATATTTGGATGTGCTTGGCCTTGTAATTGTTCTAAAACGTCAATCGCAATAGCACAACCGATTCGATTATCCCATGCTTTTGCTAGTAATAATTTTTCATTTTTCATCGTTTGGAATTCAAAATACGGAACAACTTGATCACCAGGACGAACTCCAAATTCTAATGCCTCTTCTCTACTTGATGCACCGATATCAATAAACATATCCTTTATGTCTACTACTTTTCTTCTTGCATCTGCACTCATAATATGAGGCGGCTTTGAACCAATAATACCTGTAATATTACCTTCTTTTGTAGAAATGGTAACACGCTGAGCAAGCATTACTTGCGACCACCAGCCACCAATTGTTTGAAAACGTAAAAATCCTTTATCATCAATTTGTGTAACCATAAATCCAACTTCATCAAGATGTCCCGCAACTTCAATTCTTGGACCATTTGGGTCTCCGGTTTTAACTGCAATTAAGCTTCCTAAATTATCAGTTACAACCTCATCAGCAAATGGGGTAATATATTTTCTCATTACTTCACGGACTTCATGTTCAAATCCAGCTACGCCGTTTGCATCCGTTAGTTCCTTTAACATTTGTAACTTTGCATCTAAAGTAGACAAACTCATCCATCCTTTTTTAATTAAGATTATGTACATTTAACATTATACAATTCGGGATTCCTTTTGACAAAATTTTTAGATATTTCTTCGTATCTCCTAATTAAAACATATAAATTTTATATTAATTTTCTCCAAATTATTTGTAGGGTATAATAATGAAGCTTATTAATTATTACTAGATTATCAAATTAACCATCTGGAGATTACTATGATTACAACTTCTGCCCTATATAAAGATGCATATTCTTTTATAACACAATGCTATAAGGAACTAGATAAATCCGATCACATAGAAAAACGATTAAAAAGTATCGAAACTGAGATACGAGATACCGGTTTTTACAATCATACTTATGAGGAATTAGAGCACGGTGCAAAAATGGCCTGGCGTAATAGTAACCGCTGTATAGGAAGATTATTTTGGGATAAGCTTCATGTTTTAGACGCTCGCCATATTAACGATGATAAAGGTATAGAACACGAATTATTACATCACATAAAATATGCTACAAATTCAGGTAAGATTCTACCTACAATTACCATTTTCAAACCAAATCTAGGAACAAATAATTCTCTTAAAATCCATAATCACCAGCTTATACGATACGCTGGCTACAAAACAGAAAATGGACTATTTGGAGACCCAAAATCGATTGAGTTTACAAAAGAATGTGAGCGTCTTGGTTGGAAAGGAAATGGGACTAATTTCGATATTTTGCCGATCGTTTATTCCTTAGACAATCATGAACCAAACTATTTTACAATTCCAAATGAAATCGTACTCGAAGTACCAATTGAACATCCTGAATATGATTTTTCTCCTTTAAATATTAAATGGTATGCTGTTCCGATGATATCAGATATGACTCTAGAGATTGGTGGTATATCCTATAGTGCAGCACCATTTAATGGATGGTATATGGGAACTGAAATCGGTGCTCGAAATTTTGCTGATGAATTTCGTTTCAATTTATTGCCTGAAGTAGCAAAAATTATTGGCCAAGATACAAAAAGAAACAGTTCACTTTGGAAAGATCGTGCACTTGTTGAATTAAATATTGCCGTTTTATATTCATATAAAAAATATGGTGTTAGTATTGTTGATCACCATTCTGCAACGCAGCAATTTCTCCAATTTGAAAAACAAGAAGAATCGTGTTGCCGGGAGATAACAGGTAATTGGAAGTGGTTAATTCCACCTATGTCTCCTGCCACAACTCATGTATTTCATAAACGTTACAATGACACAACGCTTAAGCCTAATTTTTTCCCAAGATAATCATTCAATTCGGGTATAACCTTAATGCATTAACCTATTTGTAGCGAATGCATTAAGGTTTTTTTTCTATTATTTTGTTACAATATTAAACATCATCATAATTTTCTAAAAATTAAACAAAGGAGTATTTCAATGATTATATATCAAAATGACCATATTACTGTATTTCAAAGCGCATTATTTCAAACGAACTCAACTGTTGTAGCAACTGATGATTGTATCATTGTTGTTGATCCAACTTGGCTACCTCATGAAATCAATGAGATAAAGGAATTCGTTGAATCAATTAGAAATGAACGCCCAATTTATTTATACTTTACGCATGGAGATTTTGATCACATTATAGGTTATTATGCATTTCCTAACGCTAAGACGATAGGTAGTGAAAATTTACATAACCATCCAGAAAAAGATAGTAAACTATCGAAAATTCGTCAATTTTACAATGATAATTATATAAATCCTGCCTGGCCAATACAATTTCCAAAAATTGATTTTATTATTAGTGACGATGGCCAAGAGATTAAAATAGGGCAGACTACTTTAAGATTTTATGAAACTCCTGGGCATACGAAAGATGGCTTATTCCTCTATATTGAAAATTTAGGAATATGGATTACAGGAGATTATTTATCTGATTTTGAGCTTCCGATTG
The DNA here is from genome assembly GCF_052180195.1 of Bacillus sp. AL-1R. Lineage (NCBI taxonomy): Bacteria > Bacillati > Bacillota > Bacilli > Caryophanales > Bacillaceae > Bacillus > Bacillus sp. AL-1R. The sequence continues at coordinate 3,483,244 of NZ_CP197469.1, forward strand.
TATTTGATAGTGTAAAAAGTTATTACGATACTTTAGATAAGGCAGAAGAACTGATTAGTAAGTTTGAATTCTCATTATTAGTTCCTGGCCACGGTCAAGTTTCAGCAAATAAAGAAGAGGTTGCTACTCGAATTGAGCTAGGTAGAAGTTATTTAAAAAGACTTCAAAGAGGCGTACAAAGTCATAATGAGGCAGAAATCAACTCGTTAGAAAATGAGTTTTTATTTCCGTCTAGTTTTACGAAGTATTGTCATGAGTCAAACGTTAATAACATGAAAAAAGAGTTTCGTTTCGTCTAATGAAAATAAAAAAATCCTTAACAAATGTTAAGGATTTTTTAAACGAAATTATTTTAAGTTAGCTTTAGCAGCGTTTGCTAATTCAGCAAATGCTTTTTCGTCAGCAACAGCTAAGTCAGCTAACATTTTACGGTTAACTTCGATACCTGCTAATTTTAATCCGTGCATTAAACGGCTGTAAGAAAGTCCGTTCATACGAGCAGCCGCGTTGATACGAGTGATCCATAATTTACGGAAATCACGTTTCTTTTGACGACGGTCACGGTAAGCATACATTAATGATTTCATAACTTGTTGGTTTGCAACTTTGAATAATGTATGTTTAGAACCGTAATAACCTTTTGCTAATTTAATAACCTTTTTACGACGAGCGCGTGTAACTGTACCGCCTTTAACTCTTGGCATATTGTTTCCCTCCTAGATATCTATCTAATACGTTTATCGTTCTTATTTCATGTTTGTAAGCATAAAGCGGATACGTTTGAAATCGCCTTTGCTTACTAATGAAGCTTTACGTAATTTACGTTTTGCTTTTGTAGATTTGTTAGCGAATAAGTGGCTTGTGTATGCACGACCACGTTTTAATTTACCAGATCCAGTCTTTTTAAAACGTTTTGCTGAACCACGGTGAGTTTTCATTTTAGGCATATCGTGTTTCCTCCTCAAATAAATTACTTTTCGTTTTTAGGTGCTAAGACTAAGAACATACTACGACCATCCATTTTTGGATGTGACTCAACAGTTGCAACTTCTGCACAAGCAGTTGAGAAACGGTCAAGTACTCGTTGTCCAATTTCCTTATGCGTAATAGCGCGTCCTTTGAAGCGAATAGACGCTTTAACTTTATCGCCTTTTTCTAAGAACTTAATTGCATTACGAAGCTTTGTGTTAAAGTCATGTTCATCAATTGTTGGACTTAAACGAACTTCTTTCATGCTAATAATTTTTTGGTTTTTACGACTCTCTTTGTCTTTCTTTTGTTGCTCGAAACGGAATTTTCCGTAGTCCATAATACGACATACAGGTGGTTTCGCCGTTGGTGCTACCATCACTAGATCAAGATTAACATTCGAAGCTAACTCAAGAGCCTCTTGTTTTGTCTTGATTCCAAGTTGATCTCCGTTAGGACCAATTAATCGAACTTCACGAGCACGAATTCCATCGTTTACCATCATGTCTTTGCTAATAGTAAAACACCTCCAAGGTATTGTAAGAATGATCTTAATTTGTATCGTTGAAGCAGTCATAACCCAACAAAAAAGTGTGGGTATATAAATACACCCACACTGACAGTATCAAAGTAATTAATGATTCTGTTACCTGATAACAGCATGTAGCGTCATCCAGGTGAGAAGCGGGTGCTTCTTCTTCAACAAATAAGTATTCTTTTCTTTCGTTACTATAACATAGCGACATGATGTTGTCAATATTCGTATGCTTTGTTCGCAACGAAATTTATTATATCAAAGAAATTTATTTATGACAATGCTTTTTTTAATTATTAATTTTCATTTCAATTTTTCCTGCGAAAACTCTTTTAATGTATGTATTAGGACTCGTTCTTGAAAGATATTTTGAAGTGTAATGATTAATGAAATATCGACTGAAGAAGTGTATAAATGGATTCTTTTCGGTGCAATTGCCGTTAATGGTAAAATTAATTCGTTATCAATATACTCCCTATTTTCAACCTGTTTACCATATTCTTTTAATACATCTTTCGTAATTGGTAAAAACAGATGATCATATACGCTAAATTTTCCGTCATACACTATATGCACATGAGGAATAAGCGCATCTGTTTTAAGTACCTGCTGTCTCAGACTCTCAATCAAATTCTGGTATTCATTTTCTAATTTGTACTCATCTATTGCAATTTCACAAACATATGCTAACTGCTTATAATATTCCTTTAAACGAAATGTTATAAATGAATCGAAGCTAAAATTTACTCCATCTTTTAAATACTCGGAAAGTGCATATGAAACTAAATGCTTACTTCTACGAATTTTTTTCTGGTTTGGTATGCTTCTTCTAGTTCCTCTTAATAATGATTGTGCAATAGGTATGATTTGACTTTGCTCGTCTTCCTCATAGAAAAAAGATGTATGTAAAATGGATTGAATCCATTTATCTTCTTTTTGAAGTAAAATAAATTGTACTAGTGTCGGAACTAAAATACTTTTTATTAAATCTTCAGTGTTTTGAGGAAATGTGATTAAAATTGTATTGATTTTGTGTCTTCTTAAAATGTATGGTCTCGATTGCTTTTTTAAGCGTTTTTGTAATCGTTCGTAGACATAAGCTGCGTCAATGGGTTCATTGAAAAAAATTTCAATCACCCTGTTCCCCCCTTTCTAGCACCACCTAGTCCTATATATATTAAAGAAATGATTAAAAAATGACGCAAAATCACCTAGTAATTTGTGATTTTGCGCCATTTTTTGATTTTTTTATGAATGTCTTAAATTTGAACCTGAAATTTTAACTGGTTTGGCTAAAAATTTTACTCGATCTACAATACGCGCTGCTTTTACTCTTTCTTCTTCCCCACGTTGAGAATAGGTTAGGTGATGCTCTAATTGATTTAAATCAGCATTTGATGTAAAGAAGGTAGGTAATTTCTCTAGCATACGGTATTGAAGTATTGTACCTAATATTTCATCTCTTGCCCAACTAGACATTTGTTCTGCACCAATATCATCAAGCATTAGAATTTCCACTTTTTTTACAGCTTCAATTTTTTCCTCTAATGTACCATCACTAATAGAGCTTTTTAGTTCACGTAAAAATTCTGGTAAATAAACAAGCATCGAAGTTATTTCCTCTTCTGCTAGTTCATTTGCAATAGCCCCAAGAATAAACGTTTTTCCGACCCCAAATGGACCATGTAAATATAAACCTTGAGCCATTTTTCCTTTTTCATAGTTCATTATAAACTGCCTAGCAGCAGAAATCGCTTCAAAACGGCCAGGGTCTTCTAATGACAAGTTTGACATTGAAGCTTGAAGAACATCCTTTGGTAAGTACATGCATTTTATCAGTGACTCATGTTTTTTGCGTTTATCGTTTTTTACACCATTTGGACAACGATCATATTGAACATCGATGCGTTTTCCTTGAATAATCAGATGAGGATGATAACCATGCACCATATTTTTACACTCATTAAAAGATGGGCAATCTTCACAATTTACACTTTGTCCAATATACTCATATAGCTTAACAAGGCTACTATCAATCATTTGATCCGTAATTTCATTTTTATGCTCTTCTAAAAATGAAATGATTTTTGGGTGGCTACGGACTTCATGTCGCATTTTTTGGAATGTGTCCTGGAATTGTTTATTTTTCATTAATGCACTAAATGCGTTTTGAATAGGTTCCATTAGCGTCCTCCCATTTAACGTTTCTTTTTATTTTTAAACATTTCTAGTTCTTTTTCTAATCGTTTTCGTTCTTCATCGATCGATGAATCATCTGGCTTATTAATTGTTGCAGATGTTGTCTGTGAATCACTGGACTCACTTGATTGTAACCAGTCAGGTACAATTTCAGTTCGAATTGTTTTATTTCGTCTATTACTAGAGCGAGCTTTAGCAGCTGTTGCACTCTGTTTAGTTTCTTCAAACTCTTTACGTGCAAGATCCATCGCTTGTTTAACTGTAGTTACACCTTTTCTCGCCCAATGACTTGCGATCTTAATGACGTAATTTCTAGAAAGCTTTTTATCTAGACGAATCATTACATAATCAATTAACACATTTGCGACTCCTGGCAGAAGCTTTTGATCAATCATAATCTCCTCAATAATTTTCAAATCAGCTTCACTTGGTTCAGCTCCACCCGATATCTCCTTAAGGTACTGACGAGGAGATATTGTTTCGAAGCAATGAATTAATTTTTCTTCTTGAGTTGATGGCTGCTCATTGACCATTTGTCTATGCTGAATTGGTTGGACCTTTTCCACAATCGTAGGCAGAGCTTCATGATGTTGGAATTGATACCAGTCTCTTGCTTCAAGGCGAAGCGTCTCAATATTAATTTTATTATCTTCATTTAAAGAGCGCATAACAATCGTTTTCATTTGGATAGGATTTATTCCATATAAAAATGCAAGTTTTAAAATTGTTTCTTTTACTTCTGTAGTAAATGCTCTTTTTGGGACAAATGAATCAGAAAGTCCATCTAAAAATAAAGCATAATCAAACTCTTCCATTTTGACAGATAGTTTAATTGGCTGATTGTCTTGTAAAATTCTACGATCATTTGGCGTAGAAAGGTCGTTACTTTGCTGAATTTCATTTAATTGCTCAACCGTAATAGCTTGAAATACCGAATCAAATGAACGGGAAATCTCACGAAACCCTTCTTTCGAAAATGCTTGTCTACTAAAAAAGGTTTTAGTTCGTTGATATTGTGTTTTTCCAATTGTTTTAAACAGAAAGATATTTAGAATAGGGTCTTCAAAAAAAGAATGAGGATCTAGCGGAGATTGAAGCTCATATAGAAGCTTTTTTGTACCATTTTCAAATCCTTCATAAACTTTAAGTAAGCCGATTCCCTCAAGGATTAATCTTTGTTCATAAATTGACTTTAAATTACTTTTCATTCCAAGCATTAAAGAATGATGTGTTAATGTATTAGGATTAAGATCCGTTTGTTCACATTCACTCCAAAGTGTCATATATAAACTTAAAGCTTGACTACCAATTATAGGTTGATACAACATCGTCAATACTTGTCTATGAAAATTATGTAAATACCCAGCTGCCATTACAGTATAAGGATCCGCAGGTAGAACATCCATCCAATGTTGCTTATCAATAGACATTCAAACATTCCTTTCTTGTATCAAAAGAGCGAAGTATTATTCGTCTTTACCTCGCTCTTTGTTAATTAAATCTTTTAATTCATCAATGAATACATTAATATCTTTAAATTGACGATAAACTGACGCAAATCGTACGTATGCTACTTCATCAACTTTAGATAAATGCTCCATGACCATTTCACCAAGCACTTCACTCGGAACTTCTGATGTGCCACTATTTTTCAGTTCTTTTTCAATACTATGAATTATGTCTTCTAGCTGAGATAAAGAGACAGGGCGTTTTTCACAAGCTTTTATTAGTCCTCTTAACATCTTATCTTTACTAAATTCTTCACGAGCTCCTTCTTTTTTTACAACTAAAATAGGATTATCTTCAACTCGCTCAAAAGTTGTAAAACGATGCTGACATTCTTCACATTCACGTCTTCTTCTAATTGAACGACCTTCATCAACTGGTCTACTATCAAGTACTCTTGTCCCATTAAAGTTACACGTTGGACATCTCATCGTTATAGTTCAACTCCAAACACTTAATTGTTTAAACGTATTATTATAACTCTATACTATAACAAATTCAAAATAAACTAAAGTTTATTTCTTAAAAGTCACTAAGCCTATTTTTCGTCTTTTATGTTAATGGAAATATTTTTCACTATGTAAAGCTAGTTCATTCTCCAAAAAAGCTATTTACATCAAGATTGTTTAATTCATCTGATTTTTGCTCCTATACTAAAAAACAAAAAAGAGAGATGAAAAATCACCTCTCTCAATTCTTTTTAGTTACCATTTACAACTTTTACATTATCAACTTGAATGGGACCCATTCCTCTTGGTAACTCAACGTTTTCGCGAGTATCAGCTTCTAAAGCTTCAGCGATAAAGTTTGCAGCTACATTCGGATCAATTCTATCACCGCAAGTGTAAACATCAATACTTGCATAACCATGCTCAGGAAAACTGTGAATAGTTAAGTGTGATTCTGAAATGATTACGACACCACTAACGCCATGAGGAGCGAACTTGTGAAAAGCAACTTCACGAACTTCTGCACCAGAGCGTAACGCAGCATCAACAAAAGTCTCCTCAATAAATTTCATATCATTTAATTTTTCTGTATTGCATCCCCATAATTCTGAAATGACGTGACGACCCATAGTATCCATATTCATTTCCCCCTTAAAATAATTTGTCATGACTTCTATTGCGAAAGTATGATCAATTACCACGGGGGAAAGTTAGTCCAAAGAGGTCCTAACCCTTTAAGTAATTAGTTATACTTTTAGAAGTTCACGAAAGTTAGTATACTTTTTTTAAATTTGAATTGCAAGATAAATTTTATTTTTTTGTTATTAACTAAATTAATTGTGATGAAAATAAGTCTGAAAGTGTGATAAATGCACGTATCGCAAGGTAATAAAGGGTACATACTTTTTTGGGGATTAATTGTTAATTGTGTCTATAAATTCTTGATAGAAATGCGAGGGCCCCTCGTCTCTCACAGAGTTTAACACTCCCATTAGAGGATGAGCATATGTATGGAAATCAACGTTCTTCTTCAGTAGACATTAAGTCATAGATCCCCTCTTAATGTAGTCGAAAATTCACATTTCATCTTAATATGTCATACAACTTCAAAAAGACTAACTAGATCAACTAGTTAGCCCTTTGTATTCGTTTACATTTTTTTGATTAAACAGTTTCAAGCTTTTTTATTTTAGATGCAACGATTGACACTAAGTCAACTACACGTCTTGAGTAACCCCACTCATTATCATACCAAGCTAATACTTTCACTTTTGTACCATCGATTACCATTGTAGAAAGAGAATCAATAATTGATGAGTGTGTATTTGTATTAAAATCAATTGATACTAATGGCTCATTACAATATTCGATAATTCCGTGCATTGAACCTTTAGAAGCCGTTTCAAATACTTCATTGATTTCTTCAACAGTTACTTCTCTCTTTAAGTCAACTACTAAGTCAACTAGTGAAACATTTGGAGTTGGAACACGTAAAGCCATACCATGTAACTTACCATTTAAATGTGGAAGTACTTTCGATAATGCTTTTGCAGCACCAGTAGTTGTTGGAATAATTGATTGACTGCAAGCACGTGCACGACGTAAATCTTTATGTGGATTATCAATATTTTTTTGATCATTTGTAAATGAATGAACAGTTGTCATTAATCCATTAACAATACCAAATTGCTCATCTAGTACTTTTACAACTGGCGCTAAACAGTTAGTTGTACAAGATGCGTTTGAAATAATGTGATGATTATCTAGGTCTAATTTATCATCATTTACACCAATTACTACTGTGATATCTTCATTTTTACCAGGTGCTGTTAAAATTACTTTTTGAGCTCCAGCAGTAATGTGCATTTTTGCTTTTTCAGCATCATTAAATTTTCCAGTTGCTTCAATTACGATATCTACATTTAGCTCGTTCCATGGAAGTAACTCAGGATTTCTTTCACTAATTAATTCCACACGCTTACCATCAACGATTAAATGATCTGCATTTGCAATTACTTCACCATCAAACTTACCATGAACTGTATCATATTTAATTAAGTGCGCTAAAGTTTCAGAAGGATAACTTGCATTAATTGCTACGACATTATAATCTCCATTTTTAATCGCTTGACGGAAAACCATGCGTCCAATTCGACCAAATCCATTTATTGCTACATTTACCATAAGTAAACCCCCAATTAAGTTATACTGTTTATTATCTCCCTGCAATTAGTATAACACATAACTCGGATTTTGGTTAAACTATTTACATTATTTTATTAAATAATTTTATTTAATAGGTCTTTTACTTGTTTTTTTGTATCCTCAATGTCACCATTGTTATTTATAACGTAGTCAGCTCGTGCTTCTTTTTCTTTTACTGGTATTTGAGATGCTATACGTAAAAGTGCATCCTCTTTCGATAAACCATTACGTTTCATCAAACGCTTTAATTGATTTTCTTCTGACACCGTCACTACGATTACTTTTTCCACCAATTCAATTGAGTTACCCTCATATAAAAGAGGAATATCTAAAATAACAAGTGGCTCACCTTGTTTTATGTATCGATCGGCTTGCTCTTTCATTACACGTCTTACTTCCGGATGTACTATTTCATTAAGTTGTAAGCGCTTTTCTTTGTTATTAAAAATAATACTTCCGAGAAGTGGTCGATTAATTTCACCAGAATCGAGTAGAATTTCACTTCCGAAAGCTTCAACAATTTGTTTATAAGCAGGTTGTCCTATTTCAACCACTTCTTTTGCAATTACGTCTGCATCAACAATTGGAACATTTAATTCCTTTAAGAAATTAGAAACCGTACTTTTTCCACTTGCAATGCTACCAGTTAGTCCAAAAATTTTACCCATCTTTTATTCTCCTTACACAAGAGAAAGAGGACCAAATGGAATAAATCCATTCGGATATACTCTTTCATTATTTTTATTACATCTTCATTAATCCAATTAATATTAAAAAAACACCTGGTAAAAAGGTTAATTTTTGAAGCCACGATGTTTTCGATAACACATTTCCTAATTTCATTCCAAATAGTAAGAATAATGCACTTGCAGAAGATGTTACAATTGCCGTCAATAGTGGGGAAAACCCAAGTAATGATGCACCTATTCCAGCCCCAAAGGCATCAAGTGAAAGTGCAAATCCGAGTAACATTGCTTCCAGTCCATTAATACTACCTGAACGATCGATGTCTGCAGTTGTAGGCTTCTTTAGAATTTTTACGACTACACCTAAAATTTCAAACTCCCAGTCAATTCCTTTATCTTCCATCTCATTCTTTTCTTCTATATTTGACCCTTTATTTGATCGGTAAAATTGAAAAAGTACCCATAGTCCTATACATACAAGTACAAATCCTCCGATTCTTTTTGCGATTATTGGTGAAAAAAAGTCTGTTATTGCATGCCCAATCCCCATGGATGTCATTAATATGACCCCTGAACAAGCTGCAATTGTAATGATTGATTTAATAGGAATTTTTACTTTTCGAAGTCCATAAGTAAATCCAACACTGCAACTATCTAAGCTTAGTGCGCATGCTAGTAGTATTAATGATAGCATATTTACCATAAAAATAGGCTCCTTTCTTTCGTACTCCTGATATAGTATGAAAGAAAGGAACCTTATGTTAATTTTTTTTAGGCTGACATACCGGGCAAAAAGAAGTACCTCTGCCACCAACTTTTATTTTTTCGATTGGTTGGCCGCAATTATGACACGCTAATCCCTTTCTGCCATATACTTTAATGATCTCTTGAAAAGTTCCTATTTGCCCTTGTGAATTTACATAAGAACGAATTGTGCTCCCACCTAAATCCACAGCCTCTTGTAAAGTCTCTGTAATGGATTCAGCAAGTATTTTAATTTGTTTAGGCTTTAATTTTGATGCAGGTGTTTCCGGATGAATCTTAGCCCTAAACAAAACCTCATCAACATAAATATTGCCTAAACCGACTACTAATTCCTGATCTAATAAAACGACTTTAATTTTTCGGTTTGTATTTTTAAGCTTTTTTCTTAAATAATCAGCAGTAAACTCATCAGAAAATGGCTCTGGACCTAATTTAGCAAGAGGTGGCCCTTCGTTCTCCTCACCTTTATTAAATAAATGCATGGTGCCAAATTTACGAACATCTTGATACCGAAGTTCTGTTCCATCTTCAAATAAAAAACGAACATGAGTATGAGGTGCTACAGGTTCTTCCGCTTTGAACACGCGAAATTTCCCTTCCATTCTTAAATGCGAAACAAGTGTAAAATCACTTAATTGAAATAGTAGAAACTTCCCTCGACGATTTATATTTTCTACGGTTTGACCTTTTAGTAAAATCTGAAACTCATCTATTTCATTAGGTTTCTTTATTATTTTTCCCCAAGAAACGATTACTGCTGAGATTGTTTTCCCAACAATTAAACTAAGTAGAGTTCGTCTAACCGTTTCAACTTCTGGTAATTCAGGCATACAAAGTCATCCTATCTAATTATTTTGCTTCAAACCAAGAATCTCCAAAATTATAATCAACCTTTAAAGGCACTACTAGCTCAACAGCATGTTCCATTACTTCTGGAACGATTTTTTCTAAAATGGCTATTTCTTCTTTTGGAGCTTCTAATATTAATTCATCGTGCACTTGTAAAATTAATTTTGCCTGAAGTTTTTCTGCTTTAAGACGCTCATCTAGTAAAATCATAGCCTTTTTAATAATATCGGCAGCACTCCCTTGGATTGGGGTATTCATTGCTGTTCTTTCAGCAAATCCACGAACATTAAAATTTGAGCTAGATATTTCAGGAATATAACGACGTCTATTTAAGATAGTACTTACAAATCCTTCTAGTTTAGCCTTTTGAACTATATCTGACATATACTCTTTTACTTTTGGAAAACTAGCAAAGTACTTTTCAATAAAGATAGCCGCTTCTTTTCTTGTAATACCTAATCCTTGTGACAATCCATAATCACTAATTCCATATACAATCCCGAAGTTAACAGCTTTTGCTTGTCTTCTCATATTGCTTGTTACCTCATCAGCACTTACATGGAAAACATCCATTGCAGTCTTTGTATGAACATCAAAATCATTTTTAAATGCATCCATTAAATTATCGTCTTGCGCTATATGGGCCAGTACCCTTAATTCAATTTGAGAATAATCAGCCGCAAAAATCAACCAATCTTTTTTAGATGCGACAAAAGCTTTTCTAATTTTTCTACCTTCTTCTAATCGAATAGGAATATTTTGTAAGTTAGGATCAATTGAGCTTAAACGACCAGTTTGTGCTAGAACTTGATTAAATCGTGTATGAACCTTGGAATCTGATTCATTTATCACTTTTAACAAACCTTCTACATAAGTAGAATTTAATTTACCAACTTGACGATAGTGAAGAATCAATCGAATGATTTCATGTTCTGCCTCTAATTTTTCAAGAACATCAGCAGAAGTCGAATATCCAGTTTTTGTTTTTTTACCAGATGGCAAGTTTAGCTTTTCAAATAAAATAACACCTAATTGCTTTGGTGAATTAATATTAAATTTTTCACCTGCTAACTCATAAATAGCTTCTTCAAGTTCTTTTAACTTATTAGCTAGTTCTAACCCCATCGTACGAAGAGTTTCTTCCCTAACTGTTACCCCTTCAAATTCCATATCACCTAAAATAAATGTTAATGGCAATTCTAATTCTGTCAGCAATTCAAATTGACTATTTTTCCGCAATGATTCTTCTAAAGTTTCCTTTAATTTACTGATCGCAATTGTTTTGCGAACAATATATTCAGATAAAACTTCATCCGATGGCTTAGTTTGCTTTGCACCCTTACCATAAATCGATTCAGCAGTCTGTATTGAAAAATCTATTTTACCATTTACAATATCAGCAAATTCTTTATTAGACTGGGCAGGGTCATTTATATATGAAGCAAGTAATGGGTCGAAATTAACGCCATTTAACGTAATCCCTCTCCACTTTAGTGCAACATAGGCACCTTTTGCATCATATACATTCTTATTCATTAGCTCATCCTCGAGCCAATTTTTAAACAAATCCGACTCTAGCCCTACAGCTGTAGGAATAAAGAAATGACCTTTTTCATTTGAAAGTCCAAATCCCTGAATTTCTTCTGTATGATAATTTTCTCCAATCATTTCAACGATTAAGCTTGAATGATTCGCTAAATGTTTCTCTTCAATTGAATCTAGCACCTCATAGTTAATCTCTTCTAGTTCTTCATTCGACTCTTTGATATCTAATTTAGCTAACAATGAAGTAAATCCAAGAGATTTAAAAAATTCTGCAACTTTATTCGGATCAGTTTCAGGAAGAGTTGTATCATTTACAGTTAATTCAATTGGTGAGTTTTTATTAATTGTCGCTAATTGTTTACTCATTAAAGCTTGATCTTTATTTTCACTTAAATTTTGAAGAAGTTTTGCTCCACTTACTTCATCTATATTTTCATAAAGACCTTCTACAGTTTGAAACTGTTTTAAAAGCTTAATTGCAGTCTTTTCCCCAATACCTGGAACCCCAGGAATATTATCAGATTTATCACCCATTAATCCTTTCATATCAATAATTTGATTAGGTGTAATCTCATACTTTTCATGAATTGCTGCAGGAGTATATTCTTCAACTTCAGTAATACCTTTTTTAGTCATACTAACTGTTATACGCTCATCAACAAGCTGTAATAAATCTCGATCACCTGAGATGACCTTTACTTCAAATTCATCCTCAGATGCTTGATTAGCAAGTGTTCCGATAATATCATCCGCTTCATAATTTTCTAATTCATAACGCGCAATACCATATGTATCTAATAGCTGACGAACAAGTGGAAACTGTTCACTTAACTCTGGTGGAGTCTTTTGTCTTCCACCTTTATATTCTTTAAATGTACTATGTCTAAATGTTGTTTTCCCTGCATCAAATGCAACAAGCATATGAGTCGGTTTTTCATCTTCTAGAATTTTCATTAACATCATTGTAAACCCATAAATTGCATTCGTATGGACACCCTTATCATTACTCAAAAGAGGCAATGCAAAGAAGGCTCTATAAGCAATGCTATTTCCATCAATTAATACCAATTTCTTCTTCAAAATAGATCCCCTTCCTATTACAAATCTCACTATCTTTTTATGTATAATTTTTATTTTACGTTAATCGATTCCTTGCTCTTAACATTTTAACACGAACTATTCATAAAAGAAAAAGAGGTCGTCTTTGATTCATCATATTAAAAGCTTTTATTCACTTGAATTAAAGTTGAATAATGATGACTTTTAAGAATGAATCGTAAGACTACCTCTGTAATTAATTTAAGTCGATTTCTCGCTCAAAAATAAGTTCAACACATGAACCTTCTATTGCTTGCTGATTGTTTACAACCTGATGAAGGCGCCAGCCACTTTTTGCATAGTTCCCAACTACATCATAATAATGACGATTTGATGATTTAGTATTAACTTTTACAAATTCGTATTCGTACATCTGTATCCACCTTCCGATGTATGATTCAACACTCATAATTTCCCCAAAAATTATAAAAGTAATATGATCAAAAAAAGAAAACTAGGTCGACTGACAAACCTTTTTGAAAAGAGGTCTAGTCGTACTTAGTGCAATAAAAAGTATCAAATAGTATGGACACCTTAAAGGAAAAATAAAACAGTTTATAAATAAAAAATCCCGGAAGTAGATCTACTCCCGGTTTAAGACAACTCCTTGGATGAAGGGGTTTTCATCATAACTATATCAATTTTTTATTAATGATTAATAAATTCAATGTAAAAACAATGTAAATGTCACATCGAAAGATTTTTATTTAATGTTACAATGAATGATGTCCCATGGCCTAGTTTGCTTTCAACCTCGATTTTGCCTTTATGGGCTTCGACAAGATGCTTTACGATTGCTAGTCCTAGGCCTGTCCCTCCAGAATTCCTACTTCTTGCTTTATCTACTCGGTAAAAACGTTCAAAAATACGAGATATTTCTTCTTTTCCTATTCCAACTCCTGTGTCATTGACCTTTAATACAATATGATCATTTGTCTCAGAGGCAGTAATAAATACTTTGCCATCAGCTGGAGTATAGTGAATTGCGTTATCCACTAAATTAATAATGATTTGTTTTAATCTTAACGCATCAGCATATACAACTAACGGACTATTTAAGTACAATTTGAAGTCAATATTTTTCTCTTCTGCTTTTTGATTAAGCATTTGCTGTACATCTTCAATAACCTGTTTAGCAGATACTTTTGCAAGATCTAATTTAAAACTCTGTTGCTCAATTTTTGATAGGTCTAATAAATCTTGAATAAGCGTCTGCATTCGATCACTTTCGGTTAAAATAATCGATAAGAAGTTTTTGCATAAGTCATCACTTTCCATTGCTCCATCTAGAAGAGTTTCAGTAAAACCTTTAATTGATGTAATTGGCGTTTTAAGCTCGTGAGATACATTTGCAAAAAAATCTTTTCGAACTTGCTCTAGTTTCTTTAATTCACTTATGTCATGAAAAACAAGAACAATCCCTTTCCACTCGTGATTCATCCCAATAATTGGTGCACCGTATATTTCAAAATGTTTTCTTTCAATAGATAATGGTAAAATAATTTGCTTTCTTACTTTTATTTCTTTTAGAAAAATTTCTTCCACAATTTCAATGACTTCTTTATGTTTAAATGCATCATAATAAAGCTCACCCAATATACTTCTCGATTCAACTTTAAACGTTTCCCGATATGTTTTATTAATTAGGTTTACATGACCCCTACTATTAATTAAAACAACTCCACTGCCAATATTATGGATTAAAGTGTTTAACCGGTCTTGTTGCATTTCTTGTTGACTAGTCATTTCTTGTAAATTTTTTGCAAGCACATTCATTGCTTGACTTAACATTGTTGTAGATTCATTACTTTCGGTTAATGTTCTAGCTTTATAATTCCCTTTGGATAATTCAATTGCTACTTGCGTAATATCTTCTATCGGTTTTGAAAATTGATGCGAGTATCGTACCAGTAAAATGATGATGGCAAATAAAACAAAGCCTAATAATGAAAATAATAACATCCAAATACTTCGGTAAACTTCTTTGATTGACTTAGTTGAATAATCAACAACCAAAAATTGCTTATTACCATGTTGATCGATTATTTTCTTGCCGTAATATTTTGCTGTAGAATCTTTTTCATTAAATTTAGCTGCACTCTCTATTTTATCAAGTCGTTCTAGATAAGCTTTTAAATTCTTTGATGAACTATTCAATTCCCCATTCTCATCACTAGATTTTGCGATAAGATTATAATGATCATCAAATAAAATAATATCGATATTTAAGTCCTTTGATATCTTTTTTAACGTTTGATTCGATATATTCTTTGTTAATGGTAAATTAGACTCCATAATTGAAGCAATTAAGTTAGTCTCTCTCTCAATTCTTTGATCATAGTTTGTCAGATAAAAGGATTTAAATATTTGCCCTATTACGATTCCTAATATAGCAAGAATAACGATTATTATTGCAGAAAATCCATAGAGCAATTTTCGATTTAGATTACTCATTTACTCTAGGTTCCTCTAATTTATACCCTAACCCACGAATTGTTTTTATATAAACTGGTTTTTTCGAGTCTAGTTCAATTTTTTCTCTTAAATGGCTAATATGAACATCGACAATTCGAGTGTCTCCAGCAAAATCATAATTCCAAACGGCACTTAATAATTGATCTCTAGTTAATACTCTACCTTTATTTTTCGTTAAATATAATAATAATTCAAATTCCTTAGGTGTTAATTCCAGTTTTTCACCTTGGAAATATGCTTCATAATAATCAGCTAAAATTTTTAAATCGGCTATTACTAAAGTTTCAGCTTCGTCGTTTGATTGTACTGGTGTTTCAGTAATTTTAGATCTTCTTAATATCGCTTTAACTCTTGCTACGACTTCTCTTGGGCTAAATGGTTTTGTCATATAATCATCGGCACCAAGTTCAAGTCCTAACACTTTATCAAATTCATCATCTTTTGCTGTAACCATTAAAATTGGCGTCAGATTTCTTTGAAGTCTTAATTCTTTACATACTTCCATACCATCTTTTTTAGGTAGCATTAGATCTAATACGATTAAATCTGGCTTTTCCTGTTCAGCCTTCTGTAGACCTTCTTCTCCATCAGTAGCCGTAACAACTTGAAACCCTGCTTGTTCTAGGTTAAATTTGATTAAAGTTAAGATATGCTCTTCATCGTCAACTACAAGAATTTTATTGCTCATTTCATATTCCTCCAGGTTATTATTAAACCCTCATCCATTTGTTTCCAATTCTATCTTTATCTACTTTTTAATATACTAAAATTTCAATCAAACGTAAAACGAAAAAAAGTGATGGAACGTTTACAACAAAAAAAAGAATGTCAGTTGACATTCTTCAAGTTAAAAATTCTCATATAACAGAGCATTCGATTGGTTTACAGTTGGTGGAATTACGATCAGTTTTCCACTTGCAATTTCAGTTTGCGTTTTATTTAAAACGCTTACATTAATGCATACTTCATTTAAATCTAAGTTAATTTCAACTACTTCAAAATGAATTGAAATTGTTTCATTATGATAGATATGTTGATCGAATTGAAGTTCTTTTTTTATAATATGACTTCCTGGGCCAGGTAAGTGTTTTGTAACTGCCGCAGAGATTAATCCGCTTATTATAAAACTTGGAACAATCGGTTTATTGTATTTTGTTTGCGAAGCATAGTTGTATTGTGTATATAGTGGATTTGTATCGCCTGTTAAAGCCAGGTATAAGTAAATATGTTTTTCATCAATATGTTCTGTTACAATTAACTTTTCACCAATTGAAATGTCTTCAAGTTTTCGTCCGATTTTTGCTTTTTTAGTTAACATATTAGACCCCCTGTTTATCTTAATATTTTAAAAATTCGATAAACAATAGCAATTTTCCTTCTTAATCGGCAAAATTTTTATAAAATTATTTTTCCCCCTTATGGAAGAGAAAATTCTATTTCTCCTAAATCTCTATTTTATCTACTACATTTACACACTAACCGTTTTACCTCTTAATAAGGATCATTTTGTTTGTTATATCAAAAACTTGTATATACTTATATCATGAAATGTTATCTGGGGAGCACAAACTTTTGGTATAATTTAGTAGATTAGATATTTAAATTTAGTTAAGTGAAAAAGGAGAGATTGAAATGTCCAATGCGGTTGATTTCAAAAATGTTTCTACTATTGGTTTAGAGTCTTCCCCCGTAGTTGATGCGCTTGCAGGTTTACGTGCTCATGAAGCTCGTTATTTTATGAACAAGTACAAACATGAATTCACAGTTGTACCAGCAAGTGAAAGTCAGGAAACACTTGATTATGTGAACCGAATTTTAAAAGAAGAGCGTGATATAGAATTCGCTGCTAAGCCTTTAGAAACTTCCGCTTTCAAGTAGAAAATATTAAATTTGCCTACGTCTTTTATGAGGATGGACTCTCTGTCAATGTGATGTATACAGTTGATGATCCTAAAAAGCGTGCTGTTGGTTTTAAACTTTCTGAAGGAATGGAAATACCAAAGGAATTAGAAGAAAAATTTAAGTTTGCTAGGCAGAAGTCTAAACTGGCTGGAACGATTCGTGGTTCTTATTTTGTTATAAAAGGTGAGTATTAAAGAACGTTAAAATTAAAAGACCCAAAGGTAAATGTACATTACCTTGTGGGTCTTCTTTTTAAGCTAAAACGTTCATAACGTTTTTGACAGCTGCAACTGAGCGATCTAATGCTGTTTTTTCTTCAGCAGTCAAATCTAATTCAATAATTTGTTCAATACCGTTTCCGCCTATAATTGTAGGAACTCCTAAGTAAATACCGCTGTAACCATATTCGCCTTCTAAATAAGCAATTGTAGGTAACACGCGACGTTGGTCCTTAAGAATAGCTTCAACCATTTCTACTAAAGATGCAGCAGGTGCATAATAAGCACTTCCGTTACCTAGTAGATTTACGATTTCTCCGCCACCCTTACGAGTACGTTCAACAATAGCATCTAAACGATCTTTTGGAATTAATTTTTCTAATGGAATACCACCAGCATATGAATAACGCACTAATGGTACCATATCGTCTCCGTGACCACCTAAAACAAATCCAGAAATATCTTTAACAGATAAATTTAATTCCTTGGCCACAAACGTCCTAAAACGGGCTGTGTCAAGAACTCCAGATTGTCCAATAACGCGGTGTTTTGGAAAACCAGCTTCTTTGTATACTGTATAAGTCATTGCGTCAACCGGGTTCGTTAAAACTACGATTGTACAGTTAGGAGAGTATTTTACGATTTCACGAGTAACTGCTTTCATGATGTTTGAGTTGGTTGATACTAGATCATCACGGCTCATACCCGGTTTACGAGCGATACCTGCTGTAATGACTACTACATCTGAATCAGCTGTGTCAGCATAATCACTAGTACCAATAATGTTCGCATCAAACCCTTGAACTGGACTTGCTTCAAGCATATCTAAGGCTTTTCCCTTAGTAGGGTTCTCTAGTTGAGGAATATCAACTATTACTACATCCCCTAGTTCTTTTTGTGCAAGCAAGAAAGCTGTTGTAGCACCAGTAAATCCAGCACCCACTACAGAAATTTTACGTCTACGAATTGACATATAAATACCTCCCTTTTGTTTACAAACACAATTTAATTATACAAGAACTGATTCCATATTTGAAATTAATTCGTTTGCAAATTCAGAACATTTTACTTCAGTAGCCCCATCCATTAGACGAGCAAAGTCATAAGTAACAACTTTTGAAGCAATTGTTTTTTCCATTGATTTAAGAATCATAGAAGCTGCTTCATTCCAACCCATATGCTCAAGCATTAATACTCCAGAAAGAATAACTGAAGATGGGTTTACTTTATCTAATCCAGCGTATTTAGGTGCTGTACCATGTGTAGCTTCAAAGATAGCATGTCCAGTTTCGTAGTTGATATTTGCTCCAGGAGCGATACCGATTCCACCTACTTGAGCAGCAAGTGCATCAGAAATATAGTCACCATTTAAGTTCATTGTAGCTACTACATCGAACTCACGTGGTCTAGTTAAAATTTGTTGTAAGAAGATATCAGCAATGCTGTCTTTTACTAGGATTTTACCAGCTTTTTCTGCTTCTTCCATTGCTTTGTTAGCTGCGTCTTTACCGCTTGTTTCTACAATGCGATCGTACTCTGCCCATGTAAATACTTTATCGCCGAATTCTTGCTCACAAACTTCATAACCCCAGTTCTTAAATGCACCTTCAGTAAATTTCATGATATTACCTTTATGAACTAACGTTAAAGATTTACGGTTTTCTTGAATTGCATAATTAACTGCTGCACGTACAAGACGTTTTGTACCTTCTTCAGAAATTGGTTTAATACCGATACCAGATGTTTCTGGGAAACGGATTTTATTAACACCCATTTCTTTTTGTAAGAATTCAATTACTTTTTGAACTGCTTCAGAGCCTTTTTCATATTCGATACCAGCATAGATATCTTCAGTGTTTTCACGGAAAATGACCATGTCTGTATCTTCTGGACGTTTAACTGGTGAAGGTACACCTTCAAAGTAACGTACAGGACGTAAACATACAAATAAATCTAATTCTTGACGTAGAGCAACGTTTAAAGAACGAATACCGCCACCAACTGGAGTTGTTAAAGGTCCTTTAATTGCAATCATGTACTCTTCAATTAAATTTAAAGTTTCTTGAGGTAACCATTCACCAGTTACATTAAATGCTTTTTCACCAGCAAGAACTTCTTTCCATTCGATTTTACGATTACCATTATATGCTTTTTCTACAGCTGCATCTAAAACACGTGAAGATGCTGCCCAAATATCTGGGCCTGTACCGTCGCCTTCAATAAAAGGAATAATTGGATTGTTTGGCACGTTTAATTGGCCGTCTACTAATGTGATTTTTTCAGCTTGCATTACATGCTCCCCCTTGAATAAATAAGTTAAATTCATTAAATACATGCTTTTGAGAGGAAGATTCCTCTCCCTCTCTTTACTATACCACTATCATTCGAATATTAAATACTATTTTAAGTATTCAAATAATTCTTTATACACGCTCTTCAATTGGAATGTAAGAGTTTTTCTCTGGTCCTGTATAATCTGCACGCGGACGAATAATACGATTATTATCATATTGTTCTAAAATGTGAGCAGTCCAACCAGACATACGGCTAATAGCAAAGATTGGAGTAAATAAATCATGTTCAATTCCTAAGCTGTGATAAACAGATGCAGAGTAGAAATCAACATTTGGTGGAATATTCTTTTGAGTTGTAACAAGTTCTTCTATTTTTTCAGACATTGTGTACCATTTTAACTCTCCAGTAATTGCACCTAATTGACGAGACATTTCTTTTAAATGTTTCGCACGTGGGTCACCACCACGGTATACGCGATGTCCGAATCCCATGATTTTAGCTTTAGCATCCATTTTCTCTTGAATGTAAGATTCAACATTTTCAATCTCACCAATTTCAGCTAACATTTTCATAACGCTTTCATTTGCGCCACCGTGTAATGGACCTTTTAAAGCACCAATCGCAGCTGTAATACCTGAATAAATATCAGATAATGTTGCAACGCAAACGCGTGCAGTAAATGTCGAAGCATTTAATTCATGGTCAGCATGTAGTACTAATGCCTTATTAATTGCTTCTTCCGCAATTTCATTCGGTTTATCACCAGTCAGCATATATAAGAAGTTAGCTGCAAATGATAAATCTTTATTAGGAGCAACTGGCTCAAGTCCTTTACGGATTCGAGAAAACGCTGCCACAAAAGTTGAAACTTTAGCTTGAAGTTGGATTGCTTTAAGATAATTTGAATCTGAGTCCATTGCTTCAGCATTTTTATCATACAATGCAAGCATTGAAATAACTGTACGTAAAACAGTCATAGGATGTACATTTTTTAAGTTTGTTGATTTTAAGTAAGTAATAACTTCTTCTGGTAACTCGGCATTATCTGCTAATTGAGAAGCAAGTTCTTTAAGTTGAACCTTATTTGGTAATTTGCGATGCCATAATAAATATACTACTTCTTCAAAACTTGCATATTCTGCTAATTCATCGATACCGATACCTACATACGTTAATGTATCATCAATAATAGAACTTATAGAAGTCGTAGCTGCTACAACACCCTCTAAACCACTTTTAACTGTCATATTCCCCTCTCTCCTTTACGCAAAAATTTCCCTAGTATTTACTACATACATATACTGGTATAACTCTTTTCAATCACCTAGTATACATAGAAAGGAACCCTACTATCATTTATTATAAACAATAATCTGACTTTTGTGAATGAAAACAATTTACTAAAATATAATTATTATTCAATTACTTAATTAATTCTACAATCCAAATGAATAGATATGCGATTCCAGCCCCTATTAAAGGCCCTACTGCAACCCCTTTAAATACAGCTACAGATAGTATAGTACCTAGTACTAATGCTGCTGTTATTTGTGGACTAGTAGCTAATAATTGTACTCCACCTTTTGCCAACAGAGCCACGGCGATTCCAGAGAGAAGTGCGATCCAGGCTACAGGGGTTTTTAATGCTTCCATTAAATTTTTAAAACCTATTTCACCGGTAGCGATTGGTACTAATACAGCAATTGTAATAACCGTTACACCTAAATTTATCCCTTTTGTTTGCATATAGGGAAATACTCGATCTCCAAGAGGAGTATATTTTAGTACGAACAATACTATAATTGAAATGATTAAAGAGTTATTTTTAGCAATTGCACCAATTAGTAGTAAAACTAAAAGAAATATTGTTGATTCGCTCATTTGTTAGTAGCTCCTTATTGTATAATTTATTAATAAATACTATCAAACTTTACTATTATAAAAAAATAATTCTTGATAAAATAAGACAAGGAGACTCATTTCATTTTTGGAAGGAGGTAAAAGTTTGAATAGAACTTTAGTTTTTCAGATCATTCGGTTTTTATTTGTAATCGCATGTATTATTTTAGGTTTTTACGCTGCACTATTCATCTCAAAACTTACATACCCTTTCATCATTGCTTTTATCATTGCCTACTTTTTAAATCCACTAGTCAATTTATTAAACGAAAAAGCCAGAATACCTAGAGGAATAGCTGCATTTTTATCCATTATTTTACTATTAGCTGTTTTAGCAGGGTTATTTACATTACTAATTACGGAAATCATTTCAGGGTCGACCTATTTAATTCAAGTTGTACCAGAAAGTTTTGAACGATTAATTTATTTCGTTGAAAATATTGTTACGGATAAGATAGTTCCTCTATATGACTTAATTATGAGTAAATATAGTCAACTCGGTGCTGGTCAACAACAAACGATTCGTACAAATATACAATCGATTGGCGATTCCGCTATTAATCTAGGTAAAGAAGCATTAAACGGAATCATTGAAGGAATTAAATTAGTAATCGCTTTATTACCTAATACCGCTACTTTAATATTCGTATCTTTATTAGCAACATTCTTTATTAGTAAAGACTGGTACAAAATAAAAAATTTATTCGCAAAATATACTCCAGATCGAATTCAACATTACAGCAAAACAATTTTTATTGATTTACGGAAAGCTTTATTTGGTTTTATTAAAGCACATATCACTCTTATTTCTATGACGACTGTGCTAGTCCTAATCGGATTATTAATATTGAGAATTCCTTTCGCAATCACAATAGCTATTCTGATCGGTTTCATTGACTTACTTCCATACTTAGGAACTGGCTTAATTTTCGTACCATGGATCTTATATACTTTTCTGTCTAGCGATTATAAATTAACGATTGGTCTGGCAATTTTATATGGTGTTGTCATTATCCAACGTCAACTTGCAGAGCCAAAAGTTCTATCTTCAAATATAGGACTACAACCACTTCCTACTTTAATCTCGTTATTTGTTGGTTTTAAATTTTTGGGTCTACTAGGATTGATTGCCGGTCCAGTAACTTTAGTCATTTTATCAACTTTATATCGAGCACGAGTCTTCCATGAACTTTGGTATTATATTAGAGGTTCAAATTAAACTGCAAATTAAAAAACGAGATCGCTAAGTGCTTTCTCGTTTTTGTCTTTTAAAGCATTTCCAATAATCATTTCTTTATATATCCCGTCCAAACAACATTACCTTTTAGCTTTTTCATTACAAAATAAATAAGTTGTTGAACAAATTTGATTCTAATTGGTTTAATTAGCAACACGATTGCCAATACGTCGGTAATTGGTCCCGGAATAAAAAATAGGAGACCAATTAGAAAAAAAGATAATCCTTCTATCATGATTAAATCTGGCATTTTGCCTGCCCGAAGCTGTTCTCCGGCTTGTTGTTTAACTGTAACCCAAACGGTTCTCATGATATAAATACCAATCAAAAGCGTACCGATAAGCCAAAGAAATACTGATAAGGAACCAATTACTCTACTAAGTAATGTTAAACAGATTAAATCAATTAATGGGATTAAAATTAGCCAACCAACAAGTTTTTTCATGATAGTTTCACCTCTTGCTTAGAATTAAAATATCATTTAATAATCTTATATTTGTCTTTAAAAAATAAAGAGAAGGAAAATTGTCCTTCTCTTTATTATATCTTAAAATATACTTTTATGTCCTGTACTAACGATTCCTCTAGAAGCATCTACTGTAACAGCTTGACCGTTTACTAAGATGTTCGTCGCATTTTCAACTCCAACAATTACTGGAATTCCTAAGCTAACACCTACTACTGCAGCATGGCTAGTTAAACCACCTTCTTCAGTAATAATAGCTGCTGCTCTTTCAATTGCTGGCATCATATCTCTATCTGTACTATTTGTTACAAGAATACTACCTGGTGTAACTTTCGAAACAGCTTCTTCACCTGTTTTTGCGATGATAACTTTTCCTGCAGCAGTTTTGCGACCGATACCTTGACCTTGAGCGATCACGTCACCTACTACATGGATTTTCATCATATTCGTCATACCTGTTTCACCAATTGGTAATCCAGCCGTAATGATGACAGTATCACCATTTGAAACATATTTAGCTTCTTGAGCCGCATCCATAGCATGTTGTAACATTTCATCAGTTGAGTTTGCTCTTTCTCTATATTGAGTTTGAACTCCCCAAACTAAAGATAGACGGCGACAAATACGAATATCAGATGTAATAGCTAAAATAGGAGCTTTTGGACGATATTTTGAAATCATTTTCGCAGTATGTCCACTCTCTGTAGGAGCAATAATTGCAGAAACTTTTAAGTTTAAAGCTGTTGCTGCAACCGATTGACCAATTGCATCAGTAATTGTTCCTTTATTTTCTCTTTGACGTTTTTTAAATAATTCTTCGTATTGTAAGCTTTTTTCAATTCGAAGCGCAATTGAATTCATCATTGAAACTGATTCGATTGGATATGAACCTGCAGCTGTTTCTCCTGATAACATAATTGCATCAGTACCATCAAGAATGGCATTTGCAACGTCACTTGCCTCTGCTCGTGTTGGTCTAGGATTACGTTGCATAGAATCTAGCATTTGAGTAGCTGTAATTACCGGCTTACCTACATTATTACATTTTTTAATTAATTGTTTTTGAACGATTGGTACCTCTTCTGGTGGAATTTCTACGCCCATGTCACCACGTGCAACCATTAAACCATCTGAAACTTCAAGAATTTCATCGATATTATCGATCCCTTCTTGGTTTTCGATTTTCGGTATAATTTGAATATAATCCGCACGATGTTTACCTAATAGTTCACGAATTTCTAATACATCAGATGCTTTACGAACGAAAGATGCAGCAATAAAATCAACATTTTGCTCAATACCAAATTCGATATCGCTTATATCTTTTTCTGTAATACCAGGTAGATTTACACGTACATTTGGTACGTTTACACCTTTTTTATTTTTTACTAAACCGCTGTTTAACACTTTAGTACGAATATCATTTCCTTCAATACCGATTACTTCTAAACCAATCAATCCATCATCGATTAAAATTTTTGAACCAACATGTACATCATCAATTAATCCTTCGTAAGATACTGCAAATTTTTCTGCTGTACCAACTACTGGTTCAGTAGTAATAATAACTTCATTTCCAGTTTTTAACTCTGCTTGGCCACCTTCGAAATCTAAAGTACGAATTTCAGGTCCTTTTGTATCTAAAAGAATCGCTACAGTTTTACCAGTTTTTTCAGAAGCCTCGCGGATACTTTTAATTCTTGCAGCATGCTCTTCATGAGAACCATGCGAGAAGTTTAAACGTGCTACGTTCATTCCTGCATTAATTAACTCTACTAATTTTTCTACCGATTCACTAGCAGGACCAATCGTACAAACTATTTTTGTTTTACGCATTTTTTACCCTCCAAATTTATACAAAACTATAAACTATTAAGAAATTTATGAAATCGATTGCTCAATTAAATCTATCTAATTAAATAGAAAGTTCTTGAGATAACTGATACATATCTTGATCAAGTTCATGCTTTTTAGATAATGCTTCGATAATATCGTGGTCAACTAACTTATTATTTTGAATTCCAACACAACGTCCACCTTTGCCCTCCATAAGTAGTTCTACCGCTCTTGCTCCTAGACGACTTGCTAAAACTCGGTCAGCAGCGCTTGGTGAACCACCACGTTGAACATGTCCTAAAACAGTTACACGCGTGTCAAAGTGAGTTCGCTCTTGTATTACTTTACCTATCTCAATTGCACTTCCTACACCTTCAGCAACCACAATAATACTATGTTTTTTACCACGTTCACTACCGCGGTTTAATTTACTAATAATATCATCCATATCATAGTCACATTCAGGGACTAAAATCGTTTCTGCGCCATCAGCTAAACCTGCCCATAATGCAATATCACCTGCATTACGACCCATCACTTCAATTACATATGTACGCTCATGTGATGTTGCTGTATCACGTATTTTATCAATCGCATCAATAACAGTATTTAAAGCTGTATCAAATCCAATTGTAAAATCAGTACCTGGAATATCATTATCAATTGTTCCTGGGACACCTACACAAGGATAACCATGTTCAGTCAGCTTTTTTGCCCCCTGATATGATCCGTCTCCACCAATTACAACTAATCCTTCAATACCAAACTTTTTAAGTTGTTCAATTCCTTTCATTTGTCCTTCTAATGTTTTAAATTCAGGACAACGTGCACTAAGTAGTTTTGTTCCACCACGATGAATAATATCGCCAACAGAACCTAACTCTAGCTTCTCAATATTTCCATTAATAAGACCAGTATATCCCTGGTATATACCGTAAACTTCTAAGCCATGGAAAATCGCTTTTCTTACGACTGCTCGTACAGCAGCGTTCATTCCTGGAGCGTCTCCTCCACTAGTTAATACGCCAATTCTTTTCATTATGTATTCACCTCAATGATTTTACATTAACATTATGCATTTATTCATTTAAATAAAGTACCATGTAATGCATATTTAAACAATAGAAATAATGTGAACTTTTTCATAAACTTTTTTTAATAAATGATACCTTGTAAAAAGTATGACGACACTCTTTATGCATATTGCTATTTTTTACTAATTTTTTTAAAAAAATACAAAAAGAGCATGCTAACATATTGTTTCACACACTCTAGAAGTTAAACTAAATATTAATGATTAAAAGAAATTTTCCCTAACTTTGCGTGTTTTTCATATCGTTGTTGAACCAGCTCTTCTTTATCCATAGATAACAATGACTTTAATGTTTCGTATAAGTACTTGTCGATATATTTAGCCTGTTGTTCAACATCATTTTGTGCTCCACCTTTTACCTCAGGTATAATTTGGTCAACTACACCTAATTCTAATAAGTCTGGAGCTGTAATTTTCATAGTTTCAGCAGCTCTACGTGCTTGTGAAGAATCTTTCCATAATAATGCTGCTGCACCTTCTGGAGAAATTACAGAGTAAGTTGAGTTTTCTAGCATCAGTAACTTATTACCAATTCCTAATGCTAACGCTCCACCACTACCACCTTCACCAATTACAATACAAATAGTAGGCACTTTTAAGCCTGCCATTTCAAAAATATTTCGAGCAATTGCTTCGCTTTGTCCACGCTCTTCGGCTGCTTTACCAGGATATGCGCCTTTTGTATCAATAAACGCAATAATCGGTCTGTTAAATTTCTCAGCTTGCTTCATTAAACGAAGTGCTTTTCGGTAACCTTCTGGATGTGGCATACCGAAATTACGTCTAATATTTTCTTTTGTATCTTTACCACGTTGATGTCCTACGATCGTAACTGGTAATCCACGGTAAGATGCGATACCTGATACGATTGCAGCATCGTCTCCAAATAATCGATCACCATGACACTCAAAGAAATCCGTAAATAATCTATTAACATAATCTAAAGTAGTTGGTCGTTCTGGATGTCTAGCAACTTGTACTCGATCCCAAACTCCCATATTTCCGTAAATTTCATTTTCTAAGGTTTTTAAACGTTCTTCTAAACGTCTGATTTCTTCAGTAAAATCAACATCATGTTGACTTGTATAAACCTTTAGTTCGTCAATTTTCGTCTTTAGTTCATGAATCGGTTTTTCGAATTCTAGCATAACCACTATTGCAAGACACCCCCTTGATGTAAGTTAAGAATTGTAAATAATTTTGAACGTAATTCTAATCGCGAAATGACTGCGTCAAGCTGGCCATGATTCAGAAGGAATTCAGCAGTTTGGAAGTCTTCAGGTAATTCTTCACGGATCGTTTGTTCGATAATACGTCTACCAGCAAAACCAATTAATGCACCAGGCTCAGCAAAGTTAAAATCGCCTAAAGACGCAAAACTAGCAGATACTCCACCCGTAGTTGGATTTGTCATAATTGAAATTGCTAAATAACCTAGCTCGCTATGCATTTTAAGTGCAGCACTAGTTTTTGCCATTTGCATTAAACTTAAAATACCTTCTTGCATACGTGCTCCGCCAGATGCAGTAAAAATAATAAATGGTAAACCGTCAGATGAAGCTCGCTCAACTGCACGAGTTATTTTCTCTCCAACAACAGATCCCATGCTTCCCATTCGGAATCTTGCATCCATAACTGCAATTACAACAGGAATTCCGTCGATTTTTCCTTTTCCTGTAACAATCGCCTCGTTAAGCTCTGTTTTTTTACGATCACCTTCAAGCTTCTCTATGTAATCAGGGAAGTGTAGGGGATTCGCAGAAACCATGTTTTGATCAAATTCTTCAAAAGTATTTTCATCAATTAAGCTTTCGATTCTTTCGAATGCTGTCATTTGATGGTGATATCCACAACTATTACAAACTTTTAGGTTTTTTATTAATTCTTTTGTAATACTAATTTTTTTACATTTAGGACATTTTGTCATAACACCGTCAGGTAAATCTTGTCTCATTACTTCTGAAGGTATAGATGCATATTTTTTCTTTTTGGAAAATAAGTCTTTTATTTGCAACCTAATTCCTCCTAACTTTTTTAGTACTAAATACTAATAGGATACTATAAATGTTATACACTTTTTGTTAACATTTGTCGATAAAATTCAGCTAAATTTCGTCATTTCAACCATTCATTGAGCATGAAATTTGTAGATAATCTTAAAGTATTAATTTATTCATTTTTTATGAAATCCCTTTATTTTCCAATAACCTCTGCGGATTTTTACCACATCTAAGTATTATATCAGATAAAAAAGGATAGTACTACACTACTTAATTTTAGTATTGTAATACTATCCCCATAAATATTAATATCTGGTATTAAAACTATTTAATTAAAGCTAGTTTTTTTGTTTTTTCTTCGATTTCTTTCGGATCAACATTTAGTCTTGCAACTCCAGTTTCCATCGCAGCTTTTGCCACACTAGCAGCTACTTTAGGTGCCACTCGCGGATCAAATGGTGCTGGAATAATAAAATCTGGAGATAAATCTGCTTCACTTACTAAGCTTGCAATTGCATTTACTGCCGCAATTTTCATCTCTTCATTAATATGTGTAGCACGAACATCTAATGCGCCACGGAAAATACCAGGGAACGCAAGAACGTTATTTACTTGGTTAGGATAATCACTTCGACCAGTACCAATTACTAAAGCACCAGCTTCTTTTGCATCTTCAGGCATAATTTCTGGATCAGGATTAGCCATAGCAAAAATAATAGGATTTTCGTTCATTGAACGAACCATTTCTTGCGTTACTGCTCCTTTTACAGAAACCCCAATAAATACATCTGCCCCTTCAAGTACTTCTTTAAGGCTACCTTGTATTTTATCTTTATTAGTGTATTTTGCAACTTCATTTTTGACGCTATTCATACCAACTGGACGGCCTTCGTAAATCGCGCCTTTTGTATCACACATAATAATTTGGCGAACACCGAAACGATATAATAATTTTAATATAGCAATACCAGCTGCTCCTGCACCATTTAAAACTACTTTAATATCAGCCATATTTTTATTCACGATTTTTAAAGCATTTACTAAACCTGCAAGTGTAACGATAGCTGTTCCATGTTGATCATCGTGGAAGATTGGAATATTGGTTTCGCGCTTTAAGCGCTCTTCTATAATAAAGCAGTTCGGAGCTGCAATATCCTCTAAATTTATTCCACCAAATGTAGGTTCTAACAATTTTACTGTTTGAATGATTTGCTCTACATCTTGCGTATTTAAGCAGATAGGAAATGCATCAACACCAGCAAAGCTTTTAAATAACGCAGCTTTACCTTCCATTACAGGTAAAGCGGCCTCTGGTCCAATATTACCAAGTCCAAGAACTGCAGATCCATCCGAAACTACACCAACCATATTACCTTTCATTGTGTATTCATATACTCTAGTTTTTTCTTCGTAAATTTCTTTACACGGCTCGGCAACGCCTGGTGAGTACGCTAAACTTAATTCTTTCGCATTTGTAACCGGCACCTTAGAAACTGTTTCTAATTTACCTTGATGTACTCTATGCATATGTAATGCTTCTTCACTTAATAATGACAAACTATTCACTCTCCCTAATGATGACGAGTTGACTTTTCAACTGTTTATTTCTTAGTGATTTTCTTTTTAAAAAAGGAAATTTTCTTTTTGTATGATATCACATGTACGTTAATAATAAATAGTTTAGAGAAGAATGTCTATTTCTTTAATACAACATTTGCATCTCCTACAATTTTTCTTAACATTCCAAGACAATTTACAGTAGGATTTACATAATAATGTTCAGATAATTGAACAGCTTTTTTATCTTCCTCATAATAAAGCACAACTTTTGCATACCCTTTAAACTTAGAAATCGTTTGCTGAATTGTATATGAAATATTTTTATTAGTATGTCCCGTTATTTTAATAAATAAAGTATACTTCTTTTGGTCATTTATTTCTTCCATTTCTTCAATTGTTAGAACTTCATTTATAATTAATTGTTTTCTTTCATCCCGTTCATCAACTTTTGCTTTTACTACGACTACTTCTTTTTCTTTTAATTTATGACGGTATTTTTCAAAAGTAGTCGGAAACACGACCGCATCGATTGAAGTACTTAAATCTTCAACTTGTAAAAAAGCCATATGTTGTTGTTTTTTTGTTTTTGTAACCCTTAAATCCTTAATATAGACAAACAATAGATGTTCTGTATCTTTCTTCATCATAATTGATGAAATAGTCCCGGCATCACTTTCTTTAAGCAGCTTCTCATATTGACTAACTGGATGACCTGATAAATAAGTACCTAAAGCCTGTTTTTCTAATTCAAGCTTAATTGAAATTTTCATTGGATCCACTTTAATAATTTCTGGTTTAGGCACAAATTCTTCATCAAGAAATAAATCAAATTGATCCTCATTTTCAGGTCTTACTATATCCACATAATCAAAGATCATATCAATATTTGCTAATAGTGTCGCACGGTCAAGCTCAAACTCATCAAAGCATCCCGAAAAAATTAAATTCTCTATACTTTTTCGGTTTAATGCTTTTGGTGAAATTTTAATACACACTTCAAAAAAATCTTTATATGGCCGTTTTTGTAGAATTTCTCTTACAGTCGCCATTCCAATATTTTTAATTGCTAATAGACTATATCGAATGCCATTTCCTTCAACTACAAAAGCATATTGGCTTTTATTTATTGAAGGTGGATAGATTGGGATCCCTTTCAATTTTGCTTCACCAATATAATTCGATACTTTCTCTTCACTTCCTATAAAACTCGATAGCAGTGCTGCATAAAATTCTAGAGGAAAATTTGCTTTTAAATATGCTAGCTGATACGCAATCATACTATACGCAACAGCATGACTTCTATTAAATCCATAGTTAGCAAATTGAACAATTAAATCGTATACTTCATTTGCAACTTGTTCATCATAACCTTTAGCAAGTGCGCCTTCTACAAAATGAATTCTTTCTTTGTCTAAAACTTCCTTCTTCTTTTTACTTACTGCTCTACGAAGTAAATCTGCTTCACTTAAGGTAAACCCTGAAAGAGTTGAAGCAATTTGCATGATTTGCTCTTGATAAATAATTACGCCATATGTTGGTTTTAATATTTTTTCTAAAACTGGATGCGGATAGGTAACTTTCTCCAATCCATGTTTATATTGAATAAATTTAGGGATTTGCTCCATTGGACCTGGACGATATAACGCGTTTACAGCAACTATATCTTCAAACTGATTCGGTTGTAGTTGCTGTAGTACTCTTCTCATCCCTGATGATTCTAGTTGAAATACACCTGAAGTATCACCTTTACTAAGAATTTCAAATGTTTTTGAATCTTGTAACGGAATTTCTTCTAAACGAATTACTTCGCCTTTTGATTCATAAATTAATCGACAGACCTCTTCCAATAAGCTTAAGTTACGTAGGCCAAGGAAGTCCATCTTTACTAAACCAAGCTCTTCAAGTATTTCTGCAGGATATTGTGTTAAAAACACTCCATGATTCCCCTCTTGTAAGGGGACAACATTTGTTAACGGAAGTTCAGAAATAATAACACCTGCCGCATGAATACTTGTATGACGAGGAAAACCTTCAACTTGGCAAGCTACTTCAAATATCCGTTTATGAATACCAGAATGTTCTACGTGACTTTTAAATGCTTTTGATTGCTCATAGACATCTTTTAATGAAATTCCGAGAGATGAAGGAATGAGCTTCGAATAACGATCTATTTCTGTTGGTGTTAGCCCCATTACTCTTGCAATATCTCGAATGGCTGCTTTTGCTCCTAATGTTCCGAATGTAATAATTTGTGCAACATGTACATCACCATATTTTGCAGCTACATAATCAATCATTTCATCTCGTCGATGATCAGGAAAGTCAATATCAATATCTGGCATTGTAATTCTTTCTTCATTTAAAAATCGTTCAAATAGTAAATGATAATGGATTGGGTCTACATTTGTAATTTTTAATACGTATGCCACTAAAGATCCCGCGGCGGAACCACGTCCTGGTCCAACAAATATCCCTTTTTCATGTGCATATTTAATAAAGTCCCAAACAATGAGGAAGTAATCATTAAATCCCATCTTATCGATTGTATTTAACTCAAATTCTAATCTTTGTTTAAGTTCATCACTAATATCCCCATACCGCTCTATCATGCCATTTTCGCAAACCATTTTTAAATATTCCAATGTAGAATATCCATCAGGTACTGGATACTTAGGCAATAACGGCTGATGAAAAGGTATCGTTACATTACAAATATCTGAAATATGGATCGTGTTTTGAAATGCTTCTTCTTCATCAGAGAACAGCTTCACTAATTCGTTTTTTGATTTATAATAATATTCGTTAGAAAGTAATCTTGGTCTTGATTCATCTGATAACTTAGTACCATTTTTAACTGAAAATAATGCATCTTGTATAAGTGCATCCTCTTTTTCAATATATCGAACGTCATTTGTAACAACTAAACCGATGTTTGTTTCTTTTTGTACTTGTTTAATTAATGGATATAACAAACGATCTTCAGGTAAACCGTGATCTTGAATACTGACAAAAAAGTGATCGAAAATTGTTTGGTATTCTTTTACATGAACAATAGCTCTTTCGATTTCTCCATTTAATAGTAAGTTTTCAATTTCTCCCTCGATTCCTGGTGTAATTGCAATCACACCGGTACTATATGCCGATAACCACTTTTTAGGAATTCCTTCTGGTGATTTCGTCCCTATAATACTTGTAAGTTTTAGAAGGTTTTGATAACCTGTCAAATCTTTTGCTAATAAAATCATCGGATAAGACTGCTGTTCATCCATTAAAATTGAGATTTTCACCCCAACAATTGGCTTAATCCCCGCTTTTTTACACGCATGATAAAAAGGAATTACCCCGTACATGACATTTTCATCTGCAATAGCAAGCGCAGGATGTCCTTCTCTAACAGCAGCATTAATTAATTCATCTATTTTACATGCACTTTGCAATAAACTATAAGAACTTTGAACTTGCAAATGAACAAAACTCATCTACATTCCTCCTTACCATCTTTTTAATATAATCTATTCTATCACAAAACACGAACTTACATTCTATTTTTGTTCGTAAAAAAGAAAACAAATCATTTATTTTAAACTTACTTTAATACTCATCATACACGTAACAATTTGTCCATATATATTAATTGAAGGAGTGAGGACAATTGGAGCTTAAGTTGCCATTCATACCAGCATTAATTTCAATGTATTTTATTTCACTAGGAATTATAATAGGTGGATCGATCATTGGTTCAATTGGTTACTATGTCATTGGACAGCCACCACTTAGCAGCATGTATGATTTATCAATGAAACTACGAATTTGGGCAATTGTTGGGGCGATAGGTGGAACATTTGATACATTTTATAGTTTTGAAAAAGGATTATTTGAAGGAGAAACAATCGAATTCATTAAGCAAATTATCATGATTATAGCCGCCATGGGTGGAACACATACAGGTACAATCATTATCCAATGGTTTACAGGAGAACATGTATAATGAAAGCTCCTCCAGAACAACTCTCACACTCTTGGGCAAAATTTTTTGTAGGCATTTTTTTCGGGTTTATCATTAGCTGGCTTGTCTTTATTTATTTTTATGGAGTGACAGAAGAAGAACAAGTAAAACAAATAACTGAATTGAAAATGCTCAATAAAGAATATTTAAGAGATAAAAATATATTTTTTGAAAATATGGAGCGAATGAACAAGGAAAAGAAACGAAATTTAACCGTTCAAGAAATCAAAGTGACAATCTTAAATTACAAACAATACAATATAAATGTATATACGAATCATCAACTTATTAGTGATGTAAAGAATGACCTAAGTAACCTACTTACTCAAGATATAAAAAGTGTTTCCCAAAATCGTGAATTATTAAGACGGGCGATCGAAAACAAAGTTTATATTAAAGATGATCGGCGATTTAAACTTGAAATCGATACAATCTATTTTGATACCGTATTAGAAATTACATTAAAAATAAAAAGCACAAAATAAATGAGAGGCTAGACTGCTTGATTAGCCTCTCAAATTTATTTTCAACTTTTATATTTCTTCTCTACAAACTTTTTGTAATTCTTCCACTACTTTTTCTGCTTCTTCCCATGAGAAGATTTTCGCTCCAGATGCAAGCGGATGTCCACCACCGTTAAACATCGCAGCTACTCCATTAATAACTGGTCCTTTTGAACGAAGACGTACTCGAATTAATTCCTCTTCTTCTAAAAAGATCACCCAAGCTTTTACCCCTTTTATATGTCCAAGTGAACTTACAGCCAATGAAGCTTGTTCAGAGTTTACATTATATTCATCCATTAGAGCCTTTGTCATGTTGATATGACCGACTCCCTCTTTGGTTAATTTAAAATTTTGAAGAACATATCCATTTAAATGAGCCATCTCAATTGATGTTTCGTACATATTGTCATATATTTCATTAATAGAAAAATCCTTTTTAATCAAACTACTAGCTGCATGAAAAGTTCTTTCTGTTGTACTTGGAAATAAGAATCTTCCTGTATCCCCTATAATTCCCGCATAAATTAGTCTCGCAGCTTCGTCAGTTACGACTAATTGTTCATTACTACTCTCTGCAAGTTCAAAAATTAACTCACTAGTTGAACTGGCAGTAGTATCTACATGCATAATGTCTCCGTATTGATCTACGTTTGGATGATGGTCAATTTTGATCAGTTTCTTTCCAGTTGAATATCTAGCATCATCTACTCGTTCAGTATTAGCAGTATCACAAACAATGACAAGTGCATCCTTATAGACTTCATCTTCAATTTCATCCATTTTATATAAAAACGCTAGAGACTCAGGCAATTGTCCTACTACATATACTTTTTTAGCAGGATAACTTGCTTTAATCATCTCTGCTAAACCACACTGTGAACCAATAGCATCTGGATCTGGACGAACATGACGATGAATGATTATCGTATCAAACGAATGGATATCTTTTAAAATTTGTTCCTTCAACATTAAACTCTCCTTTATATGAAAACTTTTGAAATATAGTTTCTATGACTGTAAAATATAATTATGTATTTAGTCATTGAAAGGTGGAAGCTAAGTGAATAGCATTGCAACAATAGTAATTATATCTTTTCTATTCTTCTTATTTTACGTTACCAAATTTTTCTTTACAAGCGAACTACTAACAAAAAAAATTGCAGGATCACGTGCAAGATTAACTTTTGGATTATTCCTATTGCTTTACGGTATAAACCAAATTGTGATAGATCTTGAATTAATAAGAATTTGTGTTGGGATTGTGTTCATCGTTTTTGGTGTGGCAAATCTATATCGTGGATACTTACAGAATAAACATTATAAAGCAATTGAAAATAAACAAACTGTTTAATCTTAAAGTAATCTAGAAAGTGAGAAAACTTACATGATGACAGAAGAACTATTTTCATCAAAATTTGATGAACTAGTAGAATTATCACATTCTAGTATTAAACTTCAAAAACTACTGACATTTGCAGAAGAATTAGAGAATCAAGAGGAATGGGGATATCTATATTACGTTAATATGGAATTAGCCGAAACTGCTTTTTCTATTGGTGAAATAGACTTATTTATTGATACCTTTTTATGGTGTGTAGATTTATATGATCAAAACGAAGAACGTATCGATCAAGAGCAGATTCTATGGCTGTATAAATGGTTGTTAGAAATAATACCCCAGTCACTAAGATTCTCTTTAGAGGAAATTCATCATTATTTCGAGGATTTTAAGAATCGTTTAGTAATTGCTAACTTTTCTTTAAGACCGTATTTTCAAGCTCTATTTATAATGAACTTATATTTAGGTCAAATTGATTACGCAAAACAAAGCTATCAACTATATAAAAAATCTCCAAGGGATAATTTAAGTAATTGTGAAAAATGTGAAATGTATAGCGAAATGATTTATTTACTAAAAACTGATCATCTTCAAGAAGCCTTAAATTTACAAAATAAAATAATGAATAGTACTGTTGATTGTGACGAAGCGATTCACAAATCCTATTCAAAATTACTTCTTCCTTTACTAGAAGATAGAAAAATTGATGAAGCATTAATCATTCAACAAAAAGCATATTTTGTAACATATAATCGCACTAAATACATTCCTGAACTAAGTGAGCAAATCATTTTTTTAACGTTTTGTGATCCGGATAGAGCAATTGAATTGTTTTATAAACATGTTGATTTATGCGACAATCTTTCGAATCTATCATATAAATTCGAATTTTGGCTAGCAGCATTATTTATGGCGAAAAAATTGAAAATAAATGAAGATGAATTTATTTACGACTTAGTGAAATTAGAAAAAATTGTATATGACTTAGCAAAAGATTTTGATACTAGAAACGAAAATAATGAATTTGTTAATCGGGTTAATAAACTACTTTCGAATGTAAAAAACGGGATGATTTTTTCATAAACTTCAAAGGCAGGGAATGGTTTCCTGCTTTTTTATTTTGTAAAAAAAATGGAAGCCCTAATATGGCTTCCATATCTATCGATCTAATAACTGCATCATCATTAACGCTTTACCAACTAATGTTCCTTGCTGAAATACTTCAACATCGACTTTTCCAAACTTACGACCCAATTCTAAAACTTTTGGTTTAATTTCAATGACATCATCAATTTGAACTGGCTGTACGAAGTAAATAGTTATATTTTCTACGATTAAGTCCCCTTTTTTCATATCACGAACGGCTCGTTTACCTGCCTCGGTTACAATCGTCGTAAATACGCCATGTGAAAGAGTACCAATTACATTCGTCATTTGCGGAGTTACATTACATCTAATTGTAAAGTCCTCATTTTTTTGATCTTTATTATTATGAAATTGACTAGTAACGATATCATCAATTGTTTCGCCCACTTGAGGCTGACGTTGTAATTGCTGCAGTGCTTCAAGTACATCTTGACGACTTATAATACCGATTAAGTTATTCGATGTATTTACGACCGGTAGCAACTCTATACCTTCCCAAACCATCATTCTAGCGGCTGCAGCAACCGACATCTTTTCATTTACACTGATTGGATGTCTAGTCATCACTTTATCAATTCTTTGGGTTCTTTGTTCATGTATGATATCCTTTGAAGTTACAATGCCAATTAACTTACCTCGATCATCAATTACAGGATATCTTCCATGACCTGTTTCTCGATTATATTCATACCATTTTTCAACTTCATCAAATGGAGAGAGTGTAGCTGTTTTTTCAGTTGGTATTAAAATATCTTCAACTAGTACGATATCTTTCTTAATTAACTGATCATAAATTGCACGATTAATTAATGTCGCAACAGTAAACGTATCATAACTAGAAGAAATAATCGGCATTTTCATTTCGTCCGCAAGACGTTTTACGCTTTCATCTGTATCAAATCCACCTGTTACTAAAACTGCTGACCCTTCTTTTAATGCTAATTCATGCGCATTTACTCGGTTTCCGACGATTAATAAATTATTTGCACTAATATATCTCATCATCGCATCAAGCTGCATTGCACCAATAACAAACTTATTAAGTGTTTTATGTAATCCTTCTTTTCCACCTAAAACTTGTCCATCAACGATATTAACAACTTCGGCAAAAGTTAATTTTTCAATATTTTCTTTTCTTTTTGTTTCAATTCGAATTGTCCCTACTCGTTCAATAGTACTAACAAATCCTTTATTTTCTGCATCTTTAATTGCTCTATATGCAGTACCTTCGCTTACACTTAAATCTTTTGCAATTTGTCTAACTGATATTTTATGACCGACTGGTAGTTGTTCAATATGTTCTAGTATTTGATCATGCTTTGTAGTCAATTACCTCACCAAGCTTTCAATGGTTGTATTAATATTTTTATTAACTATTATATAACAATTCATACCATGAAAAAAAGCACGTTTCAACGTGCTTCTAGTACTGTACTAATATTTTTTCTATGCCAGATACTACAATAGTGTAATTGTTGTATTTGGCTCATGAATAAAACCATTATTTTTTGGTAATTTTGCAAGGAACTCATTTGGGTCTACTTGGATTGGTGGAAATGTATTATAATGCATTGGAATGACTTGCTGTGCGTTAATCCACTCAGAAGCAATCACTGCATCGTCGATTCCCATTGTAAAATGATTACCAATTGGTAAATAGGCTATATCAATATTTTCATACTCACCTAATGTTTTCATTCCTCTGTATAATGCGGTATCACCAGCATGATAAATTGTTTTACCAGCTATTTTTAATAAGACGCCTGATGGTGGTCCTACATTAATAATTTGTTTATTTTCTTCATCAACAATACTTGAACCATGAATCGCTTCTACTAATTTTAGCTTACCAAATGAAAACTCTTTTTCTCCCCCGATATGCATAGGGACAACATTAACACCTTGCCAAGAGATCCATGTTGCTAATTCTACTGGAGCAATAACAGTTGCATCATTTCGTTTCGCAAGTTCAACTGTGTCACCTAAATGATCACCATGACCGTGTGTTACATAAATATAATTCACTTTAATATTTTCTACTTTCACATTAGTATGTGGATTACCATTAATAAATGGGTCAATAATAATTGAATCTTGACCGTGTTCTACTAAAATAACACTATGCCCAAAATATGTAATTTTCAATTGAAGTCGCTCCTTTATTTTAAAATTAGTCTCTAACACATTTTAACAGATTATTTTCTATTACAAAAATTTGAAATACGTTAACTATTTTACGAAATTCGATAAAAAATGATAAAATAGGAGTGTTACAAACTGTAGAGACTTTTTTTGTTTATTGCAGTAAATTGTTTTTTAAGAAAGGATGTTACACATGGAACACCGTATACAAAATCTATCAACTTGGTTAAAAGAACAAGATATTCAACTAGGATTTATTACATCTACTGAGAACGTATTTTATTTAACTAATTTCCATTGTAATCCACATGAACGTCTTTTAGCTTGTCTTGTATTTCCAAATGAAGAGCCAATTCTTGTCTGTCCACAAATGGAAGTTGGACATGTACAAAATGCTGGCTGGAAATATGGCGTAATAGGCTTTAATGATAGTCAAGACCCTTGGGCAATGATTCAAGAATCATTAGCAAAACGCAATATTTCAGTAAATCGTATGGCGATTGAAAAAGAACATCTTCTAGTTGGCCGCTATGAAAGATTAGTACAACTTTTCCCTGGTGCACAATTCCTTGCAGCTGAGGAAAAATTACATGACTTACGTTTAATTAAAGATAGTGAAGAAATTCGTCGTATGCAAGTTGCTGCTGAAGCGGCTGACATGGCTTGCCAAATTATTGTTGATCGTATTGCTGAAGGCAAAACAGAAATGGATTTAATTGCTGAAATGGAATATGAAATGAAGAAAAAAGGCATTTCTAAAACATCATTTAGCACTTTAATATTAACTGGTGCAAATTCAGCTTTACCACATGGTAATCCAGGTACAAACCCAATTAAAAAGGGTGATTTCGTACTTATGGACCTAGGTTTTATCGTTGATGGATATTGCTCAGATATTACTCGTACAGTAATGTTTGGTCAACCAAATGAGCAACAACGAGAAATTTATGAAACCGTTTTAAAAGGTCAACTTGCTGCAATCGAAGTAAGTAAACCAGGCGAGGTATTAGGAAATGTTGATCGTGCTGCTCGCCAAGTCATCGCAAACGCTGGATATGGCGAATATTTCGTTCACCGTATTGGTCACGGTTTAGGTATTGGTATCCACGATTACCCATCAGTAAATGATTCAAATACTGATATTATTAAAACGGGTATGTCATATACAATTGAACCAGGAATCTATGTACCAAATATAGGTGGCGTTCGTATTGAAGATGATATCGTTATTACAGAAACAGGTGCAATCACATTAACAAAATTCCCTAAAGAATTAATCATCCTATAATATGAATCAAGCCGAACTACTAACGATTCGACAAGTACTTCCATCAGATGTCCCAATTATGCACAAATGGGAATGTGATGAAGAGATTGGTAAACTTGTCGGAATAGAAAAACCACGTTCTTTAGATGAAATGCTACAAGGATATGGAAAATATTTTGACGGACTTAAACCTAATCTCCGTTTGTTCACAATCGAATACAATGGTATTTGTGTTGGAAGAATTGAATTAGGAAATCTTGATCAAGAGAATAATCATGCCGCTTTTGGAATCGTAATTGGAGATCAATCAATGCAAAATAAAGGAATTGGTTCATTTGCATTAAACTATCTACTAAATTACGCTTTTAATGAATTAAAACTCATAAAAATATATGGTGAAGTATACGATTACAATATCGCTTCACAAAATTTCCTTACAAAACTAGGCTTTCATTTAGATGGTATATTGCGCAAGCATGAGTTTTTTAAAGGTGCTCATCGTGATATGTATCAATATAGCATTTTGAAAGAAGAATATAATTTTTAATAAAGTTTAATTACCAAGTAAAAACCCCTTTCATCATATAGAGAAGGGGGTTTTTATTTTATACCTTTTGAAGGATCGTATGTTGTAATGGAACACCACCCATTGATACATTTCGTTCAATTAGATGATATTGTTTACCATTTATGATAAAAAGTCTATTTCCTCTGTAATCAACTGTTTTACCTTGGCTTTGTAATTCAGCCTTCACAGCCTTCGCATATTCATTTAAATCTAAATAGCGCTCATCTAAATCTAATGTAATATTTTGGTTACGATAACCCATTAGCCAGTTAAACCCCAAAATACCCATAATCAGAAAAATAAGTATAAAAATAAATTCCAATTCTATCACCCTTTTTACATAAAATGGAAATTACAATCTAATTATACTATAA
The DNA here is from genome assembly GCF_052180195.1 of Bacillus sp. AL-1R. NCBI lineage: Bacteria > Bacillati > Bacillota > Bacilli > Caryophanales > Bacillaceae > Bacillus > Bacillus sp. AL-1R. The sequence continues at coordinate 3,524,379 of NZ_CP197469.1, forward strand.
ATTACAAAGTGACTGTTATTAGAATTGAGAATAACATAAAATCCCTTTACCGATTTCGATAAAGGGATTTTACTTTTTATTAGTTTGTAGAAACAGATGTACCTTGTAATAAAGTAGTTGCTTCTTTATATTCTAAGCCGTGAGCTTCTGCTACTGCTTCGTATGTTACATATCCATCAAGTGTATTAATACCTTTGAATAATGCAGCGTTATCTAAGCAAGCTTTTTGATAACCTTTGTTAGCAATTTGAACTGCATAAGGTACTGTAACATTTGTTAGTGCCATTGTAGAAGTACGAGGAACCGCACCAGGCATGTTTGCTACAGCGTAGTGTACTACTCCATGCTTCTCATATGTTGGGAAATCATGAGTTGTAATACGATCTGTTGTTTCGAAAATACCACCTTGGTCAATTGCAATATCAACTACAACTGAACCTGGTTCCATTGTTTCGATCATTTCTTTTGTTACAAGTTTTGGTGCTTTTGCACCTGGAATTAATACTGCACCGATTACTAGATCAGATTCTTTAACTGCTTCAGCAATATTGTAAGGGTTTGACATTAAAGTCGTAATTTGATGACCAAAAATGTCATCTAGTTGACGTAAACGATCTGGATTTAAGTCAATCATCGTTACATGAGCACCAAGACCAACAGCTACTTTAGCAGCATTTGTTCCTGCTACACCTCCACCAATGATTGTAACTTTTCCACGACGTACTCCTGGTACTCCACCTAATAAAATACCTTTTCCGCCTTTATTTTTCTCAAGGAATTGAGCACCGATTTGAGCTGACATACGTCCTGCTACTTCACTCATTGGAGTTAATAATGGTAATGTATTACCAACTTGTACAGTTTCGTATGCAATTCCTACTACTTTATTATCAATTAAAGCCTTAGTTAATTCAGGCTCTGGAGCTAAATGTAAGTATGTGAATAAAATTAATCCTTCACGGAAATATCCATATTCGCTTGGAATTGGTTCTTTAACTTTCATAACCATTTCGTTATTCCAAGCCTCTTCTGCAGTTTCAACAATTGTTGCACCGGCATTTACGTATTCTTCATTCGTAAACCCTGAACCAAGTCCAGCATTTGTTTCAATAAAAACTGAATGACCATGTCCAACTAAGTTCATTACTCCAGCTGGTGTCATTGCTACACGATTTTCGTTGTTTTTTATTTCTTTTGGTACCCCAATGCGCATGTTATTTCCCCCTGAAATATATTTAATTCGTGTCTCTTAAAGAGCTTTATTTATTAAATAAATATTACATTTTTATATTAACACAAAACAATAGTGCAGAAAATGAAAACGCTTAATTTCCTTTAATAAATATTAATTCAGAATCTTTTTTTACTATAAATTATGCTTTATAAATGGAATTGTCCATGAATTCTCACGATAATGGAATATGTCTGTATTTATTAATAACATCCAATCCACCAGTTACTTCAAAAATATCTCCAGTAATAAAATCAGACTCTTCCTTACACAAAAACTGTACCATTCTTGCTATATCTTCTCCCGTACCAGATCTTCCAACTGGTGCAAGGCCTTTTCCTTCCTTACTTGCATCTGTTTGATTTGATTCTTTCATATCACCAAAAATATCTCCAGGACAAATCATATTAGATGTTATGCCATTTTCAGCCTCCTCATAGGCTATTGTTTTAGTTAATGATACTAGACCGACTTTAGCTGCACTGAATGCAGAACGATAAATCCATCCCGAAGCTGAATTGGCACCTTGAAACCCATAATTTATTATCCGTCCATATTTTTGCTTTCGCATAATTGGAATAATTTGCTTTAAAAGATAAAACACGCTATGCAAATTTCCATACAACAAGTATTCCCATTCTTCATCCGTATAGTCAGCCAGTTTTTTTCGGTTAAATAAATACGGGCCAGCATTATTAATAAGGCAATCAACCCTTCCGAATTTCTCCATCGTTTTTGAGACAATCTCATTAATAAATTTTTTATCGCAAATATCACCTTTTACAAAAAGAACTCGGTCCAAGTAATCTTTCCATTCTTCTTTTCGCGCTTTGACAGCTTGTTCATCAGAAAAGTATGTAACAGTTACAGAATAACCTTCGTTTAAAAATGATTCAGTTACTTTCTTCCCTAACCCCTTCGATCCTGCTGTAATGACAGCATGCCTCATAAAACTCTTCCTTTCAAGTCTAAAAATAATTTTATATATTCGTGAAAATCATCTAGATAAATCAATCAATTGTATGTATTTTTAATAACCTTTTTAAATATGTTATTTATCCATAAAAGTCAATTCATTAAAAATTTTGCCATTTTCTTATACAACTATCTTTAATTTAGTAAGATTATTTTATTAAAAGATATCTATGTTTTCTATTATTATGAATTATTTTCCTTTTATTTTAATAATTTTTATTTTTAGATTTTAAACTATTTACAGACAATTCTTTATCACAAATCTAGAAATTTAAAAATCAATATGTTTCACATAATTTTTCAATGTATAATATAGTGAAGAGGTGGAGTAAAAATGTTACAAGATTATTTTTCATACGATGAACGATTAGGTATTTTTCTACCAAGCCTTAAGTTGGATTGGGAAGATTACTCTCACGATCAGCAACAAATGATTCTAACAGAATGGGAATATATACGTGGTAGTATACCTGATCAAATTAAGCGATTAGAGTTTTCGATTAACCATAAACAAGAGCAATTAAATCATGAGTCTGACTTTGTATTGAGCTGTAAATTAAATTCTGAAATTGCAGATTTGGCATCAATTATTAACGATCTTTGGATTTGGTTTAGAAGTAATCAACAAATTTCCAATGATACAAAAATACACGGCTAAAAAAGCTAACAATAAATTTGTTAGCTTTTTCCATTACCACTATTGTTATGTTTATTCATTTTCGCGCTTTTGAATTTGTAGAAGAGTCTCTCCGATTATTTTTAGTTCCTCTTTTAGTCGGATCGTTTCATTTGCAACTTTTTCGGAAGATGCTTCTTTAATTTGCTTGTTTAGTTGGTCAACCACTTTTCGTAACTTTCCAATGGATTGTTCCAGTTGAAAACTTGATGTTGGCTTCATAATTCTCTCCTTGAATGGTTTTCTTTTAGCATACCATATACTCGTTTACAACCAAACCGCTATTCAAGGAACTACGTATATTGACCAAGCTATACTCTAATAAAGCTAACACAAAAAATTATTATCTTCTCTAATTTGATTTATTAATCTGCTGGCTCATAGTTTACCCGTTCTGATAATATACGATATTGATAAAATTTCTTCGTATAATCTAATACGTTTTTTGTAAAAGATTCATTCCATTTTGAGCCAACAGTAACGCCTAATAAAGGAATGCCACCAAGTACTTTATTTCGTAATGAATGAATCATTAATAACTTGCACATTTGTAAGATGACTGCGTAATAAACCCCTTCTCCCTTAAATTCATTTTCCCAAGTTGCAAATACGTCTGAATCCTCATGCTTTAAAATATCGTCCATTAAATTACTCCAAACAACATATTTTTCGGTAGAAGGGAGAATTGCACCTTGTAACACTTTTAAGCTACACTCCATCTCTTTTGGAATACTTACATCATATCCATAACAAAGGGCTATTTCTTGTACAGTTTTAAGATTAATAAATAACAAAGCCGGTAAATCTCCAAATAAAGCAAGCTTTGAACTAGATCCACTTATTCCACCTTGAACACTTGAGACAATTAATGCTTTCGATATTTCTTGTTCAGCTAAGAAATTTAATTGTCTTAATGGTAACTTTCTTAAATCGCTTATGGTCCTAATATCTCTTCTTAATATTTGTGCTCGATTTAGAATATCTAATTTCTTATCTTGAAACTGTTTTGTTGTTTGTATTAAAGATTGAGTGTGGAAAAAAGCAGTTGAAAAAAATTCATTTAAAGTTTTCGAATAGCCCTGAGGTATTTTTTTGAGGAGAAAATTAGAAGCATTTTGATACATCAGTTCAATTTTATTTAAATTTTGCTGTTGATGTTTCTTTTCAATCAAATCGTTTAGTTCAAGCCATAGATTATATTCTTTCATTTGATCCATACTATCACCTCAAATATAAAAAAACGTAGAGCCAAAAAGTGATCTCATTTTAAGAATATGAGGTCATCTATTTTTGTATGCTCTACGTTTATGTTTACTAACGGATTATTTCATTCCAACTCGTACTACATCTCTTGCGATTACAACTTCTTCATTTGTAGGAATTACGATTACTTTAACTGGAGAATGATCGAAGCTAATGAAAGCTTCTTTTCCTCTAAAGTTATTTTTACTTGGGTCAAAATACACACCCATAAATTCAAGACCTTCAAGAACGGCTTGACGAATTTCAGGTCCATTTTCACCAATACCTGCAGTGAAAATGATTGCATCTACGCCTTTCATACGAGCAGCGTATGAACCTAAATATTTGTGGATACGGTTTACGAATACACTTTGAGCAATCTTCGCACGTTTATTACCTTCTTCAGCTGCAGTCTCAATGTCGCGTAAGTCACTTGAGAATCCAGAGATTCCAAGCATACCACTTTGTTTATTTAAAACATCAAGTACTTCCTCAGCTGTTTTACCTGTTTTTTCCATAATAAATGGTATTAAAGCAGGGTCTAAGTTACCTGAACGAGTTCCCATTGTTACACCAGCAAGCGGAGTGAATCCCATTGAAGTATCAATTGATTTTCCTCCATCAACTGCAGCAATACTTGCACCATTTCCTAAGTGACATGAAATAAGTCTTAATTCTTCAAGTGGCTTACCAATTAATTCAGCAGCTCTTTCTGTTACATACTTATGTGATGTACCGTGGAATCCATATTTACGAATACCAAATTGTTTATAGTACTCATAAGGTAAGCTATATAAGTAAGATTCTTCAGGCATTGTTTGATGGAATGCAGTATCAAATACAGCTACTGCAGGAACATTTGGTAATAATTCTTTAAATGCACGAATACCAACTAAGTTAGCTGGGTTATGAAGTGGAGCTAAATCTGAAAGTTGATCAATTTGTTGTTCAACTTCTTCAGTGATTAAAGCAGAATCTGTGAATAATTCTCCACCGTGAACTACACGATGTCCAACACCATGAATTTCATCGAATGAAGAAATAATTCCTAAACCTGTTAGCTTTTCAAGAAGCATTTTTACTGCAACAGAATGATCAGCAATATCAGTTACTTCTTTAATTTTTTCACCGTTTACTGAAATTACAAAAACGCTATCCTTTAAACCGATACGTTCTACTAAACCAATTGTAAGTACTTTTTCGCTAGGCATTTCAATTAATTGAAATTTTAATGACGATGAACCTGCATTAATAGCAAGAATGTTTGCCATGTTTTTACATCTCCTTTAAACATGAAACTGTTATATTTTTTAAGCTGAAATTATTATAACACAAATTAGTTTACGTGTTTAAAAGTTCAATTATTGTAAATTTTCTTTAAACCATTCATTCATTTGAAGCATAATATCTTCAACTGCCTTCATATTCGATAACTTAGGGAAATCAACTAATAAAGCCTGTTTTGGCTTCTTCATATTTTCTGCATTTTTGCGGATAATTAATATACTTTTTTGATGTCTTTCGTCCTTAAAGGCAGATACTGGCAACTGTATCAATCCTTGAATAACACCTGTTTCATTAATATAGCTTTGTAATTGCGCAGATTGCTCTGAAGTAAATAAGTGATTTGGCACTAATGAGATGAAAAATCCACCAGATTTTAAGTAGTTCATACTTTGCTCAATAAATAAATGATGAGCATAAGACATGCCTTCTTTTGCTTTTAAATTATATTCTTTTGCACGATCAGCGTTTGGATAATACCCAATGGGTAAGTCACAAACGACAAGATCAACCGGATCAACAAATAAAGGCGCTAAACTATCTTGATTAAATAGTTCTATTTCATGTCCTAATAAGTTGCCAATAACGAATGCAATTCTAACAAGAACGTCGTCTACATCTATTCCAACAGAAGCAGCAAATTTATCCTTTGTAGAATTTAAAATTGTTAATAAAAGATTTCCTGTACCAATCGCTGGATCTAAAATCGTTAAATTTTGTTTACCTTCAGTCAACTTTCCAACTAAATAAGTAATAATAAAAGCAATACCATCTGGCGTCATTTCATGGTTTGTTTGTACCCCTTGCTTCATACCTTTTAATATCGCTAATTGAAATGCTCTACGAATACTCTCATTATCTTTTGAAACGGCTGTGAATTGTTGAATTGTATTCATAAGCTTTTCTTTTTGTGAACCAGTAATTTCTTCTTGCATTACTTCCCCTTCAAAGAAATTTTCACCTGTTTCAATTAATGCCTCTAAATAAGAAATTTCTAAATTATCTTTTAAACATTCTGTCGATTCATCTATGTATTTAAATAAAAATTCCACTGAATTCTCTTTTACCATTTTTCCTTCCTCACTTTCATAATAGAACAGTCATTGTTTTTCATTATACGTATGGCTCTTAAACGTGTCCACTTTAATAAATTCTTCTATTAGAAAGTATTTGGTTTTTTTCATTCATTTTAATCCAGTACTGTTAATTTAATTTTAATTGAAGAGTATTTACTTTTAATTAATACATTTTGAATTTTTTATGTAGTTTTTATTGATCAGTATATAAAAAAATAAAGACCTCTATTAGTAAGGTCCTTATTTTCGTACTCTTGAAAAAAGTAATGATATATATAGATTTTTTATTAAAGTAGCCTGTTTAACTTATTTTCATTTTCTTTTCGATTGGCTTCTTAAACCGTGTTATGTAGTTCAAAGATTTTGTTCCATGTACTAAGCGATATATGCTCGTGATAACCGATAGTAGTGTATATGGTTTGTATGCTAAGTATTTTGATTCCCATTTATTTGCAAATTTGCTTTTAAATGTTAATAATCCTTTAAAGTTATAGATTGAGTTACCATATTTAAAGATCAGCTTTGCAGATTTTTCGATGATTGATGATTTTGATTCTTGGCCAACATTTGCTAAAGGTGCCATTCCAAGACTGCAATTTTTAAATCCATTTTCTTTTGCCCAAAACATAATCGAAACAAAAAGCATATCCATTGTTCCATATGGTAATTCTTTTAAATATCTCATTAAATCGATTGTTATATTTTCTCCTTGAATCGGTAATGTCGCAAAAGCAATAACTTGACCATTTTTATCTTTTAAAATTCCTATCGGAAAATTTGAAACATAATCATAATGGAAAGAACCAACTGAAAAAGATAACTCTTCTCTCCCATTTAACCATACGTCCGAAACTCCTTTTAGTTCTTGAAGTAGATCAGTAGAATGGCCAGGCATTGATACTTCAAATTGATATCCCTGTCGAATGAATTTGTTCCTTTTTGTCCTTAGTTTTGCGCCTTTTTTACCTGCAATTTCGAAATATTCTAGTTCAACTATTGCTTCTTCACCTAATTTTAACAACCGATAGCCAGCTTTTTCATAAAACATTTTTGAGTTTTCATCTATTTGATAAAAGCACGGAATACATTTTATAGCCCTTGAATAATTTTCAAACTCCTTTATTTTTTCAAAAGAAATCTCACCAATTGGTTCACATAGAACAACTAATTTATTACCTTGTTTACGGTAAACAAATGCAGACTTTTGATCTTCTGATAGAAATACTTTTTTATCTCCAAGTAATCCTAAATGTGTTAATGAAGTTCCACCATATGTTTTAATAAGTTGTTGAATAATCTCAATTGTCGTTTTATGATTTGATTCTTTTAAAAATTCTTTCATAATACCCCCAAAACAAAGAGTCGTTTTTCTTTACAAATTCTATTTTACAAAAAAATATCCTCTTATGGATATCCATTAATTAATTTTTTTAATAGTGTATTATTTGGTAATCATTAGCTCCTCCTGTATAATTCAATTTATTATATATAATGGATGTGAACGAATGAATAAAAAGATTGGTTTTATTGGTTGCGGTAAAATGGCCCAAGCTATGATTGGTGGCTTAATTGATTCGAAGGTAATTGAAAAGCATCAAATTTTTGTCAGTGCAAGGTCTAATGAAACACTTGTAAAAGTGAAGGATTTATATCAAGTTCAAACATTAAATAGTAATATCGATTTAGCAAAACAGGTTGATTATTTGTTTCTAGCAGTTAAACCTGATCTATATCCAACTATCATTGAAGAAATTAAAGAATTTGTTTCAATTAATACTGTCATCATTACGATTGCCGCTGGAATTACTTTAGAAGGTGTCGAAAAATCATTCGGTAAAGAGGTAAAAATCATTCGAACGATGCCAAATACTCCTTCGCTAGTTAGAGAAGGCATGAGTGCACTTTGTCATAATCAATTAGTTACCGATGATGAGTTAGCTGAAGTAATGGAAATCTTCAATAGCTTCGGGAAATGCGAATTAGTAAGTGAAAAATTAATGGATGCGATTCCCGCAATAAGTGGTTCTTCTCCAGCTTATGTTTACTTAATGATTGAAGCTTTAGCAGACGGAGCTGTATTACAAGGTATAAAGCGTGACCAAGCATATAAGTTAGCTGCCCAGGCAGTTTTAGGTGCAGCAAAGATGGTACTTGAGACTGAATTACATCCTGGCGAATTAAAGGACCAAGTTTGCACACCAGGTGGTGCAACAATAGAAGCAATTGCCGAATTAGAAAAACAAGGCTTCCGCTCATCTATTATTTCAGCTATGGAACGTTGTACTGAGAAATCAATGTCTCTAGGTAAATAATTTTGACTAAGTAATGAGCACCATAACTTAGTAAAGTCATGAAGAAAACGGGCGTTCCAGGCTTTAGGCATTCAATATTTATGAATGCCTTTTTTAATACAAAAAAACTGCCGAGATTCTACTCGACAGCCTTTACCTCTTGATAGAGTGTTTTTTATATTATTTAGCAGCTTTTACAGCTTCGATTGCTGCTTCATAGTTTGGATGAGTTGTACCTTCAGCTACATACTCAACGTAAGTAACAACGTCATTTGAATCTACTACGAATACCGCACGTGCTAATAAACGTAATTCTTGCATTAAAACACCAAATGCTTCACCAAAAGATGCATCACGGTGATCTGAGTAAGTATGTACATTTTCTAAACCACTTGCAGCACACCATCTTTTTTGTGCGAATGGTAAGTCCATAGAAATTGTTAATACTTCAACGTTTTCTACGTTTGATAATTCTTCGTTAAAACGACGAGTTTGTGCATCACAAATTCCAGTATCTACAGAAGGTACTGCGCTAATTAAGCGTACTTTACCAGCTGAAGCCTCTAAAGTTACAGGGCTTAAATCGTTTGCTAATACAGTAAAGCTTGGAGCTTTATCTCCTACTTTTACTTCTTGTCCAATAAGAGTTACTGGATTGTTTTTAAATGTTACAGTTGCCATGATATTTCCTCCCAAAATTACAAAATGTTCACAACATTTATCTTACTGGAAGGGAACCTTGAATGCAATTAACTTTACTTAAATTTTATATTTAATCTAAATCTGGTTCAAAATCTTCAGCGTGGTGATCTGAATCATCTTTTTTCTTCATATATTTCTTTACTTTTTCTAAAGCTTGTGGTGTTAAATCCATTAACTTTTCAATTAAATGTGTATTTTGATCTAGGTGAAGTAGTTTAACACCATCTTTCCCTACGATTAAAAATGCAATTGGAGTGATTGATGCACCGCCACCTGTACCTCCTCCAAATGGATGTGGACTTCTTACTTCAGCTTCTTTAACACCATCTACTAAATGGTAATTTCGAAATTCGCTTCCACCAGCTGCAAAGCCAACTCCTACTTTTGATACGGTTAAGATTAGGCTTCCATCTGGTGTTGAAATTGGATCACCAATTATTGTATTTACATTAATCATTGCTGATAAATTTTCCATTGCCGCGTGCATTAAGTCTCCAATAGGATGTTGACTCATTGTAATCACCTCTAATTAGTTTCGATTGGATGTGTTGCTCTAAATTCTTTTCTAGTTTTCAAATATGCTTTAAGTAATAATAATCCCGCAAAGACGGCCTTTCGTACCGAAAATGAAAACCGTATCTTACCACTAGTTTCCAATACGGAAGTATAATAATTGGGCGTGATATCAATAGTAGGTGGATGATGTAATATCGTAAATTTCTTTAATAAGTTTTCAAAAATTCCGATCGCACTATAGGCTGTCCCAATCGATATCCCTGTTAAAGCAGAATTTCCAACACCGAAATGAATATGATAATTTAAATTGTAAATTTGTACTGAGTTTAAAAATTTTCTAATGATAGTATGTCCGTTGGAGTATAAATTTATGAAAAAATCAATTTGTTGTAGGACGGACAAATCTCTCTTTTTCTCTAAGTCTGAAAGATCTTCTTTTACTTCTTTCGGTCTCTTTAAAGGAATCGTAAAAGAAAAATGCAATAAGTTGTTCAAAATAGACAGTTTAATATTCATAAATCGTTCTTCATTTGTATAAACGGAAAAAATATTGACCTTCATATTTATAAAAAGTATGAAAATTATTAACAGAAAAACAACGATTGCAATAAAAATTAGAATAGAGTATATGTAAAGCAAAAAACCACCCTTTTTTGTATCATTATGGTCAAAGCAACTTCTAGATAAACAAAAAAGAATGGTAAAATACATACCATTCTTTTCGAGTAGTAAAATATAAGATTTTTGAAATTAGCTGATCACAGGACAACCTCAAAGACAACCAAGCTTGTCATTTTGTTAAATTACCCCTGTCTTTTATAGACAATATTTCCTCGGCAAATTGTTTCACTACATTTAACATGCAGTAGTTCATCTTTTTCTATCTCAAATGGATTTTCGTCAAATAAAATAAAATCTGCAAAATATCCTTCTTTTATGAGACCTCTTTTATCTTCTTGATGGAATGAGGCTGCACTATCAATCGTATATAGTTTAATTGCTTCATATAGGCTAATTGCTTCCTCAATATTATATGCTCTATGATCCTTTGCTTTTCGGGTAACCGCTGTATATATGCCTTGCCACGGATTAATTGTATCAATCGGTGTATCCGAACCATTCGCTATAGCGATTGATTCATTTAGCAGTGACTTAATTAAAAATGCATATTCATTTCGACTGTGTCCAATACGATCTACTAACCATGGATAATCGGCATAGATAAATGATGTTTGGACATCCACAACGATGTTTAATTCTTTCATTTCCTCAATTAATTTTGGAGATAAAAGAGAGCAATGGATAAATCGATCAGGTAGCTGAGTTTGATTAGGATATTTTTTAACAACTTCAATAGCTTGCTTTACTGCAAGATCTCCAATCATATGAAATGCTATTGGCAATTTATTTTCACGTGCTTTTTTTGTAATTACTTCTAATTTTTCTAAAGAAGTTACTTGTAATCCTGTTGTACTTTGATCGTCGTCATAAGGTTTTTCTAATAGTGCAGTGCGACCACCAAACGAGCCATCAATAAATGCTTTTACGCCTCCAAATGATACATTCTTATTCCCTTTATGTACTCTTCCTTTCACTTCATCCAAAGTCGTGTGATGAATTAAAACATGCGTATGAAATGGCACTTCATTTAACAATTGCTCATATAAATCAATCACTAGATTGGCGTTTCCGTAATAGGATAAATCCTCTGTTACCGCTCCAACAATACCGTATTGGTAACAATCTTTAATAGCAGAAATGATAGCTTTTGACAAATACTGATCATCAGGTGCTGGCATCGCTTTAATGATTAAATTGACCGCTTCATCATACAATAATCCATTTAAACAACCGTCCTCAAAGCAACCAATTTGTCCTCCTTCAATTTGGGTATGTTCATTTATTTGAGCATGATTAAGTGCTATAGCATTTACAAAGTAAACATGTCTGCAAGTTCTTTTTAATACAAACGGATTTGTACTTGATAAACGATTTAAATCATCAATACAGAATTCTGCTTTTGATTCCCACTCGTTTTCATTCCATCCTTCCCCAACAATCCACTCATTCGGGTGTGCGTCCTTTACAGCTCTCTTCATTCGTTCAATCATCTCATCATATGATTGACACTTTGATAAATCTACACGATTCATCGCTTCTCCATGACCGATTAAATGTAAATGACTATCTATAAAACCTGGAAAACCTATTTTTCCGTTACAATTCATTTTCTCAAATTGTTCACCGTCTAAAAATGAAAGCAGTACTTCAAATGTTCCTGTTTTTATAATTTTTTCATCTTCAGTGATGATTGCGTCTACAGTTTCCCCCTCACCTTCCATCGTATAAAATAAACCATTATGCCAAAGCTTCTTCATTTCATTCCACCATCCGTTCACATAAATTTGTTTATTAATCTGCAAAGTAAATTGTCCTAAAATCAAAAAAAGAGGGAATTTTCCCTCATTTTAACATAAGTATTTATTTAATTCGATTCACGTAATTGTTCCATCGCACGTAATTCTACTCGGCGAATTTTTCCAGAAGTTGTTTTTGGAAGCTCTTGGACAAATTCAATTTTACGTGGATATTTATATGGAGCAGTAATTTTTTTCACGTGTTCTTGAAGTTCAGATATTAACTCTTCCTGATTAGAAGCATTTTCAGTCAAAACAACAAATGCTTTAACAACATTACCACGTAAAGGATCTGGACTAGCAACAACTGCACATTCTTTTACAAGCTTATGTTGAACTAAAGCATCTTCTATTTCAAAAGGACCAATTGTATAACCAGAACTAATAATAATGTCATCACTACGGCCATCAAACCAATAGTAGCCATCTTCATCTTTCTTAGCGCGGTCACCCGTTAAATAATACTCACCTTTTCTTTGTGCTTTTGTACGCTCCAGATCATTATAATAATGCTTAAACAATGCTGGAGAACTTAAATGTACTGCGATATGCCCCACTTCATTAACCCCGACTGGATTTCCTTCATCATCAACGATTTCAACTAAGTTTCCTGGAGTTGGTATCCCCATTGATCCTACTTTTGCTTTAATATCCTTCATCGTTCCGATTAATAATGTATTTTCAGTTTGTCCATAACCATCCCTTACATCAACATTGAAATGTTTTTTGAATGTACGGATTACTTCTTGATTTAAAGGCTCTCCTGCTGATACAGCACTTCGTAATGCCGGTAATTGATATTGATCTAGATTTTCAACCTTTGCCATAAATCGGTATTCGGTTGGCGTACTACAAAATACTGTAATATTTTGCTCCTTTAGCAATGTTAGGAAGGTACCTGCATCAAATTTCCCTTCGTAAAAGAATCCCGTTGCCCCACTGCCTAATGTCGCTAAAAATGGACTCCAGATCCACTTTTGCCACCCCGGCCCTGCAGTTGCCCATACAGTATCTTCTTCAGTCACATCGAGCCAATTTGAAGCAACTGTACGAATATGAGCATAACCCCAACTATGAGTATGTACAACACCTTTAGGATTTCCAGTCGTTCCTGACGTATATGAAATAAACGCTAAGTCATCACTTTTCGTTTCCACAGTTAATACATGTGCTCCGCTAATTGCTTGGTCATTTAACGAAGTCCACAAGGTTTGTTGATTATGGATAGTAAATAATTTATATTTTCCGCTCTTAGCAATATCGCTAAACGTACCTATATATTCATCATGCGATACAATCGCTTTTACTTCGCTATGTTCAAGTCGATATTGAATATCTTTAACCGTTAACATTTCAGATCCAGGAATGACAACACATCCAATTTTTAAAATAGCTAAATAAACTACATAAGTCTCAACACATCTAGGCATCATGACAAAAAGTTTGTCCCCTTTTACGACGCCACTATTTTTAAATGTAAAGGCATATTGGTGAACTTTATTATAAAGTTCCTTATATGTTAATTGATGTGATTCTCCATTTAGGTCAACCCACTTTAATGCCACTTTATCAGTTGTAGCAAATTTTTCAATTTCCCAAACGAGATTATATACTTTTGGAGCGATTAGACTTGTACTGTTCATCTTAGTTAGTCCCCCTTTTGATCATTACTAAAATTATATTTTGTATTTTGCAAAATAGAATAATAATGGTTTCGTTAATTGTCTAATCAATTCCTGCTATTTTTCGACTATTTTTCTGAAAATTTAAACAAAAATTCACAAAAAAAAATAAACTACCTGAAAATGATAGTTTATTTCCCAGAAGAAAGTGGAATAAGATTCCTATTACGGGGTGCTCGAACATCCTGTAAATTAATCACTTTCAACTGTAATACTGTATGTACAAGTAAATGTTTCATTCGGATTTAGCATTTGAATTCCAAGTCGATCTTTCATTTCTTTTACTGGACCGATTTCATCTGCAACACCATACCATGGCTCAATACATAGAAAAGGTGCTGTTTGCGTGGTCCAGATTCCAACATATGGAAACCCTTCGAAATCAACTTTGATTTTATTACGATGATTTTTCGAACGAATTGTCAAACTGTTTTTATTAAGTTTTTCAAAAATTAACGCATCATCATTAAATAGTTCTCTAGTTAATGATAAATTTTTAATATTTTGACCGATTAGTTCTCTTTTACCACTTCGATATGGTCCTTCTAATTTAATTGTTTCTAATCTTTCTTCCTCTTCAAACTGTAAGTAATAATCCTCAAAAGTTTCATCTTTCTTCAGAGGTATATTAAACGCAGGATGAGCCCCTATTGAAAATGGCATTGATTTCTGATCATTATTCGTTACTACATATTTAATAAAAACAGTATTGTTCAAAATCTTATAATTAATCTTTAAAGTAAATTGAAATGGGTAGTTTAAAAGCGTTTGTTCATTACTGTTTAACTCATAGTTTATACAGTCTTCTTTCATTTCAGTTAATTGAAAATCCATATCTCTTGCAAATCCATGTTGAGAAAGCTCATAGATTTTATTATCTACTTTATATTGATTATCAATTAATTTACCTACATTCGGAAATAAAACAGGAGCATGTCTCCCCCAGTAAGCTGGGTCAGCATTCCATAAATAATTTAGATTATCTTTTTTTGTATAAATACCCGTCAACTCTGCTCCCTGTGATTTAGTTGTAATTTTAATAAATTCATTTTCAATATATGACATGAACAGAACTCTCCTTTAATTTATTCCCTCAATTATAACAAAGTTAATCTTTATTATTAAATCAACTAAAATAATAGGTAGAGCAAATAGAAAAGGAGTAGGTTTAACCCTACCCCTTAATCCATTATTATTTAAATTAATTATCTAGAATATCCACCAAGGCTTTGTTCAGCCATTTGTACTAAACGTTTTGTGATTTCACCACCAACAGATCCATTCGCACGAGAAGTTGCATCTGGGCCAAGGTTTACACCAAATTCTGTAGCGATTTCATACTTCATTTGGTTTAAAGCATTCTCAGCACCATCAACTAATAATTGATTGCTACCTGAATTATTTCTATTTGACATGTGTTGTCACCTCCTTGTGAGTATAGAGTGTGATAAAACGCATATCTTCATTCATATTTCGGTTGGTAATTTTTAGTAATTTTATAAAAGTGTGTCGATATCGATTTCTTCAACTTTTGTTGAAGATTGATTTCGGATCATTTCGTTCTCAAAAATGATTGATTCTCTATTAACTACCGCTTCATTAATTAATTCTGTAAAATCAAAACGACTCTCATAACGAGCTACTTTGTCTCGTTTTGGTTTTGTCGTTGGATTAGCTGGAGTAAAAATTGTACAGCAATCCTCATAAGGTCTAATACTGATATCATACGTATCAATTTTTTTAGCGATATCCATGATTTCTAATTTATCCATAGCTAATAATGGTCTTAAAACTGGATAATTAGTTACTTCATTGATTGTATGCATACTTTCCAATGTTTGGCTAGCCACTTGTCCTAAGCTTTCACCAGTTGCTAATGCAAGTGCTTTTCGATCAACAGAAACTTGCTCAGCAATTTTAAGCATAACGCGTCTCATGATTGTCATTGTGTAACTTGCAGGCATTTCTTTATGAATTGCTTTTTGAATTTCAGTAAATGGAATAACATGCAAAGTCACTCGTTTACAATATCGAGTAAGTTTACTTGCTAAATCAATTACTTTTTGTTTTGCACGATCACTCGTAAATGGAGGGCTTTCAAAATGAATCGCTTCGATTGACACGCCTCGTTTTAACAACATATACGCAGCTACTGGACTATCGATTCCACCAGATAGTAATAACATAACTTTTCCGCCAACTCCAACTGGATAGCCACCTGCACCAAATTCTTCACCACATGTAATATAAGTAGCATCATCACGTACTTCTACTCGGACAGCTACATCTGGATTATGAACATCTACAGTTAAATGCTCTGTATTTTGTAATATATACCCACCTAGTTCGCGATTTAACTGCGGCGTATTTAATGGGAATTGTTTATAACTACGTTGTACGTTTACTTTAAACGTTTTTACGCTATCACCAAGCTCGTTAATAGCTTCAAGTGCACCTTCTTTCATTGCTTCCAATTCAGTATCAACTTTTCTAGCAAAACTAAACGTATGAATTCCGAAAACTTCTTTTAAGTTGGCAGCAACCTTCTCATGGTCTTCACCATTTAATTTTATATACATACGATCGCGCGTCGCAGTGATTTTAATTTTTTCAAAAGCTTTTAATCTATTTCGAACATTTTCTCTTAATATACTTGTAAATCGACCTCGATTTTTTCCTTTTGTCGTCATTTCTCCATAACGAATTAAAATATATTCTACATTCATGCTGTTACCCCATTACTTTATATAAATTTTTAATTACTTCTTTAATAATTTTATTAAACTGCTCTACTTCACTCATTGTATTTTCATAAGAAAGACTGATTCTGACAGCACTACTTGCTACTTTTTCACTCTTGCCCATACTTTGTAATACGCGGCTTATTTCAAAGGTTTTAGAAGAACATGCTGATTTTGTAGAAATAAAAACATTTTCTTCTGATAGAGCATGGACAATTACCTCAGGCTTTAATCCTATAAATGAAATATTTATTATATGAGGAGCAAAATCTGAACGTGGTGAGTTCAACACAGCGAAGTCAATCTTTTCTAATTGTGAAATGAGTTTATTTCTCATATTATACAGGTGATCACCCATTGTTTTTTGTTTTTCCAGCGTGATTCTTAACGCTTTAGCCATCGAAACAATTCCTGCTAGATTTTCCGTTCCTGAACGAATCTCTCTTTCTTGTGAACCACCTGTCAATAAAGATGATAATGTTACACCATCTCTAATATATAAAATCCCAGTTCCTTTTACACTATGAAATTTATGACCTGAAATTGTTAATAAATCAATTGCAGCTTGTTTAATATTTAACGGTACTTTTCCTATCCCTTGAACAGCGTCAACATGGAAATATACTTTTGGATATTCCGTTAATAATCGCCCGATTTCGGCAATTGGTTGAATTGCTCCTGTTTCATTATTTACATGGATGACAGAAACTAATATCGTATCATCTCTTAAGGCATTTTTTAATTCATCAACAGAAATAAACCCATCTTCATTTGGAGATAAGTAAGTAACTTCAAATCCTAAATCCTCTAATTGTTTATAAGCTTCATAAATTGACGGATGTTCAATCTCAGTCGTAATTAAATGCTTCCCTCTTGAACGATGCATCATGGCCGTTCCTTTTATTGCTAAATTATTTCCCTCTGTTCCACCTGATGTAAAGATAATCTCTGATGGTTGAACTGATAAAAGATCTGCAATTTGGTTTCTAGCTTTTGAGAGTAATTGCTCAGAGCGTCCACCTAGCTTATGAATCGAACTAGGATTTCCAAAAAACTGGTCAGAAACAGTAATATATGTGTCTAATACTTCTTTATAAGGTTTAGTAGTTGCACTATTATCAAAATAAATCATATTTTTTTTCGTACCTCCATCTTGCTTGAGTCCATTTTTCATTATATCTGAAAACAGACGAAACCCCTAAGATTTACATCTATAGGGGTAGTGTGTACTATTGTTCATTTAGTATTTCTTGTAATTTATCGATTGCACCAGGTTCAATTTTTTCAATTGAAACAGCAGCTTCTTCTAGAGCTTCATTATATTGAAATTCTCTAAATAATTGTTCCGCCTTATCCATTGACATGGCCATTTGTACATTTTTACTTCTATAGCGATTTCCATATTGTATTACTTTTTCTACGAAATATCCTTGTTCAATCATATATTTTGTATCGTTATAGCAAGTATGTACAGCAGTTGCTGCTTTTTCTAGTAAAAATGATACATGTGTCATTTTTAATGGCTTTTTCTCTAATTCCAAATAAACAATTTGCATACTTTCTTGTGCATCTTGTATTTGTTTCATAGAAGCTACGGGCATACCAGGTAAATTAGAAATTTGAACAAGACGTTTGACCTCTAACATTAATCGCTTCATTTCAATTAATTGATCACGAGCTTGTAATTCATCTTTTCGAAGTGCTTTTAACATCTCAACATACATCGAATGAGATTGTTTCACATCTTCCATTTGTTTTTTTAGTAAATCTAATTCTTCTCTTATTACAGAAAATGCAAGATCTTGTTCTGCTACACGAATCTGCAATAATTCAAAGCGTTTTGTAATGATACTTACTTGCTTTTCAACCATTTTTTGAGCTTGAGTATCTTCATCACTTAATTCATAAATTTGCTGAACTAATTGAGTCTCTTCTTTTGTTTTTAAATTATCTTCTCGAATACTTTGTATTTCTTCCTGCGAAGTCCATATTTCTTTCTCAACTACAAATTTACTCTCTACTTCTTTTTCTAATAAATCATAGATTGAATCGACTTTTGCTTTCACAAATTCAAGCTTGTCATTTGCTTCTGTGATTTCTAGTTTTTTAATTAATTCAACACATTCGATACATATTTTAGAACATTCGATTGTTTCATTTTCTAATGTTTCAAAATCAAGCACATATCCTTCTGCTTTCATTTGCTTTAAACCATCAGTTAAATTATGTATTTGCGAGGGCATTGTAGTAGAAGATTCAATATATAAATCCGGTATGATTTGCATATTTGCTTTAAGTACATGAACCTGATCAGCAATTTCTTTTACTAAGCCTCTTGCCTCTAAATAGTTTCCTTTTTCAGTTGTTTCATTAAATAATTGGACTTGTTGTTTGATTTCATCCATCTTTTGTTCCAACTGGGTTTCAGAAATTGAATATAAATGTCGATGAGTTAATAAAAGCTTTCTTTGCTCAAGATACTCTTGATTTAACATTTCAATATCCGAATTATTTTGTTCTTCACTACCTACTAAGTCGCTTACCTCATTTAGAATTTTATCGATGCTTGATTCCGCTTCACTTAGGCTATTCCCTATTTCAGTAATCCCTGCTTTAGCTTTCATGAAATGATATTTATTAATTGCTTCATCTATTTCTGTGATGGAATCAGTTACTTTCGGTAAAAAAGTTGTAACTAGTTCATCCCAATCGGTTCTCCATTGATCAAAAAGCTCTTCCGTTTGGCCAGTCATATTTAAGCCCTTTAGCTTTGAAAGTTCATCCGTAACGGGCTTGCTCATTAACTGCATTCTCCATGCTTCAAGTTCATCGAGTTTTTTGTATAAACGTTGTCGAATTGTTAAGGCTACAATCATTAATGCGATAACAATAGCTATTACGACTAAAATTACATAGAATGTCATTGTCATTTTCTCTGATGTACCTCCCCTTTACTGCTATCTGAATCTATTTATTTGTACGTTATTTTTTGAAATAATAATATACCCTTTATTTAGGTCATAGTTAATAATAACATGATACAGTTGATTTTTGGCTTAATTTTTTCAATTTTTTCATATTTTTATCAAACTATAATCATTACTGTAAAAGCTTGTAGAAATTTCAGATTTTTAAACAACAAAAAACGCCTTTTTCATTGAAAAAGGCGAACTTTTAGGATGAAAGTTCTATTCGACTGACAAGACTCTCATCTATATCGATTAGAGATTCAATCCACTTCTCTACATACTCTTTATATCTTTCAAAAAAATACAGATCATTTTGCTGAATATACAATACTTCATTTAGGTAGCCCGGAAATAAGTAAGGTGTTGAAAGGAATGATTTTAACTGGACGAAAAAGACAGAAAATGGCATTGTTAGTTTCGGATTAGTAATACGAATAGCATCATAAATTTTAGTAAAAGTATAACGTTCTCTTGCTAAATAGGTCATCATAATTTCACGAATGAAAACAGAGTCGATTGTCAACTCTCTGTAAAAAATCGAAGCATATTCCTTTTTTAATAAATAATAATTAAGTACTTCGTCAACAAGGTTTATTAATATTAAATTTGCGTTTTTATCATACAATGACGAACAATGTTTATCTAAAATTTCAACGTATCCTTCTAAAAAATCTACGATAATGTGTTCAAGTAAACCTTGTTTACCTTTGAAGTAATATGAGATCGTCGCGATATTTACATTTGCTTTTTTAGAAATATCTCTAACAGAGGTACCATGATATCCATTAATTTTAAATAACGTAAGCGCTGTCTCGATGACTTTCTTCTTTGTTGCAAGTTTATCTTGCTCCATACTCGTCACCCTCTTTTACTACATCAATTCTTTTATTAATTAGCGAAATGATGATAATTTCCTCTACAAATCGCTCGACAAAATTACCAGTATTCTTCCGAAATATGCTATGATATTTCACATAAAATAGGGAAAGGGGTCTACAAATGTTTCAAAAAGTCGAATATTCAGGTACGAAAGAACAACAATATAATACGTTAACAGCTCAAGTTAAGGCTTTAATTGATGGTGAACACAACCTAATTGCTAATTTAGCAAATACATCTGCCTTATTAAATCAGTTTTTGGACCGAATAAATTGGGTAGGATTTTATTTAAAAGATGGAAATCGTGATGAATTAGTATTAGGTCCATTTGTAGGTCTTCCTGCTTGTGTACGTATTCCATACGGCAAGGGAGTTTGCGGTACATCTGCCCAAACAAAAACAGTTCAAAGAATCGATAATGTTCACGAATTCCCTGGCCATATCGCTTGTGACGCTGCATCTAATTCAGAAATTGTTATTCCATTAGTGCATAACGATGAAGTGATCGGAGTATTAGATATCGATAGTCCAGAATTCAATCGTTTTGATGAAGTGGATCAAAAATATCTTCAAGCAATCGTAAATTTAATTGAAGAGACTATTAGATAAGAAAATTTTATTTAAAAAGGAATCCTATCGTGGATTTCTTCTTTTTTATAAAAAGGTCAAAAGAAAACTGTCCTTGACTATTTTATACTATCTAGTTATAATATTATTTGTGTAAAATAACGCAGCGTTGTAAGCACAGGCTTGATATTTATTTTGTTCCTCTACTTAACTCTAAGAGGTGTCATCGCGTAACTCTGGCTGCTGGAGCGAGGATACATGAAAGCAAAATAAACAAACTGGGGCTACACGAACGTTTTTATTTTACTCCAAAATAAAAACTAAAGGAGGAGACAATCAATGTCTCGTTATACAGGATCTACTTGGAAATTATCTCGCCGTTTAGGCATTTCATTAAGCGGAACAGGTAAAGAATTAGAAAAACGCCCTTATGCACCAGGTCAACACGGACCTAACCAACGTAAAAAGTTATCAGAATACGGTTTACAATTAACTGAAAAACAAAAATTACGTCACATGTACGGTGTTAATGAGCGTCAATTCCGTCGCACTTTTGATATCGCTGGCAAATTAACTGGTAAACATGGTGAAAACTTCATGATCTTATTAGAAACTCGTTTAGACAACGTAGTTTACCGTATGGGTCTTGCTCGTACTCGTCGTGCTGCTCGTCAATTAGTTAACCACGGTCACATCTTAGTAGATGGCAAACGTGTAGACATCCCTTCTTTCCGTGTGAAAGTTGGCCAAACTATCAGCTTACGTGAAAAATCACAAAACTTAGCTGTAGTAAAAGAAGCTGTTGAAGTTAACAACTTTGTACCTGAGTACATCACTTTCAACGCTGACAAATTAGAAGGTACTTTCAACCGCTTACCAGAGCGTTCTGAATTACCAGCTGAAATCAACGAAGCTCTTATCGTTGAATTCTACAACCGTTAATCATATCGCTTCTTAGAAAGCGATGAAAAACCACAATCAAATTTGATTGTGGTTTTTTTATTATTTTATACAACAAAAAAAAGCCCTCGACTTTACTCGAAGGGCTACTTATGCGGAAATGAGAGGTGTATTAAAATAACCTTTTCTATTATTTTAATTTCACTACCGCTAAGTCATGTTGCATTGCATTATTACCTTCTTGTGGATCAAATGCAATGTCACTAAGTCCAAATACATTTACTACAACATCGCGATCTTTTGGGTGGAGAATTCTTATTTCATAAGCGAATAGATTTACTGGCAGTTGTAAGGATCTAAATGTTCTATATTGATTTGGTGCAATTGATATAGTAGATGGGTCAGCCATAGGAAGAATCACTGGTGAACCACTGGACCAGTCAAACATTAAAACACTCACAGAACGAACATCATCCGGGTCAACATTAAGTGCTTCAACTGTTAAAAATTGAGTACTAGAATGTCTTCTTAATACGCCAGTTGATAAAAATTTTGCCATCAATGTCACTCCTTTCATATTATTTGGACAAGCAATCCATAATAATATAAAATGTTTCATACAGAAAAAATGAAACGGACATTGGTACAATTTATATTATAGTTTTTATAAAAATGATAGATTACCCATCATTTTTATAGTTGTTTATAGTAAATAGCTTTTAAAATAGATAAACATTCTCTAAAGTACGCTGTCGGTATGATTACTTTTGGTGTTTTTGCAGGTAGACCAACTACATTTAACCCTTGTTTTTTAGCCAATTTTAAAGATCTAAATAAATGATAATCATTCGAAACAACGATTCCTTGAGCTTGATCGTTATGAATGAGTTTTTTAGAGAATTTCATATTCTCGTATGTATTTGTTGATAAATCTTCTTTAATGATTCGACTTTCTTCAATTCCTAATTTGATCAATTCTCTTTTCATACATTCAGCTTCCGATATCAATTCATCGTTACCTTTTCCACCTGAGACAATGATTAATGCACTTTTATGATTCTTAGCATATTTAGCTGCAGTTTCAATTCGATAACGTAGAGCTCTTGTAGGCTTATCCTTTTTTAAACCAGCACCTAACACAATAACATAATCGGCGTCTTTAGGTACTTTATGCTGATATTGCAAAATACTATTTACACCGATAAAAACGATACAGAATACATAACTTAGTATCCCAATAATAATTGTATATGTAATTATTTTAAAAAAGCTCATTACTTTTATCCCCTTAAATAAAATTACTTTAACTATCATTTTATCGAATAATTATGTATAGTTCACTAAATTTTGGAATATTCCACAAATATTTAATATTATTCCTTAAGTTACACTGCAAATAAAAAATCCCCTATACAAAAGAAATGGATTTCCTTTCTTCCGTATAAGGGATTGATACAACATTTATTATCTAGGATACTTTTCGCCCATAGGATTATGTTGATCCTTCGAAAGTCTCTTTTGATGTGCTTTCGTTTTTGCATCTACATGATTTGCATCACTAGGACGATTTTTCTTTGAACCACCTGCTGCATGACTCATTTTTTTCCCTCCATTAACCAGTTCGTACAAAAACTAGTTTACGTAGAAACAATTTGTTTATGCGGCATTTCTTGAACTTCCATCTTTATTTTCAACTTCTAGTCCTTTACCGAATAAAGCGGCTAACATACTGAATAATGGTGTAATAAATAATACGAATGAAAACGGTAAGTAATCAATAACAGGTACTCCTAAGGTGGAGGCAAAAAACGCTCCGCTTACACTCCAAGGAATAATTGGATTAAAAAGGGTTCCCCCATCTTCTAATGCACGTGATAAATTTTTAAGCGGTATATTTTTTTTAATAAATACATCCTTTAATAATTGCCCAGGAAGTAGAATTGAAAGGTATTGCTCTCCAGTTAAAAGATTTACCCCCATAGCTGATAATGTACTTGCAATCACAATACTTCCTTTACGTTTCAAATTAAATAGCGATTGAATTAATGTCTCAAATACTCGAAGCTCTTGTAATAATCCACCTAAAGCAAGGGCAATGAAAATTAATGACACAGACCACATCATCGATTGTAATCCTCCCCGGTTAACAATCGAATTAAGCATTTCATTTCCTGTATCCATTTGGAATCCATTTTGTAATGTTGTAAACACTTTTGCAAGCGTAATATCCTTTTGAATAAAAAATGCTAAAACTAACGAACTAACAATACCAGCCGACATCGTTGGTAAAGTAGAAAAACCTTTAAATGCCATAATGAAAACAATTAAACATGGGATTAGTAACAAAGGATTCACTTCAAAACTAGATGATATTGCTTTTTTCATTTCTGTAACTTGCGCCATATCTGTATTTCCATGACCCATACCAATGATTAAGAATAAAATAACTGTCACAATTAATGCTGGAATTGTTGTATATGCCATGTGTCGAATATGTTCATTAACCTTTATACCTAAAATACTTGGAACAAAATTCGTTGTATCCGATATTGGTGACATCTTATCACCAAAACACGCACCACTAATGATCGCGCCTGCTGCAATTGCTGGTGGAATCCCCATAATATGAGCGATTCCCATTAACGCTACGCCAACTGTAGCAATTGTTGTGAAAGTACTACCCGTAAAACTAGCAACTATGATCGTAATAAAAATTGCACTGATTGCAAACCACTTAGCAGAAAGAACAGAAATTCCGTAAAATAATAATGTAGGAACTGTACCACTTAGCATCCAAGAGCCAATTAATAGGCCAATCATCATTAAAATTAATGTCGGGGACAATCCATTCTGAATCCCCTTCTTCATCCCATTTTCAATCTGTTCCCATTTAAACCCTTTAAATAATCCAAATACCGCTAAACAAACAACACATAAAAGAAGCGGAATTTGAGGATCTGATTTCAAAACAACTAGACAACTAGACATAATAACTGTAAACAGTGCAATTAACGCACCTAATTCCATATTTTTCATTTTAATACTCTCCCTTATTTATATTTCCATATATACATGTTCACGATGTTTTACGAATCCGAGTTTTTCATAAAAGCTTCTTGCATTTTTATTATCGATCCAGTAATCTAGCTCAATTCTAGATAGATTATTCTCGCGAGCAAACGAAGCAATTTTATGGATTAAGAATGAACCGTATCCTTTATTTCTTTTTTCTTCATTAATACTTATTTGATGAATATACCCTAGCCGAAAAGCTTTTTTAATCGGTCCTTCAGGTATATTTTTTATTTCAATCCAAGCATATCCAACCAATTCGTCAATATCTTTTACTATGAAAAAATAATGCCCCGGTTTCTCAACTACACTCTTAAAAAACTCAGTTATCTCATCCAGATTGTGAACCTTAAAAAAATCCGGAAACAATTCTGCATGTAAATTTTGAACACCCTCATTAAGTTTTGCCAATATTCGGTAATCTTTCGTTGCAACAATCTCCATGTTTTTACACCCTTTCAAAAAAAGACAATAAAAAATCGAGGAGTCCCTATTAAAAATAGGGACGACCTCGATCGCGTTACCACCCTAGTTATAAGAAACAATACTATTACTAGTAAAATTCCTTATCACTCGAATCTGTAACGTAGATTTACGTTCTTCCCTCCATTAGTCCAACTAACTTCGAAAAGAAAACTCCCGAAATGTAATTCATTTGATTGTGTAGACGAGTTTTCACCAACCACTCGCTCTCTGGACTACTTCCAACCAAACTACTGCTTTTTCGTTCACTGTTTGTTCGATATTATAATGTAACCAAGTGGTATTTCTTCTTACCACGACGGATAATAATAAATTGTTCTTCGATTGCATCTTGTTTAGTTAACACTTTTGCAACGTCTTGTATACGATCTCCATTTACATATACCGCACCGTTTTGTACATCTTCACGTGCTTGACGTTTTGATGGAGAAATTTTTGCTTCAACTAATAAGTCGACTAACCCTTTTTCCGCTTCACTTAAATTAAATGAAGGTACATCTTTAAAACCTTGTTTAATTTCAGCAGCTGTTAATTCTTTTACAGATCCACTAAATAGTGCTTCTGTAATTTTAATTGCTTGATCAAGTGCCTCTTCACCGTGAACAAGTTTTGTTACTTCAGCGGCTAATGCTTTTTGAGCAACACGTTGTTCTGGTGCTTCATTAAATTGTTTCTCAAGCTCTAAAATTTCCTCTTTCGTTAAGAAAGTAAAGTATTTCAAGTATTTAACTACATCACGGTCATCTGTATTAATCCAGAATTGGTAGAATTCGTATGGAGTTGTTTTTTCAGGATCTAACCAAACTGCTCCACCTTCTGTTTTACCAAATTTAGAACCATCAGCTTTTGTTACTAAAGGTACTGTAAGTCCGAAAGCTTTCGAATCTTCTTCTGTCTTACGGATTAATTCCATACCAGCTGTAATATTACCCCATTGGTCACTACCACCAATTTGTAATTTACAATTATGGTCTTGGTATAATTTTAAGAAATCATATGATTGTAAAATCATGTAACTGAACTCAGTAAATGAAATACCTGCTTCTAATCGAGATGCAACTGAGTCTTTAGCTAGCATGTAGTTTAATCCGAAGTTTTTACCGATATCACGTAAGAATGTAATAACATCTAATTCGCCAGTCCAATCAAAGTTATTCACTACTTTAGCAGCATTGTCACCTTCGAAGCTTAAAAATGGTAATAGTTGAGTACGAATTCGTTCACTGAACATTTTTACTGTATCAGCAGTATTTAACGTACGTTCTGCCTTTTTACCACTCGGGTCACCGATCATTCCAGTTGCGCCACCTACTACACCGATAGGTTTATGACCTGCAACTTGAAATCTCTTTAACATTAACACTGGTAACAAGTGACCGATGTGCAAGCTATCACCAGTTGGGTCAAAACCACAATATAATGAAACTGATTCTTCGCTTAATAATTTTTGTAGACCTTCTTCATCTGTCATTTGATTAATTAATCCACGAAATTCTAAATCTTGTAAGATATTTTCCATTTTTAGCCCACCCCTTTTATGATCTATACGTCATTTAAACAAAACAAAAAGTCCCTACTGTTAAACAGTAGGGACGAATAATTATAATCGCGGTACCACCCTAGTTGTAGTTAATAAAACTAACTACCTCTCTTACAATTAACGGTTGTTAACCGTTCTAATCCTAATTTGCACTAAACAAATTTCGAAAAAGAATGCTCCAGGGTGTAATTCATGTCAATGACTGTGCTAATTCTCACCAACCATTAGCTCTCTGATCCAATACCATTCACACTACTAAGCCTTTCAACGCTCACTATTAAAATGTTATGAAACATTTATATCATAAATAAAACGATTAAGTCAAATAGATAATTAAACTTTTATTAAATTTATTTAAATTATCATTCAATATTTGAATATAAATGATTTATATCAAATAATATGGTTAAATATTAATACTAACATCTTAAAAATACATATTTTGGAAATGGAGTGTTTTTCTTGAAGAATAAAGGAATATGGATTGCTTTAACTATTGTAGTCGTTCTAATCTTTATGGGTGTCGGAAGCTATAATAGCTTTGTAACTCAAGAAGAAAATGTCACAAATAAAATGTCTCAAGTTGATAACCAACTAAAGCGTCGTTCAGATTTAATACCAAACTTAGTAAATACAGTAAAAGGATATGCTACACAAGAGAA
The DNA here is from genome assembly GCF_052180195.1 of Bacillus sp. AL-1R. Classification (NCBI taxonomy): domain Bacteria; kingdom Bacillati; phylum Bacillota; class Bacilli; order Caryophanales; family Bacillaceae; genus Bacillus; species Bacillus sp. AL-1R. Next base: position 3,552,284 of record NZ_CP197469.1, read on the forward strand.
AGATGTGATTGCTTCAGTAACAGATGCACGAGCAAAATTAGCTGGTGCTCAAACGACTGCTGATAAAAGTAAAGCCGATGCAGAATTATCTGGAGCGCTAAGCCGTCTTTTAGTTGTCGTAGAAAACTATCCTGATTTAAAATCAAATCAAAATTTCCAAGCATTAATGGATAGCCTAGAAGGAACTGAAAATCGACTTGCGATTGCTCGTAAAGATTATAATGATGCAGTAACTGTTTATAATCAAAAAATCAAAAAATTCCCGGGTGTACTAGTAGCGGGACCTTTTGGATTCGAGAAGAAAGATTACTTTGAAGTATCTGAAAAAGATCAAGCTACACCTGAGGTTGACTTTAGTGGCGATGGTAATAAATGAGAAAATTTCTCTCATCGATATTCCTAATAGGATTTCTTTTTTCATTTGCTACTGGAGCAAATGCCGAAATTAAAATACCTTCTCAAGTAGGAGACATTTATGTACAAGATTATGCAAATGTTCTTAACAGAGAAGATACGCAAACGCTAATTCAATTAGGTAGAAAATTGGAAGACACTACGACTGCTCAACTTGCGGTATTAACAATCCCAAGTTTGGAAGGAAATGATATTAAAGAATATGCTAATACAGCATTTCGAAAATATGGCTTAGGTAATAAAGAGAAAAATAATGGTGTTCTTTTGTTATATGCTAAAAAAGACAGACAAATAAGAATCGAAGTAGGATACGGTTTAGAAGGGGTTGTAACAGATATTAGATCTGGTAACATTCTGGACCAAAGTGCGATCCCATATTTGAAAAAAGGTGAAGAATCCCTTGCAATAACAAACACCTATAAATCACTTTATAATGTTATTTTAAATGGCTCTGAACAAACCAGTCATTCTAAAACAAGTCATTTATGGGACAATTTAAAAGTATTCATCATCATAGCGATTGTGATTGGGATCATCATCATTGATATGATGTTCTTCAATGGTGTACTTACTTATTTCATTTTGAATTTATTACCTGCACTATTAAACTCCTCGGGCGGTGGTGGCCCAAGAGGTGGCGGTGGGGGAAGCTCTGGCGGCGGCGGCTCCGATCGAAAATTTTAGAAAAACAAAAAACCATTGGAACTTTTTCCAATGGTTTTTTGTTAATATTAATCTTCCATCGTTGATAAATCACCTGTTGGAAGGTCTAACTCCCATGCTTTTAATACTCTTCGCATAATTTTTCCGCTTCGAGTTTTTGGTAATTTATCACGGAATTCGATTTGTCTAGGTGCTGCATGAGCTGCTAGTCCTAGTTTTACAAAGTTACGGATTTCTTCCTTCAATTCATCTGAAGCAACATAACCGTCTCTTAATGCAACAAATGCTTTAATAATTTCACCTCTTACAGGATCTGGTATACCGATTACACCAGCTTCTGCAATCGCAGGATGCTCGACAAGCTTACTTTCTACTTCAAATGGACCTACTCTCTCACCTGACGTCATAATGACATCGTCTACTCGACCTTGGAACCAGAAATATCCATCCTCATCCATATAAGCTGAATCACCTGAAACATACCATTCATCATTTAAGAAATATGATTGGAATTTTGCTTCATTATTCCAAATCGTATGCATCATCGATGGCCAACCCTTTTTAATCGCTAAATTTCCCATCGTATATGGAGCAACTTCATTTCCGTTATTATCAACAATAGCTGCCTGGATTCCAGGGAATGGTTTGCCCATTGAACCTGGGCGAATTGGCATACATGGATAGTTACAAATTAATGAAGCTCCTGTTTCAGTCATCCACCAATTATCATGGATTCTTAAATTAAATACTTTTGCTCCCCAACGAACTACCTCTGGATTTAAAGGCTCACCAACACTTAAAATATGTCGAAGTGAACTTAAATCATACTTCTTAATGATCTCTTCTCCTGAACCCATAAGCATACGGAATGCAGTCGGAGCACTGTACCAAACCGTTACACCAAATTCTTGAATTGTTTCATACCAAGCATCAGGACTGAAACGACCTCCTAATATCACATTAGAAGCACCATTTAACCAAGGTCCAAAAATACCATAAGAAGTACCAGTTACCCAACCTGGATCCGCTGTACACCAATATACATCATCTTTTTGAAGATCTGTCACCCATTTACCAGTTTGATAGTGTTGGATCATCGCCTGTTGAACATGAAGAACTCCTTTTGGTTTTCCAGTAGACCCTGAAGTATAATGTAAAATTAAACCATCATGACGATTTAACCATGTAATCTCAAAATCTGTTTTCGCTTCTTTATAATGAGCTTTAAAATCTACAAACTTACCGCCTTCCTCAACGTCATCACCTATTAGGAAGATTGTTTTTAATGCAGGTAAATCATTAACCGGAACACGTGATAATAATGCTGGCGTAGTGACTAATACTTTTGCCTCACTATCCTCTAAACGATCCTTCACAGCACCTTCCATAAATGCCTCGAATAAAGGTCCAACAATAGCTCCTAATTTTAAAGCTCCTAAAAGCGCAAAATACAATTCTGGTTGACGAGGCATGAAAATAAATACTCGATCACCTTTTTCAACGTCACCAAATTGTTTTAGAACATTTGCAGCCTTATTTGAATTAATTTTCATTTCTTCAAACGTATATTTTTCATTTCTCTTATCATCTTTGTAGTACAACGCAACTTTATCTTTTCGATCAGAATTTGCATGACGATCTATAGCTTCAAAAGCCACATTATACTTTTGTGTTGTATACCAAGAAAACTCTTTTTCTACATCTTCCCACTTAAAATTTTTATAAGTTTCCTCATAGTTTTTTAAATTAAATTGTCCATTTTTTACAGGAAGCGCTTCCACCTTCATATAAATCCCTCCTTGATCTTCTCTACTATCATTATACAATGATAAGATTCAATTTTCAGTATTTTTAATAAATTGACCATTTATATGTATTAGACACATACTGTTTTTTTTCCTGTATGTCTTTTTTGCATTTTTTAGTATGATTAATAAAAAAGGTGTTTTCTAAAGGGAGTGAGCAATATTGGATCACCCAAAAAAATATTTTTCAAAAACAATCCAAACTGTGCATGGTGAATTAATTATAGAGGGACCAGTTGAATCTGCCTTACTTGAAACATATCAATTTCATGAAAACTTAACATCTTTTAGACCACCAGCACAACAACATAAAGCAATTGTTGAAATTGCTAGTCTACCTGAAGCTAGAATTATTATTGCTAGACTTGATCGAACAATAGTAGGTTACGTAACTTATTTATATCCAGACCCACTTGAAAGATGGTCAAAAACAACGCTAGAAAATTTAATCGAGCTTGGCGCAATTGAAGTGATACCTGAGTTCAGAGGATTTTCAGTTGCTAAAAACATGCTAATCCTCTCCATGCTTGATGATGCAATGGAAGACTATATCATTATCACAACTGAGTATTATTGGCATTGGGATTTGAAAGGTACTGGTTTAAATGTATGGGAATATCGAAAGATGATGGAAAAGATGATGAATGCCGGTGGACTCATCCAATTTGCAACGGATGATCCGGAAATCTGTTCTCACCCAGCAAACTGTTTAATGGTAAGAATGGGAAAACGAGTTACAAATGAGCAAATTCAAGCATTTGACGCACTACGCTTTTTACAAAGATATATGTACTAATTGAACTTTAATCTCGAAAGGTAGGATTCAAAATTATGCTTATTCAAGATATTATGCGCAGTTCAAACATTACTTTTAAAAAAGAAAATACAATTGGTGAAGCAGTAACCATTTTTCGAGCGGGTGATGTTCGACATATTCCAATCATTAATGAAAATGATCAAGTAGTTGGAATCATTTCTGATCGAGATGTACGCGACGCTTTACCTTCAACATTATTTCCACAAGCATTTTCATCTGTACTTGAAGTTCCTGTTGAAAAAATTATGACGACGAATGTCATAACTTGCAGTCCACTTGACTTTGTTGAAGAAGTTGCAACTTATTTCTATCAATATAAAATAGGCTGTTTACCTGTCGTATCTAGCGGAAAATTAATAGGACTTGTGACTGAAATTGATGTATTGCACACTCTAGTAACTTTAACAGGAGCTTATCAACCTAGCTCCCAAATTGAAATCTTAGTCCATGATCATCCAGGCATTTTAAGTGACGTTGTTAGTGTATTTTCAAAAGAAAACATTAATATTGTAAGTGTCCTTGTATACCCTGCAAAAGAAGTAGATCAAAAAGTTCTTGTATTTAGAATTCAAACGATGAATCCACTGACGATCATTCAAACTTTAAAAACTGAAGGATATAAGATTCTTTGGCCAAATGAAACGAGTGAATCATGATGAAAAAGGATGCATACTTAGTATATAGCGAAGAATACCATGCCTATCAATTCAACGAAAAGCATCCATTTAATCCGATTCGCTCTCAATTAGTTTATGAACTATTAAAAGCTAGTAATCTATTAAATGTTACTGATATTATTCCACCAAGATTAGCAACTGATGAGGAACTACTCCTTTTTCATGATTTACAATTTATCGAACAAGTTAAAAAAGCAAGTCGTGAACCAGTTAGTGCAAATATCGCTGAACAATTTGGACTTGGAACGGAAGATACACCTATTTTTAAAAATATGCACGAGGCCAGTTCTTTAATTGTCGGTGGCACCTTAACAGCAGTAGATGCCGTTTTAGAAGGAAAATCAAATCATGCTTTTAATTTAGGTGGTGGGCTACATCACGGTTTTAAACGAAAAGCCTCTGGTTTTTGTGTTTATAATGACTGTGCAATCGCCATAAAATATATTCAACAGAAGTATGGTTTAAAGGTGTTATATGTAGATACGGACGCACACCATGGAGATGGAGTACAGTGGGCATTTTATGATGATCCGACTGTTTGTACACTCTCAATCCATGAAACTGGTAGATATCTATTTCCAGGGACAGGTGCTGTAACCGAAAGAGGACAAGGTAAAGGTTTTGGCTACTCATTTAATATTCCAATTGATGCGTTCACCGAGGATGAATCATTTCTATTAAGCTATAAAAAAGCAATAAACGATATAGCTCAATATTTCAAACCAGATGTCATCCTCACCCAAAATGGCTCTGATTCGCATTGTTATGATCCTTTAACACATCTTTGTACGACAATGAAAACATTTGAGGAAATCCCAAAAATTGCACACGAAATCGCTCATAAATATTGCGATGGCAAATGGATTGCTGTAGCTGGAGGAGGATACGATTACTGGAGAGTAGTACCAAGAGCTTGGTCACAAGTATGGCTAGCTATGACAAATCAACAACCAAATTCAAACCTAATACCGGATAGCTGGCTAGAGAAATGGCAGAAAATTGCTAATGTTAAGTTACCTACAACTTGGACAGACAACCCGTCAATCGTAAAGCCAATCCCAAGAAAAAGAGAAATAGAAGAATACAATGAACAAGTCTTATACCGCGCACTTGAGCCACTACATATTCAACAAAAGAAGCCTTTTATTTAATACTACACGCCGTCTTTAGAGGTTATCTGGACGGCTATTTTTTTGTGTAGATATTTGATGATTAATTAGTAAAATTCCCGCATAAAAACAAAAAAGCCTAGAATTACTAAAATTCTAAGCTACTTTGATCATTTACTTTGTTGATTGTCTAATTTGAAGATGATGCGGAAGAATGACTGTATTGTCTTCCACTGTCTCTTTATTCATATACTTCGTTAATAATCGCATTGCTACTGCACCAATATCATACATTGGTTGAGCAACAGATGTTAATTTTGGACGCACCATTAATGCCAATCTTGTATTATCAAATCCAAAAACCTCAAGATTATTCGGTACTAAGATTCCATGGTCTTGAGCACTGTGGATTACACCAATCGCCATTTCATCAGATGCTACAAAAATAGCGCTAGGAATAATATTACGTTCATGGAAAGCTTCAAAAGCTTCACTTCCAGATTCATATGTATTATCACCATAAGTTACTAACTCTTCATCGAACTCAATTCCATTTTCTTGTAAAGCTCGTTTATATCCTTCTAACTTACTTAATCCGATAATATTCGTTTCAGTAGGACCGTTTACGAATGCTACCTTTTGATGGCCTTTTTTAATTAAATAATCTACTGCATCAAATGCTGCCTGAGCATAATCGATATTTACGGAAGGGATTTTATTTTCTTCATCGTATGTAGTTGCTAATACGATTGGAACACCAGCCTTTTCGTACTCTTCTTTATGAATATCCGTAATTGTCCCACCAATAAATAAAATTCCGTCAACTTGTTTTGCTAACATATTATTTATTAAAGTAATTTCTTTCTCAACATTCTCATCCGAGTTACTTAAAATAATATTATATTTATACATTGTAGCAATATCTTCAATACCACGTGCTAATTCTGCATAAAAAGTATTTGAAATGTCTGGAATAATTACTCCAACTGTAGTTGTTTTTTTACTTGCTAGCCCTCTTGCTACTGCATTTGGTCTATATCCTAAACGGCTGATCGCTTCGTTTACTTTTTTTCGTGTAGTTGGCTTAACATTTGGATTACCATTAACTACTCGTGAAACTGTAGCCATGGAAACGTTTGCCTCACGTGCTACATCATAAATCGTAACCGTCATTATCATCACTCCTCTATTTTATTCTATCTATTATGTAGTTTGTTTTTTATTTAGTTAAAATAGTCATAAAACGTAATATTCCACAAAAATAGTGCTTCATTCTATCTTATAGTGAAACGAATCTTCGTTCAATACACCTATTTGAAAAAAATGTAAAAAATATGTAGTTTATTACTATCTATTGCTAATTTAAAACAAATGTTCACAAATTATTCAAAAAGCGCCGACTGATTTTGTTCAGCCAGCGCTTTTATGTTGATTATCGATTTATGAACGAATTAACTTCAGACATAAATTGGTCAAATTGATCAAAGTTCATTTGCTGAGATGAGTCACTTAAAGCAGTAGCTGGATCCGGATGAACCTCTGCCATAATTCCATCCGCTCCAATTGCTAACCCTGCTTTTGCTGCAGGTATTAGTAAGTCTCTTCTACCTGTTGAATGTGTAACATCCACTAATACTGGTAAATGTGTTTCTTGTTTTAAAATTGGAACAGCTGTTATATCTAATGTATTTCTCGTAGCTTTTTCATAAGTTCTTATGCCACGTTCACATAAAATGATTTCTTGATTGCCTTCTGACATAATGTATTCAGCTGCATAAATGAATTCTTCGATTGTCGCTGCTAAACCTCTTTTTAATAAAATTGGTTTATTAACAGAACCTGCTGCTTTTAGTAATTCAAAGTTCTGCATATTTCTTGCGCCGATTTGAATGATATCAACATAATCTAGTGCCATTTCAATATGTTCTGGACTTACTATTTCACTAATAATTGCCAAGCCATGGTTTTTGGCAACTTCTTTTAAAATCTTTAAGCCTTCTTCACCTAGTCCTTGGAAGTCATATGGAGAAGTACGTGGTTTAAATGCACCACCACGCATAATTTTTACTCCTTGCTCCTTTAACACTTTCGCTACAGAATCAACTTGTTCATAGCTTTCAACTGCACATGGACCTGCAATAATAATTGGGCTTCCATCACCAATATTAACACCATTTACATGTACGACTGTGTTTTCTGATTTTCTTTTTCTTGAAACAAGGAGAACTTTTTTATCGTCTTCTTCTTGAAGCTCTAAGCTACTTTTAAAAATTTCTTTAAAAATATGTTGAAGAGTAGCCGTACTAAAAGGACCTTCATTAATTTCAGCAATATGATCTAGCATCTTACGTTCCCTAACCGGATCATAACGTTTAACACCTTGATCAATTTTTGCTACCCCAATTTTCTTAGCGATTTCGCCTCTTTTATTTAATAACTCAAATATTTGATGATTTATCTCGTCTATTTCAATTCTAAGTTGTTCTAAATCATTTTTAGTCAATTAAAATCCTCCTTGCAAATACCAATATCTCATTTGTTATTATGACATTTTATTGAAAGCTAATCAAAACATGAGCATTATTTTATAAAAATGTTTTTTTAGTGAATATTTTGTATTCTTATTGGGAATTTTTGTTGTGAAACGAAATAATAAGAAGAGTTAGCAAAGTAACCCTTCTTTTTAAGATCAATTAGAAGTACATCCTTCTTCTACTCTATCTAACCATTCATTAATCAGTGAGTTGAAAAGATTTTCTTGTTCTATTTGAAGATTATGGCCAGCTTTATCTAAAATTGCAAATGTTGATCTTGGAAAATTTTCAAGAATAGTAAATGCGTCTTTATATCCTACGACCGAATCTTGTAATCCCAATAAAAATAGACTAGGTTCGTTAAACTTAATTTTATCTATTTCAAATGAAAATCCGTAGTTATTTTTAATTTTAGATAAAAATTCTTGATCAGCGATTGAACATCCGCTTACAATTTCATCCTTATAACGAACCCAAGTTTTCTCATTTAAAATGACATGATTTGACCTAAAATCAGTTTCTTCAATCTCATTTAATTGATTTAAAAAAGTTTTATCTTCAACTATTACGTTATGACTTGGTAACGACCTTTTCTCAAATTGTGGAATAATCATCGGGCAAATAAATGCAGCACCTTTGACTTTTTCAGATCGTTTAGCAATAATTCCTCTTGCTAAATATCCCCCGTAAGATTCCCCAACTAATAAAAATGATTGATCCGGTATGATTGCATCAATAAATTTTAAGACGATATTAAGCATATCATCAGTCGTATTAATGCTCGTTCCGCCCTTTGTTTTACCCATACCTGGGAGGTCAAAGTAAATCCTTTTATAGGCGTCTTTCTTAGTAAAAATCGGTTCCATGCAACCTTTCATTAACCTAGAGTCTGGAGTAAACCCATGAATCATAACGATTGGTTTTCCTTCTCCAATTATTTCATATTTTATGTCAACATTATTTAAAGTACAAAAAGGCATTTAATTAACCTCCAATTTTCAAATCTAATCATTTTTATTTGAAGTGATATTTATATGATGAGGCAAAACAGCATGGACACCCTTAACATGGTTAACAATTTGAGTGATCCTCAAATCAACGCAAACACTAGCTAAAGCAACCGCCTCTGTTTTTTCAATATCATATAACTCTTGTATTAACTCGACCATGCCATTTAAAGCAATTTCAGTGGCTAGATTTAAATCTTCATCAAAACCAAAAGTTAGCCATCCTACTGGTGTATTAGCACGTGGCATATTAATCTGCATGTCCTCTCTTATTGTAAGTGCTAGATTCACTTTATCAAAAGGGGATTCAATCGCTTGACCGGATACTTCCCCATCTCCTTGAGCAGCGTGTCCATCACCAGCTGAAAAAAGCGCTCCTTCAACGGCTATAGGTAAATACAATGTACTACCTTCTACTAACTCCTTACAATCGATATTTCCCCCACAATATCTCGGTGGAATAGTCGAATGAACACCAGATTCAGAAGGCGCTGTACCTAGGACTCCTAAAAACGGTACTAAAGGTACGGAAACTTCCTTATCCCTGATTTTAGTCTTCGCTGTATTGTTTTTCTCATTGATTAGCCAATTTAATGTCACTTCTAGTTCTTCTGAAATGCCTAATGCGTTATTTTGCCAATTCTTTTGACCACCTGCACAATTCCAACCGTACCAACCAGCTTTTAATTCGTTAATTTTAACTTCAAGCGTCATCCCCGGTTTAGCGCCTTCTACAAAAATTGGACCAATCATAGGATGGCCCCATTCTTTTTCCTTTTCCCTTGACACAAACCTTACTCTTTCTCCATTTTTATGCGAATAACCCCATCCGATATCAATCGTATCAAATTCAATCGAATCACCAGAACGAATGATTTGAATAGGTTCATATTCGTTACTAAAAGATGCATGCAAATGCTGATCTGATGTTTTAAATTTATATGTTTCTGGCATATTTACTCCTTCTTTCAACGCTCAAATTCTGTATGTAAAATGATATAACCATAATTAATTTCTGCATATAAGTTCATATCCCTTGTTTTAATTTGATAATTTCATTACTTTTTTCCTATAAACTCTATAATTAACACCACCAATTTGAATTGCATATGACTTCTGGTGTATTGTATAGTTGAGATTTCCAAATTTAGGAATTTCCAATTTCATTATACTGGAGGAGTAATCATGGCAATTACTTTCAAACAAATGGTTGCAGAAGCACGTGAAAATGTAAAAGGAATCAGTTCAGCTGAAGCACGTGAAAAAATTAATTCAAACCCTGAAACATTAGTAATTGATGTACAAGACGCAGCTGATGCAGGTGCATGCGGATTAATACCAAGCAGTCTAAATATCTCACTTGGCATGCTACCAATCCGTGCTGATTTAGAATTACCTGAACATTTACGCGAGCCTAAATTAGCAGATCGAAATCGCCCAGTACTTGTGACATGTGGTGCAGGTGGCCAAGCATCATTAGGAGCATATTTACTTAAAAAAATGGGATTCACTGATGTTGCTTATATTGATGGCGGTACTGCTGCGTGGAAAGCTGCTGGTTTTGACGTAGAATAACGAACTACATAAGTAAACAATTTCAAAAAAACGTGTAGATAACCTACACGTTTTCATCATTTTTATTCTTACTAATTAAAAACTTTAACTTAGTAAAGGCTCGATAATCCTCATCCTTTTCAAGGATACAGCTTGGAAAATTATCATGATGAATAGAATCAGGAAGTCCTTGAGTCTCCAGACAAAGTCCTAGATACTTTCTAGATTGAATGCTTCTGATTGAAAAATTATTTAAAAGTTGTGTTCCAGTATAAAGGACCACCCCAGGTTGATTCGTTTCAATCGTTAGTACCCGACCATTCTCTTCATCACTAAGTGTAATCTGTTCAGTATCATTTTCCTCTAAAAGAAAGGGATGATCGTATCCATTTCCTGCTAAAATATTTTGAGGATGAGAAGATTCTACTCCATCAATTAATTTCCTACCTTCTGTAAAATCAAATGGTGTATTATCAACATCTATTAATCTTCCGGTTGGAATTAATTCCTGATCAAGTTCAACAAAGCGTTTACTTTTTAGTATTAAGTAATGATTTAGAACATCTCTTTTTAAATCTCCAGATAAATTAAAATAAGAATGATTTGTTACATTTAACAATGTTCTTTGATCGGATTTTCCTTCATACGTAATGATTAACTCATTTTTATTGTTTAGAGTATAGATAACCTTCATATCTATATTTCCTGGATAACCTTCTTCACCATCTAGACTTTGATAAGTAAAAACAAAACTAATCTTATCTTTATTTTCTATGATCTCTGTATCCCAAATAACCTTGTCAAATCCTTTGAGACCACCATGAAGATGATTACTCTTATTATTAATTGCAAGCTGATACACCTGATTATTCAATTCAAAATTAGCTTTATTAATCCTTCCTGCTACCCGCCCAATTACCGCTCCAAAATATGGAGAATGTTCAACATATTCATTAATTGAATCAAACCCAAGAACGACATTTTCAAACTTACCATTTTTATCAGGTACGATGATTTTGTTTATTATACATCCATAATCTAAACAGGTTACTTTCATTCCATGAGAATTTATCATTGTATTTGCAAAAATTGTATTCCCATTTAGCTCTCCAAACTTCTCCTTATATACTCTCATGATTTTAAACTCCTCATAATATATCAATAAATCGTATGAATGCTTCGAATCCTTTTTGATCCCACTTATATACTCCGGCATGTTCTAGTGCTCTTAGAAATTTTATACCTATTTCATTCCGAACTATATCAGACACAGTTTGAGTTGAAATGTTTCCTGCGTAACGATTTTTCATATCTTCGCCCCAAGTTAGGTGGTATGGCTCTATTTCATTTGCTTGTCCAAGTAAATATTTCTCGATTTCAGTAATTTCTCGATCGAGCCTAGCTGGTAGGACAGCTAACCCCATCACTTCTATTAAGCCAATATTTTCTTTTTTAATATGGTGAACATCCTCGTGCGGGTGAAAGATTCCTAATGGGTGTTCTTCACTTGTTCTGTTATTACGTAATACTAGGTCAATTTCAAATTCTTTATCACTGTTGATACGAGCAATGGGAGTAATTGTATTATGACGAACTTCACCTGTATACGCGACGAGATTAACATCAAGATCACTATAATTCTTCCATTTATCTAAAATATACTCTGATGCACTGATAAGATCGCTTTTATTTACTCCTCTAAGACGTATGACAGACACTGGCCATTTAAGAATTGAGGCAGATATTAACGGAAAACGTTTCATCTTAAATTCATATTTATTTACTGCTTTTGCCATTGCAAACTCATAATTCCCACCTTGATAATGATCGTGTGAGAGAATAGACCCTCCTACGATTGGTAAATCGGCATTTGACCCAATGAAATAATGAGGAAATTTTTCTATGAAGTCTAGTAATCTAGTAAAAGTTTCACGATCTATTTTCATATCACGGTGAGTATCCGCTAAAAGGATGCAATGTTCATTGTAATATACATAAGGTGAGTATTGTAGTAGCCATTTCTCGTCGTTAATATGTACGCGAACCATTCGATGGTTTGAACGAGCAGGATGCCCAATTCTTCCAACAAATCCTTCATTTTCGATACATAAAAGACATTTTGGATAGGTAGTTGTTGCAGGTTTCATTTTTCGCTCAAAAGCAATTTGCACTGGATCTTTCTCTGGCTTTGATAAGTTTATTGTGATATCTAATTCACCATAATTAGTATTGACTTTATAGCTAATATTTTTGGAGACATCTTTCGTTTTAATGTAATTACTATTTTGGCTAAGTTTATAAAAATAATTAGTAGCTGCTATTGGATCATTTGAATACTTTTTATAAAATCTATTATTCAAATCTGAGGGTCTCGGTAAAAATATATCCATCAACTTACTTAAAAAAATCTCTATTTCATCAGACTGATTCTTAATAAACCCCTCTTTTATAGCATAAGAAGCAATTTCTTCTAGATAAACCGGAATATCCTTATTCCGATCAAACGGTACTTGATTAGGAAATGAATCCAAAGCTAATAGACTCATAATTTTGTTTCTGGAGTATATCTCATCCTCTGAATGAATTAATTCTTCTGAAATAACACGATGCAGCAGTCCCTGGATCGAAGCATAGATATTCATAGTTAATCACCCCTAGTCATTGTATCCATCAATATTTGATCGATGCCAGTTCCAAGCATCTTGAATGATCTGTTTGATGGAGGTGTGTTTTGGTTGCCAACCTAATACTTCAATTGCTTTTGTAGAGGATGCAATTAACTTACTAGGATCTCCTTTTCTTCGTTCAACTATTTTAGTAGGAATTTCATGTCCGGTGACTTCTCTTGCAGACTCAATAATCTCTAATACTGAATAGCCTTGGCTACTTCCGAGGTTGAAAATATTGCTTGCCCCACCATTTTGCAAATATCGTAACGAAAGAATATGTGCATTAATTAAATCTTCAACGTGGATATAATCTCGAATACAAGTTCCATCGCTTGTATCATAATCATCGCCAAAAATTGAAATAAATTCACGCTGATTTAATGCCACTTGAAGTACTAAAGGAATTAGATGGGTCTCTGGTCTATGATCTTCACCAATCTCTCCAGTTAATCGAGCACCAGCAACATTAAAATATCTTAGAGAAACAAATTTAATACCATGGGCAATATCACACCATTTCATTAATTTCTCCATCATTAATTTTGTTTCTCCATATGCATTTGTAGGAACTGTTTCCATTTCCTCGGTAATTGGCATAATTTCTTGTTCACCATATGTAGCAGCTGTTGAAGAGAATACAATATTTTTCACACCGTACTCGACCATGACATCAAGCAATACTTGAGTTCCATAAACATTATTATCAAAATATTTTATAGGCAAAATCATAGATTCCCCCACTAACGAGTTAGCAGCGAAATGTAAAACGCCTTCTATTTTCTCATTTTCAAAAACCTTTTGTAAAAAACTTTTATCACGAATATCTCCAAAATAGAATTTAGCATTGGGATGGATTGCTTTACGGTGACCTGTTTGAAGATTATCAACGACTACAACATCATATTTTTGATCAATTAATTGATACACAGCGTGGGAGCCGATATAACCAGCACCTCCAAGAACTAGAATACTCATTGTAGAACCTCCATTGTAATTTCCTTCGCACCATCGCCAATACCAGCGATATAAAAACAAGCTTCATAGCCTATTTTTTCTGTGTAAGCCATACCAACTTTTTTAAGAAATGCTTCAGTATATTCTTTCTCTACAATCGCAATTGCACAACCGCCAAAACCTGCTCCCGTCATTCTAGCACCTATTACACCTGGTTGTTGCCAAGCAGCTTCTACTAAAGTATCAAGTTCTATGCCCGTAACTTCATAATCATCACGCAAAGAGATATGTGATTGGTTCATTAACTCTCCAAATACTTTTAAATTGTTATTCTTTAATTCTTTTAAAGCCTTTAATGTTCGGTGATTTTCATAAACAGCATGTTTTGCTCTTTTTCTAACCGTTTCATTTTTGATCGTATCTTTAACTAATTCAAACTCTTGTTCTGACAATTGTCCTAATGATTCGACCTTAATATGCTTTTGTATATCAGAGAGTGCCTGTTGACACTCTTCTCTACGCTCATTATACTTAGAGCTTACTAATTCTCGCCTTTTATTCGAATTCATAATAATAAGATGGTGATTTTCTAGAAGAACGGGTGCATACTCATATTTTAGTGTTTGGCAATCTAGTAATATTCCACAACCTTTTGAGCCCATTCCTATAGCAAATTGATCCATGATCCCGCTGTTTACACCTATGAATTCATTTTCAACCTTTTTACCTAGTTTCACCAAATCTAAGCGATTCATATTTAGCTCAAACAAAGAATCTATGATCACACCAGTTACTAGTTCAATTGATGCAGATGAAGACAATCCAGCTCCACTCGGTATATTACCGTAAAATAAAATGTCTACACCCGAATTAATCTCGGAGTTATCCTCCAAAAGAAACTTAATTATTCCTTTAGGATAGTTCGCCCAATTGTGCTCTTTATTGTAATTTAAATCTTGGAGGCTGAATTCAATAATTCCACTTTCTGGGAAGTTCATTGAATACAACCTTATCAAACGATCTTCTCTTTTTCTTGCCAGCCCATATGTCCCAAATGTAATTGCACATGGAAATACATTCCCACCGTTATAATCGGTATGTTCTCCAATTAAATTTATACGACCAGGGGCAAAGAAATATCGTGTATGACTAATAACAAAAATATCAGAGAATTTTTTACTTAAAGATGATAAATCCATACGAATTCCTCCAAAGTTTACTTCGAAATTTCTATTGATTCTCTTATCTTGTTTACTATTAAACTTATTTTTTATTAATTTCTTTACTTTTTAGCCCTGTAATATTAGGGTGATCTTTAGATAATTATTAATCTCAGAAAATCGATTACTTAACAATTTCTGAATGCCACATATCATTTATTTTTTTAATTTCTTTTAAATTGCATTTTGGTTCACGCGTATAAGTTAGTAATCCATTAATCTCTTGTTCAACATCGGTTAATTGTGTATAGCAATACCCATGCAAAATGTTAGAACTATAGACAGCTTTCATAACTCTTGAATAATCATTAATAAAATCCTCTTCATTTCCTACTGATGTGTATCCCCATCCCGCATCAGCACCAACTTTGTATCCGATTCCTCCAAACTCTGTTAATAATATCGGTTCACCTTCATAATTGAACCCGTTTGCAAATATGGATCTTTTGGCTGGCATTGAAGAAAGAATAGTTTCTTCCTTAGCTAGGTCCTCTACAAATCTTTCGTATTTGAAACCTTCGTCTTTATTTCCATGATTATAATTATGAACTGCTACTATATCTGATTTAGTTAGTTCCCAGCCATCATTTGAAATAACAAGTCTAGTTGGATCAATTGAATGAATTAAATGGTACATTGCCTGTGAATGATGTTGCTGCTGACGGTTATCTCTAACATTAGGTATGCCCCAGCTTTCATTTAGTGGTACCCAAGCAATTATTGATGGGTGATTAAAGTCTCTTTCAACTATTTCAACCCATTCCTTCATTAACCGTGCAGCTGCATCCTCGCTATAAGATGGGCTCGCAGCGCATTCTCCCCAAACTAGGAACCCTAGTTTATCTGCCCAGTATAAAAATCGCGGATCTTCTACCTTTTGATGCTTACGACAACCATTAAAGCCCATTTCTTTTGAAAGAATAATATCCTTTTTAAAATCTTCATCAGTTGGTGCAGTCAATAATCCATCTGGCCAGTAACCTTGGTCTAAAACTAATTTTTGGTAATATGGACGATTATTCAAATAGATCATTTTGTTTTCCGTATGAATTTTTCTCATTCCAAAATAAGTTTTGATTTCGTCTATTTCATTATTCCCTTCAAATAATGTAATTTTCACATCAAATAAGTTAGGGTTTTCAGGTGTCCAGTTCCACCCATCATGGTGAAAACTTGTACGAAAAATCTTTTGATTATATAAGCTAAATGATCTCCTATTATACTTTTCATGAATTAATATTTTATCTTTCAGTACTCTTTGACCTTTAAATTCAATCTCAAATTGAACTTCTTTATCTAAACTATTACCTTCAATCTCAAATTCAACACTAATTTCACCTTTATCTACATCTGGTGTAAAACGTAGCTTTGAAATATGGGTGGGATTTAGCGTTTCAAGCCAGACCGTTTGCCAAATCCCTGTTGTACGTGTGTACCAGATACTGTCAGATTGTTCTAACCAATATTGTTTTCCACGTGGAATCGTTTCATCTGTTGAAGGATCCTCTACTTTAACAACTACTGTTTGTTTACCAATCTTTAAAGAGTTTGTAATATCAAACTGGAATGCTGTATTCCCACCTTCATGGAACCCAACGAATTGTTCATTTACGTAAACCCAAGCACGATAATCTACCGCACCAAAATGTAAAATGACATTTTTACCATTCCAGTTTTCGGGTACTTCAAATTCTCTCTTATACCAAACAACATCATGGAAAGCACTGTCATTTATTCCACTAAGTTTCGTTTGATAAGCAAATGGTACTTCAATCTCTTTATCGAAAACACAATTATTTTTGTACCATTTCTGTTTAGAACCTACATTATCATCATCAAATGCAAAGCCCCACGTTCCATTTAAGTTTAGCCATTCTTTACGAACTAACTGCGGTCTTGGATATTCACAGCGATAGGTCATAAACGATCTCTCCTTATCATCATTTAGTAAAAATATATTTTTCTATTTACAGATTATTGAAAGCGCTTTTAACTAATTTTATTAAAAAAGTAAAAACCAGTCAATGTTTTTACTAAAAATTTAACTAAAATTTTTAACTTCATTATGAAGCAAATAAAAAAACACATGATACTTGGCTAATAATGGCCTAATCATGTGCTTTTTACTAGTTACAACTTTCTCTGATCACTAATTTAGTAGAAATACAAACCTTTTTTGCGACTTGTCGATCTGCCAGTTTTTCTAATAATAAATCAACAGCAGTTGCCCCCATAATTTCAGTAAAAACTTTAACTGTACTTAATGGAGGATGTACATATTTGGAAACACTTATATCATTTACCCCAATAATACTTACCCTATCAGGTACTTTAATATTTTCCTCATGAAGAGCCTTTAATGCACCAATTGCAATTGGGTCATTACCAACAAAAAACGCAGTAGGTAAATTTTCTTTTTGTTGCTGTATTGCTTGCTTCATAAGTTTATATCCATCATTTACAGAGAATGTTCCAATATAGACTGAAGAATCGTTATACAGTCCTTTTTCTGATAGGAACTTCTCAAAAGTAACTCTTCTTGGATCATCGATATCAGAAGTCTGATCCTTGTATGTTTCTTTTCCCCCAATATACCCAATATTAGTATGACCATGATTAATAAAATATTGAAGTACATTTTCTGTAGCCTTAGTAAAATTACTTACTACTGAATCAAATCGATCTTCATCAGGTGAAGAATCTACAAATACAATGTTTTCAGTTCGTTTACTTAATTCTTCTGCTTGCTTCGTACTAAATTTTCCAATTGCTATAATCCCATGAAATTCTTCATTAGTATTTTGAACATCCATGTACATCTTTGTTGTTTGGATATTCTGTAAATCACACTGAGTTTCCACACCATGTCGAATTGACATATAATACATATCATCTAACTCTTCTTTTTCAGTATACCAGTGTACAATTGCAATTTTATAAGATGTAGGACGTCTTCCATTTTTCTTTCGATAGGAAAGCTCTTCAGCCACTTCAAATACTCTTTGTTTTGTTTCGTCACTTACTGATAATGTTGTATCATAATTAAGTACTCTTGAAACTGTAGCAATAGATACACCTATGCGTTCAGCAATATCTTTAATCGTTGCCATATTATACCCCTTATTAATTTTGTCTATTTAAAAGATCTCTCTTATTAAGAATCCTCTCATTTTTCAGCGATCATTATCCCGTCTTCTGTTTCAACCATTTTTATAAACAAAGGTCTTTCATCACCGTGAGGAGTATCAGGATAATGTGTGCAAATATATAATTGACCTTGTAAATCACGAAAAAGACTAGAATGTCCTGCATTTCGATCTAAAAGCAGTTTAGTGTCATGTTCCCATTCACCAATTATCTTACCATTCTTTGATCTTGCAATCGCTACTGTATATCCCCCCATCCCAACATCACCATAGTTAGGAATGGAATAACTAGACCACATCATTATTAGTTCTCCATTATTAGCTTTATACATAAAAGGTGCGTCGGTTAAATATCCCTCTTTTTCAATTCTTGGATCGCCAAAATGACGAATCCACGGCATATCTGCAGCATTTAATATTTCAATTGGCTCACCAACCGATTTTTTTAAATCCTCGGACAATCTTACCGCTTTTATTCTACCTTCATATAATTGGGTCCATTCGTGACAAAAAACCATCCAATGTTCACCAATATCATCTTCATAATACGTTCCATCTAAGCATTCCCAGTCTTTTGGAGTAATAGACCCTTCACTATGAGGAATATAAGGACCTGCTGGATGTTCTGCTACTAGAATACCAGTACCACGATGCTCACCAATGCCACCTTTAAACGATGCAAACATATAAAATAAACCGTCTATTTCAAAAACTTCAGGAGCCCAGTAATGTCTAACTCCCCAAAAACCCTTTGGTGGATTAAATGCCACATATGGACCTTCCCATTCTTCTAGATCATCACTGACAAATACTTCAAATACTGGATCTTTATCACCACAGCCATCTGCAAAGGTTGTTCCATATAGATAATACTTTTGCTCTTTAGGATATGTAAAGATAAAAGGATCTCTCATATGAATCATATCAGTTTTATATTTATTAATTGTTCGAAATCCTGTTTTCATATTCTTCTCCTTTTGATTTTAATAAACTACTACTATTATCTCATTCTTCTATTTAATACCGGTATTTGTAACGCTTTTTACAATGTATTTATTCGCAATTAAGAAAACAATTATCCCAGGGATTGTTGCGATTACGGTCGATGCCATCATTTTGGCAGGATTAACAAAATTCGATCCTTGAATTAGTGTTGCGACCCCTAGTGTAATAGTTTTCATTTCATTTGAGCTTGTTACTAAAGAAGGCCATAGGAAGTCATTATAAATTGCTAAGAACGTAATAACACCTAACGTCATCGCAACAGGTTTAATCGTAGGAAATATTACATGAAAAAGAATTTGCCACTGAGTTGCTCCATCAATATGAGCTGCTTCTTCTAAATCTTTTGGAAATGAAATTAGAAAATTATATATTAAAAATACTCCCATTGTGCTTGCGGAATATGGAAGAATTAAAGGGATAAACGAATCTAATAGATTGAAAGACTTAAACATATAAAATGCAGGAAAAAGAGTGACAATTCCAGGAACTGCTAGCGAAAAAAAGATCATTCCCATAATAAGCTTTTTACCAGGAACATTTAATCTTGCTAGTGCATAGGCCGCTAGAATATCCACGAATACTACTAAAATTGTGCCAATAATTGTAATAAAAGCTGTATTGAACAACCATTTTAAGATTGGCGTATCTGATACCGTACTAAAAATACTTGTATAATTTTCAATTGTCCAAGTCGTTGGTAAAATACTAGAACTTGACATTGACTCGCTTAACGTTTTAAAAGATGTAAAAATCATCCATACTAGTGGTAAAAGAAATAAAATAGCTATTATAGTCGCTATAATAAGAATTGGGAGTGCTTTCTTTGTAGTTTTACTCATTTTTATCACTTCCTTTTTAATCTTTCTTTCGATAAGAAACCCAATATTGAATTCCAGTAATAACCATCATAATTAATCCCATGAGAATTGCCATTGATGAACCGATACCAAGTTGATTCATACCAAATACCGATGTTTGAATATTCATGATCAGTGTATTCGTTGATTGTTCAGGACCACCGGCAGTAATTAACTTTGTTTGTCCATATAGATTAAAGGAAGCAATCACTGTCATTATTAGAATAAAGAAAGCAACATTTTTTATTTGTGGTAAAGTAATATAGATGAATTTCGCCCAATTACCCGCACCATCTAAATCTGCTGCCTCATATAATGAAGAATCAACTTCGTCTAATGCATTAATAAATAGCATCATATTAAATCCAATTGACCACCAAATGGTAGCGATTAATACTCCAATCCACGCAAATGGCTGGGCACCTAACCAATTGATTGGCTCCTTTATTACACCAATATTCAAAAGTACATTATTTACATAGCCTCCGTTATTATTGAGTAACCAAAGAAATATCGACGATACTGCTGTAACAGAAACTGAGTATGAAATAAAAAAGATTGTACGGTAAATCCCTTTAAATTTTTTTGGGAGTTTATCAATAATAAGCGCGAGCCCTAAACTAATGATAACTAGCGGCGGAACACTAAGTACTACAAAATAAAGAGTGTTCTTTAAACCTTTTATAAATAATTCATTATAAATTGTATCCGGTGTAAGAATAGCAATATAGTTTTCTAGGCCATTAAACCCCAAGTTCCCTGAAGATATATTCCAATTGTGTAAGCTTATCCAAACTCCAAAAACCAACGGAATCGCCCAAAATAGTAAAAATAAAATTACAAAAGGGGAAACCATTAGCAATGACCAAATCCTATAAGATGCTCCTTTATACATATTTGCCCTCCAATGTGAACCCTAATATTCACTCATTCTATTAAATGATCAATGTTAAATACCACCGTATAATGAATTTACCAGATTAGCAGAAAGAATGACCCCGTTTTTATACAAGAGTCATTCTTCGTACAGTTTTACTTTTTTGGTGCTGTATCTGCGATCTGTTTAGCCTTTTTTGTTGCTTTTTTTAATTCTTTCATTAAATCTTCCTTTGTAAGATCTTTAGTTTTCACTAGTTTACTAAATACTGTTTCATTCATATATCTCATTTGTTCACCAAATTGATATACTGCTGGTGGACTCACATAGTTATCAAATTGTTGAGAATTTTGATAAGCAATTTCATACTTATCTGGCTCAGCCTTAATTTTTTCTAGCGTAGCAAGATGTACTGGAGCTTGTCCACCTTCAGCCCAATGAATTAAGTTTTCAGGAGTAAACATAAATTTCAAGTATTCGGAAATACCAGCTAAAACCTTTTCGTCTTTTACTTTTGAAGATAAAGCAATTGTATGTGCATTTCCATAAGCAGCTAATTTTGTGCCAATCTGAGGAATTGGAGCCACTCCTAAGTTTTCTCCATACTTTTCTTTAGCTGCACCATAGAACCAAGGACCAGTAAGTGCTACAGCCGTTTGATAAGCTTTCCCACCCTTTGCTTCCTTCATGAAAGTTTGGAATTCACCGTCTGTTCCTAAACCGGATGGAGACACTTTATCTTGCCAAACCATATCATGAAACTTCATTAGTGCATCTGCATACTTAGACTGAGCAAAATTTAATTGATTCCCTTCTTTTAATTCAATACCATTTTGAACAGCAATCATATGCATGTAGAATTCAACTAATCCACTTGAAGGAACTCCAAGAGCATAAAGATCTTTATTCTCTGCTTGAAGTGTTGTATTTATTTTTAGTAAATCTTGATATGTTTTTGGAGCTTCTTTAACCAACTCTTTATTGTAGAACATTGTTAACGGATGAATATCCAGCGGTACTGCCATAATTTCACCATCTATTTTTACAATATCTATTCCGGCTTTATGGAAGTCTGTTTCTTTTATTCCAGCTTTATCCAAAACTGGCATAATATCTTGAATTAGTCCATCTTGTATATATGTTTTAAGGTTATTTCCGTGGATTACAACAAGGTCATAATCACCTGATTTAAACTTAGTATAATGATCTTTTTCTTGTAACTCTGTAACAACATACTTATCTTGAGAGGCGTTGAAAGCGTCAGTAATTTTTTTCATATAAATACCATCTCCACCAGTAAATCCATTAATAAAGGAAATCTTTACTTTACCATCACCATTTGTGTTTGCATCTGTACTTGTAGATTTACCGCCAGAGCAACCAGCAAGCACTAAAAATATTGAAACTACTAAAGCAAATATCTTTGAGATTTTCATTTTGTTTCTCCTTCCTTTTATTAGCACAATTCTGAAAGCGCCTTCAAGGTAAGGATAGTATATTCTCAATTTACAGTCAATATATTTTACTAAAATTTTAACTAAAATTTTTAACTCACTTTTAGTAAATAATTTATCTGTTTTTTTGAATAATGAGGTTCGGTTCTTAAAGGCAGTTCAGGACTTACAGCTATTAGATTGAAGAAGTTTATTAAAATTTCCTCATAAGAACATCTACTATTTCTACTTATCTTACTCGTCATAAAAAGAGCCAAACAAAAAGAACCCCAATTACCAATCGGAGTTCTTTTTGTAATAAAATGAATGAGAATTATTTTTTTGAAAATGCTTTTTCAATTTCATCTTTCTTAATTGAAAAATGAGAAATATTATAAACCGCTTCTCCATTTTCAAAAATAAATAATTGAGGAGATTCATGTTTAATGGCTGTTTTCTCAGCAATATAATTAGACAATTCTCGGTCATCTTGAACTTGTAAAAAATATAATGGTACATTCTCATATGCAGATGCAAATGCTAAAAATTCAGTATAAGCTGCATGACTAATTGGGCATGTTGTACTATGCTTTAAAAATACAAATTTCTCTTCGTTGTTAATTAGTTCATCAAACTGTTGAATCGTTGATATTCGATTTACCATTTCGCTTTTTTCCCTCACGTCTCGTTTTGTACTTTTCCCATAAATCCATTGCTGTATTTCCCCAATTAGCCCATTGGGACATTTTTTCAGTGCTAACTTTTACGGTATTCGATACATTATTAGCAGTATCTCTTACTATTTCATTCATTTCTGAGATTGTAACTCCGACTTCTTCGACTGATTTAGCTAATACATCAAGGGATTTTGCTCGTTCACGCATATCTTTCGTAAGTTCATTCGAATTATTCACAAAAATTTTAGCCTCGTTTGCTAAATGATTCGAAGTATGTACTAATTGAACGGCTTCAACACAAACATTATGTAAATCTTTTTGTGTTTCAGCAATAGTAGACTCTACACCTCTAAATACCCTTTCTAGTCGGAATAAAGTACGACTAATAAATACTACTAAGATCACAAATGCAACTGCTGCAATTAATGCACTAATAGAAATTAAATCCATTCGAAAAAACCCCTTTCATTAATAGCCTTCCACAAATTTAATCACTTATTTCGTATTATACTACAAATTTTACCAAACACTAAACTTGTCGTAAAACAAGTTTTCAAATTCTTTAGTAAAAAAAGAATACTTTAGTAAACAAAATAGACTAAATAGTTTACAATAGGTATATAGTTATAATTATTGGAGGGAATTTTCAATGAAAGATCCACGTATTTCAAAATTAGCTAAAAACTTAATCAATTACTCTGTAAAATTGCAACCAGGAGAAAAAATCTTAATTGAAAACTTTAAGCTAGAAACAGAATTAGTTACAGCTTTAGTTAAAGAAGCTTATGCTGCTGGTGGTTTTCCATTCGTATCAATCAAGGATCATAAAGTAGATCGTGCATTATTAATGGGTGCTACTGAAGAACACTTTAATAAAATAGCGGAATATGAAGCAAATGTAATGAAAGATATGGACGCTTATATCGGTTTACGTTCAGGTGTTAATATTAATGAACTTTCTGATGTACCAGATGAAAAAACTAAGATCCATGGTAAAACTGTAGGTCAAAAAGTACATAGAGCAATCCGTGTTCCAAAAACAAAGTGGGTTGTACTACGTTACCCAACTGATTCAATGGCTCAATCAGCAAAAATGAGCACTGAAGCATTTGAAGATTTCTATTTTGATGTATGTAATTTAGATTACGGTAAAATGGACAAAGCAATGGATGCTCTTGTTGAATTAATGAACCGTACAGATAAAGTTCAAATTAAAGGTCCAGGAACTGATCTTACATTCTCAATTAAAGATATCCCAGCTATTAAATGTGCTGGTGAAATGAATATTCCAGATGGTGAAGTATTCACAGCGCCTGTTCGTAATTCAGTAAATGGTACACTTTCTTATAATACGCCATCTCCTAACAATGGATTTACTTTTGAAAATGTTCAACTTAAATTCAAAGATGGTAAAATTGTTGAAGCAACTGCTAATGACACTGAGCGTATCAACAAAATCTTTGATACAGATGAAGGTGCACGTTATATCGGTGAATTCGCAATTGGTGTAAACCCTTACATCTTACACCCAATGGGAGACATCTTATTCGATGAAAAAATCGACGGAAGCTTCCACTTTACACCAGGTCAAGCTTATGATGAAGCATACAACGGCAACAACTCAAACATCCACTGGGATATGGTTTGTATCCAACGCCCTGAATACGGTGGAGGAGAAATCTATTTCGATGACGTTTTAATCCGTAAAGATGGTCTTTTCGTAATCGAAGAATTAAAAGGTTTAAACCCTGAAAATTTAAAATAATTTTTAGAAAAAGAGAACACATATTTAGCTATGTGTTCTTTTTTAGAGTGTTGAAATATAAATTGGTCAAACGTATATGACTGAACCGTAAAAAATAAAAGACTGGGAGATTCCCAGTCTTCGTTTTGTTTTTATGCAGCCTTTTTCCCGTTAGTCAGTCTCTCAACTAACATACTTACAGATAAATCACCTGTTGCATTTAACATTGTTGCAGGTGGGTCAATAATCGTACTAATTGCAGCAAGAATTGGTAAAGATTCTACTGGTAAACCAAACAGAGAAAGAATTAACATTTCCCCGATCATTCCACCATTCGGAATTGCTCCCATTACCATACCAACTAGTAATGCAATACCAATTGTAACAAGATAAATATTCAAACCAGAGAAATTCATTCCAAATACACCAAAAGCAAAAGCAATTTTTACAACTCCACCTAGAACAGAACCATCTTTGTGAAGTGCACTAGCTAAAGGAATAACAGTCTCTCTAATATTTTTAGATACGCCCATTTTTTCTGCTGATTCAAAATTTGTTGGAATCGTTGCTGCACTGCTACAAGTTCCTAAAGAAGTTAACGTTGAAGGCAATACATTTTTCCAATAAATTTTAAATCCATAACTACCACCGGCCATATAAGCAATAATACTATAAACTATAAAATAAAATAGAATAGCAGTTACATAATATAAAACAAAAACTCGTTCATATGAACCTATTAATTCCTTACCGTATGTTGGAACAAGATAAGCAAAGTAAGCTCCAAGACCAACTGGTGCAAGATACATAATATAGTTAACCATATTCATGATGACTACATTAGCACTTGATAATAATTTTTTGACGATGTCTGCTTTATCGCCAGCTTTATTTGTAGCTAAACCAACTAATACGGCAAAAACGATGATTGCTAACATATTGCTTCTAGTAAATAAACCAGAGAAGTCATTAACCGTAAACGTATTTACAATTTGCTCTGCCACTGAAACTTTTTCAGCTGCATCCGGTTTAACAATTGGGATGTGAACCCCTAGTGCAGGTGGATACATTTTCATAACAACAAGCATGATGATCGCTGCAATAATACCAGTGAATAAAAATACCCCTGACATATTTCGCATAATCTTACCGAATTTTTCTCCCCCACCATTTGCAAAGCTTGAGGCTACAGAGAAAAACACAAGCGGTACAACTACTACGAATAATAAATTTAAAAATAAATCCCCTATTGGTTTAAGGGCCAATCCTACGCCTTCATTATTATAACCGATGACTGAACCTATGATGATACTACTTAGTAAAATCAAAGGGAAAGCGTAATTTCTAAATGAAAATTTCATAAGCTTCCTCCTAAAATAATTGCTATTTGTAGTATACCGAAAATTTTATAGTTTGTACTCCATTTTTTTATAAAACCTACATATTACTACATAAACATACAAAAAGAACACTTTGTAGTATCTACAAGTGTTCTTTTTGTATTAAAATTACGAAATACTTCCTATACCTTTTGTCCTTATACCAATCCTTTAATCCTACTTTTTCTAATCTTATTATCGTAAGACTTCATCAAAAGCAGCTGAAACTTTTTCAAACTCTTCTTCTGTTTCTATATCATAAAACTCGCCATCTTCTTCGACTTTTAGGAAGAAAACGTCAATATCCTCTTCACTCTCTTTTTCAACTTCTTCTAGTAAACCTACTGCTATGTATTCATGACCTTCAATCGTAATTGAGCCTAGTACTTCGTAATCTTGCTCGTCCCCTTCATCATAGCTAAGTGTAAGAATTTCGCCTACTTCAATCTTTTCCATAACTCTTTACCTCACTTATTTCAAATTCATTTTGCATAAAGACAAACCCTTATGTTCCCTTAGTGTAACAGAAAGATGCAAAACGTTAAATTGTAAACACACTTAAAGCATTTCTAAATCGTTCTACTTTTAAACCATCTATTTCTGGAGAATCAATTTTAGTAAAAAATTTTTTAAACAATTTCATGTATATTTTTACCAATGTTGTAATAAGATTTAGAACAACCAATTCTTATGTTTCTTTCAAGTTTATTAAGTTGGACAAGCTCAATGTCTTCAAATAGTAGAGAATTTCTATATTTAGGGAGGATTACTGAATGTCAAAATTAATAACGGGTCAAGAACAAATAGTAACTAGAAAAAAATCTGTTCATTTTAAATCATTCTTTCAACGTTTTACTAAAAACCAACTAATTGATGAAACGCCATCACAAATTTTACATAATGAGTTAAGAAGTTTACAAAAACTATTAGAGCTAAAAGAAATTAATTTTATTTATGCCGATCCTGAATACATTGATGTTGCTATTATGGAATTAGAAGCTATACGCACAAAATACAGTATTACTGTTAGACAATTAAAGGAACTACAATCTACTAGTGTTGTATGAAAAAAGAGATAAATAGCTTATTAGCTATTTATCTCTTTTTTCATGTTTCCTAATTATGAACTGACCTCATACTTCGTTTCATACGTCTTCACTTTTTTAAACACATTAATGAATATCGTTAAGCATGGAAGAAGCCATAAGAATATTGCATAAGGTAAATACTCATGTAACTTCATATTAATAACTGTACTACTCATGATTGCAAGAACATTCCAAGGGATCATCGCTGGAAATAATAGAGTTGTATCCGCCATTAAACGAGCCAATTCTTCTTTGTTATATTTATCTGACCAATGCGTTAAAAACGATCTTCCTGTTAAAATAATCGGCATTGTTTGGTTACCTGCTATTACACATATAATTGCGGTCGCACCAATTGTTTTCAAAGAATCAGATAACATTGAAGTTGAGGTTTGTAGCCATTTATCTAACATAGGCTGAATAATATTTAGCTCTTCTAATAACGCATTATAAATGCCTGCTACAGCAATAAACAATAACAAGCTATACATATGACTTAGCCCACCACCAAGTCCATTAATTCCATACCAAAAAGAATTCACAATTTTACTAAAAGAAATACCATTAAACAAAGCTATTAAACTCCCAGACAAAATACTTATAACATACGAATAAATAATATTGATTCGGAATAATACAAGTGCAACTAATAAGATTGGTGGAATAAATTGTATAAATGTTATGTCCTTACTACTGACGGCTGCATGATGAGCCCCAGTAATTCCTTTGGCAAATTGCAGGTCCATTATACTAAAAAATAAGACTGTAACGAGTACAGCAGTAATTGATGTAAAGAGCATCGCTTTACCTTGTTTTTTCACAGTTGTTTCAACAATACTAGCTAAAAGCTGATGTGCGCTTGAAAATGGTGACGTACGATCGCCAACAAATGCACCTGAAATAACCGCTCCCGCTGATATTTCCACCGGTATATGTAGTAATATAGCACTACTAATAAGAGGAATTCCTAAGGCACTTAATGTTCCAATCGACGAACCCAAAATCATTGAAAAAATCATCGTCGTTAAAAAACAAAACACAAAAAAATGATGTGGATTTATCGCCTGTAACGTAATCGAAACCATAGAAGTTATCGTTCCCGATAAATACCAAGATGGAAGTAAAAAACTAATTAAAAATAAGATTAAAAGTACAATTTTAACTTTTCCTATCCCAAGATAGCTTAACTTCATAATATTTCTAACTTCAGATCCTCTTTTCAAACTTAATACGATCAAAAAAATTAATCCTGGTAAAATTCCAAAAATAAGAGAGATATGTAATATGACGGAACAAATAATTCCAGTCAATGTTACTAATATTAGGAAACTTGCCTGTTTAACTGAATATTGGTCCATCAATGCGCCTTCTTTCAAGCAGATTTATTACACTAAAATGATTAAATATCATTCATTCATTATATAGGCTTTCAAATAATAATACACTTAATTTTTAATTAAAAAGCACTACTTCACTTTGAGAAGTAATGCATTTGTACTAATAAATAGTTGTATTTAACTGAAATGTAAATCTGTTCCATATTGTACTAATTTTAACTTTCGTGCGACTGCCTGCGATGCATAATTGTCCCATGAGGTACTATACAAAGCAGTTCGTCCTTGGCTTTGAATGTCCGCTGCCCATGCATTGGAAACGATGAGACCATACTCTTTTCCACGAAAATCCTCGAGTGTATATACGCTTGCCTCAGCAGCTTCAGCTGATTGTCTGGCACTACAGCAAATCGATACAGCTATGTCATTTTCAATAATAGCATAACAAGGTTCTTTAAATTCTAGCTCCTCAAATGTATAAGGAAAATTTGGTAATAAATATTGTTTATTTGCCTGGGTAATTTTTATTGCTTTCGATGACGCTTTGGCTACTGATTGAAATACATAGGCAGGACCCATCCATAAACGATCTATCTGATGAGTTTTACTTAAAATCTGCATGATATTTACTATTGATATACTAGAGTTAATGTCTAAAGCTTTCTCTAATTCAATTAGCTCCTCTTTTTTAAGACACTCTGAAAACCTTTTTATATTTCCCATTTTGGTGCTTCCTAAATAAAATCGTGGTGCTTTTGTATATGGTGGTTCATTTATTTGTGTTAACTTACCAACTTCATTCTGTTTAAATAATACGTTAATATGCATTTCCATTAACTCTAACTCTGTTTTCAAAAGGACTCCCCCTTGCTACAAACAAATGGCCAATTCAACGGTTAAAAAATTCATCAAGCCGGTACTACCTTTATAGTAGATCAACATTTTATTGGAAATTGATTTGGAGATTCCTACTAAATGCATCACCTACTAACATCTTTTCAAGTTATATTTGAAATGCCATCTCCTTAACGTAAACAGCATTTCCAGTAATTTCAATGTCATAAGTCGAATTTACTTTTTTTACATGTACTTTCACACGTCCGTCTTTCTGAATTTCAGTTCCTTGTTCAATAACTAATTCAATTGCGTCGTTAACATCTTTTTGAATATATTTAGCATAATAAGCTCCCAAAACCCCAGAGGCAGTACCTGTTACTGGATCTTCAATCGTTCCCGAAAATGCCGAAGAAAAATGGCGAGCATGAATATTTGCATTTGAATCGTATGTTTCTAAGCAGAAAGGATGAACAGACGCTTTTGGAATTTCGGTTAAAATACTTGGAAAAAGTAGATTATTAGGTTTCATTTTCTCGAATGAAGATAATTTTTTTACCGGTAAAAGTAAATTCCAGGCACCTGTACTCCCATAAAGAGTTGGTAGACTTTTATCGATTTCCTCTACACTAAGACCAATCGAGGAAGCTACTTCATCAATCGAGCCTTTAAACTCTACAAATTCTGGTGTTTTTTGCTTCATCGTTATGTAGATTTCATTATTCGAATGATGAATCTTGATTGGCAAAATCCCAGCCTTTGTTTCAATTGTTAACTCACTTGTGAACTCAAGTAACCCTCTAGTGACCAATGCATATATGACTGCCATTGTTCCGTGACCACATAAATCCATTTCATGACCTGGTGTAAAATAACGAATTTGATAATCAGCAACTTTCGAATTTAATAAAAATGAAGTTTCATTAAATCCAACTTGTTTCGCGACATCCTGCATTTCATAATCAGTCAAAAAATCGCAATCTAAAACGACACCAGCTGGATTACCTTTATTGGGCTCTTTACTAAAAGCATCGTAATGATATACGGTAATATTTTTCATTTTTCTCACCTCATTTAGTTTTTATATTTTATTCTCCACTAACTAATCAAACACGTACTAGTTTTATGAGATTGTTAGAGTAGTAATGATTATTAATTATCTAATAATTTTATATTAATAAGTAGATCAAATAAATCGTTTACATATAAAGCTTTTTTGTCGAAATTAAAAATGAATAAGAGTAAAGGCATTCTTAAGAAGAAAGTTAAATATATTCAATTATCAAAGCTTTAGGAGGATAAGAAATGTCAAATTGGAAGTCTGCATTGTTTGAGTTACAAAAAACAGATATGTCCTTTTCAACATTTAAAGAAGTAAGAGCTGAACACTTAGACTTTAATAACGTAAGCTTGGCGAATTCAAAATTTACAAATGCAAATATGAGTAATCTCGTATTATATGACGTAAATTTATTTGGAACCCGAATTTCAGATGTTAATTTATCAAATACAAAAATAACAAATGGTCATTTAAGAGACTTAGAAATTGATCATGTTCATTTAGCTGGTACTAGCTTCCGCAATATTGTCATTCCGGAAGATCTAAATCTAGACGATCCCTCTAATTCTATTAAATTTGAAAAATGCAATTTAACAAATAGTCAGTTCACGGACTGTGATTTAAGTCATGTTGAAATGAATAATTGCAATTTATCAGGACTGAAAATTAATGGCATTTTAATCGAGGACTTGTTAAAAAGTTATAGTGAACGAAAATAATTTCTCTTATTGATTTTTTCTCATGAGTAACATATACATTTCAACATAGAAAAAAAGAATCTATTATCAGATTCTTTTTCTTATTTATATAGTCATTACTTAATGGTCGTCCAGTACAACATTCCTATTTCCAGTTCCTGTTAACTGTGCTTCGAATGCGTCAATTATATGCAAAAATCGATCTGCTTCTCTAAATACATGGTCTGCTAGTAGTGGGTGAATGATACTTTTAATTCTACAAGCTTCTATTAGGTCTCTGGCTGTTTTCTTAAAGTCTCTAAGTGATTTTACTGATACTCGATTTTCATCAAGGAATTGGTCAAGGATCGGAACTGTTTCTGATTGTGGTCTCATTGATTCTAAATCGACGGCTTGATATAAAAGTTGATCAAAATCATGGCTAAATTCCCTTGCCTGATCAACTAGTTTTCTTTCTGACGGATCTAATAAATGTCCGATAAATTTTGCATGGTCTGCCATAATTCTTAAAAAGAACACATTTTCCTGGATAATTGCAGCAGGTAGTGGTTGGAGTTGACCATTATTTAATTCAGTTAAGCGATTTGCAAAATAGGCTGCTTCTCGACTTGTATGGTCAACTAATAAAGGAAAGTTATTGCCAGTTATTTTACAAGTTAGGAGTAGATTAAGGATTTTCCGCTTATATGCCCAAATCATAGACGCTGCTTGGTGAACCTCATTGTTAAACTGTTTAATTTGCTGGGGATCCGTTTGAAGCGAAAATGATTGTGCTTTATTTCCAATAGCTTCAAAGATCTGGTAAAACTGATCTGCTTCCTGAATTAATTCAGTATCATCACAACTAAAGCCCAATTTAAGAAAAAGGGAATGCTCTTTCATTATTCTCGACCAAAACTGAATTTCATCTAAGGACCGTGCTATAAATGCATCCGACAATCGGACCCCTCCTAACATAATTCATTTCACTCTCTAATATATTGATGAAAAAATGAATTATTACAGATACATCTTTATCAGTAAAGTTATCTATCAGACAACTAAAATTGAAAAAATAAAAAGCATTACTTCAAAAGAAGTAATGCTAGGATATAATAAAATTATGATTTCAAAACATCGTGATCAACATACTGTT
Source organism: Bacillus sp. AL-1R (assembly GCF_052180195.1). Taxonomy (NCBI): domain Bacteria; kingdom Bacillati; phylum Bacillota; class Bacilli; order Caryophanales; family Bacillaceae; genus Bacillus; species Bacillus sp. AL-1R. The sequence goes on from NZ_CP197469.1 coordinate 3,584,974, forward strand.
TCCCATCTAATTGGCTAATAACCTTAATCGCAACTTTTACTCACACCTGCTGTAATAATGGTATGAACTTTTTTTCCTCAACCCCGCTGCCCATATAGTACTGTCATTATTATCGTCACCTTATTAATCCCTGCATCAATAGATTTTTAAATTAATTAAATCCCGGGAAATTTGAGAGATCAGAATAATTGATCCATAAAAGTACAAACGCCATTATACCTAATAATAATATTGTAAAAGTTTGTTTAAACGAATCTTTAACACGGATATGTGCAAGTATTCCACCAATTGCTACAACTCCTAATAATAAACCACCCGCTGGAACCCAACTTTCTTCCCAAAACCCAATAATCAATGATACTGCTCCAACCAATTCAACTAATCCAGTAATTACTCTAAACCATTGTGCTAATTTCAAATGATTAAAACTTTCAACACTTGTTTTTGAACCAAAAACTTTACCTAACCCAGCAATTAAAAACATAAGAGCTAATAAAATTTGCAAGATAATTGATAAAATATCCATTTTTTATCACCCCTTTACTAATATATATGCAATTGAAAAAAGCACATATTACTATAAAAGGAACGATTCAACAACAAATTTATAAATTCGTAAAACCATTATTTTAAAAGTCCAAAATGTTCCTTCGCTAATTCCCTATATCTCTTTTCATCAATATCCTCTTTCGATACTACACCGTTACTCCATTGGGTAAAAGAAGTATTCGTTAACGTTTTATTTCCCTCATTTGTCAGTTGAGTCATTAAAGGATTTTTATTAAATGGAGATTCCTCGTGCTTTGCAATAATTGTTTGAATCTCATTAAATTCTGACACATCTGAAATCACGTCGCGTGAATCAAATGCATATCCAATTCTCCAATCGGGATCTTTATGTTTTAGTTTTAACATCAATACATAATCCCCGAATTCTGTGTCCTCTTTTTTTATTCGAAACTCACCATTACTAGACGTTATCTTCTCACCTGTAAAGGGAACTGCTTTTAATGGAAGATTCGCTCCAAATCCTGTATCAATTAAGTATGTTTCTCCATTTTCTGTTAATAGGATAGTGACATGTGTTCTTCCAAACGTAGGATATTTTTGAGCTATCTGATCATAAACCACTCCTCTTGCTACCCTCACTTTAAACCCATTTTCAAGAAGAAATAAATAAAGTAAAGAATTCAATTCATAACAGAGACCACCTTCATTTTTTACTAGTAATTTACTAATTAAATTTTCTTTGGTGATCTCATTCGTTTTATTTCCTATAATACAAAGATTTTCAAAAGGTATATTTTTTGCTGTTTTTTCAAGAACATCATTTAAATTATGAAAATTAATCACTTCATTATCTTTTAATCCGATTCTTTTTCGAAACAATAAATTAAGTTCACTCATTACCGATTCCTCCTACCTCATCAAACCTTTAAATTAATCATAACATTTAAGTTTATAAGCTAAAAAAAATAAGCTGCAAAAGCAACTTCATGTGGTCAAAAATCTCTTATAATCTTTTTTCAAAGTAATATTGATTATACCCTTTTGGATGATTCTCAATTACTCCAAATACTTTAAAACCATGCTTCTTATAAAATTTTGGTGCTTGAAAACTAAACGTATCTACTTTAATAAGGCGACATCCATTTTCGATTGCAAATTCTTCCATTTTATTGATTAGCTGACTACCAAATCCTTCATGTCTATACTCCTCTGCCACCCATAAGAAGTCGATTGATAAATGGTGCCAATACATCCTTCCTGTAATTCCACCTACTATTTCCTCTTGATCATTTCTAACAACAAAACTTATATTTTCTGACGGTGCTTTCCTCTCATTAAGAAGTATATTAGCATTAAATTCAATTACTTTTTTTCTAATAAAATCACTATCTTCCTGTACCCATTGTTTTACTATTTTCATTTTTTCTCCCACTATTCTATTCGACTTAATTACTATTAAATTCTCTAAATAAACCTATAATCCTTTTTGATATTAAAACAAAAAAACCTTCAAAAATATGAAGGTTTTATTTTAATCATATGGTATAATCTTCCAAAAGGGAGTGAAATGAATATGCATAATGTGTTTTTTCCTCTATTATCAATTATACCAATTTTGTTTTACTTAGCACCTTTAGTTTTTATAATTTGGTTTCTTTTAAAATTCCTTAAAATTCAACAAGAGAAGAATCAAATTCTTAAAAGTATTTCAGATAAATTAGATCACTTTAATAATAATCATTCAGACACTTGAAAGAGCTTATGTCTCTTTCTTTTTTTATTTTTGGGTCTGTTATAAAAGATTGTTGATTTTCTTATACAAGTAAATGGCAGGTTAGTTGAACAAGAAAGGGAATACAATTTCCTTTATAGAATATAGTTTTTGATTAATAATCATTACATAAGGCGGGAATTAAATGAACATTAGAAAGATCAAACTAGATGATGCAGAAAACTTTGTAGAACTAATTAAAGAAGTTGAAAAACAGGCTGATTTCATGCTTTATGGGGCTGGAGAAAGAAATATAACGGGCGAGAAACAACGTAAACAGTTAGAAGTTATTGAGAAATCACCTACTTCAACTATATTTGTTGCTGAAGATACTTCTGGAATATTAGTCGGGTATGCGTTTGCGATTGGAAATAGTGCTCCAAGAAAAAAACACTCAGTCTACCTTGCAATTGGAATCTTAGAAGAATACACAGGTAAAGGTATTGGTACTAAATTATTTCAAAGCATAGAGGAATGGGCAATTAATCTGGACATTTCCAGATTGGAACTAACCGTTGTAAAGCAAAATGAAGCAGGTGTAGGCTTATACAAAAAGATGGGTTATGAAATAGAAGGAACAAAAAGAAATTCCTTAATAATAGATGATAAAAGCTTTGATGAGTATTATATGGCTAAATTATTATAATGAGTTCTTATGCAACTAAAGCAGTGCGTTAGTTCAATAGCATGGCTAAAATAGTTATAAAATTTATTAGTGTATTACATCTAGAAACTGAGGATAACGCAATGTATGAATTCGAACATGAGATAAAGAGAAAAGAAAAAATATTTAAGACGTACGTAATTTTATTTAGTGTTAGTGCATTAATAAATTTAGTTTTATTTTTTATGGATAGAGAACTTCTTCGTGGAACAAGTAATCTTTTAATCTATTTCATTGTTATGAGGCTTTGGTTTACGTAAAAAAGCCTGGGCTGTATGGATAATAAAGTTCATGGTCTGGTTACATATTATTTACTTCATTATTATTATAATAGCTAAGGCAATTGAATTAATGAATTAAATTTCTTATTGAACTAACTGTTGTTTTAGTTGCATAAGAAAAAACAAAGACCACAATTTTTTTTGTGGTCTTATTTTTTATTTAAAAATGAACAATTTACTTTAACAAAGCCTATTTTTTAGAGATTGGGATCCAAATTTCGCTCTTAAACGTTGGTGATGTGATGTCTTTGTGTTCATTCCATAGTATTTCGGGACCTTCTACTTGTTGGTAATTAGAAGACGGAAACCATTCTGAATATATTCGTCCCCACACTTCTTGCAATGCATCTGGGAATTTTCCAATTGCTTCAAATACTGCCCATGTAGAGGCAGGGACTTCAAGTTGAATGAATTCATTTGGACAGTCATTTGTAGTGGCAACACCAATATAATGATCAAGCTCTCCTTTTTCTTCCATTCTACCTTCAGAAAAATTTGTTGAAGCACTTATTATGCCAAGAGGTTCAACATTGGAGAGTTCTTTTAGTTTCGTTATTTTTTCCATCGTTAAAGTTTTCCACATGGATGCAATTTCCGGATTAACTCCATTAAAAATAATTGGCACTCTCTTTTTTATCCCTACAATTCGAAATGCTTCTTTTTCTTCAATACGGTAGTTCATTTCATTTCCCCCTTTAATTGATAATTGGAAGGTCATTCGTGGAAATGCTTTAAGCGAATTGCCGTTATTTCTAGCTTCTGACGGAGTAATTCCATGTAAGTTTTGAAAGGCTCTCGTAAAGGAATCCGGGGAATTGTATCCGTATTTTAAAGCAATATCAATTATTTTCTTGTTATGATCTTTAAGTTCAAACGCTGCAATAGTAAGACGGCGGCGACGTATATACTCTGAAAGAGAAATTCCAGCAAGAAACGAAAACATTCTTTTAAAGTGATACTCAGAACAAAAAGCCCGTTTAGATAGCTCTTTATAATCAATCTCATCTGTCAAATTTTCTTCAATATATACTAGCGCCTCATTCATATTCTTCAACAAATCCATTTGATGACCTCCTTCATCAATAGAATAACAAGAACGAATTAAACCAATCCGACATTTCATGCTAAGTTATGTAGGGTACTATTTGTGAAAGGGAGCCACATTAAGTAGCTCCCAAAAATTATAACGTTTTACATTCAATTTCATATTAACTTTAACATAAACACGTATTTCGCACCTAAATATCTAGCTATCATTCATTAAAAAATTGGGCACCAATTAAGGTGCCCAAATTTTTAATGCGTTTGTTTTCTTCCATTTATAAATGAACATAAAACTAATACAACTAACATACCTAAGCATACAAAAATACTTAACCTGTTCTGTTCACTGAATGCAAATGCTATACAACTCACACTTAATGCAATTACTGTAAAAGATGTTACGTACGGAAATCCCCATACTTTATAATGCGGCATCTTAGTATAAGTTTTTCGAAGTTTAATTTGTGCTAAACAAATACTGATCCATACTAATGATACTGTAAATCCTGGGATTGCCATTAAATAACCAAAAACGCGATCTGGTGAAAAATAAGCTACAAAAGTGCCCCCAATTAAAATAATTGCACTTACAATAACCGTATAAATAGGTACACCATTTTTAGAAATTTTTGCAAAAACCTTTGGCGCTTCTCCTTCAGTTGCTAATGAATACATCATACGTGTACAGCCGTAAATACCTGAATTTGCTGCAGATAATACCGCCGTAATTAATACAAAGTTCATAATATGAGCTGAACCTTGAAAACCTACTGTTGATAAAACTTGAACAAATGGACTTTCTTGATTACCAATTTCATTCCATGGAATTAATCCGCAAATAATTAAAATCGGAAGCGTGTAGAATAAAACAATTCTCCAAATAACCCCTTTTATTACTTTTGGTATTACCTTTTCTGCGTCTTTTGTTTCTGTTAAAGTCAATCCAATTAGCTCTGAACCACCGTAAGAAAAAATAACGATTAATAAAGCTGAAAATACGCCTGACCAGCCGTGTGGGAAGAAACCTTTATGCTGAACATAATTTTGTACATAATCGGTATGATCACTTGGAATAATGCCAAATAATATTCCAGCGCCTAACGCAATAAATAAAACAATCATTGTAATTTTAATTCCTGCAAACCAGAACTCTATTTCACCATATCGTTTTACATTCATAAAATTAACAGCCACAATAAAAATTGCACTAATAAAACTTAAAGACCATAAAGACATTGAAGGAAACCAATATTGTAGAAAGCTACCAGCTGCGATTACTTCAATAACACAAACAACTAACCACATAAAACAGTATAACCAGCCAATGACGAAAGAAACTCTTGTACCAAACGCTTTACGAATAAATCCTTTCATATTCAAACCTGGAAATGCAATTGCCATTTCTGCAATTGCACTCATTACAACAAGAAGTAATAATCCCGCAAACAAATATGAAAAAATAACTGCAGGTCCTGCAATCGATACAGTTTCTGATGTTCCTTTAAAAATACCTGTACCAATTGCACCACCAAGTGCCATGAAACGGATATGTCTAGGTAGTAAATTTTTTTGTAATTCCATTTTCTATCTCCTCTTCCTAACTTATAATTTTATAAAAAAAATCGCCCCTGCCACTAACGACAGGGACGATTTACACCGTGGTACCACCCTAATTGCAGAATTAATCTGCCACTTGTTTTATTTAACGATCGATGACCGTCTTTTTCAAATTAAATGTCGACCTTCACTTCGAAAAAGATGCTCCAAGATTGAAATTCATGCTTGTTTTTGTACTGGTTCACACCATCCACCAGCTCTCTTAAACAGTGAAACAAACATTACTGTATTCCCTTCATTGCATTTCCTATATTCAATTTTAAACTAATAAAAAAGTCCCTACTGATTGTATCAGTAGGGACGAATTATTCGCGGTACCACCCTAGTTGCAGAAATATTCTGCCTCTTAAAATTTGATAACGATCATAATTGACCGTTTTCCCCTCAGTAAAGATTACACTTTACTTCGAAAAAAATAGCTCCAGGACCGAAATTCATCCTTATCTTTGTACTGATTTCCACCAACCATCAGCTCTCTATTACATTGAGATAAGCATTACTTAAATTCCCTTCATTGCTTAAAACTATATTAATCTAACATAAGTAGATTGTTTCTTTTTTTAATATGTTTTGTATTATAGAGGTTATTTCATAATTCTGTCAACATCTATTTATTATATTTAGTTTTACTACTTTACAAAATACTAGTTTAAATAGTTTGTGAGCTATGAAATTAATATAATATAATTAAGAAAAATGGAGAGGGGTACATCATGCTAAACATTCGAAATGTGAGATTAGAAGATTTATCTGAACTTGTAGAAATTGAAAATCTTTGTTTTTCAAAAGAAGAGGCGGCAACAAAACAGGCATTCGAAAAACGCATTAAATTAATTCCCGATAGTTTTTTTGTAGCTGAGGAAGATGGTAAATTAGTTGGTTTAGTTAACGGTCCTGTTATAAATGAGGCTTTCATTACAGATGATTTATTTAGCGAAATTAAAAAAAATCCATCTACAGGTGGTCATCAAAGTATCTTAGGCATAGCAGTTTCTCCACAAAATCAAAATAAAGGAATCGCATCTAAATTACTTTCTCATATTGAAAAAGTTTCAAAAGAAAATAATCGTGATTCAATCACTCTTACATGTAAAGAAAACTTAATTCGTTTTTACGAAAATCATGGCTTCATCAATAACGGTATTTCTAGCTCAACACACGGTGGAGTAAAATGGTATAACATGATTAAAAAACTGTAATAAGGCTTTAGCTTATTACAGTTTTTTGTGTCTGCCACTAAACCTCTATTCACCTTACTATTTCAATAAAAAATAGTCACAAAATGCAACTCTTGTAAATTAAGAATTTATTCCGACAGTCTTTTCTTGCTCATGCAATATTTCTCCCTTCATTCTTCTTTCCAATGCAGGCGTAATTCGAACAAATATAAGAATACCGATTACACCTAAACTTGTTAAAAAGAAGGATGTCGCGAAATTGGATAAGTATGCACTTAGTGAAACCGTTATTGAACAGATAAACATCGCTAAATTAAATGTTAAACCTGCAACCGCCATATAGGAACTCCTTGTTTCTTCTGCTGGTAAGTTAGCCATATAGTTTTGTTGAACTGGTACTCTTAATACTTCAGCAACTGTTGCTATGAACATTGCAATAAATAATAGCCAAATAGAGTTACTATATGAAATTACTGCATATCCTCCAACAAATGCAACACAACTCCAAATTAACGTTTTTCGATCATCCAACTTCCCTACTATTTTAGAAGCGAAAAGTGCCATTACTACTACAAGTATCGTATTTTCTGTACGCAGGAAACCATTCATCTCGATTCCACCAAATGTCCAGTCCAATAAATGTTGTGTGTGGAAATCATTTGCTAATCGAATACTGATATAATTTGTTAATTGGAATTCCATTGAAAGCACTAGCAAACCTGCCAGTACATAAAGAATAAAAAGCTTATCTTGAAAAACGTCACGATAATTTGAAATCATTTTTTGAGCGTGATGAGCAATCTTCTTTGTTTCCGTCTTTTCCGTAACTAAGCTTTCTTCAACAAAAAATGCAATTAAGATCCATGTAACAAGTGAAGCAACTGAGAGAGCTAATAATAATTCAAATAAATATGATTTAAATAAAAATCCTCCAAGCATACCACCAATTGCAATCGATAAATTGTTTGACCAATACATGATTGAGTACATTAGCTTTCGTTCCTCTGGCTTACTCACATCTATTAACATTGCCTGATTTGCTGGCCCTGCTAATCCCCAACAAATACTATTTAAAGACATCATAAAGAATGTAATAAGAGGGGATGAAAACCAAGGTGAATTACAAAGCATCATCGTAGTAAACGCTAGTAAGCGAATCGTTTCAGCAAATACAATCGTCTTTTTCCGACCAAACTGATCCGAAAAATACCCTCCAAAAAAGTTCATAATAATTCCGATAAATACATTAACAAGCAAAAGTAATCCTGCTTGTTTTACCCCAAAGTGCTTAGATAAATAAATCGCCATAAAAGGAAAAATCATACTTCCAATTGACGAACTTAAGAACGATTCAAGTAATCGAATTTTAATATTTTTATGAAATTTTAGTATCCCCACGCTCTTTCTACCTCTCTTTATCTGTTAAATAATCCCCTTCGTTTTACCCTACTATTAGATAAACCTAACATTTGCATGAAAATTCCCCCTTTTTAAATTTTTCACTAAATTAGCATAGCAGTTATTTTCAATTATGCCAATATCATTACTAATACTTTTTCCCTATATAAATGAGAAAAATTGGAATATCAAAAATAAACCAAATTTACTTGCTAAAAAAAATGTATGGTATTTTTTGGTAGGTCTCCTAGTCCATAAAAAATAACAGTATCACTATTTTCGCACCACATTTCTTTTTTCTTTGGGCCTTTGAAGTAAAATATTAAGATTCCAAATTCTTTCACACGTTGATTATTTTTCCAATTAATTTTTAGTAAAAAATAACTAATTTTACTTACGGAATGAACTACTTATTGAAACGAAACTGCAATTAGACTATTATCTAATTAGATAAATATAAAAGTAGGTGTGTATTAATTGCAAATAAGTAAAATTGTAGATTTCCATAAAGCTTTAGGTGATCTTACCCGTGTACGCATTATTGCTTTACTTCAGCAAGGACATTTAAGTGGACAAGAAATTGCCAATAAATTAAATCTTAAACCCCCAACGATTACCCATCATATGTCAAAGCTTAGAGAAGTTGGCCTAATAAAAGAGCGCCGAGAAAAAAACACCATCTATTTCTCTTTAAATACTAAAATTTTAGAAATGAGTGCGAAAGCAATTTTCACAGTGGGAACAGGAGGAGATTCTAATATGGAAATGTCAGTTACTGAAAGTGAACGCTCAAGCATTATCAATAACTTCTTTACAAAAGAAGGTAAACTTAAAATTTATCCCGCTCAGCGAAAGAAAAAACTTGTCGTTTTAGCGCATATGATTAAAGGCTTAGAATTTGGTAGAATTTATCAAGAAAATGAAATCAATGAATATTTGAAGGAATTTCATGAAGATTACGCTACATTGAGACGTGAGCTCATTATGTGTCAATATATGTATCGTGAAAATAATCAGTATGAATTAAATCCAGTTGAATTATGGTGGTTGAAATAACTAGAAAAAAAGAAAAAGAGATACTTTAAAAATATCTCTTTTTCTAAAATTATTATTTACTTGGATTTGTAGAAATATATTTCTTAACTACTTCCATTACATACTCTTGACAAGCAGTAGCTGTAGTTGGATCATATTTTCCGCCATTTGTTTTATTGTTTGATAGTACACGAATTCCTAAGAAAGCTACATTATATGCTTGAGAAATTTGAGCTGCAGCAGCGCCTTCCATTTCTTCTACTGAAGTTCCATATTTAGTATGGAACCATTTAATGCGATCAACTTCATTGTTCCAAACGTCCGCAGATCCGATCGTACCTTCTACAACTTTACCTTTAGTGTATTTATTTTTCACCGCATTTGCAGCTGCTAATAAATCTTTATTACCTTCGTAGAAACGTGGTTTTTCAGCATTTGGATCTTCACCCGCACTACCTTCTGAAGCCATTAAATCCATTGGTTTCCAGATTGTTGGGTCAATTCCTTCGTTTTCCTCTTTAGAAGCTGTTTTTAATGAACCAATATTCGTTGTATTTTTACCTAAAACGATATCAAAAACATTTAAATTTGGATCATGGCCACCAGATGTACCTTGGTTAATAATTGCGATTGGTTTATATTTTTCAATTGCAATCGCTGTAGCAGCAGCAGTATTTTCCATACCTTTACCTGTTTTTGCTACAATCACTGGATAATTATTTAAAGTACCTTTGTAAAATACGAAACTACCTGATTTTTCAATTTTTACATTTTTTAACTTACTAGCAAACTTTTCAGCCTCAATTGGCATTGGTCCTTCAATAATGATTGGTTTAAGATGTTTCGTTTTTGCTTCTGCAGTGTTCGATTTAAAGTTATAACCTACAGATACAGAGATTAATAGTGCAGAAATAATTCCTACTAAACCGTATTTTTTTAACAATTTCTTTTCCCCCTAGATGATATTTACACTCGATGTTTGTCAAAAAAAATGGTCTAGAACAAGTAGAACAATCTCTACCTTCTAGACCACGAAAGTTAAAGTATAGATCAGCAATAAATAAAATTTAATGCTAACCATCATGATTGGTTACAAAAAATGAAACCAATTATACTTTAACCCGTAGTCTAGTTCTTTCATTGGGAACCAGGTAGAAACGCTCAGACCATATTACTGAGCATATACGAGTAATGTTTAAGAATGATTACACTGCTAATATATCATCTCCGAAATATATTTTCAACACAAAACATGAACTTTTTTTGAAAAAACAATAATAACGTTCGTGTTTTATAGGAGGTAATCGGTTTAATTTGAATAAATAGTTAAAAAACAAATGTATTTACTATCTTTCGCTATAACAACCGAAACATATTTTTCATAATAATACTTTCCCATCTACAAAAAGCCAAAACAGACCCATGCATACAAAATTTATGATCGAGTAACTGGAATAAGAATAAACCTCGAAGCAGCCCGTTATGAGGAACTTATTTTCTTTTTCTTGCTATATTACTTCCTCATGAACACCTTATGTGGAACATTTTTTCTTTTTTTTGCTGTTTTTACTTCCTCATGAACCTCTCATGCGGAACATTTTTTCTTTTTTTTGCTGTTTTACTTCCTCATGAACCTCTTATGCGGAACATTTTTTCTTCTTTTTGCTGTTTTACTTCCTCATGAACCTCTCATGCGGAACATTTTTTCTTCTTTTTGCTGTTTTACTTCCTCATGAACCTCTCATGCGGAACATTTTTTCTTCTTTTTGCTGTTTTACTTCCTCATGAACCTCTCACGCGGAACATTTTTTCTTCTTTTTGCTGTTTTACTTCCTCATGAACCTCTCATGCGGAACATTTTTTCTTCTTTTTGCTATATTACTTCCTCATGAACCTCTTTTACGGGATATTTCATCATCTTTTGCTTGATTTACTCTCTCACAATCCACTTTTGAGTATCCAATTCTTATTTACAAAGTCCAATTAATAAGTAATCCAGCATGGGTTAATCCACCACCAAAACCATATAGTAAAACCTTATCTCCATCTTTAAGTTTACCTTCCTTAACTCCCTTAACTAAAGATAATGGGATCGTGGCTGATGATGTATTTCCGCAATCAACTAAGCTATATAATGTTTTATCGATTGGAAACTTACTTCTTTCACAAATCGATTCGATCATTCTTAAGTTAGCACTGTGAGGAACAAACCAATCAACTTCAGTTAATGAAGTTGCTCCATTATCTAGAACAGCTTGCATACCTTTTGGCACAGTTGTAACAGCCCATTTGTATACCTCTCGACCATTTTGGACTATATAATTGCTATTTGAAATTTCCTCTTCAAACATTTGATTCGATAAATGCGAACAGTATAAATGCTTCCCTTTTTCTCCTTCTGATCCTAAATGAGAAGAAATGAAACTAGGTTGTATTTCATCGTACTCTACTAAAGCTGCTCCGGCTCCATCACCAAATAAAATACATGTTGTTCGATCTTCGAAATCTGTAATTTTAGATAATGTTTCTGCACCTACAACTAAAATTTTTCGATTTAAACCTGCTGTTATTAATCCATTTGCTATATACAAACCATAAGTAAATCCAGCACAAGCAGCGTTTAAATCAATTGCCCCCGCATTTTTTATCCCTAACTTTGCTTGAACGATTGAAGCGACACTTGGGGTTTTAAAATCAGGTGTTAAAGTACAAACGATAATCATATCAACATCTTCAACATTCTTGTTGTATTTATCCATCAAATCCTTTATTGCCTTAAAGCTTAGGTCACTTGTATATTCATTTGTATTTGCAATTCGTCTCTCTTTTATGCCAGTTCGCTTTACAATCCATTCATCATTTGTTTCAACTATTTTTTCTAAATCCTTATTTGTTAATACTTTTTCTGGTACATATGAACCTATTGCAGTGATACGTGCTTTCGAATTTTGCATTATGGTCACCTCAGTCATATTTTTTTATTTCTTCCCAATATTATAACACCAGATATTAATACTAGGTACTAATTTTATTTTAAAATTTTTTTGTTTAATTTATTTAAATTTGGGCGTGTGAATAAAGAAAAAGTTGCTACGACAGCAACTATACTTTCAAATAGATTACAATTCTAACGTCATAAAAACACTATTAGGATCGTCTTTATAATCAGCAAAAGGCTTACAATACTTAAAACCAAAAAGCTCATATAGTTTTTTTGCTGGATTAAATGCTTCCATCGAACCAGTTTCTAAACTGATTCTCTTATACCCTCTGCTTTTCGCTTCTTCGATTATGTGTTGGAGCATGCGTCTTGCCACACCTTTTCTTAAATGAGCTGAAGAAGTTCTCATCGATTTTACTTCTCCATGTATAGAGTCAAGTTCTTTTAGAGCCCCACATCCAACTAATTCACTTTGTTCCCATACACTCCAAAACGTAATTTCCGGTTTCTTTAATCCTTCAAGATTTAGCGCATGGATGCTTTCAAGTGGGGAATTCTGTGCCATCCCTTGTAGATGTTCACTAATTAGCTTAGCAACTTCAGTTCCAGTTAAATCATCAACCTTAATTTCCACGTAATGACCACCTTATTCCTATTTTTAATGACTGTTACTATTATACTAAATTTGTCTAACTCTTTTTTAGTCACAAAAAATTACTTAATGAACTCTTAAATAAAATAGAATTTTATGGAAAAAATAATGTTCTAGAAGAAAAATAAGAAGTCAAAAGAAGGAATCTTAATGAATCGTAAATTAAATATAAGTGGTTTTCAATTCTTTTGTATGATTTTTATGTTTGGGGTCGGTACTTCACCACCTGTTGAAATATATGCTAGAGCTAAACAAGATGGATGGATTAGTTTATTATTAGGACTCATTGCTGCTTGTTTAATCTTTGTAGTTTATATTAAGTTATATGAATTATTCCCTGATATTCCTTTAACAAAATATATTCAAATTATTTTAGGGAAATATATTGGAAAAATATTTGCATTAATCTACATTTTATATTTTCTTTATATTACTGCAAGCACTTTACGTGATTTTGAGGATTTATTAACAATCACTCTATATAATGCTTCTTCTCTAATTTCAATTGGATTAATTATGATGTTATTAATCATGTATGCAATTTCTAAAGGGCTAGAAACTTTCGCCCGCTCATGTGAATTTATCTTTATTATCATCATAATTCTAGTCTTCATATTTATTGGATTTGAAATCATTTCAAAATTAATACAAATTGATAATTTAAGACCTGTTTTAGAACATGGATGGAAACCAGTATTTAAAGCTTTTCCGATTTCCTTTACAGTACCTTTTAGTGAAATCTTGACATTTACAATGATTATGCCTCATTTAAAAAAACAAGAATTAGCAATAAAAGTAGGAATTCCAGCCTTTATATTTTCGGGACTTATACTAATCTTATTTGCATTTTTAAATATTGCCATACTAGGTCCAGCCGTTATTGAAAGAACAGTCTACCCACTTCTAACATCAGTTAGTTATATTAATATTGCGGATTTCATCCAAAGGTTGGACACTTTCATTGTTATCATTGCAGTATGTAATGCCTTTGTAAAAATTACAGTTTACTTTTATTGTGCGGTATCTGGGGCAGCAGACTTATTTAATATAAAGAAAAGTGACCAGCTAGTTTACCCTCTTGGCATTATTACTGTTTTATGTTCATTATGGGTAGCTTCTAGTTTTCTTGAGCATCATTTAGAAGTGACCCATTTAATACCTTATTTGCTTCATTTTCCACTTCAAATAATTATTCCGGTTAGTTTATTATTCATTGTTCTAATCCAAGGGAAACTAAAAAACAATAAAGACTTGAATTATAGTGAATAAAACATATGCAGCAAAAATGTCAATATAAAAAGGCTCTAGTTTCTACTAGAACCTCAGTGTGTAGACAAAGTACAAAAAACTTGATTTTCAGACTGATTGCAAGCGCTTGTCTTTCGAGGCGCGAAGCCTGGTGAGGAGCAGAGTTACCCTAGACGGTAATGAGCACCGCAGACAGGCGAAGCAACGAAGAAAGCGAGCGTTTGTCAACAGTCTGAGGCTCTAGTTTCTACTAGAACCTTTTTATATGTGTACTTAAAAACTATCGTATTATTGAGTAACGGTAACAGTCTTAGGTGCCGATGTTAATTTAAAACCGTCTTTTGTAACAACATCTATTGTAATCGTATATGTGCCATTTGGAAGATCTTTATCTGGTGCCCATGGCGTTCTAAATGTGTGCTCATTTTCAAATGTTGCTGAATCTACAAGTTTTCCATTTGCATCTTTCACATTAATCGTCCAGTCTGCTCTGTTATAACCAAAAACAGAAATTTTTGCTGGTTTAGATTCGTTAATTCCTGTAGATGGAGAAACCGCCCATGTTTGCATTCCCATTCCTTGTGTATTATAGTTTTGATCTCCCCATGTAGTCCAAGAAATGTTTCCAGCGTAATCATTCGCTAGAATAACCAAACCTTTTGGCTCCGTACTTACAGTTAGAGTTTTCTGTCCAGGCTGTAATTGATTAACTTTACCATTTACATAGACAGTAGCTGAGTGAAAGCCAGATGCATTATCTTCCCCATTAAATGTAATAATGTATTTTCCATCATTTGGAGTTATCTTAATATCAGAAACTGTTGGTAAAACTGTATCTACAATCATTGGCATTTTAACAGTTTGAGGCCTAGCATTTGAATAAGCTAAAGTTGTTTTAATTACGTAATAATACGTCCCATCAGGCACAAAATTTCCTGATTCGTCTTTCATATCCCATTGATATAAAGAATAACCATAGTCACCGTTAAACATTATGTTCTTTCTAAACTTCCAAGCTTCACCAGTTCCAGTATATTCACTGTAATCACCTAAATATCTAAGCTGTTTTCCGGAAGCATCTTCAATAGAGATCTCAGCTTTTTCTAAATTACGTAAAACGCCCATTCCACCAAAAATTCCCTTATCAAAATAGTTTGAAGAGAAAGCAATATGGTTTAAATCAAAGCCTGCTCCATTGTACCCTAATGGTGCTCCTCCTTCTGTAGTATCATTCCAAAGTGCTGTACGACCTGCAAAAGAATCTTTTTCCCAAGCTGGCGCATCGATGTTACGTGGCTCATCCCATTTTCCATAAAAGCCCATATAAGGAACTGTGATTGGTACAGCTTTATCTTGGTCTTCTGCCACTGGTACAAGACGAACATATCCTTCTACAAAACTATTTTTCTTTAATGAATCTGGTAAAGATACATTAACCGTTAACATTTTTGTTTGCCCTGGTTTGATTTTCAATGTAGATCCTTTTTTATCTGTTACGATATTATCATTAACAGTGACTTTTGCTCCATTAATTTGTTCACTTGATAAAGTTAAATAATCTTTTGAATCTAATTGTCCATCATGATCAAAATCAAATTGCTTTGTTTCTGTCTTATCCTTTAATAAATCAACATATACATTGTATTCAAATTTAGCGCTATTATTTTTCCCTTTAGGTGCATCAAAAGCTTCTACATTTAATTTGAAGCTTGTATTTTGACCGATTTCTTTTAGGGCAACCGAACCAGCTTGTTCTAAAGATGCGTTTCGATTTGTCACCACAACTGGCGTATTAATCGCATTTTGAATTTGCATTAAACCAGAACCTTGAATACGTGGTGAATATGGAACTTCACTATTTGTTCTTGGATCCATAATCACTTTAGATGTATTCATTAATGCAATTTTCGCTTTTAAAACTGTATCTTCTGAATGTTGTAGTCCTTTTTCATAAAGTGACTGTAATACTAAAGTTGAACCACCCGCTACGTGCGGTGTAGCCATTGATGTACCACTCAATACTTGATATTTGTTCCCTGGAATTGTTGAATAAATATTTCCGCCTGGAGCCGACATTTCAGGTTTAAAATCTAATGTCGGAGTTGTACCCATTGATGAAAAATAAGACATCGTATCTTTATCAGGGTTATCTACCCAGTAATCACCAATATTTTGCATACTTAAATATTGGCCACTAGGCATTTTACTCATTTTATCTAATAATGCTTGACCAATTGATTTACTAGTTGAAGCAGTCGGTGTTGCAGATCCAGTAACTGGTAGAGTTTTATAATCTGACCAGTTTGAAGGAGGTATCATAATAATAGCCTTCGCTCCTGCTGACTTTGCAGTAAATTGAATACTTGAAACAGAACTATATGAATTTAAAAGTTTAACTACGGCAATATAATTTGTCTTTCCTTTTGGATAATCAGCTGCCGTTTTTCCTTCATTTACATATACCAAATCATAGTTTGTATTTGGTAATAGATTATTAGATACATTGAAAGCTTGTCCATATTGAGAATGGTCTTTGAATGGAACTGCTAAGCTTCCATCTGAAATTGCGTTCATATGAATTTTAGCATTTTCAAAGGAAGCAACTGATAAAGCAAATGGGCTTACACCAGGTGAGCCAACCGTTCCAATATCAGGATTTTCCGCAAAAGGTTTTACTGTTGCAGGTGTTAGCAAGGCTTGCGAACTGAATGCTGAATTTCCAGCAGCCACAACAACTAATGTGCCTTTTTCTGTCGCATTTCTGATTGCTTTTTGAATCGGATCGTAGTTTTCGTCTACATAGCCTGCATCACTACCTAAGCTCATATTAATTACATCTGCACCCATAGTAACAGCATGCTCAATACCCGCAATAATATCATCCTCATAAGCACCGCCACCATTATCAGAAAATACCTTTTCTGCTAATAGTTGAACACCTGGGGCAATACCGGCTACTCCGCCAGTTGCATCATCACCATTTGCTCCAATTGTTCCAGCAACGTGTGTCCCGTGTAGACTACCTTTTGTTCCAGGAATAACATCAGTATCGTTATCTGCCCAGTCATATCCAGATGGTACTTTATCTGAATACCAAGTTTCATTTACATCTGTTGTTGTTGCAAACTGGTCGAATTTATCCTTTGTCCATTTTTCTTTCGCTTTAGCTGCATCTGATAGTTTCATATCTTTATGAGACCAATCAATACCCGAATCTACAACACCTACTAATAAACCTTCACCTTTGTAACCATATTGCTCCCATACTTTTTGAGCTTGTACTAATTCTTTACTTGCTGCCATATTTTCTTGGAATGTTCTAGCAATAGAAACATGCGTAACTCCAGGGATCGACTGGATATCTTTTAAATTTTTATATTGTGTTTCAACACTAAAACCGTTAAAACCTTCAAAATAACGATGTTTTACCTTAAAATCCACATTTGATTTTGAATTTTTTTGTTTTGAGATTTCACCAATTACATTGTCTTGTTTTTCTTTAAACATTGCTTTTTTATGCTTAGGTGTTGCTTGTTCGCTATCAGTTGGTTGTTCCACTTGAACGATTAAATGAACTTCTTCATCTGGTTTAAATGTTTTCATAGAAACTCGGTTGTCTTCTTTATACAAGGAGTTTTCTTGTGTTAAATTTAGCTTATTCTTTGCAAATAAAGATGTACCTTCGTCAAAAGTTACATCAGTTGATCCAGTTTGAGGTGTAACGTTATCATTGTCCGCAAAAGCTAATGATGTAAAAAGTAATGATACTAAGGCAGTGGTAGACATAACTTTAAACGCTTTAAATTTTCCGTTTTTCATAACAACACTCCTACAATTTTATTCTGTATTTATTAAAATCCACCTTGGATCTATAGAGTAATAGTTAAATATAATGAGAAACTTATGTTTTCCTATTTATCTGATTTTCGTGGCTGTTAATTAAATACAGTTAAATTGTACATCTGTCATATATGAGCGTATATTGGGGGAATTCTACTTTGTTTATGAACAAATTTTTTTATCAAATACGTACAAATAAATGTCAAATTTAAACAGAAATATGTTATATCATGGAAAAAAACATATCTTTTTGTCGGATTTTTTATTTTTTGATCAGAAAAATAAGACTGAAAATTGGGTGAATTCAACAAAAAAAGTTATTTTTTATCTGAAACTCTATAACCTTGACGAAAAAACAGGAGAAATGTCCTATCATATCGGAAGGGGAAAATCCTAATTTTACTGAACATTTCGTTACTATATTAAAAATTTTTATTATGTAGAATAAACTCCTTTCAAAAATAAAAAAGAGCCATAAAAATGACCCCTTTTCCTTAACAATCTTATATTTAAATTAAACTTCTACATTTTCCCTAAAGAAAAACCTTCAAACAACTGCCCACCATACGGTTGCAAAACTTCATCAACTAATTTGATGATTAAACTCTTTTCACCAGTTTTATAATATAAATCAAAGGCCTCTACAAGAATATTTGCAAACTCTTCGTTATATTGTCTTAATGCACGTACAGTCCATTTTGAAGAACCAATCCATTTACCATTTGTTCTTAAAACGAATTCACTTACTAGTTCGGCCAGTGTATTTGCTATAAATAATTCTTCCGCTCTACTAGTGGAACCTATAAAATCATTTAGTGCATCCGTCATAAAATATCGCTTTATTTTAATTGTTTCCTCTGACCATTTTTCTGGACCTTTATCTAAAAGATCATTTGCTTCTTTTTTAATTTCCTCAATTATTCCTGCGTCCTTTAAGATGATTCCCTCAGAAACCATCCTTGGAAGCGAGGGTCTAGCCCTCTCAAAATCACTTTTAAAAAATTGTTTATAAGATGATAAATTATGTACAAAAACTTCTATATCCCATCCAAATTCCTTTAAAGACTCTCTATATGAAGAGATAAGGCTTTTATCGAAAATAACAATATCAAGATCAGATGTTTCTGTTGCCTCCTTGCGTACCACGCTGCCTGCTAGTAATGCTCCCTGACACTTTGGAAAGTATTTTTCAATAAAATGTTTTGCTGCTTCAATTGGATTTAGCTTATTTAAATCATTCATACTCGTATCCTCTTTTCCTAAGAAAACCATTTAATGAAAGAATACATTAGATTCCAGGGAGAACAAAGTCTTTCATTCAACTTATAAACTTGGGTAAGAAATCTTATATTTTTTTGACACCTCTATCAACTTCTGAATTTTTTCAGCAGAAGGTGGAGTTTCAAGTTTTTTAAACCCTTTCTCAAATGGAATAGAAAGTTCTTTTACAAATTGGTCAAAACCTGATGGATAAGCAGTAACTATGAAACTAGTTTCTTCTGATTTCACTTTAAATGTATGAGGAATTCCTCGAGGAGCAAATAGATAATCTCCAGCCTTTGCTAATATTGTCTGATCCCCAATATAAAAAGTAATTTCTCCTTCTAATACATAAAACGTTTCATCTTCTAATTCATGTATATGAAGAGGAGGTCCACCATTCTTTTTACCGTTGCAGTGCAAGACGCAAAAAGCACCGTTTGTATCTTCTCCACTTACTAAGATAGTGGTAACATCATTTAAAAAGAAGTAAGTATTCTCTTCTGTAATTCCTCGGTGCATAAAGCCTGCAATACTTTTTTGTTCGAAAGTCATTATTATCCCCCTCTAGCAACTTTTTAACTTACTAATTAATGCTATTCATAGAAACTTAGCTTATTCGTTCTAAATAACTAATTTCAGAAGTAAAAGAAATTAGGTCCCTCAATGCAAAAAAAGGTTAGCACCGCTAACCTTTTCATTATAAAGTTAATGATTTGGATACAAAATCTCATCAATTATTCCATATTCTTTCGCTTCTTCTGCACTCATAAAATAATCTCGATCTGTATCCTTTGCTACTTTTTCAACTGGCTGTCCTGTTCGCTCAGCAATTATTTGATTTATATGCTCACGTAATTTTAAGATTCGGCGAGCAGATATTTCAATTTCTGTTGCTTGGCCTTTAGCTCCACCTAATGGTTGATGGATCATGATTTCGCTGTTCGGAAGTGCGAACCGCTTACCTTTTGTTCCCGCCAGCAAAAGCATCGCACCAAAGGACGCTGCCATTCCAGTACAAATTGTTCTAACATCAGGCTTTATATATTGCATCGTATCATAAATTGCAAATCCCGCTGAAGTCGACCCACCAGGGCTATTGATATAAAGTGAAATTTCTTTATCAGGTGCATCTGCAGCTAAAAATAATAATTGTGCAACTACACTATTTGCTACATGATCATTTATTTCATCACCTATTATAATAATTCGATCTTTTAACAAACGGGAATAAATATCATATGAACGTTCACCACGATTGGATTGTTCAATTACATAAGGAACTGTCGTCATTTAAAAATCCTCCTTAAAAGCGTTAATTGGCTATGCAGCCATACAGAGAGTGCTTGAAGGAGATTGAGTTCGAGCTGACTGGAAATTACAAAATAACATTTTAGGACTTTCAACAATACGATCTAAGGAAGGGAGTGCCTGAATTAGTATTGTAGGATCTTGAACTTCTAACGCGATATGAAAAACTTCTTCAAGTTTCTCACGTTCTTCCTCATTCCAAAAATACTCAACAGAAGGGGATTCTTCTTTGTTCGTTTTATCTAAACGCCTTTTCGCTCGATGTAGGCTAGATTTTATGGCTATTTCTGTTGTCCCTAGCATATCTGCAATTTCCTTCGATTTATATTGAAATGCTTCTTTTAAGAAAAAGATAATCGCTTGTTTCGGAGTAAAATGTTTCAGTAAGAGTTCTACAGTATTTAGTTTATGATCAAGTGGATTATTAGCAGCATATTGGGAAAGTTCAAAATCAGAAATAACCAGTTCCTCTTTCCTTTTTCGCAAAGTATCAATCCAATGATTGTAAGCTATTTTATTTAATAAAGCTGAATTCATTTTTTCGTTATTATAGTATTTTACAGCTTTAAAAAAAGCTTCCTGAGCGATATCGTCACCATCCCAATCATTTTGAGCTAGAAAACGACAATACCGTTGCAGTTTTGGATAGTACTCCTTCCAATAGAATTCATCAGACTTTACTTCCTGATTTTCCTTTTCTATACTGTGCACCCTAAGCTTACTAGACATTGAATTCCACTCCTTTAATAACACTCTCTACCCTATAAACGTAAAAGAAGTATAAAAAGATACGGGGTCAAAAAGTTTTTTATTTAATTTATGTAATTTAAATAAAAATTCTTCTATATTTATCCTTAGTTTCTATTTTAATGCATTTAAACACATTTAAGAAAATAACGAACAGCACAAAAAAGCGTGAATTTTCTATCTCCACTTCTATTTATATATGTTTATTTTTGTTAAAACGCTTGATTCTTAGAGAAAAGGAGACATTGATACATTTCTTTGCTCTTACTCTCTCCCAGCAGCTTCTTTTATGGAACCAATCACTGAAATAACAGAACCAATTGCTTGAATCCAACTTCCTGTTGCTACTAATGTTTCAGATTCGGTCTGTACATTATTTTTATTAAGGTATTCTTCATAATAGCCAATATTTTTTTGCTTATTTATTTCTTCTCTAATTTCAAATAGTGCCTCTGACCATCCAATTGCCTGCAAAGTATTTCCTATAATTTGTGTTATGCTTCCTACAATATTTTCTGATTGACCAGGAAATGGAGTAAGCTCAATCGCATCCCCAACATTAACGCCTAATCCTAGAGCTTGTAACAAATTACCTGCAACGAATAATTTATAAGATGCTTCTTTTCGACTGTCAAAAATCAGCCCTGAAACAACCGTAATATTCCCACTAGCTGTTATTTCTTTTCCAACTGCTCTAAGTACTGTCCCTTCTGCTTCAGCATCGATACCATTTCCTGTAGCCTGCAAAACATTTCCAATTAAAGATAAATCATCTCGAACACTACTTTTTATGTAGTTGGATGGTGTAGAACCAATTGCAGCAGTAATTGTTCCAATTGAAACGATCACAGATCCCACTATTACTTTTGATTCGCCTCCCATTTTTTCCACCAACCTGATCAAAGTAACCTTTATCGTAGTATTATGAAGGAATATCAAAAAGTGTGTCTGCTTACTGTAACAAAAGCTCCTATTATTCCCTAGCAATCACAGTCCTGTCTTCAAACGAAAATCTATCATCCTTATTTTAGAGATTGCTAGCTTTTTTTGATTAATGTGAAGCAGCTAATCGAACTAACACGAAAAAAACTCAATCTAGCTAAGATTAATAGCAGATTGAGTTTTTATTCGTGTAGTATGTTATTAAGGTTTTACAACTGTCATATATCGTGTTTTTGCAGAGATTTTTAGTCCTGTTTCATCTCACATGTCACTTTATATTGTCCAGCAGGCATGTCAGCAGTTGGAGTCCATATTATATAAGCATTCTCTGTCTAACAAATATTCCTTCATTAACATTTTTTCGTGACATTGATAGTACAAAGAAGGTGAAATTAAATGAGGGATAAAAAGGTGGTGAAGTACATGAAAATTGAGACATCGAAGAATATAGAAAAAATCCGACGTGGTTTTGAAATGGGAAGTCGTATTGGCGTTACTCAGCTAGGAAGATCAACAAAATGGCGTCAAGATTTAGAAAATCAATTCTAGATCGAAATCAAACAGCCAGGATCTTACTATCTCCTGAAATTTATAAATCTCTATTAGATTATTTAGACAATGTAGATCAAGCATTAGAACAAGTTCAAGTTGAAAAATTATATAGCAATCGTAAAGAAATGAATTGGACTACTAGTGAAGATTTTGCGACAAAAGCAAAAGCAAGTTTTGCAGCAAGACAAGATCATATTCGGAAATTTTTAGATAACGATCAGTAACGAATTATTTTTCGAAACGATTGATCACATCGCTGGAAAGAATTGATTGTAATGGATCCAGAATTTAATTGATAACGTCGTACTTGTTCATGCTTCCAGCTTTTCATTAAAAATAACAATATAATCAGTATGTACATTGACAAAAGCTTGTACCCGTTCTTTGATACTTATTGAGTCTAATGTTTTATTAACGTTCTATTCTTATTAAATACATAATTTCCCTTGAAGAAAGCATCCTATTGTCAGGAGGTGGTTTTATGTCTGAACCATTACAACCAGGGAATAAGAAACTTCCTGATTTTAATGAATTAAACGATCGGATTATTGCTGAGCATGGTACAACGGGACCGTCTTTAGTTATTAAAACAAATTTGGATCCGAAAGATTCTACTGTGGATAATCCTTATTATCGTAATGAAACGCACACACCAAAAAAACCATTTAGAAACTATTTTGAAGAGTAATAGTAAAATGAGCTCGGTTTCTACCGGCTCATTTTTTTATACAAGAATGATTTTAACGCTTACGTACATACTAAGAAATATATGGCAATTTCTAAAAAGGAAACTGTTTATACTTTTCAATGTACTAGGAGGAATAAGAATTTGAGTCCAACAAAAAGTATGCTATCCGTCTTTGCCTTAGGTGGAATTAATGAAATTGGAAAGAATATGTATGCTATTCAATACTTAAAAGAAATCATTTTAATTGACTGTGGTTCAAAGTTTCCAGATGAGAGTTTATTAGGTGTTGATTTAATCATTCCTGATATTACATATTTAAAAGAAAATCAAGAAAAGATTAAGGGCTTATTTGTTACACACGGTCATGAAGACCATATTGGTGGAATTCCTTATCTTTTGAAGCAATTGAATATTCCAGTATATGCATCGAGATTAACGCTTGGATTAATTGAGCTTAAATTAAAAGAGCATGGTCTATTAGGAGAAACTGAACTCATTTTAATAGACTCTGATTCGGTGATTAAATTTGAACATTTTTCGATTTCATTTTTTAAAACAAATCATAGTATTCCCGATTGCTTAGGTATCGTATTTGAAACCCCTGAAGGAACTGTCGTACATACTGGCGATTTTAAATTTGATTTAACGCCTGTTAATAATCAATATCCAGATATTCATAGAATGGCCGAAATAGGTAGTAAAGGAGTTTTATTACTTTTATCAGAGAGCACAAACGCTGAACGGCCAGGTTCAACTCCATCTGAACGGATTGTTGGAGAGCATATAGTAGATGCTTTTATGAAGGCAAAACAAAGAGTCATTATTTCAACATTTGCTTCTAATGTTCACCGGGTGCAACAAATTGTTGATGCATCGATTATCACAAATCGAAAGTTAGCTCTTTTGGGTAGAAGCATGGTGAATGTTGTTCAAGTTGCAATGGAGCAAGGATACTTATCAATTCCTGAAGGTATGTTGATTGATGCAGATGAAATTAATAGTTTCGCACCAGAATCAATTACAATTTTATGTACAGGTAGTCAAGGAGAACCTCTTGCCGCTCTTGCTCGACTAGCTAGTTCAAGCTTTAGAGGTGTTGATGTTTATCCTGGTGACACTGTCATTTTAGCTGCTTCACCAATTCCTGGAAATGAGCGCAACGTATCAAAAATTATCGATAATTTTTACAATCTCGGAGCAAATGTCATTTATGGTTCGGGAAGCTCGACAGGAATGCATGTTTCTGGTCATGCTTATCAAGAAGAACTTAAACTCATGCTTACTTTAATGAAGCCAAAATATTTTATTCCGATTCATGGTGAGTATAGAATGCTTCATCATCATCGTTCTCTTGCTGAATCCGTTGGCGTCAAACGAAATAATATTTTTATTATTAAAAATGGTGATGTTGTCGATATTTTACAATCAGAAGCGATTCAAAGCCGAAGAATACCAGCAGGAAATATTTATGTAGATGGAATGGGCATAGGAGATGTCGGTAACATTGTCCTAAGAGATCGAAAGCAACTTGCTGAAGATGGAATGCTAGTAATCGTCATCACCATTAATAAAATGGAAAGAAAGATTATCTCTGGACCTGATACCATTTCAAGAGGATTTGTCTATGCGCGTGATTCTGAAAGTTTACTGAAGGAAGTAAATCAAATCGTCACATCATCCATAAACGAATTACTTGATGAAAACAAGCTCCAATGGGGAGTTATGAAGCAAAATATTAAAAAGTCCCTAGGACAATTTTTATTTACAAAAACGAAGAGAAAACCGATGATTTTACCAATAATCATTGAAATATAGAAACAAAAAACTCCCTTTTCAATTGAATGAGGGAGTTTTTACTTTGGATCGTTATCTATAATTTTAGAAATTAAATCGATCAAAGAAGTATTTTCTTGATCAAAATAGTCGTTCATTGGACAAGAACTATTTTCTAATCGTTTTAGTACAAACGGGATTGTGTAGGTTTCTATTTTTAATTCGTCATTTACCTCATCCCAAAATAGAGGCACTGCAACAGTTGGTTTTTCCTTTCCCCTTGTAGAGTATGGGCAAATAATCGTTTTTCCTTTAGCATGCTGAACATAATCAATATAAAGTCGATTCCCTCGATTTTTTTTAAATCTTTCGACCGTAAAATCATCTGGAAATTTTTCAATTAAGTAATGTGCAATAAAAGATGTAAATACTCTTGTATCATCATAAGTAAGCGAATTTTCTTTAATTGGAATATGAATTTGAATTCCTTTACTTCCAGACACCTTTGGATAGCTTTTTATTTGAAAAGAATCAAAGATTAATTTCATTTCTAATGCGGCTTTTATTGCTAAAGGAAATGCATCTGTATTAGGTGGATCCAAATCAAATACGATTTCAATCGGGTTATAGGCTTTATATGTTTGAAAAGGGATATGGTATTCGATCGCTAATTGATTTCCTAACCATAGCAATGTTGATACATCATTACAGATAATAAAATTATTTCCCTCATGTTCCTCGGTTTTAATAAAACTAGGAGCATAATCTGGACTATTTTTTTGAAAAAAAGATTCACCACCTATTCCGTTTGGAAAACGAATCGTCGTTAATAAACGATTTTTTAGAAATGGAAGCATATAAGTAGATATTTGAGCTAAATACGAAACATAGCTCTCTTTATTTATAGATGGATCCTTCCATATTATTTTTTCAGGGTTGGTAAGTGTTAATTCTTCTTCCAAATTAAGATTACCTAAAAGTAAACCATCCCAAGTACATTCATTCCATGCTTGTTTTAATTGAAATGACAAAAATTTTGCATTTGTTAATTGGTTGTTTTCGATACTTTGAAATTCAAGTTCAATACAGATTCCAGGATCTACAAATTTTATATTACCTTTTTTGCTTTTTTTATTTACTTCGATTGCTTTTATTAAAACTTCCTTCTCTTCTTCACTAAGTCCATTTGAGAAGGACCCCATTTGCAAAATATCATTTTCTTTTTTAAGTCCGACTAAAAAGGTTTCCTCTTTTTCATTGAAACCTAAAATAAAGAAAAAGCCTGTATAATTTTTATGACGTTTTTGAAAAAAATATTGATTCATATTAAAATCCCCTAATCTGTGAGCGTACATTCTTTAGGATCTTTTTCGATAAAAGCTTGGATACTTGGTTGTCTTAATGAATGACCTTCAGTCCATTCAATGAATTGAACTTTAACAGTTAACAATGGCTCAATCCACTGGATTTCCTTTATTCTTTTCGGTTGGCTACTAAATGGATTATTTTCTATTTTTATCGTATCAATGACTGTAGTAAGGTCTTTCCATTCTGATTTCGTTAATTTCCCTGTTCCAACATGCCCTATAAACACGAGTTGATGCTGTTCGTTATAAAGCCCTACTAAAATCGAATTAACAATTCCAGAGCGATACGTTACTCCACCGATTACAGCAATAACATCCTTATAATTTTTTACTTTTTGCCACGCATTGTTCTTTCCACTGATCAAATATTTACTATTTAAGTTTTTACATACGATCCCTTCTAAATTATGTTGTTTTGCAACTTCAAATAAAGCAAAACCATCAGTATGATTTGGAACTAACTGAATTTGCTGATTTGGTTGGATTGCTTCAAATAATAAATTTTGTCTCTGTTGGAGGGGTAATTGCGTAACCCATTCTCCATTGTAAAAAAGAATATCGAAAATCATATAGAAAATAGGTACGGCTTGTATAGCTGAATCAATCCGATCCATTCGCCTAATTCCATCCCTTCGCATAACCTCATGAAACGAAGGATTACCATTTTGATCAAGGGCGATGACTTCCCCATCTAAAATGATTGATTGAGCAGTCGTATAGGTTTTTATATTCGTTAGCTCTGGAAAAATAGTTGTACGATCATTTAACTTACGGTTAAATAATTTTACTTCTGTCCCATCAAAATAAGTTAGGATTCTAACACCGTCCCATTTAATTTGCGAAATCCACTCTGGACCAGTTGGTACAATATCTGAAGAAATAGGTTCAAAAGGATATATAGGATTTAGCTCCATACCTACCTCCTATTTAACTCGTTGCTTTTTTAGGTGCTTTTGTTTTAGGCTTTTTCGGAGGTGTTGCTTGTCCTTTAGTCCGATCAATACTCGCTTGTAATGCAGACATTAAATCCACGACATTCTTTTGTTCTGCCGGTTTCTCCTGCCCTGTCACGATATAATCATTTTTATTTACTTTTTCCGAAATTAATTGCTCTAAAGCAGTACGATATGTATCTGTATAATTTTCAGGATTAAACGTTGTCGTTAATTGTTCAACTAGCATCATACCGGCCTGTAATTCACGCTCCGCCAATCCAGCTTTTTCAGGAACGCCTCCTGGCAGATTTTCAATTGCTCGAATCTCATCTGGAAAATGTAATGTTTCAAGAATAATAGCGTTTTTATATGGACGAATAGCAGCTAAACGCTGTTTGCTACGAATAGTAATTTTGGCAATACCGATTTTCTTACTTTTCTTCAATATTTCTGAAAGTAGTGCATATGCCTTTGTGCCACCAGAGTCCGGTCCAATATAATATGTGCGATCAAAATACACTGGATCGATTTCCGAAAGTTTGACAAAGTCAATGATTGATACAGTTTTTAGTTCAAATTCTTCTTTTAATTTATTCATTTCTTCTTCCGTTATTTCGACAACTCTACCATTGGGTGTTTCAAATACTTTAATAATTTCTTCGGGAGTAACTTCATCATCACAACTAGCAACCTTTTTATAAGAAATCGGCGTTTTACAATCTTTATGATATTGACGAAACTTTATATCCTTATCTTCAACTGCCGAAAACAACTTTACAGGGATTGTAACTAATCCCATACTAATTGTTCCTTTCCAAACTGTATGCATCTATTCACTACCTTTATTAGTTTTTATGAATAGCTTTTGTTAAAAGAAAGGGTTTAATTCAATTTGCTTTATTCGAATGTTTAAACATAATTTTCAAATAAAAAAGTTCACTCAAGGTTAAGTGAACTTTTTCTTTACTTTAAGCATGGGTTCTTGTTTTGGCTTAATATACTTTATGGATAAAAAGAGTCCGATTACAGCTAAGAAGATGGAAAAATACATCATATAATTATCTGGTTTTTTCATTAAGTATGCAAAAGTAGGTGGACCTGCTGCAACCCCGACAAACCTTAAAGAACTATAAAGAGAAGTAATAGTCCCTCTTTGTTCCTTCTCAATTCCCTCTGTTATTAAGGCATCTAAGCTTGGTAACGACATTCCGATTCCAATCCCACTAATCAATAAACTCGTGATAATCATATAAATTTCTTTGTTGATAATCGGCATGACAAAAGAAAGACTTATTAAGATAAATCCAATTACAATGAACTTTTTCATTGCACCTTTTTTATTTCCAATCTTTTTACCTGTCTTATAAGAGGTGTAAGATAAAGCAGCGAGTGGAATTGCTAACACACATCCTTTCCATATTCCGATTATGTGATAGCGCTTTTCTAATATTTTTGATAAATAAAAAAGCATACCAAATAAGATGAACATGATAATGGCCCCTAGTATAAAGATGGTAAAAAGCCATTTGCCATTATTTCGAAATATTTTCCGAATTGATCTGATAAACAGTTTAAACTTTTTCTTTCTTTTATCTTTTCTTTTTGATCTCATTGGTTGTTTTGGTGGTTTTACAAAAATTAAAATTAAAATAATTGATAGTAAGCAAAGGAATGGTACTGATAAAAATGGTAAAAACCAAACTACTGCTGCTAATGCAGAACCTAGTATCGGACTAAGTACTTTTCCAAAAGTGTTTGATGTCTCAACTAATCCTAATCCTTTACTTACTTCATTTTCATCTATAAACATATCCCCCACACACGGAATAACAACAGGCATTGCCCCAGCAGAACCAATTCCTTGAATGATTCTCCCAACAATTAACCACGCGTATGGATTTTCTAATTTCCAACAAACAAAGCCGGCTAAGGCACCTCCAATTCCCGCAATAATTAAACTTGGTATGATTACTTTTTTTCTTCCAAATAAATCTGACAAATAGCCTGCTATCGGAATAAGAATGATCGCAAAAACTGAATAAACAGTTATGATCATTGAAACTTTAAGGCCAGATATATTTAGTTGTTCTTCTAATTTTGGAAGTACGGGAATCAACATTGAATTACCTAAAGTCATTACTAGAGGTACTGTAGATAGCGCCCATAAACTCCGCGTTTGTTTTTTATCCATATTACCTCCGAGTTTTGTGTAACTAAAAACAATCACAGTCTTTATATTTCCCCAAGTATCGTTTTGGATTGAGTTGTAATTTTTACTAAATTAGATTTGATTAGTAAAAGTGGGGGCAAAATGAAAGAAATACCAATTTTGAAAGGAAGAGTGTTTATGACTACCCAAGTGAATACAACTAATTATTTTCATTTAAATTTATGGTCTGGATTTTTATTTGGACTTGGATTGGTGGCATTTTTCGACGAAACAGTTTTTCATCAACTTCTTCATTGGCATCATTTTTACGATAAGTCTACAACAAATATAGGTCTTATCTCTGATGGTCTTTTTCATGCTTTTAGTTGGTTTGCGACAATTGCCTCTTTATTTATGCTTGCGAATATAAGGAGAAAAAAATCACTTTATCTTAAAAGATGGATCGGCGGAGTTTTACTCGGAGCAGGCTTGTTTCAACTTTATGATGGGACAGTTCAACATAAATGGATGAAGCTTCATCAAATTAGATATAACGTCGATATTATGCCTTATGATTTAACTTGGAATATTACTGCTTCAATTTTGACTTTAATTGGGTTCATTTTAATTCTTAAAACGCGAAATAAAGGTGGTCACTTTGAGAGATAATCTGATAAATTACTTCGATTCGTTTGATCTACTTATTACTTTATTAATTTTCCTTTTTATTGTTGGCTATTTGGTTGCTGCGATGAAGCATCAAAAAAAGTCTTGGCCAAATTTACGCTCTATATTATGGATAACTGGTTTTGTTTGTATTTTAATTTCTATTATTGGACCAATTGCAAAACTAAGTCATCACTTTTTTGTCTTCCATATGATTATGCACTTGTTACTAGGAATGCTCGCTCCATTTTTAATCGCGTTATCTAGGCCGATTACATTATTATTAACATCATTAAAAACACACCATGCAAGACGTGTGACACGTCTTTTAAGAAGTGCTCCTTTTCGATTATTAGCTCATCCTATTACTACATTACTTTTAAATATAGGAGGACTTTATGTATTGTACAACCCCACCGTATTTAATTTCATTCATGAGAGTACCTTCTGGTTAATTTTTGTACATATCCATTTGTTTGTTTCGGGATATCTTTTTACTAGCTCAATCATTGCGATTGAACCGTTCCCTCATAAATTCAGTTTTTTGTTTCGCTCATCAATTATGATTATTGCATTAGCAAGTCATGATATTTTATCAAAGTTGCTTTTTTCAAATCAATTAGACAATCTCGGTTTTAATGATGTCCAATCTGGTGCAGTCTTAATGTATTATGGAGGCGATTTCGTTGATTTGTTATTGATTACGGCACTTTGTTATTTCTGGTACAATTCAGCAAATGCTAAGAAAACAAGCGCTTTTTTTTAATGGACTTTTTTCCCACATATATTCCTTCTAAAGATGCACAAAATATGAATGCATAAAGAAGGAGGGCTAAAGATGAATAAAATTTGTCTTACATTATGCACAGTATCATTATCATTTATTATTTCAGCTAATGTACATGCTGCTTCAACAACAGCAGGACCTGACGCTACGCAATTAGATCCTAGCTATACTCACAACGGTAAGCATATCAATAGAGATTTCGACAATGATTTTAATGATCCAAACCACGTTGTAAATGACACAAAGAATGCGGTTAAAGAAGGCTATTATGATACAAAAAATACAGTTAAGGAAGGGTATTATAATACTAAGAACAATATAAAAAATACAACAAATGACATGTTAAACAACGGAGTAAGTAATGACGGGAATTATTATCGAAGAAATGTTACACCTACTCCAGTTGCTAACAATTTAAATACGACTGACAATGATCGAAATGGTTTCAATTACGGATGGCTTGGACTTCTTGGATTATTAGGATTTGCAGGTCTTCGAAGAAAAGAAAAAGTTGATTAATCATAATAAAAACCTTATTGGGGCTTTCCTCAATAAGGTTTTATTTATGAACTATTTTTTTATTATGAATGACCTCTTTATAAAAATTAATTTTTTGCTCTAACATTTTATTCGTTTCTTCTAATGTTTTAAGCTGATTTTCAATAGACTGTTTATGCTCAACTAATAGATCTAACCTTGCCAAAGATGTATGCTCACCTTCTGTATATAATTTTGCATATTCTTTTATTTTATTTACTGGCATTTGTGTTTCTTTTAGCTTTAAGACAAACTTTAACCACTGAATATGTGATTTTGTATACAGTCTTTCTCCATTTACATTCCGATCAGGAAAAATGATTTGCTCTTTTTCATAATAACGTAATGTATGTGTGCTTATTCTTAACATCCGAGCAACTTCACCAATTGAATACATAAGTACCTCCAAAAATAAAAACTATTTGACTTAGAGTTTACTCTAACCAGTATAATGAATCCGTAATTGATTACAAATAATTTAATTTTAGTATAAACCAAATTAGGAGGAATTTTAGATGAAAAAATATACTGTCATTACAGGTGCTAGTTCAGGAATTGGTTATGAATCTGCTCTTGCGTTTGCTGCACGTGGAAAAAATCTAATCATCGTTGCTCGTAGAACGGAAGAACTTGAAAAATTAAAATCTGAAATTGCTAAATTAAATCCCGAACTTAATGTAGTCATAAAAACAGCTGACTTATCTGTTGTTAAAAATGCTTTTAGTTTATATGAGGAACTGAAAGAATATGATATTGAAACATGGATTAATAACGCAGGATTTGGTAATTTCGCTTCTGTTGGTGAACAAAATTTAACAAAAATTGAAAGTATGCTTAATTTGAATATTGAAGCTTTAACAATTTTAACTTCACTTTACGTACGCGATTATTCTACAGTTGAAGGTACACAAGTTATAAATGTTTCATCTGGTGGAGGGTATACCATTATCGGTAATGCCATCACTTATTGTGCGACTAAATTCTATGTGAGTGCCTTTACTGAAGGGCTAGCTCATGAATTAAAAGAAAAAGGTGCAAAAATGCAAGCAAAAGTATTAGCACCTGCTGCTACTGAAACAGAATTTGCAAGAGTATCATATAATTTAGAAGAAAACATTAAATATGAAGGCGTTCTACCAAAATATCATACTGCAAAAGAAATGGCAGGTTTCATGTTGGAGCTATATGACAGTGAAAAAGTAGTAGGAAAAGTTGATGGAATTACTTATGAATTCCAATTATTAGATCCACTTTACCCTTATGCAACAAGATTAGAACGACAAGATTAAGTGAAATGAAAAACTTTAGAGTCCTATAGATTAGTTCCTTAAATAAACAACATAAAAACCCGTCTATTATGACGGGTTTTACAGTTTTTTATAGTTTTTCGTATGCTGCTTGATATTTTTGAATATCTCCAGCACCCATAAAAATTAATACGCTATTTTTATGATTTTGTAAATTGCTGATATTGTTATCAGTCAATAGTTCAGCACCTGCAATTTTACAAGAAAGGTCTTCAATTGTTAAAGTACCTTTATCTTCTCTTGCAGAACCAAAAATATCACATAAGTAAACTTTATCTGCTTTTTCTAATGTACCAGCAAATTCATCTAAAAATTTACTTGTGCGTGTAAATGTATGCGGTTGGAAAACTGCTACGATTTCACGATCAGGATATTTTTGACGCGCTGCTTGAATCGTCGCTTGGATTTCAGTTGGATGATGAGCATAATCATCAATTAACATTTGATCACCAAAGCGTTTTTCACTGAAACGACGCTTTACCCCGCCATATGTTAATAATCTAGATTTAATAATATTAACATCGATTTCTTCATAATGGCAAAGCGCAATTACTGCTAAAGCATTTAAAATACTATGATCACCATATCCTGTAATATCGAAAGTAGCGTAATACGTATTACGGACGAATACATCAAATGTTGTACCATTTGTATGTTTTTCGATATTACGAGCTTGGAAATCATTGTCCTCGTTAAATCCATAATACATTACAGGTACTTTTGCATATATTCGTTGAAGATGTTCGTCATCTCCACATGCAATAATACCTTTCTTCACTTGATCAGCCATTTGTTGGAACGCATCGAATACATCATCTACGCTCTTATAATAATCCGGATGATCAAAATCAATATTAGTCATGATGCAATAATCTGGATGGTATGAAAGAAAATGACGACGGTATTCACAAGCTTCGAATACGAAATACTCGCTGTCTTTTTCACCTTTTCCAGTACCATCTCCAATTAGAAAAGAAGTTGGACGCGCGCCTGAAACTACATGGGCTAATAAACCTGTCGTAGAGGTTTTACCGTGTGCTCCAGTAATTGCAACGCTAGTAAATTTATTCATATATTCCCCTAGGAATTTATGATAGCGTGCCATCGGTATTCCTTTTTCAATAGCAGCTGCAATTTCTTCATGAGTATCAGGAAATGCATTACCTGCTATAACGAATTGGCCTTCTTTAATATTTGCTTTATCGAATGGTAAAATCGTAATATTTTTTTTCCGTAATTCATTTTCAGTGAAAAAGTGCTTTTCATAATCTGATCCTTGCACGGTCAACCCAGAATCATGTAATATTTGTGCCAAAGCACTCATTCCAGTACCTTTAATCCCTACAAAATGGTAAACTGTCATATTAAAAGAACCTCCAAAATCGATCACTAATACAACGGCCTATCTCTTAGACAGTATATGTGTGAATAAAAGAAATGGCATCATTATTTTATAAATTTGATGCATTGTTACTTTGCCGAGTCTAGTTATTTTTCAAGTGATAACTAACTTAAATTTTTACGCAATTAGTATTATATCACTTTAACTCCAATAGGACTAATTATTTTAAGTCCTACTATTAGGAAATAGATGGAAAGATAAATACTTTAAGTTATTTGCTAATAATAAAATACTATCAATCTTTAAATTGATTTTCTTGTCCCTTTATTGTCTAGGACTCATTTCTACTCTTTCTAATCGAGGATTTTCACGAAGCTTTCTTCCAGCTTTCGCTTGTGGCACTCCGTTTAACTCGACATTATCTCCTGTAAAGCCTACATTAACTTTTAATAAACTTCCGCCAACACCATATAAATCTACTGGCACACCTTGTTTCTCAAAAGCTAAGATTCTTTCTACAGTAAATCCACCGCTTACTACAATTTGCACATGATGATAACCTTCTTGATCTAGTGCACTTCGTAAAGCAAAAATTAATGGAGGGTTAACACCTCTAGGATCAAAACTTCCTAATAATTCAGGATTACCAATAAAATATTGATCAATCATTGTTTTTGATGTATCTACACGTACAGCCTTTAATTTACTACCAAATTCTCGTGCAACCTTTAAAGCGTCAGTAATAACATCATTATTATAATCTACTAAGACAATTAAATCGTCTTGTGGATAAACTTCTGTGTACGCACGCGCAGCTTCCACGACATCACCATTATACATTTGAATCAATGCATGAGGCATTGTCCCCATACCTTCATTGCCCCACCACTCATTCATTGCATGAGTCGCTTGTGCAGTTGCACCACCAATAAAAGCAGCATAACCGTCACCCGCTTGTGTCGTGAAATGATCATCACGATCACCCATGAAAATAACAGGCTTTTTAATGCCAGCGGATTTTGCAGAATGTTTTACATTGTACACATTTGTTGCAACAGAAGTACGTCTAGCCAAAATACCGTCAATAATTCCTTCTAAATAACCAAAATCAGCATATTTCCCTTTAATTGTTAATACAGTTTCAAATGGTTCAATCATATCTCCGTCCTTTAATGAATGAACAATAAGATTTTCTGGATGATCAGCAAAAGTTTGTAAAATCGCAATTGCTTCATCCGTGCCACATAATACTGCACTTTCTCTTTGGAAAAATTGCATTGTTACTTCAGTATCTGGCTTCTTTTTTCGGATAATTTCTCTAGTTTTTAAAAAATATACAGCTGAAAACCAGCCTTCTCCGATTCTCTCATCAAATTTAAATG
Organism: Bacillus sp. AL-1R; assembly: GCF_052180195.1. Lineage (NCBI taxonomy): Bacteria > Bacillati > Bacillota > Bacilli > Caryophanales > Bacillaceae > Bacillus > Bacillus sp. AL-1R. The sequence continues at coordinate 3,620,898 of NZ_CP197469.1, forward strand.
TTTGGTTCGTTAATCGGCTTATTTTACCTTGTAATTTTAAATCTAATTCTTTTTCCATGAATCTTCACCTGCTGAAAAGTATCGTTCTTTTTTTCTAGTATGGGTTAAAAAAACTTTAACATTCGTTGCTTAATTTTTATCGAATTTCTATTTTATCACTCAGAACGAAACTCCTCCATTGATGTAATCAGTACATCACGAGGTTTACTTCCATTTTGATTTGATACAATTCCGTGATCAAACATTAGGTCCATTAATCTAGCTGCCCGGTTGTATCCAATTCGAAAACGTCTTTGCAACATGGAAACAGAAGCACCTTTTTGATCAATGACAAACTCCACTGCTTCTTCAAAAAGTTCATCATCAACATCTTGTGCATCCGCTTTTGCTACAAGTTCCTCTTGATTAAATAAGTAATTCGGTTTTTGTTGGTCTTTAACAATCTCAACAACATGTTCGATTTCATCGTCCGAAACATAAACCCCTTGTAATCGAATTGCTTGAGATTTTCCATTATCTAAGAATAACATATCTCCTCGTCCAAGTAACTTTTCAGCTCCGCCAATATCAATAATTGTTCTTGAATCTACTTGTGATGATACAGTAAACGCAATACGTGTCGGTATATTTGATTTAATGATACCTGTAATGACATCAACGGAAGGTCTTTGGGTTGCAACTAATAAATGGATTCCACATGCTCTTGCTTTTTGGGCAATACGACAAATATAAGTTTCTACATCCCCAGGAGATACCATCATTAAATCCGCTAATTCATCGATAATAATGACTAAGTATGGTAATTCATCATTATAAGCACCTTTTTTCTTCGCTAAATCATTGAACCGCTTAATATCCCTTGCCCCAGCATGAGCAAATAAATCATAACGTCGATCCATCTCCTCGCATGCCCACTTTAAAGCAGCAGTCGCAGCTCTAGCGTCGGTGATGACTGGAGAAATAAGATGTGGAATATGATTGTACGGTGCAAGCTCAACCATCTTTGGATCAATTAAAATCAATTTCACTTCATGAGGTTTCGCTTTATATAAAATGCTAACTAAAATTGAATTAATACATACACTCTTTCCAGATCCTGTTGCCCCGGCAATTAACCCGTGTGGCATTTTGGAAATATCTGCATAGACAGGCTCCCCACCAATATCAAGTCCTAGCGCAACAGTTAAAGGTGACTCACTTTGCAAAAACTTATCCTGACTAACTAATTCTCTTAAGTACACAGGCTTACTTTCTTTATTTGGTACTTCTATGCCTATTGCACTTCGGCCGGGAATCGGTGCTTCAATTCGAATATCTCTAGCTGCTAAGCTCAATTTAATATCGTCTTGTAAGTTCGTTATTTTATTTACTTTCACCCCAGGATCAGGCTGTACTTCGAAACGAGTTACTGTTGGACCTTGAGTAGCGGCAATTACTTTAGCTCCCACATTAAAATTAAGTAATGTCTCTTGTAATAGCTGCTTTTGATCTTCAACCCAATCGCCATCATTAAATTGCTCAATCGGAGGTTCAACTAATAAATCTAATTCTGGTAATTCATATAGTACAGGTGGCAATTCATCTACACTTTGAGGTTCATCAGTCAAAACAAACTGATTTTTAGTCTCTTGAGTTAAATTCGTTTCTGTTTTACTTTCTTCTATTTCAAGAATTGGCTGATTTTGAATTACTTCAAAAGTCTGTTCGTGTTCATGATTATTTGCTTCACCAATCATTTCACTTTGTTGAATTTTCTCTGACGATAAATTTTCACTTTGTTCAGATAAACTAGCATTCTCGATCATCTGTTCATTTTGTTTTGACTCAACTTTTTCATTTACCTTTTCTACTGTTGCAGCAGATTCATTTTGTAATTCTCGAAGTTGTCTCATTATATTTGCTTTTCTTGACGCCTCAACGTCACTTCTAAGCATCATTACATTAAAAGGAAAATGACGTTTTTTCTGACGTTTCTCGATTGGTTTAGGTTCAGTCTCTTCTTTTGTAGTTTCAATTTCAGTCATGATCTCTTCATTCGAATTTGTAACAGACTGTTGATTAATTTCAACATTTCCTTCTACTTGAGATTCTACACTAGAACTTTCTTGATGAACCGCTTCTTCTTTAAACTCTTTAATATCCACATCTGACTCATCTGTTAATTCCGACTCTACATCAAGCACTTCATTATGTTGAACGAGCGAAATAACTTTGTCTTCGTTAACATCATATTGGACCAAAGTCTCAACTTTGTAATCATTCGACTCAATTTGTACAGTGTTGTCTTCCATATTTAGACTTTCGAGAGAATGGTGATCTTCTTCGCTATCTTCTTTAATGGATACAAAATTTGACTTCACTTCAGACTGTACTTCTTTCTCTTTTATATCAGCTTCAATTGGTAGTTCCTCAAGCAGTACAACTTCATTCGTTTCTTTATCTTCCAGTTCTACTTGATGAGTTTCAGAAACTAAATTTTCATTCATGTTTTCAACTTCCGCTTCTACTTGATGAACTTCAGGTTCTAATTCTTCATTCGCCTCTTCAACTTCCGCTTCTACTTGATGAACTTTACGTTCTAATTCTTCATTTGCATCTTCAACTTCCGCTTCTACTTGATGAACTTTACGTTCTAATTCTTCATTTGCATCTTCAACTTCCGCTTCTACTTGATGAACTTTACGTTCTAATTCTTCATTTGCATCTTCAACTTCCGCTTCTACTTGATGAACTTTACGTTCTAATTCTTCATTCGTCTCTTCAACTTTAATTTCGACTTGATGAACTTTAGGTTCTAATTCTTCATTCGTCTCTTCAACTTTAATTTCGACTTGATGAACTTTAGGTTCTAATTCTTCATTCGTCTCTTCAACTTTAATTTCATGGGTTTCAAGTTGTACATCTTCAACTTTCAACGCATGTTTTATTTCATTTTGATGTTCTTTAACTAGAAGTTCTATATTCCCAACTTGAGTAGCTTCAGTTTTACTTTCTTCTTTTTCAACTAGATTTAATACTTCAATACTTTTATGATTTTGATTATTGAAACTCTCTTTTTCAAAATTGTCGATTTTAACTTGTTTGAACGAATTTTCAAGTACATTACTAATCTGAGAAGCCTCAACACTCTCTTCTATAATTGAAGTATGTTTAGAATGAGTATTACTTTCTTCTCTTTTCGGAGGCCTTTGATAACCATAAATCGGTGAAATATATTCACTTGGTCGAAATGGTGTTTTTCTTTTCGGACGAAAGACAATATCAACCTTTTCTTCCTTTTCTACTTTTGTTTGTTCTTTCTCACTTTTTGAGTCTTGTTTTGTTTCAAGTCGACTAGATAAATTACTTTTATCGAATAGATTACTTTGAATAGTATTCCTTACCAAATTAGTACTCTCGTTATATGTAGGTTTAAATTCTTTATTTAAATTTTTTGATGACTTTTGCCAAATGTCGTCAATTTTTTCTTGTTTAAAGACTGGTTCAACTTTTGTTTCCTTTATCGGTTTTGGTGGCGGTATTTCTTCATCTAATTCAATTGGAAATCTAAAATTAGGACGCTCATTTAAAGCGTTTCTCTTTTTTTCGATAGAGTGTGATTGATCTACTTTCTCCTCAACGGGCTTTTCTTCAAACTCATCTTCAATCTCATTAAGGCTATTCGTCTTAAAAAGGCTTTTTAACCATTTTTTCATTTTTCTCACTCTCTCTATTTCTTTTCATACCTTCTATTTTACCATGTGACATAATGACAAAAAACACATTATTATTACAAATTACGCTAGTTCATTCATATTTCGATATCAATTATGTAACTTAATCAAATTATTATTAAAATAATGATTCTTTTATGAAAAACATAAAAAATACTAGACCTATTAATGGCCTAGTATTCATACAACATATTATTTAGTTAAAAAAAGCTTTTCCAACTTCAGCATCAGCTTCTAGAACTAAGATTCCCTTTTCTTGAGGAGCATCAGGTAAATCAAGTTCACGTGCAGAGCAGATCATACCGAATGAATCCACACCACGTAAATTAGCATCTTTAATAACTAATCCTGATGGCATAACCGCACCAACTTTTGCTACAACAACCTTTTGACCTTGTTCCACATTTGGAGCACCACAAACAATTTGTAATGTCTCTGTTCCAACATCTACTTTACAAATATTTAATTTATCAGCATTTGGATGTTTTTCTTTTTCAATCACATAACCAATAACGAATTTAGGTGAAAGATCTAATACTAACTTATCTTCAAATCCTTCTTTTGCAAGTAGTTCATTAACCGTATTTACAATGTGTTCAGTAATTGTAACTACACCATTTTCTTGAACATCTACATAAGTAGATGCCTCAAACACATTAATAGCAACCGTTTCATTCGTAACTACACTATATACACGTGCAATATTCCCTTTTCGTTCAACTTGACGATCTTCTGATGGAATTTGTTTTAATGTAATTAAAAGAGTATCGCCGATTCCTTCTTTGTTATAAAAAATATTCACTGATTTCTTCCTCTCTCTTGCTTCTTTTGTTTCCCTAAAATAAATACTGGCATTAGCTTCTCATTTTCGTAAGCAAATGACAATGATGTAATTGGTATTTTCCCACTTGCAAAAAAGCTCATATTCATTTGCGCCATTATATCATAACCTATGTTATTTCGAATGTCAGCAAGGATTAGTACATCTCCATGAGGAATTCCTATTAATAATTCACCTTTTACTTTTGATTGAATTTCTTTTAGAAAAGTACTATTTAGCACTCTACTCGCATCGTATCCATCATTTGTACGGACAAAATAAAAAGTATTATCTGCAACAAGATCTTCTTTTACTTGAACAGGCATCTTTCTTAAATTAAATAAAGCGATCGAATGTAGCTGCTCTTTTGTATATCCTGATTTTACTAATAATTTTTCATCAATTAGTTGATACGTTTTTTCTGAATCAATCGCATAGTAAATTCTAGTTTCTGCAGTATGCTCATCCGTTACAAATAAGTTTCCTTCTTCCTTCTCTGTCGGAAACGATGTAGCACGAATAACAGGTCGAATTTGTTCTTCAAGAAATACAGTTTCAGAGTGCATTGCAGAAAGTGCTTCTTTTATATAATAAATTAATTCATTAAATGCCTCTTCACCTTCTGTTTCATACTTTGCTACTGCACTATTTAAAGAGACACTCATCCCTTTTTTACTTTCAATCCCTTCAATTCGAAGGTCTTCTTTTTCGCGATCGTAGATAAAGCGCCATTCCTCATTTCCAAGGCGGTTTTCGATCATTTTTTTTAAGTCTAGTGTTGTTTTTTTAGCCAATTGTTTTACCTACCTTATTAGCCTCTTAATCCTTCAAGAAACTCTTCTACTTGTTCTTTTGTTTTACGATCTTTATTAACATAACGACCAATTTCTTCACCATTATTAAACGCTACAAAACTTGGTATTCCAAAGATATCTAGATTTTGGCATAACTCAATAAATTGGTCACGATCTACATAATAAAACGTAAAATCTTTATTTTCATCAATTATTTCTTGGAAGAACATATCTAAAAATCTGCAATCCGGACACCAATTTGCAGAAAATTGGAAAACCACTTTTTCTCCTTGTTTCGCTTGTTCGAATTGTTCAACTGATGTAATTTTTTCCATTCTTTTCCCTCACTTAATTCGTTTTCTTTTATTTTATCTTATTTTTATCGATATGCAAAAAGGACGGCTCTCAATTGATTTCTTCTTTTCGTTTCTTGAATTCATATTGTCCAAATAGTAATTCACAAATATGTTCAAAGATTTCTGTCCTAGTAATTCGGCCATTTGTAAATACCCCTACTGCCCCTTCTTTACTACGGATATCTTTTTCATTTGTATATCGTTCCATTAATACAGCTAGCTCAGTTCCATTTCGCAGCTCATTAATAAATTCGCTAGGTAATAATATTTTTGCTCCACTGGCTAATATTACTTCATCTTCATATACAAGTGCTCCCCAGTTACAAAGAAAAAGTCGATCATTTTCTATAATGACCCCACCTTCTAATCCAATGCCAATTTCCGAGTCACCTGCGATCCTTGCATTATGAGCTCTATTTATAGCACCTTGCATAGTTTCTTGATCAGTCAAAGGTTGATTCGAAACATTTGAGGGAACATTTAACCCTAAAATCGAAAAATGTTTAAATACATTTTCCACCGCTCCTACCTTAGTTGGATTTAAAGAACCAATTGTTATTTTCATTACAACTACTCCGTTCATTTTGAATCTATTACTATTTTTCACGAATCCTTTATGACTCAAACGTAAAAAGAAGCCCTTTTTAGAGGGCTCCCTAACTTAATAATTACGTAATGTATCAACAGTCGTTTTATCAGTCGCTTTAACCAACTTAACAAGTAATTCTTTTGCAGCTAAATAATCATCAACATGAATAATCGATGCGGCAGTGTGAATATAACGAGAACAAATACCAATTACAGCAGATGGTACGCCATCATTTGAAACATGTACTCGTCCAGCATCTGTTCCACCTTGTGACACAAAATATTGGTAAGGAATTTTATTCGTTTCTGCAGTATCTAGAATAAATTCACGGATTCCTTTATGAGTAACCATCGTACGGTCTAAAATTCGTAATAAGACACCTTTACCTAATTGACCGAACTCAGATTTTGCTCCTGACATATCATTTGCTGGGCTTGCATCTAATGCATAAAAGATATCTGGTTTAATCATATTTGCTGCTGTTTGTGCCCCTCTTAGTCCAACTTCTTCTTGAACAGTAGCACCAGAATATAAAATATTTGGTAATGTCTCGTTTTGAACTTCTTTTAATAATTCAATCGCAAGTCCACAACCGTAACGGTTATCCCAGGCTTTTGCCATGATTTTTTTCTCATTAGCCATAGGAGTGAACGGACATACCGGTACAATTTGTTGACCTGGACGAACGCCAATTTTTAGTGCATCTTCTTTGTTATCTGCACCGATATCGATTAGCATATTTTTCATATCCATTGGTCTAGCTCTTAACTCATCACTTAATAAATGTGGTGGAATTGAACCGATAACTCCAATAACTGGTCCTTGATCTGTCATTACTTGAACTCTTTGAGCAAGCAATACTTGGCTCCACCAGCCACCTAGTGGTTGAAATCTTAACATCCCATTGTCTGTAATTTGAGTAACCATGAAACCAACTTCATCCATATGACCTGCCACCATAACAGTAGGTCCATCTTCAGTTCCACGTTTAACTCCAAAAATACTTCCTAAACGATCTTGTACAATTTCATTCGTATATTTTTCAAGTTCTTTTCTCATGAAGTGACGCACTTCATGCTCAAATCCTGGTGCACCTTGTAATTCTGTTAAAAATTTAAAAAGCTGTAGAGTGTCTTGATTCATAATTAAAGTTCCTCTCTGTACAAATCATATCTTCTTTTTTTATTTTATCTAAAAATAACATATAATACCAATGCTAATCATTGAAATGTTGCCCCGGTTTGACTAAGATAAGTAGTAGAATATTTTTAAAAGCACATAATACATAAATAGAGGTGGTACAATTGAAACTTAAACGCGTCTTAATTGGCTTAGGTTTAGGTGTTGCTGGTGGACTATATTTACAAAAAAAATTATCTTCACAGTATATTCCAGCAGAAAAAGCATTAAAAGCAATTAAACCAGTATTTCTTTCATATGGTAATGTAACTGGAACTTGGATTCACTCAGAACCGAAGTGGGCAGATTTACCTGATTATGAAGGTGATGTATATGAAGGTGGTTTTACAGTAGTAGAATCAGATAATGATACTACAAACTATTCATTCATCATTAATGCTGTAAATGGCGAGCTAATTTCTGCTCAAATTGTTTAACGACAATCATCAAATTATTTGGAGCGTTCGATCGACTGTAATACTTGTCCTTCAGCGCTCCATTTTATTGCTCTAAATACATCGTCATGATAGAACGTAAACCAAGATTTTTTTTGCATCCCTAAATTAACCCATTTTTCTTTTGCGTAAATAGATGTCATTGGGTAATCATCATATGCCATAACCCATAATGGTGACCTATGTGCATGTGTAGGCATTAAATCCCCCATATGCAGTAATTGCTCATCTTCAGTTTCAATTTTTATAATACTGTGACCTTCACTATGTCCACCAGTGTGAATAATCGTTATTTCATCTGTTAGTGAATATTCTTTTTCAAACGTAATTACTTGGTGCTGAATTGCTTCCCAATTTTCTTTCCAGTATGTATTGCTTGAACGAATATTTGGATTTCTCATCTCATCCCATTCAATTTGAGAAGTAATAATTTTTGCATTAGCAAATACAGGTTTGAATCCTTCATTTTCAAATCTCGTTAATCCGCTTGCATGATCAAAATGCAAATGTGTCATAATGACATAATCAATATCGTCTAGTTTTAATCCGTGCTTCGCTAATGATTCTTCTACCATTGAATCCTCAGTAACGCCGAAATTTCTTTTTTGCTTCTCATTTAGTTTGTTAACACCAATTCCACTATCGATTAGTATGTTTAAACCATTTGTTTGAATAAATACCGGATCAGTACGTAATGGAATTTGGTTTTTCTCATTAACTATATATTTTTTTGACCAAAGTGCTTTTGGAACAACTCCAAACATTGCTCCACCATCTAAATGGGTATTTCCACCAGTAAGCCACTGAATTGTACAGGTTCCAATTTTTAACTGTTCCATACTTATCCTCCTTCTTATTTAGTTGCCTTAAATATTATACCACTTTTACGAATTTACTGAATATTTTAAGGTCTGCAGCGAGAAAGAAAGGATTTCTACTTACTTAAAAATAATTTTTATTGTATGTAAAAAAATAAAAAAAGACCATCATGATCAATCGATCACGATAGTCTTTTAAATTAGGTTTAGTTTCTATAAGCAGCTTCAACTCGGTAAATACGGTTACCTTTTGAAGAAAACTTTTCTTCGTATTCAGTCATAATATTTCCTTCAAAATCACTATTATGAAGGTCTAAGCTTAGAAAATGCATTGTCATTCCGTAGTTCGCCATACTCATAATTGAAAACTCGAATAAATCTTGATTATCTGTTTTAAAATGAATTTCCCCATCATTTTTCATGATTTGTTGATACATTTCTAAAAATGTTTTATATGTTAATCGACGTTTTTCATGACGAGCTTTTGGCCATGGATCAGAAAAGTTTAAATAAACTCGATCTATTTCTCCGTCCTCAAAGAAATCTGTTAATTTTTGAGCATCTACATTTAACAGCTTTAAGTTCGGTACATCAGCTTCAATTAATTTATCTAATGCATCAGAAATGACACTTGTATATTTCTCAATACCAATATAATTAATATGAGGATTGGCTTTAGCCATACCGACCATAAAACGACCTCTACCAGTACCAACCTCGATATGAATTGGTTGATCATTTTGGAAAACTTCTTTCCATTTTCCTTTTTGTTCAGTCGGATTTGGAATTACATAATGAGCATTTTGTTTAACTTGATCTGCCGCACCTGGCTTATGTCTTAATCTCATAAGATTTTACTCCCTCTCGATTTTGCAATTTATATTTTTTCAAAGAAAAAACCAAGCACTTTGGCACTCGGTTATTCATGTATAGTATAAAATCATTCATTGTAACACAAACTATTTCAAGTGTACTCAATAAAAAAAGGATGTGAATTTATGCCTTTAAACCATGAACATCAATTAACAATTTTACGTGATATTTTAATGAATCATCAATCTGACTGTTGTGGAACTATCTCAGAATGTGAGCAATTAGAAAGACTTGTTCAATCCTTATTAACGAACGACCAAATAACAGATGATGTAAAAAGCATGTTAAATGACGTTTATTACTATAGTCAGTCTGGAAAGTATTCTGCTGATTTAGATCAGCACATTACAAACCACCAAAATCAACTCTCTCAATGGGTGACTGATTTTAATACGTATTCTTAATGTATATGACAATTTCCGAGGAAATTTTTATTTAATTTAATATATTCTCAAGCAGGCTCTTCATTTTTTGGGTCTGCTTTTCATTTTCACGAAGAGTATACCATTTAATCCAAATGATTGTTTGAGCGACTACATACCAAGTCATTCGATTTAAGAGGTCTTCAGTTAATTTTATTCCATAATTTCGAAGCCATTTTTCCCAATCGTTCTGCTCTACATAAGTGAATAAAAACATGCCCAAATCAAAAGCTTTATCAGCAATAATTGCCTCATCCCAATCGATTAAATATAAATTATTCGTCTCGGTTAGTAACCAATTATGATGATTTAAATCACTATGACAAACGACTAAATCCTCTGAATCAAAAGATGGCATATTTTCCTCTAAATATTCGATACCTTTTACAATAATCTTGCTTTGTGTAAACTCCTCAGTAAGATTACCTACTATTGTTTGCAGCAAATCCTGAGGTTCTAGAGGATTAATTCCTAGCTTCGTTAACATATATAACAATTCTTTGGAAGAATGGATACGATATAAAAATTGTGCAACCCCTTTCGCTGAAAGCTCATAAGGTTCTAAACTACGTGCAATCACCCACTCTTGAGCAGTAAGTACATCACCATTTTCTAGTCTTCTAGTCCAAACTAATTTTGGAACAAAGCCAGCTGCTGATAAAACTGCTAAAAAAGGAGAAGAATTTCGTTTTAGAAATAATCTCTTATCATGATTTTCAGCTATATACGCTTCACCAGTAAATCCACCGGCTGGCGAGATTGTCCATTCTTTTCCGAGTATTTCTTGTATATGATTATCCATTGTTCTTCCGTTCCTTGTTGTTATATATGTTTGTAATTAATATTATTTTATTACAAAAAGAAAGATAGCCTATTACAATCAGCTGTAATAAGCCATCTTTTACAAGTTTACATCGTTTAATTAGAATCTGCAAGTAGTTGCTAGTATTTTACTAATACAACAGTCGAAAGGGTAGGTATTGGTAATTTATTACATTTCACTTTTATCCCTTTATTAACATAATGATTATGACCATCCCATATAAATTCCCAATTGTCTTCTTCATTTCCTATATCAACATGAATATCAGTAAGACCATTATGAAATAACACCATGATTTCTCTAACTTGGTCTATTTCTTCTAAGTTGCTTATTCGGTACCCGATTAGATTTCGGTGAATATTGACTGTCGTTACATACTTTTCTATTTCTTCTTTTAAAGAGAAACGGAGACTTTTAAAGCGCTTTCGAATTTTGATAAATTCTTTCACAGTTTTAACTGATAACGCTTCACGTTCTGCCCTTGCCCAATCAATACTATTTATCGTATCGCCTGAATTATAGCTGTTTTCGATTCCATTTTTTGTTCGAAAAAACTCCTGGCCACTATGAAGAAACGGTACACCAAACGAAAATAATACAATACTAGTTGCAAGTAAATGCCTTTTCTTTAGTATTTCCTCATTCTCTTTTTGATTGGAAAGCTTTAATCGATCCCACATAGTGTGATTATCATGTGATTCAACATAATTGATTGATTGATATGGTTCTTTAAATAAATTTACTTGTTTATTAATCCCTACACTTCCTAATAGCAAATCGGACAAGTAATCATTATGAATATTATTACCTTGTATAAACCCTATTTCTTGAAATGAAAACGTACTTCCTTTTATTCCATCACGAAATTTATCATTAAAAAACCCGACCATTGGTAGTTGGTGACTTTGGTTTATTGTTGCTTTTCGAGAAGATGGACTTAATGATGTATTTAAATCCCAACCCTCTCCAAAAATGATTATTTCTGGTTTTAACATTTTCAGTTCAGTTACAATTTCATTCATTGTATCCGTATCCAAAATTCCCATTAAATCAAACCTAAACCCATCAATGTCATATTCTTTCGTCCAATATTTTATGGATTGCAGTATAAAACGTCTAGCCATCAATCTTTCAGATGCAAAATCATTCCCTACACCCGTACCATTTGATGGTAAACCACGTTCATCTTGCCTAAAATAATATCCTGGAACAATTTTTTCAAATTGGCTAGTTTGTAATTCATAAACATGATTGTAAACAACATCCATAATAATCCGTAGACCATGTTCATGATAAACTGAAATAAGTTTCTTTAATTCATTTATTCTTTCGATTGGTTCATCCGGTTTTAAACTATAACTACCTTCTGGTGCATTGAAATTCAATGGATTGTAGCCCCAATTATAGCTTTGGAAAGGATTATTTTCATCTATTCCTTCAAAATCAAAAAATGGTAATAATTCAATATGTGTAACGCCTAGATTGCATAGATAATCTAAACCTGTTGAAAAACCATTGTAACTCGTATCTTTTTCATGAAATCCTTGATAAGAACCCTTTTTTTGAATCCCACTTAAAGGATGAGAAGTAAAATCTCGAATACTAGCTTCGTAAATTATACAATCAGTATACTTACTTGGAGGATCGCTATTTACTTTACTAACTTTGCTACTCTTCGATAAATCAATTACTACACTATGTTTACCATTTACAGTAACTGCTTTTGCATAAGGATCGACAGCTTCTCGCCAAATCAGATTCACACACACTAAAAAATTATAAACTAAACCTTCACAATCACGCTCGATTACTGCTTTCCATGTCCCTTTTCCATCTCGATCCATAGATATTTCCGTAAACTTTTCTACTTCACCGTATTCTTTATAAATTCTTAATTTAACCTTCGAAGCAGTAGGTGCCCATAATTTAAATTGTGTAGATTCACTTGTGTAAACTGCACCTAAATCCTCTCCATCATAAGCATATTTTTCATCAAAGTCCTTTGAACGAATAACTCCACCTACTTGTAAATCTGTGCGAATTCCAAATTCATCTTCAATCTCATATTTTTTTTCTAACAAAAGGACTTCAGAAGTCAAAACAGTATATTTAAAAAATCGATCAAACTCGATTCTAGATACGACAGGAAGCTTAGTTCTCCCTCCATCCTCTTCAATTAGTTCAAAATATGACTGCACTGTATGTTTGTTCGATTTGGGAATAATCATTGTTATTTCTTGAAATCCATCTATATAAGCTTCAAAAGCCCTTTTAATATGAAACAACGCTATTCACCGTCCAGACTATAAATTTAAAACTTTCAGAGTTATTTATTAAATCGATATGATTAGTATATTCACAATGAGACCAATTGGATTCATGCTACCCACTTAATTTGAATGTCAATTCATATTCCGCTTTAGAAAGTATTCGTTAATCTTTTAAAATATTTCTATTAATTCATCAAGTTGTTCAAGATATCAACTACTATTTATTTTAATTTTATTGAATTTGCTATATGGTAACTTGGTTTTTCAGATGGCTCAATCTTATATAAAACTACTTCATCCACTTTAAACTTTAAAGGTTCGCCTTCCCAACTAAGTGGGATTTCAAATTCTTTATCGAACTTATCATTATATTTCTTTGCAATTGTAATATGCGGATTATATGGACGTTTATCAATCGAAAAACCGATTTCTTCACAGATCTTACGAATTCTATTTTGTAACTCCATTAATTCAACACTATTCTCTAAACCAAACCACCATACACGAGGCTGTAAGTTACTACCAAAGATACCCAACTGATGAATCGACAAATCGAAACTTTTAAAATCGTTAAGTTCTTTTTGTATTTGATCCATAAGCTCTTCACTTTTTGTATATGTAACTGGACCTAAAAATGCTAAAGTAATATGAAAATCATCTTTAAAAGTCCATTTCTTTAAAGGTAACTTTGTAAACCATCTTTTCGAATAATCATCCAAAATTTCTTTTATTTGTATTGGCAAAGGAACAGCAAGAAAATAATGTTCACTCAATTTATGCAATCTCCTTTTTATCTTTTATGTTAGAATCCTTTTTTAAGTATTGCATGATTCCAACTGCAACTATACTAAGAGAACCAAATAAAATATAAATTGCTTTAATTGAAAATGCCTCTGATATAAATCCACTTATAAAAGTACAGAACCATTCTCCCATCCCTAAGCCTAAACCAGAATACATGGTTACAGCCGTTGCTTTTAATGAATCCGGTGCTTGATCTCTTACAAATTGAAGAGCTGCAGGAATAAATAATCCAACCGATAGTCCTTGTGTAAGACAGGATAAAAAAAGAATTGAAATCGGAGGATTTGTAAAATAAAAATACCATCTTAATGCCGATACTAAGGCGGTTATCATTAATATATTATAGATCCCAAAACGATTAATTAATCGCTTAGCTACTTGCAAAAATGGTGCTTCACTACCTGCAGAAATTAAGAATGCAATACCAACACCTGTTAATGTTCCACCTAATGATTGAATATATAAACCGAAGTAAGTATTATTTGCACTAATTGGTCCAAAAACTAAAAAGGCACAAATTAAAAATAATAAAAATCTTTTATTAGATAGCAAAATCGGAACTCCTTTTAAGATTGGCTCCCTTTTACTAATTGTCATAGCATTAGGAATAAAGATTGAAATACCTAAACCGACTAAAATACAAAATGCAAATACGAAAAATATAATGACTAAACCGAAAACTTCAGCTAATCTTCCCGAAACTAATACAGCAAATGCAAAACCAATTGAGCCATATAATCGAATAGCTCCGTAATTCCCACCAATTTTTTGGACATAATTCAGTGCAATACTATCTGAAAGAGGAATTAAAGCACTTTGTGTCATTGATAATATGATGACAACAAATAAAAGCATGCCATACGAAGTGATTGTGGAATAGAAAAGTGCAATTACGATTGTGGAGATTTGCGCTATAAGCAACATTTTTTTAGGATTAAGCGTCATGTCACTAACCATACCCCATAATGGCTGTGAAAAAATAGCAACGATTGGTGTTAGAGACATTAATATTCCGATTTGTGAAGTAGATAAATCCAACACATTTTTAAAGTACGAAGAAAGTAATGGTCCTAGCGATCCTATTGCAAAAAATAAACAAAAATAATAGCCCTTAAAAATAAGTAAGATGCTATTTTTATGTGCTTGTAATGTGTTCAAACTTATTCTCAACTCCTAAAAATTACATAAAAAAGGGGAGGAAAATTTCTCCCCTTACTTAACGATAAACGCTCGCTTTTCGTTATTCTTTAAAAAATCGAGTCGTTTAATCAGTCTAAAACGTTGATTACTTAACTAATTCGGCAATAGATTGTGCATAAATTGCAATTGCTTTTAATAAATCATCAATTTCAGCATATTCGTCTTTTTGGTGAGCTACTTCTGGTTTTCCTAAGAATAATGGTCCAAAAGCTACACCTGCACTTAATGAACGTGCGTATGTGCCACCACCGATTGTTAATAATGTTGCTTCCTCACCCGTTTGTTCTTCATATACTTTTTGTAAAGTTTGAATTAATGGATGATCTTTTGGAACATGGTGAGGCTTCGAATTTTTGATTTCATTATATTCAAAGCTATATTTACGTCCACGTTCAGTAAGTGTTGAAATAACAAAGTCAATATCAGTTGTCACTGGATAACGTAAAGTTAAACCAAATGAACCACCTTTATTTTCTTCGTATTGCATAATTCCTAAATTAATTGTTAAGTCTCCAGTAATATCATCATTAAATGCAACACCCATGTTTTTACCACGAGAGTCACCTTTGAAGTTATCAACGATAAATGTTAAGAATCGATCAGCATTAACATTAAATTCAAATTGATTTAAGAAGCTTGCTAATGCAATACCTGCATTCTTACCTTTATCAGGTTCCATTCCATGTACTGAAACGCCTTCTACTTCTAGAACTTGATGTCCATTTTCGCTTGAAACTTGAGCTTTACAGCCTAGTTCACTAATATGTTTTGTAAATGCTTCATGATCAAAATTAGGTCCTGAAACGATAGCTTTTGCATAATCAGGTACCATATTTACTCTCCTACCTGAAGAGAATGATACTAATCTATATGTACTCTCTTTATCTTCATTTAGCTGTACTTGTTTGAAATTAATATCTAATATTCCCTTTTCAGCATAAATAATCGGGAAATCTGCATCAGGTGCAAAGCCCATTGTTGGCATTTCTTCTTTTTCAAAGTAGTGATCAACACAACGCCATTGGCTTTCTTCATCTGTTCCAAGAATCATACGTACACGTTTATTAATAGGCAATCCTAATTCTTTGACAATCTTCATTGCATAATAAGCAGCCATTGTAGGGCCCTTATCATCAATTGCGCCTCGTGCATAAATATTTCCATCTTTAATAATTGCATCAAATGGATCATGAGACCAGCCATCACCAGCAGGAACAACATCTAAGTGACAAAGAATTCCTACTAGTTCTTCACCGCTTCCCATTTCTAAGTGGCCAGCATATCCATCAACATTTTTTGGGATAAAACCGTCTTTTTCACCTAAATTTAACATGTATGTAAGTGCTTCATTAATCCCTTTGCCCATAGGTGCTTCTTTTGTAATTGTCGTTTCATCATAAACGCTTTCAATATTAAGCAGTTCAATCGTTTGCTTTAAATAATCGTCTTTACGTTTTAAAACTTCTTCCATCCAATTAATTTGTGTCATTGAAATACCTCCTTTAATATAAATAGTTTATCATCTTTTAAAATTTAAACATAATTTATTAATAAATGGAACGAAAAAAGAAGGAATATGACACTCTTTGTAGAATATATTACCTTAAACTTGCAAAATGATTACGTTTGCGCAAATTTTCATTAATTTTTTGTATTATTTTCATAAATTTCGTTATGAAACTACTGAAAAAGAGTAAAATGAAAATATAAGCTTAACTAGTAAAATACTTAACTAACCTGTTATGAAACAATGCGGTAGGTAAAGGAGTGGTTTTTTGAATTCTGGAACTTCTCGAATGCTGACTCGAATTAAAGCCATTTACATGTATATTAGTGAAAATGGCACCGTTTCTACAAAAGACCTAGTGGAGGAGTTTGGTATTACACCTAGAACAATCCAACGAGATTTAAACATTTTAGAGTTTAATAATCTAGTTTATAGTCCAAGTAGGGGAAAATGGGCCGTAACAGGGAAAAAAGTAAAAGCTTCTTCGTAAAAAAAGAAAACAAAAACCTATGGTTGTCATGTCTGACGTCTAATCAAGGGTTTTTGTTTTTCTTTTGGCTCTCAGTTAAGTATATACTAGCGTTATTTCTCTTCGTTAACCGACTTTAATAGGTCAATCTCTTCATCAGTTAGTTCACGGTATTCTCCTAACTCTAAATCTTCATCTAACTTTAAAGGACCCATCTCTAGTCTTTTTAAGTAAGTAACTTTCTTTCCTACTGCTTCAAACATTCTTTTAACTTGATGGAATTTACCTTCCATAATAACTAATTCAATCTCAGATTTTTCTCCTGAATTAAGAATCGTTAAATACCCAGGTTTCGTTAAATAACCATCCTCTAATGTTACGCCCTTTTCAAATGCTTTAATGTCAGCTTCAGTTACTTCTCCATCAATTTGTGCATAATATTTCTTTGGTACATGTTTTTTAGGAGAAAGTAATTGATGAGCTAAATGACCATCATTCGTAATTAATAACAATCCTTCAGTATCTTTATCTAAACGTCCAACTGGAAACGGCTCGAAAATGATATCTTCATATTCTAATAATCCGATGACAGTTTCATGCTCAGAATCTTCTGTAGCAGAGATAACACCTGGTGGTTTGTTCATCATTAAATAAACAAACTCTTTATACTCCACTACTTCACCATTTACCGTTACAACTTGCTGATTTATATCAACATGTTCTTTTGGGCTTTTTACAATATTATCTCCAACTTTTACAATACCTTGTTTTAGAAGAGACTTTACTTCTTTCCTACTGCCATATCCCATATTGGACAAAATTTTATCAATTCTCATTAATTTACACCTTTTCTTTCTAAATAAGTTTAAGAAA
Source organism: Bacillus sp. AL-1R (assembly GCF_052180195.1). Taxonomy (NCBI): domain Bacteria; kingdom Bacillati; phylum Bacillota; class Bacilli; order Caryophanales; family Bacillaceae; genus Bacillus; species Bacillus sp. AL-1R. Next base: position 3,638,863 of record NZ_CP197469.1, read on the forward strand.
ACTCGCCATTTAGCGAGCTTTGTAGCATTTATTTAAATGTCTACTACGTCGCTTCTTCACATTCATTGTATGTAAAAAAAGGTGAACCACTACAAAAGAAGGTTCACCCTATATTTTTATCCTCTTTTTCCAAACTTAAAACGATTCTTTAAACGAGCTCCTAAAATAACTTCAATTAAGTTTAATTTATATGCAACTCCTAAATAAACAATAGCCCCCACAATTGCTCCAATGATGACAAGCAGCATTGAAATCAGTCGGCCATCTTTATAAGTCCAAAAGAATCCTAATAAGTATTCTACAGCATAAACCGCTCCGGCCATTACCACAGCTAAGATAATCATAAAGATGATCCTTCTAAACACTTTATTGAAAGAGAACTGGGCATTTTTACGAATATAATAGAAATTATATACGATTGAAAATAAATAGCCTAATGCAGTTGCTAATACCGCACCATATGTTTTAAATAAATAAATTAATGGAACATTTAATACAATTTTTAAAATTACTCCGCCTATTAATCCGATAATCGCATATTTTTGCTTATCTAAACCTTGTAAAATGGCTACATTTACTGTGAAAAGTGAATACAATAAAGCTACTGGAGCATAAAAGCCTAGTATTCTTCCACCTAGAGTACTTTCTTGATAAAAAGCACTATAAATTGGTTCAGCCAAAACAGATATTCCTACTACAGCAGGTAGAGTTAAGAAGAATACCACCTGATAGGTTTGAGTAATTTGACTTTGTAGTTTTTTATGATTGTTATTTACGAATGCTTCAGTTATAGCAGGAACAAGCGTTAAACCAAATGCCGTTGCTAATGAAACTGGAATCATTACTAGTTTGTGACTTGTGTATGAAAACATTACATAAGTATTCTCTGCAATATCTTTTAATCCAATTGATTCCATTGCTCTATTGTATGTAAACTGATCCACTAACTGATATAACGGGATTGCAAGTCCAACAAAAACATATGGAATTGAATAAGAAAATAACTCTTTAAACATTTCTCTTTTAGAAGGATGTATTAATCCTTTTGATTTTGGAAGAAGTTCATCTAAATGAACTTTTCGCTTTTTCCAATACCATAGTAAATTTAAGATACCACCTACAGCACCAATTGTTGCTGCAAATGTCGATAATCCGACTGCTTGAGTAATCGTTCCACCTAGCACTTTTAAAATGATATAACTACCAACTAATGTAAATACGATACGAACAATTTGTTCAATTAGCTGAGAAACAGTTGTTGGGCCAGTTGATTGATGCCCCTGGAAAAAACCTCTATATAAACTTTGAGAAGGTACTAATATTAATGCAGTACTTACTATTCGCATAACAGTAACAACATCTTCTACACTATTACCTTTTGCATCCTTTGGAATCATAAGGGGTGCAATATAAGGTGCAATCATGTATAACGTTAAAAACGAAAAAATACCTGTACATATTAAGAGTAATTGACTTGCATGAAAAAGCCTTCTACTTGTTTCATATTCTTCAATCGCATTATACTTCGAAACGAACTTTGCTACAGCTAACGGTACACCTGCAGTAGCTATACTGATGAACAAAGTATATGGAACGTAGCCATAATTATATAATGCAGACCCTTGTGAACCAACTAATGCATAAAAAGGAAATGTATAAATCATTCCTAGAAATTTTATTAAAAACGTACCAGCAGTTAATATGAAGGTACCCCGTAGCAACTTTGAATCTGACATAAACTGCCTCCTACCATTTCGATCAAACTAACTAATCTATCTTACCATATCATATAAAAAGAAAAAATTAAAAAATGATAAGAAGTTGGAGCTTACTTGAAATAATGGTAAACTGACTAAAAGAAATTTGTAACGAAAGTAGTGAAATAATGGTTTATGACGTGATTGTAATTGGTGGCGGAACTTCCGGTCTGATGGCTGCAATTAGCGCTGCTGAAAACAAAGCTAAAGTACTTTTACTTGAAAAAGGAACTAAATTAGGACAAAAACTTCTTATATCAGGCGGTGGTCGTTGTAACGTGACAAATCGCTTACCTATAGAGGAAGTGATTAAACATATACCTGGAAATGGCCGTTTTTTATATAGCGCATTCTCAATATATAATAACGAAGATATCATACAGTTTTTTGAAAACATGGGAGTTGCGTTAAAAGAAGAAGATCACGGGAGGATGTTTCCTGTATCAAATGACTCTAAATCAGTATTAAATGCATTAATGCAAAAACTAAAAAAACATCATGTAGATATTCAGACCAATAGAGCTGTTAAAGACGTACTCTATGAAGATGGTAAAGTAGTAGGAATCATATTGGATGATCGAACTGTCATTCACTCAAAAAGCGTTGTCCTAGCGGTAGGCGGTAAATCTGTTCCACACACAGGTTCGACTGGTGATGGATATGCGTGGGCAAAAAAAGCTGGTCATACAATTACGGAACTCTTTCCTACAGAAGTACCTATTACTTCAAGTGAAGATTTCATTCAAAATAAATCATTGCAAGGCCTTGCTTTAAGAGACATAGAATTAAGCGTATTAAATCCAAAAGGCAAAAAAGTGATAGCCCATAAAATGGACATGCTCTTTACTCATTTTGGAATTTCGGGCCCAGCCGCACTACGCTGTAGCCAATTTGTATATAAAGTACAACAAAAGTTTAAAACAAAAAATGTAACGATGGCGATTGATTGTTTCCCAGACCAAAACGAGGAATCACTATTTCAAGACATACACAGTATTCTAAAAGAAGAACCAAAAAAAGCGATTAAGAATGTTCTTAAAGGTTATGTACCTGAAAGATATTTACTATTTTTACTTTCAAAATGTGGGATTGATGAGGCAACACCTTGTAATGAAATTGCTACTATGAAGTTAAGAGAGCTTGTCCAATTATTTAAAGGTTTTTCATTTGTAGTAAACGGAACTCTTTCGATCGAAAAAGCATTCGTAACAGGTGGTGGCGTCTCTACTAAGGAAGTTCATCCAAAAGAAATGTCATCTAAAATCATGAATGGGCTTTATTTTTGTGGAGAAATATTAGATATTCATGGTTACACTGGTGGCTATAACATAACCGCTGCTTTAGTAACTGGTAGATTAGCAGGTGCATCAGCTGCGGAATACGCTCAAACAAATTTTTAACAAATAAACAAAGGACCTAAACGAATACATTTTTTCGCTAGGTCCTATAATCTTTACTGATCGAAAAGCATAAGAATTGATTCATGTAAAACTTAAGAAAAGCTAAACATTTAGTACCCAAGGTTATTGCCATCGTTTTACTCGTAAAACAATCAAACTGATTTTCTAGTTTTTCCTTATGCTTTTCAATTATTATATTTTTCTTTGGCACAAATCCACCGTCCCTAATTTAAGGTCAAAGGCGAGCGTTCGATTGTTCGTGTTGCAAGTTCACTAATAAATAGAATCGTCCATCCTCTTCAACATACCCATCTGCCAATTGGAAAGATTGTTTTAAATCTTTAAAGTAAAACTTTCCAATTAAATACTTTGAAGAATACAACTCCATATGCCCATCTTTAAATTTACCAATTATTTTATCCGTAATATCAATTTTCAATGTTTTAGGCAAATCAACCCCCTCCTTTCTAACAAGCAAAGACCTCAATGAAAAAATATATGAGGTTCTACTTTAATATATGTCACAACTCCATCGTTAATATACCTTATACTAAAAAACATTAGCCTAATTTAATCTATATAAAAAAATCCAACATAAACGTTGGATTTCAGTAGTTAATCAAACTATTGATAAAGACTTATTTTTTATTCGATCTCGCCTTCCCAGGCCATCATACCGCCTTCCATATTAATCGCCTTATAGCCTAGCTCATTTAAATATTCACAAACATTCTCACTACGAACGCCTGCCTTACAAATAAAAATGTATTCAAATTCTTTATTAAAAACATCTAACTTGCTAGGAATTTGTCCCATTGGAATATGAACTGCTTCTGGAATTTTCCCATACTCAACCTCATAATCCTCTCGTACATCTACTAAAAATAGCGTTTCTCCTGATTCTAAACGCTCTTTCACTTCATTTGCAGAAATCGTATTCATCAATGCTCATCCTTTCTTTATAGCAACATCTTAACAACTAATTATTTTCTATGCAAAAAGTAAGTTTGATCGGATATATTTGCTAAACATAAATAGTTTTATTTTTAAAATTCTTTAAGGCGAAGTGGACACCATTACCTGGCCAACTATAGTTTTTCTAAAAAGTCAACGTGTTAGTATGCTAAATCTTTAAATTGACTTATTTATAAAGAGAGCATTAGAAAAAAAAAATAAACAAAGAAAAAACCTCAAAAGAGGTTTTTTCGAATGATCTATTTAGTTCGCAACGATATTGACTAATTTACCTGGTACAGCAATGATTTTTCGAACAGTTTTGCCTTCAACTTGTTCCTTAACTGCGTCGTCTGATAATGCAATTTGCTCCATTTGCTCACGAGAAGCATCTTTTGCAACACGTAATTTTGCTTTTACTTTACCATTAATTTGTACTACAATTTCAATTTCGTCTTCTACAAGTTTAGCTTCATCGTATGCTGGCCATGTAGCATATGCAATTGAATCACTAGCCCCAAGTTTACTCCAAAGTTCTTCACCGATATGAGGTGCAACTGGTGCGATTAATTTTACGAAACCTTCAACCATTTCTTTTGGTAATTGGTCAGCTTTATATGCTTCGTTAATAAACACCATCATTTGTGAAATTGCAGTGTTAAAACGTAAACCTTCAAAGTCCTCTGTTACTTTCTTTACCGTTTGGTGATATGTTTTTTCAAGACTGCTAGAAGTAATGCCTTCAACAATTTTATCTGAAAGCTCTCCATTATCAGTTACAAATAAACGCCATACTCGGTCTAAGAATCGACGAGAACCATCTAATCCATTTTCTGACCAAGCGATAGATGCATCTAATGGACCCATGAACATTTCATATAAACGTAATGTATCAGCACCGTGGCTATTAACGATATCATCAGGATTTACAACGTTTCCTTTAGACTTAGACATTTTTTCATTATTTTCCCCTAAGATCATTCCTTGGTTGAAAAGCTTTTGGAATGGCTCTTTTGTAGGAACTACACCTAAATCATAAAGGAATTTATGCCAGAAACGAGCGTATAGTAAGTGAAGAACTGCATGCTCTGCTCCTCCAATATAAACATCTACTGGTAACCAATGCTTTAATAATTCAGAATCTGCGATTGCTTCGTTATTATTTGGATCAATATAACGTAAGTAATACCAACAGCTTCCGCCCCATTGTGGCATTGTATTTGTTTCACGTCTTCCTTTTTTACCTGTTACTGGATCAACTACATTAACCCAATCATCAATATTCGCTAATGGTGACTCTCCAGTACCACTTGGACGAATATCTTCTGTTTTCGGAAGAATTAATGGTAATTCCTCATCAGGAACAACTGTCATTGTACCATCTTCCCAGAAAATTACTGGAATTGGCTCTCCCCAATATCTTTGGCGAGAGAATAACCAATCACGTAGACGATACGTAACTTTTTTCTCACCTGCATTTGAAGATTCTAACCATTCGATAATTTTTTCAAGTGCTTCTTCTTTATTTAAACCGTTTAAGAAATCAGAGTTAACATGTTTGCCATCTCCAGCGTAAGCCTCTTTTTGAACGTCCCCACCTTCAACAACCTCAATGATTGGTAAATTAAATTTAACTGCAAATTCATGGTCGCGCTCATCATGTCCTGGTACTGCCATAACTGCACCAGTTCCATAGCTTGCAAGAACATAATCAGCAATCCAAATTGGAAGCTTTTCATTATTTACAGGATTAATTGCATATGCTCCTGTGAAAACACCTGTTTTATCCTTCGCTAAATCAGTTCTTTCTAAATCACTTTTCGATTTAACTGAATCGATATAAGCATCAACTGCATCTTTTTGATTAGCTGTTGTAATTTTATTAACTAAAGCATGTTCTGGAGCTAATACAACATAAGTTGCACCGAATAATGTATCTGGACGCGTTGTAAATACTGTAACTTTTTCATCGAATCCATCAACATTAAAGTAAACTTCAGCACCTTCCGAACGGCCGATCCAGTTACGTTGCATTTCTTTTAAGCTTTCAGGCCAATCTAATTCTTCTAGATCTTCTAATAATCTATCCGCATAAGCCGTGATTTTTAAGATCCATTGCTTCATCGGACGACGCTCAACTGGATGTCCTCCACGCTCACTTTTACCATCGATTACTTCTTCATTAGCTAAAACTGTACCAAGTGCTGGACACCAGTTTACTGGAATTTCATCTACATAAGCTAATCCTTTTTCAACCATTCTTAGGAAAATCCATTGAGTCCATTTGTAATAATTAGGATCAGTTGTATTTACTTCACGATCCCAATCGTATGAGAATCCAAGTGCCTGAATTTGATTACGGAAAGTATTAATATTCTTTTCAGTAAACTCAGCTGGATCATTACCTGTATCTAATGCATATTGTTCTGCTGGAAGACCAAATGCATCCCACCCCATTGGATGAAGTACATTATAGCCCTGCATTCTTTTCATTCTTGAAAGAATATCTGTAGCTGTGTACCCTTCTGGATGCCCAACATGTAATCCCGCTCCAGATGGATAAGGGAACATATCAAGTGCATAAAATTTCGGCTTGCTTGTATCGTCAGTTGTTTTAAATGTTTTATTTTCTAACCAATACTTCTGCCATTTCTGTTCAATAGTACGATGATTAAAACTCATTTTATTGCCTCCTTTTTTCATATATAAATGGCTCGGCTGTGGTCCTAACGGTCTACAATAAAAAAAATCCTCCCATCCCAAAAGGGACGAGAGGATTTCCCGCGGTACCACCCAAATTAATGTAAAAATACATTCACTTGTTTCCGTAACGTGGAACACGACATTTATTACTTGGTTAAAACCGTTCACAAATGTGGCTTATGGGCGAGTTCATGAATAGAATGGATTGACTTTCACCAACCGTCAACTCTCTAAACCTCTTCATATTCACTACTATTCCCAATCATAGCCGATCATTTAGATTCAATTTATACTATTTTATTATAACCAAAGAAAAAGGTCAATTATACCTAGCCTATTTTTAAGAAGCAAATGTTTGATTTTCAACTTTTACTACTTTTTTTGCTAATCTCTCATAAAGTACAGAGAAAACCATACTAATTCCTAAAAAGACAATTAATATCATAAATAATACCTTCATGTTAAACGTATCAACAAGTGCCCCTCCAATTACAGGTCCAAGCATTCTTCCAACTGTCGCTGCACTATTTACAATCCCTTGATACATACCGATTCGATCTTTTGGAGCAAGCATATTTGCAATAGTTGGGACTGCAGGCCAGACGAACATTTCTCCAATCGTTAATATGATCATACCTGTCATAAACATCGAGAACTGATGAGCAGTACTCACAAGAATAGTCGAAGCGATAAAGAATCCAATTCCAAACAACATTTGCTTTCTCATACTTAACTCTAATTTACGGATCGCAGTTGATACGATTGGCTGAGCTAAGACGATTAGCGCACCATTTATAGTCCATAAGAGACTATATTTTTTTAAGCCAATGTGTAGATTTTGCATTTCTGAAGCAATTGTAGTTTGCCATTGTACATAAACTAACCAGCATAAAACATACGCAACACAAACAATCATCAGAGCCTTCATTGAAGGAGTAAATGAAAATTTTTGTTTTTCTACATTTTCTATATGAGCTTCTTTTATTTGCTTAGTTTCCCCTATACCCTTAAATCCAAATAAAGCTACTAAGAAGAAAATAATATATAAGAGCAAATTAGCAATGAAAATATAATTAATATTAAAATCTGCAACAATTCCACCTAAAGCCGTACCAATTGCAACACCAAGATTTTGCGCTACATAAATTGCATTAAAAGCTTTACGACCGCCCTCTGGCCATGCCGCTCCAACCATCGCGTACATTGATGGAAATACAATACCGACACCAAATCCTAATATGACAAAGAAACAACTGTAAAATGTCCAAGTATGATTAATAACCAAACCTAGAATCGACAAAAACGTAATACTAATGCCAGTTAGGATTGATCTATATCCCCCAAACTTATCAAAAAGCCAGCCACCGAGCATATTACCAAATACACCAGCCAATGAATTAAACATTAAAATAAGCCCCGCAACAGACAAGGACTTTCCTAAATACGTATGGATATATACTGTATTGAATGGCCATAAAAAAGAATTACCTGTTACATTTAAAATCATACCGATTAACAAAAACCATAGTTTTTTTGGCATCCCGTACTCCCCTCAAAAGCTGTCCCTTTTTATCTATTTTTATCTCGTTAACTCATTAATTGTAGAGGAGAATCTTCCTAGTTTCAAGAGGCACGAATTAAGTAAGAAGAGATAGAAAAATCAAAAATCTAGAATGTATTAGAAAACCATCAAGTTTACCCTAAAATTACCAAAAGAAAAAGGAAGGCACCCCTTCCTTTTTCCTTACATTACCCTTGCTTTGATCTTTGTGGTTGACCTTTTTTAGCATTTTTCATTTTGACTTGATCGACTGCTGAAAGTTCACCTGAGAATTCTGTTATGGTTTTATTTTTTGTTTTTTGTTCAGGGTTATTACTTTTTGATTTCTTTTTAACCATTTTTGGTTTCCTCCCAAGGATCGCATATTCTTTAACGTATTCTTGCATATTTTAATCTCCTTCTAGTGCGGAGTAATAATCATTTGATGTTGTAGCTGTGTTAATTGTCTGCGTAAACGATAAAATTCATCCTTATTTTCTGCATTTGCAAGGTTTGCAACTTTTTCAAGCTCAATTAGTGCTTCTTCAATCCCTGCTTGTGCTTGTGAATATTCAATATCATTATAATGCTCTTGTCTCATACCAATCTCTAGTTGCTCTACTGCATAATCATATGCTTGTTTCGCTTTTTGTACTTGTTCTTGTCCGAAGTTACGATCTGTTATTCCCAAGAAAATACCTCCTTTGAGACTTAATGAAGTATCCGATATGTAGGTTACCTCAAGGATAGTATTTCCGAACCTTTTAATCAGAGTACAATTATTTCTTTACAAATAAGAAAGGTTTTTCCATTTGGATTTCTTTTTAGGTCATGATAAAATCGATAATATTGACTTAAATTAAGGGAGGGATGAGGAATGACAAAAAACAATCCTTTTCCATATACAATAGATCATAAAAGATATCATTCATGGAATTATCATTTAAGACAACAATTTGGCGAAAAAGTATTTAAAGTTTCGATTGATGCTGGATTTGATTGTCCAAATAGGGATGGTACAGTTGCGTTTGGAGGTTGTACTTTTTGTAGCGCATCTGGTTCGGGCGACTTTGCAGGTGATCGAGCTGAGGATGTTGTAACTCAATTTCATAAAATAAAAGATAAAATGCATGAGAAATGGCAAAACGGAAAATACTTAGGCTATTTCCAAGCTTACACAAATACTCACGCACCAGTTGAAGTATTAAAACAAAAGTTCGAACCAATATTAGAGCAAGAAGGCGTAGTCGGTTTATCAATCGCAACAAGACCGGATTGTTTACCAGATGATGTTGTTGAATATCTTGCTGATTTAAATAAACGAACTTATTTATGGGTTGAATTAGGATTACAAACCGTTCACGAAAAAACTGCTAATATTATTAATCGTGCACACGATTATAAAACTTACGTAGAAGGCGTAGAAAAATTAAGGAAGCACAACATCCGTATTTGTTCACATATAATTAACGGATTACCTCTTGAAACGCCAGAAATGATGATGGAAACGGCGATGGAAGTTGCAAAGCTTGATATTCAAGGAATTAAAATTCACTTACTTCACCTTTTAAAAGGTACTGCAATGATGAAGCAATATGAAAAAGGACTAGTTGAATTCATGGATTTTGACGCTTATATTAACTTAGTCGTTGATCAGCTTGAAATCATTCCAAGTGATGTAATCGTACACCGTATTACTGGAGACGGTCCACCTGACTTATTAATCGGACCAATGTGGAGCTTAAAAAAATGGGAAGTATTAAACGCAATTGATCGTGAATTCGAACGTAGAAATAGCTGGCAAGGTAAATTCGCAAAAAATCGAGTACAATTAACATGATACTAGATCGTATTTTACCGTATGCTAGAAAGCTTCTTCAGTCAACAGTTAAAGAAGGCGATATTACCATCGATGCCACAATAGGTAATGGTCATGATACAGTATTTTTAGCAAAATTGGTTGGAGAAACTGGTCATGTATATGGATTCGATATCCAAGAATTAGCTATTCAAAAGACGACTGAAAAAATAAATAATGAAAATTTAAGCAAGCGAGTTACACTTTTTCAAAAAAGTCATGCAGAAGTAAACAAAGTAATTCCAGCTTCATTACACGAGAAATTAAAAGGTGCTATTTTTAATCTTGGTTATTTACCTGGTAGTGATAAATCAGTTGTCACAGTACCCGAGTCAACCATCTCAGCAATAGAACAAATACTTGAAATGATGGCCCCAGAAGGGATTATCGTAGTTGTGATATACCATGGTCATGAAGGCGGAGAAATTGAAAAAGATGCATTAATGAACTTTGCTCAAAACATCCCTCAAGACTTGGCACATGTATTAACTTATCGATTTATTAATCAAGCAAATAACCCTCCTTTTATATTAGCTATTGAAAAAAGAGCTTAAGAAAAAACTGTCTATTTAAAGACAGTTTTTTTTGTCCTCAATTTTATCAACAGTACAATTGCCTCTTCTTAATAATTATAAATACCTTAAAAAATCATTAAAAATTAATTAATGGTAAATTTTTCTTGGAAAATTGGTAAAGATAAAAAAATCAAAAAAAAGAAAGAAGGTTTTCAAAATGAAAAAAGCTATTTTTGCGGGTGCAGTAGTTAGTCTCTTTACACTAAACACAATTGCTGTAAATGCCGAAACAAACGCAGCAGCAAATTATTATGTTCATCCACATCATGACCATGATGCTACAACAGATCATGGTGAACATCATAGACATCATCATCACCACAAGGCACATAAAATGTTAGAAAAGCACAAAAAAGAGGTTGTTAAGTATCTATCCAAATACTTAAACCAACCTGAAGCTAAATTAAATAAAATTGTTGAGCAACATAAATTGAAAATGAAGAAATTAATATTTATTGCAGTGGTATCAAAACTTTCAAATAAACCATTGGAAAATATCATCGCTCAAAAAAATAAAACAAATTCATTTAAAGAAATATTAGACAATAATAATATTAAACGTGAGCAATTTTTTGAAGAAATGAAAAAAGTTCATCGAGATATATTTACTCAAATTGAACCAACTAAAAATTAACATAACAAGCGCCCCTTAAGTAACTTTACTTAGTGGGGCTTTTTTTTGTTTAAATTACATGTTTTCTTAAGAAGTTCTATAAACAGACCAAAGTTAAATTTCCTTACCTAATAACTGAATCTATAAAAATCCACAAAAAATTATTAATAATATCTAATTACGGCGTATTCATGGAATTAATTGAATATTATGTAAAGATATAACCACTTAATTGATTTGTTTATACAAACCAATTTGTAGTTGATTGAGATAAACCAACTTTAGGGGCGTGAAGAGTTGACTACAAACCTAAACAATTTGAATAAACTATTTCGTAAAGTTTTTCAGTTCATTTTACGAAATTCGAATTGGATATTATTATTAATTGGATTCATTGCGTTCATCAATTTCTGGTCAGTTTTTTACCTTGTATCATTATATAGAGTATTTCATACAGAAACTTCACAAGTAAATCAGATGACTCTTTGGGTAATTTATGGGTATTTTTATGGTTTCTTCGGGAGTATGCTATTAATTTATGCACACTCATTTTTCATAAAATATTTGCTGTTTTTTCGAAAAATTAAAAGTGCTATTTCGTTTATACTTATTCATTTCGCTTATTTTATTTCGCTTACTTTATTAATTCTATTAAACTAAGTTTCTATTGATCTATTACCAAATTAAACTTAACCTTGTTTTCTAATTCATTTTTAGTTTATACTTAAAATAAATTTAATGCATTGTTCGGAGGAGCCTGTCACATAGGGATAAGTATGTAATTATTTACTTACCCTATCGTTACAGGCTCTTTTTTTATGCATTCTGATGGGAGATGAACTTATGCTTTATGTACAACTTGTGATTATTTTAATTGCCTCTAAAATTTTTGGGGATTTAAGTACAAAACTTGGTCAACCTGCTGTTTTAGGGAAGTTATTAATAGGGATCATCCTAGGTCCAGCAGTACTTGGAATCATTACTGAAACAGAAACTTTACAAGAAATGAGTGAAATTGGTGTCATTTTACTTATGTTTATTGCAGGTTTAGAGACTGATTTAAATGAATTTAAACGAACTGGTAAAGCTTCTTCTTATGTAGGAGTACTGGGGATCCTCTTCCCATTATTCTCGGGTTATCTTTATGGAATCTCCATAAACTTAAGTCAATATGAAGCTATTTTTTTAGGGCTGATTCTCTCTGCAACTAGTGTAAGTATTTCTGTTGCTACATTAAAAGAAATGGGGAAACTTAAAACTAAAGATGGGGCCACAATTTTAGGAGCTGCGGTAATTGATGATATTGTTGTCATCATAGCATTAGCATTTGTTATGAGTTTGAGTGGTAGCGCCGTTAGTTTACCAATACTTTTATTTAAAAAGTTTATCTTTTTTACTTTTGCCATACTAATCGGATGGAAGATTGTACCTTGGTTCCTAAAAAAGTTTATAAAACTAAACGTTTCAGAAACACTAATCTCTGCAGCTTTAATCATTTGCTTTTTATTCTCAGCCTTTGCAGACCAAACAGGTATTGCTGCAATCATTGGTGCTTATATCGCAGGAATTTCGATATCCGTCACTAAATTTAAACAAGAGGTTTTTGAAAAGGTCGAAACGATTGCTTACTCTGTATTTGTACCTGTGTTTTTCACTTTAATAGGTGTATCAGTTCAATTTACGGGGCTAAGTCATTCGTTTCCGACGATTATTATATTAAGTATAATCGCAATCTTAACGAAACTAATTGGTGGAGCATTAGGCGCAAAACTGGCGGGATTTCCAACTAAAAATTCACTAGGAATTGGTTCCGCAATGGTATCACGCGGAGAAGTCGCACTGATTATGGCATCAACTGGTTTAGCAAATAATCTTTTAAGCAAGGAATTGTTTGCGATCCTTGTTCTAGTCGTACTAGTCACAACTATTGTAACGCCTCCACTAATGAAGTTATTTTTCACTGAGAAAAGTAAAGCTGTAAATTAAAAGAGGATGTCCCAAAAAGTATAAACTTCTTGGGGCATCCCTTTTTTTCGTGATTACCTACATATTCTTTTTTAAACTGATTCCTTCACTCTTCTATTGCTCGCCTTTAACTCTTTTAATTTAAAGTATAACTTAGCATTTCCGTAAAAAAAGAATGATGTTAAGCCACCGTTCTTAACTATCCCTCTTCTGATTTTTTTCATCTCGTCTGGTCCTGCCATTTTTTTATCGGCCAAGTAAATGCCTAGCAATCCTTGACAGATCATTCGATGAAAGCGATAGTCTTTTAAATCTTTTAAGGCCTGATCACTTTTAGCTGAAAAATACTTAATCCTATTTAACATAACATCTTTTGAAGGGTAATAACTGCAGAAATTTAAATCCCCGCCTTCTTCGTCTTCCTTTTGATCTATTACATAATCTAGTAGTATATGAAGTCCTTGTACATATGGGAAATAACTCTTATATACTTGTTGAAATAAATTTTCAGAAATTTCTTCGTTAAATGAATAAGAAACTAAACAAAAAATCCCAAGAGTTGAACCTGCGCATGCAGAGAATTCATACCATTCTAAATCAGAAAGCTCTGGTTGATATTTTTCAAACCAATTTGTTAATCTAGGAACTCGCTCTTCTTTTTTTACATGCTTATGTATTTGTAACTTACAATAATAATCAGCAAGCTGAACTAAGTACTCTTTAATTCCCTCATAATGCTTTGATTGATTTAAACTACTATGACACTTTGAAACTAGTGCACGTAAATATCCACCATCATCTTGTTCTTCACGGAAGCGATAATACATTTGGTCTGATTTTTGACATTTTACTGCATCAATCATTGACTCATGTAGTGCTTCAAAATCAACTGGATCAAGCGAAGTACTACGATCGCATAAATTATCTAAGTAATCACTAATTGTTTGATATGCAACGATAAACTCTATTACTGGTTTTAAATTTTTTTCAGAAAGTAATGCTAAAATTGCACCACCTTCACAATGGAATGTTTTTGTATCAATACTCATTAATGCTTGTTTTCTAAGTTCTGGATCTGGGATTGTCGTTGCAAAATTTCTCCAATAGTCTAATTCCTGATGCACTAAAGGAAAAACAGCTTTATAAACTTTCGGCATTAATTGTATCGGATTTTTAGGTAGTGACATTTTTTCACTCCTCCCTATTTTTCATTAATTACCATATTGTTAAAATAAGTTATACTCATATTGAAGTAAATATTATGGAGGTGAACTATGTTGCCTTGTTGTATAGACAATTTTAGCTAAACAATCACCATTTTTATATACTTGGCAACGGTATAGTATGATATTACCATACAAAGGGAAACAACCCAAAATCGAACCATCAGCTTTTATCGCTTCAACTGCAACTGTTACTGGTTCTGTCACAATTGGAGCAAATAGTAGTGTGTTTTTTGGTGCAGTCATTCGTGGCGATGTTAATGATACAATCATTGGAAATGATGTAAATGTTCAAGATTTATCTGTTCTTCATCAAAGTCCAAAATGCCCTCTAATTTTAGAAGATGGCGTAACAATTGGACATAGTGTTATTTTACATAGTTGTACAGTTAAAAAGAATGCATTAGTTGGCATGGGTTCGATCGTTTTAGACGGTGCAGTAATTGGTGAAGGTGCAATGATTGGTGCAGGCAGCTTAGTTCCAGGCGGAAAAGTAATACCTCCTAACACATTAGCTTTTGGTAGGCCTGCTAAAGTAGTACGTGAATTAACAGAGGAAGACATCGCTGATATGGATCGAATTCGTAGAGAATATGTCGAAAAAGGACAATACTATAAAAAAGTAGAAGAAGAAAATCTGTCTAAATAAATTTTTAGCTTTGTTTGAAACTGAGAAGGAATCCGAGCCTTCTCTTTTTTTATTGCACTTTGTATAGAACTGATTGTACTAACACCTTAATCTTCATCATTCCGATTCGTTTAATTAAAATTTACATATCTAAATTATTCATTTACATAAGCTTCTATTTAAATTCATAAACCCTTTTTATAATGAAATTACAAATATCACCAAAATGGAGGATGAAAAATGAGCGCAATTCTTCAAAAGATACACACATATGAATGCCAACTGTTTTATCGTGTCAATTCATTATTCCATTGGCGTTACTTAAATTTTTTCTTTCGTACGATTACCCATCTTGGTGGTGCTACTTTTACAATTGCATCAGCTTTTATTTTATTACTATATTCCAAAGGTGAATTGCATGAAGCATCAATCTTATGTTGCTGTACCCTTTGCCTTAGCCATATTCCTGTTCATTTTCTTAAACGTTTTTATCCACGTAAAAGACCTTATCTTAGACTAGAAGGTACTTTTGTGCTAAAAAATCCTTTAAAAGATCACTCCTTCCCTTCAGGTCATACAACGGCAATTATTTCTGTCGCACTTCCTATTATCATTTATATACCATTTACAACATTTATTTTACTTCCTTTAGTTTTGTTTGTTTCTTTCTCTCGAATATATCTTGGCTTGCATTATCCAACAGATGTGTTTTTCGGAATTTTACTTGGTATATTTACTACATTTTTTTCAAAATTTTTTATCTATCATTTGTAAGGAGGAGAAGGTTTAACGATTTGTTTCTTCTGAACATTTAAAACAATATAAAAAAAACATTATCAATCAGTAATTCCTCATTCATCAACTTATGTGAATAATGCATAATTCAAAAACAAACAATATATATTGAGTAGTTACACTAGCGACTATTGTACGGTCGCTTTTACTTTTTCGTACGTACTTTTTTACTTTGTAAAATTAGGAGGACATTAGATGAATATTTCATCGTCAAATAATTTTCAACTCTATGGTTTTAATAACTTAACGAAATCTTTAAGTTTTAATATGTATGATATTTGCTTTACAAAAACGAAAGAAGAACGTGAAGCTTATATTCAGTACATCGATGAACAATATAATGCTGATCGTTTAACAAAAATTTTAACCGAGGTTACACATATCATTGGAGCTCACATTTTAAATATTGCAAAACAAGATTACGATCCTCAAGGAGCAAGCGTTACAATTCTCGTTTCAGAAGGTCCGGTTGATAACCCTTCATCTGAAACTTTTTCCGAATCACCTGGTCCATTACCGGAACTAGTAGTTGCAGCATTAGATAAAAGTCATATTACTGTCCATACTTACCCAGAATATCATCCGGATGATGGAATTAGTACGTTCAGAGCAGACATCGACGTATCTACTTGTGGAGAAATTTCTCCTTTAAAAGCTTTAAATTATTTAATTCATCAATTTGATGCCGATATAATGACAATTGATTATCGTGTTCGCGGATTTACTCGTGATGTTAGTGGTTATAAATTATTTATTGATCATGATATAAACTCAATTCAAAATTACATTCCTCAAAAAATAAAGGATATGTATCAAATGATTGATGTGAATGTGTTTCAAGAAAATATTTTTCATACGAAATGTAAGTTGAAACAATTTAATTTAGATAATTATCTTTTTGGCTACACAAAAGATAAATTAGACGCGGATGAAATTTCACAAATAGAAGAAAAAGTGAAGTATGAGATGGATGAAATCTTTTACGGTAAAAATTTATGGAATGGTCCTGATGCGGAGGATATTGATGGATGATGGATCATAGTAAAACACCGCTTTTAACTGAATTAGTCCGTTATGCTAAGGAAGATATTACAAGCTTTGATGTTCCCGGGCATAAAAGAGGTAATTCACTCGAGGAATTAAGAGAGCTTTGGAGTGATATGGCTCTTAAAATGGATGTCAATTCTTCAAAGCGTGTTGATAACTTATCGCATCCAACTGGTGTCATCCAAGAAGCCGAAACTTTATTAGCCGATGCCTTTCATTCAGATAACGCTTATATGTTAGTAAATGGTTCGACTTCTGGTGTTCAATATATGATTATGAGCGCACTTGAACAAGGAGATAAAATTCTCCTGCCAAGGAATGTACATAAATCCGCAATCAATGCATTAATCTTAGCGGGTGCTAAACCAGTATTTATCGAACCAGAAATCGATTATGAGTATGGAATTGTAAATGGCGTTTCAGTAAAATCTGTTCTCCATGCCCTAGATTTAAATTCGGATGTTAAAGCCATCCTTATTATAAATCCAACTTATTTTGGAGCAACTTCAGATTTAAAACAAATTATCGACATCGGTCATTCTAGGGGGATTCCTGTTTTAGTAGACCAAGCCCATGGTGCTCACTTTTCGTTTCACCCTGATTTACCAACTAATGCTGCCCTTCTTGGTGCTGACCTTGTTACCCTTAGTTTGCATAAAACTGGTGGTGCCTTAACACAAGCATCCGTTCTACTACATAATGATGGGATCATTACTAAAAATAGGGTCCGATCTACCATTAATTTATTTCAAACAACATCTGCTTCCTATTTACTTATGTGTTCTATTGATGTTGCAAGAAAGAAATTAGTTTTAGAAGGACATGAGCGATTCGAAAAATTACTCAATTTAACGAGAAAAGCTAAAAAAGAAATTAATTCCATAAAAGGATTAAAATGTATTACGCGAGATTCATATCAAAATGGAGTTGGGGTATTCGATTACGATGAGTTAAAACTCGTTGTTAAAGTTTCAGAATTAGGAATGTCTGGTTTTAAAGTATACGACATGCTTGCAGAAGAATATAAAATTCAAATCGAACTTGCCGAACCGAATGTCATTTTAGCAATTATCTCGCTAGGTGATAATGAACAGACCATTCAAACATTAATTGATGCCTTAAGAGATATTAGTGACCGATATTACGGTAAACTTCCAAAACTTGATACAGATATAAGTGTTGCATTAAAAAACCCTAAAATGGTCATGACTCCTAGAGAGGCGTACTATCATCCAAAACGTATTATTTCAATTCATGATGCTAGTGGATTAATTAGTGGTGAATCAATCATGATTTACCCTCCTGGTATCCCTCTTTGTATACCTGGTGAACTAATTTCTACAGAATTGATTCAGCATTATCTTTATTTAAAAGAAGAAGGAACGATCACAATCAACGATGATGACGATCCTTATATAATAAAAGTCGTCGATCGAAGTTTGGAGGAAAATTTAATGGATTTATGGTATACGGAGAATCACCAAGAAGATACGAAGTTTTCCATAAAGGTTCAAGAACATATTCATTCTGAAAAAAGTGAGTTTCAACAAATCGATTTCTTTAGAAGTGAAACATTTGGAACATTCTTTACTCTTGATGGTTATATGATGGTGACTGAAAAGGATGAGTTTATCTACCACGATATGATAACGCATGTATCAATGGCTGTTAATCCAACCATAAAAAAAGTGCTAATTATCGGTGGGGGTGATGGTGGTACTGCTCGTGAAGTACTACGTTATCCAGGTGTGGAAGTTGTTGATATGGTAGAAATTGATGAGCGAGTAGTTAGACTATGCCAACAATACTTACCTTTAACAGCTTCTAAATTAGATCAAGATAATCGATTAACATTATATTTTGAAGATGGACTAAAGTTCGTACAAGAAGCTGATGAAGGTTATTACGATCTAATTTTGGTAGATTCAACTGATCCGATTGGACCTGGTGAAGGACTTTTTACAGTTGCTTTTTATAACAATTGCAAACGAGTATTAAGTGAAGAAGGTATATTAATTAACCAGCATGAAAGTCCATATTACGCTAGTTACGCACATGAAATGAAACGTGCTCATTCCAAAATTAAAGAAACTTTTCCGATCTCAAGAGTTTATCAATTCCATATGCCAACTTATCCATCTGGACATTGGTTATTCGGTTTTGCTTCAAAAAAATACGACCCAATTAAAGACATTAAAGCCGATGAATGGAATAAGTTAGGAATCGAAACAAAATATTATAATACAGACCTACATGTTGGGTGCTTTATGCTCCCTACTTATGTAAAAAAACAATTAGATAATGAAGAGTAAGTCATAAAACCAGCATTGTGCTGGTTTTTTGATTTGCAATAAAAAAAGCTGCCTCAAAAAGTAATTTCACCTCAAGAGACAGCTATTTTAATTACAGTACTTCATCATCCTTTGATCCATTTAAAGTGAAACTTGCTGTTATGTTAGCGTTTAAAGAATGAGCTACTGAGCAATATTTATCCTTTGATAATTTAATCGCTTTTCGAACTTTTTCTGTATCTAACTCTCCACCTAAAATATAATGCAAATGAATGTCAGTAAATCGCTTAGGGTGCTCCTCAGCTCGTTCACCATTTACTTCAATTTCAAATGAGGTTAGTTTTAATCTCATTTTTTCAAGGATTAATACGATATCAATCGCTGTACATCCAGCGACTGCATTTAATAAAAGTTCAACTGGCGTGGGTGCGCTATTCTCTCCACCTAAAGACTCGGCAGTATCCATTTTTATCTCATGGCCAGATGGTGCAATTCCTGAAAAAGCTAACTTGCCATCCCATTTAATACTTGTTTTCATTCCTTAATCCTCCAATAAATAGATAATTTCATCTATTATTTTTTCATTTCTACTACTAAATAATGTGAAAAATCTTTTGATTGTATTTTAATATCTTCTTCAATTATTTTTGCAGCATCACTAGCTTCCAATCGTTCTCCATTCACAATCGCATTTCCTTCCAATAGGACTAAATACGCTTGTCGACCCTCGTTCATTTCAAAAGTAATTTCATCATTTTCATTTAATGCAAGTGAGTAAATATTTGCATCTTGGTGAATTTTAATTGGGGCACTCCCTTCAATTGGAGATACCATATGATACCATTTTCCTTCTCTTTTTTTCCAATCTGATAGTAAATCACCGTAATTTGGGGTATGACCTGCTTTATCAGGAATAATCCATAATTGAATTAATCTTAATAAATCCCTACCCATATTATGTTCACTATGATACACACCCGTACCTGCACTCATGTACTGTACATCACCACGTCCAATTTCATGTTTATTTCCCATACTATCAGCGTGAGTTAATTTCCCATTAATTACATATGTTATAATTTCCATATCACTATGTGGATGAGTACCGAACCCTCTGTATGGTTTAATTAAATCATCATTTAATACTCTTAATACGCCAAAGTTCGTATTACTTGGATCATAATAATTTGCAAATGAAAAATGGTAATTTGTTTTTAACCAACCGTGATCAGCGTGACCTAATTGTTTACTATTGATTTTTTCGAACATAGTGTATCGCTCCTTTTATTTTATCTTTAATTCGAGATATTAAACAAAGAATACCTCATCTAGATATCTTATTGTTTTAACTGCAAATCAATATTTTTATCATTCATTTTACCGAGCTCTTAAGTATATTGTATCAAAAAATATCTCGATTTCAAGATATTTTTTGTAGAAAATTTATAAAAACTTTCTACCCTGCAACTAACTATAAAAATCCATATAGGGCTTTGTTTGCTTATAATATTCAATTCGATCTCGCATGGTACCAGTATGAAATTCGAATTTATGTCCATCTGGATCAGTAAAATAAATTGAATTTTTATCACGTTTATCTCTTTCTCGTCCATTTAATATATTCACCTTAAGTTGAACTAATTTATCATACATTTTTTCAAAGGAGTCTTCGTTTATCGTAAAAGCCATATGAGTATATGAATGGTGAATTTCATTTCTAGGAATATCTTTTTCTTCATTTAAAGCAAGCCAAATTCCATTTAAATCAAAATAGGCTGTTGTTCTGCCTTTTACTAAGAGCTTGGCATTAAATACGTTTCTATAAAAAGTGATTGCTGTTTCAAGATTAGATACTGAAAACAACAAATGATTGATTCCTTTAATCTCCATTTTTACTCCCTCATTTCATAGCTAATCAATTTTTCTAAATCATCCACTCAAACCATCTTCTTTGACCTATTTAAGCAAGAACATCTGATTATCCATAATATTTTTATTTTTCAAACTTCTATTTACATAATTTTACCATAATATATAATTTCCTTATTGTACTATGCTTTTTTAATCTTTTAAAAAAATTTTGAGGTGATTAATGATGATGGCAAGACCAAATTCAAACGAATATAACCCACACTTTAGAGGTTATATTGAACTAGTTCCTGAAGGTGACTTACAAACTATTTTGAGGAGGCAATTAGAGGAATCAATCAGTTTTTTTAAAGCCATCCCGATAGAAAAATCTGACTACCGATATGCAAAAGGAAAATGGAGTATTAAGGAAGTACTTGGCCATTTAGTAGATACTGAGAGAATAATGTGCTATCGTCTATTGGCAATTGCAAGAGGAGATCAAACTCCTTTACCATCATTTGATGAGAATGCCTATAATGATTATGCAAATTTTAACCGACTTGAGCTAGAGCAACTTATAAATGAATTTCAAACAGTTCGACAAGCAACTTTATCAATGCTTGAAAATTTATCAATTGACACATTAGTAAATGAAGGAATTGTCCTAAATCACCCAACGACACCTCGTGCTATTGCTTATATTATCGCAGGCCATGAATTGCATCACTTAAAAATCATTAATGAACGATACTTCTAAATTAGAAAGAGCAGGCCAATCCTTTCCTGCTCTTCTTTGTTCCTGTTTCTTAAGCAAATCTACTTTGTAATCGATTTACTTCTGCGATTACTTTTTCTTCGTCAATTGTTAGACTAATGCGGTCTTTTACGATTTGTTTCCCATCAATATAAACATCACATACATCGCTTCCACGTGCAGCGTATAGTAAGTGTGAATAAGCATTACTTAATGGTTGTAAATGCTCTTTATCAAATGGATAAATTGTAATAAAGTCTGCCTTTTTATTGGCTTCTAGTGAGCCAGTATGCCCCATTCCTATTGCTTCTGCGCCACCTCGTGTAGCTAAAGTTAATGCAGTTTGCGCTGAGAATTTTGTAGCATCTTTATACATTCCCTTTTGTAGCAATGCTGCTATTCTTACTTCTTCAAACATGTCAAGATTGTTATTAGATGCTGTGCTATCCGTTGCGATCCCTACTTTTACTCCTGCGTCTAATAAACTAACCACATCAGCAACTCCAGAACCTAACTTCAAATTACTTATTGGATTATGAGCAACTCGTACATCATATTCTTTTAGGATCGCTCTTTCTTCATCATTTAGAACTACACCGTGAGCCATTACTGTCGGCTGATCAAATACTCCTAATTTGCAAAGATGTTCTACAGGACGGTTTGAATAACGAGCTTTTATATCTTGAATTTCATAGTCTGTTTCAGATACATGTATATGCATCATTAAATCATTTTCTTTTGCAATACGTGCACTTTCAATTAGTGCTTTTGGTGTACAAGCGTAAGGACTATGAGGTGCAACCATCGTTGTTAAACGGCCGTCAGCAAACAGTTTATAGTCTTTTGAAAATTGCTCAGCACCTTTCAGATTCAATCTTTGTTCTTCTTCCGTTCCAAAGCTAAATATTGAATATGAAAATGCTCCTCTAATTCCAGTTTCACCAATCGTCTCCATGACAACATTTGGATCGAGTCCATTCGGGTTAAACATATCTGAAAATGTTGTCGTTCCTGACTTAACCATTTCTAAAATACCTAGTTGTGCACTTACTGAAGCAATTTCTGTTGTATATTGTCTTTCGATTGGCCATATTTTAGTTTCTAACCAAGGCTTCAGCAGCATGTCATCGCCAATACCACGTAAAAGCGTCATAAGAATATGAGTATGTGTATTTACAAGTCCTGGCATTACCCATTTTCCTTGAAGATTAACTACTTGATCTGCATTTTTCATTAGCTCTTCAGAATGATTTCCAACATAGGTAATCGTTTGACCTTGTACAATCATCATACCTTCTTCAAAGATATTATTATCTTGATCCATTGTAAAAAAAGTTGCATTTATATAGACTGTTTTCATTCTTTTTCCTCCTAAGTCAATTCTAAATTTTGTAGTAAAGAAACCTCGTTATTGAAAGTAAAAATAAAAAAAATCCTGATTACGAAGAAGGATGTAAATAAAATTACATTCTTTTTCGTAATCAGGATTTTACGGTTCCTGGTAGAGACCCTCATACCATATCAATGAGGTTATACATTTTTTTATGTTGTTATATAAAAAGATAATAAATGATTAGTAAGTAATGTTCAAGCATTTCCATTATTTAACAATAACAAGTGCTCAACCTCTAATCTAATTTCCCAAGGATTTTTATGATTTTGTGCATTGAGTAGTCTAAATCAAGCAAGTCTTCCTCATCAAGCTGACCAATCCGTTCACAGAAAATATGATAAAAATCTTCCCAGCGTTTTGTGACAACTTTTTTCCCTTTTTCAGTAAGAATAATTTTTACACTACGTTTATCATTCGGGTCTTGAATTTTAGATACATATTCTTTTTCTTCTAATTTCATAATTAATGGGGTCATTTGCTGTTTAGAAATGCTTATATTTTGAGCTAGCTCTGTGATTGAAATTCCATCTACTGTTTGAAACAACTCTTCTAATATGTGACTTTGTAAGTGAGTTAACTCGGACTGCTTTTTCTTTAAAGAATTTTTTGAACCCGACTTGTTAAACTTATTAAAAACTAGAGGAAGTAGTTGGATAAACTTCTCTGCTATTTGATTTGGATTTGTTTTCATTTTATTACGAACCTTTCTAGGAAAAAAATTCTGATTTGACATATAGTAAATAAAAGTTTATCATTTACACGAGTTACAATTTGATAATATCATAAATCAATTAGTTAAATCAACTTAATAAGTAAACATGTATTTACTATTTAACAAAGGAGTGTTTTTGATGAATTCAACTGGATTAACTTTTGGTATCTATCCCCTTAGCGTAGCAGGTACACCTATAGGATTAGCTATAGGTCCTGAAGATAATTATGAAAAAATATCTTCTGCTCTTAAAGAGCTAAAAGGTAATGCAAATCAGCTTTTGCCAAGAATGTATGCTGTTTATATGGGACCTGAAACAGAAGAAAAAGTATTTAACGCACTAAATCGATATAAAAACGCAGGTTTATTAGGTGATTTAACAATTGGCTGCCTTATGGATCCAAGTTTATCACTTGATTATTGGTTAAATTTTGTTCGTAAAGTAATTAAAGAGTATGGCACCTTCCTTGATTCAATTCAAATCACGAATGAGCCTAACTTATTGTTTATGGATGGTTCTAAACCATATGTATTAGAAGCTCTAGTACAAGGCGTTCTAACTGCTAAAGAAGAAATCCAAAAAAGCAATTTGCCTATTAAAATTGGATTCGGCTCGGTTCCTGAGGGAGAAAAGACACTTCCACATTTTTGGGAAAATTTAATAAAAATTGGTGGGGACGAATTAATTCGTTCAATTGATTATGTAGGTCATAATTTTTATGTGGATGTATTTGAGGAACCATTAAAAATCGAGGAAGTTGCTGTTTCCGTAGAAAATATACTACGTAAATTTCGAGAAACTTTAAATCGTAATGGTTTCCCTTCTACTCTACCAATCCACATTACAGAGAACGGATGGCCAACCGGGAAAAATCCTTTTATACAAATTGAAAGATCATATGAGCAACAATCAAATGTGCTTGAGAAAATTGTACGAACGGTTTATTCACTTTGTCAGGAACTAAATATTACTCATTATGAATTTTTTGGTTTAAGGGATGCTGATAGTTCAAAAGACGATTTATTTCATCAATTTGGAATAATGAAGGACGATTATACTCCTAAGCCTGCTTATTTCACCTTTCAAAAATTGGTGAATGAATTAAGCAAGTAAAAATCCAACTCCTAAATTGTTGTATGAAGTTAGTCAATTCGTTAAGACTAAAAAAAGGTGAGTTTCATCGACTTTCTACTATATAATATGGAGGTAATAAAATTGAGCGAAAAAAATAAGCCCCTCATTAAAAAAGAGCAAATGAAAATACAAGCAGACCTTAATAATCTCGATCCAGGGCATTCCGTGGATGAGCACCGTAAAATTGAAACAGCCAATATAATTTTAGCTGGAGAAGAAATCAGACAGCAAAATGAAAATCTATAAAAGAAATCCCTCAAAAGGTCATTTTGAGGGGTTTCTTTGTATGACCCAGGATGTTTACAAAGACGATAACTGACTCAGTTCCCCCGAATGTTAATAACGACATTCCCCTTCTTATGCCCTTTTTCTACGTAACGATGGGCCTCAACAATTTGATCAAGTGTGTACTGTCGGTCAATAACCGCTTTTAACTTATCCGCTTCAATAAGTGCTTTTATATAGTTTAAATCTTCTTTGTTCATATTTGCCACACCAAGTATCGTTTTTTTATGGCTAATCAAATTACTCCATAATGCTTGAAAATACACCGAAAGCTTCCAAACTGCACTTAATAAATAGACGCCATCTTTGTTTAGCAATGTTCTACAATTAGAAAACGAACTTTTGCCTACTGTATCAAAAATAATATCATATGTCTTCTTACTTTTAGAAAGATCTTCATTTGTATAATCAATTACTTCATTTGCGCCTAAAGTCTTTACCATTTCTAAATTAGATGTACTACATAATGCGGTAACTTCAGTACCAAAATATTTAGCTAGCTGAATTGCATATGTTCCAACACTTCCTGAAGCACCATAAATAAGTACTTTTTGTCCATTTTGTATAATACTTCTTCTTAAGAAGTGTAATGCAGTAAGCGCCCCAACCGGTACTGCTGCCGCTTGCTCAAACGACATATTTATTGGTTTTTTAGCTAGAACACTTTCCTCATGTAAAGCTATATATTCGGCATTAGCCCCAAAAGTAAATCCACTATAACCAAAAACTTGATCACCTGGTTTAAACTTTCTTACATTTTTGCCAACAGTCACTATTTCTCCAGCAAGCTCACAACCTGGTATTTTATTTTTTGGCTTAGAAAGACCAAACATAAGACGTGAAAGCAGCCAATACATAAATGGAAAATCGGAACTTCTAAGTTTTACATCTCCCGCGGTTACAGTTGTTGCGTGTATTTTAATTAATACTTCATTATCTTTTATTTTTGGTTTTTCAACTTCTGCTATTTGAAGAACTTCTGGTGGACCATATTTTGTACATATAATCGCTTTCATAGGTTCCTCCATTACTAACTTTAATTTAGTCATTTAAACCTATGAAAAATGATTTTTAAGTATACCTATATGTAGAATAAAACAGCGTGATTCTAACTAAAACAAAAAAGACTGAATATAGCAAATGCCATATTCAGCCTTAATCATTTTATTATAGACCTGCTTCAGTTTTTAAAACTTCTGCTTTATCAGTACGCTCCCAAGGAAGATCGATATCTGTACGGCCAAAGTGACCATAAGCAGCAGTTTGTTTGTAAATCGGACGACGTAGGTCAAGCATTTTAATAATTCCTGCTGGACGTAGATCGAAGTTGTTGCGAATTACTTCAACTAATTTTTCTTCTGAAACTTTACCTGTACCAAAAGTATCAATCGCGATCGAAACTGGTTTAGCTACACCAATTGCATATGCTAATTGAACTTCAGCTTTATCAGCTAAGCCAGCAGCTACGATGTTTTTCGCAACGTAACGTGCAGCATAAGCAGCAGAACGGTCAACTTTAGTTGCATCTTTACCAGAGAATGCGCCACCACCGTGACGAGCATATCCACCGTAAGTATCAACAATAATTTTACGACCTGTTAAACCAGCATCCCCTTGAGGTCCACCGATTACGAAACGACCTGTTGGGTTGATAAAGAATTTTGTGTTTTCATCAATTAACTCAGCTGGTACTACTGGTTTAATTACAAGTTCTTTAATATCATTTTCAATTTGTTCTTGAGTAGCTTCTGGACCATGTTGTGTTGATACAACAATTGCATCAATACGAACTGGTTTGTTGTTTTCATCATACTCAACTGTTACTTGAGTTTTACCGTCTGGACGTAAGTAAGAAACTGTTTCATTTTTTCTAACTTCAGTTAAGCGGCGAGCAATTTTGTGTGATAATGAAATTGGAAGTGGCATTAATTCAGGTGTTTCATTTACAGCAAAACCGAACATTAAACCTTGGTCTCCTGCACCGATTGCTTCAATTTCTTCATCTGTCATACTACCTTCACGAGCTTCTAACGCTTGGTCTACACCTAGAGCGATATCTGCTGATTGCTCATCGATAGAAGTTAAAACTGCACATGTATCTGCATCAAATCCGTATTTTGCACGGTCATAACCGATTTCACGGATAGTTTCGCGAACGATTTTTGGGATATCTACATAAGTAGAAGTTGTAATTTCACCTGCAACAAGTACTAAACCTGTTGTAACTGAAGTTTCCGCTGCTACACGAGCATTCGGATCATTTGCTAAAATTGCATCAAGAATAGAATCTGAAATTTGGTCACAGATTTTATCTGGATGTCCTTCTGTAACTGATTCTGAAGTAAATAAACGACGTTGTGACATTGAGTCCCCTCCTAAATTGAATTGACGGATCTCTTTTTTCTCAACATAAGAATAAAAAGTTTGTTCCTATTCCTATGTTTCCCATTTAAGATAAAGATAACTCAGTGTAAATTACGAAATTGCCACTGTATTTAAGTTTTGAGCAAAAAAAAAGCCTTCCTCTTATCAAATATTACATGAGGAAAGGGTTCTTGGTTATTTGCCTTTCGCTCTTATCGTCCAAGACATAAAAAAATGTCTTGCATCAGGTTCAGCACCTTTCACTAAAAGTGAGGTTGCTGGGCTTCGTAGGGCCTGTATCCCTCCACCTACTCGGGATAAGAGAGTATCCGTATGAAAAGTATCATATTAAAATTTCACTTTCTTGTCAACAATTTTCATACTTACTTAGACATAATTCTACAATAATTTAATTTCTACATTCATTTCTATTTAAAGGGAAATTACTAATTATTATCTTACAATTTACTAAATTTCTTCTTTAGATTAAGTATATTTTACTCAAATTAATTTTTTAATCAAATTCATAACACATTTTGCGAACTAATAGTATACACTATTAAAATAAATGTGTTATACTATTTATCGAGATACCTACATGGCAGACAAATTATATTTAAAGGATGGTATTAGTATATGAAGACAGTTGATGTAAACTTTGAATTAAACGAATTACTTACTAGTAATCAAATGTATAACCAACTAAGCGTTTCTGAATTAGTTGAAAAAGTTTTAACAAGACAAGAAGGCATTTTAACGTCAACAGGAGCAGTTAGCGTTTCAACAGGTAAATATACTGGACGTTCACCTAAAGATAAATTTATTGTTAAAGAGGCATCTGTTGAAAATTTAATCGATTGGGGTTCAGTAAACCAACCAATCTCTGCTGACGTATTTGAAAAATTGTATAGCAAAGTACTTAACTACTTAAAAGATCGTAACGAATTATTCTTATTTAAAGGATTTGCTGGCGCTGATACTGAGTATCGTTTACCAATCCAAGTAATTAACGAATTTGCATGGCACAACTTATTTGCTCACCAATTATTTATTCGCCCAACTGAGCAAGAGCTTCAAACTCATGAATCAGAATTTACAATTATTTCTGCTCCTACATTTAAAGCAGACCCAGTGGTAGATGGAACAAATTCTGAGGCATTTGTTATTATATCATTTGAGAAGAAAATAATCTTAATCGGTGGTACGGAATATGCTGGTGAAATGAAAAAATCGATCTTCTCAATTATGAATTTCCTATTACCACAAAATAATGTTTTACCAATGCACTGTTCTGCTAACGTTGGTAGTGAAGGTGATGTGGCATTATTCTTTGGATTATCAGGAACTGGTAAAACAACATTATCTGCAGATGCAGACCGTAAGTTAATCGGTGACGATGAGCACGGCTGGTCAGATAATGGTGTATTTAATATTGAAGGCGGTTGCTACGCTAAATGTATCAATTTAACATTTGAAAAAGAGCCACAAATTTTCTCTGCAATTAAATTTGGTACAGTGTTAGAAAATGTTGTTGTTAAATCTGATAGCCGTTTAGCTGACTATGATGATACAACTTTAACAGAAAATACTCGTGCTGCATACCCAATGCAAGCAATTCAAAATATCATTGAGCCAAGTGTTGCTGGACATCCACAAGCGATTATCTTTTTAACTGCTGATGCATTTGGAGTATTACCTCCAATCAGTAAATTAACAAAAGAGCAAGCAATGTATCATTTCTTAAGCGGATTTACAAGCAAATTAGCTGGTACTGAGCGTGGCGTTACTTCTCCACAAGTAACATTCTCTACATGTTTCGGATCACCATTCTTACCGCTTCCAGCTGTAGAATATGCAAAAATGCTTGGTGAAAAAATTGAAAAACATAATGTAAATGTATTCTTAGTAAACACTGGTTGGACTGGTGGAGAATACGGTGTAGGTAAACGTATGAACTTATCTTACACAAGAGCAATGGTTCACGCTGCACTTGAAGGTGAGTTAAACAATATTGAAACTACACAAGATGAGTTTTTCGGTTTAGCAATTCCTACTCATGTACCTGGTGTACCTGATAGCGTATTAGTTCCATCAACAACATGGGAAGATAAATCAGCTTATGATCAAAAAGCTCTTGAATTAGTAAACAAATTCAAAGAAAACTTCAAAAAATTTGAAGGCTTTGATGCTAAATTAGCTGAACTTGGTGGACCCTTAAAATAATCTAAAAAGAAAAATGTAAGGGCTGTCCAAAAAGTCGGGACCAATGACTTTTTGGCAGCCTTTTTTCTATTTAGTAAAAAATAAAAAGAATGAGCCGATAATCGGCTCATTCTTTTATTAATACCACTACGAATTTGATTAGGTTCTTATTTTTCAGCTGGTCTATTCCCCATAGAAATAGAGATACGATTCCAACTATTAATTTGATTGATGATGAATACAAGATTTACATATTCTTCCTCAGTAAAGTGTTTTCTTACACGATTATATAATTCATCAGATATGCCTTTATTCGAAATTTCTGTAATATGCTCCGTTAATTCTAAAGCTGCTTTTTCTGCATCTGTGTAAAAATCACAATCTCTCCATGCACTAATACAGTATAAACGTTGTTCCGTTTCGCCTATTTCTCTTGCTTCAGATGTATGCATGTCAAGGCAAAATGCACAACCGTTTATTTGTGAAGTGCGTATTTTAATCAATTCACGAATTTTATCGTCTATACCCGCTGATTTAATATACTTTTCCATTTCCATCATTATTTTTAATGCTTCTGGTGCCAGTTTATAATAATTAATTTGTTTTTCCATTTTAATTCCCCCTAAAAAAGTTAATTCTAAAAATAATTGAATTTAGTGTCGTTCTTGGAAATCTATAAATTAGCGACAATATTAATCGCCGATTTATATTATCTATAATATGTCATTTATTTCATTATGTCAAACCTCTTTTACCCTTGAATTGCTTCTAAAAGTAATTGTTTGACAAAGAAATAAAACATTTCTAAGATTAATTAAAAATAATCTTATTTACGAAGAAGGTGTTTTAATGCAGTATAGCGTTGGAGTTGAGTATGCACTTCACTGCCTTGTTTATTTAATTGACACTCCTGAAGATTCTCCAATTGGAATAAAGGATTTATCCTTCTTTCAAGGTGTTTCAGATACATATCTATCAAAGATTTTTAGTAAGTTGTCTAAAGCTGGTATTGTAAGTTCAGTTCCAGGAGTTAAGGGGGGCTTTAAACTTGCCAAATCTCCAGAAGAAATTTCTTTTTGGGATGTAATTGAAGCAATTGAAGGTTCTAAGCCAATATTTCAATGTAAAAATATTAAAGATAACGGTTACCTTTTTAGAGAAAAAGGATGTACTCCAAGTGCCTCCTGTACAATCAATTTAGTGATGCTCTCTGCCGAAGAAAAAATGCATGATTATTTACGTAATAAAACACTTTCATGGTTAAACAAAGAATTAGAAAATGTTTTACCAAATGAAATTCGTGAAGATACTCGAAATTTTTTTTCAAAGAGTAAATAAAAACCTCTCTCATTTCCTAAAAAAGGAAGTAAGAGAGGTTTTTCTTTCTTCAACCAGCTTATCTTGTACACCCTAGATAAATCATACGTAACGAGAGATTTTAACACAGTCAGTACTCCGCATTCACCCATTTATTCCTATTGCATAGGCTAATTGTATATTATCGATTAGGAGGGATTAAATGAAAATCAAATGGCTCGTTATTTTGTTTTTATTAGTTGCTTCTATTTTAGGTGGATGTTCGAAAGATAAACCGAAAGATGGAAACACGAAAGTAAGAGTTGCTGAAGTTACACATTCATTGTTTTATGCACCTCAATATGTCGCCATTAGTGAAGGAATCTTCAAAAAGCATGGATTGGATGTCGAAATAACAACTACTGCTGGTGGAGATAAAACGATGACGGCTGTACTGTCAAACGGTGCAGATATTGGATTAGTTGGACCTGAAACAACTATATATGTATACGCTCAAGGTGCAAATGACCCAGTAAAAAGCTTTGCCCAATTGACTCAAACTGATGGAACATTTCTAGTAGCTAGAAATCAAACTGTACCATTTAATTGGGACCAACTAAGAGGCAAAACATTTTTAGGTCAAAGAAAAGGTGGAATGCCACAAATGGTTGGCGAATATGTCCTAAGTCAACATGGGATCGATCCACATAAAGATTTGAACCTTATCCAGAATATTGATTTCGCAAATATCGCGAATGCATATGCTTCAGGTACTGGGGAATATGTTCAATTGTTTGAACCTACAGCAAGTATTATGGAAAAAGAAGGAAGAGGTAAAATCGTTGCCTCATTCGGTTTGGAATCCGGTAAAGTTCCTTACACCGCTTTTATCGCAAAAGAAAGTTATTTGAAAAAGAATGCGAAAACGGCTCAAAAATTTACAGATGCAATTTATGAAGCCCAACAATGGGTTGATACTCATTCTGCAGAAGAGATTGCAAAAAGTGTTGCACCATTCTTTAAAGATACGCCTTTAGACATTTCAATAAAAGTTATTGAACGTTATAAGTCTCAAAATTCTTATTCAACAAATCCAATATTAGAAGAAGATGAGTGGAATAATCTTCAAAAGATTATGAAGAACTCCGGTGTATTACCTAAAGAAGTTCCACACTCAGTTTTAGTTGATACAAAATTCGCTGAAAAATCTACGGAGAAGTAGTAGGTTAACAAAATGAGTTATTTAACAGTTAACGATCTATCTCATGTATTTTTATCGAAGGAAAAAGCAATTAAAATATTGGATGGCTTAACGTTTGAAGTCGAAAAAGGTGAATTTGTATCCGTATTAGGTCCAAGTGGCTGTGGAAAAAGCACACTTTTATCAATCATTTCTTCACTGCTTACACCATATGACGGTACAGTAA
This sequence comes from Bacillus sp. AL-1R, assembly GCF_052180195.1. NCBI lineage: Bacteria > Bacillati > Bacillota > Bacilli > Caryophanales > Bacillaceae > Bacillus > Bacillus sp. AL-1R. Next base: position 3,671,631 of record NZ_CP197469.1, read on the forward strand.
AGTTTAAAGGTAAATCTTATAATATAAAATCCGGGGAAATTGGTTACATGCTGCAGCATGACTATTTATTCCCTTGGAAAACGATTAAAGAAAATATCTTTCTAGGTCTTCAGATTCTAGATAAAGACTCAAAAGAAAATAAAAATCGAACGCTAGAGTTGTTAAATGAAGTTGGGCTAAAGGATTATGAAAATGCATATCCAAGAGAACTATCCGGTGGGATGAGACAACGCGTTGCATTAGTGAGAACACTTTCTACAAGCCCTTCAATTGTATTATTGGATGAACCATTTTCAGCTCTAGATTATCAAAATAAAGTAAAGCTTGAAGAGTTAGTTTTCAATCTATTTAAGAAGTTAAATACTACTGCTATCTTAGTAACTCACGATATTGAAGAAGCAGTAGCCATGTGTGATCGGGTTATTACGTTAACAAAAGCTACTACAAAAATATCAAAAATTTTCAATTTACCAGAAGAATTACGTATCCGCTCCCCTTTTGAAACACGACACCAACCACTCTTTTCTTCTTATGTTTCTGCAATTTGGAAGGAGTTGGAGAAACATGGATAAAGTAAATGAAGAACTAAAATCCTATCACGCCAGTGTTGTCAAAAAAAATCGCCGTAAAAAGCTACTCATCTTTTTCTTTCAACTATTAATTATAATGATCTTTTTTATAGCTTGGGAGCTTTTAAGTCATCGAAAAATAATCGACCCATTATTGTTTAGTTCACCTACTAAAATTTACGATTTACTTAGCACAAAATTAGGAGATGGCTCGATTTATCATGATGCTTTGACTACAATCACTGAAACACTCGTTGGATTCATTTTAGGAACTATTCTCGGGGTCATTCTGGCAATCTTTCTTTGGTGGTATCCATTCGCCTCAAAAGTACTAGATCCATTCTTAGTCGTCTTTAATGCCATGCCAAAAGTCGCACTTGGTCCAATCATCATCGTAATTTTTGGCCCCTCATATTCGTCCATCATCGCAATGGGGATCATTATAAGCTTTGTCATTACAGCGTTGGTTATTTATCAAGCCTTCTTACAAGTAGATGAAAACTACGTAAAAGTCATTAAAAGTTTTGGAGCTACAAAAACTCAAATCTTTAAAAATGTTATCTTTCCTGCTAGTGTACCTACCGTCATTTCAACATTAAAAGTAAATGTCGGCTTAGCTTGGGTAGGAGTGATAGTCGGAGAGTTCTTAGTTTCAAAAAACGGACTTGGCTATTTAATCGTTTATGGCTTCCAAGTATTTAATTTCACACTCGTACTAATGAGTGTAGGAATCATAAGTGTATGTGCTGGTTTGATGTATATTATTGTTGAATTTATTGAGAGAAAAACGATAAATAAATAATTTGGCGTAATACGTATTAAAGCTCACCTAAAATAGTGAGCTTTTTTTATGTCGCGAGATTTCCCCCTTATGAGGAACCTTTTTCCTTTTTCGGGATGTTTTTCTTCCTCATAAACACTAAAAAAGCTCATCTTATAAAAGTGAGCTTTTTTTAGTATTCAAGTAACTTAAACTTTGTGAAAATACTTCGTCACGCATGATAAAACTAAATCGGCGATCTTTTTTAATGTTTGGTGGAAACTCGTCTATTAATACAGGTCCGTTTGTTTCAAAATAGTGCTTTTGTGTTAAAAGTTCGCCTATTTCGGCAAAATAAATATTTTTTATAATAATTTTATCCTTACCTGTAACACGATATTGCCCTAAATAATTAATTTTAGATACATTTCCACCTGTTTCTTCTAATACTTCACGTTTAGCTGCTTCTTCAGGTGATTCGCCTTCTTCTACTTTTCCGCCTGGGAATTCGTATCCTCTTCTTTGATGGTCTGTTAGTAACCATTGGTCATTGTATTTACAAATAACCCAAACATGTTTTGGATCGGATGAAAATGGATGTTTCTCAAATGATAATTCAACTGTATTATGGTAAAAATCTTTAAATATGTACATTTTAACCTTCCTACATTCATACTTGTTTTTCCATTGTACTATTTCTATTAAAATGTTTCATCATTATTGAAATAATATTCCTAAAACTTTATGAAAACATTTGATTCTTTCATATTGGACAGTATACTATATCATAGTAGTATAACTTTTTTTAGGAGGATATAGTATGACTGGAGTATTTGTTGTTAGTGGAATAATTATCGTTGTTGTATTCGGTGCTTTCGTTCTTTCTGTAAATAAAGGCTACGGTGTACAACATAAAGTCGATAAGCTAGAAGATATAAAAATGAAAAATAACCATGATGAGAAATAATTTAAGCAGACGAAAGGTTTGTTTATGAATAAAATTTTAATTGGAATCATTCGATTTTATCAAAAATGGATTTCACCTGCAACGCCACCAACGTGTAGATTCTATCCTACTTGCTCTAGTTATGGATTAGAGGCAATACAAACCCACGGTGCGCTTAAAGGAACTTATTTAACAACCAAAAGAATACTTAAGTGTCACCCACTACATCCAGGTGGTTATGATCCTGTACCTGATAAAATAAAAAAAGATACGGTCAAAGAAACTTGAAAAGAATGACAAGTTTAATTTGATCGTATTTTTTTTACCCTTTCTACTGAGAAGTATATTTATAAATATTTTTAGAAATGCTTCGGATTCTGTCTTCATCCACTTCTACCCCTAAACCAGAGTCAACTGGTACTTTAACTTTTCCATTTTCTAAAGCTACCTCTGGAAAAATGAGATCATGTTCCCAATGTCTAGATGAAGCCGAAATATCTCCAGGTATTGTAAAACCGGGAAGAGATGCTAATGCAACGTTTTGAATTCTAGAAATCCCTGTTTCAATCATGCCTCCGACCCAAATTGGAATATTCTTTTCGACACAATAATCATGAATTTCAATTGATTTAGTTAACCCTCCGACTCTCCCAGGTTTTACTGTAATGATTTCGCAAGCGTTCAATTCATACGCAATTTGAACATCCTCTATCGAACAAATACTTTCATCTAAACAGACTGGAGTAGAAATTTCCTTTTGAAGAATTGCATGCTCGATGAATTGGCGCTCCCCAAAGGGCTGTTCAATCATTAACAGATTAAATTCATCTAATTTTTTTAGTTTCGGAATGTCTTCAATTGAATAATCTGAATTGGCATCAATCATTAGAGGGATTGTTGGATAGCTATTTCTTATAGTTGATACAATTTCATAATCATTTTCTTTTGAAACTTTAACTTTAAATCGTTCATATCCTTCAGTTATAAATGCACCTATTTGTTTCAACATTTTTATTGGTTCATCTATACTAATTACAACTCCAACTGGTATTTCTGCCTTATTACCCCCTAAAGCTTCTGCTAAAGTGATTGAATTTAGTTTACAATACAAATCCCAATATGCGCCTTCAAGCCCAGATTTGGCCATTTGATTGCCTTTAAATTGATCTAATTGAATAGCAACTTCACTAGGATGATTAAACCGCTTATTTAATAAGATTGGAATAAAAAAATCCTGTAAAGTATGAAGAGCTGTTTGAATCGTTTCCTCGGTATACCACGGCTCCGAAAAAGCAACCACTTCTCCATATCCACATATTCTATTAGCATCTAAAATTTTAACAATAATACTTTCACGTTTTTCATATGTACCATAACTTGTTTTAAAAGGTATTTTTAGAGGCTGTTCAATTAAAAATAATTCAACTTGTTTAATTAACATGTTTATTCCCCTTATAGAAGCTTAAGTAGTTCTCTTCTAACTAGCTTGTTTGTTGCATTTCTTGGTAGGTTGTCTACATAAACTATTTTCTTTGGAATTTTATACCCTGCGATTTTATCTCGACAAAACTCGATTAGTTCTTCTTGTGACGGAGGATTAGAAGATTTACTTACAACAAATCCGACAGGTACTTTTCCCCATTTTGGGTCTTCTTTGCCTGTTACACCAGCTTCAATGATATCTGGGTGCGATAATAATACTGATTCAATCTCAGCTGGATATATATTCTCACCACCGGAAATAATTAAGTCACTTCGGCGGTCAACTACAAATAAAAATCCGTCCTCATCTACATAACCTAAATCACCAGTATATAGATACTCTGACGAATCAGTTAACTTGCTAAGTTTATAATACCCTTTACTCACGTTCGGCCCTTTTACTACAATTTCTCCTACTTCTTTTGGTAAACAAGTTCTATGATTATCTCTGATCTCAAGGGTACACCCAAATAAGGCTTTACCTGCAGAACCAATTTTAGAAAGCATATATTCAGGAGAAAGCGTTGCAATTTGTGAACAAGTTTCAGTCATACCGTACGTTTGATATACAGGGACTTTTAATGCGCTTGCTTTTTGTAAAAGAGGTATAGGAGCAGGTCCTCCACCAAGTAATGCTGCTCTTATGCTGTTTAAATCATCTGTACCTTCAACAATTGTTAGGAGGTCATTTAATACTTTTGTTACAACTGATAGAATTGTTACATTATGCTTTTTGACGCTGTCTCTAATGGTAGGTGCATCAGCCTTATTCGTTAATACAATTTTCATACCATAAATCGCACTCTTATAAACAGTGGATAAACCACCCACATGGAACATTGGTAAACAAACAAGCCACACATCTTTATGATCTAATCCTAAATTTAATACTGAAGCAATTGCACTGCTCCAATGATTAGAATAAGTTTGTAAAACTGCTTTTGGGAATCCCGTTGTACCCGATGTGTACATCATAGTTGCGATTTTATCTCCATCAAAATTAGACTTGATTGGAAATTCTTTTGATTCACTGTTCTCTATTTCATTTATATTTAACAGTTTTATATTTTCAGGTATCTTCAGCGTATTTGATTTTGCGACAATTAAAAATTCAGAATCACTATTTTCTAATTGATAGACTATTTCGTCATTACTTAATCTTATATTCAGTAAAATTGATGTTGCTCCAATAAAATGAAGTGCATAAACAACTTCTATAAATTCAACGGAATTATTCATTAAAACTGAAACGTGAGAACCATCTTTTATACCAACATGATGAAATTTATATGCAAGATTTATAACTCGATCATGTAATTCCTTAAACGTAATTTCCTCCTCATCCGTTGCAATGGCTATTCGATTAGGAGTTAATCTGACTCTCTCAAGCAAAAAATTCGGAATTTGATTCATCAAAAACACTTCCTGACTGTTATCAAAGTTTATTTAGGAATACTCTCCTGATTGATGAGTGGTGCAAAAAAAGCTTGATGATTTCTCATCAAGCTTTTATCAAATCAAGGAAAACGTGGGAATTTATCGAAATCAGGTGTACGTTTTTCTTTAAATGCATCGCGACCTTCTTTTGCTTCTTCAGTTGTGTAGTAAAGAAGTGTTGCATCTCCAGCTAGCTGTTGAAGTCCAGCTAATCCGTCTGTATCTGCATTCATTGCTGCTTTTAAGAAGCGAAGTGCAGTTGGGGATTTTTCAAGCATTTCTTCAGCCCATTTAACTGTTTCAGCTTCTAATTCTTCTAAAGGTACTACTTTATTAACTAAGCCCATATCTAATGCTTCTTGTGCATTATATTGACGGCATAAGTACCAAATTTCACGAGCTTTTTTGTGCCCTACAATACGAGCTAAATAGCCTGAGCCATAACCAGCATCAAAGCTACCAACCTTAGGACCAGTTTGTCCAAATTTAGCGTTTTCAGCAGCGATTGTTAAGTCACATACTACGTTTAATACATTACCTCCACCAATTGCATAACCAGCTACCATTGCAATGACAGGCTTCGGAATAACACGAATTAAGCGTTGTAAATCTAGTACGTTTAGACGAGGAATGCGGTCTTGACCAACATAACCACCGTGTCCGCGAACGCTTTGGTCTCCACCAGAACAGAATGCTTTTCCGCCTTCACCTGTTAAGATAATAACACCAATTTTTTCGTCATCTCTTGCATATGCAAATGCATCAATCATTTCTGATACTGTTAATGGTGTAAATGCGTTATGTACGTGTGGACGATTAATTGAAATTTTTGCAATTCCATTATATGTAGAATATAGAATTTCTTCATACTTTCTTTCTTGTACCCATTCAATAGTCATGAAATTTCCTCCTTTTCTCTTTTCAATAAAAACCCAATTACTATTGTAGCAAATTTTTCCGAATGTTCCACATGAATTGCATGGCCAGCTTGTGGAATTTTACTAATTTCACTATTTTCTAGCTTCTCGTTCATTTTCCCCATTATTAAGCAAAACTTTTCATCATATTCGCCACAAACTAATAAAGTAGGTTTTTTAAATTGTTTCAAGTCACTCCATAAAGATGGTTGAATGCCCGTTCCCATCCCTTTTAGACTATTACTTAAGCCAATTGGAGACTGATTTAATCTTCCTTGTTTTATCTTTTGTTGTTGTTCTGATGGCAAATTCTTTTGAGTTGAAAATAAGGGAATGTTTTCCCAATAATTAACAAATGCTTCAATTCCTTCATTTAGGATCATTGAAGATAAATGATTGTCTTGTTTAATCCGGGCTAATCTTTCATTTTCCGTTTGAAGACCAGCAGTGCAGCTTTCTAATATAAGCGATCTAATTTTTGTTGGATAGGCTAAAGCGAAATAGAGGGCTAGTCTACCTCCCATCGAATAGCCTAATAGATGTACAGAATCAATTTGCTTTTGTTCTAAAAAATCATGTAGATCTTTAGCAGCAAACTCCATTCTATACCGCTCTTCACTAATTGGACTATCTGTCAATCCATGTCCTAATAAATCAATAGCGATGACATGATAATTCCGTTCTACTAGTTTACTTATTAAACTTCCCCAAGTCGTTTTAGAACCTGTGAAACCATGCAATAATAATATTGTTTGTCCTTGGCCAGATTCAGTGTATGAATATGTGACCTCATTTATTTTAATTTCCATGATCAAGAACACCTAATTTCATTTCTCGTATTCTGCTTTGACAAGGCTCCAAACTTTTTGATGAAGATCATAATTTTCTTTACGATTTGTCTGAATTTCAATTACATGTAATCCATTATTCTTTTTAGCTAATTCATCTTCAAGTTCAAACCAATTATGAATTTTTGTATGAACCCCTCCAAAAAGTGCTGTAGCATGCTCGAATTCCAATCCTAAAGGAGTTCCGAATAAGTCTTCGAAATGTTTTTCTTCTTTTGATTGAGGTAAAAACGAGAAGATTCCACCCCCGTCATTATTAACAAGGATCACTCTTAAAGCTAAATGATGTAGTTTAGAAAGAACTAGACTGTTTAAATCATGATAGAAAGATAAATCTCCAATTAATAAAGTGACACTTTCTCCAGCAGCTGCCATCCCTAATGCGGTTGCAATTGTCCCATCAATTCCATTTACCCCTCGATTACAAGCAATTTTAAACTTTTTAGATTGATTATGTAAAAATGTATCCACATCACGAATTGGCATACTGTTTGAAACAAACAACGTACTTTCTTCAAGTAAATTTTTTGCTAAAACTTGAACAATTTTCCCTTCAAAAAGTTCATCAAACTGTTCTGCTTGTTGTAGTCCATTTTTTGTTTTTTCATTAATTGTTTTCCATTTATTTAACCAATCTATTTCTTGACTACTTGTTTTCTGATAAGACTCCAAAATTGCATTACAAAACTGGATATCATCACAAGAAACCATTTGAGTTGCTTTTAACGTTGGGTCCCTCCATAGGTCTCCTTCATCAATTACAATTAGCTCGCAATCTTTTTGCTTTTGTATATATTGGCTAAAGGTTTTAGATACAGGCATTGCTCCGAATCGTATGATAACTTCAGAATCAAGCGAATCAACAACATCATCAAAACGTAGAAATGTATCATATGTATCAATCACATTCGATTCTTCATTACCACCAATCGTTCTTCCATTAGAAAGAGGATCACATAGAACCGGATAGTCTAATAATTTCCCTAAAGTTTTAATCTTCTTTAAGGCTTCTTCTTCAACATACGGACCACAAACTAATAAGCCTTTTCTTTTTGATTGAAAAAGCTTGGTGAACTCACTACTTGTTTCATTTGATATTGTCGCTAGCGTTTCAGTAAGAATTGTGTGAGCAGAATTTTTACGTTTTCCTGCTGAAAATAAATCCTCAATTGAAAAGTTTGGAACCAATGGTTCTCGAAGTGGCACATTCATATGTACGGGCCCGATTGGAGCGGTCATACAAGAACGGAACAGTCGATTAACGCTTGCACGTGCATATTGGTACATTGCAGTAGAAGCCTCTGGTAAGGCTAGCTCAATGAATTTTTTTACAAATGAACCATATAAACCAATTTGATTCATAGCTTGTGGTGCACCAATATCTCTAAGCTCATGTGGTCGATCGGCTGTCAGTACAATCAATGGAACTCTAGATTCTTTTGCTTCAGATATAGCTGGCAAATAATTAGCAGCAGCTGTTCCAGAAGTACAGATTAATACTGTAGGCTGTTTCGTACTTTTAGCGATACCTAAAGCAAAAAATGCTGCCCCTCTTTCATCTACAGCAATATATGACTTTAATTTCGGATGCTCATTTACTAACATCGCTATTGGTGTAGACCGTGATCCAGGACTTATTACAACGTTTTTAATATTTAATGCACTTATTTCATCTACAAGAGCGCCAATATACTTTGTTAGTGCTTCATTATCTTTCATTTCGTAACCCTCCTAATGCATTTAGCATTGGCAGAAACTTTACACCAGTTTCAAAAAATTCTTCCTCTGGTTTTGAATCTTGTACAACACCACAACCAGCATATAATTTTGCTTTATCTCCTTTAATTAAGGCACTACGAATCCCTACAGCAAAATCACCATTCCCATTTAAATCAATCCATCCAATCGGTGCACCATACCAACCTCGGTCCACAGGTTCAAGTTCACGTATTAATTTACATGCTTCTTCCTTAGGAAATCCTCCAAGTGCAGGGGTTGGATGTAGTGCTTGAATTAATTCAATTAAAGAAACATGATGATATAACTTTCCTTCAACTGGCGTGAATAAATGTAATAAGCTTTTTGTCGCCATTATTCTTGGTGTTGAAGGTATTAATAATTCATTACAATATTGTTGAAGCGTTTCTTTTATATAATTTACAACAAAAGCATGTTCACCAATATTTTTTTTACTATTTAATAACCAATTTGAAGCTTCTTTGTTTTCTTCCTTTGTTCTTCCTTTAGCGGCAGATCCAGCAAGACACATTGAAGAAACTGTATTATTTTTCTTAGAAATTAATCTCTCAGGTGTAGCGCTAATAAATACAGTATCTTTTAATTGATAAGAAATAACATAGTTAACATTTCTTGTTGCTTCTAGTTCATAAATTACTTTTGTTGAATTTATTTCTTTAGAAAATGTTGCATTTAAAGTTCGATTTAAAACAACTTTTTCTAATTCATCCTTTTTCATTTGACGAATTGCTTTTTTTACACTTTGAATCCATTCATTTGGTTCAAATTCATCTTTGTTAATACATTCTGATTGTGTAAAGCTAGGTTGCTTCATTCCAAACTTTTCTAAAAAGTCGTCATATTCTTTATATTGAAGCAATAAATCCTCTACTGAAGTTTGTTCATTAATTTCATAATTAGTTGTGATGAATGTCCCTTCGTTTGTAACCGTCACCATTAATTTAGGTACATAGAAATGAGAAGTACCAAAATTCTTCCAATCTTGATCATTTTTATAGTTATCAAAAAAAGAGAAACCCCCAAGAGCTATCGGTCCTGTACCAAAGCAATTTTCTTGCTCGATATACACTTGCTCTCCAAAGCGTTTCCATTCTTTTTCTATTGCAGAATACTGTTCTTCTGTACTATGATGAAAAGGAACTAAAGTACCAATTCCTGTGAGAATTAATGAGTTTTCTTGGTTTGACCAATAAAAGCGTTCAGTAAAACCCAGTTCATGATAAAAATGGTAAACACTTAGGGGATGGATATTCATTATTTTTTCCACTTTACAAATGAAGCGTTTTGAACAAGCTTTTGCCTTTTGAAGAGAGTCCTCAAAGAAGGCAATCGATTCCATTTGACCTGTTCTAAGCATAATAGTTCCCCCTAGCTTAAATATACGTTAAATACATGATATAACTAAAGATACAACGATGAATGTAGACTGTCAATTTTATGAAGTTCGTCCATACTTTTTTAAAGTAAAATGACCTACATTTTCAAATAATATTAAAAAGGAGGATGTTAAAAATGCAACCAACTATTCAATCTCCAACTTCCTCAACAGGTTTTAGAACATGGTGGAATTTATTAAGACCACATACATTAACCGCAGCGTTCATTCCTGTTGCGATTGGAACAATGTTAGCGCACATAGATCACTCATTTCATTTACTTTTATTTCTATCAATGCTGATCGCAAGTTTATTAATCCAAGCCGCTGCAAATATGATTAATGAATATTATGATTATAAAAGAGGGCTTGATCATGAAGGTTCAGTCGGTATCGGTGGAGCAATCGTAAGAGATGGTATTAAACCTTCAACTGTTATAAATCTTGCTTTTACTTTTTTTGGTATCGCACTTTTATTAGGTATTTATATTTGTATTCAAAGTAGCTGGTGGATCGCAGTTATTGGACTTATTTGTATGGCAGCAGCTTATTTTTATACTGGGGGACCACTTCCAATTGCATACACTCCATTCGGTGAGTTAGTAGCAGGCTTTTTTATGGGAGTTGTCATTATTGGAATTACTTACTATATTCAAGCTGGAAATTTACCAACAAATGTGATCTTACTTTCTATTCCTACTTCAATTACAATTGGAGCAATTTTAACAGCAAATAATATTCGTGACCTAGATAATGACAAAGAAAATGGACGAAAAACACTTGTTATCTTATTAGGTAAAAAGAATTCAATTATCTTTATTGGTTCATTATTTGCAGTTGCATATGCTTTAGTTATTGTATTTGTTATCACGAATTTAATTACACCTTTTGCGCTTATTTCCTTAATAAGTGTTCCTGTTGCTATTAAAGCAACAAAAGGATTTATAGGTAAAACCCAACCAATTGAAATGATGCCAGCCATGGCAGCAACAGCAAAAACAAATACTATAATGGGATTCCTTCTTGTTATAGGCTTAATAATTGGAAATATTTTTTCCTAATTAAGAAAGAACAATTCCTCAAAAAACTTAATTCATGTTTTCCCCCTTTTTGAACAAAATATGGGTAGTCATATTCATTTATTGAAAAGGGGGAGCATGATGCTTTCACAATCACAAATCCAAACTTTAAAAACCGAATTACTAAAACAAAAAAAACATATAGAAGAAAGACTAAATGATCCAGCCTTTACACCATATTCACTTAGAGATTCTGTTGATGAGCTTTCACTTGCAGACAACCACCCGGGTGATTTAGGTACAGAATTATTCGAGCGTGAAAAAGATATTTCTCTTCATGAGCATTTAAGAAATGAACTAAATGATGTTAACACAGCCTTAGAAAAAATTGAAAATGGAACATATGGTATATGTGAAGTAAGTGGTGAAGAAATACCTTTTGAACGTCTGGAAGCTCTTCCAACAGCTAAAGCACTGATTGAACATACTCACGATCAGCATATTTCAAGTTCTAGTATAAGATACGATCGTCCTATTGAGGAAGAAGTTCTAAACCCACCATTTAGTAGAGATCCTAAAGATCGCTCAATGATGTATGACGCTGAAGACGCATTACAAGATGTTGAAAGATATGGTAATTCTCAAACACCGTCTGATTTTGAATTCAATAATATTGAAGAGTATGGAAGCACATTTACTGAGAGCTATGAAAATGTAGGTTATGTTGAAGAATTTGAAAACTTTATCGGTACAGATATTTACGGAAAAAATCGAACTGTCTATCCTACAAAAAAACACGAGCAATATGAACAAGATCTTGATGATTATGAGGAACAAGCTTTAAATGGTGAGTTATCTGAAATTGATGTAAAAGATATTGAAAAGTACTAAGTGAGTTAGCCTTTCATGAAAAAACGATTACTACAATGTGATCGTTTTTTTTATATTTTCAAAATATATACATATACTTAATCAATACAACTTTATTGAGGAGGTTTTATGAATATTAAGTTAATCGTGTTATTTTTCTCCATATACTGTTTATTTTTTATTTCTTCTATTCTATTTCCGGTCGACTCGGCTTGGTATGCTCATCTAAATAAACCTAGCTATACTCCTTCAGGAAAAACAATCGGAATTATTTGGGCATTCTTATATTCTTTCATTTCTTTAAGCGTATGTATAATCGTTTCTTCAGGAGAATCCTTCAAAAAAGCTAAAGGGTTTTATTTTATATTGATTATTAATTATGTATTTAATCAATTATTTAGTTATTTTCAATTCAAACAAAAAGATTTACTTATGGCTACAATTGATTGTGGACTCGTCTTTGTTACAGCAGTTCTTTTAGCTTCAATCGCTTATAAACAGTCAAAAACTGCATTTGTTTTACTTATTCCCTATTCTATTTGGTCATTATTTGCAACTTATTTAAACTACAATATCTTTTTACTAAATTGATAGATTTCTATATTAATATAAAAAGGCATCCTAAAAAAGGATGCCTTGAACATAACAAAAATTATTTTTTGTTTACGTTAGCAGCTTGTGGTCCACGGTTTCCTTCGATGATTTCGAATTCAACTTCTTGACCTTCTTCTAAAGTTTTGAAACCTTCGCCTTGAATTGCAGAGAAGTGTACGAATACGTCGTTTCCACCTTCAGTTTGGATGAATCCAAAACCTTTTTCACTGTTAAACCATTTAACTTTACCGAATTCCATCGATAATACCTCCTAGAAATACATATATACACTATTAATGCGTGCATAAAAGAGGGGTGAAGAAAAAGAACGTCATTGTCCAATCAGCTTAGGATTGCTACAACATTGAAAGTGGTCAAAACTTCTTTTCAAGACAAAGAAAAATGAGCGTTACTAAAAATTTTGTAGTGCAAATGTATCGTTAATTTCTTACCTTCAAATAAATATGCAGTTAATAGTAACTTAAATATATCATATCTAAAAAAGTGCGTCAATGACACTTAGCCATAATTGAGGGAATTTTTTATATAATTCTTATAATTCATCTTTTATACATTTAGACCCACCTGGCTTCCTTTAAAAATGGTATAATTTCTCATTAAGCAGTAAAAATAAATGAGGATTCTGTAATAATTTATCTAATTTTTTATTTTTAAATAATTAGATTTTAGTAATACAATATTTGTATAGTTAAACTAAAAGGAGGAATAAAAATGAAAAATTCTCATGAAGTTACATATAAAATCCATGGCCATGATATGCAGTTTGTACAAGTAGAGCTTGATCCGAAGGAAACTGTCATTGCTGAGGCTGGCGCGATGATGATGATGGATGATGGCATCGAACTTGAAACAATATTTGGTGACGGTTCATCACAATCAGGTGGATTATTTGGAAAATTGGTCGGAGCTGGTAAACGCCTAGTTACAGGCGAAAGCTTGTTTATGACTAGTTTTACTAACCGTTCAAGCACTTTAAAAACAGTCAGTTTCTCCGCTCCATACCCTGGGACTATTATTCCGTTAGATCTACAAAAGTATGGAAATAAAATTATTTGTCAAAAAGATTCTTTCTTAGCAGCAGCAAAAGGAACTTCAGTTGGAATCGAGTTTAGAAAGAAATTGAGTACCGGTCTATTCGGTGGTGAGGGCTTTATCATGCAAAAACTCGAAGGTGATGGACTTGCTTTCTTACATGCTGGTGGTTCAATTTACCAAAAAACACTTCAACCAGGTGAAAAAGTTAAAATTGATACTGGATGTATCGTTGGCTTCACTGGTGGTGTGAATTATGAAATTGAATATGTTGGAAATGTAAAAACTGCACTTTTTGGAGGAGAAGGTCTATTCTTCGCTACATTACAAGGTCCTGGAACAATTTGGGTTCAATCATTAACTTTAGCAAGATTAGCTTCTCGAATTGGCCAATACTTACCAAACTCATCTAAAGAAGAAGGAAGTATATTAGGCGGACTTGGTAATCTACTGGATGGTAATGATTAATTCAGGCTACTATAAAAGCGTTATTTAGTTTACATAAAAAAAACTAGTCATTAAAATCTTGACTAGTTTTTTTCCATTAGATTACTTCCTCTTCAACTAATTCGTTTTCACGTAATTTGTAAGTAAAAGTTGGAGTATAATCAAAATCTGACTGCATCTTTTTAACACCTTCAATATAAGTCGATAGATCGTGACTACTTCGAATAGAACCTTTATTTAATGCAAAAGTAATTGGTTGTTTCACTTGAACGTATTCTAAATAAATTTTTAATGGCTTCAATTCTATTTTAAAAGGTGGGCTTAAAGGGATCATATCATATAAATTTACAAACCTTAAACTATGCCTAACATTTTCGTCATAGCTTTCTTTAAACTTTGTATTTCCTACTTTTGGAGAGCCAAATGAATAAACATTTGGGTTACAAATTCCAGTCATTGTTATTTCATATCCTAATAACGTGGCCAATGAACCACCTAAACTATGCCCCGCTATGAATATTTTTTTTGAAAGAGCCTTTTCCTTCACAATTGCTAAAAGCATTTCTCGACAAGATTGATAAATTGATAGAAACCCAGAATGAACATTCCCACCGTTCCTCACATATGGGAACAAGTCTTGATCAATTTTCAGATCAGCTAACCAATCTAAATCTGACATCGTTCCTCGAAACACAATAATCACAGATACATCATTTTCAATAATATAGCCAAACCATTCTAGTTCTCTAATTGCACGTGCTTTAATTGTATCTACTAATGAATATTTTGATGGGACCATAAATTTACCATCATTATCATACTGAGCATATGCCTGTTCAATGCAAAGTAATAATTCTAAGGCCTTATCATAGTCAACCGAAAGGAATTTCAACGTATCTCTCCTTTCCCGAATATTCATCAATAAATGAAAAACCTCCTAATTATCTAAGAGGAGGTTAAGAATGGTGTAAGGTTCTTTGATGAATATTCCAAATTTCTGATGCGTATTGACGAATCGTGCGATCACTCGTAAAAAATCCAGATTTCGCAACATTGTTAAGACTTTTTATAGACCAATCTCTTTTATTTTGATACGTTTGATTGATACATTCATGCGCTTTTACATATGAGGAGAAGTCTCTAAGTAAAAAGTACTCATCATTATAAGACATGAGCGAATCAAAAATTGGTTCAAATTCTTCTCTTGGTAACGGGAATAATCCATGAAGCATTTGATCTAACACCTTTTTAATTCGCGGATCATGATGATAATAGTCACTGCTTTTATATCCACCGTATTGGTAATAATTTAATACCTCGTCAGCTGTAAGACCGAATGTAAATATATTCTCTTCGCCAACTTCTCTTAAGATTTCAATATTTGCTCCGTCAAGTGTACCAAGTGTTAAAGCACCATTCATCATAAATTTCATATTCCCAGTACCTGAAGCTTCTTTACTTGCAGTCGAGATTTGTTCACTAATATCCGCTGCCGGAAAAATAATTTCACCTAATGAAACTCGATAATTTTCAATAAAAATTACTTTAATAAATTGACTAATATATCGATCATTATTAACAATATCAGCCACTGAATGAATTAATTTAATGATCTTTTTAGCAAAATAGTAACCAGGAGATGCCTTTGCGCCAAAAATAAAAGTTCTTGGATGCATTTTAAAATGTGAATCTTCCTTTAAACGATTATATAAATACATGATATGTAAAACATTTAGTAATTGTCTTTTATATGCATGCATCCGCTTTACTTGAATATCAAAAATTGAATCTGTATCTAATGCAATTCCATTTGTATAGTGTACATATTTTTCGAGAACTTCTTTTCTCTTTTTCTTTACACTCATAAATTGCGTTAAAAATGCATCGTCATCTTGATATTCTAATAGATTCTCAAGTTGAGTTGGTTCTTGTATCCAACCGTTTCCTATCGAATCATTTATTAAACTACTAAGCTCGGGATTACATTGAAGTAACCATCTTCTATGAGTAATACCATTTGTTTTATTATTAAACTTGAATGGCTCATACTCATAAAAAAGCTTCATTTCTCTTTGTTTTAAAATTTCGGTGTGGATTTCAGCAACTCCATTTACACTCTTACTGCCTACAATTGCTAAATGAGCCATTTTAACGACTCCATGAGCGATTATAGCCATTTGTTCAATTCGATCCCAATCACCTGGGTATTTGCTCCAGAGCTCTTTACAATATCTTTCATTTATTTCTTCTACAATCATATAAATTCTTGGCAATAACGGCTTAAATAAATCAACTCTCCACTTTTCAAGTGCTTCCGATAAAGTTGTATGATTTGTATATGAAATCGTTTGAGTTGTAATTTCCCATGCTTCATCCCAGGATAACTTTTCAACATCGATTAAAATTCTCATCAATTCTGGTATCGCTAAAACTGGATGTGTATCATTTACATGAATAGCAATTTCTTCATGAAGTTTACGAATATTACCATACTGCTCCTTATATGAATCTACTATTCTTTGAATACTTGCAGAAACTAAAAAATATTGCTGTTTTAGACGTAAGATCTTTCCTTCATCATGTGTATCATCAGGATATAAGAATTCTGAAACTGCTTCTGCCTCTCGCTTATATTTCATTAGTGATTTATTTGAAGAATGAGTAGACGCTTCAGCACTCCATAATCTCAATGTATTTACAGTAGTTGTATGGTAGCCGATAATCGGTAAATCATATGGTACGGCTGTGATTGCTTCTGCACCATGAAGGCGGAATTCCAATCGATTTTTATTATTATATACTTCTACTTCTCCGCCAAATAAAACTTCAATTGCTTCATCATCTCTTCGAACTTCCCAAACATTTCCGTATTTCAGCCATTGTTCAGGCAGCTCTACTTGATATCCATCAACAATTTTTTGATCAAATAGGCCATGTTTGTAGCGAATGCCACATCCATGACCAGGCAAGTCTTGAGATGCTAATGAATCCAGAAAACATGATGCTAATCGTCCTAATCCACCATTCCCTAGACCAGCATCGCTTTCAAACTCCTCAAGATCACTCAAAGAAATGCCTAATCTCGCGAGGCCAGATTCACATAACTCCCTAAGCCCTAGATGAATTAGATTACTTTTTAAAAGCTTTCCTAATAAGAATTCAATTGATAAATAATATACTTGTTTTTTTCGCTCTAAGCGGTATTGTTCACTCGTTCCCAGCCAATTACCGCTTATATGTTCACGAATCATCGTTCCGAGTGTTTGAAATCGCTCTTGAGTAGTGCTATCTGCAGTACTCTTTCCATGCATACTTTCTAGCTTCTCTTTAAAACACCACTCAAACTCCTCCACACTAGAAAACATGGAATCACCTCACCCTAAAAGATTTTTACTTTGAAGATTGCAAATATAATTTTGCATATTCTTTAGCTGATTTTAACCAACTTGAATCTCTTCTAATTGCATTCCTTCTGACTGATTTCCAATGCTTTTTATTCTCATAAATACTCAATGCACGTTCAATTGTGTGAAGCATATCGTGAGCATTATAGTTCGTAAAAGTAAAACCATTTCCACTCTTCGTCTCTTCATTATATGACCAGACAGTATCATTTAGCCCCCCAGTCTCTCTTACGATTGGTACACATCCATACTTCATCGCAATTAGCTGACCTAGACCACATGGTTCAAATAGTGAAGGCATTAGGAATAAATCTGCACCTGCATAAATCTGATGAGCAAAGCGTTCATCAAATCCAATATAGGCTCTAACTTTATCGTAGTAATTATGCTCCATTGCTCTAAAGAAGTTCTCGAATTCTGAATCACCAGAACCTAAAATTACTACTTGGACATTATGATCCATAATTTGAGGGAAAACATGTTGAATGAGATCAATGCCTTTTTGGCTTGTTAATCTAGAAACCATTGCAATAATAGGAATATTTTCATCCATTTTTAATGCAAGTGACTCCTGCAATTTCAATTTATTATTTATCTTATTTTCGATTGTAAATTCATCGTAATTAGAGTGAATTTTTGGATCAGTAGCTGGATTATAAATTGTTTCATCAATTCCGTTAACAATCCCAAAAAGTTTGTGATCTTGCTCACGTAATAGACCATCAAGTTGCTCTCCAAAAAATTCGTGCTTAATTTCTTCTTTATATGTTGGACTAACAGTTGTTACGGAATCACTTGAAATGATTCCAGCTTTCATAAAGTTGATACAATCGTAAAATTTTAAATAGTCATCGCGGAAATATTGTTCATCGATCCCTAACATATCGTCCATTACTACTTTTGGGAATACGCCTTGGAATTGAAGATTATGGATTGTAAATACAGATTTCATTTTTGGATTAATATCTTTTAATGCACCATACTCTTTCATGAAAAATGGAATCATTGCTGTATGCCAGTCATGACAGTGAATAACATCAGGTTTAAAGTCTAATTCTTTAATACATTCAATTGCAGCTAAAGAAAAGAATGCAAAACGCTCTCCATCATCAAAATGACCATACAACTTATCTCGATTGAAATAGTACTCGTTATCAATAAAATAATAAGTTGTACCTTCTAATTTCAATTCAAATAAACCACAATACTGTTTTCTCCAACCTAGATTTATCGTTAGCTCTTTAACTAGCTTAGCTTCTTCTCTAAATTTAGCAGGTATTAACGAGTAAAATGGAAGCATAACTCTTACATTCGTATTAAGTTTATTTAAATACTTTGGGAGAGCGCCTGCAACATCTGCAAGCCCTCCCGATTTAACAAATGGTACACATTCTGAAACAATATATAAAACATTTACCACTGAATCAACGCTCCTTGAACTGAACCTTTTTGAAGCACAACTGGCTCACTTAAGCTTCCTTTTATTTCAACACCATCTTCTATTCGAACATCTTTATCTAAAATAACACCATCTAATATACAATTATCTCCAATGTTTGATTTTTGCATAACAATACAATTTCGAATAATTGTATTTTTTCCAATTTTCACAGCTCTTGAAATAATACTATTTTCAACCGTTCCCTCAATTTCACATCCATTAGCTACAATTGAATTTTTTACAATTGCTTCTTTTGAATATTTTGTTGGTGGCTCATCTTTAACCTTAGTAAAGACAGGATAAGACTTTAAGAATAATTGATTCCATATTTCAGGATTTAATAATTTCATACTTTGCTCGAAATAATCCTCAATTGTTCGAATGATTGAAACCTGTTGAGGTATTTCATACGCACTGAGTTCAACTTCATTATTTTGATCACGTACAACGTCCATAATTGTTTCATAGCCTTTTTCGTGGAAATTTTCAAAAAGCTTTAACAATAACTCTTTTTCAAGGATATAGATGTTTAAAGATTTACCGAACTGCTTTAACTCAGTAATTTGTGCCTTTGTTTCAACATGTCTCTTTAAAACTGGTCTGAAATCCACTGAGCAAATCGTATAACTATTTGCTACTACTACATACTTTTGAGTAGAACGTTGTAAAAATTGAATATGCTTTTCAATGAAATCGAATGTACCAAAAGCTCCATCAGTTGGTTCTGGCGTAAAAATAAATAGTCCATCTTTTTTACGATTTAAGTCCCAATGTTTACCGGAGCCTAAGTGATCAATAATTGATCGATAAGGTTTATCTGGAAATACAGCGACACTCGTAATACCAGAGTTCACCATATTACTTAACATAAAATCGATTAAACGATATCGACCTGCATAAGGAAGAGTTGCTAATGGTCGATGCTGTGTTAACGGCTTTAAAGATTCAAAATGTGTTGACGCCTCAATTATTCCTAGCATAGTATGTTTCATCAAATAACCCTCTCAATCTATTTTTCTATTTGAGGAATGAGCCACCTCTTATTCTTCGCTTGTAACTAAAATTACCTCTTCATAATCTTTCTCAGGACCTAAAAGGCTTCCATCAGGAATAACCATTCCAGGAGCTACTACTGCACTTTCAATTCGAACATCTTTTCCAATTACACAACCTGGCATAACGACAGAATTTTTTATCATACTGCCTTCTCCGATTGTTACACCTTGGAATAATACTGAATGTGATATAGACCCTTCAACAACACACCCCTCATTAATTAGAGAGTCTTCAACGATTGCTGTAGGTGCAATATATTGTGGTGGTTGATTTGGATTAACTGAATATATGCGCCAATCACGGTCATATATATTTAGTTCACTATCTTCATTTAATAGATCCATATTTGCTTCCCATAAGCTTTTTACTGTACCAACATCTTTCCAATAACCTTTGAATGGGTAAGCAACTACCTTTTTCTTTTCTTCTAATAAAAGTGGAATAACGTCTTTACCAAAGTCATTAGTTGATTCTGGATTGCGATCATCCATCTCTAAAAACTCTTTTAAAACATTCCATTTAAAAATATAAATTCCCATCGATGCTAAATTACTCTTCGGATATTGAGGTTTTTCTTCAAATTCTATAATATCCATTTCTTCATTTGTATTCATAATTCCAAAACGGCTAGCTTCTTCAATCGGAACTTCGATAACTGAAATAGAAACATCTGCCTCTTTTTCAATGTGGTAGCCTAACATTTTACTATAGTCCATCTTATAAATATGGTCACCTGAAAGAATCAAAACATATTCAGGATGATATTGCTTTATATAATTTAAATTTTGATAAATTGCACTTGCAGTTCCTGTATACCATTTAACTCCAGAAGCTTCTGAATATGGCGGTAAAACAGTTACCCCACCATTTAATCGATCTAAATCCCATGCACTTCCAATACCGATATATGAGTTTAGTACTAGTGGTTGATATTGGGTTAGCACCCCAACAGTATCAATACCTGAATTTGTGCAATTACTTAAAGTAAAATCGATTATTCGATATTTACCTCCGAAAGCTACGGCTGGTTTAGCTAGTTCTTTTGTTAAAGAACTTAATCTACTCCCTTTTCCTCCTGCTAGTAACATTGCTACGCATTTTTTCTGAACCATTGCTGCTAATCCCCTTTCGCATTTTAACTGGACGAATGATTGTAAAACTATAGGCAGGTAATGCTATTTCAATACTGTATGGTAAACCATGATATGGTATTTCCTCTGTTTCAATGGCAGAACGATTTATTTTACTATCGCCGCCAAATTGTATATAGTCACTTGAAAGCAATTCTTTATATCGATGCTTTGCAGGTACTCCAATTCGATATTTGTCATAAGAAATTTCTCTAAAATTACAAATTATGATGACAAAATCATCTTTGTTTTTTCCTTTACGGATAAATGAAAATACACTTTGGTCTGCATTATTTGCATCAATCCATGAAAATCCATCCCAATGATTATCAACTTCATAAAGTGATTTATTTTTTTTATAAATCGATAATAATTCTTTGAAATACTTGTTCATCTTGGCATGATATTCATAATCTTTAATCATCCAATCAACTTGCTCTAAATCCTTCCACTCATCAAATTGCCCAAATTCACTTCCCATAAATAGGAGTTTCTTACCTGGATGAGATAAATAATAACCAAATAGTACTCTTAATTGAGCAAACTTATCCTCATATGTACCTGGCATTTTATTTAACAATGACTTCTTACCATGTACTACTTCATCATGTGAAAAAGGTAAAACAAAGTTTTCTGAGAAGGCATATAAAAACGAGAAAGTCATCTTATTATGATGATGCTTTCTTTCCGTTGGGTGAGTCTCCATATAAGTCAAAACATCATTCATCCAACCCATATTCCACTTAAAATTAAATCCTAATCCACCTTCGTATGTTGGTGCAGTAACCAATGGCCAATCAGTAGAATCTTCTGCAATCATTAATACTTGTGGATCATATTCAAATACCGCTTCATTTAATTTTCTTAAAAAGTTAGTTGCGAAGGGATTTTCTTCATTTCTATTTTTCCAATATAAAATATTTGCAACAGCGTCTACTCTAAAACCATCGATGTGAAAATATTCCATCCAATATAAGGCGTTTGAAATAAGAAATGATTTTACTTCTGGCTTTGATAAATCAAAATTTGCTGTTCCCCATACTTCATTTTCTCTAGCATCATAACCTTCATATTCATATGTCGGTTCACCATCAAACATGTAAAGTCCGTGAGAATCTTTACAAAAATGACCTGGTACCCAATCCATAATGACTCCTAGTCCTAGCTGGTGGCATTCATCAATAAAGCTCATTAGCTCATGAGGATTTCCATATCGACTAGTAGAAGAAAAATAACCTACTCCTTGATACCCCCAAGAACGATCATATGGATGTTCAACTAATGGTAATATTTCAATATGTGTAAAACCATGTTCTTTTACATATGGAATTAGTTCTGTCGCTAGTTCTGCATAAGTATAAAAATCACCGTTTTCTTTCTTTTTCCAAGAACCTAAATGTACTTCATAAATTAAAACTGGTTCTTCATATACAGACTTTTTGAATTTCTGTTTTCGATATTTTGCATCTTTCCATTTATACCCTGAAAGATCATAAACAATCGAAGCAGTACTTGGTCGTAATTCACTATAGAAAGCATAAGGATCACTTTTTAATAAAACTTCACCATGTTTCGTTGAAATTTCATATTTGTATATCGTCCCATGACCAATTTCGGGGATATATATCGTCCATATCCCTTGATCGTTCAACTTTTCCATTTTATGTTCAGAACCATTCCAATTATTAAAGTCCCCAACAACTGAGACACCTTTCGCATGTGGAGCCCACACTGTAAAAGTAGTTCCAACTTTATTCCCTTTTTTTACTACATGTGCCCCAAAACACTCATGGCTATGGAATAAACTTCCCTCATGGAATAAATGTACATCAAACTCAGTTGGCCGTGTCAAAAGCAACATCCTCACCTCATTACAATCTCTTAAATTCTCCTATCTCTTAATATTCTACAAATATATATATTTACCTTGTTTTTATGCAAAAAAAATTCAAAAACATTTTTTGGTAAATGAATAACCATTCATGAAAACGTTGTCATTATAGCACTTGTCGTAAAAATGTCGAATTTGTCGAACGAATATATATGTATAATTATACATCTTTTTCCTGAATTCCCTTGTAACAATTTGTAAATTTTTGATTTTTCATGAAATTTCATACATATTTCACACTTATATTTCATATAAACTTTCTATTTAAGAAGATTTGTCGAAAATTATCAGATTAAGAGGGAGAATCTTTTTTTAAAATTTTTTTAGAAACAATAATCAAATTACCTGGAAAGTTAGATGCAAAAGTACTAAAAATCTCTAAACCGATCTCAGATTTATATGGAAATATAGAAGATCAATCAACAATTCCTATTGATCAAAATAGTGACATAAAATTAACTGACTTACATATTTTTGCATTTCAACAAAAACATTTAACAATCGTAATATAATAAAAAGGATCTTCGTTTTTACGAAAATCCTTTTTGTCTTATTATTTATAATCTTATTAGAGTTGCATTCTGTCTCTTGGTGTTACATAAGAAACGAATCTCTGAAATCAAAAATACACCACATACAATTACAAAAAAAGCCACACAGCATTCCTAATATTTCAATAAAGCTACTCCATCTTTTCATTTCATTTATTTACCTCTTTCTGAATGAAGTTGGAGTGCTACTATAATGATGCCGAAACATGCTTGAAAAATGTGATGACCCTTTAAAACCAAGATTATGCGCTATTTCAGTTATGGTATCCTCAGTATCCCGCAATAATCTCTTAGCTTCTATCATTTTTAACTTATTTACGAATTCTAACGGTGATAAACCAGTGGATTTTTTAAATAATCTTTGCAAATGAAATTTACTTACTCCAACTTCAAGTGCTAAGCGATCCAATGTTAAACAGCTTCGAAATTCTTTTTCAATAAACTGTTTTGCTGATAAAATAATTTCCTCTTCATTTGAGTGAAGTAAATCAGGTTGACATCTTTTACATGGACGGTACCCATCATTAATTGCCAAAGATAATGACGGATAATATGCTACATTTTCTTTTAATGGGATTCTTGACTTACAAGAAGGTTTACAACAAATCCTAGTGGACTTAACTGCATAAATAAATACTCCATCATAGTTTTCATCGCATGATTCAACTGCATTCCACATGACCTCATTATTTAATCCACTCATTTAATCACCTCACCTTTAGCTATTCACATTTTAACACTAAGATAATGCGCTTGCTTTCAATTTCTTCTTGCTCTCTAATTTAAATAAACGTTGTTGAGGAATCATACAGTATTATGCAACATCTTTCAAAGAAGAATGAGTGATTTTGTACATATTTAAATAATCGAAAATGTACATGTTTAAGTTGACATTTATAGTTCACGTCCGTTCACTTGTTATATAAAATAAAATGGGAAAAAGGAGGGTCTTTTTAAAAGATACTTTTACTTGGTAGAAATTGAAAAGGAAGAGGTTATTATTTGAAGTAAAAAAGCACTGATAACAACGGTTTTCCACAAGTATTACATCATGCCGCCCATACATGACTAGTTATACTAGCTGACACAATTGTGAAGCTTAAAAAACCTTTATAAAATTCTATTGGTACCCCTACTGACCTCCAAAATGGTACATCATTAATACCCGAATCTATATTAAGTTGACATTTATATTGTTCCTCTACTTTTGTCACTAGACCTAGTATATCTATGTTAGAATTCATTTACACGTAACTCCATTCGTTTAACTTGTTTCTCGACAATTCAAGTATAACGAATATTGGAAGTTACGTGTTTTTTATCTAAAATTGTGTACATACCCCAACATAAAGTATAGAGCCGTATTAAAAGACAAAAAAGCTCAGTTACCTGTGTTATCACAAATAACTGAGCTTTAGATATGACCCGTACGGGACTCGAACCCGTGTTACCGCCGTGAAAGGGCGGTGTCTTAACCGCTTGACCAACGGGCCAAAAAAAATATGGCAGAGAAGAAGGGATTCGAACCCTCGCACCGGTTACCCGATCTACTCCCTTAGCAGGGGAGCCCCTTGAGCCACTTGGGTACTTCTCTATAATATGGCTCCGCAGGTAGGGTTCGAACCTACGACCACTCGGTTAACAGCCGAGTGCTCTACCACTGAGCTACTGCGGAAAAATAATTATAAATTTAATGGTGGGCCTAAATGGACTCGAACCATCGACCTCACGCTTATCAGGCGTGCGCTCTAACCAGCTGAGCTATAGGCCCATTAAATTTTATAAAAAAGCGGGTGATGGGAATCGAACCCACGACCGAAGCTTGGAAGGCTTCTATTTTACCATTAAACTACACCCGCAAAATATGGGGCGACCGATGGGAATCGAACCCACGAGTGTCGGAACCACAATCCGATGCGTTAACCACTTCGCCACGATCGCCATAAAGAGTGCCGACTAGAGGACTTGAACCCCCAACCTACTGATTACAAGTCAGTTGCTCTACCAATTGAGCTAAGTCGGCGAAATAAATATTGTTTGTTGCCATTTTTTTAAGATGGTGGCTCGGGACGGAATCGAACCGCCGACACGAGGATTTTCAGTCCTCTGCTCTACCGACTGAGCTACCGAGCCATCTTAAATGGCGGTCCCGACCGGGATCGAACCGGCGATCTCCTGCGTGACAGGCAGGCATGTTAACCGCTACACCACGGGACCATTTGGTTGCGGGGACAGGATTTGAACCTGCGACCTTCGGGTTATGAGCCCGACGAGCTACCAGACTGCTCCACCCCGCGATAATGTGGATACTATTTTATATAGTTCCATGAATATTAATTTTGTTAAGACCATCCCAATCTCAGGATGATTATGCAAGTAGCGGCTCGATTGGTATGCTGAAGTAATTTCTTCGAAGCATATTCGTTCGTGCTCCACCCCGCGATAATGTGGATACTATTTTATATAATTCCATGAATATTAATTTTGTTAAGACCATCCCAATCTCAGGATGATTATGCAAGTAGCGGCTCGATTGGTATGCTGAAGTAATTTCTTCGAAGCATATTCGTTCGTGCTCCACCCCGCGATAATGTGGATACTATTTAAATTAGATCCATTAAATTCAATTTGTTAATTTAATAAAAATGGAGGAGTAAGAGGGATTCGAACCCCCGCGGGCTGTTACACCCCTGTCGGTTTTCAAGACCGATCCCTTCAGCCAGACTTGGGTATTACTCCATTATAAGTGGTGGACCTTGTAGGACTCGAACCTACGACCGGACGGTTATGAGCCGTCTGCTCTAACCAGCTGAGCTAAAGGTCCTTAAATAAGTAGCGGCGGAGGGAGTCGAACCCACGACCTCACGGGTATGAACCGTACGCTCTAGCCAGCTGAGCTACACCGCCATAATAAATCAATTTAATTTGTCCAAGTGGAGCCTAGCGGGATCGAACCGCTGACCTCCTGCGTGCAAGGCAGGCGCTCTCCCAGCTGAGCTAAGGCCCCATGTTTTTAATGGTCGGGAAGACAGGATTTGAACCTGCGACCCCCTGGTCCCAAACCAGGTGCTCTACCAAGCTGAGCCACTTCCCGTTTAGAATTACAGGTGATACAATATGGCGCGCCCGAAAGGACTCGAACCCATAACCTTTTGATCCGTAGTCAAACGCTCTATCCAATTGAGCTACGGGCGCATATTATAAATGGTGCCGAGGGCCGGACTCGAACCGGCACGGTTGTCACCAACCGCAGGATTTTAAGTCCTGTGTGTCTGCCAATTCCACCACCCCGGCAGTATATATGGAGCGGAAGACGGGGTTCGAACCCGCGACCCCAACCTTGGCAAGGTTGTATTCTACCACTGAACTACTTCCGCATATACTGATTAACAAGATAAATGGTGCGGGTGAAGGGACTCGAACCCCCACACCGAAGTACTAGATCCTAAGTCTAGCGCGTCTGCCAATTCCGCCACACCCGCAATATTTTCTTTTTTAGAAAATGGTGAGCCATGAAGGATTCGAACCTTCGACCCTCTGATTAAAAGTCAGATGCTCTACCTACTGAGCTAATGGCTCATAAAGAGTGCCGACTAGAGGACTTGAACCCCCAACCTACTGATTACAAGTCAGTTGCTCTACCAATTGAGCTAAGTCGGCATATGGTGGAGGATGACGGGCTCGAACCGCCGACCCCCTGCTTGTAAGGCAGGTGCTCTCCCAGCTGAGCTAATCCTCCATCAAACCAAGCGACGTTCTACTCTCACAGGGGGAAACCCCCAACTACCATCGACGCTGAAGAGCTTAACTGCCGTGTTCGGTATGGGAACGGGTGTGACCTCTTCGCTATCATCACTTGATTCTTTTCTTTAGGACATTAATTATTATATCAAATTTCATTTTAAAGTCAATAACTTTTTTGAAGTTTTTTATAATAATTTTTGTACCTTCAAAACTAGATAATGTCATTATCAAACTTGTTAGTTAAGTCCTCGACCGATTAGTATCAGTCAGCTCCACGTGTCACCACGCTTCCACCTCTGACCTATCAACCTGATCGTCTCTCAGGGGTCTTACTAGCTTAACGCTATGGGAAATCTCATCTTGAGGGGGGCTTCATGCTTAGATGCTTTCAGCACTTATCCCTTCCACACATAGCTACCCAGCCATGCTCTTGGCAGAACAACTGGTACACCAGCGGTGTGTCCATCCCGGTCCTCTCGTACTAAGGACAGCTCCTCTCAAATTTCCTGCGCCCACGACGGATAGGGACCGAACTGTCTCACGACGTTCTGAACCCAGCTCGCGTACCGCTTTAATGGGCGAACAGCCCAACCCTTGGGACCGACTACAGCCCCAGGATGCGATGAGCCGACATCGAGGTGCCAAACCTCCCCGTCGATGTGGACTCTTGGGGGAGATAAGCCTGTTATCCCCGGGGTAGCTTTTATCCGTTGAGCGATGGCCCTTCCATGCGGAACCACCGGATCACTAAGCCCGACTTTCGTCCCTGCTCGACTTGTAGGTCTCGCAGTCAAGCTCCCTTATGCCTTTACACTCTTCGAATGATTTCCAACCATTCTGAGGGAACCTTTGGGCGCCTCCGTTACTCTTTAGGAGGCGACCGCCCCAGTCAAACTGCCCACCTGACACTGTCTCCGAGCCGGATCACGGCTCTAGGTTAGAATTTCAATACAGCCAGGGTAGTATCCCACCGACGCCTCCACCGAAGCTAGCGCTCCGGCTTCTCAGGCTCCTACCTATCCTGTACAAGCTGTACCAAAATTCAATATCAAGCTGCAGTAAAGCTCCACGGGGTCTTTCCGTCCTGTCGCGGGTAACCTGCATCTTCACAGGTACTATAATTTCACCGAGTCTATGGTTGAGACAGTGCCCAAATCGTTACGCCTTTCGTGCGGGTCGGAACTTACCCGACAAGGAATTTCGCTACCTTAGGACCGTTATAGTTACGGCCGCCGTTTACTGGGGCTTCAATTCAGAGCTTCTCCCGTAAGGGATAACCCCTCCTCTTAACCTTCCAGCACCGGGCAGGCGTCAGCCCCTATACTTCGCCTTGCGGCTTCGCAGAGACCTGTGTTTTTGCTAAACAGTCGCTTGGGCCTTTTCACTGCGGCTCTCCCGGGCATACACCCAAAAGAGCACCCCTTCTCCCGAAGTTACGGGGTCATTTTGCCGAGTTCCTTAACCATAGTTCTCTCGCTCACCTTAGGATTCTCTCCTCGCCTACCTGTGTCGGTTTGCGGTACAGGCACCTATTTCCTCGCTAGAAGCTTTTCTTGGCAGCGTAGAATCAGGAACTTCGGTACTATATTTCCCTCGCCATCACAACTCAGCCTTATGATGTGCGGATTTGCCTACACATCAGCCTAATTGCTTGGACGCGCATATCCAGCAGCGCGCTTACCCTATCTTTCTGCGTCCCTCCATCGCTCAAACGGAAATGAGGTGGTACAGGAATATCAACCTGTTGTCCATCGCCTACGCCTGTCGGCCTCGGCTTAGGTCCTGACTAACCCTGGGAGGACGAGCCTTCCCCAGGAAACCTTAGGCATACGGTGGACGGGATTCTCACCCGTCTTTCGCTACTCATACCGGCATTCTCACTTCTAAGCGCTCCACCAGTCCTTACGATCTAGCTTCAACGCCCTTAGAACGCTCCCCTACCACTGATACCAAATGGTATCAATCCGCAGCTTCGGTGATACGTTTAGCCCCGTTACATTTTCGGCGCAGAGTCACTCGACCAGTGAGCTATTACGCACTCTTTAAATGGTGGCTGCTTCTAAGCCAACATCCTGGTTGTCTAAGCAACTCCACATCCTTTTCCACTTAACGTATACTTTGGGACCTTAGCTGGCGGTCTGGGCTGTTTCCCTCTTGACCACGGATCTTATCACTCGTAGTCTGACTCCTATGGATAAGTCATTGGCATTCGGAGTTTGACTGAATTCGGTAACCCGTTGGGGGCCCCTAGTCCAATCAGTGCTCTACCTCCAAGACTCTAACACATAAGGCTAGCCCTAAAGCTATTTCGGGGAGAACCAGCTATCTCCGAGTTCGATTGGAATTTCTCCGCTACCCACACCTCATCCCCGCACTTTTCAACGTGCGTGGGTTCGGACCTCCATTCAGTGTTACCTGAACTTCATCCTGGACATGGGTAGATCACTCGGTTTCGGGTCTACGACCACGTACTAAATCGCCCTATTCAGACTCGCTTTCGCTGCGGCTCCGTCTCTTCAACTTAACCTTGCACGGGATCGTAACTCGCCGGTTCATTCTACAAAAGGCACGCCATCACTCGTTAACGAGCTCTGACTATTTGTAAGCACACGGTTTCAGGTTCTCTTTCACTCCCCTTCCGGGGTGCTTTTCACCTTTCCCTCACGGTACTGGTTCACTATCGGTCACTAGGTAGTATTTAGCCTTGGGAGATGGTCCTCCCAGATTCCGACGGAATTTCACGTGTTCCGCCGTACTCAGGATCCACTCAAGAGGGAACGAGGTTTCAACTACAGGGTTTTTACCTTCTTCGACGGACCTTTCCAGGTCGCTTCATTTACCCCGTTCCTTTGTAACTCCGTATAGAGTGTCCTACAACCCCAAGAGGCAAGCCTCTTGGTTTGGGCTATCTTCCTTTTCGCTCGCCGCTACTTGGGAAATCGCTATTGCTTTCTATTCCTCCAGGTACTTAGATGTTTCAGTTCCCTGGGTCTGTCCTCAGTACCCTATGTATTCAGGTAAAGATACTACTCCATTACGAGTAGTGGGTTCCCCCATTCGGAAATCTCCGGATCAAAGCTTACTTACAGCTCCCCGAAGCATATCGGTGTTAGTCCCGTCCTTCATCGACTCCTAGTGCCAAGGCATCCACCGTGCGCCCTTTCTAACTTAACTAATTTTAAAACTAATTGAATTAAACTTACGCAGTTTAATGAATGACATTATCTAGTTTTCAAGGTACAAATGTTGAGAGTGAACTCTCAAAACTAAACAAAACAATGAAGAAACATTTCATACATGAACCATCGGTTCATGATGTCTCCATAGAAAGGAGGTGATCCAGCCGCACCTTCCGATACGGCTACCTTGTTACGACTTCACCCCAATCATCTGTCCCACCTTAGGCGGCTGGCCCCTAAAAGGTTACCCCACCGACTTCGGGTGTTACAAACTCTCGTGGTGTGACGGGCGGTGTGTACAAGGCCCGGGAACGTATTCACCGCGGCATGCTGATCCGCGATTACTAGTGATTCCGGCTTCATGTAGGCGAGTTGCAGCCTACAATCCGAACTGAGAATAGTTTTATGGGATTAGCTCCACCTCGCGGTCTTGCAACCCTTTGTACTATCCATTGTAGCACGTGTGTAGCCCAGGTCATAAGGGGCATGATGATTTGACGTCATCCCCACCTTCCTCCGGTTTGTCACCGGCAGTCACCTTAGAGTGCCCAACTGAATGCTGGCAACTAAGATCAAGGGTTGCGCTCGTTGCGGGACTTAACCCAACATCTCACGACACGAGCTGACGACAACCATGCACCACCTGTCACTCTGTCCCCGAAGGGAAAGCCCTATCTCTAGGGTTGTCAGAGGATGTCAAGACCTGGTAAGGTTCTTCGCGTTGCTTCGAATTAAACCACATGCTCCACCACTTGTGCGGGCCCCCGTCAATTCCTTTGAGTTTCAGTCTTGCGACCGTACTCCCCAGGCGGAGTGCTTAATGCGTTAACTTCAGCACTAAAGGGCGGAAACCCTCTAACACTTAGCACTCATCGTTTACGGCGTGGACTACCAGGGTATCTAATCCTGTTTGCTCCCCACGCTTTCGCGCCTCAGCGTCAGTTACAGACCAGAAAGTCGCCTTCGCCACTGGTGTTCCTCCAAATCTCTACGCATTTCACCGCTACACTTGGAATTCCACTTTCCTCTTCTGCACTCAAGTTTCCCAGTTTCCAATGACCCTCCCCGGTTGAGCCGGGGGCTTTCACATCAGACTTAAGAAACCGCCTGCGCGCGCTTTACGCCCAATAATTCCGGACAACGCTTGCCACCTACGTATTACCGCGGCTGCTGGCACGTAGTTAGCCGTGGCTTTCTGGTTAGGTACCGTCAAGGTGCCAGCTTATTCAACTAGCACTTGTTCTTCCCTAACAACAGAGCTTTACGACCCGAAGGCCTTCATCGCTCACGCGGCGTTGCTCCGTCAGACTTTCGTCCATTGCGGAAGATTCCCTACTGCTGCCTCCCGTAGGAGTCTGGGCCGTGTCTCAGTCCCAGTGTGGCCGATCACCCTCTCAGGTCGGCTACGCATCGTCGCCTTGGTGAGCCGTTACCTCACCAACTAGCTAATGCGCCGCGGGCCCATCTGTAAGTGATAGCTAAAAGCCATCTTTCAATTAAGGAACAGGAGTTCCTTAATGTCATCCGGTATTAGCTCCGGTTTCCCGAAGTTATCCCAGTCTTACAGGTAGGTTGCCCACGTGTTACTCACCCGTCCGCCGCTAACTAACGGGAGCAAGCTCCCGTTAGTTCGCTCGACTTGCATGTATTAGGCACGCCGCCAGCGTTCGTCCTGAGCCAGGATCAAACTCTCCATAAAAGTTAAGTTTAAATCTTGTATTGCTCAAAAAACTAATAATTGACGTTTACTTCATGTTTTGTTTAGTTTTCAAAGTTCACACCGTCGCGTCATTCGCGACTTTTTCATATTAACATTCTCAGAAGAGCCTGTCAACATTTTTTTAAAACCTTTTTTCTTTCGACGCCGTTATCTCTTGGCGACATAAAATAATATAACATCGATAATCCATACCGTCAACACTTTTTAAACGTTTTTTTCAAAAAAAGATAAAAACTCTTTTATAATAAGAATACAAGTGTATTTGTATATTAAAAAATAGAGATGATACTTCTAATAATAACAAAGTAAATACACTAATAAAGTTCATTGAAAGCTTCCTAGTAATAACAAATTGTTTAATATCATCAATCGCCTAAAGGGGTATAAATAGATTATTCATTCTCATTGTTTGAATAACAATAAGAAAAAAGTAGAATTAACCATTCACACTATAATAGAAGATAACCACCAGCATACAATCAATCAGTAATAGAGAGAAATCCAGAATTTAACTAAATTCAAAATTCTTCAATTTCATTTCAGATAGTTTTCCATGTTAGCACTAACATTTCCTATCTCATTTATGCTATATTTACAATGAATGGGGTGGACAAAGTGGCAAAAAAGAAAAGTAGTAAAATTAATAATATAAGAACGTTTGCACTTTCATTATTATTTATTGGCTTCATTATTATGTATGGTGGTGTGTTTTTCAGAGAGCATAAGATTGTTATGACGATATTTATGCTTGTAGGATTTTTAGCCATTATTGGTAGTACAGTTGTTTATTTTTGGATCGGAATGCTGTCTACAAAAACAATTCAAGTTATCTGTCCGAATTGTAACAAAACGACTAAAATGCTTGGAAAAGTTGACATCTGTATGTATTGCAATGAGCCACTTACATTAGATCCTTCATTAGAAGGAAAAGAATTTAATGAAAAATATAATAGCAAACGAAATGCTAAACAATAGCAATAAATAAAGCACATTACAATTTTGTAATGTGCTTTATTATGATAATGTT
This sequence comes from Bacillus sp. AL-1R, assembly GCF_052180195.1. Lineage (NCBI taxonomy): Bacteria > Bacillati > Bacillota > Bacilli > Caryophanales > Bacillaceae > Bacillus > Bacillus sp. AL-1R. The sequence continues at coordinate 3,704,849 of NZ_CP197469.1, forward strand.
TTTTCTTTACATTTAGGACAAATACCGTATACTTCCATTCTATGATTGGTTACTTCAAATCCTGTTTCCTTTTCAACATATAGATTGATTCCTTCCAATCCATCGTAATGAAAATCATTCATTTCACCACATTTTTCACAAATAATATGATAATGATCAGTTGTAATATAATCAAAACGACTAGAGGAATCACCAAAGTTTAACTCTTTAACCATCCCTACTTCACGTAATACTCTGAGATTATTGTAAACTGTTGCCACACTCATATTTGGAAATTTCCCCTCAAGTGCTTTATAGATTTCATCAGCAGTTGGATGTGTTCCACTTCCTATTAAATATTCTATAATTGCATGCCTCTGAGGTGTAATACGTACGCCGCTATTCTTTAAATGTGAAATTGCATCTTGAATATTTTCCTTATGCAACGCCGCTCTCCCCGTTTCTATAAAATAGTTCCAAATTTAATTACTTATTATTAGTTTATTCAACCGCAAGAATATTTGTCAACTTTTTGAGAATTTCTAAAAAAAATTACCAATCGCAGTAAACAAAAAAAATGTGCGAGAATTCTCTCGCACTTCAATATGCTATCATCTGAGGAGGTATGCCCTATACACCAATATATTCCCTAAAGCAATATAGGTATAGACGAAAAGCTCGATTTTATTAGATAAAACGATTATTTCTCAAAAAAACTTAAGAAAACTCAAGTTAATTGCCCTAAAATAGTTTGTACAAATTTTATGAATGATTGATTGCACTATAAACATCTTCAACATGATTCTTTACTCTAACTTTTTGCCATACATTTTCGATACAACCTTCTTCATCAATTAAAAATGTTGTACGCTCTATTCCCATATATTCCTTACCAAAATTGTTCTTTAACTTCCAAACATCATATAACTTTGCAATCTCAGTTGTTTCGTCTGATAGTAATAAAAATGGTAATTGATGTTTTTCTATAAATTTTTCATGTCTTTTTATAGGATCAGGACTTATTCCTAAAATGACAGTTCCACTATTCATAAACTTTTCATATGAATCCCTAAAGTCACAAGCTTCCGTAGTACAACCTGGTGTCATATCCTTTGGGTAAAAGTAGAGAACTACTTTCTTTCCTCTAAAATCTGATAAAGCTACATCTTCTCCATTACTAGCTGGTAAAGTAAATTCTGGTGCTTTCATTCCAATTTCAACAGTCATAACAATCTCCTTAATCTTAATTATTAACGTTCATCTTTAAATACTTGTAAAACAAAAGCTGCTGGCATCGTATAACCGATAAGTGCTTCTACCATAGCAACCCATCTTCCGATTCCCACTGGTACAATATCCCCATAACCTACTGACAAAAGGGTGATTGCGCTAAAATATAAGCATAACCCCATTATATGGTAATTAGTCCCTTCAATAGGAATAGAATGCTCAATTAAAATCGGATGTGGTCCCCGATCAAGTATAAAATACACTGCGCTAAAGCCTATAAGAACCGTTCCATATATTAAAAATAAAAGAATGTAATTATTAATTGAAATAAGACTTTTATTGACTTTTGTAGTTGAAGTATTCCATAAATACACTAGACTATACAAAATCGCAAATATAGCAACAAAAAAGAAAAAAGCAGTTCCCATTCCAATCACCTCATTTCAATTTATGAAACAAGCTATTGAAATAGAATACTGCTTAGTTCCCAGCACCCTTATATTTTTTTACCCCCTGGTTCCAAATTAACACAGATATAATAAAAACAACTAGTCCCATAACAGGCGTTAAAAATGAATAGACATACCATTCACTTCTACGTAAAAAATATGCAGCTGGATAAACACCAACAAATGCAAATGGTAAAATCCACGTTAATACAAAGCGAATGATTGGATGATAAATATTAATCGGATAACGACCATAGTTTCCTATATTATACATTAACGGCATAATGGACGTTCTTGCATCTGACCAAAAACCGATACTTGCTAAAGCAATAAAGATACCAGCATAAACAAACATTCCCCCTAAACCCATCAGTAGAAATAAAAATGGATCATACCAAGTGATTGAAAGTCCTAATTTAAATCCGGCAAAGATCATAATAATCAATCCAGTAATAGCACCTAGTAAAGATTCTAACTCCATTTTCTCTAATACTACTTGAAAAAGACTATGAATTGGTCTAGTTAAAATACGATCAAACTCTCCCTTTACAATGTAACGATCATTAAAATCCCAAATATTAAAAAATGAAGCAAAAAGAGCAAATGGAACTAAAAAGAAACCATAAATGAATACGATCTCGTCTTTATTCCATCCTTCAATAAGTGAAGTATGATTGAAAACTAATAATATAAAAATTAAATTTACAGCCTGAGCCATCAAATCTGATAAAAATGATAAAAAGAAATTTGCTCTATATTGTAATTTCGTTTTTAAATACTGACCTGAATATTGAAGAAATATATTTAAATAAAACATTCTTTAACCTCCCTGTATAACAAGATGCTTTTTCGCTTTATACCATATAAGAGTAATAGGGATACATAAAATAACAATCCAAATTACTTGAAATAAAAGGCCTCTTAAAATCAATTCGCCTTTTATGCCATGGGCAAAAATCATACTAGGAATATAGCTGATTCCTTGAAATGGTAAATACTTCATTACATCTTGTGCCCAAACCGGAAAGAATGTGATCGGAATCGTTAAACCTGAAAACAAATCAATAATGACACGTTTAGCTTGAATAAATCCCATATTATTTTGAAGGAAGAATGCCATTAACCCTGTTAATAAATTCAATTGTGTATTAATTGCAAAGCTGAAAATCGATGCAAGTAAAAATAAACCTAAAGTTTTTAAATTAAATGAAACATCCAAACGAAAAATTAAAGCAACGATTATAAAGCCTGGAATTGAAAAGAAAAAGAATCTAAAAATCCCCTCACCTAATCCTTGCATCACTTTTGTTAGTAAATAGTTATAAGGTCTAATAAGTTCGATTGCTACTTTACCTTCTACAATTTCTTCAGCAATTTCACGATCAAGATTATTAAAATAAAACGCCCTTGCCATCCAAGCAATCGCTACATAAGTAGTCATCTGGTTAACTGAAACACCTTGAATTGACCCTTGGTGACCATAAATCGCCTTCCATAAAAAGAAATAAGCGCCTATATTGATTGTATAAATAACAATCCCAGTGTAATAATTCGTACGATACGCTAACATCATTAAAAAACGGATTCGAATGATTTCCATATACTTACTCATTACTAATACCTTCTTGGTAGATATTTCGTATAATTTCTTCTGTAGAAATTTCTAACATCTTCATATCTTTAACAGGATTTGATTGAACAACTTTCGCAATAATCATAGAAATGAGCGTTTCATCATTCGGTAATGTAACACTCCAAATATTTTCGCCTTCTTCTTCCTTCCATTTAACATCTGTTCGTCCGATTAATTCATTTAATGAGGTATGATTTACAGGCTTAATAAACTGGAATTGAATTTCTTTCTCTTCTCCCCATTGACCTTTTAACTGTTCAAGTTTTCCATCATAAATGATTTTTCCTTCATCCAACATAACTACTCGTTCACAAAGTGCCTCAATATCAGAAATATCATGGGTCGTTAAAAGAATAGTAGTTCCATATTTTTGGTTTAACTCTTTTAAAAACTCGCGAATTTTTAATTTGACTAATACATCTAGACCAATTGTTGGTTCATCCAAAAATAATAAAGGAGGATTATGAATTAATGCAGCTGCTAATTCACATCTCATTCTTTGACCTAAAGATAACTTTCTTACAGGTTGGTCTAATAAAGGCTCAATATCCAATGTCTTAATGATATACCCCATATGTTCTTCATATTGTTTATCCGGTATTTGATAAACTTTTTTTAGTAATCGAAAAGATTCTTGTACAGCAATATCCCACCATAATTGAGATCTTTGACCGAATACGACGCCTATTGATTTAACAAAACGCTCTCGATCTTTTTGAGGGTGGTAACCATTAACGGTTACATCACCAGAAGTAGGTGTTAGTATTCCCGTCAACATTTTAATAGTAGTCGACTTCCCTGCACCATTCTCTCCTATATAAGCCATCATTTCTCCTTTTTTTACCGAAAAGCTTATATTATTAACGGCTGTTTTTGTTCTATAATTTCTTGTAAACAAATCTCTAAATGCACCTTTTACACCAGAGCGACTCAAGAAAGTTTTAAATTCTTTATGCAAGTTTTGAACTTCAATTATGTTTTCCATAAGACTGCCTCCATTTTTTATTCCGTCGCTTAGTGTATTTGAAATACGAACTAAGTACAATAAAAAAGTACTAGAATGTAGTTTCCAATTTTTTCGGACTATTTTATTGAAAAATCTGGATTCTACAAAATGTTCAAATTTCTTTTCAACTTGTAAAGGCTTACATTTACCACGCGCTAAAATTTCGTGCTAGAATGTAATTTAACCACATAAATAATGTAAAGATGCCGGTTAAATTCTTTCATTTTTTTATCAATAATGGGAGGTACTCCATGAATAATCAAAAGTCAATTGAAATACATAATGAAGCTTTAGAACATATCGTTGGAGGAGTTAACAGTCCTTCAAGATCGTTTAAAGCAGTTGGTGGCGGAGCTCCTGTCACAATGAAGCGTGCAAAAGGCGCATATTTTTGGGATGTTGATGGCAATCAATATATAGATTATTTAGCAGCATATGGTCCTATTATCACTGGCCATGCTCACCCACATATTACAGCTGCAATCACTAAAGCAGCAGAAAATGGTGTTCTTTACGGTACGCCTCATGAACTAGAAGTACAATTCGCCAAAATGCTAAAAGAAGCGATTCCTAGTATGGATAAAGTTAGATTTACAAATTCCGGTACTGAGTCTGTAATGACAACCATTCGTGTAGCAAGAGCATACACCGGTCGTACTAAGATCGTTAAATTTGCTGGATGCTATCACGGCCATTCAGATTTAGTACTTGTTGCTGCAGGCTCTGGACCATCTACTCTAGGTACTCCTGATTCAGCTGGTGTACCACAAAGTATCGCTAATGAAGTTATTACAGTTCCATTTAATGACATTAAAGCATATGCAGAAACAATGGAAAAATGGGGACATGAAGTAGCTGGCGTACTTGTTGAGCCAATTGTTGGGAACTTCGGAATCGTTGAACCAAAAGAAGGATTCCTAGAAGCTGTTAATGAAATTACGCACAATCATGGTGCATTAGTCATTTATGATGAAGTAATTACTGCCTTCAGATTTATGTATGGAGGTGCACAAAACCTATTAGGAATTGAACCTGACTTAACAGCTCTTGGAAAGATTATCGGCGGCGGATTACCGATTGGAGCTTATGGCGGTAAAAAAGAAATTATGGAAACAGTTGCCCCGCTTGGTCCTGCATATCAAGCTGGTACGATGGCCGGTAACCCAGCATCAATCGCAGCTGGTATTGCATGTCTTGAAGTATTACAACAAGAAGGTGTCTACGAAGAATTGGATCGTCTAGGTGCTATTCTTGAAAAAGGTATTCAAGAAAAAGCAGATGAGCACAACATCCATATAAAAATTAACCGCTTAAAAGGTGCTTTAACAGTTTATTTCAATGTTGACGAAGTAACGAATTATGAAGAAGCAAAAGAAGCAGATGGAGAAGTTTTCGGTAGATTTTTCAAACTTCTTTTAGAAGAAGGAATTAATCTAGCACCATCAAAATATGAAGCTTGGTTCTTAACTACAGCTCACACTGAACAAGATGTTCAAAAAACAATTAACGCTGTTGGGAATGCGTTCTTAAAATTATCTACGATTAAACTATGATATATCTGAGGTCACTACAACTTGAAGTGACCTCTATTCATACATAGTTAATTCTGAATAATCAATTTTTTACATTTTTAGGAGGTAGTTAAATGAAATTTCAACCAAAAACAGAATGGTCACCAAGTTTATTTAGAGATTATTACAATCACGAACACGATGCATGTGGGATCGTTGCTTTTATCAATCGTTCGATCACTCCAACAAGAGATACGGTCGATATGGCTGCCGAAAGTTTACGAAAAATGAATCACCGAGCAGGATTTACAAACGGTGAAGGTGATGGTGTAGGCATTCAGACCGACATCCCTACTCTACTTTGGCAAGAAAAACTTACATCAGTAGGAATTAGTCCAGAAGTCGTTTCACACCCTTCATTTACAGTCGGACATTTCTTTTTAGATGAAAAATCAGAATTACAAACTTTGCTTCAAATTTTTGAAGAGAATGGTTTTGAAACTTTATATCATAGTTTTGACCAAACTTGTACATTAGCACTTGGACCGATCGCTAGAGAAGTAGAACCCGAATTCTTACAAGTTGCATTACTTCCAATTAAAAATCGTCAAAACACAAGCCTTTTTGAATTAACAAATATTATTACAAACAAAACTAACACAACTGTCGTATCGCTTAGTCAATCAACTTGCGTTTATAAAGTAATGGGAACAATCGACACGTTATTGTCATACTATTCAGATTTGCAAGACCCTAATTTTCAATCATCAGTAGTAGTTGGACATAACCGATACTCAACAAATACTTCTTCATCGTTTTCAAGAGTTCAGCCATTTAGCATACTTGCACATAATGGAGAAATTAATACAATCGAACAATTAAGAATTGAAGCAAAACAAATTGGCGCAAATATTTTGCATGGAAATAGTGATTCACAAGATGTAAACATAACACTCGAGACGCTAATTCATAAATATAACTACTCTTTGAAAGAAGCAATGGAACTTTTATTCCCGCCTGTACCTGCAGAATATGAATCAGATCCAGAAGTAAACTCCATTTACAATACAATTCGAAGTACATTCGGTCCATATTGTCAAGGTCCAGCGGGTATACTTACAAGAGAAGGAAATGAATTTGTTGCTAGTGTCGACGCTTTAGGTTTACGCCCTGTCTGGTTACTTGAAACAAATGATTATTATGTATTTTCTTCTGAGCAAGGCATCCTTTCTCCAGAATTATTTATAACTGAGCCACATGCCCTTTCACCTGGAGAAAAAGTTGGTATTAATTTATTAAAAGATCGTGCTCAACTATTAACACACCGTGAGTTAACGCATTTCGTTACAAGTAAACTAAACGAAAAATTAACAATGAATCTAGCAAATCAAGAAGCAAATTTAGCTGATTACGTTGAACACTCACCTCCTTCAATTCATCCGTTTGAATATGGAGCATTTGGATGGCAAAAGGAGCAAATTCAATTAGTTGAACAAATGGCAGAAAAAGGCGCAGAACCTATTCGTTCATTAGGGCATGACGCACCACTAGCATGTTTAGATGAAACTCGAAAAAATCTTTCTGACTTTATGAAAGAAACAGTTGCAGTCGTAACGAACCCTGCAATCGATCGTGATCGTGAAACAGAGCATTTCTCTATTTCTATACTATTAGGAAAAAGACCATCCATTGCAAAGAAAGAATCAGGAATTGTTCTACAACTCCCTTCTCCAATAGTAGGTGATGGTTTTGTAGGAAATACACTAAAAGCTAGTCGTCAACAAATTTCATATGAAGAAATTCTAAATTTATATCAATTAGAAAATAAACTTTATACCATTCAAAGTACATTTTCTAATTTGCCATTAGAAGAAACATTGTCTCAATATAAATACGAAGCAGTAGAAGCTGTAAAAAATGGTGCAGAATGTATTGTTATAACGGATGAAGAAGCTCATAAGAATAATCAATACTGGATTGATCCAGCTCTTATTACAGCAATAATCCATAATGGACTTGTGAATGCTAAGTTAAGAAGAAACTGTTCGATTGTCTTAAAGACAGCTGCAGTCCGTAATCTTCACGATTTAATGGTGATGAAAGGTTTAGGCGCAGATGCAATTAATCCTCATTTCCTTTTTGGAACAATTTCCGAATTGGAATCACCAGAGAAAATAGTCAAACTATATGATGTATTAAATAAAGGAATCGAAAAAGTTATTTCAACAATCGGTATGCATGAACTACGAGGTTATGCAAAAATGTTCAGTAGCATTGGTTTACAAGAAGATATCGCTTCGTCATTAGGCGTAATAAATTTCTTCGGTGATCAAACAGTTTCCGGATATAATTTATTAGAGGCTGATTCGAAAAAACGTTCTGAAGATTACAACGCAAATAACGCAGCAATGCCAAAGTCTTTCCACGTATTCCCTCGAATTTGGAAAGCTATAGGAGAAACAGCACAATCGGGTAGTTATGAAACATACCGTCAAAAATTAAATCAAATTGAAGAAGAGCGACCAACTGCAGTACGTCATGCGCTTTCTTTAGTTGAGAGTAGTGACCCAGTAGATTCAAGTCAGGTTTCATTAGAAATAGGAACTCACTCACTACCGTTTATTATCAGTTCAATGTCCTTTGGATCTCAAAATGAGGTTGCCTTTAGAGCATACGCTGAAGGCGCTAATCGATTAAACATGATCAGCTTAAATGGTGAAGGCGGAGAAATCCAAGATATGATTGGAAAATATCCAAATACTCGTGGACAGCAAATTGCTTCAGGGCGATTCGGAGTTAATGCTAATTTACTTCACTCGTCTAACTTAATTGAAATTAAGATAGGTCAAGGTGCAAAACCTGGTGAAGGTGGTCATTTACCTGCTTCAAAGGTTACACAAAAAATTGCAGAAACGAGAAATGCAACACTTGGTTCTGATTTAATTTCACCTTCAAATAATCATGATATTTATTCAATTGAGGATTTAGCTCAAATGATTAGCGAAATTAAAGCTGTTAATCCTAAAGCAAAAGTAGCTGTAAAAGTCCCAGTTGTTCCAAACATTGGCACAATTGCTGTCGGTATTGCAAAAGCGGGTGCAAACTTTATTAATATCAGTGGCTTTGATGGAGGGACTGGTGCTGCCCGTGTTCATGCCATTCAAAATGTAGGTTTACCAGTTGAAATAGGTGTTCGTGCAGCACACAATGCACTACTAGAATCTGGTTTACGAAATTCTGTCGAGATTTGGGCAGATGGCGGAATGAAAAGCGTAAATGATGTAGTAAAAATGATGATTATAGGTGCAAACCGAATCGGCTTTGGAACTTTATCTATGATTGCAATCGGTTGTACGACTTGTCGTGGTTGTCATTTAGATACATGCCACGTTGGTATTGCAACACAAATCGAATCAGAAATCGAAGCAATGCGCCACGGTTTAAGAAAATTCACACCTAGACAACTTGAAACAGCTGTAACAAATTTAGTACAATTCTTCACTGCATTCAAAAATGAATTACAAGTGGTTGTTGGTTCACTAGGGGTAAAAAATGCACAAGATCTTGTCGGTAAAACTGAATTCCTAAAACAAACAAGATTTTTAGATACGCTAAGTTTAACAAATTTATTATCTACTAATAAAATTGAGACTAAAGAATATATTCTCTCGAATGGAGAATCTGCTAAAGTACTTCAAAGTAATGACGTTGGAGTTTATGCAAAGGTTGATAATGAATATCGTCATGCCGGTAGCTTATTAATCCATGATCTAGTAGTTAAAAAACAAACACAAGGTGTAACATCCCCTGTCGAGATTAGCTTTGAGGATCAATCTATTCCTGGTAACGGTTTAGGAACCTATACAGTGGAAGATTATTCTGTATTCGTCCAAGGCGGAGCTCAGGATGGTGTCGCGAAAACTGCCTTTGGTGGAACGATTTTTATTAGTAAAGCTTTAGGTGCTAACGGTCAATACTTTGGTGGTTCAGTCGGAAAATGCTTTGCATATGGAGCACAAAAAGGACAATTCTTTATCCAAGGTAATGCAGACTCACGAGCAGGCATTCGATTATCAGGAGCCGATGTAGTAATTGGAGGCCGTAATCAATCTAGTCAACCTATTTCACAGAAAACTCGCCTTGGTGCAAAAGCAAATATAAACGGCTTTGCTTTTGAATATATGACTGGTGGTCGTGCAGTTGTTCTAGGAGATCCAGGTCCATGGATGTGTGCAGGTATGACAGGCGGAGTGATTTACGTGCGAAGCTCACCTGAATTAGGTCTTACTAAGGAAGCTTACCAAAATCGAATTGCAAAAGGTGCAAGTGTGAGTATTGTACCGGTTGATGAAACAGGAAAAAACGATCTAAATGAATTGTTAGAGAAATATATTTCACTTCTAACTCAACATAATCAACATGAAGAAGCTGTATTTGTTCAAAGTTTATTAGACAATATTGAACAAAACTTCTTGCAAATTAAACCTAAAAAAGAACAAGCTGATCCATCTGTTTCAACTGAATGATTTAAAAAAAGAGGCAGTCAAAAAAAGTAGATTTCAGCCTTGAAATTTAAAAAACAAAACGCAAGAATGTTGATTTAACAGCATTCTTGCATTTTTAATTTGTCGGTTTTTTAATCAAACAGGGCTTTTGAGACAGCCTCTTTTTCAGAGTGTTGAAATATATTGTATTCAATATTGAAAAATTAGAATACCATATGAATTTCAAGGAAAAATAGTATTTTTATTGTTTTTATGTCATCTTATTTAATTGAAATATAAATGTTTAAATTAACTCAAAAATTAAAATATTTTCTCTTTGACAATCAATATTTTAAAGATGTGTAAGTATTATTATTATTAGTTTCATTTTGATCTTGATGAATAATGTGAAATTCATTCGTTTAATTGACTATTCTATTGTTTTTAAGATTATTCTTTTTCATAAAGAAAATGATTGGAACGAAAGGGTGCCGGGCTCCTATGGGAGATGCGGGAAGGCTGAGACCCCACAGGCGCACGTCGAGGAGGCTAAAGAATCTCGCCCCATGGAAAGCGAGCAACCTGTAGTGGAAATCACTGAGACACAACTTACTTATCAAAATTTAATTGACAATTTTTTTCAACAGCGTGAAAAAGAAGCGAAAAATTTCGCTTCTTTTTTCATGGTTCTACCACCGTATCGATTGATAAAGCCTTTTCATTTCTAAGTTCGAAATCTTTAAATTTAACTAATAATTTAATCTTTTTTCTCGTTCAAATAATAAACAAAATTTCTTAAAAAATTGTATTGATAATACGAGTAGTTCATTGTATAGTTACATGATGTTACACGAGAAAAAATAAAAGTTACTTTTATTGAAGCAATTTTTAAAAAATCTCGATGTAATAAATAGTAGTTTAGTAGTAATATAGTTAAACGTTCATATTTCATTACAAGCTTTAAGCTAGACAAACAAAAAGGAGTAATACAATGAGATTAGGAGCGCGTGTTCTAAAAACTGGTATAGCTATTACGCTCGCCATTTATAGCGCGATGTTTTTTGATTTAACAACAGCTTCAATTGCAGGTATCTCTGCTATTTCAGCATTAAAATCATCAGTAAACCAATCATATAAATCGTTAATTGAACAACTTCAAGCTAACTTGATTGGTGCGATACTGGCAATTATTGCAGTGATTACTCTAGGAAATAATCCAGTAATTATAGGATTTACATGTATTCTCGTGATTATCATTACATTAAAACTAAAACTCGAAAATACAATTGCTACAACATTAGTTACTGTAGTCGTTATTATGGAAGTAAGTACAAGTACAGAACACTTTGCCATTTTTACATTCGATCGTATTATGGCAGTAACGATTGGGGTTTTAGCCGCTTCATTTGTAAATATTTTCTTAATGCCTCCAAATTATGAAAAAAAATTATCTCGTGGCATGATTTCGATTACTGAACAAACAAATAAATTAATGATGATGGCTCTACACAAAACTGTCAGTCATAATGGATTAAAAGATGAAATTTATCAATTAAAAGATATGATGAGAAATATTACAAAAATATATCGTTTATACAGAGAAGATCGTATCATTCTTGTTGGGCGTAAGAAAAAAGAGCATGAAAAATCTCGTAAAATCGTATTGTTTAGACAAATGCTTGTCACAGCCGATAACGCATTTGATACGTTAAAAGCTTTAAACCGATTAGAATATGAAATTAATGCATCTCCGAAAGAGTTCCAAGATTTAGTAAAAAATGAACTAACATGCTTAATGCAATTTCACGAACATGCTTTAATGAAATTAATCGGTAAAGTAAACTTAGATCATAATGCTCCATTTCATAGAGAAGAAAACATATTAAAAGATAAATTAACAAAGGCATTCTTGGACCACCATGATCTTAATGACGAAGAAAAACAAAAAACATGGTTCCATTTATTCCGAGTCGTTTCTGCCATTTTAGAATATAGTGAAAATGTTCAGCATTTAAATACACTCGTTGATAGCCATCAAACTTATCATAAAGAATACCAAGTTCAAGTTGAACAGGTTGAAACAATGTAAAAGCCTCCACATTATGGAGGCTTTTTATTTTTAAATTGAAAAACGGAAAATTCACTAAGTAAGCATGCTTCTTCAAATAAAAAAGCACAAAGAATTTCTTTGTGCCTATCTTCTATACCGAACTCGAACTAGTTTCTAAATTTTGAATTTCAAACAAATGATAGTAAGCTTCTTTTTTAGCCATTAATTCCTCATGAGAACCAATTTCGACAATATGACCTTGATCAATATAAACGATTTTATCTACATGTGTAATGGTAGATAATCTATGTGCAATAAATATTGTTGTACGGTTCTTTGCTAGTTCATGAATTGCGTCTTGGATATATTTTTCATTTTCTAAATCAAGAGCTGAAGTAGCTTCATCAAATATTAGAATAGAAGGATTTCTTAAAAATACACGAGCAATTGCCACACGTTGTTTTTGACCTCCAGAAAGTTTTACTCCTCTTTCCCCAACAAGCGTGTCATATCCATCTGGTAGACTCATGATAAATTCATGTGCATTGGCTGCTTTGGCGGCTGCAATAATTTCTTCTTCACTAGCATTCGGATTCCCATAATGAATATTCGCTTTAACGGTATCACTAAATAGAAAATTGTCTTGTAAAACGATACCGATTTTTTCCCGCATACTTTTTAAATCATAATCCCTTATGTCGACACCATCAATTTTAATGGATCCTTTTGTTACGTCATAAAAACGTGGTATTAAACTAACTAACGAAGACTTTCCACCACCACTCGATCCAACCAGTGCAATCTTTTGACCAGGTTCAATTTGAAAAGTTACATCTTGTATAACCTCTTCATCAGCGGCATTATATTGAAAAGAAACGTGATTAAAGTGTATTTGCCCATCTAATTTCTTTGCATAAGTTGGATTATCCCGATTAACAATGTCATACTTTTCATCCATTAGTTCAAAGACACGATCCATTGATGCAAACGATTGTGTTAATGATGTTGAAGAATTAGCTAATCTTCTAAGTGGATCATATAAACGATCAATATATCCAACAAATGCTACCATCTCACCAAGTGTTAATTGACCATGAATGACTTGATATGCAGAAAATCCGATAATTAATAATGGTCCAATATCAGTTAATGTATTAATAATTGTAAATGTACTCGCATTCCAGCTTGTATGCTTAAGGGCACGATCTAAAAACTCACCATTTTTTTCTTTAAATAGCCCACTTTCATAATCTTCCAATGCAAAACTTCGTGTTACTTGCATCCCCTGAATTCTTTCAGTTAAAAAGCCCTGTAAAACAGCTAAAGCTTGAGATCTTTGACGTGTCAAAAACCGAAGTCGACCGAAAAAGTACTTTACTGCTATTGTGTAAAATGGCAAAACAATTAATGATACAAGCGTTAACTTTACATCCATTGATAACATGATTGTAACTGTAATTAAGATTGTAATTAAATCTAACCAAACATTCATTAGCCCAGTAATAACAAAGTCTTTAGTCGATTCAACGTCATTTATAACTCGTGAAATAACTTCACCTGTCTTTGCATTAGCATAATACCTTAAGCTTAATTTTTGTAAATGTTTAAATAAATGATCCCTAATGTCAAATAAAATTCGACTACCGATATATTGAGCATAGTACTGTCTGAAATACTCTATTGGTGGTCTTACAATCACAAAAATTCCAAATGCAATTAGCATGATGTAGATAAGATGTGAGCTTTTAGTTGCAATTGGTAAAGATGAATTAATGATGTTATCAACTACATATTTTAATAAAAACGGTAATATCAATGGGATACCAAATTTAACGATTCCGATTGCAATCGTTAAAAATATATGAAATCGATATGGTTTAACAAATTTTAAATAACGTTTAATACTTCCCATATTTTCATCCTTTCAGATCATTCAAAAAGAAACTGTTGAGCAATCTTTTTGAGATGATTGATTCTCAAAAAACTAAGTCCGCTCAACAGTTTCTATTAATCACGATACATTAAGAATCGTTCATACCAATTATCAATAAAATCGGTAGCAAACGGCCCTTTTCTTTGATGAATTAATTCCTTTAAATAACCTAAGTTCTTTTTTAAAATCGGGTCAATAATAGGAGGATAATTCATTATTTGTCGATGATTCTCATATTCATCTTCATCTAACAGCACGTAAGTCATATCTGGAAAAACTTTAATATCTAGATCATAGTCAATATACTTAATGGCACCATCTTCAAAGACGAATGGTGAGCTAATATTACAGTAATAATAAACTCCATCTTCTCTAATCATTCCGATGACATTAAACCAATAATCCATATCAAAGTAACAAATTGCTGGCTCTCGCGTAACCCATGTTCTACCGTCCGATTCAGTTACAAGCGTGCGATCATTTGCGCCAATTACTAACTGCTGCGTCCCTTTTAAAATGGTTGTCTCTTCCCATATACGATGAATATGTCCATTATGTTTGTAACTATGTATTTGTATTTTTTCTCCTGGTTTGGGAACGTTCATTGTTTCTCCCTTCTTTCTAGTGTGGACGCATTTCAACACTTTATTTATACTTTACACTTCTATTATAACTAGTTCTTATCCATTTTTAAACAAAAGGGCGTTTAATTTGGTAAAATGCCCCATTGTTTTTTTTATTTTAATGCAATTTTCCTCTCATCTGAGAAAGATTTAATTATTTGCTGTGTTTGGATTAAAAAGGTGTCTTGGATAGCTTTTAATTCAGATCTCATTATATGTATTTCATCTTGGATAGAAGATAATTTTGACAAATCCTCTAATTCAAATAGTTGGTTTTCAATTTCTTGACATCGTTCAATTTCTTCTTGAATTTTTATTAACTGATCCATTGTTTCAAGCTGACGACTTACCAATTCATCGAATACTTGCATACCATTCACCATCCTTATTTCATTATTACACTATTTCTTGAAAACTAACATAATCCCTTTGACTACATTTGACGATATTTGACTATTGAGAAGAAATTAATCATTCTATGTGGATTTAAAGTGTTGGACATAAATTATTCGTAGGTAAAAGAGCACCCTTCATATAAGGGTGCTCTTTTTGAACGTTCTTTATAACAACTAGACTGCATGATCTCTCATCAGACAGGAAGATGAATTAGCAAAGGTAAGTTTCTTTACTTACTAACTCGTTCATCAACAGCGCACTTCTAGTAATTCCTTTTTTAAGGCATTATTGTTGGTTTTGTTGTCCAAAGTTACCAGAAGAAGCTTTTTGTGCAGATTTTGCATTTGCTTCTCTT
This sequence comes from Bacillus sp. AL-1R, assembly GCF_052180195.1. Lineage (NCBI taxonomy): Bacteria > Bacillati > Bacillota > Bacilli > Caryophanales > Bacillaceae > Bacillus > Bacillus sp. AL-1R. The sequence continues at coordinate 3,720,498 of NZ_CP197469.1, forward strand.
ACTGCTTGAACATCAGTTTCACTTGAAAACTCTTGTCCAAAACTTTGGTTTTGTTGTTTAACTTTTCCAATGTTAGTTCCAGATGCTGTTTTTCCAGCGTTGAATTGATTGTTTTTGTTGTTCATGATTTATCACCTCCACGAATAATATGATGTCCATTAGTCGGGGTAATATGTAAAAAACTTTACTTTTAATTTTTTTGTTTAATGAACTCATCGAGTGGAAAACTACGAGAAGAAAATAGAAGGAGGCTTATTATGTACGTTGGCAGAGATCTTTCAGAATTATCAATGACTCCAAAAACTGAGTGGAAAGATAGTGAATTGGAATACTATCATCATTCATTACAACAAATTACTGGCTATTTAAATATTGAAGGTAACACAATGCAAAAAGAAATCATAAAAGAAATTGAATCACGTGGTGGTCTTCATAGAAATGAGGCAGATTGGACTAGTGGTACTCGCCCTACTATAGACTAATTAAATGATAAAGTACCCCCTAACTATTTGTTAGGGGGTTATTTCATTACAGAAGCTTTTCGATTTGCTGATAAATTTTTTGATGCACGACCGGAAATGGCAACTCTTTACACTCATCCAAAGTTACCCATTTCTGATTACTTGATAAACTACCTTCATTTACGGCATTTCCGATATATACATCCATTTTCCATACAAGATGTGAAAAAACATGCTCAATATTAAATTGGTAAGATAACTCTTCTACTTCTAATTGCAATTCTTGATTTAAGAAAAATCGGAGCGTGTCAGTTTTAGATAAAATTGTTGATTGTAATTCAGCAGTTGGAAACTCCCACATATTAGCAAGTAATCCACTAGAAGGTCTTTGTTGAATTAAATATTGATTATTTCTATTTTTAATGACACCAACTGCTAAATTAATTGGTTTTGGTGCCTTCTTTTTACTTTTTATAGGTAATTCATTCACAACTCCAGTTTCAAAAGCTTTACATTGTTCTCTCACGGGACAAAGTAAACATGCAGGATTTGTTGGTGTACAAATTAAAGCACCAAGCTCCATTAAACCTTGATTAAAAGCTGACGGATCTTCATAACTAATTAAAGCTCTTACAGCTTGTTCAAAAATTTTTCGGTTTTTAGGGATACCTATATCTTCCCAAATTGTTAAGATTCTAGATAATACCCTCATTACATTCCCATCAACCGCTGGCTCTGGTTTACCGTACGCAATACTAAGGATCGCTCCAGCAGTATATGGTCCTACGCCTTTTAATTTGCTTATTAATTCCGGCGTATCTGGTACTTTTCCAGCATACTCTACATGGACTTCACGTACAGCTGATTGCAAATTTCTAGCTCTAGAATAATAACCAAGTCCTTCCCATGCTTTTAGTACTTTTTCTTCCTCGGCATTGGCCAAGTCAGCAATAGTAGGGAAATTTTGCATAAACTTATTATAAAAAGGAATTACTGTATCTACACGTGTTTGTTGAAGCATTATTTCTGAAACCCATACTCGATATGGGTCTTTATTCTTTCTCCACGGCAAATCTCTCTGTTCTGCTAAAAACCAATCAACTAAATTATTTTTAAAGTCATTTTTGGGGAAAACTTCTAATGTCTTATTTAAATCATTATTCATAACTTATACCTTTCTCTAACATCTATATGTTTTTGTTAATAGTCCATACTATAAAAATTAAAAGGGTAAGTAAAGGGAGGAACTAAATGGATACTGGTACTCATCTTGTAATGGGATTTACACTTGGCGGATTAGCAACCCTGAGTCCAATTGTCCTACATGACCCACATTTGACAAACTCACTCTTATTAACAACAATCATCGGATCACAATTACCTGACAGTGACACGATATTAAAATTAAGAAATAACGCAAAATATTTAAAACATCATCGTGGAATTACGCATTCAATACCAGCAGTCATTTTATGGACATTATCACTTTCTGCACTTATGACATTATTTAACCATAACGAACATTTTGGACTCTATTTATTCTGGTCATTCCTGGCAGTAAGTGTGCACGTATTCGTTGATTTATTTAATGCCTACGGAACCCAGGCATTAAGGCCATTTTCAAAACGTTGGATTGCTTTTGGCATCATCAACACTTTCGATCCAATAATTTTTGCGATCCATTTAGCTGGAGTTCCTTTTGTCATTTTTCATTTCAGAGCTGGTCCGATCTGTGTCATGCTTTATTTCATTATGATTTTTTACTATGCATTTAGATATCGACAAAAACAAATCGTGATTCAAACAGTCACAAAAAAATTACCAGATGTAAAACGTGTCTATGTTTCACCTTCTATAAAATACACTCATTATCATATTGTAGCAAGTACAGATACTCATCATTACGTTGGCAAAATAAAGAAAAGAATCTTTAAAATCCATGACGTATTTAAAAGAATCCCGTTACCAGTAATTGAAGACGTAAAAGCAGCCTTTAAGGATGAAAACGTCAAATCATTTCTGGCATTTTCACCAGTTTACATTTGGGAATTGATTGGGCATGACGACCATAAAGAATTAAGACTAATCGATCTAAGGTACAGGACCGAAACATACTACCCATTTGTTGCAGTTGTTAAATTTGATTATGAACATCATATTATCAGTTCATTCACGGGCTGGATCTTTAGTGAGAAAAAATTACAGAAAAAATTAAAAGTGGAAACTTGAAAAAAATAACCCTTAGCAATTTTTTGCTAAGGGTTTCTAATTAATGAAGAAGATTATCCTTCTCTTTCGTTTCAATAATTTCTAAACCTGGTGGCTTTGCAATTTTTATATCAGTTTCATGTAAATATTTTCCATATTGGAAAATAAATTGTTGAACAACCTTTTTAGACATTTGTTCTCCATGATATTCTCCAGCTTTAGCATAAGTAGCTTCAAAATCTTCCCATAACCATTCAACCCAAATTTTTGCTTGTGAGTATGTTAAATGATTATTTTCTTTAAGCAATAGCTCAGTTAATTGCTCTAAATATTTCTCCATATAATTACACCTTCCAATTTTTAAACATTTATTCTCTTCATATCTTAATTCAAAATGGTCATCATATTGATGATGGTTCATTTCATCAATTAGTACTAATCACTAGGGGGTAATTAGAATGACAACAAAAAGTGAACGTTTTTCAAAACAAAAGCATGATATGGCTATTGATGGTAATATAGATTACAAATCACAAAATGCTTCTAAACGTCCAAATGGGAGCATTAATACAAATCCACGGGACCGTATGGCAAAAAGTAATCGTGATGAGTAGAAATATAACCAGGGTTTTTACTTCCCTGGTTTGTTTAATAATGCGATTGGGATTCCTATTTCTTCTTCACTAGTGCTTTTATGGCCCCAAGCAAAAATACCATTCATATAGGTGATCATAAATAATACACCAGGTTCTTCAATTAATTCATACTGCTCACCAGGAATAAATTGACTTGCGTCTAATAAATATGATTGAGCCATTGTTTTTTTACGAAGTATTACTTCAAGTTCATTAATCATATCCATTTGTTCAGCTTTTCTAGCTTGATGATTCAAATTGCTAATTTCTTGAACTAATTCATCTTTCGTTAAGTCACTATATCGTTTTGGAATTTCCATTTTAAGTCTCCTCTAAATCATTTAGATATTTTTATTATATCAAGCTAATAACAGACAACCAATTTATTTAATATTCTTCCTCTTCTAATATTAAAATCGCTTTTTCAATTAGTTCGATTGGGAACCCTTTTCGAAATAGGACTGTTTTCATTTTTTGAGTATATTCCCAGCCACTTAATTTTTCATATTTCTTTTTTGCTTTTCTAGCGTGTATAAGTAGAGCTTGTAATTCATCATCTTCTTCACTTTCATAGTGTGTTTCTTCAAGTGCAATCGAAGTAATATTAGCGGAGTATCCTTTTCTTCTCAGCAATTCTTCAAGTTTTGCCTTTTTTTGATTTGTTGAGTACTTCGAAAGTGCAGAAACCTTTTTTTGACAAAGTGAAGTAGCATGTTGAATCTGCTTTTCTTTTGAAAATAAAGATAAGCTTTTCTCGATTACTGTATTGTGAATACCTTTTGCTAGTAATTCATTCTTAATGATTGTTGGTCCTTTTAAGGTCGTATTAATAGACGTACGGACATAACTTTCAGCGTATTTTTCTTCATTAATATACCCTTCTTCTACAAGTCGGATAATTGTAGTTTGTATTGTATCAATTAAGAATTCTTGCTTCGTTAAATATTGTTCGATTTCTTTTTTTGTTCTCATCATTCTAGATAAATAAACAATGCTAGAAAGATATGCTTTTCTAAGTTGATCAGCATTTAATATTTCTTCTAGTTCAAATGGCTCAAAAGATTGACCCTTTTTTATGTTAAATTTAACAAGAGTATCAGCGTCCACACTAAACGCATACTCTTCACCATTACCACTATCTGTGTAAATATTAAATCGTTCTTTATTTAATTTTTGAACTTGAATTTTCGTAATAATAGACATAATTTACCTCAAAATAAATTTTGTTTTTATATACACATAAAAATAATAATATCATATTATGTATTAAGGAGATGCGTGGATGAAGATTCTTCTTACAGGCGGTACAGGGTTTATTGGATCTCAATTAATAAATGAATTTATCCAACGTGAATATCAATGTTATATTGTCACAAGAAATATAAGAACATCTTCTAATCCATTTATTACTTATGTTAATTGGGATCAATTAACCTCGAATTCTTTTAGAGAGTCCATTGACATAGTCATTAACTTAGCTGGTGAATCAATAAACAGCGGTAGGTGGACGAAACAATTAAAAGACAAAATTCTACAAAGTAGATTAACTTCAACAAATATTCTAATTACATGGTTTGAAAGACAAGCCCATCGTCCAAACCTTTTTATTAATGCCAGTGCAATTGGGTATTATGGAACCTCTGAATCATTATCTTTTAATGAACATGACAAGCCTATTTCAAATGATTTTTTAGCATCAACTGTAAGAGAATGGGAAACTGTTGCTAAAAAAGCTGAAGAACTAGGAATTCGGACCATCCTTGCTAGATTTGGTCTTGTTTTAGGGTTAAACGGTGGAGCACTTCCAAAAATGATTTTGCCTTTTAAATTGTTTATTGGTGGTCCAATCGGAAAAGGTACCCAGTGGATATCTTGGATTCATGAGAAAGATGTTGTTGGCCTAATACTACATTCAATAAAAAATACCGAAATTAGTGGGCCAATCAATTTAGTGGCACCTAATCCAGTAACAATGAACGAGTTTAGCAGGTCCCTTTCAGCAGCTTTACATCGACCAAATAAATTGAAAGTTCCAAATTTTACCCTTCAATTATTACTAGGTGAAATGAGTATGCTAGTTTTAGAAGGTCAAAGAGTTATGCCTTCTAAAGCCATTCAAACTAATTATAACTTTCAATTTCCATCTTTAAAAGAAGCTTTACTGTTTACTTTAAATTAGTATTTGAAAGGATTTATCATGAATTTATTATTTAAAAATGCAACCATTTTCCCTATTACATCTCAAGTTTTATATAACCATGATTTGTTAATTGAGAATGGGAAAATTAAAGAAATTGCACCTGAGATTTTTTCGGTTGAAGATCAAACAATTGTCATAGAATGTGCCGGAAAACCACTATTCCCAGGTTTTATTGATGTGCACACTCACTTAGGACTATATGACGAAGGTACTGGTTGGGCTGGAAACGATGCGAATGAAACAATTGAAGCTTTAACTCCACATATTCGATCAATGGATGGAATATTGCCACTTGATGTTGCTTTTTCTGATGCAATCCAACATGGAATTACAACAGCTCATATTATGCCTGGTAGTGGGAATGTAATTGGTGGAACAACTTGTACAATTAAAACATATGGTAAAAGTGTCGATAAAATGATCATTCAAGAACCGTCTGGATTAAAAATCGCTTTTGGCGAAAATCCAAAAAGAACTCACAGTAATGGGAATAAAGAATCAATTACAAGAATGGGTATTATGGGAATGCTTCGTGAAGCATTCTATGAAGCTCAAAACTCGCATAACCCAGAAGACTTTCGAATTTTACCAATTATTAAAGCTTTAAATAGAGAAATACCGGTACGAATTCATGCTCATCGTGCAGATGATATTTTATCAGCTATACGTTTTGGCGAAGAATTTAACTTAGATATACGAATTGAACATTGTACTGAAGGACATTTAATTATTGACCATCTAAAGGATCGAAACCTTCAAGTATCTGTTGGTCCTACATTAACTAGACGTTCAAAAGTCGAATTAAAAAATAAAACCTGGACTACATACAAAGCTCTTGCTGATAACGGGGTAAGTGTTTCAATTACAACTGACCATCCTTATACCCCAATTCAGTATTTGAATGTATGTGCAGCTATAGCAGTTCGAGAGGGTTTACCTGAGCTCGAGGCTTTAAAAGCAATTACAATTAATCCAGCAAAAAACCTTAATTTATCTCATAGAATTGGTAGCTTAGAAATTGGTAAAGATGGTGATGTAGTATTATGGTCCCATCATCCATTTCATTATATGGCTAAACCATTACTTACTGTCATAGACGGTAGAATTGTGTATAAAAATATCGAATAATTTTAGTTTGCAATTTGAAAAAAATCGTTTATTATAGTATAGTAAGAACGTTTGCGGTAAATTAAATAGAAAGTGTGAAAACACTTTTCTTATATAGTATTTTAACGGGAAAGGCAAATGGTGAGCCACCAGTAAATCGCTGGTCCTAGTGGGTTCGATTCCCACCCCGAAATTTTAGGGTGCATTAAAAAATTATTCATAGTTAATGCACTTCACAGGACTTTAAATTTTATTGTTTAGTCCTCACAAAAATTTCGCGGGTGGCGTAACCTTCTTTCGCTACCCTTATTATGAGGAGGAGTAGAGATGCTGAAACAGCGAGATTTACAAGATTGTTCTGTACTTTTTGAACTTATGGTGCATCCTGATGTCTTTCCCTTTGTGCGCCACAAAGCAAATTCGTACGAAGAATTTCTATTTATCACAAAGCAAGCAATCGAACTAGAAGAACAAGGGAAAATGATATCAAGAACAATTTTAGATGAGTGGGGTAACCCTATTGGTAACATTTCTTTACATGATATTGAAGATGGATATGGCTTTTTAGGGACATGGTTAGGCAAACCATATCACGGAATGGGTTATAACAAACCAGCAAAAGACGCTTTCTTCCATGAGTTATTTCACGATTTAGGAATAAACTCTATTTTTATGCGAATTCGTAAAGTTAATAAACGCTCTTTTTATGCTGCAAGTAAACTACCATACGCATCATTAGCAAATGAATCACGTAAAAGTTTATATGATGAAATTAATCAAAATGAGGAAATATACGATTTATTTGAAATCACCAAAGATAATTATTTATTGCATACAATGCGTGAAGATTACCAACAACATGAAGTTTCACATTTAAAAGAAGCATAATTTAGTATACTAGCCACAAAAATTGGAGAAACTTACTAAGGATTTTATAACTTAGCGAGGTGTTTTTTGTGGATAAACGAAAAGATAAAACGAGACGTAATTTAAGTTCTACCCAAGAAGTATTATATGCAAAAGAATTTAAAAGAGCTGATCGTGCTGCAGGTTATACTAATTTTAATGGCATAGGCAAATAATTCTATTCAAAAAGGCTTTCTTAGGAAGCCTTTTTTGTTTTTCTAGAATAACTTTAACATTAGTAAAAAACATTATAAATATCTTTCAAAATTTACAATATCATATTTAAATTTCACTTGATTCAATAATATAAATCGAAGAGGGTCTAACATAATAGTCTTTACTAAGTTTTTCTTTTATTCGATGCATTTCATCTTCAATTTTTTCTCCTCGAACAAAAGATCCCCCTTCGATAGCATTTTGATCATCTAGTAAAACATACCACGAAAACCGAAACTCCTTCATAAAAATTCACCCTTTAAACTAAGAAACTATAAATAACTATTTTTCATTATATTCACTAACCTCAAATTTATTTTAGTCAATCGTCTAAATAATCATAAAAAGCTTATAAAATAAACTGTCCTTTAAATGTTAGACGCCTACTAACATTTAAAGGACAGTTCAATTTAATTAGTTTTATTAACAAGTTTGCAATTCCTTCATTTGAGTTAATAGTTGATAAGCATGATGAACACTTTCATTAGATGGTGGCTGAATATCTTTTAGGGGATATTTTAATCCTAATGCTTCCCATTTATAGACTCCTAATTGATGATATGGTAAAACTTCTACTTTTTCCACATTGCTTAATTTGCTTATAAAGTCACCTAGTTTAATTAGATTATCTTCTGAGTCGGTGATTCCAGGAACTAGGACATGTCTAATCCAAACCGGGATATTTTTCTTATCCAAGTACTTTGCAAAATTTTTAATCTGCTCATTTGATTTCCCCGTAAGTTTTATATGTCTTTTCTCGTCAAAATGCTTTAAGTCCAATAATACTAAATCAGTGTATTCTAATACTTCGTCTAATTTTAAAAGAAAGTTTGGATCAGTACTGAAACATCCACCAGATGTATCAATTGTTGTATGGATCCCCTTTTTTCTGCAAGATTTAAACAGTTCTAATAAAAAGTCTAATTGTAATAATGGTTCTCCTCCACTAACCGTAACCCCCCCCCCAGATGATCTCATAAATGGAATATATGTCTTGATATCCTTCATTAATTGATCAACTGACATTTCTTTACCTGCTCCAATTTTCCACGTATCTGCGTTATGACAATATTGACATCTTAATAAACAACCTTGCGTAAAAATGACATATCTAAGACCTGGTCCATCGACAGTTCCACAAGTTTCAATTGAATGTATATTTCCTGAAATCATTGTCATTCTCCTTTGAACAATTTATTCCTTATTTAGTAAAAACAATAAAAGCCTAGTGAAGCATGTCCCCCACTAGGCTTGGAACACGAGAGATTTTTACATAGAACCGTGGAAAGTTCTATTTATTACGTCAATTTGTTGTTCCCTAGTTAATTTTATAAAGTTAACTGCATAACCCGAGACTCGAATTGTTAATTGTGGATATTCTTCAGGATGTTCCATCGCATCCATTAATGTTTCTCGATTAAATACATTTACGTTTAAGTGATGACCACCTTTTTCTGTATATCCATCTAACATTGCTACTAAGTTTAATATTTGTGTACTCTCGTCCTTGCCTAAAGCTTTTGGAACAATTGAGAAAGTATTTGAAATTCCATCTTGTGCATCTTCATAAGGTAATTTTGCTACTGAATTTAATGACGCTAGCGCTCCATGTGTATCGCGTCCATGTAACGGATTAGCACCAGGAGCAAATGGTTCACCTGCTTTTCTTCCGTCTGGTGTGTTACCTGTCTTTTTACCATATACAACATTAGAGGTAATTGTTAGCACTGATGTTGTATGAATTGAATTACGATATGTTTTATGCTTTCTTACTTTTGCCATAAAGCTTTCAACAAGTTCTACAGCAATATCATCTACATCATCATTGTTGTTCCCGTATTTTGGATATTCTCCCTCAATTTCAAAATCAACAACAATTCCATTCTCATCGCGAATTGTTTTAACTTTTGCATGCTTTATAGCTGATAATGAATCGGCACATACTGAAAGTCCTGCAATCCCCGTTGCCATAGTACGTTTTATATTTGCATCATGTAACGCCATTTCAATTCGTTCATAACTATATTTATCATGCATATAGTGGATACAATTTAATGTATTCACATATAAGCCGGCTAACCAATCTAATAAAACATCGAACTTAACTTTTACTTCTTCATAGTCAAGATATTCAGATGTAATCGGAGCATACATAGGTGCTACTTGAGCTTTTGACTTTTCGTCTTTACCGCCGTTAATTGCGTATAATAATGCTTTAGCAAGATTTGCACGAGCACCAAAGAATTGCATTTGTTTACCAATTGTCATAGCTGATACACAACATGCAATACCATAATCATCACCATATTCCGGGCGCATGATATCATCATTTTCATATTGAATTGAGCTAGTTTTAATTGACATTTTAGCGCAATATTGTTTAAATCCATCAGGCAGTTTTGCTGACCAAAGGACAGTTAAATTAGGTTCTGGTGCTGGTCCTAGGTTATCTAAAGTATTTAAAAAGCGAAATGAGTTCTTCGTTACAAGCGGACGACCATCTATTCCTATTCCACCGATTGACTCTGTTACCCAAGTAGGATCGCCAGAAAATAACTCATTATAATCAGGAGTACGAGCAAACTTGACTAATCTCAATTTCATTACAAAATGATCGACTAATTCTTGTGCTTCTTGCTCAGTTAAAGTACCTTCTTCTAAATCACGTTCAATATAAATATCTAAAAATGTTGAAACTCGTCCTAAACTCATAGCGGCTCCATTTTGCTCTTTAATTGCAGCTAAATAGCCAAAATATAGCCATTGAAACGCTTCTTTTGCGTTTGTTGCAGGTCTAGAAATATCAAACCCATGTTTATTTGCCATTTGTTTTAATTCATTTAAAGCACGTATTTGTTCATTTAGTTCTTCACGATCTCTTATTACTTCTTCTGACATAACACTTGTTGTTCTATTTAATGTTTCAATCTTATCTTTAATAAGTTGATCTACCCCATATAATGCTACTCTTCTATAGTCACCTATAATTCTTCCACGACCGTATGCATCAGGTAGACCTGTAATAACACCAGAACGTCTTGCAGCTTTCATTTCTGATGTATAGGCATCAAATACACCTTGATTATGTGTTTTTCTATATTCTGTAAAGATCTTGCTTATTTCATCATCAACTTTATATCCGTAAGACTCGCATGATGCTTCAGCCATTCGAATACCACCAAACGGTTGTAATGATCTTTTGAAAGGTTTATCTGTTTGGAATCCAACAATTTGTTCTAATTCTTTCTCTAAGTATCCTGGTTCATGTGAAGTAATCGTAGATACAATTTTCGTATCCATATCTAAAACTCCACCATTTTGACGTTCTTCTTTAGATAGTTTAAGTACGATATCCCATAGTTTGTTAGTTGCATCCGTTGGACCTGAAAGAAAAGAGTCATCCCCAACATAAGATTTAACGTTTTTTTGTATAAAGTCCCTTACATCAATCTTTTTTTCCCATCGCCCAGTTTCAAATTGTCTCCATTGTTCCATCGTATTACTCCTCCTCTTTTTGCATATAATACAGAAAGTTTTTTAAGTATATAACAGATTACGTAACTAATTTATCATAGGATGAACTGAAACAATCGTTTATAATATGAACAAATTGTGAAATGTTGAACAAAGTGACAGAAATGTTAACTCACATTAACCTTTTATTCTTTCCACTAAATTACAGTTGCTTCATATATCTAGTAATTCACTCAGAAAACTTTCTTGTTAAACAACAAACTGTTATACTCAATAGATAGTAACTGTATTAGCAAATTTATGAAAATTTGTGGACAAGACATTCACAATCCAAATATGCGATAATACTATGGTTAATACAAAAATGAACAATCCATTTGAACAATGTTTATATAAAGGAGCAATTTATGAATACACAACTTAATCTTTCTAGTTCGATAAATGAAAAATTAAATTTAATATATAATGAACAAATTCAAAAAGTTCTAAATGAAGAGCAATTATTAATTGGAACGAAACAATATGTTTCGCAAGATAAAACGATTTTAGAAGATGCAATTACTGCCCTTCTACTTGGTAAAAATATATTATTAAAAGGGCCTACAGGTAGTGGTAAAACGGTTTTAGCTGAGACCTTATCAAAATTACTCTATCAACCGATGCATAGCATAAACTGTTCTGTCGATTTAGATTTAGAAGGAATTGTTGGATATAATACAATTGCTTCTAATACAAATGGATCGGAAGTAGTTTTCGTCGATGGGCCTTTAATGAAAGCAATGAAGAAAGGTCATATTTTATATATCGATGAAATTAACATGGCAAAACCAGAAACATTACCATTACTACATGGTGCACTTGATTATCGAAAAATGATTACCAATCCATTTACTCAAGAAGTAGTAAAAGGTGACGAAAACTTTAGAGTAATTGCAGCTATAAATGAAGGTTATGTAGGAACAAGCGAATTAAATGAAGCTTTAAAAAATCGCTTCATTATTATAGATGTTCCATATATTAATGGAGAATCATTACTTCAGTTATTAAAAGATGAATCTGAACTAAAAGATGAAGAACTACTGAAGAAATTCACAAGCTTTTCAAGCGATTTAATTCCATTAGCAAGTGAAGGCAGAATTAGTGAAGATGCAGCAAGTATTCGTGGTGTTCTTGACGCATGTGATTTATCTGTTCATATACCAGTACTTCGAGCAATTGAACGCACGATTATCGCTAAATTATCTGATGACATTGAGCGTGAGACTGTTAGAGAACTAGCTGAAAGTTATTTTCTTTCTTGAAATGAGTGATGATTAATATATGAAACAAATCATTTTTAACAATAAAAAAATCGACGCTTCCACTTTTCTTCAAATGGAAAATTTATCGATTTCTCTTTCGAAAGATCGTAATTCATTTTTAGAATTTGATTTCCAAGCGTATTACGATGATGAAGAACAAAAATTTACTGTCAGTCACTTTTGGGATACACAAGAGCATCGTACCCAGTTACAAGGTTTGAAATCAGATGTTTATTTAAAAGCTTTAGGTAATAAACATTATTCAGATTTTAGTGAGTTCAAAGATACACTAAAGGAACTACAAGAAACTCATTTAAAAAGTTTTTTTACACAGTTGTTTGTCCTTTTAGAAGATATCCGACTTGAAGAACTGATTATTTTGCAAAGACCAGGTACAAGACAATTATTTTCTACGAGAAAAAAGATATATAGACATTATTTTCAATCACAATTCAAAGCAAATGAAATGCGTAATTTTCATTTAGATCAATTATTTTGTTTAATTTATCTCTCACTTACTTCTACTCAATTAACTTATCAAACGAATGAACAACTCGAGGATATTTTACCTATCCTCTTTCAAACGTTTGAAGCTAAGAAAACAAGTGATATTTCTTCTATTGTATTTAGTGTGCAGCAAAGATTACTCTCACAGTATAGGGAAGATATGATTCACACATACTTTGGCTATTTACCACTAAATAAAAATAACGAATTAGCATCATGTAATAGTAAGGTAAAAGAACTTCAAAATGACGACCAGCAAGAGGGTCTTGATGAAAGAAATAGCGAAGATGAAAGATTATCAACTTGGCATAGAGAAAGTAAAAATAATGAAACAGATGATAATTTTTTACGATTTGAAGTTGAAAGTGGAACAAAAACTTCTATAAAAGCCAATTTTGCACGAGAAGAAGAGGCTGGCGATCAGGCAATTGCAAATGCATTCGGTTCATCCAAACAAGGCGAGAATAAAAAGTCAAAACAAACTGATTCCCATGAGGCTTCGAATTCATCCTCTTCACAGCAAAATCCATTTGGTAAATACAATAGTAATGTATCTATTCAATATAAAGAAGCAACTGGGCAAACAGTTACTGAAAAGAAACAATATTCTACATTGTCGCAAATGGTATCTAAAGATGTTAAAGAACTAAGAAAAACGATTGAAAAATCCTTAGAAAATAAGCAAAATGCACCGACTGATAAATATTATGGTAGATTAAATAAAAAATGGATTCGACTTTTCACAGAAGAAAATCCTAAAATGTTTTATAAAAAACAAACTGAATCAAAAGAATTGGATGCTGTTTTTTACTTATTAGTCGATTGCTCCGGATCAATGTTTAATAAAATGGATGAAGTGAAAAAAAGCGTTATTCTGTTTCATGAAACATTAAAACAGTTAAAAATCTCTCATAGCATTAGTGGCTTTTGGGAGGATGCTTCAAACGCTACAAAAGAAAATAAACCAAATATTTTACATCAAGTCATTCCATTTTCAAGCTCTTTATCACCTTCAGTTGGCCCAAATATAATGCAACTTCAAGAAGAAGAGGACAATCGTGACGGCTTAATGATTCGAATTGTTTCAGAGGAACTCGCTAAGCGTCCAGAAAAGCATAAATTTTTGCTCGTGTTTACAGATGGTGAACCTTCAGCATTAGATTATTTCCAGGATGGAATTATCGATACGCATGAAGCAGTTAAACAAGCTAGAAAACTTGGAATTGAGGTAATCGGTACTTTCATAGAAGAAGAGGAACACCAAGAAGAAACCTCACAATTAATGAAAAATATTTATCAGCACCATTACTTAATTGCTTCAAATGCAGAGGATTTAAGACTTCAATTAAAACCAATGCTAAAAAAATTATTATTAAGAAGCATAGAATAAGATAGTTGTCCATAAAATGAAAAGAAATAAGCTTACGTAAGCCTATTTCTTTTTTTTTAGAGTATTTTGTCGAACAGATTTACATAATGAATTCGTATTTCCTATTGATTTTTAAAATCAATAGGAGTACGATAAATTTTGACGACTTAGAGAGATGCAGATTTAAAGAAAAGCTAGTGATTGATTACTAGTTTGTTTTGTATTTAAGGGGGATTAGGACTATGCCTACTTCATTTAAAGCAACATTCTCACGTGTACAATTCGTATTACTGGTTGCATTAGTAGTCTGGCTAAAAACGTATATTGTTACTCTGTTTGGATTCGATTTAAAGATCGATACTGTCTTTCAAAATGTAATATTATTTATAAGCCCTTTGGCATCCTCATTATTCCTTGTAGGGTTCGCACTTTTTTTCAAAGGGAATAAACGTAACACAATAGCACTCTTGATTAATTTCATTTTAACTTTGCTATTATGTGGAAACGTTTTATTTTACGGATTCTTTAATGACTTCATAACACTACCAGTGCTGTTCCAAACTAGTAATATGGGTGATTTAGGATCAAGTGTAAAAGAACTAGCAAGCTTTAAAATACTATTCATGTTTATTGATATCCCTATCCTATATTTGATCTCAAAAAAATTTCCTAAATTTTCAAACACAAATCGAGTTCCTTCTTTTATGAAGTCAACTTATTATTTAATTACGATTGCCATTGCAGTTTTAAACTTAGGTTTAGCTGAAATGGAAAGACCTGAGTTGCTTACTCGATCTTTTGATCGTGAAATGCTAGTAAAAAATCTTGGACTTTATGTTTATCAAGGCTATGACTTATCACTTCAAACAAAGACTTCAACACAAAAAGCCTTTGCGGATAGTAGTAAATTAACTGAAATTGAAAACTATGTAAATGGTAACGACGTAAAAGCAAACGCAAAGCTTTTCGGTAAATATAAAGGTAAAAATGTTATTGTTATCTCTTTAGAATCAATGCAAACTTTTACAATTGGTGCAAAGGTTAATGGTAAAGAAATAACTCCATTTTTAAATAAATACATTAAAGAAGAAAGTTATTATTTTGACCACTTCTATCACCAAACTGGTCAAGGAAAAACCTCTGATGCTGAGTTCATTATTGATAACTCTTTATATCCACTAGATCGTGGTGCTGTTTATTTTACACATGCAAATAACGAATATATGGCTACACCTGAAATATTAAAAGATCAAGGATATTATTCAGCTGTTTTCCATGCAAATAATAAAAGCTTTTGGAATCGAAATGTAATGTACCCTTCATTAGGTTACGATCGTTACTTTAATGAAGTAGATTATACTATTACCGATGAAAACTCGGTAAACTGGGGGTTAAAGGATGAAGATTTCTTCAAGCAATCCATACCTCTCTTATCTCAAGTGAAACAACCGTTTTATACTAGATTTTTAACATTATCAAACCATTATCCTTTCTTACTTGATCCCGGGGATCAATTCATTGATCAATATAATTCTGGTGACGAGACACTTGATCGTTATGTAACGACAGTACGATATATGGATGAATCAATTAAACACTTTATTGAAGGATTAAAAAAATCAGGTCTATATGATAATACAATTATTGTAATGTATGGAGATCATTACGGTATTTCTGAAAATCACAATCGTGCAATGGCTCAGTTCTTAGGAAAAGACGAGATTAATTCATATGACCATATGGATTTACAACGTACGCCATTCATTATTCATTTACCTAAACAAAACCAAGGTAAAACAATATCAAAGGTTGCTGGTCAAATAGACGTAAAACCTACGATTCTACATCTATTAGGTGTTGATACAAAAAATGATATCGAGTTTGGTAAAGATTTATTTAGCCCAGATTATTCAGAATTCATTGTTTTCCGTGATGGAAGCTTCGTTACAAGTAAATATTATTATGTAGCGGGCTCGAATGAATTTTATAATCGTTTAACTGCCGAAAAAGTCGAAGTACCAGATCAAGAAGCGAAACAATTGATTGATAAAGCAAAAAAAGAGCTAACACTTTCAGATAATATTGTTTACGGTGATTTATTCCGTTTCTACAGCAACAATAAGCATAAAACAGGTACAATGCAAACAATTACTGAACCAAATCAGTAAGAGGTATTTCAATAGAACCTTATTGTCTGATAAATAAATTTTTAGTTTTATACACCGAGAGATGCTTTTACAAGCATCTCTTTTTGTTATAATATGGTATTTATACATAATCTTTTTAATTAAAATATAGTGGGAGGATATTCATTGTATAAAAACTCTAAGTTATTATTTTGGACGATCGAACTACTATTATTATTTTTAGTTTTATTCGTTGGAACAAAAATATCATTCTTATTTCAACCAATTGCTATTTTAATAAGTACATTATTCGCTCCAATTCTAGTCTCAGTCTTTCTCTATTTCCTGTTCGCACCAATCGTTGATTTTTTAGAGCGAAAGAAAGTGCCCCGTTCAATAGGCATTCTTCTTCTCTATCTCGGATTAATCTTAATTGCTGTCGTATCTATCATCAATGTATTCCCAACCTTAACTGAACAATTTAAAGATTTAGTAAATAATATGCCAACAATTGTAAATGAAGCAACAAATAAGATTGGCTTATTAGAGAAGTGGTTAGGAAGTCAAAATTACGTTGAAATTAAAGATTTAGAAAAGAAAGTTGCGGACTATGCTCTAGTATTTCTAGGTGGTATTACAGGTGGAATTGGTGCGTTTTTCAATATTTTAAGTAATGTAACGTTAATCATCGTTACAGTTCCATTTATACTGTTTTATATGTTTAAAGACGGTCATAAATTTCCAGCTGCACTGTCTCGTTTTTTACCACAAAGCTTAAGGAATGAAGCAATTCATATAGCTAATGAAACAGGCGAAACATTGGCTTCTTACATTCAAGGTCAAACAATTGTTTGTATTTTTGTTGGAATTGGAACATTTATTGGATATAGTATTATCGGAATACCTAATGCATTAATTTTAGCGTTAGTAGCTGCTATTACAAATATTATCCCTTACTTTGGTCCGTTTATTGGTGGAGCTCCTGCAGTGATCGTTGCAGCTTTAATTTCTCCAAAATTAGCTTTATTCGTTGTACTAATCATTGTTATTGTTCAACAAATTGATTCAAACTTAATTTCGCCATACATCATGGGGAAAAAGTTAAATATTCATCCTTTGACGATTATTTTATTATTATTATTCGCTGGTAACTTTGCTGGTGTACTTGGTATGGTTTTAGCTGTACCAACATATGCAATTTGTAAAGTAGTGATTGTTAATATCTCTAGGATTATCAATTTAAAGAAAAAGGCGAAATTCGCAGATAAGATTATTGATGATGATACTGAAACAAATATCGAAATAAACATTAACAACGATAACGAACCAAAAGAATAAATAAGAGCAAGAATAATGAAGTTGGAGTGACATTCACTCTTAACACTTCCATTATTCTTGCTCTTTCTTTTTACAATTTAAGCGTCTCTCTTCCCTGCTCTCTATTTAAGAGCCATTCCTTTCTCCACAGTCCGCCAGCATAACCCGTTAGCTTACCGTTTGATCCAATAATCCGATGGCATGGAACGATGATACTTAATGGATTTCTTGCATTTGCATTCGCAACTGCTCTTACAGCCTTTGGTTTCCCAATTCGATTAGCAATATCTGCATATGAAGCAGTTTCTCCATATTTAATTTTAACTAGTTCCCTCCACACACTTTCTTGAAAAGGAGTTCCTTTTGCAATTGATTGAATACTAAATTCTTTCCTAGTTCCATTGAAATATTCAATCAACTCATTCCCTGCCTCTTTCAAAGAAGGTGGCACAATTTTTTGAATTTCGTCATTCTCTTCTTTGACAAAATCAATAAATGCTACTCCTTTTTCATTTCCAACAATCCTTAATATGCCTAAAGGAGTGTCTATATAAGCTGTATCTAATTGATCCATAAATCATTCTCCTAGATTATTTATCAAAATTTGGAAAATACTCCATCGCTTCACTACATCGATTATAACCGTACCGTTTATAAAAATTAACTCCTTGCTCGCTCGGCCAAACAATAACAAACTCGAAGTTCATTTCACATACCCAGTTATTTACTTGGGAGATTAATATTCCGCCAATCCCCTGCCCCCGATAATCCTTTAATGTATATACATTCGTCATGAAAGCAAAAGGATTAGTCACTCTACCAGGTCGAGGTACTTTTTGAATAAGCTCAATATAAATATGGGAAGCAATTGTACCTTCTATTTCAGCAACCCATATATACCACTGTTTACTGTTCAATGCCTTTAGTAAAAAATCACGACATTCATTGTAAAAGTCATTGTATTCGCTCGCTTTAATTCTTCCAGTCTCGTAATCTTCCAAAGTAAAGTCCCATCTCATCTTAATTAACTGATCAATATCTTTTATTTCTGCCAGTCTGACCTTCATTTTTCCTCCCTTAATCCTCTGTACCTAAAACATCAGTATTAGGTGGAATATACCCCATCAGTCGAGCCATCGCGACGATTTGTCCTTTATGATGATATTCATGTGTAATCGTATGTACGAGCAATTTCATCGGTGTGAGGGATATTTCTTCATTCTGATCTCTCCATGGAATCTTTTGAACAATTGGTCGATTCAAGCGGTCCACTGTCATATCCAATAATTCATTAACGTATTGATTAGCTTGTTCAAATCTTGATTTAATATCATCAAGACTAATATTCACAATATTTTCCTTTGGTGTAATTGGCTTTTTTGTTTTTAATAATATAAAAGATCCTATCCATGCGATATAACAATCAGCAATATGTAATAGCGTTTCTCTAACACTTTGGAAACCGAACCCGTCCAATTTTCGAGTAAAATCCTCTTGCTTTAATTCACCACAAAAGTTTAGCAATGCTTCTCGATTTTCTTTTACCCATTGATATTCTTTCAAACTCACTACAGTCACCTCTTTCAGTATTATTTAGTTATGCTATTCTACCAAGTGGTATAAACTACCTTCTTAGTAAACTAAAAAAGGGTCTGTGTTTTATATACAGACCTTGATTCCTTTATACAAATAACTTCAGGCTTACTTGAACAATTAATAAAACAGAAACAGAAATTAATAGAATTCTAGCTAACTTCATTGGTACAAATTCTGCAAATCTTAACCCAACTTGATTACCAACAATTGAAGCAGCAGCCATTGTCAGAGCAATTTTCCACTGGAAGTGACCTGTCATATAAAATATAATAAATGCTGATAAACAACTCCCAAAATTTAATACTCTAGCCAACTGAACTGCATTAACATACGTAAACCCTTTTTTAATAAAATACAAGATTGCAAATGTAGAAGACCCTGGACCAAAGCCCCCATCATAAACACCAATCCCCGTTAAGATGCCCCGATCTAGCAATGTTTGCTTTTCAACACCACTTTTATTCATAGTTTCATAGTTCCACTTTTTACTTGCAAATGTTAACCATAATGAGCCAGCTAATAAAACTAATGCGACAATATTCATCACATGTTCATCTAACATACTTGTTACAAATGCACCAATTCCGCCACCAATGAACGAAACAATTATAAATTGAATAATGACTGAAGCTTTAAAATCTTTCTTTTTAATTGTATAAAGAATACTACTAAACGACCCCAAGCCTGAGGCAAACTTATTTGTGGC
Source organism: Bacillus sp. AL-1R (assembly GCF_052180195.1). Taxonomy (NCBI): domain Bacteria; kingdom Bacillati; phylum Bacillota; class Bacilli; order Caryophanales; family Bacillaceae; genus Bacillus; species Bacillus sp. AL-1R. Next base: position 3,740,627 of record NZ_CP197469.1, read on the forward strand.
AATACCCGTTTGAATAGGAATGCCAAGAAAAATCATCATTGGGAGTGTAATTAATCCCCCGCCACCTGCTAATGTTCCTACTAATGCTGCACCAATTCCTAAAATAAAAAGTAATAATAGTGAGTCCATTTTCCTATCTCCCTTTTTTGCGTCTCTCATTACTATACACAAAATATTCGAAAAAGGGGAAACTAAAGACCTCATTATTTATGGCTGATGATGGAATAGGCAAATAAACAGCCAACTGCAATTTAAATCCATAAGAATCGGTGATGGCCTACTTCAACATAAAAAGGACTTGCCCATTCGTCAATTAACATGACTTATGGACAGCCCCTATTTTTAAAAAATACTCAAATTATATCGTGAAGCTAGTAACTCTAATAATTTTATACCGGCTATACTGTTTCCTTTTTCATCAAGTGACGGTCCATAAACACCAATACCAAATCGACGAGGTACCGCACCCATAACACCGCCAGAAACACCACTTTTAGCAGGAATACCAACTTTAATTGCAAACTCACCCGATGCATTATACATTCCACAAGTAACCATAAAAGTGTTACAAATCTTTGCTATTTTTTCAGGTATTAATTGCTTTTTAGATATCGGATCCCAACCATCAAGTGCAAAAACAAGTCCAATCCTTGCCAATTCTAAACAGTTTACTTCGATTGAACATTGTTTCGTATATAAATCTAATAACAACTCAACATCTTCAGTAATGATTCCATGTTCTTTCATAAAGTAACAAAGCGATCTGTTCAAGTGTGCCGTTTCAAATTCTGATGTAGCAACCTCTTTCGAATATGAAAGATCTTTATTATCTGTTAAGTCCCTCATAAAGTTTAATAGTCGATTAAAGCGATCATTTATACTATGACCTTTAATCATACTTGTAACTGCCAAAGCCCCTGCATTAATCATTGGATTTAACGGCTTTCCTGCAGACCTAACTTCTAATTTTGCAATCGAATTAAACGGATCACCTGTAGGCTCCATCCCTACTCGTTCAAATACATAATCTTCTCCACGATCCATTAGGACTAAAGCAAGCGAAATTACCTTCGAAATACTTTGCAAAGTAAAACGAATGCTCGTATTACCAGCTTCAAAATGTCGTCCATCAGGCAAAAACACTGCCAACGATAAATCCTTTTTATTTGCCTTTGCAAGAGCAGGAATATAATTGGCTACTTTGCCATACGGAATAAACTCTTTTGCATCTTCAATAAGGACTTTCAATTCCTCCATCTGTTGAACTTCTTTTTCCTCTCGAAATCCATTCTGCATCATAAAAATCACCTGTTTATTTCATTTTTAAGGGAAAAGGCACTCCCAAAACCACTTAAAATAGTATACCTACCTAAAGTTCCCACTTTTTCCTATCTACTTCTCCTACCAGATCTTCCCGCATTTCTTGTTCTTCCAACACTTTCTGTTCTTTCGCCTCTTCTTGTATTTCCTGTTCTTTCCGCTCTACCTGCATTTCTTGATCGATCTGCCCTGTTTGAACTTCCGGCTCTTTCCGCTCTGCCTGTGCTTCCCGATCTTTCTGCTCTACCTGAACTTCCTGTTCTTTCCGCTCTACCTGCATTTCCCGTTCTTTCTGCTCTACCTGCATTTCCTGTTCTTTCTGCTCTACCTGCATTTCCCGTTCTTTCTGCTCTACCTGCATTTCCCGTTCTTTCTGCTCTACCTGCATTTCCTGTTCTTTCCGCTCTGCCTGTATTTCCCGTTCTTTCGGATCTGCCTGCACTTCTCGTTTTTTCTTTTCTACTTGCATTCCTAGATTTTTGTACTCTACCCGCATTTTCTGTTCGATCAGCTCGATAAGCTCGATCTGAACTTTCTCCTCTTTCCATTTCGATTCTCTTAATTGAAAGATTAAGCTCTTTTTCAATTATTCTCATATCTTGAAAATCTTTTGGAGTTGCAAATGTAATCGCGATACCAGTATCTCCTGCACGTCCCGTTCTTCCAATTCGATGTACATAGCTTTCTGTATCCAACGGTATATCGTAGTTGAATACGTGAGTAACACCTTCGACATCAATACCCCTAGCTGCTACATCTGTCGCTACAAGATATTGTATTTTAGCTTCGCGGAATAATTTCATAACTTTTTCGCGCTTGCCTTGGGTTAAATCTCCGTGAAGTTCTTCAGATAAAAGACCTTTTCCTTTTAGCTGTTCATTTAGTTTATTCGCTCTTCTTTTTGTTCTACAAAAAATGATTGCTAGAAACGGCTCTGATTCTTTGATTTGATTTAATAAGGCATTAAATTTTCCGCGATCTGTTGTTTCAATAATTAATTGTTCAATTTCATCTAGCGTAATTCTTTTCGCTTTTACTTTAATAATTTCCGGCTTTTTCATGTATCGCTTCGCAAGTGATTGGATTTGATCTGGCATTGTAGCTGAAAATAATAAGGTTTGTCTCGATATAGGAGTTTGATTGATAATATCTTCTACCTCGTGTAAAAATCCAATATGTAACATTTGGTCTGCTTCATCGAGCACTAGAAAATCAACTTTATCTAGATTGATTGTACCTCGTCTTAAATGGTCTAAAAGTCTACCCGGTGTTGCAATGATTAAATGTGCACCGCTTTTTAGTTTACGAGCTTGTTGTTCAACATCTTGTCCGCCGTACACAGCAAGTACTCCAAAATCTTCACTCACAATTCTTTTAGCCTCAGCAGTAATTTGAAGAGCCAACTCTCTTGTTGGAGCAACGACTAATGCTTGTGTATGTGGTAATTCTAAATTTATTCTTTCAAGAATTGGAAATAAGAATGCAAATGTTTTACCAGTCCCTGTTTGTGCTTGCCCTATTAAATCCTTTCCTTCAAATACGATTGGAATTGCCTTCTCTTGAATTGGAGTAGGCTCAGTTATTCCTAATTCAGTTAAATACTCCGTTAACTCCTCACTTAAACCTAAACTAGAAAATTTATTCATTTTAATTACCTTACTTTCTATTTTCTATCATTATAAATAATAATGGTTGATTCATATAAATACTCAAAAAAAACGACTAATCCATTGTATCACAACGTTTATTAATCTTTTAAAATAATTCTTATTTAACTGTGTCAGAGAAATCGGTCATTTTTCTACTGCATCAAGTTATTTTTTACAATTCCTTCGTAAAATAATCACCTTAGTCTATTTAAAATTGACTTTTTTCAATAACATAAAAAAACGGTAACCGTTCGATGGTTACCGTTTGATAAATTACTCTAATCCTAGTGCTTGTAAAACATCATCTAATGTTTTGCCCTTATACTTTGTCGCTGCCTTTGGTGAATTGTCATTCCATGGATTTTGCATTTTGAAGTTATTAATGACATACTGCATATCCTTTGCATCAACAGCACCATCATAGTTAATGTCAGCATCACGCTTATTTGTATTCCAATAAGTTTGGATATAGATAGCGTCTTTTACGTCAATGACATTATCTTTATTTACATCTCCACCAGGAATATAGTCATAATTGACTGGTTTAGATCCTGCCGTCGTTTTTCCATTTTCTTTAACACCGATTGTAAAATCTTTCGAGAATGTAAAATGACCTGGTACGTCAATTTTTAATGTAAAGTCATCGTCTGTTATTGGTAATTTCGTTCGAAAAGCAAATGGGAATGACTGAGAATATCCTAACTCATCAGATACACCATATTCTTTTCCATTTTCATCTTTCACGCTAATGTTTGTACCTGCTTTAATATAATCAACTTGTTTCATTTCAGGCTCTAAACCTCCAAACATCATTAATCCTTCTGCCTGAACTTGACCTCTCATTAATGAATATGTTGGTTTAATATAGAAATACGGTTGAATCCCCTGTGTCGTTACAGTCGTATTATCCACATTTGTATAAACTGCGTTAAAGAATCGACTTGACCCAGTTGCATTATAGAAGGTCATTGCACCTTTGTAATATAAGTCTTTCGCTTTTAATGTTAGGTCTACCAACGACACGTCACCAGCGATTCCAGTGTTAGCTAAGTCCCCTGTTGCAGTTGCGGTAACTGTCATTTTAGTTAACGAATTATTGAAAGGAGCAGTATTATATTGAACATCTAGTTTTCCTTTAAATGAAGCATTCGGCTGTACATTAATTAAATCAAGGTACTGACTTGGATAAAGGAAAGTGAATTCAGCTTTCTTCAAGTTTGTATTCACATTTTTTGTTGAAAACGTTACAGTTGTTGATTCACCCATGTCTATCCGTTGTTTATTAGAGATCGCTGTTGTATAGGCTGTTCCTTTTCTAACAAAATATGCATCAATTAAACTACCGTAGTTTCTAACACTTGATTTGCTATAATCCGAGAAGTCATACTCTGTAATTGCATTTACAATTGGACCAGATGTACTTAACGGTATCTCAGCGTTAAAATTACCTTGTGAATCTAGTGGTATACTTTTCTCTTGAGAGTTATTAGGATTATAATAAGTAAAATTATTATCACCTTGTGAAGCAGTAATGCCTGCTGCTTTCATCTCGTCTATTTCCTTATCAAACACATTACCTGAGACAGTAACTTTCGTGTCAGTTGGATTAGCAGTCTCGTAAATGCCTCCAGCTGTCATATTGTTCATTGTTACTTTTGCTTCTTTCACCCCATTGTAAACCGGTGCATCGGCAGTGAAAGTTTCACCTTTATCATTAGTTCCTACCATTCTAATTTTCCATAACCCTGGATCAACTTCTTTAAAATCATATGCAATCGGATTTTCCGAATCACCAGTTAAAGGATAATATTGACCGTTACTTAGAACTCCTCTGAAATAATACTCAATATTCTCATCTGCTCCCATTCCATCAGCTGAGCCCAAGAACCCGATTTCTTTGTCTGTTTTTGGATCCACAAGGAAGAAGTCAAAATTACGCATATGAGAATTTAATTTAAAGTTAACCCCAATTGACCATCTTGTCGCATTACTTGCCGCTTCATAAGGTACTGTGAAAGCTTGTGGATTACCAGTAAGATAGTCTATCCCTTCTTTCACCGTATGAATCGCAAACGGGATTTTATATGTTTCATTCGGATCCTTTTGGTTTGTATATACAACATAACCTTCATAAGTTCCAAGTTTCGCATCTTTAGGAACATTGATTGTAGCATCCATATTGGCACTGCTATATCGTTTTACTTTTAGAGAAGATTTAACATCTAATGTAACTCCATTTGCAGCAGCATCTTGGTCTTTTCTAGAGTCATTTGTGAATCGCCCGTCCAATGTTTGGAATTGAACTTTTACATCATATGTTTTATCTACAGAGCTTTTATTAAATAAAGTAATAGAACGTTGATCTGTCAGATCTTTACCAGAAACAGCTTGTTCTCCAAAGCTTAAAGCACCAGTAATGTTTTTAATTTGTTTAATTCCCTTACTAGCAAGAGTAGTTGCCCCATTATTACTTGCATTGTCTTTTATAGTTGAAGTTTTATCTTTTACTTGAATTTCCGTCTGAGCATGAACAGCATCATAAGGATTTACACGTCCAGCACCGACTTCATATACACTGTATTTTTCAGATAACGGATCTGCTGTATTCATAAGTGTTGATTTAATATCTGAAGGAGACATTTCTGGGTGAGCTTGTTTTAATAATGCTGCTACTCCAACAACGTTTGGAGTTGCCATTGATGTTCCAGATAAGCGCTCATATGCGTATTGATAGTTTCCAATTTGATCGGCTCCATGCATATAAGAAGGAACAGTAGAGAAAACAGATACACCAGGTGCTGTTACTTCAGGCTTAATATCGTATAGTACACGAGATGGACCACGTGAGCTAAATGGTGCTAATTTATCACCTATAGTTACTATTTGTTTCATATTACTAAATGTAAAGTCTAGCGATGTACCTATAGATGCACCTGTAACAGGTAATTTAGCAGCTAAAGCTTTTCCTTGGGCGTTACTCAGTAAAAATGTCGGAAGTAAGCCGTAACCATCTCCAAGATACACATCCCCTAATGGAACATCTGCATCATATAATACTACAGCTTTTGCCCCATGTGATTTAGCTGTCGCTATGATCTGAGTAATTCCAAAGCTACCCCGTTGCACAAGAACAACTTTTCCCTTTACATCGATTGGCAAATAACTACCATCTTCTTGACGCTTCTGGTAACTAGGTTCACCACCATATGATACATTTACCATTTGCAAAGTTTGCCCATCAAAGTCAGCTACATTATCAGTTAACCCTTGAGCAGCTAGCTTTAAATCCACCGGTATATCGCCTGTTGAAGGATGCAATACACCTGAAAAACTTGGAATTGTAACAGACGTGTCACTTGCACCTACTGTAATTGCTAAAGGAGCATTACCAGGAGCACCAAGTGAATACATTCTGTCCCCTGAGTTTCCTGCTGCGACAATCGCTGTTACGCCTGCAAGGACAGCATTGTTTACAGCAATACTCGTAGGATATAATGGATCATTGTAATTAGCTCCAAGAGACAGATTAATGATATCCATTCCATCAGATACTGCTTTATCGATACCTGCCAAAATAGCCGATGTAGAACCTGATCCATAAGGTCCTAGAACACGATAAGCATAAAGATCAGCATCAGGTGCAACACCTTCTACAGCAAAATCTGCGCTGTTTTTTGCTTGTCCAGCAATAATACCAGCTACATGTGTTCCATGCTCAGTATAGTACGCTTCACCGCTTGAACCTAATTCAGGTTTGCCTGACTTCTTCCAATCGGCATATGAGGTTTCCATCGGGTCATTGTCATTATCGACGAAATCATAACCACCTTTAAAGGCATCTTTTAAATCAGGATGATTGTAATCAATCCCTGTATCAAGAATTCCGACTTTTACACCTTTTCCTGTAATGCCTTCTTGGTGAAGTTTTTCAACGCCAGGAAATGTAACCATCGTATGAGTTGCAGTTTGCTTAGTTGTTGTTTCTTTAATTGAAGGTGGCTCTACTTGAACCTGCAGATCACTCCAAACAGCTTTTACAGCGCTAGATTTAAGTAGCGACTTTACTTTGTTAGCTGGTAGAGTTATAGAAACCCCATTAAATGCCTTCTTATATGATCGTTTAATTGAATATGGATTTTTCTTTGATTTTAATTCACTGCTAAAAATTGTTTTTAAGTCTTTCTGGAATGTTTCGTGTGAAGCAGCCACCTTCTCTTTTGCTGCATCAGCTGTTAGCGTTACGCCATCAGACTCTGCTTCTAAAACTGCAGTTTGCTCTGGCTTGTCCTTAAATTCGACAATGACCGACGTAAGCTTATCACTTGTTTGATCAACATTAGGTAACAATTGAAGTCCCTCTTTGTCACTTAATTTCAATTGCTTAATTGCCTCGCGCTGTTGTGGTGTCAGTTGTGTTAATACTTGTTCAATCTTTGTTGTTGCTTGCGCATGTACTTGTTGTGAAAAAGAACCTGGTGTCATTGTAGTACTGATTAGTCCTGTTGTTAATGCTAATGTTGTAACATTTCTAAACATATTTCTTTTCAACTACGATCCCTACTTTCTTTCCTTGATAAATTAAGTATAAAGAAAATTGACACAATTTTATTTCCTGAAAATTGTGTCAAATCGTATTTTTTTTATTTAATTTATCTATTAACTCTCTTTTTCCCCCCATTAGAACAGTACTTTTTAAATGATAATAAAGGTAAGCTTATGCTCTGCAAAGAATAGTTTAATAACAATAAATTTAAAGGAGCTGATTAAATGAATGGAGTTTTAGATATTGTTATTTTTTGTAAAGACACAGATTCTTCTAAAAAATGGTATGAAAAGGTTGGATTTGACTATTTAAGGGGTCACGATGGTATGTATTGGTTTAAAGCTGGGAATGGCGAGCTAATGCTCCATCCTACAGATTCTAAGTCCCATACTGATGCAGTCTTTCAATTAGTCGTAAATGAAGTCGATCCACTATTTGAAAGTATAATAGAAAAAGAATTAACACCATTAGATTTCTCAAATGGAGAAAAAATCATCACAGAGCCTACTATCCAACCATGGGGCTATAAGGAATTTTGCTTAAGAGATCCAGACGGTTACATATGGGCATTTATTCAAAAATAAAGTAGCTTTAAAAAAAGAAAAATCCACATGATAATTCATTATCAATGTGGATTTATTTTACGTTCAACTACCGCTCCGTTAAACTAAAAGCCGTACAATTTATGATATTACTTTGAAACATTCACTTCCTTTTTTAATAGCCTCCCTTGCTTCCTATACATAGAAAATGTTGACCAATTTGAAATGAATACTCCAGATAATATTAGTATGCCACCAATCGCCATAATTGGTTTGATTGGTTCGTCCATTACAAAATAACCAAGGACACTTGCTATTAATGGGGATACATAAAGCCATGTTGAAGGGAAGAATGGGTTCGTTTTAGATATTAACCAACTGTATAATCCGTGTCCCCCTATTGATCCTATTAATACAAGATACAATATTGGCCACGCAGCGTCCCAGGAACTTAAACTTTCAATTTTCGGTTTTTCTAATAAAAACGAAACGAATAGTAGAAATATTCCACCATATAACATTTGAAAAGCATTGATTAAAAATGGTGATACAGTGCTGTGTTCTGTAAATATCTCTTTTGAGGTAATCGATCCTAATGTATAAAAAGCTTCTCCTAATAAGACTGCCATACAAGCAACGACCCATAAGTAAGAGACATGCTGACTTATTCCAGGTAAACAGACAAAAGTTACACCTGTAAAAGCCATTAATAACGCGATTAGTTGTTTACGCTCAATTCCCTTATTATTTTTCCTTAATTGGAAAAGTAATATCATCATTGGACCAGTAGCAGACAAAACTGCGGCTAACCCCGATGTAATATATTGTTCAGCCCAATATAATGTTGAAAATGTCATAAAAGTTAAGCAAAATCCAATATACATAATTCGTTTTGAAAAAATAAATTTCTTCACATTTACTCCTTTAAGAAGGAAATAGAAAATGACAATCAGTCCAGCTAATGTAAATCGAATGCCGGCTGAAAATAAAGGCGAAACTCCCGACTCAATTCCAAATTTTATTGCTAGAAAAGTTGTACCGAAAATCAAGCAAATAAGAAGATAATTAATAATGATCATTTCATCACCCCTTTGATAAAAGTATTATATTAAAGTCGGAGTATAACAGTATAATAGAGCATATAACAGTTCACTCTTTTTCCATTGACGATTTATCTTTTTTTAATTAATTTATAACTAAAAACAAGTGGTGATCTATGAAAATTCAAATCCATCAAAAATCAACAGTTCCGATTTACCTCCAATTAAGTACTCAAATTGCAGGTAGCATTCAAAGTGGTCTACTTTTGCCTAACGAAAAATTACCATCTTTACGCAAATTAGCAGAAGAACTTTCAATAAGCATTTTAACTGTTAGAAAGGCTTATAAATACTTAGAGAAAAACGGCTATGTCACGGTAGAGCCAGGTAAAGGAGTATTTATTAGTAAGAAAGTTCAAAAAACAACACAACTGAGTCCAAGTAATAACTGGCAACAGACTTTAGGAATCAATATTGTAAGATCCCAATATTTAATAAATAGAGAACAGTTAAAATATGATTTTTCAAAAGCAGTCGTATATCCACGTCTGCTTCCTAATAAATTTTTAGCGGATGAAATGCAAAAATTATTAAGAGATGATGCCTCTATATTAACAACTTATGGCCCTGTTCAAGGAGATATCGAATTAAGATCGGAAATTGTTAAACATATATATGAATTTCAAAAAATACAATCTAAAACTGAAAATCTAATTATTACAAGCGGCGTTCAGCAAGGAATTGACTTAGTAGCCCAGGCACTATTAAAACCTGGGGATTCAATTATAGTCGAAAGTCCATGCTATGGTGGTGCACTTGATATTTTTATAAATAAGGGGATTCATATAATACCTGTCGAGATGGATGAAGAGGGAATTCGCTCAGACTTAATTGAAGATTTGTGCATTAAATTTACACCAAAATTAATTTATGTTAACCCAACCTTTCAAAATCCAACTGGAATCTCAATGAGTAATGGTCGTAGAAAAGAATTAATTCAACTAGCACAACAGTTTCAATTTTTTATTCTTGAAGACGATTCGTTTAGTGATATTTATTTCGAAAAAGCATTTCAATATTACCCAATTAAATATTATGATCAATCAGAACACGTTATCTACATAAAAGGATTTAGTAAAACTTTAGCTCCTGGAGTTAGAATTGCTGCAATGCTGGCAAATGGACCGGTTTTAGAATGGCTGCTTGCAGTTAAAGCTTCAATGGATGTGGGTAGCCCTTTACTAACACAAAAAGCGATTTTACCATTTCTACGAACCGACCGAATGCGAAGTCATGTGGAAAAACTACGGATCGCTCTACAAATTCGTCGTGATACAAGTGTTGAAATACTTTCATCTCTAACTGATCAATTATATTTCCAGATACCTGATGGAGGCTTTAATTTGTGGCTTACATTTCATGAATCCAATTTAGATGTTTTTAACTTATTAAGAAAAGCTAATCATGAAAATATCTCATTCTTACCTGGTGTAGCTTGCTTTAACAACAATACAGATATTTCTTCATTTAGGATTAGTTACTCACTAGTTAGCGAAAATGATTTAGTCAAAGGGCTAGAGAAACTACGCAAGCTAATTAAACAAATATAAAACTATTGTAAAGGTAGGTTAATGTAGAACAAGATGCTTAATTTTAAGAAAATAAACTTATTACCACTCGCCATAACGATGCCAGCAATGATCGTCGGAGTACTAGCTATGATCAATAACCAAGTACCCCCGTCCATTTACGGTCAAAATATTTTAATTGCGATTGTAGGAGGAATCATCTCCTTTTTCGTACTGTTTAGAGATCAGAAATCCACAAAGAAAAAGACAAATATCATTGTCATAACATGCATACTCATCTTATTTTTACTTACCTTTTTGGACAAAGGATTAGACGGTGTACATCGCTGGATCGCAATTGGTCCATTAAGATTTAATATCGCCCTAGTTTTAGTTCCATTAATACTCATTAAACTATCAAGCTTAATAAAATCGAAACCAATTTGGGTTACTTTTGGGTTTGCGTTATTCTTTGCATTGTTATTACTTTTTCAACCAGATGCATCTCAACTAACAGCTTTTACAATCTCTATTTCAATTTTATTCCTAACTATAAAAAAGAATAAAAACATTCAAATACTCCTATTAATTGTTTTTATTCTTTTAATGATCTTAAGCTGGTCGCACTTAGATCAACTTGCCCCAGTTTCTTATGTTGAGGACATTTTAAGTTTAGTAAAGGAAATGGGAATCGGATGGCTAATCATTGGGCTAATCTCCCTTTTTATTTTACCAATGCCGTTTTTCCTATCTCCTCCAACCAATGCAAAACCATTATCATTTAGTCTAGGGACCTATTTTTTGATTTGTATTCTTTCTAGCTTTTTTGGAAATTTTCCAGTACCGATTATGGGTTATGGAACATCGCCTTTTATCGGTTACTTAATTGCAATTACTTGGTATGTTTATCATAAAAAATAAACCAGTAAAATGGTTCATTATTAGACAGTTGTATATGCGTTTGGGCTGTTTTGACTTCCTCATGGGCCTGTTATGAGGAAGTTTTTTTCATTTTTTTGCTGGTTTCCTTCCTCATGAACCCTTCATTTGGATGTTCTTTTTCAACTGCCTGCGATTTTATCCATAACAAAATCAGCAGATGTAGTTAAAGGTAATGCACACAGCCTATCTATAAACGAATAATAATTTTTATCGTAACATCGTAAGTTTCATTCCTTAGCAATAAAAAAAGCAAATAATTAAATAAAATTATCTGCTTTAATATATTTTATTTAATTGTTACATCTTTTAAAAATGGAACAAAGTTAATCCAAGTTTGACCTGGTGAAAGTTTTATTTCAGTTCCATCTAATGTAAATGGAATGATTCGACCATCTACATTTTTCCATTGTATATTCACATACTTACCATCAACTATATAATATCCTTTTCCACCATGTTCGGTATCAATTGAACGACGACCATAGCTATCAATAATTTTATGGGTCGCTTCTACAACTAAAATATTTTTAATTTGAAGCTGCTTTTCATTCAAGGCATCCTTTGCTACTATTCCATTTTGAACTCGTTGAAATTGTTTCGTTGAATTCGAATACTTGTAAGTCACATTATTTCTTGCATCATGAGAGTATTTTATAAATACTTCTGTAGCAGTTTGCCAAGAGTTATCAAATACTAGGTCCTTCTGCGTAAAATCTAGTGGAATAACTTTTTCGGAATAAGAGTAATGTCTTTGAGCAACTCCTTTTTCAATCCCCTCTTTCAGAATATAAGAATTATGTGGTGCTTTTCTCGTTTTATCTCTTTTAAATAACGTACCGTCGTAGATCAATCCGTTTAATGCATCAATCATTCCTGAATCCATCATTTGTTTCGCTTTCGGACTATTTCCGTGACAGATAAATAAGGCATGATAACCATTTGCCAAATCAATGTAATAATCTCTGGCACTTCTTACAGGTCCTATCTTCTCAGGTATATTGCTTTGAAAAATGGCTAGAAATCTTGTAATATCTCCTTCTGCTAAAATTTCATAAACAACATCAGCATTGCTCAGACCACTTTGAGGTCTAGCCAAATAATAATTATTCACCATTACTGCAACAGGTCTTTGTTCGCTAACTTGACTTATTGGTAATCCATTTAAAGGAGCGTAAATCGTATCGATTTCTCCTTTATCAATTACATGTTCATTTGAAGGATTTTCATTCTCATTTTTAACTGTTTTTACAGACTTTTCGCCATGCTTACATCCTACTAAAAGCATACTGATCACTATTATTGATAAAATTTTCTTATGCATCGGCTCCCTCACAATCTGTTATTTTGTTAAATTGTATTAAAGAACGGTTTAAATAGAAAGGATTTATTAGAATTTTTAAAAAAATAATATCATCTGCTAATATATAGAAGTTATTGCTTAATATATGAATTTGTAATGTAAAATAATCAGCTTAAATTTGTTCTTATTTTATTTGATCTTAAATATTGTATTGTATAAAGATAAGAATGATTAGAGGAGTTGAAGCTAGATGATTGTAGTTCATTATATTGAGAAAAACGTAGAACTATTAAACCAACTACTCAAAAATATACCCTCTGAAGGAGATACTATTCGCATTAAAGGACGAAAAGGTAAAGTATTAAGCGTTAATCATATAAATGATAAACATGTACATGTCATAGTAGAACTAGAAGTTATTAAGAAAGTACAGGTTTTAGCAAAAGATGATAAAAAAAGAAGAAGATAAATTTCAAAATTTAATGGGATATTATTCCCATTATTTTTTTTGAAGTTTAGCCTAGTTTTACAGTTCACCATTCAATTTTTCCACTTAAAACTCTGAACTATACTGTCCAAATGAAAAGTATTTCTTTTTCAAACATGTACGAATCATGATAAACTAGAAAAGTTTGAGTAAATCAAAGTAAAAAGGAGTTTTAATATGGAAATTAAGAGGATCCATCATGTCGCTATTATTTGTTCTAATTATGAAATGTCTAAGCATTTTTACATAAATTTATTAGGTTGTAAGGTAATGAAGGAAACCTATCGAAAGGATCGCGACTCTTATAAATTGGACTTAAGTATCGGAGAAAATGGACAAATTGAGTTATTTTCATTTCCAAATCCACCGAAGCGACTAACAAATCCTGAAGCAGCTGGGTTACGTCATTTAGCATTTACTGTAACGAATATAGAAGAAAGTATTCAATACTTAAAACAAAATGCTGTCTTTGTTGAACCAGTTCGAATTGACGAGTTAACAAATAAAAGATTTACATTTTTCCAGGATCCTGATGGTTTACCGTTGGAATTATATGAAGCATAGAAAAACAACCCCCAATCTTAGTGATAGATTGGGGGTTGTTTGTTTCTTTTAACCTTCTCTTCTCACCACTTAAAGAGAAACCTTTATCCTTTCGGTTAAATTATATGTTTCACCGTTAATTTCTAATGAAACTGGTGGACCATAATCCTTTGTAATTGTTATGTTTTTTTGAGTAATTGTAAATTCTAGTTTTGCCCCTTGCCATTGGAAAGGAAAGGTCATTTTATTCCAATTTGAAGGTAATTTAGGATCAATTTTTAAACGATTGATGTCCATAGAGATATTTGCAAAGCCAAAGATTGCTACTAGCCAATTTGCTCCCATAGGCGCAGCATGAATTCCGTCATCTGATGATTTTGGATTCGGTCCTAAATCGATTAAACATCCTTCTTGAAATAATTGGTAAGACTCTTCCACGTAGTCACATCTTGCAGCAACAATTGCGTGAATTGCTTTACTTATTGGAGAGTCATGAACAGTACGCTCTTCGTAGTATTCTAAATTCTTTTTAACGATTTCCGTTTTGAACAAATCAGGGAAAAGATAAAGCAACATGACGACATCAGCTTGTTTTAGAACTTGTAGTTCATATAGCTCTTGTATAGAATAATCTAATAAAATTTCTCGACTTGCAATAGATTGTCTATATTCCGTTAAGTCAATCTCAGGTTTACTTAAAAATGTATCGTCTTGTGGAATAATATTCTCATCATTTTCGTTTGGTAAATATAATCGTTTTAAAAAATCAGTGCAATTTTGCTTTAACTCTGCATCAGGGTCATTGTATTTCACCATAAAATTTAACGCATTCTGTACATTATAAAAAGCCATATAATTCGTATAAGCATTATTACTTACTTGATCTGTATATTCGTCTGGACCGATGACATTCTTAATAATTAAATCGCCGTTTGAATCAGTTGTCCTACTCACCCAAAAGCGCGCAGTTTCTTTGAGTAGTTCAAGTCCATCACTAGACATAAAGCTTTCATCTAATGTATTTTCATAATATTGTACGACCGAAAATGCAATGTCAGCTACTATATGATGACTTGATTTTTCTAAATTTGAGCTAATCTCTTGTGTTGTATTATTCCCTGAACTTTTCTGTGTTTCTTCTTTTCCGGAAAAAGCACTTGCCCATGGAAATAAAGCACCCTCATAACCTAATTGGTAAGCCTTTATTTTTGCTTCTTTAATATGTTGATATCGATATCTTAGTAATCTTTTTGCAATCTCTGGTTCAGTAAATAAGTGAAACGGTGCAATAAATAGTTCAGTATCCCAAAATATTAAACCATTATTACCCTCGCCTGTTAATCCCCTTGCGCCTATGCTCAATCGATCATCATGCGCCGGAGTCATTGCTTCAATGTGGTACATAGAGAAATCCAAAGCTAACTGATCCGCTTGATCCTTTGATGTGATAACGACTCTTTTTTGCTTCCAAAAATCCTGCCATTTAATTGCTGTACTATTTCTCAAATTATCATAACCCTCTGATAAAAATTTCTGTACAGTATTAACACAAGCTGCAGAAGGATCTTCCCGTAACATGTCATTAGATGTATAAACTGAGCTAATTTTTGAAAACTCAACAGCTCGCTCGACAACGAGATCTTGTGTAATGGAGGCTAGAAGTCGATTATTTAACGTAAAATATGAAACCTCGCTCTCATCAGGAATTACACAACATGTTGCGATTGCAATTTTATGTTTAGTCTCAGTCGTTTGATAAACACCATGTATAATTTGATTATCCATTATTCTTACTAATTCTTCTGTAAGTTCATTCTTTTGTTGACCGACACACTCCGCGTTAATACCTGTTTTTATTTTAATCTTTGCATTACAATCTAAAGCTGTGACAGTAACTTTTGAAGCAAGTAAATGTAAATCATCCTTTGAAACAAAACGCTGAAACTTAAAGTGGAATCGCTTTCCATCTTTATTCTTCCAAATTACCTCTCTTAAAAGTTCGCCGGTCAGCATATTTAATTTCCGATCATAAAATGTAAATTGACCAGTTGCATTTGAAAAAATATCACCATTGATTTCAATTTCCATTCCAATTAGATCTGGAAGATTTACAAGCTTTGTCGTTTGACTTGGAGATAGCTGATTATAGATACCCGATATATACATCCCTCTTTTTTGTCCTTCATAGTCTTCTTCATGACAAGACCGTAAACCTAAGTAACCATTACCTAATGCCATTAAACTTGCATATTTATTAATTAATTGTTCGTCAAACTCTTTTTCAGTAATTAAATTTACTTCACTCATATAGTTAAACTCTCACCTTTATAAAAATTCATATAATAAAAGTTTGCAATAAATCATCTTATTTTAAACTTGAAATGATAAAAATATTCGGCAATAAAAAAATCGCGTCTTTGTTTCCGACACGATTTTTCCTTACAGTTCTTTATTATTTTTTTTCGAGAGTTAATTGCCAAGATACACCATATTGATCATTCACCCATACAAACTTTTCACTGAATGGATATGACTGCAAAGGCATTAGTACTTCTCCACCTTGACTTAATTGTTTGTATGCATTTTCAATTTCTTCATCTGTTTCACAAGTTACATATAATGAAACGGCAGGTGTAAACGTAAATTTATGTTTAACGGTACTATCAATGCACATAAATTGTTGGCCGTTTAATGTGAAAGTAGCATGTATTACTTTCCCTTCAAACTCACCCATATCTGCTCCATAACGCGAAATATTCACAACCTCTGAATCTTTAAATAGCGACATATAAAAATTCATCGCTTCTTCTGCTTGTCCTTCAAACATTAAAAACGTTGTAATTTTTTGCATTTAAGTCGACTCCCTTTTTCATATAGATTAAACATTCATTGTGTCCATAATATTGGATTTATATTGACTTCATTTCCTCATCTAATTTGTTAAAAATACAATGAAGCTCCTCTTTAGAGATTGTTGAATATAAGTCTCCAATACTAATCTCGCAATAACAAACTTCCTTATTAACTGGCCTTAAGTTACCTGTCATACCAATTTTTGTTTCTTCATGAATTGATTGAAGTATGTTTTTAATCTTTTCAATTGGCGCATTAAAATGAACATGAAACATATTAGAAACTGGAATAGTTGGTATAGTATTGATTGATTGGCAACTATTAAAGAAATTGGCTAACTCAACTGCATTTTCATAGTATTGCTCCATTTTATTTGCTCTTTGATCAAAGTAATAATTTGCACTTATTATGTATGGATAAAGACTAATTAAATCTCCTCCATGTCTTCTTTTCCAAACTTTTGATTCGTTGATAAAAACTCGGTCACCAGCAAGAATTGCTCCTGCTACTCCCCCAATTCCCTTATAAAATGACATATAAACACTATCAAATAAGCTACATAATTCAGAAGCTGTCTTCTTATAGTATGGGAGAATTTCCATTAATCTAGCACCGTCTAAATGCAATTTTATTCCCTTTTCACGGCAGTATGAAGAAATTGATTCTAGTGATTCATATGATGGTAGTTGTCCACCAATTTCCCGCTGTGGTAATTCTAATAATAAACAAGAGATTTCCTCATCCATTGCTAAAACATCCTCTAACTCAATAACACGACTTTTATCTGCTAATAAAATAGGCTGTATATTATGCAACTTCTTCAAGCCATCTTCTTCATGAATTTCTAAATGTGATAAAGGATGATAAGCAACTTTATTAATTCCTTTTTCATCACACCAGATTCTTAAAGCGATTTGCTGAGCCATCGTACCACTTGGGAAAAACACCGCAGATTCCTTACCTAAAAAATCTGCCATTTTCACTTGAAAATCGTCAATAAAATTCCCAGCTCCATAAAGATCGCTTTCTTCACTACCGTCGAAGTCTTTTAGTGCATCCTTTAATACTTGAATATTTCTAAATCCATTTCCCGCCAATTGTTTGTTTGTATTTTTAAATGATTTTATAAAAGGGTCAATATTACTCAAATTGAACTCTTCCTTCCGATTATTTAATTTACTATTCTCCCACTTAAAAAAATTCTCCATAAAAGCGAATAAATCCTTGAATCTGATAAAATTAGTAAGTTAACCTGTAGACTAAAAATCTTTCATTTGGATTTTTCATATAAGCATCTGCTAATAAGATCTCTTGTTTTAATTCAAAGGCGGTCTGATTTTCTAAAAAAAATATATAATCATCAGAACTATAATACAAAATGATTTCAACATCTCTTTTTGATTGTTCAACTGAAATTAATATGTTATTTATGATATTCATAAAAATTTGGATTGAAAAAGGATTAAAAAAATAGAAACAATTATCTAATGGATTAATTTGATAATCTTCAGCCAAGCAGCAATAAAACTGTATTTTATCTTTACTTGTCCTTGTTTTTTTTATGTAATTTTTTTTATTTTCAACAGCTTCATTATAATATTTTTCATTCATTTCAATTCCAACGACTGTAGCATGAAATAAGCTATTTAAATAGAAATTTAATCTTCCTTTACCACATCCGAAGTCGACTATTCGATCATCGCTTGAAAGTATGTATTGTTTAAATAGTTGTTGTAGTGCGCTATATGGTGTTGGCTCATACCGATGATAATGAAAAGATTCATTAAATCCTTTTTGCTCTCCTTCTGTCTTTATATTCAGTAGGGTATCATAATACTTATCGTCCATTTTTCCACGACCATTCGAACTAATATTTTGTATGTATCCTTATCATACCGTTTCTAAATAGTTCAGTCTAACCTAAAAAAAGAAGCGTGTTATTTAAACACGCTTTAACTTAAATTTCTTACCCGATCCAATATATTTTAATAATGATAGATCATCTTCAATAATCATTCCTATTACATTTACTTTCTCATCGCTTGGTAGATTCGTATGCATAATTTGTAACTCACCTTTATATCTGCCATATAATTCATTATCGATTGTAATAGAACCTATGTTTCTTATGATTGTATTTGCTGGTTTTAGACTATTCTCGCCAAAGCTACCGTATAATCTAGATTCCATTGAACGAATACAATCTCGTGCAGGATCTTCGCGATTGGTGTGAATCTTCTCCACTATGGCAAGGGTTTCTTCATCTTGTACATACGGTCTATATCTTAATTCAATAAAATCCTTTGTTTTTGATAGAGCCTCCATCGTTTCTATTTTTATACTAATATCACCAACTAAAACTTTATCAATGTAACAGTTTTGAGTTAGGTCTAAGTAAGCTAGCAGGGGGTTAATTCCACGGTGTTTTTCTAATGTTGGTAGTCCTTTAAATAGTGGTCCTCTCATTTCATCATCACCAGGAATAAATGCCATTGTTGAAATTCCAAAGCTTTTTAACCATTTGTTTTTTTCGATTAAATAAGTTGTAGCTAAGCCAGTTTCTGGACGAGGATAAAAGTTATGCCAAGCTTCCACGTTTTTAGTTTGTAATCCGCATTTAAGTAATTCGTCTAAAAATGCAGGCGTAAGTGTACTAGCATTAAGTGCAATCTTCATTTTTTTAGAAAGATCTGCTATTTGGTTTTCATTTAATCCGTAATCTACTCGTAATCCAGTAACTCCCCAATTTTGTAATTCGCCTACGTTTGAGTAATCTAACCCTAAATGTGTAAGTGATTTTGCTGAAATATCTGCCATAAGCTCCATTTCATTTTCCATTGCCCATGACCCAAGTTGTTGAAGAAGTTTTTTATAAGTTGAAGGGTCATCTTCTGGTATGTGTAGTGATGTAAAGATTGAATGAAATCCATTTTGTTTTGCTAGTTCGATATACTTTTTATTCTTATCATTATTTTTTTCAGATAAATAGATTGATATACCTAGCATAGTCTCTTTCCTTCCCTACTATTAGATTTATACTATTTGGTTTTCATTTTAACCCCATGAAACAAAAAGTCAATTAAACAATTTAAATATATGAAATTATATTTTATTATAAAATAATATATGTTCCTATTAAACAATTAAAAACAAAAAAGAAAGACAACAATAAGTTGCCTTTCTTCAGTTCATTATTATTTATATACTACGATTGATCCAACTGATTTGTCTTTCGATTGACCATTAACTCGAACTTTTAAACCAAAGTGTCCGATGTTACGACCAGCATCTGGTAAGAATGTATTATTATAGTCTTTGCTATCATTAAATAAAGAGACAGCTTCTTGACCTGGAGATTTTAATACTTCTCCTGTTGGATAAGTAATGTTATAACCTGATGTTGAATTTAATCCGAATGCCGCATCCGCTACATGGAAACGTGAACTTGCTTGAGCGCCATAGTTCCATAATAAATTAGTATCGTCGTGAGCATCAACAACACCTAAGAAACCATCACCTGGGTGAATACCTGACCAGTTTTCTGTGAAGCTATCATCAACATACCATACTACTAAACCACCATCATAGCTTAATAGAGAGCCTCCACGATTAATATGAGCTAACCCTTCGTCAGCGCCTTTATGGTTACGCCATTCTAGTAAGTAGTAATGATCTGAATATTTGTTACCATCAGACTTAGAAAATCCTTTTAAAGTAAATGGAGAAGTTGCTTTTTCTCCACCATCTTCAACAATTGTAGCGCCATCTGCTACTACTTTAATATTATCTGCAAAGAATCCAACATTTGAAGTACCCCAGTCAGTTGCTGAACGTAAACGAAGCTGAATTTTTTGGCCTTTATATGCTGATAAATCAAAGCTTTGTGCTTGCCATCCATTTGAGTTCCCAGTGAAACCAGGCATTGAATTTATGATTGTTGGGTATCCTTCAGATACAACGTCACTTCTTGTGTTATTGTTACCTAATGATTTCCAAGTTGCTCCATTGTCAGTTGAAACTTGAACAAATGCGAAATCCCATTGTTCTTCGATATCATACCAAGCGTCAAAAGTTAATGTTGCTGAAGATTTTCCTGTTAAATCTACAGAAGTAACCATGCTATTATCCATTTCATCTGCTTGTCCACCCCAATACTCATAAGTGCCAGCAGCTGGTGTATTAATAGATGTTACTTTTTTCGGTAAATTCACCTGAATAGCTTGGTTGTTTTGACCAAGTGGTGAATTTGCTTGATCTAATAAGAATTGAGTACCTTTTGTAGATACATCTTCCCAATTTACAACAGTTGGGTTCGTCCATTTTCCACCTAAAGTAGATTGGAAATATGATTTTGCCCAAGGAGAGAATCCTGTTGGCTCTGTTCCAGGGATTTTACCTGCCCAAGAACCAGCTGACATGATTGACCAATATTCAACAGCTTCACCAGCACCAGAGTAAATTGTATCGTACTCATCTGGTAAGCCTAAATCATGACCATATTCATGTGCGAATACGCCAGTTGCACCATCTTCAGGCATCATTGTGTAGTCATAGAAGCCTGGTAAGCCTAAACCAAGACCATCTGGATCTACGAATTTAGCAGAACGGTGTGACCAAATTGCATTGTCTCCTTGTGCTCCACCGCCAGCTTCTTGTCCCATACCTGAGTGAATGATTTGAAGATGATCAACTAAACCATCTGGCTCCCAGAGGTTTCCGTCTCCATCTAAATCATGTGGATCTTCTAAATCGTAATCTTGTAAAGGAACTCCTGCAGCTTTTGCAGCAGCATATGCATCAATTACTAATTGTTTTGATCCACCTGGTGTTACGTTATCATGTCCAGTTTTAGAATCTGCTCCGTAATATTCAGCCGTACCTGGTACCTTTAACCAGCCATATGCTTTACCTTCAACTGTATAAGTTCCACCAGATTGTTGTTCATAATATTGTTTTTGGGAAAGGAAATTTTCTCCGTTTGGACCTTTTACTCCATTTTCACCAAAAATCATATCTTCAAAGTGTTGTTGATTATAATCTTTGTACCAGTTGTCTGTTTCTTCCTTCTTAATTGTGTTATGAGGAAGATCAGAATACTCAACCATTAATGTTAAAAGTTTCCCCTTCTTTTGAATACCAGGAGAAGCTGATTCTTTAACTGGATCAGGAGTACCTTTTAATTGACCATTTTTCTTACCGTTTCCGTGTAATAGGCCATTATTAAAATCTTTAAATTTACCATGTTTTGCAGCTTCTGCTTTTTTCGCTTTGCTAGCAATTGGATCTTTTCCTGTTACTAGATCTGCTTGACCTTTAACCTCTAAATATTTTTGTAATGCAGCTTGTTTCTGTGCTTTAGAAGCATTTGCAGAAATCACACCACGTTTAACCAGTGCAGCTAATAACTTTTCGTCATTAACTAACGATAAATCTAAAGTACTTTTTGAATGCTTCGCTAATGTACTATGTACTTTACTCAAGCTTTCAGATGATGCAGTTTTTAATGGAATCCCAGAAAATAACGTTCCGGCAACCATCACTGATGCAAAACTAGTTACGACAAACTTGTTCAAAATAAGCCCCCCTTAATAATTTTCGAAGTACATTTTAATAATATTCTAAAAATTCTAGAAATCACAGAGGGTTTTATTCACCAAATAGTTACAAAATTCTAAATAATATGACAGAAAACTCACTATTTTTCATAAATAAATGACGAAACACGTCAGTTTTTATAACTTGCTTTTTCCAAATTTCGTTCTTTAGTCTTATATTATTCTTTTAGTCTAGTTTTTGAAATTAGCACTTTAGCATTATTAAAATTAGATTAAAAATAAAATTGAAAATGTAAAATATGTAATTATAACTAGATCAAAAAATTCTCTCTTCAAATTTTGACATTTTTTTCCTTATTTATATAACAAAAAAAGAAGATAAATCAAAAATTATTTTTGCCTATCTTCCTTGAGTAGTTATTTAATTAGATTACCTTCTTAATTTACCTGCTTCTTCACTATACTCATGCAGTTTACTCGATACTTTGTTTCCGATTCGGTTAAAGCATATAACATATAATGAATCGATTATGTTTTGCTGTGCCATTTTTGAAGCGATACTTCCTATTCGATTATCTTGTTCCATGTCAGGTGTGCAAAGCTTGATATCAGCTTCCTTAAATAACGGAGACTTGCCAAGCTTAGTAATCGCTATGATGGTTGCTCCCTTTTTCTTAGCAAAACGAGCAAGCTCTAATACATCCTTTGTTTTCCCTGAATTAGAAACAGCAACAAAAATATCGCCTTCTTCCATATGACCTACTAAAGTGATTACCATATGGAAATCAGGAGACATAATGGCATGGTAACCAATTTTCCCAAATTTATATGCTCCGTCCATAGCTGATACAGCTGAACCGCCTACTCCATAAAATATAATCTTCTTAGCCTTTACAATTTCATCTGTTGCTTTTTCTAATTCTCTTTTATCTAAAGTAGATACCGTAGCTTCAATAGCTGCTTTATTTACATAAGTGACTTTATTAAATAAATCATACGGTGTGTCTTTCTTATCCATAACTGAAAAATCATTAATATTCATTTCAGCAACAGTTAAGTCTCTCACTAATGCTATTTTAAAGGCTTTAAAACTACCGATTCCAATTGTTTTACAAAATCTAACAACACTCGCTTCACTAGCTCCTGTATTGTTAGAAATATCTTTAGTCGTTAAGTTGGGGACAATTTCAGCATGATCCATTATATAAACTGCTATTTTCTTTTCGGCTTGCGTAAATCGATCCATATAATTTTCAATTTTTGATAAGATTGTTAAATGTTTCATTTACTAAACACCTTTCTGCTAAAAACAAGCAAAATACTATTATTCTCTATTATGAACCAAATGATAAGAAAATCATATTAATAACCAAATTAAAGATATTTTTTAGTTCTTTCTACATAAATTTTGAAAGATATCAAGGTTTGGAAAGTATTCTTACAGTCCTTCCGCTAACACTTGAAACCCTATGCACTATTGTTCAAGTTATTTTTCAACACTCTGAAAAGTGTAGGAAAAAATATTCCCTACACTTTTCAGAGTGTTGAATAATGAGCTTGTCAACTACGCTAACTTTTGATTGATTTCCACTAAAACCTGTTATGAGGAAGTATCTTTCTATTTTTTGCTGGTTTACTTCCTCATGAACCTGGTATGAGGAAGTATCTTTCTAATTTTCGCCAGTTTACTTCCCCATGAACCTGTTATGAGGAAGTATCTTTCTAATTTTCGCTAGTTTACTTCCTCATGAACCTGGTATGAGGAAGTATCTTTCTAATTTTCGCTAGTTTACTTCCTTATGAACCTGGTATGAGGAAGTATCTTTCTAATTTTCGCCAGTTTACTTCCCCATGAACCTGTTATGAGGAAGTATCTTTCTAATTTTCGCTAGTTTACTTCCTCATGAACCTGGTATGAGGAAGTATCTTTCTAATTTTCGCCAGTTTACTTCCCCATGAACCTGTTATGAGGAAGTATTTTTCTAATTTTCGCTAGTTTACTTCCCCATGAACCTGTTATGAGGAAGTATCTTTCTAATTTTCGCTAGTTTACTTCCTCATGAACCTGGTATGAGGAAGTATCTTTCTAATTTTCGCCAGTTTACTTCCCCATGAATCTGTTATGAGGAAGTATCTTTCTAATTTTCGCTAGTTTACTTCCTCATGAACCTGGTATGAGGAAGTATCTTTCTAATTTTCGGTGGTTTACTTCCTCATGAACCTGTTATGAGTATGTACCTTTAAAATTTTAACTTAAATAATATATACTTACACTTTTGTTGTTCTATATTGACAATGTTTTATTTCAACAATATAAAAAGTGTAGGAAAAAATATTCCCTACACTTTTACTTTTAAACTATTTATTGTTGTACTGTAATTGTTTGTGGTGTTACGGATACTTTAAATCCATCTTTACTAGATACATCCGCAGATATTGTGTACGTACCGTTTGGAACATCTGCTTCTGGCGTCCACTTCAAGTGAATTTCACTTTCGTTTTGTACATCTAGTGAATCAATTACTTTACCGTTTTCATCTTTAATATAAATTTTCCAATTTACATTGTTATTTGCAAAAGCGTTGATTCCTGCTGGCGTTTTTGAATTTACATTTTTATTTGGATATACACTGAAGTAACTAACAAGCATTTCTTCATTAATATAAGAAGGATCTCCCCATACTGAATAACTCTGGTTTAGTGCATAGTCTGCTCCTAATACTACTACGCTCTTTGGTTCTTCTTTTACTAGAGTAGATGTTTCACCTTGGTTTAATGGCTTGTATTTGCCGTTATACCAAACGATTGCACCATTATAACCACTTCCGACATCATCCGCTTTGAACGAGATTTCGTATTGTCCATCTTTAGGCGTTACTTTTATATCTGAAACAACTGGAGCAACTGAGTCAATATGCAATGGAAGTTTTACGATTTGTGGCTTCGCACCTTTATAATCAAGCGTTGTTTTGATTACATAGTTATAAACGCCATCCTTCACTACTTGTCCATTTTGGTCTTTTAAATCCCAACCATATCCAGTATTCAAATAGTCTCTATAAGACATAATGTTTTTACGGAATTTCCATGGCTTACCAGTATATTCACTAAAATCACCTAAGTATTGAAGTAATTCTCCTTTATCATTTTCTACGTACATTTCTGTTTTAGCTAAGTTACGAAGTACTGTAAATGATGCGTATACTTGTTTCAATGGAGTGTTAGGTGACATGACAATTCGATCCATGTTAAATCTTCCTGTTCTTGGATCATATCCTAATGGGAATAC
Organism: Bacillus sp. AL-1R; assembly: GCF_052180195.1. Lineage (NCBI taxonomy): Bacteria > Bacillati > Bacillota > Bacilli > Caryophanales > Bacillaceae > Bacillus > Bacillus sp. AL-1R. The sequence goes on from NZ_CP197469.1 coordinate 3,766,258, forward strand.
CCCTTCTGCTCCAATTTCATCATTCCAAAGTGTAGTATAACCTAAGAATGCATCTTTCTCATATGCTGCTGGATCAATATTTGTTGGTTGATCCCATTTACCGTAATACCCCATGTAAGGAACTGTTAACGGTACTGCAGCGTCACTATTTTTCCCTGAAGGAACTAGACGTACGTATCCTTCAACAAATGAACCATCTTTTAAGCTTGATGGAAGTTGAATCTGAACATCTAGATTTTTTTCTTGTCCTGGTTTAATTTTTAATGTCTTTCCTTCTGTACTTGTTACTTTTTCGCCATTTACAGTTGCAATTGCACCATTGATTCGCTCACTTTTTAGTGTTAAATATTCTTTTGAATCCAATGTTCCATCATTATCAAGGTCAAATTCTTTTGTTTCTCTACCATCTGTATATACATCTACATATACTTGATATTCCAAATCTTTTACCTTCACATTTTGAAGAGCTTCTGCATTTAATTTGAAGTGAATATTTTTGTTAACTTCTTTTAATGCAACTGCTCCGGCTTGTTCAAGTGGAGTTTTCTCTCTTGTCACAAGTACAGGTGTTTTAATTGCATTTTGAATTTGCATTAAACCAGATCCTTGTATACGTGGAGAATACGGCACTTCATTATTCGTACTAGGATCCTGTACTAGTTTGGCAGTGTTCATTAAAGCAATTTTCGTTTTTAAAGCTGTACTTTCTGAATGCTTTAATCCTTTTTCATAAAGAGATTGTAAAACTAATGCCGAACCACCAGCAACATGTGGAGATGCCATTGATGTACCGCTCATAACCTCATAACCATTCCCTGGTACAGTAGAGTAAATATTACCCCCTGGTGCTGAAATTTCAGGTTTAAAGTCTAAAGTATGTGGTGCTCCATAAGATGAAAAATATGACATCGTATTCTTATCTGGGTTATCAACATATACCCCTTTAGATGGTTTCATTTTTACAATATAACCACTTTTTAACTTAGAAATTAAAGAGTTTCCAATCGCTCTGCTTGTTGTAGCTCCTTCTACACTAAGATAAGGACTAAAATAAACTAATGGATAGTCAATATCTTCATCAGCAGGAACAAGAATGATCGCTTTTGCGTTCTTCTTTTTCGCTTCTGATTGAATATAAGAGTAAGTAGCATACTTTACATTTGGTTTTGCTACTACAATTTTCCCACTTAAATCTGGAAGATTTTTAAAATCGGCAGTTTTACCTTCTCCTACAAAAACCAATTCATAAGATTCAAGCGGTGATAAGACTTTTGATAAATTAAAGTTAAATTGTGTTTGATCTTGATATGGAAGTTGTAATCCATTTTCTTCTTGTAACGTACTCATATGTATACTTGAATTTTCATATGAAGCTACAGATAATGCAAAAGGACTTACACCTGGTTCTCCAACTGTCCCAATATCCGGATTTTCAGCATATGGTTTTAAAGAAGATTGTAGCAAATTATTTTGTGTACTATAAGCAGAGTTTCCACCAGCTACAACTACAAGCGTACCTTGCTCAGTCGCTTCACGGATCACTTTTTGAATCGGATCATCAACTTCACTAACAAAACCTGAATCAGTTCCTAAACTCATATTAATAACATCAGCACCCATTGTTACCGCATGCTCAATCCCTGCAATGATGTCATCCTCATACGCCCCATTTGCTGTATCAGAGAATACTTTTTCTGCTAGTAACTGTACGCCTGGAGCAATGCCTTCTACACCATCATTAGCTTCATCACCGTTTGCACCTATTGTACCTGATACGTGCATACCATGTTCATTTCCTGAACCATGTGGAATGACATCTGTATCATGGTCCGCCCAGTCATAACCAGTTGGAACTTTGTCACTATACCAAACATCTCCTACACTTGTTTCATCTAGTTTACTTTTAATATTTTCTTGATTCCATTTTTGTTTTGCTTTACCTTTTTTGGTGATTGTCATGTCCTTATGCGTATAGTCAATACCTGTATCGACCACCGCTACTAACAATCCCTCACCTTCGTATCCGTAACTTTGCCAAACTTTTTGAGCTTGTACTAATTCTTTACTTGCCCCCATTGAAGGTTGGAATTTTCTTGCAATATGCACATTCGTTACACCTTGTGTTTGTTGAATATCTTTTAAGTTACGATATTCTGTCTCCAAACTAAAACCATTAAAGCCCTCATAGAAGCGTTGTTTAATTTTAGGTACGGATCTTTCCTTTGAAATCCTTGAGATAACTTGATCTTGCTTTTCTTTAAAACGTGCCTTTTTAGTTTGATTAGAATCATCAGAAGTTGCTGGTTGCTCTACCTCAACGATTACACGTACTTTTTCATTTGGTTTATAAGCATGAGCATTATTTAAATTTTCGTAGCCAAATGGGTCTTCAGCCTTATTTGCACTTTGTTTTTGTTCTTCAGCAAAAATCTTTTGACCCTGCTTTGCAATCTCTTCTAAACTTGGAGCCGGTACTTGATTTTCATTTGTTCCTTCCGCAAATCCAGTTGATGTAAATAACATTGAAGCTAAAGTTGTCGTTGCAAGGACTTTGTAAGGAAAGCTCTTTCTCTTTTTCATCTTTAATCTCCTCTATAGTAAACTTTAATGTTTTGAATCTATTAAAAATAAAAAATAGATTCAGCCTAACTGATTTAATTAATTACTACTATTTATTTTAATTACGTTCACCCTATAAAGATATTGGGTTATTAAACCAGACTTTTGACATATTCGATTTGGAGAAGATTGGAAGTATTCGAGTAGAAAAAAAGGGGATTTTGAAATATTCAGTCGAAGAAGTTCGAAAATAATTTATTCACTTAGGGAATTTGTATTAATTAAGTTGAGACAATTTGAGTTTATATTTGTTTGATTTAGATAAAAGAAGCATTCTTGTCATTTATGACCGAGGTTTATTTTTTTTGAATAGGTAAAAATATTGTATTTAAAATTAGTCTGAATAATCTGTCTTTACTATACTTACGACAAATTTCTACTTTTTTCAACTACTGGACAGTGGAATGTTTGTTTAGTTACTCTAAAATGAAGCATTTTTTAACCTTATAATAAAATCAGAATTTTCCATACAATTTTCAAATCTTAGTTTGTTAAATTACCTTTTTTTGGATAGAATGGATTTGTAGGCTTTTAAAGTCTTAAATACATAACATTAGGAGTGAAAAAATGCCAATTGATGTTTATTTAAATTTTAATGGTAATACACGTGAAGCAGTTGAATTCTACGCGGCTGTATTTAACACAGAAATACCTAAGATTATGACTTTCGGTGAAGCACCACAAAATCCGGATTACCCACTACCTGAAGAAGCGAAAAATTTAGTTATGCATACTAGACTGAACATTAACGGTAGTAACGTTATGTTCTCTGATACTTTCCCTGGTTCCCCGTTTAAACAAGGCAATAATATCCATCTATCTTTTTTAAGTGAGGACTTAGAAGAACTTAGATCTGTCTTTACGAAATTAAGTGATGGCGGTCAGGTAGAAATGGAACTTCAAGAAACATTTTGGAGTAAAGCTTATGGAAGCCTAACAGATAAATTCGGCATTCATTGGATGTTTAATCACGGTACTGGTGATTTTTAATTTATAGATAAAAAAGGAAATGAATCCTTCTTTAATAGGGTTCATTTCCTTTTTTTAATTTAACTCCTTAAGATGAACTACAATCTCTTCTACTCTTTCTTACTTAAGACAATCAGCTTGCTCCATTTATCTATATTTCTTTTCATTCAGAATATTTACTATATAATAAGATATATTTCTAGTTCTCTAAAAGCAGGTGAAATTATATGCAAATACTATTAAAACGATTATCACAAAATAGAGAAAAACTTAGCCAGCTTGAAAAACAAGTATTGGATTATATTTTACAAAATACCGATTATATTACGAAGCAAAATCTTGATGAATTATCAAAAGAGCTTTATGTATCTACAGCAACAATTAGTAGAACATGCCAGCAATTAGGTTTTCGTGGGTTTCAAGATTTAAAATATACTCTTTCAAAGGAAACGAATAAACTTCAAAAACCAGTTTCTTCAACCTCCTATCTTCTTAAAACCCATATTGAGAGAATGAAAGTAGAAATGGAAAAAACATTGGATTATATTGATGAAGAAAAGATTAAGTTAGCTGCTAATTATCTAAAACATAGTACACATGTTGAACTATTCGGAGTTGGCAACTCACTTCCCACTTGTGTTGACGCTTCTAGAAAACTCATGTTTGCAGGAAAGTTATGTAATGCGCGAACTGATTGGGACGAGTTACGTAGTGCTGCAAATAGTTTAACAGAAAATGATTTAGCCATATTAGTTTCATATAGTGGGGAGACTTTACATATGTTAGAATTTGCCCATATTTTAAAGAAAAGGAACGTCAAATCGATTGCCATAACTGGAAGCCACTCAAATCGTTTACAAAATGAAGTAAGTTTATCTCTTCAAGCTTATATTACAAATACTTACTTTGGTGAACTTGATATGACCTCAAGATTTCCATTAAGTATGGTACTAGATTTCATTATTATTGCCTATTTAAACGAAATGAAAATATGGTAGTTAATCAAAAAGAGACGCCAAATTGTTAATGATTGGACCACAACTGTCTCTTTTTATTTATGAACTTATTAATCTACTTAATGTAAGCAATATACAAAAAATGTACACGCTTACATTAACACCTCAAATGGTTGTTAAACGATTTTGCCGTTAGTATTCTTAAGACATAATAAAAAACGAAGGAGCTAAACACATGGCAAAGAAGAAGTCCGTTAAATCAAAGCTTTGGGAGTTTTTTCAAGGGCTAGGTAAAACCTTTATGGTGCCTGTCGCATTATTAGCCTTTATGGGACTTATATTAGGGATCGGAAGTTCATTTACTAGTCCGACAACAATTGAGACTTTCCCATTTTTAGGAAACTCTGTACTTCAGATTATTTTTAGCTTTATGTCCACTATTGGTGGTTTTGCATTTTCATACTTACCAGTTTTATTTGCAATGGCAATTCCGTTTGGACTTGTACGATATGAAAAGGGCGTCGCTGCTTTCTCTGGATTTGTTGGTTACGTCATCATGCACTTATCGATTAATTTTTATTTAACAGAAACAAACCAATTAGTAGCGGCAGATAAAATGCGCCAAGCTGGTCAAGGTATGGTTATGGGTATACAAACCATTGAAATGGGTGTATTAGGCGGAATCATCGCCGGTATAGTTGTCTATTTATTACATAACCGCTTTTATAGTATTAAACTTCCAGATGCATTCGCATTTTTTGGAGGTGCCCGCTTTGTTCCAATCATAACGACACTTGCATTATCAGTTATTGGGATTATTATTCCGATGATCTGGCCAATTTTCGCAATAGCCATTACAGGAATCGGAAGTTTAATTCAAAAATCTGGCGTTTTCGGACCATTTTTATTCGGTGCCGGTGAACGTTTACTACTCCCCTTTGGTCTTCACCATATTTTAGTTGCAATGATACGATTCACAGAAGCAGGTGGTACTGAAATCGTTAACGGTCAAACGGTATCAGGCGCTCTAAATATTTTCTATGCACAATTAAAAGCTGGTGCTCCGATCAGTCCATCAGCGACAGCTTTCTTATCTCAAGGAAAAATGCCTACATTCATGTTTGGTTTACCAGCAGTAGCACTTGCGATTTATCATACTGCTCGTCCAGAAAATCGTAATAAAATTAAAGGGCTATTAATTTCTGGTGTTATTGCCACTTTTGTAACCGGTATCACTGAACCAATCGAATTCTTATTCTTGTTTATTTCTCCACCTTTATATTTCATTCACGTTATTTTAACAGGACTAGGTTTTATGTTAATGGCTTTATTACATTTAACAATTGGTAACACAGACGGTGGAATATTAGACTTTGTTATCTTTGGCGTTTTACAAGGAGTTAAAACAAAATGGTATCTCGTACCTATAGTAGGAGCAATTTGGTTTATCGTTTACTATTCAGTTTTCAGATATGCAATTTTGAAATTCAACTTAAAAACTCCTGGTAGAGAAGAAAAAAATGATGATCAACAAAGTGAGGAACCAGTGATTAAAGGCACAAATGCACAAGCATTAAAAATTCTTACTGCTTTAGGTGGGAAAGAGAACATCCAATCACTAGATAACTGCATTACAAGATTAAGACTTGTTGTAGATAATATGAATATTATTAATGAAAAAGTTCTAAAGGATTGTGGTGCACTTGGTGTTGTGAAATTAGACGAACATAATTTACAAGTCGTTATTGGTCCACAAGTTGGAGTTCTTAAAACACAATTAGAAAAATTATCATCTTAAATAAATTGGGGTTGTACGAAATGATATACAAATTTGATCAAATAGTTGATCGGACCGGTACGTATTGTACACAGTGGGACTATATTGAAGATCGGTTTGGGGTGCCAGATTTACTACCATTCTCGATTTCAGATACTGACTTCAAAAGTCCAGATGAAATAATTCATGCATTAGAACAGCGAATGAAACACGGTATATTTGGCTATACGCGATGGAATCATCTTGAATTTAAAAAATCAATTATAGAATGGTTTCGTAATCGATTCTCTTGCGAAATAAAAGAAGATTGGATTGTTTATAGTCCTAGTGTCATTTATTCTATCTCAAAAATAATTGAATACATGACTAGTGTTGGAGATCATGTCGTAATCCAAACTCCTGCATATGATGCTTTCTTTAAAGTAATTCAAGATAACAATCGTTTTATTTCTGAAAATCAATTACTTTATGAAAATGGTAAATATCGAATCGATTTTGATGATTTAGAACAAAAACTATCTCACGAGCGTGCCAAGATCCTTCTACTGTGTAGCCCGCATAATCCTACTGGTCGTGTTTGGACAATGCATGAATTAGAAAGGCTTGTAGATTTATGTAATAAACATAATGTATTTATCATTTCTGATGAAATTCATATGGATATCGTATTTGAACCTAATTTCCATATTCCAGTTATAAACACAAGCATCAATTTGGAGAATGTATGTATTTGTACTTCTGCAAGTAAAACGTTTAATATTCCTGGGTTAGGTGGATCTTATCTAATTTTACCAAACAAAAAGATTAATAAAGAGTTTCTTCTATCTCTAAAAAATCGCGATGGCCTTTCATCTGCAAGCATCTTTGGAACACTAGCGACGATCGAAGCCTATAAAACCTGTGAGAACTGGGTTGATGAATTGGCTGAATATACTTTTGATAATTTAAAAACAGTAGAAAATTATCTTAACAATCATCTTCCAAAACTTAAATTTACATTACCAGAATCAACATACTTAGCATGGATTGATATTTCAGGGCTGCCTTATTCTAGTGAGCAATTACAACATGCACTTGTTCATCACGCAAAAGTAGCCATTATGCCCGGTGAGACATATGGTGATGCTGGAAAAGGATTTATCCGTATGAATATCGGATGTCCTAAATCTAAGATTATAGAAGGATTAAATCGTCTAAAAAAAGCAGTTGATTACTTAGAATGTAATAACTAGTTAATTTAAAAAAGCATTGGAATCCAACATATCCCAATGCTTTTTTAATTCTATGTTATAACTTAAATTCAATGCTCTCCAAATATAATCCACCAGGATCTGCAAGATTACTCACCTGAGCACGATCTTTTACCTCAATTATTTTCGGTATATTTTCTGCATGTAATCTACCTGCACCAACTTCAATCAGTGTTCCTACGATTTTTCTTACCATATTATAAAGGAAACCATTTCCACTTATTCTTATTTGAATAAATCCGTCTATCTTTTCAAAATCAATCGAGTAGATTTCTCGTACCATCGACTTCTTTTTAGATTTAGCATTTGAAAATGCTGTAAAATCATGTTCCCCTAAAAAGTACTTGGCTGCAGCTTGCATATTTTTTAGATTTAGTTTCTCTTCTACATGCATACTATATTTGCGCATAAATGGATTCGTATATTCCTCATTCCAAATTTTATAAATATACGTCTTTGCACTAGTATTATATCTTGAATGGAAACGGTCAGATTCAATCGAAACTTCCTTTATACTAATATCTTTAGGTAAATAACGATTTAAATAACTTTTAATTTCTTTTTCAGGCATATTCTCTTTTATTTTAAAATTAGCAACTTGTTCAAATGCGTGTACACCTGCATCCGTTCGACTACTTCCAATAATTTCAATTTCTCTTCCTACCATTTCAGATAGTACGTTTTCGATTTTACCTTGAATTGTATTTTCTCCATTACCAAGTCTTTGCCAGCCTTTATAACGGCCCCCATCATATTGAATGACTAATTTATAATTGTTCATCTCTTGCTCCTTTATCTAACTCTATGTATGTACATTTTTGCCTTTTTAAGTTTAAGATATTAAAATCTTTTGTACTTCCTGCTCTTAACACTTTACCACTTTTTTATTACATATCCTATTTTTAGCCCATTTGAGCTAAGTTCATAACTTTTTTCACATTTTCACAAACTACTCAAAGACGATATAGTTGAAATGAGTCATTTTACATTATACTAATAGTAACAATTTCGAGGGAGTTTGACATGGTACTTGATGAGTTGGCATTAAAGATCATTAATGAAGTTAGAAAGTTAATACAAGAAGATATTATTATTATTAATACAGATGGCATCATTATAGCTAGTACAGACCCAGCACGAACTGGTACATTTCATGAAGGCTCATTGATTGCAATTAATGAAAGAAAAACGTTTACGATCACATCTGATGATGAAAATCGTTTAAAAGGTGTGAAGTCTGGCATTAATCTTCCTATTTATTTTCAAAATGAAATAGTCGGAGTAATTGGCATTACAGGAAATCCCGAACAAATTTCACCTTTTGGAGAAATGCTTCGTAGGATGACAGAATTATTAATTAGAGAAAACTATTATACAGATCAAATTGATTTGCAACAAAGAACTTTAGAAGCATTTGTATTTGATTGGATTCAAGGTATTGAGTGGGATGATTATTTTTATGAACGTTCTACTATGCTAAATATTGATTTAAATTCTATTAGGCAGGTTATTATTTTCGAATGGGAAAATACAAATATGCTCCCTGTCGATACAAGACAACTAATAATCGATTTAGCGAATCGAAATAATGATGACGTATTTGTCCGCTGGGGCAATAATCGAATTGTATTTTTGATGAAAATAGATAATACGAATAAAGATATTCATAAACTACAAAGAATTCAAGATTTATATGAAACGATAAAAAGTCGATTAAACTCACCTATTGCTGTAGGAGTTGGGCAACAAATCACTCCAAAACAATTACATCAATCATATCATCAAGCGGATCGAGCTTTAAAAGTTGCATTAAAAACAAGTTCAATTATATTTGATGAAGATTTAACAATTGATTTAATTCTGCAGGAACTTTCACAAGAAATTAAGAAAACATTTATAGAACGGACAATTGCACCTTTATTAAGTGAAGAGGATTTATTTATTACAATGAAAGAGTATTTAAATCAAAATCAATCTCTTAAAAATACCGCACAATCTTTACATATTCATATAAACACACTTCTGTATCGCCTCGGTAAAATTACTGAATTAACGAAATTGAATCCTAAAGACATCCAAGATTTGGTTAAATTGTATATTGGAACATACCTACTAGATGAATCTACAAAAAAACACCGATAAATGGTGTTTTTTCTGTATGTTCCTCTATAGTAAATTCATCTATTAACTCTTTATACTTGAATTAAGATAATGGGGGGAATTTATTTATGATTACAAATGACATTGCTCAACGTTTTATAGCAATTGTTGGAAAAGAAAATTATGATGATTCAAAAGTGGAGAGACTCGTATACTCTTACGATGCTACACCAAATTTGCAATCTCTTCCGGATGCAGTCATTAGTCCTCGTTCTACTAAAGAAGTATCCGAAATCGTTAAAATCTGTAACGAAAACCATATTCCAATCGTTCCTAGAGGATCTGGAACGAATTTATGCGGTGGTACTTGTCCAACAAATGGCGGAATCGTGATCTTATTTAAACACTTAAACAATATTCTTGAAATAGATGAAGAAAACTTAACCATTACAGTTCAGCCTGGTGTTGTGACTCTAGATATGATTAATACAATCGAAGAAAAAGGCTTATTTTATCCGCCCGATCCAAGCTCAATGAAAATTTCTACAATTGGTGGAAATATTAATGAAAATTCAGGTGGCTTACGTGGTTTAAAATATGGTGTAACACGTGACTATGTCATTGCTCTTGAAATCGTATTAGCAAACGGAGACATTATTCGAACTGGTGGAAAGCTAGCAAAAGATGTCGCAGGATATGATTTTACACGTCTATTTGTTGGTTCGGAAGGCACTTTAGGGATTATTACCGAGGCTACATTAAAGCTTATTCCAATGCCAGAAACAAAAAAAACAATGCTTGCATTATATGATAGCTTGGAAGACGCAGCCAAGACGGTTTCTAAAATTATCGCTAATAAAATTATTCCAACATCCCTTGAATTTATGGATCAACCTACTCTAGAAGTTGTTGAAAACTTTGCCCAAATTGGTCTACCGACCGATGTAAAAGCTGTCTTATTAATTGAACAAGATGGTCCTAGTGAAGTCGTAAACAGAGATATCGAATTAATAAAATCCATTTGCCAGCAAGAAAAATGTATTTCAGTTAGCGTAGCTAAGTCTGAAGAAGAAGCAGTAGCATTACGTACGGCTAGACGCTCTGCTCTTTCGGCTCTTGCACAATTAAGACCAACAACAATTTTAGAAGATGCGACTGTCCCTCGTTCTAAAATTGCTGAGATGGTCACTGCAATTAATGTGATCGCAGAAAAACATAATGTAAAAATTTGTACATTTGGTCATGCAGGCGATGGAAATCTTCACCCTACTTGTCCTACCGATGCTCGTGACCACGAAGAAATGGAACGAGTTGAAATGGCATTTGCAGAGATATTTGTAAAAGCCATTGAACTAGGTGGTACAATTACAGGTGAACACGGTGTTGGAATCGTAAAAGCTCCTTACCTTGAACTAAAGCTTGGTAAAGAAGGGATTAACGCAATGCTTGCTGTCAAATCAGCTTTAGATCCGAATCATATTATGAACCCAGGTAAGGTCTTTGCTAAAGATAGCCGTAAAAGAATGGTGGTGTCAAAATGACAACACTTCAAGAACAACAAACAATCGGTCAACAATTTAAAGAGCGTATGAACGAAGACGAACTATTAAACTGTATGCGATGCGGATTTTGTTTACCAAGCTGTCCAACTTATATTGAATCAGGTCAAAAAGAATCGCACTCACCTCGTGGTCGCATCGCTTTAATGAAAGCAGTAACGGATGGATTAATCGAACCAGATGAAGATGTTGAACGCACACTTGAGCTTTGTCTTGGTTGTCGTGCATGTGAGCCTGTTTGCCCTTCTGGTGTAAAATACGGTCATTTATTAGAAGAAGCTAGAGATATTATTGCTCAACATAAAAAACATTCACTTCCTGCACGAGCTGTTCGTAAAGTTGTATTTAAAGAACTTTTCCCGCATCAAAACCGAATGAGACTAGCTGTTGGTTTATTAGGTTTATATCAACGAACAGGCCTTCAAGTCGTAGCAAGAAAAGCTGGTATTATGAAGTTGATTCCAAACAATCTGTCTGCAATGGAAAAGGTTTTACCAAAGGTCCCGTCAATGAAACAAATGAAATCACGTCCTGACTATTTGCCACCATTAAACGAAAAAGTAAAGAAGGTCGCATTTTTCTCTGGATGTCTAATGGATACAATGTTCTTAGAAACAAACAATGCAACGATGAAACTTTTACAATTAGCTGGTTGTGAAATTGTCATTCCAAAAGACCAGGCATGTTGTGGGGCATTACATGGTCATAGTGGTGAAAAGTCAATTGCAAAAGATATGGCTAAGAAAAACATCGAGGCCTTCGAAAATCTCGGAGTCGATTATATCATTACAAATGCAGGAGGCTGTGGTGGTTTCCTAATTGATTATGACCATCTTCTTAAAGATGATCCAAATTGGAAAGATCGAGCTCTTGCGTTTAAAAATAAACTAAAAGATATATCAGAAATTCTAGTAGAAGTTGAGTTTCATAATAAAGTAAAATTAAGTTTACCAGAACAAATTATTACGTATCAGGATTCATGTCATTTAAGAAATGTCATGAAAACCGCTTCTGCTCCAAGAACATTATTAAAGTCAATTCAAAATGTATACTATCACGAAATGAAAGATGCAGATCGTTGCTGTGGCTCAGCTGGCATTTATAACATCGTCGAATCCGAAATGTCGATGCAAATACTAGATTACAAGATGAAGCAAGCAACAAAAACACAAGCTACTACTATTGTAACTGCTAACCCTGGATGCTTATTACAAATGAAACTAGGTGTAGACCGAGAAAATCAATCAGAACATGTGGAAGTTGTACACATAGTCGATTTACTTTTAAAAGCTGCTGAATATAAAGCAAACTAATGATAAAAAAACACAAGGAACTTAATCCTTGTGTTTTTTACTGTCTTACTATGAACCCTTGGCCCAATAAGGAAACACCATAAATTATCGACTATTCACTTCATGAGCTGTTCTAATACCGGCTTCGATTGCACCTTGCATCCAGCCTGGTGTAGTAGATGAATGAGAACCAGCAAAATGAATTCTTCCCTCTGGTGTACTAATATACTGACCTAATTCCTTAATTTGGTCTGGTTTAAACATGACAAACGCTCCCCCAGAATAAGGGAATTCATTCCAATCTTGCGAATAACCTATTAAAAATTCCGAAAACACTTCATTTCCAAATATATACGATAAATCGTTCAAAGCAATTTTTATCCGTTCTGCTTGTGTCATATGATTCCAAATACTTGAATCATCTTCCCATGTGTAACTCGCTAACATAATCCCTGTATCTACTGAATCTTCAGGGTTATGACTAGGAAAATATGAAAACTTAATAGGTAGGTCAGTAGTTAATTTGCCACCCCATAATCCATATTTCTCCCAAAATCTAGATTTAAATTGAAGAGCTATTTTAGTTGAGTTTGCATAATGGATCTTTCTAATAACTTTCCGTTTTTCATATGAAATAGACTCAAATGGTAGTAAATCTACAAAATTTAATAAAGAAAAAGGAATCGTTGAAATAACATAGTCACTAGTAAGTTGATGCTCTGTATTAAGGATTTGATTTTCAGTATAGATTGTTACGTTTGATTCATTTTGAATAATTTTTTTAACTCTTTGATTCGTAATAATATCGTCTTTAAGTTGAGGTAAAAATCCATTAATAAGATGGTCTGTTCCACCGGTAATTTCATAAAGCTTTAAATCTTTTGAGATAAGGATTAAAACTTCCCTTAATATTGCCGTAAATGCAAGTTCCGGAAACCCTTCTAATCCAACTATGGTTTCAACGTAATTAATAGCTTCAGTTGATAACGAAACTCCAACAGGGTTATATTTTAAAAAATTTGCCATTGAATAATGATCATACAAATTAATAACGGTTTCCCAATTTTTTTCAGGATCTTGATTAATAAAATCAACAACAGGACCTACTGCTAATAAGAGTAACTCTAATGCAGTTTTCCCTTTTTCACTTGGTAAGACTTTAAAGTTTAATAGGTCTGGATTAGCCTTTAAATTCTGCTCATTAGTTAATACGTTATTAATGAAAATAAGATCATTAGGCGTACTATTAATAAATTCATTAACTTTCAAATTAAACTTTTTTATATATTCAATTACTAAATGGTGAAATGAGGGGATACGCATAGCTCCGAGGTCTATATACTGATTATTTATAAAAGGCTCTCTTTTTGTGTAAATCCTCCCCCCTATTCTGTTATTTGCTTCTATAATCGTAACCTTATGTCCCGCATCTTTTAAAAGTGAAGCAGCAACCAGACCAGAGATTCCTGAACCAATTATGGTTACATGTTTTGGTAAACTAGTTTTTGGTAGTCCATTTTGAATTATGTGTATCATTTGCTCCATTGAAAGTATTAATTTTTGAATCAATGACATCACCTCATCTTGATTTAAATAACCAATAGTTAATTATTATTCTTTTACAAGTTGATGTAGAATTTAAGAAAGACCCACAAATTAATATTGAAATAGCAAAATTAATTCTTAATTAATATCAATTAAGAAACTAAAGTTTAACTAACTACCCAGTGCTATTATTAAAAAGTTTTGATTTAAGGCTTCTAGACATTGCTTAAAAAAATAAAAAGCACAAGGAATATTGATTTTCCTTGTGCTTCATGCTGTTAAAAAAAAGAATTAGTCAATTAAATTATTGGAATATCTAATCATTGATACATAAGTTGTGTCTCAGATTTCCACTACAGGTTGCTCGCTTTCCATGGGGCGAGACCTGAGCCTCCTCGGCGTTGCCTTGCGGGGTCTCAGCCTTCCCGCATATCCCATAGGAGTCGAGCAACCTTTCGTTCCAATCAAGTTCTTTATAAAAATAATAATCTTAAAAACCTTGGAATATTCAATTTAATGAATTACACTTATTCTTCAACATCGAATTGAAACCAATGGTGACGACTTATGACAACTTTACAAATATAGATTTAAAAAAAGAAAATATTCTTATTTTTGACAGTTAGTTAAAACATTTATATTCCATCCAATAGCACTGGTTTATCAATAAGATGACAATAAAATAATAAATATACTATTTTTACATGAAATTCAATTAATGTTCGTATTGACTAATATATTTAAACACTCTGAAGCACAAGGAATATTGATTTCCTTGTGCTTTTTATTCGACCTACTTTATCCTTATTCCAGCACTATTTACTTTTTTAATGAAGAAATAGCCGTTCTTGTTTGATCAATGTATTGGATTGTTTGATCGTACTCTTGTGTCGCGACTGCCATAAATAAAATATCGATGACATGTAGTTGAGCCATCCTTGATGAGGTTGCTCCGCTTCGAAATGTTGCTTCTCTGTGTGGGGAATTGAATAATTTAATATCTGCTAAATTTGATACAGAATTGGAACCAAAGCCCGTGATACTAATGGTCTTCACGTCGTTTTCCTTTGCAATTTGAAGAGCTTTTTGTACCTCTTGCGTTTCTCCAGAAAATGAAATTCCAACTAAGACATCATTCTCCTCATGGTTCGCTATTTGAACAGCTAACATATGCAAGTCAGTGAAAGAAGAGGTGTATTTTTTTATACGTAAAAACTTTTGCTGTGCGTCTAAGGCCACTACCATTGACCCACCTACACCGAAGAAATAAATATTCCTCGCTTTTGTTAAAGCTTGTACGGCTTCCTCTAAATCACTCACATTAATAATATCGCTTGTATCTTTGATGGCTTGAATATTGTTATTCATCATCTTTTTAATTATAGAACCAGTGGATTCTCCTAAATTGATATCTCTTGATCCTACTTCTGTTGTCGTAATGATATCACCTGCAATTCGTAGCTTAAGCTCTTGAAAACCTTTTAAACCAAGAGAACGGCATAATCGAATAATTGCAGAATTGCTTGTTTGACTTTTTTCAGCAAGTTCAAAAACTGTATATTGAATCGATTTTTCTGGATTTTCAATTATATATTTAGCTGCTCTTCTTTCCGATGGTGGAAGTTTATACAGCATTTCGTTTAACATGATTAAGCCACCATTTAATGCATTCATTTAATCTACTCAACTCTCTTTATTGATATAAAATTAACAATTTTGATAAATTTAAATAGGTTTGTTTTGTATAAAAAATTCATCGTCACGATATGATTACAAACAAATTATAAAGTATACAACTTAAAATCGAAATCATATTTTGATATAAAAAAAGAAAAGCGACAGACTAGAATAAAATTTCTACTGCCGCCTTCTAATTAATTTTCTACTACTCTGCTAATAAATCCACTAGCTTTATTCAAGCTGTTAATTGCATCATCATAATTCATTCCCGTTAAAATCATAACGATGGCTACTTTCGTTTGATTATTTGCTTTCATTAAATAATTACTTGCAGTTTCATAATCACAACCGGTAGCTTCAACAATTATTCTTTTTGCTCGATCAACTAGTTTAATATTCGTCAATTGTAGATCGACCATTAAATTTTTATATACTTTTCCAATTCCGATCATGGAAGCAGTAGAAATCATGTTACAAATTAACTTTTGAGATGTCCCGGCTTTTAATCGAGTAGATCCAGTTAATACTTCTGGACCATTATCAACTTCAATTTTATGGGATGCAATCTCACCAATTTTTGATCCTTTATTACACGCTACCGCTACAGTTTTTGCTCCTATTTCGTTTGCATACTTTAAAGCACCTATTACATACGGCGTTCGGCCTGATGCTGCGATACCGACTACAATATCATTTTTTGTAAGGGCTATTTTTAATAAATCTTCCTTACCAAGCTCTTCACTATCTTCGGCACCTTCAACTGCTTTAATAAAAGCCCTCTCCCCACCTGCAATTAATCCAATGACTTCACTAGGATTCGTTCCAAATGTAGGTGGGCATTCAACTGCATCTAGTAGACCAATTCGTCCGCTTGTGCCAGCCCCTGTATAAATTAAACGTCCACCGTTTTGAAATGCTTCAACTACTAGCTGAACTACATTTGATATCATCGGAATTTGTTCTCTAACTGCTAGAGCTACCTTTTGATCCTCTTCATTCATTATATTTAAAAACTCTTCAACGCTTAGTTGATCTATGTTACTCGTACGCTTGTTTCTAATTTCGGTTGTTAAGTTCTCTAACATAATTACACCTCGTTCATGGACAAGATTTTTGTACATCCTGCTCCCTGTTTTTACCACACACAATTATTCCTTACGTGAATTTACTTCTTTCATAGCTAATAGATATGCTCCGAAGGTCGAAGAGATTTCGTCTGTGTAAAACGTTACTGTTGGATAGTGCTCATGAATTGTTTGAATAAACGTTTTCTGAACGACTGGAATTCGACTTAGAATACTTCCTTTTGTTGCAACTCTTGGGTCTTTTTTAAGATTTAACTTTTTTATCGCTTGAATCGTCGTTTTCCCAAGATGTTGTCCAGCTCTTTCTAGAACAGACAACGCCATTAAATCACCCATATTTGCCATTTCAACGATAAATGGAACATGTGAAGCAATCTCAGCTTTTGTATTGTGATAAATATATTTTTTAAGTTCTTCTGCTTCTTTTAACTGCAATATTTCCAGCATTTTTAACGATAAATAACTTAATGGAGTACCTTCATCGAATTCCTGTGTAATCTTCTTAAAGATCTCCATACAAATCCAATATCCGCTTCCTTCATCCCCTAGAAGATGTCCCCATCCGCCTGCCGTAACAGTCTGTTCTTTATGCATCCCGATACAAATTGAACCTGTACCAGCGATTGTTAATACACCACTTTGTCCATTTAGTAATGCTGCATGTGCAATTTGGGCATCATTTACGATTTTAAACGGTATATGAAAAGTATCTTCTAGTGCTCTTTCTAAAGGACCTAGGTCTTTCACTCCACCAATTCCAGCAATTCCTAAAAATAAGAACAGGCAATTTTCTTTTGATAAAGGGCTCAAGCAAATTTCAATTGCTTCTATAATGTGATTAATTCCATCTTCTTCATTGATGAGTAAATTACTAAAGCCAGAATAACCTTGACTAATCACTTCACCTTCTAAATTATAAGCAATAGCCTCTGACTTAGTTCCTCCACCATCAAAACCTATAACAAATTGCACTAAATCTAACCCCCTACCCTCTTTCGTCTATTCTATTACTATATGAGTCAATTTATTTATCGGCTAATTTCTTATGTAAACGAATGATATGCTCAATTAGCTTTTGTTCGCTCATAGCAGTCATTAAATGATCTTGAGCATGAATCATTAATAGTGACTTTTCACATGGCTGACCATTTAATTCAGCTTGTATTAAAGTCGTTTGTGTTTTATGTGCATGACCAATTTCTTTGTGAGACTCTTCGATTAAGCGATCTGCTGTTTCAAAATCATTGTTTTCTGCAGCCTCTAATGCCTCATATGCTAGTGATCTTGCATTCCCACCGTGTGAAATAATTTCAAAAATTTCTTGTTCGTTAGTCATCATCATATTCATACCCCTTACTGTTTGTTTTTTTATTTTATCTTTATTGACCTACCAATTCTTCTTTATAAAATAATGGTAAGTTTTCTTTATGAGCATCTAAGAGTGCATCTAGTACTTCTTTTGCAACTTCATCACTTGGAACTAAAGGATTAATCGTTAGTGCCAGTAATGCCTTCTCATAAGATCCAGTAACAGCTGCCAATGCTCCAACACGTTCAAATGATTTAATCTGCTGAACTAAGCCATTTATTTGAGGTGGTAATTCACCTACTGAAATCGGTATTGGTCCTTGCTTAGTCACGATACAATTTACCTCTACAGCTGATTCATTCGGAATTCCTTGTATTGATCCATTATTTTGAACGTTTAATACTTGAATATCCTTTTTATCGTTATAAATCGATGTAATTAAGCTACAAGCAGCATCACTGTAATAAGCCCCACCGCGTTTTTCAAGCTGGGGTGGTTTAATGGCTAAATTCTCATCTTTATATAATTCAAATAACTCATCTTCCAACTTCTTAACAACTTCTGCACGAGTTGTACCAGTTTTAAAAGATTCTAATTCTTCATCTAAGATCTGTTTTGTTTTGTAATAGTAACGATGATATGGACAAGGTAATACACCTAATGACATAAGAAATTCTTTTTGCCATGGTAATGGTGCGATATTCTTCATTGTCATTTGAATTTCAGGATTAGCTAATAACTCTAATACATGTTTAGTCACTTCTTTTCCATCAACATAAACATGCAGTCCATATACCATATGGTTCAACCCAGCAAAATCAATATGTACACGACTTATGTCCACTTCTAACAATTTAGCAACCGTCATTGTCATATTAATTGGTACATTACAAACGCCAATCACCTTTTTATGTTGACTATATCGAAGTAATGCTTCAGTCACCATTCCAGCAGGATTTGTAAAGTTAATTAACCATGCATCAGGGCATAGTTGCTGCATTTCACTAGCAATTTCAAGTAATACAGGTATTGTTCTTAGACCTTTAAATAGACCACCTGCACCATTCGTTTCTTGACCAATCATACCGAATTGTAAAGGTATACGTTCATCTTTAATTCGAGCCTCTAATAAGCCTACTCGCATTTGAGTCGTTACAAAATCAGCATCCTTTAGCGCTAATTTTCGGTCCAAAGTTAAATGAATTTCCATTGGAACTCCAGCTTCTTTTACCATTCGTTTAGCTAAATTACCAACGATTTCTAACTTTTCCTTCCCTGCTTCTATATCAACCAACCATAATTCACTGACAGGTAGCTCGTCATATCTTTTAATAAAACCTTCCACTAATTCTGGAGTATAACTAGAACCTCCACCTATTGTTACGATTTTAATTCCTCTTTTTTTATTCATCTAAAACACACCTTCATTTCATATTTTTTCTTATGAATTGAATACAACGAGAAAACAAGTCACGGTGCAGAAAACTAATAATGTAAAAAATAAAATTAAAGCTTGTTTCTTATTCTTAAACTTACCTTCAATAAATACAATCACGCCTGTAAGTCCTACACTTAAACCGATACTATTTGTAATAAATACAGCAAGATCTTTCGTCATTCCAAAAAAGTGTAGAACAGGATTAAAGATAAGATTAAACGCAAGAATAAATACAAAAAACGTAAATGCAGCTTTATAACTAAAAAAATGGAGATTCTTTGTAGTGTTCATGTTAATCTTCCTTTCTTGATTACTTGATAATAAATAAAGGAAGCTGGGATTAATGATCCCAAACTCCCTTTACTATGAATTTATAAAGATACTTTTACATCATTATCCATTTCAACTGTAGATTCTTGCGCTAACAATTTTTTATCGTACATTTTGAAGAATGGTAAATAAATAACAACAGATATTGCCAGATTGATTACTACTAATATAATAGCTCTCCAATCTCCACCAGTTGATAAATATGCACCGATTGGAGCAGGTAAAGTCCAAGGAACCATTACGTATGTTGGGTTAACTAATCCGCCTGCTGTTGCAAGGTAAGAAATTGTTGCACCAATGATTGGAACGATCATAAATGGAATTATTAGGACTGGGTTTAATACAATCGGCATACCGAAAATTACTGGCTCATTAATGTTAAAAATACTTGGGATAATTGCTGTTCTTCCAAGAGCCTTTGAATAACTAGATTTTCCAGCGATTAACATGGCAATTACTAAACCTAATGTTGCACCCGAACCACCAATCCAAATAAACCACTGGAAGAAAGTTTCAGGAGCAATATGTGGTAACTGGCTTCCAACTTTACCAGCTGCAACAGCTGCAGAGTTATTAGCTAAATAAACTTCCCAAACAGGTCGAGCAACTGCACCTACTACTGATACCCCATGGATACCAAATGCCCAGAAAAATGTGATTAAGAATACAGGAACTAATACACCTGGTAATGAATCACCCGCACTAATTAGTGGAGCTACAGCCTTGTCTACTAGTGAATGTGTATCAATCTTAAATACAACTGTAATTAAAGTCATTACTGATAAAACAAGTGTTACAGGAATAAGTGCTTCAAAAGAACGTGCGACAGAACTCGGCACTGAATCAGGCATTTTAATCGTAATATTTTTTGTTTTACAAAAACGTAATACTTCGACTGCAAAAATAGAAGTGATCATACCTACGAAAAGACCATGGCCACCCATGTTTGCCATCGGTAATACAAATCCCACTTTATCAATCATTTGAACCCCAGTTGTAAATAAAAACGCTGAGCCGGCCAATAGTGCACCAGAAAGTGGATCTAGTTTATAGCTTTGGGACAAGCTATATCCAATTCCGAAAGTAATATACAAGGTCATTATGTACATTGTAAGTCGGTAAGGAATTAAAATATCCGCAACATGTTTAGCTGCCCACACTCCAACCGCAGAATCTGCAGGCACTGGTGGAAAGGCAATAATTAAGAACAAACTTCCGAAAATGATAAAAGGTAAAGCTGAAACTACACCATCACGAATAGCGCGTAAATGCTTTTGTTCAGATAGTTTTGCCATTGGTGTTGATAAATTGTTTTCCAAAAATGAAATAAACTTATCCATATGTTGTCCTTCTCCTTTATTAAATTATTAAATTATTAAACTACTTAACTAGTTCTTGAACTAATTTTAATAATGTTGGTCCTCCAAGTGGGCTATATGCTTGTGGTGGAATTACAGCACAAGGTACATTCGCCTCGTCAGATGAAGCTTTAAACCCATCAAATCGATGTCTTACTTGTGGTGCAACCATCGCTACATCCCAACCATTCTTAACTTCTTCAGCAAACTCTTGAGTCCCTACAGCTAAAACATCTAGATTTAATCCGTTCTTTTCTCCCTCTTTTTTTAGTGCGTTTACTACAATCGCACTAGACATCCCGCCTGCACATACGAATAATACCTTCATACTCTTATCCTCCTAATTTGAATTTGATAATATAAAAGATTCGAAAAACTGAAAACGTTTTCTATGAAGCAATTATATTCTTCTTAAAATAAAATTTCAATTGTTTTGTCTAAAAAATGAAATTTTATTTTAAGAAGATGTAAAAAAAAATTTCACACCTTCTTAAAATTTTATCATTTAGTTTTCTTTAAACTGAAACTTACTCCAAGGATGTAAGAAATCTAGTAAAAAGATTTCTTCCTCTGCAATGCGTCCAACTACATTCGTTTTCCCCGAATTCTCCATATCCTGCAGTGCTATTTGCAATTCACCTTTATATTGTCCATATAACTCATTTTCTATTAAAATATCGCCTCTACGAATAGGTGGAGTATAAGTAGGTTTAAACTCTTCATCTCTATATTTAACGCGAGATTGGGTAGAACGAATTAAGTAATCTGATACGTCCCCGCGGTAAAAATGAAACTCCTCTAAAACAATCTTTTTCTCTAAATCTGTAATTGAATCATGTAAATCAACATTCAGTGTAAACAAGTCTTTACCATTCTCGTTTAGCTCTGCTAGTTGTTTGAACTCTTCTTCAGATGCATAAGCATTTGCGATTATCACATCATCAATTAAGTCTGAATAAAATAAGTGTTTCGCTTGAGTTACGACTGATAAATTACGATGCATCTCTAAAGTACAAAGCCCTTCTGATACAGGCCAAGGTCCATATGTTGCAGCTTGTGAATTAATAAATGCCGCTGTACGAATACCATGCTTTTTAAACTCTTCACTGCATTTAACGAAATGTGAATAGCTCAAACCTGCATAACGATGAGGATAAAAATTATGGGATCCGATTAAATTAGATTGATTTGGCTTATAAGCTAAAATATTTTCTAAATATTTCGTAGCATTACTCATATTTATTTCAATTTTTAACCCATATGGATTATACGTCATAATCGACTCTTCATTCCCAGTAAATCCCATATCAAGTCTAATTCCATATGCTCCTAATTCTGCAAAAAATGATAAATCATTATATGAAATATTTAATGTACCAAATACTCGAGGGGCAATATCAACAATGACTTCCATCTCTAAACTATTTGCATAATCAATTATTTCTTTGAACTCTTTTAAAATTTGTTCCTTGTCACCATTTACTGATAACAAACACGTAAAGATTCGTTTGAAACCATATTGATGGGCTAATTGAATATAAGCCTTATCTTTTTCAACAGTTGAGTGCTCTGGATAAATTGAAATTCCTAATTTTTTCATGATTAATCCCCCTAGTATGGTACTGGTGTAATATTTCCTAAAACGACTAGACGACTCGCCTTTGTTGCTCCAGGTACATTACTTGGTAAACCGTTTAATGTTTCATTTGCTAAAATTGCAAAAGCAATTGCTTCTTTTGCATCCGAAGAAAAACCGATATCTTCTTGAACTAATACTTTGGAATCCACACCTAATAATTGTTGAAGCATGCGTAGTAGTGTTTTATTATGACTACCTCCGCCACCTACAATTACTTCATCAATTGGATGGTCTGGTAAAATATATTTTTTATAATTTTCAGCGATCGATTTTGCAGTAAACATCGTCATTGTAGTCACTAAATCAATCGGTGAAATATCACTAAACTCTTCCAATATTTCATCAACAAACTGTGTACCAAATAACTCTCTTCCTGTTGTTTTAGGTATAGGTGCTAAAATATAAGGAATACTCATACATCTTTCTAGTAATCTCTCATTTACATTACCTTTAGCAGCTAAATCACCATTCGCATCATATGGAACATCAAAATAGCGCTTACAAATTTCATCAATAATCATATTACCTGGACCTGTATCAAAGGCTACCAAATCATCAATTGAAGCATTTCTTGGAATGATCGTAACATTACCGATCCCACCAATATTTTGAAGTAAACGCGTTTTAGTTTTACTTTTATAAAGTAATAACTCTGAATGTGGAACTAAAGGCGCACCATACCCACCAGCTGCCATATCCATCACTCGAAAATTGGAAACAACCTTCGTTTTTGTTTCATAGGCAATAATCGCTGGCTCTCCTAACTGTAATGTAGATTGAATGAAATTCCCATGAGCTTCAGGCTGGTGATAAATCGTTTGACCATGTGATCCAATGAATTCAAGTTGATCTAATGTAAATTCGTTCTTACTACAAATTTGCTTTACAGCATCTGCAAAAGCATAGCCAAGTTTAAAATTCAAACTACATAAATGCTGAGCGTTTGAAGAAACAAGTGTAATCGCATCTTGAATTTCTTTTAATAAACCTTCCTCAAGAGGAACTGTCATAAAATCAATCAATTTTACTTCTGTGTCATATCCACAACCGTTGATTTCTACTAAAGCTGCATCGATTCCATCTAAAGATGTACCCGACATTAATCCAACCGCATAACCCAAATGATTCACTCCTTCATATTTTTATTACTATTACCTTAAAACAGAATTTCGAATTTGTAAAAGAAAAGAGTGAAATTTTATTTAGAATTTTTCAAAAAGTAATCGTTGAAGTTTTGAAGAGTTAGAGAGTAGAAAAGGATTAACGGAAACAATAAAAAATAATAGACAACAATGCGACCTTACTACTTTCTGCAATATTTTAGGACATTCATTAATATAATACCTTGTAGAGTTTATAGGGGGGATTATATGCCAGATTTTAACAAAACCGCCAATTTTGAGCATTCGTTTTGGTTACATGTGTTAAGAGATCATTCTCAATTTATATTGGATGCTTTACCATCTAAGCAAGAGGAAGAAATTAAGATTGCAAAGTCATTTTACGTACATTTTAATAATTTATTTACTAGAGTAAATAACAATGAAAATATGAACGAAATTACAATTCAAGCAGAAAAAAGCGCCTTAGCTCTACGTGATTTCAAACTTTCATTGCTAACGAAACATATTACTGACGCTAATTTTACGATTTACTTAACACCAACATTTTTAAACCATATGGTTAACGAGTTGGAAGAATATTTATTAGTATTAACCTACTTAAAACAAAATCAAATCCCACCGATCTTCAACGAGCTTCATCATCATTTATTATGGGTGCTAGATGCGGCAGGTCATGCAGATGCCATTTATACGAATCTCGATAGTACTGAAAAAATGCTAAGAAAGAAAAGTCATGAGTTCACAAAGCATTTTGAACACTTCTATCTAAAAGCAGTAGAACTGACCGGCTATTTACGTACTAAACTAAGTACATTTCCTGCATTAAAAAGAATGAATCACGACGTAAAATTAGAAATTCAGCTATTTCAAATATTTCTAAAAGAAATTGAAGAATTGGATATATCAAACCAAATGTTAAGCAACTTTTCCGCTTTAATGGCAGATCATATGTACAGAGAAGAAATGTATTTCTTAAAAAAATTAGAAGAATCATCGTCTATTAATAATTAATACTTCGAAAATGAAAGCACTCTATTTAACACGTAATGTAATATGTTAAATAGAGTGCTCTTTTTACTTTTATTAAACTATTGTTTGATTGAAATCCAATTATTTTTAATTACTTTTATTACCGCATTTAAACGATCTGGAACGTCCAATTTCATTAAAATATTAGCTACGTGATTTTTGACTGTTTTATTTGAAATAAATAATTCCTTACCAATTTGGATATTCGAAAATCCTTTTACTAAAAGGTGAAGTATTTCGTATTCTCTATTAGTAAGAATCTCTTTTAAATATGAATCATTGGGCGGCATAAAATGGATTGAATTATCCTTGAGAAACTTGTATTCTTTTATCAATTCATTTGTAAAACGATTATCTACCATGAATTGTCCACCCTGCACTAGCTTAACAGTATTCACTAAATACGCTTCGTCAACATCTGTTAAACAAATACCTTTTACTCCTACATTCAATAAACGATCTATTTCATAAAAGTCTAAAGAGTTTTTAATAGTAATAATTTTCGTAGAATCATCATGTAACATAATACTTCTCGCATACTTTACCATTTCTTCTCCTGAAACTTGAGTTATAAGAATTGAATTACTTACTTCCTGAAAAGAAAAGCTATCTTCTAAATTAATTTTAATAGCATTTATTCGATTAAATTCTAATATTGTACGAATACCCGCCACAAAAAGCGAATTTTCAACAAAAATAACAGTATTATTATTTCTTGGATGATTTGGAACTAATTTTGCTAACATTACTGCCACCTCCAATTTGCAAATTTTTTATAGCAACATTTGTATTGTACATATTTGAATTGATTAAATAAATTTAATATTTTTGAAATTAAAGTTAAGCACTTCTTAAACATAGGATTAATGTTATTAAATTTTAAACTAAATCATAAAATAAAGGTTTCAAATCCCTACACTCTTATATTATGATATTTAGGTACAGATATTTTTTTATTACTATAATTTTCCCGAGGAAAAATTTAGCATTGCAACGTTTTAACTTATTGCTTTTTTAAGTAAAAAGTGGTTCAGGGCAAAATTCAAGAATTATTTTAATAATATAAATTTCAAAATTACAAGATTTTCCAGTGAAAAAGGTGTATTATTAAACTGTTTCCTTTTCTTAAGATTTCCTTCATACTATATATCCGCAATATAATTTTACTAGCGCCTCTAAATTAATGAAATGATAATTAACCAACGATGTCCACTATCTTTTAAGTTTTTATGTTTTTAAGTTACTACATGTATTAGAATTTTTTATTATTAGGAGATTACTATGAATTTCGAACAATTAGAGTATATTGTTTATGTAGCAAATGAAAAATCAATATCTAAAGCTGCCGAAAAGTTATATATCTCTACATCAGCTATAAGCCAATCTATTTCGCAACTAGAAAGAGAATTAAATATAACAATATTTAATCGTTCAAGGGTAGGCACTACTCCCACACCTGAAGGAAATATTGTAATAATGAAAGCAATAAATATATTATCAAATATTAAGCAATTGAATGAGGAACTTTTTAGCTTAAATATAAAAAAAGAAAAGCAGTTAAAAATCGTTGCAGCAACAGCATTTTTTGATATTTTTCAAGAAGCAGTGACAAACTTTAATTTAGAAAATCCTCAAATCTCAATTGATGTTGAGGAAATGCTTCAAGAGCAATTACTAAAAAGTTTTAATCCAGATCGATATGATGTTGGCTTCCTACCAATAGAGAAAGAAGAATTAGATAAGTATCCAAAATTGGATAAAAAGTTAATCAATAGAGCAAGAGTAGGGATAGTAGTTGGAAAAAATTCTAAATTATTCAACTACGAATATGTAACACCCGCAGATTTAAATAATGAGAAAATAGTAATTTTAAAAAATACAAAAAATAGCATCGTAAAAAAGTTTTCAAAATGTATTACGAATCATGTTATCTTAACTACAAATAATCCTAGACTGCTATTAAACGTCGTTAAGGAAAGTGCTGGTTTTTCCTTTATTCATGAGTTTACAGTAAAAAACTACCCAACATTTCGTAATGATGAACTCAAGGTAATACCGATTACTTATACTGACGAAACAAATTACATATATCAGGATGTATGGGCAATTTATTCCCAAGAACATGGCTTATCAAGTTCAGCCAGTGAGATTATTAAACACATATTATTTCAGTTAAATAAATAATGAAAAGGAATAGGAATCATTCATCTCTATTCCTTTTTCATATTATTTATAAGTAACAAATGCAATCCGAACAGATATAATTTATAATAAATAAAAGTTTTCACGATTACTTTAGGAGGTGATCTATTATGACAAATACTGTTAGTTTGTCAGATAAATCAGCATCCCATGCAAAGCCTAGATTTAGAAAGGCGATACTTTGCATGGGTAGGTTTCACTAATCGCCCAAGTAAGCAGTTCTGATTCAACGGCTTTGCACCTTATTTACTGAATAAAAATAAGGGGCTTATCAAAGATGACATATATAAAAGCAACTGCTATTTTACCTGAAAAGTTATTATTGGAAATACAAAAATACGTACAGGGAGAAACACTATATATTCCAAAATCTGAAAAAGGTCACAAAAAATGGGGCTCACGTTCAGGTACAAGAAAGCTAATTGATAATCGAAATAAAGCGATTAAAGAAGCATTTAAAAACGGTCAATCAATTGAGCAATTAGCGAAAGAATATTTTCTCTCAGTCGAAACGATAAAAAAAATTGTCTATACTAAATAAATATAAAAAACACTGATTAACGCATAATCAGTGTTTTTTTTCAGAGTGTCGAAATTTAATACGTCCATACAATAGGGCAAACAGATCAAGTTATTTAGAAATTGTAAAAGTCACCTTTATTTTCTTGGCTTATTAGCTTTTTTTAAGAAAAAGCTAACTATCCTTTTTAAAGCAATTATAAGAGCAATTATTAAAATTAATGTAATAACTGTATTTATCGGAAAGTTTGACAATATTTTTACACCTACTTAATTAAATTTTGTCCATGTCGGGGTAACAATTGTCTATTGATTACCTTTACTTTTAATTAGAGTATACTTAAAAAAATAAGTTATTAAATTCCACCTTTGTTAAATTTTTTTGAAAATAAACTTCATTTTTTAGAACAAGGAGAAAATAGATCTTCATCGAGTCGCATTAATAACGAGGCAATACAAAACAATAGTGAATTCTTCTTTTTTTATGGCAACTTTGTTTCCTACATAAACTCAACATATATAAATCCACTTTTTTGATGTAAATTAAAGATGTTAAGTATTAAATCAAACTTTCCTTTCAAATTAGGAGTGATATAGATGGAACCTTTTATTAGAACTGAACAATATAATTTTATTAAACATCAACTTCAAGTCTTAACAAATGGACATTCTACGGTAAATGATAAAACTGTTTTAAATGCTTTACATTCATTAGTTAATGATAAAATACTAAGTTTATTTCCTGAGCTAACTGAAGATCAACTTTTACTCTTCAGTCCAATTAGCACAATTAAAAATTCTGATCAAGCAGATGCTTTACTAAACCGACTAAAGTCTTATGTAATTCCTTTTAAAGAAGTATCAGAACAATCGATCAAAAAGCTATTTCCTAAAGCAAAAAAATTAAAGCTTCCCTTATTACAAACTATTGACTTAGTTGAGACAACATATATTGGATGGGATGACTTAGGCTCTAATTCAAAGTTTATTGTCACATATTTAAATGACAAACTAATAGGATTACAAGGTACTTTTAGCCCTATGAAAAAAAGAGGCAACTGCACAATATGTAATAAATACAGTGACTTAGGATTATTCATGACAAAAACAAAAGGAAGAATTGAAGGTACTTTTACACAAAGAGGAAATTACATTTGCAAGGATAGCCAAATATGCAATCAAAATATTATGTCGCTTGATAAACTGCATGATTTTATTATGTTAGTTAAATAGTGAAAATAAAAAAATCGCTTAGCGCTAAAACCTAAGCGATTTTTCCTTTATTCTACGTTCGTATCTGTGGTTTTCTTTTTAGAGAGAAACCAACCACCTATAGCGATTAATAGCATGACTGACCAGAAAATCGTATTCCAGATTGGTCCTTCCACGAATTGATGTGAAATAATGTGTAGTGAAGGATGTGCCAAAGTATGCATTAGTAGTTTAACCCCTACCCAACCAACTAAAAGCATAGCTGCTGTTTCTAAACTTGGACGGGTTGTCAGCAATTTAACAAAAATACCTGCCGCAAAGCGAATGACGATTAAACCTGCAATTGCTCCGATAACAATGACGATAAATTTAGCACCATCCATGCCACCTATATTCCCCATTTTTGTATTAGGTAGATCAATTACTAGTGCTACTGCTGCTAAAATAGAATCAATCGCAAATGCAATATCTGCTAATGATATTTGAGCAACTGTCATACGAAAGCTTTTTCCTTTTTTTCCTTTCTCATCATCATGCTTTTTAAATATATGCTTTAATGCTATGAAAATTAAATACGCCGCTCCGATTGCTTGAACCTGCCAAACATTAAAAAGAAATGAAATAATAAAGATGGCACCTATTCTAAAAATAAAAGCTAAAAGTAAACCAATATTTATCGCTTTCTTTTGTTGTTCTTCTGGTAAATGTTTTGCCATAACAGCAAGCACTAAAGCATTATCAGCTGATAATAAACCCTCTAATAAAATTAGAATGATTAATACCCAACCATACTCTAATAACATAGATAGTTCCATGTTTTCCTCCTATTTGATTTACTTTCAACCTTTTTAATTATATTCTCTACTTTATAAATTCCTTATCCAAGTTTTTGAATAGTCTAACACTACTTCCACCTCAAACTAGTTGACTGAGTCAACTTTTTAGTTTATATTGTTATTAATCTAAAATTTCAGAATATTGAAGGTGATAAAAATATGAATCATGTTGAAAAAATACGCAAATTTAACAGACATTATGCTAATGTATTGGGAAAAATTGATCAAGAAATCTATAATCACCCTTTTCCATTAACCGAAGCTAGAATCATTACGGAAATCAACGAAAACGAAGGCTGTACTGCTACAGATATTATCGAAAAGCTTGGCATTGATCGTGGTTATTTAAGTCGAATTATTCAGCGTTTCGATGACGAGAACATCATTTCAAAAATCCAATCAGCTGAAGATAAACGTCAATATTCTCTTCGTTTAACGGCAAAGGGAAACGAAATTTACAATAAATTAGTTGATGATGCGAATATTGGAGTAGAAAATATGATTCAAAACCTATCTACTTCTGAAGTAAAAGAGCTAGTAAAATCAATGGAAACAATTGAAGCGATTTTCTCATTAAATCGGACATCTTTAACTGAACTATCAATACGACCATTTAAACCTGGCGATGTTGGATATGTCGCTTATATTCATGGAAAAATTTATAGTACAACCTACCAATTTGGACGTGTTTTTGAATATTATGTAATGAAAGGTCTAAGCGAATTTTTATTGAATCCTAGCGGAGGAGAACTTTGGGTCGCAGAAGTAAATGGAGAAATCGTCGGATCAATTGCTATTACAAAATCAAACGAGTCAGTAGCACAGCTTAGATGGTTTGTATTAGACGAAAAATACCAAGGATTAGGGATCGGGAAAAAGCTGATCGAAACAGCCCTCAACTTCTGTAATGAGAATCAATTCGAAAATGTATTTTTATGGACGGTAAGCACATTAGAGACCGCACGTTATCTTTATAAAAAATATAACTTTACTTTAACTGAGGAGAAACCTAACTTCGAATGGACTGGCTCAAAGTTAATTGAGGAAAGATGGGATTTAGTACTTTCATAAGGAAATATATTAAAAGAAGGTCAATTGATGGAATGACCTTCTTTTTTACCCTTTTATTTTAATTAACCTAATTCATCAATAAATGCTGGCTTATTAACGTATTTTTCTTTTAAGTCGCTAATAATATCTTGAGCGTATTGACTACCAAAAATTTTATTAAATTCTACAATTGTTTTACAAACTTTTTTATACATTTTCCGGTCAGTTGCTTGTCCTGCTTCTTCTTCAATAAGTTTTGCATAGATTTCTCTTGCCTCTTCTAAATATTCTTTTAATAAATAAGGATATAGATTTTTAATTGATGAAATATGAGATTTACAATATTGAAGCAATTTATTACTCATTTTTTCCTCAATTAGTATTTGTTCATAGATAGGGATATAGCGTTGCTTTTCTAATTCAGTTAAAATTTCTTCTAAAACACTAGGCCATTCACTTGGTTGACAAAGCATTTTTAACTTTGAATAACACTCAAAATTGCTTTCATAAATAAATTCTAAGAGTAACTCACATTGTTTATTTTTGTCTTCAAGCTTTTCGTATATATTCAATTGATATTGTTTCCATTTCAAAACTTGTCCACGGTATTCTTGATCTTCAATAATGCCTTCCTCACAAAGTCTCAGCGCCTCTAGATAATCATTCGTTTCAATTAAGTAATCAATTGCTTTTTCTCTAAATTCACCTAATTTTACATTTTTATAGACGAACTGCATTGCATCTTCTTTTCCATCATATTGTTCAATGATCTGATATTGAAGTAACTTTATATTTTCTTTATTGTAATCTGCACTCCAAGAATTACCCTTTATTTCACTTAATAGTTTTTCAAGTTTATTCTCAAGTTTCTTTCTTAATTTTTCAATGCTGCAAAAATGTATACAACTCTCTAATAGACTATATCTCCATTCACTCCAATCATCGTATCGTGAATGAGCTGCCTCTTTTAAAATCTTCATAAAAAAAGACTCTTGCTGCTTTTCATCTAAATAGCTTACAAAGTATGCTGCATCATCAATAATGTCTAAGCTATTAGAAATAACGGGATTTATGTAGCCTCCAGAGTCATCACTATAATTCATCATTTTTATAACTTCTGGAAGAATAATTAAACATAATGAAATAGCCGTATCATGATCTTCTTCTAAAAGCATTTCTCTCGCTTTATCTAATGTCATATAAACACCTTGTAATGCATCGTCTAAATTATTCCATGTTATAAACCCTTGATATTTAGATTTTTTGATATATTCCTTAATTAATTTTTTGCTATTCGATAGTACGTCATCATTTGATGAATACTTAAATAATAAACCTTTTTCGATTTCTTCATATTCCTGTGCTAGGTCTAGAACAATGCTTATGATTTCTTCTTTTTTAAGTGCAGAAAGTATTTGTTTTAAATTCTTTTCTTTATCTACTGTGAATTGCTCGCTCATGATTGATCTCCTAATCTTAATGACTTTCCCTTTAAATATACATTCAATCTTTAAATATCACAAAATGAATAATAAAGAGGCAACGCAAAAAAACATACGTTGCCCCACTCTTCTTATCTACACAAAACCTAAATAACTTTTAGTAATATAAGGATAAATGATTTTCCCATTTAAACTGTATTTATAAAATAAATTTGTCAGTGCAGTTCGATATGGCTCAAATTCTTTTTCACCGCTTAATGGAGAAAAAGAAGAAGATAAGTTTCTACCTAAAAATCCTTCTAAATCCATTTCCAAATCATTTTTATAAATCATCGTTTCATAAATCCCGTTTTTAAAAAATTGGTTATACATTTCGGGCGTATCTTCTATTCCACCACTAAATCCTTTAAACTTAGGACAAGTTTCTTTGCAAATCTCCTGCAATTCAATCATTAATGGATTCAATAAATCTTTACTATTCCAAACTAGCGATACTTTTCCATTCTTTTTTAAAATCCGTTTACATTCTAATCGGAACTTTTCTTTATCAAACCAATGGAATGCTTGTGCTACTGTTATTAAATCAACACTATTATTTTTTAAAGAAGTATGTTCAGCTGTTGCATTAATTGACTTATATTGATCATATACCTTTAAAGTCTTCTCAGCGATCCCTCGCATGTCATCATTTGGTTCGATTGCTAAAACAGTTAACCTTTTTTCAAGTAATTGCTCCGTTAAAATACCCGTACCTGATCCAATGTCTGCAACAACACTTTTTGGTCCTAAATGATTTCTTGAAAGCAAATAATGGATATATTCGTTCGGATAGCTTGGACGAAAATTCGAATATAGATCTGCCTTACCTGTAAAATTTTCAATCAATTTAAAACACCTTCTATAAAATGTTTTTTCGTTAAATTTGATGAGCATGCAGTCTAGCAAAAATTCCATCTTCCTGAGATAGTAATTCTGTGTGCGTACCATCTTCAGCAATTCCTTCTTCCGTAATAACTAAAATTCGATCTGCTTTTTTAATTGTGCCTAATCGATGGGCAATCACTAATGTTGTTCGGTCCTTTGATAAATCATTTAATGCCTCTTGAATAATTGCTTCTGTCTCTGTATCTAATGCCGAAGTAGCCTCGTCCAGTATTAGGATTGGTGGATTTTTCAAAAACATTCTAGCAATTGCTAATCGTTGTTTTTGTCCCCCAGAAAGCTTTAATCCTCTTTCGCCAATTTGAGTTTCGTAACCATCAGGCAATGAAGCAATTAAATCAGTTAAGTGGGCTTTTCTAGCTGCTTCTTCTATTTCTTCATCTGTTGCATTTAACTTACCGTAAGCTATATTTTCTTTCAATGTACCTGTAAATAAGAAGACATCTTGTTGTACGATTCCAATATTTGATCGCAACGATTCTTTCGTCATGTTTCGAATATCAATTCCATCGATTGTGATCGCTCCGTTTAGGACATCATAAAATCTTGGAATTAATGAGCAAATTGTTGTTTTCCCAGCTCCTGAAGGTCCTACAAAGGCAATTGTTTTACCGGCCTCAATAGAGAAGGATAGATCATTTAAGATTCTACGTTTGTTTTCGTAACCGAACGAAACATTTTTGAACTTAATATCCCCTCTTAAATTAACTACTTCAATTGCATCAGGCGTATTTACAATATCTGGCTCATTATCAATTAATTCAGTAAAACGTTTAAAGCCCGCCATACCTTTTGGATATAATTCAAGTAAAGCACTAATCTTATCAATCGGTTTAAATAAAATGTTTAAGTATAAAATAAACGCTACTAATTCCCCGTATGATAAAATTTTCGTATAACTTAACCAAGCTCCAAAAACGAGAATAACAAGTGTCATTAATCGAGTAGATACATAGATTCCTAGTAAATTCATGCTCATGACTTTATAAGCTTTTAGTTTTGTTTTACGGAAGTATTGGTTATTTTTATTAAATCGTTTCATTTCATATTCTTCGTTAGTAAACGATTGAACTACTCTTACGCCTGAAACACTATCTTCAACTTGCGCATTTACATTGGCAATGTTTCCATACATTTTACTCCATGCATTATTCATTTTCATGTTTGAGTATGAGATTAACCAAACTAAAAAAGGAACGATTATGATTGCTACTAATGCAAGCTTCACATTAATGGCTAGCATAATCCAAAATGCCCCGATGAAGGTCATAATTGCAATAAATAAATCCTCTGGACCATGGTGCGCTAATTCCCCAATATCCATTAAATCATTTGTGATACGACTCATTATATGACCAGTCTTCGTATTATCAAAGAAACGAAAAGATTGACGTTGTACATGATTAAATAACTCACGACGCATATCCGTCTCAATATTAATACCAAGTTTATGTCCCCAATAATTCACAACAAACTGCATACCAGAACTGATCAAATAAAGTAATAAAAGTCCAATACTGATTGAGATAATTTTGCTCCAATTCCCTTCGGGCAACAGTTGATCAATAAACCAAGATACTGCTAAAGGAAATCCAAGTTCCATTAATCCTACTAATATTGCACAGAAAAAGTCTATATAAAATAGCTTTTTGTGCGGGCGATAATAACTAAAAAAACGTTTAATCAAAATACAACACCTCGAGTTTTATTGAATTTCTAGTTTGTTAGATGTTAATACCTTAACACATGTAATTTAAGTGTGCTATTATTTCTGAATTTTCCAACTAACAAAAGAAACTAACACAAAACTGAATTTCATTAAACAAGTATAAAAGGTAAATTGTCTCATATTTTAATAAAGTGCACTGATTCATTGATCTCATTAACCGATGTCGAATTGTGCTTTTAAATATTTTGTAAATTCCAAATAAAATGTATTTTATTTTCAAGATGAGTATGTTACGATTCAACTTGTGTATCACTGGATATTTTTACCATAAAGGAGGATAACTTGAATGTCGTGGTTTACAAAATGGGCCTTTAATAATAAAGCCGCCATTACCTTTTTATCAATTCTCATTTTATTGATTGGGGTCTTAAGTTATAAAAAGCTTCCAATGGAATTCCTACCTGCTGCTGACCAACCAATTGTATCTGTCATTGTTATGGGCCATGGTACTGATTCGAAAACAATGGAGGAACAAGTAACAACTCCTATTGAAAGTGCGGTCTCTGGTGTGAAAGGTAAAAGTCATATTTATTCAAGCACAAGCAATGGTTTTTCAAAAATTGATGTTTATTATGAATCAGGAACAAATATGAAAGACGCTAAACAAGAAGTACAAGAATCTTTAAATAATATCACTCTACCTCAAACTGTTAGTAAACCTACAATTGTACAATTAAACACTTCCATGATCCCAATCGCAGATGTTGCAATCACTTTCGAAGATGGATTAAGTCCAAATAATATTGATTTTGCAAACAAAAAAGTAATTCCAACTTTCAAAGACATAAAAGGAGTAGCTGACGTTCAAACATACGGAACAGAAAAATCTTTTGTTTCTGTAAAAATCGATAATGCGAAGCTTGCGCAGAATAAAGTATCACTAGAAACGATCATGGGAATTATTCGAGGCCAAAATGCCGCAGTTTCAGTTGGTGAAGGAATAATAAATGATAAAACTAGTAATATAAAAGTTGTTGGGAATTTAGATCAGATAGACAAAGTAAAGAATCTTATGGTCGCTGATCAAGTTAAATTAGCTGATATTGCAACTGTTGAAGTAAAAAAGCCAACAAACAACCTAACAAGAATCAACGGAAAAGACGGATTATTATTAATTGTCACGAAGGACCGTAATTCCAATGCAGTTAGTATTACTAAAGATGTTAGAGAAGCTACTAAACACTTAAATAAAAAATATAAAAATATGAATGCAGATGTCATGGTCGCAACATCAGATATGGTGAAAACTTCTGTACATGCAATGATTAAGGAAGTTTTACTCGGTGCATTATTCGCTACGATCGTCATCATGTTATTCTTAAGAAATGTACGTTCAACACTAATTACCATTGTTTCAATTCCGCTATCGCTCTGTTTAACATTATTTTTACTTGCTGAGTCTGGCATTACACTCAATGTTTTAACACTCGGTGGAGTAGCTGTAGCAGTTGGACGATTAGTTGATGATAGTATCGTCGTTATTGAGAATATTTTTAGAAAAACTCAATCAGAGAAGTTTTCAGTTCAAATGATTATTGACGCTACGAAAGAAGTCGGTAGTGCAATCACAGCCTCTACTTTAACAACTGTTGCTGTATTTTTACCAATTGGAATGATTAGCACAGGGCTTAAAGATTTCATGCTACCATTTGCTTTAACCATAACTTACTCTTTATTAGCTTCATTATTTGTCGCATTAACGGTCGTTCCATTATTAAGTGCATTCTTCCTTAAAAAGGCTAAATTAAAAGCTCACAATCCTTCAGTACGATATAAAAAAGTTCTTACATGGTCACTGAACCATAAATGGGTAATAGTAGTCGTCTCATTTTTATTATTCGTCGGCTCAATAGGTACTTATTTCGCTATGCCAAAAGGTGCAACAGATCAATCTTCTTCAGACTTTGTTCAAACGACTTTAACATATCCAAGTGATACACCAGTAGAAAATGTAAAACAAAACACCCTTAAACTAGAAAAGTATATTCTTAAACAAAAAGGTATAAAAGGTGTTTACACTCAATTAGGAAGTACAGCTGATGCCGCAAAATATGGGGATGTCCGCTCTTCTACGCAAGCAATCTATTTAATTACATTAAATGATAAAAAACTGACTGATCAAGTTGTAAAAAAAATTAATTCACAAAAAACTAACTATGCCGATGCAGAATTAAGTACAATGGCATCTAGTTTATTTGGAGGTTCTAAAACTCAAATTACAATTGACGTTGTTGGAAATAATTTAAATGATTTAGAGATTACTGCAAGTGAGATTAAAAATAAAATTAAAACGATTGATGGAGTTAAAAAGGTTACAACAAATGAGGAAGATAAAAAAACTGTTTATTCATTAGAAGTTGACCCTTCAAAAAGTAACACTGAGCAACTATCTCAACAATTATTTGTTATGTTAAATCGAACTCCACTTGGAACAGTTACAATTGATCAACAACCGACTGATGTTTATCTTGAACCAATATTAGAACCTAAAACGCCTGAGGATATAAAATTAGTACCGATTATGACGAAAACTGGAATGATTCCAGTATCATCAGTAGCTACACTAAAAGTAGAAGAAAAATCTACTAATCTATATCATAAAGATGGCGATCCTTATTTAAGTATATCTGCTGAAGTAAAACCAGATAAGCTTTCAAAAATTAATGCAGATTTGAATAAAGTTATTTTTGGAGATACAAAATCAAAAGGCATGAAAATTGCAGATGGTGTGAATGTTTATATTGGTGGTGCCCTTGCACAACAATCACAAGATTTCTCAGATTTATATATGATCATGCTTGTCTCAATCGGATTAGTTTTCTTAATCATGATTATTACATTTAAAACATTCCGTGCACCAATTGCTATACTATGTTCTTTACCTTTAGCGGCGATTGGAGCAGTGCTTGGATTAATGATCAGTCGTATATCCGTTGAACCAACAGCACTATTAGGAGCACTGATGCTCATCGGAATTGTTGTAACAAACGCAATCGTATTACTAGATCGTGTAAAACAAAGAGAAAAACAAATGATTCTTCGTGAAGCAATTATCGATGCTGCAGTAACCCGAATTCGGCCAATTCTTATGACGGCCGTTGCTACAATTTGCGCAATGCTACCATTACTATTCAAAAAAGCCGAAACCGGTAGCCTTGTATCCCAAAGTCTTGCTGTTGTAGTAATTGGCGGATTAACAGTTTCAACATTATTAACCTTAATTGTCATCCCTGTTATTTATGAGTTACTTTATTTTAGAAAATCTAGAAAACAACGTAGACAGCAAGATACTAGTAAGCCAGTAAGTTTATAAAAAAAAAGGATATCTCGTTTTTTGAGATATCCCTTTTTGGTTAGAAATCCACCCATCAACTTCCTGGAGGTTTTGGATCATCTTCCTTTTTATTGGATGCGTAAATATCATTTTTTGGCGAATGATGATTTTGATTAGTATTTATTCCTACATTCACCAGCATTGTGATGACTAGGGAAAGTGCGATAAGTTTAATTTTTTTTTTCATCTAAGAACTCCTGTATTATGTGTCTTCTTCATTTGATGTAAACTGATTTGTAAATACTTATTAGCTAAAAGTGGGTCGCCTTGTTTTTGGTAATATTCTGCAATTCGTTCACTGTATTCATAAACCTTCATTCGATTACCGTGTTTCTCCATAATTGGTAACCCGTCTGCCATTAAATAACGGATTAGTGCCTTCTCTTCGTTTTTTGCTTCAAAATATAAAACTCGTAATTTTACATATTCTAATTTTGATGTATCCTCGAATGACGCTAATTCTTGTTCTAGCATACTCACAACTTGTTCATTTTTTTGTAGCTTTAGCAAATGAGTCGCAATATTTCCTAATGTAAGGTAATAACTCTCAGTATATTTCTCTATTAATGCAAGTGATTTATAATAACACTCCAACGCTTTTTCTGAAATATTTTGAGTACCATATAAGAAACCTAAATTATGCCAAGCCATTTCTTCTATTGTTGTATTTTGAATTAATTCTGCATCATCTAATATTTCTTTTAATAAACTCTCTGCTCTTTCATATTCACCAGTTTCAGTTAAATGGATTGATAAAATTGTTTTCACATCTAACATTCTAATAATATTATTCCTTTTTTTAAAAACTTCTAGCGCTTTATTACCGAAATAGATTGCTAATGTAGATTGTCCTAATCGACAATGCATTAACGATTTTAAATAATAATATTCGGTTATTTCATCTCGATACTGTTTCCTTAAATCTTTTACTTCTTCTAATAAATCTAAAGCTTTAATAAAATTATTCCGTTTATGATTAAAAATTGCATTTAATACATTCCAAACAAATCGTTCAAACTCAGAAAACATCTTCGTATTTTGACCTATTTTTTCAATCAATTGCTCTGCTAGATCAACTTGATTTAAAAACAAAGTATATCTTAACATGTATAATTCATATAAATAGAGCAATTCCGTATATTGGACAAACTCCTTATATTTCGTGAGTTCTAGATAGATTGTATTTGCTTTTTTATGATGCAGTCGTTCAATTGCGTCGTAGAATTCCTGTAGTTTTATTTTAATATGATTAATTTTATTTTTTTCATCTTCAACTGATATACTTAACTTCATACACAATAAGTTTAAAGTTTCGATATTAACCTCTTTTGAGTTGTTCTCAATCTTACTTAAATGAGAAATTGAACAAATTCCATCACATAGTTGCTCTTGTGTCATCTTTTGTTTTTTTCGATGGTAATTAATAATTTTTCCAATTTTCATAGGTATTTTCCTTAAATATTATTTTAATATTATTAATATTCATTATAGTGTAAAACTACCCCTATTTCATCTTATATTTTTTTCCAAAATTCTAATTAACTATATATACCAAAAAAGCATAGAATCTATTTTCAGACTCCATGCTAGTAACTTAATTTACGCTATAATAAATCAATCTCTTTTGGTAGTTTTACAGCAGATAAAATTTGCGTCTCCTTAACGCGATCTTTAGCATAAGAAGAATTGTATAGTATCTCGTGATCAAGATAACCAGGATGACACATGACTTCAACAGATTGACCGTCTTCAACCCGTGTTAATAGCTTTTCAAAATAGTCTTTCGTCACACCTTCTCCATAGAAATCATGTAGAAAAACATCCGTAAAAGGAACGATTCCTTCTAAAGCATTTTCAGAAATGCGTCTAGCACTTAAATTATATTTTCGAGCTAACTTCTGTACGACTGGTAAAAACTCAGGTACGGTATGAACATGGTGGTGGCTATCAAAATGAGTTGGTTTTAAGCCCGACTCTAAAAATTTTTCGATTTGTGCAGTCCATTCTCTTTCTAATTCAGCTAGTGATATATTTTTATCTTCAAAGAACTCATGTCTACTTTTAAAGTTACCTTTTCCATTTACAAGTGTTGGAACATCATGTAAAAGTGGCTTTCCACAAGTTAAAACAAGATGGATTCCTACTTGAAGGCTAGGATTTTCTTTCGCTAGCTCTACTGCATGACTAGCACCAGGCATATTCATCATCATCGTAGTTGAGTTCACAATTCCATTTTTATGAGCATCAATTATTCCATAATTAATTCCCCTTGAATAACCAAAATCGTCTGCATTCACAATTAGTTTGATCATTTAATTTTCACCTCTTTAAAAAATTGAGGTAAATATTTTTTATGGGCTTCTAGCATTTCATCAACGATTTCTTTCGCAACTTTGTCTGATGCGACTAATGGATTAATCGTTAACGCTAGAATGGCCAAATCATAATCACCTGTTACCGCTGCTTGGCAAGCTACTCTTTCGAATGATTTGATTTGTTGAACGAGCCCTCTTACAGCTACCGGTAGATCCCCCATTACAATTGGTTTTGGCCCATCCTTAGTGATCACACAGCTGACCTCTACTGCTGAGTCATTTGGCATACTAGCAATCGAACCATTATTCATCGTATTAACTGGTTGAATATCACCTTTATCATTATAAATAGAAGAAATTAAGCGAACTGCTGCATCACTGTAATAAGCTCC
This sequence comes from Bacillus sp. AL-1R, assembly GCF_052180195.1. NCBI lineage: Bacteria > Bacillati > Bacillota > Bacilli > Caryophanales > Bacillaceae > Bacillus > Bacillus sp. AL-1R. The sequence continues at coordinate 3,807,290 of NZ_CP197469.1, forward strand.
ACCTCTTTTTTCTAATTGAGGTGGTTTGATTGATAGATTAGGATCTTTATAAAGTTCAAAAAGATCATCTTCTAATTTTTTTACAACTTCAGCACGCGTCCCTACAGTTTCGGCATTTTTTATATCTTTTTCAACCATTTCTCGAGTTTTATAATAATAGTTATGATATGGACAAGGTAATGCGTTTAAAGCACGTAGAAACTCAGGTTCCCATCCATATCCTTGAATATTCTTAACAAAACTAGAATTTGTTGGATTCGTTAATAATTCAATGACTTGATCTTTAACACTTTCTCCGTCTACAAATACATCTAATCCATAAACCATATGATTTAAACCAGCAAAATCAATCCTTACACGAGAATGCTCAACATTTAATAATTTGGCAATACCCATTTCCATTCCAATTGGGACATTACATAAACCTACTACTTTTCGATGGTCGGTGTAACGTAGTACAGCCTCAGTAACCATACCAGCAGGATTCGTAAAATTGACTAACCACGCATTTGGACAAAGCTCCTTCATATCTTTTACGATATCTAAAATTACTGGAATTGTTCGTAAACCTTTAAACAGCCCTCCAGGTCCATTTGTTTCTTGACCAAGTACACCATATTTTAAAGGAATTCTTTCATCCTTTGCCCTAGCATCTAACAAACCAACACGGAATTGAGTTGTAACAAAGTCAGCATCTTTAAGTGCCTCTTTTCGATCCAGTGTCAAATGAACTTCTACAGGAAGACCTGCCTTTTGAAACATCCGTTTTGCTAATTGACCAACTATCTCTAATTTCTCTTTGCCTTCTTCTACATCTACAAGCCATAGTTCTCGTAATGGAAGCTCATTGTACCGTTTTATAAAACCTTCTACTAACTCTGGAGTATAACTTGAACCTCCACCAATTGTCGCAATTTTGATTGATTTACCCATATTATGTAAATCCTCCTTTTATTGATTGCTTACTTCTTGCCGCAGTTCAATAATCTCCCTTGCTAAATCTTTAAGTGTCATTGCTGTCATTAAATGATCTTGCGCATGAATTAATAGGATTGGTGTATTAAAGTCTTCTCCACCAGCCTCTGCCTGAATCAGTTGAGTTTGAAAGCGATGTGCTTGACTAAACTCACGATCTGCCTCTGAAAGTTTCTCAAAAGCTAGCTCAAAGTTTTTTTCCTTTGCTGCATAAATTCCCTCCATTGAAAGACTTCTAGCATTTCCACTATGCAAGATTAACTGAAAAGAAAGGTTGTACAATTCTTCTTTAGTCACTAGAATCACACCCTTTACTAGATTTTAAGAAAACAATATCAAGAGCTTGCCTATAGGCAAGCTTCTCGAGTGTGTTTAAAAAGAATCAGAAACCATAAGTACCCAGAATGATCAAAAGCATTTGTCTTATCGAAGCGGGGTCTCTGATGAAAAGCGGAGTTACCATTAATGGTAATGAGCACCACTTTAGCAGACGAAGCATCAAAGAAAGCGAGCGCTTAGCGAGCAGTCTGGGCAAGCCCCCATTTCTTATTTTGGTGAGCCTTGTTCAGTTTGTAAATTTTGTTTATCCCACATTCTAAAGAATGGGAAGTAAATTAAGAATGCGACAACGAGATTAATCAATTGCATTGCAGAACCTCTCCAGTTACCTCCAGTTGCTAGCCAACCGCCGATAATTGGTGGAGTCGTCCAAGGAATTGCAATACCATGTGTTTTTGGAGCAAATCCCGTTTTCATTCCTATATATGTGGTGACAACAAGTACTAATGGCGTTAGAATAAATGGAATTAAAAGCAATGGATTCATTACTACAGGAGCACCGAATGTAATTGGTTCATTAATATTAAAAATACCAGGTCCAATCGATAGCCTTCCTAATTGTTTTGCATGCTGACTCTTTGCAAATAATAACATCATAATTGCAAAACAAATTGTTGCACCAGAACCACCCATGTAGATGAAGATATCAAAGAATTGTTGTGTAACAACATTTGGCATTGCATGATGTGATTGCAGAGCTAAACGGTTTGCATCAGTTGCTGCTAACCATACTGGCCCCATTACACCACCAACAATTGCCGCACCGTGCAAACCAACTGACCATAATAATTGAATTAATAAAACAGCAATTAACGCGCCAGCTAATGATCCTCCAAGTCTACTAAGTGGATCTTGTAAGAGATCCCCAACGACATTGTGTAGAGTTTCATAGTGTGTATTTTCAATTAATAAACGAATAATCCATACTAGTAAAATGACTAAAAATGCAGGGAATAAAGCAACGAATGATTTACTTACACTAGGTGGTACGCCATCTGGCATCTTAATAACAAAATTTCTTTGAATTACCCATCTATAAATTTCAGTTGAGAATAACGCAATTATAATAGCAACAAACAGACCCTTACTACCTAACAATGCCATAGGAAGTACCCCGCCTACTTTAATAGCAGCAGTTGCTCCTTCTGGAGAAAACATTGTGAAGTATGGCGTTGATAATATAAATGCGGCAATCGAGATCGCACCAGCATTCAATGCATCTACTTTGTAATGTTCAGCGAGTCGATATGCAATACCAAATCCTGCAATGAGCGCCATTATATCAAATGAAGCACTTACAGGATAAAGAAGCTTAGTTTGCCAGGCCTCACCGAAGGTTTTTGCCATAAAATCTGGATATCCGTCAAATGGTAAGAAGCCTAAAATTAAGAAAATGGAACCGACAATAATAAGAGGCAGTGTTAAAATAATTCCATCACGCAATGCTTGCAAGTGTCTTTGACCTGCAATTTTACCAGCAACAGGCATTACTTTCTCTTCTAACATTTGAGTAAAGTTGGCCATCACAAATCACCCCTATATGAAATTATGAACCTATTAAATCGATTGCAAATTTCAGGACCTCTGCTCCTTTACACATCCCGTAATGAACCGGATTGATGGCATCAACTGGTATTCCTTTTTGTAAACCTTCTTTTTTTAATTGTGGAAGTAGGTACCTTACTTGGGGACCTACAAGTAATACATCTGCTTGATCTAGATGATTTTTAACATCATTAGCACCCACTGCCCAAATCCTTGCATCAATTCCTTCAGATTTTGCAGCAGCTTCCATTTTTGTAACTAATAAACTTGTAGACATACCTGCAGCACAACATAATAATATGTTCATTTCATCCCCCTTTCTCTCTAAGGAAAACGCTTACAATGCAATTAAACTTCTACTAGCAAACAGAATCGATCACTTACCTCTCTCCCTCTAGAATTTTAATCTCAAGAAATATATATTCATCATTTTGGACATTAGGACAAATATAAAAAATATTTTTTTATGAATTAACTTTATAAATAGCTACTCCAAAAGTCGCTTAAAATAAAGCATTGTACAAGCCTAAAGTATGATATCTTGTCAGAGTAATCGATCGATTTTGCGCTGATCGTAGGCATAAATATTAAAATAGTATTTTCATCTAAATATCCTAAACATGAAATATTTTAAATGGTAGCTAGCTCTAAAAATGAAAAAGGAAATGGTTATAATTAAAACCATTTCCCTTTTCTATTTTAACTTTCAATCATAGTTTTCGACTAAGACATTCAGTTTTTTGATCTGTTCTTCGATTCCAGTATCCGCATTAATGAATATTTGATATGTGTCATTTCCTCTTGTTCCTACAAATTCATAACAAAGGACTTCTTGATTTAGTTTGTTTAAAATAATCGCTTGACGCTCTTCCATTATTTTCAAGTTTGAATTAATTCCCTTACGTGCTTCTTCAACCGAAATTTTCGGTTTTGGGATCGTTCTATTTTTAAGTGCAGCTAAATAATTTCTTGATGAAAATCCAACTATACTTCCATCATCCAGTGCAATTTTCATCGTTACTGATTGAGGATAAATCCTTACGTCGTCTTGCTTTGTTACATAGGTAAATACCCCGATTGTATCGTATTGCGAGCTTTCAGTAAGTTCCATATTTGAGAATTTATTGCGTTCTAAAAATTTTAGACCTTTAATTGAAGCTTGATTTAAGTCGATTTTCTGTGGCTTTATGTCTCGACTATCAATTACCCAGACAGGATATCCTCCCTTTTCGGTAATATCCATATAAATTTCACTATTCGTCTTTGGTTCCTTTATTTCTAAACTATAGTAACGATCTTTCAATTTCTTACCAGTAAGCTCAGCTTTAATTTGGGCCGTACTATTTAACGCTAGAAACTTTCTAGCAATATCCTTTGCTTGTTCTTCTGTTATTTTCTCACCTTTTACATTCGATAGATTTGAACGATTTACTTTATAATTTGTCAGCGAAGGTTCTGCATTTGCATCAGAATATGTCATTACATTCTTTTCAACCGTTTTAAACCCATCAATTATGACGTTATTTTTAGGATTTTCATCCCTGGCATAGGCTAGTTCTACATCCATCCAACGCAATTTATTTTCAAATACCATATGCTGAACTTTTCTTATTTCACCTTGAATTTCAGCAGAGTTCTCATATAATTTTTCCAACGTAGCATATTCATTTTCGGTTAATGGTTCTTTATCCAAATCTCTTACAGCAGTCCGATAACTAAAATTACCAATATCAGTTAGAAACTCCTCTGTTTTATTAATAGGTAACAACCTCAAAGGCAGTTGCCCAACATTGGAGTGTGCTTGAGAAGTAAGTCCCCATACTTCGACTAATGCTGGTGAGATCGATGCTTTCGATTTCATTGCCAATGTGTCGCCAATTTTATCGTGTAATAGATCAAGTTCATACGTTAATTCATGAAATGCACGTTGATAGTTATTTTCTGCTTGTATATTAATTTCGTTTTTAGCCTTATGCTCTTGGTAACCCCAATATGATGTTCCTAAAATACCAACTGCTAAAACTCCTATTGCAGCTTCTTTAATCACACAAACACTCCTTTCCTATCGGCAAAATATATGTCTGCCAATTTGTTTTATTTGTGGTCGACTCCAAATCCAAGCACTTGTTGCTGTATCAGGATTAAAATAATAAATTGCATTTTCACTTGGATCCCAACCATTTATTGCATCCAGTACAGCTTTTTTTGCTGTTTCATTTGGTGTTAAATAAATTTGTCCATCTGCTACTGCAGTAAAAGCACGTGGCTCAAAAATAACACCTGAAACTGTATTCGGAAATGAAGGGTTACTTACACGGTTCAAAATAACTGCGGCCACCGCCACTTGTCCGATATATGGCTCACCACGCGATTCACCATAAACTGCATTAGCCATTAACTGAATGTCATTTTGCGAATAACCATTTGGCACATTCGATCCAGCAGTGCTACCGCTATTTTCATATTTGGTAGCTTTCACTAACATTGCTTTTGTCTTTGCCCCTACAACTCCATCGACTGGCATTCCGAAATTATTTTGAAAATTCCGTACCGCCCAGTATGTGTTGTATCCAAAGACACCATCTACTTTACTAGTGTAATAACCGTTGTATTTTAAACGAGTCTGTAATTCAATGACATCTTCTCCAGTTGCACCCATTTGAAGCACTTGGTTTGTAAAAGCACTTACATTGTTTGGTTGAACATTACTAAAAAAACTAACAAAGGCGATTAAAAAAATTAACGGCCCTTTTAAAAAAACTAGTTTCCTCATTTCAAACCTCCTAAAATTAAAACATCTCTATTTGTATTTTTTTCAAGAACTCCCAATTTATGTAAACATCTTTGAAATACAATAAGATTTCTTTCCAACATCTAAAAATAAGTCAGTTTTTTTACCCAATAAAAAAAGGACCTATTGGCCCGATTTTTATTTTCTATTAAAGGTTACCCCTTCACCATATACTCGATCATAAATCACCCAATCCCAAATATCATTTGAATGATTTTGAAGCACCCAATCATACCATGACTGTTCAATCTGATTGTTTGTTAAGACTTTCATTAAGAGAGGTGCAATTTCGTAGGATTCTAATTTTAGATTTCCTTTCTCTAAAAATGGCTTCGAATAGTTTCTTATTTTGTCCATTGTATTTTTGTCATTGCTCCAAATCCACATCGGTGTTTCATTATACCAATCTTGTCCTTCACTCTTCTCCACTGGTGCTCCCCAATGCTCATATGTTGCCTTTTTATCGCCAAATGTTGGACGATGATCTCCATAAAAAAGGACGATCGTAGGGTTCTTACGTTTTTTAATTTCTTGCCATACTGAAACTAGAGAATTACCGCTTTTATAAATACCACTTGCATAACTCTCCACTTTTCCTTTTAACTCCTCATCCATAGGCACTCCACTAACTTTCATGTTTTCTTCAGGAAAGTGGCCTTTACGCCAATCAAAATGATTTTGCATTGTCACAAAAAATACAAATTGACTACCTTTTTTATTAATTAATGATAATGCTTTTTTCGAGCCACATTCGTCAGATATGTATGAGCCAAATTTTTTACAAGAAGTTAAATCTGTTTCCGACAAAAATTGATTAAACCCTATGTTAGGATAGACTTCTCTCCGTTTAAAGAATGATGTTTTAAACGGATGAAGTGCGATTGGATCCATACCAAATTCTCTAACATCTTGAATGAAACTAGGAGAAGTTCTATTTGCCATTTTTCCTTCTTGATATGGTGTACGATTTTCAAATTTCCGCTTTAATTTTAAACTAGTTAATATTTCAAACTCTTCGTTAGCTGTCCGACCACCAAATGTATTACTAATTAAAGTACCATGAATACCTTCTTTTATAGACAAAAGAGGTGCATTTGGATTAGTATTCCATTTTAATTTCATGTCATCTAACATGCTATATGCTTCACTTTGAATCACTAAAACATCTGGTAATTGTTTTTGTTTAGGTACAGTGAGTGGTTTTAAAGACTTTAACTCTTTAATAACCTCATTTTTTACTTTAGACGATAGTTTAGGTTCTTCGCGTTTGCTATTTACATAGGTTACTAAAAATGCATTATACATCCCATATCGTTCAACACTCGTTTCATAATTCCACGGAATATATTTTACATTCGAGTTTTTTACAAAATAAGCGCATCCTTCTTTCGTACCAAATGAAAAAAATACGCCAAGCGATACGATTAAAAGAAATCGCAGACTATTTTTCTTCATAGAAGCATTTCGCCATTCTTTATATGCGAAAAAAGTTCCTAAAAATAAAAATGTAATAGCGGCAAGTAGTCCACCCCATTTAAGAAGAAATGGAAGTTTTGAAAACTGTAAAAATACGATTGGGTCACGCAGGAAAAATAAATCACTTGGATGAAATGGTTCCCCAGTATATTTAATTTTTTCTGATAACGCATATGAGAACATTCCGATTGAGCCTACAGTAGTAATTAAGATCCACCAAACGTTGTACCCAAGCACAAGAAGTCCTACTATTAGGATTAAAACAATGACTGAAACAATCAGAAAGTTCCACTTAAAAAAATCTGTTTCGATCAAGTTCTGATATAGATTAACATTGTTCTTCCACAAATAATTATGAGACCAAATAACAAGTAAATAGCTACAGACCAATCCGATTAGAATTGGTCCTAGCAAATTAAAACTCTTTTTAATCATAATGAATCTACCCTTTACAAAATTATTAAAATTAACTTTGTTTATATTCGCTTTTACATTGATTTCTCATTCGATAATTCTTCATCAAGCTGCTGGAATTGTTGAATTACTTTCTCCGTAACTAATGATTCAAACACTTTAGTAGCACCTTCAATATCGCCTATTTCTGATTTGTATTTTGTTTCAAACCTACTAAGAATACTACCTTCTTCAACTATTCCCCATATATTATTCCCACTACCTTTGTAATCGCTTAATTTAGAAGGTAAGTATGGATTAATATTTTTGTAATCCTTCGTAAATGCGTCATTAACAATTAGACAATCAAATTTTGTTGTGAAATTTAAAAACTCCAAAAAGTTAACGTATGGGTTTACTTTTACAAGCTTTTCAATCACTTCACCTGAAAGTTCATTTGCTAGTGATTTAGGATCCGAAGTGAAAACATGAAGTTTAATTTTATCTCGTAGTTCAGGTTTAGTTAACTTAAGCCCTTCAATTATTTCATTTAATTTTCTCGTTTGATAAAACGTTCCAAAGTATCCAAGGTTTACTTTGTTTTCATCAATCTTATATTTACTTGCTTTAACGTAATAATACTGCTTCGGTAAAGTCGGTTGATGACAAATTTTTGCTTTGCTTAAAATGACTTCTCTCATTTCTTTTATTGGGAACATTTCTGACATGTATTTCAATTGATTTTCGTTTGTAAAAATAATTTCATCTGCAAATGCATAAGCAATGTATTCGCACCAAAAAAACATATTGTTATTAAACGTTATTGGAAAGTTTTTTTTCTTTAATAGAGCATTTACTTTTTTATAAAACCCTAAATCAATAATGGCAGACTTTCGTTCATTTCCGTGAATATCTAATAGAATCGGATCAGAGAATTCTGCAATCCATTTTGCCTTCGGGTTTTTTAATTTATATTCAAATGCTAAAAAGTGAGAAGCAGGCCATAATGCTCGGCTATAAATCTTATGATATGTACCATTTTTTCTTTCATTAAGCTTAATTTCCTTAAGCGATTTTTTAATAAAGTCTTTCATTGATTTCCATTGTTTAAAACTACTCGTAGATGATATTTCCATCCGATTATTAATAAAACCATCCACCATTGCATTTTGTCTATAATCAACATCCCTTACTTTGGACATGTTATTATAAATTACGTCCACCACTTCATTATTTTCGATAATACGCTTAGCCATAACAGTTCCACTCGTATCAACGTATGGTGGGAAACAATAGGAAATAATTAAAGAACGCGTCTGGCTATTGTATAACTTAAAATAAGGGAAATAGACGAAACAATGTTTATTTACTTCTTCGATTACCTTATCCCTCAATTCATTATTATTGTTTATATATCTGTCGATAAACCCATATTGAGCATGTATTTTTCCTTTAATGAATTGTTGGATTGTTGGACTATTCGTTTCTCCTAGTAGTCCATCAAGATGTTTCATGACTTCCAAACGTTCTTTTACATTAAACTCAAAAGAATTATTACGTCTAGAAACTGAGTTATCTCTTAAAACTCGATAATAAATTGCCTGCTCCTCTAATGGAACAATTTTTAGATGAAAATGATGCAAAGCAAATAATTTTGTAAAGAATACTACATCTTCTCCACTTTTTAAACCAAGTTCGTACCGCCCCGTTCTTACTTTCTTTGTTGGTATTAACTTACAAGCATTCATTGTTAAAACACTATTTAAATCCGTATAAGTAAACATTTTAGTATCTAATGCTTTTTTAATTTGCGAGTTAACAGGATTATTAGGGTTAAGTTTACCTTCTAGGTCTACGTCAACAACTTGTGAAATAACAACAGAATCTTCATCTGCATGATCGAATAGTTTTTCAAGAAAGTTAGGTGAAATATAATCATCGTCATCTAAGAATGTAATGTATTTTTTAGATGCTTGTTCAATCCCCATATTTCTTGCAGCAGAAACACTAGCTTCTTCTGAATGAAGAATGGTAAAATGTTGAATAGTATGTTCCTTCATGAAATTCATTAATATCTCTTCTGTATGATCTTTTTCTCCATTGATAATAAAGATTACTTCAAAATATTTAGGTGACAAAGTTTGATTTTTTAATGATTCAATACATTTTTTTATTACTTTTTCACCTTTGTATGTCGGGATGATTACGCTAATACCGTTTACTAATTTTTTAAAATTGTATTTTGAAAATATTAAGTCTTCCGGGATTTCCTTTTTCATTCGTTGGTAAATTTCAATCTTCATTTTTTCTATTTCTTCTAATCTTTGCTGAATTTCAAATTTGTTCAAAACTTACTCACCAACCTCTTAACTTTCTAATTAGCCATCTTTTAACTTTCCAATAAAACTGAATGAATCTGCCAAGCTTCGAGTGCATTACTTTTCGATATCGTTCTTCCATTATTTGAATTTCATTTTCTAGCTTTTCAATATACTTTAAATTTTTATATTGCAGCTCTAACGCTTTTTCTTCATTCATTAATAAAGTTAAGAACTGTTCATAAAAATGAGACTCTATTTCCATATTATTTAAATTCGATTTAAACTTATTTAATTTTATAAACCAACTAGGTATTTCTAATTCATTCTCATATGTTTCTGCATTTAATGAATGAGTTCTTGGATCGATTGTCATCTTGATGAGTCCTTCCTAATAGCTTGAATACTTTATAATATGCCCTAAATAAGCAGGTTTTTTTCATGAAATGAAGAATTAGAAATCATTTCTAAATGAAAAAAGACAATCACCTAATCGGTATTTGTCTTAAAATACATTACTATTTTATTTTAGATTTGGATTTGATGATCCCTTTTAAATTTGCGAGATACATCTTCATATACTCCTGAACCAAACATCACACCTATTAAAATTAAAATAAATCCAACTACTTGAGTTAAAACAATTTTTTCACCTAAAAATAATACCGCGCCAATAAGTGAAAAGAATGGATTTAGATTTAAAAAGATGGCCGCCTCTGTTGTGCCAACTTTACCGAGGGCAAAATTATATAGCATATGCCCCATAGCTGTTGCAATAACGGCTGATGCAAAAAATACCGCCCAAATTCCTACTGAATGATGCACCATACTAGCCATTCCACCTGGCTCAAGAATTTGGCTAATTCCAAATAATATAATTGAACCCATAACTAGCATATATCCAGTCATTAATCTTGGATCTAATGTTTTTGAAACCTTTTTTATTAAAACAAAGCTAGATGCTTGCGCCAATATTGCTAAAAACACATAAAAATCGCCATGTGAAACGCCATGAAAACCTCCACCGCTCTGGAACACAATAAATGCAACACCTGCAAAACCAAATAACACGCCTAAAATTCGAACAAAGTTCATTACACTACCTAAAAAGAAAACCGACAATAAGGCTGTTAAAAGCGGCCCCATTCCGAGAATTAGCCCCCCGTTTGATGCTGAAGTTTGAGAAAGACCGATCGATAAAAAATAATGATGTGCAACGACATTCAATAACATCGCAAAAAAAACATACCCAAACTCCCTCTTAGTAAGCAGACGAACTTTTTTTATTAAAAATAAAATGATAAAAACACTTACTCCAGCAGTGAAAACACGAATAGCTGTCATCGTAACTGGCATAAAGTTCTCTACTAGAACTTTAGTGGCAATTACATTAAATCCCCATACCACCATAATACAAAATAAAATGATATAAATTTGTTGCTTCTTCAACTTCCCCACTTCTTTCTACTGGCCAAAATATAAAAAGAGGGAACGTTCCCCTCTTTTAAAAACTTTTAAGTACTTTTTCTAATATAGTAAATTTTTGAGAATTATTCAAAGTGTATGCTCAAATTCACTAAAAATATGTTCAATATTTTTCTTAAAAATAAGGCTCTGTTAAAGTAAATTGTTGATTTTTGAACAAAAGTAAAAGACCACTATTTTGTGGTCTATGCTGTTTCTTATTGAACTAACGCATTGCGTTAGTTGCATAAGGACTAATTTTCTGAATCAGTCATTTCGTAATTTTTGGCTAATATCCATCCACTGAGACCATAGGATGCCATAATCTCATAATATTTATATCTATTCATCATTAAGAAATCTTGTAGTTCAAACACATCATCATAATACATTGGCCAACAGTAATCTTTTTGTTTTTCTAATAATTGCTCATTTTCAGCACAAAATTTAGATACATCCGACTCATCTATCCCAAATAATATACTTCCTGGTATTTGCGTTTCAAAATAATGGGCAAGTACATCTGTAAATAAAACATCTATGTATTTATTTGTTTCAGATACGGTGTGAAGAATTATTTTATTTTTTGCTAATTCCACCTCATATCCAATAATTTCATTATCGTGAATTCCCATAAAAACTCCTTTAAACTTATGCAACTAAAGCACGCGTTAGTTGAACAATACTTGTCCAAAAATCATCCCAATAATTAAAATAGATGAAATTCCAGAAATCATTGTTAACAAGATTTTTATTCTTTTTGTTCTAAATTTGAAACGACCATATACTTTAAAAATTAGAATAACGAGTGGTACCTGTAAAATCCCAAAATATATCCGATCAACAGTAAATGGGGCGTTGTAATATTTTTCAGTATAAAAATTTATGCTCATAATACAGCTAATTAATATGAACTGAAAAATAATAAATTTAGTATGTTTCATTATGTATTTTCCTTTGTAATCTATATTATTTTTAAATAAAAGCTTAACTTAATAATTCTACTTCAATTTACATATCCTCTTCCATAATGACTATTCTTGTAATCCAATTTTATCAAATCTGAATACCTTGGTGTATTCTTTTTCTTACAATTCTTATTCAACTAAACTGCCATTTAGTTCAATAAGAATATCAACAATCTTTTATAACAGAGCCAAAAATAAAAATACTACCCTTGAAAAAGGTAGTATTTTTATCATCAAGTACCACAGAAAGTCTGATAAGGACGATCCGGATCAGGAGGTAGTGTACAATAATTTATCTGTTCTTTTGATTCAACAAATGGAGTAGAAAGTGCTTTAAGCAATTTCTCCATCACGCTATAATCTCCGTTCTCTACCGCTGCTTCTAGAGCTTCTTCTACGCGATGATTTCTTGGAATGACAACCGGATTATTGTCTCGCATTAATTGAAGAGAGGCTTCTTTTGATTCTGATTGTCTACTTAATCTATCCTGCCACTGCTTCTCCCACTGTTTAAACTCAGATGAAGCAAATAAAGGTAGCTCATCTTGATTACCGTAAGATAACGCTCTAAATGTATTCGTATAATCAGCTTTTTGCCTTTCCATTATTTCAAGTAACTCATCAATTAATGTCTTATCTTGTTCTTCTTCATTAAATAGGCCTATTTTTTTTCTCATTCCTGCGATCCAATTATCAACATAAATAATAGGGTATTCAGAAATGGCATTCTGTGCTATTTCTAATGCCTTTTCTTGATCATCATGCAATAAAGGTAATAATGTTTCAGCAAATCGAGCCAAATTCCATCCAGCCATTTTTGGTTGATTTCCATATGCATAGCGACCGCGTAAATCAATTGAGCTAAAAACAGTTGCAGGATCATATGCATCCATGAATGCACATGGACCATAATCAATTGTTTCACCACTAATCGTCATATTATCAGTGTTCATCACACCATGTATAAAACCAACTAATTGCCATTTGATAATTAAGAAAGCTTGGCGCTTAATGACGCCTTGAAGTAGTGAAAGATATCGATTCTGATCATTTTGATCAATTTCAGGATAATGCCTTTGAATTGTATAATCAGCAAGTTCTTGAAGTTCATTCACACTGCCCCATCTGGAAACATACTGAAACGTACCGACACGAATATGACTAGCAGCAATTCGTGTCATTACTGCCCCAGGTAATCGAGTTTCACGCTGGATTTGTTCACCTGTCGTTACAACGGCTAGGCTTCTTGTAGTTGGTATCCTTAACGCATGCATCGCCTCACTTATAATATATTCGCGAAGCATCGGGCCAAGTGCTGCACGACCATCTCCACCTCGTGAATAAGGTGTTCTACCTGAACCTTTCAGTTGTACATCAAATCGCTCATTTTTTGGCGTAATCTGTTCACCGAGTAATAAAGCTCTTCCATCTCCTAGCATATTAAAGTGTGCAAACTGATGCCCTGCATATGCTTGAGCAAGTGGCAATCCACCTTCTGGTACTCGATTCCCGGCAAAAACATTTACACTTTCTTCGCTTTGAAGCGATTGAACATCGAGACCAAGTGATAATGCCAATGGCTCATTTAGAACAACTAATTTCGGCGAACTGACCGGATTTAAGTCTTGAATAGCAAAAAAGAATTCCGGTAATCTTGCATAACTATTGTCAAAATTCCATCCTGCATCATTTTTTACGTTTCCCTGAGTCATCAGATCCCCCATTTCCATTTTTTTCCTTTTTAATATGTACTCTCTACATATATCAAAAAAACCATAGATTTTCTATGATTTTGTTTTGACAATCCATTCTACAGTTAGTGTCTACTCCACAACTTCAATCTATTCTAACATTGTATTTAGCTCGTTTTAATAAAATAACGGCTACTCAAAAGCAGCCGTTTCTTTAAAATTCCTATTTATCAACAATTTCTCTATCCTGGATACTGCTTGATGTATGAATAAATTTATTATAAACAGTATCACAAAGTTTAATCGCACAATAACCTAATAATCCACCAAAGGTATTTAGTATTAGATCATCCACATCAAAAACCCCTAAAGAAAAAACAACTTGTAAACTTTCTATGCATAAAGTAAAACAAAAAGAACCAACGAATACGCCTCCAAATGACATCCCTCTATTTTTCGACAAGAGAATAAGAAACATTCCAAATGGGATAAACGCTACAATATTTCCAACTAAATTACTAAAATCTGGCCAAGATGATAGTCTATGACTATTAAGGAATATTGTTTTAAATGGGATAAAATTACCCATTTTAAATTCATTTATGAGATGAACAGGGTTCCCTAGATTCGTCTGTAGTTGATCCGTAAGATAGGTTAGATCTCTAAAGCGGAATTTAAAAAGAATAACTCGAATGATTGCATATAGATAAAAGGCGAATAGTGCAAAAACAATTAGTTTATTCATTAATTTTACGATTTTCATTTTGCAATGCGATCCTCCTTTGAGTTATTAAATACCGTCACAATCACACCATCCATATTGTTTCCTGATAGTTCATAATGAAGATTGGTAGGCACCTGAATCGTCGTACTTTTACGAACGGGGTAATAAGAGATTTTGTATTCTTCTCCATTTATAGTAGTTGAAATAGACTTTTGTTTTTTTAAGAAATCCAAATACTCTTCTAAAGAAAAATTCTTTTCTTCCATAATCACACTATGTGGCAATCCTACATAACGAATATGCCACGGTTCATACTGAATACCTGTAATTTGTGTTTTATCCTTTGGATAGCGTATGATAAAGCCGTATTTCCAAGCATTATTTGCTAGCCACTTACCTTCAGGTGCCTCATTCATTTTCATTTTGGTAGAACCTACATCAAGTGATAAACCTAAATTATGTTCACTACGACCCGCAGGCATGGCATAGTCTGAACCCATTTGTTGATAAAGCACATTTTGCTCATCAAAGTCTCTGAAGCCGCTATTAATTTTAAAATGCCTAACCCCTTCATTGTTTGCAGCAATGATCATCTTTAAAAATTTGCTGGCAACATCCTCTGACAATTCGATGTTCGTATCAAACAATTCATATCCCTTTGTCAATTCTTTGTGAGTAAATAAGTTTAAAACATCTTTTTTTATACTCCCTTGGTGCACTGGAAATTTTTTGTTTACCAAGAGTAAATTCCCTTTATAGACCGATTCTTTTGTTATGCTCTTCGTTTGGAAACTTTCAGAAGACTTACTATCATCTAATTGTTCATCGTTCATTTTTTTATCTGTTTGTATGACTACGCTATCTTGAAGCGTCGTTTCTTTATTCACGATTGTAAAACTAAGTAAAATTACTATTATCACTAAAAATCCCCACTTCTTCATTATCACATTCCTCCTATTTCTGATTGATTCTAGAATAGGAAAAATTTTTTAAATAAAAAGTGGGGTAAACTTTAAATTTTTCTTAAATACTCTTTTAAACTTGGTCAATTGAGCTACTTTCTTGCGGTAATCGAACTTCAAAAACTGTTTTGATTACACTACTTTCTGCTGTAATTGTTCCATTATGTTGTTCCACAATATTTTTTGCAATGAATAAACCGAGACCTGTGCTATCTTCTTGATGAGTTCTTGCTTTATCACCAGTATAAAACATATCAAAAAGATATGGGAGTTCCTCAGGAGGAATACAATCTCCGTAATTAATAACCTGAATAACCACTTCTTTCTCATCAACAAACCCATTAATATCGACAAACTGACCATCATATCCATAACGATTTGCATTCGTTAAAAGATTTTCAAACACACGAGCTAACATCTCTCCGTCACCTAAAATAGGCAAATGTGGCAGCAGATTCATTCGTGCAATCAAATGATTATTCTCGAAAACAGGATACAATTCTTCTTTTAATTGAAACAGTAAATCACTTAAATTTATTTGCTCTTTTTCAAGCGGTAACATCCCATAGTTCATTCTAGTTATTTCGAATAATTCATCGATTAGCTTTTCTAAACGCTGAGATTTAGTAAAAGCAATCGTTAAGAAGTGTTTAACTTGTTCCTTAGTTAGCTTCTCATCCTTAAGAATTAAATCCAAATAACCTAATACACTGGTTAGCGGAGTACGTAAATCATGAGCCAAATTTACAACTAACTGTTCTTTACTGTTTTCTGAAAAATCGCCTCTTTGTACAGCTTCTTCTAATTTTTCACTTGCTAGATTAATTGCTTGAGCAATATCTCCAAATTCATCATTTGATTGGATTGAAACTCGATGTGTAAAGTTGCCACGTGCAAGATAATGAATTCCGTTTGCTATTTCTTTAAAATAAGTAGAATAGGGCTTAGTGAGTAAATAGAAAAACAATATCGAAAGTGGGATAAATAGAAATAAAAAGAAGTTAACGTCTCCAATACTCTGCATGAATTGACGAAGCTGGGCCAAAGGGTCACCAAAACGAACCATCGTGTGATAATAAAGCTGTAATCCTTTAAAAATTAAATAAGTGATCATACCAGCCAGCATCATACTTAAACCGAATAATACGATTATTTTGGAGCGAAAACTGTGTATAATTTTATCCATTAAAAGAATACCCCACTCCCCAAACCGTTTTGATTAACTTATTTTTTCGTTTATCTTCTCCGAGTTTTTTCCGCAAGGTGCGAATATGTACCATTACTGTATTACCACCTTCAAAATAGGCATCACCCCAAACGAGCTGAAAAATAGTTTCTACACTGAAAACTTTCTTCGGATGTCTAGCTAATAAATACAAAATATCAAACTCTTTCGGCGTTAGCCCAATGTTTTCACCATGAAGCAAAACTGTCCGTTGATCAGGGGAAATCATTATTTCACCAAATTCCAAAAGAGCTTTATGATCATCTACTTTCGGTTGGTTCAACTTCATAAAGCGTCGCAATTGAGCATTCACACGTGCAACTAATTCAATGGGGGTAAATGGTTTTGTTATATAATCATCTGCTCCAATAACCAGTCCTTGTACTTTATCGAAATCAGATGTTTTAGCACTCAAAAATATGATTGGCATATTATGCCGCTCGCGAATGAGCCGAGTTACCTCATAACCGTCCATTTTTGGCATCATAATATCTAATATCAACAAATCTATTGACCCAGTCTCGACTACACGAACAGCCTCATGTCCATCTGAAACTTTAATAATATGATACCCTTCTTTTTCTAAATGTAAGGCTATTAAATCAGCAATCTCCTGTTCATCATCCGCTATTAAAATAGAGATAGGTTTCATTCATTTCCCTCCTTTATCGTCACATTCAGTGGATGATTATCCAATTATATATGCTAACGATGATTTCTTTTAAACACTAAAAATTAATAATTCGGGTCACAAACCAGCTTTGGTTCTCTGTATTATTTTCTATTATTTCCTCTTATTCTTCAAGAATATGGTCCAATTTGGTATATTGCTGAACTTTTTCAAAATATTATTTATAAACTTCTTGCTCTTTATAACATAAAAAAATACCCCTTTAGATCATCTCTAAGGAGGTATTTCTTCACGGCGGAAAAGATGATTCTACTAAAAGCTGCAGATGCAACTTTAGAGTGTTGAAAAATGAGCTTGTCAACTACGCCAATCTTTGGTTGATTTCCACTAAAACCTGTCATGAGTAAGGAACATTCTAATTTTTGCTGGTTTACTTCCTCATGAACCTGTTATGAGGAAGTACCTTTCTATTTTTCGCTAGTATACTTACCCATGAACCTGTCATGAGAAGTACCTTTCTATTTTTTGCTAGTTTACTTCCTCATGAACCTGTCATGAGGAAGTACCCTTCTATTTTTTGCTAGTTTACTTCCTCATGAACCTGTCATGAGGAAGTACCTTTCTATTTTTCGCTAGTTTACTTCCTCATGAACCTGTCATGAGGAAGTACCTTTCTATTTTTTGCTAGTTTACTTCCTCATGAACCTGTCATGAGGAAGTACCTTTCTATTTTTTGCTAGTTTACTTCCTCATGAACCTGTCATGAGGAAGTACCTTTCTATTTTTTGCTAGTTTACTTCCTCATGAACCTGTCATGAGGAAGTACCTTTCTATTTTTTGCTAGTTTACTTCCTCATGAACCTGTCATGAAGAAGTACCTTTCTATTTTTTGCTAGTTTACTTCCTCATGAACCTGTCATGAGGAAGTACCTTTCTATTTTTTGCTAGTTTACTTCCTCATGAACCTGTCATGAGGAAGTACCTTTCTATTTTTCGCTAGTTTACTTCCTCATGAACCTGTCATGAGGAAGTACCTTTCTATTTTTTACTAGTTTACTTCCTCATGAACCTATTATGAGAAGAAGCTACATGATTGAAATAAAATACTCATGTAGCTCCTTTTTGTAGGCTTGTCTGTTTAAAATATATTATTTCACAGCTCATCGGGTCGACAAGGAGGCACACTCGACACGAGCTAGCCTCATGACGCGTTTAGCATAAGTTCCAATGTTTACGGATAAATCTGCTAACCTCCGATAAATTCGTATTGTTTGCGATAGTTCTGAGTACAGGGATTGCTTGAACATCATCAAGCTGAATGGGAATGGGAAGCTGTGGGTTGAGGCGGAAAAACCCTTTCCCGAGCAATTGAGAGCTCATCAATACATCAGCTTCTTCCGTCCCTTCAACGGTGATCGTTAAAAGAGGAACTGCCGGTTCGTGCGGTTCTTGTAGATTCGGAGGAATAAATCCCCAGCTTGGTGCGGTACCAATAACTTGATTATTGCTACTGAAAAATCCCCATTCACTGGTGTCCTTTTGAATACTATATGGGAAGAATCCGGTGCCGATTGATAAAAGGGCAATTTTGCTGAGTTCTTGTTTGCCTTTTTGTACGGCAAAGGAAATTCCTACAGTACTCGGATCATTGGCGACCACAGCTCCATCAATAAAATGTTTGAACGCAGGAAAATAAGCTGGAAAAGCGCTGCTAGCCAACGCGACATCGATTACCTTATGCTCCAAATACGGAGATTCAGGAAAATTGTTAAAGAATACAGGGGTCCAATGCCCTAATTTACTGTTGGATAAAGCAAACGCTGGAACGACGACTCGTTTATGCAAATCTTTTAAACGGAGATTTTTGGGAAAGAAAGAACTTAATACTTTGATTAATCCTTCATTTTTATATTTTGTAGTGGTTAAAGGTCCACCAGGTTGTGGAATGCTAAAAATTTCCTCGACCGTATCTACATTGAATGCAGCATTAATTTCTTGCGGTGATTTTCCGCTTGCCAACCCTAGGGCAATAATTGATCCAACAGAGGTTCCGACAAGCAAATTTGTTTTTTTAATCAATTCGGGAAATTTTTTGTCACTGGTCAGTCTTGTTAGAAGTTGGCTGCTTAAAGCTCCTCGAACCCCACCACCATCAAAAGTTATCACACGATATTTTCTAGACAATGAAACACCACCAATCTAATTAAATCACTATACTTTATTCCCTCTAGTCCAATTTTGAAACTGCACTATACCTATATATTCACATATTTTACTATAATCTGAGCCCACCCCAGAACCACGACCTACTTTAATCCATTTATCAATTTTAGATGTTCTCGTTCTTTTTGACATAAAAAAATACCTCTTTAGATCATCTCTAAAGAGGTATTTCTTCACAGCTTTTTAATACTTACTTTTAGATTCCACACTTCAACTGAACTTGACAATTATCACATGTATTACAACCACCATGTTCAACTACAGTACCTGCAAGGCAAATTGGACAAGTGTCTCCGTTTTCTACACCTACGTTACCAGTTTTAACTTGTGCAGTTTCATCCGTTTCGTTTTTCGTTGTATCATTTATATTTTCAACTGTTTCTAATTCTACATCTGTAAAATCATTTTCTTCATTTGTTAGCGATAGTACTTGGGCATCACGAGAACCATCTACATAAACAGTCCCGCCCTTTGCTCCACCTTTGTGTAATCTTTCATACACTTTTGCTACTTGTTGAACAGAATAACCTTTAGGCGCATTAACAGTTTTACTAATTGAAGAATCGATCCATCTTTGGATAATACATTGAACATCAGCATGTGCCTCTGGAGAAAGGTCCATTGTACCAACAAATTGTTCTGGTAGATGCTCAATCATCTCATAAACATTTTCTTCAGTTACTTCATATCCATTAGCTTCTAACCATTCAAGTGCGATATCAGCTACAACGGGAATAAATTTACCTAAACGTCCCGAACGGAAGTATACAAAGTTAAAATAAGGCTCAAGTCCGGTGCTAACATTCATCATTGTTCCAGTACTTCCCGTAGGAGCAATTGTTAATAAGTGCGAATTACGAATACCACTTTTTAAAACTGCTTCACGAATTTCTTCAGGCATTTTTTTCATGTATCCTGAGTTAATGAAACGTTCGCGTCCATCTTCAAAAGTCGCTAAGAATGGAAATTCTCCCTTTTCTTCCGCTAATTCAATAGAAGTTTTATAAGCAGTAGTTGCGATTACTTCAAAAATTTGATCAACTAATTTATTGCCAGCTTCTGATCCATAAACTAGTCCACAACGGATTAGTAAATCATGTAATCCCATTACACCTAATCCGATACGGCGTTCACCTTTTGCTTGCTTCGTATTCTCTTCTAGGAAATATGGCGTTGCATCGATTACATTATCTTGCATTCTCGTTCCGATTTGAACGGTTCTCTTTAACTTTTCCCAGTTCACCTTACCGTTTTGAGTCATTTCGGCTAAGTTAACAGCTGCTAAATTACAAACAGAGAATGGAGCAAGTGGTTGCTCTCCACAAGGGTTAGTTGCAACTACTTTTTGTCCATAAGATACAGCGTTCGTCATTTTGTTTGCATTATCTAAGAAGAAAATTCCTGGCTCAGCAGAATAAGTTGCACAAATATTGATTAAATCCCAAAGTTCTTTTGCTTTTATAGTGTGGTACGTTCGTACACCATATCCACGTGCAGCCCATTCACGTACATCTCCACATTCCTGCCATTCTTGATCATAAATTAAACGCATTTCATCGTCATAGTTTTCTAAATCTGGGAATTGAAGCTTAAATTCCCCATCATTTTCAACTGCTTCCATAAAATCATCAGTTAAACAAACAGATATATTTGCACCTGTTAAAAACTCGGGGTTGTGAACTGAATACTTGCCACCGTCTTTAAGCAGTTCTTTTGCCTGTTCAATTTCAGGTGTATTTAAATTTCCTTCTTTTGTTGCAATATGAATCAATGCTTCATAAGCTGCTTTTTCTGTTGTACTAATAGGTTCAAACTTTAATTTACGCTCTACTTCTTCACGAATTAATTTCGATTTTGTCGTTTGCGCAATATAGCGTAAAACTTTTGGATTTTGGTTCTTTGATACGATAAACTCGACTATATCAGGGTGATTAACGTTCATCATAATCATTTGCGCTCCACGTCTTGAACCGCCTTGAATAACTAAATTCGTTAATTCAGATAAATCATGTAACCAAGATACCGACCCACTTGAGCGTCCATTCACACTATAGACAATTGCATCGCGAGGACGCAAGGTTGATCCGTTTGTCCCAACGCCACCACCACGTGACATAATTTCCATTACCTTTTTACGATGTTCACCAATTCCATCACGAGAATCGTGAATATGAGGCATCACATAACAGTTAAAGAATGTCGTTGAAGCACCTGTACCGGCACCAGCCAAAACACGTCCCGCTGGTACAAAAGTTTTGTTTGCTAAAATTTCATAAAACATATCTTTTACTTCGGAGAATTTTTCAGGAGTTTCTGCAGATGCAAGCCCACGTGCTACACGGTCTGCAATTTGTTCGTAGAAGATTTCAAGTGGTTTGTCTACTTTATTAAATGCAACTGTAATGATCGCTCCGTCTTCAAACTGAGAATCTAATTGAACAGTTACTTCTTCATGACGATCATCAATAGCAATTACTTCACCATAACCACGACGAGGAAACTTTGGATCGTCCTTATATGTTAGTACAACTAGGTCACCTACACCTAATGTAATTAGTTTAATATCTTTAAATGCGTATCGATCTAACATAACCGTTCTAGATACACCTTTAAATGTTGTTTTATGCATCTCTGGATTAATAGGTGTAATCATTGGAAAATGCATTATGTCTTGATTTAATTTCTGTATATTAGCAGGTAATTTTGCATCAATTATTGTATTTATCATCACCTGTTCCTCCTCGCATAGATTATATCGATTTTACCATATATCGATATATAGGTGTTCTCTTTCTTTACAACACCCATATGTAGTATTTATCCCGTCTCAACAAAATATAAATATACCGACTTAAGAAGTAAAAGTCAATGTAAACGACTGAAATAAACATATTTAAATTTGCACTTTTCCCTACAAATTTCATTGACAAATAAAAAATATACAAGCATTGCTTATTCATCCTTCCAATAGAAAGTTTGTTCATATTATTTTTTGAAAAAGTACTAAATTTACTATTAAAAAGTGTTACAATTTAAAAATAGTAAAGAATGGAGAAATCATATGGTAACTTGTAATGAAACTAGAGTCATTAGAACAAATTTAGTACTGCCCAATGATGTAAATAGTCATAACACTTTGTTTGGTGGAAAATTAATGAATGACTTAGACATAATCGGAAGTATATCAGCAATGAAATTCTGCCGATCTTCAATTGTAACTGCTTCAACCGATTCAGTTGACTTTCTACATCCAATCACGATGAAAGATGCAGTAATATTTGAAAGTTATGTAACTTGGACTGGCACTTCATCATTTGAAGTTTTCGTAAAAGTAACTGCAGAAAACTTAAAAACTGGAGAACAGAAAATCGCTGCAACCGCATTTTTAACTTTTGTTGCATTAGATCAGGAAGGTAACTTAATTAAAGTTCCACAAATTGTTCCCGAAACAGAGGAAGAAAAATTCTTATACCAAGGCGGAGAAGAACGCGCTAAAATCCGTAAAAATAGAAGAATCAAAAGTAAGGAATTAGCAGACTTTTTTTACAATAAATAAAAAATGGGACGACAAATGTCGCTCCATTTTTAGTTTGTTATACAGTCATTTTCCAATTAGAAAACGCTAACCAATCTTCTCTTTCTTTATATTCTGGAATAATTTTACCGACAAGTCGCCAAAAGGACCTGTCGTGATTCATATGAACCATATGACACATTTCATGGACGACTACATAGTCAATCACATTTTGAGGAGCCATTGCTAGCTTCCAATTAAATGTTAGTTGCCTATTTGAATTACATGTCCCCCAGTTTGTTTTACTATCAGTTATCTTAATTGATGATGGCTTCACTCTAAAGTTGCTTTGATACTTCTGAATACTCTTTTCAACTAATGCTTTAATTTGTTGGTAATAAAACCTTTTAAGTGCTTGTTTAATCCGCTCATCCTCTAGTTGTTTGACAATAATATTTAGTCGATTTCCTTCAAAAATTACTTGATCTTGCCCAATAGTTTCATCGTGTGAAATTTGTATAGGATATGATTTTCCTAAATAAAGAAATGTCTCACCAAATTCATAAGTCCGTTCTTTTGGCCCACGAAGTCGCTCTTTCATTTCATTTGATTTTTGAATAATCAACTCCCAGTTCGCTTCTAAAACTTCAATGACACTTTCTTCAGGTGTGTCTTTAGGAGCTCGAACTTCAACATTCCCATAAGCGTCTATATAAATACCGATTGATTTTTGCTTTTTATATTTTATATGAAAACTAATTGTTTCGTTTAAATATGTATGTATCATTTATATTCACCTATAATTTTACCCTCTTGATTACTAAGAAATTAGCTACTTTATATAATATACAGTTTTTATTAAATGAAGTGGAGATTTTTAAAAGAATAATTCAAAGTAAGTCAATCACGAAAGATTCCCCTACATTTGAATACCACCAGTTGAATTTGTTTCAAAGCGACTATGATTTAATAGATGTAAGTTTCTTTCAATATTCTTGGATTCTCGAAAACGAATTGCCCATAAACCAACCTTTAGCATCCAACTACTTGGGCGTGCGACCATATTTCCAATCGCTGCAACTTCATTATCCTGTACTTTAATCAGCCTTTCCCACTCACTTTCATTCGCTGCAGCCAGCGTTTTCGCAAAATCCCATGCGTAATTTCGAGACTTCTCTAGACTAAAGTTTATGATGGCCTTGGATGCTTTTGGATCAACATGATCTAAAAAACCAATCCAAGGTGAAATTCGATCCATGTCATCCCTTACCTCATCTACTAATGATGCTAAAACACTATTTATTTTCATAAAGTCATTGTAAAGAGCTAAAATATTAGCGTCTTTGCATACCATTGCAGCAGCTACCCCTAAATCCAAATTAATATGAGCATTAATGCCAAGCAACAAATGCTGTAGCAAAATAGATTGACGGTTTTCTGCAAGACGAAAAGCCAATTGCCAACTAAGACTTAAAGGTTCTCCATTTAAATAGTTTTTAAGTGCATTTAAATAGAAATTGGCAAAATTCACATCCAGACTTTCCATTCTTGCTCCATCTTCAAACTGATTAGTTAAAATTCCATCTTTCACTTTAATCGTTACCAACCGATATAAAGAAGCAAAATAGCCTAGTTTGCTTTTGGTATTATTACTCATCGAAATAATCTGATCTAACTGTTCAATTACATCATCGATTGTACTTGCGTTTCCTAATTGCTTTGAAAGACTATTCATTCCTCACGCTCCTAACTTTCGTGAAAATATGTTGTATTAAATTTGTTAACCAAAATGCTTTTTGTGTTGAAATGATACTGATAGTTGGGGATATCTTGTCATATTCAGTGCGTCTTTTGAAAATTCCTTCGTTATCGAGAACACTTTATGAATTTTGCTTTCATAAAAAAATAAAGAGCAACTCATCATGAGCTACTCTTTTGATTAAAGTTTGCAACTAAATATCAATTAATAGATTTTTCACGAATTCTGATCACTCTCATCTAATTTATCAAAATCCTTAAGCAATCCTTGGATATTTTTTTCATAAACAGTTCCAACCTTTACAATAGGCGGCTCAGGACGCGAACGAGCATAAATGCTTTCGTAAATATCTTCTATTTCCTCTCCTGTTAAGTCGCCTCTTTTTAGCAACTCTTGTGCGATTGAGTGTACGAAATCGGCGTGATCAGTAACGAGTTTTTTGACTTGGCTCATTTGGTCCTTTAGAAGAAGGTTAATTTTTGGTCGTAGTGCTCTAAGTCCCTCTGCTTGAGAGCCTAATGCATTCCAGCTGAATAACTCATCACCCATTCCAACTAACCCTAAATATGCACCACCAAGAAGGGTTGCTTGTTGCAAATCAGATGTGACACCGTTTAATTTTTTGTGAAGAAACTCTTCTTCTACTGCTCTTGCTGCCAAACAAACTTGGATTGCAGCGAGTATTTCACTGTCGCTTCGATTATATCTTTCTGTTGTTGGCTTAGTTGCAGCCAGACCAAGTGCGTCTCCCCTACGTATAATTGTTACCTTCCATACTCGATCATGTGGTTTTAATAAATATTGAGCTACGGCGTGACCAGCTTCATGATACGCTACATTTCTCTTCTCATCTTCACTCATGGATCTAAGTGGCTGCTTAAGACCCCACTCATACGTTTCCATTGCATCTCGGAAGTCAGTATAATTTGCAACTTCAGCACCACGCTGATGAGCAATTACGACAGATTCATTCACGATATGTTTTATTTGTGCTGGACTATATCCAATCGTATCAAGCGCAGCTCGCTCTGGTGTTAAAGTTGAATCGATTTTCACCTTTTTTAGATAATATTGGAAAACATCAATACGTCCATCATAATCAGGAGAATCTACCCAAAGTTTTCGGTCAAAACGACCTGGTCGTAGTAATGCTTGATCAAGTACATCAGGTAAATTTGTAGCAGCAATCGTCAGAACCGCAGGGCGCTCTGCTTTCTTTTTACGTAAACCGAGCGAGCGAAGAAATTTAGCTATTTTAGAATTATCAATGTTTGGAGGATCCATTTGCAGTAAAAGTTCATTCAATAATCCAGAACCCATTCCCATACCGAACAAACCACCACCAGCGGCACCTCCTCCTTGACGGGACATACCAATTGCATCAACTTCATCAATAAAAATGATACAAGCTCCATAAAGATTAGCTAACTTTCTAGCCTTTTTGTATATTCCCATTACTTTCAAATTCCCTACACCAAAGAACATATTTTGAAAACTCGGAGCCGAAGCATAAGCAAAAGGTACTTGAGCCTCATTCGCAATAACTTGTGCAAGATAAGACTTCCCTGTACCAGGAGGACCACAAAGCAGCAACCCACGAATTGCCTCCCCGCCCATTTCCTTAAATTCTTTCACACCTTTTAGTAAGGTTACGATTCGTTTTGCATTTTCGACAATCTCAGGGTTTCCACGATAATCATCCCACGTCGATCCGGTCTCACCAGGTAAAATCCAATAAGTACGACCTCTGGCTAGAAACCAGAAAATTGCGACAAACTGGATGATCGCAAGTGAAATCATGACGACAAACTGAAATAAAAGACCAATAATCGATAATGCTACACTCCAGTACGTTGGCCCTCCTTTTACAAGCACAACGCCGATAATAACAATAATAGCTAACCAAACTAATACTCTTCGCCATTTAACCCATTGATATTTTGTCATAAACATTCTTCCTTCTAGGGAATTTTTTGAATATTCTATGAAAAAATCAGCCCATTGGTGCCTAGAAATATATGTATGCAAAAACTAAATAAATTTGTTCATTTAAACAAAATAAAAAAGCCACTTTTAAATAGGCTTCTTTGTTCGTTTACAAAGTCCAATCTCTGTCCCCTGTAAACTGAAAAGCCCTCCTTAAAAGAGGGCTTTCAATACTTATTGAAACTTACTAAAAATATCTTTCAAATACTTAATAACAACAGCGATTCCGCCGATAAAATAAAATGCAATTAAAATCCATCCAGTAGGATCAAGTGCAAACATTGATATTAAAAACTTCAGTGGAAAAATGAAGTATAAAATATCCTTTAAATAACCAAGTATAAAAGATGTATCGAATGAACCTTTCCAGAATGAACGGATAAATGCTATTACAAAATCAAGAATCATTAATCCAGTAACTGCCCATATAGTATATAGCATCCAATCCGCAAGTCCGAATCCTAAATCCATAGTTATCACCACCTTACATCATACTATTCAAAGAAAATAGGCTGGTGATATAAATTTACTTAATTTTCTGATAACAATTCCCAAACCTTTTAAAGACCGTTGTTCTGTTCTTTATCCATTTGTTTATCATATTAATTTAATAAGATTAATTGCAAAATTAAGCCTTTGTTCCCACTTCATTTTTACTAAAATACTCTTTTACTAAAATATTTTTTATACGGGAAGCAGAATATCAAATTTCCTAACTAAACGCCGCTTTCAAGCTACACAATAGCCCAACTAACGATACCCAAGTTCCCCCATCTGTACTTGAACATAAAATATTAGTAAAAAATATAGAAAGGGAGAAATAATAGTGGGATTATTTATTAATAAGAATGAGCACCCTGATGTCTTTAAAAATACTGAAACAATACAAACACCGAATCAAGGGATTGTTCGGCATAATTACTTAGCCGAATTAATGGAAGAACAACAAAAAAATAACATGATCCTAGAAAAATCAATCTCTGAATTGAAGCCACGATATGAGCAATTAAAAGAATTGCAAACAAATCAGTGGAATCATGTTAAACATCAAATAAATAGTCTCATAGGTAGTAACCGTGAGCGTGAACAATTTGAAAGAATCATGATTCAACGGTTAAATACATCTGAAGCAAATGAAAGTATGGAAAAACAAACATTAGTTACTCAAATGAATCGTTTAAATGAAGCTTATACAGAATTGGCAAAACGATTAGAAAAAAGTGAATCGGATAACCAAGCTCTCTTATTACAACTAGATAAGCTACTTGAAAAACAAAATGAAGTAGCTCATGGATTATTACAACAAGAGGAATTTCAACATGGGGTTTTAGATCGCCTTGATACGCAAGAGGCAATGATGGATAGAATCTCCCACCAACTCAACAACTTACGCTCGATTATTTTTGAACGAGCAAACTATATCACTACAAAACTTGAAGACACCTATAAACTAACAACTGACTATATTTATAAACTTATAAATGGATCCGATAAGCCAAAATCCTATACTACTACAGTGAGCACTAAAAAAGAGGAAAAACAAAAACAAGCAGATTAAAAATATGATTAATTCTCAGGTAAAAGGATTGTTCGAATGAATGATTAGATCGAATATAAAAAAAGCTTCTCGAAGTCTATATTTAGACTATATCGAAAAGCTTTTTTTATGTTTATTTAAAAGTAGACTAATGAGACTTTTTCTTTCTCTTCTAAGTTTTCAATCATTGAATACCAAGACGCTGGCTTATTCGATAACACAGTATAATAACGCTTTAAAAATTTTACGATTAAGTCTGATTGCATTTCATTCATTTCCCCATCCATTGGTAGAAAACAAAGATCTAGGCCAGTTACAGCTTCACCGTCATTGTTCCATGATGGATGGATATATTCAAAATCAAGACGCTTATAACCTAGGTGAGCTAATACTTCCCTACGAACATATGGATTCATAGGTTTAACGCCGCCAAAGTCATGGTCTTCTACACGATATGGATCGTAAATTTCAGCAAACATACCTGATAATTTTTTATTATTTTCATTTGCTAATGTCTGTAAATCTACTAATCTATTTTTTGCCAAGTACGGACCGATTCCCAAACCAGCTTGGCCGATTATTGTAAAGTCAGTCATGGCAACATTAAAATCATCATAATAGCGATACTCTGTAGCACCTACTACTCTATCTTCATAGACCGCAACAAAAACACGAATTCCTGGATCCTCCAAAGGCTCTTTCCAAAGGTCGAATTCTAATACTTCTTCTTTAGGAAATACATCTTGCATTAATTGATGCATTTGTTTAAATAATGGGTCATTGATATTTGTAATTCTTTTATATTCCATTTTCTCTCTCCCTTTACTTAGACTGTTTAAATGGATTTTTCCATTCCATTAGTGTTCCATAATTGCATGATTCTTCGTCCTCTAAATAATTAGCAACTACCTTAACCGGGGTACGACCACATCGAAGTAAGAAACTAATAACTGGATCCTTTAGCTCCCCTTTTATGACCGCGTCTATGTATTGATTGGGAGATAAGTGATCCGCCTTTTTATGATACCCTGGCATCCTGCCTCCTCCAAGTAATCTTTCCAATCCAAGATGCACAACAATATCATACATGGAAAACATTAACCACTTGCCTAAACCTAATTTTCGATAGGACGGTCTGACACCAATATCAACGACATAAAGAGTGTTTCCGTTTGGGTTATGATTACGAATATATCCATGATCAGTAATCTCTTCCCATGAATGGTCAGGATTGCTAGGATCGAACTGAACAAGTAGACCTGTCATAGAGCCTGCCATTTGACCATTAACCTCTATACATAAAGCTCCTTCTGGAAAAAGACTTATATGATTTTTAAGTTGCTCCTCATTCCACCAAAGTTCCGATGGGAATGGCGGAGGAAAGCTTTCTTGTTGAATACGGATTAAATTAGTAAAGTCATTCTCATTATAATTACGGATTACCACTGGGACTGGTTTGTCCTGGTCGAAAACAAAAAATTCCTTTCGATACATGGGCTTTAAACTCTCTTTTCTATTTAAGAATTAGTTTACCAATCTGGATAAAGGTCAGTACGTCTGTCGCGCCATGTTGTAACGGATCCCTTTTCACGAACTTTGTATAATAAATCTAAATTAAGATCAGCTGTAACAATCATATCCTGATTCATTTCACCTTCTACCATTATTCCTTTTGGGGGAAATGGGATGTCGTTAGGAGTGATTACAACCGCTTGGCCGAAATTTGCCCGCATAAAATCTACAGTTGGAAGTGAACCAATCGTACCAGTATTTACAACATATACTTGATTTTCGATTGCCCTTGCATGACATGTATAACGAACTCGATGGAATCCATGGCGATCGTCTGTGCATGATGGACAGAAAATGACATCTGCACCTTTTGCTTTTGCCATTCGAACGATTTCTGGGAATTCAATGTCGTAGCAAGTCAACATCGCAATTGTTCCTTTATCTGTCTCAAAAACTTCTAGACCGTCACCTGCACTCATATTCCACTCATTAACCTCCGTAGGTGTAATATGTAGCTTTGCCTGCTCACCAATTCGGCCATCTGGATAGAACAAATGTGCAACATTGTATAGACGATCGCCTTTTTTAATGACATGCGTCCCGCCAATAATGTGCATATTGTATTGTTTTGCCAACTCTAAAAATAAAGAACGATATTGTTCAGTAAAGTTAGGTAAGTCTTGGATCGTTAATGCTTCACCTTTTTCATTACCAATTGACATAAGCTGAGTTGTAAAAAATTCCGGAAAAATGATAAATTCCGCTTCAAA
Source organism: Bacillus sp. AL-1R (assembly GCF_052180195.1). NCBI lineage: Bacteria > Bacillati > Bacillota > Bacilli > Caryophanales > Bacillaceae > Bacillus > Bacillus sp. AL-1R. Next base: position 3,838,093 of record NZ_CP197469.1, read on the forward strand.
TTCCTCTGCAGTCTTAATATAATGTTCGACTTGTTTTTCAAACTCTTCAAAGGAATTTATTGTGTGAAGATGATATTGAACGGCTGAAACTCTTAATTGCATATAATCCCCCTCTTCCCATTAACTCTTTCTCTCTTACTATTATTATTAAATAAATAGAAGTAAGGGGCAAGTATGTACTTTTCTTCTGTATACTTAGTACTATTTACTTAATATTTCTATCTTTTCATCTTTATTTAGCGTGATCACAAAATCAGTCATTCCGACAAATAATCCGTTTTCTACCACTCCTGGAATCAAATTTAGATCTCTTTCTAGTATTTGTGCTTGAATATGATTCGGTATACTGCAGTCAAAAATATAGTTTCCATTATCTGTAATATACGGAGTTGCTCCATTTAAACGCAGCTTAGGACTTAAACCGATTGCTTCAATATGTTTCATCGTCATTTCCATCCCAAATGGAATAACTTCTATCGGGAGTGGGAACTTACCTAATTTCTCTACCATCTTAGTTGGATCAGCAACTACTATAAATGTTTTAGCTGCTTTGGCAATGATTTTCTCTCTTAATAGTGCACCTCCCCCACCTTTAATTAGCTCAAAGTTTGGATTAATTTCATCGGCACCATCAATGGCAATATCAATCTGTTCAATTTTACGAAAGTTTACTAATTGAATACCCTCTTCTTTCGCAAGCTTTTCAGTTTTAATGGAGGTCGGAATACCCTTTATATTCAGTCCTTCCCTAACTAATTGCCCTAGCTTTTTGATTGTGTAAAAAACGGTAGATCCCGTACCTAATCCAACGACCATTCCATCTTTTACAAATTCTGCTGCCTTTTCTCCTACAATTAGCTTTTCATTCTCATTCATGTTTACACCTTCTATTTTATTGTTTTAGTTCTTAACTAGTATAAGTAATAAATCCAAATTTCATATTTTATAGGATGTTCAAATTAATCGTACTATATAAAAATAGTTTGCATAAAGAATCTTAACTAAGAAAAACTAATTGAAAAAATACTAAGTAAGGTGAAGAGGATATGGATGTCCCTAATTTTGTACTTAAGTTTTGCATTATATTAATGATTTTACCTGTTACAGTAGTATGTTGTTATTTTGGTTACGTAGATAAAAACTACCAAATTGTTATTTTCGGTTTTGTACTACTATTATTTTCAATTCTCGGTAATTACTTAATCTTTATCAAAGGCAATAAAAGTAGTAATTCAGAGCAATAAGAAGCTTTTTAGTCACATAGAAAAACCGACCAACGCATTGATCGGTTTTTTCACTACTATTTTTTTATTTAAATAAATTGAATGGATCATATTCACGATTTACAACCCATAGTCGATTTAAATAGGCTGTTGACCATTGTCTAATAAACCGCTCATTTTCTCTTTTTTACAATCATACGCAATCCATCTTTCGGCCGAAGTGTAATAAGTGGTTCTGTTTCCACTTTATGATGATTAGGAGCTAGATCAATAGTATAATGCTGGGCGATCGTTGCTAAAACTAGAGTAGCTTCCATTATTGCGAAATGATTTCCGATACAAACTCGTGGACCACCACCAAAAGGAAAATACGCATATTCAGGCACACCTTCCACCTTTCCATTCTTAAACCGCTCTGGGAGAAATTTTTCAGCATGTGAGAAATACTTTTCAGAACGCTGCATGATATAAGAACTCATCATGACTGTCTCACCTTTTTGAATTTTGTAATCGCCAATGCTGACATCTTCTATTGCTTTTCTACTAATAAGCCATGCAGGAGGATAGAGACGGATACTTTCCCAAATAATTTGCTGAGTATAGATTAAATCTTTCATAGAGTGATAATCTGCTCGCCTTTTGCCTAGAACGCGATCTACTTCTTCATATAATAATTTTGCTTTACTGGGATGCTGAGATAAAAGATAGAAGCACCAAGATAAAGCATTAGCTGTCGTTTCATGACCTGCAAGGAAAATTGTCATTGCTTCATCCCTTAATTGTCGATTCGTCATGCCTTCATTAGACTCTTCATCCCTTGCCTGCATTAGTAGTCCTAGTAAATCATCCTTTGATTCTGCGTTATTTCTTTTTTCAATAATTTCATATAACACCTTATCGATTGCCTTAATAGCCTCCGATAAAGATTTATTATTTGGTGTATTCAATTTGAGTGGAGCTTTTAAAACTGATCGAATTCGCTTAGTTGCAATATCCATAATAATGTCAAAGTGCTTTCCAACGCGCTCGTGTCCTTGATGTAAATCCATGCTAAACATCGTTTTAGCAATGATCGCTAATGTAAGCTCCATCATATCTCTACTAATGAGACGCTCCTCACCATCCTTCCATGAACGAATAAACTCTTCTGTGAGAAATGACATATCATTAGCATAGGTTTGTATATGCTGCTTCGTAAAGGATGGCTGAATCAAACGCCGTTGCCTCATATGCATCTCATCTTCAATCGTTAACAATCCCTCCCCAAGCAACGTTTTCATCTCTAGAAATGGCTTTGACTTATGAAAAGAATGCTGCTTAGTTACTAATACCTCTTTTATTAAATCCGGCTCCAATAGCAAGTTCATTTTACGATGAGCAAATCGAAATGAGACAATCTGATCATGATTTCGATAAAGTTCACTAAAAAAAAGTATTGGATCTTTCCGAAACTCATTCAAATGCCCTAAAGGTGAATAAGAAGCCAGCCCTTTTACTTCAAGCATAAAATTCACTCCATTCCAGGAAATTTTAATATTGGATACTCTTAGTATATTAAGAAGAAGAGAAGGCTAATGCTTTTTATATATCGATATTTATCCACTTAAATTTAGCAGACATGTATTTTAGTTTTTAGAACAAAAAAAGACTGCCTTATTTAGACAATCTATCAGTTACTTGTGAGGATTGAATCCTGTCTTGTACAGGACTCACTCCTCTTTATTTTGTTATTTTTCTTAAAACAAGTGAATGTTTTCCTTCTTACATGCTTCTCGCATTTCATCAGGCCATACAGAAGATTGAACTTCACCAATATGCGCTTTACGTAAGAAGAACATGCACATTCTTGATTGCCCAATACCACCACCAATTGTTAGTGGAAGCACTTCTTCTAAAATACCTTTATGAAAATCATATTCGCGTTTGAAATCTTCACCTGTCTTCGTTAACTGCTCATCAAGTGATTTACGATCAACACGGATCCCCATTGATGATAACTCAAATGAAGATTGCAATACTGGATGCCAGAATAAGATGTCTCCGTTTAATTTCCAATCGTCATAGTCAGCCGCACGTCCATCGTGTTTTTCGCCAGAACGAAGTACATCGCCAATTCCAATAATAAAAACTGCACCGTGCTCTTTTGCAATTGCATGCTCACGATCTTTCGGTGTTAAATCTGGGTATTTATCTTCTAACTCTTGGGATGTGATAAATACGATCTCTTCTGGTAAATACTTCCCAAGGTACGGATATTTTTCAAATAAATGATTTTCCAAATCTTTGAAAATACCATAAATTGTTCGTACGGTTTCTTGTAAATAGTCAACTGTACGCCATTCTGTTTGAATAATTTTTTCCCAATCCCATTGGTCAACGTAAATTGAATGTGTTGCATCAAGTTCCTCATCACGACGAATCGCGTTCATGTTTGTATATAAACCTTCACCAGCTTCGTAACCATATTCATGCAATGCAAATCGTTTCCATTTCGCTAGTGAGTGAACTATTTCTAACTCTTCTCCAGAGTGTAGCATATCAAATTCAATTGGACGTTCTACACCGTTTAAGTGATCGTTTAAACCTGATTTTTTCGTTACAAATAATGGTGCAGATACGCGGAATAATCCAAGACGGTTTGCTAATTGATCCTCAAAAAATGTCTTAACTTCCTTAATTGCGATTTGTGTCTCTCTTACTGTCATTAATGATTGATACATGCCTATTTCCCCCAAAATGTTTAGATGTAGTAGAAAAAAGCCAACAAAAAAAGCCCTTCTTTCCCAAAAAACTGGGACGAAAGGCTTTGGTTCCGCGGTACCACCCAAATTAGCAACAGAGGCTGCTCACTTATTCAGTACGGAGATTAGAGAAATCTCGATACTGTTCTTCTTTAACGGCGAAGTTCACGGCTAAGTCTACTTTCCTTAAAAGGATTTCGGTTAGCGACTCCAGGAGGTTCTTCATAACAGGCTTCGTATCAGGCTCACACCACCCCTGATTCGCTTTGACTACTTCCTACTACTACTCGTCCTTTCACAGTCGTTTTATTGTCACATCTCTGAAACATTTTATTAATGATTATTTTATAGATAAATAGGAGAATGTCAATATTTTTTTAATATTTATTTTATTCTAAACAAAAAACTAAGATAAAAAACTCAATATTCTTTGGAAAATTATGTTAACATTTTAAGTATGCAGTATTTTAAAGGGGATAATTTTATGAAAAATTTCAGTGGAATTTCAATAATATTATTGATTATAGGACTAGTTTTGTTTGGAATAATTTATGTGATTCCAGGCTTCAACGAACTTATTGCTTTAGTTGGTTTTTTATTTTTATTATTTGGAGCAATATGTAGCTTTATAGCAATTTCAAAAAGAGAAATAGGTTACACTAAATATTTAGCAGTAGGTTCATTTTTTATCATATTTTTATTGATTACTTGGTTTGAACCTTTTTTTATTCTTCGTATGTTAACTTGGATAAAAAATTAATTAAATAAATACGTAAACATTTTTGTCCTGATTATACAATGTAACACTGTATAACTATCCTTTTTAAGCAGCTCGTGTTCTTCAATTCTTTAGTTGAAAAAGATTTACATAAAATATTAGTTGTATTTATAAAGATTTATACTGGCACGATAGTTTTACTTATTTTTCACATACCCTTTAGTGTCAATAGATCCATGTTGCCCTCACTCTATTTTAAATTGCTCTAACACATTCAAATAAAAAAACAGAAACAGCCACTACAATCGACTGTTTCTGTTTTTGATTATTTCCCTTTATTACGCGTTATTACGTCAAATACTACCGCAAGAACAAGTACTGCTCCTCGGATGATGTATTGGTATGAAATATCGATACCCATTAAGTTCATTCCACTTGTTAATGATGCCATTACGAAAGCACCGATAATTGTACCTGTTATTTTACCAACACCACCAGCAGCGGAAACACCACCTACATAAGCTGCAGCAATTGCATCTAACTCAAACATTGTACCTGCTTGGGGAGAAGCAGATGCAAGTCGAGCTGTAAACAATACGCCTGAAAGGGCTGCAAGCATACTCATTGAACCAAATACAATATACGTGATTTTCTTTACGCTAATTCCACTTAATTGTGCTGCTTCAGGGTTACCACCAACTGCATAAATGTGACGCCCTAAAGGAGTTCTTGTTGTAATGAAGTGGTAGACTACTACTACAATAAACATGATCACAGCAGTCCAAGAAATCCCTTGATAGCCTGCTAGAATATAGCAAATATAACCAATGATACCTGAAATAAATAATAGTTTAATAATTTGCATTGGCATTGAAAGGACTTCAAATCCGTACTTTATATTTACGTTTCTCTTTTTAAAATCACTCCAGATAAAAAGAATGATAGAGATCGCACCAATTAATAGTGTTGATATGTGTAAACCATTCACGTTTCCTAAACTAGGAATATAGCCATTTCCAATCGCCTTAAAGCTTTCGTTCGCAACGATGATTGTACCAGTTTTAACAAGAGACATTAGTAGTAATCCCTTGAATATTAACATTCCTGCTAATGAAACTACGAATGAAGGAATTCCTAAATTAGCAACAAAGAATCCATTTATTAGACCAATAATTGCACCAAATACTAGAACTGCAATGATTGAGATCCAAACTGGCAATCCATGTGTTAAAAATAGTGCAACGACCGCTCCTAGAAAACCTGCAACAAACCCAACTGAAAGGTCAATATGTCGAATGACGATTACTAGTGTCATCCCTACAGCAAGAACTGCAACATAACCTGTCATATTGATTAAATCACTTAAATTACGAGATGACATAAATAATCCATCTGTATTTAACGTAAATACTAACATTATTACTGCAAGAGCTATATACATTCCATATTCTCGGATGTTTTTCCTTAATAACATGCCTGCTTCTTGAAAAAAGTTCATTTTCTTCAACCTCTCTTAAACGGTAGCTAGAGCCATAACGCTCTCTTGAGTTGCTTCTTCTCTTGATAATTGTCCGGTTATTTTACCTTCTGCCATAACATAAATTCGATCACTCATACCTAGCACTTCTGGAAGTTCAGAGGAGATCATAATAATGCTCATTCCTTGTTCTACAAGTAGATTCATAAAACTATAGATTTCAAATTTTGCACCTACGTCTATTCCACGAGTAGGTTCATCGAGAATCAGTACGTTTGGATTTGTAAATAACCACTTACTCAATGATACTTTTTGCTGATTACCGCCACTCAATTTACCAACGATTGAAGTAATTGAAGGAGCTTTTATGTTTAACTTGTTTAAGTAATCATTTGCAACAACAATTTCTTCATGTTGATTGATCACGCTTGACTTTGAAATTTCAAATAAGTTCGTAATCGAAATATTATTTTTAATATCTTGCTCAAGGATCAATCCGTCTCCTTTACGGTCCTCTGTTACATAGGCTATACCCGCTTTTATTGCATCTTTTGGATGTTTAAAACGCTTTTGCTCACCTTGTACTAAAACGGTACCGTCAAGTTTGTAATTTGTTGGATTACCAAAAATACTTTTTGCTAGTTCTGTTCGACCTGATCCCATTAATCCAGCAATACCGATAATTTCACCTTTTCGAACATTTAGATTGATTTTATGAAGAATTTTTCGACCTAATTTTGGATCGTACACATCCCAGTCTTTTAATTCTAATGAAACTTCACCAAACTTCTGATTTGGACGCTTCGGATAAATATCATCAATTTCACGACCAACCATATGTTTGATGATTGTGTTTTCGGTGATTTCTTCTTTATTTAAAGAGCAAATTGTTTTCCCGTCACGAAGTACAGTAACCGTATCTGCAACAGCAATTACTTCTTTAAGTTTGTGCGAAATCATAATACAAGAAATGCCTTGATTCTTTAACTCTTCCATTAAGAAAAGTAGATTTTCACTATCATCTTCATTTAAAGCAGCAGTAGGCTCATCAAGAATAAGCAATTTAACATCCTTACTAAGTGCCTTAGCAATTTCAACAAGCTGCTGTTTACCTACACCTAATTCCTTGATCTGAACGTCCGGATTTACATCCAACTTCACTTTTTTTAGCATTTCAATTGCTTTTACAATCGTTTCATTGAAATCAACAGTCATTCCCTTTTTAATTTCATGTCCGATAAAAATATTTTCATATACCGACAGTTCAGGGAAAAGCGATAATTCTTGATAGATGATACCAATACCCTTTTTTTCGCTATCGCTAATTTTTGAAAACTTTTGAACTTCATCTCCGAAAACAATATCACCTGTATAGGTTCCATATGGATAAATACCACTTAAAACTTTCATTAAGGTCGATTTTCCTGCACCATTTTCACCAACTAAGCAATGTATTTCCCCTTTTCTTACTTTGAAGTTAACATCACTTAATGCTTTTACACCTGGAAATTCTTTTGAGATATTTCTCATCTCTAAAATAAATTCACTCATATGATCCGTCTCCCGAATTTGCCATCTACTTACGTCATTAATTAAATTGAACAAAATAGTGACGGTTAGCCCATCACTATTTTGCAAGTTTTTTTCTTCTATTAATTACTTCAATCCAGTGAATTCTGAAGCATTATAGTATCCAGAATCAACTAAGTCTTTCTTTACTGTGCTTTGATCTACAACAATAATATCTGTTTGTTTTGTTTTGATATCAGCTTTACCGTTGTTTGTAACGCCTGAAGCATCAGGTGCTTCATTTTTTAAGATTGAAGTTGCAGTAGCAATCGCATCTTTAACTAAAGTACGAACATCTTTGAAAACAGTCATAGATTGTTTACCATCGATAATGTATTGTACAGAAGCTTTTTCAGCATCTTGACCTGAAATTACATAAGAAGATACGTCCTTATCTGCTTTAAATGTATCAGCGATTGAACGAGCAGTACCATCATTTGGAGCAAGAACTAATACATCACCTTTGTCAGCTTTTGAAGCTTTTGTTAAGTTAGATGAAGCTAAGTTTTTAGCTACGTTGAAATCCCAGTTAGTTGTAACTTGACCAATAATTTTTGCTTGCTCATCACGAGTTAAATCAGCTTTAGCTTTTAAGCTATTTGCAGCAGCTGAATTTTCAACTTTAAATGTACCGTCAGCAATTTTTGGTTGAAGAACTTTCCAAGCACCTTGGAAGAATAAGAATGCATTGTTATCAGATGCAGCACCTGCGTATAAATATAAAGGTTGACCAGTTTTACTTGATGCATGGTCTACAAGATATTGTGCTTGTGCAGCACCTACTGCAACGCTATCAAATGATACGTAGTAATCAACTGCATCTGTACCTGTAATTAAACGATCATACGAAATTACTTTCACACCAGCAGCTTTTGCAGCTTCAGCTGAAGCAGCAGCCGCAGCACCGTCTTGCGGACAAATAATTAAAACTTTGATGCCTTTTGCGATTAAAGAATCGACGTTCGCTTTTTCTTTAGCAGAGTCACCTTGTGAGAATAAAATTTCAACAGAATAATCTGTATCTTTTAAAGCCTTTTTAAAGCGAGTTTCATCTTGAGTCCAACGTGGCTCATCTTTTGTAGGTAAAACGATACCGATATCAACTTTACCATCTTTACTTTTCTTACCAGCAGAAGTACTTTCATTTGATGTCGCTGAAGATCCGCATCCAGCTGCAACAAGAGTCATTACTAAAAATACCGAAATGATTGCAAAAATCTTTGATAACTTTTTCAAAGTGTTTCCCCCTTTTTTCTGGTTACGCTTACATAATTAGGTTATCACGGAAACAATTGAAAACGTTTACCCATTCCCTTCACTCTTTTGTCTATTATCTGCACTAATTTACCCTACAATAGAAAACGTTTACATTTTAGCGATTAATGCTAGCATTATTTTGACTTTAGGACATTTTTGTATAGAAAATTTAGATTCTTTATAATTAGTTGGTCCAGTTCGTATTACATGTTGATTTTAGAGCAAACGAAAAAGACCACAAAAATGTGATCTTGGCGATTATTTATTCTATTTTTCATAATACATATATGTAGGGTTTATGGAAGGATATTTGTTTAAGAGGAGAGTATAAAAATTTATTCTATCTCATTTTGACAAAGAAATAATTGTGCTAAGTTAAAAATAGGGTATTTATATAATAGAAGAAATAGGATAACAAATAAAAGAAAAGATCTAGGATTAAAGTGATATAGTAACAGTCACAAAACGTTTCTAAATCTAAGAGAATAGAAAAAAGATAGTTAAGGTAGGGATTTTATCTGCTTTAACTATCTTTTATTATTAATCTATGGATTTAGCATGTCTTCTTTAAGCCATCAGTAGAAGTTATTAAGAACTCTTGGATCTCTTTTAATGTTTATTCTCTCTTTAACTATTCATTAAGATCTTTTTACGATACTCCTTAGGAGATTCATTCGTACACTTTTTAAACACTCGGCTAAAATAGTTTGGATCATTGTATCCGACTTGATAAGAAATTTCTTTTAAATTTAACTCTCTTCTTTCCATTAATTCTTTTGCTTTATTTATTCTTATATTCATCAAATAGTCACTAAAGGTCTCTCCGGTTTGCTTTTTAAATAATTTGCTAAAATAAAATGGATTTAACTTTAAATAGTTAGCTACTTGGTCTAATGAAAGATCCTCGATAAAATGGTGAGTAATATATTCCCTAGCAAGAATCATCAGGTGATTCATCTTAATTTCTTTTTCGCGATCAATTTTAGTAATCAAAATTGTAATTTGCTGCTCTATTAACTCTTTTAATTGATTCACATCTTCCACATCCGCAATATGAATCTTCTCGACTTCAATTGAAGAGCTACGAAGAGAGTGTACAATTTGATTAAATAATGAAATAAATTCTGTTCTCAAGTGTGTTACATCATGATTTATAAATCTTTCATAAATTTGATTAAATTGGTATAAAACATCTTCTAAATCAGCTTTTCTAAAGGAATCGATTAGAACTTGTTTTTCTTCATTCGAAATACTCAAAGAAAAGTCCTTAGAATAAAAGCTAACACTTGTAAATTCGTTACATTTTATATGTGCTTTTACTGCTTCATTATAAGAATTTCTTAATCCTTCAATTCCACGTTTTATGGAACCAATTCCAATCATTGTTTTATAACCTGTTTGATTTTCGATATAGTCAATCGTTTTCAATGCATCCTGAAATGCTTCGCGCTTTTGAATCTCGTCTTCTTGTTTTGAATCAAGTGGAAAGAATATAGCTAATTGACCATCAACCACAGGACTAACTAGACAATCTTTTGAAGACTTTATAAAGTGCCTAACACATTCATAAACTCTCCTTTGTTCCTTTTCATTTTGAACAACTTCCTTTGGCAATTGAATAACACTCACGTAACCGAATTTAATCTCGAAGCCTAGAATTCTAGACATTTGATTTACATTAAGCTCTTGAACTGTATTGAACATTAGCATTAACGTGCATTCATTCTCTGTCAATGGACGAATAAGTGATAAATTTTCAATAGACTCTAATTCTTGTAATCTTTTCTTATGGTCTACTTCAATTTCCGAAATCATCTTTTGAAGTAATGACATAATATGATCCTTTTTAGCAGGCTTTAAAATATAATCTTTGACGCCTAATGAAATTGCTTCTTGTGCATAAGTAAAATAATCATATGCCGTTACAATAAATATTTTCGTTTCAGGCAGTTTTTGCCTTATTACAGAAACAGCTTCAAGTCCTTGAATACCGGGCATCTTGATATCCATAAAAATAATATGAGGTTGAAATTCAATCGATTTTTCAATCGCAACCCGTCCATTTTCAGCATGCTCAAACTGAAATTGGTTAGGCAACGTTCGATTGATCATTAATTCAAGACCTTCACGCTCTAGTGGTTCGTCGTCTACTATTAATAATCTATACATAATTGTACCTCCTTCATTTCTAAATTTATAATGAGACGGGAAGTTTTAAGATAATAGTTGTCCCCTTATTTATGTCACTTTTAATATCAACAATCTCCTCTTCTCCATAAAAAAGACGCCATCGTTTAAATACATTCGTTGTGCCTAAACCAGTTGAACCTTTTTGAGAGATGATCGGCTTAGTAGATGTCAAAAGAGCATTTTTAGTGTCTTCACTCATCCCAGCACCATTGTCATATATTTGAATGCAAATATAGTTTTCTCTACTTTTTATGTCTATTCCTATTACTGCATCCCTTTCCATTCCTTCAATCCCGTGTATAAATGCGTTTTCAAGAAGTGGTTGCAATGTTAAACATGGAACTTTATGCTGTAAACATGATTCCTCAATGTTTAATTCAAAGCGTACACGGTCTCTAAATCTCGCCTTTTGGATCGAAAAATATTCTTTGGCATTTCTAATTTCATCCATCAGGCATACAGGTTCATCTAATTTCCGCAAATTATAACGTAACAAATTTGAAGTTGAAACAGTCAAATCACTCGTTTGCTCAGCTCCTTCAATGTACGCTAATTTTGAAATAACATTTAACGTATTAAATAGGAAATGTGGGTTAATTTGACTTTGTAAAGCCTTTAATTCTAGCTCTTTTACAAGTCGTTCCTTCTCCACGATTTCTATATTTTTAATCATCAGATTTCTTAAGTTGTTAGACATTTCATTTAGTATTTTCCCAAGAATACCAATCTCATTTTTTTGATACAAAGTAGGCGGCTCTACATTGAAATTTCCTTTTCCGATTTGCTTTGCCATATAGACGAGACGGTTAATTGGTATAACGATGCTCCTTGATAGCCACACTGCAAACACAATACTAATGATTGTCGTAATAATAAATAGCTGTACGCCTAATTTATTCATAGATTCTGTATTATTAATAATCTTCTGAAAAATTGGCTGATAATGACTAAGTTCTAAATCAACTAAATTTTGACTATCTTCTCTAATGAACCCTGCTATTTTTTCTATATCGCGATATTGTTCCGTATAGCTTGAAAAATTTTGAGACACTAGATTGTCTGTAATCGATGATTCCAACTCTAAAAATGAATCGATCATATGAGTAAAATTCTCTAATACAAGTTGATTATTTTTAGTAGCATTATGAGTTAATAATTCTTTTTTTAAGTTTTGTAAATTGTTCCGATGTTGTAAAATCGATCGATAATCCTTTGGCTTTGGGTTAATGATATAACTACTTAGTAAGTTTAAGTTCTCTTGAGTTTCTGTTGAGATTTGCTTATATAAAAATATTTTATTAATCATTAAATTATAACTCTCTTGAACTTTCTTACTATTTTCAAAAATAAAAAATGAAACTAGATTTAATAAAATAACTAGAATTGGAATAAAAATAAATAACTTTGTCCTAATTTTCAACGTTTCTCCTCCTGATCAACGTTTCTTTCGTCACCACCTCGGTTGGTGTAAAATTTTCTTTATGAATAACTTTTCCATGTAACCAGTCAATTAATAATCCTACAGATTGAAAGCCCATTTCATATGGCTTCTGAATAACAGTTGCCTTAATCCCATCATCTTGAACTGCTTGGAGTGTTCCTTCAATATTATCGAATCCAAATATCTCCACTTGATTTAACTTTAAATTTTTCGTGGCATTCAAAATGCCAATTGCATCCAATGCACTCGTACCAACCATAACTGAAATGTCTTTATGATTACGCAACATACTTTCAGTTTGAAGCTTTGCTTGGATAATCGATATATTAGAGGACTCAATATCCTTCACTACTAATTTTGGATGATCTTTAATAATACTTAAAAACCCATTTAATCTTGCCTGCTGACTTTCGGATTTTTCACTCCCTATAATAACGCCAATTTTCCCAACACCATTCGTTTCCTCTACAACAACTCTTCCTAACTGTTCTCCTGCATTAAAATTATTTGTACCAACATAAGCAATACGCTTACTCTTTGGCGCATCTGTATCGATCGTAATAACAGGAATATGCTGTGTAACCGCTTTACTAATTACGGGCGAAAAAGTATTCTCATCCAAACTTTGTACAATAATACCATCCACCTGAGAAGCAATTGCCTTTTCTAATAACTTAATTTGTTCTTCCGGACTTGTACGTAAAGGACCAATATATTCAACATTTACTCCATATTTTTCAGCAGCAACATTCGCTCCCTCTTGTACTTTCCTCCAATAAGGATTATCAAACTCCTGCGAAATAAGCACAAAATGGAGCTTTTTCTTCGGTTCAACTTCTCGATCCTGTAATTTTTGAACTGAATTTTCAATATTTCTAGCATTTATTTCAAAATGAATAAGTACATAAACAAACAATAAAAAAAGCACGCTTAAAATAATCGACCACTTCTTCTCTTCCATAACGTCCTCCAGTCCTATATTAAAATAGTACATTTTGATTATACAGTTTACAAGACTATTAAACTTTACAATTTTTTCCCTTTTATCTTAATTCAAATTATCCATTTGATTTTTCAATAAATCTTACCTTACCCTACATTTCGGTTTGTTCATTCTATCACTTCATATGCTCTCCATTATTTTCACTCATCTATAAATAAAAAGCCCCGAAAAAATTCCAGGACTCTCGATACTTTCATAGATAACTTTTCTTGGATACCCTCGTGAAGAAGTATTAAAGAACAAAAGGACAACAGATTATTAATTCTTTTTTCCACTATTTCTCTATCAGAATTGTAGCAGGAGTAATTTAACAACAAACAAAAAAATGGATTAAGACACACTGTCATTAAACAGTATATCTTTCAATCCATTTCTCACTTAGTTTTTGCGCAGTCTCTCTAAAGCTTCACCATTACAATCCTTAGTTTTGTCGTAAATAGATTTAATAGTCTGTACTTTTTCAGTTGGTTTAGTTGGATCTTGTACTTTGTTTGGCATATTTTCATCTTCTTTCTCGTTCATCAGATACCCCCAATATTTCACGTTCTGCTCCTGAGGATATTTATTTAACCTAATTAGGACGGAGATGGAAATCTAGCAGCTTCAAAATGAGTACTAATTTCACCATTAACATTTGCTCCGATCACACCAGCAATGCTACTTTGGGCAAAAATCTCAACTCTATCAAAAGCATTAAGTTTCTGGATCGTCGAAACATTTACTGCATTTCCGAAGTTTATTGGACCAAAGAAATCATTATCAATCGCAATTGCGGGTTGTCCATTTACACGAATTTCGATCCGTGCTCTATAGTCGACATTCGTATTTGGGAAAAAAGAAATCGTAGCAGAAATTATATAAACCCCATTATTTTTGGGCCTAAAAACTGAAGTGAATGGATTATATTCCATTGCTAAATCAAATTGTTTAAGTTGATAATTTACTTTTACAAAAGTGTTTTCAGGAACAGTTTGATTTACAGTATTAACAGCTCTAAAGGCTGAGGCAATATTAATATTCTCTTTATTCTCTTCATTTGAATCATTTGGTTTTTTCATTTTTGGAGGCACACTTTTCACTTCACTTTCATATAAACTCCTATCATTATATTGGTTCGGGGCTTATGTGATTGTATGCTTGTCCGTGTCCGAAAATGAAAATTTAAAACTTGATAAGCTATTAAATGATCAGAAAAAGGGCTTTACTTATTTTTTAAAGTAAAGCACCAGTTAATCGAAAATCAGTTATATCAAAAGTATAGTGGCTATAAAATGCCTTAAATTAGGCCATCAATATCAATCATTACTAAGACGTTCTTTCCATAAATAAGTTAAGGTAATAAAGATATAGATGCAAAGTGTAATAATCGTTACGATGATCGGTGTTGTGAAAATAATTCCGATTAAAATCATCATTAAAGCGATGATCACAGCCCAAGTTGTATATGGAAACCATTTAACTGAATAGTTACTTGTATTTCTATTTGACTGTTTTCGTGATTTCAAATGGGCAAAGGCAATGATCAACCAGATGAATAATACGGTATATCCAAGCGATCCCATTAGGAAATCAAAGGTCTTGCTTCCTGCAAATAAGGAAACTAATACACCTCCAAATAAAGTGGAAGTACAAATTAATATTGCGTAAACAGGAACTTTCTTTTTAGATAATCTTGAAAAGAGTTTTGGAATGCGACCGTCTACAGCTTGCGTATACAGAACGCGGGATGAACCATACAATCCAGAGTTCATCGATGAAATAATCGCGATTAAAACAACGGCGTTCATAATATGGTCAGCACCAGGAATCCCAATCATTTTAAAGACCATCACAAATGGACTTTCAGGCACCCCGTTTACTTCGTTCCAAGGAATTAAACTAACGATGATAAAAAATGGAATGATATAGAATGAAATAATTCTAACCAATGTACTTCGAACGGCTTTTGGAACTACTTTTTCGGGATTTTTCGTTTCTGCTAATGTAACCCCAATAATTTCAGTACCACCATATGAATAAATAACGACCAGCATTGCCGAGATTATACCTGTTGGTCCATTCGGGAAGAAACCGCCATGCTCAGTCAAGTTAGAGAAACCGACTGCTTTATGATCACCAAAATTCACTAACAACAACACTAATCCAGCCAAGATGAACACAATGATAACAGTAATTTTAATTAAAGCTAGCCAGTACTCGGTTTCAGCAAAAACCTTTACTGATAGTAAGTTGATTGTTGTAACTAACACCGAAACAACTAATGCCAACATCCAAATTGGATAGTCAGGCAACCAATATTGAATGAAAATGGCAGCAACGATTGATTCGGCCGTGATGTTCAGTACCCACATTTTCCAATAGATCCAATCAAGGAAATATGCAGGATACTTTCCTAAAATAGATTGGACAAGATCCCTGAACGTTCTTGCATCGCTATTGCGAACTGCCATTTCAGCTAAACCTTGTAGGATAAATAATAAAATGATACCTCCTAGCAAGTAAGCAATTATGATGGAAGGGCCTGCCATATCAATCGCAGAACTACTTCCTTTAAATAAACCTGCGCCAATGGCACCTCCTAATGCCATCATCGTAATATGTCTTGAAGTCATTGTCCTTTGTAAATTCCGTTTGTCCGTTTTCATATCCTAACCTCCCCAAAAATCAAAAAAGGCATATCATCTCATTCCTCATAATCAAATGAAGAAAGAGACGATATGCCTTAGCTTACCGCGGTACCACTCTTATTGGCTCTTTTTTTGAACCCTACTTTAAACACCTTGTAACGGAGGTCAACCGTTAAAACGAGAGAAAAGATTGAATCTAATCTTTCGCTTTTCCACTCCCAGGCAAGTTCAAAGGATCATTGGACTGCGTTGCACCAACCCGCAGCTCTCTTTACCTAATAATTAACTTTTACTACTCCTGATCATTGCGTTTCGATAAATATTTCTGAATATTTTTTATAATAACTAATACTATACGGATGTGAAACAAACTTGTCAACAGTTTTTTTAGGATACTATTTTAGAAAAAATATATCATATTTTTACTCGTTGATTAGCTAATTATTTCCGTAAAATCCTTTTATGTCGTATCATCAGTCAATTTCGTTAAGCCTCTCAGTTTATATAAATCAAACGAAATTTGTTTTAAATATTTATTTAAATGTCATATGTAAATACTAATTATGAATTAAACTTTTGAAATGGAGAGTGCCATGAATGGATGAAATCATTGAAAGTCTTAAAAGTCTACACAATGAAATAAGTGCTAAGCTTAGTAATGCTTTCAACTTCTCAGAAACCAATGATCAGCATAACCAAAGTTCCCATCATGATTATACTGAATTATCTAAAGTTGCTAAAGAACACTTAGAGCAAAATAAAGAACATCAAATAGCTAAGACCATTTTAAAACATTTAGAAGCATTACTTAGTGAGGTTGATAAAATAAAAAACGATTAAAAACTTTTTAAATCATAATACATAGATAAAGGACCACTCGTAAAATACAAAAAATCTCTACGGAATCCCATAGAGATTTTTTGTATTTTATCTTTTTGCCCCTGTAAATCGTCTATTTAAAAACTTTGCAAATAATCTAGCAAATAGATTAAATAAAAGGATCATGACAATTAAAACTGCCGCAGATTTTGTAGCGATGCTTTGCGCATCTGGGACTATACCTTCTGAATTTAATTTCCAAATATGAACTGTTAATGTTTCTGCTGGTCTAAAAATATTAAACGGATTCATCGGTGTATTTAATGGAGCAGCATTATTTAACATAGGCGTTGTAAGTCCAGCAGTATAAATTAATGCCGCTGCTTCACCAAAAATTCTTCCAGCTGCTAAAATAATTCCCGTTATTAATTGAGGAATTGCTGTTGGAATACTAATTTTAGTAATTGTTTGCCACTTTGTAGCTCCTAATCCAAGACTACCTTCTTTACTCGTTTTAGGAACATTTAATAACGCTGTTTCACTTATCCTTGTTAAACTTGGGAGATTTAAAATTGAAATCGCAAGTGCACCACCAATTAAAGTGTAGCCCCATCCAGTCATTGTCACAAATACTAATAAACCGAATAAACCTACTACGATTGAAGGTAATGAAGCTAACGTTTCAATACATAATCTTAAGAAATTTAAGAAACGACCTGGTTTAGCATATTCTGCCATATAAATCCCAGCGCCTACTCCGATCGGTACTGAAATAATTAATGTTAACACTAAAATATAAAATGAATTAAAAAGTTGTGGTCCGATCCCACCACCTGCTTGAATATTACTAGGTTTTCCAAACAGGAAATCAGGATCCCAGAATCCCCAACCTTTAAAAATAATTTCACTTAATAAAAACAATAATAATACGACAACTAAACCAGCTATTAAACAAAGTATTCCTGTCCAAATCTTATCCATTTTTCTTGCAATCATGCTTCATATCCTCCTTTTCTTCCAATTAATCGAATGATTAGTATAAAGAGAAAGGATATTAGAAGTAGGATCATAGCTAGAGTCCATAAAGTGTTATTCCAAGCTGTCCCATTTAATGTATTTGCCATATCCATTGTTAAAATTCCTGTTAGTGTTGATGTTGGGTCAAAAATACTATTAGGGAACTTAACTGTATTTCCGATTACCATTTGTACTGCTAATGCTTCACCAAAAGCACGCGCAAGACCTAAAACGATCGCAGTTAATATGTTCGTTTTTGCAGCTGGTACAATCGCTAACTTAATTGCTTGCCATCTAGTTGAACCTAGTCCGTATGATGCTTCTAAATATGTTTTAGGAACTGCCCTTACAGCATCCGACGCTATACTGGCAATTGTAGGTAAAATCATAATACTAAGCACAATAATCCCAGCAATTAAGCTAAACCCTACTCCACCAACAGTATTTCTAATAAGTGGAACTAATATTGTTACGCCAAGAAATCCATAAACTACAGAAGGAATACCGACTAAAATTTCCAAAACTGGAATTAAAACTTTTTCACCAAACTTCGGTGAAATAAAATTCATGAAAATTGCTAGTGCAATCGCAATTGGTGCAGCAATTATGACGGCACCAACAGATACTAAAATTGACCCAACAATAAAAATTAAAGCACCATATGTTGGGTTTGAAGCATTATTTGGGCTCCAATGTTTTGAAAACAAAATTTCACTTAACGATAGATTGTTTACTGTAAATGATTGGATTCCTTTACTAACAATAAATCCGATTATTGCGATTGTAATACCGATCATTAAAAAACCACATAATGTTACAAGAGTTCTTCCAAGGTGTTCAATTAGAAAAAAGTTTCTTTTTTTGAAGTTCATGATAAACCCCTATCATCCATTAATAAATTAGTTTGAGAGTTGGTATAAACCAACTCCCATTTTTTTATTATTCTAATCCTGACATTTTTGAAGCCGGGATATAGCCCATCTCAACTAACTTGTCGGCAAACTCGTCACCACTAATAAATTCGATATATTCTTTTACAGGAGATTTCGCATCGCCTTTTGTAATCATGTACTCGTATGAATAAAATGGGTAATCGCCTGCAACGATATTGTCTGTATTAGATTCTTTCCCATCAATTTTCAATGTTTTTAATGCATCTTTTTTATCGCCGATTAAATAGGAGTTAGCAAGATAAGAAATCGCACCAGGAGTAGAGTTTACTGCTTGTTCAACTGCACCGTTTGAGTCTTGAACTGTTCCTACACCATCATTAATTTTAACGTCTTTCATCATTTTCTTTTCAAACGCTGCACGAGTACCAGATGATGCTGGACGGTTAATGACATTAATTTTCTCATCTTTACCGCCAATCTCTTTCCAGTTCGTCACTTTACCAGCGAAAATATCTTCAATTTGTTGTAGTGTAAGGGAATCTACACCAACGTCTTTATTTGTTACCATTGAATAGCCAACGCCAGCAACTTTTGTTTCAACTAATGAACTTGCTAAAGATTTATCTTCTAATTTTTCAGCAGCAGGTACATCTGAGTTACCAATTTGAATTGCTCCAGTAGACACTTGATTTACCCCAGTACCACTACCGCCACCTTGAACTGTAATGGATACTTGTGGAAACTTCGCCATAAATTCTGTTGCAGCTTCGTCAGCTAGTGGTTGTAAAGCTGTTGATCCTGCAGCACCAATTGTCCCTGTTAATTCTACTTTTTTATCATCTGTACTAGTCTTACCAGTTGTTTTATCATCTTTATTAGAACATCCCGCCAACATACCTGTAATAGCCATTGCTGCAAATGTTAATTTTAATCCACGTTTCATGATTGTTTGTCCCCCTAGGAAAATTAATATTTTCTACACCTCTAACTATAGAAAAGAATAATTAACCTAGTTTTAATCAATTGTAAATAATTCGTAAAGTTGTTTTAAGAGAACAGTTTTCCTAAAAAAAAAGACTCTCTAAACATTTTAGAGAGTCAAAAGAAACAATCTATTCCGATTATCATTATTGAAAAACACATCACTTTTTTACTACTAGTTTTTAAATTAAGCCTTATTTCTTCACTTTTTCAACGCATAATTTTAATACTGAATTCAGTAAAACATCTGCTCCTTTAGCACAATCCTCAAATGAGGTTAACTCATCTTCACGATGACTATATCCATTTACACTTGGTACGAAAATCATTGCCGTTGGAATATAGGTAGCAATGAATTGAGCATCATGTCCAGCTCCACTATACATTCGATTTTCTTTATACCCTAACTCCTTACAAGCATATTCAACAGCATTTACGACTTCTTCATCAAAGTCAACTGTGTCGCGATCCCATAAGCGTGTTGATTTTATTGGACAACCACTTATACTTCTTGGTAGTTCTTCTACCATTCGTGTAACTTCTGCAATTACATTTGGATCCTTATGTCTCGCCTCTAATGTAAAGGTTACTTCTGACGGAATGACCGTATGAATATTTGGATATGCATTTATACGACCAATTGTGTATACGAGCTCTGAATCTAGTCTTTGTAATTGCTTTTGTAAATCGACCACCACATTAACAGCAGTAAACATCGGATCTTTTCGCATGCTAATTGGTGTCGTCCCTGCATGATTGGATTCTCCAAATACAGAGATTTCATAGCATACCATTCCAAGTACACCTTCTACTACCCCAATTTCTAAGTTTTTTCGTTCCAGTACTGGTCCTTGTTCAATATGTAGTTCAATATAGGCAGTGGCTTCTCTCAATCGATTTGTTTTTGAACCTGCGAAACCACTTGCATTCAATGCTTGCGAAAATGATATGCCATTTTTATCTGTAGAAGCAATCATCTTCTTTTTATCAAATTTACCTGATAGCACGCCAGAAGACATAAGAGATGGCTCAAATCTAGCCCCTTCTTCATTTGTAAAATTGACAACTGTAATTGGGTAATCTAGTTCGATTTTTTCATCTAATATCGTATAAACAGTCTCTAAAGCTGTTAGTACACCAAGTACGCCGTCAAAGCGTCCTCCCTTAATAACAGAGTCCAAATGGGAACCAATTACAATTGGAGGTAAGTTTTTCTTACCCGGTAAAGTAGCATACATATTCCCCATATCATCATGCTTTACTGTCATTCCCACTTCTTCACATAATGCTTGAAATTTCTCCCTTGCACAAATATCTTCAGGAGATAATGCTAGTCTAGTTACACCATTGTTTTTTGTTTTACCATATTCACTAAACAACTCAATTAATTTTTGAAGCCGATTAGCATTCGTCTTAATCATATGAAGGCCTCCTTTGATTTTTAAGTAATATTATCAATAACAATTGCTGTTAATTCATGTGAAATAGAAATATTCTTGAAAATATTTACGAATTTAATGAAAGTGTTTCATTAAATAATACGATGGTAACGGCTATTATAATACTAGCAATTGCACCTTACTTTTTCATTCAAAATAAAGTCATGCGTGTTCCCGTTATTGGAACTTCCTTCTCCCTTATTTTATTAAATTGTCTGAAACTGCTATTGATTACTTAATCCCTATCGAAAAAATGGTACCTAACATTATTCCTATGAGCCCTAGCTTTGACTGACATTAAGTGTTTGTATTTCAGAAAATTTGTATTATTTTGCTATTTCCCATTGATTTGTGTTAATAACAAGTTATAATTATTTTGAAAACAATTTATGCAAACGTTTGCAAAAAAGTTGGCGTTACCTATATACATATTTTTATTGCATCTTTTGTATAAACGTTTTCTTAATTTAGAAAGAGAAAGGGGTTTTTTCATGAGGAGAAAACAGAGATCAATATTATCGCTTGTTACTGTATTAGGATTAGTTCTCCAGATGTTTCCGGGATATTTTACAAATGTAAAAGCAGCAGAAACGGCAGCTAGACAAGTTGTACTTGTAGGTAGCTTTCAAAAGTTGTTAGGAAATTCTGGTGATTGGGACCCATCCTCGCACCAAACTGAAATGGTGTATAAAGGCAATGGTCTCTATACATTTACTGGCACTTTACCAGCTGGTGAATATGAATACAAAATCGCCATTGGTGGAAGCTGGTCCGAAAATTACGGTGAAGGTGGAAGTCCTGGCGGCAACAACATTAAACTAATACTTTCCGAACAAAAAAATATCACATTTTACTATAATGATAACACCCATTCAATTACTGACAGCACGCATTACACCCCTATAGCAGAAGAAAGACAACCACGTCTTGTCGGTACGATCCAGCCTGCTATTCATGCAGGGGCAGCTTGGAGCCCTGCAGATTCAACAGCCTTTTTAAAAGATGATGATTTCAAAAATATCTACTCCTTTACTACAAAAGTGCCAAGTGGTACTTACGAATACAAGATTGTACTAGGAAAAGATTGGACTGAGTCCTTCCCTACTTCTAATCTTAAGTTAACTGTACTTTCTGAATCTACTATTACATTTTTCTTTAATAATCAAACAAAAGAAGTTTATACAGATTATAAACCAGCAGGCTCTGATGGTTCTATTGATCAGAATGCCCTCTATCATGATTCATGGGACCAAGTATACAAAAAGCCATTTGGGGCCGTTCCAGAAAAAACCCCTGTCACTTTCCGAATGTCGGCTAAGAAAGGCGATTTGACTAGCGCAAGCCTATACGTAAAAAATTATAATTCTGGCACATCAAAGGTCTTATCTATGAAAAATGTAGGATGGTCAAATACAAATGGCAAAGGTGAACTCGAGTACTGGGAAGCTACGTTTACGCCAACTGACAAAGGGATTCATGGGTATAAGTTCATTGTCAGAGATCAAGATACAACAGCAGAGTATGGTGAAGACACACAAGAAGGTCATACTGGAAAAGCAGTTGATAAAAACGCAAGCCTTTTCCAACTGACAGTATATGACCCTAATTATCAAACGCCAGATTGGATGAAAGAAGCTGTAGTCTATCAAATCTTTCCCGATCGCTTTTTTAACGGCAACAAGACCAATGACAATGTAAAAGATAAAATCGGAGCTCGTGGTAATCAGCCAATCGAACATCCCTCTTCTTGGTCAAGCTTACCTGATAACCCTTATGAACAAGGAACTGGATCATATACTGGAGACGGAGAGTTTAGTAATGATTTTTATGGAGGAGACATCGCTGGAATCAAATTTAAACTTGATTATCTTCAATCACTAGGAGTCAACACACTCTATTTAAATCCGATCGCGCTTGCACCATCTAACCATAAATATGATGCAACAGATTACAAATTAATTGATCCGATGTTTGGCTCAGAAAAAGAATTTAAGGATTTCATAAAAGAATTAGCAAAACGTAAAATGCATTTAATTTTGGACGGTGTTTTTAACCACGTCTCTGACGATTCAATCTATTTTGACCGCTATAACAAATATAAAACTGTTGGTGCATATGAATATTGGTCTCGTATTTATGATTTGATGAATGATGAAAAGCTGTCCGAGGCTACTGCAAAAGAAAAAGCGAAAAAGGAATTTATATCTGAAGGTCAATACTTTAGCCCGTACGGTTTTGAAAACTGGTTCCATATTGAAAATGTTAAAGTACCAAATGAAAAAGTCAACGGCGTTTCAACTGGAGAACATTATAAATATGAAGGTTGGTGGGGCTATGACAGTCTACCAGTATTTGAATCAAAAGAAGGTTCCAAAGTTAATCACCCTAGTGAACTGAATAACACTGCATTAGCAAACTATATAATGTATGATAAGGATTCTGTAAGCAAATCATGGATTGACCGAGGTTCTTCTGGATGGCGTCTAGATGTAGCGAATGAAGTAGACAGCGCATTTTGGCAGGAATTTCGTAAAGAAATTAAATCCAAAACGATGACAGGTTTAGGAAAAACGCTTCAAAAAGATGAAAAACCACTTATTTTAGGAGAAATTTGGGATGATGCGTCCAAATACTTTTTAGGAGATCAATATGACTCCGTAATGAATTATCGTTTCCGAGGTGCCGTACTAGATTATTTAAAGAATGGCAATGCAGAAAATGCACAAAACTCACTCCTTGCCGTACAAGAGGATTATCCAAAGGAAGCTTTTTATGCTCTCATGAATCTAATGGGATCTCATGATACTGCCCGAGCTATCTTCCTATTAGGCAACGGAACAGATACTTATAATCGAGCTGAACAGGATCCGAACTATCATTACAATGAAGGCGTGCAACGATTAAAACTAGCTTCTATCCTTCAAATGGGTTATCCTGGTGCACCAACCATTTATTATGGAGATGAAGCAGGTCAAACAGGGTCAAAAGATCCAGATGATCGCCGTACGTATCCATGGGGAAATGAAAACAAAGATTTAATTAAACATTATCAAACGATTGGTCAAATTCGTAATAAAAATTCCGATTTATTTAGTCATGGCGATCTTAACCATATTTATGCGAAAAACGATGTATTAGCTTATGTTCGAACAAAAGGAACAAAATCAGCGCTAATCATCATCAACAGAGGGAAAACTGCACAAACTATTGAAGTTGATACAAAAAAACTGATTGCAAACGGTATTCGTCTAGAAGACCAATTAGATAAAAAATACACTGCTACAGTGAAGGATGGCAAGTTGACATTGACTGTTCCTGCTGAATCAGGAAGAATGTTAATTTCAAATAATGAAGTGAAACAACCACTTTCAGTTAAAAACGTAATCGGTACTGTAGGTTCTAAACAAATTTCTTTAAGCTGGACAGGAACTGGCACAAAATTCAATGTTTATCAAACAACTGTTGCTGGCGGATTATGGACAAAAGTAAAAGAAACTACAGAGCATACTGTAACCATTTCAGATTTAAATAATGGTCGTAACTACTATTTTTCTGTAACTGCTGTAGATTCTAATGGGAACGAATCTGAGCCTGCACTTTCAGCTGGTCTCGTGCCTCATTATGATGTTAGCAAATCTAGCGTGTCCAACATGACAGCCTTAGCAACCCAAGAGCTGAATTTATCACTTGATTCGACGGTTAAAGCAACTTTGTACTTGCAAGGTGCGACAGAAACAGGACTAGCTGAAGGAGTTATGGCTGAGCTTCAAGTAAAAATGAAAGGTCAAACTGCTTGGGAATCGTATAAAGCTCTATATAATGGTCAGTCTCAGGAAAACCAAGCTAATGAGTTTCAAGGTAGCTTCACACCATTAGAAGCGGGCGTATATGAATACCGAATGGCCTTTACACCTGATTTAGGAATTACATGGGTATACTCTGAAACAAAAGAAGTGAATTATACACGTAGTACTTTAGATACTACTCCACCTGCTAGTGAGGTGAATTTAGAAACGCCACTTCAAGAGTCTGGCCAAGTAAATTTAAACTGGAAACTTACCCAACCAGATCAGCCATATAAAACTGTCATTTATCGTGATGGGCATTTACTTACTTCATTAAATGGGGACACTACTAGCTTCCGTGATTACCAGGTCACTAACGGTACAATTTATAACTACCAAATCCGCGTCTTTGATCAGGCAGGAAACTATGTGGATTCAAATAAAGTAAATGTTACACCTGATATTGTCATGGTACAAGTCACCTTTAAGGTACATGCACCAAGTGACACTCCATTGTCAGCACAGATGAATATACCTAACAGCTTAAATGGTTGGAATACAGGTGCATGGTCAATGAGCCGAAATGGTGCAGTTACACCAGATTGGGAATATACAGTTGAGCTTGAAGAAGGAACAGAAATTACTTATAAATATACGCGAGACAATACATGGGATCATGAAGGATTAGCAGATCATACACCAACTGACCCATCCGATGATGATATCAGTTACTATGGTTACGGTGCGACAGGAACGGATATGAAAATAGTTGTTACAAATCAAGGTGGCAATAAAATGACTGTCCAAGATACGATTTTACGCTGGATTGATAAGCCACTAGTCGTAAACCAAATTGAAGTAAATGGCTCAACCTTAACGGTTAAAGGGAATTCAATTAAAGGAGCTAACCTCACAATCAACGGGGAAAAAGTAACTGTCGATGATGAAATGAATTTCAACCAATCATTTAAACTAAACGAAGGTCAAACACAAGTACCAGTACACATTGAACCAACTGATACAACCAAATCCACGATTTTTAAAGGTGATGGTGGTTCGATTAACAAAAACACAAAAAACTATGTGATTGATGTTATTAATAAAACGATTAGTGAAGCTAAATAAACAAGAAAGGTCTACCAACTTCGGTAGACCTTTTTTCAGAGTGTTGAAAAATGAGCTTGTCAACTACGCTATTTTTGGTTTATTACCACTAAAACCTGTCATGAGTAAGGAACTTTCTAATTTTTGCTGGTTTACTTCCTCATGAACCTGTTATGAGGAAGAATCTTTCTAATTTTCACTGGTTTACTTCCTCATGAACCTGTTATGAGGAAGAATCTTTCTAATTTTCACTGGTTTACTTCCTCATGAACCTGTTATGAGGAAGAATCTTTCTAATTTTCACTGGTTTACTTCCTCATGAACCTGTTATGAGGAAGAATCTTTCTAATTTTCACTGGTTTACTTCCTCATGAACCTGTTATGAGGAAGAATCTTTCTAATTTTCACTGGTTTACTTCCTCATGAACCTGTTATGAGGAAGAATCTTTCTAATTTTCACTGTTGTACTTCCTCATGAACCTGTTATGAGGAAGAATCTTTCTAATTTTCACTGGTTTACTTCCTCATGAACCTGTCATGAGGAAGAATCTTTCTAATTTTCACTGGTTTACTTCCTCATGAACCTGTCATGAGGAAGAATCTTTCTAATTTTCACTGTTGTACTTCCTCATGAACCTGTAATGAGTATTAACCTTTCAAATTTTTGCTTAAATAAAATATACTTAGACTTTTGTTGTTCTATATTGACAATGTTTTATTTCAACAGTCTAAAGAAAGGTCTACCAACTTCGGTAGACCTTTTTTGATTAAACTATAATTCCCTATTCGATTAGTTCTAAAAAGTTTTTTCCGAGTATATATTCCTTTTCATTATCAGGAATAAGAAGAGATTCTACCCATCTTTTCTTGTCCGAATAGTCATATTCATTAAATGTCTTCATTCCATATGGTCCATCGCAGCCAAAAAGAACTTTACGATACCCTAAAGCCTCAACCGCTTGTTTTACAATTGACGGATTGAGATAGTCACTTGATGTATCAACATATACATTTGGATGTTCCTTAATGTATTTCCATAGTTTTTTCCAAAATGGTAGACCAGCGTGAGCATAAATTAATTTAAGTTTAGGAAAATTTTCAGGTAGATATTTATAGGAGTCAATCTCTGAAGAAAGATGAATAATCATAGGTACACCTTTTGATTCACATAAAGTTGCAACTGGTTCAAGCGCATTAATACGATAACCATGCATGAATGGGTGAGCTTTTACCCCAATAAAACTAGGGTTTTTAAGATAGTAGTCTAGTTCTTCCATAAAATTAGGAATCATAGGGTTCACTGCTACCCAACCTAGAAAACGGTCTGGAAATCTTGCAATTGCAGTAGCCACGAGATCGTTTTTCGGCTCATTAAAAATCTTATATTTGTTACCATAAAGTTTCAAATAGCCATCTTTCACTAGACCATCATAAATTTTGTGCCCAATTTGAGGAGTATTAAGTATTAGAAAACGGAATAATCGTTGGATATGATCCTGAATCCTACTATCCAATTCAAACATTGTTTCACTCATAGGGGGGATTAGAGCAGTTTTTGCTATATTATTTTGATCCATCCCCTCTATCATTTTTTCTAACGTCAGCATGAATTCATCCACATGGAAATGGCAATCTATAATAATATAAATCTCCCCTCTTCTATTGTTTTCAATACTAGTATCAACTATATGCTTTGGATAAAAACTTTATTTAATTAAAGTCTTCTGTCTAGATCCAATACAGCCCCTACAAGAAGAGGAATATGGTGAAATGCAATTAAGCAGCAATAAATAGTAGATTGCTACTTACTGCTGCTTTATAAATCATTTAACTATTCTTTTATTTTTCTCTTAACAAAAGCCCCACTCTCAACTGTTCCATCTTCTGTTCATTTTCCAAGTATAGCTCTTCTGCCTCTTCTAATGTAATTTCTTTGAAACGAATTTTCTCACCTGGCTTTAACTGGGCGATGAGAGGAAGATCTACTGTTGCAACTTGAGCAATTTTAGGATAGCCACCGATCGTCTGTCTATCGGCAAGCAGGATAATCGGATTTCCGTCTTTCGGCACTTGAATAGTACCATGAGACACGGCCTCTGATATAAGCTCAAATGATTCTTTCAATTGTAAAGTTGGACCCGATATACGATAGCCCATTCGGTCAGACATTGGCGTTATTTGAAAATCTTGCTCAAATAACTGCGCTTGACTAGTTGAGGTAAAACGTTCAAATTCTCCTCCTCTTATAACACGAATTACTGCATTTTTTTTTATTTCAATAAAAGATTCTGGATTGACATGCCAGTTAGCAGTAGCAAACGGTTGGGAGCTCTTTTTGTTTTTCAGCTGTTTGAAAAGCTCCATGGCTTTTTGCGGCATTTTATTACATTGCAGAAGATCCCCTTCTTTTAGGGCACGTCCCTTATACCCGCCGATTTCCCCCCGCAAATATGTACTTTTACTGTTCATTACTACATCAACAGCAAAGCCACCAGATACCGCTACATATGCTCTACACCCTGATTGACATGCCTTAAAGTGAAGAAGGCTACCCTTCTTTACATAGACAGGTCTCCATAATGGGATCAATTCACCATCAATGGTAGCTGACAAGTTTCCACCAGTAATAGCAATTAATAAATCCTCCTCAAACAACAATGAGGTCCCCATTAATGTTACCTCTAAAGCAGCTTCCCCTTCCTCGTTCCCAACAAGCAAATTAGCTATACGAAAAGAGGTAGTGTCCATTGCCCCACTTATAATGACGCCATATTTTTGAAAACCATATCTTCCTAAATCTTGAATACTAGTGAGTAAACCAGGGCGACACACTTTTATACTCATATAATAATCTCCTTGTATGATTCATATTCTTCAAGAGTAATAGACACAAACTTTACAATGTCTCCTGATTGAAGAAGACTTGGGGGATTAGTAGTTGGACAAAACAGTTCAATAGGCGTACGCCCAATTAATTGCCAACCACCAGGTGTAGAAATTGGATAAACGCCTGTTTGTGTCCCCGCAATTCCGACCGATCCTGCAGGTATGGATACTCGCGGTGAATTACGACGAGGTGTCATAATTTTTTCGGACATTCCACCTAAATAAGGAAATCCAGGTGCAAATCCAATCATATAGACAAGATATTCTGCATTTGAGTGAATATCAATGACTTCACTCGTTAATAAATTATTATACTTGGCAACCTCTTCTAGATCAGGACCAAATTCCCCTCCATAGCAGACAGGAATTTCAACAATACGTTGATTAGTTTCTTTTGTCACTTCAAGACTCATAATGATTTCTTTAATAATTGAACAAACAATTTTATATGGCGAAATGTTCTGCTCTAGGCGAGAAAAACATTTATTTTCTTTTTTGTACGTACGATGAATTAGCAAAGGATTATAAAAAACTGTCACACTTGTAAAAGCTGGAACGCACTCTATAAAACCATTAAATGTATGTGATTCAAGATAATCTGTTAAAGCTTTTACTTTATGATGTACCTCAGGATTGATTTCTGTACCCAATTGGACTAGAACCGCTGAATCACCGAGTGGTTTCATCTTCATATCGATCTTCTCCTCAAAATTTGTTTGAAGCATTTCCCATCCCTCGCTTTTTCGATTTTCGGAACTAAAATCCTGAAAATCGGACTATGTAATTATTATAATTGTCAGAATTTAAAAAAACAACCGTAACTCTTTTAAATATTTTTTATGAATAAATCCACAAAACAATAGCTTTTTAGCAAAACCAAAGGAATTTGTTTATCTCGTTAACCAAATTATTCGAAAATTAAGTGATATGCAATAAGAATAATTTGTGTTATTATTTTCGAAACAGCAGTTCCTAAATTCGGAAATGTCCGTTTGTTATTTTCTTATAATTCACATTATTAAGAACAAAAATTAAATACACTATTATTTCTAAATAGAATAAAAAAATTTACTTTGAAAACCTTTATATCGTTTTACCTCTACTATTTTTAGAAGATTTAATCAATATTTGTATAGATTGGGAGGATGATTTGATGTATAAAATCGATTTAAATTGTGATTTAGGAGAAAGTTTTGGAGTTTACAAGATGGGAATGGACGACGAGATTCTTCAATTCGTTACTTCAGCTAACATCGCTTGCGGATTTCATGCAGGTGACCCTTCAGTAATGCGTAAAACCGTCCGTGCTGCTCTTGATAAAGGAGTCAAAATTGGCGCTCATCCCGGACTTCCTGATTTAGCTGGTTTTGGTCGACGCAACATAAATATTTCACCGCAGGAAGCATATGACATCGTCGTTTATCAAATTGGAGCACTTGATGGATTTATGAAGGCAGAAGGTGAAAGGATGCAACACGTTAAACCCCATGGTGCACTATATAATATGGCTGCAAAAAACGCTCAGCTAGCTGAGGCAATCGCTGAAGCAGTATATAAAGTTGATCCGAATTTAATTCTTTTCGGTCTATCTGGAAGCGAGTTAATAAAAGCAGGTGAGAAAATTGGTATTCGTACCGCAAGTGAAGTTTTTGCTGATCGCACTTACCAGCATGATGGTACCTTAACTCCAAGAAGTCAGTCCAATGCTTTGATTAACGATCCTTTAGAAGCTACAAATCAAGTGATCCGTATAGTGAAAGAAGGAAAGGTCATGTCTCAACAGGGAATTGAAGTCCCTCTTGTCGCTGATACAGTCTGTATACATGGTGATGGCCCTCATGCATTGACATTTGCCAATCAGATTAGAAAACTACTTGAAGCATCAGACGTTTCGGTTCAGGCTATTTTAGATAAATAATATAAAATGGGGAGGAAAAAATAGTGACTCTTATTGGAATTTTCATCGTTATCATTGGTTTTGCTATTAGGCTTAATCCATTGTTAGTCGTCACTGTTGCTGGAATTACAACTGGATTAGTAGGGAAATTGTCATTGGAACAAATACTCACTACCTTTGGAGAATCGTTTGTTCAAAACCGTTATCTTTCTTTATTTATACTTACTTTACCAATTATTGGTTTATTAGAACGCTATGGTCTGAAAGAACAATCACAAAAATTAATAAGTAAAGTAAAATCCGCGACAACCGGACGTCTGCTCATCATTTATCTGTTTATTCGAGAAGCTTCTGCTGCAATTGGCTTAACTAGTCTTGGTGGACATGCCCAAATGGTTCGCCCACTCATCGCACCAATGGCAGAAAGTGCTTCAGAAAATAAATATGGCAAATTGCCACAACATGTACGCAACAAAATTAAAGCCTTTTCTGCTTCAACAGACAACGTAGGACTTTTCTTTGGAGAAGATATTTTCATCGCTTTTGGCGCAATTTTGCTGATGAAAGGCTTTTTTGAGGAAAACGGAATTATCATAGAACCATTGCATATGGCAATGTGGGGAATCCCAACCGCTATTGCTGCATTTCTCATTCACTCTACAAGACTATATCTGCTTGATAGAAAGATCAAATTTTATGTAGAAGAACGTACTACATTGCACGATACGAAGGGAAATAAAAGCGTATGATTATCCAAATTGAGTATATTTATTATATTGCGGGTATTTTTCTATCCATTATTGCTTTTCTTTCGTTTAAAGATAAAAGCAATCCAAAACGGCTGTTAACTGCCACCTTTTGGGGACTCTTTGCAATTTCTTTCATATTTGGCAAAGTAATTCCGCCAATGTACATGGGTGTGCTCGTTATTATCATTGCGGTAATTGCTGGCTTTGGTGGAGTTAGGATGGGCTCTTATCAACAAACGACAGAGGAAGAACGTAACGCAAGTGCAAAAAAAATGGGAAATAAACTATTCATTCCTGCTTTATTGATCCCACTAGTGACAATCATTGGTACTGTTGGAATAAAAGACATGAAAATTGGCGAACTCTTCTTACTGGACAATAAAAACATTACGCTTGTTAGCCTTGGTGTTGCATGCGTTGTTTCTTTAATTGTAGCTATGCTGTTAACGAAGGAAAAAAGCATCCAACCTGTAAGGGAATCACGTCGACTGTTAGATGCAATCGGTTGGGCAGCAGTTTTACCACAAATGTTAGCTACGTTAGGCGGCCTATTTGCAGTAGCTGGTGTAGGCAAAGTTGTATCAGATTTAATTAGTTCAGCTATTCCTGTTGATAATCGCTTTTTTGTAGTATTGGCATATGTATTAGGTATGGCAATCTTTACAATGATTATGGGAAATGCGTTTGCTGCGTTTCCTGTCATAACAGCAGGAATTGGTCTTCCCTTACTCGTTCAAATGCACGGAGCAGATCCTGCTATAATGGGAGCGATTGGAATGTTCTCTGGCTATTGTGGAACACTATTGACTCCTATGGCAGCAAACTATAATATCGTACCAACTGCTTTACTAGACTTATCCGATAAAAATGCAGTTATTAAAGCACAGGCACCGACTGCCTTAATCTTATTAACCGTAAACATATTTTTAATGTATTTCCTAGTATTCTAAAATCATTTAATGTCAAAAAAATCATCTGCTTTTCAAGAGGCAGATGATTTTTTTACATATTTTATTTATTTTTAGATGTATCCAAATTTCCTCGAAATCTCTTGAGCCGCGTCTTTCACCTTTTCAATTAATTGCGGCAGTCTGTCTTCCTGATAATTCACATCAAGTCCTGCAATACTAATGCCTGCGATTACCTGACCTTGATAATTGAAAATAGGAGCAGCTATAGCCGACGTATGATTTTCAAGTTCGGATCGGCTGAACGAATAACCTGTTTTTAGAGATTCTTCTAAAACATGACGAAGTTGCTCTTTGTCTGTAATCGTTCCAGATGCAATCGGCTTTAAGTCAATCTCCTGCAAATATTGCTCTTTCTCATCATGCGGCAGATAAGCAAGAATAACTCTAGAACAAGCTCCAGCATATAGCGGTGTTCTTCGGCCAATTGCCGTATAAAGCCTTACAGGTTGTTTTGTATCCAATTTTTCGATATAAATTGCATCTTTACCATCCTTCACGATAAGATTTACTGCTTCTCCCACCTCATCATGAAGCTTATGCATAATTGGTAAAGCTACTTGACGAATATCCAATCGTTCTGATACTAAATGACCAAATTGTAGAAATAATAAGCCAAGCGCATATTTTCCGTCCCGATCTTTATCAAGAAACCCCATCTCTTCAAGTGACATCACCATTCGATAAACAGACGTTTTAGGGATTCCTGATATTTGAATGATTTCATTAAAACTCAACTTTGGATATGTTAAGAAAAGATTAAGAATTTCCATTGACTTTACGACCGTCTTATTTTTACTCTCCATAAGCTTGATCCCCTTTTTTTAAGGTTTTAACACCTCAGTTCCGAATTTCGGTATGTACATAATTATACTTGCTATCATAAAAAACACAATGACATTACTGTTTTTACATTTGATTGTTAAGCTACTTCGGAAAAGAAAGAAAGCTAAAGCATCTTATAAGGGCGCTACATTAGATAGTATTTTAACTAAATTGGGATTGAAGTAATTTTATAAAGTTCATAGAAGTCAGATGAGATTAACAGCAATTTGTCAAGAGATCTCCAAGAATATTGAAAAGGCAACAACTTACTGGTGTAATTGCATTTCTCTAAAATGAGTTGCAGCTTTAAATGTGTGGGGATATTTAATGCTTACGTTCAAGAGTCAATTTTCAATCTTCCTCTAACGTCCAAAATAAGAATGACAGCATATGCAATCCAAAATACGAAAGAGAATATTTCAAAAATTAAGCTTAAAAGGGAATCACGATCCCAAACAAATACTTGAATCAAAGTAAGAACAACAACAATTGTTAAAAGAATATCCATGAAATTGTGAACGTTTGTATACCTGCTAGTATTCCTTTTATACCGTTCGATCAGTGACTTTCTTCTTTCCATTGATTTACGCATCCTTTGTACTTCCATATTATATTCATCTTAACACTTTGTGAATATAATCACAAACCGATTTTTACCAATTTATCAGATTTTAAAATTATTTTATATGAAAATTTCCGTTATAGGAACTTCTATAAATTCTCAAAGGTTGAAGGGCTATAATCCCCTCAACCTTTGAGAACTTGTATTTGAAAAAGTAATAGTACCATGAATCTACTCCAATTAATTATTGGTTTCCTCAACTTTTTCGTTCATTCCCCCTTTTGAAATTACCAGTTATCTTCGCCATTATTAATTGTGCTTCCGTTATATTATCTGCAGCTCTAATTCTCTTTAGAAATTTCTCTGCTTCTGTTCCTTTTAAAGTTTTCACCCGTTTTCCATTATAATCCAAAAAAACTGTATTATCTTTTGTCACTCGATAATTAAAAGGTTCGTCACCTAAACGATTTCTTTTATCGATATTACTCATTTTTTCTGATCATCCTTGTCAAAATTATTGTTTCTCTGCTAAATCCACTTTCCCCAATTTGTAAGAAGCAATATTCCTTCTTATTGCACTAAACTCACCTGTTACTTCAATAAGATAATACGATTCTTCTTTACTGAAGCAACGAACCCATTCGTGAAAAAATCAAAATTGTCTCTCCCTTTTGATTAGAAATTCGATGTTGTTTTTTAGGAATCCTTCTTAAACTAAACTACTTCGTTACTCAAAAATCGTGACTTAAAAAAACACACTTGAAAAATTTTTAAAATGATTTATAATACAAAACAGAACGTATCGTTTTGTAATTAGATCGTTCTTTACTACATTCATTTAATTAAAGGGGATGCATTATGAATAAATTAAAATTAGATACAGGAATAGGTTCTCTTCAATGGTTTATTTTTTTAATAGCTAATTCGCTTACCATTCCTATTATAGTAGGTCAGGTTTTTCAACTTTCTCCATTAGAGATCTCTGGGTTGATGCAAAGAACATTTTTAGTTGTTGGAGTATCATCTTTATTATCGGGCTGGTTAGGACATCGTTTGCCAATACCTGATGGCCCTGCTGGAATATGGCTCGGTGTATTCACGTTAATGGGTCAAATGGCTGTTGTACAAGGGGTAGACAAAGCTGGTGGTTCGCTGCAATTATTAGAAGGTGCCATGCTTTTAACTGGGTCTTTTCTCATTATCATTGGTTTATCAGGATGGATGAGCAAATTACTGAAGCTGTTTACACCACTTGTAAACGGGGTTTACTTAACGATTCTCGGCTTTCAGTTAAGTGGAATGTTCCTTAAAGGGATGATTGGAGTTAGTGATAAATCAACAAAGATTCAGCCAGGAGTTGTCATTCTTTCTTTTGCAATCTTCATTCTCGTACTTGCTCTTTCTGTTTGGGGCAAGGGTTGGTTTAAAAGTTATGCTGTCCTTATTGGCATCGTTGTAGGTTCAATCATATTTATTTTATTTTTCGGTTCAAAACCTATGCCTAAAACGTCTTCCATTATTTCATTTCCAGATGTTTTCGCATGGGGAATGCCGAAGCTTGATGCTGGTATGTTTGTTTCTTCCATTATGGTGGCATTTGTCTTAATTTCCAGCATTATTGCCAGTGTAGCAGCCATGAAACAAGTGTTCAGTGGTTTTGAAAGTTCTCATGACAAGGCAGTACAAAAAGAGGGTTCACTTAAGAGTTCTGGTATTATTAGTGGAATAGCTACAGTATTGTCCTCTGTCTTCTCGACAGTCGGAGTTGTTCCATTTTCTGTAGCGGCAGGGTTTGTACGAATGACAGGTCAAACTCGTATGCTTCCATTTTTTATCGCAAGTATATCTCTAGCCGTTATTTCCTTTTTTCCAAAGGTATATTCGCTCTTTGCTATGCTACCTGGTCCGGTTGCTTATGCAGCTATGCTTGCCTCATTTACTTCAATGGCAGGAATAGGAATTAGTTCAGTACTTAAAGAACCACTTGACCAAAGACGTATGACCATTTTAAGTACTGCTCTTTCACTTGGAACAGGGGTTATGTTTTTACCGCAAGCTGTTTTTTCTGCCTTACCAACCGTCTTGCAATATGTGTTTAGTAATGGTGTAATGGTCGGAATGATCGTAGCTCTTCTATTTGAGCAAGTTTGGCGCCCAAATAAAGTGGAAATGGAAATAAAAAATAAAGACAATGAAAAAGCTATGTAAAGGTTTATTTTCCTTGGATATATTTTGGTAAATTGATTAAAATCATGTTATGTGAATATCACCTACACCGATTTAAGTGAGGAATCCAAATGTCAGAAAAAAATCAATCTAAACAACGATCCGTTGGAAGACCGCGAAGTGAGGCTTCCAAAACTGCTATTCTTAACGCAACCATTGATTTACTAGAGGAAACTGGGTATTCATCTTTAACTATAGAAGCCATTGCAGCTCGTGCAGGTGTCGGAAAAGCAACCATCTATCGTTGGTGGCCAAACAAATCTATTCTCGTGCTTGATGCCTTTCTTATGTCGACGGAATCCCGTTTGTATTTTCAAGAAAACACTTCGATTCATGAAAATTTCCGTCAACAGCTTCAGGCACTTGCAGATGTGTTTAACGGTATCCTTGGGAGAACGGTAGTAGCCCTTGTTGCAGAAGGCGGAGAGGATTCGGAAATAGCAAAGATCTTTTACACTAATTATCTCAAACCCCGCCGCGAGGATGCTATATTAATCCTTGAACGTGCCGTTGCAAGGGGTGAAATTCAAGCGGGAATTAATTTAGATGTTGTGTCAGATATGTTATACGGCCCTGTATACTTTCAGATCCTTATTTATAAGAAAAAAGTAGACTCGAAATTTATTGATACATTAGTCGATCAGGTAATGAAGGGGATTGTTGCTCCATAATTAAAAGAAACACCACCGTACGTAAGGTTAATGTATACGGCGGTTCAAATTAAGTAGGATTGGGCTATTGGCGATTTGCCAGTAGTCCTTTTTGTGTTTCTCTATTCATGGTCTTTGTGCCTATCCAGTCAACTTTTTATGGTATAATATAACAATTAATCTAACAGATATAGAAGGTGTTTGTGATGACCTATTTAAATGTTTTGACCAAAAAAATAAAACCTTTTTTTATCGCTGTGATGATCGGTAGTCTTTTTATGATTGAACCTCAAAATATTAATTTAAAAATAATTTTAATGTGCATTTTAGGTGGTTCACTTATATTAGAATCTTGTGTTTTAAGCTACAAAAATAAAAAGATGACTAATCGTGTGGATTTCTTTTTTGGTTTGTTTTTAATTTTTTTTCTATCTTTCAAAAAATAAATTAATCCTGTCATTTGTAAACTTCAAATACTCCAATATTGTAAGCTATTTCTACCTTCATAATACAATTGCCTGTTCAAATCAATCCGTATCTTTATCACTAATAAATCTAGAGTTACTTTCTAGATCCGTATAAATTCACTATCGTACTTTATCAAACAATAAAACAAAATAGGGAGAAAGATTAAGGTGACTACGATCGGCCCTTCTTCCTTCTCCCCCTGTTTGCTTTTTGTCAGTTGCCTATTCTGATTGACCTATTAACCCCTTAAAACCTCGTGTTGAGGCAAAGGATTTATTAAACAATTCAATACAACATCAGCATTTTACTTAGATTTTTACATGGCGTTTACTTATTACTTGTCTTCTAAATGGAAGTTTTTATCGTACTACCATGGTAGATTAATAATTAATTTAATGTACATTTTTTGTATGAAAAAATGATTTTTTTACATAGATTGTATACAACAAAATAATGAAGGAAAATATCATATTTCCAATAAAAGGTTGTTGGCTATGTGTTAAGGATAAGTACAAACTTATACTCCCGAAAAGTATAGAATACGAAATCATTAACCAAAATCCCCATTTCTTTAGCCGAATATATCCAAAAATCATCACCAATGTTAGAAAAGCTATTATCACTCTAAGTAATTGTTCAGATACGTTTGAAAGTCCAAATCTTTCGACTATGCCAATCGGATTAGCATTTGCATTATAAAAAACGGAAGTAAAAAGTAAAACTATAGCACCAAAAATATAAAAATAACTAATCACTGAAACACCTATTGGCTTTTTCAAAAATTCCACCCCTTTTCTTAATATTCATTATTACAATCCATATATTGGTAATTTTGTAGAAATCCTTATTAAACTATCCTGCTATATTATTGAATAAGGGAATCAACAGTTTACTTTAACGGAGCCTTGATTTTAAAAGGGGTTTTACTTACTATGATTAGTCTATCGGCACTCAATTGAAATGCAGAATAAGCTTAAGGAATTCCTTAAGCTTAAAGATCTTACATATCAAGGTTACATTCACATATAGAGAAGATTACTTGTAACAAACCGGGTGAGATTCGTATACATTATAATTTCATAAATCTTTTACAAGAAAATTAAAAAGGCAGTGCCCAAATGGGCTAGCTGCCTTACTTTAAAATGAGTAGCGAAACAAACTCCACATGTGCAGTTTGTAATTGACAATACATGAGATGATGTTGAGTTTACATCTAATCGCTAAATAATAAGGACATTTGACCTTTAGTATGAACACCACTTGGTACCAAGTGTTACAAGATCCGTTTATCAATATCTAAATTATGGGGTATTCAAAACGCTCTTCCTTAAAAGTAGTATAGCTTTTGAATAACTGATTTATTAAATGGTCTAACTCTTTACTACATTGAATGGTTTTAGAATGAATAAATCCATACTGCTTATAAAAATCATATAATTCATTTCTCTTTGCCTCTATCTCTAGTGTTGCTTGTTGTTGTAATAAAGTAGCCATCCCTAAACCCCTCCATTAAATAACTCTCCAGTAAGAATTCTATCTTTATGTGACTTCCAATTAGTTGCCGATTTGATACTTTTGCACATGTTACAGTTTAATGAGCAAGAAAGTGAATATCCTTGATTTTGTCAACGCTTTTGACAAATGCCTGGTCAACTCCCAAATTAAAAATCCCATCTCTGGCCCTGTTTCTTTGCTTATTCCTAAAGAATAGCGATATAAAAGTGTAAAAAAACCAGCAACGTCATAATGAAGCGTCACCGGTTCTTGGTTATCATAGAATCATCTCGATCAATCTATCGTTTGCACATTAGATGCCATAACGTATCAACTGTGTATCTTTTTATGATCATTACTTTACTCTAATAAAGCACCATCGTCTTTTTGGTCAGCTTTAAAAGATCGTTTTGCAGAGCATGTTGCACCTTGATATTCACTGGTTGCTGACTCATCAAGCTTTACACCAATTTCTTTTTTGCCAACAGTTGCAGGGTACTCAGCTGCTACAAGAGCAGATCCCTGACACTTTTTCATAATTATTTCTTAATTGGTTTGCAATTTACATATAACTTTCCTGCTGCAGTGGAACTTAATGAATTTCCATACATATCTTCTACTTTTACCACTATTTGAGCACCGTTTAATGTAAGCTTCTTAGTTGCTGTCCAGTCTCCCTTATAGTGTCCAGTGCCATTTCCTTTTGCATCCTTTACTTCGGTCATAACTACTTCAAAGGTGCTTAAACTTGCTATTGGCATAGATACTGCACTTACTTCACTTGTTATGCCATTAATCGGAGCGTTAATTGTAAATACTGCCTTTTTTAATCCAGGCTCACTGTCGAACTCAACCTTTAATGTTTGATCTGCCTTTAATATTACATCACTCGATGGCATTATATTTTTTATTTCACGTATTGAGTATTTTACATTAACTGTTATGCCCTTAGCAGTTTCATTTCCTGCCTTGTCTC
The DNA here is from genome assembly GCF_052180195.1 of Bacillus sp. AL-1R. NCBI lineage: Bacteria > Bacillati > Bacillota > Bacilli > Caryophanales > Bacillaceae > Bacillus > Bacillus sp. AL-1R. Next base: position 3,878,078 of record NZ_CP197469.1, read on the forward strand.
TAGCAACAACATTTATTCCATTTTGCCCTTCCTTAGACATAAGCTTTACTGTCCAATTTCCATATGAATCTATATCTGCCCTTGTTCCATTTACATCAACATAATCTAAATAATCATCTTTGGCTGTTCCTGTTACAGTTATAACCTGATCATTAATATTTGCGTTAGTTTGTGGGCTTTTAACTTCTAAAACTGGTGATGCCTTGTCTACTATAACCTTTATTTCCTTCGAATAAGGAGTAGAGCCGATTTCTGTAATCGTTTTTGCCTTTAGAATATTAACTCCCTCTTGAAGTACAGCATTGATAGAGAAGCTTCCATCATCATTTGCCTTTCCATTTGCTATATCTTTGTCGTTGCTAAATATATGAACGTCCATTCCTGGAGCTGCCGTCCCTTTTATTGTTACATTTTCATTATTTAAATATGGGTTGTCCACTGGTGATGTTATAACTGGAGCTAGTGCTTCCTCCTTAATTGTTGCTCTGATCATCATGTTACCAAAATCTTTGTTTGCTAAAGTAAATGGACCTCCTTTTACAAACCACCATGATCTTTGTGCCACTACTGGATTATTTTTATCCAACATAATTGCTGGACTTTGAGGAGCAAACTTATCCTGTATGAAAACCATATAAAAATCGCCAGTTACAACTATTTGTTGTGCTGATAAATCAACAACTGTCCATTTCCCTGCTTCTTTATTAGCAGTTCCATTGAATGGCCCTGCTATTATGTTTCCAGGTGCGCCATCCTTTCCACTTGCATCATAAACTGCCACCTTAAATGTATTTCCAAAGCCTGTATCAAACATAAATGACCCTGAAGTTACTATTGCTCTGGTCTGTCCCTCTGGAAGTGACATTCTTACCGCATAGCCGCCTCCTGCTTCCCATTGAGCCACTGAATATTCTGGTGTTCCATCATCATAGCCGATCTCACCTAAAAAATTTATAAATGGTTTTAGCTGAATATCGTGTGAGACATTTTCATTACCCGTAACATCTACAGTAAATTTCTCATCAAAATAGTTCTCTGCTGTAACCTGTACTGTATATTTACCTTCGTATGCAGTTATTGAATAATTCCCCTCTGCATCAGTTGTAACTGGTGCTACTGCTGCATCCTCAATTACGTAAACTTTAGCGCCTTTCACAGGTTTTCCTGTTTGGGCATTAATGATTTTACCTTTTAATGTTCCCTTAGGTATTGGAACCATTGTAAAGTTTGTATTTTCAAGAACTTGGTTTTCTGTTACTTGAACCTTTTGATCCTGTGGATAGTATCCATAGTTTTCAGCTCTTAATGTGTACTCTCCTGTTTTAACCTTAAAACTATATGAGCCGTCTTGCGGATTTGTTTTTGTAGAACGACCATTTTCAACAATAGATACTGTAGCTGGTAACGGAATTTTAGTTATGTCAACATTTGTCTCCGTAGAATTTATTATGTTTTCTTTTGGGCTGTTGCTTAAAGCTAATGCTAGAGATTGGTTTGTTAATCTAACATATTCTTTAGGTATGTTGCTTAAAGCTGATGTACTACTTGATTCTACAGATTGGCTTGTTAATCTAACATCATCTATAAACCATCCCTGCTTATTATTGGTGTCATTAGAGATAAAGGCAAATGCGATATTTATTTTCTTTCCTGCATATTGGCTTAAATCTATTTCCTCATTTGAATATCCTTCTGTATTAGTGCCTGTATATGCTGCAACTATATACCAATTCTCATCATCGTCAGTTTTAACCGCAACAAATGCATAGTCATTGTTTTCTTCAATTTCATACCAATTTTTAAACTGTAAATAAGTACTCCCCTTTGGCAGGACAATAGGAGGACTTTTCAAAAGCATTTGTTCATTTTCTGAATACGTTCCTTCAAGATTAGTACCTAAAACCTTTTCTCCTGAGGCTGCTGCCTTAGGTCCTGTTGTAGGTTTTCCCCACTGCAATTGATTCATCATGCTAGGATCGCTTTCCCATCCTGTCATTTCTGTTTCAAAATTATTAAAGTATCCTATTGTAATTGCAGGTTTAACAAGTATTGTATAGATATCACTTGTAACCTCATTCCCTCCAAAGTCAACTATTCTTAATCTGTAAGATAGATTTGATCCTGCTACTACTCTATCAGCTGGAATTATAGCTTCATAGCTTCCTGACTTGTAGTCCCCACTCTTCCTTTCAGCTGCAACTGTTGTCCACTCATCCGATGGATTATTTCTATATTGAAGCTCGACTTTCTCGACGCTTACATTATCCTGTACATCTAATTTTAAATCTTGTTGCAATCCTTCGTATGTCTCTTTAACAGGTATATGTTTAAATGTTGGTGGAACTGTATCCTTGGCATCTGTTGATACTCGGCCTTTAATCTCAGATATTCCATTTAGAACTGATGTTACAGCCTTAAATGCATTTATAACACCATATCCATATCCATTGTTAGGGGCTGTAGGATATGCAGAGTCCGTACAAGGAGTTGCTGTTTGCTCTATTATTTTTTCTATTTCGTCTATAGTTAAAGATGAATTGGCTTGTCGAAGTAATGCAACAAGTCCTGATGTATGTGGGCCTGCCATCGAGGTTCCATTCCATCCACCCTCATATTTACCTCCTGGTACTGAAGATCTTATATTAACTCCAGGTGCTGAAATTTCCGGCTTAATTATTCCACCATATGGTGATGGCCCTCTTAATGAGAAGCCAGCTAACTTGTTGTTTACGTCAGTTGCTCCTGTTGCAAAGGATTCTGGATAATTTGCAGGATTAGCAACTGATCCTGGTCCACCAGGATTGTAAGGGGTTGTATTTCCTGCTGAAAATTCTGGGAATATATTTGCTGCTCTCCAGTTTTTTATAATTGTTCTATACCAATCATCAATTCCAGGGCTGCCTCCCCATGAGTTATTAATAACATCAGGAGCCATTTCTGGATGTGGTACTCCATTTCTATCTTTAGGAGCAAGCATCCATTCACCTGCTTCTATTAAATCTTCATCTGTTCCACCATCTTCTGTAAATGCCTTAGCAGCTATCCACTTTGCTCCTGGCGCAACACCTATCTGATTAGTTCCATTTGGTTCTGAACCAACCATAGTACCCACTGTATGAGTTCCATGACCGAGATCATCGTAAGGGACTGAACCATGAGTTTCAGTTGCATCAAACCAATTGAATTCATGATTTGGTTTATCTGGATTATTTGGGTCATATCCTCTATATTTTGTCTTTAATGCAGGGTGATCCCACTGAACTCCTGTATCTATGCTACCAACGACTATCCCTGTTCCATCTATTCCCAAGGTCCAAACGTCAGGCGCCCCAATTTGTTTAAGACCCCATTCTACATTATCAACCGCTTGAACAGCAGCTCCAGTAGTTTTTTCAGGCTCGATTAACTTTGTAATTCCATTAGGTTTTATACTTTCAACCTCAGGCATAGCTGCTATGTTTCTCATAACTTCCTCTGATGCTGTAACTGCCATACCATTTACGATGTAAAATGATTCAATATCCTTTACATTTCCGTTATTTTTTTCTTTTGCTAAATACTTCTTCAAATTACTCTGTGATGAATCTGCTTTAATTCTTAATTCAGAAACGATTGATGAACGAACTACTAACTCTTTTTTCACATTTGATAGTTGTTTATTCTTAGCCTTAGCTTCATTTGCAACCTTTACTGTATCTACCTGTTCCTTAAATTTAACAAGAAAACTAGTTTGAGAGTTGTTGTCAAATTCTTTTTCAAGTTCTGGACTTATTTTATTCTCTATAACATCTTTAGATTGTAGGTTATTGCTATTCGTATTATTTTTACTTGCATAAGCCTTACCATAATTTCCAAATGGTGCAATAAATGAGCTTATGATAAGTAGAATAATTGCTGATAATGCCAGCAATTTTTTGTAGATTTTTATCATGTTTATACCTCCATATTTAGATTGAATTTACCGAACTAATCCTTTACCCTCCTTTCCCTTAACCGCTTGAACCCATTAACTTATAAAATAGTGGATATAAATTAAGAGATTGCTAACAAGATGAACGGGACACCTCCTAAACCAATTACCGATTCTGTGTTAGAGTTATGTAGTTTCTAGCTGAATATGAAATGAATAGGTAACATTGAATTTTAAAAGAATTATATAATTGCTAGACTAGGGTGACAAATGGGGTTTTAAGGGGCGTACGACCTACTTTTTTACAAATTTTTAATATTGCGACAAATTACGACATTGCAAAAATCTATATTAATATTACGATTAATATAGATTTTGACTTAGGGTTATAAATTCAATAGATTGACTTGGGGTTATGAATCAAATTGTTGACAAATAAGGTATTGTGTGTGATCAAGGGTATAAGAAGTGTAAATACGGAGCATTGGAAAGTATAAAAAAGAAGAGAAGATGCCTTTTTCCGCGTGAAAAACATCTTCTCTTCATAAACGAGTGTATAGGTGTTGTTACCACATATTTTTAAATCCTTCGGTGCCGTTTCATGAAGAGAACGCTTCCGCTTTTCTATAGGCTCTTTTTTCATTAATAGTTGTTTTTGACTATAAAGTTTGTCCGCCGATTTCAGCTACAAACTTTTCGAAAACATCCTTTCTTTATAATGTACGTAGTGACATGACATTCTTAAAGGTATTAGTTTAAAAATCAAGCAAATTTATCGTTTCTACGGTATTTTTCCACGAGATACGCTGCGTATTGATTTGCTTCATCGACATTGCCTTTTTCCATATGATAGTCGAACAACTTTATCGCATAATGTTCAATTAAGCGAACATGTGCCATTTTCTGATAATAAGGAAATGCTTCTTTTTCAAGGTAATGATAGTAAAGCTCTTCTTCGTTTTGAATATTATATTTATGTAAATAGAAGAAATGCATATAGATTGGATCGGCTATTTCTTCAGAAAGAGCAATACCGTTTTCGACCAATTGGAGCAATTCTTCGGTTGATTTCGATCCTTGTTTCGTTAATGCATTTATATAGCCTTCCAAAGAGGCTATATGAAGAGCTGTATGAGGGTCTTTCATGTCCATAGATTGTTTATAGTATTCACAAGCTTTATCATAATTTCCTTGGCGAACTTTCTGATATGCAAGATTGTGTGTCAGAACTGCTCTTTGATGTTCTAATCCAATGTTTTCGGTCATCTCGATTAATCTTTGATATTCCGTATCTTTTGGATCGTAAAACTCGTCCCGCTCTACTTGGACCAGCATAAGCAATTCTGCTTCAATCATTCGAGTAAGACTGCGCACTTCTGTGAAAAAGCGCAGGGACTTTTCGGCAAAATAATAAGCCAATACTCGTGAATTCAGAGAATGATAGGCAAAAGCCAAATGATAATAGTACTCTTGGTTGTTGTAATAGGTTATATCAATTCCTTGAAAAAATGAAATTGCCTTATAATATTCCTTATTTATCAATGCATTGATCCCTTTAATGTGAAAAAGCATGTTTTTTTCATATGGTGAAAGATTAGACCATTTGTCCATTTCAACAATTAGAGTTTCAGCTTGATGCCCCTGCCCTATCAATAAATAATATCTTGTTAGTACGAGCATATATGAACGATAAATAACTGGCATTTGTAGAAGATCAATAGCCTCTAATTCTTTCTTAATTCTCTTAGCCTTTCTTTTCAATTTTAAAATAATCGATTCATGCCATTTTTTTAAAAGGGAATCTAGGCCATTGTAAGTTTTAATTTCTGTTTCCATATCAATATGAAGGCGCTTTGACAGCAAGTTTATCGTTTCTTTAGAAACTTCTGTTAGTCCTCGTTCAATTTTGCTAATATGTGTACTCGAACAGATGCCAATTCCTAAATCCTTCTGCATCATGCTCTGACGTTCACGATAGAATTTGATTATTTGGCCCTCAAGCATGATGATCACCTCACTTTATCCCAACAATATGAATTTATGGTACTTTTTTTACGAAAGAAAACCCCACTCGAAATAATACAATTGAGTCTCTATGATTAAAAATAGCACAAAGAGAAACGGCTGTACCTAACCATTTTCTTCCAATTGACAGATTCAGACTCAAGATTGTCGATGTATTATTAAAAAGTAGTTTTGATGGTGCTATAGGTGCAGTAGAACATGCGATTCTATCTGTTATTCCCGATTCAATTATTTACGATGCGCGTGATATTTCAGGATTTTCTTACTTCAGGCTTCCCTTTTAGTCTTGAAATAACCTTTAGGGTATACCTGCCCGTTTACTTATTTCCTCTGCTAGTTCATTGGCTCTAGCTACTAATTCAGGTTTCATTTTTTTGCCATCTGTTATCTCCAACTCAGTGTACAATTGTAAAAGAGTCTCAAGTTTGTGAAGGATCTGTAATTAAACTATCTAATGCATAGTTGTACTATATTAATAGAATCTGTCATAAATATCGTTAAACTCTTCAAATGTGAGTGACATAATGGAGTATATATTATGGGTTAATGGTGGCTACAAAGAGGATTAATATTTTGATCTAATAGAATAATGAAAAAAAGCTACCTTCATCTTGAAGAATCATGAATGTAGCTTAAAATTTCTATTAACAAATTCTTGACCTTATTTTGGATCATAAAAGACTGGAGCTGAATCAACGTTCTTAATCCATAAATGTTCTTTCCCAGTTATACCATCTTTCATCCATACATCTCCCTTAAACTCCTCTGCCTTCCTTCGAAAAAAAGAAAGATAAGATTTAACTTTTTGAGGATTTTCGTCAAGTTCATTCGTTCTTGGAAACGAGATTTGTTGTTGCTCTCCTGTTCTTATGTTTATAGCATAAAGTGATGTGAACATAGTTGGTACAGGTCCTTCTTTCCACTCCTTGTTCTCTTTCGAACGAGCCACAATTACTAAATCTTTAGAAAACCATTCCAGATCAAGGTCTACATATCCATCTGGTGTATATTCCTTTTGTTGTTTAGATGTTGGGATTTCGGCAATCGTCATCTTCTTGTTTTCAACGAAAAATCTTCCTTCTCCTGAAATATAGGCCAATTGATTGGCTAGAGGAGCCCACTTAAACCAGTCTTTAAACTCTAACATTTTCCCCACTGATTGAAAGTGTTTTCCTTGTGATGATAAGACACATAACGTATTGCTATCCGCTGACCAGGAAGCTGTAGGAATAATTAAAAAGCTAACCCACTTCCCATCAGAACTCCACTTAAAATAATTAGCATCAATCCCAAACAAATCAGGCTCTTTAGTTCGAATAGTATAAAAAGGCTTTATTTTATCTTTAGCAAGATTTGCATCTACTGGAATTCTATAAATCGGGATTGGGCCCCATCCAGTAGGACGTAAGCTGGATTGTGAGGAAACGATAAATTCTTTCCCGTTCGGAAACCATTCAAAACCACTAACCCCAAGTGAGACATTTTCAAAACCCTGTGGGCGACCGTTCTTTATATGAGTAACGTTTAATATACCTTGATCATTGTATGCTAGTTGATTATTGATCGGTGACCATTTGAAGTCAGAGGTTACGACCTTTATATAAGGTTGGTAGCTTTCTTTTTCTTTTGTATCATAAATATATAAATCCGTTTTTTCTCCCTTCTCATCACCATCGATATAACCAATAAACCGACCGTCATATGACCATTTCTGATTATACACATTTCGATTCTGTGTAAGTTGTATTTCTTGATTTCCTTTTTTTATCCATAGTTGATGGTCACGGATAAATGCAGCAGTAAGTGGTGCTTCTGCACTGACAATAGAAGAAAATTTATAACTGAATACTATCAGAAGTAATAATATTCGAAATAACAAGATCATCCCTCCTTCTTTTAGAATGACCATATATATTATCGCGATTCTCTTTAAGCAATTATTTACATCTTTTATTTAATACATTCTTCTGCTTTGATAAAGAAAAGGCTTTACTCTTATTTAAGTAAAGCCCCTGTTTATCTAAGCTTTCATATTTCGTAAATCGTCTAGAAGAACGAAAAAAGGCAACAACCACAAGGGTTAGTTGCCTCCTTTTAAAATGAGTTGCGAAACACACTCAACATGTGTGGACTGTAATTGACAACACAATGGATGTTGGTGGGTTTATCAACAAACTTTTGGACTTGTTCTTTCCTGTCAAATCTTTCTTATATATCTGATTACTTACTACACTTAGTAGTTAGTTCTTATAAACACTTCTTTCGGTTGGACAGATTAAAGAGAGAACTTTCAATTTTAAATTTAAATCATAATTATTTTAAGTTCAACACCTCACGTCTTTTTTGTAAATAATGCCAGAAAAGCGATGCTTATTTAAAGCATCGCCTTGTTATTTTAACCACTACTTAAAATCCAAATTGAACAATAGTTACGAACAATATAATAATAACTTTATCTCTTTGTGTCGGTAAAGGATTTTGACTTTGCAACTAAAAGTGGATAAAAAGCCGTAAAAATATCTTTTAATTTAGCAACTACGAGAAAAACTAATCTCTAATCTTAGAAGAATTAAAAAGTTGTTATGAGAAAATAAATAGAGTTTAAATGAAAATTGATTAAAACGTCTAATACTTATTTTTCAAAAGTCTAACTTAACAAGCAAGTGCTATTTTAAACAGCAGGGAAATGTAAAAAACTACAGGCACCATATCTTTTTTGAAGTCTACTAATATTAATGCTAAGTGTTTCAATTACCTCCTCAATATTCTTTGGTTGACTAGGCTCTTTAAAATGAGGATCTTTTGAATTCCCGTGAAAATGGTACATAGGTTTAAAATTTAAATAGTTAACGCTTCCATCTTTATACTCATAATCACTCTCTTTTTCATATCGGAAGTGATATCTTTCCTCCTGTACCATATCGATTTCATTTAAATACGTTCTTCCATAGTGGTAACTGTACTTAAGAAGATAAAGTTTTTTGTCGTCTCCGCTCCAAGCAAGAGTTTGCTCAATCTGTAAAAAGGAATAATCATTAAACATAAATCCTGATGGTTTTAAAGTACGAGACACAGGATATTGAGAAGAAATTTTCACTAATAGGAATTTCTTCCCTTTATCATCTGTTGGGGAATTTGGAATAATATTAAACACGTTATCTCTTTCTATAGAGAAGATTGGGTTTCTATCAGGGTTAGGAAATGTAATATAATCTACACTGTAACTATCAAATGCTTTCAGGACTTTCTTTTCAAATTCTTGAACATATGTTTCAATAGAAGGATAACTTTGATCGGATATTGGATATAACATAGTTGCATAAGGATATTCAAACTCTTTTAAAATCTTCCCTTTAAAGTGAATTGCCATTTCCTTCTCCTGATGTTATTTGACTAATAGTGTACCCTTCTTTTAATAAATATGTTGCAAACCTATACCATCTATCCTCATCCACATTTCCTTCAAATTCATTTTCCTTATAATCTTCTAAGTGTTTTGCAGTATTTTTTAAATAAACTTTCTCACACAGATGAATAAATTCAATCATTTCTTCATTTGTTTCATAAACAAGTCGACTAGAGCCAGCGTCAGCTGCTAACATCTCTTCTAATATTTCTTCATCATTTTTTTCCACTACCCCAACTCCTCCCTTTAAAACAGAGTTCTTGAGTCTAGGTTTTCCAATTTTTTGATTAAAATAACCTGAAATCAAATAATCGTCTAAGAAAGTAGAGTCTTCTTTTCCAATGTATAAATGAGACTTCGCTCTCAATTTTCTTTTTACATCAGTTATACGCTCCTTTTCTTTTTGCCTTATAAAAGTTATTGGTAAAGCATATGCTTTATAGTCGTCCATATATTCTATATTCTCTGCAACCATTATTTCTTCACACCATCCGTTAAAGAGTTAAGTACTTCGAACAAATTCTCTTTATGATCATTAATTACAGAAATAAAAATATCAGTAGATGTTTTACCTTTTGAATGGAACCGCGTTAATGTCTTATGTTGTATTTTCTCTTGTGCAAGGTACGTTGTTAATCTGTAATTATATGAAGGGGTATTATATTTAAATCCTAGAAACTCAACTTTGACTCCCTCTGGAACATACTTAAGTAAATTATTATAATTTTGATGTTCTCCTTTATATTCTGAGTAAAGTTCGGTTTCCAAAAATCCTATAAATGTACTTCGTATATAATCTTGCCCTAATAAGTGCTCTATAACTTTCTCAATATCAATAATTAGTTTTTCTTCATTAAAAGTTAGCTCTATTTCATTTTCTTCAATCCATATTGATAAACTATCTTCATCCTCGTATGATAAGAAGAATAAATCATCATCCAACTTTTGAATATTAACAAATGGTAACGGTATACTCTTAAGCTCTTCACTAAAATTGTCTCTAGCTGAAATTTTCTCAGGAGGTTTAATTGATAATTTAAAATTTTTTATATACATTCAATACACCCTCATTCTTTCTACTTCTTTAAATTATACAATTTATTGTAATTATTTTCTAGAATTCAAACCAATTTCTATTAAAATCACCCTATTGTTATTCCAAATGTATCAACCCCGCTTTACGAAGCACCTCTATCGTACTTTTTAGTACTCAGTGCCCTGTAACCAAGATATTTACTTGGCCCATATAAATTAATAGAAGATATAAAATACCATTCTCTTAACAGCTTCTTTATCGGGTGTAAAATAATAGGTAGCTCCATCTTTAGAATACGATTCACCGTACCAAATCTCCTTATTAATAGCAGACCAATTGAATCGATTAGAATTTGTTTCTTTTTTGAAAAATCTCGCCGCCTCCTGAATACTAGGACATTCCGCGTTTAATTCTTCCCCTTTGAAAATATTTACGGGGATTTCGACTTTGTTTTGTATTATAGGTCCTTTTCTCTCTATATTGACACCTATCTATCTATTATTTTTATTCATCAGTATTAAGTTCAAAAAACTCCAAAACTTTATCAATAGTATATTGACTTCTCAATTTATAGGCACTGTTCTGATTTGCTTTTAAGCCCTTAACCCAATAAGCTTCCTCCTTAGATACATTGGCTAGCCATTTTACCTTAACTACATATTCACACTTCTCAAGATCTTCTACATCGTGAAGCATATTGGTTGCTTTGAGATTTAAATCTGACATTTTAACCTCTTTCTGATTAACCTTAAATGTAACATCTTTTATAGGTTTAACAGTATCTATTACTGTACCAATACCTACATATCCACTTTTTGGTATCATACAAAATATTCTAGCACCGACAAATAATTGGTTTAATGTTCTACTATACCAACGTCCTCCTCCTGCAGAAATAAATCCATACTTTACTGCATCTTCCCATTTTCTAGATGGCTTATCTTCAAAATTAACTACAAAGTCTTGTTTATTCCATTTTTCCTTTTTATTCTCTACTTTAATATTACTAGATTTCTCATCTATTACATTAGGATCTAAAAGCCAACTTCTAGTTAAAAAATGTTGTTCCCCTTCTTCGAAATATCGGAAGAAAACAGCATTGATTGGAACATCATAATTATTTGATAAGTAATTTATTATTCTCTCTGTCTCACTATCAAGTTGTGACGAAACAATTGTAATTTGGTGTGAGTCATTTAACTTGTCTGGTAAACTATCATCAAATTTTTCAGCAAATGCTTCTTCTAAGGGGGCGTTATTTTTATCTTCATATATTCTTAATACTTGATCATATGAGAGATTTTGCACCCAGGAAGCATAGTCTAATGCTTGAGCTACTACTTCTCTAGGTGCTCTATTTTTCTTTAATTCAATAATATGAAGGTTTCCCTCTCCATCTATTGCGAGCATATCTATATATTTTCCATATTCTGTTTGAACTTGTCTACCAATTAATAAAAGATCATAAGATAGAATAGACAAATCTTCCGACAATATATCTTCTAACTTTTTTTCTGATTCAATTACAGAGAAATCCACTTTTTTTATACCGCCATTTACCTTCCATATCCCAACTTCTATAGGCATATACTCACACCTTAATTTAATATTATTTAAGAGAAAAAATAGTAATTTTCGCACTTAGTTTTATAGTATAATATTACCATAATTTTCTAGGGGAAAGGTGACTATAATTGTCTAAAACAAAATCTTTAACACACGACGCAATAATGAAGACATTAGATTGGTCTTATGATAAAGCAATTAATGGTGGTGTCCCTGGAATGGACACCGCTATAGAATTAGCTGATAGTTACTTACAAAAGAGTGGGACCTTAGATGAAAAAGTTAAAAGTTTAATACTATGGCAAAACACCAAAAGTGCTACTAGTGGATTTTTAACAGGTCTGGGCGGACTCATTACATTACCTGTTGCTATACCCGCCAATATTACTAGCGTTATTTTAGTTCAAATGAGAATGGTTGCAGCTATTGCACATATGGGTGGTTATGATGTAAAAGATGACCAGGTTAAATCTTTTGTTTATGCCTGTTTAGCTGGAAATGGTGCTAAAGATATTCTTAAAAATGCAGGCGTTCAGATAGGAAAAAAAATTGCATTAACCGGTATTAAAAAAATTCCTTTCGAAATAATAAAAAAAATCAACCAAGCTGTAGGCTTTCGTTTACTTACAAAGTTTGGAGAAAAAGGAATCATAAATTTAGGTAAGATAGTCCCTTTAGCAGGAGGAATTGTTGGCGGTACCGTAGATGCAGTTGCTACGAATACTATAGGAAATGTTGCTTACAAGTTGTTTATTCAAAAGCAAAACTCTAAGAGAAATAATGAACCTGAAATTATTGATATATTATAGCATTAAAAGGTCTGGTTTAAATTTTCAGATAATTTTACAGTAAAATATTCAAAAAAAGAGCATTGAATGGACACTGTCAATGCTCTTTTTATCACTTAAATATCAAATTCTAGCCAGTTTCTAAAGCGTTTTGCAGCTTCTCCATCTGCAACAATCCCACTTTCAGGGCTTGTTGTGAAAGGTAGCCATTGCCAATCCTCACACCCGACAAAAGCTAATCTAGACCAATTATCGATAAATTCCACAAAGTTATTTGCAATTTTAAATCCGTGACCTTCTCCATCATCGTGACTAAGATAGACAATTGGGGCATCATCATTGCTATTCATATCAAAGGCTAAGTAATCACCATTACCTACTTCACAAAAAGCTAATTTGTTATGCCAGATCACATCATATTCATCTTTTGGATTAGGAAAAACATTTTCAACCCAGCCCATACGGTCTTCTTCAAATTGGGGAAGAAGTTCTAAACTCCAGTGTGGTGTTCCACAGAAAATCTCTCTGAACTCATTTGGTTGCTCCATATTATCAGGTAAGAACCAACGTAAGCTGAAGTTCCTTGAAAACTCTTTGAGAACTTTATTGAAACTTTCGGGTAGCTTGACCCCAAGTTGTTCCTCTGTTTTGATTATTTGTTCAAGCGAAGCTGGTTCATCAATAATGACTTCTTGAACTTCTCCACCAATCTCTTTAATCCTAGAAGTAATAGACTTAATTCTATTTCTTATTAATTCGTAATCCATCTCATCACCCCGCCATCATTTTAAATATAATATATCATTTATATTTAACTAGTGTACTTGCTCTGGTTATGAAAAAAGCTGCTCCCATTGAACAACCTCTTCCATTTTTATTTCATTGCCTTAAATTCACGAACTAGATCGTTATCAAAACCATATACACCCATTAAGAATAAGCCATTAACATATAACACACCTTCATTAGTACCACCTGCAATTAAACCTTGCTTTGCTTTCTCCAGATTTTCCGTACTCTTAAACTTATATATATCGCATTCTTCTACATTTTTTGTAGAAAAGTAATAACCTTCTACAGCTCCGATACTTTCAGACATTAATTTTTTTATAATTGGATATTTGATTTGGGGAGTTTCATATCGCAATGTTTTAATTATGTTCTATGGACACAAAATAATACTTGCAGCATTAACATAAAAAAACCCATAATTACAAGGAAAGCTTTTTTACAATTTGATATATATATTGGGAGGGAAAAACTTATGTTTAATGGCTATGAAAATGAAGACGATTATGTCCGTTCATTGAAAAAAAATGATACTTATTGTTTTTCATATAATTATGAGATTGTTGTAAACCGGTTTGGAGATGGTGATGATGATGTCGAGCTTGCAAATGCGACTGTAGATATTACTGTGTCTTGGGATGATTCATCAGTTCCTGGATATATATTATCTTGGAATGTGGATGCACCAACTTCTCTTCCGAATGAGTGGACAAATAGCAAAGAAGAAATAGTTGAGGAAGTTTGTGTTATGTACCTTTATAGTGACTTAGAAGCAAATGGAATTTCATCTGAGACTTTTAAGTTTTTGTAATATTACTATGCTATCGCTGATAGGAATGAAAACAAGCTATATTGGTGGAAAAAGAGTTTTAATAGATGTACTTAAAGTAACGGGGTGCTTTAGTTACATAAGAACATAAGTCGCAAATGCGGCTTTTTTTATTTAATATTTAGGGAATAATTGTAGTGAGGTGAATTTATGAAAAGTATTTTAATGGTAACATTTATCCTATTATTTACGATACCAAACGTTGTTTTCAGTGAAAGTATTGAAAGTATCGCAAATCCCAAATGCCCTCAAACCGAGAATCTAGTAAAGCCTAATTTTAAAGATAAAAAAGAATTAATAAGTGCTTTGAGTAAAATAATCCCAAAGGTATATGGAACAGATTCTAATTATAAAGAATGGCGAATTGAGAGACTTGAACCTGCTTCAAGTTTGACGGGATTCGAGAAAAACTACTATGGTATTGCAGTAACTTTTTGTGGTAAAGAAGTGGCTAATTACTCTTGGTTTGTTAGATTAAGATTTCCAAAACTTTTGCCAGCACAAAGTGCATCTCTCGGAGAAATATATATTGTAAAAGATATAAATAAAGGATTGATTCCTTGGTTCCAATATCATTAATGTTGTTCAATTAACTAATGCGTATGTTGAAGATCACGAGTCATAAAATTGGCTCGTTTTTTATTGAACAAAATGGCAGTTTAGTTGCTTAAGAAACCAAGTTATAATATTCAAAAAGGAAAAAATTCGGAGGAGAAAAGTGGAAAATATAATAAATCAATTAAATGATATTAAATTTAAATTAGATAATCCATTCCCATATAGAGATACAGATAAAATACAAGAAGATTTTAAATCAGAATTTTCAAGTCTGCCATATGAAAAAGATTGTTTATCTGGTGATTTCAATGATTTTTGTATGAATATTGCTGGTACACTAAGTTATGTCTTAGGCGGCAAACAAAATAAAGTCCCTAAGGGTCAGGTGGAATTATTACGGTTTTCATTTTTTGAACGATTTAGTCAATATAAATTTATAGAGAACAATCTTACTGAATATAAAGAGTTTAATCAGGAGTTCAAAGTTCACGAAGAAACCAGATGTTTGTTACTAGAGTTATTTGAAAAAAAATAATGCTTATTCAACTAACGCAGTGCATTAGTTGAACAACAAGATCGGCTGTTTAGTCGATTTTTTTTATTCAACAAAATGGCAGTTTAGTTGCATAAAAGAAAAGGTAATTTAAAGGGATTTATTGAAGAGATATGTTAGGAGGCGGTACAATGATAGGTATTTTAATGACGATTTTGTTCGTTGTAATCACGATTTATAAAATATTGAAAAACAGAAAAATAATAAAGGAACTAACAAGACTTCAGATTTCAGGTGTATTTTTAACCTATCTAATTACGATTTTTTTAATGTTTATTTGCGTTTATTACGGTGGTAATTGGATTGGAGGAAGCCTTTCAAATCTATTTGTAAGAAAATTAATTCAAATCATAGTTATTATTCTAACTCTTATTATATTTGGTAGCATTCTAGAAAAAACGCTTAACAAGATTACTAATGGGGTTCTTCCAAAAAATTAAAAGTTATTCAACTAACGCAATGCTTTAGTTGTACAACAAATAGAGGATGATCAAAAATGATCATCCTCTATTTCTCTATATAGCAGTTTAGTAGAATATGAAATATGCTTAAGAAAGTAAAAGCCTCTTACTTGTTAATTGGGTAGGAGGTTATTAAAGTTATTGATACTAAATTAATTTTGTTAACAATAACCACAGGTAATATAGAAAAAACTTTATTATTAAGTATTAATTTTAGTGTATACATTTATTATTGCTCATTCGTTGTATAAGTATAGGGAGGAACAAAGATGAAAAATGAAAATGTGCTCGCCTCCTATCTTATCAATTTAGGAGAGGAAGTGTACGTGTTATTGCTGGCGAGAGGAGCCAGAAAAGAGGATGCAGAAGATATCATTCAAGATACTTTTTACAAAGTCTATACACTGTTGAATGAGCTAACAGCGAGCAATATACGTCCTTGGTTTTTTAGAGTATCACTTAATCAATATATTGATTTAAAACGAAAAAAGGAGCAGCAAAACATTTACTTAACCGAGGAAATTTATTCAAAGCTTCAACACCTAGATTGCGAAATAGACAAGATTTTAAATAAGGACGAGATTTTTTATTTATTAAAAGACATCAAAAAAGAATACAAAGAAATTTTCTTTTTAAAGTATTACTATGATTTTTCATACGAGGAAATTGCTCTTATTTTAGATATTCGAGTAGATAGTGTCAAGCAAAAATTATATCGTTCACGTATATTTATCCACTCAAAAGTAGGAGGAAAACAATAATGGACAATTCGTTAAATGGAGCGTTAAAAAAGGCTAGGCGAAAACAACTAATTAAAATTATTATTACTTCAATTATTGTCGTATTATTTCTATTACCAATCCTTTATAAAACAGGTAATTATTTTGCGGCGCAAAGCTCTGCAAGACTTCACGAAAAACTTTTCCTACATAATGCCATTGCCGAACCGAATATTCAAATCGATTCTCAAGTAACAAGTAGTTCATCTATGTTTGGTGGTAACATTATCACAAATCGGTCCAAAAATATTAATGGCTATTTGGTTCAATGGAGCACACTCACAAGTTCGTATGATTGGATTCGTAACAATATAGATCATAATGAATTAATACCAGGCTTTCATTGGTCTGATAAAGAATTTTATGAGTATGACAAACAAACAAAAAATAAAGTTGCGACATTTTATAATCCATCTATTCAAAAATACTATGACGGTGTACAAAACGAACTAGGGGAAATTTCACAAATGAAGAATCACGTTGCGGAAGTTGCCATTTCTTTCAATCAACCTTATACCTTTCAAGAAATACAAACAAAAATTCCCGATAATTTAAACATTGTATGGTTATATATGACATCACCAATTGTCGATGAAAGTAAAGGGCCTTCAGGTGCTACGGTTTATGGGTTTGATCCATCTAATTCACCGAAAGAAGCGTATAATAGTTTTATTAATGCACTGGAGCAATATGAAGTTAATGGAGATTACGAGACAATCAAGGAGTTTTTAACTTCAAATAAAAATAAACCGTTTGATAAAGTGAAAATCATAGGAGTAATGCTTACTGGTCAAACAGAAAATTTCAAATCCATAGAAAATCAAGGTATTATTCGTGGTGCTTCAGTCGGTGCCACTGCACAAATCGTCCCCTATATTAAACCTGAAAAATAATAAGTAAGAGACCATTCACCTAGCTAAACTTTAAGCAACTAACTAATACATTAGTTGAACAACACGATCGGCTGAAAAGTCGATTTTTTATTGTACTAAATGGCAGGATAGTTGTGCGAAATGTTTCTAGTTTAAATTGAGAATGGTCACATTACTCCAGTAAAGGCTAGACAGTTCCTTTCGGAATTGAAGGATTATATCGAAGAATCAAATGATTGGGTAACGCCTTGAAGGGTTCTCTCTTAGTCGAATAGCATTTGATTTAGTAAGAATGATCGTGTTATAAGCTCGGCGAAAAGGCGTGAGAAATTACCGTACCAGTTCGGCTGACGAAAGCCTACTCGAGGGAGTGGTGTAATTCATGATGCTTGAGTTGAATGAATATGGTGAGAATGCGAATAAACCTACCATAAAAGGTTAAGCTGACGAACTTCTGAATGTACGGGTCTATACCTGCGATACATAGAAATGTGTATATCACCAAATTGTGAGGTTAGATGTGGATGAGTAAGACTAACTATTATGAAAATCCATGATACGTTACAGGCGTATGAATACTAACAGGCTTACAGGAAGCACCTAAGTTCATTCTATAATAGATATAATTCAACATTGTAAGCTGATAACGTAGAGGGCTTACTTCCTATGAAACGTTGGCAAGGAAATCATTAATGATACTAGTTACTGTATAACTTGTCTTTATATCAGTGAAAGTGGTGGCACAGTACCAATGAAATGTTTAATCCACATGGAGGGATAGCCACTAGACTAATGAAGATTTATTCAACCATGTAAGGCAGTTCTTTATCGATTAATAAGGTTCTTGTGAGACTAAAAGAGGTTTAACTTCGAAAGGAGCAACCGACTTATTGAAACGGGAGAAACTGAGACACAGTGAATATTACAGTATGCAAACTTGTTTTGACATACTTTATGCCCAAAGTGTCAGTGGTCATCACTTCTATGACTTAACAGAATTAATGTGTTCTGAAGATAATATTCGACTTGCTTACCGAAACATTAAAAGAAATACAGGTAGCAAAACTGCGGGAACAGATAAATTAACGATTGACGATATTATACATCTGTCAGTTACAGAAGTAATAGAAAAGGTTCAAACAATGTTCATGTGTTACGAGCCTCAAACAGTAAGGCGTGTTTTTATTCCGAAAGGAAAAGGAAAAACCAGACCTTTGGGGATTCCAACAATTTGGGATAGAATCTTTCAACAATGTATACTTCAAGTTTTAGAGCCAATTTGTGAAGCAAAATTCCATAAACATAGCTATGGATTCAGACCGAATCGTAGCACACACCATGCCAAAGCTAGATTCGAGTTTCTTATAAATCGAGTTGGACTCTACCATTGTATAGATGTAGATATAAAAGGATTCTTTGATAACGTTAATCATAGTAAATTACTAAAACAAATGTGGTCGCTAGGTATAAGGGATAAACCACTTCTTTCTATTATATCTAAACTGTTAAAAGCAGAGATTGAAGGTGTAGGTATTCCTACAAAAGGTACCCCACAAGGAGGAATATTATCTCCTTTACTTTCCAACATTGTATTAAATGAGTTGGATTGGTGGATTAGTAATCAATGGGAAACGTTTATAAGTAACCATACTTATTTGAGCAATGGCAGCAAGTATAAGTCCTTAAAGAGAACAGCTTTGAAGGAGTGCTTCATCGTCCGCTATGCGGACGATTTTAAGATAATGTGTAGGACAAGGTCACAGGCAATAAAAATGAATTACACATTGAAAGACTTCCTAAAAAACAGACTACACCTTGAATCCAGTGAAGAGAAATCCAAAATTATCAACGTAAAGAAGAACTCTTCCGAGTTTCTTGGCTTTTCAGTAAAAGCCATGAGAAAAGGAAAAACGTATGTAGCAAGGTCCGATATGTCGAAGAAGGCAAAATCCAACGCCTTCCAAAAAATAAAGGAATCTATAAAGTTGGTTAAGAAAAAACCTAGCAATCAGACTGTTTGGAATTTTAATACAGTGGTAATGGGAATCCAAAACTATTATTCTGTTGCCTCTCAAATTACTATTAATCTAAATAAGTTAAACTATCACCTGCGCAAAACGTTATACAATCAACTAAAGAATATTAGAACAGAGGCAAGTTTTCATGATATGACTAAGACCTTACAGAAAAGGTACAAAGGTTATGAAAGTAAGTTATATAAGATAAAGGAAATGGTTTTTGTCCCTATACATGCCCAACGGTGGAAATTACCACGTTGTTTTTCACAAACCACGTGTAACTTCACTGCCGAAGGAAGAGCAAAAATACATAATAGCTTAAAAGCTATCGATAAAAATATCCTTTCTTACATCATGAGAAACTACATTCCAAATCGATCAATTGAATACAATGACAATCGAATCAGTAAATTTATTGCCCAATATGGCAAATGTGCCATATTAGGAGTTGATTTAGGGATAAATGAATGGCATTGCCATCACATTAATCCTTATCATATTTCAAAAGATGATAGCTATTCAAATCTTATTATTATAGATAAAGATATACATAAACTGCTTCATCTAAAAGATAAAGATAAAATAGGAACACTTTTGAAATCCTTAAACCTTACTCAAAAACAAATGGAAAAAGTAAATTCATTAAGGCTAAAATGTCAGAATCAAACAATCTGAAATTGGAAGAAAAGCACTCTTCTGCTTAATACATAGAAAAGAATAAATTTGATTAGTTGGAACGCCGTATGCGGTGAAAGTCGCACGTACGGTGTGAACAGGGGGAAAAGGGAGCGATAACTTCAAACCCTTACCTATCTGTATGCATAATAAATCTTTAAATAAGAGCGATTATTTATTTGAATTTGCGATGAACTTCACAAAGAATAACCCAATTGACTTGTGTTTCTAAGCAAAAGATAATTAACTTATCAATATTTGAACTTGAGGGTGTCAAAATGGACAAAAAAAGGGGCATCAACAGCGTGTTAAAAAAATCATTTAAGATTTTAGCTATTATAAATGCATTTGTTTTGCTGAGTTACACTATATTTAACTGGAATGACCCTTCAGACCATAGTATGTTCATTTCCCAATTACTTCTTACAAGTATGCTCATTTTTGGTGGAATGGATAGTTTGCTAAGTGAGGACAAAAGAATGAGGTATGTGGGGATATTTTCTTTTGTAGTTGCGATTTATAGTGCATATGTTGTCTATATCAAATATATCTAGATGCATACATTAATCTTATTTAACTAACTAATGCGTTAGTTACATACAGAAAAAAGGAACTTCGCGTTAAACGAAGTTCCTTTTTTTATTCAATTAATCGGCCGCTCAGTTGGATAATCCATTGAATTTTTCTAAGGGCTTTTGTTTGTCAGAAGCATTAGCACTTACTACTCCACCAGTAGTCATAAGTGTTAGTGTAAAAATAATCGCTAAGAATAATGAATTGATTAAACTCATTGGTCATCACCTTTCAGTAAAATCTTGTTGATAGAATAATGAAAAAAAGCAACCTTCACCTTGAAGAATCGTAAATGTAGCTTAATAAAATTTCTATTAACAAATTCTTGACCTTATTTTGGATCATAAAAGACTGGAGCTGAATCAGCGTTCTTAATCCATAAATGTTCTTTCCCAGTTATACCATCTTTCATCCATACATCACCCTGAAAATCCTTTGCCTTCCTTCGAAAAAAAGAAAGATAAGATTTAACTATTTGAGGATCTTCGTCAAGTTCATTCATCCTTGGAAAAGAGATTTGTTGTTGCTCTCCTGTTCTTATGTTTATAGAATAAAGTGATGTGAACATAGTTGGTACAGGCCCTTCTTCCCACGCCTTGTTCTCTTTCGAGCGAGCCACAACTACCAAATCTTTAGAGTACCATTCCAGATCGAGGTCTACATATCCTTTTGGTGTGTATTCCTTTTGTTGTTTAGATGTTGGGATATCGGCAATCGTCATATTCTTGTTTTCAACAAAAAATCTTCCTTCTCCCGAGATATAGGCTAATTGATTTGCTAGAGGAGCCCACTTAAACCAGTCTTTATACCCTAACATTTTTCCCACTGATTGAAAGTGTTTTCCTTGTGATGATAAGACACATAACGTATTGCTATCCGCTGACCAAGAAGCTGTAGGAATAATTAAAAAGCTAACCCACTTCCCATCAGAACTCCACTTAAAATAATTTGCATCAATCCCGAACAAATCAGGCTCTTTAGTTTTAATAGTATAGAAATGCTTTATTTTATCTTTAGAAAGATTTGCATCTACTGGAATTCTATAAATCGGGATTGGGCCCCATCCAGTAGGACGTAAGCTGGATTGAGAGGAAACGATAAATTCTTTCCCGTTCGGAAACCAATCAAAACCACTAATCCCAAGTGAGATATTTTCAAACCCCTGTGGGCGACCGTTCTTTATATGAGTAACGTTTAATATACCTTGATCATTGTAAGCCAGTTGATTATTGATCGGTGACCATTTAAAGTCAGAGGTTACAACCCTTACATAAGGCTGGTAGCTTTCTTTTTCTTTTGTATCATAAATATATAAGTCCGTTTTTTCTCCCTTCTCATCACCATCGATATATCCAATAAACCGACCGTCATATGACCATTGCTGATTATACACATATCGATTCTGTGTAAGTTGTATTTCTTGCTCTCCCTTTTTTATCCATAGTTGGTGGTCACGGATAAATGCAGCAGTAAGTGGTGCTTCTGCACTGGCAATAGAAGAAAATTTATAACTGAATAATATCAGCAGTAATAATATCCGAAATAACAAGATCATCCCTCCTTCTTTTAGAATGACCATATATATTATCGCGATTCTCATTAAGCAATTATTTGTACCTTTTTAATTAAAACCTTCTTCAGGTAACCTAACCTTTACTTGAATAAAGAAAAAGCTTTATTCTTATTTAAGTAAAACCCCCGTTTATCTTTTAAGTATTGGTAGTTATATTTTAAGAAATTGTTGATGATTCTTATTTAATAACTTTTAACTAACCTGATATGTGGTGGTGAAGTCCAGAATTCACCCTTCACTTTAAGGATAGAATTCGGCATTAATAGTAAACTCCTGTTTAGCGTTTGGAGCCGCCGTTATATTGTAGTACCAGCAAGTGCACCAAATGCACTTCTGAGTCGCCCAGGTCTCGCTTTACCAACCGTTTCACCACGAAACGTACCACAACCCACCTTGCAATATGCAACGAGCACGGGATGTTTGAGTCCTAATAACCAAAAATGGAAGGCGTATTAGGATCAATCTGGGGAAACTAATTCCCTTCTAACGGGATGACATCACGATGGTAAGTCGTGAGCGAGGTTGACGGGAAACTCTAACAATTTTTTTACGTCTTTTTTGCATTATCCAATCGCCTACCGATAGATGAATGAGCACACTGCCAGTTATATTAAAATATTTCTTGGATATTAAATAATCAAAACCAATAAGACTTTTGATTTAGAAATTTAATGATTGATTTCCTATCCTATTGTTATTTTCGAAAAAATTAAATGATCCCTTGTCGATTAGATAAATTAAAAAGTATTTTTTGATACTGCTAGATTTGGATACAATTTAACATTTTTTATATAGAGAAATTTTGTTACTAGTCCGTGTTTTCTTAGAAAGAAGTAACAATTATCAGGACAAAAATCAGCAGCTTGCATTGTCAAAATTCCTGTCTAGACCTATTGTTTCTGCTATTTTTTATTGATGATAGCTGTTTAATGATTAATTCCTGATCTCTCATTCGCTCTAAAATTTGTTTCTTAAATAGCTCCTGACCTTGGAGAAAACCATCACTAAATCCTTGGTGATAACCAGATTGAAAAGAATTCTGTAAGGAATATTTGTTCTTTTCGTCCATAAAAACCGCCCCCTAATAAAAATATTTGTTCTTTTTTAAGAGTCTACACTGCGACTTGATAGATAGGAATTTAAAGAAACGATAATACGCTTGTTATGAAATCTTTCTAGCATTTGTTGCTCGACATCTAAAGGAAGTAAGTGAAATGAAAGTAGAATGTCTATGACAACCCTGTATCGATCAATATCTCGTTCAGACAAAATTCCCTTTAACATATACTCTTGCAACTTTTCAAGGGAAACCTGTCCATAATTTATTAAAAATTCAGCACCCAAATCATTAAAAATCTTATAGGTGTTATATTCAGGTTGGCATTTAACAAGAGAAAGGCTCCCGTAATTAAAGGTGATTTTTTTTTCCTTTTGAAGAATTGGGCAATGTAACATTCTTTGCTTGGCCATATCATATAAATATTGCATTTTCTTGTGGATTTCATAGAACCTGTTAAACAAAACAGCAAGACTATCTATATCCAAATTTTCCAAAGAAGTAACACAAGGTGCGATTATATCTATCCCTCCCTCAGGTTTCAGAGTAGGTCTTACATAAAATTTATCTTGTTGACGGAAAGGTTCTAGTCGTTTAACTAAATCCGGATTATCTTTAATACATTTATGAGAGATCTTTACAACAGCAGGAAGGATACCTATGTTATGCAAATAATCATTTAGAGCAACTTGATCTGTATAATGATATTTTTTTCTTCGAGTAAACTTCGCCACCAAATTATGTTTGAGAAATTCAATTCTACTCCCCTCGTAAGAATGTAATCGATTACGGAATTCTTCCTTGATTATTTTTAAATACTTTTCAGCTTTCTTGTATTCCTGATATATCCCCTGCTCAAGTAATTGTACAGCGATATGTTCTGCATTTATTATCATTATAATTAGCCTCCTTTTCTTTACTCTTAGAATTACCAAACATACGTTTGTTTATCCGAAAAAATAAGAACGAGTGTTTCTAAATGATTATATAAAAACAATTTAAACGTGCAATTAACTTTGATCAATTTTACGAAGAAGTTAGGTACCTTTTGTTTTTTTGCACATTAAATTAGGCTTTTTGGGTTACATTTCGAATTATATTATTTCCTAGAATAGAGGGTTATGGGGTCAAAAAGGCAGCATTCAGAAAGAATGCTGCCTTTTTATGAATAGTAATGATGTAATAATATTATACTTTAATTGCATAAAAAAAGTGTTAGATTCCATTGTTATTTGCATAGTTACAAATATATAATTGAAAGAAATGTTATACTGCATTAAAAATTCCACTAACTTATTTATTAAAGGAGAAATTAATGAAAAAGTTAAATAAAAAATCACTTTCTTTAGCATTGACAGCAGCTGTTTTTATTTTTTTACTGATTCCTTACTTAACTAATATGCTTATGTTTATCCGACCATTTAATTGGCTTGTTCCTACAGGAATCGCAGAAGATAACGTTTGGATTGGATATATAGCAACATACTACGGAGCGATCATAGGTGGGCTTATATCAGGATTATTTACTTATTTAGGAGTTTTCAAGACACTTAAAGTACAAAAATCCAATGATAATAAAGAACTTAATCAAAAACATAGGGCAATCCTCGAACTCCAAGAGATTTATGGCGCAGAACTCTTTTTAAGAAATTTAAAGAGAAAAAAAGGGCGATTAATTATTACTCAACAATACAAAAATGCGATTTCATTAGATTTATCTGATGCACATTTCAATTATATACAATTTCATAATTCAGGACCCGGTAAGATTTTTAATTGTTTGATTAAAATTGAAATAGAATATTTTCCAACGGGAGGAACCTTTATAACTCAGGTAAAAGTTCCAATCATTTTTGAAGATGAAAATATTTATGTTCCAATTGATAAAATAATAGATGAAAAAAATGAAATCTTATCCGGTAAGGAATATTTCATTAAACACATTTATACTGAATATGAAACTTTTGCTCAGGAGACTATTAGAATAGTGAGAGATACAAGGGAAGTGAATAACAAAAGAACTAGTTTCGACCAATACAGTATTAAATACAAAAATGGTAGTGATTTTGTCCATCTCTATTCCATTGAAGGGTCAGAAAACGAATGGTATCTTTTAGAAGATATTGATGTAAGTTAAAGCAACAAATCGAAAAAGACCAAAACCATTCTATCTTGCTAGGGATTATTATTCGATTAAAAGATGTAGTTTATAATTATAAAAAGGGGGCTTAAAGTATTCATTTGAATACTTTAAGCCCCCTTTTTATATATCATTTTGTATTCATTAGCAATTTCGCAAACAATTTCATAATAACTTTTTTAAAATTATAGCCATTAATTTTGCAGTAATAACGCTTCCTATCCTAATTGAATCACCTAACGAAGGTATTAGCCCTCTTTTTAATACACTCCCGATATTCACAAAGAATTATTTTTCTTTCTCTTGTGGATGATCCACCATTATTTAAAATTGTTTTTATATCAATTGCAGTAAACACAAACTGTTTTGTTCTAATCCCTATAAAAATTTTTACCTCACCCTAAACTTCGGGGATCAAAACTTATCGAATTAAAATATGAAATATCCAGTACAAAACGTTAACTTTTATCTCGTACCCATTCGAATAGTGTTTTTTTCAACTTCTCTATTACAATTTCCACTAGATTTTCCACGGTTTCTACAGTTGATTTAACGCCGTTTATTTCTAGATAAACCTCAGGTTTTTCATAATTAGCATATATTTTAATTTCAAAATTATTTTCTTCATAGGCTAACCTAAAGAATGTTAACTCGAGTTCGTTTGTTGATTCAAAAATTATTAAATCTGATCCTTTTCTAAAAGTATCTACATATTTATTATCAATCTTTTCCCAATCGTAAATGAAGTGAAATTCTTTTACCAATGTTTCATTTAATAGTTTCGAAACATTCCTCTCAAGTTTGTTAGAGAAACGGGGCTTAATAATGTGTTTGAACTGTAACTCGTGGCTTTTCAATTTTTCTAACTTTGATGTCAAAACGAGAATTTGTTCTTTTTGTATATTTGATTTTTTATTATCAGAATATTGATTTAAAATCCCCTCTATTATATCAGTATCTAAAATATCTACTTTATCTTTGACATCATTTAAACTCTCCCAAGAATATCCCAATGTTCTTGTGGTAGTAAGATACATATAGTTTGAAAAGAACGCCTCAATATATTTGTCTTTTAACCCCCATAATTCTCCTTCAAATATTTTATAATAATCTAACAATGCTATAACATAACGTTTATATAAATAAAAATCGTTTATAGTTTTAGCACGTGAAACTAGACTTTCTAGTAATATTTTTGAATAACCCCTTTCTACAAATAGTTCGTTTACCTTATCGTCGATTTGTAACAGGTCGATGATTGCTAAAAGGTGGTTATCCTCTACAGATAGGATGTCAGTTAATTTCGGTTCAAAAGTTGTAATAATTTCATTTCCTGACCTAGACAATAACATAAAAAATGCCTTATCCGCTTCTTTTCTTACTGATTCCTCTACTACGAAACTATTAAAGATGTGGCTCAATACTTGATCCAGTTTTTCTGATTCTATTACTTTATTGATTAAGTCAATATATTCTGCTTGTCCTAAGGAGGTTCGACTTATAAGTTCCTCAGCTACTTTCTCCCAATGAACTTCAACCTGTTCTAAGTCATTCCACTTAGTTTGAACTAATCTTATAAGAAGATTAAAAAAATCAAGTATTTCTATCTCATCAATTATTTGCATAGAATATATACTCTCGTAAAATAACCGGTCAATTTTATTTATTTGCCCGCGGTTTACCCAATATATTTTTTTCTTTTCAAGTTGATTCCCTTTTATTTGATCTATTACCTCAGATAAGAGACTCCTTATATTAGGATCAGATAAACTATAACCAAGAAAGACAATATTATTTTCCATAAAAGTTGAGTAAAGCTTGTAAAATATGTATTTATTACTTGTGTTAAACTCTTGATAATTCTTTTCGGTAATTATAATACCGTTGTCTTCATCTGTAACACACCCGTGAATTTTATATAGTTTAATATTTCTTTTCAGGTTACGAATATTTTTGTGATTAATACTCTCAAGATTTCTATGAATTACTGATACTTTTTCAATACAATATTCAAGGTTCGTATCATAATTTGTAGTAATAATTTCATTGATATAATCTCCAAAACTATTAAAAGCTTCACTATATTCTTTATACTTATAACTATTATTTATTCTCTTATCCTCATATTGAATAATTTTTTTTCTTATTTCAGATTGAATGTCTTGTTTACCTTCTTGTTTAAGTAAAATATCAACGTATCCTGCTAATCTTAAAAAATCTACTCCAATCAAATTTTCTAACATTAGTTGGTTTATCTTTTCATAATCTGAATGCACTTGATTTGATATCAAATAAAATAGACTTGAATTTTTTATCTTATCCAAAAGGTTATTTTCTGTAATTATTTCTTTTAATAACTCTCCCCATCCTGGATACCCTAGGTCTCTAGAAAATCCCGCGCCGATAAAGAATACAATTTTATTACCTATTAAATCTGTTGCAATATTACTTACTTTTTTTATTTGATATTCACTGTGAAATACCATAAAACTAACCCCTTTTTTTGCTTACTTTAATAATAGAACATCTTAAATAGTCAGAATGCTAATCAGTTAAACTCTAATCCTAATACATCTTAAAAAATACAGTACATAATGGATAATATAGATTTTTTCCTTTTTAAAAGGAAATAAGCAAATTTAATTAAAAAATAAAAAAAGAATAGATTTGAGAGAGAAAACTTGAAATCGAACCCTAATTAACACCATAATTAGTAGCAATAGTGATAACTAAAATAAGCCAAGACCTAACAGGACTTTGACTTACTTTTAATTCCCTTTTGTAATTTCAAGGATTGTATGCTTGTCTAATCTATCAATCTATGCTCTAAAAGTCCGAGATAACATTACTCTTGCTGAGGGGTAAATACTAATAATAACTATTTTCAGCATATGCACTAAATCAAACACACATTCTAATACTAAGTGTAATAATTAAACTTCTTAATCAATACTTAAAAACCTATATTTTCTTTCATCCTCAGCACTTTGCATAAATAGTTCTATTCTAGTAGCCACGAATTTTTTTATAGGAATTAATTTTATTCCTAAGTCGATTTCATTTATTTTATCTTGGATATATCTCCAATCAGTAGCTTCTATATCGCTAAATAACTGATTTCCATTAAAACTTCTATTTTTTTGTATCCACAAAATTTTTGAAAATATTTGCAAATCTTGATTATGACTTACAAATGTTTTAATTACATCTTCGAACCAATCATTTCTTGTATTATGAATAATATTAATAATTACATTCATTTTATCAATACTCTTATGATTCCTTTTAACATAATCTAAAATAAATTCTTTAGCCCGTGTTATATTTTGAATATCTATATCTTTAAAAAATACATTACAAAAGTGCTCCGTTATAACATAGTGGCGTTCTTTCTCTGATGTAAATTCAAATATTTTTTCTAATGCATTTACTATATTTTCTATATCCCATATAAATCCTAAACTACTTGTTTTTTTGAATTTCTTCTTTTTTTCGGAATAGAGATTTTCTGTAAATTCAATTAGAAAGTCTGGATTTCTATTTAAGATATATCTTAATATTTTACCATTGTAATCAAAATAAGAATTCATTATAGACTGTTGAATGTACGTTTCTTTAATAGTTTTAAAATTATCAAATGATTCAAGATATAGATTTAGAGAATTATCCCTATTATTAAGTATTATTTTATTATTTCTTTTTCTATTTTCTATAGTAATTGTTTCCAATAGAATGTCATTAAAATTTTCTTTCATATCTAGGTGGTTTAACCTATCAAATGATATATATACAGTTTCATCTATAGCTTTTATAAATTCAATAAATTTATAAACAAGGTCTATTTCAAACAATGAAGTTTCTATGTTTTCATAAAAAGAAATTACCCATTTCAATCTATGATTGAATGCTTTTTTTTCTAATATTGTCAGAAACTTTTCTACTAGATCGGAATTATTTAAATGATTTCTAAACACTAAATCAGGCACATAATTTAAATAATCATTTTTATCAATTATTAAATCAATCAGTTCTATACCGATTTGACTATTTTTTTTGATGTTTTCATCAACAACAACATCTAACAACATATTTTGATTCGAATTATTTTTTTTAAATCTAATTAAATAGAGATATTTTTCAAAGAATTCATTAGCTTCTTCTGTAGATTGAAATACAAACGATTTTCTTATTTCTTGCTCTTTTAAGTTCTTGTACTCTACTTGATCATCAAACTCATACATTTCTTTATCACGAATTCTATCCCAATCAACTTTTATAAACATTTCATATAGTTCATTACAATATTTTAATTTTAATATATCTATATTAGAATCCGTAATTGAATTATTGCTTAAATATCTTAAGTATTTCTGTACAAATAAACAGTGTTCGAAATTTTCCATATCCAAGTGCTTCTCAATTATTACTAAAATAAATTCTTTGTCAAAATTAACTATATCTTCATTATCTGCATACACATCACAATAAGATGATAATAAATCTAAACTTAATATAGAGTTAAAGCAAAAATTATTAATTACACTATTCCATATATTTTTTCTAAATAATCTTAATTTTCCGATATTTGGTAAATGATATTTATAAAATGTGATTTTATTCTCTCTTGCAGCTTTGTGAACTTCAAAGGTAAATTTCAGAAAAGTTTTTGCCAATTCATAAAATGCTACAGTATATAATGTATCTCCTTTATTTAGTCCATTAATTAATACCTCAAACAATATTTGCTGCTTGTAATACCCATAATGTTCATCTTCCTTTTCAAATGAAAATGTCTCTTTAATTTTGTGTATTAACTCTGGCAGATGATTTGGTTGTTTTCTAATAAATTCAAAACTTAGTTCAAGGATGTTTTTTAATTCTGTAGGAATATAATTGAAATAATTACCTATTAACTCGATTACACCATTTTTATTATATGCAAACTGATTTCGCTCATAAAATGTAGTATATTCTTGTAGTTCTACTTCGGGTAGTCCCATTATTTTCTCAAAGAGATATTCTAATACTTCATTTTGTAAATAAAACCAAAAAGTAGATAAAAATTCAAAACCTTGCTCAGGCGTTAATATACTATTCATATAATTTACTAGTGAAGGTCTTACTTTATCCATCACTTTTTTTGCACCAAATGAATTGTTTGCGGCAATTACACAGTCTTTAAATCGATTTGGTTTTAAAGCATAAAACTTTTCAATTAATAGTTCAAAAGATAAATATTCTTTATCAATAAAAGCCGAATAGAAAAAGTAATTTGAAATATTTTGTTCTGATACCTTCACATAATTATACTTAGTTTCTACTATTTCCCATTTTTCGAGTATTTCTATCGTGTCTACAAACTTATAATAATTAATGTCGAATTCTTTAATTATCGGTTCAATTAATTGTTTATCTTTATAAGGTAGTGTATGAAAAAACGAAATTACCCCTAAACATTGGATGATAAATTTATCCTCTAAATTAATTTTATCGTTAATAAAAGTTGTAAAGTATTTCTCAAAAAGCTCAGAAATATTATGCAATACAGACAAGTCTTGTTTATCAATTGCTAACAATGACGCCATTATAGCTAATCTAGGATTACCATCTGCAATTGCAATTATTTCATTTTGATATTTTTCATTTAAAATTCCAAAAGGTGCAGCTTTTATGATATCTATCATATGTTCATCATTAAGTTTTTCAATAGATAAGACTGTATTAGATAAACTACTGCATAAGTTTTTTATTTCATTCGTAGCATAATCTCTTACCGTAATAACAATTTTTAAACTTCCTTTTCTAGCTACCTTATAAAATCCTAAAATCTGATTAAATGCATCTATTCTATTTGCATCATCAACAAATAAAATATAATCCTGATTAGGATTAAAATATTCATATAAATCTTGTAACAAATCGAAATTTTTATAAGAAATGCAGTAAGCATTATATTGTGTATGCTCTGTTAAAAATTCCCCAATTGTTTCTATAGCTAATTTTGTTTTTCCCACTCCTGCGGCACCGTTTAATATTACAAAATCGAAATTACTTATTGCATTTTTTAATTCATTCTTTTCTTCTTCTCTATGTAAAAAAGTATTATCTAAAGGTGTAGCAATCCCATTTGAGGCTTTATTATATTCTTCAATAAACAGTTCCAAGGAAACTATTTGTCCTGTATCAAATGCTAAATCTAAATATTGATGGACCAAATCACGATGTTGTGAGTTTAATTCCAAAGCAAGTGAATCCAAAGTAATCAATGTTAATGTAATGCCTTTGTTTTCTATCAAATAATTTAGTTCGTTTAACATTCTACTTTTTAAATTAAAATTCATACACAATACAATTTCTTTAATTTTTTCTAAGGCTATACCGGTTTTCTCTTGATCAAGACACTTTTCAATATCTTCTTTTAATTTTTTAACCCCAGCTGATATGTTTGTAGAATATTCAACAAAAATATATTTCCCATTTGGTAATAAAAAAAAGGAATCAGGGGTTCCCTTAGTAGTCTTTTGTTTTCCCGTTTGACTTCCTGTCCTTGCAAAAGATGCATAATTTGAATAGCGTAAAATTAAATAGCTATCACATAACTCTTGAAAAACTGTCTCATTTATTTCCATCAGTCTATTTTCAATTGTTTGAAGTCTACTCATAAGAATCTCCTTTTTAATTTTTCGAAACACTGGTTACTAACTCCCAAAACAATTTAGCACACATAAATCATATCACCTCTACATTTACAGCGGAGGTTTTTTTATTTGTATATAAACTTCTGAAACACCCCCAATATTTCATTTTTCAATCAATAAAACAACTAAATAAACCTTTTTTTTAATTTTTTATTTTTAACTATTGGTTTTTCAAGAAGTTATTGAATATAATTCATTCGAAAAATTATAAGCAAGAAATTAAGAAGTAAATAAACCAATAATTAAACACTTAAATATAAGAATCAGTATTGAGCTTTAGTTACTTCCTTTTTTCTGACAAATATATAACCGAAATAAGGAGAGAGAATTTTGAAAGTTATCCGCTGCTATGCTACACAAGAAAATGCACTTAATGCAAGTGCTATTATCCAAGATTTATTAATCTCTAAATTAGAAAGAATGCTAGATTATCCATTAAATCAAAAAGAACTATCAGATAAAAAAGAACAGTTAGGAAGTGAATGTGCTTGATATACACAAATCAAGATAGAACATTAACTAGATTAGAATTAAACACCTTTACAGAAAAATTAAAGAAACTTCAGAAGGAAGGCCACTTATCACAATTCCTACTAGAGCAATTTCTTACTTACGGGAGGTTAAAAGATGAAAGAAACTAACATCAAGTCTTTCCCTGGTCAAGAGAAAGGAATTATCAAAATAATTATTAAGACCACAGATAAAGAGGAATCTGTTCAACTAAGACTAGATTTGAAATTTGAAGATTAGTGCTCAAGCAATAGTTAGTTATATTGCTTACTCGTATAAACACACTTATTTCCGTCAAAGATGAAATGCGGAGGTGTGTTTATGCGGAAGAAAATTAATATACAAGCAGATTCTGAGATAAACTCTGTAACTAATATCTGGCTTCAACATTTAGTGCAGAGAATAATTGTGGATCAATTAGATGTATCTCATCGACTTCAGGCGAAGTTACTTTATCAAAACATAGTAAAGGAAAGAAAGAACAATGAGACAAACGATAGCAAATAAACTTAAGTACAAAGTGTTTTTTCGGAGAGTTAGTTCTATCAATCAAAATTTAGAGATGCAAGAATCCGCTGATACTATTTACAGAAAGAAATATATTCCCAGAGAGATATTAATAATGAATGAGAAAGCCGTATCAGCCAACAAACTGGATATTAATAATCGCCCACAAATGAAAAAACTTATCCAACTAATTGTTAGTGATCAGGTTGAAATTATCTATGCTTTTGACCGAACAAGATTGTTCCGTGACTTTTATGAATCAAATTTATTTGTTTCACTGTGTAAAAAGCATAATGTCAAGGTATTTTATACTTCAGCCGGGAATGGTAATCACCAATCTACCAATAGCACACTACTAGAAGGTGTGATGAACATCGTGAGTGATGTTGAAGGAAAAAACATTGCTAGAAGAACTGAAGAAGCAAGAAAAAGGTACCCTCCTAAAAAATTTGGTTACTTTAAAGAGAACAAGCAGTTTAAAAAATCACCTGAAAATAAGGATTTATTGCTAGAATTCTTTACAAAGATTAGGCAAATCACAACACACAAAGATTTAGAAATTACTTTAATGGAATTTAAGCGGAAACTAAAAAAAGATTCAAAAGTGTTACTAAAAATTGCAATGGATCCTTTTTACGCAGGATATGATCTAACCACTGGTAGGAATGAGCTTTTACACGTAGACCCTTACTTAACTTATGAGGAATTTAAATATTTTAAGGATAATAGCACCGTAATTTCAACTTATCTAGATATTGAAGAGTCTTTAAAAAATCAAGCTATCTGTGAGGTGAGTTGTGGTGTTTGTGAGAGGTCAATGAAATTTCATTTGAATGTCCCTGAAGTGAAAGCTTGGTATTCCTGTTCACATAAACATTCAAAAGTTTTAATATCGGCAGAAGATTTAATTCTTATAATCAATAAGTCACTTGAGAAGACAATTGAGAGCCTAAATACAGAAATTCTTCTGAAAGATTCAAGGCACTTCTTTCAACTAATTCGGAAAAATATTGATGGAGAATTAAAGTCACTAGAGGCACAAAAACATAATTTAATGGAAAAGACTATTTTTGAGATCGATGATATTAGTAAATGGAGAGACAATCCTGATTACATTGAATTAATCAAATTGGAAGAAATTCAAACGAATTTACTTAGTCAATTAGAAGTAAAAAAGCAACTTTTATTAGAAAATGAGAGCTTGGTAGACCTATTGAAAAATTATCTTCATAAATGCAGGCAATCTAATTCTCCTTTTCTACCATCAATGCTTATCAAAAAAGTATTTGTATATCCGAATGAGGTAAACATTGAGGTTAGTAAATTTGACTATCTCCACGATTTACAGTCTCATTATATTTTTAATGGAGGAGATTTCATATGAAAACAGCTTTTGCATATATTCGTCGCTCTTCATATAAGCAACAAAAAAATAACAGCGTTGAAATTCAGAAACAGCTTATTCAAGAATTCGCTAAACGTAATCAACTCTTTGTACCTGATGATCTTATTTACATAGAAGACGTTACAAGCGCATACTCCAAACAAGCATCAAAACGAAAACAATTGATGGAACTTGGTGAGAGAATGGTTGAAATGAATATACCAACCGTCATATTTCACGATATTTCCAGAATGGATCGAACGGGCTATTCATTTACGATTGACTTCTATCGACCATTATTAGAAGAATTGCCTGAACTTGAGGTCTACACAACAGAATCAAATAAACCAATTGATCCAGAAGATTCTAAAATCAAAATGTATTTCTTAATGTCTCAATACGAATCAGAAATAAAATCTGATCGAGCAGTATGTAATTTAATTGCCGACCTAGAAAACGAAGATTCGTTTAGGCCTGGCTCAAAAACACCTTTTGGATATAACCAAGTGAAAAAGCAGTTGGAACCGAACGATAATGCTGAGATTGTAAACTTCATATTTTTTCTTTCTAGTTGGGGAAAATCTTTACAAAAAATAGCAACAATTTTAAATGAGGCAGAAATCCCTTCACCTAAAGGTGGTGTATGGCGACCGAGCACAGTAGAAAACATAATAAAAAACCCAAAATCGTTACTACAAAGCAAATAATACCAATTACATTGTCATCCATTAATGAAATGAGCAAAGGTGTTGAACAAAACATCGAACTAAAGATTTGTCGCATACAAACTCTTGAAGCAAAGCTAAATTCAGCAAGAGACATCCAAGATAGAGAACTTGAAATAAAAATCCTTGAATTCATTCAACAACACAAAGATTCTATAAACGAATACTCGATTTGCAAAGAAAATTTAAGAACAGCGTATCATCTAGTAGACACTGGTCAGTTTTTTTCAAGGTTTAATGAAATCCTAGATCATCAATTGGGTCTAGATGAGCACAGATTAATTGTATTGTATTTTGTGGACTACCTAATGCTTTCTATGAACCGGGAGTCAAAATTATATTTTAAAACAAATATTTTCTCGGATCTGATTGATTTTGGATGAAGTACCGAATCCAATTAGATAAGGATTGGATAAAGTACCGAACATTAAGTTTATCAAAAACACCATTAACATAGTTCTATCACCAGAACCCCTTTAACTAGGGGTTTCATTTAAGGGATGTTCGGTACTTTATCCAGATTGGTATACCATTCCGGACGAATTACCGAAAAATTATTATTAGTATGGACGAAATACCGAAATTTATACATAGATTAAAAAGCAGTAAGGAGCTATGACAATGAATTTAATTTCAACTCAGATAAGACCTATGAATATGGTTAATACTATATATACAAACCCACCAACATCTCAATACTTAACTACTAATGGTGGTGATCGTGTTTTGAGATGTGCAGTATATGCTCGTGTCTCCACAGAGATGGATTCACAAAAAACATCTATTGATAATCAGAAGGATTTATTCCGTAATTACGTAGCCGAACATAATTGGAAAATTTACGATTTCTACCAGGATCAGAAATCTGGAACAAAAGAGAACAGACCCGATTTGAAAAGGCTAATTGAAGACGGTAAAGCAGGATTATATGATGTGATATTAGCTAAGGAACTTTCCAGATTAGCTCGTAACGGCAGATTATCATATGAGTTACGGGACATCTGCTTGCAAAATAATATTCATATTGTATGCCTAGATAATTCGATCAATACCATTACCGGGGACGTTCAAAAATTTGGATTGTACGCTTGGCTTTATGAAAACGAGTCAGAGAATAGTAGCCGAAGAAATAAAGCTGCCAAACGCACAAAAGCTAATAGAGGGTTATTTGTAGGTTCTAATCCACCTTATGGATACTATTCTGACAACGGTAAGCTAAAAATTCGTGAAGATAACACACCAGAAATTGTTAGACGAATCTTTGGAGAATACTTGGATGGAAAAGGAATGGATTCAATAGCAAAAAGATTCACAGCAGAAAAAGTTCCTACACCTTCACAAATTGCTAATAAGTCTAATGCATCACCTTTATGGCACGCTACTACTATTAAGAATATCTTAAACAATCAACATTACTGTGGTGACCTTGTTCAAAACAGAACAGAAACAATTTCAGTAACGACAACAAAACGAAAAACTCTTGATGTAGCCCAAGCTTCAATTCAAGAAAACACTCACGAGCCGATTATCTCAAAAGAGACTTTTCAAGCAGTTAAAAAAATGCTTCTAACCAGAACACGTACAAGTACTGCCCCAAAAAGCCATTTATTCACTAATGTATTGTTCTGTGAAAATTGCCAAAAAGGAATGTGGTACAAGGCAAATCAAAAAGGGTATAGATGCGGAGGTAATATTAAGTACGGTGATCCTTTCTGTTTAAATAGAGTTGTTATCCGTGAGAAAGAACTAAAACACATTATCCTAGAGGATCTACAGGCGTTATTCCATTCCATTCAAGATGATGAGTTTATACAGAGTTTACACAAAAGATTGGATCAAAAGAAGGTTTCGATTTCAAACGAACTAACAAAAATCAAAAATAAAGCAAATAAATTAAATTCTAGAAAGAGAGATTACCTTGATATGTACGCTGACCAAATTATATCTCGAGAAGAACTGGTTGAATATAGAAAGCAGATAGACCAGGAAGTAGCTGAACTCGAAACAGCCAAGATTGAGTATCAAGAAAAGCTTGAAGAGTGCGAAAGTGAGAACTATGCAATTGATTTAGGAAAAAAGCTTAAAGACGTTTCATTACTAGATGATTTAACTCATCAAATCTTGCACTCTTTGGTGAATAAAATAACCTGTAGCATTGAAGGTAATCTACGTATTCATTACAACTTTGTAAATCCTTTCGAAGAACAAGAATAGGCAACAACCACAAGGGTTAGTTGCCTTCTTTTAAAATGAGTTGCGAGATACACTCCACGTGCGCCGTATGCGGAAACATATCAACCGGCTGCAAATACTTCACATCATAACTCTTACTCAATACCTTCAAATCCCTAGCTAAAGTAGAAGGATTACAAGAAACATATACTAATTTCTTCGGTTTAATCTTTAATACAGTATTTAGAAACTCCTCATCACAACCAGTTCTCGGTGGATCCGTTATAATAACATCTGGTTTCCAGCCTTCTTGTAACCATTTTGGTAATACTTGTTCAGCTTTACCTGCTTCGTAATGAGTATTTGTAAAGCCATGGCTTAGGGCATTTGTTTTTGCATCGATGATTGCTTCTTTCGTTACGTCCATGCCTCGAACTTCTTTTGCGTCTTTTGCTAGCCATAGTCCGATTGTCCCTACACCACAATAAGCATCTACTACTTTTTCTGTTCCAGTCAGTGCCGCTGCTTTTTTGACTTCATCATATAGTTTAACTGTTTGTTCAGGATTTAATTGGAAAAACGCTCTTGCCGATAGTTCGAATGATAAGTCTCCAAGCTTTTCTTCAATTACTTCCTCACCAGATAAATACATAGTTTCACGACCAAAGATTACGGAAGTCATTTGATTATTAATGTTTTGCATTAAACTTGTAACTTCAGGCATTCTTTTTTTAATTTCACTGATTAGTTCATTTTTTTGAGGAAAATCTTTCGTTCCAGTTACTAGTACTAATTGGATTTGACCTGTACGTAAACCAACTCGTGCTACAATTGTTCGAATTACCCCTTTATTTTTTCGTTCATTATAAACAGGGATATTTAAACGCGTTAAAATTTTCTTCACTTTACCAGTAACTTTATTTAAATCCTCATGTTGGATTGGACAATGGCCAATATCGACAACATTATGAGAGTTTTGTGTATAGAGTCCAGCGATGATTTTATTTTTTTCTAGTCCAGCTTGAAGCTGACTTTTATTGCGATAATTCCAAGGGTTTTCCATACCAATTGTTTCTCTAATTGGTGTTTCTTCTAGTAATTCTTTCGCATACTTTTCCATTGCTTGGATAACAATGTCACGTTTGTATCGAAGCTGTCCTTCATAAGATGCATGCTGAATTTGGCAGCCACCACATTTTTCATAGATTTTACATGTCGGTTCTACGCGATCTGGTGATGCTTTTCGAATGCGTTGAATTTTCCCTTCAGCAAAACCGTTACGAACATTCGTTACCTCAGCGACGACTTCCTCACCAGGTAATGCTCCTTTTATGAAGACTACTTGTCTTTTGAAGTAACCGACGCCTTCACCATTTATCCCAATTCGTTTAATTGTTATTGGAAAGGATTGGCCTACTTCTAATTTATTTGTTAACTGATTACTCATATATACAACTCCATTATTCTATGCTCTTCCAAAGATAAAGGGCGGCGTAGCTTCCAAACGGAGAAACTTGCTCTTTTACATAGTCCATTATTTCTTTCGAAGGCTTTTCATCTAAATTTAAAAGCTTTTGAAGTGCGATTTGAATTCCAACATCACCAACCGGGAAAATATCTTTTCGACCTAGACCAAATAACAAGAAGTTTTCAACTGTCCAAGGACCGACTCCCTTTAGCTTGATTAACTCCTTAGCAATTTCCTCAGAAGATAATGTTCGATAATCTTGATGACTTAAAACTCCATCACTCCAAGCTTTAGCAATTCCAATCATATATTCAGCTTTTCTAGTACTAAGCTGCAAATCTCTTAACTCATCTATTGTTAAATTAGCAATTATTTCAGGAGATGGGAAAAACCACGAATTACCAATTCTCTCACCGTACATTCGAACGAATCGTTTTGTTACTTGGATGGCAAATGTACGCTGTATTTGTTGATGAATAATACATGTAATTAAACAAGCAAAAGGATCATTTGAAACGGTAATTGGCGTATGTCCAAAAAGGTCAATTAGAGGAGATAGTGTAGTTTGTCTTAAATGATGATGTAGCTCTTCAAATTCTGTTTGCCATTGCAAAATAGTAGCAACTTCTTCGAGAATTTTCTCTTTATTTTCATGTTCACTAACGACTTCAAACTGAACTGGAGCATCATTTATTTTCTTAACCTTTACAACTGCTTGATCCCCATCAATATAAAGTGGAATACTTAACCGCCCTTCAGCAGAATGCACTGTAAATGTTGGCTCATGCTCTAATCTCTTTAAAACTTCTTCCCATTGATATGGTGTTTCTAAAGCAACCTCTTCCTTCCACATTCACCCGTTCCTCCTTAATTACTCTGAAGTGTATTATAGCATAACAAGTACCTCTTAAGAAAATTTGTGAGAAACGCAAAAAACTAGAGAATGATCTCTAGTTAGTTGAGCAAAAAAGGATGATTATTTTCAGACTGATTGCGAGCGCTTGCCTTTCGAGGCGCGAAGCCTGGTGAGGAGCGGAGTTACCTTTGACGGTAATGAGCACCGCAGACAGGCGAAGCAACGAAGAAAGCGAGCGCTTGTCAACAGTCTGAAAACACAAAAAAAGCTTGGGGACTAGTCAAGCTTTCTTTTACACATTAAATTTTTAGGGAATGGGGAAACTTTCAAGTCCAATAGGTTTCAAAACTTACCAAATATCGCTACAACTATGATGATATTTGCTATACTTAAATGATAACGATTATCATTATCGAAGTCAAGTGTTGGATGAAAATAATATA
This sequence comes from Bacillus sp. AL-1R, assembly GCF_052180195.1. Classification (NCBI taxonomy): domain Bacteria; kingdom Bacillati; phylum Bacillota; class Bacilli; order Caryophanales; family Bacillaceae; genus Bacillus; species Bacillus sp. AL-1R. The sequence continues at coordinate 3,918,449 of NZ_CP197469.1, forward strand.
AATCTTTTTTCTAACCTTTCTACTTTTCTTCTTCTTAAAATATCTCTATTCATAATTGGAAACAATACGAGTACGATACCTACTTACCATTCGTAAATTATGTTCCTTCGAAGACGCACTAGGTTATAATTTATGTTAAACTATTTAATTGAAAGTAGAGACTAGTGAGGTAAGACTATTATGGAAAAAGCCAAAGTTAGTGTAGTCGTTGTCGCACATAATCATGAAGATGTCTTAAAAGATTGCCTAAATAGTTTACAAGGTCAATCATTAACTGATATTGAAACGATTATAATCGACAACGGTTCAACTGATAAGAGTAAAGAAATAATTGAAAACTATTCAAATTCACATAAAAATATTCGCTTTATATCTTTAGAGCTAATGGCAAAAAACAAAGCACGTAACATTGGTTTACATGAAGCTACTGGAGAGTTTGTCGCATTTATCGATGCGGATGATCTTGTAAATTCTTCAGGCTATGAAAATTTATATAACAATGCGATTAAGAATCATGCTGATATTGCTTTAGGAAATATACAATTATTCAATGGTACAAGAAAATGGGAGCACCATGATTTAAAATCAATTATTAAAAAAGATCTTCCAACAGTACGCGAGTTTCATAAACATCCAGAACTTCTTTTAAATCCTTCTATTAAAAATATGTTGATTAAAAGAAGTTTATTAAACGACAATCATTTGCAATTTAATGAGCAATTAACAGAACAACAAGATTTATTATTTACTCAACAATCTTTTATTTGTTCGACTAAAGTTTTCGTAACTTCAGATATCGTAGTAAAAGTGAGAGATTTAACAAACAGTGATGTCATTAAACAAACTAGTACGTTAGAATTTTTTGATAACCTTCTTGTTACTCAAACTGAATTAATAAACTATTATAATCTGAAAGACATTACCTCTCATTACTCGCATGTTGAGAAAAAATTATGGGATTATTATTTAACGTCTTTACTGACGAAGGCATATTATTTCCCTATTGAACAATATAATGATCTTTTAAAGATTTCATCAGATTTTGCTAAAAACTTATCTGAAAATCTAATGGAAAATAATACTTCAAAAATTAGTAAAGTATTTTATACTATTTTTCTAAATCAAAATCCTGAAGAATTTCATTTATTGATGACTTTATTATCAGATCGCACCTTACAAAAAGGAGCAGTGATAATAGAAGGAAAATATTATCATTATTTTGCAAAATATTTTCCGAAATATAAAGAATACCTGGAAATTAAGGAATTTAACTTACATCAAAAAATTGAAATCCTTTCGTTACGTGGTGACCGATTGCAAGTTGGTGGCTTTGCATTTATCGAGGAAATGAATAATGAAGATTCGATTAAAGAATTACAGTTTAAAAACAAATCCAATGGTCAAGTCATTAAAGTAACACTTGAAACACTTGAACGTTCTGATTTGTCCTATCTTTTCTCAAAAAATAGCATTAATTATAATGATGGTGGTTATAAAACAACTACACTTGAGCTAAGTAAAATATTACCTGATGGCGATTATGAAGTGTTTATTTCAGTAAAAGTTGGAAATATTTCATTAAAAAAACCACTTCATATTTTCTATTTCTCAACAAAGGCAAATTCAAAACCTGCAACAACTAAAACACATAGTATCGTACCTTATTTTCCAAAGAAAAATTTACACATTCGAATCAAAAAAACAGGCTTACTTGGAAAATTAAAAACAAAAATCCAAAAAACATTCCGTGATCTCACTTATGAATTTGGGTTACTGATCCTAAGAAGAGAATGGAAGTCATTCCTTATTTTTTACCTTTACCGTTTAACCCAGAGATATTATCGAAATAAGCATATTTGGTTAATTGGGGAAAGAAAAGATACGGCACAAGATAATTCATACCATTTATTCAAGTACATTCAGGAAAATAAAATTAGAGATAACTGTTACTATTTGATTGATAAAAAAGCAAAGGATTACGAATATATAAAGGAATTCGGAAACATTGTTCAATATGGTAGCCTAAAACATACACTCTACTTATTAACTTGTGAGAAAACAATTAATGCTTATTCAGAGCGTGCTAACATGTACACACATGAGTACTTACAAGTGTTAAAATGTCACCCTGAGTGGCAGCAAAATCAAAAGATCCTTATCCAACATGGCGTTATTGGAGTTAGTCGAGTAAATCATGTACTGAATAAAAATCGAATGGGCTATTCATTATTTATCGTTTCATCTGATTTTGAAAAAGATCATATTGTTAACGAATTCGGTTATGCGGAAAATGAAGTGGCTGTTACTGGATTGGCTAGATGGGATGCGCTTGAAAATACAGGAAATGGCAAAACCATTTTGATCATGCCAACTTGGCGAAACTGGAATAAAAGTACTCAGCAATTAATGAACTCTGAATACTTTAATCGTTATTTATCTTTACTAAGTAATCCAGAGTTGCACCAAATGCTAGAAAAAAATGATTTAAATATCATATTCTATCCTCACTACCAGACACAAATTTATATGAAGGATGTTCCAGATTTCCACGATCGGATTAAAGTAATTCGTCAGGGCGAAGAGACTGTTCAATCTCTATTAAAAAGATCTGATTTACTAATTACTGATTACTCGACAGTTTCATTTGATTTTTCATATATGGAAAAACCAGTTATTTTCTATCAGTTTGATTATAAGCGATTTTACTATGAGCATTACAATCAAGGACCAATTACACAGGACTTACTTTTTGGGGAAGTCGTAACTGAAGAAGAGCAAGTTCTTAACGGAATAAAGAAATTCGCTAATAAAGATAAACAATTCCTAGAAAATACTGTTGATAATCCTTTTGTCATCAAAACACCTAAGCAACATGCTAGATTAAACTATGAAGCAATCGCAAACCGTTAAAAAAGCTAATGATTAAAGTAGTTAATGCAACTACTTAATCATTAGCTTTTTATTTTTTGGGAAAATAGAAGTTCGGATCAAATCCACTTCTTTCCATCATTAAATCATCTAAGCTTTTAAAATGATATCCTCGTTTATGTAAGCCAGTAATAATCGCATCCATCGCTTCTGCATTATCCTTCGAAACAGTATGCATTAATATAATAGCTCCAGGATGAATCATTTTCATGACATTATCATAAGCATATTTCCAACCTCTTTGTTGATCAACCTTCCAATCAACATATGCCAATGACCAGAAAATATTATCATACCCTTGTTTATTCACTAGTTGTAAAGTACGTTCGCTAAAAACACCTCTTGCTGGTCTGAAATATTTCATATCTGTTCGGCCAGTCAATTCCTGGTATGCCATTTTAACTTGTTCCAATTCCTCAATAATCTTTTGATCACTGATTGTAGTCATATCAGGATGACTCCATGAATGGTTTCCGACTATGTGCCCCTCATTAACCATTCGTTTCACTAATTCAGGATTTTCCTTAATGTAATGACCGGTTATAAAAAAAGTCCCATGAACACCATGCTTCTTTAGAACATCCAAAAACTTTGGTGTAAAACCATTTTCATACCCATTATCAAACGTTAAATAAACATCTTTCTTTGTAGGATCCCCTAAATAAACTGATCTTGTATTTGATAACAATTTATTAAGTTGCGCACCGGCATCAGGTGGCACCTCATTATTCGCACGAACAATCCCCCAGCCGTGTGGCGTATTACTATAAGCAAAAGTTGTACTAGGAAATACTAAGAAGAAAGTAAGAATATATACAATAATTCTCTTCAATTTATTCACCTCACTTAAAAATAGTATCTGTAAATAAATTAGAAATATGAATAGAATTGGAGCGTACTTTTAATATTTTTAAAAAACAAAAAAGCAATGCCATAAAGATGACATTGCATTTCAAACTAAATTAATTAAAATACTTTCTCAGCCATAGTAGCTAATTTCTCAAGTGAACTCTTATCTACATCTTTATGCAATGAATTACCATGGGAATCCATTGTTACAACTGCTTTGAAGTTTTCAACTTGTAAGTGCCACATAGCTTCAGGAATACCGAACTCTAGGTAGTTTACGTCTTTTACTTCTTTAATACATTGTGAGTAGTATTGTGCTGCTCCACCAATTGCATTTAAATAAACGCCGCCGTGTTCTTCTAGAGCTTTTAATGTTTTTGCACCCATTCCGCCTTTACCGATTACAGCGCGAATGCCGAATTTTTTCATGATATCGCCTTGGTATGGCTCCTCACGAATACTTGTCGTTGGACCAGCTGCTTTAATATGATATTTACCTTCTTCATCTTTTAACACTACAGGTCCACAGTGGTAAATAATTTGTCCATTTAAATCGACTGGACAATCGTGGTCTTTTAAATGATGGTGGATTGCGTCGCGTCCTGTATACATCATTCCACTAATTGAAACAACGTCCCCAACCTTTAATTCACGAATCTGTTCTTCTGTAATTGGAGCTACTAATTTCACTTCACGTGGAGCTTCAGTTGTTTCTTTCGTTTCATTTGTAAAGCTAATTTCTTCGCCTTCACGATATAGCCATTCTGAAATTTCACCAGTTTCAGGATTGATTTTCATTCCTAAACGGCGGAATGCCCAGCAGTTATACGCAACTGATACGAAGAAACTTGCAGGAAGACGGTTCATTACACCGATTTTACAGCCAAGTAGAGTTGTTTCCCCACCAAAGCCCATTGTTCCTACGCCAAGCTTGTTCGCATTTTCCATAATGTAATCTTCCATTGCTTTAAGCTCTGGAATTGGACTTTCATCATCAGTTAAACGGAATAATTGATCTTTCGCAAGTTCATAACCGCTAGTACGGTCACCACCAATACCTACTCCGATGAAGCCTGCGCTACAGCCTTGTCCTTGTGCTTGGTATACGCTGTGTAAAATACATTTACGGATTCCATCTAAATCACGACCTGCTTTTCCAAGTCCTTCAAGTTCGCAAGGTAAGCTGTATTGAATGTTTTTATTTTCACATCCGCCACCTTTTAAGATTAGGCGAATATCGATATAGTCACTCTCGTGTTGCTCAAATTTAACAACAGGAGTACCTGGTCCTAAGTTATTTCCGCTATTTTTACCAAATAAAGAATCTACAGAGTTAGAACGAAGCTTTCCATCTTTTGTAGCTTGTTCAATTGCAGCATAAATTGCTTCTTTTATCACAAGTTGGTTTACTCCAACTGGCGTTTTCACTTTAAATGTTGGCATACCAGTATCTTGGCAAATTGGTGAAACATCGCCTTCAGCCATCATAATATTGTTTGTAATCGTTTCCAATGCGATGGCACTTCTTGTACCTGCCGTTTCACTTGCTTTAGCTTGTCTGATTGCTTTACGTACGTCTTTTGGTAAATTTGTTGATGTTTCAACAATTAATTGATAAATACTTTCCTGGATGTGTTGCATTCATGCTCCCCCTTAAAACCCTTTATAAAAATACTGAATGTTCCCCTCTTCATTATAATACAATTTTTAATAAACGGAATAAAAAAAGCCCTTTTAGAATTAGTTCTGATTTGGGCAAATATTTAGCAAGTTCCATCGTTAAAAATTAAAACGATGTACAATTTTTGTTTTTGGTCCCAATAAAAAAAGCCCATTACAATGGACTCAATCTGGGCGATTAACTTCACGACATTTACTTTCTAAATCATCTAGAACTGATAATAATTGATCTAGCTCTTCTAAACTTACTTCTTCAGCTTCTAATGATTCGATTGTTTCCATTACTGAATTAAAGCGCTCTTTAATATAAGTTAATTGTTCTGTGTTTGACATGAAATGATCGTCCTTTCTAATACAATTATAATTTATATTATACCCTTCTTCTCCTATATATCGTAGATTTTCGACATTTTTTTAAATTTTAGGAAGTTATTCCTATACAAGGTTTCACTTTCTTTCTTATAATAGTTGAGGAAAATTAATTTATCTAATACTTATGGGTGCAAGTTTTGTACCTAAAGGAGTTATCACATGAAAAAATTATTACAACAAATAACACCTACATATGATCCTTGGGAAGCATATTTAGATGTTGAAGAGTATGGTAAAAACATACTGACAAATGTAGAGTTTACAACTACGACGATTTGTAATATGCGCTGTGAACATTGTGCTGTCGGTTATACTTTACAACCTAAGGATCCAAATCCACTCCCTATTGAGCTTGTTTTAAATCGCTTAGAAGAGATTGAAAAACTTCGCTGCATTAGCATAACTGGTGGAGAACCGATGCTTTCAAATAAAATGTTGAACGGATATGTTGTACCTTTATTGAAATATGCACATGAACGTGGAGTTCGTACTCAAATTAACTCAAATCTAACATTAGATTTTGAAAGATACGAAAAAATAATTCCATATTTAGACGTCCTTCATATCTCTCATAACTGGGGAACTGTTGATGAATTTGTAGAAGCAGGATTTGCGATGATGGATCGTAAGCCGACCTATGCGCAACGTGCGAAATTATTCGAAAACATGATTGAAAACAGCCGACGCCTTGCTGATGCTGGAGTGATGGTATCCGCTGAAACAATGTTAAACAAACGTACGCTTCCATACTTAGAAAAAATCCATCGTCAAATCGTAGAAGAAATGAAATGTCAGAGGCACGAAGTTCACCCAATGTATGCGAGCGATTTCGCTAGTACACTAGAAGTCCTGACAAAATCAGAGCTTCGTGAAGCAATTTCTACTTTACTAGATGTACGTGATGAAAATATTTGGATGCTATTTGGTACTCTACCATTTTATCCATGTAGTGATGATCAAAACGATTTAGACATCATTCAAAGATTATATAATAGTAAAAACGTAACATTACGAAATGACCCAGATGGCCGTTCACGCTTAAATGTAAATGTATTTGATGGCAGCATCATCGTTACTGACTTCGGTGATGTACCTCATCTTGGAAATATCCAAACCCATACATTACAAGAAGCATATGATACTTGGACATTATCAAAAACTGCAAATGAACTAAGCTGTCATTGTCCAGCCGTTAAATGCTTAGGACCAAATATTCTTGTAAAAAATAGCTATTACCCTGAAACTGATTTTTCAAATAGAAGTACTAACATATTAAAGGGTTAAATCCTTGAAAAAGAACATGTCTTTATGGCATGTTCTTTCAGTGTGTCGACAAAGTACAAAAAATCTGATTTTCAGACTGATTGCAAGCGCTTGTCTTTCGAGGCGCGAAGCCTGGTGAGGAGCGGAGTTACCCTAGACGGTAATGAGCACCGCAGACAGGCGAAGTAACGAAGAAAGCGAGCGTTTGTCAACAGTCTGAAAGAACATGTCTTTATGGCATGTTCTTTTTCATACTGTTGAAATAAAACATTGTCAATATTGAACAACAGAAGTCTAAGTATATATTTGAGCAAAAATTTGAAAGGTACTTACCCATGACAGATTCATGAGGAAGGAAAACAGCGGAAATTTGAAAGGTACTTCCTCATAAGTGGTTCATGAGGAAGGAAACCAGCGATATTTTGAAAGGTACTTCCTCATAAGTGGTTCATGAGGAAGGAAACCAGCGGAAATTTGAAAGGTACTTCCTCATAAGTGGTTCATGGGGAAGGAAACCAGCGATATTTTGAAAGGTACTTCCTCATAAGTGGTTCATGAGGAAGGAAACCAGCGGAAATTTGAAAGATACTTCCTCATAAGTGGTTCATGAGGAAGGAAACCAGCGGAAATTTGAAAGGTACTTCCTCATAAGTGGTTCATGGGGAAGGAAACCAGCGGAAATTTGAAAAGTACTTCCTCATAAGTGGTTCATGAGGAAGAAAACCAGCGGAAATTTGAAAGATACTTCCTCATGTGGAAGGAAAAACAAGATCATTTTTCAATACTCTGAAAGAACATGTCTTTATGGCATGTTCTTTTTTACTTAAAGCACAAAAACCCACAAGGAAACTAATCTACCTTGTGGATTTCTCTATTACCTAGGGTGTGCCGAAGTAAAATAACCAAAGGATACATAATCTTGAACAGGAATCCAAGCACCTACACCTTGTGACACGACATTCTTAACTTGTAGCGATCTTTTATTACCTTTTAAAATCAAATAAACTTCTCCAAAAGTAACTTTTCCTTTTTCATTAACTGCAGGAGCATATGCATATAAATAGCCAAGTTGCTTTGGCGGTACATTATATACTCTTTCATTTTTAGTTCCAGCTCCAACTACTGTTTGGAATGCTAGTGGAAGAGTTGTTTTTTCTGATGCATCATGCATCATTAAATTAATGACCTCATCTGCGTTTCTTACTTTAGCAGTTAAGCCACCTTTAATAATTTGTTGCGAATTTTGGTAGTATTTAATTCGTTTATACGTTTTTTCTCCTCGATTATCTAGAAAGTTCGTATTTATTTTTTTATATTGCCAATTAATTGTTGTCTCATTTGATTCGTAATTTAACGGCCAAACTCCTAAGTAAATCTTTGCATTATAGCCTACTGCAAATGGCGCTTTGCTGACAGAGGATTCATTAAACATACGAATTAGATTTGGATTCTCTATTTTTACATTTGATGAATTTAATAATTGCTTTGCTAATCCCCCTGGTTGAAGTTCTGGAAGGTCTTGAGTTGGATTAGGGTAAGTATTCTCTTTTGTCACATTGGCAGCCGAACGTGGGACTTTGATTTCTGATTTAGCTGCTGCTGCAAAAGTTGTTTGTCCATTATTTAAAGAAATAATTAAAATAGCTATATTCAAAAGAACGAATGGCTTTAACCATTTAGACATATTCATGCCCCTTTCACAAATAAGGAAATTATTACTCTTAGCATGAACAGTTTATGCAAATATATGTATTCCTTAAAGTGAAAATTTTGCTATGAACTTAGCCTAATATATAGTTTCTCTACTGGTCCTCTTAACCTCTGCAAAATAGGACCAATACTGAATGTAATTAAGACAGTACCGATGCCTATTGGACCTTGAAGTAAAAAAGCTAAAACTAAAGCAAACACCTCACCAATCGTTTTAGCCACCCCTAAACTTACTCCGAACCGTTTATTTAGCGAGATCATTAAATCATCAATCGGACTTAACGGAAACTTTGCTTGTAAATAGATCGCAATACCAATCGTCAAACTTATGATGGCTAGTACTAATTGAAAATATCTAGTGACAATATTTGAATCAAATAAATACTCTGACTCAACAGTTAGCCAAAAATCAAGAAATCGTCCAATTAAAATAAACGTAATCGCAGCGAGCCAATCAGGTCTTTTCTTTTGCAAAAAAGCATTTACAAACAATAATACTGATGAGTTAATGATAATCCAATTTCCAACAGATAAGCCAAAGGTTTTCGACTCCCCAACTGCTAATGCATCCCATGCACTAGCTCCTAGCTCAGCTTTAATGGCTAGACTAATTCCTAAAGTTAAAAATAGTAATCCAATTAGATAAAAAATAACACGTATGATTATTTTCAATTAATTACCACCTTCAATTTTAGTTTTTTATAATAAATAGAAACCAATCCCCATAATGAAATAAGCAGCTAATAAGGTTAACCCTTCAAACCAGTTTGTATCCCCATCATTCATAATAGCAATTGTTAAAAATACAGAAGTAACCATCGAAACTAATTCAGGCATAGAAAAAATCAATGGCATTCTTTCCCCTATAAATAAAGAACAGATCACTAATACTGGCGCTACGAACATAGCGATTTGTAGAGATGAACCAACAGCGATTTCTACTGAAACTCCTACTTTATTTTTATAGGCCATTACAATTGCTGAAGCATGTTCTGCAGCATTACCGACGATTGCAACAACGATAATCCCGATAAATAACTCTGTCCATCCGAATTTATCGCCCACTGTCGTAAACGTGTGAACTAGCTTTTCCGAAACATATCCAACCGCTACCGTAGCTAATGCTAAAATAATCATGGCTTTCATTGTTCCCCATTCAGCTTCTTCATGTTCTTCTTCAACTTCTTGATTTTTAGCAACGTATACCCCACGATGTGTTACTAATTTGAAGAATAAAGCAGCTAAGTATAAAATCATTAAAACAATCGAAACGCCTACACTAAGTGTCATCTCTTTATCAGGAGACATGTTAACTGAAAATATTTCAGGAATAACAAAGGCTAGTACAACTGCAAAGATCAGCAAGCCAGAATTATGTCTTGCATCGTAAACATTAAAGCTTTGACGCTTAAACTTTAGCCCTCCGACAAAAAAGGAAAGTCCACCTACAAGAAGTAAGTTACCGATTACAGAACCCGTTAATGACGCTAAAACAACTTCTGATAATCCGTTTTGTAATGCAAAAATCGCAATAATTAACTCTACGGCATTACCGAATGTTGCATTTAATAGTCCCCCGATTCGTGGACCTGCCGCAATCGCTAAACTCTCTGTAGCTCTTCCCATAATTCCTGCCAAAGCAATAATCGTTACACAGAAGATGATAAATAAAAGAATTTCACTCCAGTGCATTAAGCTTCCAATTACCGATAATGGTACGCCTATTAACGTAATGATAAAAAATAAACGCTGAGTCATAATTACCCCCTAAATAAATTTCCTTATAAATATCATATGCAAAAGGCTTAAAAAAATAGGTTTAAATGTAAAACAATTAACAAACACTTAAAGTGTTGGTAGCTAAAACCATCAATTACTTAAATAAAAGTTTCATTTTAATCTATATTGCTCAAAGGATTATGACCTCGAGAACTAGAATTACATAAGTTGGAGATCCGGTTGGTAGAATAGTTTTCTACCTTCCTTCTTCTGAACTAGGAGGGAGTTATTAAAAAATGATTCAACAAAATATTATGAAAGTACTCAAAGCGAAACAATTAGGTCTATTTACAACCATTCGCGAGGACTTTCCGCATAGTTGTTACATGATATTTTTCTTTAAAGGCTTAACACCTTATATCGCTACAAATAAGAATTCACAAAAAGTAGAGGATATAAAAAATAATCCAAATGTACATATATTACTTGGACACGATGGTGACCGATTAGATGATAACTTTGTAGAGATGTTTGCAAGAGCTGAGGTAATTGAAAACGCAGCGCCAGAAGAGAAAGTATGGACTGAAAAATTGTCTAGATGGATTGAAGGTCCAGATGATCCAAACTATGTACTCATTCAAATGAACCCAATTAAAATCGGATATGTAGAAAAGGCAGGTACAGAACCTACTTTTATGAAGCTGTGAATAACAAATAACAAAAAAATCCATTCGATCATACTCGAATGGATTTTTGAACTTTCGCCTTAAGTTTTTTATTTATGATTAAAAATAAACAAGCCCCGACTATTGCCCCGATTGAATCAATTACTACGTCATGTACTAACGGCGTTCGATTTGCAGTAAAGGATTGGTGAAATTCATCTGAAGCTGCATAAAGGATTGAAAAAATTACGCCTAATAAAAATGCTTTCTTCACATAAAGCTTTGCTAATCTTGTCGCAAAAAAGGCAAGTAAAAGATAGATTGAGAAATGGGATAGTTTACGAATAAGGAATTCTGTGAATCCTGCTACTCCAAGCTCTTTTATACTGACTTCATGTCCAGCATAGTTAAAATGGACAAAGGTAAAGTGCTTCATTACATCATATAAAAATGTTAAATGGCTTAGTTCTGGTCTTATATCTTGTTTTTCATATGGTGTTGCCGATGAATAAAAGATAATACTAGCTATAAGGATCACAGGTATCCAATAACCAATAAACATTCTAGTTTTACTTTTGGATTCCATCATATTCCTTTCCAATACATTTTTGTATCTATAAAAGTCTATTAAAATAGACACTATTATGAAGAAAATCTTTTTCATAAAGTGTCTATTTCCTTTATTGGCTTACATGCATATTTTGTTCACGGTCTTTTGCACGTTCTGCAGGTGTTAATTTATTATATTCAGTTAAGAATTTTTGATAGTTATCGCATACTTTATTTATTTCACCATACTCAACTAATTTTCCATAATGAATCCATAAACCCTTCGTGCAGAAGTTTCGAACTTGACCTAATGAGTGACTAATAAAGAAGATTGTTTTACCTTGTTCTTTAAAATCATTCATTTTATCTAAACAACGTTTTGTAAAGGTAGGGTCACCAACAGATAATGCTTCATCGATTACCATAATGTCTGGGTCGATATTTACAGAAATCGCAAATCCAAGTCTTGATCTCATACCACTTGAATAGGATTTAACTGGTTGATTAATAAATTTTCCAATTTCGGCAAATTCAATAATTTCAGGCGTGATTTTTTCAATTTGCTTTATCGTAAGACCCATCATCAATCCTTTAAGTCGAATATTTTCTAAACCAGTTAATCGGTTATCTAATCCAGCTTGGATGGCAATAAGTGAAGCAACTCCATTTACTTCAACTTCACCTTCATTTGGCATTGTTACACCAGCGATTAAATTAGACATTGTACTTTTCCCTGAACCATTTAAACCAATGATTCCTACAATTTCACCTTGTTCAATTTCAAAGGAAATGTTTTTTAAGGCATGAAAATACTCTCCGCCTTTACCACCAAAGAATAAATCCTTCAGCTTGTCAGTCGGTTTATTATAAATTTTAAATTTTTTTGTTACATTTTTAAAAACAACTTTTTTTGTCATACATTTCACCTTCTATAGGAAATCAACAAACTGCTTCCTGAATTTAACATGAAAAATTGAGCCGATAACGAAAAAGACTAACAATACACCCCAAAAGTAAAAAGTATAACCAGAGAAAATAATATCGGAATGGCCATATAACAATGCGCCTCGATATCCCTCTACAATATAGTAAAACGGATTAAGTTTCATCAATTGAGTTAATAGATTTGATCCTTTTGGTTCCCACAGAATAGGTGTTAAATATAAAAGCATTCTAGTAAAAGATTGAATTAATAAATGAACATCTCTAACCATTGTAGATAAAGTAGATGTCAGTAATGCAAGGGCAATAATAAAGATCAAGCCCGTAATCATAAAATAGATCAAAGCAAAAATATTCATCTGATCGATACCTTGGTTAATAATCACACCAATTAATAATACGGCCATCATGAATAAATGTGTATTGAACCTAGATAAAACGACATATGACGGAATAATACTTAACGGAAAATTCATCTTTGAAACTGTTCCGATTCGATTAAAAATAGAACTTGACCCTTGCATGATTCCTGCACTAATAAAGAACCACGGTATTAATCCACAAAGCATCCAAAGAAGAAAAGGTATTCCATTAACTGGAGCTCCACCCCTAATTCCCGATCCGAACGTTATCCAGTAAACAGCTATTTGAAATAGTGGGTTTAAAAATACCCAAATTACACCTAGTTGGCTATCTGCGTATTCTTTACGTGTCTCATATGACGAAAGACGAAAAATTAATGATAAGTTTTTAGCATGTTCTTGTAAAACTGTTTTTATACTACTCATAAATCAACCACATTCTTCTTTATTTCTTTATATAAATTACCGTAATTAACAAATTTCATATGAGAATCACTTGAAGTTGGTACACAATTACGTGTATCAAATAGTACAGCTTGCTTCATTTGTTTAGCAAGTTTATTGTAGTCCATCGTTTTAAATTCATTATGATCTGTTAATACAAGAATTAAGCTTGCATCTTCCACAGCTTCTTCAGCAGATAAAACACTAATTTTATCAGAAGTTACATGTGGATCATGAATTGTGACATTTAGTCCTTCTTCGTTCAATAACTCAATAATTTCCATTGCAGGACTTTCACGCATATCGTCTACATTACCTTTGTATGTCACACCAAATGCTGCAATCTTAGGATTATCTATACCTGAAACTAGTCCTTTTACTGAATCAACAACATATTTAGGCATCGATACATTTGTATCACGAGATAATTTAATCATACCAGCTAATTCAGGCGTTTTAGCTACAATAAAGTATGGGTCAACAGCAAGACAGTGACCCCCAACACCTGGTCCTGGTGAATGAATGTTTACACGTGGATGTTTGTTTGCCATTTGAATAACATCTAATACATTAATTTCTAATGAGTTACAAATTTTTGTTAGTTCATTTGCCAAAGCAATATTTACATCACGGAATGTATTTTCCATTAGTTTAGACATTTCAGCAGTTTTTGCATCTGTTTGAATGATTTCGCCTTCTACAAATGTACGATACACTTTTGCCCCTGCTTCACTACATGCAGCTGTAATTCCGCCTACGATACGATTATTATGAATTAATTCATGTAAAATTTGGCCTGGTAATACACGTTCTGGACAGTGAACAAGATAAATATCTTCACCGACAGTAAATCCAGCTTGTTCTACTAATGGTTTGACAAAGTCGTCCATACTTCTAGGTGCGATTGTTGACTCAACGATTAATACATTCCCCTTTTTTAAGAAAGGAATGACTTTTTGAACCGCGTCTAGTACATATGATAAATCACAAGATTTATTCTCATCATCATTATTAGGTGTTGGTACTGCAACAATAAATGCATCCGCCTCTTCAGGTGTTAAAGACGCTCTGAAAAATCCTTTTTCTACTACTTCTTTAACCATTTCGCCTAATCCAGGCTCTTCTATATGAATTTCTCCAGAATTTAATTTATCAACAACACTTTTTTGTACGTCTACACCTACAACACTTGCGCCATACTTCGCAAACATTGCAGAAGTTGGTAATCCTATATACCCTAGTCCAATTGTGCAAATTTTCATTTTACTATAACCTCTTTCAGAAATTTTACTAATTTCTACTCTTTCGCTTCACTAATAGTTTACTGATAATTAGATTATAGTAAACGTCATAATTAGTAACTTTTTGGATAGTTGGATAAAACTTATGTCTTCATAACTTACTTTTTCATTTTAGGAAACAATGAAAAAGCACCAATCATCATTTTAAATTAGTAGAAATTATATTTCAATAAATATCTATTTATCTTATTAATCTTACAATTAATTTTCACGATTCGACTCTATTTTACATTAAATTAACTAAGATTTAACAAACTTGTATCGTAAAGAGAATAGTGAAAGAAGGTAAACTACTTTTCTTAACTTATTTTTTGTCATTTTAGGGTTGGATTTTAAGGATAAATACATTTTTAATGCTCGTTTATCTTTTAATCGTAATGTCTCTGCAATGAACTTTGGGACAACGCTAAGCTCATCTTTGATCGATTCATTTCGGATTGTTTTCATAAATTCATTACCAACAGACGCAAGATTTAGCTTCTCGTCAGCTGTTAGTTTATTTGCTTTTATATTAATAGAGTTAATAAAGAATTTAAGTTGTCTTCTTTCTATATGGATTAAATCATTTGTAAAACCATTTGCTTCATAATAAGTACGTAGCTCTTTTTGAAGTACGACTAATTGTTTAAAAAATTGAATGGACCCAGATTTAATTAAACTATTTTCTGGATCTTCAACTCGATAGCCAATGACATCTACATCACATACAACTGTACAGTTTGATTGTAGTAAAGCTTTCTCCGTAAAAAATAAATCTTCACCGACACGAAGTTCTTCGTGAAATAGAATCCCCTCGCGCTCAAGTAGTTCTTTTTTAAATAATTTATTACTAGCAGATGGTGTAAGATGCAGCTCTGGATAGTCAAGAATCTGTCTAATTTCTGGTAAATCTTCTTTGAAAATGTCTTCCATATAATTTAAACGCCAAGTTTTTTCGCCGTTAAAGCATAAAATATTACCGACTGCCGTATCTGCATTATATTTTTTTGCTAAAGAATATAATTTGGCATATGCATCATGGTAAGCAATGTCATCTCCATCTAAAAACGCAATATATTCCCCACTTGCATGAGATAAGCCTGTATTTCTTGCAGCACTTGGTCCTTTATTTTCCTGCTTAATAAATTTTGCATTTTGATACTTTTTTGTGAATTCCTCAGCTAAAACGCTACTTTTATCAGTTGAACCGTCATCAACAACAATCAGTTCTATCTCTTTTAAAGACTGATCTATGACAGATTGTAAACTTTCCTCAATAAATTTCTCCTTGTTATAGTTAATAACTACAACACTTAACTTATAAATGGTCATCTCGCATACCTCTCTATGCATAGAAAGGTAAAAAGAAATATGGCATCATCCCTAGTTCTTTTTACCTTCCCTACTAAAATATTCACATAATCGAAAAATTTTTAGCTTACCATTGCCTTTTCACCATATAAAACTTTTTCGTAAATTCCGATGAAAATTTTCTTCTCATTATTCCAATTATATTTATGTCTTGCTTGTAGACAATTTTTGCTCATTTCGTCTCGAACTTTAGGATTGTCTAATAAATAGTTCACACCTTCAGCAATTGAATCAACATCGTGGGAGTCTACACATACACCAGTATGTTCACCTTCAACTACCTTTTGAATTTCTGGAAAGCTACAAGCAACAACTGGTACACCGCTCATCATGTATTCAAATAACTTATTCGAAGACGCTGAATAGTGATTAAAATTAATATTATTTAATACTTGAAACCCTAGATAAGCATTTCTTGTATAATTCAGCAATTCATCAACTGGTACTTTATCAATAAATTTCACTTTATCTTGTAATTGTAACTCTTCTACTAAGTTTAAAAGAGTAGGCTTTATTTTTCCATCACCAATAAAAACAACGATTCCTCTTTTAAATAAAGGAGTAGCTTTTACAATTAATTCTAACCCACGTCCCTTTTGTATACCACCTTGATAAAGAAGAATCGGCTCGTCTTCACTAATTCCTAGTTTTTCATGAAGATTAATCGCATGACTTTCTTCCGGCTTTGATACAAATGGATAATTGTGAATGACCTCAGGATAGTCAATATGATATAAATCTTGAGTATATTTTGCTCTAGTATTATTTTCGTGAATCATCACATCAATATATTTAATTAAGAACTTCTCAATTTTACCAAAAATCGGATTCTCATAACCAGATCGACTAGATTGAACTTCATGTGAATCATAAATTAATTTACTTTTTTTGAAAACTTTTGCACAAATAATTCCTTGAGGTAAGGTATTTAAATCATTCGCATGATAAATATCATAATCCCTTTTAAGCCCATGATAAATCATTTGTAAAATATTATAGCCTCTAGTTAATAGCACTTTCATATAACGATTACCAAAAAGAACGATTACAGCAGCAATGATAATCGTTGCAACTGCATTTAAAAATAAACCAAGTAAGACAAGTAAAATAGCAACTAGTTTCATTAATAAACTACTTTTTACTAAGTTAAAGATCTTTGCACAATAATATACAAGATGATAGATTCCAAATGGAAGGCGATTATTTACACGTATAACATTAAATCCTTCTTCCATACGTTCTCTTTTTGGCAATTCTTTTGAATCATCATGTAAAGCAATTAAATCAACATCATATCCGACTTCTGCTAGTGCAGAACATTCACGCAGTACACGTGCATCATTCGTAAAATGATTAAATACAAACGCACAAACCTTTTTATTCATGGATATCCTCCATCACTTTTAATAACACATTAATATTCGTTTTCCAACGTAGATTTTTGTATGCATATTGATAACCATTTTCTCCATATTTTTTTCGGAGAGATGGATCATTTGCAAGTTTATAAATATTTTCAACCAATTCTTCAGGCGAATCTTCTTTTAAGATCATTCCACAGTTTGCTTCATGAATAATATCACTTGCATACCCTGCTACATCTCCAATGATTGGTTTCTTCACACACATATAATCAATTATTTTCCCTGGTAAAACCGTTTTAAACACTTCTTGGTTTACTAAACTTACATAAGCAATATCAGCACTTGCGACAAGTTTTAATGTTTCGTTTCGGGATTTCGCAGTATGAAGTGTTACATTTGATAATCCATTCGATTCAATATAATTCTTCACTTCACCTGTATTTTTCCCATAGCCAATAATCGAAAAATTAATTGATTTATTGTCCTTTAAGATTGCAGCAGTTTTCATAAACTTATGCAAGTCCTGTGCTAAGCCTAAATTCCCAGTATAAATAACGGTGATCGGTTCATCTTCTAGCTGCTCTTCATTATATGCCAATTCACTTTCAGTTAATGAATTAGGTAAAAATGTAATTTTATCCTTGCTAACATTTTTATTTGTCATATAGTCGATAAAACTTCGGCTATTAACAATTATTTTTGTTGCTTTTTTATATAATATTTCTTCTACTTTATATGCCGTTTTTAAAATGAAAGGATTAGAGAAAACTTGTACGCCAGTTAATGACTCTGGCCATAAGTCTCTTATGTCTAATATTAGTGGAGCTTTTAACTTCCATTTAGCAATTAAACCTGCCACACCTACAAATATCGGCGGAGATGTAACAAAAATATAATCAAATTCAGCCTTTTGTTTAAAAATAGTACCAATAAATCGTACCATAACTTCCAAATATAAATATAATCTCTTTAAAATACTTCCAGAGTGTTTTTTGATTGAAGGATCAATTCGAATGACATCCTTTTCGTCAACTAATGGTTCATTCCAAAATTGTTTATCTTCATATAATTCACGACTAGGATATCTAGGTTCTAATGTTAGTACTTTTACATCGAAACCCTTTTCCTTTAACTCTATATAAATATTTTTCATACGGTTTGCTGCACTACCTATTTCTGGATAAAAGTGTTGCGAAATAAGTAAAATCTTCTTTTTATGTAAGCCCAAGAATGTCTTACCTCCTGAATAAAATAATCATCAACTCTAACTAGACAAAATATACGATATTTTACCATAAACCATTCTTTTTTACCATTTTTCTAATAATCAATCATTTAATTTGAAGCTACTTGTACTATACCATCGAATAATATAGTATAATGTCGACTAATTATTTTTTATTTGATATTATTAAACTTATGTAAAATCAACAATTGACGAAATGTAATTTTTTTGTATACTTTGGGTATTTTATTAAAATATCCTTACTTGACAGATTAATTCCAAAATTAAAAAGCAGGTGAAATGAATGATTTATGCAGAAATATTAGCGGGTGGAAAAGGTACTCGCATGGGAAATGTTAGTATGCCAAAGCAATTTCTAGCACTGAATAACCGACCAATTATTATCCATACAATAGAAAAATTCATCTTAAATGACGACTTTAGAAAGATTTTAGTTGTAACGCCAAAAGAATGGATTCAACATACAAAAGATATTATCAAAAAGTATATTGGTACGAATGACCGTATCGCTGTTGTTGAGGGTGGTAGCGACCGTAATGAATCGATTATGAGTGGTATTCGCTATTTACAACAAAACTTTGAAATTACTGATGAAGATATTATCGTAACACATGATGCTGTTCGACCATTCTTAACTCATCGAATTATCGAAGAAAATATTGATGCTGCTCTTAAATATGGAGCTGTTGATACGGTTATTGAGGCTGTTGATACAATCATTCAATCTACTAATCACGATACAATTACAGATATTCCAGTAAGAAATACAATGTATCAAGGACAAACTCCTCAGAGTTTTAATATTAATCTACTGACAAAACACTATTCTGAATTAGATTCAGAACAAAAAGGGATTTTAACAGATGCTTGTAAAATTTGTCTTCTAAAAGGTGTAGACGTAAAGCTAGTTAAAGGTGAAGTTTTTAATATGAAAATTACAACTCCGTATGACTTAAAAGTAGCAAATGCACTTTTAAAGGATCAGGTGACAACAAAATGATAAATCAAATCTATCGTTTAGTTTCAACAAAACAAATTGAAATCACTTATAAAGAACAATCTTTAGAAGGTGATTATATCGTTGTCCGTCCAACACATTTGTCAATCTGTGCAGCTGACCAACGATACTATACTGGTACTCGTGGAAAAGAAGCGATGGCCAAAAAATTACCAATGGCATTAATCCATGAAGGTGTTGGTAAAGTTGTCTATGATCCAAAAGGCGAATTCAAAACTGGCACACATGTCGTGATGATTCCAAATACACCTACTCAAGTTGATGATGTCATTGCTGAAAATTATTTAAAAACGAGTAAATTTCGCTCAAGTGGCTATGATGGTTTCATGCAAGATTATGTATTTCTTGAAAGAGACCGTGTCGTAGGATTATCAGAAGACATAAACTTGCAAGTTGCAGCATTCTCTGAATTAATCAGTGTAAGCATGCATGCAATTGTCCGATTCGAAGAACGAGCGCACAAACGTCGTGATGTGTTAGGCGTTTGGGGTGATGGAAACTTAGGATTTATTACAGCTCTAATCCTGAAAAAGCGCTATCCAGAAAGTAAAGTATATGTATTTGGTAAAAACCATTCAAAATTAAGCTACTTCTCATTTGCAGATGAAACGTATCAAATTGATGAAGTTCCTGAAGATGTAACAGTCGACCATGCTTTTGAATGTGTAGGTGGTATTGGTAGTCAATACGCTGTTGAGCAAATTATTAATCACATTCAACCTGAAGGCTCGATTCCATTACTTGGCGTATCTGAATATCCAGTTGAAATCAATACGCGAATGATCCTTGAAAGAGGAATTACGTTAATAGGTAGCAGTCGAAGTGGACGCTCTGACTTCGTTGAAACAGTTAACTTCCTTCATGAGAACCCTGAAGTAGTCGAATATTTAGAGACTCTAATTGGGGATGTAAATGAAATTCGTAGTATCGATGATATTCATAATGCATTCGAACGTGATTTAACAACTAATTGGGGAAAATCAGTTATGGAATGGAAAATATAATATAAATTTGAGGGGATACTGCTCTCCTCTTTTTTATGTTAATCATATAACTCATAAACTATTTTAATAATGAGGAGAAAATACTTAAAATGAATTTTGAAGTAGTAAGACCATCTAATATTGATCAACCTAAGGTTAGTATCATTATTCCTGTATATAATGTAGAAAATTATATTAAAGAAACAATTGAATCACTTACCAAACAAACATTAAGTCCAATTGAAATTATATTAGTTGATGACGGTTCAACTGATAATACGCCAAACATTATCAATGACCTTTTAAGCTTGTATCCAAATATACTATATGCCATTCAGAAAAACGCTGGTCCAGGTGTAGCAAGAAATAATGGATTAACTTTAGCTAAAGGTGAATACATTAGCTTTGTAGATTCTGATGATTTATTACCTGAAGATGCACTTGAAACTATGTATCTAGCAGCAATAACTGAAGATGCTGAAGTCGTTACGGGCGCATCTTTAAGCTTTAATAGTACTCGTTCTTGGTATATCGCAAGCCATGTTAATAATGGTGTATATACTCCTGGTACTAAATCACTTATTGCAAATAAAGGACTATTATATTCTTTAGGCCCTTGTAATAAAATGTTTAAATCGACTTTAATTAAAGATATGTCATTCCCAACTGATATTAGAGTAACGGAAGACCACCCATTTATTATTGAAGCTTATTTAAAAGCAAATAAAATTTTTACAGTTGATAAAGTAATCTATCATTACCGTAATCGTGAAGAAGAATCAAATCTTTCTCTTTCACAAGTAGTACGTGTTGATTCTGTGAAAGTTTTACGTGATATCTTAAAAAGTTTAAGTTATTCTAATCAATTATGGAATCGTTTAATTCAAAACGAACTAGAGCGTTTAGATGTAATGGGTGTTTATTACCATCGTATCGTGACGGCTGATCTATGGCCTGCTATTATGAGCGCGGTTCGTTCAAAAGATGCTTCAATTCAAGAAGAAGCTTTTCAATTAATTTATGATTGGCTTAAGACACTTGACTATAAGTTATATAATAAAGTACCTGCCTTAACTAGAATTACATCATACGAGTTAGTACCTCATTATGGTCTATTATCACAAAAGGCAAAACAATTGCATTTAAACTGGTTAAAAGAATGGGCAAAACTTAGTAACCCAGGTACAATGCATACATTGAAAAACTCTAGTCGAAAATTTGATACACACTTATGTTTAAAAGCATTACAAAAAAATTCAATCAAACCAATTCAGCGTCATATTAGCAAACGTGATCGCCGAAAACGCATCAATAAAATGAAGAGTCGTTTTAAAAGCGCATTTGCACGTCGAGTAGTTTTTAAGTTTGCTAGTTTACTACCTGTAGAAAATACAATTGTTTTTGCATCAAATAAATCAAAAGGTCTTGATGATTCATATCCTTTTATTTACGAAGAAATTAGAAACAAACGCCCACAATATAAAGTAGTGGATGACTTCTTAAAAAAACGTGAGTTCTCTGATTTATGTAAAACATACTACCAATTTGGCCGTGCTAAATATATTATTCTAAATGACTATCACCGCCAAATTTATAAAATGAATTTTAGAAAAGAAACAGAAGTAATCCAAATGTGGCATGCTTGTGGTGCATTCAAAAAGTTTGGACATAGTGCAGTAGGCTTTGCCGATAGTAATCCAAAACAATTTGAAACAAATGCTCACAAACCATATACAAAAGTTGTTGTTTCAACGAAGGAAGTTGTACCTCATTACGCTGAGGCATTTAATATAGATCCCAAAAATGTATTACCTTTAGGACTACCTAGAACTGACCTTTTCTTTGACGATGTAACAAAGGATTATGTTCGTAGAAAATTCTTAAATAGATTTCCAAAATTAAGAGATAAAAAAATTATTACCTATGCTCCAACATTCCGAGGAAACCCAAGAGATCGAAAAACGTTTCATTTGGAACTTGATTTAGCTTCAATGCAAGAAAAATTAGGGGAAGATTATGTACTTGTTCTAAAATTGCATCCTGCAGTTACGAATAATGTAAAAATCCCTGAATCTGCTCGTGATTTTGTATTGAACTTAGGTAATGAGAACATTAATGAAGTATTATTAATGACAGACATTTTAATAAGTGACTATTCTTCATTATTATTTGAGTATGCATTACTTGAAAGACCTGTTATTTTCTTTGCATATGATTATGAGAACTATATGAAAGAAAGAAGTTTCTTCTATGATTATCATGAATTTGTACCAGGTCCAATTACTTCAACTACAAAAGAAATTATCGATTTAATCGAAGAAGATCAGTTTGATATAAATAAAGTAAAAGAATTCAACCAACGTTTCAATGAAATAGCTGATGGACGCGCTTCAGAAAGATTCGTAGAAACATTAATTAAATAATGTGTAAAAGGCAAGTAAGCATTTAAATCCGTGGATTTATCTGTTTACTTGCCTTTTCTTTGATTGAACCGATTCATAAATCCTTTAAATAGGAATAATTTCCAATCGTTTTGACAAAATTACTTTTAACTAATAAATAAACTTTTATTTAATCGTTTGAAATGAGGAAAAATTGATGAGTTTTGAGTTAATAATCAACCCTGATTTAAAGGACGTTAAAGTTAGTTTAATCATCCCTGTATACAATGTAGAGGAATATATTGAAGTAACCTGTTCATCCTTGGTTAATCAATCACTTGAAAATATCGAAATTATATTTATAGACGATGGTTCAAGTGATCAAAGTGTTGAATTAATTAAACAATATGCAAAAGATTATCCTAATATTGTATTAGGTATTCAAGATAATAGCGGACCTGGTACGGCTAGAAATAATGGTAAAAAGATTGCTAGAGGTGAGTATATCGGCTTTGTCGATTCTGATGATTTATTGCCTCACGATGCAGTCGAAGCAATGTACCAAGCAGCAATTGATGAAAATGCAGAGGTTGTTACAGGGCAATCATTAAGCTTTAATAGTACGCAAAAATGGTTTATTGGCAGTCATGTTAGTAATGGAGTAAATATACCTGGAGAGAAATCATTACTCTCAACCCCTGGACTACTCTATTCACTTGGACCATGTAACAAACTATTTAAAGCTAGCCACGTCAAAAATATCAATTTTCCTAAAAATATAAAAGTAACTGAGGACCACCCTTTTATCATTGAAGCATACTTAAAAGCCAATAAGATTTTCACCGTTGATAAAGTTATTTATTACTATCGCTCTAGAGAAGCTGAAGATAATATTTCCTTATCTCAAATTGTCAGAGTTAATTCTGTTAAAGTCTTAAACGATATTTTAAAGAGTCTATCAATTTCCGACACTCTTTGGGATCAATACATTGAAAACAAATTTGAACGCAATCAATTAAAAGCACATTATTACCAAAGAATCGTCATGGCAGATATATGGCCAGCAGTTAATAGTGCTATTCGAAGTATGGAGACAGAGGCACAAGTTGAGAGTTTAAAACTATTTTTGGAATTTGTTAATAAAATTGATCTGAATCTTTATAACAAAATCCCTGCTTTACCTCGGATTCTATCGTATGAAATCGTTAATCGATATCATTTTATGAGTCCAGAAGCTAAACGAATACATTTAGACCTTCTAAAAGTTTGGGAAGAACGATTAAATCCGGAAATGGCGCATCAATTAATAACTTCACAGCACAAATTAGAAGTTAATGCTTGTTTAGCGGCCGTTCGAAAAAATAGTATATCCCCTATTAATAGTCTAGTCAGAAAGAAAGCAAACAAAAAAAGAAAAAACAAATTCTCAAGTCGCTTAAAAAGTGCCTTCGCAAGACGGGTTGTCTTAAATTTTGCAAAAATACTCCCAATGAAAAATGAGATTATTTTTGCATCAAATAAATCAACTGGACTTCAAGACTCTTATTATTTTATATACGAAGAACTAATTAAAACAAAACCAGAATACAAAATTATTGGCCATTTTATTCGAAAGCGTAATTTCTCTGAGCTATGTAAAATGTATTATGATTTTGGACGCGCAAAATATGTCATACTAAATGATTACCATAGACCTCTTTATAATGTAAATTTACGAAAAGATACGAAAGTCATTCAAGTATGGCATGCATGTGGAGCTTTTAAAAAATTTGGACTTTCTGCAGTAGGTTATAAAGATAGTAATAGTGAGGACTTTGAAATTAAAGCACATACCTCTTATTCGAATGTGATTGTTTCTTGCGATGAGATTATTCCTTTTTATGCAGAAGCATTTAACGTTCCTGAATCGAAAGTTTTAGCATTAGGTCTACCAAGAACGGACTTTTTTTATAATGAAGAAATGTTAGAGTATGTAAAACGAAAATATTTCAATAAGTATCCAATGCTAAAAGGCAAAAAAATCATTACTTATGCACCAACATTTAGAGGTAGCCCGAAAGAGCGAAAGAATTTTAAATTACAATTAAACCTAATCCAAATGGCCAATCAACTCCAAGATGAGTATGTCCTTGTACTAAAACTACATCCAGCCGTTAAAAAAGGGATTGTTATTCCACAAGAGGCTAAAGATTTTGTCATTGATTTAGGCAATCATGATATGAATGAAGTACTTTATCTGACAGATATACTAATCAGTGATTACTCATCACTTGTATTTGAGTATGCAATTTTAGAACGACCAATGATCTTTTATGCATATGACCTTGAAGAATACTTAGATGAAAGAAGCTTTTTCTATGATTATGAGGAGTTTGTTCCAGGACCAATTGTCAGAACAACGGATGAAATCATTAACATCATAAAAGAAGATAACTACGATCTTCAAAAAGTAGCTGAGTTTAATCATCGTTTTAATAAATATCAAGACGGCCAATCAGCTAAAAGATTAATTCAAACTTTAATTAAATAATGAGGCTCTTGCCGACTAGTTATTTTACATGGTCTAGTTTGTCTTCCTATGGTAAAATTAAATATCATAATTTTAGTTAATAGATAAAGAAATCTATGATTGCTAGTACATTATTTAAGGAGAAGTTTTATGAAAAAGATCTTGATTACAGGCGGTGCTGGTTTTATTGGTTCGAATCTTGTAAAAATGTATGTAGACAAAGGTTACCAAGTTGTAGTTGTAGATGATCTTTCAAGCGGAAACATGGCTACTCTTCCACCAAATGTTACTTTTTACGAAGAAAGTATTGGTCATTCTAAATTTATTGATATCGTACTAAAAGAAAAGCCAGATATCATCAATCATCACGCAGCACAAATCGATGTTCAATTTTCAATCCAAAATCCTTTAGAAGACGCAAAAATTAATATTTTAGGTACAATCAATTTATTAGAAGCTGTGAAAAAACTAAGAGAACAAAAAGAAGTAACGCTAGTCTATGCTTCTTCAGCAGCTGTTTACGGTAACCCAGTCTATTTAGGAGTGGATGAAAACCATCAAAAACAGCCTATTTCATATTATGGCATTTCAAAATTAACACCTGAATATTACATAAATGTATACCATCAACTATATGACATCTCTTATACGATTTTAAGATATGCCAATGTATATGGTATTGGCCAAGATCCAAAAGGTGAAGGCGGAGTGATTAGTATTCTAATGGACAAAATCCTATCAAATTCTACTTTCACAGTTTTCGGAGACGGCGAGCAAACTAGAGATTATATCTATGTAGAAGATATTGTTTCAGCAAACTTCCTAGCTGGAGAAAAACCAGCAAATGATGTATGTAATGTTGGCACAAATAAAAAAACATCTTTAAATACATTATTAGATATTACTGAACAAATTCTAAACCGAAAAATTGAAGTCCGATACGAAGATGAACGCAGTGGCGATATTCGTGATAGCTATTTAACAAATGAAAAAATAAACTCATTATTAAATTGGCAACCAGCCTACACTTTGTCTGAAGGACTGGAAAAAACATTGAATTATTATATTCAACAAGCTAATAAGGCTGTTGACTAAACTTAATACCATATCGAAAACAAAACGACTAAACTTTGTTTACTGTAAATTACAGGCAAGCAAAAGGTTTAGTCGTTTTTATTTCATTTTTGTTTAATAAAAAGCTCTGTTATTAAATAACGTTGATTTTCTTATTCAAGTAAATGGCAGGTTAGTTGAATAAGAATTTAATTATATCTTGGATCATTTTATAAAAACTTTTTGGAAATTCTACTTCAACTTGTAAACGAATATCATTCTAATGATACAAATTCTAGAGCAAGAAGAGGTGATAGCTTTGATTCAAAAATTACTGCTTTCTATGGATCAAATGATTTCCATCATTCAAAATGGATTACAAAAAACGAACTCTCCAAAGCATGTAACCATTATAGGAGCAGGAATTTCTGGTTTAGTTGCTGCTTCACTTTTAAAAGAAGCTGGACATCAGGTTACTATTATTGAAGCAAATAACAGAATAGGAGGGAGAATTTACACTAAAAGGGAACCTTTTATTAATAATCAATATATAGAACTTGGTGCAATGCGTATACCTTCTTTTCATTATTTAGTTATTGAATATATAAAAAAATTCAATTTACAAGTAAATGAATTTATTAATAGTACTCCTAATGATGTGATTTTCATCAATAATGTATTAACAAATCAAAAAAATTATGAAGCAAATCCAGACCAATTAAACTTTAAACTAACCTCAAGTGAACACGGAAAAACTGCAACAGAATTGCTATTATTAGCTGTTGGTCCAGTAATTGATTTTATAAACCAAGATCCTGAGAAAAATTGGGATATCGTTATTAAATTGTATGATCATTATTCGATGGCAAACTTTTTAAAATATAACCCTGTTGGCGTATCACTATCAACTGAAGCAATCAATTTGGTAGAAGCTTTTGTTGGATTAGAAGGATTTTCTGAACTTGCATTTACTGCAATATTAAGAGAAGTTTTAGTACTCCTAACAAAGGATCTAAAACTTTATGAAATTACAGGAGGAACAGATCATCTTATTAATGGATTTTTACCACAGCTTAAAGATGACATTGTTTCTAATCAAAGAGTAAAAAAAATTATACAACAAGAATCAAGTGTAACAATTTATACAGAAAATCAAATACTTAATACTGAGCATCAATTGACTAGCGATTTTGTTATTTCAACAATTCCTTTTTCATTGTTGAATTTCGTAGATTTACTTCCCTTTGAGTCTATTTCATATGAAAAGAGAAAAGTTATTAGAAAGATACATTATGCTAATTCAACTAAAATAGGGCTTCAATTTAAAACGAGATTTTGGGAAAAATATGGATTATATGGCGGTAAGCTAACGACTGATTTGCCAATCAAGTTTTCGTATTTTCCAAGTCATGGTCAAGGGGCGTCAGTCAGTACAGGGATAATGTTAGCAAGTTACACATGGGAAGATGATTCTAGTATCTGGGATAATATGACACAAGCTGAACGTATTAGAATTGCTTTGAATAATCTTTCGTATATATTTGGAAACGAAGTGTTCACTGAGTTTTTAATAGGATATTCTCATAATTGGTCTGATTTTCCTTATTTTGGTGGAGCATTTGTCATGTTTAAACCCGACCAAGTAAAAGAATTGGGTCAATATATTAGTACTCCAGAAGGGAGAATACATTTCGCAGGATCACACTCGTCTACTACACCAGGTTGGATGCAAGGTGCGATTGAAGCAGGAGTAAGAACAGCGTATGAAGTTAATAGTAGATAAATTAAATATAATGGATTTCCTTATGCAACTAACGCTTGCTTTAGTTGTATATGAAAAAGCAAAGATCACAATTTTTTGTGGTCTTAATTTTTGTTCAAAAAATCAACAATCTACTTTAACAGAGCCAATAAAAAAAGACTACCCTTGAAAAATTTTCAAAGTTAGTCTTTCCTATTACATGATTACTTTGTTTTATTCTTAAAATGTTGAATAATCACTTCAACAATTCTTCTAGAAGCTTCTCCGTCTCCGTATGGGTTAGATGCTTTAGACATTTTTGCATGTGCTTCTTCGTCCGATAACAGTTCATCGGCTAACGAGAAAATGACTTCTTCGTCAGTTCCAGCCAGCTTCAATGTACCAGCATCAATTCCTTCAGGACGTTCTGTCGTGTCGCGTAAAACAAGAACTGGTACGCCTAGTGAAGGTGCTTCCTCTTGTACACCACCAGAATCAGTTAGGATTAAATGCGATCTTGCAGCAAAGTTATGGAAATCGATCACATCTAGTGGTTCGATTAAATGGATTCGATTGTCATTTCCTAATACTTCATTTGCGATTTCGCGAACAACAGGATTCATATGTACAGGATACACAACTTGAATATCATGATGTTTTTCGACTAAGCGCTTAATCGCTTTAAACATATTTCTCATTGGTTCCCCTAAATTTTCACGACGATGTGCAGTCATTAACACTAATCTGTCATTTCCAATTTGATCAAGAACAGGATGAGTATATTCTTCTTTTACGGTTGTTTTAAGTGCATCAATTGCAGTATTACCAGTAATAAAAATTGATTCTTCCTTTTTATTTTCAGCTAATAAATTCTGTGCTGATTTTGTCGTAGGAGAAAAATGCAAATCCGTCATGACACCCGTTAATTGACGGTTCATTTCTTCTGGGTATGGTGAATACTTGTCCCAAGTACGTAAACCAGCTTCAACATGCCCAATTGCAATTTGATTATAAAAAGCTGCCAGACTAGCAATAAAAGTAGTTGTCGTATCCCCGTGAACTAATACAATGTCCGGCTTTACTTCTTGCATAACCTTATTTAAACCTTCCAATCCTCGAGTTGTTACATCGATTAATGTTTGGCGGTCCTTCATTATATTTAAATCATAATCAGGCGTGATGTCGAAAATTTCAAGAACTTGATCCAACATTTGACGATGCTGAGCTGTAACCGTCACAATTGATTCAATTTCATCTGGATGTTTAGCTAATTCAAGCACAAGTGGCGCCATCTTAATTGCCTCTGGTCTTGTTCCAAAAATGGTCATTACTTTAACAGTCAAAATTCTTTCCCCTTTCAAAAACAATTCGGTAAATTGAAATATGTATCTATCTATTGTATCGTAACTAACGAAATAAAGACATTTTTTACCATGAAAAATACCGTATATTCCTCTATTCACATCACAAATTATACAATTTAATCGTCTTAATTCCTAATAAGTTCTTTAACTAGTAATTTTCCTATTCGATCTCACAAATCGAAAAAAGCCTATACACTTAGTTTCCCATATTTGAAATCATTCATACTTGAGGCTAAGAAGAAAAAGCACAGTTCCTTCTATTCAAGAAATCACTGTGCACTAAGATCTACTTAATGTACTAATTTTACTTGTAACTCATCAATTAGACTCAAAATCTCTGAACACATTTTATCCATACAGTAATTTCCCTTCACAAATTCAACTAGTTCTTGCTTATTTCCTTTTCTACGACTCGCAATGTACTGAGCTGCTTGATCAATTGATTCAAAGATATACTCATCAGGGAAGATCATACGAGCTCCTTCGCGATGTAAAACAATTGGTACAGCGCAAGAAGCCATCCCTTCAACGGGTGCTAAGTGAAAACTTTCATAATCGCTAACTGATAAAACATAACCAATTGACTCGAACCACTCCGCTGAATCTCCCCACTCTTCAAATTGAACTTGATCACGATAATGGGAATTCTCAATTTTTTTAAATAAACTTGTATAATAATCCTGCTCTTGTTGATTATTCCATACCCAAGGAAACTCTTTCGGATGCTTCCCTTTTATTGAAAGCGTATATCGACTGTCTCTTACATATAACTTTTCAAACAACTCAAGCGCCCGATCTAACCGTTTTAGCTTCGGTACATAACCAAGTAATCCAATTCGAAAATCTGCATCATATTGCTTCGGCAAATGGAATTTATCGACATCAACTCCATTTTGAATGACGATCATCTTTTCCCTAGGAATCCTTGCAACACGATGAAATTCCTCAAATATATAAGAAGAAATCGCAATAATCTTATCAATCTTCGTAAAATCAAATCGTTCTGGAAAAGGCGTATTCATTTCAAATCGATGCATTCTAACAATTAATAATTGATGATCTTTTTTATGCTCCTGATACCAAATCACATTTCCAAGTCCCCACTCACAAAAAAGAACATCCGCCCAATTAACAATCTCTAAACTTTTGCCAACTTGATGAATTGTATGACCTTCCCACAAATCAATTTTTAGTTCAATATCACTTCTAGCTTCAAACCTCTTAATCGCATCGTTTATAAATTTTAAATCATGCCCGATAATCGCCAGTTTCATAAAAACAGCTCCTTATACTAAAATACGCTCAATCTCGTCTTGGCTAATGGCTTGTTCATAGGCATCTCGATAAAAATTAAACTCATCAATTTCAAAAAATTGAACACCAGCTTTTGAGAAATGGCCAATTGTTGATTTATGATCTAAAAGCTTTATAAATTCATTGGGGTGAAGAAATCTAGTCGCCTTTTTACAAATCAATGCCCCATCAATATAGCAATCATTTACGTAGTTATAGCTATTTCCATTGCCCTTAGCAATAATCGTATCATTCGTGTACTTAGTCGCTAACATCAAATCTCTTAAATAATTGTCTCCATAATAATGATCTAGATTAATTGGAGCAATATAATTCGAATCAACGAGATCATTTAAGCTAAAGTAATGATGGCAGTAATCAATTAGATAGGTTTTTACTTCTCCATAATTGTTTTGATTAAAAATATTTAAATAGCCTTCAAACAAATCGAGTAGGATCACTAGCTTTTTTTGTTTGATTCCTTGTCTATTGTAAATCGAGATTATTTTTTCATAATCAGCTTTACTTCGAACAATTCCTACTAAAGTAGCAGTCTCTTCATATTTCTCATATGGCAGATTAATAATGTCGAATAAATCTTCCACTCGATTCGTATATGTATGTTCTTCTAATACTTTTCGCAATGTGAGTAGCCGATTTTTTTTATAAAAAGTCTCATCTGTATAATAGTTTGAAAGACGTTGTTTCATGATCTTTTCATCGTCTGTCGCTGTTACAATCTCTCCAAACATTCGATGAATCCCTTCTGAATGGGAACTAATAATCGGGGTATTACTTGCTAATAACTCAAATACTCTCCGGGCAAACATAGTCGGAGATTTCGTAATACTATTTACATTTAGTGCTACTTTATAGCCTTTATACGCAAGATCAATTTCATTTTGTTTTAAGTTTCCAACAATAAATGGTTTATACTCATCTGGAAATTGATTAGGACTTGTTGGATTATGATAGTTACGGTCATAAATATCTAGCCCGTATTCCTTAGAAGAATCGACTAGCTTCTCCATCGCACTCGTACGCTCAGGAAACTTTTTACCATAATACGCCCCGGCAAAAACTACTTTCTCTTTCCGAGGAATAGATTCAATTGGATTGTGAATTTTCGGTTGAGCTGCAAAAGGTAAGCAATAAACATTTTCACAGCCTTCATCCATATAGTTTTGAACTGATTCAAAATCAGTCGTGAATACATAATCAAAATGCTTTGCTGTATCAATAAAGGCTTGATAATGGAACGGATCTTCCTTATTCCAAAAAACGGTCGGGATCTTATGTTCTTTACACCAATAAACTAATTTTAATAGTTTCGTATGATTTCGATGATTTTTCGTACCGATTTTATCCTTCCAAGCTCCATCATTCCCAAGCCAGGCAGACTCGCAAAAAAATAAATCTATTCGATGCTTTTTAAATTCCGTCAACCAATTCTCAGGCGTAATTTTTACAAGTTGAAACTCATAATCAAAGCATCGTGTCGTAAATTCGTCGGCGATAAACCCTACTCGAAAGTCCTTAATTTCTTTCTTTTGTTTGTTCAAGTGAGAATTGTCTATCGTACTATTTTTATATGAACCCATTAATTTAGCATGGAATAAATGAAGTGTGGCCGCACCTGTCATATAAATAGAAAAAGAAGCCGATTGGATCCTGCTTTGATTAATTTGAGATAGATCAACTAACTCCTCCATCTGGAAATTGACTGTAATTGCGTTATACTCATGATCTACAAATCGTAGCTCACAAACTACCTCACACTTACCACTCACAAAGCCCGTAATGCCAAATTTAGTAAATAACTGACTCCTACCTTCATTAAAAAGTAGATCCATTAATTTTTTTTCGTCTTTATAATCAATAACCGCAGTTTGTTTTATTAGTTTGTTATGAAATAGCGTTTGCTTTTCCTTTTGAAACTTTTGAATCCCTTTACTAACGATAAAATCATCAGCTGACAATGGAAGTACCTCATGGTTTTGAAAATAGAAGGGTTCATCCACATTCATTAATTCTTGCAGCATCATCTTCGTGTCATATTTTTCATTACGTAATCTAGTAATTTGTTTTTCGATTAATTCTTTTAACATACATGACCCCTCATTTTCTTTTTACATACTTCAAGAGCTTCCAGTATTTCCTAGCTAATTTGCCAAACTTTGAATTCCGAAACGTTTCATAATTTAATTGCAGCTTTTGATATTCTTCTTGCAATTTTTCATATTCATACGAACTGACTGCTTTACTTCGTTTACAAGCACATAATCATCAAGCCCCATCATAAATTCCTCATGCTCAACAATTAAATCCAACCGACGAAATAATTGCTCTTCCATTCTCTTTTCTAATTCCATGACTTTATTAGAGAGAATTTCATTTTCTTTCATTAACCATTCATTTTTCCGTACAATATTCGCATCTAGATCCTCAGTCGAAACCTCGAATAAACTTGGTTTAAAATTTACAGTTGTTGAATCAACATGACTACTATTCAATAATTGACTATTCTTCATTTCAAACCTCCAACAATAAGATAAACACCGTATCCAAGTAAGACGTGTTTATTAAAAAGGAAACGATTCTTAATTAGAGATTAACGACTTTTTGTGAAGCTTAATGAGTATCCATGTTAAAATAATGTAAAAAAATAACTGCCTTTGCAAATTTTGCGTAGGCAGCCCTAGTTATTTCCATATTGCTTTTCAAAATAATCTTTATATTCACCTGAAACAATTTTCTCCCACCATTCCTTATTTTCCAAATACCATTGAACGGTTTGAGCAATTCCAGTATCGAAATGATAAGTTGGCTTCCATCCTAGTTTTTCTAATTTACTAGGATCAATCGCGTATCGTTTATCATGACCTAAACGATCTTTAACGAATTCAATTAATCCCTCAGATTTACCAAGCTCTTTAATGATCGTCTTAACAACCTCTAAATTCGTCCGCTCGTTATGTCCACCTACATTGTAAACTTCCCCATTTTCTCCTTTATGCAAAACTAAATCAATAGCAGAACAATGGTCAAGAACATGCAACCAATCGCGAATATTTTCACCAGTGCCATAAACAGGAACTTTTTGGTCATTTAGAACGCGAGAAATCGTTAATGGAATTAACTTCTCTGGAAAGTGATATGGTCCGTAATTATTTGAACAACGTGTGATATTCATCGGAAATCCGTACGTTTCGTGATAGGCACGAACTAATAAATCAGAAGATGCTTTACTTGCG
Organism: Bacillus sp. AL-1R; assembly: GCF_052180195.1. Classification (NCBI taxonomy): domain Bacteria; kingdom Bacillati; phylum Bacillota; class Bacilli; order Caryophanales; family Bacillaceae; genus Bacillus; species Bacillus sp. AL-1R. The sequence continues at coordinate 3,952,789 of NZ_CP197469.1, forward strand.
GAGTACGGGCTATTCGGTTGTAGCGGTGTATCTTCAGTAAAAAAGGTTGTAGGATCAAAATCTAGATCCCCGTACACTTCATCTGTCGATACATGGACAAATTTCTTAATGTTTATCGCTTTTGAAGCATCTAGTAAAATTTGAGTTCCTAACACATTTGTTGTCACGAATATACTTGGGTCTGCTATTGAGCGATCAACATGACTTTCTGCTGCGAAGTGGATGACATAGTCGAATTTCTCTTTTTTAAATAAAGTCATGATGTCGTCACGGTTTGAAATATCAATTTTAATAAAATGATAGTTTTCATTTTGTTCGATATTTTTATGTTTTGTTAAATCCCCCGCATACGTTAAAGCATCCAAATTGTATATTGAATAAGATGGGTATTTATTGATCATGTATTGAACAAAGTTTCCACCAATAAAACCGGCACCACCTGTAACAGCTACTTTCATGATTTTACTGTACCTCGTCTCTTTTATTTAATTGAACTAAATACCTTGCTAATGCGTCTTGCCATGAAGGTAAAGATTGAAAGCCATTATCTACTAGCTTTTGTTTTGATAATCTCGAATTTTTCGGTCGAGTTGCTCGAGTAGGGTAGTCTTCGGATGCAATCGATTTTACGAAAGTTTTTCTGTCTGTTTGTTTGAATATTTCTTTTGCAAAATCAGCCCAACTAGTAAAGCCCTCATTTGTTGCGTGATAGATTCCAAATTGATCTGATTTCATTAAATCGATTATGAATCTAGCTAGATCAACTGTATAAGTCGGTGAACCAATTTGATCTCCGACGATCTTTAATTCATTTCTTGTTTCTGATAATTTTAACATTGTTTTAATAAAATTATTTCCATTAATCCCAAATACCCACGAAATACGAACGATGAAATAGTTTTCGATGCATGATTGAACAACTCTTTCACCCTCATACTTTGTTAATCCATAATAACCGATTGGATCCGGTTGGTCATCTTCATTAAATGGACTTTCACCTGTCCCATTAAATACATAGTCCGTACTAATATAAATGAACTTTGAATGATGTTTTTTCGCAGCTTCAACTAAATAACTTGTTCCTTCTACATTCACATTCCAGCAATTCTCTTTATCATCTTCCGCTTTGTCTACTGCTGTATAGGCAGCGCAGTGAACAATTACATCCGGTTTAAATGAATCGATAATAGAAGAAACTGATTCCTTTTCAGTAATATCGAGTTCTTTTCGACCGATTCCTTTTACAACTAAACCATGTCGTTTACATTCCTTAACAACATCATAGCCTAGTTGTCCACCATAACCAGTTACTAAAACCTTCATTTATATTACTCCTTATAAATAAAATTATTTTCAGCATCCTTTAATAATGGTGCGGCTTTGTCTTTTTCAGATAATAATGGAGAACTATTCATTGGCCATTGCACCTGAATATCGGGGTCATTCCAAACAATTCCACGATCACATTCGGGTGAATAGAACTCATCCGCCTTATATTGGACTTCCACATTATCTGTTAACGTCATAAAACCGTGAGCGAACCCTTTTGGAATGAATAATTGTTTTTTGTTTTCTGCACTTAACTCGATTCCGAACCATTTTCCGTAAGTCGGACTCCCTTTTCTTAGATCGACAGCCACATCAAAAATTGCACCCCTTGTACAACGAACTAATTTCGTTTGTGCTTTTGGAGACAACTGATAATGTAATCCCCGCAACGTTCCCTTCAATGCAGAAAATGATTGATTATCTTGAACAAAATTCAAATCCATTCCAAGATCCTTCATTTTAGAATCATTATATGTTTCCATAAACCAACCACGGTGATCACCAAAAACAGTCGGTTCAATCACTACAATTCCTTTTATAAAAGTTTCTGTCATTTTCATTGATAATGACCCCTTGAACTAATATTTTATCTCGCCATTTGCAACTTTTCGTAAATAGGTACCATAACTTGTTTTACGAAGCGATTCGCTTAAACGGACTAATTGTTCTTTATCAATCCACCCATTAATAAAAGCTACTTCTTCTGGCGCAGATATTTTAATCCCTTGATGCTCTTCGATTGTTTTGACAAAATTTGTTGCCGACACTAAGCTTTCATGCGTTCCAGTATCTAACCATGTATAGCCACGACCTAATAGCTCAACTTCTAACTCACCTAAGTTTAAATAAGCTTCATTGACAGAAGTAATCTCTAATTCCCCACGACTTGATGGTTTTACATTTTTAGCAATTTCAATGACACGATTATCATAAAAATACAATCCAGTAACTGCATAATTTGATTTCGGAACTACTGGCTTTTCTTCGATGCTCAAAACTTTCCCTGACTCATCGAATTCTACAACGCCAAATCGCTCAGGATCCTGGACATGATAACCGAATACTGTTGCCCCTTTTTCCTTCATCGCAGCTTTCTTCAACATACTACGTAACCCACTGCCATAATAAATATTGTCACCTAATATCATCGCAACAGAGTCGTTTCCAATAAACTCTTCACCAAGAATAAACGCTTGAGCCAACCCATCTGGACTAGGTTGTACTTTATAGTTCAACGAAACGCCAAACTGTGAGCCATCACCTAACAACGCCTCAAAACGAGGTAAATCTTCTGGAGTCGATATAATTAAAATCTCTCTAATACCAGCTAGCATTAAAGTAGATAATGGATAGTAAATCATTGGTTTATCGTATACAGGCAATAGTTGTTTACTAGTCACCATCGTTAATGGATAAAGACGAGTACCGCTGCCACCTGCAAGTATAATGCCTTTTATTGTTAAGACCTCCTAAACATTTAGGAATATATATATTATTATGATGGTGGTTAAGGGGTTGTGTAGGTAAACTTCTTAGAGGATCTATGAGTTTGGGGGTAAAGAGTGGTATTTTTGATGAATTTAATCAAAAAAAAAATAGACACCGTTAAAAAATTTTAACAGTGTCTAACTAATCATTATTTTGTTTCAGCGGGTAACTCTAAATGCTGGCGAAGATCATTTGAGATAGCGTTTCGTTCCTCTTGCGGAATTAAATAATAGTATATACCATCAATTTTCTTACCTGAACCAGTCACTTGGGATTTACTAATCTTTTTCGAAGCCTCACGATAATTTTTTTGAATTGCGATCATATCGTCTAACTTAATATTCGTCACAACATTCTTTTGAATCGCTTGTAAAACGGATTGGTAATTTGTTAAAGAAGAAATGGTAGCTCCTTTTTTGATTACCGCTTCAATGATTTGTCTTTGTCGCTGCTCACGACCAAAGTCACCTCGTGGGTCTAATTTACGCATACGAGAATACTTTAATGCATCCTCACCATTCAAATGAATTTGGCCCTCCTCAAAATGTACACCACCATAAGTAAAGTCTAAGTCATTAACGACATCAACTCCACCTACTGCATCAACAATATCTTTAAAGCCTTCCATATTTACTTCAAGATAATAGTCAATTGGAATATTTAAGAAGTTCTCAACTGTATCAACTGACATTTGGATTCCACCAAATGCATAGGCATGGTTAATTTTATCTTCTTTCCCTTTTCCAACGATTTCCGTTCTTGTATCACGTGGAATACTAACCATTTTTGTCGTATTTGTATTTGGATTAACCGTCATCACAATCATCGTATCCGAACGGCCCTTATCACCAGGACGATGATCGACACCTAATATTAAAATAGAGAACGGTTCTTTCTTTTCAACACTTATTTCTTCTTCTCGTTTATCTGATTTTTTGATTCCTTTATAAATCGCATCTGTCGTCTTATTTACATTATGGTAAATAGAATACGCATAACCACCAATTCCTAAACCGATCACAACTAATACACTGACTACAATTAATACTACTTTTTTTGCCGTTGACATTTTTTTAGCTGATTTTTTTTCTGATCTAGACAATAGTTTTCTCCTTTTATGAACTTTATCTTTAATTAAAAATCCATTATTCCAAAAACTTCATTATATTAATATAAGTTCTACTTTTTCAAATCATCCATCTTTATTTAACGTTTACTGTTAACATGTCCTTTAAATAATCTAATAAATCTTCTCTTAAATCATCATGTTTTAAAGCAAACTCAATCGTTGTTTTAATAAATCCTAATTTTTCACCAACATCATGACGCTTTCCTTCAAAGTCATATGCAAACACACGTTGAATTGTATTTAATTTTTGAATAGCATCCGTTAACTGAATCTCTCCACCAGCACCGATATTTTGTTCTTCTAAGAACTTAAAAATTTCAGGTGTAAAGACATAACGGCCCATAATGGCTAAATTCGAAGGAGCTGTACCAGGTGCTGGTTTTTCAACAAAGTTTCTTACTTCGTAGCTTCTGCCATTTTGCATGATTGGATCAACAATTCCATATCGATGTGTTTCTTCTTCTGGTACAGTTTGCACACCAATTACAGAAGAGAATTTTTGGTCATATTGATCAATTAATTGCTTTAATCCTGGTGTTTCTGCTTCAACAATATCATCACCAAGTAAGACTGCAAATGGCTCATTCCCAATAAAATTACGTGCGCACCATACAGCATGACCTAATCCTTTTGGTTCTTTTTGACGAATATAATGAATATCAATATTTGATGGAGCTTTAACTTGTTTTAATATATCATATTTTTCTTTTTCTAATAAATTTTGTTCTAACTCAAATGAATAATCAAAGTGATCTTCAATTGCACGTTTACCTTTACCTGTTACGATAATAATGTCTTCAATTCCTGATTCAATCGCTTCTTCTACTATATATTGAATTGTTGGCTTGTCTACGATTGGTAACATTTCTTTCGGCATCGCTTTTGTTGCAGGTAAAAAACGTGTTCCTAATCCCGCTGCTGGAATAATTGCTTTTCTTACTTTTTTCATTTCAAAAGTCCCCCCATGTTCTTCTCTCTATTTTATATCTATACGCATGTGATTTAATACACAAAAATGTAACTCCATTAAAAAAACTAAAAAGGGTACATAATACCCTGATGATTTACTTCTAAGCAGACAATTTTACACTTCGAAACTAAATAACCTTTACTCTTCCAAGTAAATCCTGCCTTAAATTATTTTTTTAGAATAATATTAGTTAATCAACAAAACTTATTATAACAATTTCTCAACATTTCGTTAAGTAGTTTTTAATAAATATTTAGATTGACGTTTGCACAAACTAGAGGAAATATCTACATTATAATGGTTTAGACCTATTTATATTACAATCATTAAACAATATTGTAACGTTATTTATTATACAAATATAATATTTTTCTACAGATTGGAAACAAGTTTAATCAATAGAACATAAAAAAATTGGATAATAGACCTCTTTTTTTAGGCGCCTATTATCCAGTTAACAATTAAACAGTTAACAATTAAACAGTTAACAATTGTTATTTTGTTTCTAAAGGTAGCTCTAAGTGCTGGCGAAGATCATTTGAAATATTTTTTCTGTCTTCATCCGAAACAAGTAAATAATAAATTTTATCAATCAATTTACCTTGACCTGTAATCTGCGTTTCTGTAATATTCTTCGCAGCCAAACGATAGTCTTTTTGAATTGATATCATATCATCTAAGCTAAAGTTTGTCACAACATTCTTTTGAATCGCTTGTAAAATCGATTGATAGTTTGTTAAAGAAGAGATTGTTGCCCCTTTTTTAATAACCGCATCAATCACTTGTCTTTGTCGCAGCTGACGTCCAAAGTCACCTCTTGGATCTTGCTTACGCATACGAGAATAAAGTAATGCATCATCACCATTTAAATGCATTGGTCCTTTAGTGAAATGAACTCCACCATAAGTAAAGTCTAAGTCATTATTCACATCAACTCCACCTACTGCTTCAACGATATCTTTAAAGCCTTCCATATTTACTTCAAGATAATAATCGATTGGAATGTTCAAAAAATTTTCAACCGAGTCAACTGCCATTTGAATACCACCAAATGCGTACGCGTGATTAATCTTATCTTGTTTACCCTTACCAACGATTTCAGTTCTCGTATCACGTGGAATACTTACCATCTTTGTTGTATTAGTATTCGGATTAACTGTTAACACAATCATCGTATCCGAACGACCTTTATCACCAGGACGATGGTCAACACCTAATAGTAAAATCGAGAAAGGTTCTTTCTTTTCAACACTTACTTCTTCTTTACGTTTATCAGTTTTCTTTATGTCTTTATAAATTACGTCTGATGTCTTATTTACATTGTGGTAAATTGAATAAGCATAACCGCCTATTCCTAGACCAATGACAACTAGTACACTTACTAGGGTTAGTAGAACTTTTTTTGTCGTGGACATTTGTTTAGATGAGCGTTTCTCTGATCTGGACACTTTTTTGCTCCTTCTTATTTCAAAATAAAAACCTACTTAAGAAATTGTTTATTATTATCTAATTATATAAATTAGATAATTATTTAAATTTTACTATACAAAAAGGAATATACAAATGATAATCCAAGCTCTTTAGCAATACAAGTAAGTTTATTCATTAGTTTCTGACCCTATGTTATCTTTTATTATTACATTTTTAAGCTGTTTATCATTAGGGAATGAAATACTTTTATCTGAAATACTTAAGAGTACATTGTTATTAATTACTGAATTTGAAACGTTTGATAGTAAAGCAATACCTGTTTTTGCTCCTTTTATGTAATTAGTTACAACCAAACCTGAATTAGATAATCTAATGGCTTGGTCTGGGCAATTAATAATACGATTTCCTGTAATTGTTCCTCCTGATACTACAATACCTCTATATCTTGGTTTTACTATCAAATTATTAGCGATAATACCATTTAATGGACTACCTTGATTACTAATCACTCCGTCAGTTAAAGAACCACAATGATAAAATTCGTTATTTGAACAATCAAAAAATTCTCCAAAATAAGGTCCACCGGCTAAATTATAACAGCGATTATTAATAAACTTTATTTTTGTTGAAGATAAATTTAATGCTGTTGGTGATGTTATATTCCTAATGATATTGTTCGAGATAGTAATATCATACACTGTATCACCCATTGATTCACATTTAATAGCTTGTTCTAGGTTATCAAAGATGTTCCCAGTAATCAGGATATTCTGTGTAAAAATTTCGCATGTTACACCTACATGTTGGGTATTTTTAAAATTATTTTCAGTTATAATTATCCTTTCGACTGAAACAGATTTAGGATCACTGTCATTTAAACCCAGACGAATACAATGTCCATCTCCGATATTCATAAAATAGTTCGCTTTAATTATCCAATCAGAGCTTTTTATTGTAACAACATCACAACCTTTCGAATTACCACAATCTATAAATCTATTACCTAATATCTGCACATTTGGACTTTTTGCCACATCTGAAACAATGAGTTTACTATGAAAATTGGTAAATATATTATTTCTAATTGATGTGTTCTTAGCTTTTTTTAATTTAATTGCAGACAATTTATTTGCACCTTGTAATGCAGCATTACCATCGAACTTTAATCCTTTGACAACGCATCTCCCTTTTAACTCAAGCATAAAAGATGTAGAATTACTTTTCCATTTAAGTGTACCATTCCCAAAAAGAACTACATCCTGTAAGACAAGCTTATCAATAATGTATTCTCCTTTTGGTACAAAAATATATTTGGATTTTGCTCTTGCATTTATAAATGCTTGAGTTGCATCAGTTCCGTCTGCCTTGGCTCCTTGACTTTTGATGTTTATAGCAATATCCCTCAACTCTTCATTTATATCGCTAATTTCATCATAAATTGAATTACCAACTTTTTCTTTAAAAGTACTTGGTAAAGTATTTTCAGAACTTCTTATATTTCCAATTCTTAAGCCAAAAAAATAAGCTAGTAACATTAGAAAACCATTTATCAGGAAGTTTCTCCTCTTCACATAATCCCCCCTATTTAATACTTACTTTTATCCATAAGTAAATAAAAGATTTTTGTTTAGTTTATTATCTCACAGATCCAAGAATTTTTTAGAAATACATTTGTATTTATTTCTAATCTTGTATCTTACTGAAAAAAAAAACGGAGCTAATTTATATTTTAGGATTATGTTCATAAATTACTAATGGATTAGCAAAAAAACATAAAACCCACAAAAAACTAATTTCTTGCGGGTCTTTATACTTTATAACTACATATATTAGATAGATTCAGAGAATACTTCTATTTGATAATAAACTCTCTTGTCCATTTAGAAACCTTATTACCATAATTATCTTTTACAAATAACTTTATACGATATGCCCCTGATTCAATCGGTGTCCACTCTAAAAGATTAGTAGTTGTAAAGGGTATATAATCTACTCTTTCCCCATCTTTATATATATACCAAGCATACTCTAATTCTTCCCCTTCAACTTCAGCTACCCAATTGATAGTTGTTCCCCATGATTGAGGACTTTGCTTATTTGGAACAATTTTTCTGATGTCTCCTTGGTCTAAGTTATCAACTACTTTGTATTCTGATGACCATTCTGAAACTTTATTGCCATCTTGATCCTTTACAAATGCCTTTATAAAATACTTACCTGGTTCTTTAGGAATCCAATTTAATACATTTGATACATTAAATGGTACAAATTCTACCCTCTCTCCACCTTTGTAAATATACCAAGCGAATTCTAAGTTATTTCCAGTTGCGTCTATTTCCCATTTAACATTAGTATTTATAATAGAAGGGCTTAGCTTGTCCACTTTTAGTAAATTTATAGTAATACGTTCTGTTGTTAAAATTGACATACACTTTTCCCCTTAATTTTTATTCTTTTAACTTTTGTTTTATCTCTACTAATTCATCATAATATCTTAGCCTTCTCTGTCTCTCAGCGCGATATTTTTCTCTATATTCAAAGTTTTTTTGTTCCTTAATGGCTTCCTTAATTTTGGGCTGATTTATATAATTCATATTAATGAATTGGTCATTTAAAACTAAATATTCCTGGTTAGTAGCCATAATAATTTTTAGATTATTCTCGTTCCAACGAACGTTTATAATATCATCTTCCCAGGCAAATTTTATATTTAACGGTTTTTCAGGATTAAGGGAAATCTGAGTAGCAAAATCGGCATCTCTTCCATTTTGCTGGGAATTCATACAAAAAGTTGGTTCGAGTTTTGCATAACTTTGTGATACCCAACCTAATAAAGGATCTTCTAAACCTTTTACCAATTTGACTGATATGTCTTTACTTTTATGAATATGTTTTAAAGAGATAACCGAATTTCCTTCGATAATACCAGTAATTATTCCATTTTTATTTTGACAGTTTATTGATGGGTCAAAATGGAAATTTTGTTGAAAATCATGTTCTTTGTAGCCTTGTAATCTGTCAATAACAACAAAGTCATAAGGTTTTAAAAATAAAAATAACCTTTGATGCACAACTCCTGGATAAAGACAATGTATACCACTAACAAACGAAAAGTTTTGATTAAAACAATAACTTGTTAAACCTGATTTCCCAATATTATTTCTAGAAGTATTTGTATTCTCACCATCTACAGTAACCGTATTATGTGCTTTTGTTGAAACAACATATTGCCGTTCTGGGCTATCATAAACATAGTTATACTTTCCTGAATCTACAAGTAATGGTTGACCATGACCAAATATCGTAATTGATAAATCGTCATGATGTTTATGAACTCTCGAGTGAAAACTACTATAAAAAATAGATTGAATTGTTTCTTGATCAAACTCCCACTTATTTCTTAAGCTTGCATATCCACCATCTGGAAAAAGTGTATCTAATTGATCGGGTTGCTTTCCATTAATTCCATTGCTGCTAATATATTCTATCTCACTTAGATTTTTACCAGTAGGGTCCTTCAATAGGTTCGGTTCTATCGGTAACATTACACTATCCCCAATTGGAGGAAATTGACCATCGGGCTGTAAAGTATATGCTAAGTACTTCATCGATTTATTTAAAATACGCTCTAAATTACCATTGTTCTCAATTTTATTTTCCTTAATAAAAGATAAAACATTAAACAAACGATTACCTAACATATATACATAATGTGGAGAATGCTCACTATAACTTCCATCTGACATAAATAAATGATTTAATTGTCTTTCAAATCTTTTTAAAGAAAGTTCTTTCCTAAAAGTTGCCTCTGGCATCTGAAAAAATACAACAGATGCTATCAATAAAGCAATGTCTTGATCCATCCCGTGATTATGTTTTTCCATGTAAAAATCAGGATCAGTTAATTTTGTGCAATGCACATTTACAAGTTCATAGAATTCTTCATATATTTCATCATTCCATAATTCTTGTCTCCAAATTTCATATACTTTGCAAATAATTATTAATCGAAGTGCAGTTGAATGATCATGCCAGGCCATTTCAGACTCTGATGAATGGAAATTATGTTTCTTCCAATCTAAAATAATATCTATTGCCTTCTCTAGATACTTTTTTTCTCCAAAGACTTTAAAGCCATCGATAAGATATTCTAAATATTTAAGACTATGAAACCAAAACCTCCAACTCCTATCACAAGGATTGATTATCCAACAGTTATCCCCTTCTATTTTTACTTTTGGGTATCTTTTATCCTTGAGAAGTACATCACATAGAAGATCATCACATCTCTCCAATAATGTGTTATTGTTCAATTTAGTTACTAGTCTTAATATATCAATTTCCTCTTTATTTTTAATTCTAAGTGTCATATCTTTCATAAAAGATACCTCTTTTCTATAAGCATGGCAATTTAATAGACTAGATATCTTTATAAACTTCTTGATACCTCTCAGCTAATTTACTCCACGCTCTATTATTCTCCACCCATTTTCTACCTTGTTTCGCTAAATGCATATTGCTTTCTGCTTTCTTAATACAATCTACTAATGATGAAACATCTTCTGACTTGAAAACTAATCCTGTTTCTCCCTCAATAACCATTTCCCTTAAAGCTGGAATATCACTTACTAGTGCTAATTTCCCCATTGCCATTACTTCAAAAGGTTTTAGAGGGGTAACAAGTTGGCATACTTTTGCACTTGTTCTTGGAAAAGGAAATACATCAATAACAGAGTAATAATCCTTAACTTCATCATGCGGTATTCGTCCTACAAAAGTAACAACATCATCTAAGTCCAATTCATTTGTTAGTAGTTTAAGATCTGGGAGCGCTTTACCATCACCAACTAACACAAACTTTATTTTCAGATTTGTTTTTTTCAATTCAGCTAAAGCTTTTAATAAATAGTCTAGACCCTCATAATGGGTTACAGATCCAATAAAACCTAACACCAACTTGCCTTCTAAGTCTAATTTTTTTATTAGTTCTACATTAGGACTCTGTGGGCTAAACTTTTTTACATCTACACCATTAGGCACAAAATAAATCTTTTCTTCAGGAATTCCTAGTTTAATAAGATGTTCTTTTAAACTTTTACTAATAGCAACCACACGATCAGCCGTATGACAACAAATCAACTCGTAGTTTTCGTGTAATAAATAGCGCTCGGAATTTTCAAATCCATCTGTTTTTGTACACTGGGTGTCATGCCAAAGTCCTCTTACCTCATAAACAGTTGGAATATTATATTTTTGTGCAACCTTCAAAGCAGGTAATGCATTTTGAAAATTTGATGCTGCATGAACCAACCTTGGATTTATTTGTCTAATTACCCTACCAAACTGGTCAGCGTAAACCTTAAAATAATTACTCATAGGAACTGTATTTAGAATGGCATTCCCCTTTTCATCATAAAGACGATAATGTTCAATGCCGTTATGGACCTCTTTAACAATACTTTCTTCTGCTTCCTGAACTAATGGCCAGCCTAGTTTTGTAACTACTACAGGATTTAAGTTCGCATTCTTTTGATGCTCTACGATTTCTATACTTCTTATTGTATATCCATTTACTTCTGGTAGAGATTTGTTTAATACATGAACAATTGTTTCATTTCTAGTGACTTCTTTCCTTTTCCTTGACCAGTTCCACTCTTTTTTTAGTAAGGAATATTCATCAAAAGCCATATCATACTCTTGATTAAACAATCGATTAGGTGCTATTTTACCTAATCTCCTGATAAACCTTAGCCTTTGGCTTATGTTTCCTAATTGATTATGACTTGCAATCATCCGCCTCAACACGTTTACGTTATTAGGACTAATACTATATGCTTGTTCACCAAATTGCAGAGCCAATTTGTATAATTTTTTCTCATGACAGTACTTAGCGATATATAAGAGAATTTTTAGCTGTTTCTCTTTAGAAAAATTACTTAAATACTCATCTACTTTTAATATTTGTCCTTGTTCTATATACCAACGTGTTTGAAGAACATCCCATTTATGAATCCCTGTTAAGTTTTTTGATAAGATTTCAAAGGATTTCTCGGTAAATGGTAATCTTAGTGAGGAGCTAACAAATGGTTCAATTAAACTTAATAAAAAAGGCTTGTAAATTCTAATAGGTAAGTTTCCGCCTGTAAGAACAATTTGTAAGAAACTTTCTTGACTGCCACTAAACTTAATTCCGGAAAACAACTCATGGAACCCTCTGCAATTAACTAGTAGGTGAAGTGCATCATGACTACATAAATCAAGAAAACCTTCATCTATTATCATTCTCAGATCGTTATAATATTTCTTTTTTAGTCCATTTTCTTCTAGGGTTCTAATAAGACCGTTATATAAAATTTGTGACCGGTCACCCTCTTTATATGCTTTTATCAACAATTTTAAAGCATTTTCTGGATTATTTTCTCTTAGTTCTTTTTCGGCTGAAGCTACATACTTAATGCCATTTTCAATTATATTGGTATTGATATTTCTTTGTTCTACTAACTTATCGATTTCAATAGAAAATATTGCAAAAATCTCAGGTTCTTTAACTATTGCCTTAGTTAGTAAATTAAAGCCCAGCTGTCCTTCTTCTTCAGGTAAGCTATTTAACCATTCAATACAGTTCCTAACATCTTCACTATCTAATAATTTAAAATTTTTATTATATGTCAAAAGGAAAGACTCCCATGTGGCTCCCGTTCGTTCAAGTTCTTTATATGTTTCTATCAAGTTATTATAACGGTCGGTATGATTACTAAAAATTTCACATAACTGACGAGCTTTCGAGGGTCCATGGTTTTTAGCTGCATATTTCACTATAAAATCTTTTTGTTTTTCATCTAAAGCAGAGGCAACTGATATTTGTTCATTTGCATCAATCAATTCTTGAACAGCTCTCAAGTTATAAAGAGTATTACTTTTCAAAAAGCTAATATCGTCATTATTTTTATTGATATCTTTTAATTCCATCCAGGCTCTTTTATATAAGCCTAAATTCCTCCATGCATATGCAGTTAAATATCTTTTTTGATCCTCCATTAGCCTATTGCATTGTTTTAAATGTTCTATAAACTTCTCCTGTTTATTAATACGACAAGAAATACGTAGTAGCCACTTGCCACCAATAATTTGCTTTTTTTTACCTACACATGAGTTAAAAATAACTCTTTGAATAGTATTATTACCAACGTACAAAGTAACTACATAACACAAAGCTAAAAAAGCTCTATACACTCAAATCATCTCCATTATTTAACTCATTCTAACCTACTGCGCGAAACTAAAGTGTATATTTACTTAATTGAACTTCTACCGATCTCAAACGTTTATTAAAGTTTAAATAAATTAATATAATAATTCGTTTTCTTTAGTAGGGGTATCGGAATGTTTGATTAGCTATATATAAATTCTTAGATAAATAGATTAGTAAATTTTATGCTTAATAAATACTTATATTTTGTATGCCTTTAAAAATGCATTTTTCAAACATTAACAAATAATTTAGTTAAATAAGAGAAGGGCCGATAATAAACTAAATTATCAGCCCTATTAATCTAATATCCAATTGATAATTCATTACTTCCTCTAAACAAATAGTGAATTTAATTATTAGTTCTAAATTAGCAATGGATATTCACACTAAAACATAAGCTAATACAATTTATAAATCTTATTTAGAAATTTTATAAAAGAACCAATTCTTTTTTAGTGTATTCATATAAGTTCCCGAAATTAATGTATTCGAATTCAGATGATATATTCTGTACAACATTTTTAGTATCAAATACACGTTTATTTGCCATATTTCTAAATTCGTCAAACTTCAATGTTTTAAACTCATTATGATCTGTTAAGATTACAACTAAATCAGATTGATAAACAGATTCTCTTATATCTTCAATAACAAAATCACTAATCACATGTGGATCAAAAGCGCGGATTTCATATTTTCCTTGTTCTTTTAATTCATTAAAAATTTCAATTGCAGGACTTTCTCTTATATCATCAACGTTTCCTTTATATGTTAGTCCAAATACTGTAACTATTTTTCCGTCAACCTTTTCCATTAATGTATTGATATTCTCTACTACAAAATTAGGCATTGACGTATTAATTTCTCTTGCTAAATTTATCATTTTTGCAGTTTCTGGTGCTTTAGCAACGATAAAATAAGGATCAACAGCTAAGCAATGTCCTCCTACACCAGGACCCGGTGTGTGTAAATTCACCCTTGGATGTTTATTAGCCATTTCAATTACATCTAAAGCATTTATGTCTAATTCATTACATACTTTAGTTAGTTCATTTGCTAAAGCAATATTAACGTCTCTAAATGTATTTTCCATGAGTTTAGACATTTCAGCTGTCTTTGCATCAGTTTTAATAATTTCACCTTTTACAAAAGTACCATAAACTTTCGCCCCTGCTTCAGTACAAGCAGAAGTAACTCCACCTACGATTCTGTTGTTATAAATTAACTCATGAAGAATTTGTCCTGGTAGAACACGTTCAGGGCAGTGGACTAAATAGATATCTTTCCCAACTTCGAATCCTGCTTCTTCAATTAATGGTTTTACTTGATCATCCATACTTCTTGGAGCAATTGTAGATTCTACTATTAATACATTACCTTTTTCTAAATATGGAATAACTGAATTAACTGCAAATAATACATACGAAAGATCACAAGACTTATACATATCATCGTTATTTGGAGTTGGTACTGAAATAATGAAAGTATCGGCTTTTTCAGGTGTTAAAGACGCACGAAAAGTCTTCTTTTCTATTACTTCATTTAAAGCATCTTGTAAACCTGGTTCTTCTATATGGATTTTACCTGCATTAAGTGAATCAACAACTCCAGCATTTATATCAACACCTAGGACATCAACCCCGTATTTAGCAAACATAATTGAAGTTGGTAATCCTATATAGCCTAATCCCATTGTACAAATCTTCATTTTTTTCCCTGCTTTCTATTAATCTATCAAATTAAATTTTTTAAAAACGGCTCTTTTAAAACTATATGTTCTTAATTCTAACTGTTCATAGATGGATAAGAACTGCTTTTTCTCCTTGTCCCAGTTATATATTTCTTTGGCTTTTATACAATTTTGCTTCATATCATGATATACATCAGGAGAATTTAATAAATAATTTAATCCTTTGGCTATTGAAACGGGATCATGTGAATCTACACACAATCCAATCCGTTCGCCTTCTACGACCTTTTTTATCTCTGGAAAACCGCATGCTATAACTGGAACCCCACTAGACATATACTCAAACAACTTATTAGAAGATGCGGAATAATGATTGAAACAAACATTATTTAATACTTGAAATCCTACATACGCATTATTGGTATACTTAGGCAAATCATTAAGTGAAACTTTGGGAACAAATTTAACCCTTTGTTGCAAGTTCATTTGATCAACCATTTTTTCTAACTCTGATTTAATATTCCCATCCCCTACTAACACAAGTGTCCCCTCGTTAAAAAGAGGTACGGCTTTAATTAAGTTTTTTAAACCTCTACCTGATTGTATTCCGCCTTGGTATAATAGTATTTTTTCATCTTGGGATATACCGAGTAACTTCCTTAAAGATGAGTTTTTTTTACTTTGATATCCCTTTAGTTTAAATGGATAATTGTGAACTACATTCGGATAAAACCCATAAACTTTTTTATTGTACCTTGCCCTAGTATGATTTTCTACAATCATGGAATCGATTATCTTAACTAAACTCCCCTCCAAGTATTTGTAAAAATCACTATTATACCCTGTTCGGCTAGTTTGAACCTCATGAGAATCATATATTAGCTTACGTTTATTAAGTCTTAATTTCGAACAAATAACACCTTGAAATAGTGTATTTAAATCGTTAGAATGGTAAATATCATAATTTTTTATTAGCCCTCTCCCAATCATTCGTAAAGTAATACTACCTTTTATCCAAACAACTTTACACTTTGTTTTTAATAGAAGAAGTAGAACAACTACTGTGGATAACGCCACTAGAGGAATAGTAAAAAATAATATAAACCATGTAAGTAACATGATCATTTTTAATAACTTGGATTTCGAAATAAACCTATATATCATTTGTAAAAAAAGTAACGAATCAGGGTATCTTTTTACTCGATAAATTTTAAAATTTGGATTTCGCTCTTCATATATAGGCAACTCTTTATTTTTTGGATCAGCAATACATATAAGATCGACTGTATAACCACTCTCCGATAATGCGGTACATTCTCTAAGTACTCTGGCATCATTAGTAAAATGATTCCAAACAAACATACACACTTTTTTTCTAGTCATTTTTTCTATCCCATTTAAGATTTAATTTTTCTTGAAAATCTCTACAATTTTCATTTTATCTATTTATACGTGGACTTCTTCTTTAATTTCATTATTAACAGATGAGTTTTTTTCTTCTATTAAATTAAAATATTGTTTAATCACATCGACAATTCTTCTAGAAGCTTCTCCATCTCCATATGGATTAGAAGCTTTAGACATTTTCGCATGTGCTTCTTTATCTAATAATAGTCTATCCGCTGATGAAAAAATAACTTCTTCATTAGTTCCAACAAGTTTTAATGTACCAGCCTCAATACCTTCTGGGCGTTCTGTTGTATCTCGCAATACAAGAACAGGTACACCTAGGGAAGGAGCTTCTTCTTGTACTCCACCAGAATCAGTTAAAATCAGATGAGACCTAGCTGCAAAGTTATGAAAATCAATTACATCTAAAGGTTCAATTAAATGAATTTTAGCATTATCACCTAAGATTTCGCTTGCAATTTCTCTAACGACAGGATTCATATGAACTGGATAAACAACCTGAATATCATTGTGTTTATCGACTAATCGCTTAATCGCTTTAAACATATTTCTCATAGGTTCCCCTAAATTTTCTCGACGGTGTGCTGTCATTAAAACTAAACGGTCATCTCCAACAGTTTCAAGAACAGGATGAGTATACTCACTTTTCACTGTAGTTTTTAGGGCATCGATAGCTGTATTTCCTGTTATAAAAATTGTTTCTTCTTTTTTATTTTCTGCCAATAAATTTTGGGCTGATTTTGATGTAGGTGAAAAATGTAAGTCAGCCATTACTCCTGTTAATTGACGGTTCATTTCTTCTGGGTATGGAGAATACTTATCCCAAGTGCGTAATCCTGCTTCAACATGGCCAATTGTAATTTGATTATAAAACGCAGCTAGACTGGCAATAAAAGTAGTAGTTGTGTCGCCATGTACTAATACAATATCCGGCTTAACTTCTTGCATAATCTTATTTAGACCTTCTAATCCACGCGTTGTTACATCTATAAGCGTTTGGCGATCCTTCATGATATTTAAATCATAATCAGGCGTAATTTCAAAAATCTCTAGTACTTGGTCAAGCATTTGTCGGTGTTGAGCCGTGACAGTCACAATTGACTCTATTTCTTCTGGATATTTTTCAAGTTCTAGCACAAGTGGAGCCATTTTAATCGCTTCTGGTCTCGTACCAAAAATTGTCATTACTTTAATTTTGCTTAACAGGTTCATTGACTATTACTCCCTTAAAGAAACTTATAATAAAATGCACCCCAAAATCCTTTAATCAAAATAACTAAAAAAATGAAGTCATTTTACAAAAAAATTATTCTTATAATGGAAGAAAACTGACACATTAATAAAGTTAAATAGTTAGAATAAACTAATCAACTCATCATAATTTCATCTTAAGACTTCATATTAACGCCTAATAGTTCTTTAAACTATTCTTCTCTTCCATCGTTTCCTCCTTAAATTCTAGCACTTTATTATTCTATTAAAATAAACCCTCAAATACAACAGTGCCTAGTATAACAATTACTTAACACAATGTTAAGTAAAAATTAATCTATCAATTGGATTTTTTGGTTAATTTTACCACAAAATAGGCTTTTTTGTCGATTATTTCACCCAATTTATGGAAACCCTTACAAACCGGTCTAGTTATGTTACATTCGTTAACGGAAATTGTAATATTAGATATTATTCTAGAATAATATCTGAATTATATTTTGAATCTAAATCAATGAACTGATTAAATGTCCTTTTTTTACTTTTTTAGTAAAAAACACTAGCACGTTTTAACTTTTCTGTTATATAATAATTATTAAATAAATACACTGTATTAAAACAGATTGGAAACAAATTATCAATCATTTAAATCAAAGGGAGTGTTGTTAATGATGAGTAGAGAAGAGCGTAAAAACATGGTTCAATTTTTGGAATTAACAAAAGGATTATCAACTGAGGACTTAGTTTTCATGACGGATGCTGATTTAGAGCACCTTTACGACACGGCTTATACGTATATGCTACATCACTCTGAGTAAGATCTTACAACTTTTGTTTACTGCACTTATAAAAATAAAAAGCTAGGTGACCCCGATTTTCAGATTCACCTAGCTTTTCCATTTTCAATCGTTTCGTTGGTAAATACTGTTTCCAACTACTTACATAACCTTTTTGTCGATTTTACAAAAAGACATCAAAAGCCCTACTTCTCCGACTATATTCCTAAATTTGAGACAAAAACATTTTAAAAGAGTATTTCATATATTTCTTTTTGTTATATTGAAATTTTATTTTTTCCATTATTTGGTAAACAAACACATTAGTTATTTTTGTTGTTTAAGTTAAAAAAATGTTAAAATTTATCCGTTTTTCCCATAATTTTTTTGTCTATTTGGGTATGTACAAAAAAATTTTTTTAATTAACTTTTTATATAAAAAATTTGTATCTTATTAAAGAGGACACAACCTAATTAATAAAAACAATTTCTGTATTCCCCATTTTAAATAAAAAAAGCTACGATTCATGTTTGAATCGTAGCTTTCTTTTAAAGTTCAATAATCGTCTTCTGATTCACAATTCGATCTTTCAACTCTTCACAAAGCTCAATAACCCTTTGCGTTTTTTCTTCATACTTCATATTCAACACGTGATAAAGAACGATATCACGACATTTTAAAAATGAAGGAATTCGGCTGTACCATACTTCATCTAAAACATACTCAGTTTCATAACCTCTTCGGAATATTTCTAGCTGTCTTTTTGCGAAATTAGATTTTTCTTCGAATGATGTTTTACTACCCCAAGCAGTATAATATAGGACAATTGCGATATCTGATATGAAATAATTATATTGTAGGTCATCGAAATCAAAAGTCGTTATTTCACCTTTATCATTTACGAAGAAATTGTGGAGATGCAAGTCGCTATGGATTAATCCATATGAATCTTTCTTTCTTTCATAGCTTTGAATTTCTTCTATTAATTCCTTTGTAAAAATGCCAAGTTCTTCGTCAGCTAACATTTCACTTAAATAAGCTTCTTCGTCCCAATGCTCACGATGGTTTGTTACTGGGTAATCAACTGTTAATGCGTGTAGCTTGCCGATTGTTTTTCCCCATGTGTACATTAGATTGTCATTCCACACAGCTGGATTTGTTCGATCAACTAATTGACCGTCTGCCCATTCGAACATTGATGCGTAAAAAAATGTGCCATCGCTTGCATTTTGGACTTCTACTAAATTACCGTTTAATGAAGTTAAAGAACCTGCTGCATTTGCTCCGTTTTCTCTAGCATATTTTAAAAACTTAAGCTCTGCCTCGATTTCTTCTTTTGAGCGGTGTGATGAATGTGTTAATCGTAAAATGCGATCTGTTCCATCTGCTAGTTTACCTTTAAATAGATAGTTCTCGAATTCTCCGACTGGTTTTTCATCTACTGTCATACCAAATTGTGATGCTGCGTTCGTTAAAATCTCTTTCGTAAAAACTCTTTCAACTGCCTGTTCCATTTTTTAATCCCCCGGACCATAGAATACATATCTAATTACATATTCCCCAGATTCCAAGGAATCCCTGCAACTTTTTTACTAACTATTCATATTTCGGTATTCATTTGGGGTCATGCCAACGATTTTCTTAAACACTTTTCGGAAGTATTTATCATCTTGATAACCGATTTTCCCAGCTATTTCATAAATTTTTAAATTGGGGAACTTCAATAATTCCTTCGCTTTTTCGATCCGAATTGAAACGATATAATCTGAAATATTCACACCGTAAATTTGTTTAAATTTACGGGATATATATTCGCGGCTTAAATAGAATTTCTCTGAAAACTCCTGTAGTGAAATTTCTTCAGCATAGTTCAGTTGAATATAATTTGCAATTGCTTCAATACTATTTAGTTCTTGGTTCGTTTGATTTTTTTCTTGAATAATCGATTGTACTCTTTCCCTTTGAGTCGCTACATAATTACCAATTTCAAAATGTCCTTTCGCATTCCAGAACAATTCTAAATCCACTTCCTGAATGGTTTGAAGCGATAGCTTATTAATCCAGTGATTAAGGAAGATTAGAAACTCCTGATGCAATGATTGTAATTGTGCAAAAGGTAGATAATTCTTCTGTGCGATTCGTTTACTAAAACGTTGAATGACTTCATCGTAAATATAAATATCCTGTTTCTCAACCATTTGTTCAAATAAGTTGATGATTTCTACTAGATTAATCGGTTGATACTCTTTTATATCTTCATACGAATAAACCGGTACATCTCTTTTTTCTAAAATATTTACATGCTGCAAGACATTTACAACTTCCTCATACCCAGACTGGATCGAATCAATGGTTAACTTTCTACTAATTGCAAAATGAAACGGGAAAGGCACAACTGTCGATAAAATTTTAGCGATATGTTGGATCCTGTCAGTTACTTGCTCGCCCCAATATAGTAAGCAAATCTCCTTTGTTCCTTGTAAATTCCGAAATGCAATTCCTCCATTTTGGTTTTGAAGAATTTCATTTGCTATATTCAATAAGGCAAAGAAGCATAAATCCTCCGGCCAGATGTCTTTGAATGTCTCTAGATTTCGTAATTTTAGTAAAGAAACATGTAAAGTTTGTCCTTCTTCGTATCCTAATTGGTTTAATATATTCTGATTATATTCTTTACCGTAAATTGCATTTGTTAATTGTTTGTCTCTGTAAACAGGTAAAACTTCTTGCAGTAAACGAAAGTCATTTAATGCATCAATTCTCTCTTTTTCTTTTTCATTCCAATCTGATACTACTTTTACTAAAGTTTCATTCAAAATATCCGGATCAATTGGTTTCAATAAATAATCGGATGCACCGAACTGGATGGCTTCTCTCATATAATGGTAGTCATCATATCCCGTAACGACGATTACTTTGCAGTTAATATTTTCTGAATGAAGCCATTTTAATAATCCCCTACCGTCTAGCTCTGGCATCATTAAATCAGTAAATATGATTGTTGGTCTTTCTTTTATAATGATGTCTTGAGCGATTGCTCCGTTTTCTGCTTCTAATATTTCAGTAACACCAATTGCATCCCAATCTGCAAGAAGTTTTACACCTTCTCGTACATGCTTTTCGTCATCTATTAGTAGAACCTTCATGATTAACTTTCTCCTCTTGTCATTTCAATCGGTAAGATTATCGTTACAACAAAGTTTTCATGCTTCACACTTTCTATTTTTACTTCTGCTTTTTTACCATAATAGAAATGAAGGCGATCAGATATATTTTTTAAACCGATACTCTCATTCGTATTTAATCCACCTTCTGCTAGCGATGAATTGATGATTTCTAATTCCTCTTCCGATGCACCTTCACCATTATCAGCAATGACTATTTTTAAACGATTATCTTGTTGTCTATGAATCGAAATATTTAATTCACCAAGCTTTTGTTGCTTTTCAAAGCCATGTTTAAAGAAATTTTCCACGATTGGCTGTAAAATCATTTTTGGCATTTTTACATTCTTTACCCCTTCATCCACTTCCAGGTTATAAACAAATCTACCATCATAACGTTCATTTTGAAGCGATAAATAATCTTTTATATGGTTTAATTCATCTTTAAGCGTTACGAAATCTTCATTATTTTTCATGCTATATCTCATGATTTTTGATAATGACATAATTAATCGATACACTTTAATTCCGTCATTTTTTAATGAAAGAGTTCCAATTGACTGCAAGGCATTGTATAAAAAATGCGGATTAATTTGAGATTGAAGTACTTTTAATTGATTCGTTTTATTCTCAATTTGAAGCTTGTATTCTTTTATATATAAATCATTTAACGTATCGACCATTGAAGTAAAATGTTTACCTAACTGACCAAACTCATCATTTCCTAACGTATCAAAAGAAACAGCAAGTTCCCCCTTCTCAATTCGCTGCATATCTCGAATTAAGATTCGTATTGGTCGGGTAAATCTGAAAGATACGATAATCGTTAAAATGATGACTAATAAGACTGAAATCGCCCCAAGTGTAACGGTAATTTTCAATAATTGATTCGAATTATGATAGAGATTTTTATAAGGAATACTTTTAATGATTGTCCACTGCTGATGATTACTTCTTATTTTGTCATACACATAGACCCCTCTAAAGTCCTTGTCCTTCCATTCAAAACTAGTTTCCCCTGATCGATCTGAGTTAATTTTTTTATACCATTTTGTGTCTAGCTTTTTACCAATCAGCTCTTTTTCAGAAGAATACAAAACAACATTCCCATCACCAACAACGAAAAGATGTTCCTCTCCTTTTTTATAAATACGATCAAAAATCTCATTAATTCTGCTTAATTCAATATCAATTGATAAAAAGCCTAGCCATTGGTCGGACGTAACATTATTTAAAAAATAATGAAATGATACGACCTGCTTAACTGGCTCAATTCGAAAATCAGATAAATTATTATAATTTTGAATCGGATGAGTCGGTTGAATATAATACGAATCCCTCGAAAAACTTAAATTTCTATATGGGGGAATTTTATTGAAATTATACAACTTCCCTCGACTACTCACCTTTGCATTGTATACGGTGTAATCATCCTTACCCTTCGTTAAATATAAATGCAACTGCTCGATCTCTCTTCTAGAAAAATAAAGTCCTAATAAACTACGCTGAATTTCAGCAGAATTTTGTTCGATATAAGCTGTCGCACCATTTTCTAACACAGACAAAAACGGTCGATTACTATAAATGGACAATGGAATACCGTAAATTTCATTAAAATAACTCAATAAATCATTCCCACTACGCTTCAATAAATCATAATTCGTATTGACAAATTCCTTCGTAACCGTGTTTTTCGTATAAAAATAACTTGCGATAATCGATAAACCAAATGGAATAATGGTCGCGATTAACAATAAGGTAATCAACTTTCTTCTAATACTGTTTTTCATGATAACATCCTTTGCGGAAACGTTTGCACTTTCTATTATTAGTTTATCAAAGATATAGAGCGAATAACACCCTTATAAACTCCTTAAGTTCACTGGGTTTCTTCTATTAAATACAAAGTTTATTTTTTCATTCATAAACAAGAAACTGTTTTCTTTCATTTTCTGTTAAATCTTTAGGCTTTAATCCGCTTTTCCTACAGTATTCATACAATGCCTTAACCTTTACTTTAGGTTCACTTGTGCAGTTTGGTTCTACAAAAACTCCGTCAGGAAATCCTTTTTCGAACGTTCTCATTTCATCAAGCATAGCATCACTCACCTTTTCATCAGCATGCCCAGTTAATATCATTTTTTTAATACACTTTATTATTTCATACTAAAATCATATCACGGGATTAGTAAAATATAAGCTTTTAACCAGAACATTTTGTGAACTAAATTGATTGGATGGTTTTCTTTCTAATCAAATAAGAAGTTTTGTTCATTAAACAGATCGTTATTTATAAAGATAAAACCCCACAAGTAATTTCCTTGTGGGGTTAGCCTTAATCTATAGAGGAACTTTTAGGAAAGCCTCCAATTAAGAACTTATTTTTTTAATTTCATCCAAGATTCTTCAATCGATTTTAACATTTCATCAGCAGATTTTTGCTTTCCAACGTAAGCTTGCATTGATGCACCAAACTCATTTGTAGCTCCATCTGGGTATTTGAACCAGTTCCAAGATAATGTTTTACCTTCTTCAGAGTATTTTAATAGATCGTCTGCGATTGGTCCTAAGTTTTTACCTTCAATTGTTTTTAGTGCTGGGATAAATTTGAATTTTTCTACAATGTATTTCTTACCAGTGTCAGAAGTAACCATCCATTCTAAGAATTTTTTAGCTTCTTCTTTGTTTTTAGAGTTTTTGTTAACTACCCAGTTATTTGGTACACCCATTGGTAATTTGTCCATTGCTGCTTTGTCATCGTTGATTGGAATTGGTAATACGCCTAAGTTCATGTTAGGAGTAATTCCATCAACCATACCTTGAATCCAGTTACCTTGTTGGATCATAGCTGTTTTACCTTGAGCAAAGTTTGTAACTTGTGTGTTGTAATCAGTTGTTAAAGGATTTTTATTTCCGTTTTTGATTGTTAAGTCAAACAGTTTCATAAATTGTTTGAATTGCTCGTTGTCTTGAATTTTCACTTTACCAGCAGAAACATCAGCCATGAATTGGTCTGGATCTTGCTGTTGAGCGAAAGGAATATTTAATAAGTGAATTCCTAGAATCCACCACTCACCGTATCCTACTGAGAATGGTGTGATACCTGCTTTTTTAAGCTTTTCAGCTGCAGCAGTTAATTCGCTTAATGTTTTTGGTGCTTCAGTAATACCTGCTTTTGCGAATAAATCTTTATTGTAAATAAAGCCGTAACCTTCAGTATTCATTGGCATACCGTAAAGTTTGCCGTCAATTGTCATTGGTTTTTCAGTTCCTGGATATAAGTCTTTTACCCAAGATTGATCAGAAAGATCTTCTAATTTATCTTTCCAAGTTTCTGCTTCTTGGAATCCACCGTTGTTAAAGATATCTGGTTCGTTACCTGAAGCAAATTGCGCTTTTAATGCAGCACCGTAGTCAGCACCGCCACCAACAGTTTGAATTTTAACTGTTACGTTTGGATTTTCCTTATGGTAATCCTTCGCCATTTGTTCTAAATCTTTCGCAATCTCAGCTTTAAACTGGAATACGTTTAATGTTACTTTTTTATCCTTTGATTCATTTGAAGCTTTGTCTGAAGACCCTCCAGAACATGCAGAGAATAACATCACTGAAGTTGTTAATGCAGCTGCTACTTTTAGCATCTTTTTCATTACTATAAACCCCCGTCTCAATATTCTTTATTTTGAATACGCTTTCATTATACATTTAAAAATAAGCAACTATAGATAGCCTAAATTGACATGATGGGTGGAATATATTGATAGCTTCCACCCAGTCACCTTATTTAATTGAACCGCTTGTAATCCCTTTAATAATGTGTTTCTGTGCTGCAAAGTAGAAAATTAATAGTGGTGTGATCCCTAAAACAAGTCCAGATAACGCTAAGTTCCACTGTTTTGTATATGCTCCAAAGAAGTAGAATGTAGCAAGAGGAATCGTTCTTAACTCCATATCTCTTAATACAAGTGATGGTAATAAGAAGTCATTCCAAATCCATAACGTATTTAAGATCACAATTGTAACCGTAATTGGTTTTAAAAGTGGAAAAACAACTTTCCAGAAAACCATAGTCGGTGAACATCCATCAATAATTGCTGCTTCCTCTAACTCGATTGGAATTGTTTTAATAAATCCATGATATAGGAAGATTGATAATGCTGACCCGAAACCTAAATACATAATGACTAATCCCCAATGGCTATTCATTAAATGAAGCGTACTTCCAACTTTCACGAGTGGGATCATAATTGATTGGAACGGGATTACCATTGTTGCTACAAAGATAAAGAAAATGATATTTGAAATTTTACTTTTTGAACGCACTAGTTTATAAGCTGCCATCGAACAGAAAAAGACGATTACAACATTACTTACAATTGTTACGATTAATGAGTTCAATAGTGCTTTCCAGAAATTCATGATTTCGATTGCTTGTTGATAGTTTGTAAAATCTAAGCTCTTTGGAAGCGAAGATGTATTTTGTAAAATATCAGCAAATGATTTAAATGAGTTACCTAACACATAATAAAAAGGAACTAAGAAGACGAGAGCAAGTAGAATTGCTGCTATTTCTAATATAAAAGTTAAGCCAGTATATCGTTCTTTCAGCATTATGCCTCAACCTCCCTCTTCTTCGTAATGTAAACTTGAATAACTGAAATTAACGCAACGATTACGAAGAATACAATCGCTTTTGCTTCACCTAATCCATAACGGTTATTAACAAACGCTTCAGTGTAAATATTTAATGCCAACATCTCAGTAGATTTAAATGGTCCACCATTTGTTAACGAAAGGTTCGTATCAAACACTTTAAATGACCATGAAATTGTTAAGAATAAACAAACTGTTACAGCAGGCGCTACCATAGGAATAATGATTTTACGTAACACTTGGAATTTATTCGCACCATCAATTTGAGCTGCTTCAATTAATTCCTGTGGTACACCTTGTAAGGCCGCTACATAAATAACCATTATATAACCTGCACCTTGCCAAACTGCTACGATGACAATTGCCCAGAATGCACCTTTTTCTTCTCCTAAAAGTGCTCTTTGTAAAAAGTCTGAATGCAATAATTGTCCAATTGAAATTAAACCTTTATTAAAAATAAACTGCCAAATGAAACCTAATAATAATCCACCAATTAAATTTGGAAGGAAAAAGACCGTTCTTAAAATATTTCTAGTCTTCAATGCTTGCGTTACGATTAACGCTAAACTAAAACCAATCACATTGGTCAAAATCACAGCAAATAATGTATATTTACCCGTTAAAATAAACGAATGGATAAAATCCGTATCCTTTGTAAAAATGTATTTATAATTTTCAAGCCCGACCCACTTAGCAGAATCAGCTACACCATCCCACTCAGTAAATGAATAGAAAAAGCCGATCAAAAATGGCGTTAACACGATCGCTGCAAAAACAATAGTTACTGGTCCTACAAACGTAAGATAATTTAAAAAATCTCTTAATTTTTTAGATGACTTCTTTGCCTTGGCATCTGTTAAATTTGTATCAATCACTTTTTTCGTTTCAATCATCTGTAACACCTCCACTATCATCATAAAATACCTCTCAAGTTGTGAAAACGTATTCATTTGAACAGTAGGGTGGAATATATTGACTAGATTGTTTTTAGTTTTACATACTTAGTCATTTTTTACATAGGCTACAAACTGCCGAATACCGATCAAAATACACTCTTAAACATGTCTCTCAATGGTTTTTTCACCAAAATGGAGAAATAGTTAATATTATTTCTTTAAATGATCGTATGGAAATACACTTTGTTCAAAGTTAATCCACAAACACAAAAAACCACCTTTAAAAGGTGGCCTCCACTTCTATTATTTATCCAATAACCTACTACTTAGGATTAGCCCCAAATCGATTATCTCCCTCATCACTATCCAAACAGAAGAAAACCAATAGAATAATCGTACCAATTAACGGAATTATTCCAATTAACAGCCACCAACCACTTCTACCCGAATCATGTAACCTGCGAGCACCTACTGCTAAAGATGGTAGTAACGTAAGTAAACCGTAAATTCCAGTTAATAGTTCATCGATACCGGCAATGCTTTGTAAAATCGCAAGTATAATAGTGATAATGGCATTAAACAGGAAAAACATCCAATACTCTGTTCTTCTAGCTCTTCCGCTGAATACTGCGTAATTCTTTAATACTTTTAAATACCATTCCACGAGTGATCCCTCCTAAGATGTAAATACGGTACATTTAAGTCTATTCCAAATACCCATGTAACATTATTAATTTTTAATGTTAGGAAAATTTATTTTGAATTAACACAAAAACCGCCTAAAATTAGGCGGCAGACTGTTGAAATAAAACATTGTCAATATAGAACAACAAACGCCTAAGTGTATATTATTTAAACAAAAATTTTAAAGGATCATACTCATAACAGGTTCATGAGGAAGTACACCTGTGAAAAATAGAAAGATACTTCCTCTTAACAGGTTCATGCGGAAGTATACCTGCCAAAAATAGAAAGGTACTTCCTCATAACTGGTTCATGTGGAAGTATACCAACCAAAAATTGAAAGATACTTCCTCTTAACAGGTTCATGAGGAAGTACACCTGTGAAAAATTGAAAGATACTTCCTCATAACTGGTTCATGTGGAAGTATACCAACCAAAAATTGAAAGATACTTCCTCATAACTGGTTCATGCGGAAGTATACCTGCCAAAAATTGAAAGGTACTTCCTCATAACTGGTTCATGCGGAAGTATACCTGCCAAAAATTGAAAGAAACTTCCTCATAACTGGTTCATGTGGAAGTACACCTGTGAAAAATAGAAAGATACTTCCTCTTAACAGGTTCATGAGGAAGTACACCTGTGAAAAATAGAAAGATACTTCCTCTTAACAGGTTCATGAGGAAGTACACCTGTGAAAAATAGAAAGATACTTCCTCTTAACAGGTTCATGAGGAAGTATACCTGCCAAAAATAGAAAGGTACTTCCTCATAACTGGTTCATGTGGAAGTATACCAACCAAAAATTGAAAGATACTTCCTCTTAACAGGTTCATGAGGAAGTACACCTGTGAAAAATAGAAAGATACTTCCTCTTAACAGGTTCATGAGGAAGTATACCTGCCAAAAATAGAAAGGTACTTCCTCATAACTGGTTCATGCGGAAGTATACCTGCCAAAAATTGAAAGGTACTTCCTCATAACTAGTTCATGAGGAAGTATACCAACCAAAAATTGAAAGGTACTTCCTCATAACTGGTTCATGTGGAAGTATACCTGCCAAAAATTGAAAGATACTTCCTCATAACAGGTTCATGTGGAAGTATACCTGCCAAAAATTGAAAGAAACTTCCTCATAACTGGTTCATGTGGAAGTACACCTGTGAAAAATTGAAAGATACTTCCTCATAACTGGTTCATGTGGAAGTATACCAACCAAAAATTGAAAGATACTTCCTCATAACTGGTTCATGTGGAAGTATACCTGTGAAAAATTGAAAGATACTTCCTCATAACTGGTTCATGTGGAAGTATACCAACCAAAAATTGAAAGATACTTCCTCATAACAGGTTCATGTGGAAGTATACCTGCCAAAAATTGAAAGATACTTCCTCATAACTGGTTCATGTGGAAGTATACCAACCAAAAATAGATTGGTACTTCCTCATAACAGGTTCATGAGGAAGTAAACGAGCCAAAAATTAGAAAGTTTCTTACTCATGACAGGTTTTAGGGGAAATCAATCAAAAATTGGCGTAGTTGACAGGCTCATTTTTCAAAACTCTTCCTCCTAAAATTAGACAGGCATATCTAAGTGTGCGACGAATCGATCATCATTTAATGAAAGGTTTGTTGAGGAAATACAAAATGATTAATGTATAATAAATGAATTAATACATATTTTTGGGAGATTTATTTTGAAGCCGATTTTCATCAAAATTTTACTGTTAATTTTTTCACTTCTGTTTATTTTTAGGTTTACTTTTTTTCCGGTCGCTTCTTTAGGCATAGGCGTATCCGAGGGTGGATTAAATTTAATCCCTTTCATCCAACTATTTAATGGGTTTGGTCTTAAGCAATTCATCGTTAATGTTATTGGTAATATCCTTCTTTTTGTGCCATTTGGATTTATTTTGACTTCCATTAAGCGAACAAAAATGGTTATATTAGTTGGCCTGTTTTTATCGGTAAGTATAGAAGTTGTCCAATATATGATGTCTTTTAGATGGTCAGATATAGATGATGTTATATTAAATACTCTAGGGACTTACATTGGGTATAGGATATACATGGGCAAAAGGTTTATATACTTCCTTAGGAGCAACTAAAAAACAACATATAATCCATCAATAACTACGGCTGTGTCCTTTATCGGATACAGTTTTTTTGTATTATTGATTGCCTCACTCATTAAAAATTCCACAAAAAAAGGAAGCCCAAATTCGGACTCCCTCATCAAATAACTTACTTATTAACATGTGTTAACGTCGCACCATACGGAGTTACATCAAAGAAATCTCCATAACCAACAACAGTTCCGCTGCCGTTTGCGATGACTGATTTTCTAGATTTCCATGTTTCTCTCCATTGTTCATTTACATCTGCAGCTCGACGATTAACGATCATATTCATTTTCTTCGTTTCGATTTGTTCTTTTGTCATGTTTTTTGTATCAATTTTTTTAAAGTCTTCTAAAATTAAATTTTTCGTTTTATCTGAGATTGCACCACTTTGAACAAAGATATCGAACATTAGTGCATATCCTCTTTTTGACCATAATCCGAATGTTTTGTAATACTTTTCTGCTTGATCGAAGTACCATTTTGACGCATTAATTTGTTCATCAATACATTCTTTGCTTGTCCCTAGATTTTTAAAGTAAGTCTTCCAAGGCTCTACAACTTTGTATTTATTATTAGGGTCACTGATTGAATCTCCCCAAGCTACTTGTTCTTTTGTTGTTTTGTTCATCACTACATCTTTGAATGTATTATATGAATTCATATCTCCATTGAAAGCTTTTAGGACGACATCATTATGATTTTTGAACATATTTTTCATAATTGGTTGTAAAGTTTCTGTTCCAAAGTTTTCTTGAAGCGCACCAAAAGATAGACCAGCACCATCGAAGTTACCACTTGTTGCACCGAATGCATCAGCTTCAGATGACGCTGTTTCATACCATGAAGTGATTTCTAGTGCCATCTTTTTCACTGATTCACTTGCTGGGAGTTTCACAGGACTATTCGTCTGTGTTGTTGGTTTCTTTGGAGCAACTTTTGTTTTCGTAGGAATCGTTATTTTTTGTCCAATTCGAATTGAGTTCGATTTTAGTTTATTTTGCTTTTTAAGCTCTGTAACAGTTGTTTTATATTTTTTAGAAATTTTATAAAGCGTGTCCCCTTTTTTAACTTTATAAACAACAGAAGCAGCATCAGCTGATCCGACTACTGTTGTTCCTAAAGAAAAGACAATCGCGGTTGATAAGATCACATTTTTAATCGATTTTTTCATAGTTGATTACTCTCCCTTACTATTAATCTATTGATCTAGGTTAATTCAGGAATTTCATTTATTTCCACAACGATAATTACTATATCACGATAATTAATTTGATTCATCCTATAAAATCTTCCAATCGTTAAATCACCAACAAAATCCGCATTAAAAAAGACAAACCAATTCGAAACATTATTTCGAAATAAAGCTTGTCTTTCCTATATACTATTTCTTTAACTTATCCCATGTATCCTGAAGCGATTGTAGTAATTGTTGTGGATTTTTTTGTCCGCCAACATATGCTTGCATTGAAGCACCAAATTCATTTGTTGCACCGTTTGGATATTTAAACCAGTTCCAAGAAAGTACTTTTCCGTCTGCTGAGTATTTTTGAATATCATCAGCAATCGGACCTAAGCCTTTTCCTTCGATTGTTTTAACTGCTGGAATGAATTTAAACTTTTCTACGATATATTTTTTACCTGTATCAGAAGAAACCATCCAATTTAAGAACTTCTTCGCTTCTTCTTTGTTTTTTGAATTTTTGTTTACTACCCAGTTATTTGGTACGCCGACCGGGATTTTGTCCATTGCTTCTTTATCATCATTAATCGGAATTGGTAAAAGACCAAGATTCATATTTGGCGTAATGCCATCAATCATACCTTGTGTCCAGTTTCCTTGTTGCATCATAGCTGTTTTTCCAGATGCAAAATTAGTAACTTGTGTATTATAATCCGTTGTTAATGGATTTTTATTTCCATATTTAATCGTTAAATCAAATAATTTGATAAAGTCCTTAAATTTATCATTATCAGGGATTTTTGCTTTGCCTGCATTTAAATCGGCGATAAATTGATCTGGGTCTGGTTGTTGTGCGAATGGAATATTTAATAAATGTATTCCTAAAATCCACCACTCACCATAGCCAACTGAAAACGGCGTAATACCAGCGGCTTTTAATTTTTTTGCCGCTGCTTCTAATTCAGTTAATGTTTTTGGTAATTGTGTAATACCAGCTTTATCAAATAAGTCTTTATTGTAAATGAATCCATAGCCTTCTGTGTTCATAGGCATTCCGAGTAATTTTCCATCAACTGTCATCGGTTTTTCGGTTTCTGGATATAAATCCTTCACCCAATCTTGATCTGACAGGTCCTCGAGTTTATCCTTCCAAGTAACAGCTTCTTGATATCCACCATTATTGAATATATCCGGTTCATTTCCTGATGCAAATTGAGCTTTCAATGCTGCCCCATAATCTGCACCTCCACCTACTGTTTGAACCTTTACCGTTACGTTTTTATTTTCCTTTTCATATTCCTTTGTTAAAGCCTCTAAATCTTTTGCAATCTCTGCTTTAAACTGAAAAATATTTAATGTAATTTTTTCACCTGCACCAGGCTTTTTTGTTTCTTCTTTTTTATTATTACATCCAGTAAACAACAACATACTAGTTGATAAAACGGCAATCGATTTAACTAATTTTTTATTCATATGATCCTCCTTAACTTACTTTATTGAGCCACTTGTAATACCTCGGATAATTTGCTTTTGGGCAGCAAAGAAAAAGATCAATAATGGCGTAATGCCTAAAACTAATCCGGCAAGTGCTAAATTCCATTGTTTCGTATAAGCGCCGAAAAAATAAAAAGTAGCCAGTGGTATTGTGCGTAGCTCTTGATCACGCAAAACGAGAGATGGTAACAAGAAATCATTCCAAATCCATAACGTATTTAAAATAACTATTGTGACGGTAATCGGTTTTAGTAAAGGGAACACTACTTTCCAAAAAACCATAAATGGTGAACATCCATCAATAATCGCTGCTTCTTCAAGCTCAATTGGAATCCCTTTAATAAAACCGTGATAGAGAAAAATCGAAAGTGCTGAACCAAACGCTAAATACATCACAACAAGTCCATAATGACTATTCATTAAATGAAGTGTACTTCCGACTTTAACAAGTGGAATCATTATTGATTGAAAAGGGATTACCATTGTTGCGACAAAAATAAAGAAAATGATCGTTGAAATTTTATGCTTTGTGCGAACTAGTTTATAAGCTGCCATTGAGCAAAATAAAACGATAATGGCATTACTCGCAACTGCTATGATTAAAGAATTCAAAAGAGCTCTCCAGAAATCCATAATGACAATTGCTTGTGAGTAGTTTGTAAAATCGAAAGTTTTTGGTAGCGTTGATGTATTTTGCAAAATATCTGCAAAGGATTTAAACGAGTTTCCTAATACATAGTAAAAAGGCACCAGGAAAAATATCGCTAATATGATTCCAAATAGCTCAAGCAAAAACGTCAGTCCGGTATAGCGTTCGTTTTCCACTATGCTTCAACCTCCCTTTTCTTCGTAATATAAACTTGGAGAATTGAAATAGCTGCGACAACGACGAAGAAGACAATTGCTTTTGCTTCCCCTAAACCATATCGGTTGTTTACAAATGCTTCTGTATAAATGTTTAACGCAAGCATTTCTGTCGATTTAAATGGTCCACCACCAGTTAGTGATAAATTTTGGTCAAATACTTTAAAGGACCATGAGATTGTTAAAAATAAACAGACAGTTACAGCTGGTGCTACCATTGGAATGATAATTTTCCTTAAAGTTGTAAAACGATCTGCGCCGTCAACTTGAGCTGCTTCAATCAATTCTTGCGGTACGCCTTGGAGTGCGGCTACATAAATAATCATGATATAACCTGCACCTTGCCAGATCGCTACAATAATAATTGCCCAAAACGCTCCATTTGCAGTACCTAGCAATGACTGCATGAGAGAATCAATTCCTAACGCTGCTCCTAATGAAGTGAGACCTTTATTAAAAATAAATTGCCAAATAAACCCGAGTAATAATCCACCTATTAAGTTTGGTAAAAAGAAAATCGTCCTAAGAATATTTCTTGTTTTTAGCCCCTTTGTCACTAGTAAAGCTAAACCAAAACCAATCAAATTCGTTAAGATTACTGCGAAAAACGTATACTTTGTCGTAATGATAAAAGACCGTTTAAAATCTGCATCTTGCGTAAATATGTACTTATAATTATCAAAACCGACATACTGGATATTGCCAACTACCCCATTCCAGTTTGTAAAGGAATAATACAGACCCATTAAAAATGGAATAAGTACTAAAGCTGCAAAAACTAGAAAGGCTGGACCGACAAATACGATAAAACTTCCACTATTTCTACGTTTCTTTCGAAAGGAGACTTTAAAGTCAGTAGCATCATCTACAACTGTTTCAACTTCTTTATTCACCTCTTTATCAAACTTCGACAACTATGTACCTCCCTTCATAAACGATCTACACAAAAAAAAGCAACTCCACCTTATTATGAAAAAGTAGAGTTGCTTTTATACTTTATTTGAGTCAAGACGCACTCTTCATATGAGTGCTACGTTGATCCTTTTGATAATTCACAATGATAATACCTGATGTAACCATCATTAAACCAATAAAAACAAGATAAGATAATACTTCATTCAACATGATTGATGATAAAATCACACCAAAAACAGGAACTAAGAATAAGTACATTGATACTTTTCCAACTTGATTATATTTCATGACATTGTTCCAAAGGATGAAACCGACAGATGAAAGTAACGATAAATAAACTAACATGCCAAACGTTTTTAAATCAAAGTGGAACGGTAAAAATCCTGCTGTTAAACCACCAATACATAACAATCCAATCGAACCGATCATCATTTGATAGGCTGTTAAATAGGCAACATCCACTTTCTTTGCAGCTTCCTTAGCAAGTACATTACCATAGCCACCAAACGCCATTGCAAACAATAATAAAATCTCGCCAATTCCTAAATGTAAAGAAAGCGTGCCCTTTGTCATATTCACGATAATGACACCCGCAAACCCTACCGTTACACCAAGAATCTTACGTAAGTTTAAACGATCATTTTTATACATAAAATGCGCTGCTAACAGTTGAAAAAACGAAGTAGTTCCAGCAATGATCGAACCTTGAACTCCAGTCGTAAAGCTCAATCCAATATAAAACAACACATATTGTAAAAACGTTTGAAACAAACCTACTTTTCCTACTACAAAAAAAGTATCTCGCTTAAAGGTTAACTTTCTACCAATGATCGTAAAAAATAGTAAAATTAATAATGAGGCCAAAAAGAAACGATAACCCGCAAAAATCATTTGTTTCCAAATCTCATTCTTCTCAATATGCAAATGCTCATAACTTAGCTTAATAAACGGAAATGCGCTTCCCCATAAAAAAGTTGTAATAACCGCTGATGCAATCACTCCCAAAGGATGTGTAAAAAATCTCTTAGCAGACATTGTTTCCCCCCATAAGCCTTTTTCTCTCTATAGAATACAGTTTATTCTATCATCTATAGGACATTCCTACTATCGGTTTGATTCAAATAAAGTGCCTAAAGTTAAAGACAATGCCTTAGAGTCTTTTTATGATATGATTCGCTTATATCCTAAAAAGTGCTTTTTCCAATATGATTCATTTATATTCGAAATCGTAACGCCTCTACTACTACTAGCCTGAATAAATTCATTTTCATTTAACATGATTCCTATGTGAGATGGTCCATATGTGTATGTATTTTGAAAAAATATCAAATCACCGGGCTGTGAAGTTGTTACTTTTTGGAATAAAGTATTATTATGCCAATAACCTGATACATTCGTTCTTCCATATGGCTTACCATTTTCTTTCAGGACATAATAAATAAAGCCACTACAATCAAACCCCGAAGGAGAAACTCCTGCCCACTTATAAGGAACTCCTAAAAATCGTTTTGCAAATGAAAGCATATCTTGCTCATTACTAGAGGAACTATTTGATTGAACTTTTTCTTTTTCAGTATATCCAGCACTTATATAAGCAGTTTTTCCTTGATAGACAAACTTGTGCCAACCATTTGAAGTTGAAATAACATCTACCTTCTGATTTTTTGTCGCACTACCTATTATATTGTAATTCGTTCCCGCACCTGAGCGAATATTTACTACGGTCCCAGTTACAGTATATTTACTCGTATTGTATACTGGTTTTTCATCTTCAATTTTCTTTTGTTTCTGAACATAAGTGCCACTTATATAGCCAACTCTTCCTTGATAATTAACTTTGTACCAACCATTTAAGGAAGATAGAACATCTAATTTATCGTTCTTATATACACTTCCTAAAATACGATAATTCGTTCCTGCTCCAGATCGAATTCTTACCCCATTCCCTGTTGAAATGTAATGAGAGGTATTGCTTTTTATTTTTTCATTTTCAACATAACTATTTTGTTTCTTTACGTAAGTACCAACGATATATCCAATTCTTCCCTTATAATTAACCTTATACCAACCATTTTCAGAAGATATAACATCTAATTTTTCGTTCTTATATACACTTCCTAAAATCGGATTATCCGTTCCTGCCCCTGAACGAATACGTACTCCGTTCCCACTTGAAATATAGTTGTCTGCGGATGGCATCAATACTTTAGGTTGATTTGTGTTTGTACTTTCTGCATCTGCTTCTAATAGATCAATAGAATTAATGCATGATACAGATCCTATGATTGCAATTGATTGTATTAATTTTTTTTTCAAAATCACTACCAGCCTTTTATTTTATTTATTTGATATACTTTGTGCTCACTGTATAAATATCGGTTGGTAGCTTAAAATTCTTTAATGAATGTCAAAAATTTTAAAATTTTGGTCCTGTCTCCCCCCCACTAACCATCATTTTCACAACTCAAACACATTCATTAAAATTTTTTTAATTAACAAGCAAATTTTTTCATCACATTTAAAGTAATGTGGTAATATATATTTAATAAGAATTATTTTAAATAAGAAACTCTACAACTAAGAGATTAAATAAATAGAGATTAAATAAATAGTGATTAAATAAATAGTAAGTATTATAATCTGTACGCTGCTGTCCAAGGACGGCAGCTTTCGTGTTTTATAAGGATAGTGAATTTGATTATTTTTCTCAATTGAAAATAAGAAAGGGGTATTTATTATGGAAGCAAGTCCAAAGGTTACTACGATTCATGCTACATATGAAGCTGACCATGTGGAATCTACATCATTTCTTTCAAAACATGGAGAATTAATTGCCGCTTTAGTTTCGGGTGTATTAATTCTAATTGCTTCATTCGTTAAAAACGATAGTTCAATCATGTCGATTATTTTATATGTTTTAGCATTTTGTATTGGGGGATATGCAAAGGCAAAGGAAGGTATTGAAGATACGATTGCAGAAAAAGAACTAAATGTTGAAATGCTGATGATTATTGCGGCAGTTGGTTCGGCTGCAATTGGATATTGGACTGAAGGTGCGGTACTGATTTTCATATTTGCTTTAAGTGGTGCACTTGAAACTTATACGTTAAATAAAACAAATAAAGAGATCTCTTCACTTTTATCTCTTCAGCCACAAACTGCCATTCGATTGGTCGATGATGTTGAAGAAGTTGTTGGCATTAAAAGTTTAAATATTGGGGATTATATTTTAATTAAAGCTGGAGAGCGAATTCCTGCTGACGGTCAAATCGTTAAAGGTGAAACATTAGTAGATGAAGCTGCTCTTACAGGTGAATCAATTCCAGTTGTTAAAAACTTAAATGATGAAGTATTTGCTGGAACAATCAACATTAAAGGAACACTAGTAGTTGAAATTACGAAACATAGTGATGAGACTCTTTTCCAAAAAATCATTAATCTTGTTCAAACAGCTCAAAGTGAACAAACTCCTTCTCAGCAATTTATTGAAAAATTTGAAGGCGTTTATGTTAAAGGCGTTTTAATTGCCGTATTATTGATG
Organism: Bacillus sp. AL-1R; assembly: GCF_052180195.1. Classification (NCBI taxonomy): domain Bacteria; kingdom Bacillati; phylum Bacillota; class Bacilli; order Caryophanales; family Bacillaceae; genus Bacillus; species Bacillus sp. AL-1R. Next base: position 3,990,990 of record NZ_CP197469.1, read on the forward strand.
ATGTTTTTACCGCATTTTGCATTAGATTGGTCTTGGACAACAACATTTTATCGAGCAATGATTTTACTAGTTGTTGCATCACCTTGTGCATTAGTCGCATCGATTACACCAGCTGTTTTATCTGCTATCTCAAATGGAGCAAAGTCAGGAATTCTTGTTAAAGGTGGTATTCATTTAGAACGATTAGGCGTATTAAAAGCAATCGCATTCGATAAAACTGGTACTTTAACAATTGGTAAGCCAGAGGTAACTGGTTTTGAAAAAGTAGAAGATTTTGATCGTACAGCGTTATTATCGATCGTTGCTTCAATTGAAAAATACTCAACTCATCCGCTAGCTGCAGCGATTGTTGAGTACGCAACGAAACAAGGAATCACAGTATCTTCGTCATTTGAACAAATTGATGATCATCCTGGTTTCGGTGTATCAGCGATTTTAAATGGTACTGAGTACAGAGTAGGTAAAAAAGAATTCGTAACGATGAAACAAAATCCGCTCATTCATTTTGAACAACAATGGGAACAAGAAGGAAAAACAATAGTTTATGTAGGTACTCAAGATCAAGTCGTTGCGATTTTCTCATTAAAAGATTTAGTTCGTAACGAATCAAAGCAAGCCTTATCAACTTTAAATAAATTAGGTGTTCAAACGGTCATGATTACAGGTGACTCAGAACAAACGGCAAAAGCAATTGCTGCCGAAAGTGAAATCAATGAATACTTTGCATCATGCTTACCGGATGAAAAAGTTTCGATTGTTAAAAAGTTAAAAGACAACTATGGTCAAGTTGCAATGGTTGGTGATGGTATAAACGATGCCCCTGCTCTAGCAACTGCAAATGTAGGTATTGCAATGGGTGGCGGAACTGGAGTTGCTTTAGAAACGGCAGATGTCGTTTTAATGAAAAACGACTTAACGAAAATTTCAAAAGCAATCACTTTATCTAAACGCATGAACAAAATCGTAAAACAAAATATTATCTTTTCACTTAGCATAATTGCATTTCTGATCTGTTCAAATTTCCTACAAATCATTGATTTACCTTATGGTGTTATCGGTCACGAAGGAAGTACAATTTTAGTTATTCTTAACTCATTAAGATTATTAAGAGATTAAAAAAAAAGCATCGTACAAAATTGTACGATGCTTTCTTTTTTAAACTAACTAATAATGAGCTTTTTAGCAGGAAAAGCAATTATTCTAGTCAGTCTAAACTTAATGATAATCATTATGACCGTTTGCCGAACCACTAGTTTTGTTCTTTGGATGAGAGCTGCTTTTTTGTTTCTTATTCGATTTATCATTATGATTTTTCTTATTATTACTCATTTCAAATTTCCTCCCTTTTTGAAGTCTATTTTAGTTTACCTCTCTAAAATAAGACTACTCATGGAAGAAAACTCCATTATACAATAGAAGAAATTATTTTGGATTTGGATTATTTGGGTCAATTAATTTTGGTTTAGGTTTGTGCTTACCATATTGTCTTTGCTTTATTAATGCATTAAGCTCCCCACCAATAATCACAACCATTGCCGAAATAAAAAACCAAATCATCAAGATAATAATTCCACCTAAACTACCATAATGAATTGTGTAATTACCAAAATTATCTACGTAAAAAGCAAATCCAAATGAAGAAATAATCCATCCAAATGTTGCAAATAGAGAACCAAAGAATACTTTTTTAATGTGAACTACTTTACTCGGTCCAATTGAATATAAAACAGTAAATACAACCATTAAGATCACAAAGCTTAGTGACCAACGAATGATGCTCCAAGTGGCCAAGAAATCATTAGATATGTCTAAAAATTCAAATACAGACTTCGCAATTACTTTACCAAACACTGGTATTAACAATGCAAACACGATCACAAAAATCATAATAATGGTTAAAAGGATTGAAACACCTCTTGCAACAAAGTAATTTCGTTTATCCTCAACATCATACGCATCATTAAGCGCTCGGATAATTGCATTAATCCCATTGGATGCAGCCCAAATCGTCGCGATTAACCCGACTGATAAAACGCCACCATGTGATTGTCCGATTATTAACTGTAAATTACTTCGAATAATCGCCATTGCATCTGGCGGAGCATATTGACTCAAAAATGACAATATTTGCTCAGTAGATAGCGGTAAATAAGTTACGACTTGCGTTAAAACAAGTAGAAATGGAAAAAGAGATAGCATCAAGTAATATGCTAGCTCCGCTGAACGAGATACTATTTCGTCTTCCATACATTTTTTCACTAAATCCCAAACAAATGCTACAATAGAATTCTTTTTCTTAATCAAATTGACACCTTCAATTGTTATTCTTTAGATGTATTACCTGCCAATAAAATTGATTCTACTTTCTCTTGTACTTCATCTGCATTTTCTTCAGTTAATTCTTCAATACCTTCAAGAGTAGCTTCTAACTGCTCGTCAGTTTCAGAAGTTTCATGTTGAGAAGTTTCATTTTCATGATTTACTTCTAATGAAGTCGCTGAAATTTGCGATTTACCCTCTTCTAGGTCAATTGAATCTTCAATTTTCTCTTCTACTGCTTCAACTGCTTTTTCTGTTACTTTAGAAGAGCCTTTATCAAACTTGTTTAGTGTTGAATCTTTAATTTCGATCCATTTATCTTTTACAATTTGTACATTGCCTTCTAATTTCTCAACTGAGTTTTGTACTACTCTCAACTGATTTCGAACAGCACCTTTTACGATTTCTGGATCTTCTTTAATTTGATTTAATTTGTTTGTTACGCTTCTTCCTTTACGTGAGATTTTCTCACGATTTTCTTTGTTAAGTAGAGTAACCCCTGCACCAATTGCGACTCCGACTAGAATATTGCGTAAAGCTTTGTTACGTTTTGACATTCTACATCCTCCTCTAAACTGTTAATTGGTGTTGCTTTAAAATATGCTGAAGTAAATGAGTGCATCCTTCTGTAATGATCTCATATACTTCATTAAAATTACCCGTATAATATGGATCAGGCACTTCCTTCCACATTGATGCTGGAACATAATCTGAAAGTAGTGAAATCTCTCCTATACAATTATTTCTTGCTAAATTCATTAAATCCTCTTTATTCTGTGCATCCATAGCGACAATATAACTAAAATATTTAAAGTCATTTTCTGTCACTTTTCGAGCTTTCATACCTTCGAAGTTTATACCTTTTTCACTTAATAAACCTTGTGTTCCCTTATGCGGAGGATGGCCAATATGCCAATCTCCAGTACCAGCTGAGTCTATCATAAATTGTTTATCTAACCCTTTTTCTGTCACTAAATGACGAAAAACAGCCTCAGCCATTGGCGATCGACAAATGTTACCTAAACAGACAAATAATACTTGAATCATCTCAATGTCTCCTTCAAATTATTTACACTTTATGCCAAAATTTAGCTGTTTCTTTTGTATTATTCTACACGGTATATTTTAAAATGAAAAGCAAGCCATTGTGAATAATTTATGGCTAGTATAAATAAGATAAGAGTTATCATGCTTATTTTTTACAGAATAGCTATGATTACACTCATTTTTTTAAAATAATTTCATTGATTATCTAAAAAAAACTTTGTAAGGTATGAACCGATACTTTCACAAATTCCATTAAATTTGATCAACATTTTTAATTTTTACAGATAAATTAATTGTATTTTTAAATGACCTTGACTATATTTAGTAAAGACAACTAAATGTAAGTTAAACCACAAGGGGAGCCATTTGGCTGAGAGTGAATAGATTAAGCTATTCTTACCCTCTGAACCTGTTAGTTAGTACTAACGTAGGGATGTGGCACGATGAAAAGCAATGCCGGGATCATCATGCTACCCAGTATTGCTTTTTTTATTTATTCCTACTAAAATCTCCCTAAATTTGAAATGTGGAAGTGGCACGCCTCATACCTCGATTCCACAAAGGGCAAGGCGCACGAACTAGGCATGACAAATGTATGCGACTAGTCGCTAACTTCATTATTTTCAAAGTGTTTCACTACATAGGTTGTCCACTAGATAAAGGGGGAAATAGAGATGAAGACATCAAAGATTCAATTAATGGCGGAAATAGCAATGTGTGCAGCACTAGCAATCGTTTTTGATTTCTTACCATTGTTTACTGCACCTCAAGGTGGCTCTGTATCATTATCAATGATTCCAGTTTTTCTAATTGCTTTTCGTTGGGGATTTAAAGAAGGATTAATTACTGGTCTATTATTAGCAGCACTACAAATCGTTACAAAGCTATATTTCGTTCATCCAATTCAAGTATTTTTAGACTATATTGTCGCATTTACAAGTCTCGGATTAGCTGGTCTTGTTTATAAACAAATAAAAAATAGCTTAACAAATGGCAATAAAAAAAGAGCAGCAGCCTATATAATTTTAGGAACTTTTATCGGCTCACTTGCTCGATTCATCTGCCACTTTATTGCTGGGATCGTTTTCTACGGTTCATACGCACCAAAAGGTACACCAGTTTCACTTTATTCATTAGTATATAATGCTTGGTACATGGTTCCTTCATTTATTATTAGTGCAGTTCTATTAATCATTTTACTTTCTTCTGCGCCAGTTCTTGTTCATGTTAAAAAGAACCGTAATCAAGCAGCATAAGTATAGAAACCTTTACAAATAAATTAAAAAGGAACAGAATCCCCCATCAATTATTCAGCTTGATAGGGGGTTAACTTTTCCTTTTACTTCAAATTATTTCATGATTTTAAAGTGGTGTATCTGCTAAAGTCCACGTTAAAGTCGTCTTATATTTAGCTCCTACTTCTTTATAGGCCCCTCCTGGCACGAAAAGAGTAACATTTGATGAATTCAGACCATATGAAATCGTCCATGTTCCGAATCCCTTTCCCTCATCTGCAAAAGCTACATCCTGTGCACCTCCACCTGGAACCAATGTTACTGTTTTGGCTACTGGTTTATACTGCTCGTCAGTCGTTGAGTTTAAAATAGGATCAGTTAATTTTAATACGGCACCAGATAGCTCATTATTTCCACTCTTAAATTGTTCATTTTGTTGTACGGATAATTTCCACCCTGTTTTTGCTCTTCGGTGGTCTGTTACTTGAATGAAATTTGGTACTTGAATGACTGAACCATCGGAAGTTTGTTTTACTTGATCTAATTGAGCAGTATAAACTTCATTACTACCTGAAATTTCATGTTCACCAAAGTTAAAATTTGAGACATAATCAATACTTAATGAACTCTTTGTTCCTGGTTCATGAGGATTATTTGGATCAGTTGGGTTTACTGGCTCGACTGGATTTGTTGGGTTTGTTGGATCAACTGGATTTTTTGTTTCTGCTGTTACGGTAGCAAATGTTTCTGTACTAGTATTCCCTGCAATATCGGTTGCAGTTGCCCTCACTACATCTCCCTCATACAACGTCCGTGGCGGTATAGATACCGAATACGAACCATCTGTTTCAGTGATTGTCGTTAGAATTGATTGATCTGGTAAAATGATCCTTACTGTACTACTTGCCTCTGCTGTTCCCGTTATACTTGTACTTATATCTGTAATGGAATTAATAACTGGCGGTAAAATCGTTTTGTCTACTGTAAAGTGTCGAATTGTTTGATTACCTGCTAGATCCGTGATGACTAATGTATGTTCACCATCATCAGGATTGATCGTACCAGAAGTAATGGTAGTCCCATTTAATTTTGCTGTATCAATACCGCTTAGCGCATCACTAAATGTAATATTTGTTGCTGTATTACTATTATATAATTGCCCGTTTGCATAGTTAGTAATAGGAGGTTCTTTATCAATTTTGACAGTAATTTTAGCTCCAGGATCAGTTTCCGGATTACTTTGGTTTCCAGAATCATCTTTTACTCTAATTTGAATATTTGTCGTACCTTGGGTTGAAACTGTATAATCAACGCCTGTTGAGGTTGCATTACTTAATCCATCTTTATTCCATGTAGCACCATTATTTGTAGAAACCTCGTACGATGTCGGATCAACCCCATAATCATCAGTTGCTGTGAAGTGAATTGTCGTGTTTTTATTGGTCCATGATGTACCACCTGTGTAATCTTCTGGTATGGTAATAATAGCATCCGTTATTTTTGGTGCTTGAGCATCGATCAATGTGACTGAAACAGGAAAAACCTGAAAGATTTGATATCCACTACCATCAATAGCTTCATGTCCACCGTCTTCAAAAAGAATTCTAAAATTTACTGTTGTTCCAATAGCGGTGAAAGTATACGTTATATTCTCAGGATCTGTGTAGTCTTTCCATTCATTTACTGGCGAAGGAAGAGTATCACTTAATAACCAGCTATACCTAGGTTTGGTATACTTATGTTCAATAAGGTTAAAAGAAAACTTTAAGGTATAAGTTTGCCCTGGAATTGTATTAATCGTTTGCTTCATACCTACAAACTCTTGAGAATCTACAGTGTTGAAAACTTTTAATAAAATCCCTCCAATACCTGAAATAGGTCTAACATAACTTTGTGGATCAACTTCACCAAACACCTTATACCAACCTCCACTTTGCCCTTCAAAATTAGGGCTATAAGGACCTAGTTCTTGGCCTCTATTTAAATACGACACAAATGTCCAATTTGGAAAAGTAGTTGTTTGACTATCAAAATTAAATGTAGAGTTTTGAAATAAGTTTGGAAAGGTTGCTGCTTCTGTAGTAGTAGGTTTAAGTAATCCCTTAACTCCAAGTTCATTCGGCTTTGTCACACTCATTATGATGACAAAAATAGAAGCTAAAACAATTGCTTTAAAAAGACGTTTTCTTTTTTTCACCATTTTGTTTCCCCATTTCAAAATTAATTTTTCTTTACTGTTTCTCTATATTCTTTAAACGTCTAATTAAGATAAACGTAAAAATGACTAGTAAAAGGAATAAAATACCGCCGATTACGTACCACATTTTACTATCCTTGTTCAGATCTAAAGTATTTAGTTCTTCTGCTGAATTGCTCTTAACGGTATATATTCTTGTCCATTTCCATGATTGCTCACCATCTGAGACGTTTATTTCTATACGGTAATTACCAGGCTCAATCGCTTGGTCATCCCAATCTATTGCATAATCAAAATTTGAATTCGGTGCCATTCTTAGATTTTCTTTCATTGTTTCATGAAGGATTTTTTCACCATGTTCTGTATATACTTTCGCATCTACGCTCAAATTTTTTAACATAGCTGGCTTTATATTTTGTAAATTTGCTGTCACTACATTTCGTGCATTGATTTGTGCTGGTTTCACTTCATTTAATTTCAAATCTGGCTTGACTACTTTATCGGTTTCTCTTAATAAAACACCAATAACATACGCATATTTATTTTTTATTTGAACGCTTCCATCTTCTTTTTTTGCTTTTCCTTCGTCTTCTTTCTCACTAAAATGAAGTCCACCTAATATAACACCATCGAATTGCTGATTCGGCATCTCAATCGTAATCTCTATTGTTGACTCACTTTTTGCTGGAATTTTTGTCTCTTTTTTTACTTTAGCAATCGTAGCGAAAGGTATTTCTAACGTATCGTCTACTTTTGAATTTGAAACACTGTAATCCGTAATTCCATTACTATTTGTAGTCGCTGAATTAGCTTTTGTCTGAACAACTATATTTTTATTCGTATCATTTTTAATTTGAACATTTAAGATTTGTTTTTGTCCTGGTTTCATTCTCAAATCAAAATAAGTTTTGCTCTGATCAATTTGATTAGTTGGCATAACAGGCGATACTGCAAAATTCATTTCAGCTGCACTTGCATGAAAGTTATTAATATTTATTAGAAAGAAAATAATAATCATTTTTTTTAGTACATTCATAGATAGCTCCTTTTTTGATCTTGACTAAAAAAATTCATGCAAATTAGATTACTTTTGTTTAGTATCTTTATTCGATTTATTTGCAATACACAAATAGTTTAACTATTTGCCTACTATATTTGAAACCCCCATCAAATTCTCACAGTTAAATATGTGAAAAATGTAACATGACACTATTCGATCGTTCAACGACTATTTTTACCTAAGTCAACGGTAATGAGTTTGAGTTTTAACTATTTTTTTGTTTCGTGTTCTAATCCAGATTTTAGGTGTAACTGTTACGAATGCTGTTATCGCTATCTTTTAGTTCATTCAATCACCAAATAATAAAAATATTTTATTCACACTTTAAATATGCATTTAATTTTTGAACACTTTGTGAATTTTGGTTATCTGTCCTTTTCTTCATTCATATATATAATTACAGAAAAATTTTAAAAGGGGGTTTTATCATTGGTCTATGATGTACTCATCTTTTTCTTTTTTGTCATTATTCTTCTTGGTATGACTGGTTCATTATTTTTGTTATTGAAAAGAGCTTTAAATAAGGATGATGCACTTAGAATAGATCCGAAACTTTCTCTGCCTAAAGAAAATGAGCATTCATAGAATACCCCCCCATCCTAGTGATGGGGGTATTCTTTTACTGTTGAAATAAAGCATTGTCAATATTGAACAACAGAAGTTTAAGTTTATATTTGAGCGAAAATTTGAATGATACTTCCTCATAACAGGTTCATGAGGAAGGAAACCACCGAAAATTTGAATGATACTTCCTTATAACAGGTTCATGGGGAAGGAAACCGCCGAAAATTTGAAAGATACTTCCTCATAACAGGTTCATGAGGAAGGAAACCTCCCAAAATTTGAAAGATACTTCCTTATGACAGGTTCATGGGGAAGGAAACCACTGAAAATTTGAATGATACTTCCTCATAACAGGTTCACGGGGAAGGAAACCACTGAAAAATAGAAAGATACTTCCTTATAACAGGTTCATGAGGAAGGAAACCACTGAAAATTTGAAAGATACTTCCTCATAGCAGGTTCATGAGGAAGAAAACCGCCGAAAATTTGAAAGTTCCTTCCTCATAACAGGTTCATGAGGAAGGAAACCACTGAAAATTTGAAAGATACTTCCTCATAACAGCTTCATGGGGAAGGAAACCACTGAAAATTTGAAAGATACTTCCTCATAGCAGGTTCATGAGGAAGGAAACCGCCGAAAATTTGAAAGATACTTCCTCATAACAGGTTCTTGAGGAAGGAAACCAGCAAAGATTAGAAAGTTCTTTACTCATAGAAGGCTTTAGTGGAAATCAGCCAAAAATTGGCGTTGACAAGCTCATTTTTCAACACTCTGCCCCATCTTAGAGATGGGGTTATTCATTTTAAGGAAGGCATTTTCATTTCATCTTTCCGTTAACTTACAAACTTTTCTTGGGTAAGAAAGAATCATTTTTTAATCCTCCCACTCAAATAAAATGTAGTTTTTTTATTTCAATATAATGCTATTGACAATTTAACGTTAATTTTACTAATTGTTGTCTGAGCTATCAAATATTACCATGACTATTTTTACTGAATATCAGTTAAGATGGTTTATATGGTTTTTTAATCTTTTACATCATTTAGAGGAGGGATTTTAATGGATACATCGTCCATCTCAAAAACGACTGTTGATGTGCTAAACAAACAAATAGCAGATTGGAATATTCTATTTGTAAAGTTACATAACTATCATTGGTATGTAAAAGGTCCAAATTTTTTCACTCTACACACTAAATTTGAGGAATTTTACAATGAAGCGAGTTTACATATTGACGAGCTAGCAGAGCGAGTGTTAATAATTGGTGGAAAACCACTAGCTACAATGAGAGAGTATCTTGATACTTCAAGTCTTAAAGAAGCCAATAAAAATATTACTTCTGATGAAATGGTACAGGACATTGCTAAGGACTTTAACTATTTAATTGAAGAATTAAAAGATGGTATGGAAATTGCAGAGTTTGAAAATGATTCAGTTACACATGATTTACTATTAGGCATTCGTGAACAGCTTACAAAGCATGTTTGGATGTTAACAGCTTACTTAAATTGAATTTAAACTTAAGCTTAAATTAAGAAAAGCAGTGTAAAATAAAAGGATTAATGATCCTTCTATGTTTACACTGCTTTTTTCATTTCTCTTTATCTATAAATGAGGATTAGTAGAATTATACTTATTTTTTTTAATCTATTTCTTAATTTTCAATGTGAAAAACAGGCAATTTGAACTAGGAATTTCAAACTACAAATTGCTCATCCAAATAATATTTTCCACAAAATTATTCCATTTTCCGACAAAAACCCCTATTTTTCTCCTTCGTTTTCAAACACATTTCATAATCAACTTCAACTATCGTTTTGAAAACGTTTTCATTTTGTATTTTTCTTACTCTCCCTTATTTTATTTACTCTATCAACCTTTTCACCGAAACACGATCACATTTTTTTCCTATTAATTTACTAGTTAATCGGAATTCCGAATGAATTATAGTCATAAAGGACTAGATATTACAGTAAATGTTTTCATATTGAAACATTCGCGTAATAATATTATACTTATGAAAATTCAAAATATATAAATAATTCTGCGCATAAAATCTCGAAAGGAGACACGAAATGTCAAAACCTCTTTTGGAAATCGAACATTTAACGACATCGTTTCGTATAAACAACCAATATTACCCTGCTGTGGATGATGTATCACTGACTGTCCATGAAAATGAAGTTCTTGCAATTGTGGGTGAATCGGGTTGCGGTAAAAGTGCATTAGCCCTATCGATTTTAGGACTACATTCAAATAATCGTACAAAAATGAATGGATCGATCTCTTACAAAGGTACAAATTTATTAACGCTAAATGATAGTAAGTTAAATAAAATTAGAGGGAAGGAAATCGGAATGATTTTCCAAGAACCTCTGACTGCTTTAAATCCATTAATGACGATTGGTAAGCAAATTGAAGAAAATTTAGATTTCCATACTGATCTTTCACGGACACAAAAAAAAGAGCGTGCACTAGAGCTACTAGATCAAGTTGGAATTCCAAAGCCAGAGGTTACTTATAAACAGTACCCGCACGAATTATCTGGTGGTATGAGACAACGTGCTATGATTTCAATTGCCATTGCATGTAACCCTTCGTTTATTATTGCAGACGAGCCAACTACTGCTTTAGATGTAACGATCCAGGCTCAAATATTAGATTTATTAAAAGAAATTCAAAAGAAAACGAAGCTAGGCATCATTTTAATTACGCATGACCTAAGTGTTGTTGCTGAAGTAGCGGACCGTGTTGCTGTTATGTATGCTGGACAAATCATTGAGACTGGTTCAGTTGAAGAAATACTAAATAATCCATTACACCCATATACGCGCTCACTATTAAACTCTATTCCTACTACTCATTCAAAAAATCAACGACTTCATATTATTGAAGGTACAGTGCCACCTTTAGACAAACTACCTAGAAGTGGCTGCCGATTCAGTCACCGTATTCCATGGATTCAAAATTATGCTCATGAAAATCAACCTATCTTGCACGAAGTTAAACCAAATCATTATGTACGTTGTTCTTGTTATAAGCATTTCCATTTCAAGAACGAGAAAGGAGCACCGATTGTAAATGTCTCTATTAAAGGTTGATAACTTAAAAGTACATTATCCGATTCGTGGTGGTATTTTCCGAACAGTCGTAGATCATGTTCGAGCTGTTGATGGAATTTCATTTGAACTAAAAGAAGGCGAAACATATGGTTTAATTGGCGAATCTGGTAGCGGAAAATCTACTGCAGGTAAGGCTATTCTTCAATTAACACATGCTACTAATGGGAGTATTAAGTTTTTAGACAATGACTTAATCAAACTAAATAAAAAGCAATTGCGAGCATTTCGACAAGAGATTCAAATGATCTTTCAAGACCCATACTCTTCTTTAAATCCTAAAAAGCGTATTATTGATTTAATTGCAGAACCGCTAAGAAACTTTGAAAATTTAACTGCTGAAGAAGAGCGTGAAAGAGTACTTTACTACCTTGATAAAGTTGGTTTATCTAAAGAGTCACTATATAAGTATCCACATGAATTTTCTGGTGGGCAACGTCAACGAATTGGGATTGCTAGAGCTTTAACTTTACAACCTAAGTTAATTGTTGCAGATGAGCCTGTTTCTGCTTTGGATGTTTCAGTACAAGCTCAAGTACTTAATTTCTTGCAAGATTTACAAGAAGAATTCAAACTAACTTATTTATTTATCGGTCATGACTTAGGTGTTATTCGCCATTTATGTGATCGAATTGGTGTTATGTATAGAGGAAGACTTGTTGAGGAAGGCACTACTGAAGATATCTTAAACAACCCACAACATATCTACACGAAACGATTAATTGCGGCAATACCAGATATTCGTCCAGAAGTTCGTGAAGAAAAAATTAAAGAAAGACAAGCAGTTAGACAGGAATATCAACAAAATGCTTCTTCTTACTTTGATGCAAATGGTCGACCATTTGATTTAAAACCAATCTCAGATACTCATCGAGTAGCATTACCTTAGAAAGGAGTAACGAATATGTTAAAATTTGTCATTCGCCGTATACTCATCATGATTCCTCAGCTACTGATCTTGAGTATACTAATCTTTGCACTAGCCAAAGCAATGCCAGGTGATGCACTAACTGGTCGATCGATCAACCCAAAGGCTAATCCACAAGAGATTGAAAAAATTCGTGAAGAAATGGGTTTAAATGATCCGGCATATGTTCAGTATTATCATTGGATTAAAAATGTTGCAAAAGGAGATTTTGGTGTTTCCTATACACATAAAATCAATGTAGTAGATGTAATTGGTGATCGTATTGGAAATACTGTATTACTTGCCCTATGCGTTTTTCTTGTGACTTATTTACTGGCAATCCCACTTGGTATTATTAGTGGACGCTATAATGACACGTGGGCGGATAAGCTCATAACCGGATACAATTATTTAGGTTTTGCTACCCCTTTATTTATTTTTGGTATTGTCATGTTGTTTGTTTTTGGATTTTATTTTGATCTTTTTCCTACGGGTGGTAGCGTAGACCCTCAAGTTGCTGACGGAACGTTTGCTTATTATGTAAGTAAATTAGATCATCTTGTTTTACCAACTTTATCAGGTGCACTTATTTCAACTGTTGGGATTTCTCAATATTTACGTAGTGAAATTATTGATACAAAATTAAAAGATTTTGTAAGAACAGCTAGGTCAAAAGGTGTTCCTGAAGCAAAAGTTTATTCTCGACATATTTTACGAAATTCATTTTTACCAATCGCTGCATTTTTAGGTTATGAGATTACTGGTTTAATAGCTGGTTCTGTATTTTTAGAATCTATTTTCGGCTATCCAGGAATTGGGCAGCTGTTCGTCAAATCCGTTATGTTACGTGATTTTACTGTTGTAAATGCGCTTGTTTTAATGACATGTCTTGCAACACTATTTGGGACATTAATCTCAGATATTATTCTAAGCATCGTAGATCCACGTATACGGATTGAATAGGGTAGGTGAAATTTATGGAATTAAAAATCGAAAATCAAACTCATATTACAGAGCAACGAAAAAGTCCATCTGGATTTAGTGTCATTTGGGCAGAATTTAGACGAGATAAGTTAGCTTTAAGTTCTCTTATCGTGCTTGGCCTAATATTAATAAGTGTGTATGGTACTTCGCTTATTTTAGACCAAGACCAAATCGTTAAAGTCGACTTTCTATCAATCTATCAGCCCCCTTCCTCAACCCATTGGTTAGGTACTGACTATGGGGGACGCGATATATTTGGACAACTCATTATTGGTACTAGAAATTCTTTTACGATTGGACTTTTTATCACCATTATTACAAATCTACTGGGCCTAACATTAGGTTTAATAGCTGGTTATTTTGGTGGCTGGGTTGACAGTGTCGTAATGCGTATTATTGACTTTTTCTTATCCTTACCAACATTAATGTTAATTATTGTATTCGTAACTGTTGTTCCTAAGTTCTCAATTATAAATTTTGTCCTTATTATGAGTCTTTTCTTATGGACAGGTAAAGCAAGATTAATTCGTTCAAAAGTTTTATCAGAGAGCGAATTAGACTATGTGGCAGCAGCTAAAGCAATTGGTACGCCGAATTGGAAAATCATTATCTCACACGTATTACCAAATGTAAGCTCATTAATTATCGTTGCATTCACTTTAAACCTAGCAGGAAATATTGGAATTGAATCTGGTCTTACCTTCCTTGGATTTGGTTTACCAGAAAGTACACCGAGTTTAGGAACACTAGTTAGTTATGCAACAAATCCTGATGTTTTACAAAATAAGCTGTGGATCTGGTTACCTGCATCGTGCATGATTTTGGTGCTCATGCTGAGTATAAATTTCATCGGTGAAGCGCTAAAGCGTGCAGCTGATGCTAGACAAAGAAGAGGATAATAAAAAATTAAGGAGAGTGGAAATATGAAAAATGCAAAAAGTTTTACAAAAGTATTAAGCGCAATGGCAGTATCTATGATGATCCTTTCAGCATGTAAAGGTGGCGACACAAAGACTGCTACTACACCTAAGAAAGTTGATCAAGCTGCTTTCCCTATCAAAGTAACAAATAACAAAAAATCGATCTCAGGTGGCGTTTTAAAATACGGTTTAGTTTCTGATACACCATTTGAAGGAATTTTAAATACAGTTTTCTATGAAGGCGATCCAGATTCTCAAGTACTCCAATTCTTTGATGAGGCACTTCTTTCTACAGATGAAAACTATATTTATGACCAAGATGGTGCTGCTACATACAAATTGAGCGATGACAAAAAGACAATTACGTTAACAATTCGTGATAATGTAAAATGGCATAATGGTGATCCTGTTACAGCATCAGATTTAGAGTATTCGTACCTTGTAATTGGAAATCCAAAATACACTGGTGTACGCTATGATTCACAAATGTCTATGATTGAAGGTATGGAAGAATACCATAACGGTAAAGCAAAGAATATTTCTGGTGTTAAAGTAATTGATGATCATAACATTTCAATTACGTTTAAAGAAGCAAATCCATCAGTATTGACTGGATTATGGACATACCCACTACCTAAAAAATATTTAGGGAATGTTCCAATCGAAAAATTAGTATCATCTGACCAAATTCGTAAAGCTCCAATCGGCTTTGGACCATTTAAAATTAAAAAGATCACTCCAGGTGAAGCTGTAGAGTTTGAAGCGAATAAAGATTATTGGAACGGTGCTCCTAAACTTGACGGTGTACTTTTAAAAGTTGTTAATCCAACTATTGCTACATCTTCTCTAGCAAACGGAGATATCGATGTCGCTTCTGTATCAGCTGACCAATATGAACAAGCTAAAAAATTGAAAAATATCTCATTAGTCGGTAAAACAGAATTAGCTTACTCTTATATCGGATTTAAATTAGGTCATTACGATGCGAAAAATGGTGTAAACGTAATGGATAATCCAAAATTCCAAGATAAGCGTGTACGTCAAGCAATGGCTTTTGCCCTTGATAACAAAGCAGTTGGGGAAAAATTATACAAAGGATTACGAGTGCCAGCAACATCTGTCATTCCACCATCATTCCCTAAATACTTTGATAAAGCATTAAAAGGATATTCACATGATCCTGAAAAAGCGAAAAAATTACTAGACGAAGCTGGTTACAAAGATGTAACTGGAGATGGTTTACGTGAAGATCCAAACGGAAAACCATTTAAAATTAACTTCGCTTCTATGAGTGGTGGCGATATCGCTGAACCATTAGCTCAATTCTACTTACAATCATGGAAAGAAGTTGGCTTAGATGTTCAATTATTAGATGGACGTTTACATGAATTCAACTCATTCTACGATATGGTAGAAAAAGATAATCCAAAAATCGATATTTTCGCAGCAGCTTGGGGAACAGGTTCTGACCCAGACCCATCTGGAATTTGGGCGAAAAATGCTCCATTCAACTACGTTCGTTGGGTAAATGAAGATAATGATAAATTATTAAAAGAAGGTATTTCAGCAAAAGCGTTTGATGAAAAATACCGCCAAGAAGTATACGATAAATGGCAAGAGCTTGTAAATGAAGAAGTGCCAGTGATCCCTACTCTATTCCGCTTCGGTTTAGATGGTGTTAATAAGCGCGTTAAAGGCTATGATTTAACAGCTGGTCAAGGCTTCCAAGGTCACTTACAAGATATCTCTGTAACAAGTGCAGAGTCTGAAAAAAATAAATAAGCAGTAAAAATGTAACTGTCACTCAAGTCAATGTACTTTTGGGACAGTTCTTTTTTTGTTATACTCCTACCTTTTAATTCTATAAATCATAATAGTGAAAATGTGGATAAGTAGCCTTCCCTTATTGAATGAATGAAAGGTTATTAACATCAAAACAGTGGATAAGTTGTCTCTCTCCACTTCAAAACCAATAAAAACTAACCAATATATATACATTGTTAATAAAAATTGTGAACTTTGTTAATAAAGTAGAATTAAACAACTACAAAAAAACTCGCTAGTAGTAAATTACTAGCGAGTCCAACAAATTTTTTAGCAAATCTTAAAACGAATATTAACTTACTTTTTTCTTCTCTTCTTGCTCGTGTTTTTCAATTTTATGCTTAGCTGAGAAGTGATAATAAATTAAACATGCAATCATAAATGGCACACCACAGTACAATGCAATGCGTTGATCTGGGATAAATGCAAGACTAATGATTACAGCTACATTTAAAACTAGAGCAATGATTGGAACGATTGGATATAGAGGCGTTTTAAATTTTAAATCCTCTACTTTTCCACCTTCTTGGATATATTTCTTTCTACCTAAAAGGTTTGATAGTGCAATGCTTGCCCAAATAAATACTGCTCCAAATCCTGCAATTGATAATAACCATAAGTAAACTGTATCTTCTGCGTAAATACCACTTAATAGTGATAAACATCCAAAGAACATACTAAAAGTTAACGCGTTTAATGGTACACCTTTTTTCGTTAATTTACCTAACTTCGCACTAACCATTCCCTTTTGAGCCATTGAGTACATCATACGTGAAGTAGCATATAAACCTGAGTTAGCAACTGATAAAACCGCTGTAATAATAACAAAGTTCATAATATCGGCTGCGTATGGAATACCGATGTTATCAAATACTACTACGAACGGACTATCTACTAAACCAGCTTTCTCCCAAGGGAATAAGCCTGCTAAAACAAACATTGATAAAATATAGAATACTAGAATTCGAAATACAGTGTTGTTAATCGCTTTTGGTACAGCTTTTGCTGGATCTTCACTTTCACCAGCTGCAATCCCTACTAACTCACTTCCTTGGAAAGAGAAGTTAACTGCAACCATTGTGACGATAATCGCTAAAAAGCCATTTGGAAATAGTCCACCGTGGTCTGTAAAGTTAGTCAGCATTGGAGCTTTTGACCCTTCTACTGGTACAATACCAAACATGACTGCTCCACCTAAAATAATAAATAAAACAATTGTTACTACTTTTATACTTGCAAACCAAAACTCAACTTCAGCAAAAGATTTCGTTGATAAAGCATTTACTGCGAACAATAGAACCCCAAATACTACACACCAGATCCAAGTTGATACATCTGGAAACCATCTCTTCATTAACATACTAACTGTAATTAACTCTAAACCAATTGTTACCGACCAGTTTAACCACGACATCCATCCAACTACGTAGCCTGACGCCGGAGAAATATATTTAGTTGCATAAGTTTGATATGAACCAGCATCTGGTAAACTAACTGCTAATTCTCCTAAACATAACATTGTTAAATACATTACGATTCCACCTACTAAGTAGGCTAATATTGCTCCACCCGGACCAGCTTCACTAATTGTATAGCCTGATCCCATAAACAAGCCTGTCCCAATAATTCCCCCAAGAGCAATCATAAACAAGTGTCTACTTTTCAGCTCTTTTTTTAACCCCTGTTCTTGTTGTTTCATGAAAGTCCCTCCTCTAGATGCAAATTGTGCGTATAAGTAAAAATATTCTGACATAATAGAATTCAAGTTTACTTATTTCCTTAATGAACACTAAAACGCTCTAAATCAACTTACCTTAAGACTAAATTTTCAGATAATATCTGTAAGCGGATACAAACTTATTGTACCGAAATAATATCTTAATTATAAAAATAGAGTTTATTATCTGTCAATACAAGATAAGTGCTCCAGATGGAATTTCCACCTGGAGCAAATCTATTAGTCTATTAAACCCATCCACGGAAACGAGATGCTTCCGCCATTTTACGAATACCAACCATATATGCCGCTAATCTCATATTTACTTTGCGATTAACTGAAGTTTGGTAAACACTATCAAATGAACGTACCATTTTTTCACGAAGTTTTTGAGCAACTTCTTCATCAGACCAGTAATAACCTTGGTTATTTTGAACCCACTCAAAATATGAAACAGAAACTCCACCAGCACTTGCTAATACGTCTGGAACTAGTAAAATTCCACGCTCTGTTAATATTTTAGTAGCTTCTAAAGTAGTAGGACCATTTGCAGCTTCAACTACGATTGATGCATTAATGTTATGAGCATTTTCAATTGTAATTTGGTTTGAAATTGCAGCTGGAACTAAAATATCACAAGGTTTTTCAAGTAATTCTTTATTCGAAATGACATCAGTAAATAAGTTAGTTACTGTTCCGAAGCTATCTCTTTTTTCTAGTAAGCTATGAATATCTAAACCGTCTGGATCGTATAATGCGCCAAGTGCGTCAGAAATACCAACTACTTTTGCACCTGCTTCAACCATGAACTTCGCTAAGAAGCTACCCGCATTTCCAAATCCTTGAACAATGACACTAGCACCCTTTAAATCGATTCCCTTACGTTTAGCAGCCTCTTCGATACAAATTGTAACACCTTGAGCTGTAGCTGTTTCACGTCCTTCTGATCCACCTAATACAAGTGGTTTACCAGTAATAAATCCAGGAGAATCAAATTCTTGAATTCTACTATATTCATCCATCATCCAAGCCATAATTTGTGGGTTAGTGTATACGTCTGGAGCAGGAATATCTTTTGTTGGTCCAACGATTTGGCTAATCGCACGAACATATCCTCTACTTAAACGCTCTAACTCAAAAATTGACATTTTTCTTGGATCACAAATGATACCGCCTTTTCCCCCACCGTATGGTAAATCAACGATACCGCATTTTAAGCTCATCCACATTGATAAAGCTTTTACTTCGTCTTCGTTAACTTCAGGATGGAAACGAATTCCACCCTTTGTTGGACCTACAGAATCATTATGTTGAGAACGATAGCCAGTGAAAATTTTCACTGAGCCATCATCCATTCGTACCGGTATTTGAACTGTTAAAAATCGTAATGGTTCTTTTAATAACTCATAAAGTTCTTTTGAATAACCAAGTTTATGAAGTGCTTCAGAGATTACTTCTTGAGTAGACTCAATTAATTCTCTGCCTTCTTCTTTGATTTTGTTTTGTACTTCATTTTGTGGGATTGTAGTTGTCATTTTTATCGCTCCATTTATACAGTTGCTTTATATTGGCTAAATACTTCGTTAATTTGTTGAATTGACCAGTCTAAATCTTCTTTTGAGATAATTAATGGTGGTGCAAAACGAATGACTGTATCATGTGTTTCTTTACATAATAAACCTTGTTTCTTTAATGCTTCACAATAAACACGTGCTGGTACATGAAGTTCAACACCAATAAATAATCCACGTCCTCTTACTTCTTTAATATGAGGATGATCGATTTCTTTTAATTTTTCCATAAAGTAATTTCCAAGCTCATTTGAACGTTCAGCTAATTTCTCTTCTTCAAGAACTTCTAAAGCAGCTACAGAAACTGCACAAGCTAATGGATTTCCACCAAATGTAGATCCGTGAGAACCTGGCTCAAATACGCCTAAGATTGAACGATTTGCAGCAACACATGAAATTGGGAATACTCCGCCCCCAAGTGCTTTACCTAAAATGTACATGTCAGGAGTTACGCCATCCCAATCACACGCAAAAGTTTTACCAGTTCTACATAAACCTGTTTGAATTTCATCTGCAATAAATAATACGTTTTCTTTTTTACAAACTTCAGCTACTTCAGTTAAGAATCCTTCTTTTGGAATATTAATTCCAGCTTCACCTTGAATTGGTTCGATTAGGAATGCAGCAGTATTAGGTGTAATTGCAGCTTTTAATGCTTCAATATCGCCATATGGAATTAATTTAATTCCTGGTAAGAATGGTCCAAATCCACGTTGATAGTCTTTTTCTGATGATAAAGAAACTGCAGCCATCGTACGTCCGTGGAAGTTTCCAACACAAGCAATAATTTCTGCTTGGTTTTCTTCTACACCCTTCACATCATAAGCCCATCTTCTAGCAGCTTTAATCGCTGTCTCAACAGCTTCAGCCCCAGTGTTCATAGGTAAAATCATATCTTTATTCGTAACTTTTGCTACTTTTTCATACCATTCACCCATGTTTTCACTATAGAAAGCACGAGAAGTTAATGTAACTTTGTCAGCTTGATCTTTTAAAGCTTGGATAATTTTCGGATGACGATGCCCTTGGTTTACAGAAGAATATGCACTTAACATATCTAAATATCTGTTACCTTCTGGGTCTGTAACCCAAATCCCTTCAGCATGAGAAATTACTACTGGAAGCGGATGATAGTTATTTGCGCCATATTGATTTGTTTGGTCAATGATTTTTTGAGAATTAGTTGTCATTTGAGTTCCCCCAATTAATTGATAAGTTTTTAGTTTCTTACTAAATTAATAAGCAATTTCCGTGCCAAACATGATAAATAAATAAAAATTCACAAAATGTACTTATTCTCAGCGTTATTCATCCAAATACATGATACCGTTTTCAATTTACTGCAAATTTTTTTTGCATTCAGATGCAAAATTAATTAAAATATGCATAGAATATTTGCAGCAAAAAAATGATTAACAAAGAAAATTAGCACATTCAGAAAAAAAACTGCCTTTTTATCTTACCAAAAATAGTCAGAAGTGCAAATTTTTTCTTTTGTTAGAATGAAAAGAGAGAATTAGATGAAAAATGATAAGCAAAACTTTTTAGCTGTTGATGAATTATTACAATTAATATTAGAAGAAATTGATATCGGTATACATGTAGTTGATCAAGATGCAAATACAATGGTGTATAATCGCAAAATGATGGAAATCGAAAAGATGAATGAAGAGGATGTCTTACATAAAAATCTTTTAGATGTCTTCACCTTTCAAAAAAACCAATCGAGCACCCTACTTGAAGCCCTCCAAAAAGGGAAAGTACGAAAAAATATTAAGCAATCTTATTTTAATAACAAAGGGAAAGAAGTTACGACAATCAATGATACTTACCCAATAATGAAAGAAAATAAAATTATTGGAGCTATTGAAATGGTTCGTGACGTGACGGAATTAAAGCAATCGGTGCAGGAAGGTATTCTTCAAAATCGAAATACACGTTATACATTCGAACAATTAATCGGAACATCCGAATCATTTAAAAGCATAATTGAAGATGCAAAAAGATCTGCCAAAACTTCATCTTCCGTATTAATTGTAGGAGAAACTGGAACAGGTAAAGAACTATTCGCTCAAAGTATTCATAACGCTAGTAAAAGAGCAACAAAACCATTCATTTCTCAAAATTGCGCCGCACTTCCAGAATCTTTAATTGAAAGTATTCTCTTTGGGACAAAAAAAGGAGCATTTACTGGAGCCATTGATAAACCTGGATTATTTGAAGAGGCAAATGGTGGAACATTATTATTAGATGAAATCAATTCACTTAGTCCTAACTTACAGGCTAAACTTTTAAGGGTTATTCAAGAACGTAAAGTTAGAAGAATCGGTGATATTAACGAAAAAGAATTAGATGTCCGAATTATCGCTACAATCAACGAAGACCCTATAGAAGCAATTGCGAATAATCATTTGCGTAAAGACTTATATTACCGTCTAAGTGTCGTTTCATTGTTTCTACCGCCACTACGTGAACGCTTCGAAGATATATTGTTGTTAGCAAACTTCTTTATTCAAAAATATAATCGTCTTTTCGGCCATCAAGTAACTAACTTAGATGAAAATGTTACAAACTTCTTCCTGAATCATAACTGGCCAGGTAATATACGCGAACTTGAACATATGATTGAAGGTGCAATGAACTTAGTAGAAAATGAAACAACTATCACAACAACACACATACCTTCTAGGTTTTTTAATGAAAAAAGAAATACAAATGCTTCTCCAATCATTCAACAAAAAAAGGACGTTGTTACAATAGATCAGCCAGAATCAATAGATGACAAATCAAATTTAAAAAACACTTTATTAAACAAAGAAAAACAACATATTATAAATGTTCTAAATGAACATAACGGCAATATTACAAAGGCTGCAAAACAATTAGGCATCAGCCGACAAAACTTACAATATCGTATTCGTAAATTCAATTTACTCCAATGATTAAGTTCTATTTTATTTATTAACGATTTCTAATTTTCTTGAACAGGTTTAAACTGCACTATGCCCAAACCTTCCACTTTTGTCCTGCATAGTTTGAGTATGTAGAGTCATAAGTAAAGGAGGTTTTTTTATATGTCGAATGAACTTGAGTATCGCCCGCATGGATTTGGTGGTGGGGGTCACGGCGGATTCGGCCACGGCGGATTCGGAGGCTTTCATGGTGGATTTGGTAGACCGGGATTCGGATTTGGTAGACCGGGATTTGGGTTTGGTAGACCCGGATTTGGATTTGGACGCCCGTTTTTCCGTCCATTTTTCCCATTTTTCCTAGGCGCATCACTATTTAGCCCATACTACTATCCATATTATCCATATTGCCCGCCTGGATACTACTGTCCTCCCCCTTATTATTATTAATGTAAAAGATAAAACAGATAAAAGAGAAGGTTAAAAACCCTCTCTTTTTTATAATGAGATCGTTGAGTAGCTTCCTAAAATTTCTACACTAAAGCCTAAAGCTTCTAATTCTTGCTTCACTCCAGGGAGTAATACATCATCATATCCCATCTCTACATCAATAATGAAAAAGTAATTTCCTAATCCAGTTTTTGTCGGGCGGGACTCAATTTTTGAAAGGTCAATTTGTCTCCATGCAAATGCAGAAAGTACTTGATGAAGCGCACCAGCACGATTCTCTGGCATGTTAATAACTAAAGTTGCCTTCGTATGTTTAGGTTGAAAATAATTCGTTTCCAGTTTTGAATCTTTTCTTTGTAAAACAATAAATCTCGTGTGATTATACGAATTGGAATGAATATCTGAAGCAACAATTTCTAACCCATATTTCTTTGCAGCAAATTCGTTAGCAATCGCAGCTATACATTCATTTGTATGCTCACTAACAATTTTAGCTGCGGCACTTGTAGAAGTGACCGGTTCTAGCTTTGTATATTTATATTGATTATGCAAAAATGTATGACATTGAGCTAACGCATGAGAATGGGAATAAATTACCCCAATATCCTTTACTCGATGTGCTTGTCCTTTTGCCATCAATAAATGCTGTCTTATCGGTATAATAATTTCTCCAACCATTTTTAATGGCTGTTCATGTACAAGATAATCTATCGTTGTAGTTACAGATCCTTCTACCGAATTCTCGATTGGAACAACAACTAAATCAACTTCACCTTCTGCTACATTATCCATACATACAGGAATACTAGAATATGCAATATGTTCATCATTCTTAAAAACAGACCGTACAGCAACATGTGTAAAAGTCGCCTCAGGACCTAAATACCCAACCTTCACGTTCCCACTCCTTTTAATTTTTAATTATACTAAAAAGAGTTAAGATTAAAAGTAAAATGTTTAATTTTTAGCAATTATCTTACAAATTTCGCTATGATCAACACTAAAGGCTGCTTTGACGAATCTTTAACGTCGTAGGAACGATCACCTTTTTAGCTACTTTCCTACCTAAAATCCTCTCCATTAATAAATCCACTGCAGATTCACCCATCAATTCAGTGTATACCTTCAAAGTACTTAAGCTAGGAAAAAGATATTTCGAAAACACAAAATCATTCATTCCGATTAAATTCACACGCTCTGGCACTGGTATTTTTGCCTCATGAAGTGCTCTTAAACATCCGACAGCCATCGTATCACAACCAATTAAAAATGCTGTAGGTAATTCCCCACCATGTTCTCGAATTGCTTTGTTCATTAAATTAAACCCTGCTTCTGCTGTGAAGTCACTTAAATACAAATTCTCTTTTTTAAAGAGTCCCTTTTCTTCTAAATATTTTTTGAATGTTTTCGCTCTAGAATTAACTTTTCGGCCTTGCTTCTTATCATACTCGCGTCCACCTATATAGCCGATTTTTTGATGTCCATGCGATATAAAGTGATCTAAAACTTTTATAATCGCATTCTCATAATCTGTAACGACAGAATCATACTTCTCTTCATCCGGTGAAAAATCAACAAAAACAATATTTTTTGATACTTTTTTCAATGAGCTAATTTGATGAATGTCAAATTTACCTAATGCGATCACACCATGAATTTGCTCATCTAACATCCACTTTTCATTTCCACGAAAAAAAGTGGAAATTTGCAAAGCGTGTTGTTCACACTTAGTTTCAATTCCAAAACGAACTAGCATATAAAAAAGATCATTTAATTTTTCATTTCCGTTATCACCTTTAACAAGTGCGATTTTAGCGATATTCTTTTTTGCTTTTGTTTTTTTCCTATATGAAAGCTTTTCTGCTGTTTCAAAAATTCTTTGTTTTGTATCGTCAGTTACTGATAGTGCTGGGTCATAATTAAGCACTCTTGATACAGTAGCAATCGATACTCCTGCTTTTTCGGCAATTTCTTTAATAGTAGTCATTACAACTCTCCTCGTAACCTTTCAATCTAAATTATGATTGAAACTATTACTTTAATTTTAACAGTTGAAGGTTGTATGATTATTCATTAAATATGGAGAATTTTTTACATATTTTATTTTCTATAAATCAAGATCATTAAAATAAGTTTTATTTACGCAAATTTGAAATAGTATAATTTACAGGAGGAGAATTTAATTTATTGGGAGTAGTCTTAGATGTATTTTAAATGCTGATCATAATGATGTGGTTTCTCATTTCTATTCATATAATGTTTTTAACATTGTATCTGTTAAAGCTTCAACTGATTTCGTTGATGATAGCCCTACTTCATTTGGAAGATTACTGTAAATCAATATGTCCATCCCCCTATTGATACGATACCCGGCTTGTTTTAAATAACTGATTACACTCTTTAAGTAGCTAGTCCAGTCATGCTTCAATTCGTCATCTAAATCATTTAAAGTAATTTCAATAATTCCTAACTCTTCAAAGTTTAAGGATACTAATTTAATTAATTGTGTATCTGTTCTAGATAAAATCACATAAATACCAAATGATTGTGATGGAAGGGGACTGTTTCCATTAAAATCCGTGATTTCTACGATTTCGTTAGAATGGCCTGATACAAAAAAAACGCGCAGTTTAGTATGATTGTAATACTGTTTGTAAACTGATATTAACTCTTTAATATTCATTTCCTAATCACTCCTATAACTAATTTCCCTAGAGGATCTCTACCTGCTATTTGGTCAGATAGAACTGTATTAACCTAACCATTTAATCATTTAACTCTATGTTTCCTCGCTAGCCTTCATTTCATTTTTTCAGTTAGTAAGTAAAACGATTACCTTGCCAAAGATGCATAAGAGAGAGAAAAAAGAGTTCTATTAAGAGTATCCTACTCTCATGGATATTATTGGTCAATAATTAACCCCATTAAAATTTACTAAAATCAGAGGATTTTTTACTTAGTTTTTTATTCTGTCACAATTAAGCTTTATATTTGTTAAACACTAATGATTACAGTTAGTATAAAGCGTTTTATCTAGTAGTTCTATTAGATTATTAATAGTAATTATTTTACATTTTTTACTAACTTTCTCACTTTCAGCATTATATTTAAATAACAAAAGAAGTAAAATTCACTAAAATTTTATACCGTTTAAACTACACCCTCCAATAATGTAAAAAGAAATAAGTTTAATAATTTCAGAAAATTTAATAAACTATATTAAGAGAGTCCAATTTGATTAACAAAAGATTAAGTAGTGGGAGCCTTACAATCTATTAAAAGGGGGTCTTAATAATGTCAGCGTTTGATGCAGGTTATGATATTTTTAAAATTATTGCTTTCATATTTCCAGTTGTTTTTGTCTTAGTTTTTGCTGGTATATTTTTTGCACTAATAAAAGGATTAAAGCAATGGAATTATAATAATAAACAACCCAAATTAATTGTCCCGGCAAAAATAGTGACTAAAAGAATAAATTACGTTCAGCGCGCAAACACAAACCAGTTCCCTCATTCAGCCACACATTATTATGTTACACTTGAGGTCGAATCTGGAGATCGAATTGAATTTCAAATTGATGGATTTATCTATGGCCAATTAGTAGAAAATGATACGGGAAAACTAACTTTCCAAGGAACAAGATTCATAAACTTTGAGCGACAATAATTTTTTTTCGGGGTGGAATAATGAATGTTTTCATAAGTGGTGCCACTGGTTTTTTAGGAAAACATACGACTAAAAAACTAAGTGAAATGGGCTATTCCGTTAAAGCCTTTGGACGAAATGAAGAAGCAGCTAAATTTTTCAACGAGATGGAAAATGTCACCTTTGTCAAAGGAGATTTGAATGATGCTGCTCTGTTAGAAGAAAATATAAAGAATGTAGACTATGTAATCCATTGTGCTGCACTTGCAGCACCTTTTGGACGTTTTTCTGATTTTGAGAAAACAAATGTTGAAGGGACAAGGAATATTGTTAAAGCTTCACTATCGACAGATTTAAAAAAGTTTATAAATATTTCTACCCCGAGTGTGTACTTTACTAGTGAGAGTAGAAAAAATGTTAGAGAAAGTGATCCACTGCCATCAAAACACTCTAATTACTACGCTAAAACAAAGCATATGGCAGATTTGATGATTGAAGATGCAATTGAAAAAGGACTACCTGCCATCTCACTAAGACCTAGACAAATTTTTGGTCCTTTCGATCATACAATCTTCGGAAGATTTATTCAGATAAATGAAAATGGAGGTATTCCTTTAGTTCGTAAAGGACAAGTTCTGATGGATTTTACTTATATCGATAATGTTGTCGATACGATCATCGCTTGTATGAATGCAGATGATGCCTTTACTGGTGAATACTACAATATTACAAATGATCAACCTATTTATTTAATTGATGTGCTTAAAGAACTTTTCTTTGCTTTAAATAAAGAGTTGAATACAAAAACCATCTCACCAAAACTACTTTCATTTATCGCATTAAATTCAGAACTAATTGCGAGGATTACTAACAAACCACCAAAGGTTTCCAAGCATATTGCCAATTTCTTGACCTATGACTATACATTAAATATTGAAAAAATCAAAAATGATTTAAACTACGAACCTAAAGTATCAATTAGTGAAGGGATTAAGCGTTATGCTGACTGGTACTTAGCTACAAATAATCGAAAGTAAGAAAACGAAAAACAAGCTAAATCACCTAAATTAATTGTATTTAAGTGATTTTAGCTTGTTTTTCGTTAGCCTTAATGAATCTAGTAAATTGATCGTAAATAGCAACCTCAAACTATATCATCTTTATCATTTACTAGTTTTTTGTATTTCCTTAATATTTAAAGACCATAATCCGCTATTTAGAATCGTATCTGCTTCGATTATATTTAAGCGTTCTTTGAATAATGGTCCATCAATTACAAATGTATGATATTCTCCGCTCTCGCCCATTAAACAAATTTCTTTGTTAATAAATAGTTCTTTTAAGTCTTTATTTAAACTCTTCCCTACAATCGTAGAATCAAAAATATTCTCTCTTGCCCTACAAATAATAGCATCGTATCCAGTCGCTAGCCATTGGTCTAGTAAATTAGCGGTTTCACTTTTCTTAATCCACACTGGGAAAATCGGTTCAAGTCCTACCTTTGTTGCAACTTGTTCATTCCATTGTCGATCTTCCTCGACATATAATGTCCCAAATGCGATCCCCGAAAGGTCAAATTGCTCTTTTATTTTTTTTAATCCATTTATCATTGATTCTTCGTATTTACCTGCTGAGTCAATCATGACAAGAGGAATTCCAATCGCATCTGCTTGCATTTGTAAGAAATTTAGCGGAGTCCCGTGCGCATGATTCCTTTCATCCTTTTTCGATACCATTGATACTAGACAAGCTACTTCATATTTATTCTTAATTAATAAATCTAATGCTAAACAACAATCCTTTCCACCACTCCAAGAAACTGCTACTTTACGATTTTCCATCGATCATTCTCCCTTACTATTAAAGCAATATAATTGATTATCCATCGTTCAATTTTTTAGTAAACTTTTAACATAAATCATACCTTTTATTGCATAATCAAACCACTGTTGTTCCCCGTATGGAATTTCAACCCATTCTCTCATTGGTTTCCCACCCATTGGGTCAAAGTTTTTTGATCCGCTTAATTTTAAAGCTGATGCAGCATCTTCGGGCTTTAGCTTTACAACAATATTTGGTTCATTATAGAAAACAAAAATTTTACCTTGTATTTTTAATCCTTTATGTCCAAAGATACTTCCTTTGGATGCTTCATAGTGATTAATTAGTTCAGTTCTTAGGCTTTCAAATCTTTCAATTGTACCTTGCATTTCCACCATTCCTTTTTATCTGACGCTTATCTTAATAAAAATATCTTATTAATGCCAATAACTTATTGGTATTATTCAGTGTACGATCAATGTCTATACTAATAATATAGCCATACTTTATCAAATTAGGGGAGGTAATCAAATGACCATCAACTTCCATGATGCACAAAATAATATGACATATACAACTAGAGAGGCTGATCAGTCTTGGATTCAGTTAATGAGGGATACGATTGATTTAGTTGGAAAAGATGTTGTTGATATAGGTTGTGGTGGAGGAATCTATTCGAAAGCTCTCACTAAGTTAAAAGTAAACCACGTCACAGCTGTAGATTTTTCAGAGGAAATGCTTAAAGGTGCAGCAAAAAATTGTAAAGACTACAGTACTATTTCTTTTCATAAAGGAGATGCATATCATACTAAACTACCATCTTCACGTTATGATGTAGTTTTAGAAAGAGCTTTAGTCCATCATTTAGATCATTTAAATGCCTGTTTCAATGAGGCAAATCGTATATTAAAAAAGAATGGTCGATTAATCATACAAGACCGGACGCCAGAAGATTGTTTACTTCCTGGTGACATTAACCATATACGAGGTTATTTTTTTGATCTTTACCCAAAATTAAAAACAAAAGAAATAGCTAGAAGATATACTACACAAGAAATGCGTTTAGCACTAGAGTCATCTGGATTTCATATTGAAAAAACCGTAAAACTTTGGGAAACAAGACGGATCTATACTGACTTAGAATCACTTCAGAGTGATTTATTACAAAGAACAGGCCGATCAATTCTTCATGAACTCACCGATGAAGAACTAGAACAATTAGTAGAATTCATCAGTAATAAGCTAAAGAATCATTTCCCTATTATTGAAAAAGACTGTTGGACCGTCTGGTTTGCTAGAAAGAAATGATCTAATAGAAACGCTTAGTCTAATTCTAAGCGTTTTCATTTTCAAATTTTGTTACGATCTATTATCCATTCACTTTATGATTATTAGGCTCAACTTTTGGCAGTTTAATTGTTACTTTTGTTCCTTCATCAACGTCACTTTCAAAAGTGATTGTTCCGTTCATCGCTTCAATGATTCGCACAGATACTGTTGTTCCTACACCTGTTCCCTTTTCTTTCGTTGAATAGAAAAGTGTACCAATACGAGAAAGCTGTTCTTTCGTCATTCCTTTTCCATTATCTCTAATCGTAATGACCGTTTTATCTTTTTCTTCGTGTAGCTTCGTATGTACAAATCCCCCTGAGCTAGTTGCCTCAATTGCATTTTTAATTAAGTTTATTAGCGCTTGTTTAAATTGATTTTTATCTGTATTAATAAATGTTTCAACCTCTGTATCGCCTTTTAATTTAACATTTTGCTTTAATGCTAAAGGAACTAATAAAGTGACTACATCTGAAACGCATTGCTTTAAACTGAAAATCTCTACCTTTTCAAATTGCGGTTTGGCAAAATTTAAATAATCATTAATGATTCCTTCTGCTCTACCTAATTCGCTTAATACTAGTGGCAAAAATTCCATAGACTGTTTGTTGTCTTTACTTTCTTGCATTAATTGTAGGAAGCCTTTAACAACTGTAAGTGGATTCCTAACTTCGTGGGCAATAGAAGCTGCCATTTCACTTAACGTATTAAGTTTCTCAGCTCTTTGGATTTCCTTATGTAGTATTTTGTTTTCAATTAGCGATTCAATCAGTTTTGCGCCTAAGGTAATTGCGATTAACTCGATACTAATAAAAATTAAAACTAACCCAAATAGTCTATAATCACTTTTAAAACTAATCTTATTTACAATTAAAAAAGAAAATAAGATGCTTAATTGAACTAAAGCAGGCCATAAACTAATAAGAGCTGTTGCAAATATTCTCTGTTTAGGTTTAAATGTCCAAAACCATTTAAATAATATTAAAGATCCTAGTGAGGATAAAGTAATACTAATCATACCAAATATAATAGCGTCTCCACCTAAAATTATTCTACCTAATAAGATCGCTAAGAAAGTCACAATTCCCCATCGATAACCGCAATAAAGAAACGCAATCGTTAGCGGGATATATCTTAAATCCCAAAATAACCCATATGCCGGATAAGGAAAAGCCATGCAAAAAAAGCCTGCTACAGCCTGAAACATGCCAAAAAGATAAATTTTATCTTTATAGCCATGTCTTTCATAAATAATACTGTATATTAATATTGGACTTAATATGATTAAAACATGTAGTAAAAGTTTTTCAATTAACACGTTTTTATCCTCACTAGATTCGAAATTTACGAAATTAACATTCTAAGTATTATACGACAAAACTTCCAAAAATCCTTTATTTTCACCTATTCAAACACACTATTTTTCCTATTCTGTCGATTAATATTTTTATGCTATTTCTCAATTATTAATTTTGTCATAATATATGTATAAATAATTTTCTGAAAAGTGTAAAATATTATTGAAAGTTTCTTTTCAGAACGGAGATTGAAACATGAAAAATACAGAGTACTATAACAAAAGAAGCCGTCGAATTTATATATTTTTTATGGCTTTACTCACTTCCTTATTACTAGTAGGAATTATACTATCTCCTTTAACGTTTAAGGATCATCCAATTGAGCTAATTATTCAAGTTATCTTAATGTTCATTGTTATTTTTGCTTTATTCAATTTTGTGAAAAGAAATAGCACATTTTCCAAGGTTTTATTTACGACCATTGCTTCACTATATGTGTATATTAAATTTTGGACATACCCAGACACTGCAACAATGTATAGTTTTGTAGCAATCATCCCAATCTTTACGATCTTTTTATATAATCGCATAGCATTTTATATCGGTTGGGCATTAAATATACTTATTGGACCTACTTTTGTATTACTCATCTCATTTACCAATCTAAAAGAAAAATATTCTTATATAGCATTAGACCCTGTCGGCAATATAGTAGAATTCCTATCGATTCAATTAATTCTATTATTTGTATTCTTACAAACAGAAACAAAGGTCATCGCTTTGGAAGCCAATTACAAGGAAATACAACAAGCGAAACAATTAAACTCGATTGGACAACTAGCTGCAACAATCGCACATGAAATTCGCAATCCAATTACTGTCGTAAAAGGTTTTGCTCAACTTTTTCAAAAATCAAAAACAATGAACCGAGACGAAAAACATTATGTCGATACAATGATAAAAGAATTAGAATACGCTCAAATTATTATTAATGATTATTTATCACTAGCTAAACCTCAAACTGAAACATTACAAGTCGTTGAAGTTAATAAAGAAATAATGAATGTATCTGATTTGCTTGCATCCATGGCAAATAGCCAAAGCATTGGTTTCCAATTAAACTTAAATCAAATACTCTACACGAAAATAAATCCAATTGAATTTAAACAAGTTCTAGTTAACTTGATGAAAAATGCAATCGAATCAATGG
This sequence comes from Bacillus sp. AL-1R, assembly GCF_052180195.1. Taxonomy (NCBI): domain Bacteria; kingdom Bacillati; phylum Bacillota; class Bacilli; order Caryophanales; family Bacillaceae; genus Bacillus; species Bacillus sp. AL-1R. The sequence goes on from NZ_CP197469.1 coordinate 4,023,117, forward strand.
ATGATGCTGGCTTTATAACAATAAATCTCTTAAAAGAAAATGAATATGCACTTATTGAAATCATCGACACAGGCATTGGAATGTCCCAAGAAACAATTGAAAAGCTCGGCACTCCCTTCTACTCACTAAAAGAAAGAGGCACAGGGATTGGGCTAACCGTCTGCTTTAATATAATCGAAAAATTCAAAGGCAAAATTAAAGTAAGTAGCAAGGAAAACGAAGGAACAATATTTCGGATTTATTTACCGATTTGGCAATGTGAAAATGAATGATGAAAAACCACAAATAAGAAAAAAACTCACAAAAAAGTGAGTTTTTTTGTTGTAATCATATTAAAAATCCTTTGCAGCTTCCTTAGCTTTTTGAATTGCTTGTTCTTTGATTTCTTGTGCTCGGTCTGGAAATTGATTTTGACCTTCTACAAAAATCCCATTAAAATCTTGAACACCTAAGAAACTCATGATCACTCCAATATAGCGATGTCCCATTTCAAGACCAGCAGCTGGACCTTCTGAATAAACTCCACCACGTGCCTGGATATGCAATGCTTTTTTACCACCTAATAATCCTTGAGGGCCATTAGAAGTATATTTGAACGTTTTACCAGCAACACAAATTGCATCAATATAGTTTTTCATAATTGGTGGGAATAAAAAGTTCCATAAAGGTGTTACAAAGACATATTTATCTGCTTCAGCAAATTGAGTTACAATTTCATTTAATCTTCCTACTTTTGATTGTTCGCCTGAAGAAAGTGTATCAAATGATCCTCCAGATTGAAGTTTCCCCCAACCTGCAAACACTTCAGCATCAATATGAGGAATCGTTTCATTATAAAGGTCAATATGTACTACTTGATCATTAGGATGTGCAGCTTTATAACTCTCGATAAATGCATCCCCAACCGCCATACTATAAGAAGTTGACTTATCGTGAGGATGTGCTGTGATATACAATAGTGTCGTCAAACAAATTTCCACCTTTCATTTTAAATCAAACTGTCTTTTACCTTATTAAAAGCACGATATTATCATCTGTTATTTCGAACTAAACAATACAAATATTTATAAAAAAAAACCTTTACTCCGATGGTAAAGGTTTTTATATATAGACAAAGTCCAAAAAAATTAGTTTAAGACTGAATTTTTATTTCGCTTTAAATATCCCAAAAGGTTTCCCTACAGGTAAGAACTCTCTTCCAAAGTGACTATTTAATACAGCTGCAGCCGATCCATAAAATGACATAATTGCTATACCTAATTCACTATATGCTGCAAAAGTATGTGTAGCCTCTTCCATAAAGCCTAATGTGCTTAATGATAATCCAATAAATAAACAATCGATTAATACAAAAATAATAAATAATACCTTATGAGTTTCCATTGCACCAATTGTCATAAAAATTGTAAAGATTAAATATCCTACAAAAGCAAATCCAAGTTGTTTAACATCAGCAGCTTTCATTAATGCTTCTCCAAAAGCACCTAATTGGATTAACCAAGTCGTACCGACAGCTAACCAAAAGAAAGCATATACTCCAAATGCAGTTGCTCCAAATACATTATTATGTTTAAAATCCTGGATACTCGCAAATAATTGTGCAATAGCACCTAAAAAAATCGCCCAAGGTAATACTAATGAAACACCATCAGTAATTCCTAACTTTTGTGTAGAGGCAACAAGTGTTACCATCGCTAAACCGAATAAACCAATTGCAGATGGATCTGCAGTAGTTATTTTAATTTGTTGTACGTCTTTCATTGATGTAAATCCTCCTAAAATTTTAAACAGACTAAACTATACTACTATAAAATTTTAGGGATTAATATAACTTTTTTTCATTTTTAAATAAGAAAGCACATTCTTTAAAAAAGAAAGCGCTTTTTACCAAAAATTACTTTTTATGTCGTTTTGCATAACCACATCTTTTGCACAATTCTTCCACTGCACATCGTCTTGAAAAACCATCATAAATTGCTCTTGCACGCTCAGAATTTAAAATATCTTCTAGCGATGTCTCATAAATATTCCCTAATGGAATCTTACCTTCGCTATCTAAACAACATGGTACAACCGTTCCATCTACTAATACTCCGATTTGATCTCTTAAACCATAGCAGAATACATTTTCATCGATGATATCATTACCCATGTCTGGCCATTGGAACTTTTCTGCCATATTTAAATAAATTTTATCGCGCAGTTTAATATTATGTGTTACCTGAAGTCTTTCACTTAAAGAAAAGTCTAAGTTTAGTTTTTCCTCCAGTAAATTTAATATATCAATATTTAATGAATTACTTGCTCTTAACTCTTCACTATCCATATTCCAAAGCCTAATTGCACAGATCATATCGCTTTTTTCATTCGCTTCATTAATGAAATTAGTAATATTTTCAACGTAATCGTGCAAATCCTTCGTTAAATCATTCGCCTCAAAACTATGAAGTGAAAAATTGATTTGTCTTAAACCTTTCGATTCAATTAATAAATCCTTTACTTTGTTAATTAACGTACCGTTCGTCGTTATATTAACCTTCAAACCATTTTCGTGACTGATGTCCAAAAATCTACCAAGCTTTGTATTTAAAAACGGTTCCCCCATCAAATGAAAATAAATATGATCTGTATAAGGCTTAACTGATTTTATTACATGTGTAAATGCCTTCTCGTCCAAAAACTTTAACGGTCTCTCCAACGTAGGGCTTGGACAAAAATTACACTTCAAATTACATATATTTGTAATTTCTATATAAACTTTCTTAAATTTTCTCATTCTACTCTCCTACTTTAACATTATCTATTTCCATATTTTTCGCTCTAAAAAAACGATAACCTTATCATACAATAGTTTTTAAGATATTAATATTTCCACACTCTGTTCAATTTTTACCAACCGAACAGAATTGTAATCATTCTAAAACTTCATGAAATTGTTTAAATTTTTCAACTATAATTACAGTTTAAGTATAATTATTTTATTATAATAAAACTAGGCAATTGAATAGCATAGGGGAATTGGTTTTATCTTCTTTTCTACGGATTTTTGTAGAAAGGTGGTGATGCCAATGCAAACACTTGAAATACTTACACTAATCTTCATCGCAATGACTTTTGTCGTTGCATTGATTCAATTAGTAATTAGTATTATTAACGCAACAAAAAAGAAATAGCCCCTATGCTTTGACCCGGCACGGACTACTTCTTTTGATTTAACAAGATAAAACCATCTCGGCTTATTCAATTGCTTAGAACGAGTGTTAGAGCACTCGTTCTTTTCTAATATATGTTTATTATATCATACGATTCTTTAGATATACTTTTAGCGCATGAATTTTTTGTTAAATATAAAACTTTTTTCATCGCAATGACTTTTGTCGTTGCATTGATTAGTAATTAGTATTATTAACGCAACAAAAAAGAAATAGCCCATATGCATTCGCCGGCATGGACTACTTCTTTTGATTTAGCAAGATAAAACCATCTCGGCTTATTCAATTGCTTAGAACGAGTGTTAGCGCACTTGTTCTTAATGATAATTTATCATATTTTTTAATCGTAATTTATAAAAGATATGTTATTTTTGTGAATTGATAATTTTTGACAATTCCAATCAGTTTTATGAGCATTCAATCGACAATTTTCTATATTTCCCGAGAAATTTCCTATCCAAGTTTTGACAATTTTAACGTTTTTTTAAATAAAATTTGTTGACAGTTGTTTGTAATCTGTAATATTATTTGGTCATCGCAAAACAAACTAGTTTGATTTTATAAAAACTGCAGTATTGAACATATTTGAAAATTTAATTTTAAAAGCATTGATGAGAAATAGTAAAAGTATTAAGTTCTTAAAAAGAGAGTTCCCGGTTGGTGCGAGGGGCGTAAGACAATATTTTGAACACATCTCTGAGCTGAGCACCGAACCCTTTATGGTAGTAGACTGTTTCCGGATTCCCTGCACCCGTTATCGTGCTAGAGTATAGCTTAATTGCTGCACTTGAAGAGGTTGGTATCGTGAGGTATCAATAAATAGAGGTGGAACCACGTGAGTAATACTCCCGTCCTCTAGCTGTTTTATATAGCTAGAGTGCGGGAGTTTTTTGTTTTTCAAAAATATAAATTAATTTAAGGGAGAGAATAAAATGAATAAAAAATTAATGTCAGCATTTATCATTTGTATGATTTCAATATTAGTTGTAACAGGTTGTGGAAAAGAAAAACGAAATGCAAACGAAGTAGTCGTTGGATTAGATGATACTTTTGTACCAATGGGTTTTAAGGATGATCAAGGTAAAGTTGTAGGTTTTGATATCGATTTAGCAAAAGAAGTTTTTAAACGTGAAAATATGAAAGTAACTTTCCAATCGATTGATTGGTCAATGAAAGAGACTGAGTTAAAATCAGGAAATATTGATGCAATTTGGAACGGCTATTCAATTACGGATGAGCGTAAGAAAAAAGTAAATTTCTCAGATGCATATTTAAAAAATAGACAAGTTATTATCACCCTAGCAAATTCAAGTATAAAAACAAAAGCAGATTTAAAAGGTAAGAATGTTGGGATTCAAGAAGGATCAAGTTCTTTAGATGCAGTTAATAAAGATAAAAACTTAGTAAAATCGTTTAACGGAAGTAAACCTGTATTATATGAAAACAACAACCAAGCTTTAATGGACTTAGAATCAAAACGTGTAGATGCGGTTGTAGCAGATGAAACATTAGCTAGATATTACATGAACAAAAGAGGCGAAAACAAATACAAAGTTTTAGAAGATAACTTTGGTGAAGAAGAGTATGGAATTGGCGTTCGAAAAGATGATGCTGAATTACTTAAAAAAATTAACAAACAAATTGGTGCTATGAAAAAAGATGGTACTTACGACAAAATATATAAAAAATGGTTCGGTACATTGAAATAAAAAGGAGCTTACAATCATGGAACAAATTACATCTTTATTACCTTCCATGCTTGATGGTTTAAAAGTTACGCTAGAGGTTTTCTTAATTACTCTAGCGTTAGCAATTCCACTTGGAATCATCATTGCACTTGGAAGACTTTCAAATATAACAGCAATCAAATCAATTATTAGTTCTTATATTTTATTAATGCGTGGTACACCTCTACTTTTACAATTAATCTTTATCTTTTTTGGTTTACCATTAGTCGGAATCGTCTTTGACCGTTTTACAACCGTTATTATCGCATTTGTACTTAATTACGCAGCTTATTTTGGGGAGATTTTCAGAGCTGGTATTCAATCAGTTGATAAAGGTCAATATGAAGCAGCAGAGGTTTTAGGATTGAGTCGCAGTCAAACTTTTAAAAGAATTATTCTGCCTCAAATGACTAAAAAAGTATTACCTCCTGTTTCAAACGAAGTAATTACTTTAGTAAAAGATTCAGCTCTTGTATATGTTGTTGGACTGGATGATATGCTTCGAGTAGCTAAAATCGCATCAAATACAAGTGCATCCCTACTACCTCTTGTATTCGTTGGTGTGATTTATCTACTACTAACAGCAATATTAACGAATTTATTTAAACGATTAGAAAATCGCTATTCATATTATAAATAAGGAGAGACTTTAAATGTTAAAAGTAAATAACTTAACAAAACAATTTAATAAACAAACCGTATTAAATGAAGTCTCTTTTGAAGTTAATAAAGGAGAAATCGTTACTCTATTAGGACAATCCGGAGCAGGAAAAACGACAATACTTCGTTGTATTAATGGCTTAGAAAGCTTCGATGGTGGATCAATTGAAATAGATGGGCAAGTGATAAAATCTAAAAAAGATCTTTTAAAAATAAGAAAAAATGTTGGACTTGTTTTTCAAAACTATAATTTATTCCCACATAAAACAGTAATTGAAAATATTATTGAAGCCCCTATTCTTGTACTAGGTATGAATAAAGAAGAAGCTACAAAAAGAGCAATCGATCTATTAAAACAAGTTGGTCTTAGTGATAAAGCAAATTCATTGCCATATGAGCTATCCGGCGGTCAGCAACAACGTGTTGCTATTGCTAGAGCGTGTGCGCTACAGCCAAAAATTCTTTGCTTTGATGAACCTACTTCTGCACTAGATCCTGAACTAACGAACGGAATTGCAGAGATTATGAAACAGTTAGCAAAGGACGGAATGAGCATTCTAGTCATTACTCACGACATGGAATTCGCAAAGAATGTTTCGACTCGTACACTACTTGTAAAAGAAGGAAAAGTTTTAGCAAGTGCATGAATGAATGTAGGCAAAAACTACTCTTCATTTCTATAAAAAGGTGAATTTAGCATGTTAATTGCAGATTCACCTTTTTTTATTTGCTTCATTCAATAAAAAAAGCGCCTTAAAGTTATAGGCGCCACTTACTCATTATCAATGAAAAAATTTACTAATAAAAGATAATCCCATAATAAAAGCTACAATAAAACATAAAAGCACAAGCCGCTTTTCATGTTTATTAGAAGAGTGCATTACATCTCCCCCACTTTACTTTTTGCCTTGAACGTATTCGGCATCAAATAAAAATAGTTTAAATAAGAACAATAACGATGGCACTAATAAGAGTAATCCTAAGACAAATACTGTTACTAGCATAGTACCTGATGTTTGATTCGTGTATCCATTATAGATCGTAATATAAGGATCCAATATATATGGCAAGTGAGCTGCTCCATAGCCGAAAAAGGCGAAGAAAAATTGGAGCATGACAAATATAAAGGCTGTTCCGTAATTCCGTTTTAGTAAAATTAATGATGATGCGATTAAAAAACAAATTAATGATAATAAAAACATCCACCAATAATGATTTACGATATTTTGATAAAATCTAACGTTATTATCTCTTAATCCCACAAAGACAAGAAAGCTTGATAAAATCGTTGGAACGGTCCAGAATAAAGCATATTGTCTTAATATTGCTAGCGCACTTTCATCTTTCGCTTTACTTGCGTAATAGGTTAAAAATGTTGCGCTTATATATAGGACTGAAATAATTGCAATGATGACAACACTCCAGGAGTAAATACTTGTTAATAAATTTTTAGCTAAAAATTGAACGACTCCGTTTTTTTCAATTATATATCCTCCTCCAGAAATGGTCAGAACCGTACAAAGTGAAGCGGGAATCAATAGACCTGTTGCTCCATATAAGAACAAATAAACTTTATTTTCCTTTGATCCATAATTAGAAAAAGCATAAAATGATCCTCTAATTGCCAATAGGATTAACGAAATACTTCCTGGGATTAAAAGGGCTGTTCCATAATAAAATGCAACACTTGGAAAAAATCCTATAATGCCAACAAAGAAAAATACAAAAAATACATTTGTTATCTCCCAAACAGGTGATAAATATCTACTAATCAAATTATTTATTAAGTGATCCTTTTTTGTTACTTTTCCATAATAAGCAAAGAATCCAGCACCGAAGTCAATTGATGCTATAATGATATATCCATATAGAAATATCCATAAAACGATTATTCCTAATAACTCAATATTCAATGTTCACCCTCCTATTCATTGGCTTTGTTTCAAATTGCAGTCGTACTCTTTAAAGCTACAATATTTATAACTTACCAAGAGTTTTTTAAATGACCTTTAAACAGAGCCTATTTTTTAAAACGATATTGAAGTTCATCTTCGGGTGGATTATGAATGAACATTTTTCGAATAACGATTGTACAAAAGACTCCTAAAAAGACATATAAAACAAAAAATAACCAAAACATACTGCCTAGTCCTTTGGCAGTTGTGGCTCCTTCTGAAACCTTCATATATCCTCTTAAAATCCACGGTTGGCGGCCTATTTCAGCAATCATCCATCCAAGTTCGATATTAATCATCGCCAATGGTCCAGTTAGCGCTAGTCCACGTAAAAGCCACTTATTATGCATCCAATTTTTCTTTTTAATAGAAAACACAACAAATATGAAGGTCATCGATATAATTAAGCCGACAAAAGTCATTTTTATATCAAATAAATAATGGATAAACAAAGGTGGCGTCTCTTCTTTTGGAAATTCATTTAATCCAGTTACTGGTGCATTAAAATCTGAGAAAGATAAAAAGCTTAACAGTTTAGGAATTCGAATTTCATATTTTACTTCATGTGTTTGATCATCAAGCGTTCCGAATAAGACAAAATCTGCCCCTCTTTCCGTCTCAAAATGCCATTCAATTGCTGCTAGTTTTTCTGGTTGATATTTAGCAAGGAATTTTGCGGAAACATCTCCCGTGACACCTGTTAAAACAGCAAAAATTAATCCTAGTGTTGCTGCTAATCGGAGCCCTTTTCGTGTGTATTCCGTATTTTTTCTTCTTAATAACTGAATAGCGGCAATCGACGTTAATATAAGAGCAGATGCAACATATGCAGTAACAACTACATGTAAAGTTTTGGAAGGAGCAGCTGGATTAAACATTGCGGCAATTGGATCGACCGTTTTAATGATTCCATTTTTCAAAGTAAAACCTTGTGGAGTATTCATAAATGCATTTACTGTGGTAATGAAAAACGCCGACAAAGTTGAACCTAATATCACAGGTAAAATGATTAACCAATGATAAATAGGTTTTTTAAATCGATCCCAAGTGTATAGATAAATCCCTAGGAATATCGCCTCAAAAAAGAAGGCGAATGTTTCCATAAACAGTGGAAAACTAATTGCTTGACCAGCAATCCTCATAAAGCTCGGCCATAATAAAGATAGTTGTAAACCAATACATGTTCCAGTTACTACTCCAACTGCAACGGTAATTGTGTAACCCCTGGCCCATCTTCTTGCCATCAGCGTATAGTGTGGATCCTTTTTTAAAATTCCTAACCCTTCTGCAATAGCAATCATTAAGGGTATTCCTACGCCAATTGTTGCAAATATAATGTGAAATACTAGTGTCATACTTGTTAGTAATCTACTGAGTGTGACATTATCCAACTCCATATGAAATCTCCCCCTATAATGTATTATCTTATTGTCCTATGAAATTAATTATTCTAATCAAATGACCGATAATGTTACGATATTTTGAACATAATCAGTAAAATTTCATTTTTTTGTATCTATAAAAGTATGTTCCTATAACAATAAAGGTATACGGGGAATCTTAAGTACAAAGAAATTGATTGGTAAAACAAAAAACCACAAGGAAATCTTGTGGTTTTAGCACGCTGTTAAAAAAAAGAATTTGTCAATTAAACTTTGATAAGTAAGTTGTGTCTCAGTGATTTCCACTACAGGTTGCTCGCTTTCCATGGGGCGAGATTCTTTAGCCTCCTCGGCGTGCGCCTGTGGGGTCTCAGCCTTCCCGCATCTCCCATAGGAGCCTGGCAACCTTTCGTTCCAATCATTTTCTTTATGAAAAATAATAATCTTAAAAACAATAAAAAAGTGAATTGAACGAATGAATTACACTTTATTCATCAAAACTAAATCGAAACTCATGATGAAGACATTCACTTCTTTACAAATATTCATTGTCAAAAAGATGATCTATTCAATTTTAGTCAGTTAGTTAAAACATTTATATTTCAACCAATACCAATTGTATATCAATAAAAAGACAAATAAATAATAAATAGATTATTTTCCCTTTAAATTCAGTTAATTTTCCTATTGACTACAATATATTTCAACACTCTGAAAAAGCCACAAGGAATTCTTGTGGTTTTAGTGTTTGACAGAGCCCTAGAAATTTGAATGTCAAACTGTCTAAAAGAACATAAATTAATTGATAAAACGGGCGTAATCAACAATAAATAATTTGCTATTGATTACCATTGCTACTATATGAGTTATACCCTCTTTCACCATAAGGTTGAAGTTTTTCTAACCATTTTTCTTCTAGTTTTTTTAGATCTCCTTTGATACCTAATGGACTAATGTCTTCTTCCTTTAAAATTTCTAATACTTCAAATATAAATGACTCTTTTCCATATTCATTCCATTCTTGTTGAAGAAGTTTATTTGTACAAGACCCCGCCTCTAATTCAAATTTCTTCCCATTAATGGTTTTTAAATTTTTAGTACTTACGATGAAGACTTTTTGATTTTTTATGTTTTTAATTTGGTAAATACCTGCTTGAACTTTCGTTTCCTTATATTGCATTTTCAATTCTTTTTTTCTACTCATTTTTAACAACCTTTCTTTTACTAAGCTTTTACCCAATAACTACTGCCATCCGACTTTCGATCAATAAAGCCATATTCGATTAAGTATCTTCTTAACACGACATAATCAGGATAAATAGCTGTCAGTACTTCATTTATCTCTTTTTCTGAATAATTCTTATTTGGTGAAAATCTTTTCACAATTTCTCTTAACACAACAAGCTTTTGTTTTTCCTTTAATGGAAATTTTTTTAATGGCCCATCTACGCCTTCAGGAAAGTATTTTTTTATAGTTTTTTCCATTTCATCTTCCGTAATGTTATAGCGCTCATCAACCATTTTTGCTGTTTTATGAAGTGGTAAAAAACTTGGCGCATGCTGATCCTTTTCTTTTAAAAGCTCCATCAAGACAAGAAATAATTTTGCCTGTCTTTCCTTTTCCTTTAAAACAAAGCGATGATTCCTGATTGTCGAAGAGCTACCGATTCCCGTTTCTTTTTGTATTTCTGTATCACTCTTCCCTTGATAAAAAAGACGTAAAAGATGGTTTTGATGTTCTGTTAATCCTGTTAATTTTTTATCCAGTTGGATTAAATAATCGAAAACAGAGTCATGACTATGTTCTATATGGACTTTCATGTATTTTTCGGCTTCATATAAAATTCCCGAATCTTGATAAATAATGCCTTTTTCAATTCTATTACTACAGAGTAAACAGTAATAATGATTTTCCTCTTCGATATATCCTTGTTTTAATTCTTCTATATCGGCATTCCAAAAAACGTCTAAATTTTCCACTTAACAAACACAACCCTTTTTCGTTTATTATAAAACAAACATTTAAACAAAATGTTTACTAATTTATAAACATATTATGTTATTGTTTGAAAAATGTCAATTTTACTATTCTATAAAACTCAAGTTGTTTATACATAATTAATAAAAAAGATCTCTTAAAAGCCCCTTTAACATAAAGGTACATTTTTCCTAATATGGTACCGTTTTTATCATTTAATGTTTTAAAAATGATTCTTTCTATTCTTTTCAACATAATTCATTTATTCCATAAGGACTAATTTCAAATCTTCAATTGACAATTTATTACAGTACTTTACAATTAAAATGTAAGGTAAATTTAATATTCGACACATTTTAATCTAATTAAAAAACCTAGTTTAATATGGAAAAATCTTTACATATTATTTTTCTTTTAGACTAATATGGTTTAAGGAAAACAACGGAAATAGGTATGACAAAGGATATATTCTTACGTCAGTCTTTACTGTCTAAGAATAAACGCAAAAGAGTGATTTCTTTACAAGATAGGAGGAAGTTATGTCAATTAACAATGAAAAACACATTGAGCTTTTATCAATCGAAAAAAAATTCGATAAATCCTTTTTGCATATAAAACTATTATTTAATCAAGAAATAGAACTTCATTGGGAAATTGACAACGAAACGGCCAATCTTATGAAATCAAAAATTATTTTTGATGAAAACAATAAGTTTAGCCTTTCTTTATGTAGTACTTGGGATGAGGATAAAAAGCAGTTTACTAGTTTTGTAACGAAGTCAAACAGTAATAAGAGTGAAAAAATTTACTTTTCTTGTTCTGAAGAGTTTCATTTGCAACTTCACTCTATAAAAAATATGAAAGATCTTAGAATTTTAATTGATCTACCTTACTTATCAATTAGTCGATCCAGTTCAAAAAAAAATAAGGGTAATTCGAAAAAGTATAAACTATATGGTTGGCTTACTGTTGCTGCTATTAGTATTCTATCGATAAGCTTAATAGGTTATAAGAGTCAAACTTGTAAAGCAGAATCTTTATTTTGCGGAAAAAAACCAGCAAAAGCAGAAAGTGTTTCAAAGGTACAAAATACAAAATCTCCAGAGAAAAAAATTAAGTCAAATCAGGAAAAACAAGTTCCAAAGAAAGATGATATCAAAAACGTATCTCAACCGAATGTACACACAAATGAACCTGATGTCAGATATGCAGTTAAAAAAGAACCCATCAATAAACCCGTTCAATCAATATATCCGACTGTAAAATTAAACAATGTAATTAATTATAGTATCCCACAAGGTAGCGTAGCACTTACATTTGATGATGGTCCCTCGAAATATTCGAAAGAAATAGTAAATGTTTTAAAGAAATACAAAGTTGGCGGTACTTTTTTCTACATCGGAGATAACGTTCAAAGGTATCCTGAAAATGTACAATATGCATATTCTAACGGTTATTCTGTTGGAAGCCACTCCATGCACCACTATAACTTCTTAAAACTATCTTATAAAAATCAAGAAGATGATCTGGTTAGAACAAATAACTTAATAAAAAATATTACAAAGCAAGATACAGTACTCTTTAGACCACCCTACGGTGCAAAAAACCAAGCAACTATTGAATTAATGCAAAAACACCAATTTAAAATGGTTTTATGGGATAAAGATACTGAAGACTGGAAGAATCGCAATACGAATACAATTGTAAATTACGTTAAAAGCCACACTGGATCTGGAAGTATCATTCTACTTCACGAAACTAAACCTTCTTTGGATGCTTTACCACAAATTATTGAATATCTCCAATCAAAAAATTTAAAAATTGTTAGTTTAAATTAGCAAGTAGTCGCTTTTAGCGACTACTTTTTTATTCAAACGTTTGTTTAAATTTTAGAGTAGTACTTTTCATTTGTTTTTGAATGAATATCTTCTTCATTAGTCGCCCCCCCAATAATCAAAACTTTATTCATAAATTTATTTCTCTTTTAAAATTTTTTGTTTTATTTTCGTTCATTTTATTCTATAAAAAGCCAATTAATGGAATTTTGGTGCACCCTTGCTCTTTTTTTATTAATTGTGTTTAGATTGTTTACGAATAGGAATGCCATCTGTATACTACTTATTTAGACCCATATCTCTTAAACGGTTAGGTTATTTTCTTTAGTAAATATTTCCTAGATTTTTTTTTATTTTTTATAAAACTTTTTCGAATAGGTATACGTCTTTTATAATGTGTACCTTCTTAGATACGTATCTCAAAAAAGGAGCTCTTTAAATGAAGGGGAAAGCTAACTTAGAAAAGGAACTTGTAGATTTAATTATAAATAATAAAGATGATTTTTATCGGTTAGCTTATAGCTACGTTAAAAACTCAGAAGATGCGGTGGATATATTACAAGATTCTATTCATAAAGCCATTTCCTCAAAAGATAAATTAAAAAATGAACAATCTTTAAAAAGTTGGTTTTATAGAATTGTAGTAAATACATCATTAGATTTTTTAAGAAAACAAAAAAAAGTAACTGTAATGGATGAAGAAACGATTGAGCTATATTCTTCAGGACAGGATGATAATTATACAGATATTGATTTAGAAAGATCATTAGAATCTTTACCAACTAAATATCGGGCTGTAATTGTCCTCAGGTATTTCGAAGACTTAAAAATTGAAGAAGTTGCTGAAATTTTACAGGAAAGTCCAAATACAATAAAAACTCGTTTATATAAAGCTTTAGAAATACTCCGGATTAAAATGAAATGAATTTATTTTTGGGAGGCCAATTAGTTGGATAAAAAATTAGAAAAATTAAGATCGGACTATAAAAATGTTCCTATCCCTGATCATTTGGACATTATTGTTAATAAAGCAATTAAACGTTCCATAAAAAAAAGAGTCCCTTTAAAGTCAATTACAGGTTTTTTAACTGCAGCACTATTTGTTTTATCAATCAATACTAGCTCGACTTTTGCAAAGACATTATCAAATGTTCCAATACTTGGAAATGTTGTTAATGTACTAACTTTTACTGAATATACTGTAGATGAGCCAACCTTTAAGGCAAATTTAAAAGTCCCTGCGGTTAAAAATTTAAAAAATAAAGAGTTAGAGCAAAGCTTGAACAACAAATACTTAGAAGAAAATAAAAAGCTATATGATCAATTTATGAAAGAAACAGAATCTGTTAAAAAAGGTTCTGGTGCACACCTAGGAATTGATAGTGGTTATGAAGTTAAAACAGATACTGAGGATATTTTGTCCATCGAAAGATATGTTGTTAATACCGCTGCCTCTTCCTCAACAACTATGAAATTTGACACAATTGACAAGAAAAAGGAAATATTATTGTCATTACCGATTCTTTTTAAAGATAAATCATATGTAAAAATAATTAGCGAAAACATTAAAGAACAAATGAAAGAACAGATGAAAAAAGATGAAAGTAAGGTATACTGGATACCGGAAGCAAATCTTGACTATTCAATTGATCCTTTCGTAAGCATTAAAGACAATCAAAATTTTTATATAAATGAAGATCATAAGCTTATTATTTCATTTGATAAATATGAAGTTGCACCTGGTTATATGGGTGTGGTTGAATTTGCAATTCCAACCGACGTCATTTCAAAAGTATTAGTTGGGGATTATTATATTAGATAACTTTTTTAAATAAACGAATAAAGAGTCACTTTTAATTTATTAGATTTGGCTCTCTTTTTTTGAAAAACAAATACATTAAATAAAAAGCCAATAGTTAAAAAAGGCTACATAAATATAGATAGATTAGAGGAAGGGGAAATTAGCAATGAACTTCGCGGTTCGGACAATTAAGAAATTAAATAGTATAAGCGCTCAACATTTGTTCAAAAAAGAAATCGTTTATGAGGTGTTTAAACGAAGAGGTTATGCTTATGTCTAATACAAAGAAACCGTTTCGTTATATGGCTGGATTAGACGGGCTTAGAGCTTTAGCTGTTTTATCTGTAATTGCATATCATTTGAATTTTTCATGGGCTTCTGGCGGGTTTCTAGGCGTTACAGTATTTTTTGTACTTTCAGGTTATTTGATTACCGATTTATTAATTGCTGAGTGGAGTACAAATCAAAGGATCGACTTAAAAAGCTTTTGGTACCGCCGCGCAAAAAGACTTCTACCGGGTATGTTCACCTTACTACTTATTGTCATTGCATTTGTTTCATTATTCAAATCATCAATGATCGGAAATTTAAAACAAGATTCAGTAGCTGCCATATTTTATTACAGTAATTGGTGGTATATCTTCCATCACCTTTCATATTTTGAGTCTTTTGCAAATCCATCGATATTAAATCATTTTTGGTCGTTAGCTGTTGAGGAGCAGTTTTATATTATTTGGCCGATCCTTACTCTATTAGGCTTAAAATATATTAAAAATAAAGATCGACTATTTTTGTATACATTAGTTGGTGCAATCGTTTCTGCATTACTGATGGCTATATTATTCCATCCTGGTAGTGATCCTAGTAGGGTCTATTATGGAACTGACACGAGAGCTTTTTCATTATTAATAGGGGCATCATTGGCTTTAGTATGGCCTAGCCGAAAACTTACAAATAACGTTACAACCTCTGGAAAAATATTAATTGATCTAGTAGGGATTACGGGTTTACTTATTTTTCTACTGATGGTCGGTAAAACAAATCAGTATGATAGTTTCCTTTATCGTGGGGGAATGTTCTTATTGTCTATTTCATCTGCCATGCTAATTGCGGCACTCGCTCACCCGACAAGTAAGATTGGTAGATTCCTATCAATGAAACCATTGAAATGGATCGGATTACGTTCATATGGAATCTATTTATGGCAGTACCCTGTCATTATTTTATTGTCCCCTAAGGTTAACACTGGCGATATTTCACTGTTTAGAGCAATTTGTCAAATTACATTAATATTTGTTCTTGCAGCTCTTTCCTATCACTATATTGAAGATCCAATTAGAAAAGGTAAACTAGGTATACTTTGGAAAAACTTCCTTGCAGGAAATATTAATCTAAAAGAATTCTTTTATAAACATATTGTGATCATATCCACATTTATTTTATTATCAGGTATCGCAAGCTTTGGACTATCTATTCTCCCTGATTCTAAAGATGTAAAAGCAAGTTCAGAAATTGAATCAGTTCAATCCGTATCAAAACAATCTTCTGAAACTGTTGTTGAAAACGGTACTAAAAACCCTCCTTCAACAACTATAGATGATCACGATAAACAAGCAACCAAACCAATTGGGCAAAATGATGACGAAAAAACAGTAAATCAAGATAAAAAGCCAGTCAATGACAATACAAGTAAACAAAATAATAATAGTGGTCAAACAAATGAAGAGCCAAAGTCAGGTGTCGATAACAATCAAACTCCAAATACTAACAAACCCGCTGAAACGAATAAGCCGGTTGTGTCAAATAATAATGTATTTATCGTAGGAGATTCAGTCGTTATTAATTCAATTCCTGAACTGAAGAAAACCTATTCATCACTTTCTGTAAATGCTAAAATTGGAAGACAATTTACTGAAGCATCTGCAATCATTCAACAAGCAAAAAACACAAATTCGCTTGGAAATATTGTTGTTATAGAGCTAGGTACAAACGGTCCTTTTACCACAAAACAAATGTCTTCTCTCATCGATTTAATTGGGAAAGATCGAAAAATTTTATTTGTTAACACGCGAGTACCAAGACCTTGGGAGTCGATTGTGAATAAAACTTTAAGAGAAGTTTCAAGTAAATATGCAAATACTAGAGTTGTAGACTGGCATAGTGCTAGCGCAAATCATAACTCATATTTTTCTCCAGATGGTGTTCATTTAAAACCAGATGGTGCAAAAGCATTAGCGTCACTACTCATAAATGCAATTGAATCTTGGAAGTAACACCGGTTGAATTGATTACTAGGTAAATTTAAAATGCACCCCATATAGTAGACATAGTCTACAATTTGGAGGTGCATTTTTTATTTATCATACAGAGAAGAAGCTGTCTCAAAAGGTCATTGAATGACGACATTTTGAGGCAGTTTTTTTCATTTCATCATTTTTTGAGGGTTTTTTATAAAATTGGAGATTTTAGGAGAGGAATTTCCTTTTATTATTTTGTTATTTTTTCAGTTTTTTGGAAGTGGATTCCCATTTTTTTAGATTATGGGCAACACAAATTAGACCCCAGTCCGTGGTATTTTTGGACAGGCCTTTCATTGTAAATCGTTTATACCCTTGATTATGTTTTATTTGGCCAAAGACAGGTTCTACATCAATTTTTCTTTTTCGATATTTTTGATCCCCTTCTTCAGTCGATAGTCTTTTCCGTATGTCTTTTCGTTGGATCTGATTTTTGATGGAGACTTGGATCGTTTTCATTTCTTTTCCTTTGGCACAGGTGCTTTGGAACGGGCAGTTAGGGCATTCTACGCATTGATACGTTCGTTTAATGGATTCATAACCGTTATCTGTTTTCTTTTTACTTTCATATTGGAAAACTAGTCGTTTATCATTTACACAAATCCATTCATCTAATTCCTCATCATAAGTCATATTTTCAGCACGACCAATTTGTTTTTTCCATGCCTTAGTTTGTTCCTTATCGAATGTGTTGTATTTAATAAAAGCCTCTATTTCTTTTTCCTCACAATGAGCGTAATTTTCTTCACTCCCATAACCAGAGTCGGCAATGATCGAATTTGGTTTTGGACGATTGTACTTTTCCAATAGATCTAAATGAGGGATGAGGCAGCCTGGATCACCTGCGCGTTGGTGAAGACTAAAGCCAACAATAAATTGATTTTCCGTTCCAATTTGTACATTATATCCTGCTTTTAACTGACCATTTTTCATATGATCTTCTTTCATTCGCATAAAAGTTGCATCGGGATCGGTCTTGGAATAACTGTTACGATTTTGAAATGTTGCCTTTTGTTTCTCATATTTTAGTTTTCTTGGTAGTAAATCTTTCTCCAACTGACGCTTTGCTTTCTTTATCGCCTTATTTTTAGGATCTTTTTCTAGTCTTTTCTCTAACTTTTTCACGGTATCAGCGATTTTTTCGGACGTAATTGGTGATTCCTCTAATTTCGCTTCAATGTCTGTTTCTTGTTCTAAATCTTCATCTTCTTGGATCACTTTTTCAATTCCTAACACAATCTGTTGGAATTTTTCATCGAGTTTTTGATCATATTTTTCCGTGGATTTACGCCAAACGAAAGTGTATTTATTGGCATTTGCCTCAATTTTGGTACCATCAAGAAAATAGTCCTCAAGTTTTACAAGACCCTCTGCTCGAAGAAGATCGACAATTGAAAAGAACGTTTCATAAATTACGTCTTTCATTCGATCGCTTCGAAAACGGTTAATTGTACGGAAATCAGGTTGTTGTTCGCCCGAAAGCCACATAAAAACAATATTCTCTTTCAGTTGTTTCGCAATTTGTCTAGAGGAATACATACGGTTTGAATAAGCATAAAGGATAACTTTTAACATCATTTTTGGATGATAGGGCGGACGGCCACCACCTGTGTGAAAAGAAGAAAAAATAGTAGGATCCATTTTATCGACCGCAGTGTCAATTAAACGGGCAAGGTGATTAGTAGGAATTAATACCTCAATGTCCATTGGAAGAGTTAGTTGATTCATGTTATACTGTTTATACATAAGAAAATCGTTCCTTTCAGGTTGTTGGTTGTGGTGACTCAATTATACCAAAAAGAACGATTTTCTTATTTTTTTATGCTCAAAAAAGGGATGCCCCAAAAAGTTTATATTTTTGGGACATCCTCTTTCATCTAACACTCTAGTTAAATTTCTTTTTCAATTCTTCTAACGTTAATTTACTTGTTTTTTCAACTGGTTTAATAGATGTAGGGAAATATGGATTTGTTGTCATAAAGTTCTTTTCAACATAATTGAAGTCCAAAATATCAACTACTCCATCTTTATTTAGATCTTCCTTCAACTTATCTCCAGTTACATGCGCTTTATTTGCAATAAGCTTTGCATCATAAATGTCGATTACATTATCTCCATTAATGTCTCCTGCCGCTGCAGTATCAGTATAAGCGAAATAGTCTATTCCTTGGATTTTTCCATCTACTAATTTACTTAATTTAACTTTTCTACTATATTGATAGTGTCCTGGTATGCTAACTACGAATGTATAATCATCTTTAGTGGCAGGAATATTTAAAATCGTCATATAGCCATGATCAGAAATATCCGCTTTATATTGTTTACCATTTTTATCTACAACATATGCTTTTACACCTAGCTTCGAATAATCTAAATCGTAGTTATAAAAGTTAACTGCTTCACCGTGGAAATACCCTTCTAGAACTGAGTGTTGGGCGATGAATTTAAAGTGATTAGCATATGTCGGTAACGTAACCTTATTCCCTTCATTTGTTTGATAAGTTGACTCTTGATAATAAAAGCCACTCTCCCTCATATAGTTAAGGTCGCTCACTACCTTTAAATTAATATCTAACAAATCAATATTCCCATTAATTTTTACTGGTAAATTCGTCTTTTTATCCTTAATATCAACTGATAATGTTGTAATATTTGACCACGTATCCTCTGTTATTTGTGGTTTTCCAATGCGAATACTCCAATTATTTTTCTTCATTAACTCATCTAATTGTTTCGATTGCTTTACACTCATAACTTTGTAATAGTTTGGAATATTAATAGTTGCGTTAGCACTTGTTAAATTTTTCGCATTGTGGATCGTAAATGTACTTGTAAACTCTGAACCTAAAGTAACTTCTTTAGACTTTGTATTAATTGTTGCGTATCGGTCACCTTTATTAATAATCGTAAAATCAGGGAAAACCGGGTTTCCTGCTGTTGCATAATCATAGGTATAAATTGCTACGTTCGTAGGGTAATTTGCATACTCTTCTGGTAATACACCAAATTTGAAGTCACCATTTTTAGTTGGGAAAAATTGTGCTGTCGGCCATGATGAATCCTGATAAGCATAAACTGAGTTTGCTTCTTGAGTTAGCTCATGTCCTCTACTCTTTAGATAATCGATTGTATCGTCGTATACATTTCCATGGACCCAGTAAGCTTTGTAATCTTTACCATCCATTGGGTTTGTTTCAGTTGTTAAATCCGCATCGGAAATTTCATTAATGCCTGTCTTTTTATCAAATACTACTTTTGGAGGGGTATTATCAATTACCATATCATTGTCAACTTTATAGGTTTTCCCAGCAGCATCTGTACCAATATAAGAAACAATGTATTTGCCTTCATCTAAAGGTTCATATTCAAGTGTTAATGGCTTATTTGGATCACCTGTAAATAATTTTGCATCACCAGAAAAGCCGTACATGATTAAGTAGTCTGTATCAACATTTGCACCGGCACAATCGAAAGTACCGTATAGGCCAATTGGTTTTCCAGATAGATCGCTAACAACAACATCGATTTTTTCCATCTCACTGTTAAATCTTACTGTAACTGGTGTAAAAGGTAGTATATCAGGATGGAAGTTACTTAAGTCACTTGTTATTGCATTCTTAAAGAAATCAACCTTTGCAAATCCACTTGTCGTATACCTCACGTGGAACGGTATTTGGTACTCCTGTGTTTTCGATTCATTTTCTACATAAATATAGCCTTCATATATGCCAAATTCAGCAGATTTTGGTATTGTTATTTTGGCGTCTATATTGACACTGTCATTTCCATTAACAGTTACTTCAGAAGGCAGTTCGAGTTTCACTCCATTTTTACTAGCATCTTTTGAAACCTCATCTATCGTTAAAAATTCTACTCTTGTATGATATGTTTCATTATTTTTGCTTAAATTTTTAATATTAATTGAAGTTGTACGATTTTGTTCCTCGCTTGTTTGTGTAATACTTCCGAATGGTAATGAACCTGATAGATCATCGATTTGCTTTTTAAAACCATTTTCATCCAATGTATACGATTTATTTTGTACTTCTACTAAAGTCGTGTTATGAACTGCCTCGTAAGCATCTACTCGACCAGCTCCAACTTCGTTTACATGATATGTTCTTCCTTTTAATGGATCGGCTGTATTCATAAGTGCTGCTTTTACATCGGCAACAGTATATTCTGGGTGGGATTGTAGTAATAATGCAGCAACACCCGCAACATGTGGCGTAGCCATTGAAGTCCCATCCATGCTCGCGTAACTAGTTGAGTAATCCGTTTCTTCCCCAGGATTATTAATATATTCTGGTACAGTTGAGAAAATAGAAACACCTGGTGCCACAACATCTGGTTTAATATCAAAATTATTACTTACAGGTCCTCGGGAACTAAAGTCTGCTAATACGTCACCAGATGTCATATTTGACTGTAAATCCGTCATTTTTAATTGAACATCCGGATTCTTAGTGAGCTCATCAACAATACTTTTCCCTTCCTCTTGACTCATTTTAAAAGTAGGTACATAACCAAAGTTTTCACCTAAAAAGAAAGGAATCTCTTCTTCTATATTATTATAAATTAACACTGCTACTGCTCCTTTTTCATGAGCACGTCGGATTTTTTCATCAAAAGATAAAGTACCACGTGATATTAGCGCCACTTTGCCACTTACGTCTTTATTTGTATAATCCTCCTCGGCACCTATTCCTACATCTACAACATTCAATTTTTTATCAATAATATTTAAGTAATCTTTTCCTAAACCGTGAGCCATTAACTCATTTTCAACTGAAACATTCCCTATACTCGTTTGTACAGTTGGTATATCTGTAGGAACATCGCTTGCTCCGACAGTAATAGCTAATGGTGACGAACCAGGAGAACCTAGTGACCCTGGAGTAGGACCTGCATTACCTCCCGCTACCACGGGAACTACCCCTTGTAAAGCTGCATTATTAATCGCTACTGCTGTAGCATCTAAAGAATAATTATTACTGTTTCCTAAAGAAAGATTAATTACATCCATCCCATCTTCTACAGCCTTTTCAATTCCAGCAATAATCCAAGAATCATATCCTGAACCATAATGACCTAAAACACGATATGCATATAAGTCAACATTTGGTGCTACGCCAGTCATTGCATAATCAACGTTATTTCGCGGGTTTGATGCAATTGTACCCGCAACATGTGTTCCATGTTCAGTAACAAATGGACGGCCATCAATTTCTGCCGGCTCACCAGAAGCAGCTAAATCTGCAGGTGTAGATTCCATTGGATCCGAGTCATTATCTACAAAATCATAACCACCTTTATAAACATCCTTTAAATCCGGATGATTATAATCAATACCCGTATCAAGAACTCCTACTTTAATCCCCTGGCCATTTATATCCTCGTTATGTAAACGATCTACACCTAAAAGTGGTAACGCTGGTGGCACACTTTTATTTTTTGTAGAAGAATTAACAGAAAGCTCTTTGATCGGTACACTAACTTTGTTATCCTTCCATACTCGTTTCACAACACCCGTTTGAAGAAGCAAATTAATTTGATCCGTCGGAATCGTCATTGCCACTCCATTGAATACATTTTCAAATGATTGTTTAATATGAAACTGATTTGTTTTCTTTTTAGCTTGCTGATTTACTTCCACTTTTTCGTTTTTCTTATTCCATAATTCCGTTAATCGCTTTTTAAAGAACTCTTGTTCACCTTTTATTTTTTCTTTCTTACCTTTAGATACCTTTTTGATTTTCCCATTTTGATCATTTTCAATTGGTGAAGTTTTTAGTTCAACTATAATATTTGCAGTTTTATCTTTTAAGGATAATAAGCTTGGGTCAATCACAAAGCCTTCTTGAGGAGTTAAACGTTTAATCGATTGTCTTTGCTCATCTGTCAGTCCCTTTAAGATTGATTCTACAGAGTTCGACGTTGCATAAGATTTTTGTTGAGGCATTAAATAAGATGTAAAAAAGCTTGTAGTTAATACACTTGTTACCATTACATTTAGCATTTTCTTATTTCTAATCTTCATTTCTATGCGCTCCTTCTACTAGATTAAGTTAAACTGTTTGAAAAAAATGATTAAATTAACTAACTCTATTTCATTCCTCCAATAAAAAAAATGGTGTAAAATTAGAATTGGAATAGTTAGATAAATCTAATAATTTAATTGTAATTTAGCTATTTTTCGTGGTAAATGGGGGTTATTTCAGATCGAATTGTCTTTAATGAGCCTTATTTTCGACATTCATCATCATAAATTATTTTTCTATTTAGCATTAAAGTCGCATTTTTTACTAAATTTATTGATTGATAGATTTTGCATGGAATGAAAGTTTTTAAAAATTCAATAGAAATTTTTAGGATTAACTTGGGGGAATCAATGGTTTTCTACTACTCAAACTTTTAATAAAAGGCTTACAAAAAGGAGAAATTTGTTATGTATGAGGGGAGAATCATAAAATATTATCGAGAAAAATCTCAAATGACACAAGAACAATTAGGGAAAGGAATTTGTTCTAGTACGCATATTAGTAAAATAGAAAGATCTCAAACTGAATATGCAAATGAAATTATAGCCCTTCTATCAGATCGACTTGGAATAAAAATCGAAAATGAGATTTTAAAATTAAAAAATATTAAAATGCGTATAGATAGTTGGCAGCAGTCTATTATAATGCAGCTATTTGACGAAATAGAAAAAATCAACATAGAACTTGAGCAAGAAGAGTTAATTCAAATTTCAAATCATATTAATCAATATAAATTACTTCGCATCCGATATTTATTAATGCGTAATTTAATGAGTGAAGCAAAAGAGCTCATAAATGAAATTAAAAAAATAAAGCACAAATTGGCACCTTATGAACGAAATCTTTTTAGACATGTGCAAGGTATTTATCACTTAACGAACCATGAACCTTTACTTGCCATTCAAGTTTTAAAGAAAATTAATATTGAAGAATATGCAAATGAGGAATATTATTATCACTTAGCTTCTGCTTATCATTCAAATGATTTTCCTGTTATGGCATATTTCTATGCTGATAAAGCCCGACAGTATTTCAAAAGTATTAATTCCTATCTTAGGGTAATCGACTCCGAAATGCTTATGCTAATACAAGTTAAGGATAATGAAGAATTTTCTGAGACGATTAAAAGATTTGAAAACTTAATCCAAAGCTGCGAAATTTGTAGATCATCGGACCGAAAAGCAAGGGTATATCATAATTTAGCTTTTGAATATTATCGAAGAAAAAATTATGAGTTAGCAAAAAAATATTATTTTGAGTCTATGAAATTGAAGGATTCCAATTCGATCCCATACTTACTTTCCTTAGAAGGATATATACGAAGTTCCTATTATGGAAAACTTTTATCTAAAGGTGAATTATTACAATATGTAGGGAAAGGGTATGATCTTGCTACCAAAAAAAATGACAAACTTTTTATTAATTTATTCATCTTATTAGACTTATTAATCTTAGAAAAAGAACAAGAATATCACCAATATTTGGCAGATCATTCATTACCATTTTTTAAAAAAGTAGGATTCGCTTATCTAATCAATCAATCGGAAAAAGAATTGTTTAACTATTATATTAAAGGCAAACAAACCCGTAAAGCATTAAATATGGCAAATACATTAATAAATCAGTAGAAAGTAAAAGGCATGTCCCGTACTAATGAGACATGCCTATTACTTTCTGATAATCGCTCGCGTTCTTCTTTATTACTTCGCTTCAGACTTCTGTCCTCGAAAGACAAACGGTTGCAATCAGTCTGAAAAGTTTTTTATGATTATTTTTTAGCTGGCATCGCTTCTTCAAGTGCAAGGTGATTCGTATATAAATAAGTAGCGTATTCTTTTCCAACGTATCTTAAATGCCATGGTTCATAGTGATATTTTGTGATCTCCACTTTATCTTCAGGGTAACGAATGATAAAACCGTATTCATGTGCGTGCTCCGCTAACCATGTACCTTCAGGCGTTTTGGCAAAACCTACTTCTAACTTATTACCAAATGCCGGTGATGAAACATCCATCGTTAGTCCAGTTTGATGTTCACTCGTTCCTGGATATGCGCTGTATGCTTTAGTCCATTCCTCACCGTGTACAGAAAGATAATTATTGTATAAAGAAACTTGTCGATCGTACGAACGATATCCAGAAATTGCTGTTAATGTATAACCATCAGCTGATGCACCAGCAAATAACTTCTCTAATGCATGTCCAGCTTCACTTCTCATTCTAGTTTTTTCTTTTATTGCCCCATTTAATGGGATTGATGGATAGATAAGATCACCTGGTTCATAACCATCTGGTAACTTTCGATCTTTATTCACTAACACTAAATTTGAATCAACGTTTAAAACTTCTAATAATCCAGATTCATCTTCTTTTGTCGTTTTATAATAATCTGGAAAACTAAGTACCATATCATTTTTAACTTTGGCATTCTTTTTAATAACAATTGTTTTAGGTTCTTTGTTTTGTTCATAAAGAGTACCTGCAACACCAGCTACTAAAACGAAAGAAATTGCAATCCCCAAAATTGGTTTTTTTCTACGATTTTTCATACTTCTGAACAATATTTATCTCCTCCTACATTATTTCTATACTTTTTCGCTTTTTTAATTGGTTTTTGTCGTAAGCATTTGATAGGCGATTAATTACGTTCTGTTTACTCTAGTATCGTCACGAAATCTTATAATCAAACTACTAAATAATCATCGTTTAAGATCAAACAAAAACTAACCATAAAAATAATAAAATTTGTTTTACTAAAAATTAGACGATTTAATTATACAAAAAGTTTTATAATCTGACATTTTTTTTAATAATATGTTATGTTAATAAATAGTATATATAACAATTAAAAAATTGTGTTAATATAATTTACTCGATAAACAAAAAACAGAATATTTTGGAAGTATTTTACTAAAAAGACTAATACATTTAAGAATCTATATATAGGAGAATAAAATTATGAAATGGCTAATTTGTTTTGGCCCCTTATTAGAACTAGCTATAACAGCTAGTATTGCTAAATTCTGGGCCGATGATTTTAAAGAAATTGCACCGATTATTATACTTCAGTTTTTACTTTATACTTTTTTAATAACACCAATTCTTCTTTGGGGATTTTTACGTTAAATATTCCCGATAATAAAAAAACCTTCTTCTCTGAAGGTTTTTTATTATATTCCAATAATACCCTACTTCATTATACGATAGAATTTTAATTCAAAAGAACTATTCCATCTAATTTACGAGACTTTAGTATGTCGAATTTATGTCGATTGTGCATTTAACCCGCGCCAGTATTAGGTTTGGTGAATTCATCTTTTATCAATAATTCGTAATGACTATGTTGTAAAATAGAACAAAAAAAAACAAGAATACCAAATAGTATTCTTGTTTTTAAGGTTTATTAACTATGCAAGTTTCCTTTTAGCCAAGGTCGATTCCGATAGTGACCGATTGGGATTTGAATTAAATTCGTTTTTCCCATCTTTTCTAATCCGTATATCTCATCGCATAATTTTGTATTGTATCCAAGAAGTGGATGCCCTCCCATTCCTAATGCTGATGCGGCTATTAGTAAACGCTGAACCATTATGCCAGCTTCCATTTGTTGAATTCGATAGCCTCTATAACTATGTGTTGATTTTAAATGTTCCGTATTACCCACTACATGTATACAAATTGGCACTTGGAATAAATTAACGGTAGGGGCATTCATTCCAGACTGGAGCTGCATACGATGATCTCCTAATTTCGTTTGTACTAGCGTATGAGTACAATCATCATAATAATAAGCTCCATTGTTAATCCCTTCAACGTTATACAAACATAAATATAATTTTGGCCTGTTCTTACTATTTTTAAAGGATCGATCTAAATCATTTATATAGGAGAAGGATGCTGTCGCCTCTTTAAGTAATGTTGCAAGTTTTATTTGACTAATAGAGCTTAAAACAAAGTCAAGCTCAGGTGAAAACCGTTCTTTACATATCGTGGCAAAATCATAGGATAGACGTTCTACTTTAGGTAATATAATTCGATGCCGTTCATCTACAGGATCAACAGTTTCGTCAACTTTTCTAAATGATTGAGTCGATTCAATCATCGATACTTTATTGAGTTTAATTAGCATCGGAAACTCTCTAATCTTTTTTGATTTTATTAAATATTTATGTGAAACTGCTTGTAACTCTTTACTTAGATCGATTGAATAATGATGTTTACTTTTTGCATTATCTTTAGACATCAAGCTAGTTTCTTCAATAGAGAGTGGAATGATTCCGTAAACACTTTCCTCACGTTCGTTTATGCCGATTAAATGGTTGATTGCTTGATCGAGAAACTGGTAATATACTCCAGCCTTAAGCCCAAACCGTTTAGCCGCCTCTAAAATCTGTCCAATTAGCACACCGCAATCTAGCCCTTGAAGACGATAAGAAAAATTATTATATTTAAAGAAATTTTTCCAAAACATTGTTGAAATAAAAATAGTACAAAAACACTTTGGAAGATCACATCTATCTCCTAAAGCTCTTGAGACATAAGAATCAAAATTTCCTTCTCTTAATAAAACTAAGCAATGTCTAGCAACATCATAGTGATAGATCCCTGAACAGACTTGTTCGGACTTCAAATATAAATACAACTCATTCGGATACAAACCTCCACCAGAAGGAATGAATCTTCTGTTTGAAGACATCATATTAACCATATCATTGGATCCAGAAGCAATTGCTGTTTGAGCAATTTGGGTTAATCCATATACATACCATAGAAAATAGCCAATTTCGTCTAAATTTGGCTCAGATGCGTTCCTGTTTTCTTTTAAGGATAGTGGCACGTTTGAAGAAAGTGGAATTGTAGGCAAATCTTTATAAAGCTTATAAGTTAGTGGGGCATCCTCCCAATCTACTTCCCAATCTGATTGATTAGCCTTTTCGATATCAAAATGAAGATTGTGTAGAAATGTTTGTAAACTCATTCCAATCACCTCCTATAGCACCACTTATGGGAACGGGTGTGGATATGGATTGAGCTGCTCCGGCTTTAGCGGCTTCTTCGTATAGCCCAATTTAACAGGTACTTTTAACACTCGATCAAGTCCATTTAATCGTTTTAGATGATGGCCAAATGTCATAGGCAACATCCCTGGAATTAAAACTTTTACACAAGATAATCCATTCCTTTTGATTTCAGGTGTAGTTTGATCGACTACAATCACATCAAGATTTAATTGCTTAAATACTTGAAGAATATCTTTTAAATCATTCGTCAAATCTAGATGGTTTGTTTCCCATTTAAATTCTTCCTTAAAAGTCTTTAATGGACGGTTATCATCTAATAAAAACTTCAGACGATCTTCTGCTTGTCGTAAGCCATATAACATCCCATGATCATCCATTTGTTTAACGAGATTATGATCTAAAAGCATATTCATAATTTGGGCATAATTTTCTTCAAACTTTTTATCCAATGTTAACATCATTCCAGCTAACTCATGTACTGCGCTTTTAACCGCCCTAACTGGATCAAGATGTGCGCCTGCAGCACAAATGAGATTTAATCCATGTTCTTTTCGATTTTTTGCAATGGCAACAATACTTGGGATTCCATTCTCCATCGTCGAATTAAATAAATGTAGATCATATCCTCCAACTAAGCGCATTCGTTCAATCATTAAATCGAGTTCTTGATCATTAGCCGATTTTGGATCAAGCTTTGGAAGGGGTAACTGAGCATACCAAGTCATTAGGAATGAATCTCGTTCAACAATTTCCAAAATACCGTAAAATATAGCTTCTTCTAAACTACCTCCTAATGCACATCCATTGGAAGTTTCATACACATAACCGCGTCCACATCCTAGGCTATAGTAAGAAAGCAACTCTGGTACAAGAATCGGCTCTTCCTTCATAAATGAATAACCCCATACCCAATCAATCTTCCGTTTAGGATTAAACGCCTTAAATGGAAAATGAGGTAGAGCATACTGTTCTTTCGAATGAGTACCGACACTTTCTGGATTCATTGCATAATCTTTTACGTTGTTATAACTATCATGTACGACCGTTTTTTTTCCTCGTGGAGTGAGACCGCAATACCTTTCTAACCCTTCCAAAATGGCAGTTAATTCACTAGATTCATACGAAAGCGTACGTCCCGCTGTTCCTTCATCCCCTTGAATTAACGGTAGATTTACAACTACATCTGCAAATGGCGTGGTTAGATCATATGCCTTTCCATTTAAAAAACCGGTCTTTTGACCTAAATAGTCATTAACTAACACTTTTTTTAATTCATCCATCGAGCGACTACGATAACTAGTTGGAGAAACTTTCATACTAGGCTCAAGTGAAATAATTGCCAAATCAGCAGAATCATCTTCTAGCTCACCACAAACCGGACATAACGGATTCGGTAAAAAAAAGTGATTAGAGCTTTTGAATGTTTTCATATTTAATAAAAAGATCCGTTCCTCTAGACGAGTTTCTTTACCATTCATAAATTTATCTACTTCAGCAGCAATTAAGTAAGCCATCTGTAAAAGTCCCGTTCTTGTACTCCATACATCATCTGACCTTCCATCAGATTCTACTATCTGATGATCTATTTCTAGCATTTCTCTACGCTCTCTACCAGCCATTAAACGTCTAAAATCGGCACATTTTATACATCCTTTTTGTCCTGGATAGACTAAAGGTCCGATTACCCCTTCCCCAAATGAAACACAAGCGCGTAACCATGGAACTGTTCCTAATTTGAAGACTTCATCTACTTTTTCATAAATTTTAGGGTTCCATGCGTCATCTAAAACAAGTAGTAAACTAGTATCCTCAGAAACTTTCGACGCTAGATCTTTTTGTTGAACTATTTTATATTTATTTATCAGGATTTCAGATGTGTACTTACTTAATAATCCTTCTCCAAATATGGCAACCGTTGAATTCAAATCGAGCTCACCTCTCTTAACAAGACACCATAAACTCCCGCAAGTTCATCTACATTAATCGATTCAAGCATAAACTCCAATATTACTAATTCCTTATTATTCTGTTTTAAACTATCTATAGCTGATCCTACTAATTGAGTATGTTTAGTACGATTAAATTCTAGGAACATCATTTCTGATACTTGCTGTTCTTCCACTAAAACTGATGAACTTTGGATCGCTTTTGATGCAAGTAGTGGGGTTTTATTTTGTGATTCCTTAAGTACTTGTTTTAGTGCCTCTTGTAGGGCCATTGTTAGATTTAAACCAACACTTCTATACCAGCCTTTTTGTGTTCCAATCCAGACTACTGGAAATCCACAAATCTCTTTTCCTAATGCTATTTTTGGAGATTCTTGTATTGTATTTATTGTTTGCAAATAAAATTTTGCACAATCATCTTCTATTTTTATCGTTTTTAATTCCTGAATATGATGTTTCTGAACACCCGTTTGTTTATCCAGCTCATTTGATAAATATTTTTGCAGAGCTCTACAAATACTTTCTGACAAAGTTTGACCAGTAGCTATTGCGATGTATTCCCCAGGTTCAATACACTCTATGACATCTGACTCAGAATTCATAATAAGTTGATTAGCTATTTGAGATACATACATTTCAACCCCAGTAAGTCCTGCCTCTTTTCGTGCTTCTTCATGCGTTAGTTCAGTACAAATCGTACTCGTTAGTAGTTTTACTGGTCCTTCTGTAAGAGGATCTACAACTTGTATCCGACACTGCGCTAAAGGAAGTTGATTTAATTCACCTTCATCCCAAACATGAAATAATCCAGTTTCTTGTGAATTGAACTGACCTAAGTAAGTTAATAACTTACTTTGATCACCTATAGGTTTGGTTTGCTCTAACAATTCAGCAAAATTCCGAACAATCTTAGCTTTCGCTTTCCCGTCCACTAGCGGGTGAGGAGAAAATGAGTGCCAACTGCCTTCCAGCGTCTCTTGGTTAATAATATAAACTTGATTATTCTTTTCTGTTTCGCGTGACTTTGTAATATCCTTAAATAACTCAAACACCATTATATTTGCCAACATTGCTGATGCCATTGAAGACAATGGCTGGTTCGTTTCTTCTTCGCAAAGTATGTTTTGATGCACACTTCTCCATGCCGACTCGAAGCAAACATCAGAATTTGGAGTCACTAGAGGTCCAGCCATACAAATCTTTGAAGAAGAAATGGCTGGGATAAACCTTTTTTTCTCTCTTTTACAAATCTCATTTAGCAATTTCAGTTCATAAACACGATCATCTTCTGATACGTATAAAATCGAATCAAAAGTAGATACAATTTCTTGTAAAGAAAGCTTCTTTCTCTTAATAAATTCAACTTCGACTTCACGATCAGTTATCCGAGCGTTGTCTACAATTTCTTTTATTCGTTTTTCATCTGTATTTTCCGTATTCGTTATTAAAAGATGGAATTTTGCTAACCCCGACTCTAATAATGCTGAAACTAACGAAGTGACAATTGATCCAGAACCAATTGCCAATATTTTGGATTGGCGATAAGTTTGAAAACGATAAGAACCAGAATCCCCAAAACAATTTAAAAACTCAATTTGACTTGCATACTTCTCTAAAATATCTTTCGATAATTGATGTGGGTGATCCTTACTTACATCCCGTGCAAATCCATTGTTATATAAAATCTCACCAATTTCATATACTCTTTCTCGATATTGGTCAGGCAAGCCATTTGTTAAAATTTCTAATGAGTGTTCACCATTAAACATAGGAAGTAACTTTTCAATCCACTGGTAAATAGATGCACCTTCCATCCGAAAAGAACTTAAGTTATTCCTAAAATAAACACCTCCATTCAAATCAGGTACAAAAAAAGTATCTCGATTAACCTTTAGACGTGCTGATGGATCCAATTTTGACATCTTTTTCAACCCCTTCGATCCAGTGAGTTGTACATTGAAATTCATAAATACTTTCTTCATAATCCTATGTATATTCTGTATTCCTTATGTCATAACCTAACTAGATGGCCCCTACAAAGATTAGTAGGGGCCATGTTTGTCTAGATGGACAAATAGTTTTTATGAAACAGTACAATTAACGGTGACAGCGACCGCATCCTCCGCAACGGAAACAGCCTCCGCATCCTCCGCAACGGAAACAGCCTCCACATCCAAAACAAGTAAAAATAGGGAAGAAACAAGCAAAACAAACTCTAGCATCGTAATTTTGATACTGATTATAATCCCATGGAACTGCTTGACTAGCTTGAAATTGATCAACGTTTAATTGTTGAAGTTCTCTTTGAAAATCATACATTTTTATAACCTCCGACATGAAATTTGAAAGCGAATAAAAACATACCGTATTTAAATAAAATCAATACGATTCCTCAATTTGAATCTACTAAAACGCAGACTCTCAACAATAAAATATGTTGAAGACTTGGGCATTGTTACCGATTCAATTGCCCAATTTATTACTCCTTAGTAAAACGATGACCTGATTGCGTACAAAAAAACCTCACATCTAAAGTAAGGTTTTTCATCAGTTAAAATCTTTTATCTTTAATCTTCATTAAATTTAATGTTATTAAGAGGTTCATATGAATATAGCTTCTTAATTTCTTTCTTATTTCTGCTGTTTTCTTTTCCAAAAATTAATTGCGCTGGCTTTATTTTGGGTATTTTGATTAGTAGGAGGTATAGTAATAATAGAATATCAATAATGAAAAGTAAGTCCTTTATCATAAAAAAAGAGAATATAGTATTGGAGATTTCTTCTGTTTGTTCGAGAGTAGAAAATACAAAAACAGCATATCTTTCATAAATAGTACAGGTAAAAAAAATAGTTCCAACCACTATTGAAGTAAAACTATAACCTATTAATCGTTGTCTTTTATTGAATTCTAAAAAGGTTGGAAGTAAATATAGCAAAGCGATAATAAATAGACTAAATAATAATCCTAACAATGTAATCCGACTAGGTAACATAGACTGAACTAGTAAAAGTTTTCCTAGGATAAAAAAAAGTAAAACAATCCCCATCATCACCCTCCTCATTTCCACTTGTAGAGCAACATTTCTGATCAGATCCGAAAAACAGTGAACGAACACCTTTTCAAAGTAAATTATAGTATTGCTTAATAGCGTTTTAAATGCTATTTTTTACCGTTTCTATAGGTAAAAGCAGTTAATATAGTCAGTTCATATAACAATGTATACCATACGTAATCTAAAAAGAAATTATCGATCAATTAATATTTATTACCGTTTTTAACGGTAAAAGTTGTCATATCCTTATTCATCATCAAAGTTTAAAATAATTTTGAAAACATTATCTCAACAACACTTTTTGTGATTATTGTCACAAAAATAGATAGTTTGTTAGTAAAAATTTTATTCTAGATCAAAGTAGGAGATGAGATGGATAAGGCTAGTTTACGAAGATTACACTTAATCGACATTTTATGTAGTCAAGAAAAATGGTTTAAAACGGAGGAACTTGCTAAAAATTTAAATTGCACTGAGAAAACAATTCGAACTGATATACAATTTATCAATGCAACTTTCCCTGAAGGTTGGCATATTGAAACGATAAAAGGAAAAGGAATTTATATAAATAATCCAATTAATTCCTCGCTTGATCAAGTTCGGGCACTTTTTGTTAAAAACTCTTTATCACTTCAAGTAATCATGTTTATTTTAATCAAAGAGATTGAACACATTAGTGATTTAGGAAAAGTTTTATATACACATCACAATACTGTTTATAAAATTCTCGAACGAGTAGACACTTTATTGAAGTCTTATAACTTAAGTTTAAAGCGGGCACCTCTTGAAATTGTAGGTAATGAATTTCAAAAAAGAATCTTATGTTGTGACGTATTGTATGATCTATATTCCCATACGAATAAATGGCCTTATGATTCCATATCGTTTTCTATCATAAAAAAAGTAGTTACAAGGTCAGCAAATGAAAACAATTTACTTATATTTACACCTACGATCTATCGACTTATTTATTATGTTGGTACGATGCTTCAAAGAATCGATCGGGATATACAATTGGATTTAAATCCTGCTAACAATATAAAGGATTCGAAGTTTTTTTTAGTTGCAACTTCTATATGCATACAGATTGAAAAAATTTATAAAGTAACAATACCATTAAATGAAATATACGCTCTTTCAATAGTAATATCTGCATCCCCTTATTTTTCTAGCGATAATGAACCTCAAGATAAAATATTAAATAGCTACCATAAAAAATCAGAAAAACAATATATTGAATTATACGAGCTCGTTAGGATGCTCGAAAAAAATCTTAGTATAGAATTACATGATCAAAATGATTTTATTCTCACTCTTCAAAAACAATTTAAAGCCTTTTCCCAAGTTCTTTTTTTAAACAGTAGAATCGATCGATCTTGTCTCATTTCTGAATACGTTAAAAATCGTTATCCGGAGTTATTTAATAAAGTAAAAACTGTATTTCGTAATTGGTGTAATGTTCTTTCATACCCAGAAGTAAATAATGAAGTAATTGCTAAAATCACATTAAATATTCAAGCAATCATCAATAAATTATCTTTAGAAAAAAAAAGAGTACTGCTATTAAGTAGTGAGGGTTATGGCGTTCAACATTATATAAAGGTAAAACTAATAAAAGAATTTGGAGATACAATCCAATTTGTTGAACCCCGAAGCGCCAATTTTAGCACTGAAACGATTAGTGAATTACGTTTGGACTTTATTATTGCTGATTTTCAAATTGATTTAGATCTCGTTCCCATTGTGGTAATTAGTTCTACTCTTTCACAGCGCGATATAAATCATATTGCCCATTTATTAAATGAATTTCATTTTAAATAAGCACTAAAAAGGTGATTATATGATAAAAGAAAGGCAAACATTAGCCACAAATGAGATAGTCAATCTGTTAAGGAAACTTGATCATGATACTTTTTTACATGGGATGCGTGTAGGAGAAATGTCTTATAAATTCAGTAGATATTTAGATCTCTCTTTACATAAATCCAATCAATTGCATTTTATTGGTTATGTACATGATATTGGTAAGCTTAAAATACCAATTTCTATTGTTTCAAAAAGAGGACCTCTTACTGATTTTGAGTGGAATCTAATGAAGAATCATACAATTTATGGATATGATTTATTAAAAGATTTTTCATATCATGATGATATTTTAAATGCTGTACGTTATCATCACGAAAATATTGATGGGACTGGCTATGAAGGTTTATGTCATAACGAAATTGATTTTAATTCAAAAATAATTAGGATCATTGATAGTTTTGATGCATTAACCAATGACCGTTGTTACAGAAAGAAAGGTTCGATTGAATTCTCTTTAAAAAAAATTCAAAAACAAAGTGATACTGTTTATGACCGAGAATTAGTAAAGGAGTTCACTAAGTTTATACGTAAACTATATTAAGTAATATACAATAATGCTAATAATTTACACCTATTAATTGCTAGACCAGAATCTATTAACATGTTATAGTTTCATTAAAATTATAAATTTCACTCGTATAATAGTGAGGATATGGCTCACAAGTTTCTACCGGTTAACCGTAAATTTACCGACTATGAGTGGTAACACATCTGTCTAGCTCTTGTGAATCAAAGACTCAAAATGTGTTACTTCACTCATTTTATACAGTGGAGTACATGTTTTGAGTTTTTTGTTTAGATTAAGGGGGATCATTATGGAATTATTACTTAAAAAAATAGAACAAGAAGGAATCGTTTTAGCAAATGATGTATTAAAAGTGGATGCTTTCTTAAATCATCAAATGGATCCTGTTTTAATGAAGGAAATTGGAAAAGAATTTGCGCGTTTATTTTCTGAAGAAAAAATAACAAAAGTAGTTACGATCGAATCTTCAGGTATCGGACCTGGGCTAATGACAGCACTTGCTCTAAATGTCCCTCTAGTTTTTGCTCGTAAGAAAAAGTCAATTACAATGCAGCAAGATGTTTATACTGCTAAAGTTTATTCATTTACAAAAAAAGAAGAAAACGAAATTTCAATTTCTCATAAATGGTTAGACGAAGGTGATAAAGTATTAGTAATCGACGATTTCTTAGCAAACGGACAGGCAGCTCTTGGATTACTTTCAATCATTGAACAAGCAAAAGCGGAAACTGTTGGCTTTGGGATTGTAATTGAAAAATCATTCCAAGATGGTGGAAAGCTTCTGCGTGATCGTGGTTATCGAGTTGAATCTCTTGCTCGTATTCAATCTTTAAAAGATGGACAAATTAAATATTTAAATGAAGAATTAACTGTTTAAGAATAAAGAAAAGACATTGTAGTTCACAATGTCTTTTTTCTATGGATTAAGCCTTTTTTAGAATTAAATAGACAAAATAAGGTCCACCGATTAGGGCTACTATAATCCCTGCTGGTATTCCCTCTGGATCGACTAAGCTTCTTCCGATTGTGTCGGCAACTAATAGTAATAATCCACCAATTAAAATTGCAATCGGAATAAATAATTGATTTCTTGGTCCAACTAAGCTTTTGGCAATATGTGGTGCCATTAATCCGATAAACGCTATTCCTCCTGTTACAGAAACAGCAGATGCTGCTAATGCGACTGCTGCTAACATTAAAACAATTCTTTCCTTTTCTAATGAGACTCCTACCCCAATTGCAACAGGCTCATTTAAATTAAGAAGGTTCAATATATTTGCCTTATATAAGGTAAAAGGAATTAATACAATTAACCAAGGTAAGAATGCCCAAATAAACGGCCAATCTGTTCCCCATATATTGCCTGCTAACCATTTTGCAATAAAATCTACTTTAGCACGTTCTGCAGATGAAATTAATACAATCATGATGCCTGAAAGAGCCATCGAGAAACCAATACCTACTAAAACTAATCTGATAGGTTGTAAACCTGAATTTTTCTTATAAGAAAATATGTAAATAATCATTGCTGTAGCAACAGCCCCACAAAAACCAACGATTGGGATTAAATAGACAAACGATCCTGCTTCAATTGGAAAGTATAAAAAGAATACTGTGATAGCGACACCTGCACCAGCGTTAAAACCTAGTATTCCGGGCTCAGCCATTTCATTTCGTGTTACACCTTGCAAAATTGCACCAGATAAAGCTAGTGCCATTCCCGCCATTAAAGTTATCAACATTCTAGGTAATCGAATTGAAAAGATTACAAACTCTTCTTTAAATGTACCATCCCCTAAAAAGGTTGGAATTAATCTACTATATGGTATTGCTGAAAATCCCATTCCCATTCCAATAAACATTGTTAAAAGAATAAGAATAAAGAGTATCAACAGAATTAGCCTTTGTTTTCTAAGGACAGTAGGATGGATCATGAGAATTCTTTGCCTCCTTTATGTACGATAAATAGAAAGAAAGGAAGGCCAATCATTGCAACAATCGCTGCAACTGGTGTTTCATAAGGTATATTAATTGTTCGCCCAAGTGTATCCGCCAAAAGTAAGAATGTGGCACCAAAAATAGCAGACATTGGTATAATAAATCGGTAATCCGTTCCAACGAATCCACGTACCATGTGAGGTACCATCAAACCTAGAAATGCCATATTTCCGACTAAAGCAACTGCCGCGCCAGCCAGTAAAACGGTTACTACAAATAGGATTGCTTTGATTCTTAGAATGTTTTGACCTAAACCTACAGCAACCTCTTCATTTAAACTAAGTATTGTTAATTGGCGTGCTAAGAAAATTGCTACGAGAATACCGACTATAATAAAAGGCGTTATCGTTTTTACTTGCCCCCAAGAAGTACCAACTAATCCACCTGAAGTCCACATTGAAATATTTTGAGATAGTTTAAAGTAAATCCCCACTCCTTCAGCAATAGCAGTTAAAAAGCCTGTAACAGCTGCCCCCGCTAATACGATACGTAATGGAGAAAAGCCGCCTTTTTTCGCTGTAGCAATACTAAAAACGATTAGTGAACCTACTGCTGCACCAATAAAACAAGCGATCATAATTCCAAAATAATTTACTTTAGGTAAAAAAGCCATTGTTAGTGCTAAAGCTGCATTTGCTCCTGCTGTTAAGCCGAGTAAACCTGGATCGGCAAGTGGATTTCTTGTCATCCCTTGCATAATAGCGCCTGCTACTGCAAGAGCTGCCCCAACAAATATTGCTGCCACCTCTCGAGGTAACCTTAATTCTCTTATAATAGAAATCTGTTGACTAGTCATGTTTGTAAAAATCGCATGCCATACATCGCCAACAGTTGTATCTGCTGCGCCAAAAACAATCGCAATTACAAACATAACGATAAAAATGATAATCCCCACTATTAATTTTAAAAAAAATGGAACAAAACCTCTTTTTTTGTGTGTCATTAGCCTCTCATCTTCTCTTTATAGAATGTCTTATAGACTACATAAAATTATTGGTCAATTTCTAAATAATAAGAGTAGGAATAATAGCATCCCTACTCTTATTTTAGTTAATTACCTAAAAATTGCTTTTTAAAGAGTTCTAATTGCATGTCTAATGTATCTGGATCATTGAAGTAGAATTCACTTCCATTTACTTCAAAAACGTGCTTATTCTTTACTGCTGGTGTATTTTTATAAGTATCTGTTTTTTCTACTGAAGTATCAGTTTGATCAAATTTACTGAAGATTACATAGTCTCCCATAAATTCTGGTAATACTTCTAATGAAATTGCAAAGTATCCTGGTTTCAATGCGTTTTCTTCAACTTTTTTAGGCATTTTTAATTTCATTTCTTGGAATAGAATTTCTGTTCCACGACCCCAGTTGTTACCATATACATAAAGCTGCTTGTCGAATTTTTCAATGACAGAAACTGTTGTGTCTGGACCAATTTTAGCTTTAATCTCTTCTCCGGCCTTTTGTGCACGAGCTTTAAAGTCATCTACCCACGCCTTAGCTTCTTTTTCTTTGTTTAATAATTTACCAATTTCAATATGTTGAGTTAAGTAATCTACTTTGCCGTAAGTATAAACTACAGTAGGTGCAATTTTCTTTAATTTATCAATGTTTTTAACATTATCTAAACCAATAATTAAATCTGGATTTAGTTCGATAATTTTTTCAATGTTTTCATCTGATACTTCTTGAGCATTTTTTAATTTTTCAGACCAGCGAGGATTCGCTTTAGACCATGAATCAACCCCAACAATATTAACGCCTAAAGACATGACATTACCTGCAAATGAAGATAACACAACTACACGTTTAGGATTAGCTGGGACTTTAACTGGACCACTTTGTGATTGATATGTAATCGTTCCGGACTTTTTTGGTTCTTTCTTTGAGCCTTCTGTACTTGATGCCCCTTTACTACATGCACTAATAACTAGCACGAATATTAAAAGAAATGGTATTAAGATTTTCTTCATTTTTCTCTTCTCCTCTAAGTAAATTGTATGTTATGCACATTGGTTTATTTGTTCTTGGATCTCTTCCAATCACTGCATCAATTGAAAAAACTTTTTTTAGCACTTCATGTGAAATGACTTCTTCGCAAGAACCTGCTTTTACGATTTCTCCATCTTTAAGTGCGATGATGTAATCTGCAAATCGAGCTGCTTGATTTAGGTCATGTAAGACCATTACAATCGTCCGTTCTTGCGTTTGATTCAGCTTTTGTAACAGCTCCAAAATTTCGAGCTGATGAGCTAAATCTAAATATGTAGTAGGCTCATCAAGGAAAATGATTTCAGTTTCTTGAGCTAAAGCCATTGCAATCCAAACTCGTTGACGTTGACCTCCAGAAAGTGAATCAACTGCTTGATATTTATATTCCTTAGTTCCTGTAACCTCGAGTGCCCAGTCAATTACTTCACTATCTTTTTGCGTTAATCTGCCAAAACCACTTTGATATGGGAATCGACCATAAGATACTAGTTCACCTACTGTTAAACCACTTGCACTCTCTGGTGTTTGAGGAAGAATCGCCATCTTTTTAGCTAGTAATTTAGTATTCTCTGAAGCAATGTTTTCCCCATCTAAAATAATCGTTCCGGATTGATGCGAAATTATTCTTGTAATCGCCTTCAAAAGAGTCGATTTACCGCATCCATTTGAACCGATGATTGTTGTAATTTGTTTATCCGGAATTTTTATATTAAGGTCTTTTACAATCAAACGATCACCATAACCAATGGTCAACTCATTAGTAAATAACCGCACCATATACTGACCTCCATTCATTAATATTTTAACCATTAGTGATAATGATAATTATTATCATTAGCTATTACTACGTAAATATAAGTGCATTTACTAATATTGTCAATATTAATTTTTCGTGAAGTCATTGAAAAATTCTCAAAAATGGTTTATATTTTATTGAGAATGATAATCAATGACAGAATATTCTGGAGTGAGTACATAATGAACATGAACGATCTTTATGATGTAACAGTAATCGGAGGAGGTCCTGCTGGCCTTTACTCTGCCTTTTATAGTGGTTTACGAGAAATGAAAACAAAAATAATCGAATTTCAATCTGAATTAGGCGGTAAAGTTCATTGTTATCCTGAAAAGGTGATTTGGGATGTTGGAGGACAACCACCAATCCCTGGCGAGAGATTTATCAAACAAATTGTTCAGCAAGGATTAACGTTTGATCCCACTGTTGTGTTAAATGAAAAAGTAGACACAATCGCTCGTGACGAGAATGGCAATTTTGTTTTACATACAGCTTCAGGTCAAAAGCATTATTCTAAAACTGTTATTGTTGCAGTTGGAAGCGGTATTTTAAACCCAACCAAGCTACAAATAGACGGTGCAGAAAGATTCGAAGTTTCAAATTTAAACTATACAGTAAAATCACTTAAACATTTCCGAAATAAAACTGTCATCGTTTCTGGTGGTGGTAACTCTGCAATTGATTGGGCTAATGAGTTAGAGCCGATTGCTAAAAAAGTTTATTTAACTTACCGAAAAGACGCTCTAAAGGGTCATGAAGCACAAGTATCTCAATTAATGAATAGTTCAGTCGAATGTCTTTTCAATACGTCTATTACGAAATTAATTGCTGGTGAAAATCATGAAGAAATAGAAAAGGTTGAACTGACAAATAATGAAACTGGTGAAATTTCTCATTTGGCAATTGATGAAGTCATCATAAACCACGGTTATGAACAAGATACTTCTTTATTAAATAACAGTGAAATTAAAGTAGAAATGATTCAAGATTACTATATTAAAGGGAATACAACGAGTGAAACTTCAATTGAAGGGATTTATGCAGCTGGAGACATTCTAATGCATGAAGGAAAGTTACAATTAATTGCTGGCGCATTTCAAGATGCTGCTAATGCTGTTAATAAAGCGAAGCAATATATCCAACCAGATGCTAGTAGCGCAGCAATGGTTTCATCACATAATGAAGTATTTAAACAACGAAATCGTGAATTAATTAAACAGATGATGAACTAATCTTAACAAATTTTTAGTTTTCTAATAGCTCAAAAACGAATTCTATATGAATTCGTTTTTGAGCTATTAGCCGTTGAGCAAAAAATGGAACCCCCTATAAGGATTCCATCTTCTCTGACTCATTTCCAAACTGTCATATACTTTTCCCGATATTTTGGATCCTCTTCTGTTTTAATCAATTCTAATGCTTTTTGTTTAATTTCTTCATTCTTCACCGCATCATAAAGATTTCTCATACTTTGAATGATATCGTAACGAATCAATGTATGGTTCTTTTCTTCTTTGCAATTTATGTAACGATTTACTAGATGTTCAAGAACGATTGCTCGTTGTTCTGGACCAGCTAAACCTATTCTCCATATTGACTGTAAAGTGTGTCTTGCCGTTACAAACTTTGGATCATATGTAACTTTCCAAATTTCTGGAAAATCATTTAGCATTCTCTTCTCTGGATCACTGATCGCTAAGTTTGAGAGAAATTGTGCTGCTCTTGACCTTTTGTGATTTTCTTTGTCCCGTAGATCTGTTTTTAATCGGTCCCATACTTCATACGACCAATCCACTTTGTCTTTTGTTACGGAAATAATATAGTCAAAGGCTTCAAATTGCAAATTCTTGTCTGTTGATTCAAGGTTCTCAAAATAAGTTTGTACTTGTTGATCCATACTACTACCTCTTTTTTGAATAGTAAATAATTCTATTATCTAGATGATATCATTCCCTGGCATTTACTAACTATGAAAAAAATTATCTTATCGTTCAATTTTTACGATTACTAACCATACTTTTTTCAAGTCTGTCTCCGGATTATCGTTGCATAGTCTATTTAATTAAACGTTTGTTTAGTTATTAGAATAAGTGGTTACGGGTAATTTTTAAAAATAAATGAACGATATTCAGTCCCTGTTCGTATAAGAAGTAAGGAGGGATTTTTTATGAAAACAATTTTATTTGAAAAAGACAAATTGATTATTACACTTTCTAGTTTTGAAACAATCTTAGGGTTAAAACATACAATTGAAATACCATATGGTGATATTAAGAACGTTACAATAGATGATCTCCATCAATTTCTTTGGAAAATTTATGGTACTCAAATAGGTGCAAACAAATATGGCTATTTTAAAAAGGATGGCGTGAACTATTTTGTTGCAACGAGCACTAACAAGGGGAATTTAGTATTTACATTGAACAATCACAAATACGATAAAATCATTTTAAAATTTGATCATGTTGATGATATTTTAAAGCAGATACAAGATCGTTTACGTACTCATATTAAATAGTAAGACTGTTTTTTAAGGACAGTCTTTTCAAATTTATAAATGAATAATTTCAAATCGATTATCAAATTCTCTTAAATATTCTACGACTAGTTTGCGGTGACAATGATGTGGTTTTTCTTCGCTGCATAGAAAGCATGGGACACCATTGCTTATAAAGTCGTTTATTTTTGTTTCGATTTTACGATTTTGTATTAAGCTCAAAAATTCTTTTTCAAAATCATTCCAAGAGAGTTCCTTTTTCTTAATTGCTTTTAGTAATTCTTCTGTTGGAGCTAAATCAGTATCATGTGTGTATTGAATATTTAATAAATCCATTACAAAATGTAGGTCATCCTTTTTTGCAAATCCTGCTAGTTGTGATGTGTTATGTAGTCGGGTATCAATTAGATGTGTTACGTTATTTTGTTGGAGCATTGATGTGAATGTTCTTAATGATTTTTTGGAGAATCCGATTGTTGTTATGTTCATAGCTACTCCTTTTATTTGAGTGTGGTAATTATTATTTGTTGCTTTAATCTTTCTTACAAGTCATAATCAGGTGATTTATGTTATTTAATTATTTTCTTGCAAATATCAAATTCACCTGCCTTTTACGAAAAAAAACCCAGCATATGCTGAGTTATCAAAGTTAAAAATCTCTATTTTTTTATTAAGACTTTACCGCTTCAACCGTAACTTCTTCGAATGGCCAAGAAGGTAGCATTTTTCGTAGGATTTTATCTTCTCTATAGCCAAGGTCATATTCAGCTTGCATAACTGTGTGAATTTCTCTTGTTCCTTCGTAGATAACAGGTGCTTTTGAGTTTCTTAAGTAGCGCTCTACTGGGAATTCGTTTGAGAAGCCGTATGCACCGTGAATTTGTACTGCATCATTAGCCGCCTCGTTTGCTGCATTACAAGAAATCCATTTTGCTAGTGATGTTTCTCTTGTATTTCTTTTTCCGTTATTTTTTAACCAACCAGCTTTATAAACTAATAGACGTGAAATTTCAAGGTTTGAAGACATTTTAGCGATCATTTGTTGTACTAGTTGATGTTTACCAATTTCTTTAC
Organism: Bacillus sp. AL-1R; assembly: GCF_052180195.1. NCBI lineage: Bacteria > Bacillati > Bacillota > Bacilli > Caryophanales > Bacillaceae > Bacillus > Bacillus sp. AL-1R. Next base: position 4,066,771 of record NZ_CP197469.1, read on the forward strand.
CAAATGTTTTTCGTTCATGACAATATTTTACGCTTGCTTCAAGTGATGCTTGGATTAATCCACAAGCACCAGCCGCAACTGTAAATCGTCCGTTATCAAGCGCAGACATTGCTATTTTAAATCCTTCACCTTCGAAACCTAGTAAGTTTTCAGCTGGGACTCTTACATCATCTAAAAATACTTCACCAGTATTCCCTGCTCGAATTCCCATTTTTCCTTTAATCGCCTTTGTGGAAACGCCTTCAAATGAGCGTTCTACAATAAAGCAGGATATACCATGATGTTTTAGATCATGATTTGTCTTCGCAAAAATTAAGAAGTGGTCAGCTACATCACATAAAGAAATCCATGTTTTTGATCCATTTAAAATATAGCTATCTCCATCTTTTACAGCAGTTGTTGCCATCGCCACTACATCAGATCCTGCATTAGGTTCAGTTAATCCAAATGCACCAATTTTCTTCCCTTGTGCTTGAGGAACTAGATACTTTTTCTTTTGTTCTTCTGTTCCCCATTGTAGTAATGTCATACTATTTAAACCCGTATGTACGGAAACAGCAGTACGGAATGCGGTATCTCCTCGTTCTAATTCCTCACAGACAATTGCTAATGTGTTATAGTCCATTCCTACTCCACCATATTGTTCTGGAATACATACACCCATTAGTTGTAAATCTGCTAGTCGTTTTAAAATATTTGCTTCAAAATGACCTTTTTCATCCCATTCCTTTATGAAAGGGATAATTTCTCTGTCTACAAATGACCTAACTACTTTCCTGACACTAATTTGTTCCTCTGATAGTGAAAAATCCATTTCTATTTCCTCCTAAATTGTTTTATTTCGTTTCATTTCTTCTATTTCATTTTGAGAAAATCCTAGTTTACTTATTATTTCTTCTGTATGCTCACCATGTAAGGGTGGATGTCTTAATACTTCAATTGGTGTTTTTGATAATTTTAATGGTGATCCGACTAATTTTAGATCCTTTATAAAAGGATGGTTCACGTCCAACACCATTTCTCTCGATTTAGCATGTTTGGACTGTAGAGCTTCACTTACACTATTTATTGGACCATTTGGAATCCCTATTTCATCTAATAATTGCTTCCACTCATTTTTACTTTTCAACTTTAATTTATTTTGAATTAATTGCTCGATTCGTTTTCGATGCTGTAATCGACCAGTATTTGTCTTATATTTTTCATCCAATAAGTTGGGTTCATCAATTAATAAAGCAAACCTTTTAAATTGTTCATCATTCCCTACCGCTACGACTAATTCACCGTCACTTGCAGTAAAGACTTGATATGGAACGATATTTGGATGTTGGTTCCCCATTCGTTCTGGAACAATTCCACTACATAAATAATTACTAGCTACATTTACTAAAGCAGCTAGCTGAGAGTCAAACAATGAAATATCGATTTCCTGACCTTCTCCTGTACGATCTCGGTTTAAAAGAGAAGCAAGAATCCCAATACATGTAAATAGACCAGTTAAAACATCCGAAATGGCTACTCCTACTTTTGTTGGCGCTGCCTCTTTCTCACCAGTAATGCTCATTAATCCGGACATCGCTTGGATGATATAATCATATCCTGGTAAACTTGAATTCGACCCTTCACTGCCAAACCCACTAATAGACGCTAGTATGATGTCTTCTTTAATTTTTTTTAAATCTTCATAGGCAAATCCTAATTTTTCCATTGTTCCAGGTTTGAAATTTTGAACGACTACATCAGCTTCAGAAACTAGCCTTTTTAAAATCTCTTTACCTTGCTCACTTTTTAAGTTCAAAGTAATGCCTTGCTTATTGCGGTTGGCACATAAATAATAAGCGCTTTCACCTTCAACGAAAGGTGGCCCCCATCCCCTTGTTTCATCGCCATTATTTATGCTTTCTACTTTTATAACCTCTGCTCCTAAATCTCCAAGGATCATCGTACAAAAGGGTCCGGCTAGTACTCTTGTTAAGTCAATGATTTTTACTCCATGTAATGCACCTGGCAATTTTCCCACCTCTATTAATCTAGTTAATAAGCCAGTAAAACGATCAATCACAATAGTTGAGTTGAATGTTTAACTGGCTTACAACTGCGCTTTGTATGAACAGTAGATATATTAGATGTCTAACCCAATTGAAATATATTTAACTTCTAAAAATTCCTCAATTCCAAAGTGACCGCCTTCTCTTCCAAGACCGCTCTCTTTATAACCACCGAATGGAACTTGTACAGCAGAAGGTGTGCCATCGTTTAATCCAATAATTCCGTACTCAAGTGCTTCTGTAACGCGGAATGAACGACTTAAGTTTTCCGTATACACATACGCCGCCAGACCGTAATTTGAATTATTTGCTCTCTCAATTACTTCTTCTTCCGTTTTAAATGTAGTAATTGGAGCTAGTGGACCAAATATTTCTTCCTTCATACATGCCATTTCATCCGTAATACCCGTTAAAATAGTAGGTGCATAATAATATCCATTTTCCTCTGAAGGTTTATTACCACTATAGACAATTTTCCCACCATTTTTAGTAGCGTCTTCAACGAGCGTTTTTACCTTTTCTAAAGCCGCATGATCAATTAGTGGACCAACATCAATTCCTTCTTCTAAACCGTTACCCACTTTTAATTTTTCTAGCTCTTTTGTAAATAACGCTGTAAATTCTTCGGCTACACTTTCCTGTACATAAATACGATTTGTACAAATGCAAGTTTGACCTGCATTGCGGAATTTTGACTGAACTAAACCAACCGCTGCTTTTGATAAATCAGCATCATCCATGACAATAAACGGTGCATTTCCACCAAGTTCTAGCGAAACCTTTTTGACATTCTCTGCTGCGCCTTTCATTAGTGTTTTACCTACTTCTGTCGATCCAGTGAAAGTAATCTTTGTTACTCTTGGATCTTTTAACCATACATCGCCAATTTCAGATGACTTACCAGTAACGACATTAATTACACCTTTTGGAATACCCGCTTCATGAGCAAGTTCTGCAAGCTTTAATGCTGTTAGAGGTGTTTGAGTAGCTGGTTTAATAACCGTAGTACAACCAGCTGCAAGTGCTGGAGCAACTTTTCTAGTAATCATAGCAGCCGGAAAATTCCACGGTGTAATTGCTGCTACAACTCCTACAGGTTCTTTTCTAATTAAAATTCGTTTATTAGGTTGTGTTGCAGGAATTGTTTCCCCGTATACACGTTTGCCTTCTTCTGCATACCAAGAAATAAATCCATTTGCATAAGCAGTCTCGCCTAGCGCTTCTTTTAATGGTTTACCTTGCTCAATTGTCATTAATCTAGCAATTTCTTCTTTCTTTTCGTCAATGAGACGATACCAATTCATTAATAAATGATATCTTTCTTCTGCTGTCTTTTTAGACCAAGTTTTAAATGCTGTATGTGCAGCATCAACAGCTAATTTAGCTTCATATGTACCGCCTGTTGGAATTGCTCCTATGACTGCACCAGTTGCAGGATTTGTAACCTTCGTATAATATTCATGATCATTCCCAACCCATGTACCATCTATATACATTGGGTATACTTCATATTTCTCTTTAATTTGGCTCATGAGTTTACCTCCAATTGTAATTCTGGTACTAATACAGCTTCGATTGACTCCCTTAAAATATCAAGTCCTTCTTCAAGCTGTTCATCTGTAATCGTTAGCGGCATTAACAAACGAATCACATTGCCAAAAATACCTGCGCTTAACAACATTAACCCTCTATTGTTCGCCTCTTTTACAATCTTTCCAACTGTCACTTTATCTGGTGTTTTATCTTTTTTATTTGTTACAATCTCCATCGCACACATTGCGCCAATTCCGCGAATATCACCTATTTGTTCAAACTGTTTAGCCCATTTATGCATTTCTTCATTAACCTTTTCGCCGATTACAACAGCTCGCTCATTTAATTCTTCTTCCTCAATGATATCAAGTACTGCTAATGCTGCACGACATCCAAGAGGGCTACCAGAGTATGTTCCGCCTATTTCACCAGCATCAGAAGCTTCCATAATTTCTTTTCTACCGATTACGCCACTAATAGGTACTCCTGCACCCATTGATTTTGAAATTGTAATTAAATCAGGCTCAATTCCAAAGTGCTCAATTGCAAAATATTTACCTGTTCTAGCAAAACCAGTTTGAATCTCATCAGCTACAAATAATATGCCATATTGTGTACAGATTTCTCTAACCCTTTTTACAAAGTCAAGATCAGGTACAATAAAGCCACCTTCGCCTTGGATTGGTTCCATCACGACTGCAGCAATCGTTTCTGGTGCAACCTCTGCAATCAAAAATTGTTCAAATTGTTCAATGATAAATTTACTATATTCTTTTTCATCCATTTGATCTGGACGACGGTAAACATATGGATATGGTGCTTTATATACTTCAGGAGCGAATGGTCCAAATCCATATTTGTAAGGCTTAACTTTACTTGTCATCGTCATTGTCATTAATGTTCGACCATGGAATCCTCTAGTAAAAGAAATAATTCCTTGACGTTTTGTATACTTTCTTGCGATCTTCACCGCATTTTCAACAGCTTCTGCGCCACTATTAAAAAATGCTACTTGCTTTTCAAAACTTCCAGGTGAAAGATCTGCTAATCTTTCAGCGAGCTGAATATAAGATTCATACATCATGACATTAAAACCTGTGTGAATATAATCACCGGCCTGAGCTTGAAGCGCCCTTACTACTCTAGGATGGGAATGGCCCACATTTATCGTTCCAATTGCACCTGCAAAGTCAATAAACGTATTACCATCAATATCCTCTACTAATGCACCCTTTGCTTTTTTTACAAATGCTGCGCTATTATTACTAATCCCTTTTGGAACCACTTTATTTCTTCGAGCAACCAACTCTTGTGATTTTGGTCCTGGAATTGACGTTTGTAATTTAACGAATTTACGATCTGCCATAATTGCACCATCCTATCTATAACGATTTTTGTAATGAAAGCATGTCATGATTATTAAAGTCATGACATGCGAAAGGTATTAAACTTCAATAGTAGATAAAATCTCTTTAAATGCACTTACTACAGTATCAACTTCTTCATAGCTAATTTTTAAGGAAGGCTCGATACGAATTGTTTTTGAGTTAATTAACGTACCAGCAACTAGGATCCCTTTATCAAACATTCCTTTAGAAACTTCATAGCCAATTTCATCCTGATGGAACTCAATTCCAATCATTAAACCTTGACCACGAATTTCTAAAACTTTGTCTTCATGTCCTTTTGCTGCTTCTTTTAATTGATCTAAGAAGTAAGCTCCAACTACTTCTGCTCTTTCAGGTAATTTTTCTTCAAGAAGAACACTGATTGTAGCAATAGCAGCTGCACATGCTAATGGATTTCCACCAAATGTTGTTGTATGCATAAATGGGTTTGGGAACCAGCTTTTGAATACTTCTTCTTTTGCAACTACAGCTCCAGCAGGCATTACTCCGCCACCGAATGCTTTAGCAAGACAAATAATATCTGGAACTACTTCATATAATTCAGCAGCAAACATTTTACCAGTACGTCCCATACCTGTTTGAACCTCGTCAAAAATTAATAGAGCTCCGTACTCATCACATAGTTCACGAACTTCTTTTAAGTAGTTTGGAGGAGGAAGAATAATTCCACCTTCACCTTGAATTGGCTCAAGTATAACTGCCGCAACATCTTCACCTACTAAAGAGCAAGTTTCAAATGTTTTTCGCATCATATCAATGTCACCAAATGGTACATGACGGAATCCAGGAATTAATGGTAAAAACGGTTTTCTGAACATGCCTTTTGCAGTTCCAGATAAAGAACCTAAACTTTTTCCGTGGAATGCACGTGTTGTTGAGATAAATGTACTGCGCTCACTATACATTTTTGCAAGCTTTAATGCCGCTTCAACACTTTCAGTACCACTATTTGTAAAGAATGAGTATTTTAAATCACCAGGTGTAATTTCAGCTAAAATTTTAGCAAGCATAGCACGTAATGGATCTAATAAATCTTGGCTATGAAGTGCTTGTCTTTTTAACTGATCTGTCACAGCTTTAATAACTTTTGGATGACGGTGCCCAACATTATAAATTCCAAATCCGCCTAAACAATCAATATACTCTTTACCATTTACGTCTTTAAAACATGAGCCGCTATCAGACCATTCAACCGCTGCGAATTGACCGCCTTCTGTAACAGTTTTACGGTAAGCAAGGAAACCTGGGTTAACATGTTCTCTAAAACCATCAACTGTTTCCTTAGTGATCCATGCAGCGTCTTCTTCTGTAACAGACTCTTTTTCTATTAAACTTAAAACCTTATTAATGTACTCGGTTACGTTTTTTTCTTCACTTTTTAATTCGTTTTTTAAGTTGATACTCATTTTGTTCACTCCTATAGTCGTTTTATCTATTTTTTTCTTCCCTATTTGTCTCTTCTTATAACTGCCAAAATTTATTCTGCAAACCATCCGATTGGTTCAACTTGTAAGTTAATGTTAATTTGCTTAACTTCTTGGAATTCTTCTAACCCAAATGTACCTAAGCTACGTCCTACACCGCTTTGTTTGTAGCCGCCCCAAGGTGCTTCATTGTATGTTGGGTGGTATGAGTTAATCCAAGTAATGCCCGAACGTAGCTTTTTAATTACTCTTAATGCTTTCGCTCCATCTTTACTAAAGACAGCTCCTGCTAAACCATATACAGTGCCATTGGCAAGTTTTAACGCTTCTTCTTCAGACTTAAACTTTTGGATACACACGACTGGACCAAAAATTTCCTCTTGGACAATGCGCATATTTTGTTCAACGTCTGCAAAAACAGTCGGTTCAACAAAATAACCTTTTTCTAAACCATTTTTTTCGATTCGATTTCCTCCGCAAACAAGTCTTGCGCCTTCTTCCTTGCCTATTTGTATATAGCTTAAAACTTTTTCTAAATGCTCTTTACTAACTAGTGGCCCCATCTCTGTTTCAGCTACATTCCCAGGACCTACTTTGATTTTCTTAGCACGCTCTACAAAACGATCTACAAAACGATCATAAATAGATTCTTCTACTAAAATTCTTGATCCAGCTGAACAAACTTGACCTGAACCTGCATAGATTCCAAATAAAGCATAATCGACAGCCGTTTCGAAATCTGCATCTGCAAAAATGATATTCGGAGATTTCCCACCAAGCTCAAGTGATACTTTTTTCATTGTATCTGCCGCTGTTTTCATAATATGTTTGCCCGTTTTTGTTCCACCTGTGAATGAAACCATATCAACATCAGGGTTGGCAGCGATTTCATTTCCAACTACTGGACCAGCTCCCATTACCATGTTTGCTACACCTTGTGGAAGACCAACCTCTTCAAAAATTTCAAATAATTTCTTAGGAGTCACTGGTGTTACCTCTGAAGGTTTGAAAACAATTGTATTACCTGCCGCTAGTGCTGGAGCAATTTTCCATACACTCATTAATAATGGATAGTTCCAAGGAACAATTAATCCACATACTCCAATTGGTTCGCGAACAACCATAGCCTGCATTGGATCTGCTACATGGTAAGTAAACCCATCTGGCTTTGTAATCAATCCTGCATAATAACGAAAGCAAGCTGCCGCATCAGCAACATCAAATCCTGCTTCACGATTTGTTTTTCCATTATCTAATGTTTCAAGTTTCGTTAATTCTTCTTGATACTCTTCTATTTTGTCTGCAATTTTAAATAAGTAAGTTGCTCTTTCTTGAGCAGATAAATCAGACCATCTTCCATCATTGAATGCTTTACGAGCAACATCAATTGCTTTTTTCGCATCTTCAACAGTACCTTCGGGAGCATATGCAATGATTTCCTCATTCGCTGGATTAATAACAGGGCGTTTCTCATGATTACTAGAATCTTTCCATTCGCCATTAATAAACATCTTTAAATCAATTGTTTTAAATTGAACATCGACCATTGTATATAAACCCTCCTTAATTTCTTCACAACTTATTAGATTGCAAGAACTGTGCCAACTTTAATGCACTTAATTTATAAGGGTTTTCCTTCCATAACCTGTACATTATTATTCAAATTTGCATAACACTATTACGCTGTGCATAATCTTGGAAACTAGTAAAACTTCTGTAAACTATTTTGCGTAAAACGACATATTATGAAAGTTCATCGCATAGGCTAAAACACCATGAAAGGAGGAAATTGTATGTTGCTTGCAGGAACATGTATTGCAGTTGGACTCATCATCATATTCATGGCATCTGGTATCTCGAGGGATCAAGTTAGTATGACGGAAGTAATTGATAGTCATGTTGAAAATATAGGAGATTTAGAGAAATAAAGCATTGTCAATATAGAACAACAGAAGTCTAAGTTTATATTTGAGCAAAAATTTGAAAGATATTTACCCATGACAGGTTCATGAGGAAGGAAACTAACGAAAAATAGAAAGATACTTCCTCATAACGGGTTCATGAGGAAGGAAACTAGCGAAAAATAGAAAAGTTCTTCTTCATAACAGGTTCATGAGGAAGGAAACCAGCGGAAATTTGAAAGTTACTTCCTCATAACAGGTTCATGAGGAAGGAAACTAACGAAAAATAGAAAGATCCTTCCTCATAACGAGTTCATGAGGAAGGAAACTAACGAAAAATAGAAAGATCCTTCCTCATAACGGGTTCATGAGGAAGGAAACTAGCGAAAAATAGAAAGGTTCTTCCTCATGACAGGTTCATGAGGAAGGAAACTAGCAAAGATTAGAAGGTGCCTTACTCATATCAGTCTTTAGTGGAAATCAACCACAAATGGGTGGAGTTGACAAACTCATTTTTCAACAACGTAAAAAAAAAACGCACCCTGTGCGTTTTTTTACTTAAATGACATAAAGTCACTATTCATATTCTTTTCATTCATTATTTTTTGATACTTACGACTAACCGAGGACTGACTTATGCCTAAAACTTGTGCAGCCTTCGTTGTAGTTTTATATTGCTTCATCGCAAGCATAATCAGTTGCTCCTCAACATAATCAATCGCTTCTTGGAGAGGGATTACTTTATTAATGACTGGTTTAGATTTATTAAAGTCATAGCTATTTGGTAAGAATTGATTAACATCCTCTGCATTAATAATTTGATCTTCTGCAGAGACGACTAATCTTTCGATAATATTTTGAAGTTCTCTGACATTCCCCGGCCAAGAATAAAATTCTAATACGTTAATTGCATCTGGAGTAAGATGAAAACTCTTATTATATTTTTCATTTAATTGCTGTAAGAAATGGAATGATAATAATGAGATATCTTCAATTCTTTCTCTTAACGGTGGAATATTTAAAGGTATAACATTTAAGCGATAATATAAATCCTCTCTAAATGTGCGTTCTTCAACCATTTTTTCTAATCTTTTATTTGTGGCTGCAATAATTTGTACATTTACTTTAATAGGCTTTGTACTTCCAACAGGAATAACTTCTTGTTCTTGAAGGACTCTTAGCAGTTTTACTTGTAAATGTAATGGCATTTCACCAATTTCATCTAAAAATAAAACGCCTTCATCTGCTTGCTTAAAATAGCCGTCCTTATTTTGATCTGCCCCTGTAAACGCTCCTTTTATATAGCCAAAAAGCTCACTTTCCAATAGATTTTCAGGTATTGCACCACAATTTAATTTTAAAAACGGTTTTGAAGAACGGTTTCCTAATTGATGAATAGCCTGTGCAATGACTTCCTTTCCTACACCAGACTCCCCGTGCAGTAATACAGTGGAAGAAAAATCAGCTATTTTTTTCGCTTGATTAATAATTTGCTCCATTTTAGGACTACAGTAAATCAGTTTTTTAACAAAACGGTCCTTACTCTTTATATCTTCAAGCTCCTTTTTATATTGCTCAGAAATCTTCTTCATTTCTTTTAATTCTGTTTTAAGACGTGAAGTTTCTGTAATATCTCTAGAAGCAATAATTATCCGCTCAATTTCCATATTCTCATCAAAAACAGGATTTCCTACCGCAAGTACTTTACGTCCATTAATTGTTTCTTGAACGATCGATACTTTCTTCCTTTTTTCTAATACTAGTTTTGTAACAGATGGCGTAAAAAGTCCTTGGTTTTCGAATTCTAAAATACTCTTTCCAAGCAATTCCTTTAAATCTACATTCCAAAATCCAGGAATGATATTTTCACTGTAACGAATTAGCTCACCCTTATGATTTACTACAAGTATTTCATCATAAATACTTGATAAAATGGCATTCAAATCTTTATTTAAATCTTTTACATATTCAATTTCAGAGGCCATTTCTTCCACCATTGGGAGATCTTGTACGACAATAACCACTCCTTCAACCTCGTTATCTACGAAAATTGGGCTATAATCAACAAGAACACCCATATCATCACTAATTTGAATCTGATTAAGAATGGTTTTACCTGTAGCAAATACATGATCAACTTGTTCACCACTAAAAATAGTTTCAGCCTTTGTATTAATGACCTTTTCCGATGTTGATTTAATCATTTTTAATCCGGCGTCATTGCAATTTACAATAACTTTATTTTTATCAACTACAAACGTTCCCATCGGTATCGATGTTAAAATGCTCTTCAATAAATCTACACTTTTATTTTCTTGTTTGAACAACTCCGCTAATATATCTTCACGAAGTATGTAACCTATTGGCATATCTTCTTCTTCTTTTACAATCGAGATCGGTTCACCAATAATTTGAAAAAGAGTCGTTAATGAAATTTGCCCACTTAAGCGACTAACACTATTTATTGATTGAGAAGAACTAGTAATCTTAGAAATTGCTATATTTTTCTTTTTATTACTACCTTGAGTAATATTATTTAATTGAACATAACCAAAAATCTGATTTTGTTTACGTAAAAATAAAAAGGGTTCATTTATATTGGATAAATCGATTTCATCATTTTCTTTATATTGATCGATATCAATTGTGATGACTGGTCTTATTTGTTTCTCATTTATTGATAACACTACTTTCCCCCCTTATGTCTAAACCGTTATACATTCCTATTTTAACAGAGTTTTTTAATTTATCGTAAAAATCTAAAATTATAATTTACTAATCTATTTTATAAAAGCAAAAATAAAGGGCAGTCTCTTAAGTCTATTCGACCAGAGATACCCTTTATTTGTTAGAGAAGAGGATGCTTCTTAGAATTAAATATATCATCCTTGCCTAATGCATTATTCAATCACTAGCAGTAACAAACAAATCCTCTTTAACATACGCAAGAACCATCCCAGGAACGATCTTGTCCCCAACTGAGACCTCTAATGAAACAACTTCACCACTTATTCCTTGATGAATAACTTTTGTAGTTCCATCTGTCGTTTTAATAAAGAATAACGGCTCCCATTCATAAATTCTCGAATCTTTCTCAATAGCAGTTCCTTCAACTGTTCCATGGTAGTCACTGACAATGACTCCATAATACATAAAACTCACTCCTTTTTTTCAGCGAAGAAGGTGACTCGCGTTTGTCTTCTATTAAAACTTAACAATCGGCGAGTTTTCTTAAAATATATGGCCTGATTTTATAACTCGCAAATTTGTTTTGATGGTAAAACCATGCTAAAGAAATGTTGAATTTCAGAAATATCCTCCTCGGCAATACCTAACTTAGGAGCCCAATAATGTTCAGAATGAAGATCTTCTAAACATAATAACGCCATTTTACTAGATTGAATTGATGTGACCATTGATTTACCATAAAAGTGGCTTGAAAAGGCAATTGATAAATCATAACGATTGTTCTGCGTTAATAAACAATAATGGTGTGCAAGTTGTCTTTCCGTTGATTCAGAAATAATATCAATCATTCTAGATCTCTCCTTTTGTTTTAAAATTTTACCCAACCTCTCAAGCGACAAGCTTCAGCAATTTTACGAATTCCTTCGATATAAGCTGCTATTTTCATGTTTACATTATATTTTTGTGATGTTTTATAAACTTTTAAAAAGCTATCTGTCATTTTTTCTTTTAATCTCTCATCTACAGTACTCTCAGTCCAATAATAACCTTGCATATTTTGACACCACTCAAAATAGGAAACAACTACTCCACCTGAGTTGGCTAAAATATCGGGAACGACTAAAATCTCTTTTTGATCAAGGATTTCTAGCGCTTCTTTAGTAGTCGGTCCATTCGCTGCTTCAACAACAATCTTACATTTCAATTTATCTGCATTTCGGTTATTAATCACACCGCTTATTGCTGCTGGTATTAAGACATCACATTCTTTTTCTAATAACTCTTGATTAGAAATCGCATTTTTAAATAGGTTAGAAACAACCCCAAACGAATCTCGATTGTCTAATAGATATGGAATGTCTAAACCTTTAGGATCATAGATTGCTCCAAGTACATCTGAAACACCGACAACCTTTGCCCCAGCTTCATATAAGTATTGTGCTAAATAACTACCAACATTTCCAAATCCTTGAATAATGACTTTCATATTTTTAATTTCGATTTTTTGTATTTCACTAATTAGCTCAAGAGCATAAAATACTCCTTTTGATGTTGCCGTCTCTCGACCTACTGAACCTCCTAAAGTTATCGGTTTACCAGTGATAAAGCTTGGTGAATCAAACTCTCTAATATGGTCATATTCATCTAGCATCCATGCCATTACTTGTGCGTTTGTATACATATCAGGTGCAGGAATATCTTTAGTAGGTCCTACAATTTGGCTGACAGCTCTTACATAACCTCTACTTAACTTTTCTAGTTCATTCATACTTAATAGTCTTGGGTCACAAACAACTCCACCTTTTGCTCCACCATAGGGTAAATCAGTAATACTACACTTTAAACTCATCCAACCAGCTAATGCTTTTACTTCCTCTGGCGTTACATCAGGATGAAATCTAATTCCCCCTTTTGTAGGTCCTAGTGCATCGTTATGTTGAGCTCGATACCCTTGAAATACTTTCGTCTCCCCATTATCCATTTGAACAGGAATACTAAATTCTAAAAATCGCATTGGTGTTTTAAGAAAATCAAATACTTGGCTCGGATAGTTCATTATGCCGATTGCTTCATTTAATGTTTCTCTAAACTCTTGAAGCGAATCATCTATTTCTACTTGTTCACTACTCTTTTCATTTTGTTCTACTTCAGTTAATTTTGAACTCATTTTACACACCTCATTAGTTATTTTTAAAAATGTAATAGCAAATCCTGTGCCAACTTGAATTGAATCCATTAATTTGTGAAGTAGTAAAATTGACAAAAGCTTATTTAGAAAGGCTATTACAAGGCTTTGATTCCTTTTTATTTTTTCAAGTAATACTTATATATCGTTTTTTTCTCAGGTAACTAGATTCAATCCAATAGAGGAAATATGATTAGATGCATGAATTATTCAATTTTGCATTAAACATTATTCAAAATTGAATTCCTTCATTTCACGAGCAAAGTATCATGAAATGATTCAAACAAAAAAAGCCACAAGGAAATTAAATTACCTTGTGACTTTTGGTCATATTGTTTATTACACCACAACTTCTTCTTCATATTTAGGAGGTGCAATTTGGAATGCCTTAGTAAGATAAATTAAGTATACTAAACCAACTACGAACCAAATTGATCCCATTATTAACGAGCTTTTTTCAATGTTAAACCATAGGATTGCTACAGATGCAGCTCCTAATAAAGGTAAAAGCAAGTAAGAAATGAAGCCTTTGACTGATCTATGCTTTTTCCGAATGTAAAAATGGTTGATAACAGATAAGTTAACAAAAGTAAATGCCATTAATGCACCAAAGTTAATTAATGAAGTAGCTGTTACCAAGTTGAAAAAGATTGCTGATAATGAAATCACCCCAACGAAAATAACGTTAAATGCTGGTGTTTTCCATTTTGGATGAACGAATCCAAACCATTTATCTGGGAAAACCTTGTCGCGCCCCATTACATATAACAAACGCGAGACACTCGCATGTGACGCCAATGCAGAAGCAAGTGTATTAATAAAAGTAATGCATAAGAATATTGATTGAAATAATTTACCACCGACATATAATGCAATCTCTGGCGATGCAGCATCTGGATGCTTAAATCTAGATATGTCCGGATAGTATAATTGAATGAAAAATGCTGTAACTGTAAAAATTACGCCTCCCCAAAGCGCTGTGTATAGAATTGCTTTAGGAATTGTTTTTGCAGGGTTTATTGCTTCTTCTGATAAAGTTGAAACGGCATCAAACCCTAAGAATGAGAAGCAAAGAATCGTTGCACCTGTTACTAATGTGCCAAAATGCATTCCTTCATTAAAAAGTGGTTGGATACTGAATCCACCGTATCCTTCACCATGATGTAGACCTTGGATTACTAGAATGATAAAAACAACCATGATCGCAAGCTGAACTAATACAAAGAGAGTATTAAAATTGGCGAGCATATTGATACTTCTTAAGTTTAATAATGTAACTAATCCAACAAATAAAATTACCCAAATCCATGTTGGAACATTAGGAAAAAGTGCATTTAAGTAAATTTTCGTTAATAGAGCATTTACCATTGGTAAGAACAAGTAATCTAATAATGATGACCATCCAACAAGAAAACCTAAGTGCCCACTAATCGCTTTCTGGGTGTATGTGTATGCAGACCCAGCTTCAGGAAATTCTCTTACAAGTTTGCCATAGCTTACCGCTGTAAATAACATTCCAATTAGAGCTACTATATATGCAGTTGGTACGTGACCATCAGTGATATCAGATACAATTCCAAATGTGTCAAAAACTACCATAGGAGTCATATAAGCTAACCCCATCATAACTACTTGCCATAACTTTAAGGATCTCTTTAACTGTGTTTTATTTTCCACCTATCATATCCCCTTCGTTTTAGAATAAGCGCTTACAATATTGTTGATTCTTCCTTTTAATTCTTACTTTCCCGACAGAAACCTCCTTTTTTTGAATATTTAAACAAGTCTTTTTTTTAAATTTGCAAGTTTTATGCCAAATTATTAATTTTATGTAAACGTTATAAAGAACACCCGCTATAGCTTTGAAATGATTAATTTCAATCGAAAAAGCAAAGTGAATGTCACTAATTCCTACGTTTATGATCACCCTGGTTGTTATTCACTACTGCATACATTATTCAAGTCCTCATAAGATTTACGTCTCTATTTATACAAATCTCTTAAATTACTTATATCTATTAGACTGGCATGGAAGTTGCATTGTTAAATAGAAAATACCAATTCTGCCCAATTTTAGGTCCGAATAGAATATGTAGGTTTTGTATTTAATCGATAATAAAACTTTTAGTTAAGCAAAAAGGACTAACTATGAGTTTAATTATAAGAAAATTCTGTAAATAAAATTTTGGAGGAGATGATTTATGAGTAAACAAGGTATTGATTCAGATGCTTTACAATCGTTTAACTACAAGCAGGAATTACAACGATCATTAAAATTTTTCAGTTCATTTGCAGTTGCGTTTTCATTTATCTCGATTACAACTGGTATT
Organism: Bacillus sp. AL-1R; assembly: GCF_052180195.1. NCBI lineage: Bacteria > Bacillati > Bacillota > Bacilli > Caryophanales > Bacillaceae > Bacillus > Bacillus sp. AL-1R. The sequence goes on from NZ_CP197469.1 coordinate 4,082,289, forward strand.
TTTAGCTCTTATAGTCTTGCTTTAGGAGCAGCAGGACCTGCTGGAATTTGGACGTGGCCATTTGTCATGGTGGGACATTTACTTGTTGCTTTAATATTTGCAGATTTATCTAGCAAAATTCCTTTAAGTGGATATGTTTATCAATGGGTTAGCCGCTTAACGAATCGGGGATTTGGTTGGTTTACAGGTTGGGCAGCTTTATGTTATTTAATTATTGTTGTACCAACTGTCGATTATGGAGTAGCCCCAATTTTTCTTGATTTAATTGGAATTAAGAGTACTACTACCGTTCTTACAACCGTCGTAATCGTGACAATCATTATTCAAGCATTATTAAATATTTACGGAGTAAGGATTGCTACAATCATTAATAATTCAGCTGTCTATACAGAAGTAATCGGATTTATTGGCATTATTATTATTTTAAGCTTTGTCTTATTTTTCAAAGGAGCAGATTTTTCATTATTAACTTATACAGCTCACAAGGTCGGTTCAAATGGTAGCTATTTTACAGCATTTGTACTAGCAGTCGTAATGGGCTCTTATACATTAGTAGGCTTTGAAGCAGCAGCAAATCTAGCAGAAGAAACAGTTGATGCGAATAAAACAGTACCTAAAGCCATTGTTTTCTCAATGTTACTTGCAGGTGTAATTGGATTTATTTTCTTGATCATTGTTACTTCAGGTATTAAAGATATTAATGGCATCATGGCTTCCGCTTCCCCTATTTCTGATATTTTACAATCACGTTTGGGCACTGCAGTTGCTGATTTCTTCCTTGCATTAGTGATTGTCTCGATTTTTGCTTGCGGATTAATCATTATGGCTTCTGCATCTCGACTTATTTACGCCCTTTCGAGAGACAATGTGTTTTTTGCTTCAAATGTATTTAAAAAGGTAGATAAAAAACATAATGTACCGTACAATGCGATAATTTTAGTTTCTGTATTAGGCATTATAGCTGTATTCTATTTTGGTAAGCTATCATTATTGATCGGTACTTCTGCGGCACTTCCAGCCATCATATACTTAATTACTGTAATCGCATACGCTACTAAAATTAAGACCTTACCGGATACAGATGGTTTTAAGCTAGGAAAATGGAGACTGCCTGTTACGATTCTTGCGATTATTTGGTTAGTATTTGAAGTTGGTATTTTAACTCTTCCAAAAGACTTTTTACCAACAACTAAAGTAATACTTTATTTATTTCTTGCTGGAATTGTTATTTATTGGGCTCTTTTCAGATCTAGAATACAGGAAGGTAAAATTGGTATTCATTTAGAGAAGGATTTAGACACGTAAAGTAAGTTATTACAAAAGTAAAGCCGATTCTCACTATATAGAGGATCGGCTTTTACTCTGTTGAAAAATAAACCAATTTTTCGTATAAGGAGTCTATTCAGGATGATTTCCACTTGGGGTGCTTGCTTTCCATTTGGCGAGATAATTGAATTTCCCGTCACCTTCTTTCCTGTTATGTCTCAGCGTTCTCATATTTACCATAAGAGTTATGCAGGATACTGAATTTTCAGATAAAAAAGAGATGCTAATTCAAATACGAATTACATCTCCATACAATTTACTATTCGATTAAAAGCTAGTTCCATTATCTATAAAACTCTGCCGTCATGCTTAATTCTCGAAATCACACTCGCTAAGTGGAACAATTTTTGTTCTTTTTATCAGTTTATATCCGATCAACAAAACAAGGAATAATGGCAGACCTATATAGGAAACAAGTACTCCGTTCCAGTCAATTTTATTTCCCATGAATGCTGAATAGTTTTGTCCAAGTATAACGACCCCACATAGTACGAAAGCAAATATTGGTCCAAATGGGAACCACTTTGCTTTATATGGTAGATCATTTAAATCCTTCCCTTGTGCTACAAAGGCTTTACGGAATCGATAATGACAAATCGCTATGCCAAGCCATGCAATAAAACCAGACATACCTGATGCATTAAGTAACCAAATGTAAACAACCCCATCACCGTATAGAGAAGCTAAAAAAGCTAATGTACCGACTGCGGCTGTAATGATTAGTGCATTAACAGGTACACCCCTTTTATTTAACTTACCTAATGCTTTTGGAGCTTTCCCTTGACGAGCCATGTCCCAAAGCATTCGTGCTGAAGCATACATTCCTGAGTTTCCAGCTGATAAAATCGCCGTTAAGATAACTGCATTCATGACAGACGCTGCAAATGCAATGCCAGCTTTATCAAAAACTAATGTAAATGGACTAACAGCTACATCGCCACTTGCTAGATTGTCATTTGTATATGGTATTAGTAGACCTATTACAAATACAGACAAGACGTAAAATAATAAAATACGCCAAAATATTTGACGAGCCGCCCGAGGTATATTTCGCTCTGGCTCTTCGCTCTCACCAGCTGCTACACCTAGCAACTCGGTACCTTGGAAAGAAAATCCAGCTGCCATAAAGATTCCGAGTGTCGCCATAAATCCTCCATGAAAAGGAGCATCGCCAATTGTAAAGTTTTTAAACCCTACTGCTTCTCCACCAATAATTCCAAAAATCATTAAAAATCCCGAAATTAAAAAAATGATGACTGTAGCAACTTTAATGATCGAAAACCAGTATTCAGACTCCCCAAACCCTTTAACAGACAGATAGTTTAATAGAAAGATAATCGCTAAAAATAATGAACTCCATAAGAGTGAAGATGTATGTGGTAACCAGAATTTCATAACCATCGTAACTGCAGCTAATTCTGCTGCTATTGTAATTGCCCAGTTATACCAGTAATTCCAACCAAGTGCAAAACCAAGTGCAGGATCAACGAATTTTGTTGCGTATGTACTAAAAGATCCTGCAACTGGCATAAATGTTGCCATCTCAGCAAGGCTTGTCATTAAAAAGTACACCATGATTCCAATCGCTATATAAGCTGCAAGAACTCCACCTGGTCCTGCATTATGGATTGCTCCTCCACTTGCTAAAAATAAACCTGTTCCAATTGTTCCTCCTAGTGAAATCATTGTAATATGACGAGGTTTTAATCCACGCTTTAACTCTTGATGCATAGAAGGAATATGATTCTCTGAATCAATGACTGTTATTGTATTTACCGTATTTTTCATTAAAATACTCCTTTTCAGTCGTTTTTTGGATTCGATAATTTTTCTGCTTTTTTCAAACATCTATCTGTTGATCAGGAAAAGTTTGAACAGTAGAGAAAATGAGAAGCGAATATCGCTTCTCATTTCTTACTTGGAAAAGTCAAAATAATTCCTCTTTAATAATCTTTGTTGCTCAAGCAGTCCATGATACGAAGTTGTTTTACCAAGTAGCTTCGTGTCGATTAAGTATAATTGCTCCTCAATTGCATTAACAGTGTCATCTGTTTGATATGTTATTTTACAATCTAAGCAAACGATACATGGTGTTTCTTTAATCTCAATTGCCTTTGTACCATCTGGTAGTTCCCAGTAGACCGTATTTGTTGATTCAACTATGTTAGCAGACTCACACCACTGACATTTCATCATTCAGCGTCTCCTTGCGCACTTCCTACTAGCTTTTCACTAACTTGGATTTTTGTAAGCTGTGCTTGGAATTTCTTTTCTTTTAACTCATCGCGTTTTTCACGCTTATCTTTCAAAGAAGCATGCTCTGGGTTTGTTGAGTATGTTTTACGAACTTCCATACGTTGTAATCCTTCAGGTACAAGATTGAATTTTGTTTCATTCATTAATCCAGCAATACCTGCATTTGAACGTTTTTCTTCCATATTAGGATAAATTTCTTTAAAGTAAGCTTCCGCTCGACCTGGTACGTAATTTTGTGGTTCCGGATAAGTAGTAATAACACCTTCAAAATTACGAAGAACTACTTTGTCAGCACTTTGAGAAATTAAGTAATTTGGTTGAAGCGAAATTTTTCCTCCGCCACCCGGTGCGTCTACTACAAATGTTGGTACCGCATATCCAGAAGTATGGCCGCGTAAACCTTCCATAATTTCTAAACCTTTTGAAACAGGTGCACGGAAGTGTCCAATTCCTTCTGATAAATCACATTGATAAATATAGTATGGACGAACACGAATTTTAACTAAATCATGCATTAGCTTTTTCATAATTGGTACACTGTCGTTAATTCCAGCCAAGATTACGGCTTGGTTTCCTAATGGAACACCGGCATTCGCAAGCATTTCGCAAGCTCGTTTTGAATCCTCTGTAATTTCAATTGAAGTATTAAAGTGAGTATTTAACCAAACTGGATGATATTTCTTTAAGATATTACAAAGGTTTTCAGTAATACGTTGTGGGAATACGACTGGCGCCCTAGTACCAATACGGATAATTTCCACATGTGGAATTTCACGTAAACTTTTTAAAATATACTCTAAAATATTATCGTTAATTAAAAGACCGTCTCCACCTGAAATAAGTACATCTCGTACTTGCGGATTTTTGCTAATGTAATTAATAGCAGCATCAAGCTGTTTCTTTGGCACTCCCATTCCAATTTGTCCTGAGAAGCGGCGTCTAGTACAGTAACGACAGTACATTGAGCATTGATTTGTTACTAAAAATAGAACTCGATCTGGATAACGATGTGTTAAACCTGGTACAGGAGAATCTTCATCTTCATGAAGAGGGTCTTCTAGATCATACTTAGTTTTATGAATCTCCGCAGAGATCGGAACTGACTGCATACGAACTGGACAACGTGGGTCATCCGGATTCATTAACGATGCATAATATGGAGTAATGTTTAGTGGAATTGTTTTTGTCGCAATTCGTACCCCATCTTCTTCGTCTGGCGTGAGATTAATTACTTGCTTTAACTCATCCAATGATTTGATGGTGTTTGTAAGTTGCCAAACCCAATCATTCCATTGTTCATCTGTTACATCTTTCCATAATTCAATTTCTTTCCAATGTCTTTTTGGAGCATAGACTGCATTTACCATACTTACATCCCCTTTCAAACTGTTTGCTTTATATGTAGCAAGACCCGTGCCAAAAATTTACAAAACTTTTGTAAAAACGTCACAAATATAGAAAATTCAAACTATTCAGCCTGTTAATTTATTTTTTAAAGTTAAATTCTTACGTTGGGATCTACTAAAGATGAATCAAACAGAATAAAACCGCCTAAAATTAGGCGGCTTGGTTATTGAATGAAGTGCTAAAACTAGTTTTTTTAGAGAATAAAATGTAGTTTATACTACGATATTTAACTTTTGAATTTTATACTGAAGGGTTTGCCTAGGTATTTCAAGTAGTGCTGCAGCTTGTTGAATATTAGAATTCGTTTGTAGCAATGCTTGTTTAATAAGTGAAATTTCCATTTCCTGCATTGCAGTACGTAAAGGCTGAACTCCTTTTGTTTCAGTACTTTTCTTAATTTGTTGTAATTGAATCGGAAGATGTTTAACTGTTAGCGTATGCCCTTCTGCCATAATCATAGCGTGCTCAATCGTATGCTTTAGTTCTCGGACATTACCTGGCCAATTATATTGGTGGAATAACTCAAATACAGTATGTTCTACATTTCGGATATTCTTTGAAAAGCGTTCATTAAATTGTTCAACAAAATGGGACGTGAGTAGCTCGATATCATAATTCCTTTCCCTTAACGGAGGGATAAACAAAGAAAACACATTCAAACGATAATACAAATCCGGACGCATAATCCCGTTTTGAACGCAATCTAATGGTGATTCATTAATTGCAGCGATTACCCTTACATTAACTTTACGAGTCTTTTGATCACCTATTCGTCGAACAACTCCATCCTCTAGTACTCTCAGTAGCTTGGCTTGGAGCTCTAATGGCATTGAATTTAGTTCATCTAAAAACAAGCTTCCACCATCAGCAAGTTCAAATAATCCTGCTCGATCAATCGCTCCTGTATAACTACCTTTTGTCGTACCAAATAGTATACTCTCCAGTAATGATTCTGGTAAAGCAGCACAGTTTTGCGCAATAAAAGGCCCTTCACTTCTGTTTGAACAATGGTGAATTGACTGTACGAAAAGTTCTTTCCCAGTTCCAGTTTCACCAACTACGAGTACTGCTGAGTCGGCATTTGCTACCTTTTCAACTTGATTTTTAACGGCCATTAATGCAGGGTCATCTGTTAAGATATCTGAGATCGTATAAGAGTGAACTTGTTTAGCTTTTCCTTTTTTTACTTGCGGTTTAATTCTTGCTTGTAGGTCTAAAACCTTCTCACCGAGCGATTTAATTGTAGAATAATCCTTTGCAATTTCAACAGCACCGATCAATTGATCATCCAAAATGATTGGAATTGTCGTGTTAACCGTATCGATGAATTGGCCTTTAATATTTTCATAGCGTTGGGGCTGTTGAATAATTGCCTGCTTTGTTTCTAATACTTTCAATAAGGTACTTGTTTCTTTCGTTAAAGAAGGGAAAGCTTCTAGTACATGCTTCCCCAGAACTTCTTCAACTGAAACACCGTCATGGTCAGCCGCAACTTGATTATAAAATATCGTCATTCCATTCTTGTCGACTGCGTGAATTGCTTCATCGATACTATTTAATATGGCACTAATCATTTCATTAGTTGGAATTGTTGCGTTCATTCATAACCATCCTTTCACTGCCGAAAACTTAGCAATTCAGCGCTCATTTTTCAGCAGTTTGACATTAAAAGACTTCTTTTGAAAGATCCTTCACCCATACATTCATATCTTCTAATTTATCAAAGATATAGCAGTTGTTTGTCATTCTTCCAGTATACTTATACCCTAATTGATGAAAGGCTGCGTTCATTCCATATGATAATGCTCGTGCGATCGTATAAGAACAATAAACTGATTGGCTTACTAAATCCTGTTCCAACTTTTTCATTAGCTCCTTCATCAATCCATGCTTACGATGCTCTTCAAGTGTTGCACAATTTGTTAGCTCAGCATTTCTTTGACTAAAGTCCACTTCAGCAGATGCTGCACTTACAATATTTCCATCTTTCTCATAAATCCAATAAATCGTTCCTTCATCCATCGTCTTTTCAACATAAGTGGAATTATTTAAAGGTGTAGGATATACCTTAAAAACTTGACCATATAATTTAGCAAGTTTCGTTGAGTCAGTTTTTTCAGCTCTCCGTAAAACATAACCTTCAGGAATTACTTTTTCTTTTGATTTATCACTCTTTAAAACAGCATCTAAAATGTCATCCCCAGCGGCCCAATATAGACTATTTCTTCGATCTTGGCTAGTATATTTCGTAACAAAAAAGCCATCACTACCTTGAAAATAGCCTTTCAGTGCAGATTCAATCATATATCCTGATTGTAAAAAGGAATATACATGTTCACTTCTTGCTTTAATAATCAGCTTTGTAAATTTGTTTGCTTTTGCTAGTTTTTCTATTCTTTCGATTAGATGTGACACGTTCCCTAAGTAAAAATCAACTCGAATTCGCTCATTAAAATAATCTAAAGCACCTTCGAAATAATAGTTTTCTTGTTGAACTTTAATTGTTTCATAATACTTTTTCGTTTTCATATGCTCCCTCACCTTCATGTTGTTGGCCTTCAACTCCACACCAATCAATTAATGTATGGGCAATGATTTCTGCTGCTAAAAACATCTGATCTAAATCAATAAATTCATCTGGGTAGTGAGCTACTTTTGTCTCACCTGGTCCAAATACAATCATTGGTATATTTAAAATTTGTGTAAATAATCCTCCATCAGTTCCCCATGGTGCAGCTTCCACTACTGGATGTTGTTTCATCGTTTCAATAAAGTTTTGTTGCAAGGTTTGCACTAATTCACTGTCAGCTTCAACAGTACCAGGAACCCATCTTGCACCAAACCACTCTACTTCTATCGGATTTTCTACGAACCAATCATCAAGATCTTTAATATTACTAATCCAATTCTCAAATTCTTTTTTTGCATCTTCTAATCTTTCATTTGGTGCCACTCCGAATCGTCCTTCTAAAGTCACTAAATCAGATACAGAAGATGGCCATGTTCCACCATGAATTGTTCCTATATTAATAGGAATTGGAATCGGTACTCCATCATATAACGGATCAGTTATTCGCTCATTTCGTAATTGCTCAAGTTTTTGGATTTGTTGAATGATGAGTACGCTTTTTTCGATAGCGCTTACACCTTCATAACGAGTACCTCCATGAGCTACCTTACCTTTTACCTTAAGTCGGAACCACATTGATCCTTGTTGCTTAATAAAAAACTTCATATTTGTTGGTTCAGGGATAATGACACCATCTGCTGTATATCCTCGCAAGATTGTAGCAAGTGTACCAGCACCACCACTTTCTTCTTCGATTACACTTTGAAAATAAACATTACCTTTTAGTGTAATTCCACTTCGTTTTATTGCTTCAATTGCTAAAATTAGCGCAACATTTCCGCCTTTCATATCAGTTGCCCCGCGTCCATAAAGCTTGTTATCTACAACTGTTGCACTGTAAGGAGGGTACGTCCATTGTTGAATATTTCCTTCTGGAACAACGTCTATATGTCCATTTAAAATCATGGACTTTCCTCCGCTCGTTCCTTTAAGTGTAGCCACAATATTAGGACTACCAGTAAAACTGTCTCTTGTTGAGATAAAATAAGGATGCTCTTTCATTTCTTTTAGATCTGGTTCCCATACGTCCAAATCCAATTCAAGTTCTCTTAATTTTTCAAGGACAATTGCTTGTGCCTTACTTTCATTACCAGAAACACTATTTTCCATTACTAGCTGTTTTAGAAGATCGATAGTTTCCTCTTTATGTTCGCTTATATAATCTTGAATAACTTTTTTGTGATGATTCATCCTCTTCACCCTTTTCTATATGAACATTTTTAAATCAGTACTAATTTCTAGTTTCGCACCAGTTTTTTCGATAACATCCTCTACAGTATATGGACTCATTAGTTCTTTAAGCACTAAAGTGTTATTGACTACTTCAATAACAGCCATTTCCGTTATGATTAAATCTACACAAGATTTAGAAGTTAATGGCAAACTGCATTCTTTCACAATTTTTGGATTCCCAGCTTTATCGGTATGGTTCATAACGACTATTACTCTTTTAGCCTTTTGAGCTAAATCCATCGCTCCACCTATTCCTGGTACACGTTTTCCAGGTACAATCCAATTCGCTAAATCTCCTTTTTCACTAACTTGTAATGCCCCTAGTACCGTTAAGTCTAGTAAACCTCTTCGTATAATGCCAAAAGCAGTAGCACTATCAAAATAGCTAGCACCTTTTAAAACAGTTATTGGGAAACCACCTGCGTTACATAAATTTTCATCTTCTTTTCCTTTTTCGGGACTCGGTCCAATTCCCATAACGCCATTTTCCGCATGGAACATAACGTGTACATCTTCTGGTAAGTAATCAGGAACAATGGATGGAATTCCGATCCCTAAATTTACGATCATTCCGTTTTTTATTTCCTTAGCAGCCCGCATTGCAATTTTTTGACGAAAGTCTATTCCCATGCCCATTTCCAGTTCACTCCTTCTGATGAAATTATGTAATCAACAAATACACCTGGAGTTACGATTTCCTCAGGATTCAACGAGCCAAGTGGAACGATTTCTTCCGCTTCTACAATCGTAATATCTCCTGCCATAGCCATATGAGGATTCATATTCCTTGCACTTTTATCAAAAACTAAATTTCCAAATGGATCCGCTTTCTTTGCAAAAATAATACTAACTTCTGCTTTAAGAGCTTCCTCAACAAGAAATTGCTTACCTTTTACACTTACTTTCTCTTTACCAATTTCCGCCATACTATCAAGACCTACATCTACTAAAACTCCTCCAAGCCCCATTCCTCCAGCTCGGATACGCTCTGCTAAAGTTCCTTGCGGGGAAAATTCTACTTCAAGCTTACCTTCCGTCATTAATTTTCCTGCAAATGGATTCGAACCTATATGAGATGTCACAATTGACTTGATTCTTTCATTCCTTACCATTCTTCCAATGCCGATATCCGGAAATCCAGTATCGTTACTAATCAAGTGAAGATCCTTAACTCCACTATCAAATAACGTTTGAAGTAAAGTTGGTGGTGAACCGACCCCTCCAAATCCTCCAACCATTAGTGTCATGTCGTCATGGAAAAATTGAAGAATTTGTTCGATTGTTACTATTTTTTTATAAGTATTTTCAACTAAATTCATACGAGTTCCCCCTTAGCTGTATTCGTTAGAAGGGATTGTTCCATTTCCAATTCTTTTAAACCCTCTTTAAGGATTTGAAGCAATTCATCCAATTCTTCATAAGTAATCGTTAAAGGTGGAGCAATCATGAAAGCTGAATCTTCTCTTCCGCTTTTTCCAGCAACGGAAGGGTATAAAAGTAACCCTTTACGCATTACTTTTTGAACAAAGGAACTTGATTTTATACCATGAATAAATTCGATACCGATTAATAAACCTTTTCCTCTTACATCTCCAATGAATGGATATTCCTCCATCAATCCTTGGAGCTTATTCATCAGGTAATTACCTTTTTCTTCTGCTGCTTGTACTAAATTATGTTTTTCAACATATTCAATAACGGCTAAAGAAACAGCAGCTGATAATGGGTTAGCACTAAATGTATGTCCACTCATTACAATCTTTGAACCTTGCATAATTGGTTCAATCACTCGATCACTAGCAATCGTTGCAGCCATTGGAGTATATCCGGATGTTAATCCTTTTCCAAGTGTAACGATATCAGGCTGAACACCCCAATGCTCCATTGCAAACATTTTTCCAGTACGTCCAAGACCAGTCATAACCTCGTCTGAAATCAGTAAAATATCGTATTTTTCGCAAATCGCTTTAATTCTTTGGTAATAACCTTTAGATGGTACAACTGCACCTCCTGCAGCACCGATAATTGGTTCGGCAATAAATGCTGCAATATGTTCAGGGCCAATTCGATTAATGGCTGTTTCTAATTCAGATGCACACGCCAATTCACAAGATGACTGTTCTAAGTTGAAAGGACAACGATAACAATACGGCGGTGAAACTGAAGGATAATCCTCCAAGATTGGAACGAAACGTTGACGTCTTAAAGGATGACCTGACATAGATAGTGCTCCAATAGTTATGCCATGATAGCTCATCCAGCGTGATAGAATTTTATTCTTTCCTTTCATTCCCTTTTCTTGGTAATGCTGGATCGCTAGTTTCATAGCAGTTTCCGTTGCTTCAGTACCACTATTAACAAAGAACGTCCAGTTTAAATCACCTTGAGTGATATCACTTAACTTCTTTGCTAGCTTCTCAGCAGGTTCACTAGTAAACTGTGAACGGTAAACAAAAGAAACTTTTTTTGCTTGTTCGGTCATCACATCAATGATTTCCTCAACACCATGACCAATTCCTACTGTAATTGCACCAGATGAACCATCAATGTACCTATTACCATCTTGATCAAATAGATACACACCCTTTCCATGCGAAATCATAGGGTAATGCTGGCCAAGTGATGGTTTAATTAAATAATCTCTTTCCATTTTTCATCCCAACCCTTCCTTATGTAAAACGAAAAAAAGCCACACTACTAAATCTTGGAAATTTAAATAGGGGTATTTTTAGTATTCTTGCTTTCTGGGATACTTCCTTTTTATTTTTTTTACTTAAATTCTGTATTCAAAATTTAATTAGTTATTTTAACTTCTCAACAAAAGATTTGTACAAATAGTTACCCGCCCCAATTGATCGTTATATACATTGTCTGGCGGTCCTTTTAGCAAAAGTCAGCGGCATCATTGTACCTGTACTTTAACTCCTAAATTTATTTAGATTAATATAAAAAAGCGACTGTATTTAAACAATCGTCTTTTTGGATAAAATTCATAGTTTAAGATAATTTAATTAAATTTATTGCACCAGCAATATCAAATCCAGCACAAGTTTCAATTGTATTTAGAATGCTTCTTAACTCAACTAATGCATTTGCTGGAATAAACACAATGGTACCTCCTGTAAGATTAGTACACTCATTTCTATCAGCCTCGACATTAGTGACTGCATTTCTACTTTGCAAATTTGGGACTTCGTTATTATTTATAAATATTCCCATCAAAGCCATTACATTTGTTAGGGTAGACATTTCGACAGATACGGTGTAATGAATATAATAAAACCCTTCTTGTGTCACTCCGATTTGATTAGGGGATGCTAAAAAAACCCCTCCAGATGATGCACCAGTATTAGTCCAGATCATAGCAGTGTTTGCCGGAATTGTCTGAAAACCAATTCTGAAGAAATTTCCAAATGCTGGTGAAAAGGCCCCTGGCAAATCCGAGATGTTAAGTGTTGGATTGAACGTATTGATCGGATTGTTTTGGATTTTGTTTTTATTTACAAGTTTGCAGCAACATGGTTTTGAATTGCATTTAGAGCATTTTTTATGATCACTCAATAATAAGCACCTCTTTAATATTTATATACTCTATAATATTCAGGCTTGTACACTTTGGAAGGGCGGTAGTCTTGATGTAGTTTTTTGTTGTTCAACTAAGCACTGCAGAAGTTGTATATCACTTGGGAGTCCATTAACTTTGATCGGCTCCTATTTTATTATTGGGAGATTAAAAGAAAACCATTAAATTAGTAGAATAAAATAGGATCATCGTTTTTAAGGAGATAATTAATGGGATATATTAAAAAGTTGTAGGTAGTCGTCCACTCCTAATGGCTGGAGCAAATGTTATACTACTAGATTCACAAAAGAGATTGTTATTACAATTAAGAAAAGATAATAACAATTGGGGATTACCTGGTGGGTCATTAGAGTCGGGAGAACATTTAGAAGAAGTGACTAAAATATATGATCAATTAGTAATGTTGAAACCTGACTATAATTTAAGTAACATATTTAAGCATTATAAAAAAATGAAAAAGCATGTCTTGAAATAAGTGAACAAAACATGCTTTTAAATCGACTAACTTCTCTTTAGGATTAAGTTAATTATTTGATTGGACCTTTTCACAGACTTCCGGTTTGATAATAATTCGGTCGAAAAAGGATTGATATTAAGGTTAAATGATAATTTGTTAATACTAAATAAAAAATGCGATAATACCTATGATGATAAATAAAACTCCACCCAAAAACTGTCCTAATCCTGATGCTTCTCCCATAAATAATAAATTGAATAAATTTTTACGTTTTCGATTTTTTCCAAATAAACCTTTTTCTGTCCTCATAAGATAAAGACCCCAAGTAATTAAAATTACCCCAAAAACAAATGACATTATTAGCATTTTTGATCCTCCATTGTATGTTTAATCCGATGTAATATATGAACTATTTGTCATCCTCATCAAAAATAAATGTTTCTTCAATTGATAAATTGAAAACTGAAGCTATTTTATATGCAAGTTGTACAGATGGATTATACTTTTGTTTTTCTAATGAGATGATTGTTCTTGAAGATACACCTACTTTATCAGCTAGTTCTTGTTGTGTTAAATCATGTTTCATTCTCAATTCTTTCACTATATTTATCATAACTCCTCCTAATTAAAGGACATGATTATAAAATCTTCTAGATACCATATCGCTTATTATCAATGAAACTAAAAGTATAAATAATGCAACATTTGTTGAAATTACAGCAAAATTGGATAAAAACATAATAATTAATAGTTCGCATACCATCAAATTCAAAGAAAAATGGGCGACTTTTCCATCAATTATCATATCCCTTTCGTCATACTCCTTTGATAATTCCATTTCTAATTCAGTGTTATTTCTAGATTTAATGTAAGACGCTATTGAATATAACAAAAGTATCCCGCCGAGTAATAACAAGATAAACCCAAAATTAAAGCCTTCCGATTTATTGAAAATTAATTTTATGCTCCCAAATACAATGAGCAATATTGACAATAAAAAGCGATCCCTAAACATATTCTTCAAAAATATCTCTCCTAACCTATTAACCATGTAAAAAGTGAAGTTCATTTCATGTGAAGTTTATTTCACGTGAAGTCTACTTCATGTTAAAGTTATTTTAAATAAATGTCAATATGTAAAATCTCAAGTCGATTTATTAATAGCTATAGAGAATATAATGGGAAAACTTTATATAACTTACTTATGCTTTAGGTGTACAAATTCAGGACTCAATGATGAAAGACTCCTTTTATTTATTTGGCAGAATTGAAACACACAAATATGGAATTATATGGTAAAGTTTTAATTAAGTACTACATAGGAATTATTATTAAGGAGGATATACGTTGTTAAAACTATTAAAAAGTGTTTTTGGTCTACTTGCATTCGTTTTAGCAGTATATGCTTTAATTACTGGTAGATTTATAGTAATGCCATTTATGATATTTTCCTTAGGAGTAATGTTATTAGTAATGGGGTTACAAGAGAAACGAAAGCCTCTCACTTATTCACTTATTCACTTATTCTTGTATCTGGGTTTAATCTATTCGTTTCGATTTATACTTTCTTTATGAACTAACGCATTGCTTTAGTTCATATACGTGAGCTAAAAATAAAAAAGGAGGAATAGGATGGCAAAGTGTCAAAACTGCGATCACAAATGGGAAAAGAAAACATTGTGGAAGCTTTTTTTATCAAAGGAAGGCGTGAATTGTTTGAATTGTGATCAAAAACAATTCATTTCTTTTAATACACAGATTCTTATTACTTTATGTTCGCTATCCTTTTTTTTAGGTGTGTTAATTATTCTTCTATTTCCTTCGTATGTTAAATTAAGTACTAAAAACACAGGTTGGTAGGGCTAAAAATACTAAAAGAGGTGGGTTATGAAATGAACGAATTGACATTACTCTCAATCTCGGCACTAGTATTTTTAACATACAAATTTAATCGAGTCTTTAGTAATAAAGAAGTGTCAAAAGGTAATAAGAGAATTGCTTGGGCGCTATATGGTATTTCAATTTTAGGCTTAATAACTGTAAACTTCTTATTTTCTTGAATTGTTCTAATACTACTAACGCAGTGCACATAGCAAAAGAAAAAGAGAGTGTCCCAAAAAAGTAATCTTTTTAAGACACCCTATGCTTTATTAAAACTTTCTTAACCAAGTCCACGAACTGATAATCCACCATCACTTGAAATGACCTCACCTGTTATTGCACGTGACTGATCGGATGCTAAAAGTACATAGGCTGCAACATGATCTTCAGGCATTTGTGCTAGTTGAAGTGGGTTTCTTCTTTTAATATTGCTTGCTTTCGTATCGTTATCTACGGATTTAGTAAATGTACGTAAAGGTGGGATGACAGTTAGTGCTGTTAAAGTCCCGCCTGGCGCTACTGCATTTACGCGTATAGTTGGTGCTAGTTCAAAAGCAAGCTGACGCATTAATCCAATTTGAGCATGCTTACTAGCCGTGTACCAAACTCCACCACCGTCTGGGTAGAAGCTTGCACCAGATACAGTAAAAATAATATTACCATTTGTTTTTTGTAATTCCTCTAGGGCTGCTTTTGCACCAAAAAATGATCCTTTTACATTTATATTTAAAAGGTAATCATATGCATCTGATAGAGCCTCTGGAGTCACATCAGCAAATTTTGCAAAGCCATCGAAAACGCCTGCATTTGCAATAAACACATCTAGTTTACCAAACTGTTCAACAGTCGCTTTTACAGCCCGTTCATTGTCTTCATATTTGCTTACGTCACCTTGAATGATAAGGAGATTGTCATTAAATTCTTCTTTCATTTGCTCTAGTGTTTCAAGTGAACGACCGATAATACTTACCTTTGCCCCTTCTTGAATGAATCGTCTTGTAACAGCTGCGCCTATTCCAGATGCGCCTCCTGTAATTAACACTACTTTATCTTTTAATAACATCACTTAGCCTCCTTTTTCTTCTATTAAACAAAGATTGCAAGATTTCTAGTATTAATTGTTGTTTGATCTACAATAAATACTCTCTTGGAAAGCCTCCACTTTCCATCTTCATATGTAAACTCGTCATGACGTTCGCCAGAAATTAGATCATGGTGAATATCTGTGCTACGGCTACGATAGATTAGTAAATAACTATTAACTACTGCCTTCTCTTCTTTCACTAGTTCTTTCACACTAACATTGCTTACAAAACGACGGGTTCTTGAAGGAGGAATTTCAGCCCATGCATAGTCAGTTTTTAATCGATCTACTCGAAGCTTTAATAATTCAATATCATCATTAAAGGTAAACATCTCAGTAGAATAGTCTGGGCGCTCAGTTCCTTCTTTATTTACGCGTACAGGCATTTGATAGATTAAATCCGAATGCATTAAACGAAACCAATCATCAAATTCAATATCATCTAATAATTTTGCTTCATCAATTAACCACTGTTCAAATTCTAATTTCGCTAATAATTTTTCAACATTCATTTTACTTCCTCCCCCCTTTGTTACTTTGTTATTAATTCAAGCCAATACCGATAAAAATTACGTTGACTCGCTTCAGTAAATTTATCATCATAGGCTACTCCAGGTCCGATAAAATCGACTGGTTCACGATGTAGCCCCATCGTATAGTTGTACGTTAAATTCTTTTGAAATGGCATTGGACCTTGAGCTGCTTCCGTTATATCCGTGAATACTTCAGTATCATCCTGTTCAAAAATACCAGATGGACTAAACGTTAAGATAAACGAATCTCTTGATCGATTCTTCCATTCCTGAGAAGCATTTTTTTCTACAAGTAACCATGCAATAACTTCCATTTCATTGTGACTAATTGGTCTCCACATTCTAATTGAAGTATTCGAAATTAATTCGCCCTTAATTTTTGTGTGAGATATTAAAAATGACATATTCGGAAAAGCATTTCCAATCATATTTTTTAAGTTTGATAGAACTTCATATTGTTCTTCTGACAAGTTACTTTTATACTCATCCTTCAATTCTTCCGGGAAAGCAAAGTCTGGGTTTGGTGTTCCAAGGTTTAATCCGTGTCCGTTTTCAGTGTGAATTTGAAAACCGCGCTTCGAATATGTTGCATTAGGGACCATGCCTAATTTAGCAATTGAACCATGAGTAACCATCGTGTGGTATGAATCACCTACAAAGTTATCAGAACCGACCTTCCAGTTTGATTTAACAATAAAACGTTGCGGGGCTCCAATTACTTCCATCTCAGCACGTCCTACTACAATATCTAAATACCACTTAAAATCGCCGAGAAACTCTTCAAGAGGCTCTGCATTTTCGTCCCAATTTCCAAATAAAAGTCCTTTATATGATTCTAGCTTCACTTGGTGTAGACCCATTTTTGATCGGTCAAGTCGGTCGCCATAAATATCCTTTTGGAGCGGTACTCCAACAAGCTCACCTGTATTTTTAAAGTTAAATCCGTGATATGGACATGTAAATAAAGTCTTGTTTCCTTTATCAGCACGGCACAGCTTCATGCCACGGTGTGTACACATATTATAAAACGCATTGATTTCTCCCATACTTTCACGTGAGATAATGATTGAATATCCTGCAAGCTCACGCGTCATAAAGTCTCCTGGATTTGGAATTTCTGATTCATGTCCTAGAAAAACCCATGTTTTTAAAAATACTTTTTCATGTTCTAATTCGTAAACTGCTTGATCACCTAGAAGATATGCAGGAATGACTCCTTCATCTGGTTTGACCGTTTCGTTTAAGTAATTTACTAGTTGCTCTTTTGACATTTCATCTAAGGTTTTTTCTTTAATCATGCTCGGCTTATCTCCCCTCGTATTTTGACTTTCTACCCAACTTGTACATATTTATCTTTGTTTTGTAATGTTGCCAAAACACTTAATGCTGCTAAATAACTTGTTTTAGGATTATTTGGCATTGGGTCATTTTCTATCTCAAGTTTAAGTTTTCCGAACGCTCCAGATGCTTCAATTAAATGAGTATTTTTTATCGCAACTGGATCAGCAATAATTTTCACTTTCGTATTGTTAGCACCAAGTCCAGCTAAGGATAATACAATTGCTACATTAATATTTCTAGGGTATAGCTTAATCGCTTCAGCTGCAGAGCCTTCAAACAAAATTGTTTCTTTATCTAATACTTCTTTTGATAATGCGCCAGGTGGTTTTCTAGTTGTAATTGAGACAGCCTCTAGACCACCTACAGCTTTTGCTGACTTTAAAATATCCAGTCCACCGATTGCTCCTGAAGGTAAGAAAATATTTACACTATTTCTTGTACAAACTTCTCGAATCACTTCTTCAAAAGTGGCATCAGCCATAGCCCCAATGCTACTTAACAATAAGTCTTTTCCACCTTCAAGAACTTTTATAGCGTACTCCTTTGCAGCTTCAACCGTTGCAGCTTCAATGACAAGATCGATATCTGATAGAAGTAGTGCCTCTACACTTTCATAAGCTTCTGTTTCAAATTCTTTAGCAAGTCGAATACCTGATTCTTCAGAACGGGTATAAATTGAAACAATCTTTCCTCCTGGTAACATTCCATCTTTATTAATTGCTTGAAGAAGAAATTGGCCGATATTTCCACAGCCGATTAGACCTAGTTTCATACTGATCCACCATCCTTAATTTGCAAATCCGTATGAATCTGCAAAGAATTCCAATCCACAGTGTCTTGTTTCTCTTGAAACACCGCTTTCTTTTAACCCTGGGAAATCCAATGCTAAGTCACTAAAGATGGTATGGTTATTATGAAAAACTGCGCCTGCTTCTAATCGATCTGCCATTTCAATTGCTAATTCTTCATTTTCAGTCCAAACAGAAGCCCTTAACCCAAATTCACTATCATTTGCTAGTTTAGTAACTTCATCAATCGTTGAAAAAGGTAAAATAGGAATTACTGGTCCAAATTGTTCTGCACGAACAATCTCACTTTCCTGATCAACACCTGTTACGATTGTTGGTAAGATGTAGTATCCTTGATCCCACATTTCAGGATTCAGTTGGATACCGGCTGTTATTACATTTGCACCTGCTTTTTCAGTTCGTTCGATTAATCCTTTAACATAATCGTACTGTGCTTTATTATTTAACGGGCCCATTGTTACATCAGGTTGAATACCATCACCTACAACAATACGCTCAAATTCTTTCTGTAATTTTTTGACTAATTCAACATATCTAGAATCATGTACATAAACGCGCTTAATAGCCGAACATACTTGGCCAGCCGCTCTTAAAATACTCATTCTCAATCGTTTAATTGCTTCTTCATCTAAGTTTGCATCTTCTAAAATGATTGCTGGGTCATTCCCACCAAGTTCCATATATACTTTTTGAAGATTTCCTGAAGATTTTTTCATAATATCTTTACCTGTTTGTGTACTTCCGACAAATGCAATCGTACGAACACGTGAATCAGAACAAAGCTTGTCACCGATCATTTTTCCTGAACCTGTTACGATATTAATGACACCAGGCGGAAAATGTTTTGCCACTACTTTTAAACAAGCCATAATGGTTAATGGACAATTTGTCGCAGGTTTCACGACAACTGTATTACCTGCTAAAACGGCAGGAATCACTCGCTTAAAAGTTAAAATCATAGGAGAATTCCAAGGAGTAATTACTGCAGTAACGCCTCTAGCTCTTCTTCTTACTTGAACTTTTTGATTTCCTGGAAGTAATTCTGGTTTCCACCATTTTAATAGTTCATCCGATCCACCATTCATTACTTCAACGCAGCGTAATAAGTCTTTTTTAGCTTCTACTAATGTTTTTCCATTTTCACGAACAAATAATGAAACATGTTCTTCTATGATTTTAGAAAGTTCCACAGCTGCCATTTTCATTCTTTCTACACGATCCTCAATCCCACTCTGTGACCAAAGTTTAAATGCATTCGCTGCAGCATTAATTGCTTCGTTTACGATTTCCTCCGTACATAATGCAACTTTTCCAATTACTTCCGAATGATTAGCGGGATTCATAATATCTGATGTTTCATTACTATCCTTCCATTCACCATTTATGAGATATCTTCCTGATACAACTGGATATGTCGAAATCATACCTGAACCTCCTTTATAATTTTTTTGGCTTAAAGCTTTCAGCTGCTCCTGGAGGTCCACCAAAAGGTTTTGCCATAGGTCCAACTGCTTCCATATCTACAACGATCATTGTTGGCTTTCTTCTTTCAGTTGCCTTCTTTAATTCATTTACAAATTCGTCTCCTGAGCCAATACGTACTGCTTCAAAATGCATAGACTCAGCTAGTTTTACAAAATCTGGACTTAATAAATTCACTGCTACTTGGCGACCATATGCCGCTTCTTGAATATTACGAAGAACCCCATAGCCAGAATCATCAAATAACACAACGATAATTGGAAGATTCTCTTCAGCGGCAGTCACCATTTCCCCTACATTAACCATAAATCCACCATCTCCAGCCATTAATACGACCGTTTGATGTGGGCAACCCATTTGAGCTCCTATAGCGGTAGGAAGGCCTTGACCAATCCCGCCACCGGATGCATGAATAGATGTTCTCGGTTCATAAATGTCGAATATTCTACTACCCCAGACATTCGCTTGTACTGTCACATCTCGAACTAAAATCGTATCTCTCGGTAAAATCTCTCTCATCCCATCTACAAATTGTTCAAACGGGCCCAATGTTTTACGAAGTTGTTCTCGCACTTCATTTCTTAATGAACGTACTTCTTCTATATAAGTAGGTGAAACTGAAATAGACTTTTCATCGATTTTATTAATTAGAGCCGATAAAATATCTTTTGCATCTCCAACTAAGCCAACTGTTGCTTTATAATTACGATTAATTGCATTAAAATCTGCATCAATCGAAATATGTTCTTCTGGGACAGTGACTTTCCAGTTAGAAGTTTCATTCCCTCTGAAACGTACACCTACACTAATCAATAAATCTGCATTTCTTAAAAACTCTTTTGTCGACTCATTGGCTGCAAAATGACCTATACATTGCTCATGATCTTCTGGTATCGAACCTTTTCCAGATTGACTTGTAATGACAGCAGCTCCAAGAATTTCTGCTAAGTTCGTTAACTCTTTTGAGGCATTGGCAGAGATAACTCCACCACCAGCCCAAATAACTGGACGACGTGCTTCTGAAATTTTTGAAATTGCGCACGCTGGTATTACGGTAGAAAGTTGCGGTTTAATAACCTGTACCTTATCAATTGAAACATCCTCAATAATTGCTGATTGAAAATCGATTGGAATTTCTAAGCTAACTGGTCCAGTTGGAGCAGTTAGTGCTTCTTCAATTGCTTTTCTTACTACACCAGCTGTTTGTTCTGGTCTTCTAAGTCTTACAGCATTTTTACAAGCACCGCTCATCATTGATAGCTGGTCTTTGCATTCATGTATGTATCCTTTACCTGTACCAAGATAAGGTGATGCTACTTCTCCAGTCAGATGAAGTAGTGGAACTCCAGCTGCCCATGCTTCTACTAATGAACCAGCAGCGTTTCCAGCTCCTGTTCCTGTACTAGTAATAACAACACCTAATTTTCCTGTCGCACGTGCATAACCATCTGCCATATTGACTGCTCCACTTTCGCCACGTGAACAAATTAGCTTGATACTTCCATCCCTTAAAATCGCGTCATAGATGGGCATATTATGAATACTTACGATTCCAAAAGCGACTTCTACGCCTGCTTGAACTAACTCTTTTACGACGGCATCCGCAGTAGTAAATACGATTTCTTCTTGATTTTTCATCTTAGTATCCTACCTTTGTCTAATAATTTATTTAAAGTGCTTTACCGATTGCACCAGCAGTTTCAATTGTAGAACCAGCTACATAACTCGCTTTGTCTGAAGCAAGAAACACAATAACACTAGCAACTTCTTCCGCTTCACCTACACGGCCTAGTGGAATATTTCTTTTTATCGCCAAATCTTTATAATATTCTTCGGGATCCATATCAGGAGCATTTTTCAGTCTTCTACGTTCCCATTGATCGGTTCGAATTAAACCAAGACTTACTGAATTGACTAAAATATTGTCGGATGCTAATTCTTGAGACAATGTTTTACTTAAATTTAAAAGTCCTGCGCGTGTCGCTGCTGTTGCGACCATATGACGCTCCGGCTCTTTTGCTAGCGTTGCATTTATATTAATAATTCGGCCCCCTCCTCTTTTCACCAAATAAGGATGAGCTGCACGTACTGCATAAATAATTGCGAAATACTTTAATTGAATTTGTTCTTGCCACTGCTCATCTGTAATATCGAAAAAATGCCCCATAACACTTTGACCAGCTGCATTCACTAACGTATCAATTCCACCAAACTTTTCTGCTGTCTGTTGTATAAACTTATTAACTTCCTCTTTTGATGTAACATCACAAGTCGAAGCAAATATATCTTCTCGATCACCATATGAGAGTAAATGATTGAAAGCTTTATCTGCGCGCTCTTTACTTCTTCCGCAAATTGCTACTTTCGCACCTTCACCTAAAAATAATTCAGCTGTCTTCAGTCCAACACCAGAGGTGCCACCCATAATTACCGCAACTTTTCCTTTTAACCCAAGATCCATCCCGTCACCCCTTATTAAAGCTTTCATAGTTCGTATCTTAAAGCATGATTACTTAAACTTTTTAACGTACAACCGTTCTATCTACCCAGCCATTATCCGGTTCTCCGCCCATTGCTTTACGAGCTTCTGGTTTTGGTGGACCAGCAATTCCCCATTGATCCATTAAGTGTGGCACACGTTTCCATACTCGTGCTCTCCACTCTGCCTCATCTTCAATTGTTTCAAGATAGCATGTATATTCCATGACAAAACCACCGAGATCTTGAAAATAACAAAAGATATTATTACCAGGACCATGTCGACCTGGACCCCATAACTCATTTAGTCCAGCTTTTCTAACATTACTAATACCTCGCATTAATTCATCTACCGAATCAACTTCGTAAGCAATATGATTAACTGAAGCGTGTGCATCTTGATTAAAAGCTATCGAATGATGTTTTCGATTACACCTTAAGAAGGACATTTGGTGCTCACTCCAATCAGTCACTTTGAATCCAAGCACATCAGTATAAAACTCCACGATCATATCTAAATCTTTTGTATTCATCACTACATGGTTTAATTTCACAGGATCAACGTTTTTATTAGTCCAAATCGATGTTTGCACCTCTACCCAAGCTGAAAGTTCGATTACACGGTTTTCTGGATCAACAAATTGAAGTCCATATCCTCCACCAGCTTCATCTAAATAACCTGGCTCTTTTACAATATGTACGCCTTTTGAATGTAAAATTTCAGCCGCGCGATCAACTGCATTTTTATCAACCATTCCAAATGCGATATGATGCAAACCGCATTTATCTCCCTTTCGAAGACTTAGTATATGATGCTCAGGTCCCGCTCCTCGAAAATATGCAATATTGTCATCTGAAACATTTACACGATCTAAACCCCAAACCTTTTCGTAAAAGTTCACTTGCTCATCGAAGTTTGGTGTAATCAAACTTATATGTCTTAAATGAGTAATTCCTAGCATCAACAATCCCTCCCATTCACCTATATAAAGCGCTTTCTTTTATCAACTCTATTGAAAAAGGCAGCTACAATTTATTCAAAATGCAGCTGACCTTTTTTGATTTTTTTCATTAACCTTTAATGATTGCTTCTCTCTCTTTAGCACGTTGTTTACGAAGTTCTTCAAGCGCGCTACCTTCTGGATAGGTTGGAAGGTTTGGTTTCACTGCACCAAGCATAACTAACATACGTGCTTCAGTATCACCATCATTTCTAATACCTCGATGAATGCCAGGAGGAGAACTGATACAATCTCTAGCTTTTAATTTAATTTCATGTACCTCATCTTTACCAACTTCTTGAATTAAAGCAGTAACCTCTCCTTCAAGAATAAAAAATACTTCTTCTACATCATCGTGAAGATGTAAAGGTCCAATGCAACCAGGAGGTAGAACCATTGTACTTAATGTAAAATGCTCTGCTGTAATAACATTTGAATCATTATTCGCTGTCGCCCCACGTCCAATGTATCGCATTTGAGCACGCTTATATCTTGGATCAATTTCCTCTTGAAATTTTAAAACATTCCAATCTAGCGTACGATCTTCTAATCGAGCCACGTACTTCTTTTCAAATTCTTCAACTGAAAAAGTTTCATTTGTCATTTTAAAAATCCTCCTTGTATTGTTGTTCCTTTTTTTAAAAAAATGTTTTGTATTTAACCTTTTATTTGTTTTATATACAAAACAGTGTTTTATCTATAAAATAATTCTAGGATGAATTATCTTTTGTGTCAACATAGTTTTTAGAAAATTTAGATATGTCATAAAAGTAAAATATAAAAAACATTGTATATTCAGCGTTTATAACTAGTTTTTTTACAAAAAAAAATATGAATTCCCTTAGTATGGGAATCCATATTTTTAACTTGAACTATTTAACCTGATTTGAAACTCTGCCGTTGTAACCCATATAGTTTGATAGTAAAACAGAGACATCAAGAAGTTTAGGTAATGCAACTTTATTCATGTAATCTTCCTGATATGATATTTCAGTCGCTACGATATTCAATGCTGCTAATACTTTTCCTGTTCTACCGTAGATCGGTGCAGCGATTGAATGAATACCTTGATGAAATTCTCCACTTGTCATCGAGTAGCCATTTTGACGTATTTTTTCTAATTGGTCTATAAACTCTCCAGGCGTTGTTAACGTTTTATCTGTATATGGCGTTAAATTTGTAACTTGGAACAGTTGCATAAGACTTTCCTTTGGCTCGTATGCAAGAAGTAGCTTTCCATTTGCTGTTGCATGGGCTGGTAGTCTTAAACCAATATTGACATTGACTGCTGATACCCCTCTAACCGGAGCACTCCCCACATACACTACTTCATGTCCATCTAAAATTGACAAATGACATGAAGCACCTATTTCATCACGTAATGATTCCATATATGGTTGTGCTATTTCAGGTACTTTCAAACTATTTATATAACTAAAACCTAATTCAAGAACTTTAGGAGTTAACGAATATTGCTTCGTATTTTCATCCTGTGTTAAGTATCCAATCGACTGCAGTGTATAAAGTAATCGATAAGGTACTGTTCTGCTTACCCCTAACTTTTTTGCAATCTCTGAAAGTGACAAACTAGGATGTTCCTCATTAAAAAGCTTAATAATTTCTAATCCTCTAACTAAAGAATTGGCGCTATATTTTTCTTTTTCTACATTATCCATCGAGCAAACCTCTCCTAATACATAGATTCAATTCTATTTTTGACTAATCGGTTGTTTCTTTAAAAAGTTTAACACGGATTGATTAAATAGTTTAGGATCTTCTTGATAGCATAAATGGCCTGTATTTGGTACAATAACAAATTCCGAATTCGGAATCAACTCATGAAATATTTGTGATTCACTTACTGGGGTTACTTGATCTAACTCCCCGCACATAACAAGTGTTGGAACAGATATTGAAGGAAGAATCTCCATTTGGTTTAAGTTTGATAAAGAGTAGGAAACAGAACGGTAACCAGATAGACGTACTTGTGACATGATACGCTCAGCCTCTTTTATCACCTCGGCCGATGCATTTGGCGCAAGTAATGCTTTTACTCTTTTTCTTGCTAATTCACTTGGTTGTAGATTTTCAATGGAGTTTAACCTATTTTGAAGTTTTATCTCGTTTTCTTCTCTACTTAACCCAGCTGCTCCACGTGTTGCATCTGAAATAATTAACGCATCGACCATATGTGGAAAACGGCTCGTAAAATCAATTGCAATTGCTGATCCCATTGAATGACCTAGTAAATAGATAGAATCTAGTCCTAGACTATCCAAAAACTCTTTAAGAACATTAGCAAACTCGGAAAATTCACGGAACTCCTTTTGTAGATCAGAACTCCCACCATAACCTGGCGCATCCCAAACAATTACTCTATACTGTTCCTTCAATTCACTTAATTGATGCTTCCATGACTGAGAATTGTTTCCCAATCCATGTAAAATGACAAGTGCTTGTCCTTCACCTGATTCTTTATAATGAATCGATAACTCTTTTAAATGACTTATTGGCATCCGTATTACCCTCCACTCTATTTTCGATCTTTCAAAACCTAAATATCAACAAACATAATGTTTTATATAAAAAACATGTTTTCCACTTGAATTATAGATTTGTCAGAATTTATTGTCAATAATACTATTTTTTCAAAGGGTTGATAAATACATGATTATACTATCGAAACATAATAACTGGAAAATTTTTCTGCAAAATCACAATTGACAAACTTTTCTAACTATTTTATCTTTAAAAGAGTTTCATCGTTAAATTACGAAACAGTGTTTTATATTTAAAACATTAACACTTTTATTGAAAGGAGTGGATCGTTCAAGTTGAGCCAAAGTTAAAACTTGAAGTATCAAAACAGAATACTTGAACTTCAATACCTATTAGGTAAACGTAGTTTCTGCTTTTTCCTTCCAAATTTTAAACGCTATTACTTGATATTAAAAGGAGAGAGAATTTTAATGCTACATAAACAAAAAAGATGGATTTTTATTGCTTTACCAATCTTTTTCTTTTGGTTCTTTGGACAAATTGATAAAGTTGGCATTTCTGTCATACAAACAGACCCAGAGTTTTTGAAAGCACTCGGTATGACTGGTGTTGATAAAAATGCAAAAATTGGTCTTCTTTCATTTGTTTTTACGATTGCATATGGGGTTTCGAATCTATTTTGGGGATTCATTATTGATAAGTTTGGTGCGAGAAAAACGGCCATAGCTGGATTATTTGTTTGGTCTCTTACTATGTTTTCATCTGGTCTCTCCACTACATATGAAGCATTTATTATTAGTAGAATTATTCTTGGATTTGGGGAAGGGATGATGATTCCTGTTTCGGGGAAATTTATTTCTGCTTGGTTCAACAAACGTGAGCTAGGGCGTGCTCAAGCTTCTTGGCTTACAGGTAACTATTTAGGACCAGCAATAGGGGCAATTATTTTAGTACTTGTTATTTCATCAATTCACTGGCAAGCTGCCTTCTTTATGCTCGCTGGTTTTAACTTATTAATTAATATCCCGATGTTTATTTTTCTTACAAGAAATACACCTGCAGAACATCCTTGGATAAGTAACGAAGAGTTAGCGTTAATTAACCATTCTGATCCTACAGAAGAAAAAGTTAGCAGTTCGAATGGAAATAAGAATTTTATTCAAGATTATCGTTTTTGGATTGTATGGTTTGGGATGTTAGTCTGCTCTTTCCTTTTCTTTGGGATCAGCATTTGGTTGCCAACATACTTGATTGAGGCAAAAGGTTTTGAGCGTGAAGGTATGACAAGTATTACTTCTTTATCGTGGTTATTTGCACTTGGATTTGTTCTCGCATGTGGTTTTCTTGCTGATAAAACAAGACGCCCAAGTCTAATGGCAACAATATTATTTTCACTAACGATACTATTCTTAATAACAGCAGTACTTGTTCCAAACCCGATTTTAGCAGGCGTTTGTATGGGGCTAGCTATGGGTTGCCAAGGTGGTGTTTTCCATTTAAGTAATATGTTCTTAGTAAAATACTCTACACAGGAAACAGCTGGACGGGCTGCAGGATTAATCGGATTTACAAATCTAATGGGTGGTTTTTCTAGTTATATTATGGGATGGTTGCGTGACTCATCAGGTGGAGACTTCACAACTTCCATTTTTATGCTGATTATTACGGCTCTTTTAGGATTAATCGCTTATTTATTTTCTATTAAGGAAGAAGCAACAGAACTACGCGCTGTTCCATTACCTCCACAAAAAATTAATGCTTAAATCAATTCATTATTTTGAAAACGCTTTAAAGGTATGACCTGGGGGAATTACTAACTTTGACTATACTATTTTCATATTAAAAAGGCATCTAGTGTCAGGTAACCTGACTTTTTTAGATGCCTTTTTTACCTTTGTTTCTATGAAAATTAATAGACGATCACTATCGCAAAATCCTTTCCCTATAGTGATCATCTATTCAACTACTTTTTTAAATCAATTTTAGTTCCAGGGCGGACAGTCCAGGAAGGATTTTTACCTACTTTGTCCCCTTCCTTTAATCCTTTAAGAATGGCAACATATTTCCCTTGTTTTTGGCCAGTTTTTACATTCTTCTTATAAATAGTTCCTTTTTTAAGTACATAAACATATTTTGATTTTCCTGACCCTTTAACGCTCGTCGCAGGTACTGCTAACAAATCCTTTGATTGTACTACTATTTCAAGATTTGTTTCGTAACCAGGATATAGTTTTTCTTGTGAATCTAGTGTTGCTCTAAAAGAGTAATAAGGTATTGCTTCTTTTGTTGATTTCTTATCTTGATTAGTGGAAGGATTATTCATAGGATAGTTACTTACCTCTGAAATACTTCCTTTCCAGCTCTTATTAGCAACAACTTTTGAACTGACTTTAATTGCTTGGCCTGGTTCAACTTTTGCTTTCTCTTTCTCAGTTAGCTTTCCTTCAATTTGGAATGGTTCGTTTGAAGCAATTTGCATTATTGAGATTTGCTGTTTATCTGTTGCTTTAAAACCTTGTCCGATACTTTTATTCAAGTTAAGTACTACCCCATCATTATTACTGTTTACAGTTAATGATTCTTGTTGTGCTTTTAGCTGTTCAGCTTCAAGTGTATATTTTTCTACTTTTAGCTGTGCAGCATTTAGCTCTTCCTTTGCAGAATTAAGTTCAACTTGCAAAGACTGAATCTCCAGTGTATTTGTTGTATTTGTCACATTACTATCTGGATTAGTTGCATCAGTTGAATTAGATGTTGACGCTAAAATAGCATTTTGAATATCTTTTTCTAATGATGAAATTTGGTCGTTTTTCTGTGTGACAGTTGTTTCTGCTAGTTTCTTATTTACTTCTGCTTGTCCTATTTCAGCTGCTATAGTTGGATCTTCATAAGAAAAGAGTTTTTGCCCTTTCGTGACAGTATCACCTTCTTTAACAAAAATCTCATTGATCGAACCTTTTGTTGGATTTACGTAAATTGTTTCCGTATGACTTTGTACAACATGACCAGACACAGTTTCAGTTTTCGTAAAACTTTTTACGGTTGGACTGATAAACTGTAATGTTTTAGATTTACTCTTTTTAATTTCTACTACCGCTACGCTAAGAACCACAGAAACGATTAAAAGAACAATGATCCCCATTACAATAAATTTCTTCTGACGTGGCGTAATTACTCGTTCTTTTTCTTCGTAAATTCTTTTCGCCGTTTCCATAAAACTTTTGCCCCTTCCTTATCTTGCCAAAAACTTATTACGACTTCTCCTATGTCTATTGTCTATTGTTTTAAAAAGGGTTTCAAGGAGATTTTTTAGAAAATCATAAATATTTAATATCTTTTTTTTAATAAGCCTTTTATTTATCTACTAAAGTATATCCGAGAAGGAAAATTATTTCAGAATATTCTAAATTATATTCCGAAAAATAATTTTAGCTTCTATATAATAAGTTTTACTAGAAAGAAAGCCTACTAAGAAAGTCATAGAATCCCTTGATATATCTATGTAATTTCGCACATACTTTTTATTAATTTAATTTAAAATTTATATTTTATTAGCTCAATATATACTATTTAAAACATTCATACTATTATTGCATAGTAATATCGAACTATGTTACAATACAAAAAAATCTTTGAAGAAAAGAATAATTCTCTTACTATTTAAGTCTACTACTATTTTTTATATGCATTAGTAAACGCTTACTTAAATTTGAGAAATGATAAAACTCTTCCATTGCAAATTGATTAGTTACTACGCACTATTTTAAACAGTGTGTGTTTATTTACTAAAAATACAGATTATTCGTAAAAAAGGGGGAGTTTTTGGATGAATGCTTTTTTCAGGAAAAAGTCGATTGAACAGCTTCAACAGGATGGGGCTAAAAATACCGGACTTAACCGTGTTCTAGGTTTATGGCAACTGACTGCCATTGGTTTAGGCGGGATCATTGGTGTAGGTATCTTCGTATTAACCGGTGTAGCAGCAGCTGAACATGCTGGTCCGGCAGTTCTTTTATCGTTTATTATTGCTGGTTTAGCTAGCGCAGCAGCTGCATTGTGTTATGCAGAATTTGCTGGATTAATACCGGTAGCCGGAAGTGCTTATACTTACAGCTATGCTGTTTTAGGAGAAGGTACAGCTTGGTTAATCGGGTGGGATTTGTTACTCGAGTATGCTTTAGTTGTTGCAGTAGTAGCCATTGGATGGTCTGGCTACATGCAAGAGTTTTTATTACAAATGGGAGTTCACCTTCCTGTATGGGCACAAGGTGCACCTGGTACTGGAGCAGGTCACAAAGTTGACTTAATTGCCGTTTTAGTTAGTCTTGGAATTGCTGGCTTACTTACATTAGGAACTGAAATGGGTTCTAAATTTAATTCATTAATGGTTATCATCAAATTAGGTATTATACTTTTAGTTATTGGCGTTGGAAGTTTTCATATAAATACAGCTAACTGGCACCCATTCATGCCTTTTGGTTTTCATGGCGTAATGAGTGGTGCAGCTCTAGTATTCTTTGCTGTATTCGGATATGACACATTAACTACAGCAGCTGAAGAAGCAAAAAGACCGCAACGTGATTTACCACTTGCAGTTATCATATCATTAGCTGTCGCTTTATGTTTGTATGTTGCAATGTCACTTATTATTACAGGTATGGCTCCGTATGAAACACTTAATAACGCAGCACCTGTAGCAAAAGCTTTTAGTAATATTGGTATGAAGTGGATTACGTTAATCATTTCTGCCGCTGCAATTACAGGGATTCTATCAGTATTGTTCTCATTTATGCTTGCTGGATCACGTATTTGGTTCTCAATGAGCAGAGATGGTTTATTACCAAAATGGTTTACAAAATTACACCCTAAATATAAAACACCTTATCGTCCTACTTTATTAATTGGTTTAATTACAGCTTTTGTAGCTGGTGTTACGCCAATTAACGAAGTTGCAGAACTAGTTAATATCGGAACGTTAACAGCGTTTATTTTAATTTGTTCTTCTATTATTGTATTACGTATAAAACGTCCTGATTTAAAAAGAGGATTCAAAACACCATTAGTACCAATTATTCCATTAATTGGAATCGGTTTTTCTGCTTATCTAATCGCTAGTCTTCCAAGTATTACATTTATTCGTTTTATCGTTTGGATGGCTATAGGACTTCTTGTTTATGGTTTATACGGTAAGAAAAGAAGTACACTTGGAATAACAGATAACAATAATAAAACGAAAATAAGTTAAAGTAGTATTAAAAAGTCACAAGGAAATTGGTTTTCCTTGTGGCTTTTTTATGAGAAACCACCCAGAAAAATAGGATGTGTTCCCACTTTTACATATTAAAAAAAGCACGTATCCGATTTTTTAAATCGAATACGTGCTAAAAATTTTTCTAAATCTAGTAAGCTATTAAATCAAAAATCTTACTTTCTTGCTCCGTCTTTTCCAACTTTATATTTACCGATTGTAGTATTTACAGCCATTACTCCGGATTTGTTGAAGTAATAATATTTACCATTTATTTTTTTCCAACCATTACTAAACATTACTCCATTTGATTCGAAGTAGTAGTGTTTATTTCCTAATACTAACCAACCAGTTTTCATTACTCCATATTTATCAAAGTAATAATGTTTATTCCCTAATACTAACCAACTAGTTTTCATTACTCCGTATTTATCAAAGTAATAGTGTTTATTTCCTAATACTAACCAGCTCTTTTTCATTACTCCGTATTTATCAAAGTAATAGTGTTTATTTCCTAATACTAACCAGCTTTTCTTCATTACTCCATACTTATCGAAGTAGTACTTCTTACCATTTAATTCCAACCAACTTGTTTTCATTACTCCATATTTATCAAAGTAATACTTCTTACCATTTAATTCTAACCAGCTTGTTTTCATTACTCCATATTTATCGAAGTAATACTTCTTACCATTGTAAGTTAACCAGCTTGTTTTCATTACTCCGTTATTATCGAAGTAATATTTTTTACCACTGATTGTAGCCCATCCAGTTACTTTAACACCTTTGCTATTGTAGTAGTATTTTTTGCCGTTTTCTAAAACCCAACCAGTTTTAATCGCAGCATCTGCACGATTAATTACTACTGTCTTCACTGTTTCATTACCAGCAAGGTCAGTCGCTCTTAACGTAATTGTATTTTTTCCTTCTTTTAACGGTACAGTCACTTCATAATCTTTGTTTAATGGTTTTACAACATCCACTGGGCTAATTAATGGAACTTCAAATTCATGGTTTTCACCAACGAAGAAGTTTAAGTAGCTGTAGTTATCTTTTAAATTTACTTTAAATGTAACTTTATCTACTTTTTTATCCACACGAGTAGGAGCATTTAGTACATTAATTTCTGCCTCGTGAGTATCAACATAAATATGACGCGCAACTGAGAATTTTTTGTTTGCATAATCTGTTGCTTCTACTTGAACAGTGAATGGACCATCTTTGTCAAATGTTACAGTTGTTGAATAGTTGTAGTGTCCAGTCTTAGCATCAAAATCAACCGGTACTTCTTTACCATTAACCTTAACAGTTTTAATACCAATATCATCTGTTACGAAACCTTTAACTGGAACTGTGTTATCACTGTAAGCTCCCCATGGTTCTGGTGAGTTTGGAATATATTCACCTGTAGAATCTTTTGATCCGTCAGTGATATATACTAGCGGAAGATCCACGTCACCAATCGTTGCAACATCTTCTGCCGCGTTACCTGCATAGTCCAAAGCAAGTACTTCTACTATAGCTTTAGCAGGAGCTTTAGAAAGATCAAAAGAAGTTTGTGTATTA
This sequence comes from Bacillus sp. AL-1R, assembly GCF_052180195.1. Taxonomy (NCBI): domain Bacteria; kingdom Bacillati; phylum Bacillota; class Bacilli; order Caryophanales; family Bacillaceae; genus Bacillus; species Bacillus sp. AL-1R. Next base: position 4,115,102 of record NZ_CP197469.1, read on the forward strand.
TCAGTTACGCCTTCTAATTTACCATTTACGAAAATACCGTATACTTGCACTCCTGATGCATCATCCGAACCTTTCCAAGATACAATTTTCTTATCTGGATCATAAGTTGCTTTAACACTTGGAGCTTTAGTATCAATATAGACTGGAATCTTTTTAGACTGCCACTTTGCATTATTATAGCCAATTACAGATTTAATCTCGTAATAGTATAAACCGTCTGGCATAACTTGCCCATTCACTTTACCATCCCAAATAGTAGACTCGCTATCCTTCATGATTTCGCCTTTACCATTGTTAAAGTTATTTTTAGTCACATCCGATTGAGCACTTAAACGGCGAAGGAATTTATTGTTTTTGTCAAGGATGTTATATTGTACTTCTGATGCATTTCTTAGGAATGATGGAAGCGCATTGATATCATCACCATTATTGTCGTCATTTGGTGAAAATGCGTAATATTTCTCTCCATTCTTTCCAGGCGCAGCTTCCCAGAATGTACTATCGTAATCAGATGCCATGTCATGTGCACCTTTATAAGCTCTTGCTAAATCAAAGTAACGAGTTTCACCAAGATCTTTGAATCCATCAACGATTGGCAGACTGTCCCACTTACCGTAGAAGCCTACGTATGGAGCCGTTAAATTTGGATTACCGTTTGTACCGATAAGATTTACAGAACCTTCAACGAAAATATTGTCATGAAGATCTGCTAGAATTTCTTTACCAGCTTTATCGAATCCAGGAATTTTTGCATTAGTTAAATCAATTTTCACAGTGAAATCAACAGATTGACCCGCTGGTACTTTAATTGTTTTAGGAGCATCTATTTTTGCACCTTTTAATGCACCTGTTTGAAGCGCATTACGATCAACGTCAGCAGTTTGATAGAATTCATCTGTTAACGCATTTGCATCAACTTTATATTCAGCATCTTTATCAGAAATATTTTTTGCAGTGAACGTCATCGATACTTGTTTAGATTGGAAATCCTTCAATTCATATTTCGCTTCACCTGTTGCCTTACTGTAGAAGTAAACTGGTGTTGTAACTGCATTTTCAATTTGCATCATACCTGCACCTTGACGGCGTGGTGAGAATGGATGACCATCTAAGTCATTAATAACTTTTGCAGTATTCATTAGTAATACTTTTGCTAAGTGAGTACGTTGACTTAAGCTTAACGAACTGAAACGTTTATCACTTTTCAAGTACTCTTGTACTAATGCAGAACCACCAGCTACGTGTGGAGCTGCCATTGAAGTACCACTCATTACTTCATATTGATTATTATTAACGGTTGAATAAATATTTCCACCAGGAGCTGTAATTTCAGGTTTTAACTCAAGACTAGGTGTAACTCCCCATGAAGTAAATGCAGTCATACGACCCATTTCTGGACTTTCATTTTTTGCTGTTTGGTTAACATGAATTGTTCCTGAACCATTAATCGCATTCGCTAACGCTTCACCATCTGCTTTTGAGTTAACAAGCATCATTGGTACTTCCCATCCGCCTTGGTCAGCGTATTGAGCACCAGCTGTAGCGTTCCAAACGATAATACCAGCAGCACCAGCTTGAGAGGCATATTTCGTTTTATCAGCAAAAGTATACGTACCACGTGCGACTAATACGATTTTCCCTTTAACATCTACGCCTTTATAATCATCCTGACCACCTAGTTTGTAGCTTCCATCAGCGTTCTTACCTAGATTTACAACTGGAATATTTCCACCGAATTTATCTGATAAATTCTTCCAAGCATCGATTCCCTTACCAATAACAGTAAGATCATTATTACCATCCACAGTGATCGCATGTTCATAAAGATAAGCTTCATTTCCAGAAGCAGCTACTGAGATCGTGTCTTTATTAAGACCTGGAGCTCCAGTTACACCGATATCAGGGTTTTGTGATAGAGGATCTCCCCAGCCATAACCAATATGGTTTGAGTTACCAGAAGAAACAGCACAGACGATACCGTTGTCAACTGCACGAGTAATTGCAAGATCTTCTGCACTATTTGGCTCATAAGAAGATGCTACAGAACCAAGACTCATGTTTAGTACATCTGCTCCTAGTTTAATAGAATCATCAATTGCTGCAAGATAAATATCAGACCATGTAGATGGATAGCTTGGGTCATTACTGAATACCTTCATCGCAAGAACTTGCGCTTCTGGTGCAACCCCTTTAATACCACCGTTTGCTTCGTCACCGTTAGCAGCTGTAGTACCTGCTACGTGCATACCATGCATTGAAGCACCTGGTCCAAGGTCTGTAACGATATCGTTTTGGTCATAGTAGTTATAACCATAAGGAACCTTATCAGTGTAGAATTTACCTGGTAAAGCTTTATCTTTTACAATTTTAGCCACAGAATCTTTTGTTAAGTCCTCTTTTGTAGGATCAGTTAATTTAAAGTCACGATGTGTAGGATCAATCCCTGTATCGATAATAGAGATAACCATACCTTTGCCATCAAATCCAGTGTCTTTCCAAGTTTCTTTAGACTGGATAAATTGATGACTCTTCGTCATATCTGGTGTAGTTGGTTCAGATGTAGGACGATTGTATTCATTTGCTAAATAAACGTTTTTTACACCTGAAGTAGCTTCAATTTTTGCTACATCACTAAATTCAACGACACCACTGAAACCGTTAAATGCAGTTGTAAAATGTTTTTTATAATTAATGTTAATACCTTTTGATTTTAATTTTGATTTTACCGAACTTTGTTGGCTATCAACTTTTGCATATAGATTAGACTTTTGACTTTGAGACAAGTCCTTAAACAATTTACCTTGTTTAGTTGCGTATTCAATTGGTGACTGCCCTTCTAATTCAACGATGACACGTACTTTATCTGAAGCTTTTAATTTTGCTTTCGCTTCAGATACTTTATTTTTATTTTGTGATTGTTTAATTTGCTCCAACTTAGATGCTAAATCACCTGGTCGGTAAGATTTTGCTGAAGTTGGTGAAACAAATGCAAAATTAGAAAGAGCAAGAGCAGATGCTAATGCATATGTAGTAATTTTACGATTCTTTTTATTATTCATTTCTCCGTTCCCTCCAAGATAATTTTAAATAAAATAAATTAGTACATACTTTCTTAAAAAACTTCCCCTGTTTTTTAATTCAGCAATTCGAGGATTATCGACAAATTCTTTTCTCAATAAAGAACATGCCAAATTACCTCAAAAACTTTACACAGATGGCCCCCTAATATCTCCTTTCATCTTTTTTGAACCTATTAATGCCTATACTTTCTAAATAATTTTTAATAAAGTTTTTAAGGAATAATAGATAAATTAACTAATTCTTTTTTTGAGTCAAAATTCCTTCATAAAATTCCAAATATTTTAAAATCTTTAAAGTTTCTTTGCGTTTTTAATAAAATTATGTAATTTTATGTATTAATTTATCGTTTTGGAGCATTTTTTTATAGTCATAAAGTTCTAGATATATTTATCATCTAGATAGATCATCATAAAATGTTTTATGATCAAAAAATCCTTACTAAGACTTTTGTATTGATTATTCGACAATTGTTTAGGCTAGTCCTAGACTAGGTAGTGGTTCTATAAAAATATCAGAATATCTTTATAAAAATATAAAAGGCAGCATCCTAAAGGATTTGCTGCCCTAAACATATTTCCTATTTATAAAATCTCGGTAAATATTCTTTATGCGCTTCTAGCATTTCATCAACGATGGCGACAGCTACTTTATCGTTAGCTACAAGCGGGTTAATCGTTAAGGCAAGAATTGCTTTTTCACGACTTCCTTCTACAGCAGCCTCGATTGCTGTCTGTTCGAAAGATTTAATCGTTTGAATTAATCCTCGAACTGGCACTGGTAATTCCCCGATTGTTAGTGGAATAGGACCATCTTTTGTAATAACACAGCTAACTTCTACTGCCCCGTCATACGGTAAGCCCGAGATTGCTCCCTTGTTCATTGTATTTAATGGTTGGATATCTCTCGTATCATTATAAATTGATGAAATTAAACGACAAGCCGCATCAGAATAGTAAGCTCCACCGCGTTTTTCTAATTCAGGTGGTTTTATATCTAGCGCTTCATCTTTATATTTTTCAAAAAGAGAAGCTTCAATTTTTTGCACGACTTCTGCACGCGTTTCATTCGATTCAAAATCCTTTAATGCTCTTTCAAGCATTTCCGATGTTTTGTAATAGTAATGATGATATGAACAAGGAATGACATTGACTGCTTTTAAGAATTCAGGTGCCCATTCTTCAGCATCTATATTTTTTACAAAACTAGCATTCGCAGGATCCATAATCATTTCAAGTACTTGTTCTTTTACACTAACTCCATCTAAATAAACCTCTATACCATATACCATATGATTTAAACCTGCAAAATCAATACGTACACGTGAATGATCTACATTTAATAGTTTTGCAACACCCATTTCCATTCCAATCGGTATATTGCAAAGACCAATAAATCTCTTAATATTTGAATATCTTAATGCTGCCTCTGTTACCATTCCGGCAGGGTTTGTAAAGTTAAGAATCCAAGCATTTGGACATAGCTCTTCCACTTCTTTACAAATATCCAAAATAACTGGAATTGTACGTAAGGCTTTAAACAATCCACCTGCACCATTTGTTTCTTGTCCGATTACGCCATGTTTTAGCGGAATTCTTTCATCAAGTGCACGTGCAGCTAGTTGTCCAACACGAAGCTGTGTTGTAACAAAATCAGCATCCCTTAAGGCCTCACGGCGATCATACGAAAGATGAATTTCCATTGGTACTCCAGCTTTTTTGACCATACGCTTTGCTAGTGCACCAACTGTTTCTAATTTTTCTCGTCCAGCTTCGACATCAACAAGCCACAGCTCAGTTACTGGGATTTGTTCATAGCGCTTAATGATTCCCTCAACCAATTCTGGCGTATAACTTGAGCCTCCACCTATTGTAACGATTTTAAATTTCTTTGACATTACTTTAGGCCCCTTTCATACATGTCAACGAACTCTTTTGCCAAGTCTTTTACAGTCATTGCATTCATTAAGTGATCTTGGGCATGGATCATTAAAAGTGAAATCTCAGTTGGAGTACCACCGATCTCTGACTGAATAAGTGTTGTTTGAATATGATGTGCCTCATTTAAAGCATCACCTGATTCTTTCAATTTCTTGCGAGCCAAATCGAAGTCTTGTTTTTTTGCTGCTTGAATCGCTTCCATTGCAGCACTTCGACCATTTCCACCGTGAAGGATCAGTGTGAAAATTTCTGTTTCATTTTTTACCATAAAACTGACCTCCTCTCTTTTTTATTCATAAAATTTTTTTATCGTCATATTCCCACGGTTATTAATTTTAAAATGTATAAACCTTTAAGGTATTTATCATATTTTTCTTGGGCAAAGATTGAAAAGAGTCAATTCTTTGACAGTTACTACTTATTTTCAATTAAACTGATCGCTTGCTCTAAAATCGCTTCACCATCGCACATGCCATAATTCATCATATTAATTACTTCAACTGGAATGTTTTTCTCTTCACAGAATTCTTCCATTTCTTCTAAAAGGAAACGTACTTGTGGACCTAACAATAACACATCAGCTTCTTCGATTTCTGAGCGAACAACTGATTCAGAAACTGCCCATATACGTGCTGAAATACCTTTTGATTCCGCAACTTTTTCCATTTTAGAAACGATTAGACTTGTTGACATGCCTGCAGCACAGCAAAGTAAGATATTCATGATGATTTCCTCTTTCTTTAGTAAGTTTTTATGCTTCCTTTTTATTCATAACGACAAATCGACCAATTCGATCGTGTACAGCCAATGATTTTTGATTAGCAAACATGCTAATAACGGATAAGAAGAAAGGGATACCTTGAAAAATAAACATCGTCAAAAATTTAAAGAAACTTCTAACAATCACTAGAAATATATAAGGAAGCTTTCCCTTATTGTTATTAATGCGTGTTAATTTTAATCGAAAGATCATCTTTCCAATTGTTGACCCTCTCAATAATAGAGTTGTAGCAACTTCATAACAAAAATAGATGATAAGCGATTGTAGAAATGCTTCATTAAAAAGAGCCATTACCTTTACAGTTGCATCTTGACTAGCAGTTGATTTTTGAAGCTCAATCATATTTGCTAAGACCCCTGGAAAGTTTGGAAGTCCCGTGATTCGATACACAATTGACAAGATGATTGAAACAATTATTGCATCAATGGCAAAGGCACCGATTCTTTTTAATCGAAACGAAGTTAGTATTTTTTGTCGATTTTCCATAAGTTTTAGTCCCTTCTTCTAATCAATTATCCATTTAATTGCTGTCGAATTATTTACTAGTATTCTCTAATTCTAAATTTTTCTTATCCCACATTCTAATGAATGGGAACCAAATTGCCGAAGCCACTGCAAAAGCTACTAATTGCATGACTACACCCATAATCTTACCACCCGTCATTAAATAACCACTTATGAAATATGGGGTTGTCCACGGGATAATCGTTCCAGTCGTATGTGGGAATATTCCCATTGCCGTACCAAAGTAAGTCACTGTTAACACTGCTACTGGCGCTAGAATATAAGGAATCATTAAAAATGGATTTAAAACAATTGGAACACCAAACATAATTGGCTCATTTACGTTAAAGATCGATGGTCCAATCGCTAGACGTCCTACCTTCTTAAGAAGTTTTGACTTCGCTAAAAATGTCATATAGATTGCTACTGGTAAAGTAGCTCCAGATCCACCCATCCAGATCCCATTCTCATAGAATGTATACGTAATAATATGTGGTAATTCTTTACCTGCTTTAACTGCTGCCAAGTTCGCATCAGCATTTGTAATCCAAATTGGTTCCATAACAGATGTGATAATCGAAGAACCGTGGATCCCAAAGCTCCATAAAAGATGTTCCATTAAACAAGCGACAAGTGTACCAATATAAGTTGAACCTAAAATTGTAAATGGTTGTGTTACAACTTTATGAACAAACGTTGCAAAATCTCCCCATCCAGTATGACTAAATCCGTATCGAACTAGTAAGAAGAAAAGGATAATCACAAAACCAGGAATAAGCGCCGTAAATGAACGTGAAACTGTTGGCGGTACAGTATCTGGTAACGTAATGATGATCTTCTTTTGTAAGAAGTAACGATATATTTCAGCAGTAATAATGGCAATGATTAATCCAACAAACAAGTATTGTGCACCAAATAGATCAGGTGACCATGCAGATACAGTTTCCTTACCATCTTTGAAAGTGCTCATAATATTAACAATTAAATAACTTGCTAATGCTAATACTCCAGCTGGAACTCCATCAATATTCTTTTTGTCGACCTTATAACTACTTGCTAAGGAATAAGCTACACCAAATACTGCAACTAAAGCGATAATCCCCATTGAACCGTTATAAACGATATCTCCAAAAGCATTCCAATTTTCGCCAAACACTTTTGACATAAAGTTTTGGTACCACTCTGCTTCTAACCAAGCTACGATAATGAAAAATGAACCAATGATCATTAGTGGCATGGCAAACATAATACCGTCACGCAAAGCAAGTAAGTGTCTTTGATTACCTATTTTCGAAGCGATCGGTAAGAATTTTTTTTCAAAAAATTTACTGTTCATTTCGTTATCCCCTCTCTAAGGAATTCGGATCTTGGTAAATCATGAATTTCCCATATACCAAGATCCTTTTAGAATTTATTTCTTTTAGTAAATAATCTTTAATGTTTGAATTTAATAACAGATACTTTTATTTAGCATCCTTAGATACTGTGCGTACAAACGTCATCACGTGACTATCATTTGCAAATTGTGGATCTCCATTCAATGTCATTGCAGAGTATACAACCGTCGCAGTGATAGTAGCTGATTTATTTGTTTTATATGTTACTTTTCCATCCGCATCAACAGCTACATCGTCTGGAGATGATGATTCGTAACTAACTTCTATAAATTTGTTTCCATCTGTATTTAATCCTTTTTCAGCCATTGCATTTTTTAACCAGCTTGGATATGCAAAAGAGTTCTTGTCCAACTTTGTAGGAGCAATTTTACCAGTTGATTTCATCGGATCAACAACATTGATTGTATAAGTGATTTTTTTCGGTGTTCTAAAGAAACCATCAATAACATATGCCGATACCGTACAAGTTCCTGGTTTTAAGCCTGTTGCGTATGCCCCATAGTACTCGCCATTTACACTTAAGTCGGTTGATTTTACATTACCTTCATCACCATAAGTTGCTATATTTCTTAGGTCAATCACTTGTGATACATCTGGTTTGGCATTGATTTGTGATGGTAATCCATTTTTGTATCCTGCTTGATCCCAAGCATCCGTTGCCCAAGACACATTTCGAGTATAGCCAGTTGTTTTTGCATCAAGTCTAACCGATTCACCAACATTAATCGTAAATGTATGTGTGTCTTCATTATATTTCGCATGAGGATTCATCTTTGCAATGTTCGTTGGATAACTTAAGCTTTCTGTACCTTTATTTACAGGTTTAGTCACTTTTGAACCTAACTTTTCTACATAAGCAACATCCTCAGGATTTTGAGTGATCCAGTATGGCATTGAGATTACAGTTGAAGATTCCATTGTTAAACTGTTACCAGAGTCAATCGTTCTACGATCCATCGTTCCGAAAATATTCGTGTTGTACTTAGACATCATAACTTCATCACGTGGAATTAATTGATCAACCATAAGATTCGGCGCTACATGTGTTACGTCATTTCTGTTTGCTGATAATACATCAAAGTTCATGAAATTGTTAGGGATGCGAGACATTTGCCACTCTGAACCAGCAAGGTCAACTTGTGCATTTCCGATATCAATCCCTTTAGCTTTCAATGCACCTAGAGAAGCTGCATAGAAAGTTGTCATAAATGGGTTTTTCTCTCTCTTTTCATTTGTCCACCATTGATTCATACCTTCTAAGATTTCGTCTCCGTTAAACTGATCAGCATGGTGAGATAATGTGTAATAAGCTAGTGCTTCTTCTTCTTCGTCAGAATAGTTCATGTATGATTCATGAGTTACACCGCTAACACCAATATCATCTCCGTTATGAGCAGCAATACCAAAGTATCTTGCAAGATATTGCAATGACATATCAAGCATCGATTTCGAGTTGTGTGTTTTTGGGTATCTTACTTCAAAATCATTGTGTTCATTAGCTTTTTTTGTAGCCTTTTGGCCATTCATTACTTTGTATTCGTTTGCAAAATCTAGTGGTTCAACAACATCTATGCCCTGAGCTTTAAGGAGTTCTTTTTCTTTAGATGTATACCCGCCAAAATCTTTTGCGACTGCAAGTGCTTGTAAAAGTAATTGTGCATTTAATGGACCATCTTCATAGTCTGCGTCTCTTCCCCATGCATCTTTATTACCATCAAGGTATTCCGGATTCAAATTTGCCCATCTAGTTGGAGCATTTGGAACATTTAATCCATTTCCACGAATCGTTCCCTCATCAAAACGAGATTCAGTTGGATTCTCGCCATTTACAGTCAATTGGAAATAGTTATTTAGAATTAATGCATTTGTATGGTTAATCATATTATTTTTGATTAACGCTGCTAGTTCTGGATCTTCATCTTTGAACGCTTTATATGCTAAATCAAGCGTAAAATAATGACCTACTAATTCATCAGTAGAAGTTGTTGCTTTGTAAACGACTTTATTTGAGTCTAAAGCTTTTGTATCAGCATCTAAACCTTCATTTTGGCTTGCAAATATATTTGTTAAACGTGGAGGTACAGCAACTGTGTCATAAGCTTTAAGAGCAGGATTAGTTCCATTTTTGAAAGCTCCTGCGACATTGTAGTAAACTGTTTTTCCATTTATATCTGTTGTTTGTCCAACCTTCTTTTTTATCCATGCATTATCCCAAGTTTCAGCTTCTGGAGTTGTTGCACCATTGTTACTTGTGTTAACTTTATATGACCTTGCAAAGAAACCAGATGCAGCAGGTTTTTTTGTGTGATCTAATGTATACTTACCGTTTTCATCAACATAAACTGGCTTCCCTTCGTTTTCAGCTAGCCATGCTTTTGCTTCTTCGATTGTTGATACGTTTCCACCATAAGAGTTAACAACATACACATAGTCATTTACATTGTTTTTAGATGTAACTTTTAATTGGGTACCAGATACATAACCAAGCGTTACGATTGATTCAACTGCACGAATAGCAGATGCTTTTGCGTCTTTTGTTCTAGCATCAGATTCTCCAAAGTTTTCTTTCATGTAGTTGTATCTCCAGATTTCTCCAGAAGCATACATTGTCGTCCAAAGACCATCATTATCTGTATCGTAGTTGCCTCTGCCTGCATCTTTATCAGCAGTCATAAGCGCTTTAATCATATCCGCTTGTGAATTGAATCTCATATTCCCAGATTGGAATCCAAATCGATCCGTGTAGTTTCTAGAAACCTCGGTTTGTAATAACGATTTACCCATTAGCGACATTTGTTTTCTAACGATATGCGTTGCATTACCTTTTTCACCTAGAACCCAAAGTCCATTATTTCCATCTGGCATAATGTTTGTAATCACTTCTTTGGCGTTATAAGTTGCAGCTGCACCTGAATTATTAGTACCAGAACCTGAAGATCCACCAGTTTGAGGAATATATCTTCCACCTTGTAGATACTGAATTTGATCTGCTGGTGCTAAGTTTGGATCGTAAAGTGTAATTGCATCCGATACGATACCAGTAATTACGCCATGAGGTTTTTCGTCACCAAGAATAATTTTATCGTTTGACTTGATTAAAGTATCTTTAGAAATCAACCATTTTACGTCATTTTCTCCATTAACGTAGCCAACATAGTTCTTAGATGGGAATTTAGCTCCTGATGGTGCGGTAGGAATATTTGTTGTTTCCCATTTTGAATCTTTTAGTGCTGCTGGAATATTTGAATCCCCAGCGTTATAATAGTAAACAACTTTTTCAAGATTAGTAGATGACTGTGTCTCACTTACAGTAACAGTAATATTCACAGTTGTTGCATTACCATTCGTATCTACTCCGGTACCAGTGATTCTTGCCGTACCACCAGATATCCCTAAAATTTTTCCGCTATAATCTCCTTTCGCGTTTCCAATCATATCAACATATGCAACATATGGATCAGATGTTGTCCATTTTACTGGCTTTGTTGTATCTAAATTAGCTGGTTTTGCATGAGTGATCTCTGTCGTTGTCATATAAATCTTAGTTCCGGTTGAAATTGGAGCTACAGTAGATTGAGTTGAAACAGTAGGAGCAGCTTTAACTACTACACTATTAAAACTACCTGCAAACATTGAAGCTACTAATACTGATGCTGGTAAAGCTCTACCCAAAAACCATTTATTTCTTTTCATTAATCTTCCTCCGAAATAATTTATTTTATTATTTTTTGTGAGTAACCGTTTTCAACATTATCTACAAAAGCCAAATGATAATATGAATGTTGATTCGCATATGATTGCGACCATCCCACTAGGTTGATTTTTTTAGAATGATCGCTACTTCATTACGAACCATACTGAAACAAGATTTTAGAGATTTCATATTGAAAATCGTTGAAATTGTTTGATTTTAATACTTTCTGCTTCGTCTCGGGGTAATCCATTAAGTGTAAAAATAATCGACTTAACTCTTTGTGTAAAAACAAGTCTCCGGCACGAAGATTAATTAAAAATAGGATTTGTACAACTTTTCCATCGATTATCGGTGGGTTTTTAAAGATCACCACACTGATTGAATCTTGGATCGCAACCATTTTCAATGCATGTGGCGCTGCAATTCCGTTTTGTAGTATCGTCGATATTTTTTCTTCACGGTCGACAACTAAATCAGGATAGTTAGGTGGTGCAAATCCTAGTTCAACCACTCTTTTTGCCTTTTCTTTAATAAAGGCTTTGTAGTCAAACAACTCTTTGCTTTCTTCTATATAAAACAAATCTGTATGAAATAAAGATAAAAGTGTTGGTACATCTTCTTTAACTTTATTAGCCGGGTATCTAGTAAGCGCACGTCGAATTCTTTGAACATCCGTTTCAGTAAGTATTGGTGCTACTTGAATATACGGAATCGAAATCGTATCAAATGGAATCGAAGTCGATGAAACTAATAAATCATATTCTTCAAGATTTATTAACTGAAGCTCGCTGTACAGAACGACATCAATCTTTGCCCCTTGAAAAAGTGCTTCAAGTTTCATTTTCATTAAATCGGCCGATCCCGCTCCCAATCCGTACGATAGTAGAATTTTTTTGTAGGAACTTAGTTGTTTTTGTTTCTCCCTTTCTACGTGAGCTGCTAAATGCATTGTAATGTAACCCATTTCATCACTAGAAAGTTCGAATCCCCAAATTTCCTTAATCATTTCAGAAAAATTTAAGGCAATCATAAACACGTCTGAATACCTACTATATACATCATTTATCAATGGATTCGTAAGCTTTAAATTGAAATATAATCTTCTTAACAATGGATACATGTGCATGATCATCGTATTTAAAAGTTGCTGATCACCTGAAAACTGAGTTAAAAATGTTTGATCTAATCTTTCCAAACAATTCGTTAGTTTTTGCTTCAAGTCATTTTTTTCATGTTCCTCAATATCGTCAACACTCGATTTACCACTTATATGTGCAGCTAAATAGATAATTTCACTTTCTGGTAATACGACATGATATAGTTCAGAAAGAATTTCACAAATTCTCTTTGCTATATTCATAAACGATGGTTTGATTAGAGAAACATCTAATTTTTTTTCTTGATTAGGCAAGATAAAGTTGTGTTGAGTTACTCGAAAAGAGAGTACTTGGATGTGCAATAAAATATTCTCAAGTGCAAAATAACTTAATTTCAGTTGATTATTCTGTACTTCTTCACTCAAAACAGCTCGAATTTCCTCAAATGGAAACGCTTTCTCAAAAGTTTGATAATTTGATTTTTTTAACAATCCTGTTTCTTTTTGACTTAGGAAGTAGGAAAACGCTCTTCTAAAATTCGTTTCATCCCCAAGTAAACGAACCCCATAGCGTGATTTTGTTTCTACTTTTAAATCAAAAATCCTTACTTGCTTTTCAACTTCAATCATGTCGGTAAAAACTGTCGATCTGCTAATCATTAGACTATCAGCAAACATATCGATCGTTTGAAACTCTGTTGTTTGAAGTAAAAGCATAATAATATTATTCACTCGAACACGGGGTAAATCTGGTGCCAATGCTCCATCTATTTCATTCATATACGTTTGAACCAACTCTTGGTTTTCGATATGAAGTAAATAGCCCTCACCACGTTTTTTCTGAATCACAAATCCGGACTTTTCTCCAATCGCGTTTAGTTCTTTTAATTCATTTCGTAATGTACGATTTGAAATAGCGAATTCTGATTCAAGCTCTTGTGAAGTTAGTGATTTTCCTTTTTGATACAAAAATTGCAAAATTAAATCTCTTCGCATATATTACCTCACCACCCTAGATGCCTAATCTAGTATTTTAAGTTTACTTTCCAGTAAATCTATTTAACAGTTTGAATTTTTCCAAAATAGTTCGCAATTTAAAACAAATAAGCCTAGTTCATATGTCATGCGAACTTCCAATGTTATAATACGACCTAAGACCTGCTATAAAATACAGGAACATTTTACTAACAACATTCGTTTTTATTTTTTTGAATACAAAAAAAATCCTTATCTTACAACAAAAGTACTAAAAATAAGGGATTCCGCATTTTATTGAGTTAAGCATTTCTTAACAATGTATTAGAAATTCTGTAAGACGTGGTTAGCACTTTAATCTGTCAAACGCGAAAAAGCGCACCCATAAACTGGGAACGCAAAAACGAATCAGTGAATTTTAAAAGCATACCTTTTGATTCTTCAATTCAAAGATCTTAAAGGGTAGTCGATTAATCTTATTTTTTTGTTAAATTTTGAAAAACATTAAAAAGCATAAATTAAACACCATAGTATTTTGCAAATAATTCTTTATTCCACTCATCTCCACCATCTACATTAGAACTTTTAAAAACAGGTGGTTTTAATCCAGCTTGATGATATTTTTTTGCTAATAATATAGAAATTGATTGCGCAACAAAGGCTCCAGCCATTGTTGAAGTTGCCCCCATCCCTGTATTTGCTTCTTCTACATAAAAGGAAGCATCTCCAGGTCCGGTACAATTATCTATGACTACATCACTAAAATCGCAAAGGTATTTTCCGCTACTATGTCTTGATTTAGAACCTTCTGGATGATTTGGATTTGTAAAAGCAATTACCTTTGCACCGCATTCCTGTGTCATTTTTGCAAGTTCAACCGTCATTCCATTTCTCCCTGAATTGGAAGCAATCACAAGAATATCTTTTGAGCTTATTTTGTATAAATCGAAAATTACCTTTGCATAAGCCTCTAATCGTTCGATCACAGTACTTTTTAATGGATGGTCATGTAAAAAAAACTCATTCGGCAAAATTGGTGAGACCTCCGCAAATCCACCCGCTCTTACATAAAATTCTTCAGCAAACATATGTGAATGACCCGAACCTGTAACAAGGAAGCGACCACCATTTTGAATGGCTTCAAAAATACAAGTTGCCGCTTCATCTATTTTTTGATTCTGTGTCGTATATAGTTTTTCGAGATTTGCCATTACATACTTAAAATAATTCTCCATAAATGAATACCTTCTTTAATTGATTTAATAAAATTACCAACCGTACTTCTTTTCACTCCATTTTTTTATAACGAGATCTTGTTTTACGAAAACAAGACTATTTTGTTCAATATCTTTATCGATGATTGCACCTGCTCCTAACACGCTATAAGCACCTATTTTACATCCAGGCATAATAATCGTGTTCACACCAGTTCTACAATAATCACCAAGATACGCTGCATTTGAAAAATGTAAAGGTATTTCTTTCCGTCCATTTACAATGTGCTCAGTTTCCCCATCATCAAAGCGTAATGTTCCACAAACCGTTGCTGCACCGATATCCGTATAACTGCCTATTGCACCATAAAACTCGCCATAGTGGTAAAGATATACCTTATCCATTACCATTCCGCCAAGGAACTCTGCACAATGGTCGAATATACAATGCGACCCAATTGAAACTCCATCATAAATCATACAATAATTACGAATGGCAGTATGATCACCAATAACCGCATTTCCATTAAGAATCGCACCATTATCAATAATTGTATGATCACCTACAATTAGGTTACCGTGAATGACAACTCGATCACCAATTGAGGAATTCTTACCAAGCTTTACGTGACCATGAATGGTTGCATTTTCAGAAATTGTTGCACCTTCGGCTAGGTCGTTTTCTTTTAATGCATTACAAAAATGATTCACCATATATTCATTCGCTTCTAACATATGCCATGGCTTATCTATATCAAAGAAATGGCCATTACACTCAATCGCTTGTAATTTTGTTTTCTCAAGTGATATTAGAAGTGCAGCTTCGATGTATTGTTCTTTCGGAGCACCCACTCCTACTTTTACATTCGGAAAATAATCAGGCGTTCTTTTCACTTCTTCCAGTAATAACTCATCAAAAAGAAATCCTGCGAATTGATGGGTAATACTGTCGCCACGGTAGTGCGCTCCAATTGACAGAACAAATCCATCCTTTATACTCGCGCCGATCCAATTCCTTGACGACTCTTCTAATTTTTTCAACAAAACGGTAGGTTTGTTGGAACTAGCTAATTGCTCCAGATCCTTTCGTTCGACAATCGTATCGCCGTAAAGAACGAGAAACTCCTCAGTACTTGAAAGTTTCTCAACCCCTTTTACTAAACTTTCCGCACTTCCTATATTTGATTGATCTACTACAAATTTAACATTCTTTATGTCGAATAGAAGATTCTCAATTTCTCTTTGATGTTCCTCATTAACAACAACAACAATGTCTTCTATTCCCATTGCTACAATGGATTCAATATTATAACGAATTAATGGCTTACCAGCGATTTTTATTGCTGTTTTGGAGCGAACTGCGCTAAAAGGATTCATTTTACTCCCTTTGCCTGCTGCAAGAATTACTGCACTTTTTACCATTCTGATACCTCGACTATATAAATTTTTTACTTATATTCAACTAATCGAAATTTATTTTTGCCGGCTAAAAGATACGGCATTAAATCGTATGCAAAAGGATGAACAAATCCAATGACATTATGTTCAACGGATTGTCCTAAATCTTTTAATGAAATTTGTACCTCTCCCTCATATTGTGCACTTCGATTATTTAAAATAGAAACTGTATATTTCTCTCTTGGTGCACAATAGCAATGAGGTACTTTCATTCCCCTAGTATCAGTTGCACGAATGAGATTTGCCGGCTGATCAACTCTTGAAATAAGAACCTGCTCGCTTATTTTCAACTTTGTTTGCTCTGGTACATATTGATTAAAAACAACTGGAATTTCTATATAATCTTGTTTGTAGCATCTAGCCATTTCTTTGAGCTCTGTAAAATCTGCAAATGAGTCACCAATTAATACATCATTAAAACCATTTGCAAATAACTCTAGCATGGCAATATGGCTAGGCAAGAAACGGTGTTTTTCAATTGTACAAACTCCATGACCTAAGTGGTGTAAATCCTTTGGCGAAAGCTGCGAAGCGACAAATCCTCCGACTGGCACACCGAATAAAGCAAACAGATTGTTAATTGAGCGTAAGTCTTCTAAAGACAGTGCTGTATCTGGTAGAGGAAAAAAATTATGGCAAGCTGTTAATTGTTCAATATTTCCTTCTCTTTCTATTGTTTCTAAAAACTCGCGACATTCCCGTAAAGCGTTTCCATTTTGATTATCAGAAGAGGACATTGAAGCATTTACTTCTATTTGAATCCCTTGTTTATTTTTTGAAAGAAGTGCAACTTCTTCACTCGTAAATCCTCCATCAATTCGGAGTCTTGTGATGCCCATATTTTGTAACACTGTAAGGTCGGTTAATGTACAACCCAACTCATTGAAAACTTCATCATTCATATCAGCTGACACAGTCATATTAAGTTCTTTGCAGTAACAAAATAATTCATTCCAAGTTTCCGCATTTACATTTAGTGCACCTTCGAAACCATGATTATTTAAAATCAGCGAAACAAATACTTTTTTAAAACCTAATGAACTAGCCTTTGCTAAATAATCTTTAATTTGATCTAAAGGATAAAAGTTGGGATACACACTAATTCCTATTTCACGCATATTCAATCGCCATTCCTTACTATTTTTATTTTGAATTACTTGTATTTCTCGCCAATAATGATGGCACCGAAAACTGGATCATAAAGAGGTGCAGAAAGTTCAACTTGAGGTAAAGCCACACTTAACTTTTCTTTTAATGCATCGAAATACTCAGCTGATTTCGTCAGCAAACTTCCGGCCACAGATAGGCGGAAATTAATTGAACCCATTTGTCTACTAATTCCAATCACTAAACGAACCAACTTATCTAGTTGACCTTCAACAATTGAACGGGCAGCTTCATCACCTTTTACCCATGCATCTAAAACGATTGGGGTACAAGAAGCTACCTTATCTACCGGAATTGTATCTTCCATGTATAATAAATCCATAAAATCTTCCGGAGAATTCAACTTAAAATGAGCGAGCAATTTTTCGGTAAAAGATGTAGGAGCAATCACTTTGTCATACTCGTTCAAAACAGCAGCAATTGCATGTAAACCAATCTGGAAACCTCCACCCTCATCACTTATTAATCCGCCCCATCCTCCTGAGCGTAGTGTATTTCCTTTTGAATCTACTCCCATAACTATCGAACCTGTTCCGGCAATTATCAAAGCATCTTTTCTTTCTCCGTTGCCACCAACAAGAGCAATTTCCGCATCATTTACTACTTCTAGCTGGCAAGTAAAACCACTTTCTTTTAATGCATCTAAATAAATATCAATATCTTTAGGACGATCTACTCCTGCAGAACCTAGTACAAGAATCGCATTTTGTAAACGCTCTCCAAAATATGAAAATAGCGATTCATATATTTCACTAAATACTGGTATAAGCCCTTCTACACCGATGTTGTTATAATTTGACATGCCAAAATTTTGATCAAATAACGTTTCTCCATCTAGTCGTTCTTTGACCAGAACTCTCGTTTTCGTTCCTCCGCCATCCATTCCAATTATCAATCTATTCATTATGTGTTTATCCTCCCTTTCGTTGATTTCGTATGTTAAGTTATCGATTCATTCTATTTAACGTTTCTCAATTTAAAAAATGTTCATTATCTATAGTTGCATTAATTGTAAAGTAAACATTTCTCATTTACTAGGTGGATATTTTCTTCATGTAAAGGAAAAAAACCACTTATTCAATAAGAACAACTAAATTCAAGCTAAAAGATTGAGGATTGTATAATAAAAAAAGTACCCTATAGCTAGACTTTTAAAGAGTCTACTCTAGAGAGTACTTTTTTAACATCTTTACATGTACGGATAATCATTGACAACACAACGGATGTCACGTTTACAATTCAGCGATTCCATCAAGATTCTTTGACTCAAAGTTATCAAGCATTACACGTACATCATCTGTTGATTTCGTGTTCATCAATTGATTTCTTAGTTCACCAGCTCCGCGGAATCCTTTGACATAAATTTTGAAAAAGCGATGAAGCCCTGTGATTGAACGTGGCAATACATCAGCATATTGATCTTGAAGATCAAGATGTAGTCTTAAAAGATCGAGTTGTTCTTTACTACTATGCTCTTTTGGCTCTTTTTCAAAAGCAAAAGGATTTTTAAAAATGCCTCGGCCGATCATAACACCATCAATACCATATTTTTCGGCAAGCTGTAGGCCAACTTGACGATCAGGAATGTCTCCATTAATTGTTAGAAGCGTATTCGGTGCGATGCGGTCACGTAATTTTTTAATTTCCGGAATTAGCTCCCAATGTGCATCTACTTGACTCATTTCTTCTCTTGTACGTAAATGAATAGAAAGATTGGCAATATCTTGTTTAAAAATATGCGTTAACCATTCCTCCCACTCATTTACCTCCTTAAAACCGAGTCGCGTTTTCACGCTAACAGGAAGTCCACCTGCTTTTGCAGCTTGAATTAGTTCTGCAGCAACGTCAGGGCGCAGAATAAGTCCACTCCCTTTCCCTCTTGATGCCACATTCGGTACAGGGCAACCCATATTAATATCGATTCCCTTAAATCCTAGTTCTGCCATGCCAATACTCATTTGACGGAAATATTCAGGATTATCCCCCCAAATATGTGCCACTATTGGCTGTTCATCTTCTGTAAAAATCAAACGGCCACGCACACTTTTCATGCCCTCTGGATGACAATAGCTATCGGAATTTGTAAACTCTGTGAAAAATACATCCGGTCTACCCGCTTTACTCACCACATGGCGAAAAACAACGTCTGTCACATCTTCCATCGGTGCAAGTACAAAAAATGGTCGTGGTAAATCACGCCAAAAATTATCTGCCATATTTAAATTCAAATCCTCTCAATGGGCTAAAAAATTCAAACCTTTTAGCCCAAAATTAAAATTATTATCTCCGGCCAACAGCATTCTACTGTTCAAGTTACTAAAAGTCTTAGTAATGAAAATTAATTCCCTTCCTTAAGTACTAATTTCGCGACAGCTTCAACGTGACTAGTATGTGGGAACATATCTACCGGCTGTATTTCTACTGTTTTATATCCGCCGTCTTCAAGAACTCTTAAGTCTCTTGCTAATGTAGCAGGATTACATGAAACATAAACTACTTTGCTTGGCTTCATATCAATGATTGTATTTAATAAAGCCTCGTCACAACCCTTTCTTGGAGGGTCTACTACTAATACATCAGCTGTAATTCCTTGCTTGTACCAATTAGGAATAACCTCTTCAGCTTTCCCTACTTCAAATTCAACATTTGTCATTTCATTAATCATTGCATTTCGTTTCGCATCTTCAATGGCTTCAGGTACAATTTCTACACCATAAACCTTTTTAGCCTTTTGTGCTAAAAATAAAGATATTGATCCGATTCCACAATATGCATCTATAACGGTTTCACTACCGTTTAAGTCTGTATACTCGAGTGTTTTATCATATAAAACCTTAGTTTGTGTAGGATTTACTTGATAAAATGATCGTGCTGAAATTTCGAAAGTAATATTTCCAATTTTATCTTTGATTGTTTCACTTCCGTATAATACAATTGTTTGATTTCCAAGAATCACATTTGTTTTTTCATTATTTACGTTTTGAATAATGCTCGTAATTGTCGGATATTTCTTAACAATTCTAGCTATTAATTCATCTTTTTGAGCAAAGTTTACTTTATTAGTAACAAGAACTAACATTGATTCATTTGTATAGTATCCGTAACGTGCCATGATATGACGTAACTGACCTTTATGGTTAATTTCATCGTATGGCTCTATTTTTAATTCATCACAAAGATCTTTAACAGCTTGTATCATTTCATCATTTTCTTTTCCTTGAATGTAGCATTCATTCATTGGAATAATTTCATGGCTTCTTTTTTGATAGAAACCAACTACTAGTCCACCTTCAAGTTCTCCTACTGGAACTTGTGCTTTGTTACGGTAACTCCATGGATTTTCCATTCCTAATACCGGATGGATTATTACATCATCAAGTTTCCCAATTCGTTTTACAACTTCTACAACTTGTTTATGTTTTGCTTCAAGCTGGCCTTCATAGCTCATATGTTGAGTTTGACAGCCTCCACACTGATTGTAAATCGAACAGATTGGTTCTACTCGAACATCACTTTCTTTTTGGAATTCGATAATTTTACCGAAACCAAAGCCTTTGCTTGTTTTTAGCACCTTAATTTGTGCCTTTTCACCTGGAAGTGCATTTGGTACAAAGATCGGATATCCATCTACCTTTGCAACTCCATGTCCCTCATGAGTTAAATCGATAAATTCAACATCTATAAATTGATTCTTTTCTACAGGTAATACTCTTTTCGACAAGTCCCTTACCTACCTTTCAACCTTTTATTAAACCATTTCATTATACAAAATAAATAACCACGTTAACTACCGTGGTTACTTTTTCTAGTATTTACTACTATTTCACTTATTATGGTACAAAGATTTCTAGGTGATTGTAAAGCATATCGACTGTACATGGTGTTTCTCCACCATACTCACCATCAATATTTAATAGTAGTTTTTCATCAGACATAATTTTCAAATGGCTTGCTCTAGTATAAAGAACATGTTCATTTTGTACATGCTGACCTCTTAATAGCTGAGCACATACTTTAATGATTTCAGCTATATTTGATTTCTTTAATACTAATAAGTCAAATTGTCCATCATTAATGCTTGCCTCGGGTGCAATTTTTTCAAAACCACCAACAGAGTTTGTATTCGATAATAAGAACAAAAATGCTTCTTCATCAAATATTTTTCCGTCATACTCAATTTTTAATCGTGTAGGCTTAACTCTTGGTAACATTTCAATACCTTTTAAATAATACGCAAGCTGTCCTAACATTGTTTTTAGTTTACTAGGTACTTCATATGTTAATTCAGTAATTTTACCGGCAGCCAAAATATTTACAAAATATTTATCATCAACTCTTCCAATATCAAGGGGGACAGTTTGCCCATTTGTTATGACTTCAGCTGCTTCCATAATTGAAACATTCACACCGATTGCTCTAGCAAAATCATTTGTTGTCCCTACTGGGATTAATCCTAACTTTGGTCGATATTCTTGTTCTGCCAAACCACTAATGACTTCATTAAGTGTTCCATCTCCACCGCAAGCTACAACTAAATCAAATTTTCGTTCACATGCTTCTCTTGCTGCGATTGTCGCATCTCCTGCACCGGTTGTTGCATGACAAGAAGTTTCATAGCCCGCTTGCTCGAACAATTCCAAAACATCGGGAAGCTTTTTCTTGAAAATTTCGCGACCAGAAGTAGGGTTGTAGATTATTCTAGCACGTTTCATCATTAACCATCCTACTTATTTATTTAAGTTCTCTAACTTATATCCTAACCTAAAAAGTTTTTATAGTAAACTTTTTCCATTTACTTATCTATTTTTACCTATCTAAAGCATGTTCAAACCCAGAAAACCGAGATTGAAAAGTAATATTATATTATATTAAATTTATATTACATTCGTTTCTTAGCTATATTTTTCAATGGTTTTGAACAACTTAATCATTATAGTACATATTGATGATAAATACATTAAAGTAGAATTAAGGATTGATAATGAGATGGGAAACAAACCGTTCGTGAATGTAGAGTATTTTGCTCTAAAAAAGTTAAAGATTTATCGAGATAGTGTTTTGCGTTTTTTATTAAGAGCTATAATGGCTAGTATGTTTATAGGCTTCGGAGTTATAGTGGCATTTAAATCAAGTAATTTCTTTCATGCCGCGTATACACCTTTTGCTTACCCGATGGCTGTAATAACAATCACTGTCGCCATTCTTCTAATTGCATACGGTGGTGCTGACTTATTTATAGGTAACATATTTTATTTTGCCTATATTGCCGTTAGAGGAAAAATGAATTGGCTAGAGGTATTAAATTTGTGGCTTATTACTTACATTGGAAATATACTAGGTGCTGGATTTTTTTCTTTATTAATACATATATCAGGATTATATAACGACCCAACGGTAAAGTGGATTTCTTTTTGTATGCACCAGCAAGCCAACCATATTATTGAGTCATTTTAATCTCAAACAGTACAAAAAAACTACGAGCTTTATAGTTCGTAGTTTTTTTATTGAAAATCTTATCTTTTTTGAATTTCTTCCATTAAGATCTTATTTAATAGTGGTGGATTTGCTTGGCCTTTAGTCGCTTTCATCATTTGACCAACAAGGAAACCAATAGCTCGGTCCTTACCATTTTTAAAGTCTTCAATTGATTGCGGGTTCGCATCAAGTGTTTCGATAACGATTTTACGAAGAGCGCCTTCATCAGATAATTGTACTAAACCTTTTGCTTTTACAATTTCATTTGCGTCTCCGCCGTTTTCGATTAATTCAATGAATACTTTTTTCGCAATCTTAGAAGAGATTGTACCGTCTGTTATTAATTTAAGCATACTAGATAAGTTCTCAGGCGTTAAAGCAACTTCATGCAGTTCTTTTTGTGATTTATTTAAGTATGCAGAAACTTCACCCATTAACCAGTTAGATGCTAATTTTGCATCTGCACCATTATTTACTGTTTCATCGAAGAAATCAGACATTTCTTTTGTTAAAGTTAATACCATTGCATCGTATGCTGGTAAACCTAATTGCTCTACATAGCGTTTTTGACGAGCATCTGGAAGCTCTGGAATACTTTTACGAACACGTTCTTTCCACTCATCATCAATGTAAAGTTCAACTAAGTCTGGTTCTGGGAAGTAACGGTAATCATCCGATCCTTCTTTAACACGCATTAAGATTGTAGTCTTTGTAGCTTCATCGTAACGACGTGTTTCTTGTTGGATTACTCCACCAGATAATAATACTTTTTCTTGGCGAACTTGCTCGTGCTCTAGCCCTTTTTGAACGAAAGCAAATGAGTTTAAGTTCTTTAATTCGGCTTTTGTACCGAATTCCTCTTGTCCAAATGGACGTAATGAAATATTAGCATCACAACGAAGTGATCCTTCTTCCATTTTTACATCAGATACGCCACTGAATTGAATAATTGACTTAAGTTTTTCTAAATATGCATAAGCTTCTTCAGGAGTTCTCATATCCGGTTCAGAAACGATCTCAATTAATGGAGTTCCTTGACGGTTAAAGTCTACTAATGAATATCCTTCATCTGTATGATTTAACTTTCCAGCATCCTCTTCTAAATGAACGCGAGTAATACCGATTCGTTTCTTTTTGCCACCAACTTCTATTTCAATCCATCCATTTTCACCAATCGGCTTATCAAATTGAGAGATTTGGTAAGCTTTTGGATTATCAGGATAGAAGTAGTTTTTACGGTCAAACTTTGTTTCAGTTGCAATTTCACAATTTAATGCCATTGCTGCCTTCATACCAAAGTTTACAGCTTCTTCATTTAATACTGGTAACACACCTGGATAACCTAAATCAATTACACCAGTGTTTGTATTTGGTTCTGCACCAAACGCATTAGGGCTTGGTGAGAAGATTTTTGATTTTGTTTTTAATTCTACGTGTACTTCTAAACCGATTATCGTTTCAAAATTCATCTTTCCCGCGCCTCCTTATAGTTGTGGTCTTTGTTTTGTAAAGTCAGTTGCTTGCTCGTATGCATGGGCAACTCTGTAAATTGTAGACTCATCAAAATGTTTACCGATAATTTGTAATCCTAATGGAAGACCATTATGGAAACCACAAGGAACAGAAATCGCAGGTACACCCGCTAAGTTAATAGGAATCGTTAAAATATCATTTGCGTACATTGTCATTGGGTCACTTACTTTTTCGCCTACTTTAAATGCAGGAGTTGGTGTAGTTGGGCCAATAATAACATCATAGTTTTCAAATACTTTCTCGAAATCTTCTTTTATTAAAGTACGAACTTGTTGAGCTTTTTTATAGTAAGCATCATAGTAACCAGAACTTAATGCATAAGTACCTAACATGATACGACGTTTTACTTCGTCTCCGAAGCCTTCAGCTCTTGTTTTCTTATAAAGATCAATTAAGTTTTCTACATCAGCTGCACGATGACCGTAACGAATACCATCGAAACGAGCTAAGTTAGCAGATGCTTCAGATGAAGAAATTAAATAATATGTCGCTAATGCATATTTAGAATGTGGTAATGAAACCTCTTCCCATGTAGCACCTAAGCTTTCTAATAAATTTAAAGCAGCCATAACAGATGCACGAGCTTCTTCCCCAACGCCTTCACCCAAATATTCTTTCGGTACAGCGATACGAAGACCTTTTACATCACCTGTTAACGCCTTAGCAAATGAAGGGACTTCTACATTTGCTGAAGTTGAGTCATTTGCATCTAATCCTGAAATTGCTTGTAATAACAAAGCATTATCTTCTACATTTCTAGTAATTGGGCCAATTTGATCTAAAGAAGAAGCGAATGCTACTAAACCAGAACGAGATACACGACCATATGTAGGTTTTAAACCAACAACTCCACAAAATGAAGCTGGTTGACGGATTGATCCACCTGTATCAGAGCCTAAAGAGAATAATACCTCTCCAGCAGCAACTGAAGCTGCAGACCCACCGCTACTTCCGCCTGGTACGTATTCCGTATTCCAAGGATTACGAGTACCACCGAACGCAGAATTTTCATTAGATGAACCCATTGCAAATTCATCCATATTTAATTTTCCGATCGTAATGCTTTCAGCTTGTGCTAATTTCGTTACAACTGTCGCATCGTATATTGGATTGAAGTTCTCAAGAATTTTACTCGCACAAGTAGTTCGAAGACCCTTTGTAACGATATTATCTTTTACACCAATAGGCATACCAGAAAGAATTCCACGGGACTCATCCCAAGGCTTTTCATCAAGTGCTTTTGCTTGAAGGCGTGCTTGCTCTTCATTTAAAGTTAAAAATGATTTTACTTCACCATCAACTGCTGCGATTCGCTCATAAGATTCATTTACTAACTCTTCTACTTTAATCTCTTTTGATTTTAATTTGCTATGTAATTCTGAAACTGTATATTCAAATAATGACACTCTCATTTCCCCCCTTAATCCAATATTGACGGTACTTTAACTTGTCCATCTTTGTGGTCTGGTGCATTCTTCAGTACCTCTTCTATTGGTAAACCTTTACCTGGCTCATCTTTACGTAATACATTACGCATTTTTAGGACATGTGTAGTTGGTTTTACATTTGTTGTATCAAGTTCACCTAACTGCTCAGCAAAATCTAAAATTGCTCCAAGCTGTTTAGAAAACTTCTCAGCTTCTTCCTCAGTAACCGCTAAACGCGCTAAATGAGCAACGTGCTTAACTTGCTCCATTGTAATCTTTGACATTTATTTGCACCTCCATATTATTCGCACAACATACAATATACTGATAATACCAAATTTCCCATGTGTCGGGCAACATTCCACTTAAATACAAGTAAAATAATTACAGACTGTCCGCCAAACGGTCTCTTTCTTCGTTACTTCACCTAATTGAAGCTAAATGATCGTATAGGATAACTTCGCTTTTATTAGATTAAATGAACCTCGAAAGACATTCGCTTTCAAACAGTCTGTACACACATTCCTACATATAATCAAACGTTTGTTTAAATTTGGACTAAAATTTATTCGGCAGGGATTCTTGTCAGTTCAATTCCATATTTTTTAAAATACTCAATTGAATAATCATCCGGATAGCCTACATTATAGACAACTCTAGTAATCCCCGCTCCATTTATCATTTTTGCACAAGCTCGACACGGTGCAGTTGTACAATAGATTGTCCAATTATCACCTTTCGTTTTTTGAATTCCGGATTGTACTAATTGATAAATTGCATTTTCTTCAGCATGGAAAGCATCACAAGGATACTGATCTGAGTATTTACCACTATCTATTAAACCTTCTTGACGAGCAGCAAAGCGAGGACAACCCCCATCAATACAATGCTTAGCTCCTTTTGGATATCCATTATACCCAGAAGCAATTATTCGATTATCACTAACAATAACTGCTCCTACCCTTCTACTTCCGCAAGTTGAACGAAGAGAAGTTATAAATGCTTGTCCTAAAAAATAAGAGTCCCAATCATCACGAGTTCCTAATGGTATTGAATCTACTAATTGAATAATTCTCTGTAAAATTTGCATGGTATCCCTTCTCTCTGTTCTCAATCGTTATGATAAAATTATAGCATAATAATATAAGGAAAGGTTTAGATAGTGAAGTAGTGAAATAAGAAGAAAAGCATAAAATTCATACGCTCTTTTTTTAATTGATCATAATAGCAAATAAATACAAAGAAAACCCCACAAAGAATGAATATTCTCTGTGGGGTTTCTTCTATATAAAGGATGTCTAAAACAAACCTTTACTCTATTAATTAAAGCATTTCTGAAGTTGTTTTACCTTGCATGTGAAGAACTAGGTAGTCTGGTCCACCTGCTTTAGAGTCAGTACCTGACATGTTGAATCCACCAAATGGTTGGTAACCAACGATTGCACCAGTACATCCACGGTTGAAGTATAAGTTACCAGCGTGGAAATCTTCACGTGCTTTTTCGATGTTTGCACGGTTGTTAGAGATAACAGCACCTGTTAAACCGTATTCAGTGTTGTTAGCAATTTCTAAAGCATGATCAAAGTCATTAGCTTTGCAGAATGCTACAACTGGTCCAAAGATTTCTTCTTTCATTAAACGAGAATCTTCAGCAACGTCAGCAACGATTGTTGGTTTGATGAACCAACCAGTAGAATCGTCTCCTTCTCCACCTGTTACTACACAGCCTTCTTCACGTCCGATTTGAACGTAGCTCATTACTTTATTGAATGCAGCTTGGTCATTAACTGGACCCATGTAAGTTGAACGATCTTCTGGGTTTCCTACAGTTAATTCGTTTGTTAATTCGATTGCACGAGCAAGAACTTGATCATACACATCTTGGTGAATTACTGCACGAGAACATGCTGAACATTTTTGACCAGAGAATCCGAATGCAGATGTAACGATTGATTTAGCAGCTAATTCTAAATCAGCTTCTTTATCAACTACGATTGTGTCTTTACCGCCCATTTCAGCGATAACACGTTTTAACCAGATTTGACCTGGGTTAACTTTTGCAGCGCGCTCATAAATACGGATACCTACTTCTTTAGAACCAGTAAAGCTGATGAAACGAGTGCGTGGGTGATCAACTAAGTAATCTCCTACTTCAGCACCACTACCTGGTACGAAGTTTACTACTCCAGCAGGTAATCCAGCTTCTTCTAATACTTCTAAGAATTTGTAAGCAACTACTGGAGTTGTACTTGCTGGTTTTAATAGTACAGTGTTACCTGTTACTACAGCAGCTACAGTTGTTCCAGCCATAATTGCAAATGGGAAGTTCCAAGGAGAGATTACAACACCAACTCCTAATGGAATGTAGTTGAAACGGTTATATTCACCAGGACGGCTTTCAACAGGAATTCCGTCTTTTAATTGTAACATTTGACGAGCATAGAACTCTAAGAAATCAATTGCTTCAGCTGTATCAGCATCAGCTTCATTCCAAGGTTTACCAGCTTCTTTCGTTAATAAAGCTGAGAATTCGTGTTTACGACGACGAATAATTGCAGCCGCACGGAATAAGATGTCAGCACGAACTTCAGGCTTAACTTTTCTCCATGTATTAAAAGTTGTATCAGCAACTTGCATAGCTTTTTCAGCTAATTCACGGCTTGCTTTAGATACAGAACCAATAACTTCTTTGTGATTTGAAGGATTTACAGATACGATTTGTTCTTCTGTAAAGATACGCTCTCCACCAATGATTAGTGGATATTTTTCACCTAAATATGATGAAACTAGTGCTAATCCTTGTTTGTATTGTTCTTGATTTTCCTCTAAGCCAAAGTTAGTAAATGGCTCATGTTTGTAAGGTATAACCATTGAATAAATCCCCCTTTAGTTTGAAAATAGCAATAACTGTAACCGTTTTTCTATCAGTGTTTTCAGTCAATTGCTAGTAGAATTATCTACTGTATAAAAAACTCACATTTACATAATACAATATTCCTATATTTTCTTCAAATATGAAACGCTTACAGATTCTTCCGTAACATAGAAAAAAGGAAGAGTTGTCCTCTTCCTTTTAGTTATAAATATGCACACTAGGTTCTTTAGCATCTACTTCTTTTACGATAAGTGCTTCCTGTCCATTTGTTGAGAATATATTCGTCTCAACCTTTAAGTATGAAGGGAAATGGTCCATCATAAGTCCCGCTACATATTGCGTAAAAGCTATGACTTCTGCCTTACCATAAAACTGCATAGGTATATCAATTTTTAGTTGTATTAATTCATTATCCTTATAAAAACCAGTGCCTACAACACCTGTATAATTCGGAAAATAATTTTCTATATCGGATTTAAAGTTAACCATTTTCATCGCATCATCTCGGTGATCTGCAGTTGCAGCAGCTGAAGGGAATAAATAGTACTTCTCATTAATTTTATCCCAATTACTAATCGAAAAGTCATTTCCGGAAACTGAAGTCATAGCAACATAGTTTCCAGGTACTACAGATGATTGACTTTGCTGACGGAAAATAGCAAATGTAATCGGTATATCTTTAAATTCGTCCATTTTTCGAACTCGCGTCAAAATTTCTTGAGCGATCGCTTTACCTTGTTTAATCATTTCATCTTGAGGAATTTTAAGCTCTCTTGGATAGCCATGTTCCTCTTGATAATAATAAACAGAGTTCATTGCTAAACCAATTGCTACTCCCTCAACTTTAACTTCTTTCCCATCCTTTTTTAGATAATCCTGCTCTAAAATAGAATTTAAAAAAATCGGAGCTTGTTTAGCCTTTTCATCTTCAGTAAGATTTTTTGTGTCTGTTTGAATTGGATTCAAACCATCATTTGTAATCGAATTCTTTTTTAAATTTGCTTTTACAAGTGCATCTTGTTTTTGTTTAAATTGTGATGGAGTGTACTTCCTTTTTAGCCAAGATTCCACTGTTTTTTTACTTAATAATTGTCCTTCTTGATACAAGTAATCTTTTGTTGAATATTGCTCTTGTACAATTCGCATTAAACCTAATTCAAATTCACTAATATCTAGTCTATTATCAATATTTGCAACGACAGCACCCCTTGTATTACTCGGCTTAAACGGAAGTATTGTCTTGTAGTAATCATTTGAAATTGAATAACGGGGTATGATTGCGTCTTCCCCTTTTTTGTTACTGCCCTCTTGTACAACCTTATCTTCATTCTTTATTGATAATGAACAGCCAGATAAGATGAGCGAAAAACAACATAGGAGCATTCCTAATCGTTTTTTCATCTAACTCACACCTTCTACTTATTAAGCGAACGAACTAATACCTCATTAATCCGCCCTCTAATTGATTGAATTTATTATTGTGGTTGAAGCTCTTTAATCATTCTCTCTTCATCCCAAATCTCGATATTTAATTTACGTGCAGCGTCTAATTTCGATCCAGCTGCCTCACCTGCAATGACTAAATCAGTACTCTTACTAACACTTCCTGCTACTTTTGCACCAAGTGCTTCTAATTGCTTCTTCGCCTCACTTCTAGTCATCTGTTCTAGCTTACCAGTTAATACTACTGTTTTACCAGCAAAAAGAGAATCCAAATTCATATTTTCTACTTGAATCCCTTTATATTCAGTATTTACTCCAACTGTTTTAAAGGTTGCAATAAGTTCTTTTACTTCGTCTTGTGAAAAGTAATCATTTATTGATTGCGCCATTTTAGAACCAATTTCATTAACTCCGGTTATTTCCTCAACCGTCGCTTCCATTAATCGATCAATTGTTTGGAAATGTTGTGCTAATGTCTTTGCAGCTTTAGCTCCTACATGACGAATGCCTAGTCCAAATAATAATTTTTCAAGTGAATTTTGTTTAGAAGATTGAATTGCAGAAATTAATTTATCCGCTGACTTTTCTCCAAATCGTTCTAGAGATAATAATTGTTCTTTCGTTAGAAGATACAGATCTGTAAAAGTCTTAATTAAATTAGCATCAAATAATTGTGATACTACTCTTTCGCCTAAACCTTCGATATTCATTGCATCACGGGACGCAAAATGAATTAATCCTTCACGAATTTGAGATGGACAGAAAGGATTTACACATCGTAGTGCAACTTCACCTGCCACTCTTATTAACTCATGCTCACATGAAGGGCAGTGAGTTGGCATAGAAAAAGGCTGTTCATCACCAGTACGACGATCTAATAGAACATTCACAACTTCAGGAATAATATCTCCAGCCTTGCGAATAACGACTGAATCACCAATTCGAATATCTTTTTCTTTAATTAAATCTTCATTATGAAGCGATGCACGTTTTACTACAGTACCTGCAACACGAACAGGCTCTAAAATTGCAGTTGGTGTCACTACACCTGTACGCCCTACACTTAATTCGATATCTACTAATTTTGTAACTACCTCTTCAGCAGGGAATTTATATGCAATAGCCCATCTTGGTACTTTAGCTGTTGAACCTAGCTTTTTCTGAATGCTATATTCATCCACTTTTATGACAATTCCATCAATCTCATAAGGTAATGACGGTCTCTTTTCTTTCCATTCATGAACGTATTCAATTACTTCTTCAATTGTGTGGCATGTTTTGCGGAAAGTATTTGTTTTAAATCCAAGTTTGTGAAGATAGTCTAGTGCTTCGCTATGCTTTTGAATTGAAAACTCCTCAGCTGTAGGGAATCCATAAACAAAGAACGATAAATCTCGTTTAGCAACAATTTTCGGGTCAAGTTGGCGTAATGAACCAGCCGCTGCATTTCTTGGATTTGCAAATAGTTCTTCCCCATTCTTTTCACGCGATTCATTAACCTTTTCGAAGCTAGCTTTTGGCATGAATGCTTCACCACGAGCTTCTATTGTAACTGGCTCTGAAAGTCTTAATGGTATTGCTTTAATTGTCTTTAAATTATGCGTAATGTCTTCTCCAACTGTACCATCACCACGAGTTGCACCTTTGACAAACAATCCATTTTCATATTGAAGTGAAACGGCTAAGCCGTCTATTTTTAGTTCACAAACATAAGAAACGCGAGCTGAATCCTGTCTTATTCTTTGGTCAAAGTCTCTCAAATCTTCTTCATTAAACGCATTTCCTAGGCTCAACATTGGATGACTGTGAACGACTTTTTCGAACAGATCAATTGCCTGTCCACCTACACGTTGAGATGGAGAATCTGGTGTTATGATAGTAGGATATTGTTCTTCTAATCCAATTAATTCATGTAATAATGAGTCATACTCGGCATCCGGCACAGATGGCTGGTCTAACACATAGTACTCATAGTTGTATTGATTTACTTTTGTTCTTAGTTCTTCAACTTTATCAATGATTTTTTGATCCAAGAGCTCTCCATCCCTTCTATGCTTTCGTAATTGGAGCAAATTTTGCTAATAACCGCTTAATACCAACAGGACTTGGGAATGCAATATCTAACTCCATTGCTTCGCCTTCTCCTTTTACACTCACAACTGTACCAATTCCCCATTTACCATGAGAAGCTTTATCTCCAACTCTCCAACCAAGTGACTCGCCACCCGTTGTTTTCATTGCTACTACTGGTCTCGATACAGCACGGCGCTCAGTTACTACTTTCTTATTTGCACGATCTAAAAGTTCATCAGGAATTTCATTAATAAAGCGAGATTCTTGGTTTATACTTGTACGCCCATAAAGTGTACGTGTTTGAGCATTTGTAATGTATAACTCCTTTTCCGCACGTGTTATACCTACATATGCTAATCTTCTTTCTTCTTCCATTTCTTCTTCGTCCATTAAAGATCGGCTATGAGGGAAAATACCTTCTTCCAAACCTATTAGAAAGACAACTGGGAACTCTAATCCTTTTGCAGAATGAAGCGTCATAAGGATAACTTCATCTGTTTGTGACTCTTCTTTGTCCGCTTGATCGATATCAGAAACTAAGGCTAAATCAGTTAAAAATGATACTAAACTTTTATCTTCACTACTTTCTTCAAAAGCATTTGTAACAGTTAAAAACTCTTCAATATTTTCGATTCTAGAAGCAGATTCAATTGTATTTTCATCTTTTAACATTTGGATATAGCCTGTTTTATCAAGTACTTCTTCAACTAGTTCAGTTACTGATAAATAATCTAGCATCTGTTGCCAGTTTTTTGTCATAGCATGGAAATCTCCAACTGCTTTCGTAATTTTCCCACTTAATCCAACGAAATCTATTTGCTCTAAAGTATCAGATAAAGATAAGTCATTCATTATGCTATAGTTAATAATTTTATCTACAGATGCCGCTCCGACGCCACGTTTTGGTACATTAATAATTCTTGAAAAACTGATTTCATCATCAGGATTGGCAATAAACCTTAAGTAAGCAAGTACATCTTTAATCTCTTTACGATCATAGAACTTTACTCCGCCGACCATTTTATAAGGAATATTAGACTTAACTAAAACTTCCTCCATTGCACGTGATTGTGCATTTGTACGATATAGAATTGCAACATCGCCATATTGACGAACGCCTTCTTTTTTCCACTGTGCAAGCTTACCAGCTACGAAATAGCCTTCATCTTGTTCGGAAGCAGCTCTAAAATAATGAATCGGCGTACCTTGTCCATTTTCTGTCCATAGCTTTTTTGCTTTACGATTCGAATTATTCGTAATCACTGCGTTAGCTGCATCAAGTATCGTTTGAGTCGAACGATAGTTTTGTTCTAACAGAATAACTTGTGCTTTTTCGTAATCTTTTTCGAATGAAAGGATATTAGAAATATCTGCTCCACGCCAGCGATAAATTGATTGATCAGAATCACCTACAACGCAAATATTTTTGAATTGCTCTGCAAGTAATTTTACAATTTTATATTGAGCGTGGTTTGTGTCTTGATACTCATCCACGTGAATATATTGAAATTTTCGTTGATAATATTGTAGTACTTCTGGAACACGTTCAAATAAATTGATTGTCATCATAATTAAATCATCGAAGTCTAAAGAATGATTTTTGCGTAGTCGATCTTGATAAGATGCATAAATTTCTCCAACAACTTTTTCATAAGGAGTAAAAGCATCTCTTGTATAATCAGCAGCAGTTTGTAGTTCATTTTTTGCACTACTAATCGTCCCTAAAATACTACGTGGATCAAATTTCTTAGAATCTAAGTTTTTCTCTTTAAGAATATTTTTTATGACTGTTAATTGGTCAGCTGTATCTAAAATAGAAAAACTTCTATTGAAGCCAATTCGATCAATATCTCTACGAAGGATCCTTACACACATTGAGTGAAATGTCGAAACCCAAATATCCTCTGCATCTTTTCCAACTAGATTAAAAATACGCTCTTGCATCTCTCTAGCTGCTTTATTTGTAAATGTAATCGCAAGTATATTCCAAGGAGCTACACCTTTTTCGCCTAATAAATACGCAATTCGATGCGTTAGTACTCGAGTTTTACCTGAACCTGCTCCAGCCATAATTAATAAAGGACCATCAACCGTTTTAACGGCTTCTTTTTGCATTGGATTTAAACCTTGCAATAATTCTTCTGCTGTTTTCATTACTTCGTCGCTCCTTCTCTCACAGCTTTCACAGTAAGTAAAGCCTCTTGTAAGTTATCATAGATAATGTTCCCAACAACAATCGTATCAGCAAATTGCTTCATCTCAATTGCTTGTTGAGCTGATGAAATTCCTCCACCATAGAATAATTTCGTATTGTTTAATACTTTTGATACTTCTTCTACCACCTGTGGTGAACCATAGATGCCGCTATATTCTAAATAAAATATCGGTAATTTTAATAATTGCTCAGAAACTTCCGCATAAGCGACAATATCTTCGATTGAAAGATCTGTCACTGCACTTGTCTGCTTTGCGGCCTTACAATTTTCATTTAAAATACAATAACCTTCCATTACCAATTCTTCAGCATGAACTAAATGTGCGAATTCTTTCATTGCCTGTTGATGCATTCCGACAATCCACTTTGGGTCATTGCTATTTAATACTGTCGGGATAAAATAAAAATCATAACCAGGAGTTACGGCTTCTAGATTTGATACTTCTAAAATACATGGTACTGCGTAACGTCTTATTCTAACAAGAAGTGATATCGTAGCATCTAACGTTACACCGTCCGTTCCACCAACTAAAATTGCATCCGTTCCTGATTCACAAATTTTTTCTAAATCATCATCAGTGATATCTTTGTTTGGATCTAATTTAAATATGTGATTCCATTGTGAATAATCGTACATTTTGTCCTCCAAAATTTTTTTTTCATTAATTTATCTATATTTATTAAGTATTTTTATCAAAAATATAAATGTATTGTATCTTACTTAAAAAGGAAAAGTAACCCTACGTCCCCATTTTAAGTAACTAATACTAATTGTTTCCTATGATAATGAAACAATTAAAGGGAAAAATGGTAAAGAGTGATGTAGTCACTGATACTTATTATAAGGGGAGTTACTGTTGAGACCAAATATTAGCATAATCAATGCACTTATACGTATAACTGCTGGCTTTACACTCTTAGCTTACGGCACAGCTAAACTTACACGCAGAAGATGTAGTAATTCTGTCATTATTTTGATCATAATCGGTGCCATGAAAGTTGCAGAGGGAGTACTACGTTTTTGCCCAATGACTGCACTAGGTAAGAAATGTAAGGTTAAGGCAGATAAACACAACGAGGAAGATCCATTCGAAGATTACATTCAACCTTCATAAAAGTAGTTTATCAAAAATGGAGTAGATTGTATAGACAAAACAGAACACCAGTTCTTATTCCAACAAGAAAAAAGGTCGCCATTGAACATTAATGACGACCTTTATCTTATTAATTATTTACTTTAATTGCTTTATGTCCTATATCGTGGCGATAGAATAAGCCAGTTGATTGAATCGTATCAATTTGCTTATAAACATTTTCGCAAGCTGCATTAATTGAGCTTCCTTTATGTGCAATAATTAAAACTCTTCCACCATTTGTAACATATTCATTATTTTCAAGTTTTGTACCTGCGTGGAAAACCATTGTTTCTTCACTTACATTATTTAATCCAGTGATTACTGCGCCTTTTTCAGGAACTTCAGGATATCCATTTGCAGCAAGCACAACTCCAACTACAGCTTCTTCTGACCACTCTAATTGGATTTCTTCTTCATTTAATATCCCTAATAAGACTTCAGCTAAATCACTTTCTAAACGTGGTAATACAACTTCAGTTTCTGGATCCCCAAATCTTGCATTAAACTCGATTACTTTAGGTCCTTGGCTTGTTAACATTAAACCTGCATATAGGATTCCAGTAAAATGTCTTCCTTCAGAAATCATTGCTTCTGCGACTGGGATAACTATTTCTTTTAAAGATTGTTCTACAACTGACTCTGAAATTTGTGGTACTGGAGAATATGCACCCATACCACCCGTATTAGGTCCTTTGTCTCCATCATAAGCACGTTTATGGTCTTGAGCGATTACCATCGGATAAACCTTATTCCCGTTAACAAATGACATTAGCGAGAATTCTTCGCCCTCTAAATATTCTTCGATTACTACAGATGCACTTGCATCGCCGTACTTTTCATCTAGTAGCATGTCATGAAGACTTATGATTGCTTCTTCAACTGTCATCGCTACAACTACACCTTTACCAGCTGCTAATCCATCAGCTTTAATTACAATTGGTGCACCAACTTTTTCAACATATGCTTTTGCATCCTCAAATTGAGTAAATGTTTCATATGCTGCAGTAGGTATAGCGTATTTTTTCATTAAATCCTTTGTAAAGCTTTTACTTCCTTCAATAATTGCCGCTTCCTTAGTTGGACCAAAAATCTTTAAATTAGCAGCGCGAAAATCATTTACAATTCCGTTCATTAAAGGAACTTCAGGACCAACGATTGTTAAATCAATTTCTTCCTTCTTTGCAAATGCAATAAGTGCTTCATGGTCACTTTCATCAATATTGACAAGTGTTGCAACATCAATCATCCCATCGTTTCCTGGAGCAACAAATACATCTGTTACATTCTCCGATTGATTTACCTTCCAAGCAATTGTATGCTCACGGCCTCCGCGACCAATGACTAATACTTTCATCTTGTCATCTCCTTATTTCTTAATGTTTAAAGTGACGAACCCCTGTAAAGACCATTGCAATGCCATATTCATCAGCTTTTTTAATTGAATCTTCATCTTTGATTGATCCGCCTGGTTGAATAATTGCAGTAATACCAGCTTTAGCCGCTGCTTCTACTGTGTCATTCATAGGGAAAAATGCATCTGAAGCTAATGCTGAGCCAATTGATTTTTCGCCAGCTTGTTCAATTGCAATTTTTGCAGCTCCAACGCGATTCATTTGACCTGCGCCAACACCGATTGTCATATGATCTTTTGCTAAAACAATTGCATTTGATTTAACATGCTTTACAACTTTCCAGCCTAATTTTAAGTTCTCCCACTCTTCTTCAGTTGGTTGACGTTTTGTAGGAACTGTAATTTGAGCATCATCTAATCCAAACGTATCCATATCTTGACGTAATAAGCCACCATGAACTGTCGTTAATTTAGGTGCAAACGTAGGTTTAGTTTCTAAGTCTACTGTTAATAAACGTAAGTTCTTTTTACTAGTTAAGATTTCTAAAGCCTCTTCACTGAATGAAGGAGCGATAATAATTTCTAAGAATAATTCGTGCATTTTCTTAGCTGTTGCAGCATCAACTTCACGGTTTGTCGCAATAATTCCTCCAAAAATTGAAACTGGATCAGCAGTATAAGCACGATCATAAGCTTCTTCAATTGTCGTTCCTTCTCCTACTCCACAAGGATTCATATGTTTTACAGCGACAACAGCCGGATTTGAGAATTCGCGTACAATATTTAAGGCTTCATTAGCGTCATTAATATTATTATAAGAAAGCTCTTTACCATGTAATTGCTCCGCATAAGCAATAGAAGAAACTGTTGGCATTGGAGCACGATAGAATGTTGCTTTTTGGTGTGGATTTTCACCATATCGTAAAGATTGTTTTAATTCGTAAGTAACAGTATAGCTTTCAGGATTTTCTTCTCCTACTTGCTCTGTTAAATAATTAGAAATTAGTGAATCATAAGCTGCAGTGTGACGGAAAACTTTAGCAGCTAATCGACGGTTCGTTTCAATCGAAACTGTATTATTTTCAGCTAACTCAGCTAAAATTACTTCATAATCTGTCGGGTCAACTACTACCGATACAAACTCATGGTTTTTAGCTGCTGAACGAAGCATTGTAGGTCCACCGATATCGATATTTTCAATTGCATCTTCAAATGTAACATCAGGCTTCATGATTGTTTCTTTAAACGGATATAAATTTACACAAACTAAATCGATTGGCTGAATACCTAACTCGTTCATTTGACGCATATGTTCTTCATTTGAACGAACTCCTAGTAAACCTCCGTGAATTGAAGGGTGTAATGTTTTTACACGACCGTCCATAATTTCTGGAAAGTTAGTTACTTCTGAAATACCAATTACATTTAATCCAGCATCTTTTAATAAATTAAAAGTTCCACCTGTTGAAATAACTTCAAAATCATGTTTAATTAATCCACTTACGAATTCAATAATTCCTTGTTTATCTGAAACACTAACTAAAGCTCGTTTTTTCACGATCCATTCCCCCAACTAATCGATTTCATGCTATTCTC
Organism: Bacillus sp. AL-1R; assembly: GCF_052180195.1. Lineage (NCBI taxonomy): Bacteria > Bacillati > Bacillota > Bacilli > Caryophanales > Bacillaceae > Bacillus > Bacillus sp. AL-1R. The sequence goes on from NZ_CP197469.1 coordinate 4,153,530, forward strand.
TAATCTAGTTAACTAAACAATTTTTTTAGTGTTTGCACATATAAAACATGCTCGACACTATGAACCTTCTTCTCAAGAGACTCCTTAGAATCTCCCTTTTCAATCAGAATTTCTTCTTGTGCAATAATTGGACCAGTATCCATACCTTCATCGACATAATGAACCGTTACACCAGTCGATTCGACACCAGCTAGGAGAGCTTGACCAATTGCGTCTTTTCCAGGAAATAATGGTAGAAATGAAGGATGAATATTTACAATTTTCCCAGGAAATGAGTCTAAAATTGTCGGACCAATTAATCTCATATAGCCAGCTAAAACGATAAATTCGACATTTAACTCTTTGAGATGAGCAATAATTTCACCTTCATACTGCTCTTTTGATTCATAGTTTTTCGCTGAAAATATAAATGATGGAATATTTGCTTGCTTTGCTCGTTCGATACAAAATGCATTTGGACGATCACAAACAAGTAGTTTCACTTCAGCATTCACTTCTCCGTTTAGAGTTGCATCAAGAATGGCTTGAAAGTTACTGCCATTACCTGAAGCAAATACGGCAATCTTCTTCATTACAGAGAACCTCCACCAAAGGTTACACCTTCACCTGCTTTTGTTCTTCCGATAATAAATACTTTTTCACCGTCTTCTTCTAATAGTTTAATCGTGTCATGTAAGTTCTCTTCACTAACAGCAAGAACCATACCAATTCCCATATTAAAAATATTAAACATTTCTTCGCGCTTCAATTCACCAATCTCTTCTAATAAATCAAAGATTGGTTGGATTGGCCATGAACCGTAATCAATTTCTGCACCAATTCCTTCTGGTAGCATTCTAGGAATATTTTCAATAAACCCACCACCAGTAATATGTGCCATACCTTTTACTTCAAACTTTTTAAGGACATTTAAGATTGGTTTTACATAAATTTTAGTTGGACGAAGTAGTTCTTCGCCTAAAGTATGACCTAATTTCTCAATGTGTTGATCAAGCGTTAAGCCACCTTTTTCTAATAAAACCTTACGAACTAGAGAATAACCATTACTATGGATCCCATTTGATGAAATTCCTAGTAAGATATCTCCTTCTTTAATGCTTTGTCCTGTTACAAGCTTCGGTTTGTCAACAATCCCTACTGCAAAACCAGCAATATCATATTCATCCTCTGGATACATACCAGGCATTTCTGCAGTTTCTCCACCAACTAATGAGCAGCCTGCTTGAACGCAACCATCAGATACACCTTTTACAATTTGTTCAATTCGTTCAGGTACAGCCTTGCCAACTGCTAAGTAATCTAGGAAAAATAAAGGCTCCGCACCTTGAACCACAATATCATTCACACACATCGCGACTGCATCAATGCCAATCGTATCGTGACGGTCCATTTGGAAAGCTAATTTTAATTTTGTTCCTACTCCATCTGTACCTGATACAAGAACTGGTTCTTTATAGTTGAATTTGGAAAGATCAAACATTCCTCCAAATCCGCCTAATCCACCAAGAACTTCTTGACGCATTGTTTTTTGAACGTGTTTTTTCATTCTGTTCACTGCTTCATAGCCAGCTTCGATATCTACTCCAGCTTGTTTATATGCATTCGCCATGTGATGATTTCCCCTTTCAGTCCTTATGAATAGATTCAATTGAAAAGAGGCGGCGACTGCTCACCGCCTCGATTTTTTTAATTATGAGAATGTACTAATTCATTTTCATCATAGATTACTGTTGGATACTTCCCTGTAAAGCATGCAGTACATTGACCTCTATTTGGTCCCTCATGATTTCTACCAATAGCATTTAGTAATCCTTCTAGACTAATAAATTCTAATGAATCTGCACCAATTTCTTCGCAAATTTCTTCTATTGTATTAGTTGCTGCAATTAACTCTTCTCTTGTAGAAGTGTCAATACCGTAATAGCATGGATTTTTCAATGGTGGTGCACCAATACGAACATGAACTTCACTTGCACCTGCATCACGTAACATTTGTACGATTCGGCGGCTTGTAGTTCCACGAACGATTGAATCATCTACCATTACTACACGTTTCCCCTCAACGATCGAACGTACTGGAGAAAGTTTCATTTTAACCCCTTGCTCTCTAAGTTCTTGAGAAGGTTGAATAAATGTACGACCAACATAGCGATTTTTAATCAATCCAAGTTCATATGGAATACCAGATTCTTCTGCGTAACCAACTGCTGCTGAAATACTTGAATCAGGAACACCAATTACTACATCTGCCTCAACAGGAGCTTCTTTAGCTAATACACGCCCCATATTTTTACGTGCAGCATGAACATTGATATTGTCAATATTGCTATCAGGACGAGAGAAATAAATATATTCCATACTACAAATTGTGTGATTAACTGAAGAAGTAAACTGATCAGTTTCCACTCCTTTGTCTGAAATAATCAGTAATTCTCCCGGATTAATATCTCGGATATATTTTGCTCCGACTACATCAAATGCGCACGTCTCTGAAGCTACTACATAAGCGTCACCTAGTTTAGCTAACGCCAATGGTCTAAAGCCATTAGGATCTAGTGCAACATACATTGCATCTTTTGTAAGAACTAAGTAAGCGTAAGCTCCTTTGATCATATTTAAAGATGCTTTAATGCTATCCTTTAATGGAGCAGAACCGTTACGTTTAATTAAATGAGCAAGTACTTCAGTATCAGAAGTCGTTTGAAAAATACTTCCTTGCATCTCTAAATCTTTACGTAATCTTGAAGCATTTACTAAATTACCATTATGAGCAAGAGCTATGCTTCCAGTATGCGATTGGAATAGTAGAGGCTGAACGTTTTCATATCCGCCTCCGCCTGCAGTTGCATAACGAACATGACCAATAGCAGCTTTTCCGTGTAAATCATTTAATTGACCTTTACTGAAAACTTCTGTTATTAAACCAAGTCCTTTTGCACCTTCAAGCTCATTTCCATTCGTTACAACAATTCCAGCTCCTTCTTGGCCTCTATGTTGTAAACTATGAAGACCATAGTAGGAGATTTGGGCAGCATCAGTATGCCCCCAAATTCCAAATATTCCACACTCTTCGTTTAGTCCTTTTATTTCAGCAAGCATGGGATCGCCTCTTTCCAAGACTGTTTCAGTTCCTCAACTGAAGCATGAAGAACTGTTTCATTGTTTTCATTACGAACTGTTACTGATGTTTCTTCTGTAACTGTACCGATTAACTTTGCATCTACTAATGCTTCGAATTGTTCTTTATGTTCAGGTTTAACTGAAAGTAAGAAACGTGATTGAGTTTCACTAAATAATGAAACAACTTCATTTCCTTCGATTGTAATAGTTGCACCCACTTCTGACGGACCAAATGTGCTTTCTGCAATCGCTACAGCTAAACCACCTTCAGAAATATCATGTGCTGAAGCAACTACACCTGCTTGGATAGCAGCAAGAATTTGCTCTTGGCGACTAGATTCAACAGCTAAATCAATGCTTGGTGCTTTACCAAAGATTTTGCCATTTAATAATTTTTGAAGCTCACTTCCACCGAATTCAGCTTCTGCATTACCGATTACATAAATTAAATCGCCAGCAGTTTTAAAGTTTTGAGTTGTGATATGATCAACATCTTCAATTAGACCTACCATACCTACTACAGGAGTTGGGTAAATTGCTTCACCATTTGTTTCGTTATATAATGATACGTTACCACCGATTACTGGAGTACTTAATACATTACAAGCTTCACTCATACCATCTGTTGCTTTTTCTAACTGCCAGAAAATCTCAGGTTTTTCAGGATTTCCGAAGTTTAAGCAATCTGTAATTGCAAGAGGACGTGCTCCTGAACAAATTACATTACGTGCTGCTTCTGCTACTGCAATTTTCCCACCAACTTCAGGATCTAAATATAAGTAGCGTGCATTACAGTCAGTTGTCATTGCTAGAGCTTTTTTAGTATCACGAATTCTGATTACTGCAGCATCAGAACCTGGAGCAACTACTGTATTTGTACGAACCATATAATCATACTGACCGTAAACCCACTCTTTGCTTGCGATTGTAGGTTGAGAAAGTAATTGTTTTAACGTTTCTTTTGAATCATTAATTTCAGGAATATAGTTTTCCATCGCTTGGAACTCACCATAATATGCTGGTTCAGTTGATGGTTTATGATATACAGGTGCCTCTTCAGCAAGAGCATCTACAGGTAATTCAGCTACAACCTCACCTTTATGAAGTAAGCGAAGCATCTTATCGTCAGTAACACGGCCTACAGATACTGCATGTAGATCATACTTTTCAAATAAGTCTACGATTTCTTGCTCTCTGCCTTTTTCTACAACTAATAACATACGTTCTTGTGATTCTGAAAGCATCATTTCGTAAGCTGTCATACCAGCTTCACGTTGTGGAACTAAATCAAGATTCATCTCAATTCCCATTCCAGCTTTTGAAGCCATTTCAGCAGATGAAGATGTTAATCCAGCTGCACCCATATCTTGAATACCAACAAGAGCGTCATTTTGAACTACTTCTAAACATGCTTCAAGTAATAACTTCTCCATAAATGGATCGCCTACTTGTACCGCTGGACGTTTCTCATCAGATGCATCAGATAACTCTTCAGAAGCAAAAGTTGCACCATGAATTCCATCACGACCAGTTGAAGCACCAACATACATTACTGTATTTCCAGCACCATGCGCTTGACCTTTTTTGATGTCTTTATGATTAATTAATCCAACACACATTGCATTTACTAAAGGATTGCCTTCATAACATGGATCGAAGTTTACTTCTCCACCAACTGTTGGAATACCAATACAGTTTCCATATCCAGCAATACCTGCAACTACTTCTTCAAATAAATACTTAACTCTTGGCGTTTCTAATTCACCGAAGCGTAAAGAATTTAGAAGTGCAACAGGACGTGCTCCCATTGAAAATACGTCACGAATAATTCCACCTACACCAGTTGCAGCACCTTGGTATGGTTCAATTGCAGAAGGGTGATTATGGCTTTCGATTTTAAATACTACAGCTTGCTCATCGCCAATATCAACGATACCCGCACCTTCACCTGGTCCTTGTAAAACATGTTCACCACTTACAGGGAATTTGCGTAATAAAGGCTTTGAGTTTTTATAACTACAATGTTCTGACCACATTACTGAGAATAATCCAAGCTCTGTATAGTTCGGATTGCGACCAATAATTGATTTGATTAATTGAAACTCTTCATCAGTTAAGCCCATAGTGGCATAAATTCTATCATTTTCAATTTGAATTGGATTTGGCTCAAGAAGTAACGACATGGTTTTCCCTCCAGTTTCTTACAATTGAACGAAATAGTTGAAGTCCGTCTGCTGAGCCTAATAATGCATCAACTGCACGCTCAGGGTGTGGCATCATTCCTAATACATTTCCTTTTTCATTAACAATTCCTGCGATATCATCTAAACTACCATTTGGATTATTTTGATAACGGAAAATTATCTGATTATTACTTTTAAGTGCTTCATATGTTTCTTGATCGCAATAGTAATTTCCTTCACCATGTGCGATTGGTACTGTTATTACTTGACCTTTTTCATAACCAGTTGTAAACATTGATTCATTGTTTTCAACAACTAGCTCAACAGGCTTACACATAAATTTTAATTTCTCATTACGTCTAAGAGTACCTGGTAGTAGACCTGCTTCAGTTAGAATTTGGAATCCGTTACAAACGCCAAATACTGGTTTACCTTCAGCAGCAGCTTTCTTCACGGCATCCATCACGTTGGCAAAGCCTGCAATTGCGCCAGAGCGTAAGTAATCTCCATATGAGAAGCCACCTGGTAATAAGATACCATCAAATTCATCTAAATTCGTTGAATCATGCCATACGTATTCTACTTCTTCGCCTAACTCATCTTTGATTGCATGATACATATCAACATCACAATTTGAGCCCGGGAACACAATTACTGCAAACTTCACTGTGCGACTACCTCCTCTACCTCATAACGGTAATCTTCAATTACGATGTTTGCTAATAACTTTTCACACATTTCTTTTACAGTTGTATCTAAATCTGCAACATTTTTATCAATTAATAATTCCATATATTTACCGATACGAACATCTTGAACTTCGCTAAAATTCATGCTGTGAAGTGCGTTTTTAACAGCATTTCCTTGTGGATCTAAAACACTTTCTCTTAATGTAACGAATACTCTTACTTTGAACATGATAATCCCCCTAAGCGTTTTAAAATTTCTTCGTATCCATCTGTTAAGTTACCTAAATCTCTACGGAATACATCTTTATCAAATTTCGCGTTTGTCTCTTTATCCCATAATCGGCAAGTATCTGGTGAAATCTCATCTGCTAACAAAATTGTTCCATCATTTAATTTGCCAAACTCTAATTTAAAATCAACTAATCGAACATTACATGCATCAAACTGTTCTACTAGTACATCATTAACACGGAGAGCAATCTCTTTAATTGTTTCAAGTTCTTCTGGTGTTGCTAGTTTAAGTGCAGCGATATGATCTTCATTAATAATTGGATCACCTAAATCATCACGTTTGTAATAAAACTCAATGATTGGCTTTTCTAACTTAACTCCCTCATCTAATCCCATGCGTTTCGATAAGCTACCAGCAATGATATTTCTAACAACTACTTCAATTGGTATAATTGTTACTCGTTTTACAAGTTGTTCAAGTTCTGATGTTTTTTCTACGAAATGAGATGCAATACCTGATTCCATTAACTTTGAAAATAGTAAACTAGTAATTGCATTATTCAAGCGACCTTTTCCAGCAATCTCTGCTTTCTTTTCACCGTTAAATGCAGTTGCTGAATCTTTGTATACAACTCTTACAATTTCAGGATTCTCAGTTGAGAAAATTCTTTTTGCTTTTCCCTCATACAACATTACTTGCTCTGCCATGCTAACAATGCCTCCCATATCCTCATTTAAACACCCAATAGAATTTATGCTTTTTTAAGTTATTTGAATTGTTTGGCTAAGAGTTTATTTCTCTAATCTTAGCCAAACAATCATTTATTAATTTAATCCTAAGCGTTCAAAAATTGTATCGACTTGACTTAAGTGATAGCTGTAGTCAAAGCAATCATTAATTTCTTCTTGAGATAATAAAGAAGTAATTTTTTCTTCTGCTTCTACAAGCTCTTTAAACTGTACTTGAGTTTCCCATGCTTCCATTGCTTTTGGTTGAACAGTGTCATAAGCTTCTTCACGTGACATTCCTTTTTCAATTAAAGCAAGTAGTACACGTTGAGAATAAATTAATCCGTAAGTACGATCCATATTACGTTTCATATTCTCAGGGAAAACTGTAAGGTTTTTAACAATATTTCCAAATCGATTTAACATGTAATTTAAAAGTATTGTTGCATCCGGTAAGATAATTCTTTCCGCAGATGAATGTGAGATATCTCTTTCATGCCAAAGTGATACATTTTCATAAGCCGTTACCATATGACCTCTAATTACACGAGCTAAACCTGTCATATTTTCAGATCCGATTGGATTACGTTTATGAGGCATTGCAGATGAACCTTTTTGACCTTTTGCAAAGAATTCTTCAACTTCACGTGTTTCACTTTTTTGTAATCCACGTACTTCAGTTGCAAACTTTTCAATTGAAGTTGCAATTAAAGATAGTGTTGCCATGTAATGAGCATGACGATCACGTTGTAAAGTTTGAGTTGAAATTGGAGCTGCTTGAATCCCTAACTTTTCACAAACATATTGTTCAACAAAAGGAGGAATATTCGCGTATGTTCCAACTGCGCCTGAGATTTTACCTACTCGAACTGATTCAACCGCATTCTTGAATCGCTCTAAGTTACGTTTCATTTCTTCAGTCCATAAAGCAAGTTTTAATCCAAAAGTAGTTGGTTCTGCATGTACACCGTGAGTACGTCCCATCATTACTGTGTACTTATGTTCTTTAGCTTTCGTTTCAAGAATTCCAATGAAGTTCTCTAAATCTTTTAATAAGATGTCATTTGCCTGACGTAATAAGTATGAAAGTGCTGTGTCTACTACATCAGTTGAAGTTAAGCCATAATGTACCCATTTACGCTCATCGCCTAGAGTTTCAGAAACTGCACGTGTAAATGCAACTACATCATGACGTGTTTCTTTTTCAATTTCATAAATTCGATTTATATCGAAAGAAGCTTTTTCACGTAACACTTTTACGTCTTCTTTAGGAATATCTCCTAATTCAGCCCATGCTTCACATGCTAAGATTTCAACTTCTAACCAAGCTTTAAATTTGTTTTCTTCTGTCCAAATTGCTGCCATTTCTGGGCGTGAATAACGTTCAATCATATTTTTACCTCCACCGGGCTTTGATTCCAAATCCCTAACTGTTGTACTTTTTGCATCGCTAGTTCTGTTGATGCTGCCATTATATTAATATGTCCCATTTTACGGCCTTTTTTGCTTTCTTCTTTACCATAAAGATGGACATTTAATGTACTATCATTTTGCATTACATTCAATACATCTTCAACATGTTCACCTAATATATTCACCATTACAACTGGTTTTAGTAATTCCGTGTTACCTAATGGTAAATTACAAACAGCTCGAATATGCTGCTTAAACTGTGAAGTTTCAACTGCCTCCATCGTATAATGTCCTGTATTATGTGGACGCGGAGCTAATTCATTAATATAAACCTGCTCATCTTCTGTTACAAATAACTCAATTGCTAATACACCTACAAGATGAAATGAGCTAGCTACTTTTTTTGCATAGTTCTCAGCTGTTTCTATTACTAATTTTGAGGTATTTGCTGGTACAGATGAAGTATGCAGAATTTGATTTATATGAACATTTTCTGCGATTGGAAACGTACTAACCTCTCCATTACTATTTCTTGCGACAATTATTGACAATTCTTTTACAAAAGGAACCCAGCCCTCAAGAATACATTGCTGTTTTTTTACAAGTTCTAACGCTTCAACAAAGTCTTCTTCAGATCTTAATACAACTTGCCCTTTTCCGTCATAACCACCAGTTGTCGTTTTCAACACAGCTGGTAAACCTATATTCGTAACTGCTTCCGAAAATTGTTCTTCATTTTCAACTAATCGAAATGGAGCAACCTTAATGCCTAAATTTTGAATAGCAGTTTTTTCAGTTAATCTATTTCTTGTTAGCTTTAATAACTCACTACCTTGAGGTAAATAGGAATGTTCATCTAAATACTCAAGTGCATTTACATCAATATTTTCAAATTCATATGTTATTACATCACTTACTTTCGCAAGCTGTTTAATTGCTTCTATATTAGAATACTCAGCTGTAATCTCTATATCAGATACTTGCCCACAAGGTGAGTTTGGAGTAGGATCTAAAACAGCTATTTTATAGCCCATTTCTTTCGCTGAAAGCGCCATCATTCTTCCAAGTTGGCCTCCCCCGATGATCCCTATTGTTTGTCCTGGTAGTATTACTTTGTTATTCATAATGATTCACTACTTTCTAGAACTTGTTTAGTAGTGTTTTCACGACGAGTTTCTAATGCTAAATAAACGTCTTGATCTTGGATACTTAATACTTGAGCTGCAAGTAAGCCTGCATTCGTCGCACCTGCTTTACCAATTGCAACAGTTGCAACAGGTACTCCACCTGGCATTTGTACAATTGATAATAATGAATCTAATCCATTTAAAGCTTTTGATTGTACTGGTACACCAATTACTGGAAGTGTCGTTTTTGCTGCTACCATGCCTGGTAAGTGAGCAGCACCACCCGCACCTGCAATGATTACTTTAATACCACGTTCTCTAGCTGATTCTGCATACTCAAACATTAAATCTGGTGTACGATGTGCCGAAACAACTCGTTTCTCATAGCTAATATTTAGCTCATCTAACACATCACAAGCATTTTTCATTGTTTCCCAATCACTTGTACTCCCCATAATGACACCAACTACCGGTTTCATCTGCTTTTCCCCCAAGTTTATCGCTATTTTTTTATTTTTTACAATAAATTTCCAACAAAAAACGCCTAAATAGAAATATCCCTCTATGGCGAGAAAGATAATCTACTTAGGCGTATACTAATAACGTACACGTGTGATTAACTTCCCCTCATAGTCCAGTAATTTAAGGTTACTAGGTAGAAACTTTTGGGCCATATTCCCAAACTTATATGAGGTTTGCTAAAATTCCTATCTCTATAGTATCAATTTATTACTCTTTTTTCAATAAAATATGAATGTTTTTCTTAAAAAATATTTTAATGTTCGTGTTTTACTCAGTTTTATACATTCTATGATGCCTACTTTTATTAAATTACCGATAGCAACTGTAATTTTTTTATTTGTTATTCGGATTTCAATTATCGAATAAGAAATGAAAAACAAAAAGCTATCTATCCCTATCATAAATAGGAAAGATAGCTTTTTCAATTATTGACTTTTATTGAAGAACCGTTAGTTTAGTCGGAGTTGATGTTATTTTAAATCCATCTTTAGTTACTACGTCAGCAGAAATATAATATGTGCCGTTTGGTAGATCTGCTTTTGGGAACCATTTTATATGAATTTCTCGTTCATTTTTAAATCCAAAAGTATCTACAATATTTCCGTTTACATCTTTTACATTAAATGTCCAATCTACTCTGTTTTGAGCAAAGTAATCAACTGAAGCTACTCTGTTTTTATTTAAGTTTGTAGTAGGATAAATACTACCATTTGACAGAACCATCCATTCACTCATATATTTGGAGCTTTGATCTCCCCAAGTAGCATAAGAGTGATTAAATGCGTTGTCAGCTCCACCAATTACAATACTCTTTGGCTCAACATTTACTAGTAATGTTTGCGCTGCGCCTGGTGAATAGTAATTCCCATTAACCCAGACAACCGAAGCAGCATAACCAGTTTCATCATCAGTACCCTTCCATGAAACTTCATATTTCCCACCATCTTTTGGTGTAACCTTAATATCTGTAACTTTAGGTAGAATCGAATCAACTTTTACTGGCATTTTTACTTCTTGAGGTTTTGCCCCTAGATAGTCTAAAGTTGTACGAATAACGTAATGATAAACACCATCAGGAACAACTTGTCCATTTTCATCTGTCATATTCCAAGCGTAAAGTTCGTTGTAGCTAGTATCCCCAAATGACATGACATTTTTTCTAAATTTATATGGGGTTCCATTAAATTCACTAAAGTCGCCAAGGTATTTAACCATTTTGCCTTTTTGATTTTCGATATAGATTTCAGTTTTAGCTAAATTTCTTAAAGCTGTAAATGAAGAATAAATTCCATTTAAATGGAAGTTTGGTGAAATAGCAATTTTGTTAAGATCAAAAGTACCCGTTGTTGAATTATATCCTTTTGGATAACGTTCTGATGTTCCATCCCATAATGCTGTATAACCTAAAAATGCATCTTTTTCCCATGCAGGTGGATCGATATTTCTTGGCGCATCCCATCTACCATTAAAGCCCATATATGGGATTGTGAGAGGTACTGCTTTTGTTTGATTTTTAGGAACAAGTCTTACGAATCCTTCGACAAACGCATTTTCATTTAATGTTCTAGGAAGACGAATCTCTACAGTTAGGTTTTTCTCTTGTCCTGGTTTAATTTTAAATTTAGCACCATCTGTACTAGATATCCTTTGATCATTTACATAAACTGATGCGCCTTCAATTTTTTTACTATTTAATGTTAAATAATCTTTTGAATCCAAAGTTCCATCGCCATCTAAGTCAAATTGTTTTGTTTCAGTTGCATCTGTCAATAGGTCTACATTAACTGTGTACTCATATTCTTCTTTAGGATTCTTTGCTTCAAGAGATTCTACATTTAATTTAAAAATCGCTCGATCGTTTTTAATTTCTTTCAACGCTACTGCTCCTGCTTGCTCAAGTGGAGTATCTTTTCTTGTTACGATAACGGGTGTTTTAATTGCATTCTGAATTTGCATTAAACCAGAACCTTGAATGCGTGGTGAATATGGCACTTCTCCATTTGTTTTAGGGTCCATCACAACACTCGATGTATTCATTAATGCAATTTTAGCCTTTAGAGCTGTATCTTCTGAATGTTGTAATCCTTTTTCATAAAGAGACTGTAATACTAGTGTCGAACCACCTGCTACATGAGGTGTTGCCATTGACGTACCACTCATCACTTCATAATCATTTCCAGGTACAGTTGAGTAGATATTACCCCCAGGACCAGAGATTTCTGGTTTAAAATCTAATGTACTTGGCGCGCCATATGATGAAAAATCAGACATCATATTTTGATCTGGATTATCAATCCATGTATCTCCGTCTAACTTCATCTTTACAATTTGATTATTATCTAATTTATTTATTAATTCTTGACCAACAGCCTTACCAGTTGTCGCAGCCGGAATTGAAAATTCGCTGAATCTTAAAATCGGATAATCTACTATATTACTAGGTGGAATGACAATTACAGCTTTTGCTTTATATTTTGCCGCATTAAATTGAACAAACGAATACGATGTATATTGGTTATTCATTTTAGCTACGACGATTTTTCCTTCTACGTTTTTATTAGTAAAATCAGTAGGCTTCGAACCTTCTCCTACATATACCATTTCATATTCTTGATTAGGCGTTAAATTTCTAGAAAGTTTAAAGTTTTTTGATGGAGCAAATTGCGTTTGGTCTTGGAAAGGAAGTTTAAAACCATTAACATCTCCTAAAGTATTTAAGTGCACTTTTGTATTTTCATAAGAAGCAACTGATAGAGCAAAAGGGCTTACTCCAGGTGCACCTACTGTTCCAATATCTGGATTTTCAGCATATGGCTGATAAGCAGAAGGATATAATAAGTTGTGTTTCGTACTGTAAGCTGAGTTTCCAGCAGCAACTACAACTAAAGTTCCTTGTTCCGTTGCTACACGTATTGCTTTTTGAACCGGATCAAAATCTTCACCTACAAATCCTGAATCAACACCTAAACTCATATTGATAACATCAGCACCCATTGTTACTGCATGCTCTATTCCTGCTATGATATCATCTTCATAAGCACCTCCACCTACATCGGAGAATACTTTTTCAGCTAATAATTGAGTCCCCGGAGCGATTCCTTGAACACCACTATTTGCCTCGTCACCATTAGCACCAATAGTACCTGCAACATGCGTACCGTGAGGACTTCCATCACCACGAGGAATAATATCAGTGTCATGATCAGCCCAATCATAACCTGTTGGTACTTTATCGGTGTACCAAACATCATTTACAGAAGTACCGTCTAATTTAGTTTTTATACCAGCTTGGGTTAACTTTTCTTTTTGCTTCCCCTTTTCAGTTAGCGTCATGTCCTTGTGAGTATAATCAATACCAGAATCAACAACTGCAACAAGTAAACCTTCTCCTTGGTAGCCATATTGATTCCAAACCTTTTGAGCTTGTACTAACTCTTTACTAGCTGCCATTGTTTCATGGAATGTTCTTGCAACACTTACGTTAAGTACACCTGGTGTAGACTTGATTTCATCCAAATTTTGATACTCTGTCTCAACACTAAATCCATTAAACCCTTCAAAGAAACGTTGCTTTAATTTAGGTGAATTTGATTTAGCTCTATTTTTCTTTGTAATTTCTTCAATTACTTTATTTTGTTTTTCTTTAAATAAGGATTTTTTCTTTGACGCTGAAGTCTCAGAAGTTGAAGGTTGATCAACTTCTACTATAAAACGAACTTTATCAGTAGGTTTATAAGTTTTCTCGGACTCCTCCTTTTGATGATCTTTGTATAAATCCACTTTACCTTTCGAACTTTGATCTAGCAATTGTGGAACATGATCCTCTATCGCTTGAGTTGTTATATCACTTTTTTCAGCAAGTACTGTATATGATGAGAAAATCAAAGATGAGATTGCTACTGTGGACATTACCTTAAACGGTAAAATTTTACGAAGTTTCATGAAATCCCTCTCCTTATTATGGACGTAATATTTCTATTATGTATTTGCTTTAATACTATGATTAAGAGGTTAGTAGTTTAATAAATCTAGGATGATCAAATTGCTTAAACTTAAGCCCTTACCATTATGTAAGTAAATAAATACAATCTAAATGTACATTCATCATATACTGAAGTAAATTGGGGGAATTTCCTACGAATTGAGTTGACATTTTTCTACAATTAATAACAAAAAAAATGATTATTGGTTATTCTTAAACGTAGAAACTTTGAATAATAAAATGAAATAAATAAAAACGTGTCGTATTATTTTAGTTCAATCGCATGTTTTAAATCAGAACTTGCGAAAATATAGAGAAAATTCAATTAATTCTATATACGTTTAGAATAAAGTAGAAATAAATGATTAAAAAGAACTAATAAATCTCTTCTTCAGAAATAAGAAAAGGTGTACCTTCGTAGATACACCTTTTTCAAAATAAATAATACTAATTTTTTATTATACTTTCAATTTCCTCTATTAATTCTGACTGAATCTTATCAACTTTTGTAAAGTCCATAGCGCCAACATAGATCGCTTCTAATTTGTCTCTAAGAACTTTAGCCTCAGCCAAATAAGAGATCGCTTCTTTCATTTTATCTTTATATGAATTCGTTGTTCTTTCTATTTCAGTAGCGTATTTCTCGTCTGTTCCTGGTGTAATGCATCTTTCATACATATCAATAATTTCATCATTTTCACGATCAGGAAAATATTCATGTGGTGCTGTACTATCAAAAATTGCAATACCTTTTTCAGGTATAATTACCATATCAAGACTGTTTGGATCAAATCCACAATGATAAATCTCTACATCATATCCTCTTTCTTCTCCTGTTGCTGCTATTTTCTTTAACATTGTTGATTTCCCAGAACCAGCTCTACCTTTAATAAAATATCGCTTTTCGATTTCTTCTGTTAAATTTTGAATATAATCAACCGCACCACTTGGAGTTGCTGCACCTAAAAATCTATGCTTTACTTTGGAATCTTTTTCAGTATTACTTTCATTGCCATAAAATAGCGCTATCAATTCGTCAGTTAGTTTATTAGCTTCTAAAAAGTCCATATTCGATATATAAATCTCTTCAATTTCATCATGAGCCTTTAAGGAAGCCGCAAATGTGTCATACGCTTTTTGAAACTTCTTAGAAATTTCATCATTTAGTGATAGTATGGTTTCCTTGTGCACGGCCAATTTCTTAGAATTCCAAGCAACTCCTAAATTCACATATTCTTCAATAACCCCTGGAGCTTTTGGTTCAATTACATGTGGCGCTGTTCCGTCCACTATACCTATTTGAAATTTCGGGATAATTAAGCCATCAACTGAATTAGTATCTGAAGAACAATGTAAATATTCAATATCGATTCCCTTATTTACAATCAATTCTCCAATTGTTTTCATTAAAGTTGATTTCCCTGTACCTGGACCACCTTTTAGAATGAATAATTTATCTAAATCCTCTAAAGCTGAGTCATAGAGATTATAAAACCCTTTTGCAGTATTACCACCTGCATAATAATTGAGTATTCTTCCTCTCATATTTTTCCCTCCATTCAATCTAGGTTATGTAGATTTATAATTAAGGGTGTTTGCCCAGCATGAATATTATTGTTTCCATTATTAAATATTTTTTAAGTGAACTTGTTGGTGTTCATAAAACTTGTCGTTAAAGTTATGGTAAGAGTTAATATTTTCAAATTTAAATACAAAAAAACATCAGCTATTAGGCTGATGTTTTTTTGTTACCAGGCGACGTTCTACTCTCACAGGGGGAAACCCCCAACTACCATCGACGCTGAAGAGCTTAACTACCGTGTTCGGTATGGGAACGGGTGTGACCTCTTCGCAATAATCACCTGATTTGTATTTGAGTTGTACTTTTGTACCCTCAAAACTAGATAATGTCATTATCAAACTTGTTAGTTAAGTCCTCGACCGATTAGTATCAGTCAGCTCCACGTGTCACCACGCTTCCACCTCTGACCTATCAACCTGATCGTCTCTCAGGGGTCTTACTAGCTTAACGCTATGGGAAATCTCATCTTGAGGGGGGCTTCATGCTTAGATGCTTTCAGCACTTATCCCTTCCACACATAGCTACCCAGCCATGCTCTTGGCAGAACAACTGGTACACCAGCGGTGTGTCCATCCCGGTCCTCTCGTACTAAGGACAGCTCCTCTCAAATTTCCTGCGCCCACGACGGATAGGGACCGAACTGTCTCACGACGTTCTGAACCCAGCTCGCGTACCGCTTTAATGGGCGAACAGCCCAACCCTTGGGACCGACTACAGCCCCAGGATGCGATGAGCCGACATCGAGGTGCCAAACCTCCCCGTCGATGTGGACTCTTGGGGGAGATAAGCCTGTTATCCCCGGGGTAGCTTTTATCCGTTGAGCGATGGCCCTTCCATGCGGAACCACCGGATCACTAAGCCCGACTTTCGTCCCTGCTCGACTTGTAGGTCTC